>CAWFIJ010000024.1:0-1110009 GCA_963815855.1 Terriglobia bacterium | reverse complement strand
TTGATCACTACGCCAACGATCTTCCTGGCGTCGTTTCGTAGTTCACGCCGCAGCGCTTCCGATATGGCATGCGATCCCGTGCCGACTTCGTCCTTGTGGAACAAGACCGGGGGAAAGCCGGCGCGCGACACAGCCCGCAACGCCTCGTGTTCGGCAAAGCCTTTCTTCTCGATATCCTGACCGCCGGACACCAGCCGGCCGCACAGTAGTGTGCACCGCGAGAATGTCGTCGCCGAGGGAAGCACGGTCACAGCCGGCGGCAAGGGTTGGCCCTCGCTCCAGCTTTGGGGACGCCAGTTCCGGCCTTCGATTTCGCTTTGAAGTTCGTGCCAGACGGCAAAACTCATCCCATCCATTACGATGAGAAGGGCTTTTTCCTTGCCCCATGGTGCAAGAACCCGCTCCAGAACGCTTTCGATCGGCACCGCCGGAGCGAGCGGTAAATCGGTCGCTGAAACTTCTGCCAGGTTCTTCGCGAACGCGAGATTTTCGCGATCCCGTCTGCGCCCGGCCATCTCGCCAAGCGAGCGCCAGCGGCGCGCGATGTCCTGCGGCTCGTCACCCGTGAAGAGCGACTGGCGGGCAGTGTCCACCCACGCTCCGAGGGTTGCATACGAACCCACCGCTTCCGCCCAATTGGATACCGCCGTCTCCGGCGTGTTCAGCCAGCGCCGAAGCCGGACAGCCATTTGCGCCCGGTCCAGCCAAGCATGCTCTCGGCCGAACCAACGGGCGATTTCGTGGCGGCCTGTTTCTTCGAGAAACGCATCCATATTGGCGTCGCCCGACTCGACTGCACGGCTGAGGACGTCCAAGCGTTGCGCGAAGCCGGTTCGAGACCACGGCCCCAAATGAGCGAACGCAGCGGCGCCGATCTTCTCTAGTAGGCGATCGGTCTCGGCGATCTCCGCCGCTGGTTCGTCCGCTCTTCCGCTCGCGCAACATCCGGATGCCCACTGTTCCGCAGCTTGCGCCCAGGCCTTTTGGGCCGCGGGCGTTATATCGGCGCCTCCTGTCATCTGCTCCAGGCGACCCAAGACTTGCGCCAACGTTACCCGTGCCTCCGCAGTCCCCCGTTGGATGACACCAAGTGCGAATCCAATCGCCATCGCTTGCGGTCCGTAGCCAGCGTCCATGGTCCCCGTAAACGGACGCGCCCAATCGCCCAGGTACGCGGACATCCAGTTGCGAAGCAGTGCTGTCAATTCGGCCGGAAGCGCCTTCCATCTGGCCGTGTTCTCCGGCTTCCGCGCCCATTCGAGCCAGAAGCGTGCATCGGGTTTGGCCTCAGCCAAGCCCAACCGTGCTTCCAGCACAACTCGCCACACCGCAGTCCGCCGTGAGCACCCCTGAAGCGACCGGTTCGGGAGTGACTGCGGCTTCAATTGCGGCCTCCGCCAGCGCGGTCTTGCCGAGCAATGATGCGTCGAACGATTTGGCGTTGAATCGCGCGCGGAGCAGGTCCCAAGGCTCCACGCGGAACAGCCTGTGCCTTAGCAGGCGAGCCTCAACATCGGCTCCGAGTTCTTTCAGGGGAAGCGGCGTAATCAGAATCAAACCGTTCTTTCCGCTTCCGGCCAGGACGTCGCGAGCTTCGAGAACGGAACCGCACTCCGCTACGCGAACCTGCTCGCCTTCGAGCGAGACGGCGCCTGGGCCTTGCCAGCGCGTATCGGTCTGCACTCCGATAATCGCCGGCGTTTTGCCTTTCTCCCGCGCTGCGCGCCAATGAGGGGCCACGAGGGAGATCAGCAGCCCTTCGGTCATTCGCTCTGCTCCTTCACGATCTGCCAGCTCACCTGTATTTCCGAGGTCTCGTCCATCTCGAGCTCGATCTCGCGGACCACGGTCTCGAAACCAGACCGTCCTTTCACGGCCCTTTGACCCGTCGATACCACTTTACGTTTGGGCAGAGCAGGTGGGAGCGGGGGTGGCGGCGGGATGGGCGTTGGCTCGTCAACCACAACAGGCGGCGGTGGGGGGACAACGGCAAGGTTCCGTGCGAACAGATCCGGGGCGCGGTTCTGGAGCACCGGCAAGATCGCGCCGAGCTGAAAAGCATACTCGTCGCCCGTCAGCGCTTCGTGAAGCTTCTCAATCAACCCGCGCGCGGCCGTCGCGCGCGGCTCGTCCGTGATCTGCCGCAGAACTTCGAACATCCGTAGATTCAGACTGTTGAGGGCATTCAGCATCGGTTGGGCCTGCTTGAGACTCGCGCCCCATGGCAGTTTCGGAGGTCGCGACGGCCATCGTCACCAACGCACGCACAAGTTCGATCGGCTTTTGCGAACTATCGACGCTCCGCAGCGCCGCGTCCACCGCTTCTGCGGTGATCAGACCGCGCCGACTTGGGGTCCACCAGTTTGGCTTCTTCTAGGATGGAATGAAGCCGCCTCAGATAATTCTCGGCCGCTGTCCTGTGCTGTCCGGCGACCGTCCGTACTTCGCCGGCAAGCTTCGCCATGTTCTGTGCGCTGGCCATTGGGAGACCGGTAACGCCAAACACCTTGCCCGCCCGGTCGACAGCCTTCGCCCAACTCTGCTGGTCCGGCAACTCCTGTTTTTCAACCAGGATCTCGTCGCGCAGAGGAGTATGGCCAGGCGGTAGCGTGAGTCCCCTGCAGCACCAGCAGCCGGTTGGATTGGAGGCACATACGTATGGATGATGAGGTTCTGTAAGGATACCGGCAAGCCCTTTGGCTTCGGCTGCCCCGGCGCTTTCCAGTCGATCCAGCGCCTCAGATCCCCGACCGTGACGGGACCCGAATGCTGTGCCTCGCAGCGGTCGAGGTGGTCCATCCAGTCACGCTCCACGAGCAGCCACTGGTCTCCTACGTGGGCCAACCCGAGCGGCTCGAGCAGCGGCCGCAACTGCCTGCGCGTTTCCTTATCGATCGAGAATCCGCAAGCTCCGGAGACGCCAACGCTTCGCTCATCTTTTCGAACGCGCGCTTCACAAGGCCATCGGTAATCCGAACCTCGTCTTCCCGAAAATCCGGATGCCCCGGAAATTCATGCTCAGCGCCTTGGCGAGCATCGCCTTCAGTGCGTCGGCAAGGGTGGCTTCCGTGGGCGCGCGCAGGTCAGCGAACCTTCAGAGCGGAACTGGTCGGACAGTTCCAGTTGGTAGCTCGGGTCCAGAATGCCGGGTTCGGCATTCATCACTCCGTAGGCCTGCCGCAATGCCTTCTGAAGCCGCCCCCGAAGTTGTGTCCGCTGGTTTTCGAGCAATATCCGGGCCTCAGCCCGGTCGACGGCTGAGAGGTTCGGGCTATAGTCCTTCAGGCGCTGCTCGTTTGCCATCAGGAAGTCCAGAATCACCAGGCGTCCCAGCTCCCGCTGCGTTTCGAGGCTGAAGAATGACGGCAACCAGACCACGTCTTGACCCCGCCGCCTGGATTTCGGGCGGTGAACTCGTCCAGACGGTCGATATCGTCCTTCGGCGTGGCCGTCCCGATCGAACGGGAAGTCGATAACCACCTGCCATCCGTCGGATGAGGGCTTCGTGTTGCGTCGTCCGCCTCCCAAACGTTGATGAAGCGCAATTCCGCCGCTCGCTCCGTTGCCTTCCATCGAAACTCGTAGTCCCGCGCATCGCCTTTGATGCCCAGCTCATCAAAGAGAAGTTGTTTCGCCGCGCGCAGCCTGTTTCCACCGTTGTCCTCGTGGGCGGCGTTCGAAACAATCGCGCTGGTGTCGACGCCGCTCAACTGCAGGCTGATGGTGGCGTCGACGCCCTCGCCATTGATCTTGATCTCACCGACCCGCGACGCCCAGTCCTGGCACTTCTTCCAGATGGCAGCCGCTTCGGTTCCGGGGATCGCCACCTGGATACTGCCGTGATTCAGGGCGGCGAGCTTGCGCGGCGTAAGGGATTTCAAGGTGGCCACTTCCGGTGTGAGCGCGCCAAGAACGAGACTCCCAATGATGCGCTCGTTTTCCTTCAGCCGCCGGAGCCGCGGATCGTCGCTCGGGATCGTTGCCGCATCTTCGTACTTCAGACCGCGGTATCTTCTGCCAGGGGCTTCAATTTCTGCTCCCACAGCTTGCGGGCATTCTCGAAGTGCTGGCGCATTTCGGAGCTGAACGCGTCGTGTCCTTCGAGCATGACGCCGAACAGGTCGCCGACGGGAACGATTTCGCCCAGCCGCAGCGTATTGCGCTGCTCCACCAGCAACTGGACCATGATCTTCAGCGCCGTGCGCTCTCGTTGCAGCGCGCGGATACGCCCACCAGCGTCTTCGACCAGGGCCAGCGAGAACGGGTATACCTGGCGGAACTGTTCGAGATCGCCTTCCTGCGTCAGCAGAACGTCCTTGATGGAGTCCTTCATCTCTTGACGGATTCGAACGCCTGGTCCATCAGCTCTGGCGCGGCCGCATCCTTCGGAACGAGTAGCCGCTTCTGGGCAATGGTGTTCAGGTTGCGGTCGTCGAGTTGGATCTGGTCGAAGCGCCCTTCGAAGTAGTTCAGCTGCGTCCTCGAAATTCTTCACCTCGCTTCCCAGCGCCTGCTCGCCGAGCACCGTGCGCAGATCGCGCTGCCGCGCAACGAAGCTGACAATCGGGACCGGACGCTCGCCTGCCCCGGCTTCCACTAGGTTCACGAGCTTCGGAGCTTCGCGCGTGACGAAGTCCACGCTGCCGGCGCGCGAGGCGAGCCAAAGTATCAGCTCGTCCAGGAAAAGAATCACCGCATCGTACCCCAGCGACCGCGCATGCCGGCTCATGATCGAGAGCCCTTCGTCCAGGCTCACCAGTTCCGCATTCTGCCGGGCCGAGGTCAGGACCGTGGCGGCCAGGTCGCCGACGAGTTGCACTCGCTCGTCGTCCAACGGCATGGCATTCACGGCATGGTCGAACCGCGCCGCATCCCAGGCCGCGCCCAGCGTGCCCCATCCTCCCCCATTGTCCTGAGTTCCGGTTGAGAGCGTCGAAGAACTCGCGTCGCCCATCTGCCGCCGCAGTGTGCGGGCGTTTTCGATCACGCTATCGGACTTGTACAGTCCGGCCGGCGGCTTCTCCGGATGCAGGCGGTCAGAGTGATCGACGTACCCGCCGAGCAGCCGCTGTTCCATGCTGTCGGCGCCGATCATGTGATAGGGAACGAGCAGGAACTTCCGCCCCGTGGTCCAGCCCCCATGCCGTGCCACCACCTCCGCCAGCTCCGGGATTCCGCGCGCGAGCGGGTCTCCGCTCAGCAGGAGGTACAGAACGGCCATGAAGTGGCTCTTACCGGAACCGAAGCTGCCGTGCAGGTAGCTGGCGCGGCTCTGCTTCGATTCGAGCGCGCCCTTGGTGAGCGCGAGCGCCTCTTCGAAACACTTCGCAAGCTGCGGCGTGACCACATAGGATCTGATTGTCGCGGCCGGATCGGACACGCCCTCGCTCAGGCGCAGAACGAAGTCGCTCGGGTTGACGCGCTCCGGAAGATTCAGCAGCTCACCAATTGTCGGGCGTTGTTGGCTAGCGGGTATCATCGTCTTGCCCTCCTCGCGCGTCCTGGCGCGGCCTGAGGAGGTCTCCAGTTCTTCAATTCGGAAACGGGGAACCCGAGCGCCTGGCACTCGGTTTCCAAATACGTTTCAAAGGCATCGCCCATCGGCGAGCCCGTAGTGGGGTCGGGTTCGTTGTGCCACTGCTTCAGCCACGGTATCAGGTCCGCTATGCCCGCGAGCACTGGCCTCAGGCGCTCCACCGGCCAGCCGTCCTCTTCCTTCACGTGGGCATAGTAGGCGGCGAGCGCCTTGGCCTGCATGAGGTGGTCCCATCCGGCCCAGCCGAGCACGGGCGTGGAATCGGCTTCCCGCTGGAGGTGGGAATAGAGGATAAAGCGCTCCTTCGGCACATCCAGGCTGCCGCGCAGAGCACCACGCCGGACCATTCTGGAAGTCGGCCTTCGCGTACTTCGGCGGGACCGGAATTTCGACCTTTTCGCCGGCATCCTCCCGCCGCTGCAACTTCCAACCTCTTCCCACAAGGCCCGCTTGCGCATTCCCGATTCGCTGTAGCGCAGCACTGGCAGGAACGGGACAGCCTGCTTCAACGCAAGTTCGGTAACCAGCGCCGCGATATCGAAATCCTGCTGGCCGCGGTACAAAGCTCCGACGGAAACGAAATCCGCTTCGCGCCGCAGCAGGTCGGCCAGTCGGGCGCAGGTTTTCAATTCCGGTTCCTGCCACAGCGCACAGCTTTCCATGCGGTCGAGCAACCAGTTTTCCAGGGCCCGCAGTTCGAGGTCCTCCCATCTCGGCAGGTTCCAGCGGCGTTTGTATTCGGGGCCTCGATCAGCGCGATATCGGGGTTAGATTGCGATGACCTCGATTCGCCGCTCGACGGCGCGGCGGTAATGTTCGGGCCAATGCGCGGGCAATTCGGTGATCGGCGTGGAGCGGTGGCGTTCGAACCAAGTGGTTTCGAGTTCCCCGGCAGCCATCTGGCGAGCCATCAGGATTTCGAATGGGCGTTCGCCGAGTTGGAGCGGCGGCGACTTGGTCCGGCGGCAGCGAGAGATCTTCCTTCGGCAGGCCGTAGAGGTGGTAGACCTGCCAATCGAGTTCTTCCTGGAGCGCGATCATCGTGCCCGAGATGTTCTGTAGCACGACGGCGGGCATCGGATAGTAGGGCTGCAGTCGGCGTTTGGGCCACAAAGAGGCGATCAGGCAGCAGCGCTGACCGCGCGTCCACTTGTGCCTGGATGGCTCCGGCGAGCGCCAGTGGGCGCTGTGACGGCAAGGGAAAGTCTTCGATATTTGTAGAGTTGAAGCAGTAGCCTTGCTCCCACGACTCCGTTGCTATTCCGCGGCCATTGCCTCCGGTTCCCTTGCTGTGGCAAACCTGCTTGAGCCAGAGGCAGGCGGTGGATGAGTTGAGCAGCCCGAGGATCTCGAAATGTTCGTTTTCCGACGCATCGGTGGGCAGCTTGATCACCGGGGCGGTCTGTTTAAGAACCTTGGCACCGCGATCATAAATGAAGTGGTTGTGCGTTGCGATTTCGCCGTAGGCGATTCGGTGGCCGAGCCGGGGCCACAGCACGATGGCATATTCCCACCAGGCGAGTCCGCGCGCTGAATGGGTCTCTCCGAAATACAACCTCGTTGAGAGGTTTCTTCGCCACGGCCAAAGCTGGATAAGAGCGGCGGGAGAGAGATGCGGTTCGCGGATTCCGGCGTACGGATACAGTGCACATTCGCCGCTCGATTCAGTCCAGTCGCGAAGGTCTTCGCCGGAACGGAACGGTAGGACCTGCGGAACATCAAAGGCCCGAAGAGCTGAACGCGGCCGGAAAAAGACCTCGTCCTCGCCGCTGATGCACATAAATCCCATTGACCGCGATATGCTACTTAGCGGTGGTCGCGAGTCCTCAAGGTAATCACGCAGTTCTGCGGCCCCGCCGCCTCCGATGGACCAAGGATGCCTAGCGAAGATGACTCGCGGCGCGTCCGTTACGCTTACCCACTTGCTCGCGGACCCGGGGTGATCCACCTGTCCGGCAATTGCGCTCCAGACCGGAGCGGTGGCCGGTTCCGCCGGTTCACGGCTCTCGGCGCGGATGCCACGGACGGCACGAATCGTTTCACCTACCGGGGACCGATTCCGACCCAATAGAATCGCGGTAGCTGTCGCATGCCCCGGTATGAAAGCGCCCGATGTGTCCACAACGTGCGTGAGATCCAAGCGGGGCAAGTACTCCTCAACCAAAACCCTTCCGAACTCCCGCTTCATGAACCCGTTTGCAACAATCATCCCTAAGAAACCTGCCGGTTCGGTTGTGCCGAGATCAAAGAAACGCTCGACGAAGGGTACGCTCAATTGGTATTTGCCGTGGCACGATCCGTATCGGTCGCGGTACGTCTTTCGCAGCCTCGCATCTTCAACATTTATGTAGGGTGGGTTGCCGACCACGGCCTGATACTGCCGTCCGAGGATCCGTTCCAGAGCCTCACCGTCTTCCGCCACAAAGAAATGGCTCGCCGGGTCGTGGCCCATCGGATATTGGATCGCGCGCTCGCGCCCGAGGAGCCGGCCGTGCAGCAACGAATCGCCCACCGCCAACTCGAAATGAAAATCCGGCGCGTCCTTCAATCGATCAATGCCGCAGGTCGCTAACGCCGCTACCAAGAGCCGGAATCTGGCGATCGCTACTGCGAACGGATTCAAGTCCACCCCGCAAACTGCGTCGAGCGCCCGCTGAGCGAGAACGCGCGGATTCCCGACTAGTTCACGGTCCTGCCACTTCCGATACAGCCGGTCGAAAGCCGCCAGTAGGAAGTGGCCGCTACCGCATGTGGGGTCGATCAGACGGGTCGCTTCGAGTCCGAACACGTCGAGTGCGGGCGTCAGAGTGCGGTCGAGGATGAAATCGACGACGAAGCCCGGAGTCTGGCAAAGGGCATAGCGCTCGCGAGCCGCTTTTGAGAGGTTCTGATAGAGGTCGCCGAGGAATCGCGTTCCAAGCTGCGGATCGGTGAAATCGTGTGCGAGTCCGCCGGTCTCTTCCTCCCGCTGCCGAAAGAAACGCAGGATCTGCATCGCCTGCGGACCCGATGGCCCTAAGCTCCACAGCGGATTGTGTTCGTGGGAGAAAAGCTCCGCCATACCAGGCAGGGCAGCCACTCGCCCGAAAATGGCCGTCAGGTAATCCGCATCATTGGCGTGCCGGTTCTCGCGGTAAAACAGCGACTGCCGCTCGTGCGCCTCGGTCAAGCGGTCGCCTGGTCCCGCGATCCAGGCTTCGGCCACCAGTCGGTTGTCCTCCAGGAACCGCGCGAACACCGCAGCGAGGAGCCAATGCACCGCCGCCTGCGTAATCGCATCGTCACAAAACGAGTGCCACGCCCCGGCATCGGCGCGCCCGGCCTCCACGGCGGCGGCGTGTCGCGATTTCAGCGCTTCTTCGAGCGGCGGCTCTTCCTTCAGACGCTCACGAATATCGATTTCGGTCTGAGTAAGCAGCCGCTTCAGGCCTTCGCACAGCCGACCCTCGTCGATCAATTGAGTCCTCCCCGATGCCGGTTTTCGATCCAGGCCGGCGGAATTTCGGCCGCCTGATTGGGACCAAGCGCCGGCACGGGAACGTGATCCAACGTCGGGGACCCGGTTTGGCGATCACCCGCGATCAGTACCCAAAGCCCGTGCTCGAGCGCGCCATCAGATAATTTCTCCAGGAACGATATTTCGCCGTACCGAGCCAGCAAGCCAGGGTATTTCACGAGCACGAGGCGCTTTCGCGCGCGCAGCTTGGCGTCCACGCAGCGCAAGGCTCGTTCGAAAAGCTGCTGTAACCGGCGGCGGTCCTGGCTATCCGCAGGAGCGGCATCGGCGCGAAGAACGACTGGCCATTGCGCGCCGACCTCCTGGGCCGCGGCTTTCATTGCGGCGATGATCTCAGCATCAAAATCGAAAATATCCACAGTGAACCGCCGCACGAGTTCCCTTTCCGCATCGGCCAGAAATCGCGGCGCGGTGTAGAGAACCAGATAAGACGGATGCTCGTAACTGGCGCGGACCATTCGCTCGAACTCGCGAGCCTGCTGCACTTCCTTCGGCAGGTCTATGATGGGCGCCATGGGACGGCCTGGCGTCATGATCGTTACTGCCCGGTGCAGGCTGGTGGAAGAGGGCAGGACCTCGGGGCGCGGCGCCAGGTACAGCCGTTCGGTGTCGTTCCAGGTGAAAACGAGCCCGGCATCCTGCAACAGGTCGTCCAGTTCGGGCCGGCCTGGAAGCGGTTTCGCGTCGGGGTAGCGTTCCGTCACACGCTTCTGGACGTCGGCGGTGCTCAGGCGGTCCAGCCCAGCCAGCGCGGATTGGGCCAGTTTCAGCGCCCGTTCGGCGGGCATTGACGTGGGGTACAGCTCCATTCTAGGGGACAGCGAGACGTCGCCAGCGGCGGCGGCCAACCGGAGCAGGCGGTTCTCCGATAGGTCGACCGGTTTCGGCGTGATCGCACGCAGTGCCTCAGCCGCTCGCGCCGGCGCCGGGAGCGGATCGGACGCGGCGACTTGTCGCGCCGCCTCGGCCAGATTGAAAGCGTACTGAAACAGCGCCGAGGCGGGTGCTTCAGGCTTGTCGAGGGCGACCAGGAACAGACCGTGCGCGCGGCTTTCGTCCCATGGAGGGCTGTCGGCCGCGCGTTCCGTTTCGAGCGCGGCCCGGATGATCGCCGCCGCACGCCGCAGGGCGAGCTGCGGCTCGCTGGCATCCGAATGCCGGGCGGATAGGATCGCTTTCGCAATCTCCATGGCGGTTGCGATACCGCCTTGCGCCTCCAGAAACTCCGCGATCTCGCGCCGGACAGCCGTGATGGCCGGCGTTCGCTTCCATCGCTCGCGAGCGCGGGTGAGATCCTGCCCAACGAGGGCGCGCGTCTTGCCCGCGCGTTTCGCAACATCGGTCTGGGTAGGCCAGCGAGGGGTATCGGCGCGGCCATCCTCCAGTTCCAGGAAGAGGAGCAGACGGTCGCGATGGCCCTGATCGGCCTTGTAACGCGCAAGGGGCAAGAGTTCCGCGACAATCGCATCGACCGTGAGTCCCGTGCCCGCCTCCGCCGGTTCAACGGGTTCCGCCGAAGCGGGCGGTGCTGCGCGGTCGGGAACGGCGGTTTCCGGAAAGCGCTCACGCAAGAGCGCGAGCAGATCGAAAATCTCGCGCCGCGTTTTGTTGCCGACTCCGCGCAGGTTGAAGAACGTTGCCGGGGGTTGCCGCAAAACGGTCTCAACGGTCAGGGCGCCCAGGCGCTCCAGCGCGTTTCGGGCGCGGTTGCCCAGCGGGAGTTCCTGCAGGGATGTGCTCAGCACAGCCTGGTTGACGCCGCGCCGAAGCTCGTTGGGGTCGGGCAGCTTGCTTTCGGTCGCCGCGGACACGGCAAAGGCGGAGTGCCAGGCGGCCAGCATATCCGTGGTGTTGTCGAAGCGCTCGGCGGGATTCCGGCGAAGCGCCTTATCGAAAAATGAGTGGAGGGATTCCCGCACCGGCGCATCGATCAGTTCGGCTTCGATGGTCGCCTCGCATTGGACCAGGTGGGGCGCGCTCTGTTTGTCGCCCCAATAGGGCAACGTGCCGGCGGCCATTTCATAGAGCACCATTGCCGCCGCGAACCGTTCTGCGGCCGTGTCCCAGCGCTGGCCACGCTGCTTGAGGGCGAGGAACGGCTCTAGGTAGGGTGGCGTCCCGGCGCGGATCTGGTCGAGAGGGGCGCTGGAGAGAGAGAAGTCGAACAGCTTCAGATGCAGCTCGTGATTCTTGCCGTACTCGGCGATGCCGATGTTGTCCGGCTTCAAGTCGCGATGGGAAACGCCTTGCTCCTCGATGTATTCGACCGCGGCGAGCAGGTCCTCGCCGAAGCGCTGCAAGAGATCGAGCGAAAGCCGACCTTCCCTCTGGAGCCGTACCGCCAACGTCTCCGCGCCCGCGCGCTCCATTAAGAACCCGGCCAGGCCATCTATGGTGAGCGACTCGGGTTCGGGCGCCACGATTCGCGGATGCCGGAGACGGGCCAGGGTGCGGTGCTCGGCGAGCAGCCGTTCGTTGCCTTCGGCCTTACGCGCAATCTTCAGGACCAGTTCCCGGCCGTCCTGTTCGACCAGAAGCGCGATTGCGGCCGAGCCGCCACCCAGGCGCTGCGTTACTATAAGGCCGCCTTCCAGCTTTTCGCCGCGCTTGGCCTCGAGCGGATTAGCGACCGGCTCTTCGTCGGGCTCGGTGAGTTGCTCTTCGTATCGATCGAGCCCCTTCAGGAAGTCCGCTACCGATTCGGTGCGGGTCATGACGCCCGGCCGGGTGCTCTCGTGGATCAATTCCGCGAGTTCCGGAGCGGCGCCGTCCAGGACCGCCGCGATGCGGAAACCGTCGCCGTCGAGCAGGACCTGGTCGCGTTCCGGAAGGCTCAAGGCCGGGGGCTTGCCGCTGAAAATGTGGTAGGCGATGGCGCCCAGCGAGAAGACGTCCATGGTTTCGCCCCGTCCACGCGGGTCACTGAGCGCTTCGGGAGCTACGTAAACGAGTTGGCTGCCATCGGCGATCTGGTTCGGATGCAGTGTGGCACTGCGGATGGTCGTGGTGCCGCTTCCGGTGCCCAGCGGCCTGCCCAGTTGCCAATTGAAGATCCGGAGCTGCGGCTTGCCGCTGTTGACCCCAGTCACCAGGATGCTCCGCGGCATCAGCGCCCGGTGGACGATGCGGCGGCCGTGGGCGTACTTGAGAGCTTCGGTAAGCTGCCGGACGAAATCGAGTTTCTGGTCCAGCGTGAGCCGGTTGCCTTGCTGCGCCAGGTAGTGGTCGAGGCGGACTTCGTCTTCGTCGCGCCGGAACACCAGCGCCGGACCGAGTTCGTGTTCCTTGAATTCGAGCGCCTTCAGGATTCCGGGATGGTCCAGGCCATCCAGGATCAGGTACTCGCGAAGGGCAGCTTGTTTCAACCGTTCGCGCGCATCGGCGTCCACGCCGGCGATGTTGTACAGCCGCACGCGGCGATGAGCCTTCGTGGCAGGATGCTCAGCGGCAAAATCCTGGCAGCTCAACAGGGCGTTCTCTTCGATAAGGCTGCCGAGGACGTAGTCGCCGACGCGGCGTTCGCGCTGCGAGTGGCGGATGCCCGCCTGTTCCAGCGCCTGGAGAATGGCGCGAGCCATCGGACGATCAATGACGGTCCCGCCGAGCGGCAGCAGGCCGGGCGCCTCGCGCCGCAATAATGCGGGTATGATGCCGGGAGCCTTGTCGAGCGGAAGGCGCGCGCAAATCCGCATCCGCTCACTTTCCGCCAGTTGAATGCTGATCGACGGATCGGAGCAGAAAACCAGTGCTTCCACGTAGGGGCGAGGTAGACCGCGGAATGCCTTCTGTCTGGCCAGGATGTCGCCAAGCTTTTTTGCTTTGCTGTTGGTCAGGATCAGCGGGCTGTCAATCGTTATGGTGCGCCCGTCCTTCTCCCAAAACCAGGTATGACGGTTACCGGTGATCTTCCCGCCGCGGCTCTTGAGTTCCACGAGGAAAAGGCCGGCGCGGGTGACGACGAGCGCGTCCACCTCGTTGACCGAGCCATCGTCGCCGATGAATTCGAAGTTGGAAAAGAGGAAAACGGGGTCGGTATCCGGTAGATTGTCGCGCAGGTATTCGAGCGCCTCGCGTTCATGGGCGAACCGGGTTTCAGCGTAGCGTTTCCAGCGAGCAGAAGACAGAGCCATGGCCTGCGTAGGAGGGTTCGGAGCGGGCGCCGGTTGTTACTCCCGCGGCTCCGGCGATTCCGTTCGAACCCAGCGATCCACCTCGGATATCTTGAACTTCCAGAGCCGGCCCAGCCGGTGGGCAGGCATGCGTTTGGCGGCTATCCACCGATAGACCGTGTCTCGGGCAACACCGAGATGCGCGCATACTTCCTCGACGGACGCCCAGCGTTCGTATGACGCTGAGCGACTCGCGCCGGACTGGGACGGCATAAACAGCCAATTGTCGCAAAAAGCGCGGCAAGATGCACAGAAATAATGACTTCAGGATGGCGATGGATAAGAGATGTCTTCTTTTCCGGCATCCACGGAGCGGCGACCGCACAAAAAAGGCAGCTTTTCTAAATTATTGGAACGATGGCAGAAAGCTGGGCGATGCGAACCGCGTCGGAGGCAGCCGCAAGTCAACGGCTGGCGCGTATAAACGGTGAGAGGCGCGGCCAGACCGGGCCTCTTCGGTGGAGGCCAAATGAGTATCGCTGGGGATGTCGTTACGGCCGTTTTGCTCGCGATTACCGCTGCGCTGGTAGTCGACAAGCTTCGGCCAAGAAAGCGAAAGAAACTGACCCTCAGTATCGATATCGAGGAATAACAAAAATCTCTCGAGGGGAGACTCCTGGATGAATCGTATATACAATGAAAGCGGTAGCCAGTTCAGGGCTGGCGCAGATCTTTGACATCAGGCTTTGGTTGCGCTCTCCCAAAAGGAGACGTTCCATGGCAGCCGTTAAGCTCCCGGCAGTGACAGAGGAGGCCCTGAAAGCCACTCTGGCTAATTTGTCTAAGATTCTCCAAGCACACTGGCGCAAGAAAGGTCAGTGGGGTCTTGCGGAGGATCTGGCCCAGGAGGGGCTGTTGAAAGTTTTGCAGCAGCAGCATTCTTGGGAGCGTAAGCGAGGGAGTCTCGATGCCTTCTTTTACACAGTGGGTTTGAACGCTGGCAAAGACCTGCTGAAGAAAGAGGCCACTCAGAAACGGGGCAAGGATCGCATTCTGCAGGAAGCAAATCGCTTGCTGTATTTCAAAATGGATGGGGTCCAACGCCGTAGGCGCGCGAAGTCAGACGAACCGATCGTTCTGTAATTCTTCCGAATTGCAGGAAGCTCGACGGTGAGACGAACGTCGGGCGTGGTTTAGGCTACGCCCGTTTTTTACCTCCTAAGTCGTTCTGATGTTCTCCGTGAAGCATCGCAATCAATCAGCGAGGAAAGCATCCATTGGGAAGAGCCTTTCCTCGGTTTTACCCAAATAATCCCAGAGCGAACCCGTCTAAGACGCGGGCCTGTCTGGAGCTTGGCGCCGTCGGCGGCATGCCAGGGGAGGTTTGAACATGCCCAAATCGAGAGGCAGAAGCAGCAGCAGAATTTTGGGTGCACCAAAGCCTGATTCCCATTCGAGATCGAGGCCCTTTACGAAACTTAATCAGGACCGCCCCTGCCCACAAGCTGAGATCCAAGAACTCATGCCGGCGCTGCTGGCCGGCGAACTCGCCAAGCCCAACCGCCGATCGGACCTGCGGCGCATGGAGCAACATTTGCGAACATGTCGCCGGTGCAGGGAAACTTGTGTGGAGCATGCCCACCGGGTGGTCACGATTCCCTACCTCAAAGTCGTCGCCGACAGGTTTGGCATCACGGTAGCGGATCTCCAAAGAAGACTGATGATGGTTGGCGCGACCGTGTCGCGGGTCCACGAGCTTTAGACAGCGGAGGATGAATCGGGCACGTGGGTGGTGGGTGCCTCTCGTTCTATTTCCTGCATGGCCCGTGTTACGCGCAAAGTGAATTCCTCGGGATCGAGTTCTTCGCTCCTTCGGCGAATGTTTCGCTGTCGCCCCATTCCTCGATAGGCTCGGGAATGAGAGGCAGGGTAAGAACTGCGTTGGCACAGGGACATTCCGGCTTAGCACGATATATCCGCGAGGTACTCCTTTCATGCGCATCAGCCCCCGAGTCTTCCAGGGTGGGGGCAGGACATCACGCATAACAAGGGGACAGGTCAGCCTCTGCTCGGCTGCATTCGGCAATAGAGGGGGTTTCATGTGCAGCGGTTGTAAGCAGGAGGGCCGGTGAGATAAAAGCCAGTGGGATTTGGATTGAAGCCTCCAGGAACGTGGTACAGATAGCAGAAGCGGGTCTCGTGAGGCCGATCAAAGGCATCGTTGTATTGAACAAACCCGTAAATGTAGAGAACCTTCTGGCCTGTCCTGATGGCTGGCCACTCTAGACTGCTAATGCCAAGTTGTAGCGGTTGTGTCGCGATGTCGGGCGGAATTGTGACCGTCGCCTTGATGTCCTGAACTCGGTCGCCGAAGTATTCGGGTTCTGCTGGCAGATCACCGCTGTCTGTGACCTGGTGAGGGCGTGCGAGGGTTCTCGTTATAGTTGCGGCCGTCTCGCCGTAGTTCTTCAGCAGCGGGGTTATGTAGAGGAACTCAAGGCTATTGGGCTGGGGATTGAAATCGGGCAGAGACCCGATCGTAACGAGGACCAGGCCGCGCTCACTTTTCATTAGTGCCTCAGCGCTGGCCCGTGCGGCATCGGCGCTGTTCTTTGTAGCGACGACAGTGTGATAGGCAAAGAACGCACCGGCAATCGCAAGCAGGAGAAGGGCCCATTGTGACCACGTTTCTGGCGCGAATGCTCTCTTCAGAACGCTCGACGGCTCAGGTTGGCCCGCCCTACTATGCTGCTGCGCGGCTGGCGCCCCGGTCGCGTTAACAGGCGACTGTGCTGGTGCCGCAGTCGGAGGCGCCTGAGCGAACAGAGCGACGGACAGGATCAGGAGAAACACGAGCAAGCGCAGCATTATGGAGTGCTACCTGCGGCGCGGTGAGCCTACTCGCCCGAACGCCATTTATCGCGCCCGCCCACGTCGGTGTTGCGAACGCGCTCGATATCTGGGTGGTCGTCGGGGTTCAGTTCCTTGACGCGCTCGATCGCCGCGCGCTGCGTATCGAGAATATCGCTGGCGCGCTCCGATCCCTTGGAGCGTACCGCGTAGCGGCCGTCGTCGGTTTGCTCGATGAAGTAGTGCTTTCCGGTGGACATGCGTTTCAGGTCCTCCTTGGTTTAGTCTACCGCCAAAACAATCCATTTGCATTTTGTTTGCAGCGTATGATAAAGGACGTTATCATACTCTTATGGCTGTCCGCCCGCTGAAGTCATTTTTTCCAACCGCCGATGAGCTGCTGGCCGCCGACTTGCCCCGTGTGGGCGAAGCGCTCCTCGTCCACCTCAACAGCTACCAAGACCGGGTGAAGCAGTTTGGTGGTATCAACCGCGGATACCTCCGCGCCATGCTCGAAAACCGAAACGTGGGCTTGGGACCACTGCCGCCGGAACCGGAATACGGCAACCGGCAACCGGAGGTCACCAAGCGAGTAATGGAGGCCTTTAATTGGCTGGAGAGGGAAGGGTTGCTCATCCGTAATGACCAGCAACCTAGCGGTGACTGGTTCATTATCTCCACTGCTGGTGAAGAACTGCTGTCGCGCCTCGCACGGTATGAGCATTGGGAAAAGCTCGGCGTTGACCAGGTCAAAGCCGATCTGGAGAACACCGGGGGCACCCGCGTCGTTGGAGGGGGGCCTGGAATCGCGCAAATGGCGTGGGATTGGCTGGCGATGAAACAGCGTCAAGCAATGCTGCCGGCGGGGAAACGCGCCGGCGTAAGTAACCGATCATCCTTCATAGCAGAAAGCAGAATTGATGAGCTGCGGAAACTGGCCTCGGCCGATTTCGATTTCCAAAAACTCATCCGCCTCTGCGAAGAGCTCAATTCGTCCTACGATAACGGAAATCTGTTTGCCACGGCGATGCTTACTCGCGCCGTGCTCGATCACGTTCCGCCGATTTTCGGCAAAAGGAATTTCGACGAGGTGGCAAGCAACTATGGCGGCAAGTCCTTCAAGGGCACGATGCAGCATCTTAACAACGCATCCCGAAACGTGGCTGATGCGCATCTGCATCAGCAGATACGCAAGCGCGAGGTCCTTCCAACGCCCCAGCAAGTCTATTGCGGACAACAGCTCGACTTGCTGCTCGAAGAAATCATCAGGCTCACGAAATGAGCGCGGCTATCATCCCCGTTACTGTTCCCTGCGGCGTGGCCGCACGTTCGGCCACGGCGCCGGCGCTATTCGTGCCGAATGCGAAAGCGGGCGAGCGCTTCTTCGAATTTTTCACCGCCAATATCCGCAACAATAATACCCGCCGCGCCTACTACAAGGCCGCGTGCCGGTTTTCAGAATGGTGCGAGGGCAGGGGGCTCCGCGACCTAGTGGCCGTCAAGCCGCTCCACGTCGCCGCCTATATCGAGGCCCTCGGCGGCGAGCTTGCCAAACCTACGGTCAAACAGCACCTCGCCGCGCTGCGCATGTTGTTCGATTGGCTGGTGGTGGGCCATGTGCTCGACATGAACCCGGCACATGCCGTGCGCGGCCCCAAGCACGTCGTCAGAAAAGGCCGCACGTCCGTTCTCGATCGCGCCGAAGCGCGGGCGCTGCTCGCGGCGATGGACACCGGCACGCTTACCGGCCTGCGCGATCGCGCCTTGATCGGCATCATGCTCTACACCTTCGCCCGTATCGGCGCCGTGCTGCAGATGAATGTCTGCGATTACTTCGTGCAGGAGCGCCGCGGCTGGGTGCGGCTGCACGAAAAGGGCGGCAAGGAATTCGAAGCTCCATGCCATCACAAACTGGAAACCTACCTCGATGAATTCATGGCCGCTGCCGGCATTGCCGGGGACACGGATGGGCCTTTATTCAGAACCACGGGTCGGGCAACCGGCCAGCCGCACCGCATGACGCAACCCGACGCGTACCGGATGATCCAGCGCCATGCGCGGGCTGCCGGCATCAAAACCAAAATTGGGAACCATTCTCTGCGGGCTACCGGCATTACAGATTATTTGAAAAATGCCGGCACGCTCGAATACGCGCAAGCTATGGCGAACCATTCCTCGCCGCGGACCACGAGGCTTTACGACCGCCGTGGGGATGAGCTGAGCCTCGATGAATACGAGCGGGTGGGAATTTGATCAACCTGCTGAAGTTGAAGACAATCTGGCAGGATCCTGTGTGGAGCAAAGTCATTGCCGGCGTTATCCTAACGGTTCTCGCAGCCATCTGGGTACATTTTGGTTCGGTGGGCGCTATTCTCAGTGCCACCGTTTCGATCCCCGTTTGGTTGCTGCTAACGTGCCTCCTGTGCGCCACTATGTCTGTCGTTCTTTACCGGCGCCACCAGAACAAGAAACGCGCCGCAGCGGAAAAGAAAGCTCGGGAAGGAGCGCAGTCATTCGAGCAGATTGCTCGGCAGCTTGATAGGGAACGTAAGAGCGCGCGAAGCACCCCCGAATTGAGCATCACCTTTTCCTCACCACAAGGCGGCATGCACATTGTTCCCCCGCCGTATTCAAGCGAGATCGAGTGGCTCGGAGGTTGGTTTCATGTCGCCGCGATGGTGGCAAATACGGATGATGCGTCCAGATCGGCATGCGATCTGGTTATATCCCTTGAGTTCACCAGTGAATCGGACCAAGCCACGGCGAGACGGGTTGAGAGGGCACTCTTTAAAGATGCTGCCCTGACATTTCCGAACAAACGCTGTTGTTTGGAAGCTGGCCAGTCGACTGAAATCATTCTCGCTGTGTGGAGCGATCATGATTCTGTCCAGACGATACGGGCGTGGTCCTCCGCGAAAGCTCCGCTGGGCGAGGAGCTTTTTCCTGGCATATGGTGGTGTCGTATAACGGTTCAAGCGCAGGGCATTGAACGGTCCGAGCGCTTTCGGCTCAAAATTGGAAAGCGCACCGTCTCGAGGCAGATGCTACCTCCTGGCAGTCCCGGCGACCCTGGCTAGGCGAACTGAGCGGCGACGCCGAAGGAGTATTGGCCGAATTCCTTCTGCTGAATCATTTGTACCGGCTCGAGAAAATAGGCAGTTCTTAGCAGGCCGAGCACTGGATGATCTTGGGCTCTGTGCCCATCAACACGTATCAGTAGATCAGCAGCGACGAAATTTATGCGACTTTCCGATCTCGCCGTTCTCAACCAGCCCTATCCCGAAGATCTCGAACCCTCCGACGCGGACGCGAGGGCCGCCGTCGGCGTCAAGCTGCCGCATTGGACCTCTCTCGAAAACGAGATATGCAGTGATTTGGTCGAGCAGCAGCCTTATGGGATCGGCTGGTGGGCGCCGCATCCCGGCACTAGCCGCCGAATCCTGATTGCCGACCAGCTCTGTTGCTGCCTGGCTAGCGTCGCGGGTAACCTGACCGAGGCGGCGATACACTGGCTTGAATACCTCGACGCGTCCGACCGCGACAGCGTGCGCCTCGCCGATGCGGTGAAGATGCTTCCGAGCGGTCCGACGATAGACCCGCCGCGCCCAAAGAGCCCTTTCGACCAGCTCTGTCCTGATTTCGTCCGCCTCCACCAAGCTGGTGTGATACGCGCCATCGCTTCCGGACTCGACTGTCTCGCCGGCGTAATCATCGGCGTCGCGGCCCTGCCGCAGAGCATTCTCAAGGCAGATTTCAAGCAGGCCCGCTTTGCCCTTGCCAGGATCGATTGCAAGGCCAATGCCGGAGCAAAGGCGCAAGCGGAGTTCGCCGCACGACTTGAGACCGCGATCTCGTCCGCCGGGCCTCAAGGCTGGCTTGACTGGACGCTCGACCTACGAAACATGCTGGTCCATCGTGGCCGCCGGATTGAGCTCGGCCAGTACCTGCCCGTCAAGCCGGTCCTCTTCGGACCGGACGGCCAGCCCGCGCCGCGAGCCCGCCGTGTATCCCATCTCCCCCGCGATCCCGGCCGGTCGGATGTCGAAGTATTCCTCGATACGCCATGGAACACGGTCCTGCACGAGGAAGGAAACCGAACTTTGCGGGGACTCATGGACAGCACCGCCCTGCTGCTCGAAACGGCATCAGTGTACCTGCTCAATCTTTGGCAATGGCGCCGCGATCATCCCGGCAATCTTCCCCAGCCCGCGGAGCAGTGGAAGAGCGGGCCTTCAAAGCAATCAACGGCCTTCAGTGGCTATGCACCCGGATCGCTTGCTTTTGAACCCAGCATGGGGATGATGCATCCAGCCACCGCACAGCGCATTCATGCTGCCGCGCTCGATGACGTGTCCCGATCGCAATGGGCAAAGTTTGACTGATTACGGAGATATTGCGATGGCAACGTATTGGTTCGTCTGCGATGAGAGCTACGATTCTGACCCAAAGACGGGCACGGGAATGGTCTTTTACCGCGAGAGCGATCACCCCGAATATGTGCCACGAACATATGTCGTGGGCGGTTTTTTCGCCGGTGAGCAGACGTGGGCTGACATTTCGAAACGGTGGAAGGCGGAGAACGAACGGGTGGGAGTCAGACGCTACCACGCCGCCAACGTCAATGCCAGATCTGGCGAATTTGAGGGCTGGGATAAAGAGAAACAGATCGCCTATTCAAAAAACTTAGTGCAAATACTCCGGGACCAAAAAAGGAATCTTCACGCCCTGAGTTGCGCGATGTGGGCGAGCGACTATTACCGGATTATCGGCGATGAGGGCCGCAGAAACTGGGCCTGCCGTACGTCGCCTGCTTCAAGAGTTGTATCGCTACGATCGCGCGGGAGATGGACATCCGGGATTTCCCGCCCGAGGACGAGTTCGCCGTGATTCTGGATCGGAACGACTTCGAGGATGAAGCGGTAGAAGTCTTCTACAAGATGAAGGATGGACCAGAATGGCCGCACCACCATCGATTGGCGGCGTGCGCGCCCGGCGCGTGCGACGACTTTGTCTCACTCGAATGTGCCGATCTCATCGCGTATGAAACGTTCCGCCTTGTCCACAACGGCGCCAAAGGCGACAGGGTGCGAATCGCGCTGCGATCAATGTTCAGCGACAACGGATTCCTCGGGTACAGCTTCGAGCCGGACGCATTAAGGCGCCTCAAAGAGCCACTGGAAGCAGCCGTTTGCGTCGACAACGGATTCGTCGTGTGCTTCCCGCCACTTCCGGGTGAGCCGACCTATTGACGGCCGCTGGCACAGCAGCGCTCCGCCCGGTTCCGGCCCGATCGTGACTGGGCGGGTTGCCGATAATCCGACCCGCCATGAGATAGATACCCGGAACGTTTCGCCTAGGCCGGAAAGTGGCGCCGGGACCAGGCCATCTCCCACGAATAGCCGCAATCCGGCCGAAAAGCACGTGCCACAGCCATCCAATCCCTTTCCGTTCGCCTACGGCACAATCCGCATCCGCTCCGAAAAAGGGCTGTTCCACGGTTCCACGCGCTCACGCCTCACGTCGCGAGTGCCCGGAAGGCATCGGCCGGATAATTGTCTTACCTTCGGCCAACGTCATTCTCACATCGCCCGCAAGCGCCGGAGTGATTTCGACTTTGAGCTGGTCCTGGGGGACGTACCAGCCCTCGGCGAGCGAACTCCGAAGCGTATCCAGGCCGAACTGACTCAGGGTGAGTCTCCACATCTTGTGCGGTCGATGGCCGGCATCGGCGGCAATATCAACGAGCAACTCCTGACCGGCGCATTCGGCGCTGCGGACCATGGGAGGGTCTTTTCTGGCAATCTTGACCCGGACATTGACGATCTCTGGCCGGGCGCTCGGCATGACAACGAGACTGTCGCGATAGGGTGACAGCGCTAGGCGGATGAACGCAACACTCTCGCTGTACCTCTCTACGGTCTGGATTGCAAACAGGTCGCCCAGTCGGTCGCTCTTGAGGTTGTCCTGCCTGAATTCCCCTTTGCAGTCAAAATAGACTTCATAGAACATGCCATTGAGGACGTCGGTCGCTTGGCCGGGCGGGACCTTGGCGAGCTGGCGCCGGAGGTCCCTGAGGAAGGCCATCGCGGTACGCTCTGTCCCACAGGCGCACTGGTAGATGTTGCGGCCGAGAACAAACGATTCGTCACGCGAGACATCGGCCCAGTCCAGGGAGTGGACCTCTTCCATGGCGGGGCGCTGCAGGTACCAATCGTGTGACTTCAACCCCTTGATCACCTCGATGATCTTGCGGCTGCCGGACAGGTGAAAGTCGACGTCCGCCTTGGCATCCGGGCCGTACGAACGCGTCTTGGCATCGGACAGCATGATCCCGTCATCTCGCAGCTTCAGGATGATCTTCTCGGCGAGGTCCTCCGGGGCAAGGTCTTTTAGGTCAATGTACCCGGTAGTCTTCAGGTCTCCGGGGATCTCAACGTCCGTATCAAAGACGCGGGCAAAAGGTATTCCTTACTTTCGGAGAAGGCTTTGGCCTGTGCGGCCCGGCGTTCCACGTTCGTCCAGAGCTTGTCCCGATAGGCCGCGGAGACGAAGATCACGGTGTAGAATGCGCGCGTCCGGTAGATGTCGGAAAGGTACTCGTACAGATTCTTGCCCCAGAGCCTGGTTTCCTCGAACCGGTCGTAGAAGACCCGCACGCCGGCCTGCTGCAACTTTGCAGCGACGGCCTCAACGTAATCCCGGTCCTCGCCGGCAAAAGACAAGCCGACATGATACTTCTCGAAGGTCGCGCTGTCCTGCTCTTGCCGGTGAATCGGTGCGGTACCCATGCCCGGGTGCGCCTCCTCAGAACGCTTCTTCGCTTTGCCTGAAGCTGCTTTCGGTTTCACGATTTGGCCCTCGCATTGCGAAGGTTCTCGACATTCTGGAGCCTGAAAGACCCTATCGTATCACCGGCCGCTTTCCAAAGCGGCTGCAGAACACGGATGTGCGGCAAATCGATTGAGTCTCGCGAGCTATGATTGCAAAGTACTTCCAGAATGGATAGGCGAACCTTCTATTGGAGGTGTTGTCCGATTGCTTGTGCCAATCGCTTCCATGACGTCGGGTGTGGGCGCCATCGCGGGCAAAGTACGCCGCGACCCCGCGCCCCTTGGCCACGTACTACCAGGCGGCCCGTTCGGGCGCAACGGGGCGGCGGGGCGCGAAGGGCGGCGCGGCGGGCGCGACCGCAGCACCGACTCCGGCGCAGGGAAATGTGTGCACTTTGTGTGCAGATAGCGCCGAATGCGCCGAAATTTCCGCGAATCGCGCACTCCTGCGCATAGAAAACACAACTACTTAGCTATTGCGGTTTTGCCTTGGGCGCAGGGGGTCGGGCGTTCAAATCGCCCCGCCCCGACCAATGACTCTCCAAATTTGGGTGCACTTGTGAGCAATTCGCGAGAACTGCTCACTGCCGACCGCTCGGCGGCTCCGCTTCAGCCCTTGCATAGCTTCTGATCCGGCGCCGGACGTCGGGAAGCCGAGCCAACGTCGGCTCCGCTCCTGGAATCGGGTACGGAGTAACAGAATGATCGAGACAAGGGTTAACGAGGGGGAAACATGGTAAGATCATCGCAAGCGCACCAGCCGGGCGGCCACGGCACGAAACGAGGTGCTGACATGGTGGCCTAATCGCCGTCGGCGAGTCTGTTGCGTGGGTTTTGTTTGTAGTCCTCGGGCTGGCACTCGCCGCCGGCGCTGCAGTTCAGCCAGCGAGTTTACCGGTGGCCACTCCGCAGCGGAGTGCTCTCTGCGCCGGCCTGCGCGGTATTGCAAGCTTCCCTATATAGAGCCGTCGGTCCGGTTCGAGGTCCGCTTGCCGCCCCGCTACAGGAAGCCGGCGATTCGTTCAACCGCCCCGGACGAGCGGCCATACAGTGGAGGCGCGATTTGGCGACAGTTGCTCAATGGAGATCGCGGCGAGCCCATGTTCATAAAAGGAATCGAAATCTAATGCAACAATCCCGTCATTCATTTCTGCATCTCGGAAGTCAGATAGCCGCAGCACTGTTACTGCTTCCTTGTCGCTCTTTGCTGCCGGCCAACCAGTCACGCCTGGAATACTACCGCGTGGCAAAGGGCTTCGTTCCGGAAATCAAGAAACTCTTACGGTTGGGCGAAGGGAACCGGCTTTGCGGAGAAGAATCCGTGGGGGCAGTATACCGCGTTCCTCATGTTGACTAACGCTCATAGGACAACGAACCTGGCGCATCGAGCACTACCTTCCGTGGACCCGCGGGCCTTACGTTTCCATCCCGGATCCGGACACCTCCCAAGGTTCAACCATGTACCTGCTCGAGGGCTCCAGCCGCGCGCTGCTTATCGATACCGCAAATCCCGCCAAAGCGACTGAGGGCGTGAACGACCTGAAGACCGTGGTGCGCTATCTGCTGGCTCACGAAAACGATGGCCGGCCGCGGGCCCACCCGCTGGACTTCGTGGTGGCCATTACACACAACCATCCCGACCATATCGGCGAAAACAAGCGAATGTCAGACCGGACCATTTACTACCCTGACCTGGACTGGCCGGCCGAAGCCCCTCCGAACTACGTCCCCATTCGGGAAGGCGGCGGCCCAACTAACCACGGTAATGGAACGGCAGTAAGTCAGATCGACCTGGGTAACCGGCTGATCAGCGCGGTAGCGATTCCGCCCCACTCGGCTGGCTCGACCGCCTATCTTGACGCGGAGAATCGGCTCTTCATCACCGGCGATGCGATCGGTTCCGCGTGGCCCTATGTCCAGGGAGGACCGCTCTCGAAATTTGACCGGAGCGTTCACCATATCGAGGAGGTTACCCGGCCTTATCCCGACCTTGCGGTGCTTCCTGCCCACTTCTACCAGATTGCGGCATGGGCCCGCGGCCGCGCGCCTCTCAACGGCCGGCCGCCCGACCGTCAATACATTACGGACATGGCGGCACTGGCCGACGGCGTACTCGCCGGGACCATCACAGGAGAGCCGTTCTTCGCCGGCGTGGAAGCGTATTGGGCAAAGAACGACTCCGCTCAAATGGTCTATTCGCCGTCCACTCTCTACCGGCCTGGAGAAGCCGGCGCACCCTATCACGCGGTTCGCATCCCCGGCACTTTCAAACGCGACACAGGTGTGGCCTCCTTCGACCCGCGGATTGACGGCGTTTCCAAAATCCAGTCCGACTTCTATCTCATCCGGGAAAGCGCCGGCGAGACTCTCTTCGTTCTGCGCGGCTCGACATCCGCCCTATTGATCGGAACCGGGGGCGGTGGGCCGGGACTCGCCGCGTTCCTCCATTCGCTGATCGGCGATCTGCCGCTCGATGTAGCCATTCTCGATCGGGACCCCAGGCAGTCCGGCGGCCTTGCGCAACTCCGTCCGCGCCGCATCTACGTGGCGGCATCGAACGTCCTCAATGGCGTGCCGGCAACCGTGGTTCATGACGGCACAAGCATCGATCTCGGCCTCAATCGCGCCGGCCAGCCACTCACTCTGGAAGCTGCCTCGTTCCAGTCCGACGGCGCGGCGAACCTGAGCTTGCTCAACGTCGCCGACCGCGTACTCTTTGCAGGCAACGCCTTCGAAAAGCAAACCGCCCCGCCTGGAATGATGATGCGGATGCAGCAAGCCGGAAGAGGACCGGGCCGCCCGCTCCGCGTGGATGAAAAAGATGAGGGGCCGTTTCGACCTTGTCTATCTGGCTTCGAACGCGCGTTGGTACAGTGCCCTCACGGACCTGGAGGGATGGCTGGCCGCCCGGGCAAATTAGAGCCGGAATGACCCTGATCGACGCAGGGACGAAGGCTGCCGTCTATGGCTTGCGCCACTTACTGCAGAGCTTCGATTACCACCTCCAGCGTGGACTGGCTGCTCCGGCAAAGGTCGCCATGGTCTTGACGCATCGCTGTAACTGCCGCTGCGCCATGTGCGACCTCTGGCGGATAGGAGAGGCGAGCAATGAACTCCCCGCCGAACGCTGGGTCGCACTGCTCGATGAATTGCACTCGTGGACCCGCATGCTCCGCCTGCGTTTGATCGGCGGAGAGGTCCTGTTGAAGCCTGGAGTCTACGACATCATCCGCAGGGCCGTTCATCTCGGGTTTACCGTCAACCTCATCTCGAATGGTCTGGCCCTTCAGTCCGAGCGAAACTATCGCGACCTGATGAACACCGGCCTGAGGGCCATCACCTTCTCGCTCGACGGCAAGGATCCGGCCATTCATGACCGTAATCGCGGAACCCCGGGGCTCCACAATATCGTCAGCGAAGTAATTCGCCGCATGAAACGTGAGCGGCCCGCAATGTCCGTCTCGCTGATCTGTATCATCATGCGTGAAACCGCGCCGCAGTTGGCCGAATATGCGCAGTGGGCCGAAGAACTCGGCGTAGACCGCATTTGGCTTCAGCCATTGGCCGAGTCCCCGGGCCGGCCGGAAAGGCGGGCAGACTGGCATCGCGAGAGCAGCCTGTTTGTCCGCGATCTCGAACCGCTCGAACGCTCCATGGATGCGTTGAATCGACGGCGCCCGGCGCGCATGGAGCTGCCGTTGCGCCCGCTGCGGGAGATGCGGGAGTACTTCGATCGTCCGGAATCGTTTCAAATCAACCGGGGCCGCTGCATGCTGGGGCAGACGGACCTTCAGATCGATCCCTCGGGCATCCTCTATATGTGCGATGTCAAGCACACCGCGTTCGGGCATGTAGACGACGGTCCCGTTCGGCAAGCCTGGAGAAGCGAACGCGCGCGCGCTGTGCGTGGTGCGATCAGGGAGTGCCGGCGGCCTTGCTCGTCGCTCTGCAATCGCTCCCCAGGGTTGTTGGAGAAGGCGTCAACATTTCTTCGCTACGCACGGTCGGGCAGACTGTAGAAGGGGCCCCGCGGCCATCCGGTCGCTTTCGGAGGCACCGCTCAGATCCGGCAACTGAAGGGGCCCTGCTGCGAACCGCGCGGAAACCAGTCGCCCAATGTGGGCCAGCAACCCAAGGAGCCGCAGTCTACGGGTTGACCTCGCGGCCCACCGCCAGGCTCAATTGTGCGGCGGCGGACAGGTAGGCTCCGACCAGATTGATGTACGCTACCCGCACCGCAGGTAATCGCGCTGGGCGTCCAGATAGTCCACCAGCGCCGCCTGGCCGCGCTGGTAGGAAAACGACATGGTATCGCGCACGTCGGTGGCCGTTTCCAAATAAATGTCCGGTACGGCTTCAGCAGGTTCAACGTGCTGAGCAGCGTGAAATACGCCGAATCCACATCGCCGAATACCTGCGCCCGGGCCGCGGTCTGCAGCCTCTCGGCATGCTGGATATCGATCTCGGTGCGCGCCTTTTCCCCCTGGTTGCGGTCGAAGATGCGCAGCGGAATGCTGACGCTCAGGCCGAAATACAAGGGGATAGGCGGATTGCGGGCAACATCCACGCCGAAGGTGGGATCGGTGGAGCCGTTGGCCACCGCCAGTTTGTGATCCGTGTGGGACTTATCCACCGCTTCCATGGCCGCCCGCAAATCCGGCCGCGCGTCGAGGGCCATGGTGTGAAACTGTTCGAGCGGGGCCAGCCGTCGCTCACATTCAGCCCGTAGCGCGCCAACTTCGCCCGGTCGGGGCTGATGATCAGGGTGGGCTGTCCCAGTTCCCGCACCACCGTGATCTCGGTAATCCCCGGAATTTTCGTCAGGATCTCCCGGGTCTGCCGCGCCTTATCCTCCAGCGTGGCCAAATCGGAGCCGAAAATCTTCACGGCCAGGGCGCTCTTCAGCCCGGTTTCGGCTTCATCCACCGCATCCTCGGCCGGCTGCGTGAAGTTGAAGATCACGCCGGGAAACGCCGCCACTTTCTTCTGCACCGCCTCGATCAGCTCCGGTTTGTGGTGAATCGGCCCGCTCCAGGCTTTGTCGTCATAGGGTTTGAGGCCGACGTAGAACTCGTTGTTGAAAAAGCCGGTGGGGTCCGTGCCGTCGTCGGGACGTCCCAACTCGTTGGCCACGGTGGTCACCTGGGGAAAGCTCGACAGGATGTCGCGAATCTGCGGCGAAAGCTTGGAGGCCTCCTCGAACGAGATGGTGTAGGGCGCGGTGGCCCGCACCCACAGCGCGCCTTCATCCAGGTGAGGCATAAAACTCGCCGCCGATGAAGGGAATCATCAACAGGGAACTGCCGAACACCGCCAGGATCAGGGCCACGGTGACCAGGCGGTGGCGCAGGCACCAGCCCAGCGTGCGACCGTAGCCGCCCCGGATCCACTCGTAGACCCGCGCCCGCGGCTCGTGCACGTGCCTGCGCAGAAAATACGAGCACAGGACCGGCAGCAGGGTCAAGGTGCAGAGCAGGGAGCCCAGCAAGGCAAAGGACATGGTGTCCGCCATGGGCTGGAAAAGCCGCCCCGAGGGCCCGCTCAGCACATAAATCGGCAGGTACCCCGCGATGATCACGGCGATGGCGTAGAAGATGGGCCGCTCCACATCGTGCGCCGCGGCGCGGATGATATCCATCAGCTCGTAGGGCATGCCGTGCATCAGGTTATGCGGCCTGCCGTGGCGGGCCGCCAGCTCGCGGAAGATATTCTCCACCATCACCACCGAGCCGTCCACGATGATGCCGAAATCGATGGCGCCGATGGAAAGCAGGTTGGCCGGAATGTGCCGCCAGTCCAGGCAGATGAAGGAGAACATGAGGGCGAACGGGATGGTGACGGCGACGATCAGCGCGGTGCGCACGCTCAACAGAACAACCCCAGGATGATCAGCACCAGAAGCATGCCGCGCAACAGGTTTTTCTCCACCGTACGGGTGGTTTCTTCGATGAGTCCCTGCCGGTCGTAATACGGCGTCAATGGGCAGGCTCCGGAACGACCACGCGCCCCAGGCCATGAGGGCCAGCGAAGCCACCACAACCAGGAACCGCTGCCGGAGGGCGAAAGAGACGAGTCGGGCGATCATCGGGGCTCCGCGTTATTGAATGGTGCTGGCGAACTGAATGAATACACTGCCATCGGGCACCACGTTGTCGCAATCCGTGAGTCCGCCCGTGATCGCCACCCATTCCTTCCCGCTGCCCGCCTATGGTTACAGGCCGCTGCGGGAACTGCCCCGGCTGCACCTGGACGTAGACGATGGGCTCGTTCTTGTCGTCGCGCAGCACGGCGGAAACCGGGACCTCCAGGAGATTGTCGCGCCGGCTGGTGCGGACGGCCGCTTCCACGAACATATCCTTTTTTAGACCACCACCCCGGAAATGGGCGAGCGCACCGCCAGTTCCGTGCGGATTGCGGCGCCTTGCTGCTCGGCGGCATCGATCTCCTCCGCCGTGATGCCGAAAATCCGCAGCGCTTGGAGGCTGTTGGCCACATCCGTCCGGGCGTCGTTGTAAGTGGCCTCCCCGGCTTCGTAATCCTTGACGGCAATCGCCCCGCGATCGAGCAGTTCCTTGCTCCGGTCCAGGACCCGCTTAGCCAGCACTTCCTGGTTGCGCGCCTTGCGGTAAGTAGCCACCGCGTTCGCCATATCGGGGCTGGCCACGAAGAGCAGGGGCTCGCCGGCTTTCACCGCCGTGCCGGTGTCCACCAGGATGCGGGAAATCGGCCCGTTCACCTGGGTGATGGCCTGCGTGGTATGGTCGCCGTCCCAATCCACCGTGCCCGTGGTTTGGACCTCGACCTGCTAGGTGGCATGGGTGACCGGAACCACGCGCAGGTGCGCGAGCTGCTCCTGCGAGACAGTGAACAGCCCCGGCTGCGCCGGCTTGTTATTCTCCGCCGCCTTATCTTCCGCCGCCTTGGCCTCCGTGGGCCTGGCTCCTACGCAGGCCGCCTCGATCCCGATCAACATCAGGAGCAGAAGGACGAAGGGAATTCTCTGGCCCCGGGGGGCGGACACGGTTCGTGGTGGAACAGAAATGCGTTTCACGAGAGGCTCAGTATACTACACAATCAGAAGGGTTTATCCAGAATGCACGTAAACGGCCGTTAGCGGGTTAAAAATCGCCGTTAGCGGGCTGCCATCGGCCGTGAGCGGGATCATTACCGCCTGAGCGGGATGATTTGATCTATAATCAACCCGACCGGCAACGCCAGGAACAGCAGTTCTGCCGGATGGGATCCAGGAAGATGAAACCGGCATTTTGGTGCCTGGTGGCGGGCGCTATCCCGGCGCTGGGGCAAGCGCCGGAAGTCCCCTCGATCAGCCTGTATGCGCGGTTCGAGCGACCGGTCCCGGACGCCGTGCTGGCGGCTATCCAGAGTGAGCTGACGTTTGTTCTCCGCCCCATCCGCGTGGAGTGGCACTCGCTGCCCGCGCCGATGGGCACTCCGGTTTCGGGTGAATGGGCGGTGGTTTCCTTCAAGGGGAGATGCGACGTCCAGGACCTGTTGCCGGAGGCGAGCCGCTCCGGTGACCTTGGCTGGACCTATGTGAGCGGCGGCGTCATCATGCCGTTCAGCGACGTGGATTGCGGCCGTATCCGCAGCTTCATCCAGAATGCCCTGATCGCAGTCGCGCCCCTGAGCCGCCCGCCGGTGTTCGGGCGAGCGGTCGGCTGCGTCCTGGCCCACGAGATCTACCATATTCTGGCGCGGACGCAGCAGCACGGTGGGTGCGGCGCCGGTAAAGGGGCTTATACCGTGCGGGAGCTTCTCTCGCCGAGTTTCCGTTTCGGCCAACAGGAACTCCTGGCCATGGGTGCCGGCTACGCGCATTCTGTCCGCCGCCTTTCGAGAGAAGACAAATAAGGTCGCCGCCGGGCGAACATAGCGGAAGAGTAAGGCGAGGGCGACAGCTGCCATTTCTCGTCGCGGGCCGTGGTATTCTACCGGCTTCGGGAAAGAAGGGCTTCACAACATGCATCTCTGTTTGAAGGCTTTGCTCGCGGCGGCTGCCTTGGTTCCCTGCGCCGCCGGTGCATCCTGCGAGAGCCTCGGTTCCTTGCCGCTGCCGCAAGCCAGAATCACCTCCGCGCAATCGGTTGCGGCGGGCGATTTCACTCCCGCGGGAGCGCAGCCCATCCACAACCTGCCCGCTTTCTGCCGCGTGGCCGCTACCCTCGCGCCGAGCCCCGACTCCGACATCAGAATCGAAGTCTGGATGCCGGCCTCGGGATGGAACGGGAAGTTTCAGGCGGTAGGCAATGGCGGCTGGAGCGGCGCCATCAACTATGGCGGCCTGGCAAACGCCGTTTCGCGGGGTTACGCGTCCGCATCCACCGATACCGGCCACGCCGGCGGCAGCGCGGAATTTGCCTTCGGCCACCCCGAGAAGCTGATCGATTTCGCCTACCGCTCCGAGCATGAGATGACCGTCAAAGCCAAGGCCGTCATCGCCGCCTTCTACGGCAGCGCTCCCCGGCGGTCGTATTGGAACGGCTGTTCCTCGGGCGGCAAACAAGGGCTCAAGGAAGCGCAGAAATATCCCGAGGACTATGACGGCATCATCGCCGGCGCTCCCGCCAACAACTGGGTGGCGCTGCTCTCCTCCGACATGATGAACAGCGTGGCCCTGCTCAAAGACCCGGCCAGCCACATTCCGCCGGATAAACTTGCGCTGCTCCACCGGTCGGCGGTGGTGGCCTGCGACCGTCTGGACGGCGTGGAGGACGGCCTCATCAGCGATGCCACCAAATGCCGCTTCGATCCCGCGGCGCTTTTATGCAAGGGGTCCGAAACCGACAGTTGTCTCACCGCCGCGCAAGTGGAAGCGGCCAGGAAAATCTATGGTCCTTTCACCAACCCGCGAACTCACAAAGAGATATTTCCCGGGCTGGAGCCGGGCAGCGAACCCGGCTGGGTGGCCTTCAATGGTCCGCAGCCTTTCTCCATCTCCAACGATTATTTCCGCTATGTAGTCCGCCAGAATCCGAATTGGGATTTCCGTACCTTCGACGCCGACCGGGACGTTGCCCTCGCCGGGAAGCTGGATCAGAATAACGTCCTCAAAGCGGTGGATCCCGATCTCAGGAAATTCGTCTCTCACGGCGGTAAGCTGATCCTCTATCACGGCTGGAGCGACAACCTGATCGCTCCGCTGAATAGCGTCAACTATTTCAACAGCGTGGTTGCCAGAATGGGCGGGCTGGAGAAGACGGAGGAGTCGGTGCGGCTCTTCATGGCTCCGGGAATGGGCCATTGCTCCGGCGGCGACGGTCCGAACAAGTTCGACATGGTCGGCCCCCTGGACGAGTGGGTGGAGCAGGGCAAGGCGCCGGAGCGGGTGGTGGCCACGCACTTCAGCGGCAGCCAGGTGGACCTCACCCGTCCCTGGTGCCCGTATCCCCAAGTGGCCAAATACAAGGGCACCGGAAGCCAGGACGATGCCGCTAACTTCGTCTGCGCACAACCGTAGCGGCTATTGACCTAGGCAGGTTTGGCGAGCGGGGGATCGGGGTGGGCGACGAGTGGCTACCAGCGCTGGAACCGTTCCGGAAAGTCGAGTCCCTGATCCCCGATCCCCGGAGCGTTACGCCCGCGGCCGGGTGTATTCTTCGGTTCGGGTGTAGGTGGGGGTGGAAGGTGTGACGCGCGTGCGGCCGCCGCGCAGCAGGCCGAACAGGCCGATGAGGCCGATGAGGCCCCAGAGGCCGTAGCCGCCGGAGCTATGGCCGGCGTTGTTGTAAGGGACGTTGTTGTAGGGGTAAGGCCCGGCGCCGTTATTGGGCACGGGGCCGCCGTTCACTGTGGTGGGAGCGGTAGCGGCGGTCCCGGCGTTGCCGGTTCCGGCGGCCGTTCCGGTACCCGTGTTGGCGCCGGTGCCGTTCATGGTATTGGGAGCGGTGGCGGCGGTTCCGGCGCCCGTGCCGTTGGTGCCCGTGGCCGCGCCGTTGGCGCCCGAGTTGGCTCCGTTGTCGGTCCCGCTCTGCGCGCAAATCGGCCCCGCCAGGAACAAAGCCGTGCTGGCGGCCAGAATTCCTACCCGGACGTATTTCATGGTGATTGAAAGCTTCATGTTCAGATAGCTCCTCGCGTCCGTTCGGACGCCCTGAACAGGGGATTGCACGCCGGGGCGCAATGAGACTGAAGGAACACCGGCGCACCTGGTGCCGGCGGGGAGACGAAATGCGGACACGCGGCGCCGGTGTTGGGCGCGCAACCAATCAGACGGCCGTTTGGAAAGAAACCAGCGGGATCATTTGCCGGGCGTGATGTCGCCGACCGGCAGGTCCCAATGCGCGAGCAGGATTTCGAAGCGCCGCTGTTCCTCGCGGCGGTAAGTGGCCTGGTCGGGCCAAAGCTGGTGAATGAAGCGGTCTTCGTCCGGGTTGGCGGTGGTGGCGAGGGCCGAATTCTTGAAACGGATGGTGACGCGGTAGTCCCAGCGCGCATCTTCGGTCATGTGATTGGTGGGGGTCTCGATTTTGACGGAGAGGATGCGGCCGGTCTGCTGTATTTTCCGCAGCAGCGGGTAATGGTTCTTGAGGAAGAGCTGCAGGAATTCTTCCTGATGTCCCCACTGGACCTTGTAGTAATACTCCATGGTGTAGGGCTGATCGGCGCCTCCCTGCGGCGGCGCGCCTTGGGCAAAGAGCGGACCGGCGGCTGCGGAGAGGAGCAAAGCAAGAAGCGTAGTTTTCATGGAAACCTCGCGTAACGGAGAGTGTAGCAGTGTTGGGGGCCGGGGGCCGGGGGCCAGGGGCCGGGGAGGTGCACGGTATGGGGTGCGCTTCCGTTGCTTCCCGATGGAAGCGACGGGTGCCCGTAAAACGCAGGGTTCGTCCCCGGCCCCTGGCTCCCGGCCCTATCTGGTCAGGAAGCCGTTGTGGGTTTCGACGTGGAGGCGGTGGCCGTCGGAGCGGATGGTGACGAGGCCGTCGAGGTCGGTGCGGAGGACGGCGGCGCCGCGCTGCTCCAGGCGGTCGATCACCTCGCGGTTGGGATGGCCGTAGCTGTTTTCGTAGCCCACGGAAATGATGGCGAAGGCGGGATGGACGGCATCGAGGAAGAGATCGGAGGAGGATGTGCGGCTGCCGTGGTGCGCCACCTTGAGGACGTCGGTGCGGCGGATTTCGTTTTCGGCGAGCATCCAAAGTTCGATCTGGCGTTCGGCGTCGCCGGTGAGGAGGAAGGAATGGGGGCCGGAGGTAATGCGCAGGACGAGCGAATCGTTATTCTTCGGCTCGGCGGCGGGAAGGTAGTCGGGAAAGGGAGCGAGCACTTCGATTTGGGCTCCGCCGAAGAGGAAATGCGCGGGGGCGAGGAGCGGAACGATGTGGGTGCCGGCGCGGGCGGCGGCTGCGCGCAGCTTTTCCCAGGCGGGGCTTTCGGGGATGGCGCCGGTCCAAAGCTCCCTGGGGTGGAAATCGGCAGCGATGGCGGGGAGACCGCCGATGTGATCGTCATGGGCGTGGGAGAGGGCAATGACGTCGAGGGAGCGGAAGCCGCGATCCCAGAGATAGGGCGCGACCACGTCCTCACCGGTATCGAGCTGCGCGGGGGCGCGGCCGGCGAAGGCGGGGATGCCGCCGCCATCCAGGAGCAGGGTTCTGCCATCGGGGAAGACGAGCAGGATGCTATCGCCCTGGCCGACGTCGATGGCGGTCATTTCGAACTGGCCGCGCTGGATCTGGGGCGGAAAGGGATGCCAGACCAGCAGCACGAGCGCGGCGGCGACGGCTGCGATGGAAGCGATGCGCCACCAGCGGCGGCGGGCGAGCGCGGCGGCGATCAGCGCCGCGGAGAGCGCCACGCCGAGCCAGAGCGGCGGCGTGGGGATGCGCCAGTTGGGCTCGATGGCGGCGTGCCAGGCGACGATTCGCTGGGAGAGCGCAAGCAGCAGGCCGGCGAAACCCGCCACCCAATGCCAGCCGGTGAGAACGGCCACGAAGCCGACGGGAACCGCAAGGCCCATCAGCGGGACGACGAAAGCATTGGCGGAAAAACCGGAGAGGCCGAGACGATGGAAGTAGACCACCATGGGAAGGGCCAGACCGAGTTGGATGACGGCCGAGACGGCGGCGATTTCGAAAAAGAAAAAGCCGATGCGCAGGGGGATAGTGAGGGCGGCGTGGGGCAGGTGAAAGGTTCGGGCGAGCAGGCGCATTTCGATGCGGAATTGGGCGACGCGCGGCGCGATGTGGAGGTCGCGGGCGGTATCGGCCAGGCCGGAAAGGCCGCGGGCGAGCGGGGCGGAACTGGCCTGAATCAGCGGCACCGCGAAGGCGCCGAGGAAGGCGACGGCCAGAAACGTGAGCTGGAAGCTGGCATCGAAGAGCTCGCCGGGGTCGAGGAGCAGGAAGCCGATGGCGATGGCGGCCAGCAGATTGAGAGGGCGGCGCCGGCGGTAGAAATAGCCGGCGACGAGGACCAGGGTGAGGCCGGCCGCGGCGCGGACGGAAGGGGCGTGCCAGCCGGAAACCAGCGCGTAGAGCCACGCGGCGCAGGAGGTGAGCAGCAGAGCGAGGCTTTCGGGTAGGAAACACAGCCGCAGCAAAAAGAGGAAGAAGCCGGCGAGGATGGCGACGTGGGTGCCGCTGATGACGATGGTGTGGAAGGTGCCTGTGGAGCGGAAATTTTCGGTCCAGACTTTTTGCAGTTGAAAATTCTGGCCGATGAGGAGGGCTTGCATCATGCCGGTGCGGTACGGATCGCCCTGGTAGAGGCTGGCGGTTCGGCGGAGGATGGCCTGGCGGAGGTCCATGACGGCTTTCTCGAAACGCGAGCCGCACGAGCCGGGGAGAACGCGGAGGGTGGCGGCGGAGCCGGAGGCGGTCCAGTAAATATCCTGCCGGGAAAGCCAGGTCTGGTAGTCGAATGCGCCGGGATTGCCGAAGTTGCGGGGCGGGCGGACCTTGGCGTCGAGCTCAATGTTTTGGCCGTAGTGGAGCGGCGGCAGGGCTTCGCCGGGCCGGGTGAAAAGCGTGACCTGGGCGCGGGCGTGCGGCTCGAGCTCGAGGATGAAGCGCTCGCGCTCGCCGGAAATGGCAGGCGGCTCGACCACGCAGCCGCCGAGAATCACGGTCTCGCGGGCGGTGGCGTCGATGTAGGGCGGGGGACCGGGGGCGTGCAGTACGGCCGTGAGCGCGCCGGCGGCGAAGAGGGCGAGCGCGGCGCAGACGGCGCGCAGGGCGCGGGACCGGCGTAGATGGGAGACGATGGCGAGGAGAACGAAACCGCCAGCGGCAGCGAGGAGCTCGGTCTGGCGGAAGGATACGTAGCGGGCAGCCAGGATGCCGGCGGCAATAGCAGCCGCGGGACCCACCAGCGGGTCGCGCACGAAGGGGCGATTGTAGCAGGGTGCGGGGGAGCGGTCGAGCGTCTAAGTGAATTCGGCAAAATCGTCGTGGATACGCCGCAAGATATGGGGGAAGGTAGCATAGGACCACAACCTCCACGCCTTCATGTTATAATTATTCATCGAAGCGAATAAAAAAACATGACACGGGTCGGCATTGTCGGTTACCGGGGATATAGCGGGGCGGAGCTGGTGCGCATCCTGGACCGCCACGGGCGGGTCGAACCCGTCCTGCTGGAGCACCGTGAGCACGCGGGCGAAGGGCCGTCCATGCGCCGCGCAAAGGCCGTCGGGCATGCCCACCTGGCAGAGGAAGTGGTTCAGCAGCAACAGCTTACATTGGTTTTTCTGGCCACCCCACCGGAGGTTTCGATGGAGCTGGCGCCAGCGCTTCTGGAAGCGGGTGCGCGCATCATCGATCTGAGCGGGGCCTTCCGGCTGGGCACCGCCGAACATTATAAAGCCTGGTACAAAGAGGCGCATACGGCGCCGGACCTGCTGGCCGAAGCCGTCTACGGGCTGCCCGAATTCCGCCGCGAGCGCATCCCGGCGGCACGCCTGGTTTCCAACCCTGGCTGTTATCCCACCGCCGCTAATCTGGCCATCCGCCCGCTCGTCGAGGAGGGGGTGGTGGATCGCGCCGCGGGCATCGTGTGCGACGCCAAGTCCGGCGCCAGCGGAGCGGGCCGCAAGGCCAGCCTTACCACCAGCTTCTGCGAGGTGACGGAAAACTTCTCCGCCTATTCCGTGCTGCGCCACCGGCATGTGCCGGAAGTGCTGGCGGTTTCCGGCCTGGAAGAGCGCGAATTCAGCTTCACCGCGCAACTGCTGCCGCTCGACCGCGGCATCCTGGAAACCATCTACTTCCGCATGGCCCGGCCGGTCACGGCCGAGGAGTTTCTGGACATTTACGAGCTCCGCTACGCCGCCGAGCCGTTCATCCGGCTCTACAACCCCGGCCACCTGCCCAACCTGCGTGGGGTCGCACGCACGAACTTCTGTGATATCGGGGTGGTGGCCGATCCGGTGAGCGGGCGCGCAGTGGTGGTCAGCGTGATCGACAACCTGGTGAAAGGCGCGGCCGGGCAGGCGGTGCAGAACATGAACCTGATGCTTGGGCTTCCGGAAACCGAGGGGCTGCTATGAAGGTGCTGGTAAAACTCGGCGGCACGCTTCTGGATTCGCCGGCTTCGCGCAACTCCCTCGCCGGCCAGATTGCAGCCGCGCGGGCGCGCGGATGGGAAATCGTGGTGGTGCACGGCGGCGGCAAGCAGATGACCCGCTATCTGGCCGAGCGGGGAATCCCGAGCCGGTTCGTCAATGGCCTGCGCGTCACCGGGCCGGAGACCATCGACGCGGTTTTGAAAATTTTCGCCGGCACCGTCAATCACGAACTGGTGGCCAGCCTGAACAGCGCCGGCGCCCTGGCGGTGGGCATCAGCGGCATCGACGCCCTGCTGGCCGAAGCCGTGCCCATGGACCCGGCGCTGGGCGCGGTGGGGCGCGTGACCGGTTGCAATCCGGCGCTGCTCCAGGTTTTGGCGGGCAACGGATTCCTGCCGGTGGTGGCGTGCGTGGCCGGAGACCGGCAGGGCAACATCTACAACGTGAACGCGGATCAGATGGCGGTGGCCTGCGCCGCGGGCTTCGGCGCGGAACAGCTGATCTTTCTGACCGATGTCGAAGGTGTACTCGACGGGAACCGGCAGTTGCGGCGGCTGCTGACCGGCGGCGAGAGCCGCCGGTTGATGGCCGATGGCATCGCCACCGGCGGTATGCAGGCCAAGCTGAATGCGGCGTTGAGCGCTCTTGAAAGCGGCGTGGGGCAGGTGCGGATTGCACCCGGCACGGCTCCGGACGTGCTGGCGCGCCTGCTGGCGGGCGAAGAGGTCGGAACGCGCATCGTAGCACAGGCGGTGGAGGTGAATTCGTGATTAACGGCCTGTATGCCGACGCCTTCGTCGAAGCCGGCGCCTCTGCGGAAACGCTGCCTGACCGGATTTCCGAACCCTGGAACACGGCTGCTCCGCCAGAGCCGGAATGCCGCCCTGCCAGAGGCCGGCTGACCGTGCGCAAGGCCGTGATGCATGACATTCCGCTCATTCTCGACTTGATCAACGGCTATGCGGCCAAAGGCGTCATGCTGCCGCGCACCGAGTTCGAACTTTCCGAGGCCATCCGCGATTTCAGCGTGGTCACCGCGGGGGACCAGTTCCTGGGCTGCGGGGCGTTGCATTTTTACAGTCCGTCGATTGGCGAAATCCGCTCCCTGGCGGTGCATCAGCACGCGAAAACGCAAGGCGCGGGACGCAAGCTGGTGGAAGCGTTGGTGGCGGAAGCGGGGCTTTACGATCTGGACGCGGTATTTGCTTTCACTTACGTTGCTGAATTCTTCAACAAGGTGGGATTTCACGTAGTCGAGCGGGGCGTGCTGCCGCTCAAAGCCTGGAAAGACTGTCTGCGCTGTCCGAAGTTCCAGGCCTGCGATGAAATCGCCGTGCTGCGCATTCTCCGGTCCGACCGCTGGCATGAAATCGGGCTTGCGGATACGGGGTTCTCTGCTTTGCCTTTAGACGAATTCATTCAGCTTCCTACGCCGCGGAAATAGCGTCAGCGTGCGATCGTACATATCGGTCGACACTTTTGTGTCCCCCCAAAGTGGGGTTTTCGAGCGCTCCCCCCAAAAGACCCGAAGAAAAAATCAACGTTTTCACCGACTCCTCAGTTACACTCACATTTAAGGATAAACAAGCCTGAAATTCTAAAGCCGGCTTGGAAGGGGCGGATCATGAAAGCACAAACAGTTGATGTGAAAACCTCCACTGGCAGAATCCTATGCTGCACGGTGTTCCGTCCCGGTGGCAAGAAGCTGTTGGCCAAAGGCCATATCATCAGCGACGAAGACATTCGCGTGCTCGTATCCGAGGGCATGGAGACTATTTGGGTCACGGAACTGGAAGAAGGCGAAGTCGGCGAGGACGATGCGGTTTCCGCGGTTTCCGGCCAGATGGGCTGCGGCAGTCTGGAAATCCGGCTGGCGGCCGGCGGCAGGGCCAACCTGATGGCCACCGAAAACTCCTGCGTGCTGGTGGATGACGAACTGCTGAAGCAGATCAACTACGCCGGCAGCGTGGTGATCGCGACGGCCCCGAATTTCAGCTACGCCACCGCCGGGCAGCGGATTGCCACCATCAAGAGCGCGCCCTTCGCCGTGGCCAAAGAGCAGCTGGACGCGGTGATGAACCTGTTGAAGGAGCGCGGCCCGATCCTGCAGGCGCGCCCCCTGCGTACCCCCACGGTGGGCATTTTGTACACCGATCCGATCAGCGGCGAGCGCGGCCGGCAGTTGTTTGAGAACATCATGCGCCAGCGCCTTGAGCGCTTCGGCGTGAACGCCAACTTTGTGCTGTCCTGCACGGAAGACGAGAACTCCGTCTCGCGCTGCCTGAACCATCTGCTGCGCTCCAAGCCCTGTGTGATCCTGGTGGCTTCCACCACCGCCCCGGCCGGACCGGAAGACGTGATCGGGCGGGCGATTTTACGGGTTGGCGGCCAATTTGAACGATTCCTTGCCCCGGTGGAACCGGGCAACCTGCTGCTTCTGGCCTATCGGGATGAAGTGCCGATCGTTTCGGCTCCCGGTTGCTTCCGTTCCGCCAAGCCGAACGTTGTGGATACGCTATTGCCGGCAGTGCTGGCCCGATACCATGTCACCGGCTGGGAAATTGCCTGCCTCGGACATGGCGGCCTTCTGTCCTGACAGTCTCCTCCACTCTTGCGATTCGGACCTCCGACCGGGTTGCAAGTGCTCCTCGCCGGGCCCGGGAACGGGCCCGGTTTTTTTTGACCCCGGCTACTCCCAGCGAATTCCCCGCTGCAGCAGGTCGCGCTCCAACTGCGCCGCATTCCGGAACTGGACGGCGTCGATTCCCAGCGCGCGGGCGGCCTCTACGTACTCCGCAATGTCGTCGGTGTAGAAGCACTCGCCGGCGCGGCAGCCCGCCATCCGGAGGGCCGTGCGGTAAATTCCCGGCTGCGGCTTCATCGATTTGACCTCATAGGAAAGCGCAAACCCGTCGAAGTGGCGGAGCAGCGCAGCGTAGCGGGCGCGGATGGACTCGAAATGCATGGCGTTGGTATTGGAGAGCAGCACCAGGCGATAGCGGGCGTGTAGCGCTTCAAGCAGGCTGTCCGGCACCAGCGTATCGGCAAAAATCGATCCCCAGATTTCGCAGAAGCGGGGGTAGTCCACTTCGAGTTCCAGCGCCCGCGCGGTCTGCGCGACGAAATCGCGCGGCTCCATCAGCCCGGTTTCCAGCTTCTCCACCAGTCCCGTGCCCGCCAGCCGCCGCGGAATTTCCGCCGCAGGATAGGGGCACAATTCCTGGAGCGCCTGGTAACCGCGCGTGAAATCGAAATGCACCAGGGTCTTGCCGAGGTCGAAGATGAGCGCCTTGTATTCCACGTTCTCAGCGTATCAGGGCGTCCCCCGGCGCAGTGTGATACGTTCTGAGCATCGGGCGCCGAATGCGGAAATGCCAAGTCAGGGTGTGGGGCCTGCCAATTGCGGCGCGCGGTTGGCGGGCGAAACCGCCTGCCCCACATCGAGTCGCATTTTGGGCGCCGGTTGAAACGGAGATGTTATGGACCTGAATCGCCGCGAGTTTGCGGTGGCGCCGGCCGCCGCCCTGGCCGCATCCATGCTGGCCGCCGAACCGCCCGTGCCCTGGCAGCGCCGCATCCGCCGGTTGGGCCAGACCAACATGACCGAGCACGATCCGGCCGTGCTGGACGTGGAACAGTGGGCCGATTACTGGGCCATCCTGAAGGTGGACGCCGTAATGGTGAGCGTCACCGGCATCCTGGCGTTTTATCCCACCAAGGTGCCGTTTCACCGCAAGGGCAAGTATCTGGGCGACCGCGATTTCTTCGGCGAGTGCTGCGCGGCGGCCAAAAAGCGCGGCCTGCACGTGATCGCGCGCATGAGCCCGGACCTGAACTGGGAGGACGCCCTCCATGCGCACCCGGAATGGTTCGAGCGCGACGCGCAGTCGAACCCGGTGCACCACAGCGAAGACCCCCGCCTGTTCCGCACGTGCATGTTCACCAGCTACATGACCGATTACATGCCGGCCATCATGCGCGAAATCAACTCGCTTTACGACGTGGACGGCCTGTTCACCAACGCCTGGCCGCCGCTCGGCGCCCTGCCGGCATGCCATTGCGCCGAATGCCGCAAGCTGCCGCCGGCCGGCACCATCGAATACTGGGACAAGTTCAATGAGCGCGTGGTCTATCTATGGAAGCTCTACGACGGCATCGCCAGGGAGAAGCGGCCGGGGAATTTCTATTTCGCCAACCTCGGCGGCGGCATCCGCTGCTCGGCCGACCTGGTGAAACTGGGGGAGATGTGCGAGTGGTTTCAGTGCGATAACCAGGGCCGCGGCGGGGACGATACGCCCATCTGGGGATGCGCGCTGCAGGGCCGCGTGTGCAGCGCCGTGCAGGAGGGCAAGATGTCGACCAACGTGACCGCGGCCTGGTCCACCGGCCGCCCGCGCTGGCGCAACGTCTATAAATCGCCGGCCGAGGAGCGGATGTGGTTCAACGAGACGCTGGCCTCCGGCATGGCCCCTTACCATCACATCATCGGCGGCGAAAACGGCATGGGAGAGGATCGGCGGTGGCTGGAGCCGGCGCAAAAATATTTCAACTGGATGGCCCGGCACGATGCCCATTTCATCAACAAACGCTCCATCGCCAACATCGGCGTCGTCATGGGCCAGCGCACCCACCTGTTCTACCAGCCGCCGCGCGGCGCGCTCATGCGGGAGTACATGGACGGCCTGTACTATGCGCTGCTGGAAGGCCGTTTCCTGTTCGATTTCGTGCACGAGGACAAGCTGGGGCCGAAAGAGCTGGCGAAATACGCGGCGCTGCTGCTGCCCAACACGGCGCTCCTCAGCGACGGCCAGTGCCGGCAGTTGCGCGCGTACGTGGAAGGCGGCGGGTCGCTCCTCGCCACCTTCGAAACCAGCCTCTACAGCGAGCGCAACCGTCGGCGAAGCGAATTCGGACTGGCGGACGTATTCGGCATCCGCAAGGCCGGCGAGATTGCCGGCACCAACGGGAACGCCTACCTGGCGCGCATCGAACGGCAGCACGAAATCCTGAGCGGCTTCTCCAACACGCACTGGATTCCAGGCGCGGAAAACCGCGTCCCGGTGGCGCCCGTGGAGGACCCGGTCCTGACCGTGGTGCCCGGCTTCGTGGCCTATCCGCCGGAGCTTTCCTATCCCGTGGAGCCGCGGACCAGCGAGCCGGCGATGGTGGTGCGGCAAAAAGGATCGAGCCGCCTGGTGTATTTTCCCGGCGATATCGAGCGCACCATGTGGCGCTCCGGCCATACCGATCTGGCTCGACTGCTGCGCAACGCCATCGCCTGGGTGGCGGGCGCGAGCGCGCCGGTCACCGTCACGGGCCAAGGTGTCATCGAGACGTTCGCCTGGGAGACGCAGGCCGGTTTCGCCGTCCACCTCCTCAACTACACAAACCCCGCCATGCACCGCGGATGGCTCCGCGAGTTCTACGCGATCGGCCCGCAGCGGGTGAAGACGTCCCTGCCCGCCGGCAGGAAAGTGACACGAGTCGAACTGCTGCGCGCCGAAACCGACGTGCCCTTTACGCAGGGCGGCGCAAGCATCGAATTCACCGTCCCCAAAGTTGTGGATTACGAAGTCGCGGCAATGTATTCGGCTTGACCCAACATGAAACTACTACTTTCCATTGCGATCGCCACCCTGCTGGCCGGCCCGGCTGCGGCCGCCCTAAAAATCTATGTCATCGATGTCGAGGGCGGCAAATCCGTGCTCATGGTTGCTCCCTCCGGCGAAACCATGCTCATCGACGCCGGCTGGCCCGCCTGGGGCAACCGCGAATCTTCGGTTGGCGCGATCGTGGCCGCTGCCCATGCCGTGGGCGTGAAGCAGATCGACAATCTGCTGATCACGCATTTCGATATCGACCACATCGGCGACCTGCCCGACCTGGTTACGAAACTCCCGGTGCGCCACATCTTCGATCACGGCGATTTCCAACGCGGCCAGTCGGTAGTGCACACGATCCAGAGCGCAATCCTGGGCGACGAGCAGCGCTTCCGCGCGTACGCGGAGCTGCGGGAAAAAATCGGCCACACCGTGGTGAAGCCGGGCGACCGCATTCCGCTCGAAGGAATTGAAATCCGGGTGCTTTCGGCCGGCGGCAAGACGATTCAGAAGCCGCTCGCCGGCGCGGGAGCGCCGAATCCCGCTTGCGCGGTCTACCCGCGGCAGCCGCTGATCGAGCGCGATGTGGAAGACAACCTCTCGGTGGGCGTGCTGGTGACGTTCGGCAAATTCCGCATGCTGGACCTGGCGGACCTGGAAGCGCAACCTTCCCGCGACCTGGTCTGCCCGGAGAATCTGATCGGAACGGTGGACGTGTACAACGTCAACGTGCACGCCCAGATCAAAGGCGTCGCGCCGGAACTGGTCCGTGCGATTCACGCCCGGGCCATGCTGATCGCCAACGGCGCGGCCAAGGGCGGAGATCGAGAGAGCTTTCCGATTCTCCGCGCCGCTGCGGGCCTGGAGGACATCTGGCAGGCGCACTTCACGACAGCCGGCGGCCCCCAAGCCAACGCCCCGGAGGATTTCATCGCCAATCCCGATCCCAACCGCCACGGCAACTGGATTGAGGTTTCTGCCGGGGCGGACGGATCGTTCACGATCAGCAATAGCCGTAACGGATTTCACAAGAAGTACGAAGCACGAAATTAGCTTCGCGGGCGGCTGAATGTCGGCACCGGGGGGTAGCGGACCTCGAGGAAGCGGGCGGCCCGGGTATGTCCGACCCCCCACAGTCTGGCCGAACCGTTGCAAGTACGAGTTCAACCCACTTCGCACCTGTGGTATTCTGTTAAAGTACCAAAACGAGATTAAGAGAAGACAAGGAGCATTAGCTGTAAGAATGGCACTGGCGATTGAAGCAAAGCGGCAGATCTTTAGTACCCATCAGCGCCACCGGTCCGACACCGGGTCGCCAGAAGTACAGATTGCCCTGCTGAGCCAGCGGATTTCGCTGCTCACCGAGCATTTCAAGACGCACCGGAAGGACCATGGTTCCCGCAAGGGGCTCCTGACCATGGTGGCCAAGCGCCGGCGGCTTTTGACGTACCTGCGCGATACCGATCCGGAGCGTTACAAGGCAGTCCTGCAGAAGCTGGGCATTCGGCGCTAGTCCATTCACCGAAGGCAGCCCGCAGTCAGGTGCTTTCGTTCATACCTGCATGGTTCGGACGGCGGCGGGGCGCGCGCCCCGCACAGTTTCGGACTACCATCCTGTCAACTCCAGTCTCTACGGTCGTGAGATGGCGAATGCGACTGGCCGGGGTGGTCTCCGGCCGAGGTTGGAGGTAAGAAAGATTCATGTTGCATAAAGTGAAGTAGATCTGGGAGGCCGGAGCCTCACCATTGAAACGGGCAATATGGCCAAACAGGCGAACGGCGCGGTCGTCGTTCGCTCGGGCGATTCGGTGGTGCTGGTCAGCGCCTGCATGTCGGATCAGCCCAAAGCGGGAGCGGGATTTTTCCCGCTCACCGTGGACTATCGCGAATACACGTATGCCGCCGGAAAGATTCCGGGCGGCTTCATCAAGCGCGAAGGACGCCCCTCGGAAAAAGAAATTCTGACCAGCCGGCTGATCGACCGGCCGATCCGGCCGCTGTTTCCCGAAGGGTTTCTGAACGAGACGCAGATCATCGCCATGGTGCTTTCGGCGGATCCGGAACAGGATCCCGAATTCGCTGGCCATCGTGGGCGCGGCGGCGGCGCTGGCGATTTCCGACATTCCGTTTCCGTACGTGCTGGCGCGGCGTGCGGGTGGGGATGATGGACGGCGAGTACGTCGCCAATCCCACCTACACCGAAGGCCGCGAATCCAAGCTGAACATCGTGGTGGCGGGAACCGAAGAAGGCATCGTGATGGTGGAAGCCGGGCGCGCAGCAGGTTTCCGAAGAGGACGTGCTGGGCGCCATCGAGTTCGGCCACATGCTGCAAGAAGATCGCCGCGGCGATTCGCGAGCTGGTGAAGCAGGCGGGCAAGACGAAGCGGGTCTTCACGCCGCCGGCGCTCGACCAGGCGCTGTACGACGCAGGTGGACAAGCAGGCGCGCGAAGAGCTGACCGACGCGCTGAACACCCAGAAATATCCGAAGCTGGAAAGCTACGCGCGGGTGGCGGACGCTGAAGAAGCGGGTGCTCGAAGCGCAGCCGGAGGAGACAGCGGGACGAGGCCGCGCAAGTGCTACGACGCGCTCAAGGAGCGGATCTTCCGCGACGAGATGCTGAAGAACCACCGGCGTCCGGATGGCCGCGCGTTCGACCAGATCCGCGCCGATCTCGATCGAAACCGGCGTGCTGCCGCGCACGCACGGCTCGGCGCTGTTCACCCGCGGCGAAACGCAGGCGCTGGTGACGGTGACGCTGGGCACCAAGGAAGACGAGCAGCGCATCGAGCTGCTGGAGCCGGGCGAGGCGTCCAAGCGCTTCATGCTGCACTACAACTTCCCGCCGTTCAGCGTGGGCGAAGTCGGCTTCATGCGCGGCCCGGGCCGGCGCGAAATCGGCCACGGCGCGCTGGCGGAGCGGGCGCTCACGGCGCTGATTCCGGACGAAGCGAAGTTTCCCCTACACGCTGCGCGTGGTCAGCGACATCCTGGAATCGAACGGATCGAGCTCGCATGGCGACGGTCTGCGGCGCGTCGCTGGCGCTGATGGATGCCGGCGTGCCGCTCGCGGCGCACGTGGGCGGCGTGGCCATGGGCCTGGTGAAGGAAGGCGACAAGTACGCCATCCTGACCGACATCGCCGGCGCCGAAGATCACTACGGCGACATGGACTTCAAGGTGGCCGGCACGCGCGACGGCATCACCGGCGCTGCAGATGGACATCAAGGTGCCGCAACGTCACCACCGGCCATCATGAAGGAAGCGCTGGAGCAGGCGCGGCGCGGGCGGCTGTTCATCCTGGACAAGATGCACGAGGCGCTGCCGCAGCCGCGCGCCGGCGATGTCGCAATACGCGCCGCGCATCTACACGCTGCAAGATTCCGACGGACAAGATCCGCGACGTGATTGGACCGGGCGGCAAGGTGATCCGCGGCATCATCGAGCAGACCGGCGTGAAGATCGACGTGGAAGACGATGGCACGATCCACGTGGCGTCGGCCGACGAAGCGTCGGCCAACAAGGCCATCCAGATCATCTCCGACCTCACGGCGACGGCCGAAGTCGGCAAGACCTATCTGGGCAAGGTGGTGCGGCTGGTGGATTTCGGCGCGTTTGTCGAGATCTTCCCGGGCACCGACGGCCTGCTGCACATCAGCGAGATCGCCGAGAACCGGATTCGCGAAGTCCGCGACGAGCTGAAGGAAGGCGACCAGATCCTGGTGAAGGTGCTGGCGCTCGAAGGCAACAAGATCAAGCTCAGCCGCAAGGCGGTGCTGAGCGAGCAGCGCGAGAAGCTGAAGACGGTAAAACACTAGCCGGCGGCGGCACGCCAAGCCGGACATAGTATCCGATGGATCCGGCCGCTCCGACGGCCGGATCCGTTTGTACCACGAACACCTAGCCGCGTTTGCGGGACCGCAGCACCAGTAACGCACCAGATAAGAGTACGAAAGCGCTGGCGCCGGCGGACGGATCTATTTCCGGAGCCGGGATTCCGGCCAACGCAAAACTGGCGCAACCCGCTATCATCAGGCTCAACGCGACAATTTTCTTCAAAGATTCTCCTCCTTTTATAATGTAATTTCCGGAGCCCTCCGGGACACTAGCCAATCGAGAGTATCACGAGTATTCCAATATATATAGGGATAACATCGTACTAAGGGTCTAGTACCAGCAGTTACCACAGATGCCATTGCCCGAAGGCCACGACGTAGGCGGCGAGCAGGGCGTGAGATTGCCCGGAACTCCGTTGAAAGTAAGCGACCCTCGGAACTCATAGACTACGCGACCGCAGCTCCTTTCGCAATCGACTTCTTGGAAACGGCATTGGCCATCGACGACAGCAGCAGCGGAATCTGACGGTAGCCGATGACCTTCCGGAACTGCCGCTCGGCCACGAGCAGCCCGGAGCCGACCCAGCGTTCGATCTGATCGCCATCCCGCCATCGCTTCACATTCCGGCAAACCGTTTCCACGATCGAGAAGGCCGATTCGATCACGTTGGTGCAGGCCAGGGTGCGACGAAGTTGCCCAGTTTGTGAACGGTGAGGGTTTCTTCCATGCCTTCCTCCAGGCTTCGCGCCGCACTCGGATTCAGGTCCATGAGTTCGCGATGCAACTGCGTGAGCGCCCGTCTGGCTGGCTCGTATTCGTGCATCGCGTAAGCGTTTTGCAGCTTCCGGCGCACGCCGGCCTTGTGTTCCTCCGGCAGATGTTCCAGCACGTTGCGTTTTTTGTGAACCTGGCAGCGCTGGATGAAAGCTGCCTCCCCGGCGTGGCGCCGTACGGCCGCCGCCAAGGCTTTGCCGCCGTCCAGGATATACAACCGCGGGGTGCTGAAATCCAAGCCGCGTGCGAGCAGATCGCTCAGCAACTCGCCCACTACGGTCGCGTTCTCGGTGGCCCCTTCGCGCAGCCCCAACACCGTTTTGCGCCCGTCGCAGCAGATGCCCAACGCGACCACCATCATGCGATTCTTGAACGGCGTGCCGTCGATCAGGACGGCGCACAGCCGCAACTCGCCCAGCGGCCGCTCCATCAACTGCTTCACCTTCTCCCGGCTGGCCTCGATGAAGTTCTCACTCACCGCCGACTTCTCAATCCCGTATGCTGTGCGGAACTCCTTCACCACGGTCCCGTAATTCCGGGTCGAAAGCCCGCGCATCATCTTGTCCCAAACGCCCTGCTGCAACGGCGCGCTGCGCTGGAAAAGTTCGTAGCTCCCCAACCGTTGCTCCCGGTTCTGCTTGGTCCGCAGCCGGGTTCTTTTCAGCGGCACTTTCTGGCCGTCCACCACGCAATAGCCGTCATCTTTGCCCCAGCGGTGCACGCGGCGATCGGGACGCTGTTCATGGCGTTCGCCGGCCAGGTGGCGGACTTCCTCCTCCATTACCAGACTCATCAACGCGAGTCCGGCTTCTCGCAGCAAATGGCCGACGCCATCCTGCAACATGCCGACAATGTCGGCCATCGGCAGGATCATTTGGATGTTGGGGTTCTCTTCGGTGGCCAGCCGGCGGAACTGCTGCACCGCTCGTTGCTGGTCGATCTGGTATCGTTTCTTCATAGCGACTCTCCCTTTTTCTTGGCAGAAAATCACCCGAAGGCTATCACGCCTTCGGGTGCGAGAGTCGCTACTTTCTACGCTTTAACGGGCATTCTCCAGGGCGTTGGTGGTGGCGTGAGCGACGATAGCGTCGCCCAGGCTTCCGCGGCGACGGGCCGCCACGGCGTAGGCGATTCCAGCCAGCACGCCGGCCAGCCAGAGGCGTCCATGCATCAGGCCGAAAGCGAGCGACGAGCCCAACAGGGGAAACAGCGTGATGGCGTGCAGGGAGACTCGTTCAAAATCGACGGCGGCCAAACGGCGCAGCAGATAGCCGCGAAACGCAAGCTCTTCGGCAATCGGAACGACGGCGACCGCTCCGCCGATGCGTGCGGCCAGCCAGAAGGCGCGCACGGCGGGCGAAGCTGTCATGAGGGCGGGAAGGGCGTCCACGGCCGGCGCCGTGAGGACGCGATCGACGGCGAGCCAGAGAATGAAAACGCCGGCGCCCACCAGCGGCGCGAACCAGTCCGGCTTCCACGCGGGAGTCGGGTAATCACGCCGGAAAGTCAGCAGCGCAGCCAGGGCTGCAGGGAATCGCAGCCAATACATCCACTCGAAATTCCCGGACAGTGCCCGGGCCAGCATGCCCGCGGCCACAATGGCCAGGAAAGGAACCAGGTAAGCGGCGGTGGCGGAGCTTTCCGCCGGCTGCGCACCGGGCAGCCGTTCGTGTCCCGGCGCCGCAAAAAAGCGCAGGCGGCGCGCGGCCACGGCGGTGGCAAACGCCACCGAGTTGAAGGCGATCCAGCCGGCCTGTGAATGGAAACCGCCGATGGCGATCCCCGGGGCGCCGCCATGCCCGATCAGGATCAAGGCGGCGATGCGCGCGGAGTTCAGCAGGAACAGCGCCGCGACGGCCGCGGGAATCAGCATCAGGGCTTGCGGAAAGCGCAGTTCGCTTCGAAATAGAAGCAGCCAGCAGACGCTGAAAATCAGAAACAGGCCGATCCCTTCCAACCCGGAACACTGCGGGGTGATCTTGACGGCGAAAGACGTGGTTCCGATTTCCATGGCGGCCGGCTGCGTCACCACCGGCGCCACAAAGGGGCTGAGAAACAACCGGACCAGATAGAAGGTCAGCTTGGACGCAGGCGCCCAGAGCTTCCAGCTCATTTCGCCCATGGCACAGGCGCAAATGGCGCCGGCGGAAGTATAGAGCCACAGCTTTCCCGTGGCGCGCACGAGGCCCCGCCAGAATGCGGCGGGCGCCAGCGCGAGTCCGAAGGAGAGCACCGCCGCAGCCCAAGGGACCAGCCACAGGGCGCCGACGGCGTCGCGGGGAATTGGGGTTGGCCCGCTCTGAAACAGGATTGCCGACAATAACGCGAAGGCGCCGAGCGAAAGGCAGTGTCCCAGGATCCACTTCGGGCGGATGGGAGTCCGCTCCAGACCGGCGGCGGCATTCGCAACCGCGGAGCCGTATTTGAGCCAGGCAAAGGTGACGAACAGGGCCGAGAAGACAAGCGCGCCGCGGACAACCCACGGAGCCTGGCGACGGATCAGGAGGCTCAGCGGTCCACCCTTGTGTTTCAGGGGGCCCATGTCGACCAGGAGGGAGCCCAATATTACTTCCGCCCCAAACACCAGCAGCAGGATGGCGGCGCGCCGAACCAGGGTGCTGCGACAGAGGCCGCCCGCTGTTGCCGCGAGGCCCGTTTCACCGATTTGTGAAGCAGCACACACCGAGCGAGTATATCACCGGGCAGTAAGGATTTGCGGCAATCCGGGACCGGCCGCGAGGCGCTATGGTACCGGCTTGACTTACCGCAATAAGCGGCCTTATGTTATATTCAACACATTTGAAGATACTGGTACGGAATCGAACCCGCGAAGTTATCCTGGCCCGGACGGCGGATGTGGCGGACACCAGCGCCAAGCGCCGGACGGGGCTGCTGAAGCACGCACGGCTGGAGCCGGGGGACGGGTTGTGGATTGTGCCTTGCGAATCCGTGCACACGTTTTTCATGAAATTTCCGATTGACCTGGTTTATCTGGACAAGAAACGGAAAGTGCGCAAGGTGCGGCACCGGGTACCGGCATGGCGGATGTCGGCATGCATGTTCGCGCATTCGGTGTTGGAACTGCCGGCGGGGACTCTCGCGGAGACGGGCACGGCGGTAGGCGACGAATTGCAAATCGACAAGCTGGATTGAGATGGCGCGATTGCTGCCGGTTCTGACTGCGGAGTTACTGGCGGGTTCTTGCGGGCGGCAAAGCGAGAGATTCGGCGCCAGCCTGGTCTGATTCGAGAGCGGGCCGGGCATGCCCGACCCCTACGGGTGGGGTGGCGAGCGGGAATTCCCGTCAGTGCTGTGCGAGGCGTTCGAGGGCTTGGGTTGCAAGGCGGGCGGCTTGCGGGTCGGGACCGGCGGCCACCTGGCGGAGATGCTCGGCGGCGCCGGGAATGTCGCCTTGCGCTACCAGAGCCGCAGCCAGGTCGAGTTGAGCGCGGGCGAAATCGGGGCGCAGGCGGACGGCTTCGCGATACTCGCGGGTGGCTTCGGGCAGGCGCTGCCGGCGGGCCAACAGGCCGCCCATCAGCTCGTGGGCTTCGGCCAGCTTGGGGTCGGCTTTGAGGGCGGCTTCAACCGTTTTCTGGGCGTCATCGAAGCGGCCGGCGCTGGCCAGCGCCAGGGCGTAGTCGTACAGGTGCGGGGCGAAACCGGGGCGATACCGGATGGCCCTTTCAAAGGCGAAAAGGGCTTCGGGAAGGCGACCCTGGCCGGCCAAGCTGCGGCCGGTGAGGTCCCAGGCGATGGCGTCATAAGGATCGATGCGCAGGGCCTCGGTGAGGGCGGCGGCGGCGGGCGCGCTCTGGCCGGCGCGCATCAGCACGCTCGCCAGCCCGGTATTTTCGCCCTGCAAATCGGGATCGAGCGCGATGGCTTTGCGCATTTTGGCGATGGCGTCTTCGCCGCGGCCCAACTCCGCCTCCAGCGTGCCCGCCTGGAACCAGGCCCGGGCATCGGTGGGCGCGACTTCGATGGCGTGGGCCAAAAGTTCCTCGCCGCGCTGGGGGCGGCCGGCGGCTTTGGATGCGTTGGCCAGCGAAATCAGGCCGCGCACGGAATCCGGGCGGAGGCGCAGGGCATGCTCGTAAGCGGCGGCGGCTTGCGCCGGTTTGCCGAGAGCCTGCCAGCCATCGCCGAGCGCCAGGTACCAATCGGGCTCGCGCGGCGGCCGCAGCGCGACCAGCCGTGACAATTCCGCCATCCCCTTCTGCAGGTTGTTCTTCATGAGGACCTGGGCGAGCGCGCCGTACATGGGGTCGGGCGTGGCCGGATAATACGGAACGACCTCGCCGCGATACTCCTCGGCTTCGGCGAGATGCTTTTCGGGAACATCGGCGAGAAGGTCGCCGGGCGGGGGGCGGCGCGCGATCAGATGGTCCGTCATGACGACGTGGACCACGTCTTCGGTGCGGCGCTTGGGCATGTGGCACGAGACGCAATCGGCGCCGGCGGGATGCGCGCCCTGGGCGATTTTGGTATCGAGGGCTGCGCGGTGGCACTGGAGGCAGACATCGGCATAGTGGCGGGCGGCCTCCGCGCCGCGCGGGATGGCATGCGGATTGTGGCAGGTGTCGCAGGTGAGCGCGCCCTTGCTCTCGATGAAGCAGCGGGACCGGCGCAGGCGGTAGGCGGAGCTGCCGACGATTTCGAACTTCTCGTCGTGCCCGCTGCCGGGAGCGTGATCGAAGGTGAGCATCGAAATCCGCGAGCGGCTCGCCGGGGCGGAAGGAACTTGGGCCGCGGTTGAAGCGGCGGACGATGGCGGGAAAGGCGGTGCTGGTGGGCTCCAGGTGGCACTGCATGCACACATCCATGCGCAGTTTCGGGCTGAGGCGGGCGGGATTCACGATGCTGGCGCGAATCTGCTCGGGGGTGGCGCCGGCGGTCTGGACGGTGCGGAGGTGCTTCGCTCCGGGGCCGTGGCATCGCTGGCAATCGATGCCTTCGGGCAGATCGCCGGAAAACACGGGCTCGTTATCGGGAGCGTCATTGCCGGCCGGTAGGCGCGGATAGGCGTTGTGGCAGAAGATGCACTCGTACGAAGCCAGGCGCCGGGTCAGCGGGTGGAGCGAATCGAAAGCCGGGCTCATGCGCCCAGATGCCGCCCTTTTCCGAATACCAGCTCAACGGCAGCTCGATGAGGGTGCCGCGGGCGGTACGGTGCAGATAGGTGCGCGAGTGGTTGCCGGAGCCGATGATGTAATCGATCTTGAGCTCTTCGACATTCTCCTCCTTACCGCCGAAACCGATCTGCCAACGGCGCTGGAAGAAGGCGCCGTCGTGCCGGACCATAGCGTAATGGGTGTCGGAAAGAGCGTGGTAGAACTGGTTGTTCCCGGTGTAATCCTCGACGATGTTGGCCGCCGTGGGGCGATAGAAGGAGCGGCCCATACCGGTCTGGCGATAGGTTTGCGCGATTTGGGTGTGGCAGGCGGCGCAGACGCGCGGATCCACGTAATCGCTACCGGCTGCGGCCGCGACGGCGCAGAACAGCACCGGAATCAGGCAGGCCGCGCGGATGAATTTGCACGCCATAGTCACCGCAGGATCCGGTACAGATTGCTGTAATCGTCGGTCCACATGCGCAGGCCTGGGATGGGCGGAATGGGGTGCGCGGCGGCGGCGATTTCCGGGCGCTCGAAAAATCCGGGGCGCGAAGTGACCAGCACCCACTCCGAAACCGATTCGCCACTGGCGGGATCTCCGCCGTACCAGACCATCATGGCGCGCTTGCCGTCTTCCGACGCTGCCAGCGCCACCACCGGGGCCAGCGAAAGATAGCGGCTGGAGACGTGGACGGCGAGGACGCCATCCGGCTGCAGACGCCGCCAATAGAGCTGGAAGGCTTCGCGGGTGAGGAGATGGACGGGGATGACGTCGCCGGAAAATGCGTCCACGGCGAGCAGGTCGAACCGGCGGCGGGGCTCCGCTTCGAGCGAAAGGCGGGCGTCGCCGGGGATCACCTCCACCGGGGCGGGCGAGTGGCGGAGGAAAGTGAATTCGGTTTGCGCGATGCGCACCACGTTGGGGTCGATTTCATAGAACGTGTAACGGTCCTGGGGGCGGGCGTAGGCCGCGAGCGTTCCGGCGCCGAGGCCGATGACGCCGGCGCGGAGCGGCCCCTGGTCCATGAGCGCCTGAATGGCCAGGCCGCCGCCGGAGCGGCGGGCGTAATACGTGGTGGGGTGCTCCTGATTGGGCGCTTCGAGGAATTGCTCGCCGTGCTCGATGGTGCCGTGGCGCAGCACGCGCACCGGGCCCATGGCGCCGCTCGAGGGCTGGTCGTAGACGGTGAGCGCGCCGTAAAAGTCGCGCGCCAGCACGCGCGCATTGTCCACCGAATGCACCGCGTCCTGGGCTAGGTAACCGCCGACGCCGGCCACCAGCCCCACCGCCATGGCGTAAAGCGCCAGGCTTTCCCGGCCGCGGCTGATGCGGTACACGCAGGCCGCGAACAGAGCGGCGCCGGCCAGCGGCAGCATGCCGAATTTGGCGGTCAGCATCTGGCAGTAGGCGATGGACAGGCCGGCTAGGAGCAGCAGCTTCGGATTCGCCGCCGGCCGGGCCGGACGCAAGACCAGAAGCAGCAGCACGCCGGCGAGCGAAACGACGATGGCCGGATCGTACAGGGCGTTGAACAGATACGGCGCGGCCAGGGCCACCAGCACGCCTCCCGCGGCCCCGCCGGCGGCGACCATGAGATAGAAGGTGGTGAGATGCGCGGGGGCGGGACGGCGGCGGGCCAACTCGCCGTGGCACATCATGAACAGCACGAACGCCGCGGCGGAAATAAGCACGATGGCCAGCTTGGGATCATGGATGTTATCCGCGCCGGCGATGGCGTACGCCAGCCCGGGCAGGGCGACCGCGCCGAGCAGGGTGAACGCGGGGCGCTGGTACCAGCGGTCGCTATCGAAACAGAGGATCAGGCTGAGCAGGTAGAGGCTGAGCGGCAGGACCCAGAGGAAGGGCATGGGGGCGATGTTCTGGGTGAGAACGTTGGTGAGGGCGAGGAGGAGAGCGGAGGCGGTGGCGGCCAGAGCGAGCCAGAGAAGGCGCTGGGAGTTGCTGGAAGCGGGTATGCTGGCAGGAATGCCGGCATGGCAAGCTGAAAGCTTGCTCCACGGGGCTTTCAAGGCGGCGGCCGCGGCGAACGCGGCAAAGGCGCAGTAGGCAAGCGACCACAGCCATGTCTGCTCGTGGTTGGTCAGATAGGGCTCGACCAGAATCGGGTAGCTGAGCAGGCCAAGCATGGAGCCGAGATTGGACAAGGCGTAGAGCCGGTAAGGCTTCGCGCCGCTATTGGAACCGGCGCGCCAGGACTGCAGCAGCGGGCTGGTGGCGGAAAGCAGGAAAAACGGGAGCCCCACGGTGGCCGCCAGCAGACCGAGGATGTGCGGCAATGGGTCGTCTACGGCTGCCGGCTTCCACCACGCCGAAGGCAGGATGGGCAGCCAGAGCAGGCTGAGCGCCAGCACGGCCAGATAGAAAAACTTCTGCCGTGCCGGCGGTTGCCCGCTTAGCCAATGCGCCCAGGCGTAGCCGCCGAGCAGCGCCACCTGGAAAAACAGCAGGCAGGTGGCCCACACCGCCGCCGATCCGCCAAACCAGGGCAGAATCGATTTGGCAATCAGCGGCTCAACCTGGAACAGCAGAAATGCGCCCAGGAGGATGGCAATTCCGAAAAGAGTCGCGGGTCCGGCTGCCGGTGCGCGCCTGGACGGCGCGATTTTTAGTTCGAGCCCGAGCGCGCCCTGTTGCCTTTTGGCTTGCCCCAGAAAATAAACGTCCCCCTGTCCGCTGAAGTTATGATATCAATTGCCCCATCGTGGTTGAGATCCACGGCCAGCACGGCATTGCCGGCTCCGGAGCGGTTGTGGATCAACTCCGGGATGAACTCGGCGCCGCCGGGGGCCTTGGGGTTGCGAACGGTCTTGAACCAATAGAGGACGGGCGCGCCGTAGGGGTCGGGATCGGTGTAATCGTCCAGGTGGGACCAGAAGCGCTTGCCGGCTATGAAATCGGGAATGCCGTCGCCATCGACGTCGGCGAAACCGGTGCCGTGCAGCTCGGAAGCGTGGACGTTGCCGGCGCTTTTGGTCCAGAAATCGTCGATGATCATGTGTTCGACGAAGGAGATTTTGCCGGCGGCGTCGCGCTTCTGCTCGTACCAGGCCAGGCCCCAGCCGTGCGCCTGGAGGACGGTGACGACGTCGTTGAGGCCATCGCCGTTGACATCATAGACCGCCATTTCCGCGCCGCCGGGCGAGGCGTGGCCGGTCCAGCGGCCGAAGGCCTGGGGGTGGTACGTCCACAGTTCCTGGTGGCTGCCGGCGGGCGGCTGCTCCCACCAGCCGTAAGGATCGACAATGTCCATGCGGCCGTCGCCATTGATATCGCCGACGCCGAGGCCGTGCCCCGCGCCCCAGGGGCCTTGCTCGGAGATGGTGTGGACCACCCAGGGGCCGGTCGGGTTGGCGGGGTCCGGCTTGGCATAGCGCAGATAGCCTTCGCCGCCGTAGACGAATTCGGGTTTGCCATCGCCATCGATATCCTTCAGGAGCGAGACCTCCTTGCTAACCGGCGCAGTGACATCGTACTTGTCCCATCGCCGGCTCTCGCCGCGCGGATTCACATACAGATGCAGCGGCTGGCCGATGGCGCCCATGCAAAGCTCGTCCGGCCAGCCGTCGCCGGTGAAATCGTAGGCGAAGGCCTGCATGCAGTCATTGGGATAGGCGGTGGAGGGATTGACGGTCTGCGCCAGGTATATTTCCTTGCGCACGGTGTAATCCGGGCCGAGCCAGTAGTACGGCCCGGCGACGATGTCCAGAATGCCGTCGCGGTTGACGTCGGCCGCGGCGGCGCTCCAGGCGTAGTAGAAATCGTCGATGCGCTGCATGGTGAAGTTCGGCGAAACCTTCTCCTTGGGTAGCACCTTGGAGTTGAGATCCTTGTAGGAGACGTCCTTGAAGCGCACTTCGCCGGTGCCGCCGGCGTACAGCGCGACCGGGCCGAAGCGCCCGAATTCCTCATCGGCCACGCCCCCCAAACCATGGGTGGTGGGAGAGGACGAGCTGTTGCCATCGTTAAAAAACGAACGGACGATGTTGGCGTCCAGAATGATTTCGATGTGGTTCCAATCGTTGGCGCGATAGACGGCGACGGGAGCCTTGAGGGGCAGGCCGGGAGGGGTGGGCATGCGTCCGCCGCCGGCGCGTCCACCGCGTCCGCCGTTCGGATTCGGCGGCGGGGCGATGCGCATCTGGCCGCCGCCGGGCCGCAATGCTTCACGCGAAAGCTCGCGGCCTTCGGCATCGAGCGTGACGCGGTAACTGGCCAGATCGCCGTCCGTCAACGACACGTAGATGCCCTTCATCCCCTGGGGCGTCTTTTCAGCGCGCAGGAGCACGCCGGTCTTGCAGCCGGATGCGCAGCGGAAGGAAGTGAAGAATCCGATGTCCTGATACGATTTGTCCAGCAGCAGCCAGCCGCCGCCCTCGCCGGGCGTGCCTACAATCTCGCCGTTTTCCGCGCGCCATTTGGCGTGGCCGAGCGAGTGCCACCCGGCCAGGCTCGATCCGTGAAAGGTGGCGTCGGGGACGAAAACCACGGGCGATGTGGCGAGCGCCGCCGAAATGGCCGCGGCCGCTATTCCAGGTATCCAATAAATCCGCTTATGCATGCATCCTCGCTTCTGAAAAGGAATATACCCCGGCGCGGACATTGTCAAGTTAGGGAGATGATGAGGGTGGCGGGCGAAAGCGTCTGCCCAACACGAACGACTGACGCAGAGACGCGGAGGCGCAGAGGAAGGCACGGCCCCTTCCCGTAGAGCCGCCTTTCAGGCGGCCATGCCGGCATTCGTGCCGGCATCGGCTATGCCGGCTCGAAAGCCGGCATGGCAAGCTGAAAGCTTGCTCCACGAACGTCTCTGCGTCAGCGTCATTGTGGAGCGGAATCTATTCCACGCGGTAGTTGGGCGCTTCCTTGGTGATGATCACGTCGTGCACGTGGCTCTCGCGCAGGCCGGCGGGCGAGATGCGCAGGAAGCGCGCTTTCTCCTGCAGCTCGCGGATGTCGTGCGCGCCGCAATAGCCCATGCCGGAGCGCAGGCCGCCCACCAGCTGGTAGACCAGATCCGCCAGCGGACCCTTGGAGGCCACGCGGCCCTCGATGCCTTCCGGCACCAGCTTGGCGTTGGGATCCTGCGCGTAGCGGTCGGCGCTGCCCTGCGCCATGGCGCCCATCGAGCCCATGCCGCGATAGGTCTTGAAGGTGCGGCCCTGGTAGAGGATGGTCTCGCCGGGGCTCTCGTCGGTGCCGGCCAGCAGGCTGCCGATCATCACCGCATCGGCGCCGGCGGCGATGGCCTTGGTGATGTCGCCGGAAAACTTGATGCCGCCATCGGCGATCAGCGGCACGCCGGCATCGCGCGTGGCGCGCGCGCACTCGGCAATGGCGGTGATCTGCGGCACGCCCGCGCCGGAAACCACGCGCGTGGTGCAGATCGAGCCCGGGCCGATGCCGACCTTGATGCCGTCCACGCCCAGCGAGATCAGCTCGCGCGCGCCTTCGTAGGTGGCCACGTTGCCGGTGATGAGCTGCACGTCCGGCAGCTTGCTCTTGATGGCTTGCACCGCCTCCATCACGCGGCTGGTGTGGCCGTGGGCGGTGTCGATGGCCAGCACGTCCACCTTGCGCGCGCACCAGTTCCTGCGCGCGCTCCAGAAAATCGCCGGTGGCGCCGATGGCCGCGCCCACGCGCAGGCGGCCCTGCGCGTCCTTGGCGGCGTTGGGATACTTCAACTTCTTCTGGATGTCCTTGACGGTGATCAGGCCCTTGAGGTTGTACTGATCGTCCACCACCAGCAGCTTTTCCACGCGATGCTGGTGCAGGATGGCTTCGGCCTGTTCGAGCGTGGTGCCCACCGGCACGGTGATCAGGTTCTCCTTGGTCATCACCTCGGAGATGGGCAGGTCGAAGCGGGTCTCGAAGCGCAGGTCGCGATTGGTGAGAATGCCCACCAGCTTGCCGTCCTTGGTGACCGGCACGCCCGAGATGCGGTAGCGCTTCATCAGCTCCAGCGCGTCGGAGATCGGCTGCGTCCGGGCTCGATGGTGATGGGGTCCACGATCATGCCGCTTTCACTGCGCTTGACGCGGTCCACTTCTTCGGCCTGCCGCTCGATGGACATGTTGCGGTGAATGATGCCGATGCCGCCCTGCTGCGCCAGCGCGATGGCCAGGTGCGATTCGGTGACCGTGTCCATGGCGGCGGAGACGATCGGAATATTCAAGCCGATCTGGCGCGTGAGGCAGGTGCGGGTATCGGCTTCGGCGGGCAGCACTTCGCTGCGGGCCGGTTCGAGCAGGACATCGTCGAAGGTGAGGCCCTCGGTAAGCACGTCTGGAATCATAGGGAATGCTTTTATGATACCGTGCCAAGGCGGTAGGGGCCGGGGGCCGGGGGCCAGGGGCCGGGGAGGCGCACGGTATATGGGAGCCGCACGGTGTTTATTCGGCAGCGGCGGCAGACGGGCGCGTGAATGACGCCCGGGACTGCCCCGGCGCCCGGCCCCTTTTATTTATCGTCCCAACGCTTGCGGGGAGGCGCGGAGGGCGCGCTCGAAGGCCCACGCGCGGATGTGGTTGATCTGCTCCTTCATGGTGCGGGAGAGCGGCACCTGCTTGGCGGCGAGGGAGATGACGTCGTGCTCGGTGATCTGGCGGTCTTCCAGTTGGGCGCGCGTCAGGGCCGAAATCACGCACTGCTCGATTTCCGCGCCGCTCCAGCCGGGTGTGAACTTGATCAGGTTGTCGAAATGAAACGCGGCCAGATCGACGCCGCGGCTGGAAAGGTGGATCTTGAAGATCTCGACCTGTTCCTCGGGCACCGGTAAATCGACGAAAAAGACTTCGTCGAAACGGCCTTTGCGGATCAACTGGGCGGGCAGCAGGTCGATGCGGTTGGCGGTGGCGGCCACGAACAGGCCGCGCGACCTCTCCTGCATCCAGGTGAGAAAGAAGCCGAAGATGCGGCCCTGCTCGTTACCGGCTTCCGTGGTGGCGAGACCCTGCTCAATTTCGTCAAACCAGAGCACCGCCGGCGCCATATCTTCCAGCATCCGGCAGGCCTGCACGAAAACACCCTCCGGCTTGCCGTGGCGGCCGGAGAAGATCTCGACCATGTCGATGCGGTAGAGGGGAAGCTGGAAAGCCGAGGCGATCGCCTTGACGCACAGGCTTTTGCCGCAGCCTGGCATGCCCATCAGCAACAGGCCCTTGGGGACGATTTCGCTGGAGAGCGTATCGCGCATCTGGAAGAGCTTGCGGCGCTCCAGCAGCCATCTCTTCAGGCCTTCCAGGCCGCCCACCTCTTCCAGGCGCGTGCTCAGGTAAATATATTCGATGACGCCGCTGCGGTTCACCAGCAGGCGCTTCTCTTCGAGGAGCGCGGGCAGCGCCTCCTCGCCCAGCGGCACCCCGGCGGCCAGGGCGCGGCGCAGCGCGTAGCGGGTTTCATCCAGGGTGAGGCCCTGCAGCGCGCGGGCCACCTGCTGGAAATCGGCATCGCCGGCGCGGCTGTCCGGGGATTCGTCGCGAATGAAGGCTTCGAGCTCGACCAGGTCCGGCGGGCGCAGGTCCAGGAAGAGCAGGCTGCGGTCCAGTTCTTCCGGGATGGCGCGGACGGGCGAGGAGATGACCACGAACTTGCCGCGGTCCCGGCAGATTTCATAGACGTCGCGCAGGCGGCGGCGCACGGCCGCCGATTCGCGCAGCGGCTCGTGAAAATCCTTAAGCAGAAAAATGGCCGAGGCGGAGTGGGCGGCGATGAAGTCGAGCGCTCGGCGGGGGTCCTCGGTTCCGGGCTGGGCGGTGGCGCCGCCCCGCCACAGCGAACCGAAACCCGGTCCGCCGGGGACCCCGGCGCAGCGGATGCCCTCGGTGAGGCTCCACGTCCAGACGGGCAAGTCCAGGCTGCGGCTCACCTCGGCCAGCAGCCGGGCCACGCGCTGCTCTTCCGAGGTATGGACGTAGAGCAGGGGACGGCCCGATTGCACGGCTTCACCGATCAGCCGGGCAGCGCGGCTGAGGGTATCGAGCGAATTCTGTGCCATTGATTCTTATTATGGACGGTGGGAGGGGCGGGATAGTCGAAGGCGTAGGGCGCGCTTCAGCGCGCCCGCGGCAGGCTTATGACAGCCCACAAGGGCTGTCATAGGCACGACTTGAGTCGTGCCGAAACGAGGGCTTTAGCCTCTGGCCGCCCGCAAATCGTTCAATATCCAGGGGCTAAAGCCCTTTCTCATCTGCTCCTGTCCGGCCGGGGACATGGTTGACACTTTAGACCGGCGACATCGTTTACAACCTATGAGACCCGGAAGTCTGGTGCAGCGAAGCGGAGGGAGGTTCCATCTGCCCCCTTTCCCTTATCTCAGTTGATTTTTGTCGGAAGGGGAGCGGACTGTCAAGGGCGCGCCGGTTTTTGGCGCGGCGGAGCGAACCCTTGACAGTCCGCTCCCCTTCCGCATAATGGAGGGACAGGGAAAGGGGGCAGGACCCGAAGTCATCGGGGTTGTGCTTTACGCTTTCGCTTGGGTTCCGCACCCGCGTCGGCCACGAAGTAGCTTTCCTTTTCATCCAACCAGCCCAACAGCAGGGGTCCGTAGTAGACCTCGCACAAGTCTCCTGCGACCGGCACTAGCCCGACATAGTCGCAGCCCATCACTTTGCTGATAAAGGCCTCGCGACTCCTCCAGTTCACCAGGCCGCTGGGGTGGACCTTGCACAGGTAGCTGTTGGCGGGATATTCCGGTTGCGGCAGGCGCGCCGGATACGGCCGCGTCGAAACCACGTACAAAGAGGCCGGCGTCTGATACCCCAGCGCTTCGTGCGGTCGCTGTTGGTTGTATTCGGTTTGAAAACGGATAAACGATTCTTGTTGCCGCCGCAGGTTCCGTGCGGGCGGCGTGGCCGTCTCTTGCTTGAGGGTTTGGTGCATCCTCTCGTGCCGGCCGTTTTGCTCCGGACACCCCGGCTCAATGCGCTCGTGTCGGATCCCCAGGCGCAGCCACCACATGCCCAGCCGACTCAGCCCGGCGGGCGCTGGCCCCACAAACGGCGGCCCGTTGTCCGTGCGGATCGCCTCCGGCAATCCACATTCCCGAAATACCGCCTCGAAGATTCCCCGCACGTGTACCCCGTCTGCCTTTTCCACGGCTCGGCAGCGCAACAAATACCGGCTGTACGCGTCGCTATCGTCAAGGGGTCGCAACGCTCGCCGTTGCCGCAATGAAACCACCCCTTGAAGTCCGCGCACCACACCTGGTTGGGCCCGGCCGCGTGGGCCAACGGTTCGCTGTAGCGCGGGGTCCGCCGCCGCAGGCGGCGCCCCTGCACTAACCCTTCCCGCTGCAGCAACTCCCCGATGCTGCTGTTCGCCGGCCAACGGCTACTCGGATGGTGCTTCTCCAGATACACGCGCAGTTTCCGGGGACCCCAGCGGGGATGCTGCTGCCGCAGTGCGATCACCTGATCCGCCAGCTCCCCACTGATCGCCTGCGGCGAATTGTGCGGAGCGCGGCTCAATTCCTCCAGACCGGCCACCCCTTGGGCTTCAAATCGCTGGACCCACTTGTACCCCGTTGGTCGAGAAATCCCGTACTTTCGGCACAACTCGGCAAGGCCGTCTTGCTCGCGTTGCCACTCTTCGATAAACGCTCTTCGCTGCTCCAAGGCTGTCCTCGCATTCCAGGGCATCCGGCTACCTCCCGTAAACCCCAGCTTCGAACAACCTTTCACCAGCCCAAAACGTGTAAATGATGTCGCCGGTCTAAAGTGTAAACGATGTCGCCGGTCCGGACCTTGTATCAGGGCACGACTTGAGTCGTGCCGAAAAGGAGCAGATGAGAAAGGGCTTTAGCCCCTGGTGTGGAACGACTTGCGGACGACCAGGGGCTAATGCCCTCGTTTTCCAAGCGAATTCGGCACGACTCAAGTCGTGCCCTGATACAAACCGCAACACAATTTCTGCCGGTTCTCTTTTCGGGGAAAACCAAGTGGTATTGGGCCGGTCTGCCCCACGGTCTGACGCCCGCTTACGCTCGCGTCTCCGATTCGGGTTGCCTCCCGTTGAAGGGGTGAATTTTGGAATCTTTCGCTGTGGGCCGGCATCTATCTTGATATCAAGATAAATGTCGCGGCAGGTTCGGCCTGCCGGGGAGCGAACAAAATGAAGAATACGTATCAACTCGATCCGGCGCATTCGAGCGCGCATTTCGTGGTCCGGCACATGATGATCTCTAATGTGCGGGGGACGTTTACCAAGCTGGAAGGCACGGTGGAGTACGACCCGGACAAGCCGGGGGAGACGAAAATTGACGCCGCCATCGATGCCGCCAGCATCTCCACCAGGGAGCCGCAGCGTGACGCGCACCTTCGCAGCGCGGATTTCCTGGACGTGGAGAAGTATCCCACCCTCACGTTTCGCAGCCGGCGCGTGGAGGCGGCGGGCGAGGGCGAGGCGAAGGTAACCGGCGATTTGACCATCCACGGGGTGACGCGGGAAGTGACGCTGAAGGTGGAAGGGCCGACGCCGGAGATGAAAGACCCATGGGGAAACCTGCGCCTGGGCGCCGCGGCGTCCACCCGGATCAAGCGCAGCGATTTCGGGCTCACGTATAACGCGGCGCTCGAAACCGGCGGATTCCTGGTGGGCGACGAAATCAAGATCGAGATCGAAGTGGAATTGTTGAAGCCGGCGACGGCGGCGCAATAAGATCAGGCGTTACAATCGCAGTGTATGGGCCGCAGGCTGTTCCTCTTGCTGGCTTCCGCTGCGATGCTCGCCGCCGCTGCCGGGAAGCCATTCGACGCTCAGGCGATGATGGGCCTGAAGCGTATCAGCGATCCCCAAATTTCGCCCGACGGCCGCTGGGTCACGTTCACGGCGCAGACCGTGGACGTGAACGAAAACCGGAAGCCGGAACAGATCTGGATCATGCCGCTGGCGGGAGGACCGCCGCGGCAGATCACGGACCAGGGAGAGACCAACCACCGCGCGCGCTGGTCGCCCGATTCCAGGCGGATCGCGTTCATTTCGGATCGCTCGGGCTCCGCGCAGGTGTGGCTGATGGACCCGGACGGCGGGAACGCCAAGCGGATTACCAACCTCTCGACGGAAGCGGACGGCGAGCTGTATGCGCCGGACGGGCAGAACCTGGTTTTCACGAGCGAGGTGTACCCGGAGTGCGGCGCGGACGATGCCTGCAACCAGAAAAATCTGGACGCGGAGCGCGCGAATCAATCGCACGCGCGCATCTACACGGAGCTGCTGTACCGGCACTGGACGCGCTGGCAATCGCGGCGGCGCAGCCATCTGCTGGTGGTGCCGGTGGGCGGCGGAGCGGCCAAGGACCTGACGCCGGGGACTCGGGATGTGCCGCCGTTTTCGCTCGGCGGGCCGGACGATTACGACATCTCGCCGGACGGGAAGGAAGTCTGCTATTCGCAGAACGTGGCGCCGGTGCCGGCCACCAGCACCGCGGCGGCGCTGTTCGCGGTGCCGATTGGCGGCGGCGCGCCCAAGGAGATCACCAATAATCCGGCGGCCAACTCGAGCCCGCTCTATTCGCCGGACGGGAAATACATCGGCATACCGCGCGCAGATGCGCCCGGGATACGAGAGCGACCGCTGGCGGTTGATGGTGATAGAGCGCGCCTCCGGGCACACTACCGACCTGACCGATTCGCTGGACCGCTGGGTGAACAGCTTCACCTGGAGCCCGGATTCGGCCAGCCTGTTCTTCACGGTTGTGGACCGCGGGCGGCAGGCAATCGAGCAGATTGCGGTGGGCGGCGGGGCGGCGCGGGGGGTGGCGAGCGGCGACAACGTGCTCGACGATATGCAGTTCACGCGCGACGGCAAGACGTATGGTCTACACGCAGCAGACGGGATCGTCGCCGGCGGAGATTTACCGCGTGAATTCCACCGGCGGGGCGCCGTCGGCGATGACGCACCTGAACGATGGCATCCTGAGCGGGGCGCAGCTCACGCCGCTCGAAGAGTTCTGGGCGGATTCGCCGGACGGGGTTCGTGTGCAGTATTTCGTGGTGAAGCCGTACGGGTTCGAAGCGGGGAAGAAGTATCCGGTGATCATGCTGATCCACGGCGGACCGGAAGGGTTCTGGGGATACGACTGGACGTACCGGTGGAACGCGCAGGTGTTCGCGGCCGGCGGGTACGTGGTGGTGGAGCCGAACCCGCGCGGGTCGGTGGGATATGGGCAGAAGTTCATCGACGAGATCAACGGGGACTGGGGCGGCAAGCCGTTCGACGACATTATGGCGGTGACGGACAGCGTGATTGCGTCCCTGCCGTACGCCGACGCGCCGCGGCTGACGGCGGCGGGCGGATCCTACGGCGGCTACATGGTGGACTGGATGCTGGGCCACACGCAGCGCTTCAAAGCGATGATTTCGCACGCGGGCGTGTACGATTTGCCGAGCGAGTTCGGGGCCACCGAAGAGCTGTGGTTCCCGCTTTGGGAGTTTGGCGGGACGCCGTGGGAGAAGCCGGAAGTCTATACGAAGCAGTCGCCGAGCCAGTACGTGACGGAGTTTCATACGCCCACGCTGGTAATTACCGGCGAGCTGGATTTTCGCGTTCCGTACACGCAGAGCCTGCAGTTGTACACGGCTTTACAACTGCAGAAGGTTCCGTCCAAGCTTCTTATCTTTCCGGACGAAGGGCACTGGGTGCTCAAGCCGCAGAACAGTTTACTCTGGTATAAGACGTTTTTGGATTGGCTCGATTCCTGGGTGAAAAAGTGAAAGCGATTTTGATTTTAGTTGTGCTGGCCGCCGCGGCGGCCATTTCCCTGGCGGTTATTTCGGATCATACGGCCCTGAAGATTACCCCGGCGGTGACCACCATCGGCACGAACACGCCGGTGGCGGTGCGCATCTCCAACCCGCACGGCGTGCGGCGCGTGCATGCGTACGTGGAACAGAACGGCGCGGAGTACGCGGTGTTCGACCAGACGGCTCCCTCGACGCACTTCGCGTGGAAGAAGAACGCGGCGCCCCAGACCATCACGTTCGATGCCGGCAAGGACAAGGCGCCGAGCCTGAAGGAAGGCAAGGCGCGGCTGGTGGTGGAGACGGTGTCGAACGATTTCCGGGGCTCCAGCGATTCGGCCGCGGCGGAAGTGAACGTGGTGCTTTCGGCGCCGCGGGTGATTCCCGACGACGCGCAGCACTACATCAATCAGGGCGGGATGGAACTGGTGACGTTCACGCCGAGCGGCAACTGGACCGAATGCGGGGTGAAGGTGGGGCCGTACACGTTCCGCAGTTTCCCGCTGCCGGGCAAGCCGGGGCAGCGCTTTTCCATGTTCGCGTATTCGTGGGAGCTGCCGGACAACATCCAGCCGGTGGTTTACGCGCGCAACCTGGCGGGGACGGAGGCGACGGCGCATTTCTGGTTCAAGCTGTTCCCCAAGAAGTTTCGCGTGCGCGACGAGCCCATCGACGACAAGCTGATGGACAAGCTGGTGACCTCGGTGGATCCGACCGGGCAGCTGGCGCCGGGCAGCGACCTGGTGGCGCGGTTCGTGTACATCGACGACGTGCTGCGCAAAAAGAACAACGACACGCTGTACAACCTGCGCGACAAGACGGAGCAGAAGATCCTGTGGAACGGGCCGTTCCTGCACTGGGGCAAGGAAGAGGCGAATTTCGCCGATGTGCGGAACTGGATCTACAAGGGGAAGAAGATCGACCAGGCGGCGCACCTGGGCTTCGACCTTTCCGACGTGCAGAACGAGCCGATCATGGCGGCCAACGACGGGCGCGTGGTGTGGGCGTCGGATCTGGGCATTTTCGGCAACTGCATCGTGCTGGACCACGGGTACGGGCTGCAATCGATCTACGGGCACTCGCGCGAGATCGACGTGAAGGTCGGCGACATGATCAAGAAGGGGCAGAAGATGGGGATTGCCGGCGAGACCGGATTTGCCGGCGGCGTGCACATTCACTTCGGCATGATGATCGACGGCGTGCAGGTGAACCCGCGGGAGTGGTGGGACGAGCACTGGATCCACGATAGGATCATGAGCAAGCTGACGGCGCAATAAGGGCGGGGCCGACTTCAAACCGCGGGTCCGGGGTGCTGGATTCGCCTCCGCAAGGCATCGACCGTCGCGGCTGCACGGCTGAGCACTGCACGCGCCTCTTCCACGGTCGGCTCGACCGGATCGCCGGGGTAGCGAAACAGCCAGGCGTACTTGCTTAGCTCAACAATGCTTTCCACCAGTGGATCGAGGCCGGGATCGAGTGCAACCACCTGAGCGCCCAACTTGCCAAGATCGTGGGTCTTGGCGAAAGGCGCGTCGCACCAGACCAGAAAGGCCTTGAGGCTTTTTTCCACCGCCTGCTGGCAGTGAAATACGGCGTCCTCCGGCGCAGGCGGGTCGGCGGCCAAGTCGATCTCGGCATACCGCAGGTCGCTGTACGCTTTGCGGAGCCACGATTCCGTATCCGCGGCGCGCACGGGGTCAGGCGGCATAGAGCAATTTGCCCTCGCGCTCCACGGTGGAGGGGAGAGAGGCGCGCAGGTGCAGGCGGCTGTCGAATTGGGATCGCGTCCAAATCAGCGGATCGACGGCGACGCCGAGGCGCCATAGGGCGCGGTAGGCCCGGCCCGGGTCGCGCATTGCGGGAGGGGTGGAATCGGGCACGACGATCATCAGGTCGTAGTCGCTATCCGGGCCGGCGTCGCCCCGCGCGGCGGAACCGAAGAGATAAATGCGCTCCGGACGATAGATCTCGACCAGGCTCTCCAGAATGGTGCGGAGGACCGGGGCGTATTCCGAAGGCCCGCGGAGTGGATCGGCCGTAAGCATCGCCGCTTCTAGTTTAGTAGGAAATTCGCCGGCATTGCGTGCCCCTCATGCGCTGCCATCTTCCGCCCGCGGCGCCAACCCGTGCACCAGCATGGCGGCCACGCTTTCGGCGTAGGCAGGGCTCAGTTTGCCGTGGCGGACCATCAGCCGGAAATAAAGCGGGCCGTACATGGCGTCGAGAATCTGCTCGATATCGAAGCGGTCCGGCAGCAGACCTTCATTTTTGAATTTCTGCAGGGCTTTGCGTGAGATGGCGCGGCGCGGCGTGATCCAATGGGAGAGGAAGGCGCGCTTCCACTGCGGGATCGTTCTGGGCGGCGGCGATGACGGCGGCGAGCAGGCGGCCGTTGCGGCCCGAAACCACGCGGGCGAACTGGCGCATGTGCACCGTGACGTACTCTTCGAGCGTGGCGGTTTCGCGCAGCGGCAACTCCGGCGTGACGATTTCCACGAAGGCATCGATGAGCACGGCGGTCTTGTCCGGCCACCAGCGGTAGATGGTCGCCTTGCTGGCGCCGGAGCGCTGGGCGATGGCGTCGCAGGTGACGTTGGCGAAACCCGACTTCCTCCAATAACTCCAGGGCGGCGTCGCGGATGCGATCGCGGCAGGCCTCGTCGCGCGGGCGGCCGGGCGGCCTTGACCTGGGCCGCTTCATCGGAGGCGTTTGGCATCGGTCCAGCATCAGTGTATCATGGAATCTAAACGAAACCGTATCGTTTCGTTAATGCGATGATGCCGGAGGAAGCCCGCCTGAATGTGGATCGTCCGGATCGCGCTGACGCGGCCGTACACGTTTATCGTGCTCGCCATCCTGATCCTGATCGCGAGCCCGGTGGTGATCCGGCGCATGCCCACCGATATCTTTCCCAACATCGATATTCCGGTGGTGGCGTCGGACTGGACGTACACGGGGCTGAGCCCGGAGGAATTCGAAGGCCGGATCGTTTCGTCAGTACGAGCGCAGCCTCTCGACCACGGTCAGCGACATCGAGCACATCGAATCGCAGACGCTGAACGGCGTGTGCGTGATCAAGATTTTCTTCCAGCCCTCGGTCAACATCAACGCGGCGCAGGCGCAGGTGACGGCCATTTCGCAGACGGTGCTGCGGCAGATGCCGCCCGGCATCACGCCGCCGCTGGTGATGACCTACAGCGCCTCGACGGTGCCGATCCTGCAGCTTTCGCTTTCGAGCCCGACGGCTGTCCGAGCAGGAGCTGACCGACCTGGGGATGAACTTCATGCGCTCGCAGCTGGCCACGGTGGCGGGCGCGGCGGTGCCGTGGCCCTACGGCGGGAAGACGCCGCAGGTGATGGTGGACGTGAACCCGGCGCTGCTGCAGGCCAACGGCCTGGCGCCGCAGGACGTGGTGAACGCGGTGACGGCGCAGAACCTGATTCTGCCAGCCGGCACGGCGAAGATCGGCGCCTACGAATACAACGTGGACATGAACGGCAGCCCGCGCACGGTGGAGGAGATTGCGGACCTGCCGGTGAAGGCGGTCAACGGCACCACCATTTATCTGCGCGACCTGGGCAGCGTGCGCAACGGCTTCGCGCCGCAGAGTCAACATCGTGCGGCAGGACGGGCGGCGCGGGGCGCTGCTGGTGGTGTTCAAGTACGGGAACGCCTCCACGCTCGATATCGTCAAGGGCGTGCGGCAGCTGCTGCCGGTGGTGGCGGCGGCGCTGCCCAAGGATCTGAAGATCACGCCGCTGGCGGACCAATCGATTTTCGTGCGCGCGGCGGTGAGCGGGGTGATCCGGGAGGCGATCATCGCGGCATGCCTGACGGCGGTGATGATTCTGCTGTTTCTGGGAAGCTGGCGGAGCACGCTGATCATCGCGATTTCCATTCCGCTTTCCATTCTGAGCTCGATTCTGGCCCTGGCGGCGCTGCACGAAACCATCAACATCATGACGCTGGGCGGGCTGGCGCTGGCGGTGGGCATCCTGGTGGACGACGCCACGGTGACCATCGAGAATATCGAGCGGCACATCGAGCTGGGGATGCCGCTCGAGGAAGCGATTTTCCAGGGCGCGGCGCAGATTTCGGTGCCGGCGCTGGTCTCTACGCTTTGCATCTGCATCGTCTTCCTGCCCATGTTCTTTCTGAACGGCGTGCCGCGCTATCTGTTTGTGCCGCTGGCGGAGGCGGTGGTGTTCGCCATGCTGGCGTCGTACATTCTGTCGCGGACGCTGGTGCCGACGCTGGCGAAATACCTGCTGAAAGCGCACGGCGGGCGGCGGCGCGGATCGCGGTGGAATCCGCTGACGGCTTTTCAGCGCGGGTTCGAGCGCGGCTTCCTGGCGCTGCGGCGCGGGTACTCCGCCCTGCTGGCGGGGACCGTGGCGCACCGCGGATTGTTCCTGCCCGGCTTCCTGCTGGCGTGCCTGGCGGCATTTCTGCTGGCGCCCTGGTTGGGACAGGACTTCTTCCCGAACGTGGACGCGGGCCAGATCAAGCTGCACGTGCGCGCGCCCACGGGAACACGCGCATCGAGGAGACGGCGCGGCTTTGCGACCTGGTGGAGGCGTCGGTCCGGCGCACCATTCCAGCGCGCGATCTGCAGGGCATTCTGGATAACATCGGCCTGCCGTACAGCCCGATCAACCTGACTTACAGTAACTCCGGGCCGATCGGCAGCGGCGACGCCGACTTACTAATTACGTCTGCAACGAAGGGCACCGGCCCACCGCCAGTTACGTGGAAGCCCTGGCGGCGCGGCTGCCGCGCGAGTTTCCGCAGGCGACTTTTGCGTTCCTGCCCGCCGACATGGTCAGCCAGATTCTGAATTTCGGATTGCCAGCGCCCATCGACGTGCAGATTGCGGGGCCGAATGTGGAGGCCGACCGGCGTTTCGCGGACAACCTCATGAGCCGCCTGCGCCACGTTCCCGGCGTGGCGGACCTGCGCATGCAGCAGGCCTTCGACCAGCCGAAGTTCCACATCCAGGTGGACCGGACGAAAGCGGTGGAGGGCGGGTTTACGCAGCGCGACATCGCCAACAACCTGCTGGTCTCGCTGAGCGGGAGTTTTCAGACCACGCCTTCTTTCTGGCTGAATCCGAAGAACGGGGTGAGTTACAGCCTGGTAACGCAGACGCCGCAGTACCGCATCCAGAGCCTGCACGATATCGAGAACATTCCGATCACGGGAGCGGGCGCGCGGCGGCCGGAGATCCTGGCGGACGTGGCGCAGATCCGGCGTGATCACGAGATGGCGGTGATTTCGCATTTCAACGTGATGCGGGTGGTGGATCTGTATGCGTCGGTGCGGGACCGCGACCTGGGGGCGGTGGGGCGGGACCTGGACCGCATCGTGGATTCCAGCCGCGGGCAGTTGCCGCCGGGCGCGCGGATTTTCGTGCGCGGGCAGCTCGTCGACCATGCGCGATTCGTATTCGAGCCTGTTGAGCGGCCTGGCGTTTTCGATCGTGCTGGTTTACCTGCTGATCGTGGTGAATTTCCAATCGTGGCTGGACCCGTTCATCATCATCACGGCGCTGCCGGCGGCTCTGGCGGGCATCGTCCTGTTCCTGTTCGTCACCCACACCACGTTGAGCGTGCCGGCGCTGATGGGCGCGATCATGTGCATGGGGGTGGCCACGGCCAACAGCATCCTGGTGGTTTCGTTCGCCAAGGAGCGGCTGATGGAGACCGGCGACGCCCGGGCGGCGGCGCTGGAAGCCGGAGCGACGCGGTTCCGGCCGGTGCTGATGACGGCGCTGGCGATGATCATCGGGATGGTGCCGATGGCGATGGGTTTGGGCGAGGGCGGCGAGCAGAACGCGCCGCTGGGGCGGGCGGTGATCGGCGGCCTGATCTGCGCCACGGTGGCGACGCTGTTTTTCGTGCCGGGCGTGTTCAGCCTGCTGCACCGGAATTACAAGCAGGTCCGGAAAGAGGACGCAGCCGGACCGGAGGAGTGAGTGCCATGCGTGTGGATTCGAAAGAGCCTGAAAAGACCGTGGCCGGGGACGCGCGGCTGAGCGGCGTGGCGCGGGTGCTGTTATCGCTCGTCCTGCTGGCGGCGGCGGGCGCGCTCGGGTTGACCATCGTGCGCGGCATCGAGAGCCGGGCGCACGCGGAGACGGCGCTCGAGCGGAACACGGAGGAGGGCGCTATCCCGACCGTGCAGGTGATCCGGCCGAAGCGCGGACGCGGCGGCCAACGAGCTGATTCTGCCGGGCAACATGGAAGCCTTCACCGACACCCCGGTCTATGCGCGCACCAATGGATATCTGCGGCGGTGGTACGTGGACATCGGGGCGCACGTGAAGGCGGGGGAGTTGCTGGCGGAGATCGAAACGCCGGAAATCGACCGGCAACTGGAGCAGGCGCGGGCGGAGCGGGCCACCGCGCAGGCGAATTATAAACTCTCCAAATCGACCGCGGAACGCTGGCAGGCGCTGCGCAAGAGCGATTCGGTTTCCGTGCAGGAAACGGATGAAAAAGTGGGGGACCTGGAATCGAAGAGCGCGGCGGTGGAAGCAGCGGAGGCCAACGTGAAACGGCTGGAGGAGACGCAGGCCTTCCAGAAGATCTACGCGCCGTTCGACGGCGTGGTCACCGCGCGGAATATCGATATCGGCGACCTCATCAACGCGGGCAGCAACGCGTCGCAACGCGAGCTGTTTCACATGGCGGCCATCCGGCAGATGCGCGTGTACGTGGAGGTGCCGCAGATGAACGCGCGCAATACCGGGCCGGGAACGGCCGCGGAGCTGGCGGTTCCGGAGATGCCGGGCCGGCGGTTCGGCGGGCGCGTGGTGCGGACGTCGGATGCCATGGATCCGGCTTCGCGCACGCTGAAGGTGGAAGTGGACGTGGACAACCCGAACGGCACGCTGATGCAAGGGGAATTCGTGGAGGTGCATTTCCGGCTGCCGGCGCCGGCGAACTCGGTGACGGTGCCGGTGAATGCGCTGTTGTTCCGGGCGGAAGGGATGACGGCGGCGGTGGTGCGGGACGGGCGCGTGGCGCTGGTGCCGGTGACCATCGGCCATGATTACGGAGACGCGCTGGAAGTGACGTCGGGGCTGACGGCGGAGGACCGGATTGTGGTGAATCCGCCGGATTCGATTTCGAACGGGGATGCGGTGCGGTTGGCGGCGGGAGCGCGGGAATGAGACGGGGCTGGAGCGGCGCGGCGGTGGCGGTCCTGCTGGCAGGGCTGACGGCTTGCAACGTAGGGCCGAGATATTCCGTGCCGCCGGCGCCAGCGCCGCCGGAGTACACCGAGCAGCCGCCCGAGGCGTTTGCCGAATCGAAGGACTGGAAGACGGCCGCGCCGGCGGACGCATGGGAGAAGGGGCGTTGGTGGGAGGTTTTCCAGGACGCGGAATTGAACGCGCTCGAAGAACAGGTGGACACGGCCAACCAGACGCTGAAGAGCGCGGAGGCGCGGTTCCGGCAGGCGCGGGCGCTGGTGGCGGAGAAGCGGTCGGAGCGGCTGCCCACGGTGGGAACCGGAGCTTCGATTTCGGGGGACCGGTACTCGCTGAACCGTCCCGTGCCGGTGCCGTCGGCGGACACGTCATCGGGCGATTTCAACCAGTCGTTCGAGGCTTCCTGGGAGCCGGACCTGTGGGGGCGCATTCACAACGCGGTGAGCGCCGCGGTGGAGAACGCGCAGGCCACGGCCGCCGATTTGGAAAATGCGCGGCTGAGCCTGCACGCCGAGCTGGCGCTGGATTATTTCGATTTGCGCAGCCTGGATGAAGAGCGGCGCATCCTGGGAAACGCGGTCGAGGCGTACCGCAAGGCGCTGGAGCTGACGGAGAACCGCTACCGCGGTGGCGTGGCCAAGCGCGTGGAAGTGGCGGAAGCGCGCACGCAACTGGAGGCGACGGGCGCGCAGGCGGTCGATGTGACGGACCTGCGCGCGCAATACCAGCACGCGATTGCGGTGCTGGCGGGGCGGGCTCCGGAAACGCTGGTCATCGCGGAAAGGACGGGGGCGATTGCGCTGCCCGTGATCCCGGCGGGCGTGCCCTCGGCGCTGCTGGAGCGGCGGCCGGACGTCGCGGCGGCGGAACGGCGGGTGGCGGCGGCGAACAGCGGAATCGGGCTGGCGCGGGCGGCGTTTTATCCGCAGGTGATGCTGGCGGCGGCGGCCGGCCTGGAAGGCAGCAGCATTATGAACTGGCTGAATTGGCCCAGCCGGCTGTGGGCGCTGGGGCCTTCGGCGGCGCAGACGCTGTTCGATGCCGGGCGGCGGCGCGCGGCGCTGGCGGAGGCCACCGCCAATTACGACGCGCTGGTGGGGGAATACCGGCAGGGCGTGCTGGCGGCGTTCCAGCAGGTGGAAGACAACCTTTCGTCCCTGCGCATCCTGGAGGACGAAGGCGAACGGCAGCGGCGCGCGGTGGCGGCGGCGCGGGAATCGGAAGAGCTTTCCATGAACCGGTACCGCGGCGGGCTGGTGACGTACCTGGAAGTGATCACGGCGCAGAGCATCCGCTTGCAGAATGAGCGGGCGGCGGTGAACGTCGACCGGCGGCGGCTGGAGGCGAGCGTGTTGTTGATCCGGGCGCTGGGTGGGGGATGGGATGCGCGGACGCTGCCAGCGGCGGCGGAGTTGAAGGCGGCGACGCGGTAGCTGCCGGGCGGGATCAGGCCGGCTCGATCGGTTTAGTGGCCGTCGTCGTCATCGTCGTCGGGATCGGTTGCCCGGCGCGGGTCGTGCAGGAAGAAGTTGGCGTTCAGGGGAGCCCGGATGGTCCGGAAAGCGCGCGGCGCGCGGGTGAAATCGTAGAAACCCGTCAGGTCGTTCTTGGCGCGGTTATCGGCGAAATTGAGCGAGCCTTCCTGAATGCCGAAGTTGTGCTCGATGAAGCGCAGGATGCTGCCGAAATCATGCCGGTCGTTGTTGATGTAGGCCGCGGGGGTGTAGGCGGAGACGAAGATCAGCGGCACGCGGAAGCCGTACTGGTAATCGCCCTCGGGCTGGGCCAGGAAGGTGGGCGGCTCGTGGTCGTACCAGCCGCCCCAATCGTCCCAGGCGATCAGGATGGCGGTGTTTTGCCAGTAACCAGCGCCCTTGTCGCAAGCAGTGCTCTTGCCGATGGTGTTGACAATGGAAGTGACCCAGGACGGGCCGCCGCCGTCATTGGAGTTGGCGTGATCGGAATTGACGCCGGAGGGAATCACCCAGGTGACGGAGCGCAAGCGGCACCCGGCAATGTCGGAGAGCACGTCGGCGGGTTTCAGGTCGACGTTGGCCGACCAATCGGAGCCGGCGCACTTTCCGCCGGGACCGGTGGACTGGCAGATGTGCTGAATGGCGTTGGGAGCGGTCCAGATGGATCCCGCGCTGGGGGTGTAGTAACGCCAGGTGATGTCGGGCGGCAGCAGGTCGGCCATGGTGGAATGTTCGAAACAGGGGTAGATCTTCTGGTTCTCGCCGGAGGGGCCGATGAGGGCGACGGTGGTAGCGGCGGTGGCGGTGCATCCCGCAATCGTGCCGCCGGACATATTTTCGGAGGCGAACACGCCGGCGGCGTCGTCGGCCGCGGAGGGCGCGGAAGTTCCGCCGAAAATGAACTGGTGGGCGGGGAAGCTGGGGCCCTGATTGGTCTGGAACATGTAATTCGCCCAGCCGTATTGCGTGGCCAGATCGAGGTAGGGGCTGACCTGGTTGAGGGAGTTGTCGACGTATCGGTACTGGGCGTTGGCGGGACAAGTGCCGGAGCAGGCGACGCTGCCCGACCCGTCCATGGCGCAGGCGCCTGTCAGCGGATTCTGGTCGCACTGGGCGACGAAGGCGGAGTGCGCGTGGCTGAGGTCATACCTGTTCGCCAAGGCTACGGGACCAGGCTGGGTGACGCCGGTAGAGGAGCGGCGGTCCAGCCAGTTCCTGGTCTGGATATTGTACTGGGATGAGCTGGGCGTAGTGCTGCAGGAGGCGGTGGAGCCATAGGGAGGGGAGCACAGCCCCTGAAACAGGTTGTCCGGGGTGCGGTTCTCCTGGAAAATGACCACCACGTGCTGGAAACTGGAGATCTGCGCGAAGGCAGGGAGTATTCCCAGGCAGGCCATGAGCAGGCTCCTGCCGACCAACGGCAGATAGGGATTGTGTCCGTTCACACTGGATGAACCCGGATGGACGGGGCGGAGTTGCGGGTTGGCAGGCGAAAGCGCGCGCTGGTGTCAGTTGCTGTGCACCGGCGGCGGCGCGGTGGACGAAGGCGCGGGCTGGCCGTCGATGGTGGTGGGCTCCATCAGCTCGATGCGCGTGCCGTCGGGATCGTAGAGATTGACCTGGCGTTTGCGGTTGACGCCGGTCTGGATGGTGATGGCGCGGGTATAGCCGGTTTTGGCGGCGCGCCGCTTCAGCTCTTCCACCGCTTTCTGCGCGTCCGGGACCATGAGCGACATGTGGTTGGCGGTGCCGCGCGCGTCGGGGGCGGGGATCTTCCTGTAAAGCATGAACTCGACGTAATCCGCGCCTTCCGGAACGCGCATATTCACCCAGCTCAATTCCTTGTCGAAGGTGCCGTCGGGCATGCGGCGGGAGCCGCGCCAGGTTTCGGTGAAGCCGAGGATGCCGCCGTAGAAGCGCATGGATTTTTCGAGGTCGCCCACCAGGAAGCCGACGTGCATGATGTGGTCGGAGATGCGCGTGGCCGGCATGTCTTTGCCGTTGTGCTGCACGGTCCAGCTATCCGGCTGGTATTCGACGATCTCGACGAATGTGGCCGTCGGGATCCTGCACGTTGAAATTCTTGTTGCCGATCATGCCTTTGGGGACGGGGCCATGGGCGGCATTGCCCATGAGACGGACGCCCTTGGCCACCAGGTAATCGCGCATGCGCTCGGCGTTATCGGTGTAGATGGAAATGTGGTTGAGCGGGCCCTCGCCGCGGTCGGTCTCGGTGAAGATTTCGATGTACTGGTAATCGTTGATCTTGACGAAGGCGATGCGCACGCCGCTGCCGTCCTTGGCGGGGAGGGTGTAGGCTTCGGCGTAGCCCAGGAAGTCTTCGTAGAACTGGCGGGTCTTGGCCAGATCCTTCACGTAGAGGGCGATGTGGGCCACGCCCAGGATCTTCGGGCGCGCGATGGGCTCCTGCGCGGGAAGGAGCGCGCCGGCGGCCACCAGGCAGGCGAGAATTTGAGGGATTTCATTTCGGCTCCATTCAGGCGAGGCTTTCGACAATGCGACGGAACGCGACCATGCCGGGGTCGTCGCGGCCCAGGCCCTTCTCGCCGAAGATGCGGGCGCGGCCCTGGCGGAACGGGCGGTCGCGGAATTCGGCAAGGCGAGGCGGAGACGGCTTGCCCGGCGGCGGCCGCAAGCGCGGCGGGCTCGGCCAAGCCTTCGGTGGCGCGGCGCGCGGCGTCCACGGCATCGAGGACGGTCTTATCGCCAAGCTGGCCCTTGCCGCGGTCCGACATGGCCTTGAGCGCGGCGCCGAGCAGCGGGGAGATTTCCGTCCAGGGCAAAGCGGTTTGGCCTTTGGCGATTTTGGCGGCGGCCATCAGGCCGGTGGCCAGCAGGGTGCCGTAAGTGGAGCCGGTGACGCGGGTGAAAGTCCTGGGCGCACTGGAACAGGGCCATGCCGAGATCCGCGGGCAGATTGGGCGCATCGGCGGAGAGGCGCGCGGCGGCGCGGGTGAGGGTGACGCCGAGGTCGCCATCGCCCAGGGCGCCATCGAGTTCATTCAGCTCGGCGGCGCAGGCGTCCATCTTCGCTTGCAGTCGGCCGATGGCGTAGCGAAGGGAATCGGTGGTGAGGGCGGCGGCCATGTCAGATCCTCAGGAACGGGCAATCGCAGGGGGCGAGCAGCAGGGCTTCCAGCTCCGCATCCAGCTTGCAGAAGGTGAGCGACATGCCGGCCATTTCCATGGAAGTGGCATAGCGGCCGACGAGCGGGGCGACGATGGTGACGCCCTTGGCGCACAGTTCGCCGGCCACGTAGCGGTAGCAGATGTAGAGCTCTTCGAGCGGGGTGGCGCCCAGGCTGTTGACCAGCACGGAGACGCGGTCGCCGGCGCCGAGCGGCATGTCGGCCAGCAGGAGGCCAAGCATTTCGGCGGCGATTTCGTCGGCGGTGCGGAGCGCGCCGCGGCGCACGCCGGGCTCGCCGTGAATGCCCATCCCGATCTCCATTTCGCTTTCGCCGATGGTGAAGGTGGGGCGGCCGGCGGCGGGCACGGTGCAGGGCGTGAGGGCCACGCCGATGGAGCGGCAGGCGTCCGCGGCCTTCTGGCGGCGGTGGCGGTGACCTCGTCGAGCGAGGCCATCTGCGCGGCCCTGGCGCCGGCGATTTTGAAGCAGTAGACCATGCCGGCCACGCCGCGGCGCTTGTGGCGCTCCTCGGGGCCGGCGCTGGCGACGTCGTCGGCCACCAGCACGGTGGTGGTGCGGATGTCTTCCAATTCCACCATTTCGCCGGCCATATCGAAGTTCATCACGTCGCCGCCGTAATTGCCGTACAGGCGCAGCACGCCGGCGCCGCCGTTGGCCGCGCGGATGGCATCGGCCATGGGCTCGGCGCCGGGGGAGGCGAAGACGTCGCCGATGGCGCAGGCGTCCAGCAGGCCCGGGCCCAGGTAACCGGTGAAAACCGGCAGGTGGCCGGAGCCGCCGCCGGTGACGATGCCGACTTTACCGGCGACGGGAGCTTCCGGCCGGGCCAGGACGCGGCCTTCGGCGCCGCTGCGCTTGAAATATCGGGGGTGGGCGGCGCACAAGCCTTCCAGCATCTCGACCACGTAATCTTCCGGCCGGTTGAGAATCTTCTTCATGACGGGCTCTCGCTTTCTGCGGATTCGGGCGTGGGTTGGCGCGCGATGCTCCGCCCCACGGCCTCCACGGAATGTTAACGCTCCGCGCCATCCGGCGCAAACGCGCGGTAGTTAGCCTTTGGTTAAGCTGGGGTTCACATGCGAAATACGGCTGTGCTGCTCATCGACTGTCCCGACCGCAAGGGTCTGGTGGCGGCGTGGCGAGCCTTCTTTACCGCCACGGCGCCAACATCACGCACGCGGATCAGCACCAGGACCACGAAGCCGGGCTGTTCTTCATGCGCGTGGAATGGGCGCTGGACGGCTTCGACCTGGAGCGCGTTCCGGGCGGAGTTCGAAAAGACTGGCCGCGGAGCTGCGGATGCGGTGGCGACTGGAGTCGATGTCGCAAGTGCCGCGGGTGGCGATCTTCGTTTCCCAGTACCTGCACTGCCTGGCGGACCTTCTGCACCGGCATCAGACCGGGGAGCTGCACTGCACCATTCCGCTGGTGATCGGCAATCATCCGGACGGCGAGGCGCTGGCGCGGTTCTACGGAGTGGAGTTCCGCCACATTCCGGTGAAGCGCGGAGTCCAAGCGCGAGGCGGAGGAGGAGCAGCGGCGGCTGCTGCGGTGCGAAGGGCATCGATCTGGTGGTGCTGGCGCGGTACATGCAGATCCTGTCGCCGGAGTTCGTGGCAGCGTATCCGCGCCGGATCATCAACGTCCATCATTCGTTTCTGCCGGCATTCATCGGCGCGCGGCCGTATCATGCGGCGTTCGACCGCGGGGTGAAGCTGATCGGCGCCACCAGCCACTATGTGACCGAGGTGCTGGACGACGGCCCGATCATCGAGCAGGACGTGGTGCGCGATTTCGCATCGCGACCAGGTGGAGGACCTGATCAAGAAAGGCCGGGACCTGGAACGCATGGTGCTGTCGCGCGCGCGTGCACTGGCACCTGGAGCACCGCATCCTCTGCTACGGCAACAAGACCGTGGTTTTCGATTAGACCCGTCTGAGCCGCGACCGTGAGGGAGCGGTGGAAAGGGCCTGCGTGTACCGCAGTGTACCGCTCCCTTACGGTAAGCGAGCGTCCTTCGTGGCAGACCACAAAATGCGATGGTCTGCCCCCCGCTATTTGGGGGCCATGGCGGCTTCCAGAAAACGCGCGATGGTTTCGGTCAGCGGGCGCCGGCGGTCGGTGCGCGCCATTGCCAGCGCCTGCGTGCGCACCAGCTTCCGCCCCTCCACGCGGAAAACCTGGAAGAACCGCGCGCGGCCGCGCAGCGCGTACTCGGGCAGCACGGAATAGCCAAAGCCGGTTTCGACCAGCTTCTTAATCGACTCCGTGTCGTCGGCCTCCATGATGACCCGCGGCGTCACGCCCAATTCGCGCAGAAATCCGTCGATCATGGTGCGCATATTGCTGCGGGTGGGGTAAAGGATGAAGGAGGCGCCGGCCAGCGCGGCAGGTTGCAGCGTGCCCACGTGCCAGCCCTGCACCCGCCGCGGCGAGTGCTTCAAAACCAGCAGTTCCTCCTCGAAGAGCGGGATCAGGTCGAGATTTTCGCTCTTGTAGGGCAGGGAAATGAGGGCCAGGTCGAAGCGGCGGTCGAGGAGACCGGCCACCATTTCCTCGGTCGGCATGACGGCGATGTCGATAGGGACCTTCGGAAACGCCTCGCGCAGCCGGCGCAAGGGGCGGCCAAGGCGGTGAATCAGGGTGGTGGCGCCGGTGGCCAGGTGGAAGGGCCGCTCATCGGTCAGGGGATCGCCTTGAAATTCGCGCTCGATCTCGGCCATCTGGTCCATGACCGCGCGCGCCCGCTCGGCCAGGCGCAAGGCTGCGGAGGTCGGCACCAGGCGCTTTCCCGAGCGCACAAACAGGTCGGCGTGGAGCTCGCTCGCCAGGTGCTGGAGTTGCAGGCTGACCGCGCCGGGCGTCAGGTTTACCTTCTCCGCGGCGCGCGTGATGCTGGCGCATTCCATCACCGCCAGAAACAGCTCGAGTTGCCGGAACTCCATTTCGTCTCCGTTACTTAGCATCGCATGGCTGGATATCGGGTGATTTGGTCCGAACCCGAATTGTGCCGTCGAATTTGGCGATAGACTGGTTCTGGGAGACAGCGAGTGAGCTGCGAGCCGGGTTCACCGATCAGTTTTCAGTTCAATCCAGCGCTCGATATTGTGATCGCCAAAGCCGAAGGATTGGTGACCTTCCAGGACATCCAGGCGCATATCGACTGTGAATCCCAGCGCAGAGCCCTGGGATACCCGGAGCTTGTCGATGCGACGGGCGCGCAGACCAACGTGACCCCCGACCAGGTGAAGCAGATTGTAGAGCGGTTACGCGCCGAAGCCGGCAAAGGAACCTTTGGCGCCACGGCAATCGTCACCGACAGCGATCACTTGTTTGGAATGGCCCGTATGCTCGGCATCCTTTCGGAGCTGCGGGGCGGTCCGGCCATCGCCGTGTTCCGGACGCATGAGGAGGCGATGGCGTGGCTCTCATCCCGTCTTCCCCCGGTGCCGGCGTGCTGAATCTGGCTCAGTCCGGCAGAAGCCGTCCGCGCGATGTCGATCGCGGGCACGCTAAAATGATCTGCGAATGATCCAAACCCTATTCGGCTCCGTCGAGCAAGAGCCGTCTCTTCTGGAAAAACTGAAGAGCGGCGTGCAGAAGACGCGCGCCGGCCTGGTCTCCGCGCTCGAAGACGCCCTCCAGGGCAAACGCGAAATCGACGCCGACCTGCTCGACGAGCTGGAATTCACGCTGATCTCCGCCGACATCGGCGTGCGCACCACCGAGGAAATTCTGGACCGCATCCGCCAGCGCGTGGAGCGCCACCAGTTGAGCGACGCCGCCGAACTGCGCGGCCTCATCCGCGAGCACCTGCTCGAAATCCTGGAAGCCAGCGAGCGCGCGCCGGCGCGCGTGGCCGAGCCGCCGGCCGTGATCCTGGTGGTGGGGGTGAACGGCTCGGGCAAGACCACCACCATCGGCAAGCTGGCGCAGCGCTTCAAGCGACGAGCAGCGCTCCGTGCTGCTGTGCGCCGCCGATACGTTCCGCGCCGCCGCCATCGAGCAGCTGGAAATCTGGGGCCAGCGCACCGGCACGCCGGTGATCCGGCAGAGCCCGGGCAGCGACCCCAGCGCGGTGCTGTTCGACGCCCTCAGCGCCGCCCGCGCGCGCAAGGTGGACTACGTCATCGTGGACACCGCCGGCCGCCTGCAGACCAAGGAGAACCTGATGGCGAGCTGCAGAAGATGAGCCGCACCGCCAAGAAGGTGATCCCCGACGCGCCGCACGAAGTGCTGCTGGTGCTCGACGCCACCACCGGCCAGAACGGCCTGGAGCAGGCGCGCAAATTCACCGAGACTTCCGGCGTCACCGGCATCGTGCTGACCAAGCTGGATGGCACGGCCAAGGGCGGCATCGTGGTGGCCATCGCGCGCGAGCTGAATCTGCCCATCCGCTACGTCGGCGTGGGCGAGAAGGTGGACGACCTGCTGCCGTTCGACGCCGAAAAGTTCATCGAGTCGCTCTTCGAAAAATGAACCCCGCATTCATGCGCGAAGCGCTCGACCTGGCGCGCCAGGGCCGGGCGCTGGCCAGCCCCAATCCGATGGTGGGCGCGGTGCTGGTGCGCGACGGCGAAGTGGTGGGCCGCGGCTTCCACACCTATGCCGGGCTGCAGCATGCCGAGATCCTCGCGCTGGAGGAGGCCGGCGAGCGGGCCCGCGGCGCCACCCTGTACCTCAACCTGGAGCCGTGCTCGCACCAGGGCCGCACGCCGCCCTGCGCCGACGCGCTGATTCGCGGCCGGGCGTGGCGCGCGTGGTGGCGCCCATCGAAGATCCCAATCCGCTGGTGGCGGGCGAGGGCTTCCGCAAGCTGCGCGGCGGCCGGCATCGAAGTCGAGATGGCCGCCGGAATTCGCCGCCGAAGCCGCCAAGCTGAACGAGCCGTTCGTGCACTTCATGCGCACCGGCCGGCCGCTGGTGACGCTGAAGACCGCCCTCACGCTGGACGGCAAGATCTCCGCGCCCGACGACAACCGCGGCTGGATCACCAGCGAGCGCGCGCGCGCCCACGTGCAGCAACTGCGCCACGATCACGACGCCATCCTCACCGGCATCGGCACGGTGCTGGCCGACGATTGCCTGCTCACCGACCGCACCGGCCTGCCGCGCTGCCGGCCGCTGCTGCGCATCGTGCTGGATTCGCAGCTGCGCCTGCCGCTCGATTCGCAAGATGGTGCGCAGCGCGGCGGGCGACCTGCTGGTGGTCACCACGTCGGCGGCTTCCGCCGAGCGGCGCAAGGCGCTGGAAAGCCGCGGCATCCAGGTGCTGGTGCTGGACGGTCCCGGCGGCCGCGCCGATCTGCGCGGCGCTGATCGACTGGCTGGGCCGCGCAGCAATACCTTTCGCTGATGATCGAGGCCGGCAGCAAGCTGAACTGGACGGCGCTCGAATCGGGCTGCGTGGACCGCATCTTCTTCTACTACGGCCCCAAGATTCTGGGCGGGCTGGAAGCGCTGCCGCTGGCCGGCGGCATCGGGCGGCGGCGCCGCGCCGACGCCATTCGCGTGCACGGCGTCACCATTCACCCCATTCCGCCCGACGAGTTCGCCGTGGAAGGATACGTGGATGTTCACCGGGATCATTGAAGAACTGGGCACGGTGGAAGCCATCGCAGACGCGCGCGGCCGGCGCGCGCCTGAAGGTGCGCTGCGCCACCGTGATGGAGGATATGACCGAGGGCGCCAGCATCGCGGTGAACGGCGTGTGCCTCACCGCGGTCGACCTGCGGCCCGATTCGTTCTCCGCCGACCTGGCGCCGGAGACCCTGCGCCGCAGCAACCTGGGCGACCTGCGCGCCGGCTCGCGCGTCAACCTGGAGCGCCCGCTCTCGCCCACCGGCCGGCTGAGCGGCCACATCGTGCAGGGCCACGTGGATGGCACCGGCGAGTTCCTCTCGCTGGAAGCGCTGGGCGACGAGAACTGGTGGCTGCGCATCCGCGTCCCGGCCGAGCTCGACCCGTTCCTGGTCTACAAAGGCTCGATCGCCATCGACGGCATCAGCCTGACCATCGCGGCGCTCGAAGGCGACGTGCTCTCGGTGACCATCATTCCGCACACCTACCGCAACACCACGCTGGGCGGCTACCGGCCCGGCGCGCGGGTCAACCTGGAATGCGACGTCCTGGCCAAGCACGTGGAGAAGCTGCTGGCGAAACTGGACCTGAAGTCCGGCCTGACCGTCGAGAAGCTGCGCGAACAGGGATACTGAAAGATGTGAACGAACGCACGGCGCGCCGGTCAGGCCGCCCGCCGTTCCTATTTCAGGCTTACGTTTTCAGTTCCGCCACGATCTCCGCGGCCACCCGGCGGGCGCGTTCCACTTCGCCCGGGGCCAGGCTGATGGCGCCGACGCGGGCGTGGCCGCCGCCGCCGTAACGCTCGCAGATGGTGGCCAGGTTGTGCTTGGGCTCCTCCGGCGTCCACGGGTTCGAGCCCACCGAAATCTTCGTGCGGAAACTCGAAGGACTTACCGAAACGGTGTAAGTGGAGTCCGGGAAGAGATAGTAAGGAATGAACTTGTTATATCCCTCCACGTCGTAGCCGGCGAGGTCGAAGAACACCACGCGATCCTCCTCGCGGGCGCGCTCGCGGATCATGTCCATGGTGCGGAGGTGGCGCGCGTACAGCGGCGCGTAGAGCTCCTGAATCCTGCGGTTCGGCGACGATTTCCGACAGCGGCCGGCGCTGCATCCAGCCGATGACCTGGTGCACGATCTCGGAGCCCTTGGCGGCCTCGATCACCAGGGTCAGCTTCATGGCCGGCGCGGCCATTTCCACCGCCGTGCGGGCGTCGGGTACTGCGCGCCGTCGATGACGATGGACCATTTGACCAGATCTTCCAGATCCGGCGCGTGGAAACCGAAGCGGTTGCAGGCCACCGCGGCGATAAAGGAGGTGCAGGATTTGTAGCTCGGGTCGTAGAGCTTGCGCCCGCTGGTATCGCGGCGGAAATGCTCGGCGTCGGCGGCGTTGAGGAAGGCGCTCTGATGGTGATCGAACCACCAGGTAAGGCGCGGATCGCTCGAATACTTGAAATCGACGATGGCGTTTTCGTCGCCGTCGAAGAGTTCGGGCTCGAACGTTTGGGATGCCGTGTGGGCCATCCCGGTGTAGCGGAATTCCGCATCCGGATGAATCGCTCCGGAGATAAAGCGGCTGAAGAAGGCAGCAGAGGCTGCCCCATCAAAGCAATGGTCGTGGTACAGCACGCGTTCCAGCATGGGAAGAATGGGGAAAACCTATCAGGTTGCCTGAAACGGCGCGCAAATGCAAGCACGAATTTCAGATGGCGGAGAGGGAGGGATTCGAACCCCCGGTACCCGTAAAGGCACTCCCGCTTTCGAGGCGGGCGCGATCGACCACTCTGCCACCTCTCCGGTCGCAATAGGTCATCTAAATTGTAGCAGCCAAGGACCGCCGATAAAGTTTACATAATATTCGTTATCGGAAGTAAAGTACGGAAGCCTTCCTCCAGCGGGCTCATTCTGGCGCTGAAGCCTCCTGCAACGATGCCACGGTCAGACCCGCGGCGCGGTAAGCTTCGCGCAAGGCGCCGGCGGCGGGACCGTAGAGCGGCGGCTCGCAGCGGATGACGCCGTCCATTTCCACCAGCATGCGGAATCGCTCCAGCACGGCGCGGCTCTCGAACACGCCACCGATGTAAGCGACGTCCACCGGCTCGCCGGGCGCCCAAAGCTGGCCGCGCACGCTGGCGGCGAGCAGTGCCAGGGACTGTGCGGCGTTGCCCAGGATCTGGCGTGCCACGCCGTCGCCCTCGGCCGCGGCGACATCGACCACCGGCGCCAGCGTTGCCACGCGCGACCGCGGCCAATCGGGCGTATAGAAACGGTGCAGCGTTTCGTTGGCATCGCGGGAGCCGGTGGCTTCGAGCAGCAGGTCGCGCAGTCGCGTGGGCGGGCCCCAGCCCTCGTCCACGCGCAGGATGGCGCGGAGGGCCTGGCGGGCGATATCGAACGCGCCGCCTTCGTCGCCGAAAATGTAGCCCCAGCCGCCGGCGCGGGCCGATCGCCCTTGCGCATTGCGGCCAAAGGAGATGGAACCGGTTCCGGCGATGACGATAATTCCCTGCCCGCTGGCCGTGGCGCCCGCCAAGGCGGTCACGGCATCCGTAGTCACCACCAGCTTTGCGGCCGGTAGCAGCGCCGCCAGAATCGCCTCCTTGTGCTCCGGGCCGCCGCTCATGCCGAAGCACGCGGCCTCGAAGCGAACCCCGGCGGGGTCCAGTCCGGCCTGGCCACACGCCCCGGCCACGCTCCCGGCCACGGCGCGCTCCAGCTTGGCGCGGCCCTCCGCCGCCGCGGCGTGATTGCACGGACCGGCCTCGCCCCTGCCGAGGATGCGTCCGGTTTCGTCGCCGATCACGGCCGTGGTGCCGGATTGGCCTCCATCCACTCCCAGGAAAAGCCTCATGGCAATTGGTATAGCCTCGCTCCTTTATATTGTGCGATTTCGCGGACGCCCCAATCGGCGGCGCGCGCGCGCAGGTCGCCGGCGCCCAATTCGCCGTCGAAGACCAGCAGGTAATCGTTGCCGCGGCGGCGCAGTTCTTCGGCGGCCTGGCGCCGCATATCCGGCGGAACCGGTGCGTCCGAGATTTCCGGCTGTTGCGCCAGCGCCACAGTCTGAAAGCCGGATCCGGCCAGAGCCTCCAGCCGCAGGCGAGCCGCCGCCTGGTTGGGCGCGGCCTCGATCACCACCGCGTCGGCCTCAACCCTCGCACCGAAATCGACCGTGACGAACTGCCCCGCCCTGAGCGTCTCGCCGCATTGCCAGAAGGTGGCCGGGCGGCCGTCGAGCAGCGCCTCAGTGCCCCATGGCCACGGCTGCGCCGCCGCGCGCCAGGTAACGCGCGGCAATTCGCGCGTCCCAGCGAATGCACGCAATTCGTGCATGGACCATACGCCGCCGCCGGTATTGGTTTGGACCACGCGAACCCCGCGCAGCGCCTGCCGCGGGAACCGGAAGCGCAGCCGGCGCGTGGGGGCGTAATCGGGCATGAAACCGCTCCAGAGAATGTCGCGGCTGACGATGTTGGCGGCGGACTGGTAGGCGGTGCGGATGTGGCGCGTGGTATACGCCTCCGGAATGGGCGTTTGCGTGAACACGGTGGCGCCGGGCGGCGTGGCGCGCTCCACCAGGCGCGCGGCGCCATAGAGCGGCAGGTTGGATTCGAGGAAAGCCGTCCTCCGGCTTGATGCGCAGCGCCTCCCGCCACGTGACCTTGTTGAGTTGCCAGGCATCGGCGTGGCTATAGGCCCGGAGCACCGGGGGCCAGGATAGCAGGGCGTGCAGCACGACCGCGCAGACCGCGATGCGCGGGGCGCGGGCAAGCACCATCGCCATGGCCATGGCGACGAACGGCAGCGCCGGGACCAGGAAGCGCGCGCTGACGTTACTGAAGAATGGCGCGCCGAAAATCGCGGCGGCCAGCAATAGCTGCCGGCCCCGGCGGAGACGCAGCGCCAATAAAGATAGCGGAGCCAGCAGGAAAATCGGGCCAAGCTGACCGGAGAGCGAGCCGAATGTGGTGACCTGGAGCGGGATCTGCCCCGGTCCAGACAAGTTTGGGTGCGCCAATTGAAATCGATATTCGGCTTCGAATGAACTGGTAACGTATTGGTTTGGAAACCAATGGTTGAATAATGGTGCGACAGGATTATGATACCAAATAAAATCCTTTAGCATCCAAGGAGCAATCATCAGGCCGGCGCACGCGGCGACGAGGGCCACATCCCGCCAGTTTCGCGATTTCCACGCGACCAGCGCCAACGCATACGGCACAGCCATCCCGGCGGTGTATTTGGCGCCGTAGGCAAAGCCCGCCACCAGGCCAATTCCCACCAGCAAGGCTGTCGCGCGACGTTCGTCCCAGATTTGGAGCAGATGAAACAGGGCAAAGGCGATGGCGGCGACGGCGACATCGTTATAGGCGCTCGATCCATCCACGCCGGCGAGCGGGCTCAGGAAGACCAGCAGCGCGGCGCAAATGCCGGCCAGTTCGAAACCGGCCCGCCGCGCCCACGAGATCATCTGCCAGGCCAGCGCCGCCAGGAATCCCAGGTGTACCACCGCCGCTGCCGAATGGCGGCCGAAGGCGAACGCGAACAGGTAAAGCATCTCCATTCCCTGCGAGAGAGCGGCGTAGAAATTGTCGAGGACGGGATGGAAGCCGTGCTCGCGGAGATAGCGGGCAACCAGGCCGAGATGGTAGCGGGAGCCATCGAAGCTGACCTCCGGGGCCATGGCGTTGGAGAGGTAGAGGATCAGGAAAGGCGCAATCAGAAGCCACCAGCGGCGGTCGATCGCGACCGGCCATTTCCCCGGAGTGCGGGCGTGGCGCCAACCCAAGGCCAGGCTCGCAAGGCCCAATAAGAGGAAAACGGCGGGATATGCAAGGCCGGCGGCGCAGCAGGCGAAGACGGCCGCACTCAGCAGCGCCGCTCCGGTTACTACGCGAACGCCGGGGTCGGTACAGTGCGCGCGCAAGAGGGCGGAGCCGAGGGCGAACGAAGCGGCCAGGGTGAAAACCGCGCCGAACAGGATGAGCAGGGGCTGCAAGCAGCCGATTGTAACGTACCGGGGCAGGCCGGGCGGTCAGCCAAGCCTGCCCCCGCGCGGGTTAGCCGTTCTTGGGATGCTCGACTTGCAGGTTGTTGGTGACTCCGAAATTGAGGCCGGCGCCGGACGCGCGGATTCCGGCGATATTCTTATCCATATCGCTGGCGACCATGCCGGTGAGCGTGACATGGCCGTTATCCACGATGATGTGAATCGCGGGGATGGGCCCGGCGGCGTAGCGGCTCAGCACGGGGTCGCGGAAGATGGCGCGCGCCACGGCGCCGCGGATGCGGTTGTCAGCCGGCGAAAGCGGCAGAACCTTGATTTCGTCGGTCACGCTGGTGACGCCGGGAACGCGCTGAACCACGCGCTCCAGGTCGGATTTCTTGTAGGGCTCGGTGACGGCGCCGAACAGTTCCACCTGGCCGTTGTTGACGCGGAAGCTGAGGTCGTCCCACACGGTGTAATGCGGGTACATGCGGATTTCGTGCGTCACCTGACGCGCCACATCGGCATCGGTCATCGGGCCGGCCGGGGTTTTCGGGTTTTTCGTGGACGCGGCGGCGATGCCCGCGCCCGCCAGCAACATGGTGATCAGGAATCGTCCCAAGGTCTGAGTTTTCATTGCTCTCTCCTCTCAACCGAATGGACGAAAGAGGCGAAGGCGGGTTTGTAAAGAGTCGTAAATTATTGAGACCTTGCTCTTTACCCGCAGTCATCGTGAAGCGCTATCTCGGTCCCGCGGTTTTATCCTTGGCGTAGCAGAGCGGGTTCAGATCGCAGGCATCGCATTTCGGGTTACGCGCGATGCAGAGGGCGCGGCCGTGCAGGATGAGTTGGTGGGAGAACAGAATCCATCGCTCCCTGGGAACGATCTTCATGAGGTCCTGCTCGATTTTGCCGGGGTCGGTGTGCTTCGTCAGATCCAGGCGCTGGGCGATGCGCTGCACGTGGGTGTCGACGACGATGCCGGAAGCGATCCCGTAGGCGGTGCCAAGCACCACGTTGGCGGTCTTGCGGGCGGCGCCGGGGATTGAGAGCATTTCCTCGATGGTCTTCGGCACTTGGCCGCCGAAATCCGAGATGACCTTCCTGGCAGCGCCCACAATCGATTTCGCCTTGTTGTTGAAGAAGCCGGTGCTGCGGATATCCTGCGCTAGCACTTCCGGCCGCACGGCCGCGAAATCCTGCGGCGTGGGGTATTTCGCGAACAGGCCCGGGGTCACCTCGTTGACGCGCTTGTCGGTGCACTGCGCCGAGAGAATAGTGGCCACCAGCAGCTCCCAGGGACTGCGATGGTGCAGCGCGCAAGTGGCGCCCGGATACATGCGGTCCAGGCGGAGAAAGATTTCGTTCAGGCGCTGCCGGCGTTCGGCGGCGGTTTTCGGGCGGGGCACGCGGTTGGCAGGCGAAACCGCCTGCCCCACATTGGACACGCGCCGGCGTGCGGATTCGGGCGCCTTCGCGTGCCCTGGAATCCGGTCATGCGGGCGCGACTTCTTCTGCTCGCCGCGACGCTGGTTGCGTTCGGCGCTTCGCTCGGTTCGGGCTTTCACTTTGACGATTATGGCATGTGCTTGTCGCCGCATGCCGGGCGGTAGCCCCAAACGCCTGTCCTACTGCGTCGGCGAAGTAATCTGGACGTTGGTAGAGACGAACTGCCAGTCCGGCAACTCGATCATTTCCAGGTTGGTGACCAGCGGCACGGTAAGGTCTTTCGATTCCCACGGGCCGATGTTGGTGGAAAATTCAAAACTCCCCGCCGCTTGTGCTTCTTTTTGCGAGCGGCCCAGGATGGTCACGCTGCCGCCGAGGCCGGTGATGTCGGCTCCGGAGTGATTGGTGACGACGAATTTCACCTGAGGCTTTTTCTTCTCCCCCTCCAGGAAACGGACGCCGGACACCTCGATGTACTTCTGGTACGGATTGGCAGCCGCTCCGGGTGTGGCGGCGGGCTGAGCCACGCTGGCCGCGGGCTTCGCGCTGGTCGCGCTGCCGCCGTCCACCAGCCAGTACACTCCTCCCACCAGGGCGACGAATGCCGCGGCGAAGATGATCGTCATCAGCCAGACGGGCAATCCCCGCCGCGGCGCCATGCCAGGCATAGGCTCAGCGGGCTGATATGCGGCCGGAGCGGCCGCCTGCGAGGAAGGCGCCTGCCCCAGGCCGAGAAAAGACGCCGGGGCAGTGGCGGAAGGCGGCCGCGGCGCCGGATCCGTGTAAGCCGGCGGCGGGGGTGCCTGATAAACCGGCGGCGGCGGGGGCGCCTGGTAAACCGGTGCGGCTGGCTGGCTGTAATAGGCCGGTGGCGGCGCGGGAGGCGCGGCCGGGGCGCGCCGGCGAAGGCTCCTGCACCAGATCGAGGAAGCTCGGTTGCGATTGCACCGGCGCAGCCGGGGGCGGCGCGGGTGGCGGCGCGGCGGCAGCCGGTGGCGCGTAAGCGGGCGCAGACGGCGCGGCCGTTCCCGTTGCCGCAGCCTGTTCCGCCTTGCCGCAATTCGGACATTCCGTGTAGGAGGGGGGTACTTCCCGCCCGCAGCGCGGGCAAATCCAGGTAAACATGACCGTCTCTTTTTACTCTACCGCCGTGGGGCGCGGCTTCCTCTCCGGCTGGCGCACCGCCTGTGCTCCCCTATCCGATTCCCACGAACGAATAGAGCCGGCCGGCAGCTTCCCGGTCCCGGCGATAGGAATGAAACTCTTCGGGCCGGCACATGGTGCATAAGTTCGACGCGTAGATTCGCGCCTCCGTTACACCGGCCTCCAGGAACTGGCGGCGATTGATGGCCCACAAATCGAGGTGGGTACGGCCCGGCTCCCCGAATTGCTGCGCCACCTCCGGCTCCCACCTCGTAGCAGCAGGGGCCGATGGACGGGCCGATGGCGGCATGCAAATCCGCCGGATCGGTGGCGAAGCGCCGGGCCATATCGGCCACCGCTTGGCCGGCAATCCCCGCCGCCGTCCCGCGCCAACCGGCATGCACCGCCGCCACGGCGCGCCGGCGCCCGTCCACCAGCAGAATCGGAACGCAATCGGCCGTTTTCACCGCCACCACCGAGCCGGCAGTATTTTCGAGCAGCGCGTCGCCCTGCCCCAGCACGCCGGAGCGTCCCCCGGCGGCCACGCAGGCGGCGGAATGGATCTGTTTCAGCGTGGCCAGGCGGACGAACTGCGCCAGGACGTCGGCTTCACGCGTCCCGAAGCCGTGCACCAGCCAGGGAAAGGCATCCAATTCGGTGACGCGGTAAATGTTGAGGGAGTCTTTGTAGAACACGCTTGCGTTTGGCCCACACATACGACGGCGTGCTCCACGGGACCCGTCGGCCTTGTTCAGCGGTTCACCTACGTGGCGGCCTATGCCGGGTTCTGGATCTGTGCGATCCGCACCTGCTGCTTGAAACTGTCCAGCATCGATTCGTCCAGCCGCACTTCGGTGGGACGCTTCACCAGGGTGGTCATCTGGTCGATCTTGTCCTGCAACTTCAGCAAGCCGTAGAACAGGTTCTCGGGCCGCGGCGGGCAGCCGGTGACATAGACGTCCACGGGCACGATTCTGTCCACGCCCTGCAGCACCGCGTAGGTGTTGAACGGACCGCCCACGCTCGAGCAGGCGCCCATGGAGATGCACCATTTCGGGTCCGGCATCTGGTCCCAGATGCGCTTCAGCACCGGAGCCATTTTCAGCGTGACGGTGCCGGCCACGATCATCAGATCGGATTGGCGGGGGCTCGGCCGGAATACCTCCGCTCCGAAACGGGCGATATCGAAGCGCGAGGTGCTGGAGGCGATCATCTCGATGGCGCAGCACGCCAGCCCGAACGTGAGCGGCCAGATCGCGGACTTGCGCGCCCAGTTGAAAACATAATCCACCGACGTGGTGACGACATTGCGCTCAAACTGGTTTTGTATGAGCGAAGACATGCGGGACCTCCACTGAAAACCGGACAGGATGAGTGCCGGAATCCACCTGTTGCTGTAAACCGCAATTCTAACATCATGTTGCCGGGACATGTTTGCGGATGCCGTCCGGCGCGGAACCTGCCGGACGTGGAGGAAGGTGGTCGCGCAACTGGCCTTCGCCGGACTATCGCCAGAAATAGGCGCCCGGCCAGAACCAGGACAGGATCCACCAGAGAACCAGGATAATGAGGATGCTGTAGAGGCAGCCGCAGCCGCCGTACGGGCGGTTGTACGTGTTCCAGTAGCGCCGGTGCCAGGGATCGAGAGATGGATACGCCATGCCCCATGCTATCGGCGGGGCCCCGCCTCGCCGGTTAGAACCAAACCAACGGCCGATGGATGGTGCGGGAGCGTTCAGGCGGACTGCCCGGCGCGTGCCAAAGCGCCCACGGCGGTGGGTGCGTAACCCTATAGCCCCACTTGGGCGTTTGCCCCACATGGGTGCGCCAAAATCCCGCTTTCCGCCTAATTCGGACCTGGTTTGTCCTTAAAATTGCCGTTTTGGTATGGCATTGCACATGCTCGCAAACAGGACAAAAGGTTCTGAAATAACTATGCAACTGACCAGAGCCGCCGATTACGCCATCCGGGTCATGGTTTACCTGGCTGGCCTGCCGTCCGGGACGCGAACTCCGCGTTCGGACCTTGCCACCGCCGCCGAATGCCCGGAGCAATTCCTGTCGAAGGTGTTGCAATACCTGACACGGGCGGGCCTGGTGACCTCACATCGGGGAAATACCGGCGGGTTTGAATTGCCGGAAGCACACCGGCACGCTTCGCTTTTCGAAATTGTGGAGGCGGTGGAAGGCCCCATTCACCTGAACGTGTGTTTGGGAGGAGAAGGCGTTTGCCCCCGGCAGGGTTGGTGCCCGGCGCATCCCGTGTGGGAGCAAGCGCAGGAGAAAATGCTGGACGTGCTGCGCGCCGCGCGCATCAGCGAACTTGCCAAAGCTTTGCCCGCGCGCCTGCACCCGGGGATTCCGCAAACAATCTGAGTGGGCCGCCCAGAAACGGAAAAGGACTTCAAGACTATGACGACCACGGAAACGAATCTGAACCAGACAATGCGCCGGCTGGACCACTCCATCGGGCGAGGCGCCCGCGGCGAGGTTTTTCAGGCTGGCGCTGGTCCTCGGGGCCACTGGCGCGCTGGGCTATCTCCTTTTCCTGGCGACAGGATTTCCAATCACCCCGGACACGTGCCGCTGGTCCGGGCGCTCAATGTGGCTGCGGAAGCCTCAGCGGGTCTGATGTATGGTATGACCGCCCTGGTGGTGATTTTCGGCGTGGTAGTGGTGGGACTCTCTTTTACCCGGCCGGAGAATTAACGAGATCCATTCCAACATTTGGTGGGGCGGGCCATCGTTTTTCGTGACCTGCCAACACGGGGGTTACCCGGCTTCGGCGGCCGGGCTTCCTGGTGCGGCGGACAGGAGCGCAGGCGAACCGGCTGGGCTGGCGCGACCTTCCACCGCATCCAACCGGCGGACAGCGCCACCATCAGGGCGGTGACGGCGGCCGTCACCAGCGCGGTCGGCAAAACCCCCAATCCATGCTTGAAGGGCTGCAGCACCTTGCCGTAAACCAGCATCACGTGCACCCAGTACACCAGCAGTGAGTTCTTTCCCAAAGTCTGCATCCAGCTCCAACCGCGCGCCCGCGGCGTAGGTGGTCCAGAGAAAGCTTCCGGCCAGCAGCAGCAGGGCGATGCCGCAGCGAATCAGAATCAGCGCAGGGCTATCGGTCCAGAAATTCGACTTCGTGTAAATCGAATAAGGAAGGTTGGAAAAATACTGCGCCGGAAACGACCAGCGCCAGGCCGATCATGACCGCCCATTGCATGAGCCGCTCCACGCCATCGAGAGCGGTTCGTCTGAGCACGGCCCCGGCAGCCAGCCCGAAGCCGAGATAAGCGGCGTTGGGGAAAAATGCGAAGTGGCCTCTTCCCCGCCCCGGCGCCAGGTATTCCTGAATCAGCGCCGGCGTATTGCCCCAGGCTATGCCGGCGACCAGCGGCGCGGCGGCGGCAATCGCCAGTGCGGCCAGGAGCGTCCAGCGCGCCCGCGCTTTGCCATCGAGCGCCGCCGCCCCGGCGAACACCGCCATTGCCAACGCCCATGCAATTGAGGATGTCCACCTTGGTGAATTCCTGCCAGTTCATGCTGGGCAGGCTGGCGACGCAGTTGGAAAACCGGAACAAATACGCGATCAGCCAGATGTAGCCGGCGCGGCGCAGGGAGATGAGGCAACGCCTCCAGGCCGCGGATTCGCGCCGGTCCAGGCTCTCCATCTGGAAAGCCAGCGTCATCCCCGCCATGAACAGAAACAGGGGCGCTGCCATGCCGCCCACAAATTGCGAGAGCACGTACGGCCCGCCGCCCAGGAGGGAGGGATGGGTGAACGCATTGAAAACGTGGCACTGGATCATGATGACTACGGCGAGCCCACGCATCCAGTCAAGGAAAGCAAGTCGCTTCAAACTGTACTTATAATAACTGACAAGTGCCCGGCGAAATCAATCTGGAGGACCTGCTGCGGGACCTCGATCCGGCGCTCGACGCGGATGAATTCGTCTTCTGCAGTGTTCCGGAAATTGCCGGACACCCGGTCTGCGTTTTCCGCGAGCGGGAAGGCATAACCCTTGTCCTGCGCCGCGCCGAAGCCGAGCGCCTGGGCGTGACCTTCACCTTCCCTTGCCGCATGATCACGCTCAACGTCCATTCCAGCCTGGAAGCGGTGGGTTTGCTGGCGGCCCTCACGGCGGCGCTGGCCGCGCGCGGCATCAGCGTCAACGCGGTTTCGGCCTACTATCACGACCACCTGTTTGTGCCCGTGGCGCGGGCCGAAGAGGCGTTCGAAGCCATCAGAACAGCACGTCAAAATCGCCCGTAAAGCGGCGCCCGCGATGGCCGAAGGCTATGCCGTCTAGCGGATCGCCGGTGTTGTAATGCACCGCTTCGGGATTGAAGTGATTGGTCAGGTTGAATCCGCTCAGCGACAGCCGCACGGAATACTTGGCGTTGACTTTGACGTCCTTCGATAGACGCGCGTCCGCGGACCAGAACACGGGAAAGCGGCTTCCGTCCGGTATGCCGGCATACTCCTGCGCGGCATCGGTGGCGATGTACGGAAAACCGGTGCGGTATTCCAGCACCGGCGCGATGCGCACCGTCCGGCCAACCTTGAAGATCCCCCAGAGCAGGAACCGGTTGGGAATGCTGCCGGGCAGGTCGCCGAAATAGTCGGGGCGGATGAGCGGCGAGGCGAAGGTGTTCAGATAGGTGCTGAAATCGTTGAGGTCGCCGCGGGCGCGGGTGTAGACATAAGAGAAAAACAGTTCGCGCTCTTCGCCAGCCGGAGACGCGCGGTGGTTTCGAGTTGGCGGAAGCGCGCCTGGCCTGAGCCGTTCAGCAGGTATGCGCCCGTAGTGGCGCCGTCGGCGGGCGGTTCCACGTCCAGGATCGCCAGGCCGGTCGAATCGTGCTGCACGTAGCTGGTGCGCAGCCGCAGGTCGCGGTTGACAGGCTGCTCCAGGGAGAGGCTCCAGTTGGTGCTTCGCGGCGAGAAATTGCCATCCACGGGCTTCTGCGAGACGAATGGAGATTTCACCTTGTTCTGCCCCAGCGTGTTCAGGTAGAGAATGGGTCCGGTGGCGATGGATCCGTCCGGAAGGTAGGTGGTGATGTCCTGGTCGGGATAGCGGTTGAAGGCATACAGGTTCAGCGGAACGCGATCGTAAAACAGGCCGACCCCCGCCCGCACACCGTCCCCAGGCGGCGGAACGGGTTCCACGCGATCCCGCGCGCGGGGAGCCACGCGGAAAGCGCCCGAAACCTGCTGCGATTCGGTGCGGATGCCCAGGTCGATCGAAATGCGCGGCGAGAGCACCCAGTGATCCTGCCCGAAGATGGCCTGCTCCACGTCCCTCACGCTGAATTGCTGGGTGGGATGCGGAAACTGGATCTGCTCCAGCAGCAGGTTGGCGGCATTCACGATGTCCACCGTGTGATCCGTCACCTGCCCGCTTTCACTGCTGGAGGCGGCATAATAGCCGATCTTGAAGTTGTGGGTGCCGGCCCTCTGGCGCGGCGCGAAGGAGTAAATGGAAGCGCCGCTGATGCGCTGCGCGTCCCGCGATTTCTGTGCGAAATAGCTGCCGCTGTTGCCGAGCGGGGAAAAGACCATGTCCTGGTTTCCCTTCGGCCACACTCCGGCATCCACGCGCGTGGTGGAAAACGTGGTCTCCAGCAAGCCGCCGAACAGGGCCAGGTGGTCGATCGCCGTGCCCGTGAAATTGCGGATGCTGGCGTCGGGCGTGACGGGCAGGGGATTGAAATAATCCAGGTTCACGTGCCCCAGGCGCTCCGGCGCAATGTGCAGCGTGGCGGTCACCAGGTGGTGGCGGAAATCGACCCAGTCGGCCTGCGTGAACGAATTCATTCCGAACTGCAGCTTTCTGGTTGCGCGGAAACGGCAGGGTGAAAACTTCGGTCTTGCGGATCTCGTATTCGAACCCTTCCGAGAGGTAGAGCCTGTGGGCCAGGAGCGGGCCTTCGAAGTTGAGGCGCGGGGTGGCATCCTTCAACCCCCGCAGGTGCCAGCTGCGGATGCGGAATTCGGGCAGCGGATCGTTCAGCTCCCATTTCCATTCGTCGCTGCCCCGGCGCGTCTCCACGGAAACCAGCCCGGCGGTAAAGCGGCCGTATTCGGCAAGATACGGCGTCTGGTAGACGTTGAGCACTTCCACGCTGTCAATCGGCACCGTCAACCCGAACTGGCCGGTAGCGGGGTCGGTGACGTCGGCGGAGTTTACGATGAGGGCGCTGCGGTGCTCGGCGCTGGCGGAGATCACCAGCCCGCCGCCGGGCTCGCGCACCACTCCCGGAATCAGCGGCAGAGCGTCGGCTACCGTGGCGGGACGGCCGGGAAGCAGTTTGGCGGTGGCGGCGGTGATGGCCGCCGCCGGACTGGAGCCTGCGGCTACCGGGTCGGCAGTCCCCTTCACCTCCACGCTTTCGCGCCGGGTGGAGGGCTGGAGCACCACATCGATCGCTTCGGGGATGCCGGAGGAGAGATTCACCTCGCGATGCACCGGCTCCATGCCGTCGCGCGTGACCGTCACCTCGTAAACCCGGGGATCCACCACGCTCAGGGATGCTTTGCCTTCCAGGTCGGTCTCGGCCAACGCTTCGGCCGGACCCTCGCTGCGGCTGCGAGCCTCCACGCGGGCTCCGGGCACCGGCTCCGCGCTCTGGTCATGGACGGTCACAACGATGGTCAGTTCCATCGCATATGCCGCTATCCCCACCTGGAGCAGGAGCCAGGCTGTCGCAAATCGTACGATTCCGCTCACCCCGATGTCTAAAATTCTCGCACAGCGCGGCTGGCGTCATCCGGGAAAATGCAGGCCGGCGGACAACTACCGGGGACTATTTTCGCTGGAATCTTCCCATATATTGGGCCTCGCCCAGGATGTGACCTTTCATCGCCTGCAGCAGTTCCGTGCGTTTCACCCCGGCGGGCAGACCGAGGGTGTGGAGATCCAGGGCGTAAATCCGGAAGAAGTAACGATGCGGCCCTCCCCGCGGCGGGCAAGGACCGCGGTAACCGGGCGTGCCGAAATCGTTGGTGCCGCTCAGGCCCAGCGAACCGGTCCGAATACCTTGCGGCAGAGCCGTGATTTTGGGCCCGATATCGTAAAGCAGCCAGTGGGTCCAAACGCCGCCGGGAGCATCCGGATCTTCCATTACAAGGGCCAGGCTCCGCGTTCCGGCCGGTACCCCGGTCCATTCCAGGGCGGGAGACAGATCCGCCCCATCGCAGGAATGAAGCGGCGGAATCCAGCCGCCTTCCGCATAGGCGCCGGTGAAGATACGAAACGGCATAAAGTTGTCCTGCGCTCGATGCTAGCAGATTACGGCAGCCGGGACCGGATGAACCGGGCGTGCGTGACAACCCGGCGGGCGAAATTGTGGTAGTCCATGCATACCGTGTTTTTCGGTTGTTCCCTACCCTGTTCGTGGTGTTGCGGCGTCCCTTCGACGGGAGTAAGCTCCGAGTAGGGGCGTCTATATGAAAGCTCTTCTACCTGTGGTACTTTGTTGTCTTCTTGCCGTCCCCGCCATGGCCCAACGTGGCGGCGGCGGTCACGGCGGCGGCGGCTTCGGCGGCGGCGGGTTTCACGGCGGCGGTGGGATGGGCGGAGGGTTCGGCGGCGGAGGCTTCCGTGGCGGCGGCGGTTTTGGCGGCGGCGGCTTCCGGGGTGGCTTCGGAAATGGGGGATTCCGCGGCGGCTTCGGTTATAACCGCTTTGGTTATGGGCTGGGCTACGGTGGCTACGGTTATGGTTACCCCGGCTGGGGCTGGGGCATTGGATGGGGTTATCCGTACTATGGTGTCGGCTACGGTTATGACACCTGCTGGGATTACAATTCCTGCAACCCTTACGGTTACGGATACGACCCCGGCTATGGGTATGGCGGCTACGCCGCGCCGGCGTATTCCACGTCTCCCGGAGTAACGGTCATTTCGGTTCCGCAGTCGACCACTCCGGCCTACACGCAGCGCGCGTCTCCGGTGACACACGAGTACGATCAGTATGGGCAGGAAGTCCATCCTTCGGCGGGCAGTTCGGCGAGCGCATCGCCGGTTTACCTGATCGCCTTCACCGACCATAATATTCGCGCCGCACAGGCATACTGGGTGGATGGCCAGGTTCTGCATTATGTGACTCTGGAGCATCAGGAGCGGCAGGTTGCATTGAGTGAAGTGGACCGTAAACTTAGCCTGCAACTGAACAGCGAACGCCACGTTTCATTTCAACTTCCTTAACATCCGGCTATGCGGGGAAAGAGGCTGATCCTCTTTCCCCAGACCCGCCCGCGCTTTTAATTTTCAACGTACTTCCATTTTTTGAATCCCCGGTATAGCTTTTTACATCCACTTCGTTGCAATCAGGCATCTGTTCGATCTACAATCGCCAAACCACGGATCGAAATGCTAAAGTTCACAGGTAGCGGAGGGTTCATGCAGGCTTCCCGCGTATCCTTAGTTACAGTTTTCTGTTTGTTGTCATCTACCGCCCTGGCGCAACCGCTGGCTTCGATTCCAAAAATGGAAGGAGCCGGCGATGCCTTGGGCGCGAGCCGCCAGTTAGCCCAAGCCGTGGAGGCGAATCCGGGAAGCATCCCGGCGCTGACCCAATACGCGGAGTTCCTGGAGCGCTACGGCGATCCGGGCGCCCGCGACGCCTACGCCAACCTGCTGGCCGCGCTGCGCCGCGCGGGTGACAACGAGCGCGCGGGTGTAATTGCCAGGCGCATGGCGATCCTCGACCTGCTGGCGGGAAACAGCGACGCCACCTCGCACGACCTGGACACTTATCGCGCCGCCACCGGCAAAACACTTACGCTGGCCACCTCCACAACCGCGGCCGAAGCCTGGCCGACCGCCAACATTCCCGGCCCGTTCCGCTCCTTCGCCCGGATGGCGGCTATCCCTCAAGACGCTCCTCCCACCAGTACGCTGGCCGCGCTGGCACGGAATATCGTCACCAACGGATTCCAGGCGTCGCACAGCAACGATGCGCTGGAGGAGACCGAATATCTCAAACTGATTCACCGTTATCTTTCCGAAGCGCGGGAGTTGGAGCAGCTCGCCGGCCCGCAAAAGGTGATTAAGGTGGATTCCTGCGATTCCCCGGTGGTGCCCGACCTGCTGCGGATTCTCGGCTTCCGGATGCGCGGAGGCTGCGGCTCGGAGCTGGTTCTGGAAACGGTGAATGCCGCCCGCGCCTTTCTGACCACCGATTCCGGTTTTCCCCTGAACAAGCTGGAAGAGGCCCTGCGCACCGACCATCCTTTCGTTTACGACTATCACCCGACCGCCGCCCCGGTCCTGTTTGGTCCGGAGTACTGGCTGGGCGGCCTGAAGGGCAAGGAATCGAGCGATTTCATCGAGGCGTTTATCTCCGATCCTTCGCTTTGCCGCCTGTACCTGGGGCTCTCGAAGCTGGATCCCGCCACCGCGGCGGCGATGCGCAAGGGCGTTCCGTTCCAGCGCCTGAAGGCGTTCGCGCACGTGCTCGATTTCTTCGGCGGCATGTTTGAGATTCGCAACGGGCAGGCCGTGGTTCCCGGCGGGCAGCGCTCGGCGGCGGCATGGGGCGAGCTGGCCGGCGCCTCCCCGGACAAGGGCGTGCAGTTCTACGATAAGCTGATTTCCCGCGACGATGGCTGGCTGGCCAGCCTGTACGACGCTCTGGCGCGCATCCACGGGTCGGTGCAGGATTACCTGACCGACCCCGCCCGCCTCAAGCGGTTCTATACGGCGCTGCGCGGCCGCATCACTACGCCCGGGCCCGCGCGGCCGGTGTTCCGGGCCAACACCGATATGATGCTGCTGACGTCGCGGCTGCGGCTGGACCGCGACGGCAAGCCCCACATTCCCGGCAGCCTGGAGGTTTGGCGGAATTTCTTCGTGAATCATCCGCAGGGCAAATATGACGGCAAGCTGACGCGCATCGCGGCCACCTGGAAGGATCCGGACGACGTGCTCGAAGCGCTGTTCGCCCTGTGCCGCAAGACGGTGGAAAACGAGCCGCTTAAAATCTTCATGGCGCTCAGCGACCTGGACCGCAGACGCGACGTGCCGCTCGAAGCCGCGACCGTGGACCGGCTGGCCCGCGCCTACTCCACCTTCGGCAGCCAGTATCCGGCGTTCGCGGAATCCGGCAGCTTGAGCGATAAATCCATCGGCCAGTTCCTGGACACCGCGGAAGCTCTCAACAAGATTCACGACCCGCTGTTTCGCGCCGACGCCACCGGCTCCTTCCAGGCGCTGGTCGGCCTGTGGCAGATCCTGGTTCGCCAGCAAAGCCTGCCGGACAACCGTGTGGATGCGTCGTTCTCGGGCCTGGTAACCGGCTTTGCGCAGATCCGCAACGATCGCGAGCTGTTCGATGCCGGCCGCAAGGGTATCCAGCTGCTGGTTTCGGCGTCCGCGTACACCGAAGACGCCAATGGGAAGCTGGCTCCGCAGGGGCGGCTGGTCGCCCTTCTGGCGGGCGCTGCGCAGTCGAGCGATGCCGGCGCGCCGTCCGAGATGGCGCAGCAATTCGAGCGCGTGTTCGAAGCCCAGCACATCATATCGCTGGACACGCTGTTCCAGTTTGCCGACCATCTGGAAGCCCTGGGCAAGGGCGGCCGGCTGAACACCGCCCTGGTGACGAAACTGGCCGGGCAGATCGCCGAGATTCAACCGCCGCGCAGTCCGCTCTCCGGGAGCGAGAAAACCTCGGTGGGCTTCGGCTATTGGACCGACCGGCACATCGACGCCGAGCGCCGGCTGAATTTCCGCTCCTCGATTCAGAAAGCCGCCGGCAATGCCGAGAAGCTGGCCGAGATCCGCGGCGAACTGGCGCCCCTGCTCCGCGATACGCTGGTGGCTTTCAATTACGCCGTTTATGCGCCGCCCGGCGCACAGATTCTGTACACCAACCCGACTTTCGTCCGCACCCATGATTTCATCGGCAGTGAAAGCGCCGGGCGCATGTGGCGCGCCACCGAGCCGTACGGCACGGGGTGGCCTTCGAATGCCGGCGGGCGCCTGGTGGGTTCGCTGGCCACATTGCCCTATGCCCTGGCGGAAGCCGAACAGAACTTCCTGGTTCCCAGCCAGACCCAGGCCCTCATCTGGGGCGACCTGGTGCCGGAGATCGTGATCAGCGCCAAGGTTCCACGCTGGTGGAGTGTGACGCCGGAGGAAATGCACTTTGCCGGCCTGCACATCCGCTATGGCCGCGAGCTGCTGGCGGAATCGGCCTTCGATCCCGCGCTGCGCCAGCAGGTAGTGGAAGCGCTGGGCGCGCACGCGGCGCCGGCGCGCACGGCGGAGGTGGCGCGTCTGCTGGAACAGGGGGACGTCAGGCAGGCAGCCGACAGCGTCACCCCGGCCGAGCTCTTCTCGATTGCGCGCGATCTGGCCCCCAAGCGGCCGGCCTCCAGTTCCTGCCTGGTGGGCGAGATCAACCGCATTCACGAATCGGGCATCACCTACGACCAGATCTCCCGCGCGTTCGGCACACCCAAGCCGACGCTTGCCAATTCCTACCAGCCGGAGCTGCTAGGGCTGCGCACCTTCCCCGCCCTGATGGGCTACTCCAGCCGCATCATGGCGGAGAGCTGGGAATCCAACACCCTCTACTGGGCGGCGTTGGCGGATGAGCTCCATCTGCCGCCGGCGGAGTTGAACGTGCGCATTCCGGAGTGGACGCAAAAACTGGTGGAGCAGATCTTCGCCTCGCACCTGGAAGATTGGCCCGCGATGCTGAAATCGCTGCGCCAGGTGGGAGACAACGTGCGGGTGCAGAACCGCGCCGATAACGCCGATCGGAAGATCGCGTTGGGGGGAGACCGGTAAACGATCATGACCATTTCACGACGCAGCTTCATGGGAGTGTGCGCGGGCGGTCCGCTGGGCGCCTCCCTGCTAAATGCGCAGCAGGGGCAGGGGCCCATCTTCCGGATCAAAGTGGACATGGTGGTTCTCAGTTTCCAGGTGACGGACAGCCGGAACCATTACATCAACGGGTTGAAGCCCGGCGATTTCCGCATTTACGAGGATGGCATCCTGCAGAAGGTTTCCACGTTCGCGGAGGGCGCCAACGTTCCCGTGCAGGTTGCCGAGGACGGCAGCACCCACCCCCTGGTCGAGACTAAACAGGATGCGGCGGCGCCGCCGGGCCTGGACCGGCCCGATGCGTTTGTCGGCACCAATGTGTTCGTCCTCTTCGACACCAGCAACTTCATGTATCGCGGGTTCGTGTACGCCGAGGACGCTATCGCGGATTTCGTGCGCGGGCTCGACCGCGCGGATTCCGTGGCCATCTACACGTTCAGCCGGAATCTCTCCCGCGCCGCCAGCCTCACCCGCGACCACGCCGGCGCCATCTCCGGACTCCGCTCTGCCGTGGCCGGCGACGATACGGCGCTCTATAACGCCCTGCTGCTCACCCTGCGCGACGCCGCCAAGGTGCCGGGCCGCAAGGTGGTGATCGTGTTCTCGAACGGACCGGACAATGCCAGCATGGTGGCCCCGGACGACGTGCGCGCGGTGGCGGAGGACGAGGGGATCCCGATTTACGTAATTTCCACCGCCGAGCTGAACAACGATCCGATTTCCACCGCCGTATTCCGCCGTATCGCCCAGCGCACCGGCGGCAAGGCGTACCACGCCAAGACGTGGCAGAAGCAGGTGGAGGCGTTCGAGGACATCCGCGAGGATTTGGGCAACTCCTACACCGTCACCTACTATCCGCAGCCGAACCCCAACGAAGGTTTCCGCCGGATCATGGTGGATATCATTAGCGACCCCGGGCACAAGTACCGGGTACACTCACGGCCCGGTTACCGTCCAAGCCGCGGAGTGTAAAACGCCGGGATCGGGGATCAGGGATCGGGGCGGCGGGGTTTCCGGCGCGGCTCCGCTTCGCGGCCCGGGATGAAAGGTTGCGCGCGGCCCTCGAAGGTTCGAGGACCGCACGGGTACTCCTGCGTGCCTGCCGGCCGGACCGCCCCGATCCCTGACCCCTGATCCCTGCCCAAGAAGATCCCTGCCCAAAAAAATGGCCCGGTCCCCGCTGAAAGGGACCGGGCCTTGGGAAGAAACTGATGCCCTACAAAATCTGAGAGCGTTAGCGGTGATGCCCGCCACCGCCGGAATGCCCACCGCCACCGGAGTGGCCGCCGCCGCCCGACGGGCGCGAGGGAGCACTGCTGCGCGGCGCGCTGTAACTCGGAGCGCTGGACCGGGGTTGCGCGGCCGGTGCGTTGTACCGTGGGGCGGAATAGCCGGTGCCGCCCTGATATCCGGAACGTGGAGCGGGGTCTGCCCGCGGAGCCGAACGCGGCTCGCCGAAGCTGCCCCAACCGCCGCCGCCCGTCGAAGCTTGGGGGCGCGTGTTTTGGTAGGCCGGGCTGGAATTCCCGCCGCGCGGAGTGGCGGAGGTGCCCGAGCCCTGTCCAGAAGGTTCGCCAAACCGCCGCCACCCCCCTCCGCCTGTCTGCGGAGACCTTGCCCCGGCTACCGCCCCGGCAGGTTGCTGATACGTGGCGCGGGCCGCCGACGGGCTACCCCCCGAACCGCCCGATTGCGCGAATGCCCGCTGTTGCTGCGCAAACGTGACGCGCCCGGCCGTGGCCGGCTGCTGATGGGTGAAGAACCGGGTATTGCCCGTGCTGCGCGGAACGAACGAAGCCGCGCGATTGGTAAATTGCAGGTGCGAAGCCGAGGGTGCGATGGGCACCTGGCCGCGGATGAGCCCGGCGCTGCGAACCTGCTCGCCCGGGACTCGGGCAATTGCGCCGAACTGGCCGCTGCGGAACTGGTTGACGCCCACGCCGGAGACGCCGTTGAACCGCGCGTTTCTATAGCTGTTGTATACGTTTACGTTGGCAAAAGCCAAGCCTTGGTTGAAGCCGCGGCCGTAGAATCCCGGCCCCCACCAGGGATGGAAGAGCTCATAAGGCGCCAGAGGCACCCAGCCGATATTGCCGAACCCGAATCCCACGCCGATGCCCGGGCCGAAACCGAAGAAGGCCACCAGCGCCGGCGACCAGTAGTGGCGGACACCGATCACGCCCGGATACCAGCACCAGCCGATGCCGGTACCCCAAAACCAGCGGCCGTAGTGGTAAGGCGCCCACCCCCACGGATCGTAGCTGACCCAGGTCCAGCCGTACCAATCCAGCCACACCCAGCGGCCGGCGCGATAAGGCGCCCAACCGGCCGACACGGTAGGAGTCCAAACTTCACCGTAAGGGGGCACGTTGTTCCAGGTACCGTAAGTGTCGAGATCCTCGCCGCCATAGACGCCCTGCGGCATGTATTGGGGGCTCCGCGCTTGCATCAGAGACTGGTCGCGCTGCTGGTTCCAGCGGTCCCACTCGTCCGCTGGTGTAGCGTTCACAATCTGGTATTCGGGGTCGGATGCCGAACCGCGCGCCTGCATGGTCTGCCCAACTGCAAGCGACTGCGATCCGTGCGGGGTGAAGATCTCCGCCTGCCCCGCTCGCACGGTGATTTGCGACAGCCCGCCATCATTCACCGCTATCCGGTAAGCTCCCTGGCCGCTTGGCCTTACGGACACGCTCGGAGTATCTACTTCAACATTGGCCGAAGAAGCCCGCAAAACCGCGTAGGTTACGGTGCCGTGGGCAACTTCCACCTGGAAGCGGCCGGATTCGAGTGTGGCCAGGTTCACTTCGGCATTGCCGCCGATGCGGAGGATGTTGGCGGCGTCCAATTCGATTTCGGCGCGGGAATTGGGAGCGGTGGAAATGTGGTCGCCGGTCATGAGCGGGGCATTGATGACGCCCGCCACCCATTCGCCGGCATCTCCACGCTTGACGGAAACCTGCCCGTCCATCAGGCTGATGCGGGCCACGCCGCGGTTGGCGTCATCCGGAGCCTGCGCGCGCCCCAGCCGCGCACCGCCGAGGGCCAGCACCGCCGCTCCCAGCACGATCATTCCGAATTCGCGTCCGCGTCGCATCTCGATCTCCCGAACTCGACGGTCTCAATGCAACGTTCGGTCCAAACGATATTTCATTTATATTCATTAATTTAACAACCAGGAGCCGGGCCCGCGGTGGCTGAAAACCACCACTGCTGGCCGGGATGGAGCAGTCCTCTAGCGGGCTAGTACCACGCCGCCCTCCTCGAAGAGGACGGCCGGGGACCGGCCGGGCGCGGCGCCCGGTGCCGGGCCAACCCAAAGAAAGTATTGAGGATCGCGTCCATCGAGCGACCAGCTTCTTTGCCGGTACCGCTCGCGATAAAACTCCAGCGCCGCCCGCGCCCCCAGGCTGACCGCAATCCGTGCCGGTTTGGCTCCGGTCTCGTGCCGCAGAATTTGAACCGCGGAATGGACGGCAACATCGGCGGCGGTAGCGCGTGTGGTGGATGGCGTTGGCGGCCCGCCGTGGCTGAGGGGGATGAGCAGAACGATAAAGCCGACCGCAACCGCCGGAACCACGACGCGTTCCATGCCCCGCCAGAAGCCCCAGGCGGCCAGGAAGCCGGCGGCGAGAATTGCCGGAACGAAGCCAAATTGAGGCGCGGCGGCCAAAGCAAAGCCGAGACAGACGCCGGCGTACCGGGGATAGCGCAAAGCCAGCGCGCACAAGGCTAGAGAAATGCCGAGGACTCCGGCAAAGCTAAAGCAGTGCATGAGGACGGGGATGAGGGCCAACGGAAGCAGCAGCCACCAGCGTCGCGGAATTCCGGCAAACGAAGCCAGATAGATGGCGCCGGCGAGAACGTCGGGCAGCCGCAGGCTGAATTCCGACAACCGGAACAGGCCGACGGAACGCTTGGCCAGCAGACTATATAGGAGACCGGACCAGGCGCCTGGAGTGACGAACAGCGCGGTGAACCGGGGCCTGACAAGCCGATCCCAGGCGTCCGCCTCAGCCGACGTAAACGGAAGCGTGATCGCCTGCCAGACGATTACTCCGAAGATCGCCGCCAGCAGGACGTGGAGCGCGCTATTGGATTTGATAAAGGCTTGTCTCATCAACCTCTTTTATGAGAGCCATACCCCAGGAGTTCAAGTGATTCCTGAAGTCTTCGGCGCCGGGATCGGTCGGGCTGACCAACAGGAAGCCCACGTTCCGTTCTTTGAGAGCGGCAGCGGCGGGACGGCGAAGGTCCGGGCGATCGACGGCCTTCAGGAGGATCTGCTGGATTTCCAGGCCGGCGGCGGATTCGTAGCCAACCAGAATGGTATGGGCAAAATAAGCTTCCGGCCGGGTGCGGAACGAAAATATAATCTGCGACTTAGGGACGAATGCCTCAACCGCGGGTTGCAACCGGTAATCGGAGAAGTGGCGCGCGATGTAAGCGGATTCCGGCTCCATGCGGAGAGCCGCGCGAAGCGGAATCTCGCGGATCCGCCATGACCAGCCGACCGTGTAGAGAGGCATCACGGCTGGCCAGCAGGTGACGGCCTGAAAAAGAGCTAAAGCGGGCAGAATGCCGGGCGAGTTTGCCAGCGCCAAGCCGAGAGCTAAGGCAAGGAACGGCATGGCCGGCATCAGGAAGCGGGTGTCGGCGTTGAATGCCATGGGAACGGAGAAGAGCGCTACGGCAGCGAGCAGCCTTCTGCCACGCGGATGGCGCAGGGAGAGCAACGCGAAAGGCGCGAGCAGAAGGACGGGTCCGAGAAAGCCGGGAATCTTGCCGCCGTAGATGGTCACTTCGAGCGGGAACTCCCACCAGTGGTGGAGGCTTTCGAAGTGCGCCAGGCTGCCGAGGTAATCCTTTTCGGATGAGGCGGAAAAGTATGGATTGGGAAACCAACGATTGAAAAATGGAGCCAGGGGATTGGCGAGCCAGAACCAGTTGCGCAGCAGCCAGGGAAGCGCGACCAAAGTCGCGGGCGCAACGACAGCCAGCCATTGCCGCAGCCGATGGCGCATATCGCCGGCCCGGCTGCACCAAAGTAATGCAAACAGGAGCGCCGACCCGCCAGTGTATTTCAGAGTGAAACAGCATCCAGATAATATTCCAGCCAAAATCAACACTTTACGTATGTTTAATTCATGCCATACTTCAAGGCAGTAGAAAACTGCAAAAATGCAGGTTACAAGCGCGACGTCATTGTAGGCCGAACTGCCGACAACTCCGAAGAGGGGCGAGGCAACCACGAGCACGGCGGCGAAAGCGGCGGCACGGGTGAGACCGAAACGGCGGCCGTAGCACAGGATCAGAACAGGCAAGGCGGCCAAGAAGATGAAATGCACGAGCGCCGCCGACGAGTGCTCCCCGAAAGCGAAAGCCACCAGAAACAGCATCTCCATGGCTTGCGGGAAAGCCGAGTACATACTCCGGTATTCCCAAACGAAGCCATGATGGCGCAGGTTGCGCGCCACGTTGCCGAGATGGTAGCCAGCCCCGTCAGGGCTGACCTCGGGGGCGAGAGCATTAAAGAAATAGATAATTAAATAGCAGCTAATCGCAATAATTAACAGGTACTTCCATGATTTCGAAATAGGCGGGAGCGGCTTCGCGGGGGCTGGGCGAGTTGGATCGAGCGCAGCCCATAACATGAGGCCTGCTCCGGCAAAGAGGAACGCCGGCGGATAGGCGGCATGGGCGAGGCAAAGCAAAAAGACAAGTGTGCTGAGGCAAGGTGCGCCGCAGAGGAATGAAAAGAGCAGGCGCTCCAGGGGATCGAAGGGGAGGCGCAAACGGCGCAGGAGCAAAGCGCCCGATGCCCAACAGCTTGCGGCGGTGAAAGCCGCGCCGAAGAGGATGAGGATGACCCGCACCGAGACCGAGTATAACAGGAGGGTCTGCGCTAGAAGGCGGAATTCGGCGGATCAAAAGCAGTTACGGAGAACACCAATGTGATCGGAGCGGCTGTGGGACGGCGGGCCTCGCCCGCCGCATGCCGTGCGGAAGCCCGGCATGACGGCCCGAAAGGGCCGTCCTACTTCAGGGGTGCTGGAATTGGTTGGCGTGGGGGATCAGTTCGAGGTAGGTGCGGGCGGGGAGGTCGGTGTTCCAGTGACCGGTCAGGCGGGCGTAGGCGCAGACGCCCAGGAAGATTGCGGCGACGCCGGCGGCGACGGCCCAGGCGGGAACCCGCTTGGGCCGTATCGGGCCTGCTGCTTCGACGCCCAGGAAAAGGGCGCTGGAGGCGGGGCAGGCGGCCACGCATTCCAGACAGGCGGTGCATTCGGCGGAGCGGATGGCTAGCACGCGGTCGACCGGCAGCGCGGCGGGGCAGGCGCGGGCGCACTTGGCGCAATCGATGCAGAGGCCGGCGTCGCGGCGGATGGCAATCGGGCTGGCGGCGGAGACGGCGCCCATCAGGGCGCCATACGGGCAAAGATAGCGGCACCAGAAGTTCTGGATGAAGAGCGAGGCGGCAGTTAAAGCCAGCATTACGATTGCTCCACTCAATCCCATGAAACGGAAGAAGTTGAGCATCTTGACATCGTCGATAACGCCGTACGGGCCTTCCAGGAAAGCGCGAATGCCGGGCACGGGCATGGAGACGACCGCATACAGGAACAGGCCGAGCAGGATGTACTTGAGGCTCCGCAAGGCGGTATCGAGACTTCGGGGCAGGCGGAAATTGCGGTGGAAGATGCGGCGTCCGAGCCGCCAGAGATATTCGGAAATGGTTCCGACGGGGCAAAGCCAGCCGCAAAACGCCTTGCGGAAAATCCAGGAGATGGCGAGGAAAGCGAGGAGCAGGAAAAGACCGGCGGGATGGAGAGCGGGCAAGCGGCCGGTGAGGAGCAGAACCTTGAGATTCATCAGGGCGGCGATGGGGAGCCAGCCCTCCACGCCGGAGGGGCGGGCGGCGCAGACGGACCGGCCGCCGGTTTCATAATAGCGGACGAACAGGTAGAACTGTGTGCCGATCCAGAGGTTGAGCGCGAGGAAGGCGAGTTGGATGGCGCGCCGCAAACGCTGTGAGCGGTTAGGCGACGCGCGCTTCAACAATTTCTTGCGAGTTTTTTGGGTAACTGCAAGTTCAGTCATGATTTATCTTCGTTGTAAGTGCGGGCCGCGCATGCCCGGCCCTTAACACGCTCGTCCATCCAGCGTTCAATCTTTGGTAGCGGGCTCGGGGCGAACCTCCCAGGCCCCCTCTTCAAGGTAACCCCGCTCGTCGTAAGAATGGCCGGTGAAGAGGCCGAGGACGAACCAGCCGAGCACGAGGGCGCCGGCGGCAAAAATGGTGTCGCCGATCATGCGCATCCAGCGCAACTGGCTCAGGTGGCCGCTGTGGAGGAATTCGGAGGAGCGGGCGTACCAGGTTCCGTATTGGACGGAAGCCCAGGTCTGCATGAGGCCGATGGGCAGGATGCTGATCAGCACCATGAGCGCGAGGCCGATGTTGATGGCCCAGAAGGCGAAGGCCAGCGGTCGGTCCTTCCAGGCTTTGCCGGGGCGAAGGGCGCGCAGGCAGAAGAGCATCAGGCCCAGACCGAGCATCCCGTATACGCCGAACAGCGCGGTGTGGGCGTGGACGGGGGTAGTGTTCAGGCCCTGCATGTAGTAGAGCGCGATGGGTGGATTGATGAGGAAGCCGAAGAGGCCGGCGCCCACGAAATTCCAGAACGCAACCGCGACGAAGAAGTAGATGGGCCATTTATAGGCGGCCACCCAGACGTGCTGCTGGCGGGCGCGGGCAAGGCGGATGTTCTCCCAGGCCTCGAAGCCGATCAGGACCAGCGGAACGACTTCCATGGCGCTGAAGACCGCGCCGAGACCGAGCACGATATTGGGCGTGCCGGCGAAATAGAGGTGATGGAAGGTGCCGATGATGCCGCCCGAAAGGAACACGACGGTGGAAAACAGGACCGCGCGCGTCGCCGTCGGGACCGAAAGCAGCTTCAGGCGGGTGAGCAGGAAGGCGATGACCACGGTGGCGAAGACTTCGAAGAAGCCTTCCACCCACAGGTGCACCACCCACCAGCGCCAATACTCGGCGGTGACCAGGTTGCTGCGCTGGCCGTACATCAGCCCGGCGGCGTAGAACAGCGGGATGGCGATGCTGGAGAGCAGAAACATCAGGAGCAGGGAGTAGCTCTGGTCGCGCCGGGCCAGCGCCGGCTTCAGAGCGCGCCACATCAGCCACAGCCAGAACACCAGGCCGATGAAGAGCAGGATCTGCCAGAAGCGGCCGAGGTCGACGTACTCGTAACCTTGCGTGCCGAACCAGAACCAGAGGTTGCCGAGCTTGTGCTGGATGCTCAGCCATTCGCCGGCTAGCGAGCCCACCACCACCAGGAGCAGCGCGCCGAAGAGCAGGTTGACGCCCAGCCGCTGGCCTTTGGGTTCCAGACCGCTGATAGCGGGGGCGACGTAAAGACCGGTGGCCAGCCAGGAAGTGGCGATCCAGAACAGGCCGATCTGCAGATGCCAGGTGCGCGTCACGCTATAAGGCAGCCAGCGGTCGAGCGGGATGCCGTAGAAGCCAGAGCCCTCCACGCCGTAGTGGGCGGTGATGGCGCCGAGGGCGACCTGCACCACCCACAGCGCCGCCACCACGAAGAAGTATTTCACCGTGGCGCGTTGCGAGGGGGTGGGCCTGAGGCCGAGCAGCGGATCGCTGTCCGGGAGGAGCTCGTGTTCGCCGGTGCGGGGCTGGGAGGCGAAATACCAGACCATGCCGCCCGACGCCGGCCAGCAGCAGAACAAAGCTGACGACGCTCCAGACAACGGCGCCGCCGGTCGGCTGGTTGCCGATCAGGGGTTCGTGGGGCCAGTTCTGGGTGTAGGTGACGTCAGTGCCGGGGCGGTTGGTGGAAGCCGCCCAGGCGGTCCACCAGAAGAAGGCGCTCATCTGGCGCAGTTTGGCGGGGTCGGCCAGGGCGCCGCGCGGGATGGCATAATCGCTGCGCCCGTTGCCGAAGACGTCGGCGTAGTAGCGGTCCAGTTCCTGGAAGGCCGCGGCACGGATGGGATCGACCGTGATGCGGCCGGAGGCGGGGTCCTAGGTGTTGGTGCGGATGAGTTGCTGGAGGCGGGCGCGGAGCGCCGCCTGCTGCTCCAGGCCGAGAGCAGCGTAGTTCGGGGCCCCGGCGGCAACGGCCCAACGGTCGAGAATGAAGATGCATTCGCGATGAAGCCAATCGGCGGTCCAATCGGGCGCGACGTAGGAGCCGTGGCCCCAAATGGTTCCCACCTCCTGGCCGCCGATCGACTGCCAGACGTTTTGGCCGTCCTGGATGGTGGCGCCGTCGAACAGGACGCGGCCGTCGGTGGTGACCACCTCGGACGGGATAGGCGGGGCGTTATGTAGAATCTTGATGCCGACGCCGCCCAATACGGCGAAGGAAATGGTTAGAACGAATCCGAGTGCGATCCAGAGTTTCTTATAGTTCATGAGCGAGTACCCCTCCTTAGTTGTTAACGTACGTGATTTAGCGGATTGGGCCGATCCGTGGTATGCGGGCGGGGGCGCGCAAATGTGATCAGCAGATTGACTGCAAAGACGGTGACCCCGGCCATTTCGCAAGTGGCGGAGACCGGAAGCCAGCCCCATGCCGAACCGAGGATACCCTGGTAAGCCAGGATTTCCGCGGCGACGCGCAGGAGGCAGCCGAGGGAAAGCAAGAGCAGGGCGGCGAACATCAGCGCGGGGCTGAAGAGCAGGCGCATCCCGGAGAATGCGGGAAGGACACGCTGTCCGATGGCGAAGACCATGACCGCGAAGAAACCGACGGTAAGGGCGTGGCGCGAAGCTCCGCCGATGCCGTGAGAACGGGCGGCGAAGGCGGCGGCAATGCCGAGCCCGGCGGCGACGATGGCCCAGGCGTAGGCGAGGCGGATGAAGACCGGATAGCTGGAGTGGACGCCTTCGATTTTGGCCGGCCGCTCCGCTGGCTCGAAGAGGCGAAGGGCGGCGGCGGCCAGGAGTATGGCGGCAGCAAGGAGGAAGGCGGAAGGGGCAGACAATCCGGCCAGCGCGGCGATGACGCCGGCAATGTTCACTCCGGCGGCTGCCAGCAGCCAGCGGGCGCGCACCGGACGAAGGCCGAGGAAGACCGGGAGCCAGCGCGCGCTGAAACCCCAGACGAAGAGGACCAGGCAGCCCCAGGTCTGGAGGACGAGGAGGCGGAGGTCGAGAGAAGGCGGCAGGTCCGGGGAAGCGTACTGACGGACGGCGACGAGCGCCGAGGCGAGATTAGCCACTAGCGCCAGCATCATCCCCACGGCGCCCGCGATGACGACGAGCACCCAGGATTCGAGCTTGGGCTTGCCGGCGCCGGCGGGGCGGTGGCCGGAAACGCAGCGGAAGAAGATGAGGAAGGCGGCGAACTCCAGGGCGGCTGAAAGCGGGAGCAGGAGACGCCAATGCCAGGCGTAGACGCCCGCCAGCCAGCGCAGCGTCACGCCGGAGGTCCAGAGCAGCCAGGAGGTCCAGGCGGCGGACAGGGCGAAAGGACCCAGGCGGCGGAGCTTGGGGATGGAATAGAAGCCGATGCCGAGGATGAAGGTGCCGATCCAGCCGAAGACCTGGGCGTGGCCATGCGCCTGCACCCAGGCAGGAGAGACGGATTCGGGTGCGTGGCGGCTGCTGATGGCGAAGAGGTTCCAGAGGCCCAGGAACGTGCCGGGGAGGAGCATGAAGAACAGGCCGGTGGCGATGTAGACGATGAGCAGGCGGGAGAGGCTGCGCTCGCGCCGGGCCGTGGCGGCGAAGATCTGCTGCGGGGTTGGAGCTCCGTTAGGGTTGCAGGCCGGTTGGGTTTCGATGTGCGTCAGTGACATGGGAGTTCCTCGGCCGGCCCGATTTACTTCGTCCGCGACTGCTCCATTTCGATGGCGCGGGGGAAGAGAATGTTGTTTTCGAGGTGAATGTGCTGGTGCAGGTCGGCTTCGAAGGCGGCCAGAGCCTCGTAGAGGACGCGGTAGCTGGCGCAGGCGTCGGGCGGGAGGGTATAGCCGTTGCTCGCGGCGCGCAAGCCGCGCAGGGCTTCGCCGGCGCCGTCGTGCTCACTTACCATCATGGCAACCGGGTTCTGGACGCTGCCGAAGGGCGCGGGCGGAAGCGGCGATTTCTCGACCGCGGCTTCCTCCATACGCACGATGTACGGGAACAGAACCATTTCCTCTTTCATCAGGTGCAGGCCAAGCTCGTGGGCGAGGGCGCCGAAGGTCTCGCGCATGCGATCCAATTCGGGGTGATGGGCGGCATGGGCGGCGCAGACCTTACCGAACAGGGGTTCGAGGCGCGCCACTTCGCTTCGGGTGTACTGGTGGTGGGTACTGCGGATATGGGCGATCAAGTCGGCCAGGGGCTCGGCGCTCCAGTTGCGGTCAGGGGATGCGGCGCGCGCCGTCTCGAAAGCCACTTCGAGGGCGTCCTCCGCTACTTCGACCGGCAGACCGGCCGCGCGGCAGGCTTCCTCCAGGTTATGGCCGCCGTGGCAGCAATAATCGATTCCCAGCTTTTCGAAAACCCGCGCGGCGGCCGGACTCTCCGCCGCCAGTTCTCCGACCGTCTTTGCCGTCGTCATCGCGCTCATCGGTTGTGCCTCCAAATTCGAGACTAAAGGCGCGCCAGGCGAAAACCGATGACTTTGGTCACAGCTGCGCATTATTCGGCGGATTCGAGCTCCGCTTCGAGGAGCCGGACATCACGCACGACCACGGTGCGGCCGTCGATTTTGAGGAAACCTTCGGCCTGGAGGCGCGACAGATTGCGGGAGACCAGTTCGCGCACGGTGCCGATCTGGGAGGCCAGTTCCTGGTTATTGGCGGGCAGCAGGAACTCGTATCCGGCGGAGGTCTGGCGGGCTTCGCGCTTAGCCGAGCGGACCAGGAAGGAGATGAGGCGGTGGCGGACGGTGGTGAAGGAAAGCTCTTCGATGATGCCGACCAGGCGGCGCAGGCGCGCGCCGACCACGCGGAGCACCTTCAGCGCAACGGATGGGTATTCCAAACAGAGCGCCTGGAAATCCTGCTTGCCGATGAACAGAAGCGTGGACTGGTCGACGGCGGCACCGGAGGCGGGATACGGGCCGCCGTCGAAGACGGGGATTTCGGCCACGGAGCTGCCGGGGCCATCGATGGCGAGGACCTGCTCGCGGCCGGCGGCGGAGGTTTTGAAGACGCGGATGTGGCCGCGCTCCACCACGTACAGGCCGGCGCAGGGCTCGCCTTCGGTGAAGACCATTTCGCCAGGCGCGTATTGGCGGGGAGACACGCGGTCGGCGGCGTAGTTCAGCTCGACGTCAGTCAAGCCGGAGAAGATGGGTAACCGGGCCAGGAGGCGGGCGTATTGGGCGCGGGATTCGGTCACGGTGATTATTGTACCGGCAGGGTAGAATGAGGGCCATGGACTCGCTGTACGGTCTGGCCGTCTCGCTGGCCGTCCCGGTGTTCATTTTTTTGATTGCGGCAGAATTTGCGGCCGATCGTATCCGCCGCCGGGGCTGCTACCATTTCGCCGACGCCATCAACAACCTGAGCTGCGGCATGCTCAGCACCGGAGCACGGGTGTTTTTCGGATTCATCGGCGTGCTGGCATATGCCTGGGCGCTGGAACATGCCGCGCCGGTGCGCCTGCGCCCCACGGGGCCGGTATGTCTGTTCGCCTTCGTGCTGTACGATTTCTGCTATTACTGGCAGCACCGGCTGGGGCACACGGTGGGGCTGTTCTGGGCGTCGCATTCCGTGCATCACCAGAGCGAGGAATTCAACCTGACCACGGCACTGCGGCAGCCGGGCACGGGCGCGTTTACCAACTGGATTTTCTACGTGCCGATGGCGCTCGCCGGCATCCCCATGCGGGTGTTCCTGCTGGTGGCCGTGGCGCAGCTTTTCTATCAATTCTGGCCGCACACGCGGATGATCGGGCGGATGGGCGCGCTCGACCGGTGGATCCAGACGCCCTCGAACCATCGTGTCCACCATGCGCAGAACGACGTTTACCTGGACCGCAATTACGTTGGCGTCTTTCTGATTTGGGATCGCCTGTTCGGAACGTTTCAGGAAGAGCTGGACGAGGAGCCGTGCATTTACGGCGTGCGCGGGCAATTGAAGAGCTGGAACCCGGTGTGGGCGAACCTGCATTATTACTGGCTCATGATGAAAGATTCGTGGCACGCGCGCTCGTGGCGGGACAAGCTGCGGGTTTGGTTCGCGCCGCCGGGATGGCGGCCGGCGGACGTGGCGGCGCGCTTCCCCAAGCCGGCCTACGATCCGCACCGCGATTTCGTGCGCTTCGACCCGCCGCGCAGCATACGGCTGAGCCTGTATGTGCTGGCGCAGTTCGCGCTGCTGCTGGTGGCGCACAGCCATTTTCTGGAACTGCTGGCGAAGCAATCTACGGCGGCGAATATCCTCTACTTTCTGTTCCTGCTGATGAGCCTGGTGCTGCTGGGCGGAATTCTGGAGAACCGGCGGCTGTTCCTGATGATCGAGGCAGGGAGACTGGTGGGGATGGCGGCGGCCGTGCTGATTCTGGGCGAATGGTTCGGGAATCTGCGCGATGCCGGCATCCGCGGTGCGATTTTAGGGGTCGCGCTGGTCTCGCTGGCGTGGCTGGCGGCCGCGTGGCGGGGAGTTGGCGCCGGGGAGAGGGAAGCGGTTGAGGTGTGAAGACTGCGCGAGAGCGGGCGGATATACGGGCGGGTAAGGAGCGGGTAGATGCTGAGCGGGAAAACGGCGGTGGTGACGGGCGGGGCGAATGGGATCGGCGCGGCGACGGCGCGGCTGTTGGCGGGTAAGGGCGCGTCGGTGTGGATTTTCGATCGCGAAGCGCCGCCGGCGGAGACCGGGGCGCGATATTCGGTGGTGGACGTGACGAAGCGCGAATCGATCGAGGCCGGATTTGCCGCCGCGGGGGTGCCGGACATCGTGATGGTGAACGCAGGGATGGGCATGGAAGAGGATTTTCTGGAGCACGGCGCCGAGCTTTGGGAGCGGACGCTCGCCACCAATTTGAGCGGCGCGTTTTACACCGTGCAGGCCGCCGCGCGGCGCATGAAAGCGCGGCGGAGCGGCGCGATGGTGATCACCGCTTCCACCAATTCTTACGATGGCGAGGCGCGGCTGGCGGCGTACAACGCCAGCAAGGCGGGGCTGCTGGGGCTGGTGCGCACGGCGGCCAACGAACTGGGACCGTACGGAATTCGCGTCAACGCGGTGTGCCCGGGATTGATCCGCACACGACTGACGGAGCGGCATTTTTCCAACCCGGAACTGCTGCGCGAATACTTTCGCCACATCCCGCTGGGGCGCGGGGGCGCGCCGGAAGAGGTGGCGCAGGCGTGCGTATTTCTGGCCTCGGAGGAAGCGTCGTACATTACCGGCGCGACGCTCTTCGTGGATGGCGGGCAGATGGCATCGAAGTTCGGGACGTGGACGGAAGAAGCGGCGGAGTTCGCGGATGGGCGGTGGCGGCTGCGGTGAGCGGAGGCATTGGCTGACCACGAAAGACGATGGCTTGCCCGACTTTCAGGCCGGGAGGCCTGTCCCACTGGCGTGCTACGATAGTACCTTCGCTTGAAACGCTATTCCCTTTTGCTTTACCTGGTGATCCTGGCCGGTGCCTGCCGCGCCCAGGACGACGGCTCCCAACCCCCACCGGATACGTTGGCGCCGGCCGACCACCTGGCCGCTCCCGTGCCTGCGCCGGCGTCCGTCGTCCACGATCTGTTCTCGCCCAGCGCCTTCGGCCAAACTCTGGCCGCGTCGATAGAGGACCAGTTGCGCCATTTTCCGTCGGTATGGGGCGAGGGCGTGACCGGCGGGTACCAGAAGCGGGCCGCCTCCGAATACGGCCAGGTCGCGCTGGGAAACCTCATTCAGAGCGGAATGCAGAAGCTGCACAATGAAGATCCGCGTTATTTTCGCCGTGGCGAGGGCAATTTTTTTCTGCGCACGTTTCACGTCATCGCGAACACGGTGGTGGTGCATTCCACCGATGGCACGCGCACCGTCTCGCTCGCCCTGCCGGCGGAAGCCTACGGCAGTTGGGCGATTGCCTCGGCCTGGTATCCCACCAACGAGCACGGCGCCGGCGCTTTTTTCCGTTACGGCTCCGCCAATGTGGGTGTGAAGATGGCGGGCAATTTCTTTCGCGAATTCTGGCCGGATGTGAAGGCCGCCTTTAAGCGCCCCTGATGCACCGCTGAGCCGCGGAGCCGCCGCGGAGAAAGAACTTAGAGCCTGTTTAGGAATAACCCGGGCCAACCGCTCCCTTACGGTCGCGGCTCGGATGCGCCTTCAGAGCCGCGACCGTAAGGGAGCGGTTGCCGGCATCTGGAACGAGTCTTTCCTGTCAGTTCCTTAGGTCCTCCGCGTACCTCGGCGTTCTCCGCGGCTCCGCGTTGAGATGCAGGGCCGATTCATAGATCGCCCGGCGGTACAATCATCCTCCCCGCGCCACGCGCGAAATGGCATTCACCAGCTTGCGATACGGAATCTCGCCGGAGCTTTCGAATTCCAGCCACTCGCCGTCGCGCCAGCTGGAGTAAAACCAGCGCGCCAGCAGCGCCAGGTATTCCTGCCGCTCGCGAACCGTCGAGTTTGGCCGCGCCGCCCGCCGCCGCGAACGTTTCGCGCAGCTTGCGGTCGAGCGAAACCGTCTTCCCTTCCCGCACTTCGAAGCTGAAGCGCCGCGGCTGCTGCCAGTTGCCTTCGCGCACGAACCACATCTCCACCGCCTCCGGCGCCACGCGACCGCGTGATCGCCACGCCGTTCAGCCGCTCGACGTCGCGCGCCAGCTCGTCCCGCAGCTTCAAAACCTCCAGCACTTTCTCCAGGCGCTTGTGCTGCCGCGCGGCCTCCTCGAACATCATTTCCTCGCTCAGGCGGTCGCGCGACCGCTCGATCGCCTCCAGCAGCGACCGCCCGCCGCTGCGCAGAAATTCCACCACGCGCGCCACTTCGTGCCCGTATTCGGCCGGCCCCACCACCTGCTGGCAGGGCCGCAGGCACATTCCCATCTCGCCGTAAATGCAGCCGGGATGCTCGGGCGCGGGCTCCAGGTCCTCCTGGCAGCGGCGCATCTGGAACAGGTCCAGGAACTGCGCCTCAAACCGCTCCGCCGACGCCCGCGAGCGGAACGGCCCGAAATACAGCCCGCCCGTGCGCGTCAGGTGCGGTGGTGATGTGGCTGCGCGGAAATTCGTTGGCGAGCACGATTTTCACGTACGGCGGCATGCGCAGCCGCACCACTTCCAGCATAAGTCTCCGGAAACAGCCGGCGCGCCTGCTCGTACAGCACGATGCTCGATTCAAGCGCCGAACCGGTCAGCCGGTATTCGATGCGGCCGACCGTGTGGCGCAGGTTGAGCAGGCGCGAAGGCTTTTCCCGCTCCCTGCAGCAGCCGTAGCAGGCGGCGGCGCAGCAGGCCGGTTTTGGAAAGATACGGCTCGCCTTCCTCTGGCCAAATAGGGCGAACACCGCGGGCCGGTTGGGAACGGCCTCGATGGCCGCGTCCAGTTGCGCCAGGTCGTCCGGAACTTCGATGACCGTCATGCCGGGTAGGCCTCCGGGCCCGCGGCTCTATTCCGAAACCGCTTTGCTTTCGATCAGCCCGCGAATCGCGGCGAGGAACTCCGCCAGGCTCTTGGCGCCCTGGTCGCCGTGCTTGCGGTTGCGCACGGCCACCTGCCCGTTCTGCTGCTCGCGGTCGCCCACCACCAGCATGTACGGGATCTTCTGCAACTGCGCTTCGCGAATTTTGAGGTTGACCTTCTCGTTGCGCTCGTCGAGGGTGGCGCGGATGCCCGCGGCTTCGAGTTGCTTCTCGACCGACCGCGCGTACTCCGTCTGCCGGTCGGTGATGGGCAGCACCGCCGCCTGCACCGGCGCCAGCCACAGCGGAAACGCCCCGGCATACAGCTCGATCAGGTAGGAAATCATGCGCTCCATGGTGCTGACGATGGCGCGGTGGATCATCACCGGACGGTGCTCCTTGCCGTCCGCGCCCACGTACTTCAGCCCGAACTGGCTGGGCAGGTGGAAATCCACCTGGATGGTGGAGTAGGTTTCCTCGTGGCCCATCACGTCGGCAAGCTGGATGTCGAGCTTCGGCCCGTAGAACGCCGCCTCGCCCGGCGCCTCCACGTACGGCAGGCCGAGCGAGTCCATGGCCTCGCGCAGCATCGCGCTCGCCCAGCTCCCACATCTCGTCGTTGTCGACGTACTTCTCCTTGTTCGGCCTTGTCGCGCAGCGAGAGCCGGTAGCGGTACTTGCGTGATGCCCAGGTCCTTGTAGGCCTGCTCCACCAGCTTCATCACGGCGGAGAACTCTTCCTTGATCTGGTCCGGCGTGCAGAAGATGTGGGCGTCGTTGAGGGTCATGCAGCGCACGCGGCTCAGGCCGCTGAGCGCGCCCGACCGCTCGTAGCGGTACATGGTGCCCAGCTCGGCGATGCGCACCGGCAGGTCGCGGTAGCTGCGCTGCTTCGATTCGTAAACCAGGATGTGGTGCGGGCAGTTCATGGGCCGCAGCACCATCTGCTCGGTCTCCAGGTCCATGGGCGGAAACATGTCGTCCTTGTAATGTTCCCAGTGGCCGGAGCGCTGGTAGAGTTCCACCTTGGCCAGGTCGGGCGTGTAGACGTGCTGGTATCCGGTTGCGCGCTCGCGCTCCAGAATGTACTCTTCCAGCAGGCGGCGGATGGTGGCGCCCTTCGGCAGCCACAGCGGCAAGCCCGGCGCCCACCGCTTCGTTCACCGTGAACAGCTCGAGTTCCTTGCCCAGGCTGCGATGGTCGCGGCGCTTGGCCTCTTCCAGGCGGTTGAGGTAATCCTCCAGGTCCTTCTGGCGTGAAAAACGCGGTGCCGTAGATGCGCTGCAGCTGCTTGTTGTGCTCGTCGCCCTTCCAGTACGCGCCGGCGATGGAGAGCAGCTTGAACGCCTTGATCTTCGACGTGTCGGGCACGTGCGGGCCGCGGCAGAAATCGATGAAATGCGGCCCCAGCGTGTACTCGCTGAAGATTTCGCCGGCGCGCTCGGTCGATCAGCTCGCACTTCATCCAGGCGTCGGCGTACTTCCGCAGGCCGTCTTCCTTGTGCGTATAGATGCGCTCGTAGGGGAGATGGCGCTTCTGGATCTCCCACATCTTCTTCTTCGATCTTTTCCAGATCTTCGGGCGTGAACGGCGTGGCGCGGTCGAAATCGTAATAGAAGCCGTTCTCGATGGGCGGCCCGATGCCCAGCTTGGTCTCGGGATACAGCTCGAGCACCGCGGCGGCCAGCAGGTGCGCGGTGGAGTGGCGGTAGACTTCGAGCGCTTCGGGATCCTTGGTGGTGAGAATCTGCAGCGCGGCGTCCTTTTCGATGGGACGGGTGAGATCGTACAAGCTCGCCGTTCACCTTGGCGACGATGGCGGCGTCCGCCAGCCGCGGGCTGATCGACTTGGCGATATCGATGGGGCGGTCCCCGCGGCGACCGGCTGCTTGCTGCCGTCGGGCAGAGTAATCTCGATGTTGCTCATAGGGAAATTTCAGCGTAACACGAATTTTGCGATGGGGCCGGCTGCTGGAAAGCCGCGGCGCGCGTTATGATGAATTGAAGACCCCGCCATGCCCGTTTCCAGCCAGGCCGGAATCGACGAAAGCGTCCTGCTTGCGCAATCGCGCGAGGGCGATACCGCGCGCTTTTGCCGAACTGGTGCGGCGGTACGAAGGCAAGATTTTCCGCCTGGCGCAGCATATCACGCAAAACCGCGAAGATGCCGAAGATGTGCTGCAGGAGACGTTCATGAAGGCTTACGAGCATCTCGACCAGTTCAAGGGAGATTCCAAGTTCTATACCTGGATTGTCCGCATCGCGGTCAACCAGGCCCTGATGAAACTGCGCCGCCGGAAGACCGACAAATCGGTTTCGCTCGACGAGAAGATCGATACCGGCGAAGATACCATCGTGCGCGAGATCGCCGCCTGGGACGAAGACCCCGAGCAGCGCTTCTCGCGCGAGGAACTCCACGGGATTCTCGACCGCGCCATCCAGAGCCTGGATCCCCCGTACCGTTCGGTTTTCGTGCTGCGGGATATCGACGAGCTTTCGACGGAAGAAACGGCCGAAGCCCTCGGACTTTCCGTGCCGGCCGTAAAGAGCCGGCTGCTGCGGGCGCGCCTGCAGCTTCGCGAAAAGCTGACTCGTTTTTTCAAGCGCAAGGGAGACGACGCCTTTGCTTACCTGTAAAGATTTTCTGCACGAGCTTGAGCGACTACCTGGATGAAACCGCGGACGCGGAGATCCGCGCCAATATGGAGAAGCACATCACCGAGTGCCCTAACTGTTGGGTCATCGCCGACACGACCAGAAAGACCATCCGGATCTATAAGGGAATGGAACCGCATCCGATTCCCCTCGACGTCGAAGACCGCCTGATGAAGGCTCTCGAAAAGAAAATGGCCGCCAAGCGGTAGGGCGGCTCTCGCTTTGACCGCGGCTCTCAATTCAGGCGCGGAGACGCGGAGATCAGGCAGAGTCATTTGTAGCCCCCTCTATAGTTTTCTCCGCTGCGCTGCGCCTCTGCGTCCAGAAGTAACCCTACTTCACCGCAATCGTCACCCCCGGCTGGCTCTGACGGGAAGCGGCGGCGCTCCCGATCGAGACCGTGATGGCGATGGCAGCGCCGGTCGGAACCGTCGGAGGCACGATGGCGTTGATCTGCACCAGCCCTTCCACCGCTCCCGGCGCCGTTCCCGCATAGCTGACCACCGCCGGCTGTCCGGCAATCGTCACTCGTACAGTATTATCCGCCACCGCAATGGCGGTGGTGGCGACCTGGCCGTCCACGGTCGCCGGTGGTGCGGAAGAGTCGCCGGTCAGGAATCCCAGGCCGGTGCCATAAATGGAGATGGTGGAGCCTCGCGGCGCCGCCGCTTTGGCCGAGTTGATCGTGTAGGACCCGGAGGTGCTGTCGTAATTCAGAACCGCGCCCTGCCCTTCCCCCAATCCGCCAAACGTGAACACGCCCGGGTCTTCGGGAATCACAACCAGCGGAAAAGCCGCCGTCGACTGCAGGCCGTTTTTCACCACCACCCAGGCATTAGGGGCCGCCAACGCGATTGCCGCCGACAGTTCCACGGGCACGATGCAATTGATCTGGTTAATGGAAGTGACGATAATGGGCGCCGGTATCGTGGTCACGGGACTCCCGTAGGAAAACAGCACTTGAATGCCGTTGGCGGTGGTGGGGTACGTCTCCGGGGTGCCGGAGGGTATGGTGGTGGCCACGGTCGACGGCCCCAGGTTCTGACCGAATATGGAGATTATTTCCCGCGGCGAGACCGCCGTCGCTCCTTGCGGCACCGGGTTTGCGTTGGTTCCCGTTTGCACGGCGGCAGGCAGAAAACTACTGCTGTTGACTACCGAACTGATCGCAGGCAGGGTGGGGTCGGTGATAGTCAGCGTGGTGGTGGCCGGCGGCTGAGATGGATTATTCGGAGGAGCGGGGTTGATCACCGATAGGGTCCACACAATCGGGTACACGGCGCCGGCTTGCGGCGTCAGGTAGGCCGCGTTGATCGTCGCCTGCATAACCTGCCGGCTCAGCAGAGCCGCGGTCAGCGTGATGGCCGGATTCGCTCCCTGCTGGATGGTCACCACCGATGTGCTGAAAAAATTGTCGCCGTAGATGGTGATGACGGGGCTGATCACGGGCCCGGCAATCAGGGTCGCCGGAAAAATGGGCATACTCGCATTCAGCGTGGGTGGACCGGCCGACACCACCAGGTTCACCGCCACCGTCGCCGATCCATTGGCCGCACTGGTTGCCGCTATCGCAACGGAACCCGCGTAACTGCCCGGATTCAAGGTGATCAGCGTAGCCATATCGAGGGTTACATAGATGGGGACATACGATCCGGAAAGGGCCACGCCGCTGGTCTGCAGGTTGGCCAACTGGCCGGAGCCGTTGACGCGCAGCCATCCCGTGCTCGAACTGGATTTGCTCCCCGTAGAACCGGCCGCCGTCACATTGAAGGGAATGATGTCGCCGTTAGACGCCACATCGAGTTCCGACGACGCCGGCGAAGGCGCCGTACCCCCCGTTGTGTAGGTGAAGGTCAGGGTGGGGGAAGACGATCCGGTCCCCGGTGGACTGTAGTTGGCGGAAGACGAGGTCACCGTCAAAGTGGAGGGCGGGTTGGAAATCGCCATCGTCACTCCCACCACCGCGGGATTGCTCCCCGCCGGTGTGGTATTGATCGCGATGGTTCCCGTGTAGCTGCCGGGTGTCAGGCTGGTGGGATTCACGGTAACGGTGAGCGCCAGCGGAGAATGGCCCGAATTCGGCGTGACGGTCAGCCAGCCCTGTGGCGAGGAAGTCACCGTCACAGTCATCGCCAGGCTGCTGATCGAAGCCGGCAGCGTAGCGGTCAGTTTGGCCGCCGCCGGAAAAGTGGTGCTGTTCACCTGGTAGGTGAAGCTGAGCGAGGCCGGAGTCACCGTCGGTCCCACCGACTGTCCACAGGCCAGCCCACCCCACATCAGCAGCGGCATCAGGCGCTTCATACCACCCATATCGGCGGATGGCCGCCCGGGCATTAGGGCGGCGGCACCAGAAAACGCGCGGCTTTGTGCCCGCGAGGGCTCCGCCTGCTGCAAACTAACGATATGTGGCAGGACAACTTGCGGATCGTGATGGTGGCACCGCGCAATCCTCTGAACATCGGCGCGGCGGCTCGCGCCATGGCCAATTTCGGCTTCTCGCGGCTGCGCGTGGTCAACCCCTACGAAGTCGCTTTCCGCGAAGCGCGCTCGGCGGTCGGGGCCGCACCGCTGCTCGCTGCCGCCGAGGAATTCGCCTCGCTTGCGGACGCCATCGCCGACTGCCGGCTGGTGGTGGGCACCACGTCCGTCGGCCATCGCGAACTGCGCCACCCCCTGCGCCGGCTGGAATCGGCCGCCCCGCTCCTGCTGCGCGCACTGGCGGAGCACCCCGCCGCGCTGCTGTTCGGCTCGGAGAAATTCGGGCTTTCGAATGACGACATGAGCCACTGCCACTGGCTTCTGCGCATTGCCACCGCGACACCGGATCTTTCCATGAACCTCGGCCAGGCCGTCGCCGTCTGCCTCTATGAGTTCACTCGCGATTCCGGGGCCGCGGCTGCCAAAACCAGGAAATACAAACCCGCCGCCGCCGGGGAACTGGAGCAGATCGCCGCCCTGCTGCTCGAATCTCTCGATCGCAGCGGTTACGTCAACCCGCTGACGGCGGCCTCTACCGCCGAAAAAGTCCGCCGCCTGGTCTTTCGCCTTCGCTTTTCCGCCCGCGATTCCCCGGTTCTCCTCGGCATGCTCCGGCAGATCCTCTGGAAACTCGGCAAGTGAAATGGCATACGGTTTGCAAAGTCATTGATGGGGGGAAGCATGAGGAAAATCCTCGCTGCCGCGGTGGTTTCGGGAGGATTGCTACTCAGCGCGGCGTCTCCGGCTCTGGCGAGTCCCGGTGACCAGACACATAGCGAATATGTGCATCACAAGAAGCGCAACAAGACACTCAAGCGGGTGGGAATCGGAGCCGGCGGCGGCGCGGTAGTCGGTGGACTGATAGGAGGCGGCAAGGGAGCCGGGATTGGAGCTTTGGCAGGCGGGGGCACCGGATATCTCTACAACCGCCACCGAAACCGCAGCGGGCATTAGTGGGCTGGAAGGGGCGAATTTGCGCGGTGTGGAGGGGAGGAAGCTATGAGGAAAATGCTTGCGACCGCAATTGTTTCGACGGGATTGCTGGCCGGTACGGCGGCGCCGGCGATGGCCTATCAAAATTACAATCATTACCACCATGTGTACTACTACCACCACTCAAGCCGTTACTATCGCCATAAGCGCCATATGGAAACTTTTAAGCGGGTCGGAATCGGCACGGTGGGCGGCGCGGTGGTTGGCGGACTGATCGGAGGCGGCGCGGGAGCGGGTATTGGGGCACTGGCAGGCGGAGGGGCCGGGTACCTCTGGGACCGTCATCAAAAACACCACGGCCACTATTGAGGCAACGGCAGTCGTTAGAGGCGGTCAGGCCTTATATTCCGTGTGGACGTTCCAAACGTTCTGAATGTCGTAGGGGATCAGCTGATAACTCCACTCGCCTACGTTGATTCGATCGCGCCGCAGTGGGTCGCGGAATTCAAGGCCGGCCACAAACGCGCCGTCCGCCCGGGACCGGCAGTAGCGGACATGAGCAAAGGTCACGAGATTCAAATCGTTCAGGCGTACAAACAGCAGAGCGCCAACGTGAAGAGGATGCGGTGCGATGATTCCGATCCCGCTGGCGCTGGCATCCAGACCGCGGGCCTCGAACTTTCCGCGCTGTCCCAGCAGAGTAACGCTGAAACCGCCTTTAATCCTGCGGCGTTTCCGGCTATAAGGCTTGCGGAGCAAGCCTAGCAAAATCCGAGCCCTCATCAGCATCGTCGACATGGCTTCAGGATGGCCGAACGGCCGGCTTTCGGCCAGTAACGTCGGTTCTTTGAACGGCCTAGTAGCGGCGTGAGGGTACGGTGGGTACGCCCATTCTACTCGAAGCCCAGGCGCCAGCCGAGCTTGCCTGGGTCGAACCAGGAAACGGCACGGCCGAACCATCGCGTGTTGGAAGCCGCCGCAGCCCGGTCGCGCGCGGCCGCCAGGATGAAGGCGCACGGTCCCTCGCCGAAATCCTCCAGCCTTCCCCGGATCCAGGAATCGGAACCCAGCGGCTGCGCCAGCACCACGGGCTCATTAGGGAAGGCGGCCAAGCGCGCGCCGAATTGCGCATCGCTATCTTCCGCCGGCGCGGGCAAGCCGAAGGCATGCCGGTAGCGCGCCACCGCCTCCTTCAGGTTGCGAACGGCCACCACCACCCGCGCCACTCCGGTGAAGTCGCCGGCCGGCGGTCTGCCGTGGGCGAAGGCGCGCAGATCCCGATTCGTCAGATCGTGGATCAGGAACGGGAAAAACGTGCCGCGGGTCTCCGCGCCCAGGTTCACGGTTTCCCATTCGAGCTCCACGCCGTCCGGCCGTTTGCGTCCGGCGCGCACGGGGGCGGAAAGCTCCACTCCCGCCGCCCGCAGCCGCGCCGTCTCCGCATTCAGATCGCCCGCGCGCAAGGCCCACGCCGCCGGCATCCCGGCGGTTTTCAGGAACCGCGCCCATTCATGCTTGTCCACGTTTTCAGGCTTCGCGCCGGGCTGAAGGGCGATGGCTTCCAGGTAGGAGCCATCCGGGAAACTCGCGGCCGCCATTTCCGTCACGGAGTTCCCGTGCGCTCCGCCGTACACCGCCGGAATTCCCACCGCCCGCAGGCCGGCCTGCAAGGTTTTCAGGTCGCGCCCCGCGATGGTGACATGGTCGATCTGGAGATCCGCGCTACTCAGAGGCGAGCCGGCGAGCGCGGTCAGGAACACGATGCGAAGCAGACGCATGTTTCCGATTGTACGCATAACCCACGCGCACCAGCAGCAGCCCGGCGACCAGCGCGGCATACAGCAGGGGCAGCCGGACGTCCGATTTCACCAGCCAGAAGTAATGCGCCACCGCCGCGATACCGGTGAAATAGATGAGCCGGTGCAGCCGCTGCCAGCGCTTGCCGCCCAGCCGCCGCACCCATCCCCTGGTCGACGTCAACGCCAGCGGCGCCATCGCCACCAGCCCGGCAAAGCCGGCGGTGATGAACGGACGCTTACCCACGTCTTTCGCGATCTCTCCCAAGTCGAACAGCTTGTCGAAATAGAGATACACGAAAAAATGCAGGCAGCCGTAAAAGAACGCGAACAGCCCCAGCATGCGGCGGAAGCGGATCAGGTCCGCCAGCCGCGGCAGCTTGCGCAGGGGCGTGATGGCCAGCGTGGCCACAATCATCCGGATGGTCCAATCGCCGGTGAAGTGCTGCAGCGTTTCGAGCGGATTCGGACCCAAGTCCTGCTGATAGAATCGCCATGCCAGAAAACCGAACGGCGTTGCGCAGGCCAGAAACAGGACCAATTTAGCCCAACGGCCGCGCAGCATCAGTAGTTCTTCCTCAGGTCCATGCCCGCGTACAGGCCGGCCACCTGGTCTCCGTAGCCGTTGAACATCTGCGTCGGGTGGTTCTTAAACAGGGACGGCAGCCGCTGCTCCATCTTCTGGCTCCAGCGCGGATGGTCCACGTTCGGGTTCACGTTGGAATAGAAGCCGTATTCGTGGGAGTTGGACATGTTCCAGGTGGTCGGCGGCATGCTCCCCACCAGCTTGATCTTCACCAGCGATTTGATGCTCTTGAACCCGTACTTCCACGGCACTACCATCCGCACCGGCGCGCCGTCCTGCGGCGGCAGCGTCTCGCCGTACATCCCCACCGCCAGCAGGGCCAGCGGGTGCATCGCCTCGTCCAGCCGCAGCCCCTCCACGTACGGGAACTGGATGCCCGCCCGCATTTCCGTCGCCAGCGGCATCTGCTTCGTGTCCCAATAGCTCTCAAACGCTACGAATTTCGCCTTGGCCGTGGGCTCCACCTGCCGCAGCAGAGTGTTGAGCGAAAACCCGATCCAGGGCACCACAATCGACCACCCCTCTACGCAGCGGTGCCGGTAAATGCGCTCTTCGAGCGGGGCCAGCTTGAGGATTTCTTCCATCGCGAACTTGCGCGGTTTGGCACAATTGCCTTCCACCGACACCATCCACGGCGAGGTTCTGAAATTCTGCGCGTTGCGCGAGGGTTCGCTCTTGTCGGTGCCGAATTCGTAGAAATTGTTGTAGCGGGTCACCACGTTGGGCGACGTGACGGGTTCGCTGGTGCTGAAGGGGCTCTTCGCCGCTACCGCCAGCTTGGTTGCCCCACGCGCCGCCCTGACCGCCAGAAACGCCGCCGGCGCGGCCGCCAAAAACTGGCGCCGGTTCACGTACACGGATTTCGGAGTGATCTCCGAAGATCGCAAGTCCCCAGATTTTCGGATCAGCATCGTGTCTCCATTCTACCGTTCAGGTTCATCAGGTAATTCGACACTTTGAGGCGCCAAGTTACGGTGCGGCGGACGTAACCGCCGGTTTTTTCCGCTGCCCTCGTGCTCGCTCGTGTTGAATCTTGCGCCAAATTGCATTAATCTATATACTTTAATCTCTATCGATATTGGGGGGAATGATGCCGAGTCGTGAAGAGCTGGAGTTTCAGCACGATCAAACCGTCCGCCAGGAAATCGAAGCCTTCCGCCAGCGCGCGCAAGTCTTCCTCGCCGGCGAAATCACCGAAGACCAATTCCGCCCCTTCCGCCTCAAGCACGGCATTTACGGCCAGCGCCAGCCCGGCGTCCAGATGGTGCGCGTGCAAGATTCCCAGCGGGCTGGCTCACCGCGCGCGCAATTCGAGCAACTTGGCCCGCATCGCCGACGAATTCGGCGGCGGCCGCGGCCACCTCACCACCCGCCAGAACATGCAGTATCACTTCGTGCCGCTGGCGCGCGTGGCCGACCTCATGCACCTGCTGGCCGACGTCGGCCTGACCAATCGCGAAGCCTGCTACAACACCGTCCGCAACGTCACCGCCTGCCCCTGGGCCGGGCATTGCGCCCGACGAAGTTTTCGACGTTCGCCCCTACGCCCAGCGCGTGGCCTACGCGTTCCTGCGCAAGGACCTCACCGGCAATCTGCCGCGCAAGTTCAAAATCGCCTTCGACGGCTGCGCCGGCCACGATTGCATCCAGGCCGCCATCAACGATATCGGCCTGCGAGCGGCCATCCGCGACGGCAGGCGCGGCTTCCGCATGATCATCGGCGGCGGCCTCGGCCCGCTGCCCACCGAAGCCCAACTGCTCGATGAGTTCGTCCCCGAAGAGCGCCTGCTGAACCGCATGCGAAGCCGTGATCCGCGTCTTCAACCAGTACGGCAACCGCAAGAACAAGAACATGGCGCGCATGAAATTCGTCCTGCGCGAGCGCGGCTTCGACTGGCTGCGCGAGCAGATCGAGAAGGAGTACGCCGACATCCTCGCCAACGGCGGCATCGCCTGGCCGGACATGGTGCCCGAAGGCTTCGGCGGCTACCAGTCCCACCCGCAACCGCTGGGCAACGGCGCGCTGCTGCCGGTGGTCGGACCCAGGCACTCGCACGATGCCGCGTACGACGCCTGGCTCGAAACCAACGTGCGGCAGCAGAAGCAGACCGGCTACGCCGCCGTCACCGTGCGGGTGGATCAGGGCAATCTCACCGGCGAGCAGTTGCGCGGCGCTGGCGCGCCTCGCCGCCACGGCCGGCGACGGACTGCTGCGCGTCACGATCGAACAGAACCTGCTGCTGGCGTTCATCCCGCTGGCCCGCCTGCCGCGCGTGCACGCCGCGCTCGGTCGAGCTCGGTCTGGGCGAAGCCGGCGCGCACCAGATCGACGACGTGATCACCTGCCCCGGCGCCTACACCTGCAACCTGGCGCTCACCAAGACCATGAACCTGGGCGCCGCGCTCGCAGGAACCGTGCGCCGCTACGACGATCCGCAGGTCCAGCGCCTGTCCATCAAGGCCAGCGGCTGCCCCAATTCCTGCGGCCACCACTGGATCGGCGACTTCGGCTTCTACGGCAACGCGCGCAAAATCGACGGCCAGCGAAGTTCCGTACTACCAGATGCTGCTCGGCGGCGGCTACGACGAGCAAGGCATCATGCGCTTCGGCCTGGCGGTGCAGTCCGTTCCCGCGCGCCTGGCGCCCGAGGCGGTCGCGCGCGTGCTCGACCATTTCCTGGCCCACCGGCTGACGGGGCGAGACTTTCCGCCAGTATGTGCTGCGCCACAAGGTCGAGACCTTCCGCGAGCTGACCGCCGACTTCGCCAAGCCCGCCGACCTGTTCCCCGAGATCTACCAGGACTGGGGCGACGAGCGAGGCCTTCTCGCTGCAACTCGGCCGCGGCGAGTGCGCGGCGTAAGCGCTTTTTTGACGCAGAGACGCGGAGACGCAGAGAAGAGCAGCTGGTTTCTTGAGCGCGCGCTGAGAATGCAGCGGCACCCGCAGTCTTAGCGGAGCCTCTCGACCCGATAGTTCTCTGCGCCTCCGCGTCTCTGCGTCAAAGGCGTCTCCCCCGTGCTATCGTGCGAGTAGATGGCCACGATTCGACGTGTTCTCATCAGTGTCACCGATAAAACCGGGATCTCGATTTTGCGCGCGGCCTGACGGAGCTGGGCGCCGAATTCATCTCCACCGGCGGCACCGCCCGCATGATTCGCGAAACCGGCGTTCCCGTCCAGGATGTCGCCGAAGTCACCGGCTTTCCCGGAGATGCTCGACGGCCGGGTGAAGACGCTGCATCCCGACCATCGCCGGCGGCATTCTCGCCATGCGCGGCCGCGCCGAGCACATGCAGGCCATCGCCGAGCACGGCATCGCGCCCATCGACATGGTGGTGGTCAACCTCTACCGCTTTGAGGAGGCCGCGGCCAAGCCCGGCGCGCGCCTGGAAGACCTGATCGAGAACATCGATATCGGCGGGCCGACCATGATCCGCGCCGCCGCCAAGAATTATCAGGATGTGGCGGTGGTGGTCTCGCCCGCCGACTATCTCGCCATCCTGGACGAGCTGCGCGGCACCGGCGGCGCGCTGTCTCGCCGAAACCCAGCTGGCGCTGGCGAAAAAAGCCTTCCGCACCACCGCCGATTACGATGCCGCCATCAGCGCCCGCCTGGCACAGGTTGGCGCCGAGGCCCGACCCGCTACCCGCCGAGCTGGCTCTGCGCGCGCCCAAGCTGATGGACCTGCGCTACGGCGAGAACCCGCACCAGTAGGCCGCGCTCTATGGCGCGGCGCGGCGCGGGCGTCGCCGGCGCGCCGCCAACTGCACGGCAAGGAACTTTCCTACAACAACCTGGTGGATCTGGATGCCGCCTGGCAGCTGGCCGGCGAATTCACCGGCCCCGCCGTCGCCATCATCAAGCACACCAACCCGTGCGGCTGCGCCGAGCAGGAAACGCTCGCCGAGGCCTAGCGCAAAGCCCTGGAGTGCGACCCGGTCTCGGCGTTCGGCGGCGTGATCGGCATCAATCGCACGGTGGACGAAGAGACCGCGCGCGAAATCGCCAAGCTCTTCGTCGAGGCCATCGCCGCGCCCGGATATTCGCCGAAGGCGCGCTCGCCATCCTCGCGGCCAAAAGAATCTGCGGCTGATGCGCGTCGCGCCGGCCCTCGATCGGCTGGTGGTGAAATCCATCTCCGGCGGCTACCTGGCCCAGACCGCCGACGACGTCCGCCTCGACCGCGCCCATGCGTCGTCAAGACCAGCCGCGCCCCCTCCGAAGACGAATGGCGCGCCCTCGAATTCGGCTGGAAGGTGGCCAAGCACGTCAAGTCGAACGCCATCGTCTACGCGCGCCCCGGGCAGGTGGTGGGGGTGGGCGCGGGCCAGATGAGCCGCGTCGATTCGGTCAAGCTCGGCGCCATGAAAGCCGTGCTGCCGCTGGCCGGCACGGTGGTGGCGTCCGACGCTTTCTTCCCCTTCCCGGATGGCGTGGAGGAGGCCGTGCAGCACGGCGCCACGGCGTTCATCCAGCCCGGCGGCTCGGTGCGCGACGCCGAAGTGATCGCCGCCGCCGACCGCCTCGGCGTGGCCATGGTCTTCACCGGCGTCCGCCACTTCCGGCATTAACCCCGAACCGCAGGCGTGTAGGACGGCCCTTCCGTGCCGTCATGCCGGGCTTCCGCCCGGCAGGCAGCGGGCGAAGCCCTCCGCTGCGCCGCCGAAGCGCCGGCCCCGCAGAGCGGGCAGACCGGCGGGCAAGCTTACCGCACCGACATGTCGCGAATGTAAATATCCTTGAAGCGCATGTTGCCGATGCCGCCGGAGTGCAATTGCAGCGCAATCGTAGCCGTCGAACGATTTCGGCGTGGGATCGGTGAAATCCAGAATCGTGATGCCGTTCAGGACGCACACCATGTGGTTGCTTTCCACCTTCAGCAGGAACTCGTTCCAGTCGGTCGGCCGGATCACCTGCTCGTATTCGGGCGAAGGCCACGCAATCCAGCCGCGGCCATCGCCATACAGCCCGCCGTTGTGATGGTCGATGGTGCGGTCGATTTCGAACTGCATCCCGCTCTTCACGCTGTCGACCGTGTCGCCCTTGAATTCGGTGTGGAAGTAGACGCCGCTGTTGCCATCGTCCTCGCACTTGAAGCGGATGGAAAGCCAGAAATCCTTGTACTTCTTCTCGGTCCGCAGATACCCGTATTCCTTGGTGACTCCCTGGCCGTGGATGGTCCCATCTTCCACCGTCCAGCTTCTCATGCCCCACCGGCACCCAGCCGGTCAGGTCCTTGCCGTTGAAGATCTGCACCCATTGCTCGTTGGGATAGGGCGCGCGGTTGTCGCGGAACCTGCGCGCACAGCAAGGAGGCCAAAACAAGGGGGAGAAGAAGCAAGCGCGTTCGCATAGGCAATTATTCTACCGGATAACCGGCATCGATCCAATTGACCTTGTAGTTCTCCGGCAGGTACAGCGCCTTCACGTTCTTGAACCCGAGTTGCTGCAGCAGCGCCATCGCCGGCCGGATATTGGGGCAGTGGTCCCACGGGCAGCAGCCGCAATAGATCACGATCTCGCGGTCCCGCGGCAGCTTTTCCACCGCCGCCTTCAGCACCTCCAGCCCTTCCGCCTGCCGGCCCGGCCCGGCATAGACCGTGCCCGGAATGTGCTTGCTGTTGCGGTACAGCACATTGAATCCGACATGAAAAATAACGGGCTTGGTCGAAAGATGAGCGGCCAGGTCTTTCGGCTGCATCACCGGCATGTCCGCCGCCAGTACAGCCAGGGCGGCCACAAAAACGACACTGAGAATTTTCACACTCCTACTCTAACGCCACGCGCGCCGTTCGCGGCGGCCCGGGTGCAGCTCACTCTTCCCGAGCGCCTGCATCGGATCGAGCCGCGCCGCTCGGCGGGCGGGAGCGTAACTGGCCGCCAACGCCACCGCCGCCAGCAGCGCCATCGCCCCCGCCAGCGCGGCCGGATTGTTGGGCTTGAGCCCGAACAGCAGCGAAGCGGCGGCGCGGCCGGCCCACAGCGCCAGCCCCGCTCCCACCGCCAGCCCGACCACTACCAGAACGGCGGCTTCGCGCAGCACCAGGCGGACCACGCCGCGACGGTCCGCGCCCAAAGCCATGCGGATGCCGATCTCGTTGCGGCGGCGCGCCACCATGTAGGCGATCACGCCATACAATCCGATGGTGGCCAGCACGCCTGCCAGCAGCCCGAACGCGCCGGCCAGCGTCGCCATCAGCCGGTCGCGCGTCAGGGAGTTCCGCAACTGCGTGGTCATAACCGTGAACTGGATGTCGACGACCGGGCTGACTTCGGAGGCCGCCGCCTTAATGGAGCGGAACAGCGGTCCCAGCGGGGCGGACGTACGCAGCACGAACGTGGCTTCCGGATCGGGATACTTCCGCTGTGCCATGGGGATAAATCCGATGGGCGGGAAATCCTCGCGAATTTCGTGGTATTTCGTATTCGGGACCAGCCCCACCACCAGATAGCGATCGTCCGGTTGGCCGGCTTCTCCTGGAATCAGAAACGTGCGGCCCACCGGGTTGCCGCCGCCGAAAACCTTTTGAGCGAAAACTTCGTTGACAATGGCAACCCCGGGAGAGCCGGCCGTGTCGCGGTCATTGAAATCCCGCCCGGCGAGCAGTGGAGTGCCCGTAGTCTGGAAGTATCCGGGGCCGATGCCATTGAAATTTGAGATCTGCTGCTTGCGGCCAGTGCCCTCGGCCCAGCAAAAATTGTTCCAACCGTTGCCGCTCAGCGGCACGATTTGCACCTCCGCCGCCGCGGCCACGCCGGGAAGCGCCCGCAGGCGATCCCGCAGCTCGCGATGAATTTCGAGGTAGCGCTCGCTGCGGATAGTGCGCCCGCGAGAAATCCAGGTCCGCCTGCACCAGGCCATCCACACGGAATCCCGGGTCCACCGCCATCAGGTTGCGCAGGCTGCCGATGAACAGCAGCGCTCCCACCAGCAGCACCAGGGAAAGCGCGACCTGCGCCACCACCAGGCTGCGGCGCAGACTGAAGCGCTCGCGGCCGGATGTGAGTCCGCGGCCTCCGGCCCGCATGGCCGCTGCCGGTGCGATGCGCGTGGCGCGCAGGGCCGGCGCCAATCCGAACAGCAGACAGGTGCCCAGCGCGATGGCGCCGCGGTGAACCCCAGCACCCGGCCGTCCAGGCCCAGCCCCAGAAACATTCCGCGGTCGCCGGCGCTCAGGAACGCGATCAGCCCGCGGCTCAGCGCCTGCGCCAGCAGGACGCCGAGCGCCGTCCCCACCAGCGCCAGCAGCAGGCTTTCAGCCATCATTTGCGCGACCAGCCTGCCCGCGCGAAGCGCCCATCGCCTGGCGCACCGCGATCTCCCGCTCGCGCACGCTGGCACGGGCCAGCAGCAGGTTGGCCAGGTTGGCGCAGGCGATCAGCAGCACCAGCCCGGTGGTGGCCAGCAGCAGCCACAGCGGCTGTTCGTACTGGCGGCGCAAGCCGGAAACGCCGTTGGCTCCCGCCGTCACCTCCAGCTTGTTCTTCAGATATCGTCTTGGCCGCGTCCGGCCGGTACGATTCCGGGAGCGTCGCCTGCATGAAACCCGGGGAGAGCGCCTGCCAGTGGGCCGAGGCTCGCTCCATCGTCCAGCCGGGCTTCAGCCGGCCCATTGCGGAAAGCCACCATTGGCTCGTGCCGGCGGCGCGCCCCCTGCCGTCATCCGACATCAACCGGTCGGCGCACAGCGGAATGGCCACGTCGTAGCGGTTCCCCACTTCCACGCCGAAAAAGCCGGGCGGCGTGACGCCCAGAATCGGAAACTGCCGGCCGTCGAGCGACACGCTGCGTCCCAGCACGCCGGCATCGGCCGCAAATTCCCGCTGCCAGAAACCGTAGCTGATGACCGCCCCCGGCGAGGTGCAGCCCGGCGTATCGTCGCCCGCGCCGAAGCCGCGGCCCAGCATCGGCTGCACCCCCAGCACGCGGAAAAAATCGCCGCTCACGTACAGCCCTTCCGCCCAGCGCACCTCGCCGCCGGAGGCCAGGTTGAACTGGCGCGCGCTCCACGCCAACATCCCGCTGAACTCCCGCTGCTGCGCCTGCAATTGCTGCCACTGCAGCCAGGTGAAGCGCGCGCTCCGGGAAGAGAAGTTGCCGTGGAGCGAAGAGGACTTGTCGAACTGGATGTAGGCCAGTTCCTGCGGCTTTGCCACGGGAAGGCTGCGCAGCCGCACCGCGTTGATGAGCTCGAAAATGGCCGCGTTCGCGCCGATACCCAACGCCAGCGACAGCGCCGCCACGGCGGCAAAACCCGGATTCAGACGGAGTTGCCTCGCGCCGTAGCGAAAGTCCTGCCAAAGGCTCATACTGACAATTTACTGCCGTCCGGCGGAAAAGTTAGCCGGATGCTGGAAATAAAAGAGCGGCACCGCCGAAACCGGAAGTGAGCGGCCCATCCGTGTGAATCCGTGGTTGGCGGCGGCTTCCGCCCGGCTTAGCGCTACCATGCTTTTATGCGAGTTCGCGAATTGGCGGAATGGCTGGGCGCCACCTTCGAGGGCGACGGCGAAAAGGAACTGACGCGGCGTGGCGCCGCTCGAAACCGCCGGCGCGCTCCGACGTGGCCTTCGTGGGCAGCCGCAAGGCCGCGGCGCAGGCGGAAAGCTCCGCCGCCGGCTGCCTGCTGGTGCCCACGGAGTGGCCCAGCCCCAGCTACCGCACCGTGATCCGCGTGCCCGAGCCGCGCACCGCCTTCGCGCGCGCCATGAGCCGCTTCTATCCCACCGCGGAGCTCAAGCCCGGCATCCATCCCACCGCCGTGGTCGGCAAGGACGTGGAGCTCGGCGCCCTGGTCTACATCGGGCCGCACGCCGTGGTCGGCGACGGCACGCGCATCGGCGTGGCCACCAGCATCGGCGCCGGCTGCGTCGGTCGGCAAGCGCGTGGTGCTGGGCGAGGGCTGCGTGCTGCACCCCAACGTCACCATCTACGACAACGTGGATATCGGCCGCGGCGCCATCCTGCACTCCGGCGCGGTGATCGGCGCCGATGGCTTCGGCTACGTGATGGAGAACGACCGCTGGCACAAGTTCCCGCAGGTGGGCCGCGTGGAGATCGGCGACTTCGTGGAGATCGGCGCCAATTCCTGCGTGGACCGCGCCGCGCTGGGCGTCACCGTCAATCGGCGAAGGCACCAAGCTCGATAACATGGTGCATGTGGGCCACAACTGCCGCATCGGCACGCCACGTGGTGGTGGCCGCGCAGACCGGATTTTCGGGCGGCGTGGTGGTGGAGGATTACGCCGTGATCGGCGGGCAGGTGGGCATCGGCGACAAGGCGCGCATCGAATCGCGCGCCGTGCTGGGCTCGGGCTGCGGCGTGCTGACTTCCAAGATTGTGCGCTCCGGGCGAAACCGTGTGGGGCACGCCGGCGCGGCCGCTCAAGCAGCACCTGGAGCAGCTCGCCAACCTGGCGCGCCTGCCCGACATGCGCCGCGAAGTGGCCGAGCTGAAGCGGCGCGCTGGCGGAGCTGGAGAGGACGAGCCTGATGCTGGTGGTGGTGGGCGGCCACTCGCGCAATATCGGCAAGACCTCGGTGGTGGCCGGGCTGATCCGCAAGCTGCGCGACCGCAAGTGGACCGCCGTCAAAATCACGCAGTACGGCCACGGCGTCTGCTCGCACGAGGGACGAGGCCTGCGGCTGCGAGGCCGAGCCCGAGCATCCCTTCGCGCTGAGCGAGGAGTACGAGCCGAGCGACACCGATTCCGGGCGGTTCCTGGCGGCCGGCGCCGGCGCGGTCCTTCTGGCTGCGCACGCCCGCGGGCGAACTGGCGCGCGCCGCCGGCACGCTGCGCAAGATTCTGCGACCAGAGCGAGAACGTGATCGTGGAATCCAACAGCGTGCTGGAACTGGTGCAGCCGGACGTGTTCCTGATGCTGCTGGATTTCTCCTGCGAGGATTTCAAGCCTCCAGCCTGCGCTTCCTGGACCGCGCCGACGCCTTCGTCGTGATCGACCGCGGCATCAACGCGCCGCTCTGGGACGATGTCGCGCGCGGCCTGTGGGACCAAAGCCGCAGTTCCTGGTGAAGCCGCCGCGCTATGTCACCCCGGAAATCGCCGCCTTCGTAGCCGCCCGCTTCCAACCATCCGCGCGTTCGTAACCGATCGATCCAGTCCCCCGGTGCATTCCGCTATGCTGGCAACATGCGAATTCTCATCGGCATTCTCTGCCTGCTCCCCCTGCTCTCCGCCCAGGAGAGCCGTCACGAGGTGACCAACCGCGACAAGGACGACGCCAAGCCCAACAGCAGCGCCGTGCCCGACGTCTACGCCATTCCGTCGCAGTTCCAGCGCGTGGTGGTGCTGCGCTTCAAGTACGATACCGACCTGCTGGCCGGCCTCGAGCGAATGGTGAAGGAGCAGAAGATCAAGAACGGCGTGATCATCAACGGCTGGGGCTCCGTGCGCGGCTACCAGATTCACCAGGTGAGCAACCGCACGCTGCCTTCGAAAAACATGTTCGTGAAAGATCCCACGCAGCCCGCCGATATCGCCGGCATGAGCGGCTTCGTGCTTAACGGCCGGCTGCACCCGCACATCACCCTGGCTACTCCGGAAAAGAGCCTTCGGCGGCCACCTGGAACCGGGCACCAGCGTCTTCACGTTCGCCGTCATCACCATCGGCGTCCTGCCCGACAACCTGGACCTGAGCCGCCTGGACGACAAAAATTACCGCTGAGCCGCGCCGGACCCTACGAGGACGATATCGCCGAGCGGGCCGCTTCGAGCGAAGTGTAAGCCACCAGAAGGTTGTGCACTCCCGCCACTCGGAACATGGTCTGCAGCCGGTCGGACGCACCCACGATCGCGTACTTGCGTGCCTGCCGCTGGCAGGAAACATGGAAACCCAGCAACGCCCCGAGAGCCGCCGAGTCCATGTAGGGCACGGCCGTGAGGTCGATCAGCGTAACCGGGGCATTTCCCTCGCGCACGAGCTCTTGAAATTCGAACATAGTGCGAAGGACAAACGGACCCGACAGCCGAAGCACATGCAGCCCCCCTTCATTCACAATCGACTCGACTTGAAGGTCTTCCATGCTGCGAAGTGTACCTCGGGAAATCCGCGCTCCACAAGCAAAACTCGGTTACAGGATGGATACAATTCGCCGTGTCCTCTAAACCGGCTTTTCCGGCCACTGGTGCTTCGGATAGCGCCGCGCCAGCTCCCTCCGCACCTGCGGATAGAGTCGCTCCCAGAAGCCCGCCAGATCGGTGGTCATCTGCACGGGCCGGTTGATTGGGCGCGAGCAGCCGCACCACCACCGGCACCGCGCCGCGAGCCACCGCGGGCGTCTCGCGCATGCCGAAAAAATCCTGCAGGCGCGAGGCGATCCACGGCGGCTGGCCCGCTCTCGTAATGCACCCGCACCTGCCGGCCGCCGGGCAGGCGGATGCGCTCCGGCGCGATCTCCTCCAGCAGCCGCCGCGCGCCGGCCGGCATCTGCTGCTCCATGGGCGCGCAACAGCCCGCCATCCGCGCGCCGCCGCTTCCAGTTCGGCGAAGCTCTTCAGGCCGGCCGCCAGAGCGCGCAGCGCGCCGGCAGCGGAAACTTCCGGCATGGCAGCGAACCGCGGCGGCGAAACGCACGCGCTCCGAAAACGCCTCCGTTTCTTCGCCGAAGCGCGCCAGCCCCGCCTCCATGCCTTTCTCCGCCAGCAGCGCGGCCGCGGCCTCCGCATCCGGCCGCGCCGCGGCTCTCCTCGATGGCGATCTCGCCGAACACAGCGCGTTCACGCTCTCCACGCGCTCGGCGGCGCGATTCCATTCCACCTCGCGCGACCTCGCGCACGCGTTCCGGAAACAGGTCGAGCAGCCAGTCCGGCTCGATGGCGCTGGCGATGCGCACCAGCGGCATCTTCTGGTCGCGGCGGTCTTCGGCCTCCACCGCCACCAGAAATCCCGCAGCCGTCACGGTGCTCGAAGGCGCCAGCTGCGCCGGTCCGCCGGCGGCCAGCTGCAACTCCGCGCCCTTGCCGCCGCCGCGCCACGCGATCGGGAAAAGCCGCCAGCACGGCAATCAGCAGCGCGTCTTCATCGCGCGCGCTGCCTGGCGCGGCGGATTGACCATGCGGCCGCACCTGCCGCACCATCTGCGCGGTGCGCGGCTCCCACCGCGATTCCAGCAGCACCAGCAGGTCCGAGCGCGTGGCGTGCTCGGCGCGCGCCGGCAAGCCGCTCGCCCGCGCTCAGCAGCGCCGCCACCGTGCAGCCGTCTTCCGCCACGCCGCGCCGCCGCGCTTCCACGATCAGCCGCGCCAGCCGCGGATGCAGCGGATAGCGCGCCATCTCCCGCGCCAGCGCCGCGCGTGGCGCGCCAAGCTGCGTCGAGCAGACTCGCGGGCGTGCTCCACGGCCGCCGCCGGCGGCGCATCCAGCCATTCGAGCCGGCGAGCCGCGCGCCCATGGCATCCAGCAGCAGCGCCAGCGGGCGCGAGATCGGCGCGCGCGATTTCGGGAGTGTCGTGCGCCGGCCGGCGCACGAAATCCTCCAGCGGATAGAGGCGGATGGCGCGGCCCGGCCCGGTGCGCCCCGCGCGCCCGGCGCGCTGGTTGGCCGAGGCCTGGCTGATGCGCGCCACTTGCAGCGACGGCAGCCCCGACCACGGCGAATGGCTCGGCCACGCGCGCCAGGCCGCTATCGATCACCGCTGCTGACGCCCTCGATGGTGATCGAGCTTTCCGCCACGTTGGTGGAGAGAATGATTTTGCGGCGGCCCGAAGGCGCCACGGCGCGGTCCTGCTCTTCGGGCGATCTGATCGCCGTGCAGCGGCAGCACCAGCCAACCGCGCCGGCCGGCCAGCGCCGCGCAGGCAGTCTGCGCGCGCCGGATCTCGGCCGCGCCGGGCAGGAACACCAGCACGTGGCCGGAATCCGCCCGCGCAGCCAGCGCTCCAGCGCGCCGGCCACCTGCTCCTCCAGCGGCGCCGCCGAATGCGGCGTGTACTCGATTTCGAGCGGATATTGCGGCCTTCCGAGCGGAGCACGCCGGGCGCCGCCGAGATACGCCGCCACCGGCGCGGCATCCAGCGTGGCCGACATCACCACCAGCCGCAGATCGGGCCGGCGCGTCCGCTGCAGCCGCCGCAGCAGCGCCAGCGCCAGATCGCCTTCCAGGTGGCGCTCGTGGAATTCGTCCAGCACCACGGCGGCCGACGCGCTCCAGGCGCGGATCGGAAAGCAGTCGCCGCGTGAGCACGCCCTCGGTCAGGAACCGCAGCCGCGTGCGCGGGCCGGCCACCTCTTCGAAGCGCACCTGGTAGCCCACGGTCTCGCCCACCGCCTCGCCGAGCTCCGCCGCCACGAACCGCGCCGCCAGCCGGGCCGCCAGGCGCCGCGGCTCGAGCACCAGCACTTCGCCGCCGCAAAGCTCCAGCAGTGCCGGCGGAACGCGCGTGGTCTTGCCGGCCCCCGCCGGCGCCTCCAGCACCAGGTGGTCTCGCCGCGCAGGTGGGCGACGATCTCGGGGATGAGGGAATCGATGGGGAGGACCAAGCTTACCGCTGACCCTTCCACTCCGCGATCTTCTCTCGCATCCTGGCCCCCTGCGGCCAGTCGGGATGGTGCGGAGGAACTCCTCCAGGTCGGCCGCGGCGGCGCGGGTGTCGCCGCGGCGCAGGTCGATCTCCGCCAGAAACAGCTGCGGGTGTGAAAAGTGGGCGGGATCGAGTTGGCACGCCCGCCGGAGATATTTCTCCGCCAGATCCAGGCTGCCGGTTCCGAAGTACGTCATCCCGAGCTGCGAATTGGCGAGCGCGTCGTTGGGGCGCGTCAGCACGGCGTGGAGGTTATAGTCCCAGGCCTCATCCAGCTTGTGCAAGGTCACCAGCACGCCGCCCAGGTTCACCAGCGGTTCGTATGAAGTCGGGTCCTGCCGCAGCGCTTCCCGGAAACATTCCTCCGCGCGCGTGTATTTTTGCGTCTGGTAGGCGATGGTGCCCAGGTTGTTCCACGCGATGGAAAACTGCGGCGCCAGCGCCACCGCTTGTTCCAGGCGGCGGACGGCGGAATCCGGGGCGCGGCGGGCCAGGTCCTTCTGCGCCTCTTCGTATTCGCGAATGGCTTTGGCGGGAATAGCCAACTGGCGGGCGCTGACGGCATGGCGGCGCATTACCGGGGCAAACTGAAAATCCGAGTCTTTCAGCGTGATTGCGAGCGTTACCCGCCCATGTGTGTCGGCATTGCCCGCCCCGATTTCCACCGTCCGCCGCGCTTCCCCCCGCGCCGGGATGAACACCGCAACCGTGTACGCGCCCGGTTCGAGCTTCTTGAAGGTGAACCGGCCGGACTCGTCGGCCAGCGTCGAGGCGGAAAACGGGCTGGCCACCCGGAAAATGGAGACGGAGGCCGGCGCGGGAGGCTGCAACTGCCCAGCCAGATCATAGACCGTGGGAGCAGCCAGAAACGCCAATAAAATGAGAGGCGGCACGGTTGTTTTTTAACCCGCGCTGTAAACGCACGGCCACTACGCAATGTAGGGGCCGGGCATGCCCAGCCCGCTCCCCCATTCTAAACGTTATGGCAATCGGTTGACGGCCAGGCGGCTGTTTGATGGCCGTGGTTCCCATCAGGGAGTTGCGGCCGGAAGTACGGTGATGCTGAGCGCATTACTAGCCACGCCGCCTACTGTCACCACCACCGGCTGCTGCCCCGTTGGGGCGTTTGCCGGGATGGTGAAGTTGATTTGGGTGACACCTACCTCGCCGCTCGGAATACCCCAGAAAGCCGGTGTCCCCGCCGCCACGCCCCCCACGCTCACAGCCAGAGGCAGGCGCGGTTTGGGCAACTTGGCGAGCGCGGTGCTTGACGACGGCGTGGCACCCGTCGCGAGAAATGGAGTAACGTCTCCTTCTCCCGTGATGTAAGCCACAACCACCTGGCCCTGGTGCGCGGACGTCAGCGGGTTGCCCGATGCATCCCAAATCCCGAACAGGCCGGGCGCCGCCACAGCAATCTGGAACGGAAAATATGCTACCTGCCCGTTGTTGTTGACGGCCAGAACCGCGGGACCGGAACCGGCTTCGTAGGGAATTTGAATATTGACCTGGCCGGAATCGAGGTAAGTGCCGACTATAGGCGCGGAGATCCCGTTGACAGTGGCGGAGACTCCCGCCGCTGACAGGGGCAACGGAATGGATTGCGCGGTGGAATCGGCATTGGCCAAGCCAACACCATAGACCGCGGCCAGCATACCCGGCGCAACCGCGGTTTGATATGCGGCGGCATTGACCACGGCCTTAATTTGCATGGCGGCCGATGCGCCCACCACCAGCGTGACCGGGATGACGATGTGATCCGGAACCGCGCCGGGCGCGGAAACCGCAATGCCCGCCTGGTACGCGCCGGGGGAAAGCCCGGCGGTAGTCGCAAGAACCGTCAATTGGCCCGAACTGCTGCCGGAGAGCGGCTGCACCCGTACCCAGGCGGTGGTGGAATTGGCCGGAAGCACGGTGGCTTGCCAGCTTGGAGAGCCGCCGCTGAAGCTCAAATTGATGAACGCATTCGCGGTACTGGAACCGACGGGGGTTGCCAGTTCTATATCCGCGGGGCTCACGGAAAATTGCGCCGGTGACGTCACGGCGGGCTGATATTGCACCGTGGTGCTGGCGGTGGTGCTGAACCCGGCCGGCGCGCTGGCCGTCATGGTGAAGGTTTTCGCGGAAGACGGAAAAGTATTGGCCTGGCCCCAGCACATCGAACCATGCAGCGTCCCGTAAGGCGCAATGCGTGTCGTGCCGAAAATCTGCTGGATCTGGCCGGTAAAATCGACTGCGCCGATGGTGAACTTGGTTAACTCCACCAGAAACCCTCCGTGCTCGTCCAGGGTGAAGTCCTGTTCCCATTGACAGGAGGGGTCGGCGGCGGCATTTTGTTGCACGCTCGCCGGGGCGCTCACTAGCCCGATAGCCGGCAGGCTGTAGGCGCCCGGGGGACCGGTGAAGGTCAACGTGAGCTGCTGCGTCCATTGTGTGCCGTCGGCGTCCTGCCCGGAAAAAACGAAGGTTCCGTTAAAGGGCGGCTTGGTCGAACCCGTCACCCCCAGGCTCGCCGTGATGGTCCCGTTCGCGGGTATGATGCCACCGCCGAAAGCGCTGAGCGGACCGGCCGCGCCATTGAATGTAAAACTCGTAAGCTTGGTCGCCACCCCCGCCTTTTCCGCCAGCGCCACCGTAAGCGGCCACGACCCGCTCGACGATTCCGGCACCGGATCGGGCGTGACGAACACCGCTATTGCCGAATGGCCCCCGGCCACATTCAGCGAGACGGACGTGCTTCCCGAAGATCCGCCGTACACCGCGTCACCGCCGTACAGCGCATACACAGGCGCCACCACCGCCTGCCAGGCCGGCACGCCGATGCCGGCGGCAGCACCCGCGCCGCTGGCGGCGGGGGCCAGGGTGGCGGAGCCGAGCGTCGTTGTTGCGGTGACGAACGTTACCGTTCCGGTAGGCACCGCGCTGCCTCCGCCCGTAACCGTCGCCGTCAGCGTCACCGTCGCGCCCAAATCCACGCTCGCAGGATTGGCCGAGACCGCGGCGTACCCCATCCACCCATCCACGCATTGCGGGCTGCCCTCGACGCACGGCACTTTGTTGTCGCCGGTCGTGATGTCGTGAAAAACGTCCCTGGTGGCTTGCGCCATCCGGTAAAGCATCGGGTTGATATTACCCAAGCCTGGCTGCGAGATGGTCCTCTGCTGCATCAGGTATTGGTTGAGCAGGGCGACGATGCCGGCGAAGGAAGGGGAGGATGCCGATGTCCCGCCCACCGCCGCAAAAGAGCTGGCCGCCAGGCTGGCCGTGGTCGTGATCAGATAAGCGTCATGGGTTCCGGCGCTCAGTGAAATATCGGGCACATCGCGCACGTTGTCGTTCAAACTACCGATCTGCCACCACGGCTTGGCAAAAAAGGAACTCGGCCCGCCGCCGGCGGCATCCTTGAGGGTCGAGGTGGAATCGGAGTTCCAGACCGTCTCGGGAATGTAGGAGAGCGCGGAGGCGTCGTTGGCGTTGTTCGCCGACCAGTAATTGCCGGAGGCGTCGTTGAACTCGGTGCCTCCGACCGCCGTCACCTCCGGCAGATCGGCTGGAAAGCCGACGGTGGGCCCGAGCGATGCCTGCGGCGTGGGCGCGTACAGCAGATCGCAGGTGGCCGCACCCGAGTCGCCGGCCGAAGCTATCCAGGTGATGCCTTGCGCGTTAGCCTGCTGGGCAATCGGCCGCAGCGACACGTTGTCCTGCTCGCAGCCGGAGAAGCTGAAGTTGAGAATGGGCGCCAGATTCTGATCGATGGCATACTCGGCGGAAAGCAGGGCGCCGGCCGAATTCACGTAGATAATGTTCGCGCCCCGCGCCACCGCACCCGACCACTCCACGTCCAGATCCGCCTCCGTCTCGGCCGCGTTGTGGCCGGGATCCGAACCGTACAAAACCACCTGCGGGTCGTGGGCCGGCAGATTGAAAAGCTGGCGAAACTGCTGGATATCGGAAATGTCGATATCGCTCTCGCCCGCCACCGCGATGCTCACGCCGGTGCCGTCAATCCCCAGATTGGAATACAGCGAGCCCAGGTCATAGATCACGGCGAAATCGTCCGGCGCCAGGTAATGGTTGCCGGAGCTGGAGGTATAGCGCGTGCCCGCCTCCACCACCATCGGCACCAGCCGGAAATCGTTGAGCCCGCTGAATCCCTCGACGACACCCGCGAATGCCTCCGGAACCGAAGGATCCGTGGCATTGGCGATGTGTACTTCCCCCTTCACCGCATAACGGTGGAACTCGGCATGGAAGGCGCGGGCAAGGTTGGCGATCGAACCGCTGAACGTGATCCAATGGCGGCCGCGAGCCACGTCGTGCACCTGCAGCCCCTCGCTCCGTAACCACGCCGTCAGCTTGCCGATATCGCCCGCGCTGAGCCCGAAGCGGTCCGCAAACTGTTCCGGCGTCAGCCAGCGGTGATAGTTCGGCGACGCCGGATTCTGCAAATCCGCCAGGAACGCATCCAGTCCCGGCCCCGGCTGCAGAATGAGCGTAACGTAGCTCAATCCTGCCGAGGCATCGGCCGGCCCCAGATCGTTCTGTGGAACCGCCCGGGAGTGGCGCTGCCCGCGCACCGGCACGGTGCGGTTTAAATCCACAGAGCCAGTGATCCGGTCCGCCGCGGCGGAGAGGACGGTCGCAAGCGCGAAAGCGGCAATAGTAATTCGAATCAGGCGCGGCATCGGCGTTCAGGAGTTCTATCGCCTTTTCCAACCTAAGTATCGGCAGCCAAAGGCGAAAACTTTAGGAGTATAGCGCCCTGCAATTCCGGATTCCACCATACGATAGAATGGCTGCCAGTGACCGCGCCCCCGCGACCCGCATCCGAACCCGCCCGCCGCCGCATCACCCTTTCGGCGGCCGAGTGGCGCGTGCTCGCCCTGCTGGTGCTTTCCGCCTTCCTGAATTACATGGACCGCACCAACCTGTCGGTGGGCGCCACCGATATCCAGCGCGAACTCCACCTCACCAACTACAACCTCGGCCTGCTCGGCTCGGCCTTCTTCTGGACCTACGCCGCCTTCCAGTTGGCCGGCATCTCGGGCTGGATCGTCGACCGCGCCAACGTCTTCTGGGTCTTCGCCGGCGGCCTCATGATCTGGTCGGGCGCCACTGCCTTTTCCGGCCTGGCGCGCGGCTTCGTCGTCCTGTTCGCCCTCCGCCTGGCCCTCGGCATCGGCGAATCGGTCGCCTACCCGTCCTACTCCCGCATCCTGGCGAATTATTTCCCGGAGCACCATCGCGGCCTGGCCAACGCCCTGATCGACGCCGGCACCAAGCTCGGTCCGGCCCTGGGCGCGCTGGTGGGCGGCCTCTTCATGAAGCAGTGGGGATGGCGCCCATTTTTCCTCGGCCTGGGATTCGGCGGCATGCTCTGGCTGGTGCCCTGGTTCGCTTGCGCTCCCCATCGCCGCCCGGCCACCAGCCCTCAAGACCGCGGCCGCTCCCGCCCCCGGCGCTCCCGGCATGTGGCGTCTGCTGGCCTGCCGTCCCGCCTGGTTTACGGCGCTGGGGCTCTTCTGTTCCAACTACTTCTGGTTTTTCCTGATCACCTGGCTGCCCGCCTACATGGAAAAGGAGCGGCATTTCGACAAGGACCGCATGGCCGTTTTTGCCTCCACGGCGTTCCTGGCGGTGGCCCTCGCCAGCGTGTCCAGCGGCTGGTTTTCCGACCGCTGGATCGCCCGCGGCGGATCGCCCACCCGCGTCCGCAAAACTTTCGCCGGCTGGGGGCTGGCGTTTTCCACCATCATCCTGCCGGTGGCCGTAGCGCGCCAGGATAGCGTCGCCATGCCGCTGCTCATGCTGGCCTGCATCGCTTACGGCACTTACTCCGCCCAAGTCTGGGCGATTACCCAAACCCTGGCCGGCACGCGCGCGGCCGGCAAGTGGACCAGTTTCCAGAACGGCGTCGGCAACCTGGCCGGCGTCGCTGCCCCGTGGCTCACCGGCTGGATCGTCGACCAGACGCATGCCTTCTACTGGGCCTTCGTCGTCGCCGCGGCGGTGGTGCTCTGCGGGACGGCCTGCTTCCTGGTGGGAGTTCAAAAAATCGAGGAGGTCCAATGGTAAACCGCCGCTTCTGCCTGCTGCTGGCTGCCGCCTTTGCCATCGCGCCCGGAGCATCACACGCTCAAACCGCCGAAAAGCCGCTCGCTTCCCTGCCCTACACCCCGGCTCTGGACGTGAGCTTCGTCGACCGCACCGCCGATCCCTGCGTCGATTTCTACCAGTTCGCCTGCGGCAGTTGGAACCGCCTCAATCCGATTCCGCCGGACCAGGCCCGCTGGAACGTCTACTCCAAGCTCCACGACGACAATCTCCGCTTCCTCTGGGGCCTCCTCGAACAGGCATCGCAGCCCCGCGGCGACCGTACCGCCAACGAACAGAAAATCGGCGACTATTTCGCCGCCTGCATGGACCAGGCCGCGGTCGACCGTGCCGGCGCCGCTCCCCTCCAGCCGCTGCTCGACGCCATCGACGGCATGCGGCGCCTCTCCGACCTGCCGCCCGTACTGGCGCGCCTCCACGTGGAAGCCTCCTCCGCCGCGTTCTTCGGTTTCGGCTCCAACCAGGACTATGCCGATTCCCAAAAGGTCATCGCCTTCGCCTGGGCCGGCGGCCTCGGCCTCCCCGACCGCGATTATTACACCCAGACGGACGCCAAATCCCAGGAAACCCGCGCCCGCTACGTGGAGCACGTGGCCGCCATTTTCCGCCTGCTCGGCGACGCGCCCGCGAAAGCCCGCGGCGAAGCCCAGACCGTAATGGCCATCGAAACCGCCCTGGCCAAAGCCTCGCTCACGCGCGTGGATAAGCGCGACCCCTACAAGCTCTTCCACAAAATGACCGCCGCCCAATTGGCCGCCATCACCCCGTCCTTTCATTGGGAACCCTATTGGAAGGCCTCGGAGCTGACCGCCCCGCCGGTCGTCAACGTCACCGAGCCCGCTTTCTTCCAGGAGGTCGAACGGCAGCTGAAAACCCGCCCGCTGGACGATTGGAAAATTTACCTCCGCTGGCACCTGGCCCACGCCGCCGCGCCGTTCCTTTCCCAGCCGTTCGTGGACGCCAATTTCGCCTTCTTCAGCCGCCATCTCCGCGGCGTCGAGCAGTTGCAGCCGCGCTGGAAGCGCTGCGTGAATTACGTCGATATGCAGCTTGGCGAAGCCCTCGGCCAGGTGTTCGTCGCCCACACCTTCTCGCCGGAAACCAAGGCCCGCGCGCTGGCCATGACCCGCCAGATCGAGCAGGCCATGGAAACGGACCTCCACGGCCTCACCTGGATGAGCGACGCCACCAGGCAGCACGCGCTCGACAAGCTCCACGCCGTAGTCAACAAAATCGGCTACCCCGACAAGTGGCGCGACTACAGCTCCGTGCGCATCGACCGCGCCGATTTCCTGGGCAACGGGGTCCGCGCCACGGCTTTCGAATCGCACCGCCAGCTGGACAAGATCGGCAAGCCCGTGGATCACGCCGAATGGCAGATGACCCCACCCACCGTCAACGCCTACTACGATCCGCAGATGAACGATATCAATTTTCCCGCCGGCGTGCTGGAGCCGCCGCTATTCGACCCCAAACTGGACGACGCGCCCAATTACGGCCAGACCGGCGCCACCATCGGCCACGAGCTCACCCACGGCTTCGACGACCAGGGGCGCCAGTTCGACGCCCACGGCAACCTCCACGACTGGTGGACCAAGGACGACGCCGGGAAATTCACCCAGCGCGCCGCCTGTGTTTCCGACCAGTATTCCCAATACACCGTGGTCGACAACATCAAGATCAACGGCAAGCTGACGATGGGTGAAGACGTGGCCGACCTGGGCGGCACCATGCTGGCCTACATGGCGTGGAAGGCGGCCACCGCAGGCCAGACCTTGCAGCCCGATCGAGGGCTTCACCCCCGACCAGCGCTTCTTCATCGGCATGGCCCAATGGGCCTGCGGCTACGAGCGCCCCGAGAGCAAACGCCTGCACGCCCTCACCGACGAGCATTCTCCCGACGAGTACCGCATCAACGGCGTGGTCAGCAACATGCCCGAATTCGGCGCCGCCTTCGCCTGCAAACCCGCTCAGCCCATGGTCCGGGCCAACGCCTGCCGCGTCTGGTAGCCCCAGTAGCGCCGCCTTTCAGGCGGCCATGCCGGCCTCCCGGCCGGCATCTGGCCTTTGGCGTTTGACTAGATAAAAAACAATTTCGGTAATTCCTGTTGTAATCTGTGCTGTTTTGTGGTATCTAGTTGATTGACTAGATAGAAGGTGCCCGATGGGATTCCCCACCATGGTCCAACTCATCAAACGCAAATCCAGCGTCCAGTGGTACATCAACTTCCCCTCTGCTCTCGCCCAAGCCATGGATTTCGCTCGCGGCGAAACCGTCGAGTGGTCCATCGAGGACAACAGCTTGCTTGCCCTCCGCCGCCTCAACCCCCCTCCCTCCGCTCTAAAAAAAACTCTGCCGGCATCCTCTCCTCCCTCCAAACGCTCTGGCGAGAAGGCGCCCCCGCGTTCGCCCAACAGCGCGTCGCCGACCGTACCCAAGCCCTCTCCCTAAGCTCGCTGCTTTGTCTCGGCCGCCATACCCTCACCGGACTGTTGACCACCTCCGGGGGCGAGTTTCAGGACTGGTCCGCCGCCTACCGGATCTTCAGTCAGAACCGCCTCCCCGCCCAAGACCTGTTCGCCGTCGTCCGCCGCGCCGTCCTCGCCGAACTGCCCCCACACGCGCCCCTGACCGTCGCCGTCGACGATTCCTTGCTCCGCAAATCCGGCCTCCCCATTCCCGGCGTCGCCTGGCGCCGCGATCCGCTCGGTCCTCCCTTCCAAACCAACTTCGTACGCGCGCAACGCTTCCTGCAGTTGTCCGCCTCCATTCCCCTCTCCGACGGAGCCTTCCGCATGGTCCCGATCGCTTTTCGCCACGCCCCCACTCCCCCCAAGCCGCCGCACCAAGCCCCCGCCGAGGCGGTGCAGCAATACCGAAAAACCGCCCGCCTGACGCGCCTGCCCCTCGTCGCCGCCCAACAGATCGCCGCCCTGCGTCAAGCTCTGGATGCCCAGCCCGGCGGCTCCCTACGCCCCCTCCACATCGTCGTCGATGGCGGCTACACCAATGCCACCGTCCTGAAGAAGTTGCCCGACCGCACCGTCCTGATCGGCCGCATTCGCAAGGACGCCCAACTTTACTTTCCGCCAGAATCCTCCTCCGCGCCCGCGTCCCCGCATCGCGGCCGCCCGCGACACTATGGCGCCCCGGCGCCGACTCCCGAGCAAATCCGCACCGAGGAAGCCCGCGCTTGGAGCACGATCGACATATCCGTCAGCGGCGCACCGCATTCGATGCGCATCAAACGCCTGGGGCCGGTTCTGTGGCGCACGGCCGGACTGGGGCAGGTTCTGCAACTGGTCGTGATCGCGCCGCTGCGCTATCGTCTGCGCAAGCACTCCAAGCTGCTGTATCGTCGTCCCGCGTTTCTGATCTGCACCGACGCCGAGATGGATGCGCGGCTGCTGGTCCAGGCGTACGTCCAGCGCTGGGACATCGAAACGAACTTTCGGGAAGAAAAGACGCTGTTGGGGGTGGGACAAGCGCAGGTGCGAAACGGTCACTCGGTCGAGGCCGTGCCCGCACTTCAGGTGCTTTCCTACGCCATGCTTCTGCTCGCCAGTTTGCGGGCCGTCCGCGGCGGCGGCGATCGCAAAGCCGACTTGCTCCCTGTCCCGAAATGGAATGCCCACGCCGCCCAGTCGCGCTTCTCCACCGTACGCGCGATCCAGCAACTGCGCGCCGAGCTGTGGGGCAAGGCCCTGGGCCTCACGAATTTCTCCGGCTTCGTGGCGCAACCCGCCCCCAGCACGAACCCCGAGAAATTCCTGCCGCACCTACCATCTGCCGTACTTTATGCGGCCAACTGACCACCGGAGCGCCAAAGGCCAGTCGGCGGGCGGAAGCCCGCCGCGACGGCGCCGAAGAGCGCCGTCCTACGAGCGCCGCTTCGCGCATTCGGCTAGAATTGGGTCTCGATATCTCAATCGGACCTACTGCCATGCGCCTCGCCGTCTCAATGCTGTTCATTGCCTTTCTCCCCGCCTTCCCCCAGTCCGGCGATCAGCCGGTTACCGGACCCTGGACGGACAAGACCCTGTCGCCCGACAAGCGCGCCGATCTGCTCTGGAGCAGCTCACGCTCGACGAGAAGCTGCAACTCGTCCACGGCGGCAGCCCGTATATGGGCGAGTCCACCCCTCAGCCCGCGCGCTCGCTCGGCGGCGCCGGCTGGATTCCCGGCATTCCCCGCCTTGGCATCCCCGATTTCCAGATGACCGACGGCCGCTCCGGCGTCGCCAACATCGGCAACCGCGGCCGGTACGCCACCGCCCTGCCCTCATCGCTGGCCGCCGGCGCCACCTGGGACCTCGGCCTGGCCTACGACTACGGCGCGACCGTCGGCCGCGAAGTGCGCGAACTCGGGTTCAACGTCTCCCTGGGCGGCACCGCCAATCTCATCCGCGAGCCCCGCAACGGCCGCAATTTCGAATGCTGGGGCGAGGACCCAATTCTGCATCGGCAAAATGCTTGGCCGCGAATTGAAGGGCACGCAGGACCAGGGCGTCATCGGCAATATCAACCGCTACGCCGTCAACGACCAGGAAAACGGCCGCTTCATCTACAACACCGTCATCGACCGGCGCGCGCTGTGGGAAACCGATCTGCTGGCTTTCCAGATCGCCATCCAGCGAATCGGACGTCGGCACGGTCATGTGCGCCTACAACAAGCTCAACGGCCAATACGCCTGCGAGAACCCTTACCTGCTGGACGACGTCCTCAAGAAAACCTGGGACTACCAGGGCTGGATCATGTCCGATTGGGGCGCCACCCACAGCACGGTGCCTTCCGCCCTGGCCGGTTTCGACCAGGAAATGCCCTCCGACAAATATTACGGCGCCGGCGCTCAAGGCCGCCATTGAAAACGGCAAGGTGCCCGCCGGCGCGGCTCAACGACATGGTGCACCGCATCCTGCGCACCGCCTATGCCCTCGGCATTTACGACCATCCGCCCAAGCCCGGTCCGGTCAATCCGTTCCCCGGCGCCGAAGTGGCCCAGCGGGTGGCCGAGCAAGGGCATCGGTGCTGCTCAAGAACGACCACGGGCAGTTGCCCCTGGACGCTTCCGCCATCCAGTCCATCGCGGTCATCGGCGGCCACGCCGATGCCGGCGTGCTCTCCGGCGGCGGCTCCGACCAGGTGGATGCCGCCGGCGGCAACGCCGTCCCGCCCCCAGCCGCGGCCGACCGCAACACCGCCCGCCACTCCGGCGTCTGGCACCCCTCCCCGCCGCTTGCCGCCATCCGCGCGCTCGCTCCCGGCGGCCAAAATCGCCTACGATCCCGGCACGGATCCGGCCGCTGCCGCCAAACTTGCCGCCGCCTCCGCCGTCGCCATCGTATTCGCCAGCCAGCGCACCACCGAAGGCCGCGACGTCGAAGACCTCTCGCTGCCGGATCACCAGGACGACGTTGATCGCCCAGGTCGCCGCCGCCAATCCTCACACCATCGTCGTGCTTGAAACCGGCGGCCCCGTCACCATGCCTTGGCTCGACCACGCGCGCTGCCGTCCTCGAAGCCTGGTATCCCGGCATTCGCGGCGGCCAAGCCATCGCCAACATCCTGTTCGGCAAGGTCAATCCTTCGGGCAAGCTCCCCGTCACCTTCCCCAGATCCGAGGCCGACCTGCCCCATCCGGTTCTGCCCGGCCCACCGAAATCCGACGCGCCAGTCCGCCGATTCGGAACTCACCCGCCCGAAGTCCCCTTCGACGTCCCCTACACCGAAGGCCTGAAGATCCGGCTACAAATGGTTCGACGCCGAAGACAAACAGCCGCTCTTCCCGTTCGGCTTCGGGCTCTCCTACACCACGTACTCCTACTCCGCGCTCCGCGCCACCGCCGCATCCGGCCTGCAAGTGAGTTTCACCGTGACCAACACCGGCGCGCGCGCGGGCGCCGAAATCGCGCAGGTTTATGTGTCGCTGCCGCCGGCCGCTGGCGAACCGCCCAAGCGCCTGGTGGCATGGGACAAAGATACAGCTCGCTCCCGGCGAAAGCAAGACCGTCACCCTGACCATCGATCCGCAATCCCTTTCCATCTACAACGTCGAGAAACAATCCTGGGAACTCCTGCCCGGCGAATACCGCGTCCACGCCGGCGGATCTTCCCGCAACACGCCCCTCACCGCCGCCGTGCGCATTGCCGCGCGGTAGATTTGGAGATCAACGTATGCCCAACGCGTCCCGCAGATCCTTCCTTTCCGGCGCCGCCCTTTCCGCCACCGCGCTTCACGGCGCGCAGGCAGGCCGCTCCGCACTGCCCCGCAATCGCATCTCGCCGCTCGACGGAGTCCGGCGCCAGAACATCAAGATTACCGGCCTGCGCCTGATCAGCCTCGCCTACCGCCTGAAGCCCGACGAGGAATGGGCCGATGGCGGCAACAACATGATCATCTACAAGACCGAATCCGTCATCGCCGAAGTCTCGACCGATGCCGGCCTCAAGGGCATCGGCGCGTGCAGCCGCTATAACGGCCCGGCGGCCATGAAGGAATATCTCGAAAAGGTGGTCCAGCCCGTCCTCATCGGCAAGAATCCGTTCGACGTGGAATCGCTCACCGGCGGCATCGCGGGGCATGGTGCGCGAGGCGTGTGGGCTGGCGTCGATGTCGCCCTCTGGGACATTATCGGCAAAGCCACCGGACGCCCGCTCTACGATCTGCTCGCCACCGACACCGAGCCGCAGACCCGTGTCCGCGCCTACGCCAGCGGCGGCGAATACTCCTGGCATAAAGGCTCGCGCTTCCCCGGTCCCGAGGACCTGGTGAAGCAGGCGCTGCGCCACAAGGCGGCCGGCTATACCGCGTTCAAATTCCGGCCGGGGGCCGCCTTCGAGCGCTTCGGCACGATGGAAGAGCACATCGCCAACATCCGCCGGATCCGCGAGGCGGTGGGCCCCGATTTCGACCTGATCCAGGAATCCAACCAGCGCTGGTCGGTGCCGCAATGCCTGGAAATCGCCCCGGTGCTCGAAGAGCTGAAGTTCCTGTGGTGGGAGGAACCCACCCGCAAGATTATCGACGATTACCTGACCATCCACAAACACCTCCGCACCGTCAAAATTTCGGGCGGAGAAACCGTCCCCAACCGCGCCCAGTTAGTGGAATGGATGGATAGCGGAGCTTACGATATCGTGCAGCCCGGCAGCGACGATGGCGGCCTCACGGAATGCTGGCACCAGGCGCGCATGGCCCACACCCGCGGCAAGCTGATCTGCCCGCACAGCTGGCAGGACAACCTGGTGGGCATCGCCAACGCGCACCTGCTGGCCGCCGTCCCCAACCGCTTCCTGCTCGAATCCAACATGACCCCGAACCCGCTCAAGGAAGGTCTGTTTAAAGAATGGTTCGGAGTTCGCGACGGGTATTTCGAGCTGCCGCGCAAGCCCGGGCTCGGCGTGGAGCTGAAAGAAGGCCTGGAGGAGATGTATCCGCCCATCCCCGGCTTCTGGAATCGCCCCGACCCCGATATGCCGCCCGCGCCGGCCGCCGCGCGCGCCGCGTCCGGTCCTCCCGCCGACGATTGGCCGTCCCGGCCCGGCCATTAGCCATTGACGGAACGGGGCCGCGATTCAGACGAGCGGACGCCGCTGCGGGATTTCGGGCGCGAGGACGGGCAGCGGCAAAGCGGAGGCGCCGGTTCGTGCGGCGGTGCGAAAGACGTATTGGTCGATGCGCATTTGAAAGGTGTGCTCGCCGGCTGGCCTGGCCGCCCCGGTAACCACCAGTTGGAGGCGGCATCCCCCCTCCAACGGAATCGGCCAGGCAACCGCGGCAGTGAGCATAGCCGAGGGGGGAAGCTCGGATTCGCTGAGGAAGAGCAGACTGTCGCTTGAGATCTCCACCACCTTGCCCGAACCGGTTTTGCGTGACCGTTCGGCCTGCCATGTCAGGGTGACCGGCAGTTCCATCGGGAAGCGTTGTTTAACTGGTAGGTCTTCCATCATATAGCTTTATCGGCCGGAACTGTAGCATTTTGAGCCGCGGCGCAATCCCTCCGGCTGCCCGCGGGCTTCCGGGCACATATGCGGATACTAAGCCGGCCGTGGCAGGCGGCTCTACGCGGGGCAGGCGGCGGATTTGCCCTCCTGCGCTTCCTGGCGGGATGCGGTTACAATGCCACTTAGTCTTCCCCAATTCGGCCACTCTGCATGGATTGCGTTGGACGCGCAGTGCAGCGTGAGGAAATGCCTTGTATCAGGGCACGACTTGAGTCGTGCCGAAAGGGAGGGTCCGGACCGGCGACATCGTTTACACTTTAGACCGGCGACATCATTTACACGTTTTGGGCTGGTGAAAGGTTGTTCGAAGCTGGGGTTTACGGGAGGTAGCCGGATGCCCTGGAATGCGAGGACAGCCTTGGAGCAGCGAAGAGCGTTTATCGAAGAGTGGCAACGCGAGCAAGACGGCCTTGCCGAGTTGTGCCGAAAGTACGGGATTTCTCGACCAACGGGGTACAAGTGGGTCCAGCGATTTGAAGCCCAAGGGGTGGCCGGTCTGGAGGAATTGAGCCGCGCTCCGCACAATTCGCCGCAGGCGATCAGTGGGGAGCTGGCGGATCAGGTGATCGCACTGCGGCAGCAGCATCCCCGCTGGGGTCCCCGGAAACTGCGCGTGTATCTGGAGAAGCACCATCCGAGTAGCCGTTGGCCGGCGAACAGCAGCATCGGGGAGTTGCTGCAGCGGGAAGGGTTAGTGCAGGGGCGCCGCCTGCGGCGGCGGACCCCGCGCTACAGCGAACCGTTGGCCCACGCGGCCGGGCCCAACCAGGTGTGGTGCGCGGACTTCAAGGGGTGGTTTCATTGCGGCAACGGCGAGCGTTGCGACCCCTTGACGATCAGCGACGCGTACAGCCGGTATTTGTTGCGCTGCCGAGCCGTGGAAAAGGCAGACGGGGTACACGTGCGGGGAATCTTCGAGGCGGTATTTCGGGAATGTGGATTGCCGGAGGCGATCCGCACGGACAACGGGCCGCCGTTTGTGGGGCCAGCGCCCGCCGGGCTGAGTCGGCTGGGCATGTGGTGGCTGCGCCTGGGGATCCGACACGAGCGCATTGAGCCGGGGTGTCCGGAGCAAAACGGCCGGCACGAGAGGATGCACCAAACCCTCAAGCAAGAGACGGCCACGCCGCCCGCACGGAACCTGCGGCGGCAACAAGAATCGTTTATCCGTTTTCAAACCGAATACAACCAACAGCGACCGCACGAAGCGCTGGGGTATCAGACGCCGGCCTCTTTGTACGTGGTTTCGACGCGGCCGTATCCGGCGCGCCTGCCGCAACCGGAATATCCCGCCAACAGCTACCTGTGCAAGGTCCACCCCAGCGGCCTGGTGAACTGGAGGAGTCGCGAGGCCTTTATCAGCAAAGTGATGGGCTGCGACTATGTCGGGCTAGTGCCGGTCGCAGGAGACTTGTGCGAGGTCTACTACGGACCCCTGCTGTTGGGCTGGTTGGATGAAAAGGAAAGCTACTTCGTGGCCGACGCGGGTGCGGAACCCAAGCGAAAGCGTAAAGCACAACCCCGATGACTTCGGGTCCTGCCCCCTTTCCCTGTCCCTCCATTATGCGGAAGGGGAGCGGACTGTCAAGGGTTCGCTCCGCCGCGCCAAAAACCGGCGCGCCCTTGACAGTCCGCTCCCCTTCCGACAAAAATCAACTGAGATAAGGGAAAGGGGGCAGATGGAACCTCCCTCCGCTTCGCTGCACCAGACTTCCGGGTCTCATAGGCTGTAAACGATGTCGCCGGTCTAAAGTGTCAACCATGTCCCCGGCCGGACAGGATCAGGCTCTGATGGGCTTTAGCCCCTTCTCAGCCGCCGCAGGGGCTAAAGCCCATCGCAATAATCCGGGTCGGCACGGCTCAAGCCGTGCCCTGATACAGGGGCCGTCATTTCAGATTCTTACGGGTTTCGGCGAAGCTAATTTCGGAATTCAGGATAAATCAAGCTTGCGCTAAGGCCGCGGCTCGGAATCCCGGCGCGTTAACGGCTGGTTCGTCAGCACCATCTTGCCGCCGCTTTCCGCTACCGGAAACAGCGCGCCTTCGCCGGCCAGTCTGGCGAAGCGCGCAAATTCCGTGGACTTAGCCACCACGTAGCAGCGCCGCGGCCCGAGCCAGCGCTCGCGCCACTGCGCATCCGTCAGAAATACATCCGGCGCCCCTGGCGCATACGAGCCGTACACCAGGTTATTGATCCGCCCGTTGAGGAGCCAGGCGGTCCGGTTGGTGTAGAAGAAGATCGAGGAGAAGGTGTAATAGTGGTGGTCCACCACCAGGTCGCCTTCCGGAGCGCGCCGCAGCGCCTCGGCCAGCGGCCGCGAGGAAAGATAGGGGTCGAACGCCACCATGGCCAGCCGCGCCGCATAGAAGAACAGCACCATCATGCAGCGCGGCGGCCAGATAGGCGCGCTGCCCGTCGCGCCAGTTATGCAAAGCCCTCAGGCCGCCCAGTGCGCCGATCAGGAACGCCATCGCCGCCAGCGCCAGCGGAGTGCGCAGATACGCGAACGAATTCAGGGTCAGATCCTCCATGTGGCCGAGCGACAGCGTGTAGGCGCCGGGATGCTGCGCCAGCGCGGCCGAAATATCGCCCGGAGACGGCAGGTTCCGCACCGCCAGCAAAATCGCCGCCGCGGCCGCCGCCGCGCATCCGGCCACCGCAGACAGCACGCGCGTGCCGCGCCGCACCCATGCGCCTCCGCCCGCCATGGCCGACCCCAGCAGCAGCGCCAGCGCCGGGTAACAGGGCATGGAGTAATATTCCTGGGTCGTGGAAAAGCTGAAAAACACCAGCAGAAAACCGGTCCAGCACAGGGCCAGCAGGCGCGTCCGCCCGGCGCGGTCCACCGGCCGGAAGCCGAGCCGCGCCACCGCCGGAAAGTACACGCTCCAGGGGAACAGCCAGAGCAGGTGGAACAGCCAGAACCAGACGCGCGGCACGGTGTTGTAATCGCGCGGATAGCGCAGGTTCAGGAACCGCAGCACCTGCTCGTTCATGAAATAGAACCACAGGAAGCCGTGGTATTCGCCGGGCACGCTGCGCATGGTGAAATCGAAATAGCGGCGGATTGCGCAGCGTCGCCAGCACGTGCCATGGCGCGGCGATGAGCAGCATGAGGGCCAGACCGCTCAACGGGTGCAGCCGCCGCCACGCCTTGCGCGAAAACAACTGCCGCGTGAGCAGCAGATAGAGCGCCGCCGCCGCGGCCGGAAACAGCACCGCCACCGTGCTTTTCAGCAGCAGCCCGATGCCGAAGCTGGCCGCCAGCGCCGCCGCCCATAGCCGCGGGCGCGGCTCGTCTTCCTCCAGCGCGCGCAGAAACGCCCACATGGCCAGCGCGATGGTGAGCGTCAGCATGACGTCGGGAATCAGAACGCGGGTGAACAGGAACAGCCCGATGCAGGTGGCCATGCACCAGGCCGGCATAGAAGCCGGCGCGTCGGCCGAACGCCCAGATGCCGAACGCCGCCGTCAGCCAGGCCAGCCCCATGGCGCCAGAGCGCCACCGGAATGCGCGCCGCCCAGTCGGAATCGCCGAAGATCTTGTAGGAGAACGCGATCAGCCAGTAAATCAGCGGCGATTTTTCCAGGTACGCCACGCCGTCGATATGCGCCGTCACCCAATCGCCCGAAGTGAGCATGTTGCGCGCGATCTGCGCCTGCACGGCATCCACGTCGTCCATCAGCGAAGGAGGAGAAACGATGCCGGCCAGGTAAACGGCGGCGGCAAACAGCAGAACGATTACGTAGATGCGGCGGTGCGAGCCAAGGGCGGCCGGTTTAGTTCCGAAACCTGTGTCGTCTGAATTCTCCATCGTCTCATCCACATGAACAGCATCATCAAACCCCAAAGATGATAACCGAGATTGGCGCGCCGTTCCAGATGCCGGCGCACGCAGTCTTCCAACCGGTCGCGCCGGAACAGGCCGTTGTCGCCGCTCCTTACCAGGGTGTCGAATAGCAGCTCGCGCAGTGGACCGCGCAGCCAGTCATGCGCCGGAAAATCGAATCCCACCTTTTTGCGGCGCAGGGTTTCGGGCGGCAGCCTGCCCTTCATCAGCTCGCGCAGGACGATTTTCTGCGCTCCGCCCCGCACTTTCAGCCGGTCCGGCAGCGCCGCCGCGAACTCCACGATGCGGTGGTCCAGGAAAGGCGGCCGCACTTCGATGGAGTGGGCCATGCTCATGCGGTCCACCTTGGCGAGGATGTCGTCGGGCAGGTAGTACCGCTGGTCGAAGCGCAGGTAGGCGCCCAGCGGTTGCCGGCCGGCGCCAGGTCCGCGAGGATGGCGGCCAGAGCGCCGGCGGCAGCGGAACCGCCGCCAGCGCCGCCTTTTCCGCATCCGAAAAGGCGCCGTTCCAGTACACGTGGGCGCGCCCGGCGGGCATGCGGCAGCCCTCCAGGAAGCGCTTGAGCATGTACTCCAGGCCGATCTTCTCGTCGGAAACCGGCCAGCGCCGGAGAGCCGCTTGCGCCGCCCGCAGCAGCCACGGAGGCAGGCGCCGCGCCGGCCGCGCCAGTTCGTCGGCGCGGTAAGTCAGATAGCCGCCGAAAAGCTCGTCCGCGCCCTCTCCGCTCAGCGCCACGGTGGCGTGACGACCGGTGAGGCGCGAAAGAAACCAGACCGGCAGCGCGCCGGCATCGGCGTTCGGCTCGTCGAAGTAATACGCGAACTGCTCGATGGCGTCGGCCAGACCGCTGGCCGGGTTCAGGTCGAATTCCTGGTGGTCGGTTTCGTAGCGGGCGGCAATCCGGCGGATGGGCCCGCTCTCATCGAAGCTGCGCCCGCCGAACGAGACCGAAAATGTCTTCAGGCGCGACGCTGGAGGCCGCCGAGGCGTAGTGCAGAATGGTGGACGAATCCAGCCCGCCGCTCAGCCAGATGCCCAGCGGCACATCCGCCAGCAGGTGCTCGCGGATGGAGCGCTTCAGCAGGGCATCCAGCTCGTGCACCGCCGCCTCCAGCGTCCAGCCGCGCTCCGGCCGGTTCGGCAGGCGCCAGTAGCAATCCGAGCGCGTTTGCCCGTCGCGCCATTCCAGCCAATAGCCCGGCCGCAGCTTCTCAATGCCCTCCACCATGGTGTGCGGGGCCGGCACGTAGTTGAGCGCCAGGTAGCAATCGAGCGCCGCCAGGCTCATCCGCCGCTCGAACTCCGGATGCACGAAAATGGTTTTCAGCTCGGAGCCGAAGTACAGGTCGTCGCCGCGCCGCGCCACGAAGAGCGGCTTGATGCCCATGCGGTCGCGCGCCAGCACCAGCCGCCGCCGCGATTCGCTCCACAGCGCGATGGCGAACATGCCGCGCAGGCGGGCGAAGCACTCCACGTCCCATTCCAGAAACGCCGCCAGGACCACTTCGGTGTCGGTGCGCGAACGGAAGCGGTGGCCGCGCTGCTCCAGTTCGCGGCGCAGTTCGGCGTGGTTGTAGATTTCGCCGTTGAAGACGATGACGCAATCGCCGTCGGCGGAAACGATCGGCTGGTCGCCGGTTTCGAGGTCGATGATCTTCAGCCGCGTGGCGGCCAGCGATACCGTGTCCGATTCAAAGAAGCCCTGCTGGTCCGGGCCGCGGTGCAGAATGGATTCCGCGGCATTCCGAATGCGCTCCGGCTCGGCCCGGAAATTCAGATGTGTGAATCCAGCGATTCCGCACAAATTCGGTTACCCCGGAACTGCTCGCCGCGTCCCGCCGGGCGGGCCGAAGTTCACTCCACTCTAACAGACCGGTTCCTCTCCTCCCGCTAGTTAATTAGGGCCAATCGATTTTTATGTACCCACACGCCCACCGGCGAGCGTCTTTTAGGTGTTTCGACCCAATTACAGGCTCCTTGTTCGAACGCCTCATGCCCATGCTGCTGAAATTTGTCACTCTGTTATTTTTTGTACTGGCCGCGATCCCATTCATTTACTATGGCCTGGCCGTGTTCAGCTGCTGGCGCTTCTTTCGCCGCCCCTCGCGCCGCAGGCCGCGGCGGGTTCACTCCGCCGGTCAGCATCCTGAAGCCCATCCGCGGCCTCGACCCGGACGCCTAGGAGAATTTCGCCAGCTTTTGCCGGCAGGACTATCCCGAATACGAAATGGTATTTTGCGTGGCGACCGCGAAGATCCGGCCCTGCCGCTGATCGACCGGCTGATGCGGGAATTCCCTGAGCGCCGCATCCGCGTGCTCTACGGTTCCGGCCGCGACGCCACCAACGACAAAGTGGCCAAGCTCGCCCGCCTGGTGAGCGAAGCCGCGTACGAACACGTGGTGATCAGCGACAGCGACGTGCGCGTCCGCCCGGATTATCTGCGCGCCGTCATCGCGCCGCTGGCCGACCCCAAAATCGGCGCCGTCACGTGCTTCTACCTGCCCATCGAAGAGCGCACCTTCATCGACCACCTGCAATCGGTGGGCATGATGTCGGACTTTTACCCGGGCATCGTGGTGGCCTGGCAACTGGACGGCGTGAAATTCGCGCTCGGCCCGACCATCGCCACCACGCGGGAGCGGCTGGCCGCATTCGGCGGCTACGAGTCCATCGAAAACCGCCCCGCCGACGACCTGCTGGTGGGCCGCTTCATCGCCGACCAGGGCTACGAGGTGCAAGCTCTCTCGCTACCCGGTGGAGACGGTGGCCGATTACCAGTCGCTGCCGCGAGCTGGTGCACAAGCGGCTGCGCTGGATTGTGGTGATGCGCCACATGCGGCCGTGGGGGCATTTCGGCCTGCTGTTCACGCACGGGCTGCCGTGGTCGCTGGCCGCCGCGCTGGCGACTTCCTCTGGCGCCGTCGCGGCCGCGTACCTGGGCACGTATTTCGCCCTGCGCTGCGCCATGACCGCGATGGTGGCCACCTGGGGCCTGAAGCAGCGCGGCTACTGGCGCCGCATGCCGCTGATCCCGCTGTGGGATGCCGTGGCGTTCCTGATCTGGGCCGCCAGTTTCGCCCGCCGCAGCATCCGCTGGCGCGGCGCCGATTACTACATTCGCGGCGGCACGCTGGTGCCGGTGAAAGCGGCCGGCGCGCACGAGTAAGACGCCGCCGGGGCGGGTCCGCGGAGCAAGCTTCCAGCTTGCCCTGCCGGCATTCGTTGACCGAGCCTATGCCGGCACGAATGCCGGCATGGCCGCCTGGAAAGGCGGCTCTACGGGGGGTGCGCACATCCTGCGGGACGGGTAGTTAGAATGCATAGAGACGATATGCGACGAATCGGGGCATGGGCGGTGTGCCTGGCGGCGGCCTGGAGCGCGTGGGCGCAGGCGCCGGAGAAGGGCGCGATTGCGGGGCGCGTGGTCAACGCAACCACGGGCGCGCCGCTGAAGCGGGCGGCGGTGTGGGTGGAAGCCTTTGCGCCGGCGCGCGGCGTGAACGGCGCGCCCAGTGTGGCCGGGCCATCCACGGTGACGGACGCGCAGGGGCGCTTCAGCCTGGAGAATATCGACCCCGGCAGCTATTTTCTTTCCGCGCGGCGCACCGGCTATCTGGACCAGGGCTACGGCGCGGCGGAGCCGGAGGTGGTCGGGACGCCGTTGAAACTGGCGGCCGGCGACCGCATGGGCGACGTCACCATCAAGCTCACGCCGCAATCGCTGCTCTATGGCAAGGTGACGGACGAGGATGGCGAGGCGGTGCCGGACGCGGAAGTCTCCCTGTATAGAATCTCGTATGCCGGCGGGCGGAAGCATCCGCAAGTCGAGAGCGGTACGGTTTCGCAGGCGGATGGCAGCGTCATCATCGGCCACGTGGCGCCAGGCAGCTACTACCTGGGCGCTTCCATCCGTGGCGGCGAGCAGGACGCCAATGCGCGCGAGATCTATGTGCCGACATTTTATCCGAGCACGCCCGACCCCGCCGCCGCCACGCCAGTTGAGGTGGCCGCGGGGGCGGAGGTGCGGGGACTGGAGATCCGGCTGCGGAAAGCGCGGACTTTCCGGATTCGGGGCACGGCTGCGCCCGACATGGCGCTGCGCCTGTTCCGTGCAAATGCGGACCTGGTGCCACATGCCGCGGGCGTGATCGCCGGGCCGGACGGGCGGTTCGAATTCACCGGAGTGTTGCCGGGCCGGTACATCCTGGAGACGGATGATAGCGTGGGCTTCTCACCGGTCTCGTCCGGCGACGGCCGGGCCGTGCCGACAGGGGTGCTGCTGGGCCGGGCGATGGTGGAAGTGAGCGACGGCGATCTCGAAGACGTCGCCCTGCCCCTGGGGCAAGGGGCTGAGATCGCGGGCCGGGTCGCGGGTGGCGATGCGAAGATGCGTACCGCCGTACGGCTGGTAGCGCTGGACCCGGGAGAGCCCCACGCGGTGCACGTGGCGGAGACCGATGCGAAAGGCGTCCTTCGATTCCCCCGTCTGATTCCCGCGGCCTATGCCATCGGCGTCAGCGGGTTGGCGGATGACTACTACGTGAAGGCCATCCATTTTGCCGGGCGCGACATCACGAACGACAACCTCGACCTGACTTCCGGCGCCGGCGGCACGCTGGAGATTACGCTTTCCGCCGACGGGGGCGAAATCGCGGGCACGGTGCACGGGGCGGATGGAAAGGCGCTACCCGGGGCGCTGGTGCAGGTCTGGCCGGCGGGCGGCGAAAGCGCGCGGTCGTTGAAGGCGGATGAAAACGGGGCGTTCCGGTTCCGCGGCCTGCGGCCGGCGGACTATCGCGTGATCGCCTGGGAAGCGCTGGACGACGATCTGGCCGAATATGCTCCCTTCCGCGCCCGCTTCGAAACGCAAGCCACCCTGGTGACGGTGGCGGAGCGCGCGAGCGAGACGGTGGAAGTGCAGGCGGTTGCGCGGGCGGCGAGCGCCGCGGAAGCGGCCCGGCTTCGATGAAGACCGCGCTGCTGGTGGGCCTGTGCGCGTGCGGGCTGTGGGCGGATAGCTATCCGCGGCAGCCGGCCATCGACGTGCAACACTACGTTTTCCGCGTCACTCTGAGCGATGACAACCCGGAGATCGCGGGCGAGGCCACGGTGACGGTGCGGTTTGTGGCGGATGGCGTGCGCCAATTCCAGCTCGACCTGGGGCAGGCGATGAACGTGGACGAGGTTGGCGCCGAGGATGCAGCGCTGCCCTTCACCCATGCCAACGATCGCCTGGAAATTTCTCTTCCCGTGCCGCCGGCAACGGGCAGCCAGCGCGCGTTTGTGATCCGGTATCACGGCGTGCCGGCGGGCGGGCTGATAACCGCAACTAACAAATTCGGCGAGAAATGTTTTTTCAGCGAGAACTGGCCGGACTTGGCCCACCAGTGGCTGCCCACCATCGACCATCCGTACGATAAGGCCGCGGGCGAATTTATCGTCACCGCGCCCGCGAAATACCAGGTGGTGGCCAACGGGGCGCTGGAGGAGCAAATCGACCTGGGCGGCGGGCGGCGCGCCACGCACTGGAACCAGCGCGTGCCGATTGCCACCTGGCTGTACAACATCGGCGCGGCCGAATTCGATTCCCGGCATTTCGGCGTGGCCGCGGGGATACCGCTCGAAAGCTGGCTGTACCACCAGGACCGGGAGGCGGGAATCGCAACGCTCGAAGAACCGCTGCGCCGCGCCATCGAATTCTTCAGCATGGAGATCGGTCCGTATCCTTACCAGAAGCTGGCGGGAGTGGAAGCGCCGATTCAGGGCGGCATGGAGCACGCCAGCGAAATCTTCTTCGGCGAGCGCGCGTTCACCGGCCGTCCGGCCGACAGCCTGGTGGCGCACGAAACCGCGCACCAGTGGTTCGGCGATTCGGTGACAGAGAAGGATTGGGACGACGTGTGGCTGAGCGAAGGCTTCGCTACGTATTTCGCGCTACTCGCCACCGAGCACTACCAGGGACGCGAAGCGTTTCTCACCGGACTGCGGCGGGCGCAGGTGCAGGTGCTGGCCACCGAACGGCGCCTGCCGGGCGTGGCGGTGGTGCAGGCCAAGCCGTGGAAGGGGATTCCCAACCAGATCGTGTATCAGAAAGGCGCGTGGGTGCTGCACCTGCTGCGGGGCGAGATCGGAACCGACAAATTTTGGGCGGGCATCCGCGAGTATTACCGGCGCTACCGCGACGGGAACGCATCTACGGCCGATTTCCGGCGGGTGATGGAGGAAATTTCCGGCCAGGACCTGGGGTGGTTCTTCGAGCAGTGGGTTTACCGCGCGGGATCGCCGGCGGTGGAGGGCACGTGGCGGTACGACGCGGCGCGGCGGCAGGTGGTGATCGACCTGACGCAAACCGAGCCGGGTGAAGCGTACCGGATGCCGCTCGAAGTGGCGATCGACGGGGCGATCCGAAAAATCGGGATGACGCAGAAGCGGCAGAGCTTCGCCATTGGGGCGGAGCACGAGCCGGCCAAGGTAGAGCTGGATCCGAACACGTGGATGCTGATGGAGGCGAAGTTCGAGCGGAGGTAGGGGACGCAGGGACAATGCGGCAGGGGCTAAGGCCCTGGTTTTCCAGCGAATTCGGCACGACTCAAGTCGCGCCCTGATACTTGGCGGGATAAAAGACACCGGGGGCTGGGGAGCGCTCGAGCTTGGAAGAATGCCGGCAGGGATGCCGGCAATGGCCGGCTGGAAGCCGGCGCTACGGGGTGTGAGGCGGGGTGTGAGGCGGTCGGTATTGGCTCAAATTGATTCGGACTGCAAAGGGCGCCCTCTGTCTCCTCTTCCTGCGAGGAGATTTCCGCGGGTGCTGCCGGCTTGAACGTTGCGCAGCGTGGATTCCGGATTTAGCATTCCCGGCCGGGAATTAATGCCAGAGCCGGACGCGGCCTCGTACTGGGCGACCCGAATCGCCCAGCGCAACAGCACTTCGTCGATTGAGACGGTAGCATGAGGAAAACGTCGTGCAAGGGTGCGAGTGCGCGTAAGGCATTGAAAGCGCGGGCAAAAATAATTTCCTAATTCAGGCAGCAGACCTCGAAGAAGGCCGGACGGGCGGAAACGCAACGCCGGGTGGAAAGCGGCGGAAGATGTTCGCGGAAACACGGTCGAAATCGGCGGGACAGACCAGGCGAAAACGGATTTCGAGTCCGGTCAGATGGCGAAGGCTCTGCGCCATCTCATCCGTAGGAACCTCCGGCGTCAGAACGTGAAGCTGGCCGATCGCGATGCGGTAGGGCAGCACCTTCCATCGCCGGACCGCCTCAAAAGGCAAAGTACGGGCGGCGGCGTGATTGAGATCGGGCGCAGGCGGCAGGCCGAGGGGAATGCCGGCCTGGGCGCTGAGGGCACGGTAGACGCTATCCTCGGTGAGCTGATTCAGGCGGACGAGATATTCGCCGAGGCGCATGCCGGGAGGAAGCGAGCGCAGGGCGTCATCCACCGCATTCTGGGAGAGACAGGACATGCGGATCAGGATCTGGCCGAGTGGCTGCCGGCCGTGGCTGGCGCTGTGGGCGGGGTAGTGATGGTCGGTCTTGCGCCATGCCAGGACCCGGCGGCGCAGGCGGGCGGAGGCAAACTGCCAAAGCGCGGCGCCGGTGGCAAGGCCGTTGATCCAGTTACCCCAAAACATACGGGCGGGGACCAGGGCGGCCACCCGCCAGCCGTAAATTCGGGCGCAGCAGGAGGTACGAAGCGACATTTGCACGGCGGAAAGCAGGAACGTGAGGGCGCAGAGGCGGAGGGTCCAGAGGGGAAGCTGCGAGACGAAGCGCCCGTGTCCGGCGATGGCGTAAAGCATGAGCACATTGGCAAACGGGGAAATCAGGTTCCCCACCAGCCCCTTGCGGTCGCGCCAGAACCAGTAAAGCTGGCGGCCGGGAGCGCGCCAACCGTGGTGCTCCCAACCCTGCAGCGCAATGCCGGCGACCCAGCGGCTGCGCTGGCGAATGGCGGAGCGGAAGGTGCGGGGAAAGAATTCGCGCGTGGCAATGGGACCGGCGGAATCGTAATGCAGGGGCAGGAAGACCTGGCTGGCGCCGAGGGCGTGCAAAAGGTACCCGTTTTCGTAATCCTCCGTGAGGCAGGAGGGGTCGAAGATCTGGCCGCGGCGCGTAGCGGAGAGTTTTTCGAGCGCCTCGCGGCGGAAGCCGGTGCCGACGCCGTTGGAGGGCAGGAATCCGCCGAGGGCCTGGCGCACGGGAATGTCCTTGGTCTGATACTCGGCGAACTCATCGCAGTACAAGCCATGGGTGAATTCGCCCGGCGGGGTGGGCAACGGCAGCACCGGGACCTGGACCATGTCATAGCGCGGCGAAAACCAGTTGATGAGGCGCAGGGAATCCGGATGAATCAGGTCTTCGGCGTCATGGATGGTGAGCACTTCAAAGCGGACCCGGCGGCGGACCTCGAAAGCCTGGAGTTGGCGGTAAATCTGGTTGAGGCAGTCGCCTTTGGAGGTGGGACCGTCATGCGGGCAAAGGGCCAGGTGGACGCGCGGGTAGCGGGCGGCGGCTTCGGAGACGGCGCGGATGGTGAGCTGGTCATTGGGGTAGACGCCGACGAAGACGTCGTAATTGGAGTAACGGAGGACGGAGAGGTTATGGTCGAGCATGCGGCCGATGACTGCGTGCTCACGCCAGAGAGGCACAAGAATAGCGATGCGGTCTGCGGCGGCCTGTTCCAGGTCCGCCTCGGCCGGCCAGGGAAAGCGACTTCGCCGCCCAAGCAGGAATATGATGGCGACGAAGAGATCGTCCAGTCCGCTCAGCAAGATCCAAATGGCCAGGGGAACCAGACTTGCGGCGATCCAGTGGTCAAACACTGCTTCCGTCAGATGCGTGAAGTGAAATAGTCGTGGGAAAGCTGTGCAAATCACAACAAAATTTGTGTAATAGCTGTGAATAGGCCGAGGGGCTAGCCGACGACGGTGGCTTTGGTGTAGGCGATCTGAAAGCCGAGGCGCTCGAAATTGCGCTGCGAGGCGCTGCCCGGGAGGGTGGAGGCGGTGGCCAGCACGCAGCCGCGGGCCAGGGCTTCGTTGAGGCGGGCGGCGATCAATTCGCGGTGCAGTCCAAGGCGGCGCCAGCGGGGGATGGTGCTGTCGGAGAACAGGACAGCGAGGCCCTCATGGATGGCGAGAGCGCCGCCACCGGCGGGCTGCCCGGATTCGGCGGTGGTGAGGTAGCAGAGAGCGCCGGGCATATTGAAAATGGCGCGGCCGACCTCCATTTCGGGGGTGGTGAGCTCGGGCTGCTCGAAGAAGCCGTGGCCGACGGTGTGGGACCAGAGATCGCGCTCGCCGGGGAGGGCGCGGCGGACGCGTGCCGTGAGGCCGACTTCCAGGCCCTGGAGCGAGCGCACCAGCACGTTGTTAAATTCGGCGATGTGGTAATGGGGGCCCAGGGCATCCAGGAAACCGGGGTCGGCGAGCGGACTGAGATCGAGCCGGGGGCGTGCGCCGCGGCTGTGGAAAAAGGACTCCAATCGGCCCAGTTCGAACGGGGTTACCGGGCCGTTCAATCCCAGGCCGACGGCTTGGGTGAGAGGCGAGTCGATGCCGGCGAAGATGGCGCAGCCGCCGGCGATTTCGAGGACCGCGGAGCTTTCGGCGCGGCAGGCGCGGGCGATGGCGGCTTCGGCGGCTTCCAGTCGTCGGGCCAACAGTGCGTCGGCGAAGATCATCGCTTCCCCATGGCCTTACTATAGTGCCAATGCCAGGTTGCGGAACGCCATACCTGGCAAGCGGCGTATGCCGGCAGGCAAGCTGGAAGCTTGCGCTACGGGTCACGCGGCCCGGATTATTTTGCGGAAGCGGCTGTGACGGGGCGGCTTCCGGTTGCATCATATAGGTATGGCGACGCAAACTCTGAATCTGGCGGTTCGCGGGATGACCTGCGGCAACTGCGCGCGCAGCGTGGAACGGACCCTGGCGGGCACGCCGGGGGTGACCAAGGCGCAAGTGGATCTGACGGCCGGGCAGGCCACGGTGGAATACGATCCGGACTGGTGAAGCCGGAAGTGCTGGCGCAGACGCCGTCCGCGACCTGGGCTACGAAGTGCCCGCATGAACAGCGCCGGCGTCGCGAGCGGGTCGACCTGCCGGTCTCCGGCATGACCTGCGCGGCCTGCGCGCGCACCATCGAGCGGACCCTGGCCGAAGACGCCGGGAGTCGAGCGCGCCAGCGTGAATCTGGCCACCGCCACCGCCACCGTGGAGTACGACCCGGGGCGGGCGCGGCCGGGCGATTTCGTCGGCGCCATCGAGGATCTGGGCTACGGCGTGCCCGCAGACGGCGCCGCCAGGCCGATGCCGAGCTGCCCGGCTATGCGGCGCGCGGCTGCTGGTGGCCGTCGGCGTTCGCCGCTCCGGTGATGTGCGCTGGGCATGGCGCAGCGGCGGCCGTGGGTGCAACTGGCTGCTGACGCTGCCGGTGGTGTTCTACGCCGGCGCGCCGTTTTACGCGCGGCGCTGGAGCGCGCTGCGCCACCGCTCGGCCAACATGAACACGCTGATCGCGCTGGGCACCGGCGCGGCGTTTCTGTATTCGGTGTACGAGACGGTGCGCGGCGGGCACGACGGTCTATTTCGAAGCGGCGGCCGTGATCATCGCGCTGATCCTGCTGGGCCGCACGCTGGAAGCGCGCGCGCGCGGCAAGGCCTCGGAAGCCATCCGCCGGCTGATGGATCTGCAGCCGCCCACGGCGCGTGTGCTGCGCGACGGCGTGGAAGTGGAAATGCCGGTGGAGCAGGTGCGCGCCGGCGACCGTGCTGGTGGTGCGGCCGGGCGAGCGCATTCGCGGTGGATGGCGCGGTGCTGGACGGCGAATCGGCGGTGGATGAATCCATGCTCACCGGCGAGAGCATGCCGGTGGACAAGCGCCCGGGCGCGGCGGTCTTCGCCGGCACCATCAACCGCTCCGGCAGCTTCCGCTACGAGGCCAGCAAGGTGGGGCGCGGCACGGTGCTGCAGCAGATGATCGAGATGGTGAAGCAGGCGCAGGGCTCGCGCGCGCCGGTGGCGCGGCTGGCCGACGTGGTGAGCGGCTATTTCACGGTGGGCGTGCTGGTGGCGGCGCTGGTCACGCTTCGGCGCGTGGCTGTTCTTCGCGCCGTTCGCGACGGCCATGGTGAACGCGGTGGCGGTGCTGATCATCGCCTGCCCGTGCGCGCTGGGGCTGGCCACGCCGACCGCCATCATGGTGGGAACCGGGCGCGGCGCCGAGCGCGGCATCCTGATCAAAGGCGGCGAAGCGCTGGAGATGGCGCACCGGATCGATACCGTGGTGCTGGACAAGACCGGCACCGTCACGCGCGGCAAGCCGCGAGGTGACGGCGATCCGGCCGGCGGCAGGGTTCGACGCGAAGCCGAACTGCTGCGCCTGGCGGCTAGCGCCGAGCGGTACTCCGAGCATCCGCTGGGCAAGGCCGTGGTGGAAGCGGCGCGGCGCGCGCGGCATCGCGCTGGAAGAGGCGCGAAGGCTTCGCCGCCGAAGCCGGGCACGGCGTGCGCGCGCGCGTGGGCGGGCGCGAGGTGGTGGTGGGCCGGCCGGGCGTGACGGTCACGGTGGATGGCGCGCGCGGCCGGCGAGATCGAAATCGCCGACACCATCAAGCCGGAAGCCGCGGAGGCCGTGCGCCGTCTGCGCGCCATGGGCCTGGAGGTCTGGATGATCACCGGCGACCACCGCGAGACCGCCGAGGCGATCGCGCGCGAGGCGGGAATCGAGCACGTGCTGGCCGAAGTGCTGCCGGAGCAGAAAGTGGCGGAGGTCCGGAAACTGCAGGCCGCGGGCAAGCGCGTGGCCATGGTGGGCGACGGCATCAACGACGCGCCCGCGCTGGCGCAGGCCGACCTCGGCATCGCCATGGCGTCGGGCACCGACGTGGCCATGGAAGCCGGCGGCATCACGCTCATGCGCGAGCGACTTGAACGGCGTGGCCGAAGCCATCGAGCTTTCGCGCCGCACCATGCGCATCATCCGCCAGAATCTGTTCTGGGCCTTCGCCTACAACACGGTCGGCATCCCCGTGGCCGCCCTGGGCCTGCTTTCGCCCATGCTGGCCTCGGCGGCCATGGCGCTTTCCAGCGTGACGGTGGTGACCAACAGTCTGCGGCTGAAGTGAAAGGGCAGCGCGAGTTGTGGAGCTCGAGCCGGCCAGGACTAAAGGGCGAGCAGCCAGGCAAACGTCTCCACCAGGTTCTCCGACTGGAAGACGAGCGATCCTGGCACGACGACGTCTGCGCCAGCGCGGCGCAGGAGAGGCACGGTATGGGGGCGGATGCCGCCGTCGGCGATCAGGCGGATGCGCGTGCGCCGTCCGCCCAGCATAGATGCCGCGGTGGCGAGGCGAGCGCAGGCTTCGGGCGCGAGGTCCGCGCCTTTAACGCCCAGGTCCGTACCCAGCAGCAGCAGGGACCCGATGCGATCCAGGTAAGGTTGGGACGCTGCGACCGGCGTGTCCGAACAGAGCGCCAACCCGGCTGTGCGGCCCGCACGGGAAATGGCTTCGATGGCGGCATTGGCTTCGGATTCGCCCACCTCCGCGTGTACGGTGATGACGTCGGCTCCGGCGGCTACGAAATCCGCGATGAGGGCCGTGGGGCGTTCGGCCATGAGGTGGACATGGAATGGCCGATGGGTAAGCGGACGCAGCGCACGCACCAGGTCTGGAAAGAACAGCAGGCTGGGAGCGAAGCGGCCATCGGAGACGTCCAGGTGAAACGAATCGGCGAACGGCTCGACGCGGCGAATCGCAGCCGCCAGGTTGGCGAGATCCGCCGACCATAAGGAAACGTCGGCCAGGAGTCTCGAGCCGGGCGGATCCGGCCAGCCACCCCGACGCCCCGTTTCGAGATCACCCTTCACGCGATTCAGCTCCTGCAGGTAGAGTTCGCGGAACGCCGCTGGCCCTAAGTGGCAGATGGTTCCTAGTATGGCATCCCCGGGGGGCATCCTGCTCCGGAATTAAGGTTGTTCGGGCTGGAGGCGCGCTGCCAGGGGGTTGCGTAGTCTGTCCCCGAAATGCCGAAATGCCCAGTTGACTCATCAGGCGGACGGTGCGATGCTTGGCTCGGAGAGGAAGAGCCCGTGTCACTTTGCATCGCCGCTACGTGTAGACTTGAGGGCGAGCCATCTGCTGTCTTCTGTTGTGATCTAGCTGGAACGCGGGGCGATGTTAAATCAGAAGACATTATCAAGATTGTAGAAGTGGGCGATAGCGAGGTTCTGCTCGCTGGAAACATGGGACGCGCCCGCGAACTTCTGGCGACCTGCAAGCCATATATCGAAGCGTTTCCATTTTGTGGTGATGAGGTCGAGATCACGCGGTTAAAACTCGGTATTGTAGACGCGGTGCGACTCCAGAAGAGAGCCATCGCGACGGGCGTCTTATCTGCTGAACTTGGCGTGACCTACGACGAGGTGTTCAACTTTTCCCAATCCAACCCTGACAACCCTTTATGGGAGAATGCCCGTTAAAGCGTAGAAAGTAGCGACTCTCGCACCCGAAGGCGTGATAGCCTTCGGGTGATTTTCTGCCAAGAAAAAGGGAGAGTCGCTATGAAGAAACGATACCAGATCGACCAGCAACGAGCGGTGCAGCAGTTCCGCCGGCTGGCCACCGAAGAGAACCCCAACATCCAAATGATCCTGCCGATGGCCGACATTGTCGGCATGTTGCAGGATGGCGTCGGCCATTTGCTGCGAGAAGCCGGACTCGCGTTGATGAGTCTGGTAATGGAGGAGGAAGTCCGCCACCTGGCCGGCGAACGCCATGAACAGCGTCCCGATCGCCGCGTGCACCGCTGGGGCAAAGATGACGGCTATTGCGTGGTGGACGGCCAGAAAGTGCCGCTGAAAAGAACCCGGCTGCGGACCAAGCAGAACCGGGAGCAACGGTTGGGGAGCTACGAACTTTTCCAGCGCAGCGCGCCGTTGCAGCAGGGCGTTTGGGACAAGATGATGCGCGGGCTTTCGACCCGGAATTACGGGACCGTGGTGAAGGAGTTCCGCACAGCATACGGGATTGAGAAGTCGGCGGTGAGTGAGAACTTCATCGAGGCCAGCCGGGAGAAGGTGAAGCAGTTGATGGAGCGGCCGCTGGGCGAGTTGCGGCTGTGCGCCGTCCTGATCGACGGCACGCCGTTCAAGAATCGCATGATGGTGGTCGCGTTGGGCATCTGCTGCGACGGGCGCAAAACGGTGTTGGGGCTGCGCGAAGGGGCCACCGAGAACGCGACCGTAGTGGGCGAGTTGCTGAGCGATCTGCTCGCACGCGGCTTGGATTTCAGCACCCCGCGGTTGTATATCCTGGACGGCGGCAAAGCCTTGGCGGCGGCCGTACGGCGCCACGCCGGGGAGGCAGCTTTCATCCAGCGCTGCCAGGTTCACAAAAAACGCAACGTGCTGGAACATCTGCCGGAGGAACACAAGGCCGGCGTGCGCCGGAAGCTGCAAAACGCTTACGCGATGCACGAATACGAGCCAGCCAGACGGGCGCTCACGCAGTTGCATCGCGAACTCATGGACCTGAATCCGAGTGCGGCGCGAAGCCTGGAGGAAGGCATGGAAGAAACCCTCACCGTTCACAAACTGGGAGTACCAGAGCAACTTCGTCGCACCCTGGCCTGCACCAACGTGATCGAATCGGCCTTCTCGATCGTGGAAACGGTTTGCCGGAATGTGAAGCGATGGCGGGATGGCGATCAGATCGAACGCTGGGTCGGCTCCGGGCTGCTCGTGGCCGAGCGGCAGTTCCGGAAGGTCATCGGCTACCGTCAGATTCCGCTGCTGCTGTCGTCGATGGCCAATGCCGTTTCCAAGAAGTCGATTGCGAAAGGAGCTGCGGTCGCGTAGTCTATGAGTTCCGAGGGTCGCTTACTTTCAACGGAGTTCCGGGCAATCTCCTTTATGGCGAGAGGCATGGCAGCGGATACGACAACTGGATCTTGGTGCGGCGCTCATCATTAGCACGTTTACAGCCGACGAACTTGCTCTCCTGACGATCGACGCGGACGGACATGTGGGGTGGCCGGACCATTATGCTGCAGTTGGCACCGGCAGTCAGATCGCTACTGCGTTCCTTCTTCAGCGTCCATATTTCGACGTTATGGAGGTGCCGGAATGTTTATACCGAGTCATGGAGGCGAAAATAGCTGCGGAGTCTAACCCATACGTTGGCAAAGAAACCGTCCTTGAAGTCAAGACTCCAAACAAGTTGCACTTCCTTACAAAAGAATGGGAGAACGAGATCAGGAAGGTTGTGGAGGAGCGCCGAAAATTACCCGAGATACAGCCAGTACATTGGGCACAGACTTATCCTCGGCGAGGTCAGGATGCGGTATCATCCAACCGGTGAAACCCTCTCCCGAATTCAGCGCGTTCGATGCTCGTTCCTCTGACCCTCCGGATGCGTCTGGCAAAAAACTTAGAAGGTCGTTTTGCGTCGGACGCTTCGATTTTGGTAGCAACTCGGTCCGTCTAGAGGCTCTCCGGGTGCTGCTCCGGGGGTGCCACTGATGGGATTGCTTTTTGCTGATTCGCAGGTCCGATAATTTAGCTTTCGGAAAAGGTTTCGTGGCAGAACCTTTTTCAGGCCGGGATTGCTTCTGAAGCTCTCCATGATTCCTGGCCTGTTTCTCAAGTTCCCCAGCGCGCCGCTCAGCCCTGATGCGGATCTGCGCTTCTCAATTGCGATAACTGACTGATTGACGAATGCTACCGGGCAGTACGGCGCGGGCCGCCTGGACGCGCCCGGACGTTCAGCAAGGGCGCCGCGGAGGGGCCGGGGGCCTTCAATAGAGGGACGGATTCTCAGCGAAACGCTTTCTCTCCGCATGCCGCCGCGAACTTCGCTCGATTCAGCCCGGCAGGCGAAAATATCGCGGTCCATGCGCTGCCCTGAAACTCGGTGAACTGGAACCTCGCGTCTGAAGCACCAACAAAGGCCTTTGCCGCCGATTTTGGCACCAAAATCGTGCGGAAGTCGGAACCGACCGCGGTGCCAAACAACTGACGGATCTTTGTGTCTGTGCGGAGGAAGAACGGAGCACCGGGCTTGACCACAAGCGGCACAGAAAAGGCCGCTCCATGCAGTTTTCCGTGATCGCAATGTATACTGAAGCTCGGTTTTCCTTTGAGCAATCCGCTACCAACTTCCTGGGAGGCTTCGATTACAAAGAAACCAGTTTCTTTGTCGGTCAATTTGTCTGTGTATTTGTCATACGTCCATTTACCACCTACTGGCTCGGGGCTTGTGGTCTGGGCAAACACGATTGAGTACCCAGCGAGAAACGAAATTAGGGCACGTCCCAATGGATTGACTCCTCTGCTCATTGTAGGCGGACATCGGAGGCGCTGGTGAACGGAACTTGTGGAGCGATTCGGACGAACCGGCTGATGAGGCCATAGGCGGTCAAGGCATCGACATCGCAATGGATTTTTGGAGTTGGCGGTCCTTTCCCCGCCGCGAGCAGCACGCCTTCCGTGGTCGGACGGACAGGTTCGCTAAGGATCTCCTCGAACTGTTCTTTAGGAATACTGGCAAGCTTCTACTGGTTCCCCCGCTGCCTGAGGTGTTCCAGACCGAGGTGAAGCCCCGCCGTCCGGCCGCGAATCGGAGTCGGGCAGGCCGTCCGGGCGCGTTTTCGCTGACGCTAAGGGCTTTTATCGCTTCAGTAGCACCCGCGGTAGCGCCCGGCCTATCTGCTCTAGTCTGTTAAGTCTTTTGTTTTCTACGGTTAGCGCGGTAGGAATCGAACCTACAACCTAGTGATTAAGAGTTTCGCGACAACGTGTTTTCAACAACATAGCAAAATCAGTTATTTACGCGTAAATCCTATATCCTCTATCACTTCCGCATTCTAACGCCTCTAACCTCTGTACCTGTTTCTGTTCTATAGACTCACCAGATAGACTCACCACTTTGCAGTGACAAGTACTCTGCGCTTGCGATTCGCGTCGCGCGACGCGGTCTTTTCGGCCTCGCCTGTATAGTCGAAATGGCTGGTTAGACGGAAGGCGAAAGGAAGGTATAGATGGCGAGACGAAAGACGCAGAAACCCAAACCCACACCGGAACTCCTGCGCGGCAGGATCATGCTGACGGTCGCGGAATACAGCGCGCTCACCGGGACGCCGCGGCCGACGGTCTATCGGTATCTAGAGACGGGTGTCATCCCGGCAATCCGAGTCGGACGGAGCGTTCGAATCTCAGTTGCAGAGGTCCAGGCACAACTGGCCGGCAACGGCCAGGCCGCGTGATGACCGGCACCGGGAGCGGCGCGCAGGAGTCGTCGAACTCCGCGGCGCCGGTGGTGGTAGCCACGCAGGCACCCGCACGTATCACACTGAAGCTCAGCCAGATCCGCTTGGACGGCGACACGCAACCGCGTGCAGCTATGAGCCAAGCGGCGGTTGACGATTACTCGGACGCCATGTGGGAAGGTGTCAAGTTTCCACCGGTGGTTGTCTTCTACGATGGCACGGACTACTGGCTTGCAGACGGATTCCACCGGCGGGACGCCGCGTTTGCGGCCGGGTTCGCTGAAATCGAATGCGATGTTCACCAGGGAACACTGCAAAACGCGCAGTGGTACTCCTTTGCCGCCAATAAGACCAACGGCCTCCGGCGCACAAACAACGACAAAGAGCGTGCGGTGAAGGCGGCGCTGACACACCCGAATGCGACCGGACTTAGGGACCGGAAGATTGCGGAGCACGTAGGCGTAAGCCATGAATACGTGCGCCAAATGCGCCTGCCACTGTCAACCGTTGACAGTCAGAAACGAATGGGTCGCGACGGCCGAACGATCAACACGGCCAACATCGGCAAGTCGAAACCGAAACCGGCGCCAATTCAGAAACCAGCACCACCTCTGGTAGACCCGTCGCCAGTAGTACCGGCAGCACCGACAACGCCCATGGAACCCGCGCCGGACCCATCCACCGTTCTGGATCCGGCCATGGTTATGGCGGACCCGGGCAGATACACGGTCAGCCAGCGATCGATTGTTGCGGCGCTACTGGTTCCCCGGATCAAAGCGGAGTTGGATGTTCGCCGGCACAACATCGTGGACGCCCGGTTGAAGCCCAAAGAACACGATCCACTTCTGGCGGACCTACCTGACGAGGCACTAAAGGGTGCCGTCGAAGACGTCGCAGGGAAGCTGGTGTCGATTAGCCAAAGTTCGGTCAACCTCGGAAAGCAACTCCTACACGTGGACCAGGCGAGTGCCCACGACGTCGCCAGCGGCAACGTCGCAATCACGGACGCCGTACGGGCAGTCCAGGATCGTATACCAAACAGGCGACAAGAGATTCAGGACAACGCATCGAAGCAAAAGATGGTGAGATTGCCCGGAACTCCGTTGAAAGTAAGCGACCCTCGGAACTATAGACTACGCGACCGCAGCTCCTTTCGCAATCGACTTCTTGGAAACGGCATTGGCCATCGACGACAGCAGCAGCGGAATCTGACGGTAGCCGATGACCTTCCGGAACTGCCGCTCGGCCACGAGCAGCCCGGAGCCGACCCAGCGTTCGATCTGATCGCCATCCCGCCATCGCTTCACATTCCGGCAAACCGTTTCCACGATCGAGAAGGCCGATTCGATCACGTTGGTGCAGGCCAGGGTGCGACGAAGTTGCCCAGTTTGTGAACGGTGAGGGTTTCTTCCATGCCTTCCTCCAGGCTTCGCGCCGCACTCGGATTCAGGTCCATGAGTTCGCGATGCAACTGCGTGAGCGCCCGTCTGGCTGGCTCGTATTCGTGCATCGCGTAAGCGTTTTGCAGCTTCCGGCGCACGCCGGCCTTGTGTTCCTCCGGCAGATGTTCCAGCACGTTGCGTTTTTTGTGAACCTGGCAGCGCTGGATGAAAGCTGCCTCCCCGGCGTGGCGCCGTACGGCCGCCGCCAAGGCTTTGCCGCCGTCCAGGATATACAACCGCGGGGTGCTGAAATCCAAGCCGCGTGCGAGCAGATCGCTCAGCAACTCGCCCACTACGGTCGCGTTCTCGGTGGCCCCTTCGCGCAGCCCCAACACCGTTTTGCGCCCGTCGCAGCAGATGCCCAACGCGACCACCATCATGCGATTCTTGAACGGCGTGCCGTCGATCAGGACGGCGCACAGCCGCAACTCGCCCAGCGGCCGCTCCATCAACTGCTTCACCTTCTCCCGGCTGGCCTCGATGAAGTTCTCACTCACCGCCGACTTCTCAATCCCGTATGCTGTGCGGAACTCCTTCACCACGGTCCCGTAATTCCGGGTCGAAAGCCCGCGCATCATCTTGTCCCAAACGCCCTGCTGCAACGGCGCGCTGCGCTGGAAAAGTTCGTAGCCCCCCAACCGTTGCTCCCGGTTCTGTTTGGTCCGCAGCCGGGTTCTTTTCAGCGGCACTTTCTGGCCGTCCACCACGCAATAGCCGTCATCTTTGCCCCAGCGGTGCACGCGGCGATCGGGACGCTGTTCATGGCGTTCGCCGGCCAGGTGGCGGACTTCCTCCTCCCTTACCAGACTCATCAACGCGAGTCCGGCTTCTCGCAGCAAATGGCCGACGCCATCCTGCAACATGCCGACAATGTCGGCCATCGGCAGGATCATTTGGATGTTGGGGTTCTCTTCGGTGGCCAGCCGGCGGAACTGCTGCACCGCTCGTTGCTGGTCGATCTGGTATCGTTTCTTCATAGCGACTCTCCCTTTTTCTTGGCAGAAAATCACCCGAAGGCTATCACGCCTTCGGGTGCGAGAGTCGCTACTTTCTACGCTTTAACGGGCATTCTCAAGATGGTCATTGCGTTGTCGCAGATCGGCGGATTATGTGAAGAACTATCCGCGCTGGATACCTCCGGAATGCAGCGATGCTGCACGCCAGAGGAGATAAAAACATGGGCAGATCAAGCCCAACAGCAGGCCAAGCAGCTTGAGGTGTTCGCCGCTGGTGTCATGAGTCAGAAATCCGTTGATTAAGGAAGCAAGCCGGTGCATACTGAGGTATGGCCATCGGGCGCCCCACCAAACCGCTTAACGTGACCCCTCAGGAGAAGGAGAAACTGTCGATGCTGGCACGCCGCCCGAAGTCCGCGCAAGCGATCGCAATGCGCGCCCGCATTGTCCTTGGCTGCGGTGATGGACTGAGCAATGGCGAGGTGGCGAAGCGCTTACGGATCACGGGAGCAACGGTTTGCAAGTGGCGGGAGCGCTTTCGGGTGGAGCGTCTGGAGGGTTTACTCGACGAGCCGCGCCCGGGCGCGCCGCGATCCATAACAGACGCACGAGTGGAAGAGGTGATCACGAAAACGCTGGAGTCTATGCCAGCCAACAGCACGCATTGGAGCACCCGCTTAATGGCCAAGAAGACGGGCCTTTCGCAGACCGCGATCGTGCGGATTTGGCGGGCTTTCGGATTGCAGCCGCATCGCGTGGAGAACTTCAAGTTCTCCAAAGACCCGCAGTTCGTCGAGAAGGTGCGGGACATCGTCGGCTTGTACCTGAATCCTCCGGATCGAGCGGTGGTCCTGTGTGTGGACGAAAAGAGCCAGGTGCAGGCACTGAACCGCACCCAGCCAATTCTGCCCCTGGCGCCCGGCGTGCCGGCGCGTCAATCGCATGACTACGAACGGCATGGAGTCACTTCTCTATTTGCGGCCATGGATGTGGCCAGCGGAGTCACGATCAGCAGTTGCTATCGACGCCACCGACACCAGGAGTTTCTGCGGTTCCTCCACGACATTGAGGCGAATCTCCCCGGCGGTCTTGAAGTTCACCTGGTGATGGACAACTACGGAACCCACAAGGTCGACAAGGTGCGAACGTGGTTGGCGCGCCACCCTCGTTACCACGTCCACTTCACGCCCACCAGCGGCAGTTGGTTAAACCTGGTGGAGCGATTGTTTGCCGAAGTGACCGAACGCTGTGTCCGGCGCGGAAGCCACACGGCCGTACGAGCATTGGAGAAGGCGATGCTGGATTACCTGGATGAGCGCAACAAGGACCCCAAGCCCTTCGTGTGGAAGGCCGACGCGGACCTGATCCTGGGCAAGGTCGAACGCCTTTCTAAACGAATCTCTGACTCAGGACACTAGGTTGAGGCCCATAATGGCTCGGCCCGTTACCTCGGAGGCGAAATGATAGCGGTCGTCGACCGCGGGCCGGCGCCGCCGGAAGCCGTCCAGCGCTTCGATCACTTCATTAATCGAAAGCTCCGGGTGCTCCCGAATGTATCCACTCACCGCGAGCGCGATGCAACTCAGGATTGAGTTCGGAGGTTCACCGCACTCCGCATCCGCCGCAGCGGCCAGGGCCCAAAAACCTCGCAAGGTAGCCATCCGCGCGCGCGAACTGGAGCTCAGCATTCGGGATCATCGCAAACGCGCATACTCGAGGCCGCTTGCCCGGCCTCGATCGTTCCCACTTGCCGGCGACCCAGGTCCATGTCAACTCTTCGGCAGGATCATCAATCTGGGTGGTGCTGTGGTGGAACACGCCCGGTAGTCCGTTCTCCGAACTCCACGCGAGTATGCTATCCAGCACCGCCTCGGACAAGTTCGGAGCGACGCTTTTCTCAGACCACTTGATCGCTTTCAACTCCTCGTTCTGGCATAGCGAAACGATGGACAGATAAGGAGTGACCACGGTCCAGCAGTACGCCGAGAATCTCGACGTGCTTCCGCCGATCGAACTGAACCAGCACAACGAACTGATCGACGGATGGAACCGTTGGACGGCGCACAAGAAGAAGGGCCGGCAGACCATCAAGGCCAAGATCACACAGACAGCCAGCGACATGGAAGTGCTGGAACTGGCCATCGAGCGCAACGCCACGCACGGCCTGCAGTTGAGCCAGAAGGACAAGAAAAAGCAGGCCATCCGCATTTACGCCATGACGGCATACGAAGGCCAGAAGCAACGCGAAGCTAAGAAGGCGCACCTCGCAAAGCTGCTCTCCGTACCGGAAGAAACGATCCGCGAGTGGACCAGCGACACCGACAAGGCGGTGAAAACCGAACTCCGCGAGACCGCGTTCAACCTCTGGCTGTCCTGCCACACGCAGCAGGAAATCGCGGACGCCATCGGGTACAGCCGGCCACACGTCACCGAGTTTCTGAAATTGAGTGGTTTTGTCGGAAACGAGGAAAACGCCGTTTCCGACAAAAGTGTCGATTCCGGAGAAGACGACTCCGGCGAGGAAACGGCCGGCGACTAGGAGCAGTCCAATAGCCTCGGCCGATTCACACTGACCAACGAGCAGACCGCCACCGCCGCGCACGATCTGGCATTCAAGGTGCCGCTCTACAACGTCTGGACCTGGGGTGCTAAGACGGCCGGAGCGGAGCACTTCGGTAATAGCGAGCAGACCATCGTCGATAACTTGCTGTACATGTACACCAAGCCATTCGATGTCGTCGTCGACCCATTTGCCGGCGGCGGCTCTACCATCGAGGTTTGTAAGAAGCGCCTGCGGCGATACTGGGTTTCGGACCGCAAACCGATCGTAGAGCGCGAGACCGACGTCGACCAGTCAAACGAATCCGTGGGTACGACCTAACCACCGGGCTACCGCGGCTGCCGTGGTGGGATAAGGTGAAGCTCGTCTACATGGACCCGCCTTACTGGAAGCAGGCGGAAGGCCAGTACAGCGAGAATCCAACCGACCTCGCCAACATGCCACTGGAGGAGTTCACTAAGACGATGGCCGGCATCATTAACGGCTTCGCCAAGAAACTTTCACCTGGCGCCGTGATCGCGTTCCTCATGCAACCCACGCAGTGGAAGGCGCCGGACCACCAGTACACCGACCATATCCTGGACGTGGCGCGGTTGGTGAAATTGCCGGTCGACCTACGCGTCCAGTGCCCCTACAGCAGCCAGCAGTGCACGCCGCAGATGGTAACCTGGGCCAAGGCCAATCGCAAGGTGCTGGTCTTGTCGCGTGAACTGGTCGTTTGGAGGGTCGTGTAGATGTCACAGCAAGAACGTTGGGGAACACGCGACCTCTCCTACAATATGTGGCACCGCACACCCTCGATGAGCAGGTTTCTCGAATCCGCAAAAAGCGCACGACATGCTGCTTTACGACGTCGATGCGACGCTATGGACCGAGGTCAACGGCGAGAAAGAACCATGGGTTCTCATCGAGACGGCATTCGATATCAACCAGGACAAATCCGACAAGCCCGGCACTCCCATCAGTGCCTCGCCAAGCGCGCCGGACTAAACGGGTACGTTGTCCTGTATCGGTTATCGGAATCTGCCAGCCCGACAGACCCGCGATTCCGCGACATCGACAGGTTCCGCGTACGGCGGACGTGGCCCAATCCAGAGAGCGACTGGACGATTATGACGCCAGAAGAATGGGCCAAGAGACTGCACGCCATTCGGACAATCAACGCAATGAAGCTCGGTCGCGTCGCGTAATTTTTCATAGGTCGGTCCTCTTTTCCTTTTCGCCGCCCGTCCCGCCGTGGTGCCGGGCGGCGCTTTTCGTCTGTGCCGTACTTTTCCTGACCAGGAAACCACAAGAATTGGCCCACGCTTGCGCCAGGGCGCCGCGCGTTGCGCCCGAGACGGCCTGGTGGAGGTATGAGGCGGGTCTGGGCTCCTGGGCCGTTAAAACGCGAAAGCGGGCGAATGTTCTGGTCGGCCGGCGCCAGGAATGCCCCGTCCGGGCGCCAGGGCGCCGCGTGGGGCGTTCTGGCGGCCGGGGTGGCTACGAAGACCACCCGGCTGTGTGGCGGGCCTAGAACGCGAAGGAACGCGAACGTTTTGGAGCGGTTCACCGGCGCACCGCGAGTGCTGGTTCGGGGGCGGGTCGCACAGGTCTGGGGCGAATACGAGTTCCTGCGCGACGGCAAATTCAGTCATTGCGGGGTGGATGCGGTGAGCCTGTTCAAGACGGTGGAAGGCTGGAAGATCGCGACGATCGTGTATACGGCCGAAACGACGGGCTGCCGGGCGGATTCCAGAGGAAACTGAATCCCGGCGATTCGATTTCCTTAGACTGCCGCCCCGATTAGCCGATCTTTGACCGCGATACCGCACGCCTTAACGGGCACTAAGCGGGTTTAGCGTAGCCAGACAAAGCGGTAAAGAAGGCGCGGCAAAACGTGGCGGCGCAACTCGAGATAGCTTTCGGTCATACGAAATAACGCGCCCGAGCACCGTGGGATCATAAGGTGAACGACAGTAACCCCCTTGCGAACTGTCGCGATGAGAGGATCAGTTGTGATGAGGAACTCAGAAGATCCTGCTTCGAGGCGGGAGTGGTTGAGACTAGCGTCGACTGCCTCCCTGTCCGCCGGCTTCGCGGACGCGCAATCCCCTGCCCCCGGCGGGCCGGCGGCCGGAACCCGCGTCTACAATATCGCCGATTTCGGTGCGAAGGGAGATGGCATAACCCTCGCAACCGAGGCGCTGCAAGCCGCCATCGACGCCTGCCACAAGGGCCAAGGCGGGACGGTGCTGGTGCCCGCCGGCGTGTTTGTGATCGGAACCGTCGAGATGAAGAGCAACGTTACCATGCATATCGTCGCGCAGGGCAAGCTCATGGGTAGTGCGGATGGAACGCAGTACCATGCGGCGAATGCGATTCCGCTCCATGGGGACACCACCCTCGAAGACGGAAACGTGGGCCTGATCTTCGCCGTTGACGCCGAGAACGTAACCATCGAAGGTCCGGGAACCGTCGACGGGCAGGGTGCGCAGTTTCGCAGCCCGGAGCGCGGCGTTCCGCCTCCTTCCGGCAGGGGCGGGGCCGATCGGCCGTATCATCTCCTGTTTCACCGGTGCCGCAGCCTACGCGTCCGCGATATCTCCCTGGTTGCGAGCGCCTTTCATTCCGTGCGCGTGATTCAAAGCAATTTCGTGTGGATGGATGGAATCCGCATTCACAACCGCGTCAACACGAATAACGACGGGTTTCACTTCATCAGTAGCGAACATGTCCACGTCAGCAACTGCGACGTCGAATCGCAGGACGATGCATGTGCCCTCTTCGGCAGTTGCCGCAACGTGACGGTGACCAACTCCACCTTCAGTACGCGCTGGTCGGTGTTCCGGTTTGGCGGCGGGGATCCCGAAAATATCGTCATCTCCAACTGCGTGATCCACGACACTTATGGCTGCCCGGTCAAGATGCAGTTCAACCTGGAATCGCGTGTCCGGAATATTCTGTTTTCCAACCTGGTGCTCCAGGACGTCACGGGCCCGATTTCCATCAATTTGAGCGACCGCCCGCGCCGCGGCGCGCCTGCCGGCGAGCCGCCGAGGCGCGGCTTTCTGCGAAACATCAGCTTCCAAGGCATCCGAGCTACGGTTGTTTCGGAAGGCCGGCAGTATCCCGACATATCTTTCCGGCAGAATTACCGGCCCGGCGAAACCAGGCAGGCCATCGTGCTCAACGCCATCGGCGATGCGTTTCTGGAAGACATTTCCTTCCACGATGTCCACGTCACTTTCGGCGGCGGCGGCACGGCCGAAGAAGCGCGCCGCGATGTGCCGCAGGTGGCCGGCGAGTATTTCGAAATTGGCACGCCTCCGGCCTACGGCCTCTTCGCCCGCAACGTGCGCGGATTGACGCTGCAGAACGTCCGTCTGGATGTCGAAACCCCCGACCTGCGCCCTGCAGTTCTGCTCGACCACGTGAGCGGAGCGGCACTCGGCGGTCTGGCTGTTGACGGTAATCCGGAGGCGAAATCGGCATTGCGGTTCGTTGAAACGCGGGGCGTCCTGATCACCGGCCCGCGTCTCCTTACGCCGGCCTCGGTGTTCCTGCAAGTGGATGGAGCCGCCAGCCGGGCGGTCACGATCGACGGCGGGGAGATCTCCAAAGCCGCAAATGCACTGGTGCTTGCGGAAGGCGCCGCCCAACAGGCAGTGAAGGTGCGCGCATGAGAGACTATTCCCGCCGCGGCTTTCTGGCTGCAGCCGGCCTGGCTTCCGCGGCCCTGTCGGCCGAACCGCAGTCGCGAGAGGCAGACCCGCCCGTGTCTCCATCCGAGCTGACCGAAGTCGATTTCGCCAGGCTGCTCTCCCCCTCCGACCTCGACTACACAAAGCCCGTTCCTCGCAGCGAAGAAGGCATGCCGGTGGGCAATGGCCGCATGGGCAGCCTGCTCTGGACTACGCCGTCTCAACTCCGTTTCCAGATCAACCGCGTCGATGTCTACGCTAATAACTGCGCCACCAACAGCTTCTTCGAGCGTCACAATGATTACTGCGGCGGCTGCGGTTACCTGGATCTCGAATTCGGCGGGCTGCCGTTCCCGGAATCGGGTTTCCACCAGCACCTCTCGGTCTATGATGGCGTGCTGGCGGTGGAGGGCGACGGTGTCTCCGCCCGCGTGCTGGCCTGGCCGTCGCAGGACGTCGTGGCCATTGCCCTAGAGAATTCACCGCGCCGCCGGTCCCGTTTCCGCTGTTCTCCGCATGTTGCGTTACGAAACGAAGTATTTCGGCGCGCAGCTCGAGGCGTTTGCGCGCGACCACGTCGTCACCGTAGCGCATCTGAGCCATACGGCCTCCTCCCGTCTTCTGGTGCGCGGCGACCGCATCGCACTGACTCAGGAATTTCGCGAAGGCGCCTATTGCTCGAAGTCGGCCGTGGCCGTCGCGGTCGCCGGCCGGACCGCCGCGGCGGAAATCGTCAACGAGACCGATGTCCGCGTCACGGCGCAGGGTTCGGGCGCGTTCACCATTCTGATCGCCTCGGCTGCCACTTTCGACTCCAGCCAGGATATAGCCGCGGAGGCGTTTCGCCTATTGGATACCGCCCTCGCCCTGGGCTTCTCCGAATTGGAGCGCGAAACCCGCGATTGGTGGCACCAGTTCTGGTCGCGCGGCGGCGTCCACCTGCACAGCGAAGATGGCGCAGCCGACCTGGTCCAGCAGCACTACCATTATTTCCTCTACCTGATGGGCGCTTCTTCGCGCGGCAAGTTTCCGCCCAAGTTCAACGGCATGCTCTGGAACACCGGCGGAGACCTGCGGACTTGGGGTGCCCAGCACTGGTTCGCCAACCTGAGTTGCTATTACGAAGCCCTGCCCGCCACCAACCGCTTGGAGCTGATGGACCCCATGTTCGACATGTACTCCGGCATGTTCGATGCCTGCTCGCTCGCCGCACGGCAGCAATGGGGCAGCCACGGCATATACATTCCCGAAACCGTATACTTCGACGGCCTGGAGCGGCTGCCCGACGCCATCGCCGCGGAAATGCGCGAGCTCTATCTGTTGCAAAAGCCGTGGGAGGAACGCTCCCAGGTGTTTCTGGAGTTCGCGCGTACCAAGCACCCACATTCCAGCCGCTGGAATTGGATTCAATCCGGCGAATGGAAGGACGGTCGCTATGCCATCACCGAGCGCGGCTTCGGTCCCTATGGAGCCGTGACTCACATCTTCGGCAGCACCGCCAAGATCGCTTACCTATATTGGCGCCGGTACGAGTACACGCTCGATCGCGACTGGCTGCGCGCCCGCGCTTATCCGATGCTGCGCGCCGCCGTCGAGTTCTATCGCAATCACCCCAACGTAAAAAAGGGAGCCGACGGCGGCTACCACATCCATTGGGCCAACAGTAACGAAAGCGTGTATGGCGCCCGCGATCGGATGAGGATCTGTCGGCGATGTGCGGCGTAACCGCCGCGCTGCTGCGTGCCGCTTCGATTCTCGCCGCCGATGCCGATATGCAACCCGTTTGGCGGGAGTTTCTGGACCATCTGGCGCCGCTGCCGGTCAGCGATGATCCGGAAGCCCTGCGCCCGGTCGATTATCGCGGCCCGCGTGTTTTCGTCCGCGGCCTTAAGCCGGTGGTGAAGCCGAACGGTATGCTGCCGGATGCCAACAGCCTGCCTACGTGGTTCTTTGACCTGTGTAACGTGGAAGCGCGCGACCGCGAGACCCTTGCTGTCGCGCATGCGACTTTCGACCAGCTTATCCACAACGGCCTGCACCCGGATACGCCCGTGAACGTGCTCTCAAAACTGGCCATCGCCGCCGCATCGTTGGGCCGCGCAGACGCGGTCCGGGTTTTGCTCCCCAACCAGATGCGCGGCTTCTCCGCCGAGCGCTCCACGTCATACAAGGGAGGCGGTGTGCTCGCCAATCGCATGATGCTGCGCGAAGGCCCGCAGGCGTTGGACGTCGAGCGCCTAGGCCGCGCCGCCGAAGCTCTACATCTCGCCCTGCTGCAGAGCAACCCGCCCGCGCCCGGCGAAGATCCCATCCTGCATGTGTTCCCCGCATGGCCGAAGGAGTGGAACGCCCGCTTCACGCTGCTGGCCCGCGGCGGATTCCTGGTGACCTCCTCGATGCGCAGCGGCGCCGTGGAATTCGTCGAAATCGAATCCCAGGCCGGAGCTGCCTGCAAAATGCGCAACCCGTTTCCCGCCGCCACGGACCTCTACCGCAACGGCAAACTGGCCGAGACCCTGCACGGCGCCTCGCTGGAATTCGGCACGCACCCAGGAGAGCGGCTGATAGTTGTGCCATCAGGCCGCCGTCCCTCCGAATTTCGCCGCAAGATTCCAGAAGGATAGCACTGCAAAGGCTCGAACCATCCGCTCGTCAGCCATAAACCCGCACGTCTACCGGAACGGGGATCTCCAGCGTTGCCGAATATAGTCCTGGAAGCTGGCACGTTTGGATGGCGGCGAGCCTGAAGCCGCATCTGGTCAATGCAGCAACGCGGGGAAGGCGACGGAGCCACGACTCCTCGAACGCCGTTTCGGGACCTCGTGGGCCGAGGCGTTTCCGATCAAGACTAGCGAATAAACGGACAAGTGGCGTCGTCTTCGCTTGAACCGAACTGGCGCCACAGCAATGCCCGCGACGACGAGCAGCGCCGATTCCCTAGGAACAGCCTCATGGCACGAGTGACGGTGTGCCGGTGCTCGCACCGCGAGCTGGAGGCGGGATCTCGGATCATTCATGGTTCAGATCGCATGACGCCCAAAGAGTTTCGCTATAGATGCCGGTAATACGCAACCAAATCCAGAGGCGGCGGAACGTGTCCCATACTTCGCAGGAATCCAGCAGCCTGCCCACGGTGGTGCGTTCCGTGGTTCACAAGGTGCAGCACAACCTGCCACAACGGCGTGCGCCACGGATTCCCTTTTAGATCGTGATATGAAACCTCTCGCTGAAAGTCAGCGTCCGACATACCATTCGCCCACGATTCCCAACCGTCTCGTATGCTTTTCCACGCCGGTTCGAGCACTGCCAAGTCGTGGTATTCCGGACCGGGAACCAACTCTGATGAGTGACCTTGAACGCGACTGAGCCAGATACGGTCAGCTCCAAAAATATGCACAAGTGTTCCCATCAACGTCCTGTCCGAGGTTCCAAAATCATGCCGCAGTTGGTTTTCGTGAAGGTCGCGAACTGCCTCCATGAGCCGGGCTGAAGCCCACGAAGTGTAGTTCAGATGCATCCGTAAAATATCGCCGGAAATCATCGTGAATGAGAAATAGTATAGCGTTGAATGCGTGGCGTCCCAGCCGTGTCGCTTTTTCTCACACGCGAATCGCATGCGGCATGGGGCCGCAGGCCGCGAACGCGAGCGGCAGCACCAGCACCGGATCGTCTTACCTCCGACCAAACTGCACCTGCCGAATGCGTTGACCCGCCACGCGGAGGGCGGCGCGGAGTTCCAGGTGGGAGCGTTCGAGGTCGGTCATACATCGTTAAATCGGCTGGAGGCGGCTGGGAGAGTAGACGGGGCCTACTCTATAGGTTTGATCGGTCGGACCCGTCTGAGGGCGTTATGCTGTAGAATGGCGGGCCGAAGGAGGCGTCCGTATGAGTGCCGTTGCCGGTTCGTCATTTCCATCCGGTGGCGCGGCGGCGCGCACCGCCGAACCCGGACTTTCGCTGTTTCGGCTGTACACGCTGCGGATTTCGTACCTGATCCTCTCCCTCGGGTTGGGCGTGTATATCTGGCCCACCGTCATTCACCACACCAGCCGGGTTGCGGTCACGCACGGGATTCAGCTCGGCTTGCTGGCTGGGATCGGCGCGACCGCAGTGCTGGGGTTTCGATATCCGGTGCAGATGCTGCCGCTGTTGCTGTTCGAGCTGATCTGGAAGGCGATCTATCTCATCGCCTTTGCGCTGCCGCTATGGTCCGCCCACGAGGTCGACGCGGCCACGGCGGAAGATATCCATGCCTGCCTGATGGCGGTCATTTTTGTCCCGCTGATCCCCTGGCGCTACGTGTTCTCGCACTACGTTCTGCGGCGCGGCGACCGGTGGAAATAGGGCACAAGGCCAGCGGGTGATCGGAATGGTGCTCGGCGACGCATTTTGGCAGGTTGGCGTCGGACTCGCGATCGGACTTCCAGCCGCGATTGGTGCTGGCAGACTGATGACCACTCAGCTGTTTGGTGTGCAGCCGTGGGATCCAGTCATGCTGGCGGTTGCTACTTTGCTGCTCACTTTGGCAGCGCTAATGGCGTCCCTAATTCCCGCCTGGCGCGCGGCGGGCGTTGAGCCGATGGTGGCACTACGAACCGAATAATGAAGGGTCACGCTACAATCGGACCGTTCGCTTTGGACCAAATGGCGGGATAGCGTCCGAACCACTGAAGCTCTCTTGCGGGGGCACATTCACTTGTGACGCTCTCCCCTCCGATATGCCGGTTTTTCTGCCCCGTCCTTACGGGCACCTGCTTCCATTCTGCCGCCGTCGCCTGGCCCGCTTCCACCAACACGCACTCTGCCGGAATTTGCGCCGTATTGACGAGGGCGGCTGGCGTGATGAAATAGAACCAGTTTGAGTAACGCATACCGTGTCGAGCTACAATTCACGGTCCCGACCAGTCGATAACATGTCGCGCAATTTCTCGGCCAGGGCCGTCGGCGTAAAGGGTTTCTGAATGTACGCCATGTCCGGCTGGGGCAGCCCGTGGAAGGCGAGGGTGTCGTCCGTGTAGCCCGACATATAGACGACCTTGGTGGCGGGTTCGGAGGAGCTCACGCGTCTGGCCAACTCTCGGCCGCCCATCACCGGCATGATGACATCAGTCAGAAGCAGGTGCACGGGACCGTGCTTTTCCAGAATCCGCAGGGCTTCATCGCCGTCCCCCGCCTGCAACACCTTGTAACCAAGCTGTTCGAGTGTCTGGCAGACCAGTGCCCGGACAGCCGGCTCATCTTCCGCAACGAGAATGGTTTCCGTCCCGTGCAGGCTTTCGACGGGCGGAGCGGCTGGCGTGGCCTCTTCGCTCCCCAATGCGGCCGGCAGAAGGATTTCAAATGTCGTGCCCCGGCCCGGATTGCTGCTGATGTGAATCGTGCCCTGATTCTGTTGAATGATGCCGTACACAATGCTCAGACCGAGTCCGGTGCCCCTTCCCACGCCTTTCGTGGTGAAGAAGGGCTCGAAGATATGTTCCAGGACATCCTGGTCCATGCCGCATCCGGTATCGCTGATTTGAATGCGGACACACCGGCCGGGATCGCAGTCGAAGCCTGCGTCAACCTGCGCGTAGACCAAACTAGTTCGAATGCGAAATTCTCCGCCTTCGGGCATGGCGTCGCGCGCATTCGCGGCCAGATTGATGAACACCTGTTCGAGCTGATTGGGGTCGGCCTTCACGCAAGGCAGATCGTTGCCGAAGTCGGTTTGCACCTGGATGTGTTCGCCCGTTAGGCGCCGCAAAAGGGCTTCCATATCGGTTAGCAGATGATTGACCTGGACCAGCTTGGGCTGCAGCATCTGCTTCCGGCCGAAGGTCAGAAGCTGGCTGGTGAGCGCGCTGGCGCGATTCGAAGCAGCCAGGCTTTCCTTCAATTTGTCGTGCCGTGGATCGGTGGTGGGCGTTGCATCCAACACGATGTGGAGGTAGCCGCCCACCACCGTCAGCAGATTGTTGAAATCGTGGGCAATGCCGCCCGCGAGCCGGCCCAGCGCCTCCATTTTTTGGGCCTGGCGGAGCTGTTCTTCCAGTTCGCGGCGGGCCGTGATGTCTTCCGCGATTCCCGCCACCCGGTACGGCTTGCCTTCCGGATCGTAGACGAGAAAGGCGCGGTCGCGGATCCATCGGATGGAGCCGTCCGGGCGGAGGATTCGATAAGTCTCCTCGGCTGGCTCCGATTTCAGCTTCAAGAAGAACGCCACAAAGCGATCCCGGTCCTCGGGGTGGACGGTATCGACCAGCCAGCCGGTGTCTTGATACAGGGCGGCGGAACTAACCCCCCAGACCTTCTCGAAGGCAGGGCTGACATAGAGCGCCCGCTGTGTGCCGATGTCGAGCATCCAGAAGACCTGATCGATGTTTTCCGCCAACTGCCGGAACCGCTCTTCGCTTTGCAGATCCGTGATATCGATCTTGGAGCCGATATAGCCCGCAAAATTGCCTCCGGGGGCGAACCGCGGGACGCCGGTGCACAGAACCAGCCGGTATTCTCCGTCCGCCCTGCGCCACCGCGACTCCACCTGAAACCTCTGCCGCGCGTCGAATGCCGAAGAGAAGGCTTCATAGTTGCGCTGGCGATCGTCGGGATGCACGCTGGCGGCCCAGCCGTTCCCCAGCTCCTGCTCCATGGCGCGGCCCGTAAAGTTCAGCCACGTCCTGTTGACAAATGTGCAGAGCTTGTCCGGACCGGTAACCCAGATCATCACCGGAGCTGTGTCGGCCATGTTGCGGAAGCGCTCTTCGCTTTCTCGCAGCTCGGCTTCAGCCCGCTTGCTTTCGCTGATGTCTTGCCCCGTGCCGATCAGGTGTACAGCTCGGCCATCCTCGAAGAATACCTGCCCGGTTGCGGCGACCCATCGCTCGCTTCCATCGGCACGGCTGATCACACGGTACTCCGCGTAGTATTCGCCGTTTCCCGCCGGATCGAGCGCGCGCTCCAGGAGAGCTTGCGTCTTGGACCGGTCCTCCGCATGCAGTCCCAAGAAGAAGGTGTCGATGGTAACTGGCGCATCGGGAGCGACACCCCAGAGTTGCCTCACGCGGGCGTCCCACAAGATGGTTCCGGTTGCGACGTCATAGTCGTAGATACCCAGCTTGGCCGCATCCTTGGCGATCCGGAGCCGCTGCTCCCCCTCGCTGATGGCCTGCTCGTCACGCCTGCGCTCGCTGATGTCGCGGACAATAGCCCACATGCCTCTGGGCTGGCCCCCTTCGTTCCGAAGAAGGTACGTACGCAGCTCTACCGGGAACACGCTTCCGTCGCGCCGTCGATATTCCTCCTCGTAAACCGCTGAGTGTCCGTTGGGCAGAACCTGGTCCGCCAAAATCCGCGCTTCGAAAGCATGCCAGCGCTCGGGCGTAATGTCCTGGTAGGTCAACCGCCGCAGTTCCTCGGCGGTATAACCCAGCATCGCTTCAAATGCGGGGTTGAATTCGAGGAGGTGCCCGGCCATATCGAAGGTCAAGACCGCATCCGTGATGCTTTCGTGCAGCCGGCGGTACTTCGCTTCCGAGACGCGCAGCGCCTCCGCGGATTCAGTCAGTTCGCGGTTCTTGGCGGAAATTCGATCGACGCTCGTATGCAGGTCGGCAGCGTTTCTCTGGGTGTCGCGGACGATCCGGCTCCCGATGAGGGCAACCACGAGCAGGTACAGGTCTACGAAGAATATGGAGTTGTAGTTGGTGGGCGTTCGCACGCCTGGTATCGCGCGGGTGAAACCGTGCTTTTCGGCGACCCCTAGCGCCGCGACCGCCACCAGGACGATACCCGCCGTTGTCACGTAGGAGGCGCGATCCAGCAGCATTACGCCAATCAACAGCAGCCCTGGGAAAACCAGCATCGCGTTGCTGCGGAATCCGTCACGCGCTTCGAGAACCAGCAGAACCGCAGTCAACAACACGGCCAGAAAGGCGATGCGCGCCGCGAACGCCGGCATCCCCGCACGATTTATGACCGCAGCGGCAACCAGGCCCGCCACGGCGAAAACCAGTAGCGGTCCTTCTCGCATGTCCGTATTCAAAACCGCGACCAGGCTGATCGCGAAGGCTAACAGGAAACAGGCGAATTGGAGAGTTCGGGCGTTGCGGTCGCGGCCCGGGTCACCGGTTGGCTTGGGATAGAACCAGGACGACGATTTGCGGTCCGACATAGGTTCGTTCGTAGCCTCCAGTGCGCTGGCGAAGCAGTGTCTCAAAAGGAGCGTCGCCCATCAAGACCTTGGCGTTCTCCTTCGTAGACGATTATACGCGGCGCTGAAGCCGCAACGGGACGCTCAGTGCTTCCCACATTGTTCCGTTAACCGACCCAATCCATCCAGATTTCCTCAGCGCAAGCGCCACAAAACCAGGGGGGATTGGCCCGTTGATCCAATGCACCCGTGAAGAGCGTCCTCTAGCGCACCGGGGATAGCCGTCAGGCGCAGACCAGCGACGGACTATGGTGACAGAGACCCGGCGTGAGGCGGCCACGATCGTAATGCTTGCGGCCGTCGCGCTCCCCGTAGCCGGAGCCGCCGGGCAGTGGTCGGCGGCCATGATAGCAGCAGAGGTGTGGCGTCTACGGTGCGAAGGGCGGGGGTCGATGAAGATCGGTTTGGAACAGTGAGCCGGGATCGTGCTCGGCGCTGCCGTGATTGTCACGTCGTTTGCGATGGACTACCGCGCATGGCGATGGCGGGGCGGCAGCTACGCATGGGCACCGCGCGCCGCGCGCCGCGTGGGTCAGGTGATCACGCCGATGCGAGGTACCGCCCAATAAAGGCAACACATGAGGCCGCCCGTGTGTATTGCCCGCGCACCGCTATCCCGGGCCGAATCCTCCGACTCCGCTACACAATCGGCTCGTCGCAACTCAATGCATCTAGGCACTTACGTGTTGATTTGGTACTCCGTCCCTCTTCCTTGGGTCTGTGTCAGTTGTGATATGAATGCACATGCGTGCGGATATCAACTGCACCGGACTATAACGCCAGAGTGTCGAGGAATTCCGCAGCAACTCTGCAGCCAGTCACTTCCCGTAGTTGAGGCAAGAGGTCCTAACTAATCAGAGCATTTCCTGGACACCGGGACGCGCATCGTGGAAATCACTGGCCTTATGATCACCCACGTGGATCTGGAGAAAGGCAGGATCAACATCGTCCAGCGCAACTGGCGCGGGGATATCGACACGCCTAAGACCGCCAAGAGCAGACGGCTACTCGCGCTCGGCGCGCTGACGCCTCGCTACAAGGCGGGATCGACAAACTGCCGAACAAAGGTCCCACCGCAGGGGTGTTCCCCCAGGAGGACGTCTCTCAAGCGGGTGTGCCTGTGACCAGCAAAACCGCCCGTGCTCAGCTCCACAAGGCCGTCACTGGCTTGCCCTTCACCAGTTCGCGCGGCTGGTTCAGGTGGTTGAGCACGATCATGTCGGGGTCGATGCCCAAGGCGTAATAGACCGTCGCCAGCAGATCGTTGGGATGCACTCGGCTTGTCCTTGGGCGACGATGCGGTCTGGTCCGATTCGCCGTATTGCGCGCCGCGCGCGATGCCGCAGCCGGCCACCACGGCGCTGTAGCAATAGGGCCAGTGATCGCGGCCGTCGGGCGCATTCGAATTGCCGGAGGTGCTGACGCCGATGCGCGGCGACCGCCCGAATTCGCCGATCGCCACCACCAGCGTGTCCTTCAGCATGCCGCGCTCGTCCATGTCTTCCAGCAGCGCCGAAAGGCCGCGGTCCAGCTTCGGGCAATGCAGGTTCTTCAGCGGCGCGAAATTGGCGGCGTGGGTGTCCCAGGAATCCACTTCCGGATTGCCGTTGGCCACCGCCGGCCAGTTCATCTGCACGAAGCGCGTGCCGGCCTCGATCAGCCGCCGCGAAAGCAGCAGCCCCTGCCCGAAGGTGGTGCGGCCATAGCGCTCGCGCACCTTGTCCGGCTTCCTTGGTGAGGTCGAACGCGTCGCGCGCCTTGCCCGAAAGACCAGGTCGAACGCCTTGCCGTAATACTCGTCGATGGCGTAGCTCTTCAGCGCCTTTTCCAGGTCGGGCATCGACTCGTTGATGCCCTTCAGCAGCTCGAAGCGCTCCTGCAAGCGCTCCGGCGGCACCTCCTTGCGCAGCGTCAGGTCTTCGGTCTTGATGGGCTTGGCGGGGTCCTGATAGAGCCGGTACGGGTCGTAAGCCTTGCCCAGAAAGCCGGCCGCTCCGCCCTTGCCGATGACGCCCGATTCCTGCAGCGGCCGCGGCAGCTCGACGAACGGCAGCACCGCTTCGTTGGGCGGCTTCAGCTTGGAGACGTGGCTGCCGGCGGTCGGAAAGTCGGCCGGGCTGGGCGGCTCCAGTTGCCCCGAGGGCGAGACGCGGTCCGGCGGATATCCGGTCAGCATCTGGTAAATCGCCGCGGTGTGGTTGAACAGCCCGTTGGGCGTGTAGCTCATCGAGCGGATCAGCGTGGCCTTGTCGAGCGCGTTCGCCATCATCGGCATGTGCTCGCCGATGTGCGTGCCGGGATCTTGGTCGGGATCGGCTTGAATTCGCCGCGGATGTTGAGCCGGCGCGTCGGGCTTCGGGTCCCAGATGTCGATGTGGCTCGGGCCGCCCTGCAGGAAGACCATGATCACCGATTTGGCGCTCTCGAAGCCGCGCGCGCCTTCGTATTTGGCCGCGGCCCGCGCCGGTCTTCTGCCATGCGAAGAAGTTCGCCAGATTCAGACCCAGCATCCCGATGGAGCCCGCGCGCAGCAATTCGCGGCGCGTGGGCCCTTCGCACGTGTGACAACGCCGTCCTGGAATGACGAGCATAACGACCTCCTGCTCCTCAGTTGTTGTACAGAAATGCCTTGCTGTTGACCAGCGCCCACAGCAGATCCTGCGCGCGCGACGCGCGTCCGCCGCCTGCCTGGAGATACTTCAATCCCTTGTCGAGTTCGGCGGCGTCGGGCAAACGGCTCAACGTCGCCAGATACAGTTCCTCCACCACCTCGCGATCCGGTGCGGCCGCTCAGAATGGCTTTGGCGATGCGCCCGTTGGCGTCCGCCACGGCGTCGGAAATGGTCTTGCCGTTGACCAGGTTCAGCGCCTGCGGCAGGCTCAGGTCGCTGCGGCGCTCGCATTCGCACGACGATTCGCGCGCCGGCCGGCCGAACAGGTCCAGGAATCCGTCCTTGCCGACGTGCGGATCGGCCAACTGCTCGGCGCGCGTGTCCGGCGGCGCCTCCGGGAAGACCGGCCGCACGCCCGTGGCCAGCGCCAGCGCGTCCATCAGTTCCTCCGCGCTCAACCGCCGCGGCATGGCGTGCGAGAAGTTGTCGGCGTCCTTTTCGTTCCATTCGTTGGTCGCGATGGATGCCTGGTAGGCGCGCGAGTTGACGATGGTGCGCATCAGGTGGCGCAGGTCGAAATCGTGGTCCATGAAATCCTTCGTCAGCGCATCGAGCAGCGCCGGATTGCTGGGCGGATTGGAAGCGCGGATGTCGTCCACCGGGTCGATGATGCCCGCGCCCGAAGAAGTAGCTCCACACGCGGTTGGCGGTGGATTTGGCGAAGAACGGATTGTCCCGCGCGGTGAGCCATTCCGCATAGGCCATGCGGCGGTTGCATCGGCGGGACGCGATCGCCCCGGTGCCGACATACGTGGCCGGCAGGATGAATTTCGGGTTCATCACGCGGCCGTCCTTGGGATGCTTCATGTCGTAATCGTGAGCGCCGGTCGTAGACGATCTCTTCGCCCACTTCGTAACCGGGCCGGATGCCGACGGCCGGAGAAGAACGCCGACATTTCGTAATACTGGTTCTGCGTCCAGCGCTCGAAGGGATGGTCGTGGCACTGCGCGCACACCATGCGGACGCCCAGAAACACCTGCGTGGTCTTCTCCATGGTGGGCTTGGGGTCGCGGGTCACGCGGTAGAAATTGGCGGCCGGGTTCTCGTACGAACTGCCGCTGCGCCGTCAGCATCTCGCGCACCATGCGGTCGTAAGGCTTGTTCTGTGCGATGGATTCGCGAATCCACTCGCGGAACTCGTACGCGCCTTTTTCGCCGAGGTACTTGCGATTGTTCTGCAGCAGATCGCCCCACTTGAGCGTCCAGTGGTCCACGTAGGCGGGGCTGGCGATCAGCTTGTCGATCAGGGCGGCCCGCTTGTTCTTCGCAGCGTCCGCCACAAACGCCCGCACCTCATCCGGAGAAGGAAGTTGCCCAGTCAGATCGAGCGACACGCGCCGCAGAAACGCGGCGTCATCCACCGACGGCGATGGCTGGATCTTCAGCCGCTGCAGCTTGGCGTCGATCAGTCTGGTCGATGTAGTTGTTCTGCGGCAGCGTCTTCCACGCGAAGCCGGGCTTGGGATTCAGCACCGTCACCGGCAGGGTGGTGAAGTTCCCCTGGATAGCGCACCAGCAGCGTGGCCTCGCCGATGCGCGCGCCCTTCACCGAAGCATCGCGTCACCGCCGCCACGTCGGGCACATTGCTTTCGACCACCGCCTCGCGCCGTGACATCGCGCGCCGCCGTCGGCATAGGTGGCCGTGACCTTCACGTCCGCCTGCTCGGCCCGGCGCTGGCATCCAGATTTCCTTCGGCTCCACGTCGATCCGGCGCACGGTGTCCTTAGCCGGATCGCCGAACGGCACGCCCTGGGCGATCCAGTTGTAGATGATCTTGTAATACTCGGAGCCGGGCTCGAAGCGCAGGCCGCCGCCGTGCGGCACCTGCTGCGTCGGCTTGGCCAGCATGAGGCTGCGGGCCGGGTCGGCGCGGTTGAAGCGCCGGCCGGAGAGATCGTAGAGCAGCGCCTCGTAATCGAACTGCGGATCGTAGCCGCGCAGCGAGAGCTTGAACCCGTTCTTGCCCTTGGCCGCGCCGTGGCAGGTTCCCGACGTGCAGCCGACCTTATTCAGAATGGGCGCCACGTCGCGCAGAAACGTCACCTTCGGCGCATCCGCGGCGGCGGCCGCGGCGGAGAAAAACAGGATCATGGCAGGCACGCACGCCTGCGCGTTACTTCGAAGCATTGGCAGTCCCTCCGCTCACGTCAAATGGGATAGGCCGGGAAACAATCGATACGTTCCCGTCGTCGGTCTTCAACTGGCCGCTGATGTAGATGTCGTAACGGGCGGGGTCGGTGGCCTTGGTGGTGGTCACGGCAAACGTGCCCGACAGGGCGGCCGCCGCGGGGCTCATGTCGATCACGCGGATGTCGCGGGCGCCCACCACCTCCACCTGCACCCGCGCCGACGGCGTTCCCCGCCCCCGCACCTTCCACTGGTACGCGTAATCGTAGCGGGCGCCCTCTTCCATCTGCTTGATCTCGGTCTGGTGGAATTCGAGCGTGGCGGGCGCGGCGTCCGCCAGTGCGGCGGGCAGATCGAATCCGAGCCACGGCGCGGTCAGCGGGCGCTGCCGGTCCACCACACCCTGCTCCGTGGCGCCCGCGACGTCCACCACCATACCGGGGCCGCGCCCCCTCCGCCGCAGCGTCGAACCGTCGGCCAGCGTGCCCTCGCCCCAGACTTCAAGCTGGTTGAGCTTCAGTTCCACGCCCGGCCCGGCGGTGAGGGTGAGGATTCCGCGCCGGTTGAACGTGCGCGCGTTGTTCTCGTCCACATATTCCCGCGGAATGGTCCCGCCCTCCACCCGGATTCCAGCGGGCAGGCCGGGAATGGTGAGGCGGATGGGGCCGTCGTAGCCGCGCCGGTCGGCCGAGACGGAGATGAGAGCAGTCCCGCCGGCCGGCACGTTCACGAATGGCGACGCGATGGAGAGCCGGAAATCCTCCGCCTGCCGCCGCGTGATGAGCCGGTAGCCGTACAGCGGGCCGCCGCGCAACGCCAGATCTTCCACTGAGACCGAGATTTCCCGCACGCCCGCCGGCACCGTGAAATTGAGGAAGGGGTCGCTGCTGGTGCGGCTGCTGCCCTGCACCGCAAACACGTCTTCCGGCAGCGGCTGGTCGCCGGCGGAATCGAGCTTCTTGCCGGCGGCGTCGTAGACCGTGATGATGCCCTCCAGCTTGCGAGGTTCCCAGGTCGCGCGCCTGCAATTCGAACAGCAGCTTTTCGCCCGGTTCCACCTGCAGGCGGTAGCGGTCCACTTCGCCCGGCTTGTCGAGGCGGCCGTTGATCACGCCCGGCACCGGCGCCATGCCCGCCACCGGCTCCATCACTTCCGGCAGATCGCCGACCGCGAAAATGAACGGCAAAGCCGGCGAACCGGGCAGCGCGATTTGCGTGAATGCCTGCGCTTCGCCGGCTTTGCGCAAGTCCGCCGTGACCTTCTCGCCAGCGGCGGCGCGCCCGCCGAAGAACGTCACCGGAACCTGTTCGCCGCGGCGACCGCCCAGCGGGAAAATGCCTTCCGCGTAGCGATACGAGCCCATTTTGAGCCGGTAAAAATTCTGCGACCTGCGTGCTGAAGCGCGCGTCCGTGACTTCCACGTAGTAATTGCCTTCGCGCGGAAACGTGAAATCGAGCCGAGCGTCGAGCCCCGCACCGGGGCTGTCGTCGCTGCGCGCCAGTTGTTTGCCCGACGCCGTCGAGAATGCGCAGCACCGGGTCGATGGCCGATCCGCAGCGCCGCGCCTCCACTTCGAAGACCCGCCGCTCGCCGGCCTTGCCGGAGACGCGAAAGATATCACGCTCGGGACCGCGGAGCGTGCCGTTCACCACCACGGGCGCCGCCGGCAGCGGCTCGGCGGTCTCGATCGAATCGTTGCGATGGGGCGGCGAGTACGGCTGCGACTCCTCCTCGGTCGACCTCAGGAAAAGTCCCCAGCGTGAACAGCAGGATATTCGAGATTCCCTGGGGCGTCTCGCATGCGGACCGGGTAGACCCCGGGCGCGACATCCGCCTTCGGCTCAACCAGGAACGAGACCGACCGCCCCGGCCCCATCATGCCCGCATTCCGCGCGGATTGCGAAGGCGTGAGCATAGTGAACGATGCCGCGAGCGGGGAGCTGATGCGCGCATCCTCGCCCAGGTTCCGGCCCACCAGCGTGAGGGTGAACGGCTGGCCGATTTCGGCGCCCCGCGGCTGCAATTCCGTCAGCACCGGCGAAGCGGCCAGGGCCGCCTGCGCCGCGAGGGCCGCCAGCCATGTATGCCGCATCACTGTAAATCTCCCGTGGGGGCCGGCTTGTCCAGCGGCACCGGCACGAACTCCTTCTTCAGTTGCCCGCTGCGCGCGTCGTACAGCCGCACCATGCCGTCGAAGCCTCCGGTGGCCAGCACCGCGCTGTCGGGGCTGAAGGCCACCGTGTAAATTCCCGCCGTGTGTCCTTTGCAGACCGCCGCGCGCGCGCCCGTTTCGGCATCGTACACGTTGACCTCCGGCGCCGCGCCTCCCACCGCAATGCGGCTGCCGTCGGGCGACCACGCCAGCGCGGCAATCGCGCCATTCTGCCGTTCGAGCTTGCGGATCAGGGTGGTGTCGTCCGCGATCTTCATGTTCTTGGGGCGGTCCATCATATAGATGTACGGCACGCGCTCGTCGCCGCCGATCACCACGATGTCCTTCGCGGGATGCCGCGCCACCGCCGCGAGCTCGCCGCGCAGCAGGTTGATATTTTCGAGGAACGCGCCGGAAGCAGCTTCGGTGAGCTTGGCCGCGCGATCGCGGCCCACCGAGACGATGCGTTTGCCGTCCACCCCGAAAACGGTTCCCAGCACCCAGTTTTCGTGCGCGCCCATGCGGGAGATTTCCTTGCCGCCGGCGGTGTCGACAATGCGCACCGTGTTGTCCGTGCATCCGACCGCCGCGCGGTTTCCATCCGGCGAGAGGGATGCCCCGAAAATGGTGTCGGCGGTCAGCACCAGTGAATGCCGCAACCGGCCGGACGCCACGTCCCACAATTGCAATTCCCCGAACTGCGCCGGCGTGCCTCCGGCCGCCAGCAGCAGCGCGCTGTCCTTGGAGAATGCCATTGAGAGGATCCGTTCGGACAGGCCGGCCAGCCGCTTGGGCGGCGCGCTGCCGTCGAGCGGGTGGATCAAAATCTCGCGATTGCCGGAAACCGCCAGCCCTTTGCCGTCCGCGGAAAACGCCAGGGCGGTGATCACGGGAGGCTGCAGGTAGACCGGCGGCTTGCCGGGAGCGAGGCTTTCCCGCACCTCCGCCGGCGTATCGTCTTTGGCGCCGGCGGTCACCCAGCTCCGCACCAGTTCCACCTGCTCAGGCGGCAGCGGGGTCTGGCCAAGAGGCATGCGCGGCTTCAGTTCTCCGGTGAGATACTTCACGATCAGGCCGGGCGCGGGGCCGTGTTTGCCCCCGGCGGCCAGGCCGGCGTAAGTGGTCAGATCGAGATCGGAGGACTTCAGATTCGGCTGGTGGCAGCCCTGGCATTGCCGCAGCAGGATGGGCCGCACATCGCGAAAATAGCCGGGATCGGCGGCGGGAAGAGATGGAACGAGGCCGGCCAGCATTCCGGCCACCGTGGCAGACAGCCAGACACGACGCACTTCGCCCCTCCTCGTTAAGGTGAGACGATTATACTCCCGATGGTGACCGGTGTCGGTTATGTCGTGCGCGAACTTGTGGGGCAGAACACCCGGGTCAGCACGGGAGTCCGCCCCCACAACTAAGGGGCCCGCGCAGAGGGCGTTAACGGCTGCCCTAGCCTTGTCCACGGCGAATCTATTCTCGGCTGTGCAGCCGGGCGGTACTAACCGCCTTCCTAGTGAGTGGCAGAGTGTCCCGCCAGAATCCCCCAAAATTAACGCAATAATCGGTTTTTGGCCATCTAAGTCTTGTGTTTGCAATGTGAGGCAGCTACACGGTTCGGCTGTGGGCCGAAGAGCTATAACCCAGCCGTTCCCGCCGGCCACAGCGGGATGTCTGACGGTGAATCCGCCTGGCCAGCATATGTCCCGATGTCAATGTAGACGAAAGCGCTGACCACCGCGCCGTGCACGAAGGGACCGGCGAAGTCCGGGACGCCTCCTTTCCCGGCTGCGTGACCGGCACGCTGAACTCGAAACGGTATCCCCGCTCAGGTTTCGTGAATGGCCCGAGCTACCCGAAATGCGGAGCGGCTGGCGGCCTCAATTCCCCAACTATCGTTGTCGCAATATGCTCCCACGAAATAAATACGGTCGACTGGCTGGATCACCGCGGCCAGATCTTGCGCAGTTCGCCGGGCGCATAGGTTCGCGCCTCGCAAGCCATCGCCCAAGGATCGCGGGACCAGTCCAGCGCCGGCGCTCGCTCAATGTTATCCGGTTTTCCTGGGTAGTACTTGGGGAAAGTGGCGAGAGCCACCTGCGTGGTCATACCCGCATTTGGGCGCGGTGCCGATAAGCAGGCCCCGCGGAGTCGCCACTTCTTCCGCCATCGGCCACATGTCGCCGACCGGATGTCCAAAACTCATGTTTCCGGCATATCCGTCGCGCTTCCAGAACTTGGTGGCCGACCTGCTTGCATCCCACTGGTTGGGCACCAACCTGTTGCACTTAGCGACCAAGCGGGGTTAATGCATCTACCGCTATGGAGCAGACGATTGGGGAGATTTCTGAAGCACTACCGGCCTACACGGCCTCGGGCAGTTCGTAGCCTTTACGCCGCTTCCGTGTCAGACGATCGTTGGCTTCGGCATCGCCGACTGAAGCGCTCGGCCTCCGGATCCCAGTGCAGTTTCCGGCCCAGCTGCGCGCGTGATATTGGCGATATGGCAGACGCTGATCGAGCGGTGGCCGATCTCGACATCCGCCAATGGCGTCTTCCGGCTGCGCATGGAATCCAGCCAATCCTGCATGTGATACTTGGCCTGCCACTGCGCCCGCTTCCACTTATCGACTTCCTCCTGCGGTGGCAGTTCCTTGATCAGGTTGGGCGGGTCGGTGCGGAAATCGTTGCGCGTGATCTCGATGCGTCCCCTTCTCACCGACGAACATGGCGCCGCCCTTGCAATCTCCCCGCGTCCGGCATCTCCAGTCGCACCTCCACGCCGTTGGCATAGCGGCAAGCCAACCGCGCCGCGCGGGCCTTCGGGAGCGGCCAGAACTCCACGGGGCCGGTGCGTGTCCATGCCCAGAGCCGACTGCACCTGGTCGACCCCGTGCGCGCCCCAGTTGGTCATCTCGCCCCCGGAATAATCCCAATAGCGCATCCAATGCGAGAACAGCTCCGGGTTGAAAGGCCGCTTCTCGGTCTGGCCCAGCCACATGTCCCAATTCATTCCGTCCGGCACCGGCTCTTCGGGCATCGCGCCGACGCGAACCGGCTCGGGATAATTGGCGGCCAACACCAGTCGGATGCGGCCCAGCCCGCCGTTGCGCACGAAGTCGCAGGCCAGCCGGTTCATGGCCATGGAGCGCTGCTGGCTGCCCACCTGCAAAATGCGGTTGTACTTGCGCACCGCGCGCACCAGCGCGCGGCCTTCCGCCACGTAGAGCGACAGCGGCTTTTCGGCGTAGACGTCCTTGCCCGCCTGCACGGCGTGGATGGCGCACAGCACGCGGGCGTGATCGTTGGTGCCGACGATCACGCCGTCGATGTCCTTCTGATCGAGCAGCTCGCGGTGGTCGTCGTAGATGCGCCAGTTGGCCTTGCGCTTGGCCGCGGCATGTCTCCGAGCGCTTGCGGTAACAATCGGCCACGGCCACGATCTCGGCCGTCTCCGGCAATTGGTCGATCAGCAGGTTGCTGCGGTTGCCGACGCCGATCACACCCACGCGAATCCGGTCGTTGGCGCCTCGGGCCCGGCGCGGCAGCAGCAAGGGAAAGCCTGCGCCGCCATCAGGCCGGCCTTGGCAAACATCGCGTCTGGAGATGTCCTCGGTCATCATGGGTTCTCCCTTCCTGTCCGGTTAGTGAAGTTCTCGAACAGAAACAGCCCGCTCTTGCCGCCCACGGCGAAGTCCGGATCGCCGTCGCCGTTGATGTCGGCGACCGGAATCTGCATGCCGCCGCCGGCGCGCGAACCGTAGTCGATGATGTGCCGCGACCACACTACGCTCTTGCCGTCTTCCGCCTTGTGGTACTCGTACCAGTAAATGCCGAGCGGGTCGTGGGCGCCCGGATCGTGGCCGTCGTGGGCCATGAAGCGTTTGCCGGTGAGAAGCTCCTTGCGGCCGTCACCGTTCAGGTCGACCAGCGTGAGCGCGTGGGGCTGCGACCAGGATTCATCGATCATGTGCTTCACCCAGGTGTGATCGGGCCGCTGCTCCATCCAGAAGATGCCGTAATCGTGGGCATTGGCGGTGAGCAGATCGGGCAGGCCGTCCTCGTTGATGTCGATGACGTAGATGAAGCTGGTCGTGCCGAGGTCGAACTCGGGATGAAACTTCCAGTTGCCGGAGCGCGGATCGGGTGGCGCCTCGAGCCATCCTTGCGGCGTGATGATGTCGTTGCGGCCGTCGCCGTTGACATCGCCCGCGCCGATGCCGTGGCCGTAGCTCTTGGGGCTGACGATGTGTTTCTTCCATGCGCCGTTCACCACCTCGTACCAGGCGGTAGGCGCGTTCACGTCACCGAATTCCGGCAGCAGTTCGCGCGCTTTGCCATCGTTATCCAGATCCACCAGAAAGGAGAACTCAACTGGGAAGCCCTGCTCGATGACGTGGTCTTCCCAGATCGCGCCCTGCTTGCCGGGATTGCGCGACCACCAGATCCTTTCCGAGTGCCAGCCGGAGCTGACGATATCCATCGCAGCCGTCGCCATCCACATCCAGCGGCAGGTCGCATAAGCGAGGCGAGATAGGTGCCGTACTCTTTCAGGTGCCGGACCTCGTGTCGCTTCCAGGTGGGGTTCTCGTACCAGGCGTCGCCGGAGAAGATGTCCAGGCGACCGTCGTTGTTGAAGTCGGCGATGGCACAGGTCTCGCTGATGCCGAGATCGATGGTTTTGCGTTCGAACAGGATTTCGGGGCTGCGGGCCGCAATCAAAACGACCACGGCCGAAAGACAGGCGAGCCCGGCCAACCGGCAAAGTTTTATGGGACAGCTCCTTGGGAATCGGCATTTCGGGCGCGTCATCACGCCCCCGCTTTCTGTCTGTCGAGCCCTTTTCGCAAAAACTTCACTCCCTCAAAGGCAATGGCTTCGGCGCTGGGCGCAAGATCTCGCCAGATGGCGGCCGCCGCCGCCAGTTCTCCGAGCGTGAAACCGAAGCTCTCTATCGTCACCCAGGCATCGTAATGCATCTCTTCGAGCGCCCGGAAAACGCCCGGCCAATCGACGTGGCCGGTGCCCGGAATGCCGCGATCGTTTTCGCAGGCGTGCACGTGCCGCAGATGCGATCCCACAGAGCGCAGCGCGGCGGCGACCTCCTTCTCCTCGATGTTGGCGTGAAAAGTATCAAACAGGACTCCGACATGCGGGTGGCGGATTTCCGCCGCCAGTGCCGCCGCATCGGCCGCCGTGTTCAGAAAATAGGTTTCGAACCGGTTCAGCGGCTCCAGAGCGATTGTCATCTCGCAGGATTCCAGAGTTCCACCAAGCGACTGGTAGCACTCCACTGCCCTCTTCCACTCGTCTGCGGTCCGTCGCCGGCCCGGCAGGTAACCTACTGGCGAATACAGCGGTCCCGCGATAAGTTTCGCCCCCGCCTCCGACGCCACGCGAATGCACTCCACCAGGTGCGCCCGCGTCTTTCGCCGCACAGTGGCATCCTCGCTGATAACGTTCAACCCCCGAGGAATCACCGAGCAAAAGGTGCAGGCAAGCTGGTTTTGTTCCAGGGCGCAGCGGATTTCGGAGACGGGCACTTCGCCGGGCCATATCAACGGCAGTTCCACGCCGTCGAAACCTTTCTCCTTTATTGCAGGCAGAAGGCTGAGCAGGTCGCGGTCGATGCCGGCTGCCCAAATGAAGGTGTTGACTCCGAGCTGCACGTGTTTTTCGCCCCGACCGGCCCCGTATTGGTCGGGATTCCGGGAGCACATTGTAACACTTTGCCCACAGCGGCGGCGCTGCGGGCGAGTTCCTGCGGGCGAGTTCCAAAGTGCGGCTTTCTCGACCTGGAAGCCGATGATCGCGCCACCATTTCATTGCAGGAGAGGTTGCCCTGTTCTTTGGGGCTGCGTGTAATGGTCTCAAGAATTTGGACAAAAAATCGGCTTTTCTTAGATGGTGGGCGGCATTGAAAATGAAGGAGAGTCAATGCCCCGAACGCGCAAGAGTCACCCACCCAGCCTGAAGGCCAAAGTTGCCATCGAGGCCATCAAGGGCCACAAAACGGCCGCCCAGATCGCCCAAATGTTCGGCGTCCACCCGACCCAGGTCGGCGGCTGGAAGAAACAGGCGCTGGCCGGCTTGCCGGACGTTTTCGGTAACGGCCGCGAGCAGATCCGCCAGCAGGCCGACGCCGAGAAGGACGAACTCTACAAGCAGATCGGCCAGCTCAAAGTGGAGTTGGACTTTCTCCAAAAAAGAGCTGGCCTCATCGCTTGACGAGCGGCGCCGATGGATCGATCCACAACATCCGCATCTGACCGTGCAGCGGCAATGCCAATTGCTGGAGGTGCCGCGCTCGACCTACTACTACCAGCCGCGGCCCGAGAGCGCGGAGAACTTGTGTCTGCTGCGGAAGCTGGACGAGGTGTACCTGGATCGCCCGTTTTTCGGCAGCCGTCGCATGGCCGTCACGCTGGGGGTCGGCCGCACGCGCATCCGGCGGCTGATGCGGATTCTCGGGATCGAGGCCCTGTATCCCAAACCGAATCTGAGCCGTCCGGCAAAGGGACACGAGATCTACCCCTACTTGCTGCGCGGCGTCTCGATCGAACGGCCCAACCAGGTGTGGAGCACCGATATTACGTACCTTCCGATGCAGGGCGGTTTCCTCTGCCTGGTGGCCGTCATGGATTGGTTCAGCCGGTTCGTGCTCAGTTGGGAACTGTCCAACACCATGGAGACCGGCTTCTGTCTGGCGGCGCTGGAGACGGCATTCCGCTTCGGCCAGCCCGAAATCTGGAACTCCGACCAGGGCTCGCAGTTCACCGCCGCGGATTTTCTGGCGCCGCTGAAGCAGCGCGGCATCTCCATCAGCATGGATGGACGGGGCCGCGCCCTGGACAACGTTTTCATCGAGCGCCTCTGGCGCAGCCTGAAGTACGAGTTGATCTACCCCGGCGACTTCGCCAACGGCGCCGATCTGTTTCAGGCGCTGGATCGATACTTCCATTTCTACAACCACCAGCGCCCGCACCAGGCGCTCGGATACCGCACGCCGGCCGATCTGTTCCCGCGCCGGTCAACAAGGAAAAAGTCATCGCCATAATGGGGGGCTTTGCCCCCCATCTGGCCTTTGGCGCTCCGGTGGTCAGTTGGCCGCATAAAGTACGGCAGATGGTAGGTGCGGCAGGAATTTCTCGGGGTTCGTGGTGGGGGCGGGTTGCGCCACGAAGCCGGAGAAATTCGTGAGGCCCAGGGCCTTGCCCCACAGCTCGGCGCGCAGTTGCTGGATCGCGCGTACGGTGGAGAAGCGCGACTGGGCGGCGTGGGCATTCCATTTCGGGACAGGGAGCAAGTCGGCTTTGCGATCGCCGCCGCCGCGGACGGCCCGCAAACTGGCGAGCAGAAGCATGGCGTAGGAAAGCACCTGAAGTGCGGGCACGGCCTCGACCGAGTGACCGTTTCGCACCTGCGCTTGTCCCACCCCCAACAGCGTCTTTTCTTCCCGAAAGTTCGTTTCGATGTCCCAGCGCTGGACGTACGCCTGGACCAGCAGCCGCGCATCCATCTCGGCGTCGGTGCAGATCAGAAACGCGGGACGACGATACAGCAGCTTGGAGTGCTTGCGCAGACGATAGCGCAGCGGCGCGATCACGACCAGTTGCAGAACCTGCCCCAGTCCGGCCGTGCGCCACAGAACCGGCCCCAGGCGTTTGATGCGCATCGAATGCGGTGCGCCGCTGACGGATATGTCGATCGTGCTCCAAGCGCGGGCTTCCTCGGTGCGGATTTGCTCGGGAGTCGGCGCCGGGGCGCCATAGTGTCGCGGGCGGCCGCGATGCGGGGACGCGGGCGCGGAGGAGGATTCCGGCGGAAAGTAAAGTTGGGCGTCCTTGCGAATGCGGCCGATCAGGACGGTGCGGTCGGGCAACTTCTTCAGGACGGTGGCATTGGTGTAGCCGCCATCGACGACGATGTGGAGGGGGCGTAGGGAGCCGCCGGGCTGGGCATCCAGAGCTTGACGCAGGGCGGCGATCTGTTGGGCGGCGACGAGGGGCAGGCGCGTCAGGCGGGCGGTTTTTCGGTATTGCTGCACCGCCTCGGCGGGGGCTTGGTGCGGCGGCTTGGGGGGAGTGGGGGCGTGGCGAAAAGCGATCGGGACCATGCGGAAGGCTCCGTCGGAGAGGGGAATGGAGGCGGACAACTGCAGGAAGCGTTGCGCGCGTACGAAGTTGGTTTGGAAGGGAGGACCGAGCGGATCGCGGCGCCAGGCGACGCCGGGAATGGGGAGGCCGGATTTGCGGAGCAAGGAATCGTCGACGGCGACGGTCAGGGGCGCGTGTGGGGGCAGTTCGGCGAGGACGGCGCGGCGGACGACGGCGAACAGGTCTTGGGCGGGGAGGCGGTTCTGACTGAAGATCCGGTAGGCGGCGGACCAGTCCTGAAACTCGCCCCCGGAGGTGGTCAACAGTCCGGTGAGGGTATGGCGGCCGAGACAAAGCAGCGAGCTTAGGGAGAGGGCTTGGGTACGGTCGGCGACGCGCTGTTGGGCGAACGCGGGGGCGCCTTCTCGCCAGAGCGTTTGGAGGGAGGAGAGGATGCCGGCAGAGTTTTTTTTAGAGCGGAGGGAGGGGGGTTGAGGCGGCGGAGGGCAAGCAAGCTGTTGTCCTCGATGGACCACTCGACGGTTTCGCCGCGAGCGAAATCCATGGCTTGGGGGAGAGCAGAGGGGAAGTTGATGTACCACTGGACGCTGGATTGCGTTTGATGAGTTGGACCTTGGTGGGGAATCCCATCGGGCACCTCCTATCTAGTCAATCAACTAGATACCACCAAACAGCACAGATTACAACAGAAATTACCGAAATTGTTTTTTATCTAGTCAAACGCCAAAGGCCAGATGGGGGGCTTTGTAGAGTAGGGCGCAGGCGCGCCGCGATGTCGCACGTTTCCTGCCCCCCCTCATCGAACCGGACGTGCGGTTTTCCCGCATCCGGCTCTCCGATCATCTTCTTCCGGCGGCTTGCGCCGTAATCCTTCCAAGTGGCTCACCTTGCGGGCGCGCGCCATGGTCCTGCTAATGCGCTACGAAGGCAAGGCTGCCACCGCTGACGCGAAAACAGCGGGAGAAGAAGTCGCCACCTTGACTGAACGAGTTGTAGGGCTGACACGAAACGCGGAGCAACAGGCCAAACAAATCGACTCGATCGAAGCACACCGTGATCAACTCGCCGATGAGGCTAAACTTGCGTCAACGGAAGTCGCGCGGCTGAAGGAACCCGAACTGTTCGTTTACCCGATCCAGTTGTTGCCGCACTCCGTCCCGCCGATCTGCGCGCCTTTCATGAACACCGTGCGCTCGATGGGCGAGGCCGGCGAAAGGCAGTCCATGATCTCCCGCAGATACGGCGTCCGGTCGGTGCGCCACCGTCCCGGCTCCGAGGACGCGCGTTGCGACAGCGTCCGATACTTGTCGGCCCACTGCGAGATGGTGAGGAACGGGTCCGGCCGCGCGCCGGCCCTGGCCGCCGCGCCGACGATCTCACTCGCCGACAGGGGAGTCTGAAAACTCATTGAGCACCTTCCGGATTTCGGTGGCCAGGATCTCGTAGCACTTCGCCGCTTCGGTTTCGGCCGCCAACATTGCGGCGATGCGATCAGGGATATTCAGCATCCTGTCGCCATACCGGGACGCCCACGTGCTTCCCGAACGGCCACTCGGCGAGGAGCGCATCGTTGGCGGCCTCGTCCCCGTCGATCACGTCGGGGATGACCGCCCAGTCGAAGCCGGGATGCCGCCACCACTCCTCGACCCACGCGTAATAGCCCTTCCAATCTACCGCGATGCCCTGTTTCCAGACCGAGAACGCGCCGTTGTCGAGCACGAACGACTGCGCCACTTCCGCCGCGATGCTCACCTGCTGCGGGTCGGCGTAAGAGACGAGCGCGTGGCGGCGCTTCCAAATCTCGACCGCGACCTGCCACGTGCTGTGGCGCCCGCCGTGATAGTGGATCACGCCTTCTTCGGCTCCATCTCGCGGGCCTCGATGCGGTAAACCTTGCCATCCAACTTCACGTGCGACACGCCACGACGGATCAACTCGCGGATCGTCACCGGCGTCGGCTGCGCCGGGCGGCCATTGAAGAACACGTCCACCAACCGGGCCATGCCGTCGAAATCGAACGGGCTATTCATCGTCGTCCACAATCCGCCGCCAGTGATCGGCTAGCGTCCGGGCAGCCGCCGCCATGGGCCGTCGTCGGCTGAACACGCCGTCCCACGCGATGATGTTCAGGTTCCACGCCTCCCGAAGTCGCTGCACGGCGGCGTTCGGGTGCGGGTCCGGTGGCGGCGGCCCGAGCACCGGCATCGACATTCCCGGCATCAGCACGCCGTTCCGCATGATGATCCGGCACGCGCCGCCGTCGATGGCCACCATGACCGCCTCTTCACGGTTCAGACGCTAGATAAATCGCGCTACACGGCAACGCGCCGGCCGCCGCCGCCGAGGAAGGACCCAAGCGAGCATTAAGGGCGCCTGGCTCGCGCCAGCGCCGCGCCTGTTGCTTCGGAGCGGCCCGCCGATGCCCCAGGACCACCCGGCCCAAACACATCGAACGTGGGGCGTTTCTGGCGATTCTGGGGGTGCGCGTTTGTCACGCCGCCTCCACCATGCAGTCGAGCAGAATGCGCAGAAAGATCGGCCGCGTCTCTGCCGGCGCCAGGTTGTACTCGGCGCTCTGGTCGAGCTTGATTCTCTGTCCCAGCGGGCGCAACGACCACGGACGATGCCCGTCATCGAGTTCGTGGCGGTACGAGTATGCCTGGCCCTGGTAATCGCGCAGCACGGTGGGCTTGGGATCTCCGGGCCGCCGGTGAAGGACGGCGCGGTTGATCGATCCCTTCTTGTGGCGCACCAGATTGGCGATTCCATCGCGCTCCAGTTTCAGCGCATATCGCTCGGGGATGTAGCCCTGAAACTCCCGCTCGTATGAATACAACGGCACGGTCATTCGGTGTTGGTGGTGTTTGGAATGGGCGAATCAGGTCGACGGCGACACGCCTACCGACTCAGGTGCGGGAAAGAGTTTTGGCTCGTGGTGTCCCGGCACCACGACGTGCTCTACTGCTGCCCATAGCCTCGCAAAAAAACAGAGTCGAGGGCAAGCGTTTTATTTCCTTTGGAATCAATTGCGCCAGGGTGGGTTACTGGCGGCGCGATGCCGGGACGTCGCCTGTTGGACTCGCGTCGCCGTCGTGGCAGGCCAACTCTCACCGTCGGGCGTTTGCCGTCAAGTTGACGTGAGGGGACCTGACGATAAAAACCGGAGCGAGCTTTCTCCGAGTCGCGGACAATCCACTCGGAACACAGAGGCCCTTAAGCGCGCCATCGAACAATGTGGCACGTACACGCCTATGACTCTGTTCTCGAACTGTCGGAGTCCAATTGAATGAGAACGGCCGGAGCATCCGCCAGATTCACGAGGCGTTCACGAGACGCTTACCAATTCTCACAAGTGGTACTATCTAGGACATGATGCGCGTCGTCGTCTGTGCCGCGCTGCTCGCGGGCAGTTCGGTGGTCGTCTTTGCCCAGGCCGACCTTTCGATCAGCCAGTCGGGACCGGCGTCGGTGATCGCCGGGAACAACCTCACGTACAACATCACTGTGACCAATAATGGGCCCCAGGACGCCACCACCGTCCAATGGAATGACCCGCTGCCACCGGGATCCACGTTCGTCTCGCTGAATCAGGGCGGCGGTCCCACGTTTGGTTGCACGCCGCCACCGGTTGGCAGCGGCGGCACGGTGAACTGCTCATTGGCCACGTTGGCCGCGGGACAATCGTCGTCCTTTACGTTGGTGATCAAAGTGAGCTCGGGATTTGGGTCCGGGACCGTTTCGAACACAGTGAGCGTCAATGCGGCATCGCCGGCGGACCCGAATCCGGCAAACAATACTTCGATCTTGCCGGTGCCGGTGACCACGTCGGCGCATATCTCGATTACGGTGACCGGGCCCGCTACAGTGAGTCAAGAGGACACAGTAACGTTTGTAGTTTCCATCGTGAACACCGGTCCATCGGATTCAGGCCCCCTGTTGGAGTCCGGCACGGGTGGGGCTAGTGGTATTGTTCCCGTCTTTTTCACAGCAGCCCTCATCACAGGCAGCGGCGTTATTAGCGTCAGTGGGAACACTGTTACCATTCTGGTGAATTCTCTTGCCGCAGGGGCTACTTTTTCCGCGAGCGTTTCGGTGATACCAACTCCTTTGGCCCCCGGCTCTGCCAGTCTCTCATTTGGCGGTAGCTCGGCTACCATCAACATAGTGAACCAGGCCGACTTGTCGATCACCAAGAGTGGGCCGCAAACGGCGCTGGCGAATAGCAACATCACCTACCTGATCACGGCCAGCAATGCCGGGCCGAGCCCCGCGATGGAGGCAACCATTACCGACGTGATACCTGCGCACACCTCGTTCGTTTCGGCAACCCCCTCCCAAGGTTCGTGCAGTGGGACCGCGACAGTGACCTGCTCGATGGGCACTATCAATTCGGGAGGCGCCGCCACGGTCACGCTGGTCTTGCAGGTCAAAGCGGGTGGGGTCCTGTCCAATACCGCCTCGGTGGCATCCACCACACCGGACCCGAACCTTGCGAACAATACCTCTGCGCCCGCACAAACGTTGATCGTCAACTCGATCCCGACATTATCGAATCTGGCTCTGGCACTGGAGGCGGCTCTGTTGCTGGCCGCGGGCCTTGTGATGATGCGGGTTCTCAAGCCGAGTTAGGCACGATTCGTTGATTCCATCATCGAAGCCGGCGAGGAGGGCATTCTGAAACCATGGTAAGCACCAACAAACCACTCCGCCGACACCGCCGAATCATTCACGTGGTCCGGGCGGAACATTCGAAGCCGCCGTCAAGGATAGGGTTGGTCGAGCCCCAGCAGAGTACCGCTGCGTCCTTGCGAGATGGACATCTCTTCAAAAGAGTGGTTCTCGGTTTGAAGGTCGATATACTGGCCAGGCGAGGGCCAGTCCTGCGGGATGTTGATGCCCGGGGAACGCAGCCAAAGGACCGCCAGGCGTCGGGATCTGGGTAGGGTAGCGGGCGGAGCAGCAGGGCGTTCACCACGCGGCCAGCGGATGGATGGCGATCCGCTCGCCGCCATAATGCACTTCTACCTGGCCAGTTTGTTCGCGAACCCAGACCTCTTTGCCCACATACTGCCATGGCACGGAGTAGCGACTGGCCTGCCAGCTCACGTAAGCGTCGCGCGCCATCTGGCGGAGTTCTTCGTCGCTATACGGATATGGCGGGCGGCCGTTCGACGGCTGCATGGAGAACTGATCTCCGTCCCAGCGCACCAGAACCTGTTCGTAGGTGGTCCCGTGAACCCGGCGGTTGGCCACCGTGTCCACCCACTGGCGCAGTTCGGCGTTTAAGTCCATCAGGCAACTCGGCTCTCTTCCCTGCAGTCCGCAGACGAAGTTCCGGCGAACGTACTTCACGCCGGACTCGATCTTCCCTTTGGTCTGGGCTCGATAAGGCCGGCACAGCCGCGGCTTGAATCCCCAGTAGCGGGCGAAGTCCAAAAACACCGGATGCCATACGATCTCGCCGCGGTCATCCAAGCCCAGCCAGACCGTTCGCATGCGGTCGTACAGGATCTCCTCGGGCACCGCGCCCCATTCCTGGAAAGCGGCTTGGTGCATCCGCAGCAGCGTCCCCAGTTTCTGGTCCAAGGCCGCCTGCGCCCACAGCCGGCGGCTGTACCCCAGGGTGATCGTGAACCCCCAGACCTGGTGTGATCGGTCGTCGATGTCGAGATATCCCAAGTGGCCCCAATCGACTTGCGCCTGCTTACCTGGCGGCGTTTCAAACCGGCGCACGGCCGCCGCACTGGCCGCAGCCCGTTGCAGGTGCAGCCAGTCCTTGAGAATCGTGTAGCCGCCGGTATACCCGCGCTGGCGAATTTCCCGCAGTAATACCTGCGCGTTCCAAACGCCGGCTGTCAGCCGCTCTTCCAAAAACCCCTTGTGCGGATCGAGTTTGCCAGGATGGGCGGCTCGCCGGCCATACGTCGGAAGGCCTTCCGGCTCCAGCAGGTATTTCCGCACCGTCTTGCGATCGTAGCCGGTTAACTCGCTGATGGCCGACACGCTCAGCCCCGACTGCTTCATCTGTTCCAGTTCGTGCACGTCTTTCCCCCGTAGCACCCCGCCGCACCTCCTCCAAATGGAGTCAATGCGGGTATACACCACCTCGCGAGGGCTGAGGAATTTTCAACCGGCACTTTGGGCATTATTGCACCGGCGGTGACAAGCCGGGCGCAACATGCGCGCCCCCCGCGCCACCGGGGTGGCTGTGACACACGGATCTCCATATATAAGAAATCTGTTCTTCTTCCCGGACGACGAAGACGACACGGCCTATCGTCCCAGGTATCCCGATTGTCCCAACCCACGTAGAATGTGCGTGGACCGTGGAGTCCACTGTCCCGACAGTGCATCGTCGCCGAGTTGGGGAGTTTGGACTCCAAGTGGACTCCAACGATGCATTTTTCGAGATTTCGAGGAGAGACCGCGACCGGTAAGTGGCTGTGTTTTGTAGGGCTTGGGGTGGTGGCCAGGGACGGAATCGAACCGCCGACGCCAGCCTTTTCAGGGCTGCGCTCTACCAGCTGAGCTACCTGGCCGCAAGACTTCAGTTTACCAGCCGGTTGGTCTACCCGCAATCAGAACGTAAGCGTCTCGTAAACCGCTCTGCCTGGACGCGCCGGCCGGCGCTGAATTGTGGTGTCGTGAGCGACACTGTCATCGAGGAGAGGACGACCGACCCCCAAGCAGACGGATTGACCGAACGAATCCCTGCGCAGCCGCTGTTGATCGGCACCGATCTGGGCACCGCGAAAAGGCGAAAGCGATATCGGCGCACATGAAGCCTTTTTAATTACTGTTGTTTTTACTGGGAAACGGATCTGTTTCCGGCGAAGTTTCTGGGAGGATACAAAGGGCCTCTGCAAGGCGGACGCCTCTCCGTCTACGACACACTCTTCAAATCCGAACGCGGCATGACGGAGGTCGGCGGCGGAGCAAAGGTTGGCACTGCGCCAGCGGGTATAGGCGCGGCTGCTCGGCAAACTCCACCAGTATCTGCTGGAGCGGCGGCCGGAGGTGCTGCCGAAGAGTCCGTCCGGGGCCGCGGTGCGCTATTCGCTGAATCAGTGGAGACACTGACACGCTTTTCTGGAAGACGGCGAGTTGGAGATTGACAACGGCGCCACGGAACGAGCCAACCGCGATATCGCGTTGGGGCGCGGCAACTGGACATTCTTCGGCAGCGACGGCGGCGGCAAGACGGCGGCCGTGTTGCGAAGCTCCATCGCTTCCTGCAAGCGGTCCGGTATCGAGCCGTTCACCTGGTTCCGCGACGTGCTCTCGCGCATCCCGGCCGACGGCTTTCGTCATCTCTCCTGCATAGCCGCGAGCGCGTGGGCAGTTTCGGCCTCGACGCCAGCGTGCAAACTGTTGCCGTGCGCATCCATGGTCACGATCGCCGCAAAATTACGCACCCGAAGATGCCACATCGCCTCCGGAATTCCGAACTCCATCAGGTGCACCCCAAGTACCTGCTCCACCGTGCGCGCATAGTACTGAGCCGCCCCGCCGATGCCGTTCAGATACACCGCTCCGAACTCCTTGAGCGCCGCCAGCGTCTTCGGTCCCATGCCGCCCTTGCCAATGACCGCCCGCACGCCGTATCGCCGGATCACGTCACCCTGGTAGGGCTCCTCGCGAATGCTGGTGGTCGGCCCTGCAGCCTTCACGCTCCATCTCTCCCCTTGCTTCAACATGACCGGGCCACAGTGGTACAGCGCCGCGCCATGCAGATCCACGGGAGGCGCATTCTTCATCAGGTAGGCGTGGACATTGTCGCGGCCGGTAAACATCTCGCCGTTGATCAACACCACGTCGCCCACCTTCAAAGCCCGTACCTGCTGCTCGGTTAAGGGCGGTGTCAGCACTACTTCCAGTCCGGTCAGCGGGAAACCTTCGCCCCGCGCCATTCGCTCCACGGGCCGCGAAGGATCACGGTAGAGCCAACCCGTAATCGCGCCCGTCGCGGCGTCCAACCGCACGCCCAACCGCCGGAATGCCCAGCACTCGTAAGCCACGGATACGAAAAAGCTCGCCGGCAGACGGTTGGCCGCGCACATTTTGCATCCGATGAGCGAGACCTTGCCGCCAAACCCCATCGCGCCCACCCCCAGGCGGTTCGCTTCGTCCATAATTTCAGACTCTAGCTTCGCCAGCACGGGATCCTGGTTGACGTCGTCCAGCGTGCGCAGCAGTTGCCGTTTCGCCAGTTCATAACCATGCGCGCGATCGCTGCCGATGGCAACCCCAAGAACACCAGGCGCGCATCCCTGCCCCTGCGCCTGCCACACGGCGTGCAGGATGCACTTACGCACGCCCTCCAGATTTCGGTCCGCGCGGCCCAGATGGTCCAGGTTGCACGGAACAGAGTATTGGACATTTTTGTTTTCGCAGCCGCCGCCTTTGAGAATGAGGCGAATTTCGATCTCGTCCTCTTCCCATTGCTCGAAATGGATCACCGGCGTTTCCGGGCCCAAATTGTCGCCGCTGTTTTTCCCCGTCATCGAATCCACCGAATTCGGCCGCAGCTTGCCCCTGCGCGTGGCTTCAGCCACCGCTACCCGGATCGCCTGTCCGATCCGGATCTGGTTCACCCCCACGGGCGTGTGCACGAAGAAGGTCGGCATGCCGGTGTCCTGGCAAATCGGGCCTACGTCTTCAACAGCCATATCCACATTCGACAGAATGATGTCGAGCGCCTGAGAGGACTGCGTCCCCGGCGCTTCTGCGGTTGCGGCCGCCGACATGGCCTGGCGCACGTCGGGCGGGAGGTTGGTGGAGGTCTGGGTGATGAGTTCCAGCAAACTGGTAGCGAGGAATTCCATAATTTCGTCCGGAAGGTTTATTTTAGCCCCTTTGCCTCCAGCGCGTCGGCCAGAACACTCAACGCCCGGGCTGAAAACTCCCGTCCTAATTACCCTATTGCCTGACCGTCCGTAACGTGATAGGATCAGGTTGACGTGGATTGATTTAGGGTGCGTTTGGCAGCCCAGCTAATTGCAACCACGTAAAAAAGTGCTAAAGGCGAGTCGGTCTGTTCGAGAACATTTTGACCCTGGACGCCTTTCGGCTCCAGGGTCTTTTGTTTTTGGGCCGCCCCCCTTCGCCGAAACTTGGGAGGTGTGGGATGAGTGCAAGTGCCAGTACGTTGTGCGGCCGCCAGGGTGCCCTGGTTTCGGTCTCCATCAGTGTCGACCCCAGGCATCTTGAGTCGCTGCTGGAGGCGTTGGCTCAGGTCAGTTTCCCGATCAACCCTCAGATCTATCACGACGCGGCTTTGGTCTACCGTTTTGCCGATGACCACGAAGAAGCCGAATCCACGACTCTGGTAGAGTTTCCCGCCTACGAAGACCAACTGGACGAAGTGACTAACGCAATAGGGGCGTTCGACTTCGATCCGGCGAGCCTGCACGTAACTGGAATGCTGGACGAAATCCAGGCGCAACTTGCGCTCGAACCTGCGCCGCAAGGCGCATCCTATCTGGGCCGATACCGCGTCAAGCGCCGTGCCGCCGCGTCCTAGAGCCCCGCGTCACCTGCATACGGTTATGGTGGAGCGGGTAGCGGCGTTAACTCAATGCGATTGCTCCCCACCTTTTCCAGAATGGCGGCGACGTAGCTTTTGGTTTCGGCGATATCCGGCACTCCGTTCGCCTTTTCCACTGTCTCCGGGCCGGCGTTGTATGCCGCCAGCGCTTGCGCCAGGTCGCCCTTATATTTTTCCAGTAATTGCCGAAGAAAAGCCGCTCCCGCACCGATGTTTGCCTTAGGATCAAACGGATCCTCGACGCGCAATTGCTCCGCGGTGGCCGGCATGAGCTGCATCAGCCCCTTTGCCCCTTTTTCCGAAACGGCACACGGGCGGTATCCGGATTCCTGCGCAATCACGGCGTTGATCAGTTTGGATGGCAGTTGCTGTGCCTTGGCTGCCTGGTCAATGAGCGGCGCCACCTGATCCTCCGGCACCGGGTCGCAGGCAGGCGACGCATCCTGCGGGAAAAGCCCCATCTTGCGTAACGACTCCCGCTGCTGCTGGATCGACTTGAGCTGCTTTGCGATCGCATCCCGCGTTTGCGCAAACGCCGAGACCGCCAGCATCAGGCACAGAAGCTTCACAAACTGACTATCGGCAGTCTTTGCGAAAAGTTTAGTGTCCCGCCACGCTAGAATCTGATTTGGTCCTGGTTCAGAACGTCTCCAAGCTCTACCGCCTTTACCGCCGGCCGTCAGACCGCCTGCGGGAGTTACTACCCGGCAGTCCCACCCGGCATTCGGATTTTTGGGCCCTGCGCGACATCACCCTTGCCGTCGAGAAAGGCGAAACGCTGGGACTAGTGGGGCCGAACGGCTGCGGCAAAAGCACGCTCCTCCAGATCGTTAGCGGCATTCTCCAGCCCACCAGCGGCCGGGTGGTCACGCGCGGCCGCATCGCCGCGCTGCTGGAACTCGGCGCCGGCTTCAATCCCGATTTCACCGGCCGCGAAAACGTCTATCTGAATGGCGAAATCATGGGCCTGGGCCGGGCCGAAATTGAAAAGGTCATGCCGCAAATCGAAACCTTCGCCGAAATCGGCGAATTCATGGAGCGGCCGGTCAAGGAATACTCCAGCGGCATGTATGTCCGGCTGGCCTTTTCCACCGCCATTCACGTGCACCCGGAAATCCTCATCGTGGACGAAGCCCTGGCTGTCGGAGATGCCGTATTTGCAAATCGTTGCGTACGGAAATTCCAAGAATTACGCGAACAGAAAATCACCGTCCTTTTCGTCTCCCACGATCTCGGCCTGGTCAAGCAGCTCTCCGACCGCGCCATCCTCCTCCTGCACGGCAAAATCGAAGCCGAAGGCTCGCCGCGCGATGTCATCAATCGTTACATCGGCCTGGTTCTGGAAAAACAGGAGGCCACGGTTAAGAAAAATGACCGCTTGTCTTCCAGCTTCCGCCATGGGGACGGAACCAGCGAAATCCTTTCTGTTGAAATTCTCAACGTCCGCGGGGAGCCCACCCAGACCATCCCTAGCGGCGAAGAGATTACCGTCCGCGTATGCTGCCGCTTTCACCGCCCCCAACGCGATCCCATGGTCGGCATCCTGATCCGCACCCGCATCGGCATGGATGTCTATGGGACCAACACGCGGATCGAGCAGGTCGAAATGGGATCGCTCGATGCCGGCGACCGCCTGGAAGTGGATTTCCGCGTCGCCTGCCGGCTCACCGCGCAGCAGTATACGCTCACCGTGGCCACGCAGAGTCCGGACGGCTCCAGCCACGACTGGCTGGATGACGCCATCGCCTTCGACGTCCTCGACACGCGCCCCATCGCCGGAGTCGCCGATCTGCGCGCGGAGGTCACGTGGCGCGTATCGCGGTGAAGGTGCATCCGCGTGCCCGCCGCTCCGCCGTCGCCGGCCGCCTCGGCGACGCCTGGAAGCTGGACCTCGCCGCGCCGCCGGTGGAGGGGAAGGCCAATGAGGAATGCATTCGCTTCCTGGCCGATCTGGCCGGCGTACCCCGCTCGCACGTCCGCATCGTCTCCGGAGCCACCGCGCGCCACAAAATCGTGGACCTGGATGGCGTCGACCAGGCCCGCCTGGAATCGCTGCTCTCGGAGTAGACTGTAGTTGCGTATGCAACTGGAAAGCATTCAGCATGAGATTCGCAACCAGCACCTGGACGGCTGGCTCTTCTTCGACCACCACCTCCGCGACCCCCTGGCCTATCGCGTGCTCGGCTTCGAGGCCCCGCGCATCCCCACTCGCCGCTGGTATTTCCTGATTCCCGCGCAGGGCGAGCCGCGCAAGCTGGTGCATCGCATCGAAAGCGGCATGCTGGATGCCCTGCCCGGCGAAACCACCGTCTATTCCAGCTGGTCCGAGCAGACCGCCGGCCTGCGCCATCTGGCCGCCGGATGCCGCCGCGTCGCCATGCAGTATTCGCCCAACTGCGCCATTCCCTATGTCTCCATGGTGGATGCCGGCACGGTGGAACTGGTCCGCGGCCTCGGCGTGGAAGTGGCCAGCTCCGCCGAGCTGATCCAGGCCTTCGAGGCCCGCTGGACTCCCGCAGCCCTGGAAATGCACCTCGAAGCCGGCCGCCGCGTCGACCGCGTTCGCGCCCAGGCGTTCGACCTGGTCCGCGAGCGCGTCCGCAGCGGCTCGCCGCTCACCGAACTCGAGGTGAAGTCCTTCGTCCGCGACGGCTTCGCCCAAGGCCGGCCTGGTCACCGACCACGGTCCCATCGTCGCCGTCAACGCCAACGCCTCCAATCCGCACTACGAGCCCACGGCGGACGCCAACTGTCCGATCCATCCGGGCGATCTCGTGCTGCTCGATATGTGGGCCAAGCTCGACCAGCCCGGCGCCGTCTACTACGACATCACCTGGACCGACTTCTGCGGCGACAACCCTCCCGATGACATGCGCCGCGTCTTCGAGGTGGTCACCGCCGCCCGCGACGCCGCCGTTCACCGCGTACAGGACGCCATGGCTGCCGGCCATCCGCTCTGCGGCTACCAGGTGGACGACGCCGCCCGCGGCGTCATCGAAAGCCGTGGCTACGGCAGCTATTTCACCCACCGCACCGGCCATTCCATCGGCGTGGAAGTGCATGGCAACGGCGCCAACATGGACAACCTCGAAACCCACGATGAGCGCCGCGTCATGCCCTGGACCTGCTTCTCCGTCGAGCCCGGCATCTACCTGCCGGAATTCGGCATCCGCTCCGAGGTCAACGTTTTCGCCGGAGAGCGCGAAGCCCGCGTCACCGGCGAAGTCCAGCCGCAACTGGCGTTGTTCTGAACGCCCGGCCCGCGCTACAGTGGAAGTGAAGAGCGCCCACGGACGACCATCGACGCGCGATTTTGGACCGCGGCCGTCATCGAAAGGAAATTCCTATGCCGGAGTGGTTGGTTCTCGCCGCCGTCCTGGCGGCCTATTTCGCGGTGATGAAGTGGGTCCTGCCGCGTCTCGGCGTCCCTACTTGAATGTCCGCCTCTTGCGGCGCCGGGAAGCGCCGCACCGACGGCAGCGGGCAATCAGAAGACCAGGCCGATGCGCACCTGATACGTCCGCGGCTCGAGGAAGTGCGTCCCGCTGAACGTCGATAGGAAATTGTACAGCGCCACCTTGTTGGTCAGGTTCGCGATCGACACCTGACGCCGGTCAGGTGCGTCTTCTTCTCGCTGTGGAACAGGTTGTCGCTGCCCACCCCCAGATCGAACACGTTGCGCGGCTTCACGCGGTCCGGATTGTGATCGTCGTTCTCCTGGCTCGGGAAACCGCCGTACCCGCCTTGCGGCAGCGTCAGCAGCTTGCGACGTCACCATCCCCATCGTGCCGTTCGGATTCACGCAATTGGTCAGCGGCGTCGCCACCGTCGCGTACACTCCGTTGCACGCCAGCCCGATCGTCACCTGCTGATTCGGGCGTCAGCGCCCAACGCCGCGCCCGCGTCCGGCACGCCGCTCACCACCATCCCGCTGTCGTACCGCTAGGTGAACGCAATCCACTCCGCATTCTTCGGCCGCTGGTAGCGCAGATTCATGGTCGACTGGAACGCCTGGTCGTGGTCGATGCGGAACACGCCCGTCGGTCAGCGGCGCGCCTTGCGGAATCAGCCCGCCCGTCTTCCGGCGGAAAGTAGCGCGCGCGGGTGTGTCCGAAAGTCCAGTAGGCCTGGAAGCCGTGCATGTTGGTGGTGCTCACGCCGCCCCGTGACCCCGTCCAGCTTGGAGTTGTGCCAGGCGATCGGAAACGTGATGGTGGTGTTCAGCAGCGTGTTGAAATCGTAGGCGTTGTGGGTATACTTCCAGAAATAATCCGCGTCCAGCATGAGATACTTCCCCATCGCCTGCTGGAAACCGGTGTTGAACTGGTTGCGGAAGCCCGGCTGCATCGGCGCCGCGGTCGGACCCGAACACGTTCTCCGCCAGCCCGCCCGCTCCCGTCGCGTTCGAAAGCAGCAGATTCTCGTTGAACGGCGTCTCGAACGTGCGCGCGTACGCAGACGCGCAGCACCGTCCCCGTCTTCTTGATGTTGTAGGCGATGCCCAGCCGCGGTTGCGGCCCGGTCGCCGAGGTCAGCCCGTCGTACCGGTCCAGCCGGAAGCCGGGCGAAAACACGAAATTGCCCCAGTTGATCGCATCCTGCACGTAGAACGCGTACTGGTTGATGTTGGCCGTGGCGTGAAAATTGAACAGCTGCCCGCCGCGCGTCAGATCGTAGGGCAGCAGGCCCGGCAGGAACGGATTCACCGCGTTCGGATTCGCGCTCGTATTCGGCTGATATCCCGCCGCCGCGCACTGCGCAGGGCTGGTCAGCGCCGTGTCCGGCCACCGAAACTCCGGTCGCGTCGATGCACGGCGAATTGAACGCCGGATCGGTCACGCCGAAGCCGAAATTCTCCAGCAGCCGCGTCTGCTTCAGATCCACCCCGTACTTCAGGTTGTGGTGCCCCGTCGCCATGGCGATATCCGCCCTCACGCCCCAGTTCAGCAGTTGCCGGCTCTCGTTCTGCGTGGCCGGCGTATCCGCAAACGGATCGCGGCTGGGATAGTAATTCAACTGGTCCTTGCGGATATACGGATTGATGGTCAGCAGCGTGTGCGTGCTGAATGTGTGCTGATAGCCCGGCGCGATGTTCCAGGTGAGCACGCGCTGGCGCTGATCCTGCCCCAGCTGGTCGTAATCGTTGGGAATCTGAAACCAGTTGCGCGCCGTGAACAGGTTCAGGTGAAAAACGTCGGTGCCGGTTGGCTGAAAATCGAAGCGGTCGAAGATCGTCTGGTTGTTGCCCTTGTCGTGGAACGCCGTGAATTCCGGAGCGTCCAGAAACCGCCCGGTGCGCAGCCCGTCCAGGGCAATGAAGTTGCCCCATTTCGCCGTCCCGTAACCCAGCGCCACGTCCCCGCCCTCGGTTCCGAACTTGCCATAGGTGGCGTCCACGTTGCCGAACACCTTGCCCGCGCCCAGCCCGCTGCGCGTGGTGATCTGCGCCATCAGGCTGCTCTTGTCGCCGAACTCCGCCGCCGGAGAGCCCGTTGTCACCTCCATGCTCTGGATGGCGCTGGTCGGCAGTTGCGTCGAAAACACCTTGCTCTGCTGGTCGCTGATGGGCTGCCCGTCGATCACGAAGCTCACCTGCGCATGATCGCCCAGCGGATGAAAAAAGCCGTTGGCATCCGCCGCCACCCCGCCCGTGCTGTAGGTGATCGCTTCGCTCAATCCACCCGCCGGGTCCGACACCGGCAGTTTCGACAATTGCGTTTGATCCACGTCCACGTGGTCGGTCGGAATATTCTCGATCGCTTCCGCCGCTCCCTGCACCGTCACCGTCGTGGTCGCCTGCCCCAGCGTCAACGTCGCTTTGATCTGCACCGGCACCGCACTGCGAATCTCCACCGTCTGCGAAAACGGCCCGAAACCCGTAGCCGTGATCTCCAGGCGATGCGACCCCGGCGGGATGTTCAACAGCCGGAACGTGCCGTCCGCGCCCGTCGAGACCGTCTGCGTGTAAGCGGTGACCGCGTTCCTCACCGTCACCGCGGCCCCCGGTATCACCGCGCCCGAAGGGTCCGTCACCGTCCCCTGGATCGTTCCCGCATTCCCCAGCGACTGCGCGAAACCCCAAGGGCACAAACACAGACACAACAGGAGCAGCGTGGCGAACGGCGTTTTCTGCATTAAAGATCAGTATTCTGGACGGAACGAGACAGTTGCTAAGAAATTCTCACCATCGGGATGAGGATTGTCACGAGCGGGCTAAAAACTCCGGCGAGCGGACACCGCCCATCCGCTTCTCGGAGCCGGGCATGCCCTGGGATGTATCCGGCCCTCGTCACTTCCCCGCCGCGCCATCGCGCTCTTCCCTTTCGCCCCGTATTCGTTTGATTCTGAGATAATTTGGTTTACAATCTATTTGGGTTCCAATCGAATGAGGTCTTCCGCATGAAACGAGCGATTCTTCTGTTGCTGATTGTGGCCATCGCCGCGGCGATCTGGTGGGTCGAGCGCCCGCGTCCGCAGACGCTCGTGCTGACCGGCACGGTGGATGGCAACGAAGTGGTGGTGGGCAGCAAGATCACCGGCCGCATCGTGAGCCTGGCGGTGGACGACGGGCAATGGGTCAAGGCCGGCGACCTGATCGCCGTGCTCGACCAGGACGAGCTGCGCGCCGACCAGGGCGCCGCCGGCCACGCCATCGCGCAGGCCCGCGCCAACGCGCAGCAGTCGGTGGCCCAGACCGAGCTGCTGGAAAATACGCTGCCCACCAAGGTCCGCCAGGCGGAGGCGCAGGTGGCGCAGACCCAGGCCCAACTGCAGCAGGCGCGAGGCGCAGGTGGCGCAAGCCGCAGGCGCAACTGCGGCAGGCGCAGGCGCAGGTGGCGCAAACCCAGGCGGCGGTGGCCAAGGCCCAGGACAACTTCAACCGCATCCGGCCGCTGGTCGAGCAGCGACATCAACCCGCCGCAGGACCTGGTCACGGCGCAGACCGATCTCGATTCCGCCAAGGCCAACGAACAGGCGGCGCAAGCCGGCGTCGACGGCGACGCGGCGCGCCGTGGCGGCGGCGCAAGCCGGCGGTCGAGGCCATCCAGCGCTCGGTGGCGGCGGCGCAGGCCGCGCTGGCGGACGCCCAGCAGCAGGAACAGCGCAGGTCCCCGTGCAGCAGCGGCAGACCGACGCCCTGCGCGCGGCCGAGGCGCAGGCCGAAGCCAATGCCGCGGCCGCCGACGCGCGCTTCGGCCAGACGCGGATTTTCGCGCCGGCCAGCGGCATCGTGACGCTGCGCGCGGCGCGGCAGGGCGAAGTGGTGAACCCCGGCAGTCCCATCGTCACGCTGTTCGACTTGAGCTCCACCTGGGTGGATGCCGACGTCGAAGAGACCTACGCCGATCTCATCGCCATGGGACAGACTCTGCAGGTGCGCCTGCCCTCGGGCACGGAGATCAGCGGCCCGGTGATCTACAAAGCGGTGGAAGCCGATTTCGCCACGCAGCGCGACGTCAGCCGCACCAAGCGCGACATCAAGACGGTGGCCATCCGCGTGCGCGTGCCCAATCCCGAGGGCAAGCTCCCGCTGGGCATGACCGCCTGGGTGATGCTGCCGGTGCCGGCGCTTGCCGCCGCCGCCGCCGGTCAACACCGCGAAGGACTAGCCGTCATGGAAGCGCAAAGCGCAATCGCCCAACGGCGTCGCCATCGAGGTCGAAGGCATCAGCAAGCGCTTCGGCGCGCTGCTGGCGGTGGATAACGTCAGCTTCACGGTGCACGGCGGCGAGATCTTCGGCCTGCTCGGACCGAACGGCGCGGGCAAGAGCACGCTCATCCGCATGTTGACCACGCTGGTGCCGCCCACCAGCGGCACGGCGATCGTGGCCGGGCACGATATCATTCGCGACCCCAACGCGGTGCGCGCCAGCATCGGCGTGATTCCGCAGAACATGACCAGCGACCCCGAGCTCACCTGCGCCGAGAATCTGGGCATTCACGCCCGGCTGTACGGCATCACCGGCGCGCGGCGCCGCCAGCGCACGGCGGAGTTGCTCGAAGCCGTCGGCCTCGCCGACCGCGCCAACGCCCTGGCCGCCACGCTCTCCGGCGGCATGCGGCGGCGCCTCGAGATCGCGCGCGGCCTGGTGCACGATCCGCAAATCCTGTTTCTGGACGAGCCCACCACCGGCCTCGACCCGGTCTCGCGCATTTCGGTGTGGGAGATGATCACGCATCTGCGCGCCCAGCAGGGCCGCACGCTCTTTCTCACCACGCATTACATGGACGAGGCCGACCGCCTTTGCGACCGGGTCGCGATCGTCGACCGCGGCCGCATCGTGGCGCTGGATACGCCGGTGGCGCTGAAAGCCTCGGTGCCCGGCGCCAGCCGCATCGAGTTGCAGTTCGAGCCCGATCTGCCCCACGGCGCCGCCGACCTGGAAGCGCTGCCGGCGGTGCAAGTCGGTGCGCGCGCTGGGCTCGGCCACCTATCGCATCTCGAGCGACCGCGGCCCGGCTTCGGCGCAGGAGTTGATCGAACTGGCGCGCGAGCACAAGCTCGAGCTGAAAAGCCTGTCGGTGCAGTCCACCAGTCTGGACGACGTATTCCTGCATTACACCGGCCACGGGCTGGCGGAGATGGCCGAAGCCGCCGCTCCGGCCGGCCGCGGCAAGAAAGGAGGTCCGCGATGAAGCGAGCTTTGGCCCTGGTCGAGCGCGATATGCGCAAATTCCGCCGCAGCCCGGCGCTGCTGTTCGCCTCGCTGGTGCTGCCGCTGGTGCAGTTGATCATCCTGGGCAACGCCTTCGGCGGCAATATCAAGAACGTCATCCTGGGCGTGGTCAACCTGGATCGCGGGCCGGAATCGGTGGATGTGCTGGAGCGCGTCCGCGCCGTGGGCGCCAACGCCCGCACCTTCCTGCCCACCGATTACGACGACGAGGGCGCCGCCCTCAGCGACCTGCGCAAGGGCGTGCTGAGCGGCGTTCTGATCATTCCGCAGCATTATTCCCGCGACCTGCTGGAACAGCACCAGCCGCACCTGGCGCTGATTACCGACAACACCGACCGCTCGGTGGCGGGCGCCGTGGGCGCGCAGATGTCCGACCTGGTGGCCTCGATCAACGCGCCCCAGGTGCCGCCGCGCGAACCGCAGCAGGCCGCGCTCGACGTGGTGGAAGTCTATCCCTACATCGACTACATCAAGTACCTGCTGCCCGGTTCGGTGGCGCTGGCCATCTTCGTGACCGCCATGATCGGCGGCGGCATGCTGTTCATCGACGACAAGGCGCGCGGCCTGCACGAAGGCTACATGGTGACCCCGATCACCAAGTGGGAGCTGATTCTCGGCTTCAATCTGTCCGGCGTGATCAAGGCGATGCTGGCCGGAGAGACCGTGCTGGTGCTGGGCGCGGTGGTGGCGGAGGTCCCCAACTTCTTCCAGCCGATGCGCCTGCTGGAGCTGACCCTGATGGTGGTGCTCACTTCCGTGGCGCTGATCGGCATGATGTTCTTCATCATGGCGCGCATCAGCGACCCGCTGGTGCCGCGCGCCATTTTCGGCGTGCTGAACACGCTGCTGTTCTTTCCCAGCGGCGCGGTCTATCCCATCGCCGGCTTTCCCCGCTGGCTGCGGTTGATGTCGGAGTGCGACCCGTTCACCTACGCCGTCCACGGCTTCCGCACGCTGCTGCTCAAGGACGTCGGCATCACCGCGGTCACCACCGATATCTTCGCGCTGGTGCTGACCTCGGTGGTGGTGCTGGCCGGCGCCACGCTGCTGTTCCGGCGGACCTTGTGACCATGCCCCGCGCTACCGCCAAGACGACCGCCACCAAGGTCACGGCCGCATGGGAGCCGGCTGCGCCCGGATTGTGGTTTTGCAACTGGAAGATCTGGCTGGAAGCGCGGCGGCGGCTGGATCGCGCCCTGGCGCCGCTGGGACTGCGCGCGCAGAGAGTTCTGGCTGCTGGCCATCGCCGGCAGCGGCAATGTCTCCGCAGCATGAGATCGCCGACCTGTGCGGCCTCGACCCCAGCTCCCTGGTGGCGGTGCTCGACGGCCTGGAGCGCCGCGGCTGGCTGCGCCGGCAGCGCAACCCGCGCGACCGCCGCGTGCAATGGGTGCAGCGCACCGAGGCCGGCGACCAGCTTGTTCCACCGCGCGCTGCCGCGCGCCCAACGCGCCGAGGCGCAGCAATTGGCGGTGCTTTCCGCGGCCCACCAGCGGCAGCTGGTGGCCGCCATGCGCAAATTGGTAACGATTTCGAAATGACGAGAGACGCCATGAAACCATTCGGCAGCGTTGTGCTCTTCGACCCTCCTGGTCGGGCGCGGGCGGCGCCTTCGCACAGATTCCCGGCCAGACACGCGCCGCCCGCGGCTCGCTCCGCAGGCGGTCGTCCTGCCGGCGTCGGGCCGCAACAACCAGGGCGGCTCGGTCGGCGCCACCGAACAGCCCGTGCCGGGAACCACCACCAGCGTCAACACCCTGAACCCCAGCGTGCAGATCTCCGGCCCCTACAGCGGCAGCACGCCGCAGCACCACCGCCATGCCTTTTTCCGGCAAGCTGTCGCTGGAGGATGCGCTGCAGCGCGGCCTGGCCTACAACCTGGGCGCGGTCGGGCTGACGCAATACCGTCCGCCAAACCAGCGCGCAGGTGAGCGGTGGCGCGCAGCGCCCTGCTGCCGAACATCAACGGCAGCGCTCAGCGAAACCGTGGAGCAGGTCGACCTGGCCGCGCTTCGGCCTGCGCTTCAACGTTCCCGGCGTCCACATGCCCACCGTCGTGGGCCCGTTCAATTACTTCGATCTCCAGGTGAGCCTCAGCCAGACTGTGGCCAACCTGACCGCGCTCAATAATTACCGCTCCGCCCGCGCCACCGCCCGCGCCAGCCAGTACAGCCTGGCAGGATGCGCGCGACCTGGTCACCCTGGCGGTGGGCGGCGCTTATCTGCAGGTGCTGGCCGCGCAGGCCCGCCTGGACGCCGCGCAAGCCCAACTCGACACCGCCAACGCCGTCTTCCATCAATCCACCGAGCAGCACGAGCAGGGCGTGCTGGGGCAGCTCAACGTGGACCAGAGCCAGGTGCGCACGCTCACCCAGCAGCAGCAGATCATCACCCTGCGCAACGATCTCGCCAAGCAGAAGATCAACCTGGCGCGGCTCGTCGGCCTTGCCGCCCAACCCCGGCTATCAGCTCACCGACCATTTCCGCTTCAGCCCGGCGCCGGTCACGAGCGTGGATGCCGCCGTGGCCCTGGCCGAAAGCCGCCGCGCCGATCTCAAAGCCGCCCAGGCGCAGGTGGAGGCCGCCGCCAAAGCCCTGGCCGCCGCCCGCGCCGAGCGCCTGCCTTCGCTGGCCGTCAGCGGCCGATTACGAACTGATCGGCACCAACCCCGCCCATCGCAATGGAGCCTTCACCGCCGCCGGCACCCTCAGCATTCCGATCTGGCAAGGCGGCCGGACGGCGGCCGATATCGCGCAGGCCAAAGCCGTGCTGGCCCAGCGCCAGGCCGAATTGGACGACACGCGCGGCCAGATCGAAGCCCAGGTCCGCCAGGCATATCTCGATCTGGAAGCCGCCGCCGGTCAGGTCGAGGTCGCGCGCAAGAACCTGCAGGTGGCCCAGGAGACCCTGGAGATGGCCCGCGCCCGCATGGAAGCCGGAGTCATCAATACGGTGGAGGTGGTGCAGGCGCAGGAGACGGTGTCCAGCGCGCAACTGGACCTGATCAACAGCATCTTCGCCCACAACCTGGCCAAACTGAACCTGGCCCGCGCCATCGGCGACGCCGCCGCGCAGATCCCCACCCTGCTCAAACCCGAACCCGCCGACGCAGCCATAAAGTGGGGCAGGCGGTTTCGCCTGCCAACCGTGGGCAGGTGAATCCGCCTGCCCGCTTCGCCGACCTCCGCCGCGCAGGCTGTTATATTCCAGAAATATGAAACCGTTGTGGCGCCTGGCGCCGGTCCTCCTCACGCTCCCCCTGCTGGCTCAATCCCCGAAGCCGGAGCGCGACCCCGCCCAGCCGGTCGACGAAGAGTACACCAGAAAAATCCGCGAGTACACCACCGAGGCGTTCTTCAACTCGCCGCTCACCGATTATCTGCCCGCCTCGAAGACCGTGCCGACGCCCAAGGCCGTGCTCGGCGATATCGCCGGCGCGCCCGGCATCCTGCCCTATGCGCACAGATGTCTACCGCTACATGCGCATGCTGGAGAAGGCCAGCCCGCGCGTCAAGGTCTTCAGCATCGGCAAGACCGAGGAGGGCCGCGAGATGATCGCGGTGGCGGTGGCCGACGAGCGCCTGCATCGCCGCGCTCGACGAGAACCGCGCCCGCCTGGCCAAGCCTGGCCGACCCGCGCACCATCCACCTGGACGACGCCGAAGCCGAAAAGCTGGTGGCCGCCTCCACGCCCATCTACTACATCACCGGCACCATCCACTCCACCGAAACCGGCGCGCCCACCGCGCTCATGGAACTGGCCTACCGGCTGGCGGTGGACGAAAGCGCCTACATCCGCCACATCCGCGACAACGTCATCACCCTGATCACGCCGGTGGTGGAAGTGGACGGCCGCGACCGCATGGTGGATATCTACCGCTGGCACCGCGCCAATCCCGGACAAGCAGTGGCCCACCCTCATCTACTGGGGCCACTACGTCGCGCACGACAACAATCGCGACGCCATGGGCGCTCACCCTGGCCCTCACCCGCAACGTGCTCAAGACCTTCATCGGCTGGAAGGCGCAGGTGCTGCACGACCTGCACGAATCCGTGCCGTACCTCTACGACAACACCGTCGGCGACGGCCCGTACAATGCCTGGATCGACCCGATGCTGGCCGACGAGTGGCAGATGATGGGCTGGAACAACGTCTCCGAGATGACCAAATTCGGCATGCCCGGCGTCTTCACCCACGGCACTTTCGACACCTGGTCGCCCGCTACCTGATGTTCATCGCCGCCATGCACAACGGCATCAGCCGGCTGTACGAGACCTTCGGCAACGGCGGCGCCGATACCGAAGAGCGCACGCTGCGGCCCAACGAATACGCGCGCACCTGGTACAAGCAGAATCCGCCGCTGCCCAAGGCCAAATGGTCGCAGCGCAACAACAACAACTACGAAGAGACCGGCCTGCTCACCGCGCTGGCATTACTTCGCCGCCAACAACAAGCTCTTCCTGCACAATTTCTATCTGAAATCGAAGCGCGTCCATCGAGAAGGCGCGCACCGAAGGACCGGCGGCGTACGTCTTCACCGCCGACGATCCGCGCCCCGGCGGCAGGCGGACCTGCTGCGATGCTGCAGGAGCAGGGCTGCGAAATCTCGCGCGCCAGCGCAGCCTTCACCGTCTCATGCCGGCCAGAGCGGGCGCCGCGCGAGCCGCGGCGGCGCCGCCGAAGCCGCCGCCCGCCGCCAAGCCGCCCGAAAAGCCCAAGCCCGAGCCGCGCACCTTCCCCGCCGGCAGTTACGTGCTGCGCATGGACCAGCCCTACAGCCGCATCGCCGACGCGCTGCTCGATTACCAATACTGGGCCGCCAACGATCCGCAGAAGAGCCATCTACGACGATACCGGCTGGACGTTCGGCGAGCTGGGCAACGTGCAGGTGGCGCGCGTGACCGACGCCAAGGTGCTGGACGCGGCCATGACGCGCGTCGAAGGCCCGGTGCGCGCGCCCGGCGGCGTGGAAGGCGCGGGCGACATTTTCCTGATCAATCACAATGCCGATAACGCGCTGGTCACCCTGCGCTACCGCTTTCCCGACCGCCGCCTTCGAGGCCGCCGAGGAGCCGTTCGAAGCCGCCGGGCACAAGTTCAACCGCGGCTCGTTCATCGTGCGCGGCGTGGCGGCCGGCGACCTGGCCAAAGCCGCCGCCGAGCTGGGCGTGCGCGCCTACGCGGTGGCCGCCGCGCCGCAGGTGAAGACCCATCCGCTGCGCGCCGCCCGCATCGCCATCATGCACACCTGGCTGAGCACGCAGGCGCGAGGGCTGGTGGCGCCTGGAATTCGACCGCCTGCAAAATTCCCTACGACTACATCAGCACCCAGACCGTGCGCCAAGAACGCGGAGCCTGCGCGCCAAATACGACGTCATCGTCTTCGGCCCCGGCGCGCGCGGCAACCCGCACGCCATCGTCAACGGCATGCCGATGTACGGCAATCCGCTGCCCTGGAAAGTCACGCCGCTCACGCCCAATCTCGGCAAGACCGATCGAGACCGACGACATGCGCCCCGGTCTCGGCTGGACCGGGCTCGACCACCTGCAGGAGTTCGTGCGCCAGGGCGGCCTGCTGATCACCGCCAGCGACACCGACAACTTCGCCGTCACTTTCGGATTCACGCCGGGCGTCTCCATCGGCGCCGCGCGCCGCGCCTGAAAGTGACGGGTTCGGCGCTGCGCTCCAAAATGGTGGATGCCGCCAGCCCGATCGCTCTACGGCTACTGCCGATAACCTGGCGATTTTCGCGTCGAATCCGCCGGTCTTCAACCTTTCCAACATGGCGGGCGGAGGCGGCGGGCGGCGCGGCGGCGCCGGCGGATGCACCGGAGCGCGCCACCGGGCGCGGCACGGCCGACGATCCCGACATGCCGCAGGGCCGCACGCCCGCCGACATCCCCGAAGAGCCGCACGCCGAGACCTTGGGAGGCCGCTGCCGCTCACCGACGAGCAGCTTCGCAATCCGGTCAACGTGATCCCGCCGGCCGCGCGGCCGCGCGTGGTGCTGCGCTACGCCAACGCCAACGAGCTGCTGGTTTCCGGCCTGCTCGATAACGGCGCGCGAACTGGCGCAGCACGCCGCCGTGGTCGATTCGCCCTACGGCCAGGGCCACGTGGTGCTGTTCTCCAACAACCCGTTCTGGCGCGCGGAAACCAAGGGCAGCTACTTCCTGGTGTTCAACGCGATTCTGAATTTCGATCACCTGGATGCCGGGAAAAAACCGGCGCCCAGATAGACTATTTGCCCCTGCTCCGCCCCCGTGGCGCCGTCTTCAGACGGCCGCCGGTATTTTGGCCGGTACCCGTTTCGCACCGCGCCGGCGTCCAACCCTTGTCGCAACCAGAAGTTGCGGCACTCCACTAGCCCCTAAGAGCTAATCGGGCCGAAGCTGTTTAGTTGATAAGATGAACCCTGGAAGTTGGTCGCTGGGGTTTAGTGTGCATTCAGACGCGGAGGAGCGCCTGTTTAGACATACCGTGCCGCGGGGTTGAGCTTGCTGCCATATCTCCGTTCGGCGGAAGATGAAGGACATTCCATATGAATATACTCGTGCTCGGAGGCGACGGTTACTGCGGTTGGGCCACCTCCCTTTATCTCTCAGGAAAAGGCCATCGCGTCGCGATCGCCGATAATTTTTCCCGCCGGCAGTGGGACTTTGAGCTGGGCGTACAGACGCTGACGCCGATCCGCACGCTGCCCGAAAGGCTGCGGGTGTGGAATCGGGTCAGCGGAAAAGACATCGAATCTTTCTCCGGCGACATCGCCGACTACGATTTCCTTTCCGCCGTCATCCGCTCGTTCGAGCCGGACGCCGTGGTGCATTTCGCCGAGCAGCGCTCGGCTCCCTACTCCATGATCGACCGCCAACACGCGGTCTTCACCCAGGTCAACAACGTGGTGGGCACGCTGAACCTGCTGTTCGCGCTGCGCGAATTCCGCCCCGATTGCCACCTGGTCAAGCTCGGCACCATGGGGGAATACGGCACGCCGAACATCGACATCGAAGAGGGCTACATCGCCATCGAGCACAACGGCCGCAAGGACGTGCTGCCGTTTCCCAAGCAGCCCGGCTCCTTCTACCACCTCTCCAAGGTGCATGACAGCCACAACATCATGTTCGCCTGCCGCATCTGGGGCCTGCGCGCCACCGATCTGAACCAGGGCGTGGTGTACGGCACCACGACGGATGAGGTGGCGCTCGACGAGGCCCTCATCAACCGCTTCGATTACGACGAGGTCTTCGGCACCGTGCTCAACCGCTTCTGCGCGCAGGCGGCCACCGGCCACCCGCTGACGGTCTACGGCAAGGGCGGGCAGACGCGCGGCTATCTGGACATTCGCGACACCGTGCGCTGCATCGAAATCGCCTGCCTGAATCCGGCCCGCGCCGGCGAGTGCCGCGTCTACAACCAGTTCACCGAGCAGTTTTCGGTGCTGGAGCTGGCCCGCATGGTGCAGACCGCCGGCCGCAAGCTCGACCTGCACGTGGAAATCGACCACCTGCCCGACCCGCGGGTGGAAGCCGAAGAGCATTACTATAACGCGCGCCACTCCAAGCTGACCGACCTCGGCCTCAAGCCGCACCTGCTCTCGGAATCGCTGCTCGATTCGCTGCTCAACATCGCGGTGCGCTACCAGGACCGCATCGATCGCTCGCTGTTTCTGCCCAAGGTGGATTGGCGCAGCCCGCGCAACGACCGCCGCGTGAAACCCGCGGCCCAGGGCGCCGCGGCCGCCGCCTACGGCGTACCGCTCGAAACCGCGCCCGTGGTGAAGCGTAAGAACGGCCGCTCCTTCGACCAGGCGGATTGATCGCGATTCCGCGCGCATAGCTGGGAGCTTGCTCCACGGAGCAGAGCCGCGCCAGTAGCGGAGCGGGGACTTGGCCGGACCGCGGACTTTGCGGAATACGTCCGCCGGCCCGCCCCAAGCCATGGCCCGCTCACGATGCCACAATGGATACGTGAACCCGCGCCATCTTTCCCGCCGTGACATGCTGGCGGTCTCCGCCGGCCTGCCCGCCGCCGCTCGCGCGCAAACCGTGCGCTGCCGCGGACGGATACGTCGATATCCTGCGCCCGCCCGACCTCGCCACTGCCTATCTGGAAACCGGTCCGCTTCCGCTGACGCGCCAGGGGACCCGCTGGACTGCCGCTGGCATCTCTGTCGAAGCCGACCCCTCCGCCGCCGGCATTCCCATCCGCATCCAAGCGCCCGACGCCCCGCTGCTGCGCTTACACCTCCGCTGGCACGCCGCCGTGCCCGAGCGCTGGCGCATTCTCAACGATCAGTGGGAGCGCAGCTACGGCGATCTCGAATGGCGCGGCCTGCTCGGCGAGCGCATCCTGCCCTGGTATTTCCTGGCCTTCGACGGCCGCGCTACCCACGGCTACGGCGTCGCCACGGGGGCGTCGTGCTTCGCCTTCTGGCAGGCCGATCCGGCCGGAATCTCCCTCTGGCTCGACCTGCGCAACGGCGGCTCCGCCGTTCGCCTGGGCCCACGCACGCTCGAAGCCGCCATCGTCCAAACCCGCCGCGGTTCGCCCGACCAGAGCGCCTTCCAATCCGCGCGCGCGCTTCTGCCGCCAGCTTTGCGCCCACCCGCGCCTTCCCGCCGCGCCCGTTTACGGCGGCAACAACTGGTATTACGCTTACGGCCGCAATTGCTCCGCCGCCGCCATCGAGCGCGATGCCGCCCTGATGGCCGACCTCGCCCCCTCCGGGCCGAACCGCCCCTTCATGGTGATCGATGACGGCTGGTCGCTCACCAACACCGCCGGCCCGTGGCTGAGCGCGGCAACGCCCGCTTCCCCGATATGGCCGGCTCTCGCCGCGGCCATCAAACGCCACGGCGTGCGTCCCGGCATCTGGCTGCGCCCGCTCTACACCACCGCCGGCGTTCCTCAGTCTGCCTGCCTTCGGCCCGGTGGCGGCGACCAACGCGCAACGCTCGACCCCACCATCCCGGAGAACCTCGACACCGTTCGCCAGGATACCGCCCGCATGGACTGCCTGGGGCTTCGAGCTTGATCAAGCACGATTACACCAGCTTCGATCTGCTCGGCCGCTGGGGATTCGCCATGGGCGCCGAACTCACCGCCGGCCGGCTGGCATTTCGCCGACCGCTCCCGCACCACCGCCGAAATCGCGCTGGCCCTCTACCGCGCCATTCGCGAAGCCGCCGGGAGCGCGGCGGTCATCGGCTGCAACACCTTCGGACACCTGGGCGCCGGCCTGTTCGAGCTGCAGCGCACCGGCGACGACACCAGCGGCCGCGATTTCAACCGCACCCGCCGCATGGGCGTCAACACGCTGGCGTTTCGCGGCCCGCAGCACCGCGCCTTTTTCGATCTCGATGCCGATTGCGCCGCCCTCACGCCGGAGCTTCCCTGGGACTTGGCCGCGCGCTGGCTCGACCTGGTGGCCCGCAGCGGCACCGCGCTGTTCGTCTCCCCCGATCCCGCGGTGGTCAACGCCGAATCGAAGCAGGCGCTCCGCCAGGCATTCGCCGCCGCCGCCCGTTCGCGCGAGCTTGCCGAGCCGCTCGATTGGATGGACACCACCACGCCCGGCCGCTGGCGCATCGACGGGCGCGCCGTGGACATACGACTGGTACGGCCCCGAAGGCGCCTCGCCCTTCCCGCGCTAGCGATTAGTCGGTGTGCGCGCCGGCGTGGCCGGCGGCGAGGGCTTGGCCGGATGCCGCCGTTGGGTCCGGAATCAGAATCTCGATAGTGGTTCCCTGCCCCGGCGCGCTGCGCACAACCACCGCGCCTTCGAGCGTGCGCACGATGCCGGCAACGGCGGCCAGGCCCAATCCCCGCCCCATGAATCGCGTGGTGAAAAATGGATCGAAGATGCGCCGCACCGTGCCCGAGTCCATGCCGGAGCCGGTATCCTCCACCACCAGCCGCAGATACTCGCCGAACCGGATCCTCCCCACCGCCACTGCCGGAACCCCGTTCTCCCGGGAAAACCGGACCCGCTCCGTGCGCATCGCCACCGTGCCGGGCCGGTCTCCAATGGCCTCGATCGCATTCAGGACCAGGTTGGTCACCAGCTGCTGGAGCTGCGAAGGGTCGGCCACCAGCGGCGGCAGCTGCTCGCTCAAATCCAGGCGAAAATCGATGTCCGCCGGGACCGTCACGCGGATCAGTTCGGTGGCGTGGGAAACCACCTCCGCCAAGTCCACGTCCGCGCGCTGGAATTGGCCCTTGCCGGCGTACGCCAGGAGTTGCCGCGTGAGCGAGGCCGCGCGCTCGGCCGCGGCTGCCACGCCTTCGATCAGGCCGCGCTCGCTCGCTTCTTCGGGCAGCGTGTCCAGCGCCAGGCTGGCGTTGCCCAGCACCGCCGTCATCAGGTTATTGAAATCGTGCGCGATTCCGGCCGCCAGGCGCCCCACGCCTTCCAGCCGCTGCGTTTCGCGAAGCTGCTCTTCGGCTTCCCGCCGGCTGGTAATATCCTGAATCACGCCCAGCAGAAACTGCGGCCGTCCGCCTCCGCCGCCCACCGCGGCGCCCGTCAGGCTCGCCCAAACCACCGCGCCATCCTTGCGGATGTATCGCTTTTCCAGGTTGAAAAACGCCCGCGTGCCATCGCGAATCGCCTCGTAGCCGTCGAGCGTCGCGGCCAGGTCGTCGGGGTGGGTAATATCGCGAAAGCTCAGCCGCTGAATTTCCTCGCGCGTGTAGCCCATGATCGCGCAAAGATGCGGGTTCGCCTCTTCGAAGCGGCCGTCCAGGCTGAGGCGGCAGATGCCCACCGGCGCATGCTCCACGGTGAGCCCGAACTGCTCTTCCGCCCGCGAGGCCGCGGCTTCGGCGGCTTTGCGCAGGCTGGTTTCGCGCTGGAACTCCTCCAGCCGCCGCTGCGCCTCTTCCGCGCTGCGGTGGGCGCGCCGGCGGGCGCCTCTTTCGGCCTCGAACAGAAACGCCGCCGTCAGCGTCACCATGGCATAGAATTCCACGCCCGTCAGATTCCCGCGCTGGAAGCCGACCACCAGGTGCCCCGCCGCGATCCCCAGAAAGCCCACCGAAACCGCGCCGAGCACGGTCGTCAGCAAGGCCGGCCACACGCCGCCGTACCAGGAGACCCACAGCACTGCTATGTACAGCAGCGCGTACTGGTGCTGGTAGCCGAAATAGCCGCCCAGCAGCCGCGCTGCGGCCGCGACCAGCGCAGCCACAATGGCATAGCCGTAACTGGAAAGCGCCGGACGCGGCCGGACAGGCGGATCCTGGGCCATCGGTTCCTTTGCATAGACGCGGCCTTCCGCTCCCTGGGAGACGCTCTTTGTGTCCAATCCGTTTTCCAAGCTACTATTTTATCGCGGCCTCTGTGCCGTTTTTCACAGACGGTGTGCGCGCGCTCTCAGTCCGAAGCGCGGTTGGCGAGCGCGGATACGGTGTTATATCTTCTCGAACACGCCGATCATGTCCCGGTGGGCCAGGACAACGGCCGGGTCGCGCTGCATGGCTTCGAAATATTTGCGGCCGAATCCGGCGCCGTTTTCGGCGGGGGAGACCAGGGTCCGGCCCTGCGCGATCAGCCGGTCGGCGTCCGCGGCGGTGGGCGACTCCTCGGCATCCAGGGTCTCGTCTACCAGCACGATGAACTGGGAAAGGTTCCGCAGCCAGGCAAACCAGGGGTCGTTGAGCACCAGGTTCAGATACTGGCCGGTGGTGGTGATCCGCTCCACATCGCGCTCGTAGGCGTTGCGCTCGGAATCGAGCAGGTGCTTGTGCAACCGCAGCAGGCCGTTGCGCAAATCGGTGAGCCGCGGGCGAGTCCGATCCTCCATCGCTTGAGTCCCATCTTCCATGGCCTTTATGCTATCGCGCCTTGCCCGCCCGCACCACGCCGCTTAAGCTGAGGGGATGCAGAAACCCAGCTACGATCCCGGCCTGACGCAGCAGTTCCTGTCGCCCGTAACCCGGATGATCAATCCCGACGGCAGCTTCAACGTGCGCCGCCGCGGCGTGACCTGGCATGATTTTCATCCGTACCTGCAGCTGGTCAACATGCGGTGGTTCTGGTTTTTGGCCACGCTGTTGGCCGGATTCCTGCTGATTAACACGGTTTTCGCCTCGCTCTATTACGCCATCGGAACAGAGCAGTTGCAGGGCATCAACGCGCCGACCGCCGGCGCGCGGTTTCTGCAGACCTTCTTCTTCAGCTCGCAGACGCTGACCACCGTGGGATATGGCGGCATTTCGCCGAAGGGGCTGGCGGCCAACGCGCTGGCGGCGTTCGAAGCCATGTGCGGCGTGCTCGGGTTCGCGGTGGCCACCGGGCTGCTGTTCGGCCGCGTCTCGCGCCCGTCGGCGCGCATCGGGTTCAGCCGGCATATGCTCATGGCTCCCTACGGCGACGGCATGAGCCTGCAGTTCCGCGTAGTGAACCGGCGCTCCAACTCGCTGCTGGAATTGGAAGCCAGCGTGATGTTGATGACCGTGGAGCCTTCCGACAGCGGCCACAAACGCCAATACCAGGTCCTCAAGCTGGAACGGCCGAAGGTGATCTTTTTCCCTCTCACCTGGACGGTGGTTCACCCCATCGATTCCGAAAGCCCGCTCTCCGGCATGACGGAGGACGAGTGGAAACAACGGCAGGCCGAGGTCCTCATCCTGATCAAGGCGTACGACGATACGTTCAGCCAGACCGTGCTGGCGCGTTACTCTTACCGGCACGACGAATTGCTCTGGGGCAGGCGTTTCGCTCCCGCGTTTTATGTGGACTCGAACGGGAACCTGGTGCTGGAGGTCAACCGGCTGGGCGCGGTGCTGTAAATCCGTGGAGCCCGGGCATGCCCGGCCCGCCGCCCGCAAAACCCCCAAAACCCGATATTGCATTGGTATAATAGAACTTACAGCAATCTTCAGCCAAGCCCTCAACGTCCCGCCGGCACCAGCAATGGCGGAGCGCCGACGGCCGTAAGCTGACAGCCAGGAGCTTTCTTGCCAGAACAGGAACCACCGCAAAATCCGCTGCTCCCGCCCGCCGGCGGGTCCGACGGCGGCAATAAGAATCTGGTGCCCATCAACATCGAAGACGAGATGCGGCGGTCGTATCTCGATTACGCCATGAGCGTGATCGTCGGCCGCGCGCTGCCCGACATTCGCGACGGCCTGAAGCCGGTGCATCGCCGCATTCTTTACGGCATGCACGAGATGGGCCTGGCGCCCAACCGGCCCACCGCGAAGTGCGCCAAGATCGTCGGCGAAGTGCATGGGCAAGTACCATCCCGCACGGCGACGCGCCCGATCTACGACTCGCTGGTGCGCATGGCGCAGGACTTTCACCATGCGCTACCCGCTGGTCGACGGCCAGGGCAACTTCGGCTCGGTGGATGGCGACCCGCCCGCGGCCATGCGGTACACCGAAGCCCGCCTGTCGCGCATCGCCACGGCGCTGCTCGAAGACATCGACAAAGAGACCGTCGATTTCCGGCCCAACTACGACGACAGCGAAGTCGAGCCGGAAGTCCTGCCCACGCGCGTTCCGAACCTGCTGGTCAACGGCTCGTCCGGCATCGCGGTGGGCATGGCGACCAACATTCCGCCGCACAACCTGACGCGAGATCATCGACGCCACCATCCTGCTGATCCAGCAACCCGCACACGCCGCTGGACAAGATGCTGGAGATCGTGCCAGGGCCCGGACTTTCCCACCGGCGGCTTCATCCTCGGCCGCCAGGGCATCATCGATGCCTACACGCACGGGCCGCGGCCAGCTCAAGATGCGCGCCAAGGCGGCCATCGAGCGCATCGGCAAGGACCGCGAGCAGATCGTCGTCACCGAGATTCCCTACCAGGTGAACAAGTCGCGGCTGATCGAGCAGATCGCCGCGCTGGTGAACGAAAAGAAGATCGAAGGCATCTCCGACATCCGCGACGAAAGCGACCGCGACGGCATGCGCATCGTCTTCGAGCTGAAGCGCGGCGAGCAGGCCGAAGTGGTTCTCAACAACCTCTACAAGCACACGCAGCTGCAGATCGGCTTCGGCATGATCATGCTGTCCATCGTCAACGGCCAGCCGCGCGAGCTGGGCCTGATCGACATGCATCAAGTACTTCATCGAGCACCGCGTCGACGTGGTCCGCCGCCGCACCGAGTTCGAGCTGCGCAAGGCCCGCGAGCGCGAGCACATCCTGCTCGGCTTCCGGAAGGCGCTCGACAACCTCGACGAAGTGATCCGCCTGATCCGCGCCGCCGAGCAGCGCCGCGCGGAAGCGCGCGACGAGTCGCTTGATCGCCGCGCTTCGAATTCACCGAGAAGCAGGCGCAGGCCATCATCGAACTGCAGTTGCAGCGCCTCACCGGCATGGAGCAGCAGAAGATCCTCGACGAACTGGCCGATATTCAGCGGCGCATCGCCGAGTACCTGGAAATTCTGGGCTCCGAGAAGGTCCTGCGCGACCTGATCATCAAGGAACTGAAGGAAGTCCAGAAGGAATTACGGCGACGAGCGCCGCACCGCAGATCATCGAAGACACCGGCGAGATCCGGCTGGAAGACCTGGTCGCGGTGGAAGACGTGGCCGTCACCGTCACGCACGGCGGCTATCTGAAGCGCACCGCCGTCGACACCTACCGGCGGCAGACGCGCGGCGGCAAAGGCCGCATCGGCATGGGCACGCGCAACGAGGATTTCGTCGAGCACCTCCTCGTCGCCTCCACGCACAGCTACCTGCTGATCTTCACCAACACGGGCCGCGTCTACTGGCTGAAGATTTACGAAATCCCCGACGCCACCACCGCCGGCAAGGGCAAGCACATTTCGAACCTGATCAACCTGCAGCCGGACGAAACGGTGAAGGCGTTCCTGCCGGTGAAGGATTTCGTGCCCGATCAGTTCATCGTCATGGTGACGCAAGCACGGCGTGATCAAGAAATCGCGAGCTGACCGAGTTCGACAACCCGATGTCGCGCGGCATCATCGCGATCGGCGCTCGACGAAGGCGACGAGCTGATCGCGGCGCAGGCTCACCAACGGCAAGCAACTACATCTTCCTCGGCTCGCACGAAGGCCAGGCGATCCGCTTCGCCGAAGAGCGAGGTGCGCGCCATGGGCCGGCCGGCGCGCGGCGTCCGCGCCATGGATCTGGCAGAGGGCGATTACCTGGTCGGCACGGAGGTGGTCGGACGAGGAAGGGCTGATTCTTTCCATCTCCGAGAACGGCTTCGGCAAGCGCACGCCGCTCGACCGATTACCGGCTGACCAACCGCGGCGGCAAGGGCGTCATCAACATGAAGACCACGAAGAAGACCGGCAAGGTGGTCGGCGATTCTCTCGGTGAAGGAAGATTCCGATCTGATGATCGTCACGCCAGAACGGCAAGATCATCCGCATCGATCTTCCACCGTCCGCCAGGCGGGACGCTCGACGCAGGGCGTCAGCTGGTGTCGCTGGAGGAAGACGACCAGGTGGCCGCCGCTTCGGTGATTCCGGATACCGACAGCGAAAACGGCAACGGCCAGGAGACCCTGCCGCTGCAGTAACCGCGCCCGTAGGACAGCCCTTCCGGGCTGTCAGGCCGGGCTTCCGCCCGGCCTGGACCCGGCGGAAGCCGGGTCCGACGGCCAAAGCCCGTCCTACCGCAGCCCGAACACGAACAGCGCGTGGTTTGCCGAAATCGCCACGTACTGCTTGCCGTCCACCTCATAGGTAATCGGCGACGACGAGATCTGGCCGCCCGTGATCGCGCGCCAGAGCACGCTGCCGTCGCGCGCATCGAGCGCCATGAAATATCCCTCCGCGGCTGCCGGTGAAAAGCATGTCGGAATCGGTGGTGAGAATGCCGGCGTCGGTCACGTCGTGCATTTTGAACGACCACTTGCTTTTGCCGGTGCGCGGGTCGATGGCGAGGATCTCCCCATGGCCCGCCTCTTCGGTCCAATAGTTGATCGGCGGGCGGCGGATGTTGGGCATCTTGGTGATGGGCGACCCGCCGGTGTAGCCTTTGCCCTCCGCAAACTCCACCGGCACCTCCGATGCCAGCGCGTGGGCATCCTGCCAGCTACCGACATAGAAGAGACCGGTGTGCGGGCTCCAGGAAGGCGAAAACCAGTTGGTGCCGCCCTGCGCGTTGGGATAGGTGAGGGTGCCTTCGGCATTCGAGCCCGTGTTCAACAGGCGGATCGGCCGGCCGGCCTCGTCCAGCCCGGCGGCCCAGTTCTGCCGGACGAAGGGGTCGCCGCGGACGAACTTGCCGTTGGTCCGGTCCAAAACGTAGAAGAAGCCGTTGCGATTGGCCCACAGCATCAGCTTGCGCGGCGCGCCGTTCCAGTTCATGTCCACCAGCACCGGGACCTGCGCCGAGTCCCAATCCATGCCGTCGTGCGGGGTGAACTGGAAATGCCATTTCAGCTTGCCGGTATCGGCGTCGAGCGCGACGGCGGAGCAGGTGTACAGGTTGTCGCCGGGGCGCTTGTCGGGATTCCAGTCGGGGCCCGGATTGCCGGTGCCCCAGTAGACCAGGTTGAGATCGGGATCGTAAGAGCCGGTGATCCACAGCGAGCCGGCGCCGTGCTTCCAGGAATCGCCGCCCCAGGTCTCGTTGCCCGGCTCGCCCGGTCCGGGGATGGTCTTGAAACGCCAGAGTTCCTTGCCGGTGGCAGCGTCGATAGGCCGCGATGAAGCCGACGATGCCCTGCTCGCCGCCGGCGGTGCCGACGATCACTTTGTCCTTGACCACCAGCGGCGCCAGAGTGACCGCGTAGCCCTGCTTGGGCTCCGCCAGCGCGACATCCCAGATGAGGACGGCCGTTCCTGGCGTCCACCGCCACCAGATGGGCATCGATGGTGCCCATGTACAGCGTGTTGCCGAGGATGGCCAGGCCGCGGTTGATCCGGCCGCAGCAGACGCGCGCATCGGGCGAGACCTTATATTGATAGATCCAGAACATGCGCCCGGTCTTGGCATCGAGCGCGACGATGTCGTTGGGCGGCTGCGTCACGATACACCACGCCATCCACCACCAGCGGCGTGGCCTCCAGCTTTTCCGTGGATTCCGCCTGGAACACCCACTTCATTTCCAGGTCCTTCGCGTTGGCCGGCGTGATCTGGCTCAGGCTGCTATGGCGCCAGCCGTTGTAGCCGCCGGAGAACGTCAGCCAGTTTTGCGGCTCGGCGCCCGCGTGCAACAGCCGGTCGTAGGTGACCTGCGCGGGCAGGGCGGCGGCGGCCAGAAGTAATCAGGCTGAAACGTCTTCGGAATTTCATTTCGCGCCTCCTTTTCCTGGCATTCGGGGCCTGCAGGGAAACCAGGTAGGCCACCAGGTCGGCTCGTTCCGAAGGCAGTGAGCTTGTCCTTGTAGGAGGGCATGGGCGATTTCAGAATTTTATATTCGGCGAGGTCGGGCTTCCACAGGGAAATCAGGCGCTCATGGTCGTCGATGATCTGCACGCTCCAGGTGTCTTCGTTGAGGTGGCGGCCGGTGTAAACCGCTCCCGTCTTGGTCACGGCGCGGATGGTGCGGTCGCCGGGCGCGGCGGTGGAATCCGGATCGAGGAGCGTGTCTTCCAGCGTGGCGGCGGAATGGACGGAGCCGACGTCGCTCAGGTCCGGCGCCACATGCGAGCCGCGATTGGCCACGCGGTGGCAGTTCAGGCAGCCGCCCTTGCCTTCGAAAATTGCCTTGCCATTTTCCGCATTGCCCAATTGCACCGGCGCGGGCCTTGTAGTCCTTCATGGCGTGCAGATACGCCACCACCGCGAGCAGGTCGCCGTTGGGCAGGGCATTGGCCGGCATGGCGGTGCCCGGGACGCCGTGGAGGATCGTATTCATCAGGTCCATGTCCGACGATGCCCGCCGGTACTGGCCGCGGCGCAAATCCACGCCGCCGATCGCATTGCCTTCCGGCCCGTGGCACGTCACGCAATTGGACGCGTAAATACGCGCGCCGGTATCGATCTTAGCCGGATCGATGGGCGGCCGCCCGCCGGCCGGCGCTTGCGCGTGCAGCCATCGCGGCAACACCCAGACAAACCGCTGCAAGACTACGAACCCAGCGTGTCATGCACCCCCTTGGATCGGGATCTGCCCTTCGCTCCCGAGCAGGAGGTAGTATATACCGGATTTCGCCCGCCGCTGGACGAGCGTGCGGTGAGGGCAGGACGGCCCAAAGTCGCGCATTGGTTTCGTCTGCCAACTCGGGGTCCGCGTTGGCAGCTGAGCCTACACAACTCCGCTCCGTAAGCCGCCTCTGCCGACCTCCGGCGGCGATTCCGTCAGTCCGTGAACCACGTGGCGGTAAAGCGGTCGGTGCGGCTCCAGGGCTCGCCGCGCTGCCGTTTCACGAAGTTGGATTCGTCGCCTTCCCCCAGCGTGTAATCGGTGTCGAGCGCCATGGTCTGCCCGTTGCGCACCAATTCGAAGCTATCGGGCGGATCGGGCGCGGCGCCGAGTTCCAGGGTATTTTCGTCGAGCATTTCGACGGTCACGTGCCGCTTGGTCATAGCTGCGGCTCCAGGTCCGGAAACTTCTGGACCACGGCGGCTTGCACCTGCTTCTGCTCGGCTTCGCTGCCGCTCGCCTTCACTTCGCGCAAGGCGTCGAGGGCGTGGTCTTTATCGGGGATGGGATAGGCCCGCCTGGCCGGAATGGCAAAGGCGGAATTGGGGAGTTTGCGGCGTTCGGCCGCGTTCAATTTGGCCATCGATTTTTTCTCCTTAAGCTTTGGGCTTGTGGGCGCGGGTATGGGCCGCGTGATGTTTCTTGCTCCCGGGCTCGGCCTTGGCAGCCGGCTCCTGCTTCGCGTCGTTGCCGGACGGAAGCACCTCGGCCGGGCGCGGCTGCTCACAGGGCGGCGGCGCCGGTTGTTGTTCTTCGCACATGCGAAACCTCTTTCCGGCATCGAAGCTAGCAGGCGCCGTCCGGGCGTTCCGCGGGGCCGGTCCCCGCAAGTCACTGAATTTCGCGGATATATAAAAATGCGCTATCGCGGGCACAGGGCGATTGGCAGACCACCAGACGCCATGCTCCGCCCCGCTACTTCTGCAGGAAGAAGTTGCCCACCAGCATGGCGTCGATGCCGGAGGAGTAGAAGCTGCGGACGGCGTCGCGGGGCGTGCAGACCAGCGGCTCGCCGAAGAGGTTGAAGGAGGTGTTGTAGAGCACGGGCAGGCCGGTGGATTCGCCGGCGGCGTGGAGCAGCTTCCAGTAGAGCGGGTTCTCGCGCTGCGTCCACCGCATGCACGCGCACCAGGTCGTCGGCCAGGATGGCGGCGGCGAAGCGCTCGCGGTGGGCGGGGCGGACGCGGCCGACGGTGGCGAGGAAGCGGGCGTTGGGGCCGGCCTCGAAATATTCGGCGCACAATTCGGCGGGAACGGAGGCGGCGAATTTCCGGAAGGGCTCGCGATGCTTGATGAAGATGTTCAGGTTCTCGGTGGAATAGGGGTCGAGCGGCGAGGCCAGAATGCTGCGGTTGCCGAGGGCGCGCGGGCCGAACTCCATGCGGCCCTGCATCCAGGCGACGATGCGGTTGTCGCTCAACTGCTCGACGGTGTGGCGGATAATTTCGTCGGACGTGACCACGTAGTGGAAGCGCAGCTTGCAGTTTTCCAGCACCTGCTTGATATCGGCGGCGGTGAAGGCGGGGCCGAGCGAGAGCGTGTCGAGCGAGACGCGGCGGGTCTGCCGGAAAGCGCCGTGCCAGGTTTCGAGAACCGCGCCGATGGCGGTGCCGGCGTTGCCGGCGGCAGGCTGGACGAAGACGTTTTCAAATCCGGAGCGCGTTTCGAGCGCGGCCACGAGCAGGGCATTGAGGCCGAGGCCGCCGGCCAGGCAGAGGTTGCGGCCCTCCCCGGCCATGCGGATGGCGGCGTCCTCGATGGCGCGCTGCGCGCCGGCGGCCACGTGGGCCTTCAGGCATTCGGGAACGGATTCGCCATCCTTCAGGCCGAGCCGCTCGTAGAAGCGGGCGCTGAAGCGGCCGTGGCGGAGGCGCTCGCTGCTGAAATACGAGCGGTCCAGGCGCGGGCCGGCGCCGGTGAAGCCCACGATATCGAGGAACAGACTCGCGGAAACGATCGTCGCCGGCGCTGGAGAGCCACTGGACTTTGTGCTCGTCGGCGCGCGGGTTGAAGCCGAGGAACTCGGTGACGCGGCCGTAGAGATCGCCGAGCGAATCGGAGAGGTACTGCTCCTGCTCGATGGCCAGGCGCGTGCCGCGGGCGTGCCAGCGGGTGCCGCAGCGGAAATCGCCGCCGCGGTCGAGGGCCAGGACGGTGGCTTCGTCGAACGGCGAAGTGTAATAGGCCGACGCGGCGTGGGCCAGGTGATGCTCGACAATCAGGATGCGGCTGTTGGGGAACTGGCGCGCGCAGCTTGAGATGAAATTCGTGATCGGGGATGGGCCGCACCACGGCGACCGCATCCACCTGGTCGGGCCGGGCGCCCGCCAGTTCCAGACAGGCCGCGACCGATTGCACGGGCAGTTCCCCGCCCTGGGCCGCGCGGCGCGTGAGTTTCGCCTCTTCGATGGCCGCCACCAGCGCTCCGTCCTGGAGCACCGCGCAGGCCGCGTCGCCGCCGATCCCGCCGATCCCGACGATCATCATAGGGGGCCGGGGGCCAGGGGCCGGGGGCCGGGGAGGTTCACGGTTAAGTCGGGCTGGTTCTGATGTGGGGTTGATGTTGCCATCTATTTTTCCTTCCGGGCCGGCTTACCGGGCGCGTCCCGGCCTGGCCCCTGGCCCCCGGCCCTTTTCTTGATGTGGGGTTGATGTCTCCATCTGTTTTTCCTTACGGGCCGGCCTACCGGGTGCGTCCCCGGCCCCCGGCCCCTGGCCCCCGGCCCTTTTCTTCATGTGGGGTTGATGTCCATCTGTTTTTCCTTACGGGCCGGCCTACCGGGTGCGTCCGCCCTGGCCCCCGGCCCCTTTCTTGATGTGGGGTTGATGTTGCCATCTTTTTTCCTTCCGGGCCGGCTTACCGGGCGCGTCCCCGGCCCCCGGCCCCTGGCCCCCGGCCCCCTTCTTCTCGATCTTCGCCCACGTATCCCGCAAAGCGACGGTGCGGTTGAAGACGGGGTTGCCGGGGGTGGTGTCGGGTCGGCGCAGAAATAGCCCAGGCGCTCGAACTGGTAGCTGGTCGAGTAACTTGGGCTCGGCGAGCGAAGGCTCCAGCTTGGCAGTCCGGTCAGGACTTCGAGCGAATTCGGATTCAGGTTGGCGGTGAAATCCTGGCCCGGCTCGGTCTCGTTGGGATTCGCCTTGGTGAAGAGGTTGTCGTAGAGGCGCACTTCGGCGTCGATGGCGTGCGCGGCGGAGACCCAGTGGATGGTGGATTTCACCTTGCGGCCGTCGGGCGCGTTGCCGCCGCGCGTGGCGGGATCGTAGGTGCAGTGGATCTCGGTCACTTCGCCGCGCTCGTTCTTCACCACGCCGGTGCAGGTGATGAAGTAGCCGTAGCGCAGGCGCACTTCGCGGCCCGGCGAGAGGCGGAAATACTGCTTGGGCGGATCTTCGCGGAAATCGTCCTGCTCGATGTAGAGCACGCGCGAGAACGGCACCTGGCGCGTGCCGGCGCGAAGCATCTTCGGGATTGTTGACGGCTTCCATCTCCTCCACCTGGCCCTTCGGGGTAGTTGTCGATCACCACGCGCAGCGGCCGCAGCACGGCCATGACGCGCAGGGCGCGCCGGTTCAGATCCTCGCGCACGTGGTGTTCCAGCAGGCCGAGCTCGATGATGCCGTTGGTCTTCGAAACGCCGATGGCGCCGCAGAAGTTGCGGATGGCCTCGGGCGTGTAGCCGCGGCGGCGGATGCCGGAAAGCGTGGGCATGCGCGGATCGTCCCAGCCGCGCACGTGGCCGTCCTGCACCAGTTGCGAGCAGCTTGCGCTTGCTCAGCAGCGTGTAGGTGAGGTTGAGGCGGTCGAATTCGATCTGCTGCGGATGGTAGATGCCGAGCTGCTCGACGTACCAGTCGTAGAGCGGGCGGTGGTCTTCGAACTCCAGCGTGCAGATGGAGTGGGTGATGCGCTCGATGGAATCCGACTGGCCGTGCGCGAAGTCGTACATCGGATAGATGCACCACTCGTCGCCGGTGCGGTGGTGCTCGGCGTGGAGGATGCGGTACATCACCGGGTCGCGCATGTTGAGGTTGGGCGAGGCCATGTCGATCTTGGCGCGCAGGGTGCGCGAGCCATCGGGAAATTCGCCGGCCTGCATGCGCGCGAACAGATCCAGGTTCTCCTCGACGGAGCGGTTGCGGTAGGGGCTCTCCTTGCCCGGCTCGGTCAGGGTGCCGCGGTACTCGCGCACCTCCTCGGCGCGTCAGATCGCAGACGTAGGCCTTGCCGGCGCGGATCAGCTGCGCGGCCCATTCGTACAGCTGGCCGAAATAATCGGAGGCGTAGAAGCAGGCGGTCCTCCCAGTCGAAGCCCAGCCAGCGCACGTCGTCCATGATGGAATCGACGTACTCCTGCTCTTCCTTTTCGGGGTTGGTGTCGTCGAAGCGCAGGTTGGTCTTGCCGCCGAACTCCGCGGCCAGGCCGAAATTCAGGCAGATGGACTTGGCGTGGCCGATGTGCAGGTAGCCGTTCGGCTCCGGAGGAAAGCGCGTGTGCACGCGGCCGCCGTACTTGCTGGTCTTCAGGTCCTCGAGGATGATGTCGCGGATGAAGTTGGAGGGGCCGGCCGGCGGACGCGGTCGGGCTCCGGCGAGGTGTTGGACGGGTTCATATGGCTTTCAGTTTTTCGATGGCCTGATCGGATGCGCTTCAGGCAGGTCTCGCGGCCCAGCACTTCGAGCGTGCCGAACAGCGGCGGCGCGTTCTTGCGGCCGCACACGGCCACGCGGATGGGCTCGAACATCTGGCCGGCCTTGATGCCCAGGCTGGCCGGCGGCTGCGCGCAGCGCGGCTTCCAGGCGCATCGTGCGTGAATTCGGCGTTGGCGAGCGCGGCTGCGGCCGCGTTCCAGCACGCGCAGCGCCATGCGCGGCGTCGCCCTTTTTGCGGAATCAGCTCGGCGGAGTCGTAGGGCGGCAGCTCGTCCACGAAGAAGAAATCGGCCACCGTGAGGACGTCGCGCAGCAGCGGATGCGCTCCTGCACCAGCGGCGTGATGAGCGCGCATTCTGGCGGGGTCGACGGCGAAACCGGCGGCTTCGACCACCGGCAGCAGGCGCGCGGCAAGCTCTCCGCCGGGCATGGCGCGGATGTGCTCGGCATTCAGCCAGACGGCCTTGGGATCGAACGGATCTTCCTCGGTGAAATTGACCACGGCGTTGGTGCGGTTGATGCCTTCGAAGCGAGAAAGCGGCGGTCAGTTCCTCGCGCGTCATGCGCTCGCGGTCGTCCTTGGGCGACCAGCCGAGCAGGCACAGAAAATTGACGAAGGCGTGCGGGCAGAAAGCCGGCGTCGCGATAGGTGGTGACGCTGACCACCGGGCCGTGCTTGCGCTTGGAGAGCTTGGCGCCATCGGGCGCGACCAGCAGCGGCAGGTGCGCGAATGCGGGCGGCGCGGACGCCGGCGGCTTCGAAAATCAGGACGTGCTTGAAGGTGTTGGTGAGGTGGTCCTGGCCGCGGATGATGTGGCTGATGCGCAGGTCGGCATCGTCGGCGCAGGAGGCCAGGTGGTAGGTCGGCATGCCGTCGCTGCGCAGCAGGGCGAAATCCTCGATATCGGCGGTGGATTTCGATTGCTCGCCGTAGACGGCGTCGGTGAAGCGATGTTGCGGACGGTGTCGCGCGGCACGCGGAAGCGCAGCGCGAACGGCTCGCCGGCGGCGGCGCGGCGGTCGCTTTCGGCGCGCGGACATCTCGCGCATGTCCGGATTGAAGAGCCAGGTTCCCCCGTCGCCCGGGTCGTCGCCCTTCGCTGCCCGGCGGCGTGAAATCGCGATACGCCATGCCCTTCGCGAAAATCGCTTCGGCCGCCTGGCGGTGCAGAGCGAGACGCTCGGACTGCTTGTACTGCTCGTCCCAGCCCAGATCGAGCCAGCGCAAGCCGTCGAAGATGGAATTGAGCGAGGCTTCGGTGTTGCGCTCGACATCGGTATCGTCGATGCGCAGAATCATCGTGCCGCCGTGGTGGCGGGCGTAGAGCCAATTGAAGATGAAGGTGCGCGCGCTCCCGATGTGCAGAAAGCCCGTGGGAGAGGGCGCAAACCGGACTCGGAGCATGGAAATTTCATTGTAGCAATGTTGTTACGGGCAACCGCCGCCGTTCGCTTTGGCGCGGAACACGGGAAATGGCCGGGGTATCCTGAAGGTAGCGCTCGCTTTTCACCGGGTTCGATTCCATGCGTAAATACCGAACGTATCTTTGGCTGCTTTTATTTCTGGGCATGCGCGCCGGCGGCAATCTGGCGCTGGCGTGGGGAACCAAGCATTTTCCGCAGACGCTGGGGGCAATCCCGCTGGTCTATCTGCGCTCCATGCTGGACCCGTTCGTCGCGGCCGGCATCGTCATGATGATTCTGGCGCTGCTGGCGCAACTGGCGCTGCTGAGCGTGGCGGACCTGAGCTTTTTCCTGCCGCTGACCTCGTTCGGCTACGTGGTGGCGGCGGTGACGGGACACTTTTTTCTGAACGAATCGGTGAGCCTGCAGCGATGGCTGGCGGTAGGCCTGATCTTCGCCGGCGCGATACTGGTGAGCCGGACGCCGCAGAGCACCACGGCGCCCGCGCCCGCGAAGCAACTGGAAGTGTCCAAATGAAGACCTGGTTTCTGGTGGGCGTGCTGATCGCCACCACGGCCACGAGCGACCTGCTGCAAAGCCACGAAATGAAGCAGGTGGGGGCGCAATCGGTGAGCGCGCGGGGCATGGCTGCGGCTGCTGCACCTGATCGTGGCGCGGCGCTGGCTGCTGCTCTCCATCGTCTCGCTGGCGATATCGTTCTTCGCCTTCATGGCGCTGGTGCAGGTGGCGCCGCTCAGCTTCGCGGTGCCGGCCTCGGCCGCCAGCTTCATTGTGGAAACGGTGATGGCCAGGTTCTGGCTGAAAGAAAGACTGGGCATGAAGCGGTCGCCGGAGCGTCGCTGGTGTTGTGCGGCGTGATGCTGCTGGGGCGCTGAGCGCGGGCCTCCCTCACGGTTTCGCCTCGCCGATCCGAGTCGCAACCGTAAGTGGACCGGTTTGTTTTCTGACGCCAGGAACCCCGGCCAAAATTCAGCAGCAGGCGGTCTGGGCGGTCGGAACGCAATTCTTGCGCGATCTGTCGCAGGCGCTGCTCCATAGAGCGGCGGTCGCCATGCGGCAAAAACGGCAGCAGCGGGCGGATCTCCTCGCAGGCCCGGGCCGTGCGCGCGCGCTCCAGTTTGCGCGCCACCAGGGCGGTAAGCTGGCGATCGGTTTTCCCGCGCAACTCGGCAAGCTTCGCTTCCGCTCCCGTCTTCATAAATTCCTCGATAATGTATAGACGAATTTGGGAGCGTTTTGGATCGTTAAAATTGCCTCATTTATTCGCGTGCTGAAACACGCTAATCTATCGTTTCTATGAAAACCGTCGTTACTTTTGGGGAGATCATGCTTAGGCTCGCCCCCCCGGGCCTGGAACGTTTCCTGCAAACGCCGCAGTTTGTCGCCACTTTCGGCGGCGGCGAAGCCAATGTGGCGGTAGCGCTGGCACAGCTTGGGATGCCGGCGGCGTTCGTGACGGTGCTCCCGAACGCCAACCCCATCGCCGATGCGTGCGTGGGAGAACTGCGCCGCTTCGGCGTGGACACCTCGCGCATTGTGCGGGGCAAGGGACGGCTCGGCATCTACTACCTGGAGGCGGGCGCCAACCAGCGGCCCTCCAAGGTGGTCTACGACCGCGAAAACAGCGCCATCGCCCTGGCCAAGCCGGGCGCCATCAACTGGGACGACGCCCTGGCCGGCGCCGGCTGGTTCCACGTCACCGGCATCACGCCGGCCATCAGCGCTTCCGCGGCGGACCTGGCGCAGGAAGCGGTGTGCGCCGCCAAGCGCCTGGGACTGACCGTTTCCTGCGACCTGAACTATCGCAAGAACCTGTGGAAATGGGGCAAGCCGACCGTGGAGGTGATGAGCCAGCTGATGCGCTCGGTGGATATCGCCATCGCCAACGAAGAAGACGTGCAGATGGCGCTGGGGATTCAGGCCGAGGTGGACGTGCATTCCGGCAAGCTCGACCAGGCGCAATACGAAAAGCTGACCGCGCGCGTGCTGAAGGAGTACCCGCAGCTCCAGGCCATCGCCATCACGCTGCGCGAATCGCACAGCGCGTCGCACAACGGCTGGTCGGCCTGCCTCAACAACCGGCGCGAATTCGTCACCAGCCGGAAGTACGAAATCACCCATATTGTGGACCGCGTGGGCGGCGGCGACAGCTTCGCGGCCGGCTTGATTTACGGCCTGCTCAACCCGGGCACGTGTCCGGAGCCGCTGGAATTCGCGGTGGCCGCAAGCTGCCTGAAGCACTCCATCCCCGGCGATTTCAGCCGGTTCAGCGTGGACGAAGTGAACTCGCTTCTCAAGGGCGGCGGCTCGGGGCGGGTGCAGCGGTAGATCGCCGGCGCGGGCGAACTGCGTTCCTTCGAGGGGCCGGCTATGGCCGGCCCGCCCGCAGTCACTCCCGAAACTTCGCCACCGCCCCTTCCCGATAGATCACGCGCCCGTTCCTGATGGCGGCATATACCGAGTTGCCGCCCCACAGCCAGCCGGCATCGCGGTAATCGCGCAGGTTAAGAAGGAGGATATCGGCGGCCTTGCCGGGCTCGAGCGAGCCGATGCGATCGCCGAGGCCGAGGGCATAAGCTCCGTTGATGGTGGCCGCCGAGATGGCTTCCGCCGGGGTCAGCCCCATTTGCAGGCAGGCCAGGGCGACCACCGTCTGCATGTTGAAAACGGGCGTGAGCAGCGGGTTGAAATTGCTTGCCAGGGCTACGGCGGCGCCGGCTTCGATCAGCCCGCGCGCGGGTGGCATCGGTCCGCCGGCATGCAAGGCGGCGGCGGGAAGCAGGGTGGCGACGGTGCCCGCCTGCCCCAGCAGGTCGGCGTGTTCCAGGCCGATGTGCTCCAGGTGATCGACGCTGGTGGCGCGATGACCGATGGCCAGGGCGACGGCCGCGCCGCACCCCGGCCCGGAGGCGTGCATCTTCAACGGCACGCCGCGCGCCGCCGCCGTCTCCAGAAAGCGGGCGTAACAATCGTGACGCGAGGCATCGTCCTCCCACCACAGGTCGGCGAACCGCGCCAGGCCGCGGCGCAGAAGTCGAGGCGCGGACTCGCCCGCCATGCGCGTCGCTTCGAGCGCCGAAGCCCCGCGCGGCACGCGCAGCAGGAAGGTAGGCGCAACTCCAGCGACCGTCGCCGAGCGCGTCCAGCGCGCGCAAGCTCTTCATCTCCGACCTTCTCGTCCAGGCCGCAGCCGGTCTTGGATTCCACCGTGGTGGTGCCGTGGCGCGCCATCGCGTCCAGGTAGCGGCGCAGCCGCATTTCGAGCAGGCGCGAACTGGCGCTGCGCAGGGCCACGGCGGCGGATTCCTCGCCATGGCCTTCGTCTCCGGGCGGCGGATAAATCAGATGCGTGTGGCTGTCGACGAAACCCGGCATCACCACGCGGCCGGTGGCGTCGATCTCTTCGGCGCCGCGCGATTCCGCCAGGTTCTCCAGGCGGCGGCTGGTTCCGACCTGCTCCAGAACGCCGTTGCGGATGAGAATTCCGCCGTCCGCGATAATGCCAAGTTCTTTGAGGGCGGGACCGCGGCGTGGTCCTTTGGGCCCGCGCAAGGTAAGCAGCTGGCGCGCGCCCCGGATCAGTATGCTATCCGTCCCACTACTGTACCATCAGCCTGCCGTTCCAACCTGTCCCCCACGCCTGCGGCGCGGGCCGGCGCCGCGCGAGAATAGGGGGAACGGCACAAGGCTATGGCGAGGCTGAAAACGCTGGACCGCGTATTCTCGAAGAGCGGAGCGGGCTCGCGCGCCGACGCGCGCAGTTGGATCGGCGCCGGTCGCGTGCGCGTCAATGGCAATGATCCTGCGCGACCCGGAGCACTGGGTGGATCTGGACCGGGACCGCGTCACGCTCGACGGCAAACCCGTCGCGGCGGCACCCAGGCTTTACATCCTGCTGTACAAACCCACAGGCTATCTCACCACTTACCGCGATCCCGCCGGCCGCCCGACGGTGTATGACTTAGTCGGGGATGCGGGCACATGGCTTTCGCCCGTGGGCCGCCTCGACCTGGAAACCAGCGGGCTGCTGCTGCTCACCAACGACAACGATTTCGGCGAGCGCGTGATGAATCCCGAGCACAAAATTCCCAAGACGTACCAGGTGAAGGCCGCGACTCTGCTCACCGACGAACAACTGCAGCAACTGCGCCAAGGCGTGGTCCTGCACGACGGACCGACGAGCCCGGCGGAAGTGCGCCGGCTGCGCGACGGCGCCCGCCACACGCACCTCGAAATCACCATTACGGAAGGGCGCAACCGGCAGGTGCGAAGGATGCTCGAAGCCGTAGGCAGCAAGGTGTTGAAACTGGTGCGCGTGGCCATCGGCCCGCTGCGCATCGGCGATTTGCAGATAGGGAAATGGAAGAAGCTGGGGGAGGAAGAGGTGCGGCTCCTCTGGGGGCCAGGGGCCGGGGGCCGGGGACCAGGGAGGCGTACACCAAGCTCCGCGCTCTTCCGTCTCTGCCAAGGGCGTCAAACCGCATCCGCGGAAGTTACCTCATCCACCGGTGCGCAGAGGCTGAGAACGGGAGCCGGACCCTTACTGGAGGTCCCCGGCCCCTGGCCCCTGGCCCCCGGCCCTACTGCGAATGCCAGCGCACGCCCACGAAGGCGGCGGCATCGGTTCCCCACATGATAGAATGTGGCTTGGCTCGAGGTCTTGAAGTGGAATGCCTTGAAACCGGCGCGGAATTCCACGTGGCCGAAGCGCAGATTGGCGGAAGCGTCAGCGTCCCAGACGGTGTTGTGATGGGGAATCGCGAAGCCAGAAGCGTTGGCATCGAAGCGCAGATGGCGGCCGCTATAGTAAGATGCGCCCAAACCCGAATTCCGGCGAAATGAACCAGTTGGTGCCGAGACCGGCATAGCTGATGGGGTTGCCGCTGGAGTCCAGAATGGGGGAGCCGGCCGAATTCACCAGGGGCAACTGGGGAGCGTCGAATCCGGTGCGGATACTGGTGAACTGCACCTGCCACAGCGTCTTCAGGCGGAAATGGCGCCCCTCCACCGGGTACGGCCACGACAGGTAGTCGAACGAGATTTTGGCGTTTGTCAGCACGTAATTGGTGCTCACATAGGTGCCGGGAGCGTAGGTCTGGCTCCAAAGCGCAAGCGTGTTCGGAATGGCGGGTAAGTCGCCGGCAGCCCGCATGGACCAGTAACTGAAACGCAGCGCGTTGTGCAGCCCCACCGCCACGCCCGCCTCGGCGCCCTCGGCCAGCTTAGGCGTGCCTTGCATGGTCACATTCGAGGAGTAAGTGGGTGGGGTCGTAGTGCCGTAGCCTGTGGGCGTAAAAGCGCCCGCCCCGGCCTTGCCGCTCGGCTGCTGCATGGGCAGCCACCCGTCCACCTCGAACCACCATCCCGTTTCGCCCGGCTGGCGCACGTCCGGAATGCGCGGCGGCGGAGCCGGAGGCGCCTGGATCTTGGGCAGATTGGAGCTGCCGGGCGGCAAAGGCCGCTCTTCCGGCGGAGGTTGGTAGTATTCTGCGCCATGGCCGCCAAACTTAGCAGACCCAGGCACAGCAGACTGTTTCGAAGACTCTTCACGTAATCCTCTATGAGAACGAAATTCTCTACCATTGTGCCTCATTAGAAGCCGCTTTCGTCTGTAGAATCACAGGCACAGTGTGGAATGGCGGAGTCACGAGTCAAAGGACGGAATCCGCTTCCGGCTATTCCTGAACAGGCCTTAGCTTCGGCTCCGCCCCGTAGCGCCGCCTTCCAGGCGGCCCTGCCGGCTTCCATGCCGGCATTCCCGCTGGCGGTCCGGGATTCTTTCGCGTAACCTTTTGCCGCGTGCCCGGTATTCTCATATGGTGGAAGACGAACGGGTGATGGAGGAGGTTCGGGACGGCGAAGTGGGAAAGCTCGAAATTCTGTTCGAGCGATACTCCTCGTCTTTGTTCAAATACTTTCTGAATCTCACCTCCGATCGCGCCACCGCCGAGGACCTGGTGCAGGAGGTATTCTTCCGCATTTTGAAATTCCGCCACACTTATCGCGCGGAGTCTGACCTTCCGGGCGTGGATGTACCAGGTGGGGCGGAACGTTTACCTGGATCACGCCACCCGGCACAAAAGCGAATCGGCGCTGCCGGAAGGGGCGGCCGAAGTAGCCAGCGGCGAGATGCCGGCCGACCGGCGGTTGCAGCGGCGGCAGCAAACCGCCCTGCTGCGGCGCGCGCTGGCAAGCCTGCCGCCGGAAAAACGCGAGGTGCTGATCCTCAGCCGCTTCCTGGAATGGAAATACCAGGAGATCGCGGCCGCGCTCGAATGCGAGGTGGGGACGGTGAAGGGACGGGTCTTCCGCGCCATGCGCGAGTTGAGCGACCGCTTCGCGGCGCTTTCCGGACCGGCGCGGCGCACCGCCTGCGGCGGAGCAGCCCCGCTCAACGATTCGGCATGCGCCGCTGTGACGCTTCCGGAGGATTGGTATGAATTGCGAACGAATGCGGGAATTGATTCCGGAACTGCTGGCGGACCGGCTGGAGGCCGAAGCGCGCGCCCAGCTCCTCCAGCATCTGGAGAGCGTGCCCGGCACTGCCGCGCGGAAATGGCGGAACTGGGCACCGTCTGGAAAGGGTTGGAAGCCATGAACGAAGCGGAGCCAAGCCCGGCCATGCGCAGCCGGTTCCGGGAAACGCTGGGCGCGTGGCAGGAGGGTTTCCGGGAAGGCCGCGAGAAGCCGCCGCCGCGAATCGCCGTGAACCGCCTCGTGCCGGTCAACCGTGGTGGCAGGCGGCCGCCGCCGCGCTGCTGCTGGCAGTGGGCGCGGCCGGCGGCCGGTTCCTGGCGGCGCCGGGCGGCGCGCCGCATAACGAAATGGCGCAACTGCGCGGGCAGGTGGAGAGCCTGCGGCAACTGGTGGCGCTTTCCCTGCTCCAGGAACAGTCGCCCGGCTTGCGGCTGCGCGGCGTGGCTTACAGCTACCGGCTGGCGCGGCCCGATCCCGACGTGGCGCAGGCGCTGCTGCGCACCGTCAGCCAGGACAGCAACGTGAACGTGCGCCTGGCGGCGGTGGACGCCTTGGCCGGTTTCACCCGCGATGCCGCGGTGCGGCGCGGGCTGGCGGATGCGCTCCCGCTGGAGGATTCGCCGCTGGTCGAGATCGCATTAATCGATTTGCTGGCGCAGGCCGATGCGCGGGAGGCCGCGCCGGCTCTGCTCCGCCTGGCGCAGAATGCCGAGGCGGATGAAGCCGTGCGCAAGCGCGCGGCCGACGTACTGGAGAAATGGAGAGGTGTGCAATGAAAGCTTGGGCAGTCCTTCTGTTGTTGCCGGCGCTGGCGGCGCCGCAGCACCGCGATTCGCGCGACCGCTGGGAATTTAACGCCGACGAAAATATCAACCGGTCCTTCACCCTTTCCGGGGCGGGGCCGCACCGGCTGGAGGTGGATAACATCAACGGCTATGTCCACGTCACCGGCAAGGCGGGCGGCGCCATCCAGGTAGCCGTCGCCAAACATATCGACGCCGAATCGAACGATGCCCTTGCGCGGGCAAAAAGCGAAGTCACGCTCGATATGTCGCAGCAGGGTAACTCGGTGCGGCTGTACGCGGACGGGCCCTTCCGCCACCACGGCGACGACAGCCATCGCGGCTACCGCGTGATCTTCGATTACGACATCCAGGTTCCCCCGGATACCGCACTGGACCTGAAGACCGATGAACAGCGGCGATCATCGTGGTGAAGCAGACCACCGGCGATTACGACATCAACGGCTTGAACGGCGGCATCGAAATGGACGGCGTGGCCGGTTCCGGCACGGTGCACACGCTCAACGGCGCGGTGAAGGTGAGCTTCGCGCAGAATCCCGCCAGGCCTCGGATTTCCACACGCTCAATGGCAGTATCGACGTGTATTTCCAGCCGGGGCTGAACGCCGGCCTGAAATTCCACACGCTCAACGGCGGCATCTACACGGATTTCGACGTCACCGTGGGTGGGCAGGGTTCGGGCATGCACCAGGTGAGCCGGCGCGCCATGGAAGGGTCGCGTCGGCCAGGGCGGCCCGCTGCTGGCCTTCGACACGCTCAATGGCTCCATCCGCCTGCACACCAACTCCATGCAGATGTATACGAACGGCAAGTGAAAGGGAAATCGATGCAACGTTATCTCGCCATCGCCGGCCTCGGGCTGGCGCTCTCGATTCCGGCCGCCGCGCAGGAGAGCCAGGGCACGCGCGTGGTGGTGCCCGCGCGCAACGGTTCGCATCCGCGCACGGTGAAGGCCACGGATTCGAACGCCGGCATCACCGTGAAGACGCACGAAGGCACGGACGTGATTGTGGAAGCAGACGGACGGCGCCAGGCACGGCTGGCGGCGGGCGGAGAGCACGCCCCCCGGCATGCACCGTATCGACCTGCCGCCCGGGTTGAACGTCACCGAAGAAGGCGACGTGCTCGATATCCACGTCCCCTCGGCGGCCGGGCGCCGTCACCATCACGGTGCCGGTGGAGACCTCGCTGCAGCTCAAATCGTCCAACGGCGGCGTCCGGGTGGATGGCGTGCACGGCGAAGTCGACGCCAGCTCCACCAACGGCGCCGTCGACCTGCAGAACATCTCCGGCACGGTGGTGGCCGACACTTCCAACGGAGCGGTCCACGCCACCATGGATCGCGTGGATCCCTCCAAACCGATCTCCTTCATCTCCACCAACGGCGCCGTCGACGTGACGCTGCCGGCCGACCTGAAAGCCAATTTCAAGATGCGCACCGTCAACGGCGGCATCTGGACCGATTTCGAAATGCGCCTGGCCGGCGGCCAGACCGACACGCGCCGCGGCACCGTGACCGGAACCGTCAACGGCGGCGGGGTGGAAGCCAGCTTCTCCACCGTGAATGGGAAAATCGTAATCCACAAGAAGTAATATTGACCCGCCTGCCCGGCCGCCCGTAGCGCAAGCTTCCAGCTTGCCATGCCGGCTTCCCAGCCGGCATTCCCGACCAGCCGGAATGCCGCCGCGCGGACATCATGGCCGCCTGAAAAGCAGCTCCAGCCCGATGTCGAGGCCGGGCATTCCGGTGTAAAAGCGCACCGCGCGATCCATGTTGGAGACGTATACTCTCACGTTGCCGCTCGAAAGCATTTTTTCCCTCCGCGGCCGTTTTCCGGCTTCCATTTCTCATGCGCCTTGCGCGAAACTGAAGATAGAGCCAGCCGGAGAGTACTTTGCGAAACCGCACCACTCCCAAATCGCGAAGGCCCAAATCGCGCAAGCAATGCGTTGCTCCCATTCCTGATCCCGTGAACATTACTGGAAAACAGGCACGCTGGCTGGCGGCGGGCGGCGCGGCGGTTCTGGCGCTCGCCGGAGCGCTCCTGTGGTGGCACGGGAGGCCGGCGCACATCGACGCCATCATTATCCACCCGTCCACCGGGGCACCGCCATTGGCCGCCGGCCTGCGGGAAGAAATTATCGGCGACCTGGAGCGCGCCCCCGGCTTGCGCGTGGTGAGCGAACCGGCCGAGCAGCCGGCCATCACCGGCGTGCTGGAAATGCAGGCGGAGCAGTCGGCGGACCGCATCCGCATGATCGCCGAGTTGGATCGCATCGACGGCCGCCATTACTGGACGCGCAAATTCGACCGCGCCCTGGTCGATCTGCCGTCGCTGGCGCAGGAGATCGCCGCCGCCATCAATCCCAAGGTGAGGAAGCGGGCGCCGCGCCACAAGCCGCTGCTGGCGGCGTACGAAGCGTACCTCGAAGGGCGCTACTGTTTCGATCAGCCGGACGATAGCGGGCTGGCCAAAGCCATTGCCCGTTTTGAGGACGCCACCCGGCAGGATTCCGACTTTGCGCTGGCATGGGCCTGGCTGTCCATCGCGCGGGAGTACCAGGCCGACCGCGGCGCCGCACGCCCCAACGATTCCTTGCCGGAAGCGCGCGATGCCGCCGATCTGGCCGTCGCGCTCGACCCCGACCTGGCCGAAGCGCACCTCGCGCTGGGCATCGACTACCTGCAGTACGACTGGCAGTGGCACGACGCCAAAACCGAGCTTGACCGCGCCGCCCAGCTCGGCCCCGGCTCGGCCCTGGTGGCCTACTGGCGCGAGCGCTGGAACGCGGCCATGGGGCGCGGGCCGCAGCCGGACTTCCACTTCGCCAATCTGCCCCCCATCCATAACGCGGACGACGCCCGCAAGCTGCTCGAAGACGCCGACGATATCCGCGTCGAGACGTATATCAGCCCGGCGGCGCTGGCGCTGGTGGCGTGCCAGGTCCACGACGCGCAGACCGCCATGCACTGGCTCGATATCGCCTACCAGGAGCACTGCGTGCAACTGCCGTACCTGGTGTGGAACCCGGAGCTGCCGCGCTCCGATCCGCGCTTCGCCGACCTCCTGCGGCGCATGGGCCTGGAGTCCGGCGCGTGATCGAAATCATCCGCCCGGCGGCGGCGCCGGACGCGCGCGCGGCGCTCTTCGATTTCGACGGCACGCTCTCCCTCATCCGCACCGGCTGGATGGGCGTCATGGTGCCCATGATGGTGGAGGTGCTGGCGGGGCTGGGCACGCGCGAAAGCCAAGACCAGCTCCGCCGGGTGATCGAGGATTTTGTCTGGCGCCTGACCGGGCGGGAAACCATTCACCAGATGATCGAGCTGGCGCGCCAAGTTGAGCTGCGCGGAGGCACGCCGCTCGCTCCGCTGGCGTATAAGCGCTGTTACCTGGAGCGGCTGGGGCGCGTGATCGCGGGCCGCCTTGAGGCTCTCCGCAGCCGCCGCTGCCCCGCCGATGACTACCTCGTGCCCGGCGCGCGCCCCCTGCTCGAGGCGCTGCACGGGCGCGGGCTGCGCCTGTACCTGGCCAGCGGCACGGACGAAGCCTTCGTCCGGGAAGAGGCCGGCCTGCTCGACATCACGCGCTATTTCGACGGCGGCATCTACGGCGCCCGCGATGAGGAGCAAAGCTTCAACAAGCGCGCCGTAATCGAGCGCATCCTGGCGCTGCCGGACGTTCGCGGCGCCCACCTGGTCGGCTTCGGCGATGGTTACGTGGAAATCGAAGAGGTCAAGCGCGTGGGCGGCGTGGCGGTGGGCGTAGCCACCGACGAACCCGAATGCCGCCTTCCCGACGAATGGAAGCGCCGGCGCCTCATCGGCGTGGGCGCCGATTATATCGTTGCGAATTACCAGGAGTGGGCCGAACTGATGGCGCGGATCGGGGCAAGACTGTGATTTCCCTGCCGCGGCTGCGGAAACGCGCGATAATAAGGACAGAAAAGGTCCTTTATGGCGGAATTTCCCATCCATCCCAAGCACCCCGAACGGATCTGCTGGGGATGCGACAAATTCTGTCCCGCTGACGACCTTCGCTGCGGCAACGGAAGTATCCGCGCCCCGCACCCCGTCGAACTGTTCGGCGACGACTGGTGGGAATGGTCGCAGCAGCAGGAAGCCGCCCAGGCGCAACCGGCCGCCGAAAGCGGACGTTAGCGCGCGATTCCAGTTTCCTTTCGTTGACTTGTGGCGGCGCCGGGCCCCATGTGACGCTGGGGCTATGTCCGGCCTTGAAGGGAACTGGCCATCCACTCCCTATCCACGCACTTACCGGCCGTATAGCGGCTGGGCAATGTTTTCCATCTTCTGCGGGACGGTGCTGCTAGCGTTCGGGCTGGTGTCGGTCTGGATGGCGGCGAGCGGCGTCGGGGCTGCCGTTTGCCTGGTGGGCGCTTGCCTGATGGTCTCCACGGCGACCTCCAAAATCGTGTTGCGCGCCGATGCCATCGAGATCTACAAGCTCGGCCGGGCGAGAACGCTTCGCCGGGATGAGATACGGGGATGGCGGATGGTGCCGCGGCCCCGGCGTAGAGGACCGCCGAACCTGGTGTTCGAATTGCGCGGCGGAGGAAGAATTCGAGTGCCGTGGGTGTACCAGCGCGATGCGGCCGTCGACGAGTGGCTCAACGGCCTGCCCGACCTGGACACCGAGGACCGCCGGGAATCGCTGCGCGAGATCGCCGCCGATGCCGGGATCGGAGCTACGCCGGAGGACCGCCTGCAGGCGCTGCGGCGGGGTAAGGCGCTGGCGGTGGTGGTAAACGGCGCAGCGGTGGCGGCCACGATCTGGAGCATCGCTTATCCGCGGCCTCACGCACTGGTGGTAGTCGTTCTGGCTGCTCTGCCGCTCGCGGCCGCATTCTTGGCCGTCGTTTCGCCCGGCCTGTTTCGCATCTACCCCCAGCGCAATGACGCCCATCCCAATCTTGCGTTGGCGTTCCTCCTGCCCGGGTTCGCACTCCTGATGCGCGCCGGCATGGATTGCGAGGTACTGGAATGGAGGCAGGCCTGCTGGCCTTTGGCCGTCATCGGGCTGGGGATTCTTGCGTTGGCTCTGGCCGCCGACGGTTCCTGGCGCGCGCGCCCCGGAGCCGCCGCGGCAATCCTGGTTTGCGCCGCGATGTACGCCATGGGAGCGGGGCTTGAGCTGAATGTGCTGGCCGACCGCTCCCACACCGACGTGTTTGCCACCCACGTGGTGGCCAAACGGGTGGGTGTCGGCAGAAGCCGAACTTACCATCTCACCCTGGGCCCCTGGGGTCTGCGGGCTGCCGAAGAGGATGTTTCCGTGACCCGGCCGTTCTACGATAAGTTCCAGGCCGGAGATACCGTGTGCATCGGGCTGCGGCAAGGAGGATTGGGCATCCAATGGTACACGGTTCGGGGTTGCGGCGATTTCTGACGCCGTCGGTTACCATTTTCGTTTACCCATGTCCCGATACCAACTGTTTGACCGCTCGCGCCTGGAGCTGAAGCCGCTGGCCGAGCGAGCGCACGATCTGCAGGCTTCGCACTGGCTGGCTCTGGAGGAAGCGGCGCCGCCCTTCGCCCATCCGGACCTGGCAGCCGTGGCGGACCGCCTGCGCAAGGCCCGCGAGATCGGCGCCGCGCGCATCCTCATGTTGGGCGCGCACGTGCTCCGCGCCGGCGTCAGCCGGCACATTATCGACCTGGTGGAGCGGGGCTGGATCGACCACCTGGCCATGAACGGCGCGGGCGCCATCCACGATTACGAGCTGGCGCGCATCGGCGCCACCACCGAGAGCGTGGACCGCTACATCCGCACCGGCGAATTCGGGCTGTGGCGCGAAACCGGCGAGCTGAACGAATGGATTGGGGAAGCGGCGGCGCAGCAGTTGGGCCTGGGCGAAAACGTCGGGCGCCGCATCGAAGCCGGCGATTTCCCGCACCGCGAGCTTTCCGTCTTCGCCGCGGCATACCGGCGCGGCGTGCCGGCCACGGTACACGCCGGCATCGGCTACGACATCATCCACGAGCACCCCAACTGCGACGGCGCGGCGTTGGGCGCGGCCAGCTACACCGATTTCCTGATTTTCGCGCGCGCGGTGGAGCGGCTGGAGGGCGGCGTGCTTCTGAATTTCGGCTCGGCCGTGATGGGGCCGGAGGTGTATCTGAAGGCGCTCGCCATGGCGCGCAACGTGGCGCGCCAGGAGGGCCGGGCCATCCGCCATTTCGCCACCGCGGTGTTCGACCTGGCGCCCATCGGCGGCGACTATCATCGCGAGCTGCCGAAATCCGACCCCGGCTACTATTTCCGGCCGCACAAGACGATCCTGGTGCGGACGGTGGCGGATGGCGGCGAGAGCTTCTATTTCTGCGGCCCGCACCGGGCCACGCTGCCCGCCCTCTGGCGGGAGCTGACGGAGCACGCATGACGCCCACCGTGGCGCAAGCTTCCAGCTTGCCCTGCCGGCTTCCAGGCCGGCATCGGCCCGCTAGCCCCCTCCCTTGGGGCCGCCCATGAACGCCGCCGAAATTCTGGCCGGCATTCGCAACTTGCGCGTGCTGGTGGCGGGCGATGTCTGCCTGGACCGCTGGTGCCGCTACGATCCGGCGCTCTCCGAGCCCTCGCGCGAAACCGGCATCCCGCGGCTGGCGGTAGTGGCCACGGAAGTGACGCCGGGAGCGGCCGGCACCGTCGCCAACAATGTGGCGGCGCTGGGCGCGGCGCGCGTGGACGTGCTGGGGCTGGTGGGCGACGACGGTTTCGGCTATGAGCTGGAACGGGCGCTGCGGGCGCGCGGCATCGGCACCGGCCTGCTGCTGCGCGCCGCCGACTGCTTCCACCTTCACTTACACCAAGCTGCTCAACGGCCAAACCGGCGAAGAGGACCGCCCGCGCGTCGACTTCATCAACGCGCGCCCGCCCGAGCCCGCGTGGGATCTCGAACTGGTGGCGGGCCTGGAGACGGCCGCGCCCGCTTACGACGCCATTCTCGTCTCCGACCAGGCGGAAACGGCCCAGGGCGGCGTGGTCACCTCGGCCATGCGCGAGGCCGTGCGGCGCGTGGCCGCGGCCAACCCGCGGACGTTGGTATGGGTGGATTCGCGGGTGCGCGCCGAGCATTTCCGCGGCGTCATCGTCAAGCCCAACCGCGAGGAGGCCGAGACGGCCTCCCTGCGCGCGCTCGGGCGGGTAGATTTCGCCGCCCTGCGCCGCCACATGGAAGCGCCGCTGCTGGTGGTGACGCATGGCGCCGGCGGCGCCGAATTAGTGGACGAGCGCGGATCGCGGTGGGCGCCGGCCCGGCGCATCGCGCACCCGGTGGATATCTGCGGCGCCGGCGACAGTTTCTCCGCGGGAGCGGCGCTGGCCCTGCGCGTCACCGGCGACGCGCCGGCGGCCGCGCGCATTCGGCAACCTGGTGGCCTCCATCACCATCATGAAGAAGGGCACGGGGACGGCATCGCCGGAGGAGGTGTTGGCTCGATGCTAAAATCGATCTGTTTCCCGCTATGCCCGCCCGTCCTTCCACATCGCACGGACGCCCGGAACGCGCCGCCCCCGCGCGCGCCGCGGCCGGCCCCGACCGCTTAGCATGGCTTAAGTCTTCGGCGGCTGCTCCGGCCTGGGTGCGGATCCTCATGTTGGCCGTGGCGGCCCTGTTCCTGCTGTCCATGTTTTCCCCCGCCGTGGGCGATACCGACACGTGGTGGCACCTCAAGACCGGCCAATACATCTGGCAGCAGCACCGCCTGCCCGTTCCCGACCCTTTCAGTTTCACTACCTACATGGGCAAGCCCCTCTATCCCGGCGAGGAAGTGACGCGGTATTTCAACCTCACCCACGAATGGCTGGCCCAGGTGCTGCTGTATGGCAGTTACGCGGCGGGCGGCTTTCGCGCGCTGGTGCTGATGCGCGCCTTTGCGCTGACTTTGTTCTGCGCGCTGGGCGGCTGGATCGTGTACCGCCGCACGCGCAGTTTCTATCGCGCGCTGTTCGGGGGGTTGGCGCCGTGGATGGTGGTGGCGCGATTCTGCGCCGACCGGCCGCAATACTTCACCTACGTCCTGCTGGCGGTGACCATCCTCATCCTGGATGGCGCGCCGGGGCGATGGCAGCCCGGCCGCGAATCCGGGACCGCGGCGGGCGGCGCTTGGGGCCGGACGAAACGGCTCTGGCTGCTGCCGCCGCTGTTTCTGTTCTGGGCCAACTGCCACGGCGGCTTCTTCATGGGCTGGGTGGTGGTGGGGGCCTATTTGGGCGAGGATCTCTACCTGCGCTGGCGCTCGGGAAAACCGGGAAAGCTCACCCCGCTTTGGGCGGCGGGACTGCCGGCCATTCTGATTTCCGGCCTCAATCCGAATTTCTTCCGCGTCATCCAGGTGATGCAGAACTATCGCCAGAGCCCGCTCCAAACCCAGATCTGGGAGTGGCGCAAGCCCATCTACTGGGAGGTCACCCCGTTCACGGTGCTGCTGTTCGCGGGCCTGGCGGTGATGGTGTGGCGGCGGCGAAGCGCCCGCCCGGCGGATTGGCTGCTTCTGGCGGCATTCGGCGGCGCGTCGCTCATGGCTTACCGCAACATCATCCTGGGCGCGCTCATCGGCTCCATCCTGCTTGCCTCTTATCTGCCGAAGTGGATCCCGAAGGCGGGCAGGAAGGAGTGGCTGCTGCCGGCTCTCGCCGCCGTGCCGGCCGCCCTGGCCGTGTATCCGCAAATGCCGTATTGGTTCAGCGCCGCGCTCGCGGTCTGCGCGTTCCTGGTCTGGCGCGGACGGTATTCGCGGGCGGCGGAATGCGCGCTGGCCTTGCTGCTTTCGATGGGCTGCGCGGTGGTCCTTTCGGCAGGAGGTGGATTCCAGTTCCGCGCCGACAACTGGAGGGTGCCGTCGGCCACGGCTGATTTTCTGCTGCAGCACCATATCAAGGGCCGCATCTTCAATACCTACGGGCAGGGCGGCTACCTGATCTGGCGGCTGTATCCGGAACAGCAGGTGTTCCTCGACGGGCGCGCCCTCAACGAGTCGGTGTACCAGGATTCGCAGCGCATGACCATGAATGCGGCGGCCGTCAACGGCAAGAGCGGCGAAGAACTGCTGCAGGAATACAAGATCGATGTCATCGTGATGGACGCATTCGACTCCACCTCGGGCGGCGCCTTTTTTCTTCCCGCCGCTCTCGCCGACCCGTCCCAGAACGAATGGAAACTGGTTTACCGCGATGTGCACGACGTTATTTATATGCGCCATCCGCCGCCCGATGTCCGCGTCCTGAACTCCTTCAACGCGCTGGAGGCGATGGAGGAGCAGTGCATGTTGTACGTGCTGCACGGCGCGCCGGCTTGCGCCCAGGGAATGACGGAAATCTTTACGCGCGTGGGAGACCGCGACCGCGCCCGCAAATGGGCCGACCTGTTCCGGGGGATGAATTACACTCCAACTTACACGGTCGTGCAATGAGCCCGGGCGAATCCAACTCCGGAGACGATGCCGCCGGGCTGCTGGAGCGGCTGAGCCGGTTCTGCTTTCCCGCCGGCCCGGAGGCGGTGCGATGAGCGGGGGCGCGGAAGCGAAGTTCGTGTGCAATGTTTGCGGGGCCGTGAACCCGCGTCCGGCGGAGGGTTTCGAGCGGGAGCGGCCGGGCTGCGCCGGGTGCGGCGCCAACGTGCGCCTGCGCGGCATGCTGCGGGCGCTCTCCTCAGAGCTGTTCGGGCTGGATTTGACGCTGCCGGAATTCCCGCGCGTCAAAAGCCTGCGCGGCCTGGGGCTGAGCGATTCGGAAAACTGCGCCGGGCGGCTGTTGCAGAAATTCGATTACCGCAACACGTACTTTCACCGCCAGCCTTTTCTGGACATCACGCAAGTGAGCGACGCCGAATCCGGCCAGTACGATTTCGTGCTGGCCAGCGAGGTATTCGAGCACGTGCCGCCGCCCGCCGGGCGGGCATTCGAAAATGCGTTCCGCCTGCTGCGGGAGGGCGGCGTGCTGGTTTTCACCGTGCCCTATTCGCTCGAAGCCGCCACCGCCGAGCGCTTCCCGGAACTGGGCGAGCACGGGCTGGCGCGGGTGGGCGATGGCCTGGTGCTGGTCAACCGCACGCCGACCGGCGAACTGCAGGTGTTCGAAGACCTGGTGTTCCACATCAGCTTCGGCGGGCCGGCGCTCGAAATGCGCGAATTTTCCGAATGCGCGTTGCAGGCCATGCTGCGCGCGGCCGGTTTTGACGAAGTGCGGATCCATGCCGAGCCTTGCCCGGCATACGGCATCGAGAGCGCCGAAGCCTGGTCGCTGCCCATTTCCGCGCGCAAGGGGCGCCCCGGCCTCAGCCGCGAAGCCACCCGCGAGCTGATTGAGGAATTGCGCGTCCTGGAACGCCGGCTGCGCCGTTCCTGGTGGTTCCGGCTGGGCTGGAAGATGGGTTGGATCTGACGGGAAAACGGTAGCGCCATGCGACGCTCACCACCGTGTTCGAACACCTTCCGTAGAGCAAGCTTTTAGCCCGGATTTCTCACCGTACTATGGCAAAAAGCCGCTTTTCGTGGCATAACTGAGTTTCCACACAGCAGTTTAGGCCAACGAAAGAGCGGCTTTTGCTATGACAGTCCCGCATGAAGCCGCGGCTTCACAACGAGGAATGAAAATGGCGGTAGTGTAATGGCGTCTGCAGCCGGAAGAGACCGTTATCACTCATTGAGGCTGTCCAAGCCCGTATGACAGTCTGGTCCGGGCGCCGTCTGGAACAACGAAGTGGTGCCACCGCCGTGAGGCGGCGAGCCCGAGGAAGAGATTCAACCCTCCCTGGTGCCCCCGGCGCAGTCGGGAAAGGAAGGTCCGAAATGGAGTTGCTGTATACACATTGCGCCGGAATCGATGTTCATCAGAACAGCCTTTCTGTTTGTGCGTTGACACCTAGTCCGGAGGCTGCCGAGGAACCTGCCGTTGAGCTGCGTTCGTTCGGCACTTTTACCCGTGAGCTCATGGAATTGCGGGAATGGCTGAAGCAAGTCGGCGTGACCCACGTTGCCATGGAGTCCACGGGCGTGTACTGGAAGCCGGTATGGAACGTGCTGGAACCGCATTTCACGATCATTCTCGCCAATGCCCAGCACATCAAGAACGTTCCCGGTCGGAAGACTGACAAGGCTGATTGTCAATGGATCGGCCGGCTGCTTCGCCACGGGTTGCTGCGGCCCAGCTTTATTCCCGAACGCCGAATTCGCGAGTTGCGTGACCTATGCCGGACCCGTACGAGCTTGACGAGGCAGAAAACGGCAGTTGTAAACCGCCTCCAAAAACTGTTGGAGGACGCCAATATCAAGCTGGGCTCGGTGGCTACTGACGTGATGGGTGTCTCCGGACGATCAATGATTCGAGAATTGATCGCGGGCAATACCGACCCCGTTCTGTTGGCGGATTTGGCTCGCGGCCCGATGCGGAAGAAGCGGGAGAAGTTGAGGTTGGCACTAGCCGGTACGCTCACCTCACATCATCGCTTTCTGCTGAAACGGCATCTTCAACAAGCGGAGGACCTGGAAGGAGAGGTTCGCACTCTGGAGGGCGAAATCGCCAAGATGGCGGTTCCTTTTGAGGAACTACTGAGACTCTGGATGACCATCCCCGGGATTGACCATGTTGCCGCCTGGAGCCTGCTCGCTGAGGTTGGAGCGAACATGGAACAGTTTCCCTCCGCGCGTCACCTGGTCAGTTGGGCAGGTTTGTGTCCTGGAAACAATGAGAGCGCCGGCAAACGCAAGAGCAGCAGGACGCGCAAAGCGAACCCATGGCTGCGCGGTCTGATGACGCAGATTGCGTGGGCAGCAGCTCACACCTAAGGATACTTATCTTTCCCAGCAGTACCGCCGCCTGCTGGTCAAACGCGGCAAGAAGCGAGCGCTGCTTGCGGTTGCCAACACGATTCTTACTATCGTCTGGCATATCGGCAAACATCGCAACCCATATCGCGAGCTCGGCGCGGATTACTTCGACCGGCTCAAAGGCAGTCAGGCGCAACGATACTACGTCCGAAAGCTGGAGAAGATGGGGCTAAAGGTCACCCTCACCCCAACCGGCCAGGCGGCGGAAGCGTAGGGATATTTTCGGAAGAGAGTGTACCCAATCTTGCTTCCCATTTGCACCTCATTTTTCGCGTGACGTGGTGGCCCGGTTCGATGGCGGACAGATCACCACGGAGGCCGGGGCGTTGCGGTTGCGCCCGGTGGAACAGCGTACGGGTATCCTACGCCAGTTCGCCGCTTGTTTTCGCGACTACCGGCGGGCGGATCTGGTGGAGCACAGCGTCAGCGAGTTGGTGCGGCAGCGTGTGTACGGCATCGCCTTGGGCTACGAAGATCTGAACGACCATGATCGGTTGCGGCAAGATCCCTTGTTGGCGTTGCTGTCTGGCAAGCGAGACGTGGAGGGTTAGCACCGGCGGCGCGAGCAGGACCGGGGCAAAGCCGGAGCGGGCAAGAGCAGTTTGAACCGGCTGGAGTTGACGCCAGCGGATGCCAAGTCCGACGCCCGCTACAAGAAGATCGTGATGGACGAAGAAGCCGTGGATGGTCTGCTGGTGGATCTCTACATCCAGGCCCAGACGCGCCAACCCAAGCGCATCGTGATGGATCTGGATGCTACCGACGATCCCGTGCACGGAGAGCAGGAAGGACGGTTTTTCCATGGCTACTACGGCTGTTATTGCTATCTGCCGTTGTACATTTTCATCGACGAGCACCTGGTCTGCGCGCGGTTGCGGCCGTCGAATATCGACGCCGCGGCCGGGTCCCTGGAAGAGGTCCAGCGTATCGTCAGGAGGCTGCGCTTGGCCTGGCCGGAGGTGGAAATCATCCTGCGCGCCGATTCGGGCTTCTGCCGCGACGAGCGCATGTGCTGGTGCGAGAAGAACCGGGTCGGGTATGTTTTCGGCCTAGCCAAAAACGAGCGGCTGGCCAAGAAGCTGAAAAAGTTGATGAAAGAAGCGCAGGAGCAGTGGAAGAAGACCGGTAAAGCGGCCCGACGTTTTCTGGATTTCCGGTATCGCACGCAAATCCTGGAAGCGCGGGCGGCGGGTAGTGGGCAAAGCCGAATACCTGGACAAAGGCGCAAACCCGCGTTTCGTGGTCACCTCGCTGGGCACCGAGGAGATGGCGGCCCGCAGCTTGTACGAGGATTTCTATTGCGCCCGCGGCGACCTGGAGAACCGCATCAAAGAACAGCAGTTGGATCTGTTCGCTGATCGGACCTCCACCCATGCGTTGCACTCCAACCAGATTCGTCTGTACCTCTCTTCCATTGCCTACAGCGTGCTGGTGGCTCTGCGCCGGCTCGCTCTGGCGAGCACCGACATGGCCCAAGCGCAGTGCGGGACGATCCGCCTACGGCTGCTGAAGATCGGAGCACAGGTGCGCATTACGGCGCGCAAAATCTGGATCTCGATGGCTGCCGGCCACCCCGCCGCAGCCGTGTTTGCGGCGGCTCATCAGCGGCTGATGGGCGAGCTTCCGCAACGTTGCTGAGATCTATCGACTCGACGGGCAAACTTCAAGCATCACTTTTCCGGCCTCGATTCCAGGCTGCACAGGGCTGCTATCAAACGAATCCGGCCGAAAATGTCTTCGCGCCACGCCTAAGGGCCGCGCCGGGCCCCTCCAGCGAGCTGCGAGGCACCCTACACGCCAATGCGAACTTTGGCGGTCAAACGCGATCTTGAAAACTCCGTCTCTTCCCGCAACTCACTTGCACAGTGAGTCTTGGTGAGAAATGCGGGTTAGCTTGCCATGCCGGCATTCGTGCCGGCATTCTCCCTTTCGTAGCCGTCAATCGCAATTTTTATTTCCGGTGTTTTCATCCGCTTACGCCGCGTCCCTCGCTGTGGCGCGGAGCGCCCGTGCTAGCTTTTCCATCGAAAAGAGCTGCTCGCTGGGCAAGTTGCAGCCGACCGGAGCGACGTCCGATGCCATTCCTGCAGGGGGCAATCTAAGTTCGGACCCAACGTCATGCACCGTTCATGGCCTGTTTGACTGAATCGCTTCCCGCGTTCCCGAACTGACCGGTAGGTAGTCGGGCGCCAGGGAAGCGAGGGAGCTCCCACCCAGTCCGGCTCGAAATCGAGCCGAAAACGAACCGGAATTTGACGAAAACCGCCTCTAAAAGCCCGCCCGCGCCTACTGCGATGGCGCGAAGTATCCCTGCCGCCAGTGGGCTGTCAGCTTCGGCAGGCCGCGCGGCGGGATGAGCTTGACCTCCACGCGGTGGTACCGCCCGTCGCGCATGCCGGCCGTAGGGGAATAGCCGAGCACATAGCGGTTGCGCAGCTCCATGCCGATTTTGGCCGCGATATCGGGCAACTCGCTGGCGTCGGCGGGATAGTGGCGGCCGCCGCTCTGCTCGGCCAGTTCGTTCAGCAATCCGGGGCCCGCCGCCTCCTCGGGCGTGCGCCCGCGCGACGACCACGGCTCGAAAATTCCGATGGCGTAAACCAGCACATCGCTCTCCCGCACCAGGCTGCGCACTTCGCCTTCGCTGTAGCGGCTGCTGTTATCGCCGCCATCGGAGATGATGAGCAGCGCCTTGCGGTTCTTCTTCGACCGCTTCATCTCGTGCATCGCCAGGACGATGGCGTCCAAAAGCGCGGTGCGGCCCTTCGACTGCGCAAAGGTAAGCTGGTTCTGGATTTCGTCGAAATCCTGCGTCAGCGGCGTCACCAGCTTGACCTGGTCGTTGAATTCCACCAGGAAGAACTCGTCCTCGGGATTGGTGGTCTGGAAAAATGCCGCCGCCGCCAGGCGCGACAGGCGGATTTTCGGTCCCATGCTGCCGCTGATATCGAACACCAGCCCGACGGCTACCGGTTCGTCATCCATGGCGAACTGGGTGATGTTCTGCTCGGCGTGGTCATCGAAGATTTTGAAATGCTCGGGCTCCAGGCCGGTGACCGGCCGGTTGTTGGGATCCGTGACGGAGACCGGAACCAGAACCAGGTTGGAATCGACTCGCAGGGTGGCCTTGGGCGTGGGCGGATCCGCTTTCGCCGGCTGCGGACGGGGCTGGATGGAAACCTGCGCCACCAGCGCCAGCGCGGCGGCCGTGGTCAGAACGAACAGCAGCGGTACCCTTCGCCGCGAGCCCATGGAGGTCTCCCGGCACTATTGTAATGCCACGCGCACCGCAAGGTCGCGTTTAATCGCCGCTCGCTCGACAGCCCTCCGTAGCGCAAGCTTTCAGCTTGCCATGCCGGCTTCCTTGCCGGCATACCCCACCCGCGCATATCGGCTCGAAACCGTCTGCAAACCAGGGGTTTCAGCCGGTCACACGGAGCTAGCTTACCTTCAGCGCGAACACCGTCTGGTCGTCGAATGGCTTGGTGGAGAATTTGTCCAGCTCGGTGAAAATGGCGGCGATCAGGTCTTCGGGTTTGCCGGTGTGGGCGCGCACGATGTGTGCCAGCCGCGTGCGGCCGAATTCCGCTCCATCGGCGTTGAGGTGGTCGGTAATGCCGTCGGAGTAAAGGACCACGGTGTCGCCGGGACGGGCCTCGAAGGTGACTTCTTCGTATTCCCGCGCGTCCAGCAGGCCGAGCGGCACGCCCTCCACGCGGAGCTTCAGAATCTCGCCGCCGCGGCAGATCATGGGCGGCAGCGCCCCCGCGTTGGCCATCACGATTTCGCGCGCGGCCGGATTCCACAGCAGCACCAGCAGGGTGACGTAGCGGGCCTCCACCTTGCGCTCGATGAGCGCCTGGTTGAGCGCCTTCAGCAGCTCCGCGGGACGGCGCCGGCGGGGGGCCAGAGTGCGAAGCAGCCCGCTCACCAGCCCGCCATAGAGCGCCGCCGCCGCGCCCTTGCCGCTGACGTCGCCAAAGGCGATCACCACCGGACCATCCTGCCGCTCGAAAACGTCGTAGATATCGCCCGAAATTTCGCGCGCGGGCCGGAGGCGGACGGCGGCCTCCATGCCGGGAATTTCCGGGCGACCCGTCCGGCAGCAGCACGCGCTGCAGTTCGCGCGCCGCCTGCAAGTCCTGCTCCATGCGCCGCTCGCGCTCGGCCAACTGCTGGTAGAGGCGCGCGTTCTCCACGCTCGATGCCACCTGCGGAGCCAGCAGCGATAGGGTGCGCACATGGTCCTCGGTGAAGTGGCCGATGCGGCTGCTCTCCAGGTCGAGCACGCCCAGCACGCGGTCCTGCAGGATCAGCGGCACCGCCACCTCGGAACGGATGCCGGGGTGGGACGCAATGTAGCGCGGGTCGGCCGCGGTATCGTGCACCCGGACCACATCGCGCGATTCCGCGGCCGCGCCGGTGATCCCTTTGCCCAGCGGGACGTTGTCGATGTTCACACGCTCGTCGTAGCGCAGGCTGAAGAGATGGCGCAGGGCGCGGGCTTCCTGGTCGATGTAGAGAATACTGAAGGCGTCATAGCTGATCAGCTCGCGCACGGTGCTGGCAATCTTGCCGAGCAGCTCGTTCAAGTCCAGGATGGAGGAGAACTCGCGCGAGATGTTGGCCAGGGTGCGGAGCGTGCGGTTCTGGCGGTCCACGCGGCGATAAAGCCGGGCGTTGTCGATGGCGACGGCGACGCGCCCGGCGATCAGGCGCAGCAGGGCGCGGTCGTATTCGGTGTAGGCATTCAGCCGCACCGATTGCAGGTCGATCACGCCCACCAGCTTGCCGCGCGCGGTCATAGGGACCGCCAGTTCGGTGCGGACGGCATCCACCAGGCGCAGGTAGCGCGCGTCAGCCGTCACGTCGCCCACCAGCACCGGCTCACCCAGCGCGGCCGCGGCTCCGGTAATGCCCTCGCCCATCCCGATGCTGAGGTTGTGCACCACGTCCTGCGCGGTGCCCCACGGCGTAGCGGATGCGCAGATCCCGGCGCTTTTCGTTGAACAGCAGGATGGCGAACAGCTCGTAGTGGAGGACGCGCTGCACGATTTCGGCGACGTTGGCCAGCAGCCGGTCCAGATCGAGCGTCTGCCCGGTGGCGGCCGAAACCTCCAGCAGGAAATCGAGCAGCTCGGATCGTTCTTTGAAACGGACGGTGGCGCGTCGGGTGGCTTGCATCAGCGTTCCGCTCTCGGCCCGGCCGGCGTTCCGTAGCGCAGCTTCCAGCTTGCCATGCCGGCATAGGCCCGCTCCTGCTTCCCTCCGCCACTGCCCGAAAGCCTTCTCATGCCGCGGCGGTCTCGACGATCTTGATGCTGGCGCTGGCGCCGATGCGGGTAGCGCCAGCCGCCGTCATGGCCTGGAAATCGGCCAGCGTGCGAATCCCGCCCGCAGCCTTCACGCCCATCCCCGGCCCCACCACGCCGCGCATCAGCGCGACATCGTGAGCCGTGGCGCCGGTCTTGGCGAAACCGGTAGAGGTTTTGACGAAATCCGCGCCGGCGGCCTTCGCCAGCGTACAGGCCGTCACCTTCTGATGGTCGTCGAGCAGCGCCGTTTCGAGGATCACCTTCACGATGGCGCCGGCGGCGTGCGAGACCCGCACCACTTCCCGAATATCCGTCTTCACCACTTCCTGATCCCCGGAACGGAGCGCGCCGATGTTGATCACCATGTCGATCTCCTGCGCGCCGGCGCGCACCGCCACCGCGGTTTCGGCCACCTTGGCCTCCGTGCTGGTGGCGCCCAGGGGAAATCCCACCACGGTGCAGACCTTCACCGGCGATCCAGCCAGTTCCGCTTTCACCAGCGGCACCCAATAGGGGTTCACGCAAACGCTGGCGAAATTGTACTGGCGGGCTTCGCGGCAGACTTTGACCACGTCGGCGCGGGTGGCTTCGGGCTTCAGAATGGTGTGGTCGATCAGCGCCGCTATGGCGGGGTCGATTTTGGTGAGGCGCTCGCTGGCGGAGACGCGCTCGGCCCCGGCGGCGATAATCTCCTTCGTGTTGCGCGCGCAGGTCTGGGCACAGCGCTGCACGCACCCGGGGCAAACCTGGTCGGGCAGGTTGAGGCCTTCGCCTTTTTTGGCGGGCGCGGGCGCGCCGCTGCCCACGCGCGCGAGGATCTCCTCGCCGATTTGCGCCACCAGGATGTCGAGTTCGGTTGGGGTCACGATGGGGCCTTTTTCAAAAAGCGCTGCTCGATTGCGAGAATTTTTCGCACCCGGTCCAGGTGGCGGCCGCCGGCAAACGGGGTAGCCAGCCAGGTGCGCAAAACGTCTTCCGCCTGGGTCTGCGTCAGAAGCCGCGCGCCGAGCGTAAGGATATTAGAATCATTGTGTTCCCGGCTGTTGCGAGCGGAAGCCCTATCATAGCACAGGGCCGCGCGAATGCCCGGAACCTTGTTGGCCACGATAGACGAGCCGATGCCCGCGCCGTCGATGATGACGCCCCGCGCGGCCGTTCCCGCGGCCACCAGTTCCGCCACCGCCACGGCCAGGTCCGGATAATCGGCGGCCTTTTCTTCGTAGACGCCCACATCCCGGATTTCGAGCCCCAGGCCTTCGAGGATCGGCTTGAGCGCTTCCTTCAGGCGGAAGCCGCCGTGGTCGGCGCCGATGGCCAGCGTTCGCTCCGGCGGCGCGATGGCGGACAGCTTGTCTTCCGTCAGCTCGACAATTCGGACGCCGCGGTCGGCCGCCACCTCGCGGGCCGACGGCGTGACTATGGTGCCCACCGGCACCTGCAGTTCTCCGCCGGCGGGCACGTCAACCGCGGTGATGACACGTTTCATAGAAGGGCGCTGTACAATTCGTAAGGACCATTGTAATGCGCGGCGACTATCTTTCCCATCTTCTGCACCAGGGAACCATCGGCTGGGGCATGCTGCTGGCGGGCATGGCGGTGGCATTCGCTCTGGGCGCCGTTCACGCCCTCTCGCCCGGGCACGGCAAAACCATCGTGGCCGCGTACCTGGTGGGCAGCCGGGGCACTCCCCGACATGCCGTGCTGCTGGGCGGCATGGTGACCTTCACCCATACCGTGAGCGTGTTCCTGCTCGGCTTCGCCACCCTGTTCGTCTCGCGCTACGTGCTGCCGGAGAAGATTTACCCGGTGCTGGGCGCCGTTTCCGGACTCGCCATCGTCTGGATCGGAACCGCGCTCTTTATCCAGCGCCTGCGCCAGGCCCGCCACATGCACGCGCATGAGCACGGCCGGGAGCATCATCACCACCACGATCATGACCACGGGCACACCCACAGCCACAGCCACGTTCCGGAAAGCGAAATCAGCATGGGCAGCCTGCTGGCGCTGGGAGCGAGCGGAGGCCTGGTTCCCTGCCCTTCCGCGCTGGTCCTGCTGCTCAGTTCCGTGGCGCTGGGCCGCGTGGGTCTCGGGCTGACGCTGCTGGTGGCGTTCAGCGTCGGCCTGGCCATTGTGCTGATGACAATCGGGCTGGTGGTGCTGTATGCCAAGCACCTGCTGCCCGACGGCGCCAAAGCCGCGCGCAGCCCGTTGATGCGCTATCTGCCCGTGGCGTCTGCCGGCCTCATCAGTGGAGTAGGCCTGTTGATGACCGCCGTAGCGCTAGGCGTGATCCGCCCGCCGGCCGGCGTCTGAGCGCCAGTAGGGCCGGCTTTCGAGCCGGCATTCCGCGTTGGCGGAGGGTGCTACCCCGCCGTCCAGCCGCCGTCGATGGTCATGGCCGAGCCCGTAACGAATTCGGCTTCGTCCGAGCACAAATACAGCGCCAGATTCGCGATCTCCTCGGGCCGGCCCATGCGCCCCACCGGCTGGCGCGCGTGCAACTCCGCCCGCACTTTCTCCTTCTCGTGCTTGTGAAATTTTTCCAGGAAGCCTTCCACGAACGGCGTTTCCACCGTGCCCGGGCAGATGCAATTCGACGCGCACGCTGCCCGCGTAATCCACGGCAACCTGGCGCGTCAGCGCCACCACCGCGCCTTTGCTGGCGCAATAAGCGAAGCGGCGCTTAATGCCCACCAGCCCGGCGACGGAGCCGATATTGACGATCGCTCCCTTCGCGTCCAGCAGCTTCGGCATGGCGGCCCGCGTCACCAGGAACATGCCGATGACGTTGACGCGCAGAAGCCGCTCGAAATCCACCAGCGCGGTTTCTTCGATGTTGCCCACCAGGCCGATCCCGGCGTTGTTGATGAGAATGTCGAGCCGGCCGGGAGCCGCGAAAGCAGCGTCGACGGCCATTTCGTCCGTGATGTCCAGCATCCGGACCGAGGAGCCCGGCAACTCCCTGGAGAGCGCTTCGGCGCCGGCGCGGTCGACATCGGCGATGACGACCGCCGCTCCCGCGTTCGCCAGCGCGCGGCAGGTGGCTTCGCCAATCCCGCTGGCGCCGCCCGTAACCAGGGCGGTCTTTCCGTCCAATCTAAACGGTGCTTGCATGAATTTTCTCCGCCGCGGCGCGGCCCATGCGGATGCAATCGGGAATGCCGATGCCCTGATAGGCGTTGCCGGCCAGGTGCAGGCCGGGAATCGCGGCCGCGCGCGCTTCGATTTCCGCCACCCGCGCGGGGTGGCCCACCGGGTATTGCGCCATGGAGCGCGGCCAGCGGGAGATGCGGGTGAAACGGGCGGGCGCGTGGACGCCGGCGATTTCGCGCAAGCTCGCCGAGGACCTGGGCGATGATGGCATCGTCCGATTCCGCCAGCACGCCGGCATCTTCCATGCCGCCCAGAAAGCAGCGCGCCACGATCTTGCCGGCGGGAACGCGGTGCGAAAATTTGGTGCCCACCCAGGTGCAGGCCACCAGCCGGCGGCGCTCCTTTTTGGGAACCAGGAAGCCGAAGCCGGAGGGCGGATGCGCGAAATCGGCGGCATCGAAGCCCACCGCCACGGTCATGGAGGAGCTGTAAGGGATCGCAGCCGAGCAGTTCGGCCAGACGCGGGGTCGAGGGCGGCTACCAGCGGCGCGGCTTGGTGGGCTTCGCACGCCAGCACCACGTTCCTGGCTTCCATCCAGTCGCCGCCCGCGCGCAGCGCGAAAGCCCGCGGCGGTGCGCTCCATGGCCTCGGCCCGCTGCCGGATGACTTCCGGTTTGGCGGCCGCGGTGACGGCATCCACCAGTTGGCCCAGCCCGCCCTTGAGCGTGCGAAACAGCGGCGCCGGCGGCCCGCGCCGATTTGCCTGGCGGCGCGGGAGGCCAGCACGCCGCGCGTGAGGCTGCCGTACCGTTTGGAAAGTTCGACGAAGCGCGGCAGCACGGCGGCTCACGCTGAGTTCGGTGGGATCGCCGCCGTAGATGCCGGAGAGCAGCGGCTCGGCCAGGTAATCGACCGCTTCCTGCGCCGTAATGCTCGTCGACGAATTCGGCCACCGATTCGTCGTCCGGCGCGCGGCTTGGGCGCGCGCAGCAGCTCCAACCCCATGCGGGCCTTGGTCCCCAGGCTGAGCAGGCGGGTGGTGAGCAGGGGCAGGATCTTGGTGGGCACCATCATCATGAGGCCGTCGGGCAGCGGCACCAGCCGGCCGCCGCGGCGGACGTAGGTGACGCGCAGATGGTCGTTGGAGCCGATGACCTCGTCCGCCAGGCCCAGTTCGCGGATCAGCTCGAGGGCGGCCGGCTTGGCGGAGAGGAAACTGTCCGGCCCGGCTTCGATGGTGCAGCCCTCCACGTGCTCGGTCTGAATGACGCCGCCGAGCCGCGGCGCGGGATTCGAGGATGACGCCGGCGCGCGCCGCGCCTGGCCAGATAGTAAGCCGTAGACAGCCCGGAGATGCCGCCGCCGACAATCAGGGTGTCAGGCATGCGGGCTCCCGGAAAACCCGCGGGAATGCCGACATGGCAAGCTGAAAGCTTGCGCCACGTAGAGCCGGCTTTCAGCCGGCCATGCCGGCATTCCTGCCGGCATAGGCGCTCGACCACCGGTAATCCTCAGGCTTTGCCACCAGGCCCGCCCGGACTGGATTTTCCTCGATATATCGCGCGATGCGATGAAACTGCTCATCATCCCGCACCCAATGATCGTAGGTTTCGTGCTGTCCGCGTGGTAAGGGCCGGAAATTGGGGAAAGATCTCCCTAAGCCCGCGGCGATGCCGGCTGGAAAGCCGGCATGGCAAGCTGAAAGCTTGCTCTACGTAGAGCCGGCTTTCAGCCGGCCATGCCGGCATTCCTGCCGGCATAGGCGCTCGACCACCGGTAATCCTCAGGCTTTGCCACCAGGCCCGCCCGGACCGGATTTTCCTCGATATATCGCGCGATGCGATGAAACTGCTCATCATCCCGCACCCAATGATCGTAGGATTCGTGCTGCCAGAACGGTTGGCCGGTGCGGCCCAAGAGCTGGTTGGATTGACGCGCGGTGAAGCCTTTCAGGGAGTGCATGAATTTGGGAGCCGGGACACACGGGCTTACCAGCATGTGCACGTGGTTCGGCATCACCACGTAAGCGTGCAGATCGAATTGGCGCAGGTTTTCGGCCGAGTAGTGAAGGCCGCCGATTACGATTTGCGCGACGGCATCCCGGCGCAGCCAGGCGGGGCCAACAGTTGCTTGATCCAGGAATCGGTCCATCCCGGCGAATGCCTTCCCCGCAAGGTCGCGGTGGGGCGGCGGAAACCGGTTGCGCGGGAGGCTGCCGGCAAGGGTCCACGTAATAAAGAGAGGCGTGTTGTCCGGCTGCCAGTGCGGAAGGCGGCGGGAATAACGGGCCACGAGGGGATAGTGCGGGGAACACGGGAAGGCTCTCAGCAAAATCGCGGGGATGCCGGCCGGAAAGCCGGCATGGCAAGCTGAAAGCTTGCTCTACGCGGTTAGGAACCCAGGCACCGCTTGGCCACCTCGGCCAGGGCGGCGGTGAAAGTGGGGGAATCGTTCAGGGCTTCCGGGCGGCGGAGGGCGATGCCGCGCGCGGCGGCGTACTCGCGGAACACGATGTCGATGTCGTACAGCATTTCCACGTGGTCGCAGACGAAGCCGACCGGGTCGATGATCACATCGCGGACGCCCTCCTGCGCATAGCGGTCGAGGAACGATTCCACCGTGGGACCCAGCCACGGCTCGGCGGTCATGCCCTGGCTCTGAAAGGCGAAATCGTAGTCGCGATGCCGGCGCTCGCGGCCACGGCGGCGGCGGTGGCGCGGCATTCGCGGTCGTAGGGGTCGCCGTTGGCCAGGGCCTTTTCGGGCAGGCTGTGGGCGGTGAACAGAACCTTACCCGGCAGCAGCGGCCGCAGGCGCTCGGCGAAGGCTTCGATCAGCAGCGGCTCGTCGTGATAGCTGGTGGCCCACACGATCGGCAACTGCCGGCGCCGCTTCCGCGGTGCGCTTGATGTACAGCCCGACGCTCATTTCGGAAAACTGCGGCGCCAGGCAAATGGCGGCCACGCGGTCCGGCCGCGGATCTGCGGCACCACATCCTGAATGAACGGATGCCAGTTGCGCATGGCGAAGAATACCGGGATGCCCAGCAGCCGCTCCAGCGCTTCGGCCTGGGCGCGCGTCCACCGCAGCAGCGGCGAGACGCCGCCGATGGCGGCATAACGGCGCTCGACTTCTTCGACGATCCGGGGGTTGCCGGGGCGGCCGCCGCGCACGAACCCGAGATAGCTTTCGACGTCTTCCACCCGTTCGGGAGCGCCGTGGGCCAGCAGTAAGACCGCCTCGCTCACGGACGAAATTCCCGCACCATCTCCACCACCGCCTTGACGTTCTCCACCGGCGTCTCGGGCAGAATGCCGTGGCCCAGGTTGAAGATGTGGCCGGGCCGCGTGCCGGTGCGCTTCAGCAGCTCCTGCACCTTGGTCCGCAGCTCGTGCAGCGGCGCGAACAGGGCCACGGGGTCGAGGTTGCCCTGCATGGCGGAGCGGTAGCTGATATCCATCCAGGCCTGGTCGATGTTGATGCGCCAGTCCACGCCCATCACGTCGCCGCCGGCGGCGTGCAGTTCGCGGAAAAAGCCGGAAGCGCCGGTGCCGAAGTGGATCACCGGAACGCCGGTGGAGCGGATGCGCTCGATCAGCGCGCGCGAATAGGGCGCGGCGAAGCGCACGTAATCGTCCGAGCCCAGCGCGCCCACCCAGCTATCGAACACCTGGATCGCGCGCGCGCCGGCGGCCACCTGCAAGCTGGGCGAACGGCGCCAGCACGTCCACGATCTTGCCCATCAGCCGCCGCCACAGGGTCTCATCGGTGTACATCATGCGCTTGGTGCGGATGAAATTGCGCGAGGCGCCGCCTTCGATCATGTAGCTGGCCATGGTGAACGGGCGCGCCCACGAAACCGATCACCGGCACGCTGCCGGCCAGCGCGCGCACCACCTGCTGGATGGCCTCGCCGACGTAGCCCAGATCGTCGGTATTGGTGGTGGAGAGGCTGTCGACATCGTCGGAAGTGCGGACCGGATTGTCGATGATCGGCCCTTCGCCGGCGGCGTAGCGCAGCTTCAGGCCCATGGGCTCGACGGGCAGCAGCAGGTCGGCGAAGATGATGGCGGCGTCCACGTCCAGAATTTCCACCGGCTGCAGCGTGACGGTGGCGGCCAGGTCCGGGCGCTTGCAGATCTCCAGGATGCCGTGCCGCTGGCGGATCTGGCGGTATTCGCTTCAGGTAGCGGCCCGCCTGCCGCATGAACCACACGGGCCGCACGTCGGTCGGGCGGCGCCGGCAGGCGTCCAGGAAACGGCTCGTCATTGGAGCCACGCGCATGGCTGTTCCATCCTTGTCTTCGCAGAAGAACACGCGAAAATCTGCTGGCTTATGTTCGGCCGCCCACTGGCGGCCATTGACGAAATAGGGCTTCGCCCACGCTTCGCTGTCGATGGTGCGGGGGGTCACCACGGAAACCGAGAGGCTGCCCTGCGCCGGATAGCCGGTGCGGGGGTCCATGATGTGGGCGTAGATTTTGCCTTCGGCGCGGAAAAATTTCTCGTAGCTGCCGGAAGTGGACATCGACATGTCCTTCAGAAAGACCTCCGCCGCGGTCTGGCGGGTGTTGCTGGGGTTCTGGATTTCGATGCGCCAGCCGCGCGGCTCCGCCGGGCGGCGCGCCCAACCCGTAAATGCTGCTTCCCGAACCCGCCACGAGCGCGATACGAACCCCTTTCTGTTTCAAAACATCCACCATGCGATCCACGGCATAGCCCTTGCCGATGCCGCCCGGGTCCAGTTCCACGCCCGGCCGGTCGAACCAGACCGTCTGCGCGGCCGCGTCCAGCCGGACATGCCGGTAGCCCGACCTTGGTCATGGCCGCCTCCACCTCGGCCCGATGGGGCAGATGGCCGGTTCCCTTATAAAAGCCCCAAACCTTCATCAACGGGCCCACCGATATGTCGAAGGCCCCTCCGCTGGCCCGGCTGTACTCGTTACAGGCAGCCAAAAGCTGGAACAGCTCCGGCGAAATCTTCATCGGCTTTTCGGCCGCGTGCCGGTTGACCTGGCTCCATTCGCTGTCGGGCTTGTAATTCGACAGCAGGTCGTCCAGCCGCCGCACTTCATCGAAGGCGGCGTCGGCGGCCTCCTCCATCTTGACCCGGTCGTCCCGTATAACTCAACGGTGTAGGTGGAACCCATCGCCTCGCCGCTCTTTTCCAGGCGCAGCAACGGACGGCTGAGCGAGGGCCGAGACCACCCCCGAAAGAAACAAAACTACCACAGATTGTTTGAGTTTGGAGCTAATTTTCGGTACGGCCACGAGATTTTTTCGCCCGCTTGAGGAGGAAGTCGATCCGGCTTTCCACGTCGGGGTTGCGGTCGAGGTCGAAATGCAGTTCGGGAACATGGCGCAGGCTGAGCCGCGTGGCCAGTTCATGGCGCAAAAAGGACTGCGCGTGTTCAAGGGCGGCCAGGGACGCGCGCTGCTCGCGCTCGCCGCCGCGCACGGCCACGCGGATATTGGCGTGGCGGCCGTCGGCGCTGACATGAACTTCCGCCACCTCCACGATCAGCAGCCGCGGATCGTCCGTTTCGAAACCGACGATTTCCGTCAGTTCCTCGCGAACCGCTTCCGATACCCGTAATGCGCGACGTTCATCCATAAAAGAACAGGGGCCGGGGGCCAGGGGCCGGGCGCAACCGGTCGCTCCTCCCCGGCCCCTGGCCCCCGGCCCCTACCCAGCCATTCCACGGTCGCCTCGGCCAGTTCCGGCCCGAGGATGGCGGCGGCCTCGTCTTCCACCGAGCGGAGGACCTTTTCGGCGTGGCCGTGATCGCTCGAAACCGTCACCGCGGCCACCGCCGCCCGCTGCCACAAATCCTGATAATCGATTTCCGCCACGGCCACGTTGAACTTATCCCGCAGGCGGCTCTTAAGGCTTTCCACTACGTGGCGTTTCTCCTTGAGCGAGTGGGAGTTTTCCAGCCTGAGTTCGAGCGTCAGCACGCCGATGGTGGCCATCTTGATCCCCGCGCTATGCCGTCCCGGAGGCCGGCATGGCCGCCAGGAAGGCTGCGCTGCGGAGGCCGATGCGAGCTATCCTCATGCGAATACTTCGGTGGCGACCCTCTCCGTCACAAACGCCTCGATCACGTCGCCCTGCTTGACGTCGGAATAGTTTTCGAGCGTGATGCCGCACTCCTGGCCGGTTTTGACTTCGCTGACGTCGTCCTTGAAGCGGCGCAGCGAAGCGACCTTGCCGGTATAGACCACCACGTTGTCGCGCAGCAGGCGCACCTCGGATTTGCGGGTGATGTTGCCGTCCATGACGATGCAGCCGGCCACGCTGCCGACCTTGGTGATGCGGAAGGTTTCGCGCACCTCGGCCTTGCCGCTGTAGACTTCCTTGAACACCGGCTCGAGCAGGCCGGTCATGGCGCGCTTGATCTCGTCGGTGAGGTTGTAAATGATGGTGTGCAGGCGGACATCCACCTTCTCCTGCTCCGCCAGCGCTGCCGCGTTGCGCTCCGGGCGCACGTTGAAGCCGATGATGATGGCGTTCGAAGCGGAGGCCAGCAGCACGTCGCGATTCGTTGATGGCGCCCACGCCGGAGTGAATGACGCGCACCTTGACCTTCTCGTTGGAGAGCTTCTGCAGCGTCTCGGTGAGCACTTCGGCCGAGCCGCCGACATCGGTCTTGATGATGATGGGCAGTTCCTTGACTTCGCCCGCTTCCATCTGCTTGTGGAGCTGTTCCAGGGTGAGGCGGCTGGATTTTGGCCAGCGCGGCTTCGCGCTGCTTCTGGTCGCGGAAATTGACGATCTGCTTGGCCTTGGCGGTATCGGTGACCACCTGGAAATCGTCGCCGGCCTCGGGCAGCGAGTCGAGGCCGAGGACTTCGACGGGCGTGGAGGGCTCGGCTTTGCGAATCTGCATCGCCGCGGTCGTTCTGCATGGCGCGAACCTTGCCGAAGACGGAGCCGCAGATGAAGAAATCGCCCACGTGCAGGGTGCCGTTGCGCACCAGCACGGTGGCCACGGGGCCGCGGCCGCGGTCGAGCTTGGCTTCGAGACGGTGCCCATGGCCGGCCGGGTGGGGTTGGCCTTGAGATCCTGCAGGTCGGCCACCAGCAGAATCATTTCGAGCAGCAGGTCGAGGTTCTGATGGGTTTTGGCGGAAACCGGCACCATGACGGTGTCGCCGCCCCAATCCTCGGCCAGCAGGCCGCGATCGGAAAGCTGCTGCTTGATGCGCTCGGGCTGGGCGTCGGGCTTGTCGATCTTGTTGATGGCCACGATGATCGGCACCTTCGCGGCGCGGGCGTGGTCGATGGCTTCGAGCGTCTGGGGCATCACGCCGTCGTCGGCGGCAACCACCAGGACGACGATGTCGGTGACGCTGGGCGCCGCGCGCGCGCATGCGGGTGAACGCTTCGTGGCCGGGGGTATCGATGAAGACGATCTTGCGGCCGTTCATGTCCACCTGGTAGGCGCCGATGTGCTGGGTGATGCCGCCGGCCTCGCGGGCGGCCACGTTGGCTTCGCGGATGGCATCGAGCAGCGAGGTCTTGCCGTGATCGACGTGGCCCATGATGGTGACCACGGGAGCGCGCTTGTGCAGGTCCTTGGCGTCTTCGGCGATCTTCGACCGCCTGCATGGCCTCTTCTTCGTAGCTGACGGTGGCGGTGGAAGCGCCGAATTCGCGCGCCACCTCGGTGGCCAGCTTGGAATCGAGGGTCTGGTTGATGGCCGCGAAGATGCCGCGGTCCATCAGCTTCTTCATGACCAGGGCCGCCTTGACGTCCAGCTTTTCGGAAAGCTCCTTGACGGTGATGCCTTCCGAGATGGTGATCTCGCGGTTGATGGGCGGAGGTCCGGCGGCCACCTGGCGGCGCTGCGGACGAAGGATCTTCTCCTCCTCCATGCGCTCGCGCGGTTGCGGACGGGAAGGCCGCTGGCCGGGACGGCCGCGTCCGGGAGCTTCGGGCGCGGGCGGGGGAGCCAGACCGGGCTCGAGTCGGCCGCGGGAAGTCGGATGCTGCGGACGGGGGCCACCCGGCCGCATGGGCGCCGGCGTTCCGGGGCGAACCCCCTGCTTGGCCACCAGCGGCTGGCCGGGACGAATCGGACCGGTATAAATTGGACGTCCGGGGACGGGAGCGGCGGAGGGTTTGGGAATGCCGGGACGCGGCTGTTGCGGCTGCGCCGGCATCACCGGCTTGGCGGGAGCGGCCAGCTTGGCAACCAGGTCGGGCCGCGGCGGCACCACCGGGCGCGCGGCGGGCTGGCCGGCGAGCGGCCGGGTCTGCGGAGCGCCGGGCGCCGGCGCGCTGCGCGGACCGGTAGCCGGCGGCGGCGTGGGCCGGGGCGCACCGGGCGCCATCTGCCCGGAGGGAAGCGGCTGGCGCGGCCCGGAAAGAATCTGTCCCGGCCTCGGCGGAGGCACCGCGCCGGGCGCGGGGCGCGCACCGGGAGCTGGTGGAGCCGGCGGCCGTCCGGGGGCAATCACGCCGGCCGGCGGCAGGGGCGACCGGGCCGTGGGCGGCGCGGGAGCCGCGGGCGGCGGCGCAAGGCTGACCGGCGGGGCGAGCGCGGGAGGCGGAGGCGGCGTCATCGGCGGAGCCGGAGGCGTGCGGGGGCCGCCCACCGGCGGCTGGACGGGTCTTCCCGCCAGAGGCGGACGAATAGGCATGACGTGGGGAGCAGGCGGGGCGGCTTCCGGTTTGGCGGGCTCGGGCTCCGCCGCGGTCTCGGCCGGCGCGGGAGCCGCCGGCTGGTCCTCTTCCACCGCCAGGGCAGCAGCCGGCGCTTCGGGCGCGGGCGGCTCTGCGTGAGGGGCGGGCGATGCCGACGGGCCGGCAGGTTCCGGCCCGGCCGGCGTCGTCTCGGGACCTTCAAAACCGTACATCCGCCGGAGCCTGAGCGCCATGTCCTCGTCGATGGAGCTGGAATGGCTGGGTTTCTTGCCGGCAATCTCGGTAACGCCCAGCTCGGCGAGCCGGTCCAGGAGTTCCTTAGATTTCACTTCCAGCTCCCTTGCCAGCTCGTTAATTCGAATCTTATTCATAGATAAAGCAATCTGCTTTGCATAACGCGGAAAGAGCCCGATCAGCCCCGTTCCGCCTTGCCATCTTCGGGTTCCACGCGTTCTTCCGGCGTGGCACCTTTCGGATTTTCTCCCGGCGACGGTATTTCAGTGGGGGAACCCGCGTCCTCTATGGTATCAAACTGTTCCCCTGCTACCGTTTCCGTTTCTTCCAATTCGGCCTCCGAGCCGGGCTCGAAGCGCTCCTCCGGACTTTCCGGATCGTACAATGTGCCCGGCGGATAATTGGTCTCCGTCACGGCTTCGGGCATGCCCGCCGGGCCGGGCTCGGTATCGAGAGAAGCCGTATCGGTTCCCTGCACTTCCGCTGCCTCGGCGGCGGAGGCGCTGAGATCGGCGGATTGCGGCAGCGGCTCGGGCAGGGTCTGCTCCGGATTCTCCACTCCCTGCCCCTCTTCGAATTGACTGTAATACGCGTTGACCACGGCGCCGATCTGTTCCACCGTGTCCGGCTCGATCCCCGGTATTTCTTCCAACTGCTCGGGGGTCATGCCGCCCAGTTTTTCGATGGTGCCCACACCCGCGGCCAGCAGCGTTTCGACGGCCGATTCCGGCAGGCCGTAATCGATGAGCACGGAAACCGGCGCGCCCGGCGCCACCAGCGCGGCCATCTGCGATTCCACTTCCTGCCGCTTTTCTTCTTCGCTCTTGATATCGATCTTCCAGCCGAGCAGCTTGGCGGCCAGGCGCACGTTCTGCCCCTTCTTGCCGATGGCGAGGGAAAGCTGCGAGTCGTCCACGATCACTTCCATGTGCTTTTCCACGGGATCGAGGATGGTGATGCGGCTGACCTTGGCGGGGCTGAGCGCGTGGGTGGCGAAGACGACCGGGTCCTCGGAGAATTCGATGATGTCGATCTTCTCGCCGCGCAGCTCGCGGATGATGGACTGCACGCGCATACCCTTCATGCCCACGCAGGCGCCGACGCTGTCGACGTCGCGGTCGCGGCTCTGCACGGCGATCTTGGTGCGCTCACCGGCTTCGCGGGCGCAGCCGCGAATGGCCACGGTGCCGTCGTAGATTTCGGGCACTTCCTGCTCGAACAGGCGCATCACCAGCTCCGGCGCGGCGCGCGAGACGATGACGCCCGGCCCCTTGCTGGCCTTATCGACCAGTTTGATGATGCAGCGGACGCGATCGCTGACGCTGTAACTTTCCAGGCGCGACTGCTCTTTTTTCGGCAGCTTGGCTTCCGTCTTGCCCAGGTCGAGAATGTAATCGAGCCCCTCCACGCGCTTGATAGTGCAGTTCACGAGCTCGCCGGTGCGCCCGGAGTATTCGGCAAAAACCGTCTCGCGCTCGGCTTCGCGCACCTTCTGGAAGATCACCTGCTTGGCGGTTTGCGCGGAGATGCGTCCCAGCGCATCGGTGTTCTTGGGGATGCGCACCTCGTTGCCGACGGCGGCCTCGGGATCGATGCGGCGCGCCTCGCCGAGCGTCATCTCGTGCACCGGGTCTTCCACCGCCTCGACAACCCTTTTCACAGCGTAGAGCGAGATGGCCCCGGTTTTGGGGTCCATGTCCGCGACGTAATCCTCATTGGTACGGTAATGCTTGCGCGCCGCGATCAGCATGGCGTCCTTGACGGCGTCCAGCACGATCTGCGGATCGATGCCCTTTTCTTTGCTGAGAATTTCGATGGATTGAAAAATCGTTTCCAAAGTGACCTCGTTGTCGCGATGAGTTTCTTACCGGCAGGAATTACCACTCGAACTTGAGATGCGCCTTCTCGACCATCTCGAGCGGGAAGCGAACGGTGTTGCCCTGCTCCAGGCCGAGCGAGACGACACCGGCTTCGAGGCCGCCGAGAATGCCTTCCCAGTTGCGCCTGCCCTCCACCGGCTGGCGCAGCGTGAGCTTGGCCTTCTTGCCCTGGAAGCGCTGGTAGTCCTGCGGTTTAAGCAGCTTGCGCTCAAGGCCGGGAGAGCTCACCTCCAGGGTGTAGCGGCCGCCCGGCACCACGTCCTCGACATCCAGAATCGTGCCCACCTGCAGGGACATAAATTCGCAATCGGCGTGGCTGACGCCCTCCGGCTTGTCGATAGAGATGCGGACGAAGCGATGGGCGCCGCCGCCCTTCACCTCCACCTCCACCACTTCCAGGCCTTCCGGCTCCGCCACGCGCCGCGCGATGACTTCGATTTTGGATGCCACGTCCTGCATCGTTCCAATGGTGCCGAAACCAACAAAAAAGTGGGCTTTCGCCCACTCAGATGGCTCGACCTTCAACCCTTATTGTAGCGTGTTTAGGTGTCAAACGGTAGCGAGGCAAACCGCGGACGCGGAAGGACTGTTCGGATATGGGCAGAACGCGGGTCCACGGCCGGCGTCTAACCTGCCAGGAGCTGCGAGCAAGCAACTCAACCGGGCGGGACCGTGGGTGCGGTTCGCGCACTCACCGTCGAACGCCCTGCCGATGGTCGGCCGAACCGGCATTCCCGGCCCGCAGGAATGCCGGCTTGGAAGCCGGCAGAGCAAGCCGGAGGCTTGCGCTACGGGCTTTCCGGCGTTAGTACATGCGGCCGCCGCGGCCGGCGGGCTGCGGCGCGGGCAGATCGGGGCGGGGCAGCTGGTCGGGCCGGTTGGCGGCGGTGTAGACGAAGAACGCCTCGATGATCGCCATCTGCTTGACATCGGCGGGCTGGATGCGATCGTAGACGTCCATATTGGAATGGTGCGTGCGCGTCTCGTAATCCATCGGGTCCTGAATGAACTGGAAGCCGGGCAGGCCGACGGCCGTGAAAGAGAGATGGTCCGTGCCGCCGGTGTTGCGGATGGTGACCACGCCCGTCGGTCATATCTTTGACGGCGGCGAACCAGGATTCGAAGATGGGCCGCATCATCTCATTGCCTTGCAGATAGACGCCGCGGATGCGGCCGGTGCCGTTGTCGATATTGAAGTAGCCGGCGAGCTTCGCGTGTTCGGCGGTGGGCTTCATGACTTCGGGATCGGCGAAGTGCTCCTTGACGTAGGCGCGCGAGCCGAGCAGGCCTTCCTCTTCCCCGCCCCACAGCGCCATGCGCACGGTGCGGTCCATCTTCAGGTGCAGGGCTTTCAGAATGCGGACGGCCTCCATGGTCGACGCCGGCGCCGGCTCCGTTGTCGGTGGCGCCGGTGCCATAGTGCCAGGAATCGAAATGGCCGCCCAGCATGACCACTTCGTCCGGCTTGCTGGCGCCGCGGATTTCGCCGATGACGTTGAACGAATCGGTGTTGGCGGTATCGAACTGGGTCTTGATATCGAACATCAGCTTGACCGGCACGTTGTGCTCGATGAGGCGGGCGATGCGGTTGTAGTGCTCGGCCGTAACCTGGAGCTGCGGCGGATTGGCGGTGTCCATCCGGTTGCGGGCGCCGCCGCCGATCAGCGTGCCGCTCTGGCCGCGCTCGCTGGCGGCGAGCGTGGCGACCACTTTCTCATCCTTCCAGAAGGATCCCATCTTCTGTCTGGAATTCGCGGAACTGCTCGGCGCTCATGTTGCCGGCCGGACCGCCGCGCCCGCCGCGGCCGCCGCGACCGCCACCGGCGGTATTGGGGATCAGCTCGGTGGCGAGATCGGCCAGTTGCTCCGGGCGTGTAGCGCGAGCCCAGCGGGGTGGTGGGAAACGTCAGCTCGGGCGGGGCAACCGTGAGCACGATTTTGCCGGCCAGCTTGCCGTGATACTTTTCCATGTCGGCGAGGGTCTGCACCGGAGCCAGCACCGCTTCGGCGGTGACGGGCCCGTTGGTGCCGGCGGTCCAGGCGAGCGGGATGCCGATGATCGGCATATAAGACGGTTCCACCATGGCGCCGCTGTAGGAGAGCAGCTGCCAGCCCGGAATCGGGTTGTCCTTGGGGTGGCCCATTTTTCCAGATGGACGTTCTCGAGGCCCCATTCCTTGAGTTGACCGACCGCCCAATCTCCGGCGGCGCGGAATTGCGGCGAGTTGGTGAGACGGGGGCCGTAGCGGTCCGTCAGGTTATACATGATGTCCATGACCTTGGAATCGCTCCCAACTCCTCGGCCTTAATTTTGTGGACAACGTTGAGGTCCACCCGCTCCTGTGCCGGCAGGATCAGCGGCGCAAGCAGGAACAGGCAAGCGGTGAAAACGCTTCTTTTTCGCATATGGCGATTTTATGAATATAACAAATGGACACCCTGATCTCAGACTCGCCTGCCCCGGTGTGGCGGCGCCGCGCCGGTGGGGCTGTAGCACGGCGCCGGCGAAGCGGAAGTGTATGGGAAGACGCCATCGGACTTCCGCAAAGAGGTAAAATAAGAACATGGCCAGAGGTTGGGAAAGCAAGTCGATCGAGGCGCAGATCGATTTGAGCGGTCCCCGTTCGCGCGCCGCGCTTTTGAATACTCCTGATGCTCAAACACTGGAATTGATTCGCAAGAAAGAGAACATCGTTCTCTCGCGTACCCGTGTGCTTCGCGAACTGAACAACGCGCAGAATCCTCGCTATAAGGCCGTTTTGAACAAGGCTTTGGCGGATCTGGACGCACAACTCGCAACGTTTCCCGTCGATTGATACCGGGCTTCCCGGCAGCGCCCATTAGCGGGCCGGCCTGGCCGGCCCCTGACTACGAAGAAGTTCGGCCGGCAGGTCCGCACGAAACGGCCATCGGATTGCAATTTCGCCGTTTGTGCGTGGGCTGTCTGGCCCGGCTTTTCTATTTTTTTCCGCGCGGATGCTTTCCGCGTACTCGGTGCTCATCCACGAAGCGGTGATCGACAGCGCCTGGAACACCGGCATCAAGCCGCTTGCTGCTGGCGCGCTACCCGGATACCACGGCGGCCGACCTGGAATCGGCGCGGGCGTACGCATATGGCGGCTGCATCATCCAGGATATGGGCTATTATCCGTTCGGCAGCCGCCTTTTCAGCGACCTGACGCATTACGTACGCAGCGGCGATTTCGTTCTCGCCCTGCTGAGCGAATCCGAAAACCTGGATGAATACGCGTTTTCGCTGGGGGCCATGGCGCACTATGCGTCGGACACCGAGGGCCACAGCCTGGCGGTGAACCTAGCGGTTCCGGCCGACTATCCGAAGCTGCGGCGCAGGTTTGGACCGGTGGTGACGTACGAGGACAACCGGCGCGCGCATATGAGCGTGGAGTTCGGTTTTGACGTGCTGCAGGTGGCGCGCGGCAGTTACGCGCCGAAAAACTATCACGATTTTATCGGCTTTCAGGTGGCCACGCCGGTGCTGGAGCGGGCATTTCACGATACCTACGGTATCCGGATGGACGACATTTTCCCCGACCTCGACCGCGCCCTGAAATGGTATCGCCGCACGGTGAGCGTGATTATTCCCGAGATGACGCGGGCGGCGTGGAGCGAGAGAAAGAGAGACCTGCAGAAAGCGGGCCTCCTGCGGGAGCGCTTCGTGTACCGGATGTCGCGCGCGGATTACGAGAAAGAGTGGGATGCGAGGTATCGCCCGCCGGGAATCCAGGCGCGACTGCTGGGCGCATTTATCGAGATTTTCCCCAGGGTCGGCATCTTCAAAACGCTTCGGTTCAAAGTTCCGGCGCCGCGGACCGAGGCAATGTTCGAGCAGAGCTTTTCGCGGACCCTGGAGCTGTACAACCACCTGCTGGCGCAGCAGGGCGGCGGGCGATTGCAATTGGCCAACGTGGACTTCGATACCGGCCGCCCCACGCAGCCGGGCGAATACCGCATGTGCGACGACGCCTACTCGCAACTGGCCATCCTGCTGGCGAAGAAGGACCCGGCGACCGTCAGCCCGGAGCTGCGCGAAAATGTGCTGGCGTTCTTCGCCAACCCGCAAGGCCCATACGCCACCCGGCGGAAACCGGCGCAGTGGCGGGAAACGCTGGCGGCGGTGCGGCAACTGCGGGCCGGGCAGAGCGCCTCCCGCATGCAACAATGAGAAATCCGCCCATCTACGATGTTCTCTTACTCCGGAAACGACCTCTACTGCGAGCAGGTTCCGCTGGCGGACCTGGCTGCCCGCGTGGGCACTCCCGCCTACGTCTACTCCAGCCAGGCGCTGCTGGATAATTTTCGCGCCTACGACCAGGCATTCGGCGACCTGCCGCATTCGGTGTGCTACGCGGTGAAAGCCAACTCGTCGCTGGCGGTGCTGGCGCTGCTGGCGAAGGCGGGCGCGGGGTTCGATATCGTCTCGGGCGGAGAGCTGTATCGCGTGCTGGCGGCCGGCGGCGACCCGCACCGGGTGGTGTTTTCCGGAGTGGGAAAAACGGCGGCGGAAATCGAGTACGCGCTGGCCAGCGGAATCCACAGCTTCAACTGCGAATCGGAAGCCGAGCTGGCGCTGATCGATTCCCTGGCGGCGCGGCGCGGCGTGCGCGCGAGCTTCGCGCTGCGCGTGAACCCCGACGTGGACGCCTCCACCCACCCTTATATTTCGACGGGCTTGAGCGAGCACAAGTTCGGGATCCCGATCGGCGTGGCGGAAGAAGTGTACGGGCGGGCGCGGCAGATGCAAAACCTGGAGGCCACGGGCGTGAGCTGCCACATCGGCTCGCAGCTTCTCGATCCGGCGCCGATACTGGAAGCCCTGGACAAGGTGCTGGCGCTGGCGGCGAGCCTGCGCGCCCAGGGCCACGGGATCCGCCATCTGGACCTGGGCGGCGGATTGGGGATCGCATACCGGCGGGCTGAGCAGGCGCCGCCGATCGCCGCGTTCATCGGAAAATTGAAAGAGCGGCTGTGCGCGACCGGCCTGGCGGTGATGGTGGAGCCGGGGCGGTCGATCGCGGGACCGGCCGGCGTGCTGCTGGCGCGCGTGCTCTACCGCAAGCAGAACGGGCCGAAAGAATTCGTGGTGGTGGACGCGGCCATGAACGATTTGATCCGGCCGGCGCTGTACCGCGCCCACCACGAGATTATTCCGGTGCGCAGGAACCCGCTGCCCGCCATCACCGCGGACGTGGTGGGGCCGGTCTGCGAGACCGGCGATTTCCTGGCGCGCGACCGCAAGCTGGCCAACCTGATGCCCGGCGATTACGTGGCGGTGTGCGCGGCGGGAGCGTACGGCTTCGTGCAGGCATCCAACTACAACTCGCGCCCGCGCGCGCCGGAGGTGCTGGTGGAAGGCGGCGGATACCGGGTGATCCGGCGGCGCGAGACGTACGAGGACCTGGTGCGGGGAGAGACGGCGTAGCTTTCCCGTCGCGCAAGCTTCCAGCTTGCCATGCCGGCATACGCCGCCCCCGGGTATCCCGGCTTGAAAGCCGGGATGGCCGCCTCGAAAGGCGGCTCCACGGAAAACGCTATTTCGCGACTTTGATCATGACCACGCCGTGCGAGGGCACTTCGGCGGTGAAGGAGTCGGCCACGGAGCCGAGGTCCTGGTGCTTCCAGAGATCGCGGACGGAGTGCGAGCCCTGGATACCGATGTCGCTCCATTTGGCCGTGACTTTGGCGGTATCGGCGCCGCGGTTGAACATCGCGACGGCGTACTGGCCTTCGGCCAGCGGCTTCGACCAGACTTCGAGATCGCCGTCCTTAGCCACGCGCACGCCCTGCCGGCCGAGCCGGTCCTGGTCCACGGCGATGGCTTCCTTGTTCATGAGAATGGAGGCGATGGAGGGCGACATGCTGCGGATGTCGTTGCCCGCCAGCAGCGGCGCGGACAGCATGCACCACAGGCTCATGTGCGTCTGGTATTCGGTATCGGTCATGCCGCCGTTGCCGATTTCGAGCATGTCGGGGTCGTTCCAGTGGCCGGCCCACGCGTATTTTTCGCGGCCGGGCTGGAGCTCGAAGCCGATGTGGGACATGGAATTCCAGTTGTCCTGAATGTCGCCGGTGGTGCGCCAGAGGTTGCCGCCGATGCGCTCGCCCCATTCGCCCACATCGAGCAGACCGTATTGGCAGAGGCTAAAGACAATGGGGCGGCCGGAGTTCAGCAGCGCCATCCCCATTTTGGCGTAGGCGCCGGCCATGGTGGCCTGGTCGCCGGTGGTGTAGACTGTGGAGGCGCTGCACCAGTCGTACTTCAGGTAATCGATTCCCCAGGAGGCGAAGGTCCTGGCGTCCTGCTCCTCGTGCTGGTAGCTGCCCATGTAGCCGGCGCAGGTCTTGGGACCGGGCGAAGAATAGATGCCGAGCTTGAGCCCCTTGCTGTGGATGTAGTCGGAGAGCTTCTTCATGTCGGGGAATTTGTTGTTGGTGGTGATGTTGCCGCGGGAATCACGATGCAGGCCTTCCCAGGTATCGTCGATGTTGACGTAGACGTAGCCTGCGTCGCGCATGCCGGAGCTGACGATGGCGTCGGCCATTTCGCGGACCATAACGTCGCTCACCTGGTTGGTGAACTTATTCCAGCTATTCCAGCCCATGGGAGGTGTGCGGGCAAGCTGGTGCGCAACCGGCTCGGGCATGGGGAGCGAAACCATGGGCGCGGGCGCGGGCCTGGCCCCGGGGTCCTTGGTAGAGACTCGGGCCAGCTCGAAAACCTGCGGCGGGCGGGGTGGAGGAGCCGCGCCCGCGCGACCGCGTCCGGCGCGGCCGCCGAACTGGGGCTGCGGCATGGTGAGCTTCATTTTGCCGCCTTCGATTACGGCGGTGTAGGTGACTTTCTGAATCTGTCCGCCGCGGCCGGAGCGTTCCGCCTCGAGCGTCAGATTGTTGCCTTCGAGTTTGCCGCTCACGATCTGGTCATTGGCACGAGGGCCCGCGGTCCAGCCCGTGATGGCGCCGCTACCCGATTGGCTGAGCGCCAGCACCAGTTCGGTTCCGTTATCGGCCACGGAACCGGTTCGCGTCAGGGTGCCCGGCCCGGTCCATCTGCCGGTAACGTTCTGCGCGTTGGCGAGTGCGGCCGCGCTCATACAGGCGGCGGCGATGTATATCCATTTCCTCATGATTTCCTAAACCTCCAGTTTCCAGGGTGATCGATATCTGGCTTTCAAAAACGGCTTGGCTTCATGCTGCTTGACGGTGAACGCCTGATCGTCGAAATCGAGCGTAAGGCCATGGCGCAGGGCGAGATTGGCGAGCAGGCAGGTGGTGGTGGAGCGGACGCAGGTTTCGATGTCGCTCGTAGGTTTGGCGCGGCTGCGCACGCACTCCACGAAGTTCTTCCAATGCGGTTCGTTCATGGGCGCCAGTTCCTTGCTCTTCTCCTCCACCGGTTCCTTGCCTTTGCCGTTCGGGAAAATCCAATAGCCGTCGCGGTTCACCATGAGGGTCGCTTCCGTGCCATGAAATGAAGTGCCGTAGGTACTGTTATATATCATGGAGTTGTTGGCCGTGCGGCTTTCGTAGGAGCCGACGAAGCATGGGTAGCGATAGGTGACGAGCATGGTGTCGGGCGTTTCGGTGTTGTCGGTGACGTAGAACTTGCCGCCCTGCGCGGCCACCGACACCGGCATGGCCTCGTCAAAGGCGAACTGAACGATGTCGAGGAGATGGACGCCCCAATCGGTCATGGCGCCGCCGGCGTAATCCCAGAAGTAGCGGAAGGTGGACCAGCGGTCGCCGACGCCCCAGCGGTTGGCGTTGAAAGGGCGCTTGGGAGCGGGGCCAAGCCAGAGGTCCCAATCGAGGCCGGCGGGCGGGTCAGAATCGGGCGGATTGCCCTCTCCTTCCTTCTTGGTGAGGCCCGACTGGAAGGTCCGGCAGAATGTGATGTCGCCGAGATCGCCGCGCTTGACGATCTCGCGAGCCTTCTGGAAAAAGCCGCCCGAGCGCTGCATGGTGCCGGCCTGGACGACGCGCTTGTATTTGCGCGCCGCTTCCACCATTTTCACGCCCTCTTCGACGTAGACGCAGGCGGGCTTTTCGACCCAGACGTCCTTGCCGGCCTTGCAAGCTTCGACCGTGATGTAGGCGTGCCAATGATCGGGGGTGGCGATGCAAACGGCGTCGATGGACTTGTCGGCCAGGATCTCGCGAAAATCCTTGACGGCTTTGACGCCTTCGAAGCCGAGCTTGCGCGCCTGAGCCTGGGCGCGTTCGAGATGGGGCTGGTAGACGTCGCAGACGGCGACGATCTCAACGCCGGGGGTTTTGCCCGCGTAACCGACGTTCGACGAACCCATCCGGCCGACCCCGATAAAGGCGACATTCAACCTGTCGTTCGCGCCGCGCACGTTGCCGGTGAACAGCGATGCTGTGAGAGCCGCGCCACCGGCGGACTGGAGAAATTGCCGGCGGCCGGTCAATGCTTGTGCCATGGAGACTGTTGTAACAGGTTTCGAGGAAGGGGGGGACCCGGGAGAAAGTGAGGGCAAAAATAAAAAAGCCCCGGCAGGGACCGGGGCTTTGGGGGATTAAACCGGGCGACTTCCTACTCTCCCACGCGGTTGCCCGCGCAGTACCATCGGGGCTGAGGAGCTTAACTTCCGTGTTCGGGATGGGAACGGGTGGGTCCTCCTCGCTAGGGTCACCCAGAAAGGGTTTGACGAGGCCGGCGGTTTGCCGGCCCCTCTGAAATTGACGGGCTTGCGGAAAGCGTAGCGCTCATTCGGGGCTTTTGCCCGCTGTGCGCAGTAGAGTTTTATGGTCAAGCCGAACGGGCAATTAGTAACGGTAAGCTCAACCGGTTACCCGGCTTACACATCCGTCCTATCAAACTGGTAGTCTTCCAGTGCCCTTCTTAGCTAATGCTTGGGAGATCTCATCTTGGGGAAGGTTTCACGCTTATATGCATTCAGCGTTTATCCTGACCGAACTTCGCTACCCAGCGGTGCCCCTGGCGGGACAACTGGATCACAAGAGGTTCGTCCACCCCGGTCCTCTCGTACTAAGGGCAGGCCCCCTCAAATCTCCTACGCCCACCACAGATAGGGACCGAACTGTCTCGCGACGTTCTGAACCCAGCTCACGTACCGCTTTAATAGGCGAACAGCCTAACCCTTGGGAGCTTCTACACCCCCAGGATGCGATGAGCCGACATCGAGGTGCCAAACCGGAGCGTCGATGTGAACTCTTGACTCCGATCAGCCTGTTATCCCCGGCGTACCTTTTATCCGTTGAGCGATGGCCCTTCCATACAGAACCACCGGATCACTAAGGCCTGCTTTCGCACCTGCTCGACTTGTAAGTCTTGCAGTCAACCTGGTTTATGCCTTTGCACTCGCTGGCGGATTTCCAAGCCGCCTGAACCAAGCTTCGCGCGCCTCCGTTACCGTTTAGGAGGCGACCGCCCCAGTCAAACTACCCGCCTTCCACTGTCCGTCACCCGGTTTACGGGTGTACGTTAGAACCACAGAACGATCAGGGTGGTATCTCACCGTTGGCTCCGCCGAACCCGAGAGTCCGGCCTCCAAGCCTCCCACCTATCCTGCGCAGATCGCCCCATAGTTCCATGAAAGGGTATAGTAAAGGTGCACGGGGTCTTTCCGTCTAGTGGCGGGCACCCGGCGTCTTCACCGGGACCACAAGTTCGCCGGGCGGCAGGTTAAGACAGTTCTCAGATCGTTACGCCATTCGTGCAGGTCGGAACTTACCCGACAAGGAATTTCGCTACCTTAGGACCGTTATAGTTACGGCCGCCGTTCACCGGGGCTTCAGTTCAAAGCTTCGCCTTGCGGCTGACCTCTCCCTTTAACCTTCCGGCACCGGGCAGGCGTCAGCCCCTATACGTCGTTTTCGACTTTGCAGAGACCTGTGTTTTTGTTAAACAGTCGCCTGAGACGATTCACTGCGGCCCACGTCTTAGGTGGGCACTCCTTCTCCCGAAGTTACGGAGCTAATGTGCCTAGTTCCTGAACCTACCATCACCCGAGCGCCTTAGAATATTCTTCTCGTCCACCTGTGTCGGTTTGTGGTACGGATACCTTGTCCCTCCTTAGAGGCTTTTCCCGGCAGTCGACCCGGCGGATTTTCCTATCCGGATCTCCTCTCCCCCAGAGAAGGAAACCATTGCCTTCCCCAAGCTCGAGTCTGCGTCCCCCCTTCGGTCTTGATCGGAACAAGCTAGTGCCGGAATATTAACCGGCTGTCCATCCGCTACGCCCTTCGGCCTCGCGTTAGGCTCCGACTAACCCTGAGCGGATTAACCTTTCTCAGGAATCCTTAGACTTACGGCGACCAGGGTTCGCACCTGGTTTCTCGCTACTTATGCTGGCAGAGTCACTTCCCAACGCTCCAGCCGTGCTTTCGCTCGGCCTTCACCGCCTTGAGAACGCTCTCCTACCATTCCATTGCTGGAATCCGTAACTTCGGTACCATGCTTGAGCCCCGTTATATTGTCGGCACCGAGCCGCTCGACCAGTGAGCTGTTACGCTTTCTTTAAAGGATGGCTGCTTCTAAGCCAACCTCCTGGCTGTCTGAGCGTCCCGACTTCCTTTCCCACTGAGCATGGATTTGGGGACCTTAGTTGACGGTCTGGGCTGTTTCCCTTTCGACAATGAAGCTTAGCCCCCACTGTCTGACTCCCTCGCTACACATTCACGGCATTCGCAGTTTGGTTGGATTCGGTAACCTGGGAAGGCCCCTAGTCCAATCAGTTCTCTACCACCGCGACGGACCACGAGAGGCTAGCCCTAAAGCTATTTCGGAGAGAACGAGCTATCACGGAATTTGATTAGCCTTTCACCCCTACCCTCAGCTCATCCAAGCTGTTTTCAACCAACACTGGTTCGGACCTCCAGCCGCTGTTACACGGCCTTCATCCTGGCCAAGGGTAGATCATCCCGCTTCGCGTCGATTCCCAGCGACTCCATCGCCCTGTTCAGACTCGCTTTCGCTACGGCTCGCTTTCGCTTAACCTTGCCACTGAGAATCACTAGCCAGCTCATTATGCAATAGGCACGAGGTCAGGCATTCGCCTTGCGGCGCATAGCCCTCCCACTGCTTGTAAGCGTGTGGTTTCAGGTACTATTTCACTCCCCTCGCAGGGGTTCTTTTCACCTTTCCCTCACGGTACTGGTTCACTATCGGTCGCAAGTGAGTATTTAGCCTTGCCGGATGGTCCCGGCGGATTCAAGCAGGGTTTCTCGTGCCCCGCCCTACTTAGGAGCCACTCAAAGGAAGATTGCATTTTCATCTACGCGGCTGTCACGCTCTTTGGCCGGCCTTTCCAGACCGTTCGATTAACACTCTCTTATCCCTCTTTTCATTCACTGACCCATCGCTTTCGCCAACATCGCTTTCACAATGGGCCAGTGGATGATTGTGGTCCTGCAACCCCAGGCTCTCCTTGCGAATCGCCTGGTTTAGGCTTTTCCGATTTCGCTCGCCACTACTTTCGGAATCACGGTTGTTTTCTTTTCCTCGGGGTACTGAGATGGTTCACTTCCCCCGGTTTGCCCGCATACCCTATGGATTCAGATATGCGTAACGGGTGTTCGCACCCGTTGGGTTTCCCCATTCGGAAATCCCCGGATCACAGCCTGTGAGCGGCTCCCCGAGGCTTATCGCAGCTAGCCACGTCCTTCTTCGCCTTCTTGCGCCTAGGCATCCACACACACGCCCTTAGTAGCTTGACCATAAAATCTACTTCGCACATTCGGCCGCTAATCCCGGAAACTCTCATCCCCGGTTCTCCGGCCAAAGTGAACGCTACTTCTTTCGCGCTATCTACTTGTGTTCGGCAACCAGCCCCATCCACACCCCAGTCTTACCGGGGACAGGACAAAGCCGACTGCCGCTTTTAATGCCCGTCAATATTCAGTTGTCAAAGATCTCGATTGCCTCAGCAACCGGTAGAGGGCCGGGCATGCCCGACTCCTACGGATTGCTGCTTTGGTGGGCCTGGGTAGAATCGAACTACCGACCTCACCCTTATCAGGGGTGCGCTCTAGCCGACTGAGCTACAGGCCCGGCGGCCCGAGGCTTCACGCCTGCGCTATGCCGGTCTACCGCTTGCGGCTTCACGCCTGCGCTTCGCCCTTCGGTCATCCTGCTCCGCCTCAGCTTCCGCAGCGACAAGCCTGACCGGCTCGTCTCGGCAACCATCGGCTTCGCAGAAGCCTTCCACTGGTGGAGCTGGTCGGGATCGAACCGGCGACCTCCTGAATGCAAATCAGGCGCTCTCCCAGCTGAGCTACAGCCCCTTGTTGGGGGCCGGGGGCCAGGGGCCGGGGGCCAGGGAAGCGTCGTGAAGCTGGAAACAATTCCTGCTTCCACGCAAAAGCTCTAATGGCATAAAACCTTCCACTACGAACCCGCTTCCCTGGCCCCCGGCCCCCAACCCCCGGCCCCTAAGTATTAATCGAGGCCAGTTGGATGCAGCGATCATGGGACCAGCCCATGACCTCTCGGACGAACTCGTGTTCTCCAAGTGGAGATCCGGTGCGGACTCACCCGACCAGCCGAAACCGGCCGGATGGTTGTGGAGTGGAACGGCTATCCCTTACTCACCCACGCCGTACACTCCGGCGATTCAGGCTTTCCGAGACTCCACCCACGTTCTCTCTTAGAAAGGAGGTGATCCAGCCGCAGGTTCTCCTACGGCTACCTTGTTACGACTTCACCCCAATCATGGATCATACCTTGGGCCGCTGCTCCCCTTGCGGGTCAGCCTGCAGACTTCTAGTACAATCCACTTTCGTGATGTGACGGGCGGTGTGTACAAGGCCCGGGAACGTATTCACGGCAGCGTGCTGATCTGCCATTACTAGCGATTCCAGCTTCATGCAGGCGAGTTGCAGCCTGCAATCCGAACTGAGACCGGCTTTCTGCGATTGCCTCCCCCTCGCGGGTTTGGGACGCTTTGTACCGGCCATTGTAGCACGTGTGTAGCCCTGGACATAAAGGCCATGAGGACTTGACGTCATCCCCACCTTCCTCCAGCTTATCGCTGGCGGTCTCCTGCGAGTTCCGCCTTTCGGCATGGCAACACAGGACAAGGGTTGCGCTCGTTGCGGGACTTAACCCAACATCTCACGACACGAGCTGACGACAGCCATGCAGCACCTCGACCGGACCCCCTTGCGGGGTAGCGGTGTTTCCACCGCCGTTGACCGGCCGTTCGAGCCCAGGTAAGGTTCTTCGCGTTGCGTCGAATTGAACCACATGCTCCACCGCTTGTGCGGGCCCCCGTCAATTCCTTTGAGTTTCAGCCTTGCGACTGTACTCCCCAGGCGGCATATTTAACGCGTTAGCTCCGGCACGGACAGACTGAACTGCCCACACCAAATATGCATCGTTTAGGGCGTGGACTACCAGGGTATCTAATCCTGTTTGCTACCCACGCTTTCGTGTCTCAGCGTCAGTTACGGTCCAGAGAGCCGTCTACACCACCGGTGTTCCTCCTGATATCTACGCATTTCACCGCTACACCAGGAATTCCACTCTCCTCTCCCGCACTCTAGTCACTCAGTATTCGGCGCACCCTCCCGGTTAAGCCGGGAGATTTCACACCAAACTTAAGCAACCGCCTACACACCCTTTACGCCCAGTAACTCCGAACAACGCTCGCTGCCTACGTATTACCGCGGCTGCTGGCACGTAGTTAGCCGCAGCTGCTTCTGCAGGTACCGTCATCATCTTCCCTGCCGAAAGAGCTTTACACCCCGAAGGGCTTCATCGCTCACGCGGCGTCGCTGCATCAGGGTTTCCCCCATTGTGCAAGATTCCCCACTGCTGCCTCCCGTAGGAGTCTGGCCCGTGTTTCAGTGCCAGTGTGGCCGTGTGCCCTCTCAGGCCGGCTACCGATCGTCGCCTTGGTAGGCTTTTACCCTGCCAACTAGCTAATCGGCCGCGGACTCCTCTTCCGGCGTCTTGCGACTTTCCTCTCTCGAGCTTATGCGGTATTAGCCCCGGTTTCCCAGGGTTATTCCTCACCAGAAGGTAGATCATCCACGTGTTACTCACCCGTACGCCACTGTACTCATGGGTTGCCCCACTTTCTCGTTCGACTTGCATGTGTTAGGCGCGCCGCCAGCGTTGATTCTGAGCCGGGATCAAACTCTCATTTGAACTATGTGAGTTGAAAATCGCCCCGGTTTACTCAGAGTACTGACGAATTCTTCCTTACTGCATCCAACCAGATTGTCAAAGATCTGCGCGGCCAACCCCGGCATCGTAATACCAGGGCCGACCGCAGGCCTCGAAACTTGCTTCGGCCGCAGAGCCTGCCCGCAGACCGGACCGGCCACGTTGACCGAAAAACTTTTAGAACTTTGAAAAGAACCAACCAGGAAGGCCGTATTCCGCTCCCGCGGTGGCCCGCGCGAGTTTTGTTACCATTCCTTCAGAGGATCTTCTATTTTGTATCACAGGCCGCCATCCTAATGCAACTGCCTTAGGGCGTACTGTGCCTCAAGACCCTCAATTCGGCGACTGCCTTAGAATAGCATCGCCGGGCACAATTAACGCAAGAGGCCCGGTCGAAAAGAATTTGCCTGCGCTGCTATTTTATTGATTCCGGGCATGTTAGAATCGACCCATGAGATATCTGGGGTGGTTGCTCGGGCGTATTCTTCTGGGTTTCGCACGCACCCTGGCCGCGCCCAGGACCAGCAATCTGCTAGCGCGAACGGTCCGGCAAGCGGACGAATTTCAACAGAAGGCGATGTTGGCCATCTCCACGGAGACGCTGCGCCAGCACTCGCACGTAATTCCTCCTCACGCGGCCATCACCGTCGGAGCGGCGGCCACGGAACTCGCCGCCCGGTTCATGGCGCATGAGATCGTCTCCGAATATTCCATCGGGCCGCCTGAAAGGCAGCCCGGCGACAGATTTGCTGGAATTTCGCGAGCTGCGCGAAATGGACGGAAATCCCGTGCAGACGCCGCAGGTGGCGCGGCGGGCGCTGACCCGGGACGTGCAAGCCGGGGAGGACCGCATGCGCAGACAGATTCTGGCCGAATTCACCAGGCTGGGGCTGGTGGACGTGGCAACCGACTACGGATTGGTCCTGCTGGCGTTCACCAGCCGCGGCCTGCCGCTGCTCGAAATCAAACCCGCGGGCGAAGCCTTCGTCGGCACCGAGGAAGCGGTGAAGCTGGATTGGGCGCAGCGCACGGGCGGGGCACTGGAGTTTCGCGGGAGAAAGGTGGCGCGCCGGCCGCTGGCAGGCTCCATCTGGATTCGCAAATCAGACGGCATGCCGCTGCGGATTTTCGCCTGGTTCGAACACGAAGAGCCGAAACATACGCTCCGCGACGAAGCATCGGTGGATTACGTGGTTTCGGCGATGGGCTTCCCCGTTCCGGCGACGGTGGTCCACCGGCACTATGTGGATGGCCAGGGGCTCACGGAAAATCTCTACACCTACGAGCCGTTCCGGTTGTTCACCACGGACACCAACGATCCGCTACTCCGGCACCACCGACCAGAAATGACTCCGATCATCTATCTGCATGGCTTCGCCTCCGGGCCGGCGTCGAGCAAAGCGCGGTATTTTCGCGAGTACCTGGAGCGCGCCGGCGACCCAGGTGCTGGTGCCCGACCTGGCCGGCGGGGATTTCGAGCACCTCACCCTGTCAAGCCAACTGAAGGTGATCCGGCAGGCTGCCGGGGAGGGACCGGTCTCGTTAATCGGCTCCAGCATGGGCGGATACCTGGCGGCGCTCTATGCGGCCCGGCATGCGGAGGTACGGCGGCTGGTGCTGCTGGCGCCGGCTTTCGGTTTCGGGCGGCGCTGGCCGGAGCGGCTGGGGGCGGGCGCAGTGGAGACGCTGGCGGGCCAGCGCCTGGATGGATGTGTACCACTATGCGCTGGGCCGCAATTGCCGGCTAAGCTACCAGCTGATGGTGGATGCGGAGCAGTATGAAGACGCACCGGATTTCCGGCAGCCGGCGCTGATCTTCCATGGCGTACAGGACGACGTGGTGCCGGCCGCCGTTTCCATGGCGTTTGCGGCGCAGCATCCGAATGCGCGGTTGGAGATCCTGGAATCCGGGCACGAGCTGCTGAACGTGCTGGATTATATGGCGCCCAAGGTGGCGGGGTTTCTGGCGAAGGCGTAGGCGGCGGTCTTGCGGCTGCGCGGGGCGAAAGAATGCCGGCACGGGTTAGCCGGAGGCTTGCGCTACGGAGTGGCGGCGGCGCGTCAGACCAAGCCGTGGCCGGTTCCGCAGACGGAGACTTCGATTCCCATTTCGCGGAACATGGCGGCCTTGGCGGCGAGGGCGAGATTGGCGCCCGCGGCATCGGGAGCATAGGCCACCTGGATGTGGTTGGACTTGTGGCGCGCCATCAGCTGGTCGCGGCTGACGCCATCGAGCACGGCGTGCATGATGGGCCATTGCGGCGTGGTGATCTGCCAGCGGCGCTCGGTCTCCTCGGGCGGCAGCTCCACGGCCTTGGCGCGGCCGATATCCGCTTTCAGCTTGCCGTCTTCCACGAAGATGCGGCTCCAGACGACCTCGCCGGGTTTGCTGACGCCTTTGATGGTTCCGCCGCCCAGGCGGAAATACATGGGCGGCTGGCGCTCGCTGACCGCGCCGGCATAGCCGCCGACGAGATGGGCCGGCGGCACCGCGCCGGAGATCTCGAACACCCAGACGAATTCCTCGCGGCCGTTCACCGGGAACGGCTCGCCGTAGCGGACGTCGTGCAGGGTGGTCTCGGGATCGAAGCCGAGCTCGGTCCAGACGCGATTGGTGACCAGCGCGTCCAGGCCGGCGCACTCGTCCACCTCGTTGAAATGCGGCAGCGGCCGCGCCTTCGTACAGCACGCGGCCGTTGCCGCGGGCGCGTGACCGGCGGGCGGTCCACGTTGTTGAGCAGGCCCTCGGCCAGGTCGGACGCCGGCGCCAGGTCCTTCAAGCCCCTGCTGATACTGGATGCCGATGGCGTCGCAGCCGAAATCGTCGGCGATGCGCAGGGCGGCGATGTACATCTTGCACTGCTCCAGAATCTGGTCGTCGGTCAGGTCGGTCTCGGGATCGGGCCCGGTCAGGAACCGCATGCCTTTGCGCGTCCAGCCAGGGGCGGACGCGGCAGGCTTCTTCGCCGCTGACCTGCTGCATTTCGGCGTAGAGGGCGGACTGGCTGAGCCGCTCCTTGAACACGCCGGTGGGATGCAGCAGCTCATCGGGAATGATGGCGTTGTACATGCCCATGCAGCCTTCGTCGAAGACGCCCAGGATGGCCTTGTCGCGGCGCAGTTGCCGCGCCAGGCGGGCGCCGGTCTCTTCGGCGCCGGCGGCAGGCGGAACGCGGAGAGCGGGATGCACGTGGCTCAGGTCGTGGCTGCACGGGCTGGCCGCCGAGCCAGCTGGCGCAGGCCGGCGAGGAAGAACTTCGTCCGTGAAATTCTCGCTCCACAGCGTGCTGTAGGCCACGCCGGCCTTGGTGAGCGAGGCGTTGAGATTGAGCATGCCGACCAGGCCCGGCCACTGGCCGCTCCAGTTGGCGACGGTGAGAATGGGCCCGCGGTGGGTGTAGAGGCCGTGCAGGACGTGATGGCTGTACTGCCAGACCGCCTCCACCACCACCAGCGGCGCCTCCGGCGGGATGCTGCGGAACACTTCCATGCCGCGCTTCTGGCTGTCGATGAAGCCGTGGCCTTTTTCGGGGTCGCAGGCATGGCCGCGGCGCACGTCGCCGCCTTCGCGCCGGATGGCGGCCATCACGGCTTCCTCGGCGCGCGCCTGGGCGGGCCAGCACATCCGGTTGGCGGACAGGCGCAGATCTCCATTGGCAATTAGAATCACGGTCTCCGGCATAGCCTCATTGATAACACCGGGAGAGCGGCAAGTCCAGGGATCGGGCATCAGGGCGATCAAGCCACCTGCTTGATGCCTGCGCCGCGCGGTCCTCGAAATCCCGCCGGGCCGCACGCAAACTGAACCGGGCGAGCACAGCGAGCCCGCACCGTGCTCCACGCCGCCCCGATCCCCGATCCCCGATCCCCGTTTGGGAGAGTCGTACCATGGAAGCAAGATGTGGAAAATCTCTTTAGCGGCTGCCTGCGTGGCCGGGCTGGCGCTGGCGGCGCCGCTCACGGTCCAGCAGCGGCTGGCCAAGTGGAAGCCGGTGGAAATGCGCTTTGACGCGTCCGCCTATTCGGCGCGCGAGCGGAAGATGATCGACAAGCTGGTGGAGGCTTGCCGGCTGCTGGACGACATCTACTGGCGGCAGAGCGATCTGACCGGGCTGGCGCTCTATAAATCGACGCGCGACGACGATTTGAAGCGGCTGCTCATGATTATGGGCAGCCGCTGGGACCTGCTGGACGAGAACCGGCCGTTCGTGGGAGACGAGCCGATGCCGCCGGGCCATGAGTTGTACCCGAAAGGCGTGACCCGCGCGCAGATCGAGCAGTACGTGGCGCAGCACCCCTCGGACAAAGCGGCCGTCTACGATCCGTATACGGTGGTGAAATGGCAGTCGGAGCGGCTGGCGGGCGCTCCGTACCACGTGGAGTACAAGGCTTTTCTGGAGGAGATGGCGAAGGATCTGCGCGAAGCGGCGGCGCTGGCAAACGATCCGGCTTTCGCCAATTTCCTGCGGCTGCGCGCCGATGCCCTGCTCTCCGATAACTACTACCCCAGCGACCTGGCGTGGCTGGACCTGAAAGACCCGAAGTTCGACGTGATTTTCGCGCCTTACGAAACCTACCTGGACGACCTGCTGGGGGTGAAGACATCCTACGGGGCCTCGGTTTTGATCCGCAACGAGGCGGAGAGCCGCAAGCTGGCCGTCTATCAGCGCTACGTCCCGGAAATTCAGGAAGCGCTGCCGCTGCCCGCGGTCGACCTGCCGTCGTTGAGCGGGCATTCGACCCCGATGGAGGTGATGGACGCGCCCTACCGGGCGGGCGATTTGCGGCACGGGTACCAGGCGGTGGCGGACAATCTGCCCAACGACCCGCGCATCCACCAGGAAAAGGGAACGAAGAAGATTTTCTTCAAGAACTTCATGGACGCGCGGGTGACGTACGTGATCCTGCCGCTGGCTAAGAAGATGATGCCGCCGGACCAGGCGGCCAAAGCCACGGGCGAGGGCTACATGGCGGGCACGCTGTTGCACGAGATCAGCCACGGCCTGGGCCCGGCTTTTGCCCGGCGCAACGGGAAACAGGTGGACATCCGCGAAGCCATCGGGCCGGCGTACTCCGGGCTGGAAGAAGCCAAGGCCGACGTGGTGGGCATGTTCGGGCTGAGGTGGCTGGTGGACCACGGCGCCATGCCGAAATCGAACCTGGAGGAATACTACGCGTCGTATGTGGCGGGGATTTTCCGCACGCTGCGTTTCGGCACGGGCGAAGCCCACGGCCGCGCGGAGATGATGGAGTTCAATTACCTGCTGAACAACCACGCGCTCCGTTACGGCGGCGGCCGCTACGCGGTAGATTATGCGCGCATGCCGAACGTGCTGGCGCAACTGGCGAAGGAACTGCTGGAAATGGAGGCCAGCGGCGACCGCGCGCGGGCGGAAGCCTGGTTTGCCCGGTACGACCGCATGCCGGTGGAACTGACCCAGGCCCTGGCGGGCACCGAGGACATTCCGGTCGATATCGACCCGGTCTTCTCCTTCAAGGACGACGTTCGCTGATCACGGTGACGCGCGCGAAGCCTTCTTCGAGCGAAGGCGGCACCAGTTTCCGGGCGAGCTTCGACATGGCGGCTTCCGGGACTACGCGTGCGCGGCAGGCATTGCGCTGGCGGCAGATATCGAGGGGCACGTCAAAGAAAACGGCTTCCATCCGGCAGCCGAAGGCAGCGCCGATGACGATGTACGGGGACCGCTCGTGGGGGGTGAGGTTGGTGGCGTCGATGTAAGTTACCGGGCGTCCGATCGCCAGGCGCTGGCGCAAAAGGAAGCGCAGGGTGGCGAAGACACGAACGTGAATGGTCTGATCGGTTTCGTCATCGGCCAGCAGGCGGCGGATGGCATCCGAAGACAGACCCGTCCCTCCCAGGTTCTCCAGGTAGGTGGATTTGCCGGATCCCGGCAGACCCACGAGCACCACGACCACCGGACCCGCGGGCGCGGATTCGGCGGCCGGAGCGGCTACTGCCCGTTTGGGATGCCGCCCTCCAGGACGGGCTCCGGCGCGACCGGAGCAGGCGGGACGACCGGCGCCACCGGCGTGGGAGCCGGTTTAGCCTTGGGAGCGGCTTTCTTAACCGGTTTACGCGCCGTCTTGGTGGCGGTCTTCTTAACCGCCTTCTTCGCCGGCGCTTTCTTGGTGGCCTTAACAGCCGTCCTCTTGACTGCCGGCCGGGCGGCCTTCTTCGCAGCCTTAGTCGCGGGCTTCTTCGCAGCTTTCTTAGTGGGCTTAGATGTCTTCTTTGTGGCCATCTTTGTTCGTCCTCGAGTTATACTACGATCACCAGGAGAGTTACATAATACACCGAAATTGTTCTGGGGCCAATGAAAAAATGCGGCAACCGGCCAGCCGCCGGGCGGGGCGGATCTCCTGATTCGACTGTATTGCCGGAAGCTCCCGCAGATCATAAGATCGGAAGAAAAGCGGGCCGAGCCGGCTAAGCTGTGCCGCTTAGCGCCCCAGGAAAACCCTGCTATGGATCCAGCCAACTCGAGCCGAAACGAGGTCGACGCCTTCATCCGGGAGAAGATCGACACGGTTCCTCACCTGGAGGCGCTGCTCCTGTTATGGGAGAGCAGGCCCCGGCAATGGTCCGAAGCCGAATTGGCAGGCCGCCTGTTTGTGCCGCCGGATACAGTTCGGCGGATCATGCGGGACCTGGCCGTCCACGGGCTGATTGCCGCCAAGCGAGGGCCCGCCCCGGTTTACGGGTATCGCTCCAGGTCGGCGGCCGGAGACCAGTTGCTGGAAGAGATGGCGGCGATCTACCGGCAGGAGCTGGTTCGGATTTCCAACCTGATTCACAGCAAGGCGCCGAGCGCGGTGCGCGAATTCGCCCGGGCGTTCGAGTTCGGCAGGAGAAGCAGGAGAAAATGACGTGATGGGTTCCGCGATCTATATGCTGAGCGCGCTGGTCACCTGCCTGTGCGCGGTCCAGTTACTGCTCGCGTTCCGGCGCACGCGCCGGCGCCTGCTGCTGTGGAGCGGTTTGTGCTTTGCCGCCTTGACGGTATCGCATGCGCTGGTGTTCGTGGACCTGGTCGTGCTGCCGGAAATCGACCTTTATCCCTTGCGGCTGACCACTACTACGGTGGGTTTGGGATTGATGCTGTACGGGCTGGTGTGGGAGGAGCAGTGAGCGGGCTATCCGAAGCATTCTTCCTGGGCGTGGTGGTGGCGGCTTCGGCGATCGTGGCTCTGTTCTTCCTCAAATTCTGGCGAGCCACGCGGGATCCGTTGTTCCTGGCGTTTGCGGGCGCGTTCACGGTGGAGTGCGTGCTGCGCCTAGTACGCCTGTATTATCTATCGTCTCACCAACCGACGGGCGATCGCGCCCCGCTATTGTACGGCATCCGGCTGCTGGCCTCGCTGCTGATTTTGCTGGCCATTCTGCGGAAAAATTACAAGAAGAACGGGTGAGCCGGGGCCGGCCCCAGTGCCGGTCCTCCGGGCGGGAGCCACCGGGCGTGAGGGCGCCGGCGGGAATTCCGTTCGAGAATTTGAAGGAAGGGAACATGGCGGCGGGCTGGTACACTGGCAGCGGGATGGCTCTGAAGGTCGGCGAAATGGCGGAACACCGCGGGGTGCGGGAGCGCATGCAGTGGTTCACGCGGGAAAAGCAGTGGATCAACGAAATGCACTTGCAGCTCTGCCGCATTCCGGCGCCTACCTTTATGGAGCAGGAGCGGGCTGCCTGGTTCGCCGAGCGGTTCCAGGAACTGGGCTGGGAAGCGAGTATCGATCGCGCGGGAAATGTGGTCGCGGCGGATGGGGAAGGGCCCTACGTGGCCATGACGGCGCATCTCGATACCGTGATCGCGCCGCGCAACAAGGACGAGATCGCGGCGCAGCCGGACGGGCGGTTTTACGGCCCGGGCGTATCGGACAACGGGGCCGGGCTGGCCGCCTTGCTGGCGGTGGCGCGAGCCTGGCGGGCGGGCGGTTCCCTTCCCGAGATGCCCCGGCGCCTCCTGCTGGTGGCCAATGTGGGGGAAGAGGGCGAGGGCAACCTGTTGGGCATGCGCCACCTCTGCAAACAGCCGCCGCTGGCTCGCAAAATCGAAGCGTTTCTGGTGGTCGATGGCGCCAGCACGGAGCACATCACCACCCGCGGGCTGGGCAGCCGGCGGTTCGAGGTGGCATTTTCCGGACCGGGCGGGCACAGCTGGAGCGATTACGGAATGGCCAACCCGCTGCATGCGCTGTGCCGGGCGGTGGCTCTGTTCTCGGAAACGCGGCTCGACGGCGCCCCGAAATCGGCGTTCAACGTAGGGCTGATCGAGGGCGGCTCGAGCATCAACGCCATACCCCAGACGGCCCGGGCCAAGGTGGACATCCGTTCGGAGAGCAATGAAAAGATGGCGGAATTGGTGGAGGTGCTGGCAGGCGCGGTGGAGCGGGCGCGGGAGACCGAGAACCAGCGCGCCAGCGGTGGAAAGGTGACGGCAAAGCTGAAGGAAATCGGCTGCCGGCCGGCGGCCGCGCTGGCGGACCAGGCGCAGATCCTGCAGCACATTCGCGCGGTGGACGCGCACCTGGGAATCCGCTCCCATCTGGATACTTCCTCGACCGACGCCAATATCCCGCTCTCGCTCGGGATTCCGGCCATCGCCATCGGAGCTGGAGGAGCCGGCGGCGGCGCCCACACCAATCAGGAGTGGTACAGACCGGACGCCCGGGACCTGGGCCTGAAGCGGATTCTGCTGACGCTGCTGCTCATGATGCAGGAGTGCGGCAGGCCGGAAGCCGTCGCGGAGTGAGTAGGTACCTTTTCGGCTTCGGCCCGTCTAAGCAAGTGGACCCCACCCGGGGGCCGTCGAGAACGGCCCCGGTTTTGCTAAGGGACATACGATGGTGAAAATGAAACCGTTGCGTCCACGGCAACATCCATTACCTTAGTGGCCGCGTGAGGGGGAGATTTCTGTCCGGCCCGAAGGACGCGGAGGAGTAGAATACATCCATGAGTGAAGTTTTGAATAGGTTTCGCACGCAGAAACTGCTGTCGTTCACGCTGATCGTTTTCACGCTGGCGATCGGGATCGTTATTGGAACCCTGATCAACGTGAATGCGGGCGTGAAGGCGGCGAAAGACCAATCCGTAGCGCCTGGGGCGACCCCACTGGTCATACCGAATGAGGGCGAGATACAGAATGCATTTACGCAAATCGCCAAAGCGGTAGAGCCCTCGGTGGTGAATATTTCCACTACGTATAACCCGAAGCCTGCCCGCACCGGCCGGGGCCGGCGCACGATGCAGCCCGACGACCAGGACCAGGACGGCAACGGCAATGGCAATGGCGACAATGACGGGAACGGCGGCAACGGCGGGATGGACGAGTTCCTGTACCGGTTCTTCGGTAATCCGTTTGGCGGCGGCGGCAACGGCGGTTCACCGGATATGCCCCAAGGGCATAAGGGTTACGCATTGGGTTCGGGCGTAGTGGTTGACCGCGCCGGTTATATTCTGACGAACAATCACGTGGTGGATAAGGCCGACCGGATTCAAGTGAAGTTCGCCGGCGACCCCACCGAATACGACGCCAAAGTGGTGGGCGTGGACGCCCCGACCGACCTGGCCGTGATTCGCGTGGAAGGCAAGCACGAGCTCACCCCGGCCAAGATCGGCAATTCCGATGCCGTGCAGGTGGGTGACTGGTCCATCGCCATTGGTTCGCCGTTCGGGTTCGACGAGACCGTCACGGCGGGCATCATCAGCGCCAAGGGGCGCGACGTGGACCCCACCATGCAGTTCCAGCATTTCCTGCAGACCGACGCCGCCATCAACCCCGGCAACAGCGGCGGGCCGCTGCTCAACATCCGCGGTGAGGTGATCGGCATCAACACGGCCATCGCGTCCCGCTCCGGCAGCAACGCGGGCATCGGCTTCGCCCTGCCCATCAATACGGCCGCGGAAGTCTACAACTCCATCATCAAGAACGGCCGGGTGACGCGCGGCGGCATTGGCGTTTCCTTCGTCCCATCCGATACGGACCGCGCGCGGGCGCTGCTGAAAGTTCCTTCGGCGTCAACCAGGGCGTATTCGTGCAGACCGTGGTTCCGGGCGGGCCGTCCGACAAGGCCGGCATCAAAGAGGCGACATCATTGTGTCCATCAACGGCAAACCCGTACGCGACGGCAACCAGATGCTGGACATCGTAGCCAACAGTCCGATGGGTACCGCGGCTCGATGTCAACGCGATCCGCAACGGCACCCACCAGAATTTCAAGGTGGTGGTGGGCGACCTGGCGCAGATCTTCCCCGAGCAGTTCGGCACCGGCGGTAAGGACGCGGGCACTCCGGCGGAAGGCGAAGCGACCAGTTTCGGCATGCAGATCCAGAACCTCACCGACCGCCAGCGGCAGACCATGGGCCTGAAGGTGACGAGCGGCGTGCAGGTGGTTTCCGTGGAGCCGGATTCCTTCGCCGACGACCTGGGGTTGAAGCAGGGCGACATCGTGCTCTCCATCAACCAGCACGCGGTGAATTCCACCGACGACCTGATGCGTTACAAGGCTACGCTGAAACCGGGCGACGCCGTGGCGATGAAGATCATGACCAAACAGGGACGCGGCGGCGACTGGACCTCGACGTACGTCGCGGGCACCTTGCCGACCCATCAGTAAGACAACTGTGCGAAAGGCCTCCTGGCCTGTCCACACATGGTGTGGCCGGCCGGGAAGCCCGACCCTCCGCTCTTTTCACCGCTCCCCGCGACAAGCGGCGCCAGGCCGCCGGCGGGGAGCGGTACCTTTTATTGCTAAACTGGGAAGATTAACGATGCAGCAGATCCTGGCTTGCGGGGCCATGCTCGGTTTTGTGTTTCTGGCCTGGGGCGCGCAACCGGCGCAACCAGCCCGGAAACAGACTCCGGCCGCCAGTAAGCGGACAACGGCAAAGAAAACGGTCGGAACCCGGAAGGCTCCCGCCAAAGGAACTACCGCCAGAACCGGCGCCCCCGCACACCGAACCGCCACCACCGCGCACCGAGACCGGCACGACAGCGCGCAAGGCGGAAAGAAAGGCCCGCGCCTCGCACCGCGGCATGGCGGACCCGGCAACTCGCTCCCACGCCGGACCGTTACCGGGAGATCCAGGACGCGCTGGCGGCCAAAGGTTACCTGAAGCCGGAAGAGGCCAACGGCGCCTGGGGCCAGAGTTCGGTGGACGCCCTGAAACGCTTCCAGGCGGACCAGAAGATCGAATCCAGCGGCAAGCTCAATTCCCTCTCGCTGATCGCGCTGGGGCTGGGGCCCAAGCACGATTCCGCCGCCGCCAAGCCCTGTTCTCCTACCGGCACCTGCGCCCGTGCGGCGCCCGCGCCCGACCGGCCCTGAATGCATACGTCCATTTTCAGCGATTGAACGTAAGCGGATTACTAAATTGAATCTGGACATTTTTGTCCGAAAAGCCGATTTGTGATAAATGTAAAGAAAAGAGAGGGCAACAAGCCCCAGGGCATGGTTCTGAACGCGCCATGTTGAAAACATTCGGACTTCTGATCAGTTTTGGGATCCTCGGTTCCACTGCACGGTGGTGAGCTTCGATAGGTGCCAGGTGGGCAAAACGCCGCCGGGATGGACGGTAGCCATGACCGACCGCGGCGGGGCGCCGCGCTGGGAGGTTTTGAAAGATCAGGCGGCTCATGCGAATGTGCTGGCGCAAGTGTCGGAAGATTCCACATACAATCGCCTCCCGCTTGCGATTTTCAACAGTCTGACCCTGCGTGATGCCGATGTCAGCGTCAGGATTAAGCCCGTAGCCGGCCATCGGAAATGAGGCGGCGGCCTGATCTGGCGCTACCGCGATGCCAACAACTACTACCTGGTACGGGCCAACGCCTTCGCTAACTGTGTGGACGTGTTTAAGGTGAAAACGGCCGACGCACTCCGATTCTGGCGGGGGTCAAACACGACGTCCCGGCGAACAACTGGACCATCCTCAAGGTCTCCGCGCGCGGCAACCGCTTTCAGGTTTACCTGGACCACCGCCGCATTTTGGAAGGCAGCGACAACACCTTCACCGGAGCCGGCAAAGTGGGGCTGTGCACGGTAGCGGATTCGATCGTGTATTTCGACGACTTCCGGGTTTACCCGAAATAGCCTGCCGGAGGTTCGCGGATTGTGTCCCGTTGCGGGTTCGCCATCCAGACCCATTCCCTGTAGAGCAGGCCTCTCCCTTACACTGTCGGCCTGCCGCCTAGCCGCCCTGCTCAATTTCCTTCAGATCCCGAGCTCGAAACGCCGGCGGCATGGCTGGCTTCGGAAGCTTCGGCGCTACGCAGCGCGCCCTCCCTTACTGGTAAGTGACGAGCGCACCGGTTCCGATGAAAGCGAGAAAATGCTGCTGATGGTTCCCCCGGCGGTCAATGAAGGAGGAAAACGCCGTGGGCGAAGGCCCCGACGACACCTCCAGGAAGCCGGTGCCGCCGTTTGTCGTGCTGGCGGTAGCCGGCAACTGCGTGAGCACCGAGGCAGGGACGGTAAAGCTCGCCCGTGCGCCGGCGGTGGTGGTGCAGATGAATTCGGTGGCGTTCGTGGTGCTGGTGGTGCCGGATGTGGTGGTGGTGCCGGAGTAGCCGATGATCTCGACCAGATCTGACGAATTTCCGCCCGTCCAACTGAGCGGCAGCCCGGCGCTCCGGGTCACGGTGGAGGGCAGCGGCGAACTGAGGGTCAAGGGCGTCCCAAGACTGATCGACGCGGTAAAGCTCTCTACATCCTTGCCGCCGGCTCCGGATAAAGTGTATGTCCCGGCAACTATGGTTGCGTTGGTTGAGCCGGGGATGCTCACGGGAAGGCCTTCTTCTCCCAGCGTGAGGCTGTAAACGTGGCTGGTGGCAGCCTCGGTCAACGCCGCGTTCGTGATGTTTGAGCCCGTGGGCCCGTTCAGGGAAACCGCGCCGGCGTCGAGGCCGGTGACGGTGCCGCTCGCCGAAACCTCCCGCTCGCGCTGCCGCTGACGTTGATCACCTGGCAGGCACCCTGGGTGGAGGTGGTGATGCTGTAGTACTGCGCAGCCGAGGCCAACTGGAAGCCGGTGAACTGCTCGAACGATCCTCCGACCTCATCGATTTTCAGGTTCACATTGCCGTACGTCGGCAGCGATTCCGACTCCTGAATCTGCGTCAGGCTGAACCCACCGGTGGTAAATGTGCCGCCGTTGTCGAGATTCTGCAATTGGGAGGTGGTGAAACCGGGCTGCACGCACGCGGTCGCGCCGGCGCTGGGGGCGATGGAGATGAAGGTGGGCGCGCTCAGAGCGCCGTTCACCGAGATTTGGAAGGGAACGGTGCAGCCGGTGGGGATATTCGTGGGAAGGGTGAAAACGATTTCGTCTTCGCCGGCCAGTGTCGCCGTGCGCCCGGCGAATGCCACCGGAATACTCACGCCGCCGACTATCGCCTGCACGCTGACTCCGTTCTTGGTGAAGTCGTAACCCGGCGAGCCGGTGTTGTCGGCGAACGTCACCGGTCCCATCCCCGTTCCCCAGGCAATCAGCACCTGTCCCGGTTGGGCCGGCGAAATGGTGACGCCCGAAACCGTGCCGGTGGTGAAGCGGTCTATATCGAGTTCCGATGCCGAAACATAGTTTTGCATCACCGCCAGTCCGGTGCCGCTGCTGTCCTGCGTGAAGATTCCGAGCTTCCTGGTTACCACCGTGGCCGCGAACGGCGCGCTGGTAGAGCCGCCATTGGTGACCGTTACGTTATAGTTGCCGGCCGCGAGGGTGGAAGGCAGAATCGCCGCTAACTGGTTTACGCCGTTTTCGTTGTAGGTGTAGATCAGGTAAGCATTTGTCCCCGAACCTCCCGCCACTGGCGTGAACGTAATGGAGACGCCGCCGGACGATTGGGGCAAGGGAAAACCGAACGAGTTATAGCCGCTGGCGCTCAGGTTGGTGCCTTTGACAACAAAAATACTGCCCTCGGCGATATTGGCCGTATAGCTTCCGGCATCTTGCACGGCGGTGATTGCCGGAGTGGTGCTGGTGCCGCCGCCGGTGGTGCTGACGGTGCCCGAGATCGTGAAACTGATCGTCACACTGGTAAGGATCGAGCCGGAACTGGAGCCCGTCGCGGTTGTGGACGAACCGGTATAGCCGGCGTAGGTGCCGGTTCCGCTCGTGATCGAGGCCGACCCGCCGCTGACCGAACCGGCGCTTGTCAGCGCCGAAACCGGGAGGGTCATGGTTCCGGTGACGGTGCCGTCGGTAAACTTGAGCGTAAATGGGACGGTCAGGTTGGAGCCGTTGAGGTTGCTAGCGAGGGAACCGCTCGCGCTGAATGTTCCGCTGTCGGGTGTACCCCCGCCTAAGCTTAGGGTGCAGGGGCCGGAAACGGAAGCGCTACCGGTTGTTTCCGATAAGTTGACAGCGGCGTTGGTTACCGTCAAGGTGAAGCTTACGGTGGCTGCCTGAACTCCCGCGGCGAGCAGCAGGATGGACAGAGACAGGGGGGCGAAACGAGTCATCTTGAGTCCTCCGAATTCCCGCGGCAATAACTACTCCCTTAGGGCAGAGTTATGGCGCGGGGCAGAGGTAGTGTACTACAGATGACTTCCAGTCCCTTGTGAGCACGCGAACAACTAATCGCCGTATTTTTGTGCGGTTACAAACGTTTATTCCCTTCGCTGCGGGAACGGAAAACGCGAGCGCACGGCCAGAACCAGGTCGTGGTCCCCGCTCTGCGAGCCGCTGTAGAATCCGACCGTGGTGTTCAGGCGGATGAAATACGCGTCGCCCTGGCGCGCCGGGTAGCGGCCTTCGTTGCCGTCCGCGCCGCCGCCCGCCACCATGTCGCCATGGCCCCGGAGAATATAGTAGATCTCCTCTTCCATCTCATGGTGGTGGGGGATGTTGGTGCCGCCGGGAGCGAAATCCATGATGAACAGGCTCACCATCTGGCTGGCGGCGGACAGTTTGTCGCGCGTGCTGGCGGTGGTGCCCATCAGCAGCTTGAATTGCGCGGTCGGCCCGTGGCTCTGCGAGAATCTGCAACTTCGACGTCGGCGGAATTCGCCAGCATGAGCTTGGGAGTGGGCGGGACATCGGTGCCGCGCGGGATTTTGAACCCCATCACCAGCAGGCGCACGGGCTGGTCCGACTCGTTGGCCATGCCGTGCTTGACGCCCACCGGCAGGTACATGAAATCGTCCTTCTTCACCGGGACGCGCTGGTCGCCGTAGAGCAGCGTGCCGTTGCCTTCGAGGATGTAATAGATCTGCTCCTCGGCGGGATAGCTCACCATGGCGCTGCGAGCCGCCCGGCGCGACCGTCAGTTCGCCGTAGCGGGCGATTCCCTTGAGTTGCCTGGCCTGGGAATCGCCCACCCCGAAAGCCGGCCGGTACTAGGCGCCGTGGCGTCGGCGGTCAGGTCGTCTCCACCGGCGGGACGTCCGGCAGGTAACGGCGGAGAAAGGTGGGGTCAGCCGCCAGCAGTACAGAGCCGGCGGCCATACCCAGGCAATCGAGTTCGAGAAAGCGCACGAAGACCTCCATGCCTAACAGATTGGCAGGCGAAACCGCCTGCCCATACCGCTTTACTCGTAGGTTACGCAATTGCACCACTTGCCGGTTTCATCGATAATGCGGCCAGGGACCGCCGGTGCGGAAGCCGGAAACGATGACGTCGTCGAACATGCGGCGTGGGCTCGAAGTATCCGGGCCGGCGCAGGTGCTCCTTGACGACGGCGTCGTTGAGTTCCAGGCCGAGCCCGGGCGTTCGTCGGGAACCGTCACGTAGCCCTTGTCGATGATCGGCTTGGGAACGCCGGTGACCAGGTCCTGCCACCACGGCATATCGAGCGCGTGGTTCTCCATGGCCAGGAACTTGTTGCCGAAGGTGGCGGCGCAATGGTAGCCGGCGAAGCCGCCGATGGGCGATCCGGCATGGTGCATGGCTACCCGGATGCCGCAAGTTCGGCATAGTCGGCAATGCGCTTGGTTTCGAGCAGCCCGCCGGAGGTTTCGATGTCCGGGATGGATGACGTCCACGGCGCGGTGATCGAGCAGCTCCTGGAAACCGCCCTCCAGCCCGAAGATGTCCTCGCCGGTATTGACCGGGCGTGACGGTGGCGTCGGAGATCGTCTTGTAAGCCTGCCAGTTCAGGTACGGATACTGATTGCGCTTCGCCGATCTGCAGCAGGTCCTCGGCCCAGGAAAGCTGGTAGGGTTCGAACGCCTTGGCGTAGCGGATGGAATCGTTGACATTGAGCGGGCCGAAATGGTCGGCGGCCAGCGGCGTGCCGCGGCCGATGACATCGCGGATGGCGGCGATGTATTCGCAGAGGTAGCCCAAGCCCTTTTCGGTGCAGACGCCGCGTTCGTTGAGCGCGCCGGGCGGTCTTTGCACGCCAGGTGCTGGACTGCAGATCCATCTTGAAGAACGTCAGCCCCATCTCCTTGCGCTTGCGCATGCGCTCGGCATAGACCTTGGGGTCCGGGTGGCTGGTGGTGTCGGCGTAGATGCGGATGCGGTCGTGGTTCTTGTTGCCGATCAGGCGGTAGGCGGGAACGCCGTAAACCTTGCCGGCGATATCGTGCAGGGCCATATCCACGGCGCTGTAGCCGCCGCCCATGCGGCCGTGGTTGGCGAACTTGCGCATCATTCTCAGGTTGCCCTCGATGTTCAGCGGGTTCCTGCCCACCAGGTGCGCCTTGAGTATCAGGGCGATGCCTTCCACCCCGGCGTCGCGCACCTCGCCCAAACCGTAGACGTCCTGGTTGGTGTAGATCTTGATCAGCGGATAATCGTAATTCGCGGCCACACCGGCAGGCGCGCATGTCCGTGATCTTCAGGGTGCTGGGCGCGGAATTGCGATTCACCGCTTTCCTGCGCGCTGACGGACCCTTCGGTGGCCTTGAACAAGGGGCCGAACATGGCCGCAGCCGCGGCGCTTCGCAGCATCGACCGGCGTGTCGGCCAGGTCTTTGTGTCGTTTGTTCATCGTCATATTTCCTCTTCTTCGATCGATCCTTCTGCGGCCGCCTTCAGAATTCGATCCGCAGGATCCCCTGGAAGTTCGGGTTGGGCGTGTACCAGTTGCTGTAACTATATCCCGTGACCGGAGCGGTTCTTGCCGAAGCGTCTGCGGGCTGGTAATATTCACCACGGTGTTCGGGGCCAGGAAAGCGCGCGTCTTGGGAAGCAGGTTGTGGGCGTCCGCGCGCATGCTGATCTTGTACTTCTCCCGGTAGGTCCAGCTCTTGAGCAGCGAATACTGCGGCCACCAGACGCCGCCGGCCCGTGCCGATTCCCACGCCGGCATTGCCGCCGGTGAATGCCGCCGGGTAGGAGAACGCGTTGATATTGAAGTATGGGTTCTGGTTGGATTGAGGCCACAGATTGGGCCCGACCGCGTAATTCGGGACGTTGATCACCTGGCCGGGCACGATATTCGGCTCGGTCTCGCCGGGCAGGTACTTGTACGGGCTGCCGGCCATGGTGAAGGTCACCGGCAGGCCGGTGCGGAGGCTCTGAATGGTGGTGATGGTCCAGCCGCCCAGCAGCAGGTCCAGCAACGTACCAGCCTCCCGTGCGTGTTGTGGAACGGGTGGCGCCGGCCCTTGCCGAACGGCAGGTCGTAGGTCGCCTGGGACACGAACTGGTACTTCAGGTCGTTGGTGGTGGGCCCTTGGTCAGGTCCCAGTCGTACCACTGCTGGCCGGTGCCGGCCGTGCCGCCCAGGTTCTTGCTCCAGGTGAACAGGAAGTTATACGAAAGGCCGTTGTCGAACCGTCTCTCCACGCGCGTGTTCAGGGCATGATAGGTGCTGTGGCCGTAGTTACTGATGTAGTTGATGGTTCCGAACTGCGGGATAGTCGAGATAGTTCTGGGTGGCCGCGTATACCGAGTTCAGGAGCGTCGTATTCGTCGAGTTGTAAATCGACTGCGGCAGCACGTTCATATTGACGGCCGTCGGCGGAACCAGGCGAACGCCGGCCGATCCCTGGTACACCACTTCGGCCAGATGATTGGCCTTGAATTCCCATTGAACAGCCGGTCGACCACGTCATGGTGTAAGGACTGCGCAGGTTCGGATCGATGTAAGTGGCGCTGCGGCTGCTGTAGTTGGTGCCGATGAAGGGGGCGGTACCGTTGGAAGGATTGTGTTGTAACTGATCGGGCCCGGTCCCTGGGACAGGTAAAACGCCGGATACGGATTGCCGGCCGGCTGCTGCACGGCGGCCTGCGCGGTGTACTCCTGCTGGCCGAGTTGCGGCATCACGTCCTGGGTGAACATGCCGAAGGAGCCGCGGAACACGAACTTCGGCTTGAAATTCCAGGACATGCCCAGGCGCGGCGCGAAATTGTTCTTGTCGGCGGAGTAAACGGTGCCGGTGGGATGGGTAATCGCGCCCATCGAGGCCGGTCAGCGGGTCGACCGCCGTGGGATTGAACTCGGATTTGAATCCATATTTCGTGTTGGCCGGAGTCTCATAGCTGTAGCGCAGCCCGATGTTGATGGTCAGGTTATGGGTGGCGCGCCAGTCGTCCTGCACATAGAATTGGTGGGACCACCAGCGCGGCAGGTAGTTGGCGAGCAGGGTGTTGAAGGTGGCGGAACTCACCGAGCCCAGCAGGAAGGAGGCGAAGGTGTTGCCGGTGTTGGGCGTGTTGGGCAGACCGCTTCCGGCGGTGGTGAAGTTATAAACGCCCGAGGGCTGAGTCAAGCGGAATGTCGTTCTCGCGCGTCAGGATGCCCTGGTAGCCCAACTTGAGGGTGTGAGCTGCCGTGGACCCGGGAGACGTTGTCCGCCAACTGCATATCCTCGTTCAGGGTGCGGAGATTCGCCGCCCCGCCGGCGGCCGACGGGTTGGCCGACCAGGAGACCGAACTGCCGCCGGAAGCCCCGACGAAGCCGGGGAAGGTCTGCGGGCCGACGCCGGGAATTCCCAGGTGCCCGCCCACCCCTCGTTGTTGAGGTAGCGGCCAGATGTTGTCGTTGCGCCGGTTGTAGGCGACGCGAAACTCGTTCACCATGGTCGGGCCGAAGTTGTGGATCTCGCTCAGGACGACGTTGTACAGGTCGATCGGCTCGCCGTATCCGAAGCCCGAGATCGTATCCAAAGCGGCCCAGGCGTACTGGACGTTGTTGCGGCCCGCGCCTGTCCGGTTCTTGTTCCGGGCGAATCGCACGAACAGCTTGTCGTTGCTGCCGATCTGCTCGTCGATCTTGGCCACGAACGCCCTCGCGATCGGAGAGGTAACGAGTCAGAGCCGTGTAATTGTTGTTGGGGCCGGTGGTGCTGTAAAAGCCGGTCGTATTGGGAAGCTGATACGGGTTGAAGGAGAGGAACTTGGCGGCAACCGGGTCGAAGCGGCTCACCGGGATCTGGTTTCCCGGGAAACGGCGTCGCGGTCCAGCCGGTGCCGTTGGCGCAGCCGGCGGCGCTGCGCGCAGGCGATGCTCTTGGGGTCGTAAATCGGGTAGCCGAGGCCGCCGAACGAAAAATTCCCGCCGAGCATGGCCTGGTCCGGGGTGGAGGTCGTGGAGCTGTTGGCCTCGTGATCGTAATCCAGGCGGTAGGCGAGGAAGAAGAACGTCTTGTTCCGCCCGTCGTAGACCTTGGGAATGACACCGGACCGCCGAGGGCCGCATCGAAATTGTGATATTCGAAGGGGGCGGTGGCGACGTTGGCCACGCTCTGCTGGAAATACGACCGATAAATGAAGTCCTTGTTGATATACCGTTCTTCGGTGGCGAAGTGAAGCTGGTTGGTTCCGCTCTTCAGCACCATGCTGTAGGATCCGCCGGCCACGTGGCCGATCTCGGCGGGAATGCCGGTGGTCCAGACCTGCGCTTCTTCAATCGAATCCACGGGCGGGGTGATGGCGGTGGTGGTCTCGCCGATATCGGTACGCACGGACTGCTTGACGTTGGCGCCGTCGATGGTGTAGCCGTTCAGCGCGGAAGGCTGGCCCAGCATGTGATAAGTGCCGTCATTCTGCCCCTGCGAGCCCTCCATGTAAAACAGCAGATGCTGCGGCTTGGACTGCAGCATGGGCGTCTCGAGCACCTTCTTGGCGTTGTCCAGGCCGCCGACCACGGCGCTGTCCGTGGCCAGCAGCGGGCTGGCCGCGCGTGACCTCGACCTGCCTGGGTTAAGGCGCCGACCTCCAACTGCCACGTCGATGCGGGTGCGTCGATCCGGCCTCCAGGACGATGCCGCTGCGCAGGAACTTCTTGAATCCCGCGGCTTCCACGGCCACTTCATATTGGCCGATATTGAGGAACGGCACATAGTAATTGCCGTCCGCCGTAGTCTCCCCGTGGGAGACGACCTGCGTCTGGACGTTGGTGACGGTTATGGCGGCATTGGGAACGGCGGCGCCGGTGGAATCGGTGACCGTGCCGACCAGGGTCGCGGTCCGGACGTCCTGGGCGAGCGAAAGTGCGGCGAAAGCCAAGGCGCCCACGACCAAGCGTGTCGTAAGGGACATTAGTCCTCCTCGATCAGGCTCGATTGAACGCGAGCATGTCTCCGGAGTGAACCTCGTCGCTCCTGAAGCTTGGGGTGATTTTATGCCATTTGCCAGACTTTACAATCTGTTAATCCTATTTTGTTAAGCAGCCGGAAATCTCGCGTTCAGACACGATGTCTGAACGGAGTTATCTGGCTTCGTGTTTTCAGTCACTTACAGAGTTGCCAGGCCGCTGTCCGGACTCGACCGGCTGTGGGGCAGAGTGCGAGGGTTGGCAGGCGGGACCGCTGCCCCACCCGTGACTCAGTCGGCCTGCTGAGTTTTGCGCTTCGGGACGCCCTTGGTGTGGCAATCCGCGCACTTGACGAAGTGGATGTTGTGCCTGCTGGTGGCGGATGAAGGTGGTGTCCATCTTCTCCACGTCCAGGCCGCAATTCGACATCTGCGGATGGCAGGTGGCGCAGGATGCGCGGGTCTGCTGGCCGTGCTGCGCATGGCAGGCCAGGCAACTGATGCCTTCGTGGACGCCGATGCCGGTGCGGTCGTCGCCGCTCGCCACCTGCGCGGTGGCGAGCGGCGCGTGGCACTGGTAGCAGAGCGCCTGGCGCGGGTCGGGGCTCATCTTCACCGGGCGGGCGCCCTCGCAGCATCGCGGGTAGCGGCAGGTCAGCGAGCGGGAATGTAGCTGCTGCGCGCGGCGGTCGAAGAAGCGCCAGCGACGGCCGCGACGATCTCCTGCGACGGCCCGGGACGCGGCCGGCGACGTCGGGCTTCTTCATCGGCTCGCCTTGGCGATGCATCTGGTGGCACGTCGAGGCACGGCATCGACGGCTGGTTGGCCAGTTCCGGCGCGAGCAGGCGCCAGGGACCGTCGCGTGTCGAGGGGCGCCACCAGGTCGCGGATGCCGCCTTCGAAGTGCATGCCGTGGCAGCGCAGGCAATCGTCCATCAGCATGTTGGCGGCGTTGTGCTTCTTGTCGAGGAAGATGCGCGCGTAGGTGGCGCTGTGCGGTCCGGCCTGCCAGGCGGCGAATTCCTGGCGGTGGCAGGTCTGGCACTGCGCCGTCATGGCCTGCACGTACTTGCCGCGGAGACGCGATCTGTTCCGGCAGATCTCCGCGCACGTGCGTGCAGCACGCGGCGGCGTTGTTCCAGATGGAAGCGCGGCATCGAGCGTGAGCGCGTCCGCCGTGGCATTTCTCGCACGCCACGCCGCGGTGGCTGGAGGCGTGCCACTGACGTCGTAGAGCGTGCTGCATCTCGTGGCAGCGCGGCGCAGCGCTGCCCCGCGCCGGATCTCGTAATAGAGGCTGGCCGCCGGGCACCACCAGGACGCAGCGCCACCGCCACCAGAGCCGGCGCCGAGAACGCATCGCTTCACGACCGCACCTTCGATCCTTTCCACGCCTTCAGCAGATGTGCTCGGAAGCACGGTAGGCGTTCGCCATGATGGTCAGCGCCGGGATTGAATCCGCCGTTGGTGACGTGCACGCTGGCATCGATCACGTAGACGTTGTCGCACCTCGTGCAGCTGGCAGTAGCGGTTGACCACCGAAGTCTTCGGGATCGTTGCCCATGCGGCAGGTGCCGGCCTGGTGCTGGCCGCCGCTCAGGCCCGGCGCCGGGCGCGCTGCGTCCAGGTCCGGACGGCGCCGGCCTCCTTCAGCCACGCCTCGGCCTTGCCGGCCATGAATCGTCGCGATTTCGAGCGTGTGCGGATGCTTGCGCGCCGGAAAGGCGCGCCACCGGAATGCCCCAGTGGTCCTTCACCTTCGGATCCACCTGCACGCGCGCATCGAAGACGCGGCATCTCCTGCACCGGGCCCTGACGGCGATGGTGCGCCGGTAGGCCTGGCGCATGAAGTCCTTGTGCGCCTGGCCCCAGCGCGGCACCCACGGCGGGAGTCGCGGCTCATGAACTGGATAGGGCAGGCGGATGAACTCGTTGGCCAGCATGCGCGCCGCCGGCCAGGCCCGGGTTGCCGTGGTTGTAATCGCAGATGGCGATGGAGGCGCCGGGCCCGAGATCGTCGTAGGTCTCGGAATCGAACAGCCCGACGGCGCCGGAGTAGGTGTGGCCCTGCAGATTGCGGCCCACCCAGTCGTAGCGATTGCCGAGGCCGTTGCGGGAACAGGCGGTGCTTCGCGAATTCAGCAGCAGGCGCGCCGATTCGATGGCGCCGCCGCAGACCACCACGAGGTCGGCGGTCTGCTCCTGCAGCCGGTCGTCGCGCATCGAAGTAGGCGACGCCGGTGGCGCGCCCGCGGTCGTCGAGTCAGGATCTCCTTGCGCCATGCACTCCGTGCGCAGTTCGCAGTTGCCGGTGGCCAGGGCGCGTGGGGATGACGGTGTTGTGCGTGCCGTACTTGGCGTTCACTTCGCAGGCGAAGCCCACGCACCAGCGGCAGCGCATGCAGGCCGCGCCGGCCGTTGTAGGGCACGGTGTTGCGCAGCATGGGGATGTCGAACGGGTGCAGCCCCAGGCGCTTGGCGGCGGGCTTGCAGGATCTCGTGCTCGCGCTTGGGCGGCAGCGGCGGCATGGGCAGCGGCTTGCGGCGCGGCGCTTTGAAAGGATTGTCCGGAGTCGTCGCCGGAAACGCCGATCTCCCATTCGGCCTTCTCGTAGTAGGGCTCCAGGTCGTCGTAGGAGATGGGCCAGTCGTCGAGCGTGCTGCCGGCCACCGCGCCGTAGGTGGAGCGCATGCGGAAGTCCTTCTCCATGTAGCGCCAGGCCATGGCGCCGTAGCTGAAGGTGCCGCCGCCCACGCAGGCGGCGTTGTTGCTGTAGGCGCCCTCGCTCGGCCAGACCACGTGCTCGCGGCCCTGGTCGTCCACCAGCACGCGCGGGTTGCGCTCGTCGTCCGGGCCGAAGCCGTTGCCCAGAACCGGTGGTGCGCTGGTTGCGCAGGTCGTCCTTGCGGCAATCGGCGGCGGTATACCATTTGCCGCGCTCGAGCAGCACCACGCTCAGTCCGGCTGCGGCCAGTTCCTTGGCCACCACGCCGCCGCCCGCGCCGGCGCCGACGATGACCGCGTTTACATGTTTGAGCGCCATGGCTCACCCCTGCTTCGGCTCGTCGTAACGCATGCCGGCCCGCGCACCGGCGGAAATGGCAGCCTCAGCATTTTCCAACTGACCATGTTGCGGTTGCCGCCGTGGCGCGGATCGCCGTAGAATCCCTGGCGGCAATGGGCCAGAATGAGGTCGAAGAACGGCTTGGAATTCTTCTCGGCCGCACTCAGGATTTCCACCTGGTCCGCGGAGGGCAGATCGGCGAAGGCCCGCCCGAACCGGGACCGGCTGGCGGAATCCACCGCGGCTATACCCTGGCGGTAGGCCGGTTGGGATCGCTTCAGTGCGCGGGTCAGTTGTATATCGATGTAATCCACCACCCCCGCTTCCCGGGCGCCGGGGTCCTGATCGGTTGGGATGAGCTGCGCGCAGATCGCTTCCACCGTGCGCGCCTCCTCGGGGGTAAAGAATCGCCAGGGGCTGTTGCGAACCCAACGCGGCAGCGAGACGAGCGCTCCCGCCGCGGCGGCCCAGATGCCGGCGCCGAGCAACGAGCGGCGCCGGAATTGCAAAGTCATATTCTTTTCCTCCATCGGGCGAAGCCGCCGTGTTAAAGCTCCGGTTTAACAGGATTCGGGTCCGATTATCAAGTATGGGCGGCTGGCGGCGGGTGGTCTATGCTAGAATTCCGGACGGCGCAAGCGGCAATTTTGGAATCGAGCCATGAAGAAAATCTATACCCTCACTCTGTTGACTACGATCGTTTTCGCGGGAACTCTGGCAGCCCAGCAGGCCACAGTACGGGAGGAAGAACAGGTCATCAAGACCTATCCGTTCAGCGGCCCCAACCCGTCGCCGGTGCGGCCGGGCGGGCAGGGAGTGCAGCAGCAGATCTATCCATACTTCTCGTTTGACGAGCTCACCTCGACGCCGCACCGACCAGAAGTGGAAAGTGGTGCGGATGGAGAACCCGTACATCGAGGCCTTCGTCCTGCCGGCGGTGGGCGGCAAACTGATGGGCGCCATCGAGAAGAGCACCGGGCAAGGCATTCATCTATTACAACCACGTGCTCAAGTTCCGCAACATCTCCATGCGCGGACCGTGGACCTCGGGAGGCGTCGAAGCCAATTTCGGAATCATCGGCCACGCTCCTTCCACGGCCTCGCCGGTGGATTACCTGGTGCGCAAGAACGCGGACGGGAGCGTGAGCTGCTTCGTGGGCACCATCGACCTGCCCTCGCGCACCGAGTGGCGGGTGGAATACCGGATTTCTCCCGACAAGGCTTACATCGAAGCCCGCTCGCTCTGGTATAACCCGCAGCCGCTCGACCAATCCTATTACGTGTGGATGAACATGGCCGAAAAGACCGGCAGCGATCTGGAGCTGATCCTGCCGGGCACCGAATGGATCGGCCACAACTATGCGGTTCCCAACCAGCCCTGGCCCACCGGCAAGGATGGGCGCGACCTGGCGTTTTATAAAAATCATGCCAACGTGGGGGACGGCAGCTTCTTCATCAACGGCAAGCTGGCGGATTTTTCCGGCGGCTACTGGCACGATTCGGATTTCGGCTACGGCCACTGGGCGCTGCACGAGGAAGTGCCGGGACAGAAATTTTTCCGCTGGTCGCTGGCGCGCTCCGGCGCCATCTGGGAGAACCTGCTGACGGACAGCGACGGCCAGTATTTCGAGCACCAGACCGGGCCGCCTGCTGGACCAGAGCGACACCGGATTCTTCGCGCCCGTACTCCGCCGACCATTGGCAGGAGCTGTATTTCCCGTACAAGAAGATCGGCCCCATGGTGAAGGCGACGCCCTATGGCGCGCTCAACGTGCGCAACGACGGCGCCGCGCTGGTGGTCAGTTTCTGCGCGCTGCAGAAGATCGACGAGAAGCTGGTGGTCCGCGCCGGGGGCAAGGAAATTTTCACCGACCGGATCGCGCTCAAGCCGATGGAGGTCTACGAAAAGCGGATCGCGGCATCGGTTCAGTAAGGGCGACCTGCGCGTGGATAGTCGGCGACAAGCTCTCTTACACGGACGATCCTAACGACGGCGTCCTCAAGCGCCCGCTCACCTTCCGCAACTACGAAACCACCAGCCTGGAGGGGCTGTACCAATCCGCGGAGCGCGACGACCGCGAGCGGAAATACGATTCGGCGCTGGAGAAATATTCGCAGGTGCCTCGAACGCGACCCTTCGAACTTGCGCGCGCTCACGCGCATTGCCGAAATCTACTGCCGCCGCGCCGAGTACAAGAAAGGTCTGGAGTATGCGCACAAGGCGCTCGATTACGCCATGTACGATCCGGCGGCGAACTACATGTACGGAATCCTCTCGCGGCGGCTGGACGACCTGACGGACGCCAAGGAGACGCTGGGATGGGCGGCGCGCTCGATGGAGTTTCGCGCCAGCGCGTACAGCGAACTGGGCGGAATCTATTTGATGGAGGGCAATCTGCCGCGCGCCGAGGAGTATCTGAAGCGCTCGCTCGAATACGACGTGAACAACGTGCGCACGTACCAGGTTCTGGCCACGGTTTACCGGCTGGAGAAGCAGCCGGCGAAGGCGCGGGAGACACTGGCGAAGATCCTGGAAATCGATCCGCTGAATCACCTGGCGCAGTTCGAGCAGTATCTGCTGGAGCCCGCGCCGGCGGCGCTGGCCCGCTTCCAATCGGCCATCCGCAGCGAACTGCCGCACGAGACGTACCTGGAAATCGCCGCCTATTACGTCAACCTGCGGCAGAATGGCGATGCGCTGCGGGTGCTGGCGGCTGCGCCGGAACAGGCCACCGTCCGGTACTGGCAGGCGTACCTGCTGCGCGAGAAATCGCCGGCGGAAAGCCGCCGGTTTCTGGAGAAGGCGTCCGCGCTTTCGCCGTACCTGGTGTTTCCGTTCCGCGAGGAATCCATTCCGGTATTCCAGTGGGCGGCCACGGCGCGGCCGAACGATTGGAAAGCGAATTACTATGCTGGGCCTGATCTACTGGGGTCTGCGGCGCAACCAAGATGCGCGCCAAGATGTTCGACGGCCTCGGCGACCGGCCGGATTACGCGCCCGCCTACATCTCCCGCGCTTTTCTGGAACGCGGCGCCGATGCCGCCAAGGCGCAGGCGGATTACGAGCGGGCATACGCGCTCGACAAGAAGGACTGGCGCACCTGGTACCAGCTGGCCGGCTTCTACCTGGAGCGCGGCAGCAACGACAAGGCGTTGCACCTGGCGGTGGATGCCTACCGCCAGTTCCCGCAGGAGGACGCCATCAAGGTGCTGGCGGCGCGCGCTTACCTGAACAACGGACGCTACCAGGACTGCAGCTGCGTGCTGGCCAATGCCACCATTCTGCCCTTCGAAGGCCAGAGCGACATTCACAATCTGTTCGTCCAATGCCTGGTGAGCCAGGCGATGGCGGACATGAAGGCGGGCCGGTACAGCCAGGCCGTGGCGCAACTGGAACGCTCGCGCGAGTACCCCGAGCGCCTGGGAACCGGCGCGCCGCCCGATCCCGATTACCGGATTCAGGATTATTTACAGATGTTCTGCTACCGGGAATCGCACCAGGACGCGCAGGCCGCGGCAGCCCTGGAAAGAATTCGCACGCGCCGTCCGGCCAACCTGGAGGCGCAGCAAAAGCAGGTGGAAGAGTGGTATCGCTCCAGCTTCCGGAGCAAGCCGGAGCTCGGCGCCTTGCAGGACCTGACCCGGATGCTGCGCGGCCCGGGCGGGCGGCGGCGCGGAGGAGAATAGACCGGAGCCGACGCCCGTAGCGCCGGCTTCCAGGCGGCCATACCGGCATTTTCGCCGGTCAGGTTTGCCGGCTCGGAAGCCGGCATGGCAAGCCGGAGGCTTGCGCTACGGAGCCGGTCAGCATCACGCCAGATTTTGCCCGAGCCCTCGCTCCCGGGCGCGGCGGTACGCCATGTGCGCCGCGGTCAAATCTTCCACGGCCAGCCCGAGCGACTTGAACAGCGTCACCTCATCGGGCCGGGTACGGCCGGGCTTCGATCCGTTCACGACATCCCCCAGTTCCGCGGCCACATGCTCCGCCGTGAAGCGGCCTTCCCGAATCGACTGCACCACGTCGCCCGCTTCTTCGAGCGCCGCCGCGCGCGAATCCACCACCAGGCGCGCCCGCGCCACCAGCGCCGGATCGATCTCGCGCTGCGAAGGCCGGCACGCGCCGATGGCGATGACGTGCGTCCCTGCGCCGACCCACGCGTTCTCAATCGCCGGCGTCACGGAGTCCGTTGCCACTACCACCACGTCCGCGCCGCGCACGGCTTCTTCCGCCGTCCGTGCGGGGCAAGCGCGCGGCCGCTCGCGAACGAATTGCGCCAGGTGCTCAGGCGTCGGGCTCCAGACGCGAATTTCGTCGAAATCCCGTTCCGCGCGGAGCGCCTCAATATGACTCGCGGCCTGCACGCCCGAGCCCAGGATCGCCAGCACGCGCGACCCGGCTCGCGCCATGTGGCGCACGGAAACCGCCGAAGCCGCCGCCGTCCGCGCTTCCGTGATGTAGCGGCCGTCCAGCACCGCTTCGAGTAAGCCGGTCGCTGGATCGAACAGGGCGATTACCGCCTGATGCGTAGGTAACCCATAAGTGGTATTGGCTGGTAGTACTGTTACTAACTTCGCTCCCAGGATCGCCTGGCCTGGATCGAATGCGGGCATCAGCCCGAAAAAGGAACGCTCCGCGATTTCGAGCGCCGTGCGCACCGGCTGCTGCACGCTACCGGCCGAAAACGCGGCCAGCGCGCACGCAATCGCGCCGGTCAATTCGCCCCGCGGCAGCACCGAGCGCACCTCCGCTTCGTTCAACCATATCGCCATCGGTCTATTATCCGATAAATGGAAGTCCGTCCGGTCGATCGCATCGAAATGGCCGGGTTAGTGGCAGGACCCGGCCGGCAAATCGCCCGCTCAAAAGCTTGTCTGGTATTTTACTCGCGGTTGCGCTAGACTGTTTCCACGCATTTCAGGGAACATTTGAGAAATTTAAGGGGGGTTTTCACGATGCGCTTCACTGCCGCATTGGTATTGACTTCGTTTTTGACTTTAGCGGTCGGCCTTTACGGCCAGATTGCCACTACCACTTCGCTGGTCGGAACTGTAACGGATTCCACCGGCCAATTGGTACCCAACGCCAAGGTAACTGCCGTCGAAACGGGGACGGGCGATACCTACAACGCTCAGACGAACAACACGGGAAGTTATCGCATCGACTTCGTGCGCGTCGGCATGTACAACATTTCCATTGAGCAGCCCGGTTTCCAAAAGACGACGAAAGCCGGAATTCAGGTAGACATCAACCAGACGGTGCGTACCGATTTCGCGCTGCAGGTGGGCGCGGTCACGCAGTCGGTCACCGTCGAGGCGTCCGCCGCGGCCATCAAGACCGACGACGCCACCGTCTCGGATGTGATCAGCACCCGCGCCGTGGCCGAGCTGCCGCTGAGCTTCCGCGACCCCATGCAGTTGGCGGTCACGATTCCCACCGTAACCCTGTACAGCAACTCGCTGACCGGAGTGCCGCCGGGGGAGAGATTCAACGGCGCCGGCGCCCGTGAAATCGACAACGAAATGTCGCTGGACGGCGTCAGCATCCTGAACAACCTGATCAGCTCCACGCCCACACGGCCGATGGTGGAGGCGATTCAGGAAGTGGAAGTCCAGACCGGAACCTATTCGGCGCAGTATGGCGCCTACATGGGTGTCCACATCAACTCCATCACCAAGAGCGGCACCAACGACATTCACGGCAACCTGGTCGAGTATGTCCAAAACAACGATTTCAACGCGCGCAACTTCTTCACCCTGCCGACGAGCACCAACCCGAACGCTGTGGTCCCGCCGTTCCACCAGAACGATTTCGGCGTAGAGTTCGACGGTCCCGTCTTCATTCCGAAGATCTACAACGGCAAGGACAAGACGTTCTTCATGGCGTCCTATGAAGGCTTCCGCCAGGACCAGCAGGCGACTTCCCTGTCGAGTCAAATTCCGCAGCAGTTCTTCAGCGGCAACTTCTCGGGCGTCACGACCGTGGTCAAGAATCCCTACAGCGCCAACGCGCCGTTCCCCGGTAACATCATTCCCACCTCGCTGATTTCGCCCATCGCGCTCAAGCTGCAGCAGTACTTCCCAAGCCCGAACCTGGTGGGAACGGGCGGCTTCGCCAGCGACTTTTCCGTGCCGGTGCTCACCACGGTTTCCACCAACCAGACCCTGGACCGCATTGACCAGAATATTGGCGACAAGATCCGGCTGTTTGCCCGGGCCTATCATCAGGTTCAGCCGGCGTATGGCGGCAACGCGATGCCCACCAACGCCAGCACCACCCCGACCATCACCAGCAACTACGAGGTCGGTTACACCCACACCCTGACCCCCAACCTGGTCAACGATTTCCGCGTCGGCCGGCAGTTCTTCAACTCGGCGACGGTCAACCCCTTCTCCACCGCCGCTAACGCCAACGCGGGTACGTCGCTCGGAATTCCCGGTTTCACCGGCGATTCGGCCTACAACAACCCGGGCCTGCCGGATTTCAACATCACCGGCTTCAACTCGATCAGCGAGTCCGGCACCAACTGGTACCAGAATGACAGCACGACCCAGCTTTCCGAGCAGCTCAGTTGGAACCACGGCTCCCACAACGTGGTGGCCGGTTTGGAATTCGCCCGCCTGGCCACCGGGCGCGCGGCCGTGAACAGCGCCCGCGGCGCGTTCACGTTTAACGGCACCATTACCGGCTATGCGCCGGCCGATTTTATCCTTGGCACGCCGCAAACGTTCGCCACCCCCGGTCCGGAAGTGCGCGGCCGCGTGGCGGAATGGCGCGACGGCTTCTTCGTGCAGGATAAGTGGCAGATCAGCCGCAAGCTGACTCTCAACTACGGAATCCGCTACGAGTTGCCCACCGTGCCCTACACCATCAACGGCGTGGCCACGGAGCTGAATCCCACCCAGACCGCCCTGGTCGGCGGGACCCCGGGCTTCCACTTCATCTCCCCCAACCATAACGACTGGGCGCCGCGCCTCGGTCTTGCCTATCGCATTACCGACAAGTGGGTCTTCCGCGCCGGCGGCGGCATCTACTACAATCCCAACCAGACCAACAGCTACACGTTCCTCAACACCAACCCGCCGTACACCACGATTCTCACCTGCACCTACACGGTGAACGGCGGCGGCGCGCTGCCCACGTTGAGCAACCCCATCGTTCCCGGCGTCTGCCCGACCGCGGCCACCGCCGGCACCATTGTCACCGATCCCTGGCACCAGCCCACGCCGCGCATGAACCAGTGGAGCGCCGGGCTGGAGCGCCAGCTCTGGAATGGTGGCGGCCTGGAACTTCAGTACCTCGGCTCCCACTCCTATCACCTGGACCGCAGCTTCTACAACAACACCCCGCTGCTGCCCGGTCCGGGCACCGTCAACAGCCGCCGTCCCAACCCGCTCTTCGGCGTCATCCGCACCGTCAACATGGACGAAATCGACAATTTCGAGAGCATGACGGTGAGTTTCCACCAACGCATGTCCCACGGCCTGATGGTCAATGCAAGCTACACCTGGGCCCATACGCTCGACGTCAGCGACTCATCCAACGACGGCGGAACGCCCCTGGATCCTTACTGGTGGAAGCTGGATTATGGCAATGCGGGCTGGGACATCCGCCATCGCGTGCTGGTTTCCCTCAACTACAGCATCCCGTTCTTCAGTGGCGCCAACAAGGCGCTCAAGACCGTGCTCGGGAACTGGCAGGCCAACGGCATCATCACGCTGCAGACCGGCACGCCGTTTAACGTCATTACCGGCACCGACACCGCCAATACCTCTTCCCCCGGCTCCTACCGGCCGGACCTGGTTTCGGCCCCGAGCGATAACTGCGGGCTGGGTCATCTGACCGGGTGCATCAACTCCGCGGCGTACACGCTGGCTCCGCTCTATCCGGCCAACCCGACCGGCTACGGCTACGGCGACGAAGCCCGCAATGTTCTGCACGGCCCCGGGTCGCAAACGGTGAATTTCTCGCTTTCCAAAGTTTTCCCGATCAAGGAGCGGCTGCACTTCCAGTTCCGCTGCGACGCCTTCAACTTGTTCAACCACGCCAATTTCGGCAACCCGAGCGCGACGTTCGGAACGTCCTCGTTCGGCAATATCACCAGCGCCGCGGCCGCCCGCTCGCTTCAGTTGGGAGCCAAATTGAGCTTTTAAGCTCAGCTTCGCTTAGGAACAACAAACCCCGCGCTGCCTTCGGGTAGCGCGGGGTTTTTTATTGCCGCCGGCGCGGCGTCACGTTCTCCAATACGTCGATTCCCTACTCGGCTGATATTGGATCGCCAGGTGCGGCGTATCGTAGCGCGTCTGCCCCCGGTACAGGCTTTCCACGCCGGCGGCGACAAGGCCCGTGGTCAGCAGCGTGCGTTCCACGGGATAAGACGGCTTGCCGGTGAGAAACATGTGCTCCATGTGGTTCACCAGCGGGCTGAAAGAGCTGGCCAGCGTGTGGAAGCCATCGGGCACGGTGAAGGTCATCTGCACCGACCAGGGCTTGGGCGCGCCGTTCACATAGGCCGCGAAATTGCAATCGCGCACCAGCCCATCCAGCAGCAGCATGGTGCACTTGAGGCCGTCGGCATGCTGGTAGCGGTAGGCCACGGGGTGGCGCACCAGGCGCCGCATGTCGTCCAGGGAAGGAAAGGCGTCGCCGTACCCCTGCCTGGCCTGCGTCAGGGTGTTGCTACGGCTGAGCGCCGCGTCCATCAGCGGCTTCGGCCAGACGCCGTTTTGCATGGCTTCCCAGAATTGGTCGCCGCGATAAGCCTGCAGCCACTCCACGCCTGTCTCGCCGCCGCGCCGCCGCTCCACCAGGCACTGGATGGTCTCCAGGGCATGAAAATCGTAGCTGTCCACGGCGCCGTTGTTGATGCACAGGGCTTCGCCGATGCGCGCTCCCAGCGGCATTTCGACCGACGGCGAGCGCCACGTGACGGGCAGGCTGGAGCCCGCCATCATCGGGAATCTCATGCGGCGGGAGGTGTCGTACATGTCGCGCGCCCAATCCCAGTTCCAGGAAAAATGCTTGTCGGTGTAGACCGGAACCGAGCGCCCGCTGGCCCGGAACACCTTCACGATCTCCTGGAAAAACCGGTAGCGCGGGTACTCGGTCTGCCCCTTTTCGTTGCGCGGATAGCTGCCGTGCTCGCCGATGATCACCACGCCGTCCACCGCCAGTTTGCCAGTGCCCTGAGTGAGCGCTTCGGCGATTGTCGGGTAGATCTTCATGGAGGGATGGCGGGCGGCGCGTTCATGGCTCAGGTCGCTGCGGGCGCCGTCCAGGAACTGGTCTACGTAGAGCGAGACCAAGTCCATGGGAGGATAATGCCAGGTTCCGTTCCAGCCATAGCCATCCAGAAAGCGATCCACGATGTGCTGCGCATGGGAGAGCTTGAAAAAGGCGGTCGCGACCGCCGCGATCCTGGGCCGAGTCATGCCGGTATCCTGTGCCGCGCGCGTTACGCCGTCGGGAACTGCGACTCGCGAGGGGCCTTGTAGGCCACCTGCAGGTGCGGCGTTTCCAGGCGCGCGTGGTCCTGCACCTTCGAGGTCAGGCAGCCTTCCAGCATGCCGCTGACCAGCAGCGTGCGCTCCACCGGATACGGCGCCACGCCGGTCTCGAACATCTCCTCGACCTTGTGCATCAGGCAGGCCGAATAGGTGACGTTGGGATCGGGCGTCAGCAGGAACTGGGTGGACTAGATGTCTGGCCCGCCCTTCAGCCGCGCGGCGAAATTGAAATCCTTGAGGCGCCGTTGAGCATCAGCAGGGTGGCCTTCAGGCCGTCGCGATACTCGATGAAATAGGCCGCCGGATTCTTGGCCAGCTTGCGCAACTCGCCCGACGCCGACCAGGTCCTGCGTGCGGCCGTCCGTCGACCGTCAGCCCCAGCGGCGTGTCGCTGCGCGAAAGCGCGGCGGTCAGCAGTTCCTTCGAATAGCGGCCGTCGTCCCCGGCCTTCCAGACCGCGTCGCCTTCGATCATCTGCACGGCTTTGCACGCCGGTCTCGCCGCCGCGCCGCCGCTCCACCATGCACTGCAGGCCTTCGAGCGCGTGGAAATCCATGGGGTCGGAGCCGCCCTCGCCCACCATCAGCGCTTCCTCGATCTCGCAGCCGAGCGGCAGTTCGATCGCCGGCAGCCGCCAGGTGACCGGAAGCGACGAACCGGCCAGCATGGGAAACTTCAGGCGCCGCGAGGCCTCCACCATGGCCTTGGCCTTCTCGAAGCTGTAGGAGAGGTGCTTGTCGTTGTAGACCGGCACGGCGCGGCCGTCCTGCTCGAACACCTTCACGCACTGCTGGAAGAACTCGTAGCGCGGATAGAGGATCTGCCCCTTTTCGTTGCGCGGATAGTTGCCGTGCTCGCCGATGATCAGCACCGCGTCCACCGCCAGTTTGTTGCCGCCGCAGCGCAGCGCCTCGGCGATGGTCGGATAGACCTCGAAGCCGAATTCCTTGGCGCGCGCCGCCGCTCAGGTCGCCCTCGGGCTTCTGGTCCACGTAGAGCGAGACCACCTTCATGTCCGGCTTGTGCCACTCGCCGTCGTAGGGATAGCCGACCAGGAAGCGGTCGCCCATGTGCTGCGCGTGCGAGTGCAGCCGGTAAATGGTGGCGATGATGGCGATGCGCTTGGGCTGGCTCTGCGGAGCCGCCGCGGCCGCGGCCGCGGCCGCGGTGGTCTGAAGAAATGTGCGGCGTGTCAGCATGGTTAGGTCCTCCAGTACGTCGATTCCTTGGTCGGCTGGTAGCGGATGGCCAGGTGCGGCGTTTCGATAGCGCGCCTGCCCGCGGTACAGGCTCTCCACGCCGGCCGCGGTCAGCCCGGTGGTGAGCAGCGTCCGCTCCACGGGATAGGTGGGCTTGCCGGTCAGGTACATCTTCTCCATGTGGTTCACCAGCGGGCTGAAGAAATTGGCCAGCGTGGTGCGGCCGTCGGGCATGGGCAGGTACATCTGCGTGGACCAGGGCGTGCGCGAGCCGTCCACGATAGGCCGCGAAATTGAAATCCCGCACCAGGCCGTTCATCAGCAGCATGGTGCATTTCAGGCCGTCGGCGTGCTCGTAGCGGTAGGCCACGGGGTCCTTCACCAGGCGCCGCATGTCGTCGACGGTGGGGAAGATGTCGTTGAAGCCCGGCGCGCGCGGGCGTGAGCGTGTGGCTGCGGCACAGCGCGGCATCCATCAGCGCGCGCGGCCAGACGCCCTCGCGCAGCGCCTCCCAGAACTTCGTCGCCGCGATAGGCCTGCATCCACTTCACGCCGGTTTCGCCGCCCTTGCCGGCGCTCCACCATGCACTGGATGGTCTCCAGCCCGTGGAAATCGTAGCTGTCCACGCCGCCGTAGCAGACGCACAGCGCTTCGCGGATGCGCGCGCCCAGCGGCATTTCGACCGAGGGCGTCCGCCACGTCACCGGCAGGCTCGACCCGGCCATGAAGGCGAAGCCCATCTCGCGCGAGGTGTCGTACATCTTCCGCGCCCACTCCCAGTTCCAGGAAAGGTGCTTGTCGTTGAACACCGGCACGGACCGGCCGCTCGTCGCGGAACACCTTCACGATCTGCTGGAAGAACTCGTAGCGCGGGTACTTGGTCTGGCCCTTTTCGTTGCGCGGGTAGTTGCCGTGCTCGCCGACCATCACCACGCCGTCCACCGCCAGCTTGCCGTCCGCCCAGCGTCAGCGCCTCGGCGATGGTGGGGCAGATCTTCAGGGCGGGATGGCGCGTGCCGCGCTCGCGGCTGAGGTCGTTCGCGCCGACCTGGTCGACGTAAAGCGAGACCAGGTCCATGGGCGGATGATGGTGCGTGCCGTTCCAGCCGTATCCATCCAGAAAGCGATCCACGATATGCTGCGCGTGCGACATACTTAAAGTAGGTGGTGACGACAGCCGGCAAGTTTGGGGCGAGGCATCTTCAGACGATTAGTACGCCGTTATGATTGTGGCGTCTATGGGCGTTTGCGCCGCGGCCGGCGGCGGCTGCTGGCGCCAGTCCGCGGCCGTCCGGTCTCCGAGCGGGCGCGCGCGCTGCACCGCTCGCATCGCTGGTTTTCGACGGCCACGTGCACGCCATCGACCGCGAGTTCTACCACGGCGGCGATATCGGCCAGCGCAAGCCCGACGGCCAGTTCGACCTGCCGCGCGCGCAAGAAGGCGGACTGGGCGCGCTGTTCTTTTCCATCTTCGTGACGCGAAGACTATTATCCCGGCCGCTACGAGACCAAGCAGGCGCTGCGCATGCTCGATTGCGCCCTCGACCAGATCGAGCGCAACCGCCAGACCATCGAAATCGCGCGCAACGCGTCGGACATCGAGCGCATCCACCGCAGCGGCAAGATCGCCGCCGTGCTCGACATCGAAGGCAGCTTCGACCTGGACGGCGACCTCTGCGGTCCTCCGCGACATGTACCGGCTGGGCTTGCGCTCCGTGCAGCTTTCCGCGCACAACTGGACCAGCAACTACGCCGATTCCTGCTGCTCGCCCGCCAAATGGCACGGCCTGAACGAGCGCGGCCGCGCGTTCATTCGCGAGATGAACCGCCTGGGCATGGTGATCAACGTGTCGCACGCTTCCGACGACGCCATCTCGCAGGCCATCGACGTCAGCAGCGATCCCGGTCGTCGCCACGCACCACGGCCTGCGCGCGGTCAACGACATTCCGCGCAACATGCCGGACTGGCTGCTCAAGAAACTGGCGGCGAAAGGCGGCGTGTTCGGATTCCAGATCGGCAACGAGTTCCACAATCGCAAGGCTTTCGACTGGACCACGGCGCACGCCGGCAAGCCGTTCTGGGACACCAGCGCGATTCCGCCGCGCGGGACCAAGCTGGACACTTGCCGAGCTCGACCAGCCTGCTGGCGCCGCAGTTTCCCATGCGGCCCGCCGATATCCCGCAGGACATCCGCCTGACGGTGGACGAGTGGGTGGGGGTGGTGGACCGCGCCATCCAGACTGGTGGGCGAAGACCACGTCTCGCTGGGCAGCGATTTCGATGGCGGCCCGCCGCTGCCGCGCGGCATGCGCGACGTCCGCGACCTGCCGATGATCACCGACGCCATGCTGCGGCGGGGCTACTCCGAGGAGCGCATCCGCAAATTCTGGGGCGGCAATCTGCTGCGCGTGTTCCGCGCAGGTGACGGAAAAACAGAAGTGAGCGGCAAGTCCGGGGCCGTGACTGCAACGCGGAGGCGCTGAGGACGCTGAGGGAACGCGGAGAAGACCAATTCACCGCCGAGACGCCGAGACGCCGAGTTTTCGATGGCAGTCTCGGCCGCCTCTGCACCAACCGGAACCGCCGCGACCGCGAAACGTCCCGAAGAAAAATTCTTCCTCGGCGTCTCGGCGCCTCCTAAGAAACAACTGCTCGGCGGTAAATTCCAGGCCCTACATTCCCAGCAGGCGCTCGGCGTTGCCGTGGGCGATGCGTTCCCGGTCCGCCGCGCTCACCGGCAATTCGTCCAGAAATTTGCGCGCCCACTCCATCGGCGCATACGGGTAATCCGCCGAAAACAGGATCCGGTCCACCCCCACCTGCAGCAGCAGGTCCAGAAACGTCGAAGTGAAATTGAACCCGCTGAACGTGTAATGCACGTTCTCCCGCAGGTAATCGGCGAACGGCCGCTTGAGTCCCGTCACCGCCGGCGGCAGCATCCTGTCCGCCCGCGATTGCATAAACGGCAGCCCTTCGCCCATGTGGCCCACGATGATCTGCAGTTTCGGAAACCGGTCGAACACGCCGCCCAGGATCATGCGCATCACATGCAGGCCGGTTTCGATGTGCCAACCCCAGGCCGTGGTGGAGAACAGGAACGTCACCTCCGGCGTGAACCCTTCGAACGACGCCTCCACCACCGCCTCCGGCGGCTGCGTCGGATGCAGGTAAATCGGCACGCCCAGCGCCTCGGCGCGCTCCAGAACCGGCCGGAAGAACGGGTCGTCCAGGTACCGGCCGCGGTGATGGCCGTTGATGGCCGCTCCCTTGAACCCGTGCTCGCGCACCGTGCGCTCCAGTTCGTCCGCCGCTTTCTCCGGCGCCGCCACCGGCAGCGCCGCGAACCCGGCAAAGCGCGACGGATGGCGCAGCACCGCCTCCGCCACGAACTGATTGGCTTCCCGCGCCAGCGCCACCGCCTCGTCCGCGCCCGATTGCTCCACGCCCGGCGTATTCAGCGACAGCACCTGCACGTCGACGCGCGCCGCATCCATTTCCGCGATCCGGCCCGCTCCCACGTCGCGCAGTTGCTCCACGATCCGCGCCATCCGGCCTCCGCTCCGGCCGGCCCGTTCCGCCAGGTCGCGCCCCGGCCCGTTGAGAAATCCGGGGGTCGCGTAATGCTCTTCGAGCGTGATGGTGCGCATTACTGCACCGGCGGATGGCGATGCCGGGCGTTGGCGTGCGGCTGCAGCAGTGCTTGCAGATCGCTTTCCGGCAGGCTGAAGGTGATGTTGATGGCGGCGCCGTCGGCGGTCACCTTGAGCGATTGCACCAGCGCCTGCAGCTCCGCGTTGTTCTGGCTCTGCAGTTGCGCCATGCTGGCCAGCAATTGCAGCGCGTTCGCCATGCCGGTGGCGTCCGCGGCATTATCCGCCTGCGCCTGCGCGGTGACGGCGGCGCTGGTATCGCTGAACTTCACCCCGGCCGCACCCGACTGGATGTTCTGGAAGGCGTTGTTCACGCCGCCCTGCCCCACTCCCGGAATCGACGGCGAACCCGCCGAAGGATGCAGCGAGCTCGGCGGGACGGTCGAGATGACCCACGCGTCCTCCGCGCCGCTCCACTGCGCGATGGACGCGATCACCGCGGCGGGGAGCGAAGCGGCGGTCGCGGTCTGCCGGTCGATGGCGCCTTTGACGCTGGCCACGTCTCCGGCCACCGCGATGGTGTTGTTATTCAGGAAAGCCAGCCCGTGCGTCTGCTTCGGCCCTTCCAGAATGGCGACGCCGTTGTAGTTCACGGTGGTGATGCCGCCCTTGGCAGCGGCCGCCGCGGCAATCTGCGTTGCATTGAACGTGCCGCGCGCCAGCAGTAGCCCGGGCTTAGGGCACGGGGTCAGGGAGGCGCAACTCACCAATCCCCCGGACGCGGCCAGCACCTCGTCCACGTCCTGGGTGGGGTTGAATCCCGTCGCGGCGGCCAGTTGCTGCAGTTCCGGACCTTGGATCCGGCCGATCAGGTACTGGCCGAACGCGCTGGTTTTGGCCTGGTCCACATTCACGCCGGCCAGCACCTGCGCGTTGGGCATGACAAGGTTGACAAGTTGAGGGTCGGCGGCGCCGGCCGGTAATATGCCGGCGGCCATCAGGGCCGCGGCGGCGGTAAACATTCGGGCTCTCATAACACTCACGACGTAGTCCCTTCGGCAATGTTAGCGGCCCCCGGCCGGATCGGAATCTGATCCACCACTTGAATCCCAAACCCTTCGAGCGCCACGATCTTGCGCGGATGGTTGGTGAGCAGTCGGATGGTGTGCAGCCCCAGGTCGCTCAGAATCTGCGCGCCGATGCCGTGCTCGTGCTGCAGTTGCCGCTGCCCGGCCGGCCCCTGGTAGTGCATGAATTCGCGCGTGTGGGAGAGCAGCCGCGCCCCGTCCACGCCGAACCCCGGCCCGCTTTCGTGCAGGTAGACCAGCACCCCGCAGCCCGCTTCCGCGATGGTCCGCAGCGATTCCCGCACCAGCCGCCCGCAATCGCAGCGCGTGGAGCCGAACACGTCGCCGTACACGCAGCGCGAGTGCATCCGCACCAGCACGTCCTCCCGCCCGGCCAGCTCGCCGCGCACCAGCGCCAGGTGGTATTCGGGGTTGAGATCGCTGGCGTAGGCGATGCTACGGAACTCGCCGAATTCGGTTTCCAGGCAGCCCTCCGCGGCCCGCCGCACGAAGCGCTCGTGCTTCATCCGGTAGCGGATCAGCTCCGCCACGGAAATCATCTTCACCCCGTGATGGGCGCAGAATTCGCGCAGCTCCGGCACCCTCGCCATGGTGCCGTCGGGATTCATGATTTCGCAGATCACCCCCGCCGGCGCCAGCCCCGCCATGCGCGCCAGGTCCACGGAGGCTTCGGTTTGGCCCGCGCGCACCAGCACGCCGCCTTCGCGCGCCCGCAGCGGGAAAATATGTCCGGGCCGCGCCAGGTCGGCGGGCCGGCAGGCCGGGTCGATGGTCTGCAGGATGGTGCGCGTGCGGTCGGCCGCGGAAATCCCAGTGGTCACCCCGTCCCGCGCGTCGATCGACTCGCAAAACGCGGTCCCGAAATTGGACGTGTTGGTGGCGCTCATCAGCGGCAGCCGGAGGTACTCGCAGCGCTCCGGCGTGAGCGAAAGGCAGATCAGCCCGCGCCCGTGGGTGGCCATGAAGTTGATGATTTCCGGCGTCACCTTTTCGGCCGCGATGGTCAGGTCGCCTTCATTCTCCCGGTCCTCGTCGTCCACCACCACCAGGATGCGGCCTTCGCGAATCAGCTCGATCGCTTCCGGCACGGAAACAAAAGACATACTTTATTGTATCCGCCATTCGGTCCGCCGCCGGCGCACTTGCCTGCCGGCGGTTGGCTGGTTGAGACATCGTGTCTCGACCGTTTTGATTGTTTTCAATCATTTACAAGCTAATTCGAGACACTCTGTCTCGACTGCCGACCGGTCTGCCATTGGATTTGGTACAATGAAGCCGTATTCCCACCAGGCTCTCAATGGGGGCGTAACGGATTCGACGGGATTGAATCGGGGTGGGGAGGCGTGCCGGGTTCCGAGCTCCCGTAAAACGATCGGAAAACCATAACTGCCAACAACACGCAGTTTGCATACGCTGCTTAATTAATTAAGTAGCCGCTCCAGCCGCTGAGCCCGCGCGGCGGTGAGTGAGCGTCATTTTGCGGGATAGGCCAAAGGCTTCTGTCCGGAGCCGGCGGCTGAGATCCAATCGGGCTTAGGCCGTAGCCGCTCTCGCCGGCTCTGAAGCTGCGGTCGAAAAATTTGAGCCGGAAACGCACGTAGTTCTCTTCATTGCGGGCTTTCTCGGACGGGGGTTCAACTCCCCCCGCCTCCACCATTAATTTTTTCAATAACTTAGAGCGATGGCATGGTTCTTACCGTACCAAATCGCGCCATTGAGTGTGCCCACATTCAAGCGCCGCGCGGTCGGAGGCCTAGAGCAGGGGCCGATGATCTTTCTGCCGTGGCGCAGAGATTACGCGGAGGAAGACCGTAGGGATCCGTTGGCTTTCAGAGATTCTTTCCGCGATTGCTCCGCGTCCTCCGTGTCTCCGGGTTGAGAGATTGGCCCCGCGTCTCCGCGTGGAACCGCGGGCTCCGGTTTCCTGTCCAGCTCGACCACGGGCAGCTCGGCATAGAGGTGGGTGCCGCGGCCAAGGTGGGAGTCGATTTCCAGGCGGCCGCCGAGGCGGCGCACGCGCTCCTCCATGCCGAGCAGGCCGAGGCCGCGGACGAAGCGGGTATCGAAGCCGGCGCCGTCGTCGCGCACGCTGAAGCGGACGCGATCGGGCTCGCGCTTGAGCTCGATTTCCACGGTGCGCGCGTTGGCATGGCGGGCGGAGTTGTTAATGGCCTCCTGCACCATGCGGAAGATGCAGGTTTTGTGCTCGTCGGGAAGGTCCCCGGCGGATTCGTCGGCGGCGAGCACTACGTTGAGGCCGGTGCGCTTGGACATTTCACGGGCGTGCCAGTTGAGCGCGGGAACGAGTCCGAAATCGTCGAGCATGGAGGGGCGGAGCAGGAGAGCGAGGTCGCGCACTTCGTTGACGGTCTTTTCGGCGAGGCGGCGGACGGAGTCCAGGTGCTCGCGGGTTTCGGCGGCATTTTCGGAGCAGGCGGCGCTTTCGGCCTCCATGAGAATGGCGGAGAGGGACTGGCCGACCTCGTCGTGGAGCTCGCGGGCGAGGGTGCGGCGCTCGTTCTCCTGGGCGCGCAGCAGCTTGGCGGAAAGCTCCTGGAGATCGGCGCGGGCGCGGCTGTTTTCTTCCAGGCGGCGCTCCAGCTCGCGTTCCAGCCGGAGCGTGTGCCCGATGGTGAGGATGGCCAGCACCAGGCCGCCGATGAGGGTGATGAGGAACGTGGCCAGGACACTGCGGCGGAAGCGGCCGGAGGCGGCGGCGGTCTGCTCCTCGGCGCGGTTGAGGGCGCGCTCGTTGGCGGTGACAATGCGCTCGGCAATTTGCAGCATGGAGCTGCGGCGGGGCACCAGCTCATCGTAGAAGAACCAATCGCCGTCGCGGTTGCGCTCGGCCGGCGTCCAGGCCAGCATCCGGTCCAGAATCTGCCAGTAGGTTTCGATCTCCGATTCCAGGATGTGGAAGGGCTCGCGCTCGCCGGCATCGAGCGATTGAGCGTAGGCGTGAAGGGCGGCGAAGCTTTCGCGCTCCAGGGTGGCGAGACGGGCGCCCTGCGCCGCCGCCCCGCTGGGAGGCGAGAGCAGGAAATCGCGCGAGTAGGTGCCGGAGAGGTAGATCTGGGAGCGGATCTGATCGAGCGTGCCCATGCGCGAGAAGAAGGTGTGGCGGATGCGGCCTTCTTCCTGGCTGACGCGATCGAGGGAGAGAAGCGTGCCCGTAGCGGCGGCGAGGATGCACGCCAGCAGCCCGCCGAACCCCAGCCAGAGCACCAGCCAGGGCGCGCGGCGGCGCTCGAAATTGATCAATGGCAGCACGGCGTCTCCAAGCTCCAGTGTAGTCAACCCAGGGCCCGGCAAGAATACTGTTCGGACAGGAGGGAGTAAGCGGGCTCAGGGCAGGGGCTCAGGGACGCGTCGGGCCTGGGTTTGCACGGATGACGTCCGGGGCGCCTCTGGGATGCCGGCAAGGTGCACCGGGGAACAGCCGTGGAATGGAAGGGGCCCTAACCCCCCGATCCCTTATCCCTGTTTCAGAAACTGTCCGATCGACCGCGTCGCCTGCCGGATGCGCTGGTCATTCTCCACCAGGGCGAAGCGCACGAAGCCTTCGCCGAGCGGACCGAAGCCGATGCCCGGCGAGACGGCCACCTGCGCCTTTTCCAGCAGGAGCTTGGAGAATTCGAGCGAGCCGAGCCCGCGATAGCGCTCGGGGATGGGCGCCCAAAGGAACATGGAGCCGCGCGGCTTTTCCACGGGCCAGCCGGCGTTCTTGAGGCCGTGGACCAGCACGTCCCGGCGCTTCTGATACCCGGCGCAGATTTTGCGGGTGTCTTCCTCGCATTCCCGCAGCGCGATGATGGAAGCGATCTGGATGGGCTGGAAAACGCCGTAGTCCAGGTAGCTCTTAATCCGCGCCAGGGCGGCGATCATTTTGGGATTACCCAGGCAATAGCCGACACGCCAGCCGGCCATGTTGTAGCTCTTGGACATGGAGAAGATTTCGACGGCCACGTCCTTGGCGCCTTCCACCTGCAGGATGCTGGGCGGCTTGTAGCCATCGAAGCCGAGATCGGCGTAGGCGAAATCGTGGATGATGTGGGTGCCGTGCTGGTGGGCCAGGCGCACGATCTCACGGAAGAAATCGAGATCCACGCAGGTGGTGGTGGGATTGTGGGGGAAGGAGATGAGAAGGATTTTGGGCGCGCGGGAGGCGGTGCGGAAAAGGTCGTGGAGGCGCTCCAGAAATTCGGCGGCGCTGGGCATGGGGAGCAGGCAGGCGTGGCCCTCGGCCATCAGCACGCCGTACTGGTGGATGGGGTAGCAGGGATTGGGCGAAGCGACGGTATCGTCCGGGCCGACGGTGGCAAACAGAAGATGCGCAAGCGCGTCCTTGGCGCCGATGGTGACGATGGCTTCGCTCTCGGGATCGAGGGTGACGCCGTAGTTGTTCTGATAGCGGCGGGCGATCTCTTCGCGCAGCCTGGGGATGCCGCGGGATTGGGAGTAGCGGTGGTTGCGCGCATTGCGGGCCGCTTCCACCAGTTTGCTGACGATCGCGCGCGGGGTGGCGCCGTCGGGATTGCCCATACCAAGATCGATCACGTCAATCTGGGCGGCACGCGCCTTGGCGCGCATTTCGTTGATGACGGCGAAGACGTAAGGAGGCAGCTTCTGAATGCGGTAATACTCGTCGGAAGAAGGGGACATGAACGTTATTCTACGACGTTCTCCTGACGATGCCGGCGAGGCGCGCTTTCACCAGGAAGCGTTCCGGCGCGGAGCCGATGTAATAAAACGGATAGCAGGTGATGAGGCTGAGCTGGGGAGTTTCGGTGGGCTCGAGGACGGCCGTGTCGGTGGTCGGGATAATCCTGGTGAGGTGAACGCGGTAGAGGTACTGGCCGGAGAGAGTCTCGAGGATGATGTCGTCGCCGTCTTTGATGTCCTTGAGGACGCGGAAGTGGGTGTCGCGGTGGCCGGCGATGATGCAATTGCCGGCGGAGCCGGGCAGGGCCGTCCCCGTGATATGGCCGGGGCCGCGGCGCAGGTCGGCGTGGTCGTCGCCTTCCACAACGTAGAGCTCGGCGTCCAGGCGGGGAATGATGAGCTTGGCGAAGGTGTCGCCGGGCTGGGGCGGCGGCATCCCGGCCGAAGGCGGCAGGGATGGCGCGGCCAGGAGCGAACGGTCGAAGTCGCGCGCGGCCTGCCACTGGCCGGTGCGGGAGGCCAGGTATTCACCGGCGCCCCAAAACAGGAGGAACGCTCCTCCCGCAATCAGCAGGAACGAGAACAGGTTGATGATTCTGGTGCGCATGGCTTGCTCCTGATTTGGGGCTGGCACGGGGGGTGCCATTTCCGGCTTGACGGCAGAGGCGAATTCGACGCAGAGGCGCAGAGACGCGGAGATTACGCGGAGAAGGCTATGGGATTTCTCTGCGTTCGTTCGCGTTCTCTGCGTCTCCGCGTCTCTGCGTCAAGAATTTACGACTTCTTGAAGCGGCGGAGGGAGACGCCGATGCCGGAGAGCGCACCGCCGCCGAGCAGCATCATGAGCCAGCCGGCGTCGGTCTTGGGCATAACCGGCGCAGGAGCCGGAGCGGGAGCTTCCGGCGCGGGCGCCGGCGGAGCCGCTTCCGGAGGCGGCGGAGCCGCGGTCGTAGTCTGCGGCGGCGCTTCGGTGGTGGTGGAATAGGTGGCCGCGATGGTCACCGGCTCCATGCGTTCCTTCTCGCGCGCCTTCACGGCACTGGGCAGCGGGAATTCATAACCGTAATCTTTCCCCTGGATCCAGACCTTGTCGAAGTAGTAATCGGGCCCGTAGTGGTGCAGGGTCACCGAGGTGTGATCCGGAGTATTCACATCCAGCGTGGGAATGGTCACGGCCGTGGTCACGAACTTGGTGCCGTTATTGGAATAAATGAGCAGCGCACGCTGGTCGCCGCCGAAATCCCGAGTCTGTTGAATGACGTAGTCGCCGGGGGCGAGGGTGTGGTCGCCGACGGTGACGGTATAGGGTAGATTCACTTCCACGCGATCGAACATCGGGCTCTGGGCGCGTCCTGGTGTTACCCACGAAGCGAGCCCCAGAGCCAAAATGCCCGTCGCGGTCGTGATGGTTCCGATTTTCATACCTTGCAACTCCATTCTGGTCTCGTTGAAGCGCGCGCGATAAGCAGTCGGTTGGAGAGATTGCAAGCCGGATACCAAAGGAGGCGCGAAGCCAAAACGCGGGTTACAAGAAATTCGATACGGGCGCCCGCGGTTTGGCGGGAAAAACACAACGGGCGGAAACGTAGGTTGCGTGAGCCGCTTGTTAAAATACCATTGAGCAGCCGTTTTCGGCGAATTTGAAGTCCACGTTTTCCGGGTTAAGGCGTCATCAGTGTAGGACCCGTGAGAACTCTTGTTTACAGCCAGATGAGCGAAGTAACGGAGCCCGGCCTGGAGCTGGCGGATCGGCAAAACCGCTTTGTTTCAGACAACTTGCGGCGGATTTTCACGCAGATTTACCGGATCGTGGGGAATGTGGCGGATGCCCAGGACCTGACCCAGGAAGCTTTCATCAAGGCGCTGCAGCACCAGGAACAGCTCAAGGACGAGCAAAAAGCGGCGCATTGGCTGTCCCGCATCGCCACCAATACGGCGATCGATTTTCTACGGCGCAGCGGGCGGGCGAGTTTCTGTGAAATCGCGGATGCTCCGCTCAGCCACGAGGAAAGCCCCGAGCAGATTCTCCTTCGGTCCGAAGAACGAAATTACCTGGAAGACGGATTACGGCTGTTGAGCCCGCGCGAGCGGGCCGCGCTGATGTTGCGGGACGTGGAAGGGCTGCCGGCGGAAGAAGTGGCGCAGCGGCTTAACTGTTCCAAGGCCACGGTACGCTCGCACATCGCCAACGGCCGGATCAAGTTCCGGCGGTACATGGAAAGAAGGAAGCGGTAGGAAAATGAGACACCCCAAGTTGGCGACCCTGGCGTTGTACGCGGGTGGGGACCTCGGTTTCTTCGGGCGCTGGCGCATCGAACGGCACATCGCGGAATGCGAGCGCTGTCGCGCGGAAATGGAAGCGTTCGAAAGAACGCGGCGGATTTTACCGGACCTGGCGGAAACACCGGAAGTGCCGTGGAACCGGCTGGCGGCGGAAATGAAGGCGAATATCCGGCTGGGGCTGGCGGCCGGGGAATGCGTGCGCGAGAGCGGGCGGCCACGGGTGGAGATGCCGCGCGTCACGGGCGTGCGGGCGGCGGTGGCGCTGGCCAGCGTTACGGCGCTGCTGGTAACCGGAATGGTTCTGGAGCGCCCGGCGCCGGTGGCCCCGGCGGCGGACGATGGCATGGTGGTGCAGGCCATGGGCAACGGAATTCAGATCCGCAAGGGCGGGCAGGCATTGCGGCTGATGAATCCGAACGGAATGGCGGCCGGCGAGCGCGTGACGTATTCGCCGGACGCGGAGGGATCGATCCGGGCCCGCTACATCGACCCTCAGACCGGGTACGTCACCATTAACAACGTCTATGCGGAATAGACCCTTGGCAGGGCGGCATGCCGCCTCCGGCGGAGGGGCGCCGTTCGGACATTCAGGAGCACGGTCATGACGCGTTACCACATAGCGGCGGCGGCGTGGCTGGGCGCGGCGGTTCTGGCCGCGCAGGAAGGCCCGTTGCCGAGCGGATCGGTGAGCATCAATCTGCCCAAGGATTCGCCGGTGGCGCTGCTGTCGCTGGCATCGGACCAATCGCGGACCAGCATGCGCGGCGCGGCCATGGTGCTGGACCTGCACATGGCCCTGACGCTGCGCAATACCGGCGCGGCGCGCATCCACGGGGTGACGCTGCGGGTGGTCTCGCAGGAACTGACCATGGGCGGGAAGGGGTCGGTGACCATTCCGAGCCTGAACGCGGGGCCGGGCGACGTGTTTCCGGTGCACATCGACATGCAACTGGTGCGGCCGACGCAACTGGCCGGCGGCCCGCTGGTGGTGGTGGACCTGGACGGCGTGCTGTTCCAGGACCTCACGTTCTACGGGCCGGACCGGCTGAATTCCCGGCGCTACCTGACGGCGTGCGAAATGGAAGCGCAGCGGGACCGCGAGCACTTCAAGCGGATTCTGGCGCAGGCGGGGAAGGGCGGCCTGCGGCAGGCGATGGTGTCCAGCCTGGCGCAGCAGGCCGAACTCCAGCCCCTCACGGTGAAGGTGCGGCGGGGCGGGGCGGCGGTGACCACCGCGGCCATGGCGGCGGGCGAGCGCCTGGCGCAGTTCGCGTTCCTGCAATTTCCGGATGCGCCGGTGGCCCCGGTGGAGGGATTCGCGCAGGTCTCCGGGAACGAAGCGCGCGCGCCCATGGTGGTGGTGCGCAACGTTTCCTCGAGACCGGTGAAGTATGTCGAGCTGGGATGGGTGGTGAGCGATGCGGCCGGGCACGAATACCTGGCGGGCGCGCTGCCCTCCCCCAACCTGACCTTTTACCTGCCCGCGGGAAATACCGCGCGCCTGCAGCAGGAAAGCACGCTGAACTTCTCGACCGGCGGCCGTCCGGTGAGCGTGCATCAGATGACCGGATTTGTCAGCCAGGTGGAGTTCGCGGACGGCAAGGTCTGGGTGCCGAACCGGCAGAATATGGAAAATCCCACACTGCGCAAGGTGCTGGCGCCCTCGGCCGAAGAGCAGCGGCTCTCGGATCTGTACCGGCGCAAGGGTTTGGACGCGCTGGTAGAAGAATTGGCGAAATACTGACAGCGGCATTTCTTCAACGCGGAGCCGCGGAGGTCACGCGGAGAATACCTGAGGTTCTTCGCGCCGCCTTCGCGTCCTCCGCGGCTCCGCGTTGAAAGCAAACGTGCGCGGTGGGGGTATGCCGAAAGTTTTTCCTCTGGATCTCCCGGCCGATGCGTCAAAATATTAATGACGCTGTCTGATATGGCCACCACCCGGGAACCCCTCACCGATCCTGCCCGGCAGGACCGCAGCTTTTTCGGCCACCCGCGCGGCCTGGCCACGCTCTTTTTCACGGAAATGTGGGAGCGCTTCAGCTACTACGGCATGCGCGCCATCCTCATCCTGTTCATGACGGACCAGGTGGCGCACGGCGGGCTGGGGCTGAGCGACGCCAAGGCGGGCGCGGTCTACGGGATATACACCGCCATGGTCTACCTGGCCTGCCTGGGCGGCGGGTGGATCGCGGACCGCATCACGGGACAGCGGCGGGCGGTGCTGATCGGCGGCATGCTGATCACCGCGGGAGAATTCTGCCTGGTGGCTCCGGCGGCGACCTGGTTCTACCTGGGGCTGGTGCTGCTGATGGCGGGCAGCGGGATGCTCAAGGGGAACGTCAGCACCATCGTCGGCCAGCTCTACGCCAAGGGCGACCCGCGGCGCGATTCCGGCTTCTCGATTTTCTACATGGGGATCAACCTGGGCGCGCTGATCTCGCCGGTTTTCTGCGCGTACGTGGGCGAGAAGATCAACTGGCGGCTGGGGTTCGGCGTGGCGGGCGTGGGCATGCTGCTGGGCGTGATCCAGTACGTCGTCGGGGCGCGCCATCTGGGCACCGCAGGGCTGCACCCGGCCTCCACCGGCGATGCGGAGCGCGACCGCCGGCAGAAGCGGAGCGCGGTGCGGGCGCTGGCGGCGGCGCTGGGCGTGTGCGCGGTGGCGGCGAGTGCTGGTGGCGGCGGGTGTGGTGACCATCAGCGCGACCACCGATTTCGAACGGGCTGGGCTGGGCGCTGCTAGCGATTTCGGCGGCGGTCTTCTGGTGGCTGATCGGGTCGCGGACATGGTCGGCGGAGGAGCGCAAGCGCTCGGCCGCCATTCTGGTGCTGTTTATCGCGTCGGCGGTGTTCTGGGCGGCGTTCGAGCAGGCGGGGTCGTCACTGAACCTGTTCGCGGAGCGCTCCACCAACCGCTGGATTCTGGGCTGGCAGTTCCCGGCGGGATGGTTCCAGTTCGTGCAGCCGATCTTCGTGGTGACGCTGGCGCCGGTGTTCGCGTGGCTGTGGATGGCGCTGAACCGGAAAGGGATGGAGCCGTCCAGCCCGGCCAAGTTTTCCATGGGACTGCTCTTCGGCGGTCTGGCGTTCGCGATCCTGGTGCCGGCGGCGATGATGGCGGGACATGGAGCGCAGGTGGGTGTCTGGTGGCTGACCGGGACCTACTTCCTGCAGACGCTGGGCGAGCTCTGCCTGAGCCCGGTGGGATTGAGCGCCATGACCAAGCTGGCGCCGGAGCGCGCGGCGGGATTCATGATGGGGATCTGGTTCCTTTCCGTGAGCATCGGCGACTGGCTGGCGGGCCGGGCGGGTTCGCTCTACAGTTCCATGCCGCTGCCCACGCTGTTCGGGGTGGTGGCGGTGTTCGGGGTTGCAGCCGCGGCGGCGCTGGCGGTGCTCACGCGGCCGACGGTGCGCCTGATGTCGGGCGTGCGGTAAAGCGCATTTCCGCCTTTTGTGCTAGCCTCAATCTAATTGGAGGAGCACATGAGGAAGCTGTCTTTCGCCGTACTGGGCCTGCTGGCCTCGGCCAATCTGTTCCCGCAGATGGTGGAACCGAAACTCACCAACCTGCGGGTGGGCGATGAAGCGCCCGATTTCACCCTGAATTCCACCGAGGGCGGCAAGGTGACGCTCTCCTCGTTTCGCGGCAAGAATGTGGTGGTGCTGGCGTTTTATCCCGCCGCATTCACCGGCGGTTGAACGAAGGAATTCCTGTCATACCAGGCTGGTATGGCCAAATTTGCGGATAGCGGGGCCAAGGTATTCGGGATCAGCACGGACAACACGCCGTCGCAGCGGGAATTCGCGGCCAAGAACAACTTCACCACACCGTTCCTGAGCGATTTCGCCAAGCGTGAAGTCTCGCGAAAATACGGCATCCTGAATGAGAATGCTGGCGTGGCCAACCGTGTCACCTTTGTCATCGGCGAGGACGGCAAAATCCTGCACATCGACGAAAGCACCGCCGCCATCGATGCCACCGGCGCCGCCGACGCCTGCAGCCGCTCGGCGCATCGAAAACAGTAGTCTTCGATTCAACGCGGAGACGCGAAGGCGGCGCGGAGGGATACCTGAAGCTTCTCCGCGTCCTCCGCGGCTCCGCGCTGAATTCACGCCCTCTCTTTACCCCGGGCAAATCTCCGTGTATTCCAACCGCAGCAGGCTGCCGCACTTTCCGCACACCACCGCTCCATCTTCGGCCATAAAGACCGCGGTGGATTGGCAGCGCGCGCACTCCGCCGTGGGATCGGAGGCGTCCGGCGGCGGATCGGGCGGCACGATTCCGGTTCTCGTGCCGCCGGCCAGCGTGGTCGCCGGCTCAAACGTCGCGCCGCATTCCGAGCACACGTGGTTGAAGCAGCAGTTCGGGGTGCAGCTATAAAAAACTCCCCCGGACCCGCACACCGGGCATGCCAGTTGCAGCTTGCGCGTGCGCACCGTTATTTCGAGGTGGGCGTATTCATGCCGGGCATCAGCGTGGGCACATGCGCCGGCGCCGGGGGCGCGAAGAACACCGGGTCCAACTCCACCCCGCTCTTCTTCTGCAATTCCTCCATCGCCTTCTGCGCCATCTCCGGCCGCAGCTTCTTCTCGATTTCCGGCCGCAGTTCGTCGTACGATTTCACCGCTTCCACCTTGATGATGTGGTAGCCGAACTGCGTTTTCACCGGCTCGCTCACTTCGCCCGGTTTCATTTTGAATGCCGCGTTCGCAAACGCCGGCACCATCTGGTTCTGGTGGAAGAAGCCCAGGTCGCCGCCGTGCGGCCCCGAACCCGTATCGTCGGATTCCTGCTGCGCCACGGTGGCGAAATCCGCGCCGCCGTCCAGCTTCTTCTTCACTTCCTGCGCCTTCGCCAGCGCCTCGTCTTCGGTCAGGTCCTTCTGCCCCGGCTTGACCGGCAGCGGCGATCCCTTCACCCGGATCAGAATGTGGCGCGCGTGCACCTCGTCGAAATCCTTGCGATGCTCGTCGTAATACTTCCGCACTTCGGCATCGTCGATCTTGGCCTCTTTGGCCATCAGATCGTAAGTGATGCCGGCCAGGATATTGGCGTTCTGAAACAGCACCTGCGTCTTGAACTGCGCCGTCTCATCCAGCCCCCGGCGCCGGCCTTCGTGCGACAGCACCAGGATCCGCACCAGGTTGTCGGCGAACTGCTTGCGCGCGTTGCCGCGTGCCGATGCCTGGTATTGCTGCGGCAGCGCCGAAATGATCTCGTCGAACTCCTTCGCCGTGATCTTCTGTTCGCCCACCGTGATGATGACCTTATCGGGCGACACCGTGGGCATGGCCGCCGGCGGCATCTGCGTGAAAGTCACCGACGGTTTTGGCACCGGTGTTGCATTCGGTTGTGGAGGAGGGGTAGTCTGCGCCAGCAGACACGCCGCCGGACACACCCATAGCAAACTGCGGAAAAACATCATGTTGTCTATCATACCGCGCCGGTCCACGCAGCCTGCTTCCGTGGGGCGGACGTGGTGGCTTATTCGCGGCCGTCTCTTCAACGCGGAGCCGCGGAGAACGCGAAGAACTCGCGGAGTTTTTATGGGTATTCTCCGCGAAACCTCCGTGCCCTTCGCGTCTCCGCGTTGAAGGGAGTCCCGCGGGTCAGTTGCCCGCCGGCTCGATTACCGCCGACATCGACCCCTTCGAACGCTCCAGCCGCCAGTCCGGCCCGTACGCGTGAATCTGGTCGCGCGCGAACTCCGCCTCGCGCAGCTCGCACGTGATCAGCACCGTGCGCCCCGCCCGGTCCACCTCCTCGGCGTGCCGGTAGGCTTCCTCCAGCGCGAAGATGAAAATCTTCTGCAGCATCTCGATGACGTAATCGTAGGTATGGTCGTTATCGTCCAGCAAAACCACGCGATACAATGGGACCAGATCTTCCCGTTGCGTGGCTTCCGTCTCTGGGGCGACCGAAGGCTTCGGCATCGTCTGCCCCCAGTATCCGCCATTTCAGGCCACAATGGGAACACTCCGGCATGCACCCTCCAATCTATTTGGATCATCACGCCACCACGCCCGTCGACCCGCGCGTGCTGGATGCCATGCTGCCCTGGTTCGGCGCCAAATTCGGCAATGCGGCCAGCCGCACCCACCGCTTCGGTTGGGAAGCCGAACAGGCCGTCGAGCAGGCCCGCCGCCGCATCGCCGCGCTGGCCGGCGCCGCCCCCCGCGACATCGTCTTCACCAGCGGCGCCACCGAATCCAACAACCTCGCCCTGAAGGGCATCGGCGCCCGCCACATCGTCACCATGGCCACCGAGCACCCCTCCGTGCTCGATCCCCTCCGGCACGCCGCCTCCGTCACCATCCTCCAGCCCCGCCCCGACGGTCTCCTCGATCTGCGACGAGCTCCGCGCCGCCATCCGCCCCGAAACCGGCCTGGTCAGCGTCATGTATGCCAATAACGAAATCGGCGTGGTTCAACCCGTCCGTGAGATCGGCGCCATCTGCCGCGAAAAAGGCGTTCCCTTCCACTGCGATGCCGTTCAGGCGTTCGGCAAAATCCCGCTCGACGTGGCCGCTGACGGCATTTCGCTGATGTCTCTCAGCGCGCACAAAATTTACGGCCCGAAGGGCGTCGGCGCCCTCTACGTCCGCCGCGCCCAGGTGCGCCTGGCACCGCAAATCGAAGGCGGCGGCCACGAATCCGGCCTCCGCTCCGGCACGCTCAACGTCCCCGGCATCGTCGGCTTCGGCGAGGCTGCCGCCATTTGCGCCCGCGAAATGCCCGCCGAATCCACCCGCACCGCCGCCCTCCGCGATCGCCTCCTCCACGCGCTCCAGGCGGAGGATTCATCCCTTCACATCAACGGCTCCCTCCCCCACCGCCTCCCCGGCAATCTCAACGTCAGCTTCCCCGGCATCTCCGCCGAAGCTTTGCTCATGTCTCTGCCGGAGATCGCGCTCTCCACCGGTTCCGCCTGTTCTTCCTCCGCCGCCCACTCCAGCCACGTTCTCCGCGCCCTCGGCCTCTCCGCCGATCTTCTGCGCTCCTCCGTCCGCATCGGTGTCGGCCGCTTCACCACCGAAGAAGAAATCGACTACGCCGCCGCCCGCATCCTGGAATCCGTCCTTCGCCTGCGCTCCCTGGCCCCGGCGTAGCGGGAGCAGGGGTCAGGGGTCAGGGATTGGGGATCAGGGACGCGCGGCCCCGGTTTGCGCGGATCGTCTGCGGTGTGCCTCCTGGATGCCGGCGAGGACATCGGGGACCAGCCGCGAAACGGGAATGCTCGCGCCCCTGACCCCTGACCCCCGATCCCTGCTCCCTCACCGCCCCATCCACTCCAGCATCGCCTCCATCTCCAGCACCTGCGCGCGCGGCGTCTCCGGGAGGCGCACCATCTCCACTTCCACCCGGCGGCCCGCAGGGCGAAATACAACTCCTCGCTCTCCGCATCCCCTTCGCGCGCCAGAAGCAACGCGGGCGTGCGGAACTTTCCCGCGAAGTAGATCGGCGAGTGCTTCACGTACTGTTCGGCGTCCTCCCACGGCATCGCCCCCATCCACTCCGCCGCGCGCCGCGCACCGTCCGCCCGCAGCGCCACGTCCGCCGTCCAGTCCATCACCGGATGCCGCGCAATCGCCCCGCGGAACCGGCCGGTATGCCCCATGGCCCATGCCGCCAGCAGTCCGCCCGCAATGTACAACCGGTCCCTGTCCACCCACCCGCGCCCCGCCGCCGCATCCACGGCCCGCATCAAATCATCGAAATCGTCTCCCGGGTACCGCGTGCGCAGCAGATTCCCGAATTCCTCGCCATAGCCCGGCGTGCCGCGCGGGTTCACGTGCAGCACTGCATAACCTGCCGCCGCCAGCATCTGCGCCCGCGCCTCGAATTCCACGCCGTACATCCTCCGCGGGTCGTCCGCCACGTCCACCAGCAGCGGATATTTGCGCCCCGGCTGGAACGGCACCGGCCGGATGAGCCACGCCTCAATGGTGTGCCCGTCCGATGCGAATTCCATCTCCTCCACCCCGGCCAGTTCGCGCCCCGCCAGCCAGCCCTGGTTCGGCGCCGCCGCCACCCGCGGTTCCGGCTCCACATCCACCGCGAAGCTGACCACGGTCCCCGCTTCCGCCGCCCGCCAGCGCACGCTCGCCGCCCGCCCGTTGTCCGCCAGCGACAATCCGCGCAGCCGTTCCGCCGCCGTGGTGGCCTGCCGCACCGTGCCGTCGTTGTGCGCGGCATACACGTGCGTCGCCCCGCAGTCGTCCGCCAGGAAATACACCGTGCGCGATTCCGGGCTCCACTGCGGACTGGCCGCGTCCCGGTCCAGCGCTCCACTCAGAATCTTCTGGCCGCTTCCGTCCGCGCGCATGACACCCAGCTTCCGCAGCGCGTAGCTTTGCGCCTTCGGCGGCGTGAACAGGTAGGCGATGCGCCCTCCATCCGGCGAAACCACGGGCGATTCGTACCGTCCCTCCTCCGCCGTCAGCCGCCGCGCCACCCCGCCCGATACCGGCAGCCGGTAAATCCCGCCTGCGCACGCCGCCACCAGCGCCTGCCCATCCAGCGTCCAGGCCGGCTCTCCGGCGCAGTGCAGGTCTTCCGCCGCGAGCGCCCGCGCCTTCCCGCCGCCCGTTACGGCCATCCGGAAAATCTCCGTGGCCGTCCCATCCCGTCGCAGGAAGGGCAGCAGATCCGCGGTCGCCCACGCCGCTGCCGGAGCGGCCGTCGTCACCCGCGCCAGGTACGCGATGGCGTCCCCTGCCGCCGACCACGCCAGCGCCAGCGGCTCTTCTTCCCCCGTGTCCAGCACTGCGTCATCGGGGCCGTCCCACCGGCGGACGTGAATCGCCGTCCTTCCCCCGCGCCTCGAGAGCCACGCGATCCGGCTTCCGTCCGGAGACCATCGCGGCGACCAGTCCCGCCAGTTTCCCTGCGTCCACTGCCGCCGCCCCTTTCCCTCTCCGGCAACACGGGATGACCGGGTTGTTGATTCCTGGAAGAGGGCCGGTCCGCCGGAGACGGCATGCCGCCCTGCCAAGGGCTCCACCGCGGCCAGCCAAAGATTCGAGTACTGCGCATCGCCGGCGCCGTCGTTCCAGCTTTCCACGTACACAATCCATGCGCCGTCGCCGCGGATGCGCGCGTCGGAGGCCTCGCGCAGCTGCCACCAGTCCTTCGGCGCAAGGCCGCCGCGCGCCCAGGCCGCGGCCGCCAGCAGCAAAAGAGCGAGGCTTTTCACCGCTCCAGTGTAACCTCCCTCCGGGCATAACGGACCGGATCGGTTAACTTCGGTTAACTAACTGAAAATTTAACGGCGGTGCTTACCAAATGGAACGCAATCTTTGCTATTCCCGAAGACTGATAATCACCCTAGTACGTAGGGACAAACGTGGGCTGCTTATATTGCGGGAAGGAGATCGGTCCGTTTCGCTCGTTGCGAGACAGCGAATTCTGTAGCGTCGCTCATCGCGACCGCTACCACAACCGTCTTGGCCGCGCCCTCGACCGCCTTAGCGCCGCCGAACCCGCCCCTGCCGGGATCGCCGGTTTCCGCGTTCAGTTCCCCATCCAGGAAGGCGCGCACCCTCAATTCACGTTCTCCCCGCTAGCCCCCGCCGGCCCCTTGCCGGATGCCGCCGAATCCCTGCGTTTATCCGCGGCCGTCCCGCTTTCCGGGCCTCGGAACAACCTTTATCCGCAGCCCGTTGTGCCCGGCGCCGCTCCCCTGGCGGGCGCTCTCGACTCCGTCCCCGTCCCCCTGCGTCTCCCCAGCCAGGTCAGTCCCTCCGGCGCCACCTTACTCCTTGCATTTCCGCAAGGCCAGGAAGCCCTGCCCATTCAGGATCCCGAGCCCGTTGAGCGGTTCCTGCTGTCTTCGGTCTGCGGCATCATCGAGCCCGCCGCCGCTGTCCCCGGCATCGCGGCCGTACGCCCCGACAGCATGAAGGTGCCGGCCGCCGCCGGCCCGGTGCCCGCGTGCCTCCCCGAACCCGCCGAGCGGTTCCTGCTGCCTTCGGTCTGCGGCATCATGGAGCCCGCCGCGGTTGCCCCCGGCATCGCGGCCCTACACCCCATTCGCACTTTTATGCCGGCTATGCCGGCCGCCGCCGGCCCGGTGCCTGCGCCCCGCCCGGAGCCCGTCGTGGTGGACGTTTTCCCGCATCTCGACTCCCGTCCCGCCATCGGCTCCGCTGCTCCCGCTATCCCCGGTTTCGCTCTTCGCGCGGTCGAGGAGATCGCCGCGCGTCCCCAGCCGGCGCCCTTGCGCCCGTCTCAACCCGCTCCCGCCTGGGTGGGGCCGACGCCCGTGCCCGTCCGGTCCCTGGCGGCAATTCCGGCGTTCGCCGCCGCCGCCCCCGGCATCGCGGCCGTGCGCGCCACCAGCACTTTTGTGCCGGCCGCGGCCGGCCCGGTGCTTCTGTCCCGCCCCGAGCCCGCCCTGGTGGATGTTTTCCCGCTGCTCGACCCGCGTCCCGCCATCCGCCACGTTGGTCCCGCCATCCTCCGTTTCTCTCTTCACCCGGTGGACGAGATCGCCGCGCGTCCCAAGCCGGTGCTCCTGCGCTCGTCTCAACCCGCTCCCGCCTGGGCCGGGCCGGCACCCGTACCCGTGGAGTCCATGCCGGCCGTTCTGGCGTTCGCCGCCGTCGCCGCCGCCGCTCCGGCGGTGGGCGTGCGCCTGCACGAATTCTCATCCCGGGCCCTGGTCGCCGCTCCGCCTCGCCTGGCTCCCCTCACCGGCCGGTTCGTTCCCGGGCTCCGCCCCATGGCCGTCGAATCCATGCCCGCGGTGGCCCTCGCGGTTCCCGTGCCGCTCGCTCCGCCGCTGCCCGTCCGCTGTCCCGCGCTGGCGCATTTCCTGCCCGCGCAGGAAGGTGGAGACGTACTTGCCGCGCCCGCGCCGGCTCCCGGACCCGACGTGGTCGAAACACTCCCGGCCGCGGCGGCCGTTGTCGTCTCTACCGGTCGCGCCTGCGCTCCTTCTTATCCGCCGGCCGCTTGAAGTCGCCCCGCCCATGCGGGCAGCCTCCGGCCTGGACCAGGCCGATTTCCGTCTCATGTCCGCCCCGCCCGCGGAACCCGTGCTGCCCGGCAAGCTGCAAGTCGCGCCCATTCTGCGCATGTCGGCCCAACCCGCCGGCGCCCAGCCCGAACGTCCGCAGCCTGCCATCCCGCATCCCGGTCTGTTCGCGCTCGAGTATTACTGCCAGCGCTCCACCGCCTCCTCACCCTCCGCCGGGCTGGCCTGGATGGGGACCCCGGTGGCCTTGCAGAATCCGTCTTTCCAGGTCCGCCCCGCGCTCAAACCCCTCCGCGCCTATCGCGCCAAATCCCGCAGGCGCCTGCCGTTAGACGAAATGTTCGCCGGCCAGACCAGGGATGGCCAGCCGCTCGAGCTCCGTTTCGCCGCCGCCCTCAAAATCGCCGCCACCATCATGGTCGGCCTGGCGCTGTGGACCGGCAGCCAGATCGCCCATTTGTCGCAATTCAGCGCCCAGGTGGCCGCCTCCGAGCGCAATGTCACCGCCTTGGCCGAGGTCCGCCGCGCCGCCGGGGGCACCGGCCCCATGGCCACCGTGCGCCGCGCCATTGCCGACCGCGCCGCCACCGAAATCACCGATACCTTCGCCTCCGGCATGGAAGCCTGGGGCGCCGGCTCCAAAGCCTGGGCCTCCGGCTGGCAGCACAGCCCGGACGGCTATGTCCGCACCGGCGAAATGGCCCTCTTCCGCCCGTCCCTCCACTACACCGATTTCCATATGGAATTCTACGGCCAGATCGAAAAGAAGAGCATGGGTTGGGTGGTGCGCGCCAGGGACAAAAAGAATTATTACGCCATGAAGTTCACCGTCATCGAACCCGGTTTGCGGCCCATCATCGCCATACAGCATTACCAGGTCGCCAACGGCAAGCGCGGCAGGGTCATCCAGACCCCGCTCTCGGTCATGGTGCACAATAATGAGCCTTACCACGTGGCCGTCGATGTCCGCGGCAACCACTTTGCCGCCGTCCTCGAAGGCGAGCCCGTCGATTCCTGGACGGACGACACCCTCGCCCAGGGCGGCATCGGCTTTTTCAGCGAACCCGGCGAGCGCGCCCGCCTCTACTGGATGAAAGTCTCCCGCAACCAGGATTGGCTGGGACGCTTCTGCGCCTACCTTTCCGGAGATTCCCGCACCGGATCCCGGCAGACCGCCGGTTTGCGGCCGCCCGGCGTGCCCCAGTTCTGGGCGCTTTCGCTTGCACCCCTGGGGCCCACACACTGAAACATCGGAGGACCATAATGGATGTAATGAGCACAATGGAACACGGCGGCAACCCGCTGGCGACGGTATCCCTCCCGCCGGGCGTTACCCCGATCACCGAGCTCAAGCAGCAGAAGCGCGTCAGCCGCACGCTCTCGAAGGCCGTCTCGCTGCACCTCGAAGGCAAGCTGGATACCGCCGCCCACCTGCTCGCCAAGGCTATCGAAGACGGCGAGCGCGAGCCCGGCCTGTTTTCCGCCCTCGGCCACATCCAGTATGAAATGCGCGACTTCGAATCGGCCGCCGCCACCTACGCGCAGCTGGCCGAAGCCGACCCCTCCCACCGTACCGCCCACTTCAACCTGGGCGTCTGCCATGGCCACCTGAAAAGCTGGAAACAGGCGGTCGACTGCTTCGCCCGCGCGGTCACGCTCGATCCCGGCCGCACCGACGCTCTTCTCGGCCTCGGCATCTCGCTCCTGCACACCGGCCGCGTCTCCGAAGCCCTGGCGCCCATCGAGCGCTACCTTCTGCAGTTCCCCGATCACGAGCAGGCGCTCTTCGGCAAGGCCGTGGTCCTCCACCAGACCGGCCGGCACGCCGAAGCCGTCGAATATTACCGCCGCGTCCTCGCCCGCAATCCCCGCTGCGAGGAGGCGCTCTCCAACCTGGTCGCGCTGTTTCTGGAGCGGAAGGATGCCGAGTCCGTCCGCCGCTATGCCGAGATGCTGGCCGAACTGCAGCCGGAATCCTCGGTGGCCATGGAAGCCCTCGCCACCCTGGCTTTCGCCGATGGCGATTATCTGTCCGCCGCCCGCCACTGCCGCAATCTCGCCGAACTGGCCCCCGACCGTTTCGAGACCTGGTTCAATCTGGGTGTCGCCTACCATAAGATGGGCAATCACCTGAAAGCCGCGCAGGCCTATCAGCACGCCACCACCCTGCGCTCCGATAACTCGCAGGTCTATCTGAATCTGGGCGTGGCCCACCAGGAGCTCAGCGATCTTCCCGCCGCCCGCACCTGCTACGAAAAGGCCCTCGAAATCGATCCCGATCAGGCTGGCGTGCTCTGGAACCTGGCCCTGGTTCTGGAGCAGCAGGGCGAGCGCGCCCAGGCCGAAAAGCTCTACGCCCGCGTCCCCGAGGGGACGCCCGAGTGGAACGACTCCACCTTCCGCCTGGGTTACCTCCGTCTCATGCGCGGCGATTATGGCCCCAGCGCCGAAGCCTTCCAGGCCTGCCTGGCGCAGCGTCCGGACTGGCCGGAAGCGCATCTTAACGCCGGCATCGCCTATACCCGCTCCGGCAATCCCGACGCCGCCCGCCGCAGCTTCCAGGAAGCCCTGCTCATGCGCCCCGATTCCTCCGACGCCGTCCGCGGCCTGGCCGCCCTGGCGCTCGAACAGCAGGATTACGAGGAGGCCTACAATCTGCACCGCAAGCTGCTTGAACTGGGCGAGCGCGGCCCCGAGCTCTACTACAACGCCGGCCTCATCTGCCAGAAGCGCGGCCAGTCCGCCGATGCCGTCAAGTTCTACCAGCAGGCGCTCGCCGAGGATCCGCAATTCGCCGAAGCGCTCCTGAATCTCGGCCACGCTCTCATGGCCATGGGCCAGGAAGAAGAGGCCCGCTCCTACTGGCGCAAAGCCATTCGCGAAAAGCCCGAGCTGGCGCAGCTCTACTTCGAGCCGCCCATGGCATAACCCCGGCGCGGACGGTGGTAAAGGCCGGGCATTCCCGGCCCATGCACCGGAGGTGCCGGCCGCAAGCCCGTCAAGCCGCCATGCCCGCGGTTGTCCCCTGCATCCACCCGGCCGGCTGCGGTGCCGGGAAAGCATGTTCCAGTCCGCCCTGAAAATACACGAACAACAGCATCGTCAAGGCCGCCACCAGAACCGCCAGCAGAACCCACAGCGAAGCTGATCTTGGAAAATACATACCCGATACAGATGCGTGTTGCACGCCGCCGTCCAATTTGGGGATCAGGGGTCAGGGATTGGGGATCAGGGACGCGCGGATGTGCGGCGGGGCAGCGGGCGCGCAGTGTCCCGGCGGACCCCCCAGGGGCGCCGGGAGCCCGCCCCATACCGAAAGGCGTCGCGTCCCTGATCCCCAATCCCCGACCCCTGATCCCTGGCTGTTGACTTTTCTCGCCCTTTCTGTTGTACACTGATAATGACGAATTCTTAGCTTGTCTCGCTTTTGCACCATACCGATTCCCGGCCCGAATGTCCGCACCGGCATCTCCGCCCGGCGCGTATCCAACGTTAAATCCAAATTTCAAAATGTATCCAGGTAGAAACTTTCCTCCTCGCAGGCAATCCCGCAGAGAGAATGTGAATGAGTCCATTCGCGCGCGCGAAGTCCGCGCCGTGTTTCCGGATGGCACAGCCGAAGTCATGCCCACCTCGGCGGCTTTGCGCAAGGCGCAGGAGATGGGGCTGGATCTGGTGCTGGTGGCGCCCACGGCGGTTCCGCCGGTGGCCAAGGCCGTCGATTTCGGCCACTTCCAGTACGAACAGAAGAAGAAGCAGCACGAAGCCAAAAAGAAGCAGCACGTCGTCCAGGTTAAAGAAATCAAATTCCGCCCCAACACCGACGAGCACGACTACGATTTCAAGCGCAACCACGCCATCCGCTTCCTGCAGGAGGGCAATCGTGTCAAGGCCGTAGTTCAGTTCCGGGGCCGCGAAATCGCCCACGCCGATCTCGGCAAGAAGCTGCTCATGCGCTTCGCCGCCGACCTCACCGGCTATGGCAGCGTGGAAAGCCAGCCCCGTCTCGAAGGCCGCAACGCCCACATCCTCATCAGCCCCACCAAGGGCGCCGTTCCTCCTAAGCCAGCCACCGAAAAAGCTCCGCCGTCCGCCTGAAGCGCGGCCCGTTCCTCCGCGTTACCTCCGTTTCATCCGCGACAGCGCGTTCGGTGCGCGCACCCGGACGGAGGCGATGAATTCCCGGGCGCGCCGTCCAGTACTCCCCAGGTCTTCTGTATCCGCAACGCACGTGCTAAGATGCGAAAGGCCCATGTACAACGCTTTCTTCGGCTTCACCCAGAATCCCTTCGACATGAGCCCGGATCCGGCCTTCTTCTTCCGCAGCGCGCAGCATGAGGAAGCTCTGGCCAATCTGATCTATGGGGTGCAAAGCCGCAAGGGATTCATCGTTCTTACCGGTGAAGTCGGCACCGGCAAAACCACCATGCTGGAGTGCCTGCGCGATTTCCTGGCCACCCAGCAGATCGCCTTCGCTTCCCTGTTCAATTCCCGCCTTACTGTCGAGCAGTTCTTCGAGTTTCTGGCTTATGACCTCGACCTGCGCTGCAACCGGCTTTCTAAGACCGAGGTCCTCATCAGCCTCAACCATCTGCTCATCGAGCGCACCACCGCCGGTCGCACCACGGTCCTGATCGTCGATGAAGCGCACAATCTGGAGTGGGATGTCCTGGAGGAGATTCGCCTTCTCGGCAATCTGGAAAACCGCCGCGGCAAACTGGTCCAGATCGTTTTGGCAGGCCAGCAGGAGCTAGACGACAAGCTGGAGCGCCCCGAGTACCGCCAGTTGAAGCAGCGCATCTCGCTTCGCTGCGCCTTGCACGGCTTCGATCTGCATGATGCCGTCGCCTATATCAACTCCCGCATGGCCCGCGCGGGCATTCCCAACCAGACCTTCATCCCCCCTAAGCTCATGGAAGAGTTGCACTTCCGCTGCCAGGGAATCCCCCGCCTCATCAACGCCGTTTGCGACAACCTGCTTCTCACCTGCTTCGCCCTGGAAACCAGAACCGCCACTATGGTGATGCTCGATGAAGTCGCCGCCGACATGCGCCTGGAGTATCCCGACCGCCGCAACAGCCACTCCGATCTGTCCGATTCTCCGTACGCCCTCCGCCGCGAACGCTCTTCTAGTACGAAAGTTCCCAGTACAAATCCGCGTTAGCTAGAACCCCTATCGGGTATTCCCCTCATATCCCCAAGCGCGTTTTCCTACCCATCTAAGTGAAAAACTATAGTTCTGTTAAATTCAATCCCTTAGGGCAGGAGAACGATGTCAATGGTTATCAATCGGATTCTCGAAAATAAGCTCTTCTTTGTTGCGGTGGTTCTAGCGTTCGCTCTGGCCGTAGGCCTGAATGCAGCGTTCGGCAGCAGCGTGGCGATGAATTCGTCCGCCCTGCTTTCCTCGGCTCCGGCCCAAGTGGCGAGCAACCAGCCCGGCCCCGGCCCCGATCCCTGGTCCACCCTGGCGAGCAATCAGCCCGGCCCCGGCCCCGACCCCTGGTCTACTCTGGCGAGCAATCAGCCCGGCCCCGGCCCCGATCCCTGGTCCACTCTGGCGAGCAATCAGCCCGGCCCCGGCCCCGATCCCTGGTCGACTCTGGCGAGCAACCAGCCCGGCCCCGGCCCCGATCCCTGGTCTACCCTGGCGAGCAACCAGCCCGGCCCCGGCCCCGATCCCTGGTCTACTCTGGCGAGCAACCAGCCCGGCCCCGGCCCCGATCCCTGGTCGACTCTGGCGAGCAACCAGCCCGGCCCCGGCCCCGATCCCTGGTCCACTCTGGCGAGCAACCAGCCCGGCCCCGGCCCCGATCCCTGGTCCACTCTGGCGAGCAACCAGCCCGGCCCCGGCCCCGATCCCTGGTCGACTCTGGCGAGCAACCAGCCCGGCCCCGGCCCCGATCCCTGGTCCACTCTGGCGAGCAACCAGCCCGGCCCCGGCCCCGATCCCTGGTCCACCCTGGCGTAGAAAGTTCAATCAGGTTTTCCCCTAAGGTAGCTGCTTTGGCTTAGAATAGAGCTGCATGGATCTGGCCCTCCTGCTCTGTTCATACTTGGTCTGGTGCCCGCTGGAAGTACTGGCCATCTCCGCCGTGATGCGCGTCGGCGTGCGGCGGTATCCCCTGGTTTTTGCTTATCTCGTGGTCAGTCTCCTGGCCGCGTGTGCCTCTGTGCCCGCGATGTGGGCCTACTATGAGGGTCGGCGGGCCAATGGATCCGGCTACATCCATCTCTACTGGCTGAACGAGGGTGTCACCGACGCCCTCATCTTCGCGGTTGTCATCACTCTCATTTACCGCGCCAGTTCCGGTCTCGCCATCCGCCGTACCGTTCGCCGCGGCTTAGCCCTGGGATCCGTCCTTTACATTGGCATTTCTTTTCTGATCCATTACCAGTCCACCGCCGCCATCGGCATGTGGATGGCCCCCTGGACCCGCGATATCACCTTCTGCGCCGCCATTCTCGATCTGGCGCTATGGGCCATGCTGATCGGCTCCCGCAGCACCGATTCCCGCCTCCTCATGCTCAGCGGCGGCATGGGAATTATGTTTTGCGGAATGGCCATCGGCGAATCTTTCCGCACCATCGCCATTCACTACCGCTCCCACGCCATCGTGCAGGCGGGCAACTCCGTGGAGCAGATCGCCAACATCGTCTTCCTCTACGTCTGGTGGCAGACCTTCCGCCGCGAGGCCGCCGAACGCCTGGTCCCGCCACTCACCGCCAAAGCCATCGTCCTCCCCGAATAGCCGGCCGTCGCGGCGCAGCTCCCACAATCACCCCACGCCTCCGCCCCGCATTTGACCACAAATAAAAGAAGCCGCTTCCCGCGCCTCACCCGGGCGCTGGGAAGCGGCTTCGCGGGCCGCAAGCAATTCTCGATTTACTTGTTGTCCCGGCTCGCCTCGCTGTTGGTCGTGTTCAGCGAGCTCAGCACCTGGTCGGCGCTGAACACCTTCACCTCCACCCGCCGGTTCTTCGCCCGCGCCGCGCGGTTGCGCGCCGCATCCACGGGTTTCTCTTCGCCCAGGCCGATGATGTGAATCCGGTACAGCGGAATATCATGCTGCGCCACCAGATAATTCTCCACCGCTTCGGCCCGCCTGCGGCTCAATTCCTCGTTGTACTGCCGGGACCCCACGCTGTCGGTGTAACCTTCCACCGCGACGAAGTACCGCCGGTCGTTCTTCACTTCGTCCGCGAGTTTGTCCAGATTGGCTTTGTCCTCATCCGTCAGCATGTACCGGTTGAACGGAAATGGAACCGTCGCCGATGTCTGCAGTTTGTAGTCGTCGATGTTCGATATCACGTTGCGCAGGCTGCCGAGCCCTTGCGCATTCTGGTCCGCCTTCTGGTCCGCGGTGGTCGCCAGTTGGTTGGCCGCCGTGGCCTTGTTCATGGCGTCGCCGGCGTGCTGGTCGGCGGTTGCCGCGCGCTCCTGCGCCGCGCTGATGCCGCTCTGCGCTTTCTCATCCACCGCCTTGAGCTCGGTGCGGGTCTCTTGAATTTGGGTGGTGTTCTGAGTGGTCTGTTCGCCTACCTGGTCCACCTTCGCCTGGATCGGAGCCGTCGTGTTTCGCACGTACTTCTTAGTGGCACATCCCCCGGCGAGCATGGCGCCCGTGACGAGAATAGTGGTCGGAAGGAAACCTTTCATAGTTCGAAAACCTCGGTTGGGTGTCTAGCAATCCTCGCGCCGTTGTTACTAACTTCAGAGTTTTCAATGCGTCGTGACAGACACACCCCCGTTTCCAAACGCGTCTACAATGTAACGTTTACCCGGGCCGCGCTCTTTATTACCGCTCCGGCGGCTCGAATCGGAAAAAAATCAAGGCTTGGGAAATCAGGGAGCGACGGTTCTCACACGCCGATGAAGCCCTGGCCGGAAACGGAGCAAGGATCAGCATCTGGAGCCGCGCGCCTTGTCATTCCAGCCGCTCCCCATCGTTGCTTCCGCGCTATCCCGTCCCGCTGCGGTGCCGTGATGTCTTCTTTACAGGCAGCTGCCGGCGGCGGTATCCAGGAAGGTCCCACGCCACGTTCTCATAGATTTCTCCGTCGGGATCGTAATCCAACGGCCAGAACCTGCGCTTCATCATAATTCAACCTGATTTCCTGGGGGGAACCAATTTCATTGTAGCACCCCGGCAGGCGGCCGAATGTAAGCCGCAAATTGAACTATATAAAGGACTTAAAATTAAGCTCTGGTGCCCCGCCTAGTCTCTCAGCTTCTCCGTCCAGTTGGTCACCACCATGATGTCGGATGAAGCCGCCAGTTCGAACGGTGCATTGATCAGGAACCGTTGCCCGTCCCGCGCCACGTCGTACAGGTTCCAGACCCGGCGAATCGGATGCGTCTGGAAGAGAATCACCGGCGCGTCGAACTCGAAATCCGGCTTTTCGACGTGTACCGCCACCGACATCAGCCGGCCGCTCGGGGTCAGGAAAAACAGCTCCTTTCCGTCGCCCCGCCAGCGCGGCAGCCCTCCGCCCGAAATCGAGACCTTCCACCGCCGGTCCCCATTCGCCCGAAGGCCGTTGAACGGCGTTACGTAAACTTCGTGCCGCCCGCTTTCGTCGGAATCGTACGCCATCCATTTCCCGTCCGGAGACAGGGCCGCATATTCCTCGGCGTTCACGGTTTCGAGCAGCGCGCCGGCATGGCGGTCCGCCGTGGACAGCGCCCACACGTCGCTCCGGGTGCCCGGGCGAATCGCATTGAAGAGGATAAACCGGCCGTCGCGCGACCAGTCGGTCGGCTGCTTCGGGAAATCGCCGCGGTACAGCAGGTCCGGCCGCCCGCCTTCCGCCGGCTGCACGTAGATGTCGTAGTCGCCCTGCTCTTTCCCGTTCATCCACTCTGCGATTCTGGAGCCGTCCGGCGACCACACCGGGCAGCCGTGGCTCGCCCCCGCCACATGGCTCAGCAACTTCGCCGTGCCGTCGTTCTCCACGATCCACAGGTCCGCGTTCTTGCCGTCGTCCCCCAGTTTCGCGGCCGCCGCCCGCCGGTCGTCGGGTGAGATGCGCGGTGGACCCCATTCGCCGGGCTCCCGCACTTCCGCCATCGGCGTGCCCGCCCGGTCCGTCCACACCAGTTGGCGCAGCGGCTTGCCGGTGCCCTGGTACACCAGCGTGCCGTTCTGCGATACCGATATGGGCGCCAGGCTCACACTGCTGACCGCGCCGATGTCTTCCGCCAGCGCCGTGGGCTCGCCCACCGTGGATTGTTTCGCCGGATTGAAAGCCTGCCCCATCAGCTTGCGGTTGGCGATAAACAGCAGGTACCCGCTCTTCGCCGCTTCCGATTCGCTGCGCGCCGCGTAGCGCGCGTTCGTCTCCGAGGGGAATATCAGGCGGTAAGCCGATGATCCGAGCGTTCCCGTATACACGCCCGTCGTCTCCGTCGCCTCGGTCTCGATGAAAAACAGGAAGTGACTGCCGTCCGGCAGGAACTGCGGCCACAGATAGCCGTTCTCGCCCTTGCCCGCATTCACCTTCAAAACCGGTGCAGCCGTGCTGTTGGCCTTCGCCGCCACCCGGTACAGTCCCTCGGCGTCGCGCGAAAACAGAATCGTGCCGTCCGCATTCCACGCCGCTCCGCCGTTGCTGCCTTCGATCTTGCAGATGGTCTCGGTCAGCCCGTCGTGGAGCCGCACCATCTTCAGCGACCGTCCCGCGAAGTACCCCAGCGATTGGCTGTCCGGCGACCAGAACGGATTCATCGCGCCTTCGGTTCCGGCAATGGGCGTGTGCCCCAGCGCGTCCAGCGGCCGCAGCCACAGCATGCGCTGCCCTTCCGGCCCCTGCGCCGAAAACACCAGCAACCGCCCGTCCGGCGAGACGGAAGGCGAGCCCGGAAACGTGGTGTGGTCCGGCGCCACCGCAAAGCGCAGCATCGGCGCCGCCGCCCGCGGCCGGAAATACAGCGCCGCCCCTAATGCCGCCCCCGCCACCAGCGCCAGGCATGCGCCGATGACCAGCCACAGGCGCATCGAGTAGCCGCCCACGGTGTCTCGAAACGTCTCCCGCCACCCGGCCGGCTCCATGCGGTACCGCAGCACCCGCTCGCCGGGCCTGGCGAAAAATTCCTCGCTTCGCGGCGGCTCTACCGGGCGCGGCCTGGGGGCCGGTCCGTTGCGGTGCGCCTTGACGGTCTCGTCGATCTGCGCCCTGAACGACTCCGGCAGCGGTCCCGCCGGCGCCGGTGCTGCGCTCCGCACCACCGGCCGCGCTCCGCCCGGAGCCACGTTTGCCGTCTTGGCCGCAAAACGCAATTCGATCACCGCGTTCTGGATGCGCTGCCGGCGCGCCGTCCGGCTCTTCTCCATGCACCCCTGGATCACCCGCGCCATCGCGTCGTACACGGGCGATCGCAGCGTCATGGTGGGAATCGGGTCCTGCAGGATGGAGCGGTCCAGTTCCGCTCCTTCGCCCGGATAGGCTCGCGTCCCCGCGGCCATTTCATAAAGCATCGCGCCGAATGCGTAAATGTCGGCCCGCGCATCCGCCGCTTCGCCGCGCACCTGCTCCGGCGCCCGGTAAGCCGCGCCGTGCAGCCGCGCATCCGGCGTCGGCGCCAACACCTGCGCTCCGGCCGCCGTCAGGCAGATGGCTTCAGGCGACAGCGCCCCGTGCACCATCCCGGCCGCGTGCGCCTTCTGCAGTTGCCCGCCGATCTCGAGCGCGTATCCCAGCGCTTCTTCCGCCGCCAGCGGCCCTTGCGCCAGGCGCTCTGCCAGCAACATGCCATCGACCGGTCGTTTGGTCAGCAAATCCAGTTGGGGTGGGCCGGTTTCGGTCACTCTGCATGAATTCTAACCTTTTGCCGCCCTTCCCACAATGCAAAAGTAACCATAGGTAACGTAACAGTGGTACCGCAGGCGTGGCGCACCGGCGTTCCATATAGTCCGCTACCCCGGGAGATGACGATCGAACCGGTTGATCCGCACGTCCGCCCTGAACGCAGACGCAAAGAACGCGGAAATGGCGCGGAGAAAGCTCCCTACGCGAGACCTCCGCGTTCCTCCGCGCCTCTCCGCTAACATGGGATGACCGGGTTGCCGATTCGTGGAACAGGCCGGCGCTTACACGCCCACCAGTCTCCGGCTCTGCTCCCACAGTTCGCCGGCGTCCTCCACTACCTTGCGTCCCTCTTCGTAAATCACCTTCACCCGTTCCACGATGTCGCGCGTCGCATCCGCCAGGTCGCCCGAGCGATTCGCCACCCGCCGCGTTACATCCCGCGCCTGGTCCCACGGCGTGCGCAGCCGCTTGCGCCGGGAAAGCGCAATCCCGATTCCCACCGCCGCCCCCGCCGCGATTCCAATCCAGACTGCCGTGTTCGCATTGCCGTTGTTCATGTCCGGTTCCTCCTCGATGAGCTTCCTGTTTCAAGTGTAGCGGCGGGCGGCAATCCGAAAACCCTCCGCCGCCGCGCCGGCGTGACCCGCCGCACATCGAAACCCGCGCTTCGGTTCGCCTTCATACGCCCCTTTGGGCGTACATTTTCCGATGCTGGCCCGCTTGCGGAGAAACAGCCCCCGATATCCGGAACCCACCCCCCTATTGACACAGCCCTTGTCCAATGTACAATCCAAAGTGGCACCGATTTCACAACGGAAGTGGCGCGAAATGTTTAAAGCCAGGAAAGTTCGGCCGGCATCTTCGTCGGAAACGGGTTATAACAGCAGCGAGGTGGCGCGCATCTGCGGCGTCAGCCTTCGCCAGTTGCAGTGGTGGGACGAGCGCAACGTGGTCTCGCCGCGCCAGGACGGGCACAAGCGCATCTACATGCCCGAGGAGGTGGTCGAAATCTCGGTCATCGCGGAGTTGCGCCGCAAGGGCTTCTCCCTGCAGAAAATCCGCCGCGTGCTGCGGTTCCTGCAAAAGGACATGGGCAAGCGCCTCAGCGAAGCCCTCGCCTCCTCCTCCGATGTGCATCTGCTCACCGACGGCAAATCGATCTATCTCGAAGACACCCCCACCCGCATCATCGATTTGCTGAAGAACGCCCGCCAGCCCATGTTTCTGGTCTCGGTCACCGATCAGGTCAAGCGCCTCACCGCCACCGAGCGCAAGCCCGCCCGTTCCGAGGCCGCCTGCAAGCTCGCGCCGCGCCCGCGCCGTCTGAAAAGCACCTTGCAAGCTCTCAGCGGTCAGCTATCAGCGGGGGTGCCGGAAGGCTGGAATCCGCCGGAGTGGATGGCTTCGCATCGGCGCCGCCAATCCGGTTATAGAGCCAGGCGAACATCAGGCCGCCGATGGCTCCGTCCACCAGGGCATAGCCCGTGGCGGTCAGAACGTCCGGCAGGCGCCGTGAGTTCCGGTACCCCGGATACACGGAGCTCATGAGGCGCAGGAATTCCGCCCCGTACCTGGGCGCCGCCAGGTTGATCATTCCCACCGTGAACAGCGCTCCTCCCCAGACAAGCGAACTCGTCAGGGCAAGAGACTTCGTCGATAAACTCATTGCTTCCTCCTACGCGGCTGCCGCTGCCCTCCGGTGTAGCCGGCCCAGCCCGCGCGCTGCCTGCGATTTCATTTTAGGGTGAGCCGGTCCGATTCACCATCCTATCGGCAGAGGAGAAAGTCCGGCCCGGAACGTCGGCAGCCGCGTGAGGAAACCCACGCTGCCGCCGCGCTGCCGCCGCTTTTCAGCCGCCGTGACCTGGCGTACGCTAAAGGAATGAGAAGCTTCGACAGCCTTTCCGAGCGCGAAATTCTGGCGCTGGCGATCTCTCTCGAAGAAGAGGACGAGCGCATCTACGCCGATTTCGCCGAAGGCCTGCGCGAGGATTTTCCCGCCACCGCCGCCATCTTCGACGGCATGCGCCAGGAGGAGTCCGGCCACCGCCGCCGCCTCATCGAACTTTCACGCGAAAAATTCGGCGAGCACATCCCCCTGATTCGCCGCCAGGACGTGCGCGGCTTCGTTAACCGCCGCCCGGTCTGGCTGGTCAAGCCGCTGGGCCTCGAAACCGTGCGCGGCCAGGCCGCCGCCATGGAAGTAGAGACCCGCCGCTTCTACGAGCGCGCCGCCGCCCGTACCACCGATGCCAGCGTCCGCCAGTTGCTCGACGACCTCGCGCAGGAGGAGCGCTCCCACGAATACCGCGCCGAGGAGTTGACCGAAAAGAAGCTCGGCCCCGACGCGCGCCATGAGGAGGATCAGGCGAACCGCCGCCTGTTCGTCCTGCAGATCGTGCAGCCCGGTCTGGCCGGTCTGATGGATGGCTCCGTCTCTACGCTGGCCCCGGTTTTCGCCGCCGCCCTGGCCACGCACAAGCCCTGGGACGCCTTCCTGGTCGGCCTCGCCGCTTCCGTCGGCGCCGGCATCAGCATGGGCTTCGCCGAAGCCCTCTCCGACGACGGCAGCCTCACCGGCCGCGGCCATCCCTGGCTGCGCGGCCTCATCTGCGGCTGCATGACCGCGCTCGGCGGCATCGGCCACACGCTTCCGTTCCTCATCCCCGATTTCCGGGTAGCCATGACCGCCGCCATCGCCGTCGTGGTGGTCGAGCTCGGCGTCATCTCCTGGATCCGCAACCGCTACATGGAGACGCCCCCGCTCTCCGCCGCCCTGCAAGTCGGCCTTGGCGGCGCGCTGGTGTTCTTGACCGGAATCCTGATCGGGAGCTCGTAAGCTTAGGAGCCTGCCCTAAACGCAGAGACGCGAAGAACGCAGGGGAAACGCGGAGAAATTTCCCTCCGCGTGCCCTCCGTGTTCTCCGCGTCTCCGCGTTGAAAACAGAGCTGCCCCTACGGCCTACTGCCGCATGGCGTAGACTTTTTCCGCCTGGTTCAGCAGCGACTGCGCCTTGGGCATGCTCTCGATCGCCTGCTTCACCTCGGGGTCGTCCTTCCACTCGGCGCGGTACGCCGTGTTCTTGTCGAACGCGCGGTAGTAGAACTCGAAGCGGATCCGCTGCCTGACCCAATCGCGGCTGGCCGCGAATTCGGCATCCGTGAACGGGATCGACGGCGCCGTCTGCGAACGCAGGAATTGCTGGAACCGGTCGATCACCGCTTCATCCGGCTCCCAGCCCACCGGCAGAACCGGCTTGTTCGCGCCGAAATAGGAGTTGGCGAAACGGTAGAACCAGTTCGGCCCCTGCTCCGGACCCATCCGCCGCTGGAACAGGCTCAGCTTCGGCACGTCGTATTTCTCGTCCGGCGTGATGCCGCCGCCGCCGAAAACCTTGCGCCCGCTGTCGGTGGCTTTCACATCCTGCTGGTTCGACCGTGTTCTGGCTGCGGTGCGCGTAGTAATCCCAGAACGATTCGTGTGAATAATCGCGCTGGATCAGCCGCCCGCTCGGCGTGTAATAGTGGGCGATGGTCAGCAGCAGCGCCGCCCCTTCCGAGAGCGGGAATTGCGCCTGCACCAGGCCCTTGCCGAAGGTCGTTTCGCCCAGCACCCAGGCCCGGTCGTGATCCTGCAGCGAACCCGTCACGATCTCCGAAGCCGAAGCCGAGCTGCCGTTGACCAGCACCACCATCGGGTATTTCTGCGCCGCCGGATTGGCCTTGGCGCGGAACACCTGCTCCTGTTCGGCCCGGCCGCGGTGCGAAACCACCACCTGCCCGTTATGCAGGAAACGCCCGCCCAGCGCCACCGCCTCCGTCACCAGTCCGCCCAGGTTGCCGCGCAAATCCAGAATCAGGCCTTGCACGTTCTGCTCGCCCAGCTTCTTCAAATCGGTCTCGGTGTCCTGCGCCACGTTCTGCGCTTCGAAGCTCTCCACCCGCAGGAAGGCGATGCCCGGTTTCACCCAGAACGCGTCCACCACGCTGGTGTCGATGCTGCCGCGCGTGATCGTCACCGTGTACGGCTGCGCGGCGCCTTCGCGCGTCACGCTCACCTTCACCGGCGTGCCCCGTTCGCCGCGCAGCATGTCCGCCACGCCCGCCGAGTCCATGCCCTTGGTGTCTTTGTCGTCGATGGCCGAAATCCAGTCGCCGCGCCGCAGGCCGGCATTGTACGCCGGCGCTCCCACGAACGGCTCCATCACGATCACCTTGGCGCCGTCCATGCCGATCTGCATGCCCACGCCGTAATACTGCGCGTGCTGCCGCCGCTGCATTTCCTTGTATTCCGACGGATTGACGAAGTTCGAGTGCGGGTCGAGCGTGTGCAGCATCCCCGGTATCGCGCCTCCGCGCCCTTCGTCGCCGTAGAACGCCTTCTCCGCGGAGACCGGGTCGGCAAAATTCTTCTCCACCAGCGCGAACACATCCGCCACCGATTTCATCTCCTTGCCGAGATCGTCGGGTGCGGCCGCATGGGCGCGGATTTCGGGGCCGTACACCGGGGCGAGAACCACCGATGCGGCAACCAGCGTGGCAACGAATGCAAAATTTCGAATCTTCATGGCTTTACTAACCGAAACGCAGTTTGGGGAACAATTCGCGGCGCGCGACGAAGGCGGGGACGAGCGAAATGGCGGGAATCTCCCTTCCTTACAGGATATGATACCAGAGCCGAAAGCCCACCGGCGTCTCCCGCTCCCCCATAAGTGTACGGATGCAGGGATCAGGGGTCAGGGCTCAGGCATCAGGAGGGCGCCGGTTCGCGGCTTGGCGGAGCGGTTGTAGTGGGCCCTGAGGAGTTCCGGACGCGATCCGGACCGCGCGGGCGGGCTCATCCCGCGGTAGGCTCCGTCGCCCCGCCCCCCGGCCCCTGGCCCCCGGCCCCTCTTTTCCCCCGCGCCCTGCGCTTCCGCGCCCAATCCTCCTTGATCACCTGCTGCGCCCTGCCGATCGCCAGCGCATCCGGCGGCACCGGCTGCGTAATCACCGACCCCGCCCCCAGGTATGACCCCGCGCCGATCTCGAGCGGCGCCACCAGGGTCGAATTGCTGCCGATGAACGCCCCGTCTCCGATCACCGTGGCGTGCTTCGCTACGCCGTCGTAATTGCACGTGATGGTTCCCGCCCCCACGTTCACCGCCGCGCCGATGGTCGAATCGCCCAGGTACGCCAGGTGCATGGCCTTCGCGCCCGGCCCCAGCCGCGTCTTCTTCAGCTCCACGAAGTTGCCGACGTGCGCGCCTTCCGCCACGTCGTTGTCAAACCGCAGCCGCGCGAAGGGCCCCACCTGCGCCCCCCGCTCCAGCCGCGAGCGCACCACAATCGTGAACGGCCCTATTTCCACTTCATCGCCCAGCCGCGAATCCTCCACAATCGCGCAGCTTCCGATGCGGCAGTTTTCCCCGATGGCCGTCCGCCCGCGAATCTGCGCGAAGGGCTCGATCAGCGTGTCCATCCCGATCTGGACATCCGTATCGACGGTCACGGTCTCCGGTTTCTCGATGGTCACCCCGCCCGCCATCAGCTCCCGCAGTTTCCGGTCGCGCAGAAGGCGGTCCGCCGCCGCCAGTTCCAGCCGGTCGTTGATCCCCAGCGCCTCGCCCGCGTCCGCGATCGCCATCGGCTCCACGTGGTGTCCGGCCCGGGTCAGGATTTCCGCCATGTCCGTCAGGTAATATTCGTGCGCCGGATTATCCGGCCGCATCTCGCCCGCGTGCCGCCAGAACAGGTCCGCGCGGAAGCAGTAAATCCCCATGTTGGCCTCGCGGATTTCCAGTTCCTCGCGCGTCGCCGCCTTCTGCTCCACGACGCGCCGCACCCGCCCCTGCCCGTCGCGGATCACGCGCCCGTAACCGGTCGGGTCGGCCATGCGGGCGGTCAGCAGCGTGGCCGCGGCGTCCCCCGCCATTTCCATGTCCACCAGCCGCCGCAGCGTTTCCACCCGCAGCAGCGGGGAATCGCCGTACAGCACCATCAGGTAGCCCTCCAGCCCGGCCAGCACGTCCCGCCCCGAGGTTACCGCGTGCCCCGTCCCTTTCTGGTCCGCCTGCTCGATCAACCGCACGCCCGTTCCCGCCAGCGTGCGCTCCACTTCCGCGGCCTGGTGCCCTACCACCACAAAGATCCGCTCCGGCGGCGCGAGCGCGCGCGCCTTCTCCACCACGTGCTCCACCAGCGCTTTGCCGCCCACCCGGTGCAGCACCTTCGCCTTACGCGATTTCATGCGCGTGCCGAGCCCGGCCGCCAGGATTACCACCGTCAGGGGAGTCTGCATCTCTTCCATTATGCGCGGGGAACCGGGGGCAGGGGTTGGGGTTTGGGGATCGGGGATTGGGGCGGCGTCGATTACGGCGGGATGAGCCGTTACGCGCGGTCCTGGGTTTTCAGGGCCGCGCGTAGCCCGCTTCGCGGAGCCGCGAAGCGGCGCCGCGCCGTGCGCCCCCGTCGCCCCAATCCCCGATCCCTGACCCCTGATCCCCGACCCCCGGCTTAGTTCCCCCTTCGCCTTCGCCCTTCCTCCGCCAGCTTCACCACCACGGCCGCCGTCGCCTGCGAGTCGTGCCGCACCACTTTGCCTTCTCCCGCCAGCTCCCGCGCTATCACCTGCACCCCCAGCTTTCCGATCGCCTCCACGTCGTTTTCGACCGGCATCGCCTGCTCCTCGGCATACCGCTTCCGCAGCGCCGGCCGGATCGGCTTCGAATTCACCACCGCGTAATCCAGCAGCTTGCCGCGCGCGTGCCGGTGGATGGCCCGAATGTGGTCCGATGCCCGGAAATCCGTGGTTTCGCCCGGCTGCCACATCAGGTTCACGAAGTACGCCTTCACCGCCGGCGAGTTCCGGATGGCCGCCGGAATGCCGTGCACCAGCAGGTTGGGAATCACGCTGGTGAACAGCGAGCCCGGCCCCAGCGTGATCAGGTCGGCTTCCGCGATGGCCTCCAGCGTGTCGTCGAGCGGCGGCACTTTCGCCGGATTCAGCCGGATGGCGCGAATCCGGTCGCGGCTGCGGCTGATCTGCGTCTCCCCCACCACGATCGCCCCGTCGGCCAGGGTCGCCTCCAGCGCCACCTTGGCCGTAGTGGCCGGATAAATCCGCCCCGCGATGTTCAGCACTTCCGAGGACGTCCGCACCGCCCGCGAAAAATCGCCCGTAATCTGCGTCAGCGCCGCCAGGAACAGGTTGCCGAAGCTGTGCCCCTTCAGGCCGCGTCCGCTCGCGAAGCGGTACTGAAACAGCCGGGAGAGCAGCGCCGAATCCTCGCTCAGGGCCACCATGCAGTTGCGGATGTCGCCCGGCGGCAGCACGTCGAAGTCCCGCCGCAGCCGCCCGGAGCTGCCGCCGTCGTCGCTCACCGTCACCACCGCGGTGATGTCCAGCAGCGGAGGCTTCCCCGAAAGCCGTGTGTGCTGCTTCAACCCCTGCAGAAGTGCCGATAGCCCCGTGCCGCCGCCAATCGCCACCACTCGCAACGGTGACGTCTTTTCCATTCCGTTTTCTCCCGTGACGCGATCCGAATCCGGCCCGCAACCGGGCACGCTTCCGCCGTGCCACAGGATACCGGCTTGGCAGGGCATAACCCCCTGCCACCGTTGGCGGGCCCGCTACCAGCCCTTTTTCTCAGGATAGAGCAGCGAATCGAACGGCGCTTGTGTGGCCAGATGCGCGAAATCCGTGTCCTGCCGCGCCAGGATGCGGTTCCGCGGCTCCAGTTCGATGGCGCGCTTCAGGCTGGCGTGCGCGCCCGCCAGATCGCCGCCCAGCGCCTGCGCCAGCGCCAGCGCGTAGTAGAGATGGTCCTTGTCCGGCTCCATCCCGAGCGCCCGCTCCAGGTGTGTCCGCGCTTCCGCCAGCCGGCGCAGGTTGATCAGCGCGATGCCGTAGTTATAGCAATCCTCCGCCGAGTGCAGTTCCAGCTCGGGCTGTTGCAGCCGCCGGTCGCACATCGCCATGTGCAGCCGCGCCCGCTGCGCCACGTCCAATTCCGGTCCGGCGGCCGCGGTTTCGAACAGCTGCCGCGCCGCCGGCAACTGGCGCAGGTGAAACAGCCGCATGGCCGCTTCGAATGTGTCGAATTGTTTGGCTGCGTCCAGCCGCTGTGCCGCTACGGCCGTCCCTTCCGCGGACGCTTCCGCCTCGCTCGATATTCCGGTCCTGGATCCCCGTGGTCTGGTCACTGGCCGATCGCCTACGTTGGCTGGAGGGAAACCCTTTCGCTTCTCAGGCATGGCTGCGGTCCTAATCCCCGTAACAACTCGTCCGGTTGCGCATCCTTCCCGGTTACCGGAGCGACTAGCGTTTTATACCAGACCCGGACCCGCGAGCGCAACCGTCACTCCCCGGCCGCCGCCTTCAACGCGGAGACGCGGAGAACGCGGAGCAACGCGCGGAGAAAATTCCAGGAATTCTCCGCGCCAATCTCCGCGTTCTCCGCGTCTCCGCGTTGAGAGGCCAAACCCGCTCTCTACCCCAGCCCCGCTTCCCGCAAAAACCGCGCCGATTCCTCCGGCGGCGTGGGGTTGATGTAAAAGCCCGTCCCCCACTCGAACCCCGCCACCTTGGTCAGCTTGGGAATAATCTCCACGTGCCAGTGATAGTACGGCAGTTCCGCCTCCTGCACCGGCGCGCTGTGCACAATGAAGTTGTACGCCGGACGCTCCAGCACCTTCTCCATCTTGCGCATGGTGGACCGCAAGACCCACGCCATGTCCTTCAGCATGGGCGCGTCGGAATCCTCGTAGTGCGAAAGGTGCCGCTTGGGCAGAATCCAGGTCTCGAAGGGAAACCGCGGCGCGTAGGGCTCCAGCACCGTGAACCGCTCCGTTTCGCTTACCAGCCTGGTCCCCGCAGTGGTCTCCTGCCGGATGATGTCGCAGTAAATGCAGCGCTCCTTCATCTCGTAAAACAGGCGCCCGCCGTCCACCTCTTCTTTCACCCGTTTGGGAATCACCGGCAGCGCAATCAACTGCGAATGCGGATGCTCCAGCGAGGCTCCCGCCGCTTCCCCATGGTTGCGGAACAGGATGATATAGCGGAAGCGCCGGTCTTTTTTCAGGTCGCTCACCCGGTCCTTGAACGCCCACAACACTTCCTCGATCTGATGTTCCGGCATTTCCCCCAGCGTGACCGAGTGCTGCGGCGTCTCGATAATCACCTCGTGCGCCCCGATGCCGTTCATCTTGTCGTACATCCCCTCGCCCTCGCGGTTGAGGTCGCCTTCGATGCCCAGCACGGGAAACTTGTTCGGCACCACCCGCACCCGCCAGCCCGGCTCGTCGCGGCCGCCGCTGTTGCGGTAGGCCAGAATCTCCGGCGGCGTCTTGTGCTCGTTGCCGCTGTCGAAGGGGCAAATGCCCGGAAGGGCGGGCGGCACCGGCTGCCGGATAAAGTCGCTCGGCCGCTTGGCCCGGTCGGTCGCTATGATGACCCATCGCCCCGTGATGGGATCCTTACGCAGTTCAGGCAAACCCGATTATAGCTTGGGGATGGGGGGATTAGGGGTTGGGGTGGGGATTGGGGATGGGATTAGGGGTGGGGATGGGGGTCGCGGGGCGTACGGCGCTCGGACTGTCGGTAGGCGCCCTGCAGGAACACCGGCAGCCGGCCCTTGCGCCGAAAGCCCGCGCGTCCCCAATCCCCAACCCCTGATCCCCCATCCCCGTGTCAGCTCCCCAGCCCCACCAGAAACACGCCCGCCAGAATCAGCCCCAACCCCACGAACTTCTCGCGCGTCAACGCCTCCTGAAAGAAAATCCGCGCCCACAACAGCGTCCAGATGTACCCCAGAGACACCATCGGATAGAGCACCGAAAGCTGCCCGCCTTTGATCCCCGCCGCGTAAAAAACTGATGATCCCAGGAACAGCGCCACGCCCAGCGCCAGCCGCGAGTTCACAAAACTGCGCACCGATCCGTCCAGCCGCGCCGCCCCCAGTTTCAGATACACCGCGCCGAACGAGCCCACCACCGAAGCCACAAACACCAGCAGCATCGATTTCATGGCCGGCCCTTCGCCACCCCGCTGCCGCCAATCGTCGCTGCGCCAGGTGCGCCCTGCCGCTCTGCCGGGGCTTGCCTCGTCCCAGCACCGCCACCCCGATCACAATGGTCGACGATCCCCGCGTTCTTGTAAAGGTTCTGCGGTTCGTGCAGCAGCGCATAGGAAAGCAGCGTCACCCAGACATATGTGAGCGCGATAATCGGGTACAGCATGGACAACTCGCCCTCGCGCAACGCCAGCACCAGCAGTATCGTGTTCAGGCCGTAGAGAGCGTATCCGCTGAACAGAGGCAGGTTGGTCAGCAGCGCCCACGCCAGTGCCGCCGCCCACGAAATCCAGTCGTGCCGCTCCGGGATCGCCAGCCGCGCCATTCCCACCTTGATGAGAATCTGCGCCGCCGCCCCGAAAACCGTGCAGGCCGATACCAGAACAATAGACCGCCGCCGGCTCGAAACCGGGCCGCCACCGTGCGGGAGCGGTACGGAAGTTGTCGGTGTTGTGCGCAATGGATCTCTGAACAGGATAGCAAGCCCCGGGGCATCGTTTCCCCACACCGATTACCGGAGACCACCCTCATTTATGCCGGCCCGCCGCCCAATCGCCGCCTACCGCCACCCCGGATTCGATAGAATAAAGTTCTGTGGATCCAGATCAACCTAACGCCATAGTGGCCGAAGACCAGGCCCCGCCGCCTCCCGCGCGCGTTCGTTATCAGCAGCGCGGCTTCATCGCCGAATGGGCCGTCACCATCATCCTGCTGCTGTTCGGCACCACCAGCCTGGTCCAGGCTTTCGTCATCCCCACCGGCTCCATGGAAGACACCCTCCTCATCGGCGACCACCTGCTGGTCGATAAGCTCGCCTACTCGCCTCCCGGCCCCGCCTCGCGCTTCCTGCTCCCCTATCGCGACGTCCACCGCGGCGACATCATCGTCTTCCGCTATCCCGTGGATGTCCGCCAGACCTTCGTCAAGCGCGCCATCGGCATCCCCGGCGATCGCATCCACCTGGCCGACAAACAGCTCATCCTCAACGGCCATCCCGTCGACGAGCCCTACGCCTACCACAAGACCGGCTACATCGACAGTTACCGCGACAATTTCCCCACACGATCCCAACGTCCACGTCTCCGAATCGGCGCTCGACATGCTCGTCCCGCCACGTCGAGAATGGCGAGGTCGTCGTCCCGTCCGGCTACGTCTTCGCCATGGGCGACAATCGCGATTCCTCCCTCGACAGCCGCTACTGGGGGTTTGTTCCCCGCGAAAACATCATCGGCAAACCTCTCATCATCTACTGGTCCTACGACGCTCCCACCGAAGCCCTCGCCGATCCCTCCCTGTCGCTCGACCACATCTTCGACCTTGTCACCCACTTCCCCACCAAAACGCGCTGGTCTCGCACCTTCCGCCTCATCCATGGCTACCCGCTCCGCTGATGGCTCCGTGCGAGCAAGCTCTCAGCTTGCCATGCCGGCATTCTTGCCGGCATTCCCGCGGCCTGTCTCTCTGCTGCTCAATCCCATGCCCTTAACTTCCCACCACTACGCCCTCATCCTCGCCGGCGGCCGCGGCACCCGCTTCTGGCCGCGCAGCCGCAAGCGCTCCGCCAAGCAGGTGCTCAACGTCATCGGCGACCGCTCGCTCATCCAGACCACCGTCGACCGCCTCGTCCCCCTCGTCCCTCCCGACCGCATCTGGGTGCTCACCAACGACCACCTGCGCGATGTCATCGTCCGCCAGTTGCCCGAAATTCCCCGCCGCCAAATCCTGGCCGAGCCCGCCCAGCGTAATACCGCCCCCGCTATCGGCCTTGCCGCCCACATCCTGCATTCCCTCGATCCCGATGCCCTCATGGGCGTCTTCCCCGCCGATCATGTGGTCGCCAATCCGCCGGTCTGGCGCGCCGTGCTGAAGAGTGCCTGGAAGGGCGCCGCCGCCGGCCATCTCATGGTCGTCGGCATTCGCCCGCGCTGGCCCGAAACCGGCTACGGCTACATCGAATTCGCCGGTGGGGCGGACGATCGTCTTTCGTCGTCTGCCAACCCGGCCCCCCGTGAAACCGGCGGTTCCGCCTCCCAACCCGTCCCGGTCAAAAAATTCCACGAGAAGCCCGACCTCGCCAAAGCCCGCCGCTACCTCGCCACCGGCCGCCACTACTGGAATTCCGGCATGTTCTTCTGGCGGGCCGGCGTCCTGCTCGAAGAGCTCCGCCGCCATCTTCCCCGCACCGCTACCCTGCTGGCCGCCCTGCCGCCGTTTCCCAGCCCGCGTTTTCCCGCCGCTCTCCGCCGCGCCTTCCCGCTTTGTGAAAATATCTCGATCGACTTTGCGGTGTTGGAGAAGGCCGAAAACGTCGCCGGCATCCCCGCCGCCGATTTCGGCTGGAGCGACGTCGGCAGCTGGAATGCCGTCTACGAGCTTCTTCCCCGCGACTCCCACGGCAACGTCATCATCCACGACTCCGTCTCCCTCGATTCCCACGACAATTTTGTCGATGCCCGCGGCAAAGCTCGTGGCCCTGCTTGGGGTTCGCGACCTCATTATCGTCGATACCCCGGATGCCCTCCTCGTGGCCGCCCGCGACCGCGCCCAATCCGTCGGCGACATCCTCAAGCTGCTCGAATCCCGCGGCCGCCACGAGCTCCTCTGATTGCCCCGATACCTGCCCCGGCGGCGCGGAATAAATACGAAATTTTGTATTCCATATTCTTGATTCCATAGATCATTAATCCCTATACCCGCCAATTATCTTCCCCAAAGTTATTCGTAGATTAAAAAAGGTGCATAGGACCTGATTTCGATATACAATCAGTCCGATAACGGGTCGTTTCGTTTAGAGAAAGGTAACAGGGGTAGTTCATGAGAAGACTTTTGGGGGTTCTTTCCGCGTTCACCATGCTGGCGTCCTTGCCTCTCCTTGCGCAGGAGACCAGCGCCGGTATCGTCGGTCGAGTTACCGATCCTACCGGTAGTGCAATCGTAGGTGCCAGCGTTAAAGCAAAAGATTTAGACCGTGGCACCGATTGGCCCACCTCGACCAACGAGGATGGCATTTACGCTTTCCCGCGCGTTCCCAACGGCCGCTATTCGCTGACCGTGGAAGCCAAGGGATTCAAGACGTACGTCAACCCCTCGCTCACGCTCGAGGTCAACCAGCGCGCGCGCATTGATGTCAGCTTGCAGGTCGGCGCCCTCACCGAGACCATCGAGGTCACCGGCCAGGCCGCCCTGCTGCAGACCGATACCACGCAGGTGGGCGCCACCGTTGACTCCAGCCAGATCGACCATACGCCGCTCATCAGCCGCAACCCGGTCGCTCTTGCGCTGCTCTCCGCCGGCGTCACCAACCCCGATCCGTCCAGCTTCAACAGCGGCATGCGCACCACCGGCGGCGGCCGTCCCTATGTCAACGGCAACCGCGAGGAAGGCAACAACTTCATGCTGGACGGCATGGACAACAACTTCACGTCCGATAACCTGGTTTCCTACCAGCCCAATCCGGACGCCATCGAAGAGTTCCGCATGATCACCAACAACGCCTCGGCCGAGTTCGGCAGTTTCCAGGGCGGCATCATCAACGTGATCATGAAGTCCGGCACCAACCAGTATCACGGCGACGTGTTCGAAGATTTCCGCAACGACAAGCTGAACGCCAACCAATGGCAGAACAACTGGAACGGCGTCGCCCGTCCCGCGCTGCGCTGGAACCAGTTCGGCGGCACCTTCGGCGGCCCGATCTTCAAAGACAAGCTGTTCTTCTTCATCGATGAGCAGAGCCTGCGGCAAGACACGCCGCCGTCAGTCGCCGCCGCCACGCTAATGCCCATGGCATGGCGCAGCGGCGATTTCTCCTCGCTCCTTGACCCCACCCAGACCGGCGGCAAGACCTATCAGCTCTACAATCCGTACTCGCTGAGCACCAGCACCGGCCTGCGGGCGCCCTTCCCGAACAACCAGATTCCCACCAGCCTGCTGAATTCGGCGGCGGTCGAAGCTGATGAGCAGTTCGTTCGTTCCCGCGCCGCAGTACAACCGCTTCACTACCTCCAACTACTACTACGAATCCTGGAGCTACCTGCATAGCGACCAGGGCGACATGAAGCTGGACTGGCGGCCGAACAGCAAGGATTACTTCACGGCCCGCATTTCCAAGGGCCGCCAGGACAATCCGGGCGAGAACAACTTGCCGATCCTCTACGGCAGCTTCAGCGAATCGCCCGTTCCAGAACGGCGTGATCAACTGGACCCGCACCATCAGCCCGAACATGGTAAATGAAGCCCGGTTCGGCGTCAACAACACCATGCTGGTTTCGGGCGGCGCCGACGAAGGCTTGGGCAACCTGGCGCAGAAAGTCGGCATCAACAACGCCGGCACCGGCCTGCTCGCACTCGAAGGCTTCAACTATCTCAGCACCATGGGCAGCGCCAATATCGGCGACCAGGAGCTTTTCGCGAACACCACCTGGCAGTACACGGATAACCTGACCATCATCCGCGGCCGCCACATGATGAAGATGGGCGCGCAGCTCCTGCGCGAGTGGATCAACGTGTTCTATGCCGGCAACAACGGCCGCACCGGCTACATCAACTTCACCGGCCGTTTCACCGCGCAGAACGCCGCCAGCCCCTCCGGAACCCAGTTCGGCGAGGCCGACTTCATGCTCGGCATGCCCGACGATTACGGCCGCGGCCTGCAAGGCAACACCTGGGGCCAACGCTCCAGCGTCCCCGCCGTCTACTTCCAGGACGACTGGCGCGCCACCGACAACCTGACCCTCAACCTGGGCCTGCGCTGGGAATACCACTCCCCGTGGGTGGAAGTCGAGAACCGCCAGGCCAACTTCAACGAGTGGACCGGACAGTTAGAATTGGCCGCGCCGCTGCCCGCCGGCTACGTCGCACCTCCCGGACCGGCGCCGGTCGTCCTCGGCAACAAAGGCCTGTATTTCTCCGACTATAAGGACTTCCAGCCGCGCCTCGGCTTCGCCTGGACACCGGGCATGCTGAACAAGAAGATCGTGTTGCGCGGCGCCTACACCATTTCATCCTACCTGGAAGGAACCGGCACTAACCTGCGCACGCCGCTGAATCCGCCCTTCAACGAGGAGTTCACGACCCTTTACAACACTCCCGCATACACCCTACCGGGCAGCACGCTCGACCAGGGCTTCGCCGGCCTGAACCTCGCCAATCCGTATCAAGGCGCCACCATCCGCCTCTGGGATCCCAAAGTCCAGCCGGCTAAGGTCCAGCAGTGGAACCTCTCCACCGATATCTCGCTGCCGTCCCAGCAGGTCCTCACCGTCGGGTACGTCGGCCAGCACGGCCAACACCTGATGGTCGCCATGCCCTACCTGCAGAACATCGTGACCAACGGCGTGGTGACGGAAGGGCCGTATCTTTCCGGCAACCCGGCCCTGCGCAGTGAAATCTCGCAGATCTCCGGCACCGCCTCCATCGGCAAGCAGGGCTATCAGGCTCTCCAGACGACGCTGCGCAAGCGCTTTGCGGCCGGCCTGGAATACCAGGTTGCATTTACCTATTCGCACGGCATGTCGGATTCGATCGGCTACTACGGTGAGGGCGGCCAGGCAGGCAGCCAATCCGCCTATTGGCAGTATCTGTATTGCCAGAAATGCGAGATGGGACCGACGTACTTTGACTCCAAGTTCATGTTCGTTCCCTCCTTCACCTACCATCTGCCCTTCGGCCGCGGCATGCATTTCGGGCAGGGCTGGAGCAGGCCGGTGGACACCATCATCGGCGGCTGGCAACTCGGCGGCGTTTACACCGCCCACACCGGCTTCCCGCTCACCATCAAGTACAACGCCGATACCTCCGGCACCGGCCAGCGCAGCTACCGCGTGAACGTCGTGGGCACACCCAACGATCAACACCAGATCGGACCCGGTCTGGAATACCTGGATATCTCGGCCTACGCCGCTCCCACTAAGGGCACCTATGGCGATATCGGCGTCGGCACCGACCGTGGTCCCGGCATGAGCCGCTTCGATCTCTCGCTCAGCAAGCAGTTCCACTGGACGGAGCAGCGGTTCTTCGAGCTTCGCGGCGAAGCCTTCAACACGTTCAACACGCCGATTTTCGCCAGCCCGGCCTCGCAGACCATCACGTCCACCCTGTTCGGCCAGATTCGCAGCGCGCAGAGCCCGCGCTCGATGCAGGTCGTCGCCAAATTCTACTTCTAAACCAAAACGGCAGGCCGCCAGGCCGGCCCCTTTTGGCTGATTCTCACTCAACGCCCCGGCCCCGGCCGGGGCGTTTTTTTATTACTATGGTCGAGTGCACCGGCGAACCTTTCTGCTCCTCTTCCTGGCTATTCCGGTTGCCGCTCAGCACACGCATTCCTCCTGCCCCAGGTGTGCAGAGTGGAACATGCCGCAGCAGGCGTTCCGGATCTACGGCAATACTTACTATGTCGGCACCCACGGCCTGAGCTCCGTCCTGATCGCATCCGAAGGAGGCCATGTTCTCATCGATGGTGCGCTCCCCGAATCGGCGCCGCTGATTGCCGCTAACATCCGTTCGCTGGGATTTCGGATTCAGGACGTCAAGCTCATCCTGAACTCGCACGCCCATTTCGATCACGCGGGCGGCATTGCCGAACTGCAGAGGCTCAGCGGCGCCCGCGTGGCCGCAAGCCGGTGGACCGCGGATGTCATGAAGAAAGGCGAGGTGCCGCGCGACGATCCGCAGTTTGGCGCGCTCCGCCCCATCGCCCGGGTCGCGCGCGTGGAGACCTTCGAAGACGGCGAGACTCTGCGCGCGGGCTCACTCGCCGTTACCGCGCATCTCACGCCCGGTCACACGCCGGGTGGCACGAGTTGGACCTGGCGCTCGTGCGAAAACGGCCGCTGTCTGAACCTGGTTTATGCCGACAGCCTGACACCCGTTTCGGCCAGCGGCTTCCGGTTCGGTCGCAGAAAAGAATATCCCCGTGCCGAGGACTTCGAGCGAAGCTTTTCGTTTCTGGAGAGCACTCCCTGCGACATCCTCATTACGCCGCACCCCGAAGCCTCGGACCTCTGGCGGCATCTGGAGCAACGGAACGTCAGGCCGAATGCCCTGATTGACCCAACGGCTTGCCGGGTTCTGGCGCAAACATCGCGGGAAGGCCTCCGGAAACGTCTGGCAACGGAAGGCGGCAAATAGAGTTCGCCCGGTCGGCGCGCCGCAGCGTGGAGGCTCTGATGGGGCTCCTGCCCGGCCGTCGCAGGGGCTAAGCGCGCAGGCTCCCGGCGGGCCTGCTGAGACTCGCTCGCGCGGAGTATGATTGACGGTGGAGTGAGCCAATGAACAAGATCTTCACCGTGGCGCTCGCCCTCGCGAGCGGGTTCGTGGGCAGTATGTTGACGCGCTATATCGCGCCGCCGGCGGCCTTCGCGCAGAACCAACCGGCTGCGAAGCCGACGCAGGAGATTCGGGCGCAAAGCTTCACCATTGTGGACCCGGCGGGCCGCACCGTCGCCACTTTCGAGTACGACTTCGGCAGCGGCGCGCGTAATCGCTTCCTGCCCCCGCGCATCGTCCTGCGCGACGCCGACGGCCGCACCCTCTGGTCCGCCGGCGGCATGGGCCTCCAGCCGCTCAGCCAGCGATAGAGCGGGCGTGTTTTTCAACGCGGAGACGCAGAGAACACGGAGTTTACGCGGAGCGTTCCGAAATCTCCGCGCCTCCTCTGCGTTCTCCGCGTCTCCGCGTTGAAAAGACCGCCTCTATGCCACCGTGCCCTTGGCCTCGTGAATCTCCTGCAAATTCCAGACGCGGATGGGGTCGCGCCGGCGGGCGGCCACGGCTTCGGCGGCGGCGCGGGCGCCGCTCATGGTGGTGATGCACGGGATGCGGTACGTCACGGCCGCGCGGCGGATGGCTTTTTCGTCGTGAAACGCGGGAGCGCCGGTGGTGGTGTAAATGGCCATCTGGATCTGCCCGCCCTTCAGTAAGTCGACGGCATTGGGGCGGCCTTCGTTCACCTTGAAAACCGTCTTGCACTGAAGCCCGGCGGAGCGGAGAACGGCGGCGGTGCCGCGCGTGGCCACAAGCTGAAAGCCGAGATCGTGAAAACGCCGTGCCACGTTCACCGCTTCGTGTTTATCGGCGTCGTTCACGCTGATGAAGACCGTGCCTTTTTCGGGAATCGAATTCCCGGCGGCGATCTGCGCTTTCAAAAACGCTTCGCCGAAATTCATGCCCACGCCCATCACCTCGCCGGTGGAGCGCATTTCCGGGCCGAGGGCGGGATCGACGCCGGCGAATTTGTTGAACGGGAACACCGGCGACTTGACGAAATCCTGGGAGACGGAAAGCCGGCCGGAGCCGTACCCGTAATCCTTCAGCTTGCGGCCCCACATCAGCCCGGCGGCGATTTTGGGCAGCGGCACGCCAGTGGCTTTGCTGACGTACGGAACGGTGCGGGAGGCGCGCGGGTTCACTTCCAGCACGTAGACCGTCCCGTTCTGCACCGCGTATTGCACATTCATGAGGCCGATTACGCGGAGGGCTTTGGCCAGCCGGACGGTGTAGTCCTCGATGGTGCGGATGACGGCTTCGGGGAGCGATTGCGGCGGCAGGACGCAGGAGCTGTCGCCCGAATGCACGCCGGCTTCTTCGATGTGCTCCATGATGCCGGCGATGAGCACGTCGGCGCCGTCGCCCAGGGCATCCACATCCACTTCGGTGGCGTTCAGGAGGAAGCGGTCCACCAGGACGGGGCGGTCGTGGGAAAACGTCACCGCTTCGCGCATGTACTGCCGAACCATGTCCTCGTCGTAGGCGATCACCATGGCGCGCCCGCCAAGCACGTAGCTGGGCCGGACCAGCACCGGGTAGCCGATGCGCCGCGCCACCTCGCAGGCTTCCTCCACGCTGGTGGCCGTGCCGTTGGCGGGACAGGGAATTTTCAGATCGTCCAGCAGTTTGCCGAACAGTTTGCGGTCTTCCGCCAGGTCGATATCCGACGGGTCGGTGCCGATGATAGGCACGCCGGCGCGCTTGAGCGGGAGGGCCAGGTTGAGCGGCGTCTGCCCGCCGAACTGCACGATGACGCCGTCGGGGCGCTCGGTGTCGGCGATGTTGAGGACGTTCTCGAGCGTGAGGGGCTCGAAGTAGAGGCGGTCGCTGGTGTCGTAATCGGTGGAGACGGTCTCGGGGTTGCAGTTGACCATGATCGATTCGACGCCCATTTCCTGCAGCGCGAAAGACGCGTGGCAGCAGCAGTAATCGAACTCGATGCCCTGGCCGATGCGGTTGGGCCCGCTGCCCAGGATCATGACCTTCTTGCGGTCGACGGGATCGGCTTCGCAATTGCCTTCGTAATTGGAATAGAGGTACGGGGTGAAGCTTTCGAATTCGGCGGCGCAGGTGTCGACGCGGCTGAACACGGCGCGGACGCCGAGAGCCTTGCGGCGCTCGCGCACGGCGAGCTCATCCACACCCCAGGTCTTCGCCAACTGCGCATCCGAAATCCCGTAGCGCTTGGCGCGGCGGAACAATTCCCGGGAAATTCCGTAGAGCCGGCTTTCAGCCGGCCGTGCCGGCATTCCTGCCGGCACAGGCTCACCCGCCGGAGATGCCGGCTCGATAGCCGGCATGGCCGCCTGGAAAGGCGGCTCTACGCCGGAAGGCCGCTCCACATTTTCCAGCTCCTTCTCGAAATCCACCACCTCCTTGACCTGCTCCAGGAACCAGCGGTCGATAGCGGTCATGTCGTGGATCTCCTCCACGGTGGTGCCCTGGGAAAGGGCGAAGCGGATGTAGCCGAGGCGGTCCGGCGTCGGCGTTATGAGCTTCTGCGCGATCAGCGACGCGTCGTATTTTTCGGAGCCGAAAGCCTTGCCGGTTTCCAGGCTGCGGATGCCCTTCCACAGCGCCTCTTTGAAGGTGCGGCCGATGGCCATCACCTCGCCCACGGATTTCATCTGCGTGCCCAGGGTGGTATTGGCGCCGGGGAATTTTTCGAACGCCCACTTGGGGATTTTCGCGACCACGTAATCGATGGTGGGCTCGAAGCAGGCGGGGGTTTTGCGCGTGATGTCGTTGCGGATTTCGTCCAGCCGGTAGCCGACCGCCAGCTTGGCGGCGATCTTGGCGATGGGGAAGCCGGTGGCTTTGGAAGCCAGCGCGGAGCTGCGCGAAACGCGCGGGTTCATCTCGATGATGATCATGCGGCCGTTGGCCGGGTTGATGGCGAACTGCACGTTGGAGCCGCCGGTATCGACGCCGATCTCGCGCAGGCAGCGGATGGCGCCGTCGCGCATGAGCTGGTATTCGCGGTCGGTCAGGGTTTGGGCCGGCGCGACGGTGATGGAGTCGCCGGTGTGGACGCCCATGGGGTCGAAATTTTCGATGGAGCAGACGATGATGCAGTTGCCGGCCAGGTCGCGCATCACCTCCAGCTCGAATTCCTTCCAGCCGAGCACGCTCTCTTCGATGAGCACCTCGTGGACGGGGGAAAGGTCGAGGCCGCGCTCCAGGATTTCGGCCAGCTCCTCCTTGTTGTAGGCGATGCCGCCGCCGGTGCCGCCGAGGGTGAAGCTGGGGCGGAGGATGCAGGGGTAGCCGATGCGGTCGGCGAATTCCAGGCCGCCGGTGACCGAGTTGACCAGCTGCGATTGCGGCGTTTCCAGGCCGATCGACCGCATGGCGTCCTTGAAGAGGAGGCGGTCTTCGGCCTTCTTGATGGCGTCGATTTTGGCGCCGATCAGCTCCACGCCGTACTTGTCGAGCACGCCGCGCTCGGCCAGCTCGACGGCCAGGTTGAGGCCGGTCTGGCCGCCGACGGTGGAGAGCAGGGCGTCGGGGCGCTCGCGGCGGATAATCTCCTCCACGTAAGGCAGGGTCAGGGGCTCGACGTAGGTGCGATCCGCCAGGTTGGGATCGGTCATGATGGTGGCGGGGTTGGAATTGACCAGCACCACCTCGTAGCCGTCGGCGCGGAGGGCCTTGGCCGCCTGGGTGCCGGAATAATCGAACTCGCAGGCCTGCCCGATAACAATGGGCCCGGAGCCGATGATGAGGATGCGGTGGAGATCGTTGCGGCGGGGCATGGCTACGAGAGTGGCCTTCCATTCAACGCGGAGACACGGAGAACGCAGAGATGACGCGGAGGAATTCCAAAAGCTCCGCGGAGACTTCGCGTCCTCAGCGTCTCTGCGTTGAAAAAGCGGGCCGGCATACTATCTTTGCGCCTCCATCAGTTTCGTGAACTCCTCGAACAGGTAATGCGAATCGTGCGGGCCGGGGGCGGCTTCGGGGTGGTATTGCACGCAGAAGACGGGGTAGTTGCGGAGGCGGAAGCCTTCGAGCGTCTGGTCGTTGAGGTTGAGGTGCGTGATTTCGGTTTCGGCGGCTGAGAGGGAATCGGGGTCGACGGCGAAACCGTGGTTGTGCGAGGTGATTTCGACTTTGCCGGTGAGCTCGTTGCGGACCGGGTGGTTGGCGCCGCGATGGCCGAATTTCAGTTTGTAGGTTTTGCCGCCGGCGGCCAGGCCGAGCAACTGGTGGCCCAGGCAGATGCCGAATACCGGTTTCTTTCCGATGAGCTTGCGGATATTGGCGACCTCGGTGACGAGGGGCTCGGGGTCGCCGGGGCCGTTGGAGAGAAAGATGCCGTCGGGGTTGAGGGCGAGCACGTCTTCGGCGGAGGTCAGCGCCGGCACCACGGTGACGCGGCAGCCGGCGTGGACCAGGCGGCGCAGGATGTTGCGCTTGATGCCGAAATCGTAGGCCACCACGTGGAAGCGGGGCTCGGCCGCGCGGCCCACGGCCTCCGAAGGCGAGCAGGGCTCGACCGGCAGCGACCATTCGTAGATGCCTTCCGTGGTGACGCGGCTGGCCAGGTCGAGGCCGGCCATGGTGGGGATGGCGCGAGCCTTTTCCACCAGCAGGGCGGCGTCGGATTCGATGTTGGAGAGCACGCCGCGCATGACGCCGCGCGTGCGCAGGTGGCGGACCAGGGCGCGGGTATCGAGATCGTCGATGACGGGGATGCCGGCGCGGGCAAGGAAGTCGCCGGCCTCGGCATCGGAGCGCCAGTTGGAGGCGATGGCCGAGAATTCGCGGACGGCGAGGCCTTCGATGTAGGGCCGGCTGGCTTCGTTATCGGCAGCGCTGGTGCCGTAGTTGCCGATTTGGGGATTGGTGAGAACGACGATCTGGCCGGAGTAGGAGGGGTCGGTGAAAACTTCCTGGTAGCCGGTGAGGGCGGTATTGAAAACCACCTCGCCGGAGCGCTCGGCGGGCGCGCCAAAACTACGGCCCTCGAAGACCGTACCGTCTTCCAGGGCGAGCAGGGCAGTATTCAAGTTAGGCGGTTCCTCCCGGGGAGTGGATAACTTTCATTTTAGCAGGGATCGTAGGGCCGGCGTTGAGGCGGGGCCTGCCCGGCCCCTACAGCAGTCAATCCGGCTGTCACCAAAACTCAAAATAAAATTTCCTCCTGTCGCCCGAACGAGTTGGGCGGAAATGGCCGGCTCGGTCGGGCGGATTTCAAGTGGGCGTGTGGCATGCTCTCCATGGCGGTTCAGACAGCGTGTCTGAACCGTTTCCATTATTCTCAATAACTTACAAACACAGTTCAGACACGCTGTCTGAACTGTCGAGGGAGAAAGCATGCAGGAACAAATACAGCAGGTGCCCGAAGACGTGATCGAGTTGGCCAAGATGCTCGGTGCACGGCAGGCATTCGGGATGGTGGCGGGGCACTGCTCCGCGTCGCACGCCATGATCTTGCGCGACATCCGCGACAACAAAAAGTACCTGGCGCTGTCGCGGAATTTCGACGAGTTCTGCGCCGAGCATCTCCATATCACGCGGCGCACGGTGGACCGCACTATCGCCCTGTTGAACGAGCTGGGGCCGGGCTACTTCGCGCTGGCGCAGTTGACCGGAATCGGCGCCGACGAGTTCCGCGCGCTGGCGCCGGCGGTGAAAGACAACTGCCTCGAATACGGGGGCGAAGCGATTGCGCTGGCGGAGGAGAATGCCGCGAAGCTGGCGGCGGCGGTGGAGGCGCTGCGGCGTTCGGCGCCGGCCAAACCGCGCAAGGTAGGCGTAGGGCGGCGGGTGGAGGCGTGGCAGCGGCGCTTCGAGAAGCTGGCGGGCGAGCTGAAGGAGGCTGCCCGCAATGCCGCCGCGGACGACCGCGATTTCGAATACCTCATCACTACCATGCACGCCGACCTGGCCGAGATCGAAGTGGAGTGGCAGCTCGCCTGCAAAGCGCGGCCGCCTCGATTGCTGGCGATCTAGTGCTTTGCCGCTCAGCCTATTTCGCGATTGAAGCGACCGCTCCCTTACGGTCGCGGCTCCGATCAGAGCCGCGAGCGTCAGCGAGCGGTCGCTCATCAACAGCAATCATCTGGCCGGAGCGCTCTAGCGCTTCGGGCCCACTCTGCTACACCGCTACGGCTTCGCCGGCGTAGCGCGCGGCCATTTCGGCCAGCGGGATGGGGGCGTAGTCGCCGATGTGGCCGGCCTGTCCGAATTGGGTCATGCGCTGGGCCACTACCTTCTTCATGGCTTCGCGAGCGGGCTTCAGGTAATCGCGCGGATCGAATTTCTCGGGGGTTTCGGCGAAGACCTTGCGGATGGCGCCGGTGATGGCCAGGCGGCTGTCGGTATCGACGTTGACCTTGCGCACGCCGTTGCGGATGCCGAGCTGGATTTCTTCCACGGGCACGCCCCAGGTGGGCTTCAGCTTGCCGCCGTACTGGTTAATAATGTCCTGCAGATCCTTGGGGACGCTGGAGGAGCCGTGCATCACCAGGTGGACTTTGGGCAGGCGGCGGTGGATTTCCATGAGGCGCTCCATCTTGAGCGTCTCGCCGGTGGGCTTGCTGCTGAATTTGTAGGCGCCGTGGCTGGTGCCGATGGCGATGGCGAGCGCGTCGAGGCCGGTGAGATGGACGAACTCCTCCGCCTGGGCCGGATCGGTGAGGTGGCTGAGGCCGTCGCCGCCCATTCCGTGGCCGTCCTCGATGCCGCCGAGGCAGCCGATTTCACCTTCCACGGTGACGCCCTTGGCGTGAGCCATGGCCACCACTTCTCGCGTAACCTTGACGTTGTATTCGAAGCTGGAGGGCGTCTTGCCGTCGGGCATGAGGGATCCGTCCATCATGACGCTGGTGAAGCCCATGTCGATGGCGCTCTTGCAGGTTTCCACGCTGTTGCCGTGGTCGAGGTGCAGAACGGTGGGAATTTCGGGGTAGATCTCGGTGGCGGCGAGCATCAGGTGGTACAGGAAGCGATCCTGCGAGTAGGCGCGGGCGCCGCGGCTGGCCTGCACGATGGCGGGCGAGCCGGTTTCGCGGGCGGCCTCCATGATGGCCTGGATCTGCTCCATATTATTTACATTGAAAGCGCCGACGCCGTAACCGCCCTTGGCGGCCTCATCCAGAAGCTGGCGCATGGACACAAGTGGCATGTATGAATTCTCCTTTACAAACGGGGTTCCCGGAAAGCAGACGGTAACATGATTGCGCGGAATGGAGCAAGAAGAGCGACGCAGAGACGCGGAGGCGCAGAGAACGCGCAGAGAACGCATTTTCGACTCCGCGGTCCCTCTGCGTCTCTGCGTCTCTGCGTCAGATTTTGCGTCTCTGCGTCAGGTTTTCGGCTCCGTTGCCGCCAGCAGGTGCTTGACGGCGTCGGCGCAGAGGACGGCGGCGTGCTTGGATGCGGGCGGGAGGCCGCCGAGGGCGTCGTCGATGGCAGAGGGGCGGAAGGCGGCGAGATCGGTTCGTGTCTTGCCGGCGAGCCATTCGGTGAGCGCGGAGCCGGCGGCGATGGACGCGGTGCAGCCGCGGACTTTGTAGCGCGCCTCGGCGATGCGGCCGGATTCGAAGCGGACGGCCAGGCGGATGATGTCGCCGCAGGCGGGGTTGGAAACCTCGACCGTGACCGCGGGCGGCGCCAGCTCGCCGACGTTGCGCGGATTCTGAAAATGATCGAGCAGCCGCGGGGGATACATCGTGTTCCAATATTGGCATGGTCCAGGTGGTGGCGGGGGTTGTGGAACGCGGCGGGCGGATTCTGATTTGCCGGAGGACGGCGCGGCAATCGCACGCGCTCAAGTGGGAGTTTCCCGGCGGCAAGGTGGAAGCAGGGGAAACGGCGGCGGCGGCGCTCGAGCGGGAACTGGAAGAGGAGCTGGGAATTCGCGGGGCGCGCGGCCGGGAGATCACGCGCTATGAGTACACATATCCGGGAAAGAAGCCGATTCTGCTGATCTTCCTGCGCGTGACGGAGTTCGCCGGAGAACCCGAAAACCGCATCTTCGAGGAGATGCGGTGGGAGCCGCGGAAGCGTCTGGAAACGTTCGATTTTGTGGAGGGCGACCGGGATTTCCTCCGTATACTAATGTCTATGCCAACTGCAATCAAGATGGTGGAGCCGGCCGAGAACGAGTTTCTGGCCGGCCTGGAAGCGAAATCGAAGGCGCGCAGCCCGTTCTTCCGCGCCATGGCGCACCGGCCGGAAGTGCTGCAGAATTTCGTGCCGTTATATGGCGCGATCATGGGGCGGGGATCGGTGGAGCGGCGGGTGAAGGAGCTGGTGTACCTGACGTGCTCCTATGCCAACGAATGCGCGTACTGCACGGCGGCGCACGTGGCGGGCGGGCGCAAGGCGGGGATCACGGAAGAGGAGATGCAGGCGCTGCAGACGGAGCAGGACCACGGCTTCGGCGAGGCGGAGCGGGCGGCGATTCAGTACGCGCGCGAGCTGACGCAGAACGCGGCGGCGGACGAGAGCCGGGAGAAGCTATTCGAGCACTTTAACGACGAACAGGTGGTGGAGATCACGCTGGTGGCGGCGATGGCGAATTTCACGAACCGGTTTAATAACGGGCTGGGGATCATGCCGGAGGAGTGAAGGGGGCAATCGAGAGAGATTCGATTGCAACGCGGAGACGCAGAGAACGCGGAGAAAACGCGGAGCAAATCAAATGTTAGTCCGCGCGACCCTCCGCGTTCTCCGCGGCTCCGCGTTGAACGGCCGGCTGGGGCTATGGCAATCCTGAGCGGGATACATCCGGTGGCGGAGGCGCTGCGGGGCGGGCGGGCGCTGGAGCGCGTGCTGGTGGCGAAGGGGGCGGGGGGACCGCGGCTGCAGGAGATTATCGACCTGGCGCGGCAGGCACAGGTGCCGGTGCGGTTTGAGGCGCGGGGGGCGCTGGACCGGCTGGCGGGAACGCCGGCGCACCAGGGCGTGGTAGCGATGGGCGCGGCGCAGCGCTACGCCGATCTGGAGCAGGCGGCGCAGGGACAACTGGTGGTGGTGCTGGACGGCGTGGAGGACCCGCACAACCTGGGCGCGATTATCCGCACGGCGCACGCGGCGGGGGCGGGGTCGATAGTCATTCCGGAGCGGCGGGCGGCGAGCGTGACGGACGTGGTGGCGAAGGCGGCGGCGGGCGCGCTGGAACATCTGCCGGTGGCGCGGGTCACCAATCTGAATCGCGCGCTGGAGGAACTGAAAGAGCGGGGCTTCTGGATTTACGGGCTGGACGAGCGCGGGGACCGAGGATTACGATGCGGTGGATTACGCGGACCCGGCGGCCTTCGTGCTCGGCGGCGAGGGCAAAGGGCTGCACGAGCAGGTACGCAAGCACTGCGACGTGCTGGTGCGGATTCCGGTGGCGGGAAAGATTGCGTCGCTGAACGTATCGGTGGCGGCGGGGATCGTGCTGTTCGAGTGGAAACGGCGGCACGGGCGCCACTAGCCCTGGTGGGAGCATTCAACGCAGAGGCGCGGAGGACACGGAGATTACGCGGAGGAACGCTTAATCGCCCCGCGGCTTCTCAGTGGCCGCTGCGTCTCTGCGTTGACGGATTGGCAGGCGGAGGCGCCTACCCCACACTGATCCGAAATCAGCAGCACGATCTTGCTGTGTTGGCGGCGAGTCCACATAGTAGAATCGAGTGTATGCGCCGCATCGTGGCTTCTGCTGGTTCTCGCGGCCGCCGTTCCGGGCTGGGCCGCGCAGCCGGTGCGCGCGCGCCACGGGATGGTGGTGACGCGCGAGCGCCACGCCACCGAAGTCGGGATCAAGGTTCTGGAATGCCGGCGGCAACGCCGTGGACGCCGCGGTCGCGGTGGGATTCGCCCTGGCGGTGACCCACCCTTCGGCGGGCAACCTCGGCGGCGGCGGATTCATGCTGATCCGGCTGGCCGACGGGCGCACCACGTTTCATCGATTTCCGCGAGCGCGCGCCGGTGGCGGCATCGCGCAACATGTATCTGGACGCCGCGGGCAAGGCCACCCGGGACAGCATCGTCGGCTATCGCGCGTCGGGCGTGCCGGGAACCGTGCGCGGCCTGGAGTACGCCTCCCGGAATTACGGCAAGACTGGCCTGGGCGGACCTGGTGCACCCGGCGGCGGAGCTGGCCTCCAAGGGTTTCCGCTTTCCTACGCGCAGGCGCAGAGCCTGCGGTCGAGCGGCGCGGACGCTCGGGCAATTCCCCGAATCGAAGCGCATCTTCCTGCGCGACGGCAACTTACTACGAGGCCGGGCGATTTGTTCGTGCAGCCGGAGCTGGGCACGCACGCTCGACGCGCATCGAGACGCTGGGCGCCAAGGATTTCTACGAAGGCGAAACCGCCAGCCTGCTGGCCGAGGACATGAAGGAGCACGGCGGCCTGATCACGCTGGAGGATCTGAAGAATTACAAGGCGATCGAGCGCAAGCCGCTGACGGGCACTACCGCGGCTACACCATCGTGACTGCGCCGCCGCCGAGCTCGGGCGGCGTGGGAATTCTGCAGATGCTGGGCGTGCTCGAAGGCACGGGCTACGAGAAGGCCGGCGCGGGCTCGGCGACGCGCGGTGCATTACATGGCCGAGGCGATGCGGCGGTACTTCGCCGACCGCTCGGAGCACCTGGGCGATCCGGATTTCGTCAAGGTGCCGCTGACGGCGCTGCTGGACCGCGCGCATATCATCCGAAGCTGCGGGCTTCGATCGACCCGGAGCGGGCCACGCCCTCGAGCGAAATTCACGCGGCGAATTTCGCGGGCCACGAATCCAACGAGACCACGCATTATTCGGTGGCCGATGGCGACGGCAACATCGCCATCGTGACCTACACGCTGAACGGCGGCTACGGCAGCAAGGTGACGGCGACGGGCCTGGGATTCCTGCTGAACAACGAGATGGACGATTTCGCGCCCAAGCCGGGCGAGCCGAACATGTACGGGCTGATCCAGGGAGAGGCCAACGCCATCGCGCCGCGCAAGACGCCGCTCTCCTCGATGACGCCGACCATCGTGCTGAAGGACGGCAAGCCGTTGCTGGCGCTGGGCTCGCCGGGCGGGCCGACCATCATCAACACGGTGCTCGAAGTGATCGTGAATGTGTCGATTTCGGGATGAACGTGCAGGACGCGGTGAACTGGCCGCGCTTCCACCACCAGTGGATGCCGGACGAGCTGCGGATGGAGCCGGGCTATTCGCCGGATACGGTCGCGCTGCTCGAGAAGCGCGGCTACACGGTGAAGCGCGGAGCAACTCGCAGGGCGAGTGCGCGGCCATCGCGTTCGAGAACGGCTGGCTGGAAGGCGCGGCCGATCCGCGAGCCGAAGGCACGGCGGAAGGACAGTAACCGTCCAGATGAACCATGCACTGTCGACGCACCTGTTCGTCAACCACCGGCTGACCGGTGGCGATGTTGGGCCGGATCCAGCAGGCGGGAATCCCGGCGGTGGAGATTTTTTGCGCGCGGCAGCACCTGGACTACCGCGACAAGGCGCAGATCGCGGAGCTGGGCCACTGGTTCCGCGATTCCGATCTGAAGCTGCATTCGCTGCACTCGCCCATGTACAACGACGAGATCTGGGGCCGCTCGGGCCCGCACGCGGTGATCACCATCACCGAGCCGGTGAAGGGGCAAGCGGCTGCAGATGGTGGACGAAATCAAGCGCGCGCTCGAAATCGCGGAGGTGATTCCGTTCCGCTACCTGATCCAGCACATGGGCGTGGGCGGCGAAGAGTTCGACATGCGCAAGTTCGACGCGGCCTTCTCGGCGCTGGAAGAGCTGAGCCTGTTCGCGCGGCAGCGCGGCGTGGAGATCCTGCTGGAGAACATCCCCAACGAGCTTTCGAGCGCCGAGCGGCTGCTGCAGTTCGACGAGCTGACGCACCTGGGGCTGAACTTCGTGTTCGACACCGGCCACGCCAACATGGGCGAGGGCGTGGAGACGGCGTTCCAGCTGATGAAGGACCGCATCCGCTCGACGCACGTGCACGACAACGACGGCAAGGAGCGACTCGCACCTGTTCCCGCTGGCCAGCGAGGGCGGCACCATCGACTGGAAGAACACCATGCGACTGCTCCGCAGCCGCGACGGACAGTTTCCGCTGCTGCTGGAATTGAAGGAGCGGGCGGATCTGACGCATCCGCTGGACGCGGTGCGGGAAGTGTTCGACAAGCTGGAAGAACGTGAAGGCCAGGTTGGAGATTGGGGGCGCGAGTTCGACGCGCGCCGGAAGACGCATTCCGCGCCAGACCGCGCGTACGGGTTCATCGAGCCACTCGATCGCCCCAACCAATGATCCCATTTACTATGATTCAACCTGACAATACATTCGCGATCTGCTGCGGCGCGCTCCGGGCGAGACGGTGACTGCCCGGGGATGGGTGAAGACCCGGCGCGACAGCAAGAACGTGCATTTCATCCAGCTCAACGACGGCTCGTCGCCGGTGGACCTGCAGGTGGTGCTGGACGCGGGCGTGGCGCCCGCCGGAGGTGGTGGCCCGCATCACCACCGGCGCCTGCCTCGAGCGTGGAGGGCGAGCTGGTGGCGTCGCCGGGCAAGGGCCAGGCGGTGGAGCTGAAGGCGCGCGCGCTGCCGGTGCACGGCGCGGCCGACCCGGAAGACGTATCCGCTGCAGAAGAAGAAGCACACGCTGGAGACGCTGCGCGAGATCGGGCATCTGCGGCCGCGCTCGAACACCTTCGGCGGCGGTGTTCCGCGTGCGCAACGCGCTGGCCCTCGCCATCCACAGATTTTTCCAGGAGCGCGGGTTCCTCTACGTGCACGCGCCGGTGATCTCCGCGTCGGACGCGGAAGGCGCGGGGTCAGATGTTCCAGGTGACCGACGCTCGAAGCCGGCAAGCCGGCGGACTTCGAGCCAGGATTTCTTCGGGCGGCGGACGTACCTGACGGTGAGCGGCCAACTGGAAGCCGAGATCTTCGCGCTGGCCTTCGCCAACGTGTACACGTTCGGCCCCACGTTCCGCGCGGAGAATTCGAACACGCCGCGGCACCTGGCCGAGTTCTACATGATCGAGCCGGAGATGGCGTTCTGCGATCTGAAGGACAACCAGGACCTGGCCGAGGCATTTCTTAAAGAGCCAGGTGGAGCAGGTGATGGCGGCATGCCGTGCCGGACCTGCGAATTCCTGGCAAGTGGTACGAGCCGGAGCTGATCAAGAACTCTGGAAGGCGCTGGTCAGCAGCACGTTCGAGCGCATCACTTACACCGAGGCCGTGGCGCTGCTGCAGAAATCGGGCAGGAATTGGGAATTTCCGACGGACTGGGGCGCGGACCTGCAGAGCGAGCACGAGCGCTACCTGACGGAGGAGCTGTTCAACAAGCCGGTGATCGTGACCGATTACCCGAAGGCAGATCAAGGCGTTCTACATGCGCGCCAACGACGACGGCAAGACGGTGGCCGCCATGGACGTGCTGGCGCCGCGCATCGGCGAGATCATCGGCGGCAGCCAGCGCGAGGAGCGGTACGACGTGCTGCTGGACAAGATCCGCGAGCAATGCCGCGGGATGAACGAAGAAGCCTACTGGTGGTACCTGGATCTGCGGCGCTTCGGCGGCGTGGAGCACGCCGGCTTCGGCATGGGCTTCGAGCGCATGATGATGTACCTGACCGGGATGAAGAATATCCGCGACGTGATCCCGTTCCCGACGGACGCCGGGGAACGCGGAGTTTTGAGGCCTCATTGCTCAACGCGGAGCCGCGGAGGACGCGGAGAAAGCGCGGAGGAATCTTAAGAATTCTCTCCGCGTGATCTCAGCGTCCTCCGCGGCTCCGCGTTGAAAGGAGAACTTCTCATGGCCCGGTCGCACATTGCGATTATCGGGGCGCCGCTCGATCTGGGGCAGGGGCGCCGGGGCGTGGATATGGGGCCCTCGGCGCTGCGCGTGGCGAATCTGAATGCGCGGGTGGCGGCGCTGGGGTACGAGGTGGAGGACCTGGGCAACGTGGCGGTGGAGCAGGCGGAGAGCCTCGCCGGCGGGGCATCCGCGGGCCAAGTATCTGCCGCAGATCGCGGCGGCGTGCGAGCGGCTGGCGAGCAATGGTGGAGCAGACGCTCGAGCGCGGCAGCGTGCCGCTGGTGCTGGGCGGCGACCACTCGGTGGCGGTGGGCACGGTGAGCGGGGTGGCGCGATTATTTCCGCCAGCGGCAGCAGCGCGTCGGGCTGATCTGGCTGGACGCGCACGCCGACATGAACACGCCGGAATCGAGCCCGAGCGGCAACGTCCACGGCATGCCGCTGGCGTGCATTGTCGGGCATGGGACCGGCGGAACTGGCGGACCTGTTCGGGCTACCGGCCGAAAGTGGAGCCGCGAAACACGGTGATCGTGGGGCTGCGCGACGTGGACCAGATGGAGAAGCCGCACGTGCGCGAGTTCGGCGTGCACGCGTTCACCATGCGCGATATCGACGAGCGCGGCATGCGGTCGGTGATGGAAGAGGCGATCCGGCTGGCCACGCGACGGCACGGCCGGATTTCACCTTTCGCTCGACATGGATTTCGTGGACCCGCAGGATGCGCCGGGGGTGGGCACGCCGGTGCGCGGCGGCGCCACCTACCGCGAGGCGCATCTGGCGATGGAAATGATCTGCGATTCGCGGCCGCATGGTTTCGATGGAGGTGGTGGAGGTGAACCCGGTGATCGACGAAGTGAACCGCACGGCGGATCTGGCGGTGGAGCTGATCATGTCCGGGCTGGGAAAGCGAATTCTATGAAACTACGAGTAGCCGTGCTCTACGGCGGGCGCAGCGGGGAGCACGAAATATCGGTGCGCTCGGCGCGGGCCATCCTGGAGGCGATGGACCCGGGAGAAGTACGAGCCGGTGGAGTACTTCATCGACCAGGAGGGGAAGTGGACGCCGCGGCCGATCCTGCCCGAGCCGGGCGCGCAGCCGGACATCGACGTGGTGTTTCCGGTGCTGCACGGCACGTTCGGCGAGGACGGCACGGTGCAGGGGCTGCTGGAACTGGCGGACCTGCCGTACGTCGGCGCGGGCGTGCTGGCGTCGGCGGTCTCCATGGACAAGGAGATGATGAAGCGCGTCTGCCAGGAGCGCGGGCTGCCGGTGGTGGAGTACGCGATGGTGACGCGCGGGCGGGCGGACGTGGCGGAGATTTGCGGTCGGCTGCCGTTTCCCATGTTCGTGAAGCCGGCGAATCTGGGATCGTCGGTGGGGATTTCGAAGGCGCACAACGAAGCCGAGCTGAAGGCGGCGCTGGCGCTGGCGGCGCAGTACGACCGCAAGATCATCGTGGAGCGGGGCATCGAGGGGCGGGAACTGGAGTGCGCGGTGCTGGGCAACGAGACGCCGGTGGCTTCCCTGCCCTGCGAGATTCTGCCCTCGCGGGAATTTTACGATTACGAAGACAAGTACCTGCTGGACCGGGCGGAGACGCAGGTGCCGGCGGATCTGCCGCGCGGACAAGACCGACGAGCTGCGGCGGCTGGCGGTGGAGTGCTACCGCGCGGTGGAGTGCGAGGGCATGGCGCGGGTGGATTTTCTGCTGGAGGCGGCGACCGGCAAGCTGTACATCAACGAGATCAACACCATCCCGGGATTCACCTCGCATCAGCATGTATCCCAAGATGTGGGAGCACAGCGGGATCGGTTTCGCGGCGCTGATCGACCAGTTGATCGAGCTGGCGCTCGACCGCGACAAGCGCAAGAAGGCCACGAGATTCACGCGGTAAAATAAGAGATTCATGGCCAGCCTTCCCAATCCCAACACGGTCACGCTACGAAGAGTGGCTGCGAATGCCGGTGTTCCGGAACGGGAGGGAAGAAGTCGTCAACGGCGAAATTCGGATCATGCCCCCCAACAAATGGAACCACGCGTCGATCGTGGGAAATGTGCGTCGCGCTCTCGAGGCGTGGCTTGACCGGCGCGAGTTCCTGGTGGTGGTCGAGGATTTCGGCCTCATCATCCGCAAGGCGCCGCTGACGTCGCGGAATCCGGACTTGGCGGTGTTCCGGAAAAGCACGATCGTTGAGCGAGACGGGTATATTCATTCGGCGCCGCAGTTGATTGCGGAGGTGCTGTCGCCGCGGAACCGGCTGCGCGACCGGGAGGAATTGCGGCGGGATTATTCGAGCATCGGGGTGCCGGAGTATTGGGTGATCACGCCGGAGGAGAGGACGGTGGAGGTGTTTTACCTGGAGGACGGGCAGTTGCGCACGGCGGCGCTGCGGGCGGAGGGGATGCTCGAACCGCGGGAGTTTCCGGGCGTCCGGGTGGACATGGCTGGTATGTGGGCCGATTGATGTTGCGGTTCACCCTATTCCTGGCATGCGTGGCGGCGGCCCTTGCAGCGGACGATCTTCCCTCGCAGATGAAATCCGTGATGGACGCGTATACGACGCTGGAGCGCAACGCGGCCGATCCGGTTTCCCCCGAACAGGCCTTCTACCAAGGCGCCATTCCCGGGATTGCTGCGCCAGCTCGACCCGCACTCCGTCTTCTTCGACCCCGGCCAGTTCGAGCAGCTCAAGAAGATGGAATCGTCCACGCAGAAAGGCTTCGGCAGCGTGGTGTCGCTGCTGCCCGGCCGCGTGATCGTGCTGCAGACGCTGCCCGGCACGCCGTCGGCCAAAGCCGGCCTGGCGCCGGGCGACGAGATCGTCGGCCATCAACGGCTACATGATCAGCCGGCTGGATCTGGACCAGCTCACCGAACTGCTCACGCAATCGCGGCAGCAGCAGGCGCAGCTCGACGTGCGGCGGCCCGGCGTCGCGCGCATCCTGCACTTCGTGCTGACCCCGGAGGAGCATGCAGGCGCCCAGCGTGGAGCGGGCGTTCTTCGTGGGCGCCGGCATCGGCTACATCCGCGTTGCCAGCTTCGATGAAAAGACCGGCGCGCGAGATCAAGGCAGGCCATCGAAAAACTGGGCGGCGACCGTCTGGCCGGCCTGGTGCTCGATCTGCGCAACAATCCCGGCGGGGTGGTGACCGCGGCGCTGGAAACCGCGTCGCTGTTCCTCCAGCCCGGCAGAAGATCGTGACCGTGCGCGGCCGCACGTGCCGGAGAAATCCGAAGCGTGCCCGCCGACGCCACGCCGTACGGTTTCAAGCTGGCCATGCTGGTCAACGAAAAGACCGCCAGCGCGTCGGAGATCGTCTCCGGCGCCATGCAGGACCACGACCGCGCCACCATCCTGGGCGAGCCCAGCTACGGCAAGGGCCTGGTGCAGAGCGTGTTCCCGCTGAGCGAGGGCACGGGGCTGGCGCTGACCACCGCGCTCTACTACACGCCCAGCGGCCGCTCCATCCAGAAGCCGCTGGACGCCGCGCAGTTCGAGCTGGGCGCCACCACCGCGCATCCGAACAACAGTCCGAGTTTCACACCGACAAGGGCCGCATGGTCACCGGCGGCGGCGGCATCCAGCCGGACATCGTGGTCTACCCGCGCAGCCATGAACCGCCTGCGGATGGTGCTGGACGCCAGCGGGTCCTTCACCAATTTCGCCACGCAATACCTGCGCGAACACAAGATGACTGCGGATTTCGAAGTGACGCCGCAGGTGCTCGACGAGTTTCAGGTGTTTCGCTTGCCGAGCGCGACATCCAGCCCGGCGTGGGCGAATGGTCGGCGCGAGCGCGATTTCATCACCAACCGCCTGAAGACGGAGATCTTCAACCAGGCGTTCGGGGTGGAAAAGGGGACGAGGTGGAAGCGCAGCGGGATCCGGTGATCCAGAAGGCGCTGGAAGCGGTGGGGGGATAGGGACGGATTTCGGTTACTCGCAAATCCATAGCGTCGAGGGCTTGACGTATTTGGCACTGAAGTTTCCCTCGATTTTCCTTCCATCGTTGAGCGTGACCACGAATCTCCCGGAAATCGATTTCAGGCTCCCCCTCCATCCGTGAGACACACGTAGTATCTGAATCTTGCTCCGCGCAAAGATTTCGCATTGAGCCGACTGCGCGCATTCCGCCGTGGCAGGCACCTCGATCCAGTCCTTTTCGTGCTCCAGAACAGATTCGTCAGGGACCTTGAATTCAAGCGCTTTCTCCAAGCCCTCCGTTTGAAAGCCAACCAATTTGAGACGGTATCTCTCGAAAAAAGAGCAGCTCGCAAATCTCAGCAAGCCGCTTGCATCTAATGCGGAGGCCGGTGGAACGAGGAGTAACAAACAGCAAATGACGCGCCTTAGGACCGCAGCTCGCGAGAGCATATATTCACTATAGATCCCCAGAATTTCGGAAGACAGGCTACGGCGCCCCCGAAAGGGGGGCTGCGAGATCACCCGAAATTGGCCAGTGCCACGCCGCCGAGAATGGCAGCGGAGGCGAACGCCAAACGCCAGGTGAAGTGCTCGTCCAGCAGAATCACCCCGGCGGCCGCCGCCAGGACGGGAACGGTTAATTGCACGATGGCGGCGAGACTCGCGCGCAGGTCTTTCAACGCGATATACCAGATGGCATAACCGAGACCGGAGGTGACCGCGCCGGAAGTGGCCGCCAGCGCGACGCCGGACCAGCTCGCGTGGGGTTGGCCGATCCGCCAAATGACCAGGACCGCGCCCACCGCCAGGGGAATGGCGCGGGTAAAGTTGCCGCCTGTGGCCGCAACCGGCGAGCGGACGCCCTTGGCTGCGAGGGAGTAGTAACCCCACGCGGCCCCCGATACCGCCATCAGGGAAACTCCAATTGGCGAGGGCGCCGTCAAGCCCGGAGATACAAGGTATAGCAATCCCCCAAACGCCATCGCCAAACCAAGCCATTCCGAAGCCCGCGGCCACTCGCCGCGGGCAATGCCAATGCCGATCATCGTGATCTGTACGGCCGCGAATAGGACCAGGGCCCCTGTACCGGCATCCAGTGAAAGGTAGGCAAAGGAGAAGGTGAGGGCGTAAGTGAACAGGGCGAAAGCAGCGCGCAGCGAACCATGCCGGCGTGCCGCGCGGATTCCTTCCCGGCGAAGGGCCGTAAGCAGCGCCAGAGCGGCGGCACCGGCGACGATGCGGATTGCGGTGAAGCTGCCCGCATCGATTCCGCCGGTTCGTAATGCGAACCGGGCCAGCAGAGAGTTGGCGGCGAAGAAGGCCATCGTGACCGCCGTCAGCAGGAGTGTCCGAAGGGAAGGAGCGGATTGGATGGTCTTCAGCTCTGCGGTTGTCACGCGGTCCATTATTCGTCGGCCGTGAAGTAGGCGCAGTCGGGGTGGTGGAAGACCAGGGCGCTGACGCTGGCTTCGGGGTCCATCATCATGCCTTCGGTGAGGTGCACGCCGATTTCCTCGGGGCGGAGGAGCTTCCACATGCCCTGCTGGTCGTCCATGTTGGGACAGGCGGGGTAGCCGAAGCTGTAGCGCTTGCCGCGGTAGCGGGAGGTGAAGCGCTCGTGCATGGTCGATGGTGGGCGGGTCGGGGAAGCCCCAATCTTCGCGGATGCGGCGGTGCAGCCACTCGGCGGTGGCTTCGGCGGTTTCGGTGGAGAGCGCCTGCATGGCGATGGACTTGAAGAATTCGCCCTGCTGCTTCCAGGCTTCGGCGCGTTCGCGGATGCACTCGCCGGCGGTGGCCACGAAGAGGGCGAGGTGATCGCGGGCGCCGGCTTCGGCGGGATCGAGGATGTAATCGCTCAGGCAAAGGCCGTCTTCGCGGCGCTGGCGGCCGAAGTGGAAGGTGTGGAGCGGGCTCGAGGCGCCGGGGGCGAAGAGGTGGATGGAATTGCCGTCGCGCTCGGCTTCGAAGAATTGCCAGACGGCCTTGACGCTGCATGAAGCCGGCGGCTTCCGCTTTCAGCTCCTCCATCTTGTGGAACAGGTCGAGGGCCTTGGGGTCGTGCGCGGCCAGGTCCTTTTCGAAATTGCCCTTGTAGCCGAGGTTCCTGCCGTAGAGCATGAAGGGGTTGATGTAGCTCCACAGCTCGGCCAGGTGCGGGACCGCGCGAATTTTGCGGTCGAGATAGGGCGCGGGCGGGAACGGGAATATCGGTGCGGATTTTGCGGCTGCGGGCGGTGGGGAGACGGGGCGGCGGCTTGGGCGGCGGCGGGCTCCGGCGCGGGCGGCGCTTCGGCGTGGCGATGGCGCGCGAGGATGGCGGCGCGGGCGGCGGGATCCATGATGCCGTTCATCAGGCCGAGGCCGGTCATGGCGTCCTTGGCGTAGCAGACGGCTTCGCCATAGGCGGGGGCGATTTTGGTGCGCGTGAATTTTTCGGAAAGCGCGGCGCCGCCCACCAGCAGCGGGACGGCGATGCCCGCGGCTTTCAGATCGGTGGCGGTGATGACCATCTGCTGCGCGCTCTTGACGAGCAGGCCGGAGAGGCCGATGGCGTCGGGCCGGTGCTCGGCGGCGGCGCGGATCAGCGCGTCGGGCGGGACCTTGATGCCGAGATTGACCACCGGTATAGCCGTTGTTGGCGAGGATGATCTCGACCAGGTTTTTGCCGATGTCGTGGACGTCGCCCTTGACGGTGGCCAGGAGCACCTTGCCGCGGGCGGCGGTGTCGGCCTTCTCCATGAACTGCTCGAGATGGTTGACGGCGGCCTTCATGGCCTCGGCCGATTGCAGCACTTCGGCGACGATCAGCTCGTTGTTGTTGAAGAGGCGGCCGACCTCGGTCATGCCGGCCATCAGCGGGCCGTTGATGATGTCGAGCGGGGCGGCGCCTTCGGCGCGTTTCAGGTCGAGATCGGGAACGAGGCCGTCCTTGGTGCCTTCGATGATGTAGTTGGCGAGGCGCTGATCGAGCGGGAGATCTTCGGCGCGGGCTTGACGCGCGCGCCGGCCTGGCGGAAATGATCGGCGATGGCGGCGATGTGAAATTGGTTGATGGCGGCCTTCTGCTCCGCGGTTTGCGGCGCGCCAGTCTTCCGGAGCGGTGCGGAGAGACTCGTCGGGGGCGTCGGCGCGGCGGGGTATTGAAGAGCAGATTTTCGGCGAGCCGGCGCTCGTCTTCGGGGATGGAGGCGAAGCGCTCCAGCTTTTCGGCGTTGACGATGGCGAGATCGAGCCCGGCCTTGGTGCAGTAATAGAGGAAGACGGAGTTGACCACCTCGCGCGCGGCGGCGGGCAGGCCGAAGGAGATGTTGGAAATGCCGAGCACGGTCTTGACCAGCGGCAGCTCTTCCTTGACCAGCCGGATGCCCTCGATGGTTTCGACCGCGGCGCCGATGTAGTTGGCGTCGCCGGTGGCGCAGGGGAAGACCAGCGGATCGATGATGATGTCTTCCGGCGCGATGCCGTATTTTTCGGTGAGGAGCTCGTAGGAGCGCTGGGCGACGGCCAGCTTGCGCTCGCGCGTGAAGGCCTGCGCCTGCACCTTGTCTTCGTCGATGGAGCCGACCACCAGCGCCGCGCCGTAGCGGCGGGCGAGGGGGCAGACGCGCTCGAACTTCTCCTCGCCGTCCTCCAGGTTGATGGAGTTGATGATGCTCTTGCCCTGGCAATAGGTGAGCGCCAGCTCGACGCGCGCGCGGATCGGTGGTATCGATCATGACCGGCGCTTTGATCTTGCGGATCAGCTTTGTCGTAGAACGGCGGGATGTCCGGCCATCTCGTCGCGGTCGGTGCTTTGCAGGCAGACGTCGACGATGTGCGCGCCGTTCTTCACCTGGCGGCGCGCGATCTCGGTGGCCTCCTCCCATTTCTCTTCGGCCACCATGTTCTTGAAGAGGCGCGAGCCGATGACGTTGGTGCGCTCGCCGACGATCAGCGGGCGGTTGCTCTCTTCGGCTTCCACCAGCTCGATGCCGGAATACCAGGCGCGGTGCGGCGGGCGCGGGCAGCGGGCGCGGGCGCTTGCCTTCGGCCATCTGGGCGATGGCGCTGAATGTGGGCGTCGGTGGTGCCGCAGCAGCCGCCGACGATGTTGAGCCAGCCGTTGCGGAGGAAGCGGTCGAGCTGCGCGGCCAGCGTCTCGGGCGTTTCCAGGTACTTGCCTTCCTCGTTGGGCAGGCCGGCGTTGGGATAGCAGGAGACGCGGAACGGCGCCATGTCGGCGATGGTGCGGAGGTGGTCGGTCATGAACTCCGGACCGGTGGCGCAGTTGAGGCCGATGGAGAGCAGGTCGGCGTGGACGACGCGAGGCGCAGAAGGCGTCGGCGGTCTGGCCGGCGAGCATGGTGCCCATGGTTTCGATGGTGCCGGAGACCATGATGGGGATGGCGCTGCCGAGCTCGCGCGCGGAGCGCGCTCGATGGCGATGAGGCGCGGCCTTGACGTTGCGGGTGTCGTTGCAGGTTTCGACCAGCAGGATGTCGGCGCCGCCGTCGACCAGGCCTCTGGCCTGACTCGTAGGTAGGCGTCGATCAGTTGCGGAAATGTGACGCCGCCGACCACGGTGATGGCCTTGGTGGTGGGGCCCATGGAGCCGGCGACGAAGCGCGGGCTTGTCCGGTGTCGAGAATTCGTCGGCCGCCTGGCGGGCCAGTTGGGCGGCGAGCGCGGTTCAGTTCGTAGGCGTCGGGCTCGATGCCGTATTCGGCGAGGACGAGCGGCGTCGCGCCGAAGGTGTTGGTCTCGACCATGTCGGCGCCGGCGGCGAAATAGGCGCGGTGGATGTCGAGGACGACGTCGGGGCGCGTGCGCACCAGGTTCTCGTTGCAGCCTTCGAGCGCCGGGCCGCCGAAATCGGCGGCCGTGAGATTGCGCTGCTGCAGCATGGTGCCCATGGCGCCATCGAGCACGAGGACACGTTGCTCCAGAACTTCGGTGAGCGCGCGCTGGCGCTCCTTGGGAGTGGTCATAACGAGAGAGGTGCTTTTAAGATTCTAGCAAGTTGTGGAAAAAACGGGCCGCCCTGCCGCGGCACCCTACAGGCGGAGCGGCGCGCTGTCGATTAGGATGTGGGTATGCGAAAATCCGCCCTTTGGATTGTTCTGGCATGCGCGGCGGCGTGGGGGCAGGGCTCCGCCACCGTCGAGATTGACGCGGCGCGCGTCCAGCATGCGATTCCGCGCACCATTTACGGGACGTTTCTGGAGCCGATCGGGCACCGCACCTACGGCGGGCTGTGGGCGCAGGTGCTGGAAAATCCGAGCTTCGAAGACAACCTGTGGAGCGCCGGGCGCATCCGGCAGATGCTGACGGATCGGCCGGAGCTGGTGGAGAGCTCCGGCATGGGGCTGCCGCTGCCCTGGCAGGCGCTGGACGGGACGCAGGGCTGGCGCTACGAGCCACGCTGGGGCGACGCGGCGAATTCGGCGCGCTCTCTGCTCATCATGGCGCTACCGGGAAAACAGACCGGCGTGCGGCAGCAGGTCTATCTGCCGGTACATCGCGTGCGGCGGTACACGGGAAGCCTGTATGCGAAGCCGGTGAGCGGCGGGCGGGAAATCGAGATTTCGCTGCGGCGGCGCAACCGGCCGGAAGAAACGCTGGCCCGGCAGACGGTGCGGGCGGAGAAGGAGGGATGGCAGCGGCTGGAGTTCGCGTTCGAAATCCCCCAGGGCGCGCTGGTACCGGGGGAGGCTGCGGACTTCGTGGTTGCGATTGCGGACGAGGCGCGCATGATGATCGACCAGGCGTTCCTGTTCCCGGCCGACCACGTGGACGGGCTGAACCCGGAGATGATCGAGATGGCCCGGGCGCTGCACACGCCGGTGGTGCGGTTCGGCGGCAATTACACGTCGGGCTACCATTGGCGCGACGGCATCGGGCCGATGGACAAGCGGCAGAGCATGCTCAACCAGGCGTGGGGGATACCGGAATACAACCATTTCGGCACGGACGAATTGCTGCGCTTCTGCCGGCTGATCGGCGCCGAGCCGCAGATTGCGCTGAACCTGGGCACCGGCACGCCGGCGGAAGCGGCGGATTGGGTGCGGTACGTGGACCAGAAGTGGGGCGGCGGCGGGCTGCTGTGGGAACTGGGGAACGAACTGTGGGGGAATTTCCAGATCGGGTATCCGACAGAGGCGCGGGTGGCGGAGCGGACGAAAGCGTTCAGCGACGCCGTCCGGGCGGTGGACCCGCGGGCGCGGCTGATCGCCACCGGGCAGGACCCCGACCATTTCGAGCAGTGGAACGCGGCGCAATTGGGGAACGCGCCGGGCGGGTTCAACTTTCTCTCCACGCATTTTGTGGTGCAGACGGCGCAGGCGCTGAAGGCGAATGCGTCGCGGGAGTTCACGGCGGGGGCGGCGCTGGCGCTGCCGGTGGGACTGGAGCGGCAACTGCGCGCCATGGAGCGGCAGATCGAGGGCGCCCCGCAGGCGCGCGGGCGGGTACGCATCGCCTTCACCGAGTGGCTGTTCGCGGGCGCGGCCGACCAGACGCCGATGTACAACAACCTGGGCGGAGCGCTGTGCACGGCTGGGTTTCTGAACACGCTGATGCGGGTGGCCGATTTCACGCCGGTTTCGGATATGACGGGGCTGATCGAATTCGGCGGCATCTGGCAGAAGAACGGGCGAGTGTACGGGGTGCCGGCGTATTGGGCTTTTCGGATGTACTCGACGGCGGATGCCACGCGGCTGGTGGAAACTAAATTCGAGGGCGCTGCATACGACGTGGAGGAAGGCGTGCGCCGGATTCCGAGCATTCACGCCGTACCTTACCTGGACGTGGTTGCGGCACTGAACGATGCGGGTACGAAGCTGACGCTGTTCTGCGTGAACCGGAGCCTGGCGGAAGCGACGGCGGCGGATATCCGGGTGGCGGGCTTTTCGCGCGGCCTCGGCGCGGGCGCAGGAGTTGACCGCGGCCGATCTGTACGAGGCGAACGGGCCGGAGCGGGCGGAGGCGGTGGCGCCGCAAGCGGTACCGGTGAAGGTGGAGGCGGGCGGGTTGCGGCACACGTTTCCGGCACGGAGCGTGACGGTGATCGAATTGGGGAGGTAGAAGGGGCGTCGACGGGCTTCGCCCGCGATGCCGGGCCGAAGCCGGCATGACAGCCCCAAAGGGCTGTCGTATTGTGCTTGGAGGTATGATGTTGCCCATGCGGATACGGCATAGGTTGATTGGCGTTTTGGCGTGCGTGCTGCCGCTGGCGGCGGCTTCGCTGCCCGCGGCCAAGCCCGAAGAGGTCGGGATGTCCTCGGATCGGCTGGAGCGAATTCACGAGATGCTGGTGCGGCATATTGCGGCGCACGACATTTCGGGCGCGGTGACCATGGTGGCGCGGCGCGGGCAAGTGGTGCACTTCGAAGCGCACGGGCTGATGGACATCGAGGCCAAAAAGCCGATGACCAAAGACGCGCTGTTCCGGCTGGCCTCGTCGAGCAAGCCGATCACCGCGACCGCCATCCTGATGCTGATGGAAGAAGGCAAGCTGAAGCTCACCGACCCGGTGGGCAAATACATTCCGGAGTTCCGAATTCCAAGGTGGCGGTGGAGACCGTGCGCGCGGAGATCCCGATGGCGGACGGGCAGCCGGCGGCGGGGAGCGGTACCATACGGTGCCGGCGAATCACGACATCACCATCATCGACCTGCTGACGCATACCTCGGGGCTGGCCAGCGGCGGCATCACCAATGCCGAATTTGCAGAAGCTGCTGCAGGCGCGCACGGCCACCGAGACGCTGGCCGATTTCATTCCGCGGCTGGGCGCGCTGGCGCTGGATTTTCAGCCGGGGACGCAATGGCGCTACAGCGGCCTGGCGGGGTTCGACACGCTGGGGCGGATTGTGGAAATCGTTTCCGGGATGACCTACGACCAGTTCCTGCGGCAGCGCCTGTTCGAGCCGCTGGGGATGACGGAACACCGGGTTCAACGTGCCGGACAAGGACGCGGCGCGGGTGGCCACGATCTACCGCCGGACGCCGAACGGCTTGGAGAAGGGCGCGCCGCTCAGCCATCGGGACGCGGGCGTATTTCTCGGGCGCGGGCGGGCTGAACGCCACGGCTTCCGATTACCTGCTGTTCGCGCAGATGCTGTGCGAACGGCGGGCAATTGAACGGGCACCGGATTCTGAGCCCGTGGACGGTGGCCACCATGATGAGCAACAACGTGGGCAGACCTGTTCGAGGGGCAGATCGGGCGGCCGCCGAAGGGCATGGGGTTCGGGCTGGGCGGCGAGGTGGTGCTGAACGCGGTGGAAGCGCGGATGCGCAAACCGGACGGCAGTTACGGCTGGGACGGCGCGTACGGCACGTACTGGTGGGTGAACCGCAAAGAACAGATGGCGGTGGTCCTGTTTGTGCAGACGCCCGGCCGCTCGCTGCAGTACGATTTCGACAACGCGGTGGCGCAAGCGGTGGTCGAGTAGGGGGAGTGGGAGGCTCGGGGTTGGCAGACGACAAAAAGCGATCGTCTGCCCCACGCGGGCGTTCTGTCACAATGAGAAGTTGGACGGAGTCATCGTAGTCGATAAACCGGAGGGGTGGACCTCGCACGATGTGGTGGCCAAGACGCGCCGCATCGCCGGGACAAAGAGGATAGGGCATCTGGGCACGCTGGACCCGATCGCCACCGGCGTGCTGCCGCTGGTGATCGGCCGCGCCACCCGCCTGGCCCAGTTTTACACGCGCAGCGACAAGATCTACGAAGGCTTGGTGCGGTTCGGGTGGGCGACCGATACGTACGACCGGGCGGGCGAGCCGACCAGCGAGGTGGTGCCGGTGACGCTCGACCGGCAGGCGCTCGAAACGGCGCTGGAGGCGTTTCGCGGCGAGATTCTGCAGACGCCGCCACAGGTTTCGGCCAAGAAAGTGGGCGGCCGGCGCGCCTACGAACTGGCGCGCGCGGCCGTGGCCGTGGAACTGGAGCCGGTGCGGGTGCAGATTTACGAGCTGGCGCTGCTCGAAGTGAACGGGGCGGATGCCCGTTTGCGCGTGCAGTGCTCCGGCGGCACTTATATGCGCTCCATCGCCCACGACCTGGGCCGGCTGCTGGGCTGCGGCGCACACCTCGACCAGCTGCGCCGGACGGCCAGCGGCGAGTTCGAAATCGCGCAGGCCAAGACGCTGGCGGAGCTGGAAAGCATGGCGGCGGAAGAGCGGCTGGCGGAGGCGCTGGTGCCGGCGGCGCGCATGCTGCCCGCGTTTCCCACGGTTTTCGTGGACGAGACGACGGCCGCGCACATTCGCGCGGGGCGGAATTTTCCGGCGTCGCCGTTCCGCGCCGCGGCGCCCTCGCGGCACGTGAAGGCGGTGACTCGCGGGGGGGAACTGGTGGCCATCGGGGAAGCGGTGCTGCCGAATCTGTATCACCCGGCGGTGGTGCTGTAGGTCTCCAGATTGCCGTGCCGGAGCCGGCGGGAATGCCGGGCTGGGAAGCCGGCACAGGCAAGACGGAAGCTTGCGCTACGGTGGTGCGACCGCGGCAACCTGCTAAAATGTGGGTATATTCATGCTCAAGCGCCTCATTTTCTGGGACTACAAACGGGGGAGCTGGCAGTACGACGTGATCGTCGGCATCATCCTGGCGTTCATCTTCCTGACGCCGCGCCCGTGGTTTCGAGACTGGCCGCGGACGCCGCAGGCAAAGGGAATCGCCACGGTGCCGGGCGGCTATTTCGTATCGCCGGATCAGCTCGCCGATGTCTCCGATAGCGAGCGCATCTCCAAGCTCACCGAGCGCGTGCGTGCCCAGGCCGGCAATCCGCGGCTGGCGGTGACGCGGGTCGAGCCGATCCTCGATTCCGAAGGCGAGCTGCTCGGCTACGTAGTATTCGCACGGTAACAGGAGTCACACCCGATGGGTTTTTCCAATGCCCGGCTGGTGCGCGCGCTAACGCTGGCGGCGTCCGCCTGGCTGGCGTTTGGCGCTTCAGCTGCTGACAATCCGCTGCAGGCGGTGTTCGCGCGCATGGACCAGGAGGCGGCGCAATTCAAAGGCATGACGGCCGATATGCGGCGAGTGTCGCACGAGGGCGTCATCAACGAAGACGAGCCGCCGGATATCGGTACTATCGCGGTGAAACTTTCCAAGCCGCGGGACGTCCAGATGCTTGTCGAGTTTAAGGAGCCGGACCCGAAAGCCGTGGAAATCTCAGGCACCAAAGTTTATATGTACTATCCCAAAGCCGCCGAGGTGCAGGAAATGAACCTGGGCAAGGCGAACCGTGCGCGCATGGAGCAATTTCTCAAGCTGGGATTCGGGAGCACGTCGCGCGACCTGCAGGAGGCGTACACGGTAAAGTATGGCGGGCGGGAAAAGATCGAAGGCCAGGATACCACGCGCCTGGAGCTGACGCCGAAATCGCCGGATCTGGCGGCGCAGTTCCCCAAATTCGAGCTGTGGATTTCGGATGAGCTCGGCATCGCCATCCAGCAGAAGGTTTATCAGCCCGGCGGCACTTACAATATCGCTACTTACACTCACGTACAGTTGGATCCGAACCTGCCGGAATCGAGAGTGAAGCTGAATTTGCCCAAGGGAGTCAGGCACACCGTCCTCAGCCGCTAAGCTCGCGCTGTTTCCCCATGAAGACCAAGGCCAGCACATATCGCCTGCAGTATCTCGACTGGGTGCGCGGCTTGGGGGCGATGATCATGCTGCAAGGGCATGTCTTCGATTCCTTCCTGCGCAACGATCTGCGCCCCGGCGGCGCGTTCATTTTCTCGCAGTTCCTGGGCGGCATGCCGCCGGCCATTTTCCTGTTTCTGACCGGCGTCACGCTGGCGTTCCTGATGAACAGCACGGAGCGCAAGGGCATGCGCCCCGCCGAGCGCGTGTTCACCGCCTTCCGGCGCTCCGGCTACCTGTTCTTTCTGGCCTTTGCCTTCCGCCTGCAACTGTGGATCTTCGGCTGGCCGTCGCCCTGGACGGACCTGCTGAAGGTGGACATCCTGAACTGCATGGGCTTCGCGCATCGCGCTGATGTCGGTGATGGCGCTTGTTCCGCACGGCGGAGCGGGTCAAGCTCTGCGCCGTTCTGGGGCTGGCCATCGGCTTCGTTTCGCCGCTGGTTTCGCAGATGACTGGACTGGGTTCCGGCCGCCGCTGCGCGCCTACATCGTGCCCGACTACCACGCCTTCGGCTTTTTTCCGTGGGCGGCGTACCTGGCGTTCGGCATGAGCGCGGGCAGCCTGATCCGGCGGATTCCGGCGGAAGCCATGGAGCGCGCCATGCAGTGGGCCGCGCTGGCGGGCGGCGCGCTGATCCTGGCGCTGCCACTATTGCGCCTCGCTGCCGTTTTCGGTCTACTGCGAAATCGCGAATTCTGGCTGAACAGCCCGGCGCAGGTGCTCATCAAGCTGGGCGTCATCCTGCTGATGCTGGCCTTCGCGTTTGTCTGGACGCGCTACGGCGCCGCGAGGACCGGCTGGAGCTGGGTGCGGCAGTTCGGCACCACTTCGCTGCTGGTCTACTGGGTGCACATCGAGCTGGTCTACGGGCGCTGGCTTTGGTTCTGGAAGACCGGCCTGAACGTGGCGCAGACGGTGGCCGCGGCCATCGCCCTGATCCTGCTGATGCTGGCGCTCTCGACGGCGAAGACGTATCGCCATCGCATCGGTACCTGGATCGCCGACACCGGCTGGTGGTGGGCGCCGCGAATCGAACGGGCGTCGGGGGATTAGTGCCTTGACCGCGAGGTCTGTTTCGTTGGAGAGACCGCTCCCTGACGGTCGCGGCTTCCGGGAACCGCGCGCGTCAGCAAAATCTCGCAGTCGGGGATTAGGGGCGGCTTAGGGCCGCCCCTAAAGACTGAATAATGGGACTACCGTTCGCTGCCGCTCTCCGGAAGAGGCACGACGGTAACTTTGTTGGCGGTGATGGTGACCTCGCGGCGGAAGTCGCCGAAGAGCGGGGAGACGACGTGAACAGTGTAGGTGCCGGGCTTCATCAGAATGCCGCCGCCGATGTCGTTCAGTTCGTCCACGTAGCCGTAGTATTTGTCGTTGATGTAGACGGCGCCGGTGTCTCCGGCGGCGATGGACATAAACGATTCGGCCTCTCCACCGCCCAGGCGGAATCGCCCAAACGGAGGCTGGGGCACCGGCAATTTCTTCATCGCGTAGTGAATCTTGGTGGTCTTGTGCGCGTTAACGTTCACCTTGACCGTGTAGTCTTCGTAGCGGGGATCGCGGAAGGTCAGTTCGGCGGTGCCCGCGGGGGTTGCATACTTTTCCGGTACCGTGAAGCGGTACGCCGGCCCTACGTAGTTGCCGTTGATAAAAATAGCTGCTGCGCCCGGCTTACCGCGCGCCTTCACGTAACCGGTGTCCTGCGCCGACAGCGCCGCTCCCAAGCAAAGCACCGCCAGCATGAGTCGTAAACTCGTCATTCTTTCCCCTTTCAATATGTCTAGTTCCGATTTCGTTTGACCCTGGATTCGTGCATAGATTCTATCAAACGAGGGGCCCGTGTGGCAGCCGCCAGGCGGCGGCGCCGGGCGCTGACCGGGCTAGTACTTGCGGCATCGGACAAACGACGGTTACGCTGCCCGCAGCGCCAGCACGGCGTTCAGGCCGCCGAACGCGAAGGAATTCGAAAGCGCGTACTCCACCTGCGCGCGCGCGCGCCTGGTTGGGGATGACGTCGAGATCGCACTCCGGGTCGGGCTCGTTGTAATTGGCGGTGGGCGGCAGCACGCCGTCGCGCAGCGCCAGGATGGTGGCCAGGCATTCGAGCGCGGCGGCGGCGCCCAGCGCGTGGCCGTGCATGGACTTGGTGGAGCTCACCGCCAGGCGGTCCGCGTGCGCGCCGAAGACCGCGCGGATGGCGGCGGTCTCGGTGGCATCGTTGGCCGGCGTGCCGGTGCCGTGGGCGTTGATGTAGCCGATCTGCTTCGGGCGCGAGCGCGGCGTCGCGCAAGCGCGGCGCGCATGGCGCGGGCGGCGCCTTCGGCCGAAGGCTGGGTGATGTGGCAGGCATCGGCCGACATGCCGAAGCCCACGATTTCCGCGTGGATGCGCGCGCCGCGCGCCGGCGCGGCTTCGAGCGGCTCCAGCACCAGCATGGCCGCGCCTTCGCCCAGAATCATGCCGCGGCGGTCCTTGGAAAACGGCCGGCAGGTGTCGGGCGAAACCACCCGCATGGCCTCCCACGCTTTCAGAATTCCGAAGCTGAAGGGCGCTTCGCTGCCGCCGGTGATCGCCAGGTCGGTCATGCCGCTGCGCACCATCCAGTACGCCTGGCCGATGGCGTGGGCCGCCGAAGAGCAGGCCGTGGAAATGGTGAAGCTGGGGCCGGTGATGCCGAACTCCATGGAGATGTGGCTGGCGCCGGCGTTGGCCATGGTCTTGGGAATGGTCAGCGGGTGGACGCGGTTGTGGCCCAGCTTGTAGACTTCGTGGAACCCGATGTCTTCGGTGCTCTGGCCGCCCACGCAGGAGCCGGTGACGATGGCGGCGGTCTCGCGCAGTTCGGGAGTCCATTCGATGCCGGCATGCGGCGACGGCTTCGCGCGCGGCGATCACCGCGAACTGCGCGAAGCGGTCGATGAAATCGGCGCGGCGGTCGTCGAAGTACGGCTGGTGGCTAGTAGCCGCGCACCTCGGCGCCGTTCTGAAAGCGCAATCTGGGAGATGTCGGTGGATTCGATGGGCCCGATGCCCGGAGCGGCCCTCGCGCAGAGCGCTGCGCGAACTCCGCACGTATTGCGGCCGAGCGCGCAGATGGCGCCCATGCCGGTGATGGCGACGCGCCGCATCGCTACTTGGCCGGCCGCGCGTCGCCGCCGGACTTGGCGGCCACCAGCCTGTTCCACGCCCTCGCACATCTGCCGCACGTTGCGCACCGTGCGCACTTCGTCGTCGGGGATGTTGATGTCGAATTCGTTTTCGAGCGCGAAGAGGATCTCCACCGCGTCCATGGAATCGATTCCCAGTTGCCTGGAATTCGCTGTCGATGGTGACGGTCTCGAGGGGAATCCGCTTGGAAGTGGCGATCACTTTCAGGACCCGTTGAATCAGTTCGTCGGACATGCATAGTAGTCGGCTTACCGTTTCGAAATGTATATCCCTGGTCCAGAAGCATGGGAACCAGGCGCCGGACGGCCTCCACGGTTACGCCGATATCCGGCCTGGCGCGAAGCTCGCGTCCATCGTGAAGACACAGGATAGCGCCATTGGAAACGCCGCGACGACAGCGCGCGGCACACCGCTCGGCCTTCAGCTTCCAATCATAGCCGATTGCACGTCCACATGACGCCCGTCAGCCCCAGCCGGCGCTGCGCCCGGCCGAGGCCGAACCAGCGGACGCCGAAGGGAGCGCGGAACCAGGCTGGGCGCGACGCCGGTGTGTTCCTCGATGGCCTCCTGCGCGCGGCGCAGCTCGTCTTCCATGAACGCGGGCGAGCGGAAGCAGAACAGCGGGTGGGTAGTAGCTGTGGTTGCCGATTTCGTGGCCGGCGGCAGCGACCGCGCGGGCCATCGGCCGGCAGGCGCTCGACGTTGGCGCCGCACTGAAAGAAAGTGGCGCGCACGCGGTGCCGCGCCAGGATTTCGAGGATCCGCGGGGTGCCCTCGCTGGGGCCGTCGTCGAAGGTGAGGGCGATGGAGCGGCTGCCGCGAGGGCCGCGCCAGAAGGAGCGGCCGAAAACCGCCGACGAGCGCCCGCGCACCGCCCAGCCGAGAAATCCGGCCGAAACCACGGCGGCGCTGGCGGCGGGGAACATAGAACCTCTATTGTAGACAGGACGTGCTACGTTATTGGCAGAGCGCCGAGGTCCACCCTGCCCAACACGTTTTTGACCGAGGCCGAATACCTCGCCATCGAGCGCGCCGCCGAATGCAAAAGCGAATACTACCGGGGCCAGATGTTCGCGATGGCCGGCGCGCGGGCGGCGCACAATGCACTCACGGCAAACGCGCTCGGCCTGCTCCACCATCAGCTACGGCACCGCCCGTGCCAAGTCTACGGCAGCGACATGCGCATCCACATTCCTGCCAACACTCTCTACACGTATCCCGATGTTTCCGTATTTTGCGGCGAGCCGGAACTTCTGGATGCCGAACGCGACACGCTGCTGAACCCCACCTTCATCGCGGAAGTGCTGTCCGAGTCCACCGAGCGCTACGACCGCGGGCGCAAGTTCGAGCTGTATCGATCCATCGAGTCGCTGCGGGAATACCTGCTGGTCGCTTCCGACCGCTTGAGCGTGGATCTATACACGCGACAGCCGGGCGGGCAATGGCTCCTCACCAGTTTCGGGCGTCTGGAAGACGCGGTCGCCCTCGATTCTATCGGCTGCCGCTTCAGCTTGATGGAGTTGTACGAGAAGGTGGAATTGGCCGAAGCCAAGCTGCGGTAGGGCGCCTAAGGGATGCCGCTGGACGCATATTCACGCGATCCACTTAGAACCGCTTCTTGAAGAAGAAGTCCAGGCCGAAGACGCCGTTCTCCTCGCGCAGCGCCACTACGGACCATTGCCTGCTCAACGACCATTCCAGGCGGACCACCTGCGGGTTGCTGCTGGTGACGTTGACCATGTAAGTGAAGATGATATCCGAAGTCACCTGCTGTTCTATGGTGACGCGCGCCTGCGGGTTGTTGATTTCGACGCCGGGGAGGGTGGGGTCAATGCGGAGCCTGCTGACGCCGAAGAAGCGCTGCAGGCGGCCGGCCAGGGGGTTGGAGATGGCCTCGCCGAGCAGCGCCGAAGCACCCAGCTGCTGCCATCCCTGCGGAAGTGCGGTCTGCTGCGAAAGCAGCGTGGGATCGCCAGTGGGGGTGGTGCCGGTGGCGAGCAGAGCCACGATCTCGCTGAACTGCATGGGCGGATCGGAGCGCGGCGTGAGGTTGAGATGATGGAGCGGGCCGGAAATGGTGAGGGTGATTTCCACGCCGTTCACCTTGGTCTCCAGGTCGATATCGAAGACCGGCTCGATCTTGAGCGCGTTGTAGAACGAAATCGATCCCTGCCGGACCGCGTACTTGGTGCCGTAGAAAACCACCTGGCCCTGGGTGATGTTGACGCGGCCGAGGAGAGCGGGGTTGGTGATATTGCCGCGCAGGCGCAAGTTAGCTTCCACCTGTAAGTCATTGGTAAGTGAGCTTTGCACCTGGATGTCAGGCGCGGTATCGATCTGGACGTCGAAATTCACTCCGGCCAGCACGCCCTGGCGCGCCGAGGGAATCTCGAGCGGCTCGGCGGAGCGGGCGATGACCGAGCTGAAATCGGACTGCGGATTGAAGCCGGAGCGGCGGATGGTGATGGTGCCGCCGAGCGTGCTGCGGTCGGAGGTGCCGGTGAGGCGGAGGGCGGCATCGGCCACCGTGCTCACACCCTCCGGATAACGGATGCGGACCTCGCGCGCCTGCGCCTGCAACTGAAAGACGAGGCGGCTGCCGTCGTAACCGGCGAAGCCGGTGAGCTGCACCCGGCCGCCGCCGGTCTCGCCGGTGAAGGTCTGGATGGTGGCGCGATTGCCGCTGAACAGGATCACGCCGGCGGCGTTGGAGAGGCCGTTGGGGACGCCGGCCACGTTGCAGGACACCTTCTCGAATTGCACGCGGCCGGTGATCTGGGGCGCGGCCGGAGCGCCGCGAACGGCGGCATCGGCCACGACCGTGCCGGAGGCGGTGAAATTGGAATCGAATTCGTGGATGGCGGCGGCATCGACCTGGCCGTTGACGCGCAAGTCGAGCGGGCTCGAGCCGCTGAGATCGATCTTGCCGGCGATGGCGATATCGGTGGCGCGGCCCGCCAGGCGCGCGCTGCGGAGCGTCAGTTCGGAGCCGGAGATGGCGGCGACGATGGGACCGGAGTTGTGGAGCGCCAGGTTGGCGGCGGGGCCGGATGAATCGGCGGGCTCGATTTCCAGGCGGGCCAGCTGCAGCTCGCCCCCGATCGCCCGCGGACGCAGCGCGGAGCCGGAGATGCGCACGCCGCCTTCCGCGAATCCGGCGAACGCGGCGGCGGGCGTCTGCGCCGCTATCCACGGGCGCAAGCGGGCCAGGTCGAGGCGCGTAAAGGTGACCGTCCCGTTCACCGGGTAATCGCCTTCCAGGCCCACGGTGCCGTCGCCGCGAATGGCGGAACCGGCTATGCCGGCCTCCAGCCGCGCGCGCAGGGTTGGGCCCTGGGATGCGGCCGACAGGCGCGCGTCGCCCAGCGGCCGGCCGCCCAACTGCAAAGCGCCGGCGGAGATTTCGGCATTGAGCGCGGCCACACGCGGCGCGGGGGTGAGATTGATATCCCCGGCGGCCCGCACCTGGATCGTCCCGGTGAGGCCGGGCAGCAGCTTGGCGAGCGTCTGAATCTGCTCCACGGGCATGACGTTGCTGTCGGCTTGCCAGTGCAGCCGGCCCACATCGAAGCGGCCGGGCGCGTGGCGGAACGAAGCGGCGAGCGTGAGCTGCCTCGCGCCGGCGGTGACGGAGCCCCCCTGGAGGGTGACGGTGTCGGCCGCATAGGCGACGCGGCCGGAGAAGCGGTCGAAGGGCTCGCCGGCATAGCTGCCCTGCACCACCGTGAGATCGGCGCCGGCGAGCGGACTGCCGAGCGTGCCGGAAAAGGTGGCGGCGGCGGTGAGCGAGCCGCGGGCGGCAAAGTTCTGAGCGCCAAGCAGCGCCAACAGGTCGGCCAGCGGAGCGTTGGCGATTTTGGCATTACCGAAAATCGCGCTGGCATTGGCGGCGCGCCAATTGTCGAGCGCCACCGCGGCATCGAAGCCGGCGCGCAGCGGGCCGCGGATAAGCACGGCATTTTGCAAGTGCAGGTTGGCGGGCGAAGCGGCGACATCGGCCTGGAAGGAATCGAACGCGCGGCCTTGCAGGCTGAAGCGGCCGGCGGCGGCGTGGCCGGCGAATTGCGGGCGGTCGAGCGCGCCCGTGATGGCGCCCTCGAAGCGGGCGTCGCCTCCCTCCAGGCGCACAGGCAAGGCCGCGGCATTTTGGCCGAGGACCGGGAGCAGATCGTTGAGATCGCGTGTTTCCAGGCGCACGCGCAGGTTGCCCGGCGATCCCGAAAATTCGGCGCGCGAAGAGGGCAGAGCCAGGGTGGAGCGGCCCAGGCCGAGAATGCCGGTGCGGGCGTCCCAGGTGGCGGAGATGCGGCCGTGCACGGGCGCGCTCGCCGCGGCCGGGGCGAGCAGGATCTCCGCCTCCGCGCGAAAATCGCGGCGGCGGAGCAGAGAGCCTTCGGCGCGCACGGTGCCGGCGGCGAGCGCGTCCCACGGCAGCGGCGCGGCGCTATAGAGGGCGACCAGGCGGCGCCCGGCAAAACCGGAAAATTCGCCGCCCACCTGGTAGCGGTCGAATTCGCGCAGAGTGGCCTGGCCGCGGAACATTCCACCCATGGTCGCGAGCGCGATGCCGCGCAATTCGAGCTGCCGGCCGCGCAGCCCAATGGCGGCGATGCGCCCCTGCGCCGATTCCTCGCCGCGGCCAGCGCGGCAGGCGGCGGAAACGTCTGCTTCACGAATTTCGATGCCGGAGAGGTCGGCGGTGAAGGCGCCCGCGAGCGTGCCGTTACGGATGGCGACGAGGGCATCCCGATAGCCGACGCCGGAGGCGCGCAAGCCGCCGGCCGTGGCGAATTGCATCCCGCCGTTCCACTCGATGGCGCCGGAAGCGCGCACCTCGCCGGACGCGAGCCCGGTCAAGTGCCAAAGACGGGCCACTTCGGGGAGGGAAATGCGCGCGTCATACTGCACGCGGGCGCGCGGCCCAGTGAATTCCAACACGCCGGCGGAAAGATCCGCGGAGGAGCCGGCGGTGGCGATGCGGCCGGAAGCCAGCGTGAGGCGGCCCTGCTCGAGCGACGCGGCGAGATCGATCCCGACCGGCACGCCGTCGAGGTCCAGGGGATGGATGCGCAGCGTTCCCCGGTAGCGCGGGGTGGGGGCGGCGGCGTAGGCAAACGCGGCGCTGAGATTTTCGCCGCGCGCGCTGAACGGGCTGAGCGCGCCCGGCCTGCCCGCCGATTCCACCTGCACGCCGCCGTCCGTCAACTGAAAGCGGCCGATGGCGAGGCTCAGAATGGTCTCCGCCGCGCTCCTGCCGGCGGTTGACGGCTGGGGCAGATTGGTGCGGCCATCGGGCAGGACCATGAGGAAGACGCGCGGCTGCGCGATCTCGACGGAGCGGAGGTCGATATCGCGCTTCCACAGCGAGACGATCTTCAGCCCCACGGCGATGCGGGCGGCGTGGAACAGCGGGGGCTTGCCGGCGGGCTCGGTGCCGTGGAGGGTGCAATCGTCGAGCTCGGCGCGAAGCTGCTTCCAATCGAAGCGGACGGACCCGATTTCCACGCGGGCGCCGGTGGCGCGGGCGGCATCCGCCACGATGGCGTCGCGCACGCGGCCGCGCAGCCAGCGGCTTTCGAGCAGGAGCCAGGCGGCCGCGGCGAGGACCACCAGGGCCGCAACAGCCGCAAGGGCGGCGACGGACAGACGGCGGCCGCGGGTCACTGGAAGGCCTCGTCGTGGTAGACGATCCCGGTGCGGCGGCGCGCCTCGCGCAGCCACGCGTCCACTTCGCGGTCGGCGCCCTGCTCCATCAGAATCCGTTCGATCTGGGAATGCACCTGCGCCAGTTCCACGCCTTTGCCCGCCAGGTTCTTGCGGTAATAATCCTGAATCTCCTGCTCGCTCACCTGGACGGCGGGATGGAAGCGGATTTCGATGAACGCCGTTCAGCGCGCGCTGGCGCAGCAGCTCGTCGCGGACATCCTGTTCGGAGAGGCCGGCGGCGGCCAGCGCGCGGTGGTATTCGTCTTCGGAGTGAAAGTAGCGCCGGCGGAAATCGGCCAGCGCGGGGTCGATGCCGGAGGGGTCCGGCGCCACGTAATGGGTGGTCTCGATCTCCGCCTGCATGAGCTTATGCTCCACCAGGCGGTCCGCCATGGCGCGCCGCGCGGCCGGGCTGAAATCGGGGCGCGTGCCGCTCAGGAAAGCGGCGAGGCGAATCTGGCGGTCCAGGTCGCTGGCGGTGATGACGCGGTTGCCGACAGAGACCGCGATGCGGTCGATGATTTCGGCGGACAGAGAGAGGGAGGAGAGCAGGACGCAGAGACACAGAGACGCAGAGAACAGAATCATCTGTTTTCCTCTGCGTCTCTGCGTCTCTGCGTCAAAGCTTTTCAAAACGTCTGTCCGATGGAAAAGAAAAATTGAAAATGGCTCACGTTCTGCACCATGCACTGATTGGCCACGCCGGCGGGCGGCGCGCACGGAGTCACGCCGGCGTTGACCAGTTCCTGCTCCGTTCCCTTGAATCCGAAAAAGTAGGGCGGATTGATGCTGTAGGCCAGGTCGATGCGCAGCGGCCCCACCGGCGTGCGGTAGCGGATGCCGAAGCCCACCGCGTGCACCATGTAATCGAAATCCTGCAGATTGCGCTGGCTGGTGCGGAAGGAGAAATTGTCCAGGCTGGAAAAGACATTGCCGATATCGTGAAACAGCACGCCGCCGATGTTGTCGCCGATCAGCGGGAAGCGCAGCTCCGTCTGGTTGAAGAACAGCGCGGTGCCGCCGAGCGGGAAAGCCGGTGGAGGTGTCGCGCGGGCCGGCCTGGTATTCGGGAAAGCCGCGGTCGGATTCGTCGCCGCCGCCGAAGAAGCGCTCGGGCAGCGGGATGGCGTCCAGCGGACTGCCGCTGTAGTTGAAAGCGAAGATGTCGCCGAATTCGGTGCTGCGCGCCAGCACCAGCCGCTTGCCGAGCGGATAGTAGGTGGCGTTGCGCGCCAGCAGGCGCAGGAAGTCGCGCTGCGAGCCGAAGACGTGCTCGGCCAGGCCCAGGTCGAGCGTGTTGTAGATGCCTTTGTGCGGGTCGAGGGGGTCGTCGCGGCGGTCCTGCACCAAGTTGCATGGAGCCGATGCCCACGCGCACGGGCTGGGAGAGCAGGGGGATCAGAAACGGCGTGATTTTCAAGATCGCTCACCCCCACGCGCCGGTAGGCGAAGCGGTAGAACAGGGTGATGGCTTTGGTGAGGCGCTGGTTCAACTGCGCGGAGACCTCCTCGCGGCGTGTAGTTGAACGTGCGGATGTCCGCGCGAGTCGTCGAACAGGCCGGTGAAGGAGACGGTGAGGTTGTCGCGCCTGGCGAAATGCGGCCAGGAGTAATTGAGCAGCGCCGCGTCTGTCCAGCGTGGAAACGCGGGTGCGCAGGCTGATGCTGTGGGCCATGCCCCACAGGTTGTTGCGCGTGACGTCGAAGGAGACGCGCGGGGAGAAGCCGGTGGCGCCGGCGGGCGCGTCGAGGCACGTCGTCGCAGCCGCCGATGCGGCCGAACTCGGCGCCGAAGCCCACGGCGACGGAATAGCGGCGCGCCTCCTCCAGGTCGTAGAGCACGTACTTGCTGTCGGTATCGCCGTCGGGGTCCTGAATGGCGGCATCGACGCGGGAGAAGACGCCCAGGTCGTAGAGCCGGCGCTGGGTGTCGGTGATCTCGGTGGGCGAAAGCGGATCGCCGGGATTGAGCGTGAGGTTGCGGTCGATCAGGTCGGGGCGGGTGTGCTGCGGTTGCCGCTGACGAGCACCTGGCGCACGAACTGCTGGCGCCCTTCCTGAATGTTCGTAGCGCAGGTCGAGCTGGTGCGGCTCGGCGGCGGGTGTCGAGCTCCATTCGAAGGTGGCGTTGGGGAAGCCCTTCGCCGAAATACTGCGCCAGGATGGCGTCGCGGTCCAGCGCCACGTTGAATTCGCTGAACGGCTGGCCGGCCATGGAGCTGAGCCGGGCGGCGAGCGCGGCGCGGTCCAGGTGCTCGATGCCATCCACCTGCAGATGGGCGATGAAATACTGCGGCCCTTCCTCGATGTTCAGGTAGACGGCCAGGTCGCCGGTCTTGCCGCGGATAATTGTCCTCCACGCGGTGCGTGACCTTCACGTCGCGAAAGCCGTTGGACTGGTACAGGCTCGACGATGGTCTCTTCGTCGCGGCGCAGCAGGTTTTCGCTGTAGCGGCCGTGGGGAAACTGCAGCAAGCTTGCGCGCCTGCAGAAACATGCGCTCGCGGATGGCGTCCCGGGATGAAGTAATGATTGCCGCTCGATCTCGATATCCACCAGCTTGTGGCGGCTGCCGGTGTTGATCAGGTAGTCGATGGTGGCCTGGTCGTTGATCACCGCCTGCTGCTTAAACTCCACGTCGGCATCGAAATAGCCCTGCGATTGCAGGTAATCGCGCAGGTTGCGCGCGCCCTCGCGCAGCAGGTCGCGATCCACGGCGTGCTCTTCGAAGATGGGAATGTAGCGGCGCAGAATTTTCACTGGAGAGCTTGTCGCCCACCGGGTTGCACCTGAATGCGCGGGCCGGCATCGATGCGCAGGGTGGGCGTGGCGCGGTTGGTGGCGGCGTCGTACTTCACCGATTCGAGCGTCACCTTGGCCTCCAGGCGGTTGTCCTTCTGGTAGAGCGCGCGCACGCTGTCCAGGGCCTCGCGCACGCGCGTCTGGGTCATGGGCTTCCAGGTGTGGATCGAGCCAGCGGCGGAATTGGGTGGCCTGCAGGATGCGCGCCTGGTCCATTTTCAGATCGCCCGGTCAGCACAGGTGTGGCGAAGCGGGCACGGGGTCCGCTGTTCACCTGGAAGCGCATGTTCATCTGCTGGTACTGGCGCGTGGTTTCCCAATCGAAGACGGGGTGGACCTCGCTGAGGAAGAGGCCGTTCGATTCGAGCAGCCGCTCCTGCTCCGCCAGCGCGCTTTTGAGCTTGGCTTCGGTGTAGGGCTCACCCAGGTCGAGGCCGCGCCACGTTCTCCAATTGGCCGGCGTCGGGCGGACTCGATATGCGGCCGGCCGCGCCCACCATGCCGATGAACCAGCTGCGCTTGGTCACGAACACCAGCGCCACGCCGCCCGCGGAGCGCTCGGCATCCACCTGGATATCGGCGTAGCGGCCGGTGGCGAACAGCCGCTCGATGGCTTCGCGCACATCCGCCATGCGCAGCGGGCGGTTGATTTCGAGCGGCAGCAGGTGGTGCAATTCGGCCGCATCGAGCGGCTGCTCGGGCGGATCGAACCGGATGGCGGTGATCCGCTGAGCCCCTCGTATGGCGCCGCGGTCTGCGCCGCGGCTATGGCGAGCCAGAACAGCGGGCATAGGGCGAGCAGGCGGCGCACCATATTATCATAAGCCGTAACTATCGTAAGCCGTTCAAGAGCAACTTTGTTACCATCGGGCTTTGTTACCATCGAGGCATGGATGCCGCCGCGCGCGAGCGCTACTCGCGCCAGATCCTGTTTGCGGGCATCGGCGAGCGCGGCCAGGAAGCGCTGCTGGGCGCGCACGCGGCCATCGCCGGTTGCGGCGCGCTGGGCAGTTTTCATGCGGCGGCGCTGGCGCGCGCGGGCGTGGGGCGGCTGACGATCATCGACCGCGATTACGTGGAGCCCGCCAACCTGCACCGGCAGTGGCTGTTCGAAGAATCCGACGCCGCCGAGGCGCTGCCCAAGGCCGCCGCCGCCGCGCGGCGCCTGCGCGCCATCAATTCCAGCGTAACGGTGCGCGGGGTGGTTGCCGATCTGACGCCGGCCAACGCCGCAGGATCTGCTGGGCGGCGCGGACGTGATTCTGGACGGCACGGACAATTTCGAAACGCGTTTCCTGATCAACGATTTTGCGGTGAGCCGCGGCATTCCGTGGATCTACGGCGCGGCGGTGGGCAGTTACGGGCTCACCATGCCGGTGATTCCCGGGCGCACCGCCTGCCTGCGCTGCGTGTATCCGGCGCCGCCCGCGGGCGCGCAGCCCACCTGCGAGACGGCCGGCGTGCTGAACGCGGTGGTGTCCGCGGTGGCCTCTCTGCAGGTGGCGGATGCGCTGAAGATTCTGTGCGGGCGCGCCGCAGCGGTTTGCGCCGCGCATCACCACCTTCGACGTTTGGGAGGGCGGCATCCGCCAGATCGAGGCGCCGCCGCGCGACCCCGCCTGCCCCGCCTGCGGGCGCGGCGAATTTCCGTACCTGGAGGAATCGGCGCGGGCGCCGGCCACGCTGTGCGGGCGCAACGCGGTGCAGGTGCACGAGCGCGAGCGCCCGCTCGACCTGGCGTTGCTGCGCGCGCGCCTGGCGCCGCTGGGCGAAGTCCGCGCCAACGAATTCGCGCTGCGCTTCGCCGTTCCGCCCTACGAGATGACGATCTTCGCGGATGGCCGGGCGATCGTCAAAGGCACGGCCGATACGGCGGTGGCGCGCAGCCTTGTACGCCAAATATCTGGGCTAACCGGAGGCCCGGACGGCCAGTTCGACGTAGCGGTCCTGGGGCAGGAGGCGCGGGCCGTCGCGGCCGCATTCGCAGGGGGTGGCATCGACGGTGCCGAACAGGAAGCCGCCGCCATAGCCCGGGGCAAGATGAAAGCCTTCCTGGGCCTCGCATTCGTAGCCGATCACGCGGCCGTCCGGATCCTGCAGCATGGCATATACGGGCACCTGATACAGAACCCACAGCGCTTCGCGCTCCTCGGCCATGAGAAAAGGCTGCACGGGCCGAAGCAGCGGGAAGACGGCACGCTCCACCTACCACGCCGGCGGCGGAGGCCCGCAGCAGTTCGCAGACCGAGCCGGCCAGCGCGGTGCAGCGGCCCCGTGCGCGCGCGGCGCGAGAGGCTTTGAGAGCCGGATAAAAAGGATGCTGGACGCCTCGGCCGAATAACGGCATTTGGAGGGATAGTACGGCAGGGTACCGAAGGTCACAGGAAAGTGGGAGCAATCGCGTAAATTGAGAGTCCTAGAACTTTCAGTACGCATACGGGGCTGAAAAAATCGCCGGATGGAACGTACCCTTAGCGCGAGCTTTCAGCTTATTCCCTTCTGGCGGGATGCGGCTGCGAGCGGGGTATGCCGGCATGGATGCCGGCATGGCCGCCTGGAAGGCGGCGCTACGGGATTGGCCGGGGCGGGATTTCGAACGTCAGGCGGTGTGCTCGTCGGGCTTGTTCCAGTGGGTGATGCCGGCGGCGAGGGCGAGCTGGGTGAGACCGGCGACATTGTTGACGCCGAGCTTCTTCATCATGGTCTTGCGGTAGCTGCGCACGGTTTGCAGGCCGAGATCGAGGAGCACGGCGATATCCTTGCTGGTTTTGCCCTCGGCCACCAGGCGCAAGACCTGCAGCTCGCGCGGGGAAAGCGATTCCAGGGCGCCGCGGTCGTGGGTTTCCAGGTCGCCGCGCTGGATGCGCTGCAGCAGGCGGTCGGAAACCTGCGAGCTCAAATACGAGCCGCCGCGGGCCACCGTGCGCAGGGCGTCCAGCAGCTCGGCGGAGGAGGCCTTCTTGAGGACGAAGGCGCGCGCGCCGGAGCGAATGGCGCTGACCACGGAATTCTCGTCGTCGTACATGGAAAGGATGACGATCTTGACATGGGGGCAGTGGCGCAGAAGCTCGTTGGTGCACTCGATGCCGTTCATGCCCGGCAGCCCGATATCCATCAGCACCAGGTCGGGCTGAGTCTTTTTGCAGAGCTGGACGGCGTCGGCCCCGTTATCGGCTTCTCCCACCACGCGAAATTCGGCGCCGCGCTCCAGAATGGTTTTCACCCCGTCGCGAACCAGTTTGTGATCATCCACCAGCACGATGTCGAATGGCATATTATTCGGTCGATTCCAGCACTCCGGCGCGTACGGTGGTGCCGTGGCCGGGGTCGCTGGCGATGACCAGGTCAAGGCCGGCCTGGGCGGCGTAATGCTCCATGCTCAGCAATCCCAATCCCCGGCGCCCCTGTTCCAGATCGGCTGGATCGAATCCCCTCCCATTGTCCCTGACTTCCAGAAAGTTGCGGTTACGTGTGGACTTTACCGCTATTTCGATCATAGAGCAAGAGGAATGCTGTACGGCGTTCTCCACCGCCTCCTCGGCAATATGGTAAAAAGCGGAAGCGAGCTTGGGATCGAGCTTGAGGGAGGGATCGACGTTGATGCGCAAGCTGCCGGCAAAGTGCTCGCGGATGCGGCCGGCCAGCCGGTCCAGGGCGGAGCGCAGGCCGGCCCGCTCCACCGCCGATGGATTCAGCTCGTGGCTGTAGGCGCGCACGCTCTCCATCATGGTTTCGAGGAGCTGCTGCATTTCAGCGATGCGGGAGCAGATCTCCGGGGAAGTCCCTTCCATATCCATGCGGATGAGGTCAAGCTGCAGGCCGAGGGCGGTGAGGTTCTGGCCCACGGAATCGTGGAGGAAGCGGGAGAGGGTGCTGCGCTGAAATTCGGAGGCCTTCAGGGCGCCCAGGACGGTGTGGCGCAGCTCCTCCTCGGCGTTGTTCCAGGGCGTTATCTCGCGGGCCAGGAAACCGGCGTGGCAGATGGCCCCCTCCAGGCGGATGGGAAAAACGGAGATGTTCCAGGTACGGCTGCCAACGCGGTGGCGCAGGGCGAGGACTTGGCCCTCGAAGGCGCGCGCGGCGCGCCACTGCCAGAGCGCGGCGGCCTCGGGGGCGAGGGCGGCTTCCAGGCTGCAGCCGGCTAATTCTTCCGCGGGCTTGCCCAGGAGGGCAGTGGGATCGCCGTAGATGCGCTCGAAAGTGCCGGCCCGGGCGACGATCCAGTGGCAGGCCGGGCTCTGCTCGAGGAAGGCGTCGGCGAGTGGAGGCGCGGTCGGCATGATTGTGTAGGAGCCAGGCATGCCCGGCCCGCGGCCTGCCGGCGATTATCGCCCGCTTATTCTACCGCTTTCGGGCGAGGACCTTGCGGATGGCGTCGGCGACATTCCGGGCCACCAGGCCGTATTTTTCCATGAGCTCGTCCGGCTCGGCGGATTCGGCATACCCGTTGAGGCCCACAAACTCCATCGGGCAGGGATGGGTTTCCGCCACCACCTGCGCCACGCGCACGCCGGTGCCGGAATCCACCAGGTGCTCTTCGGCCACCACGATGGCGCCGGTCTCGGCGGCGGCGCGAGCGATGGCGTCGCGGTCGATGGGCTTGACGGTGTGCAGATCGAGCACGCGCACGGAGACGCCTTCCGCTTCGAGCGTTTCGGCCGCCAGGATCGATTGCGCCACCAGGAGGCCGTTGGCGATGACGGTGACGTCGGACCCCTCCAGCACCTGGATGGCCTTGCCGATCTCGAACTGCTGGGTGCCGTTATAGATCACGGGCGCCTTGGGACGGCCGGTGCGGATGAAGACCGGGCCCATGTGCGCCGCGGCGGCGCGCACCAGCGCCTTAGTGGCGGTTTCGTCGGCCGGCGCGATCACCACGAAGTTCGGCAGCGAGCAGGCCAGCGAGATTTCCTCGACGCTCATCTGCGAGGGCCCGTCCGGGCCGATGGAGATGCCGCTGTGCGTACCCACCACCTTCACGTTCACGTTGGGATAGGCGGCGCAGGTACGGAGCTGTTCAAATCCCTTGTTCATGATGAACACCGAGAAACTGGAGACGAACGGGATTTTGCCGGCCAGCGCCAGGCCGCAGCCGGAGGCTACCATGTTGGCCTCGGCAATGCCGAAGGAGAAGAAGCGCTCCGGAAATTCCTTCTGGAAGTACACCGTCATGGTGGACTTGGACAGGTCCGCGTCGCAGACCACGACGTCCGGGTTTTCGCGGCCGAGTTCGACCAGGGCGCGTCCGAAAGCCTCGCGGGTGGCGGCGCCTGGCTTGAGTTCGAATTTGGTTTGTGCGGGCATGTTACTGAAGCTCCTGTAAGGCCTGCTTGACCTGTTCGGCATTGGGGGCCGTGCCGTGGAAAGCGGGGTTGTTCTCCATGAAAGAAACGCCCTTGCCCTTGATGGTGTGGGCGATGATGCAGGTGGGGCGGGTCTTGGTGCGCTCCGCGTCTTCGAGGGCCTCGCGGATCTCGCCGAAATCGTGGCCGTTGATTTCGAGGGTGTGCCAGCCGAAGGCGCGCCACTTGGCGGCCAGCGGCTCCAGCTCCATGATGTCCTTAACGAAGCCATCGAGTTGGATGCGGTTGTAATCCACAATCGCCACCAGGTTATCGAGCTTGTGGAACGGGGCGGACATGGCGGCTTCCCAGATCTGCCCTTCCTGAATTTCGCCATCGCCCAGCACTACGTAAGTGCGGGTGGGACGGCGGTCCAGGCGCACACCGAGCGAAATGCCCACGCCCAGCGACAGCCCCTCGCCGAGCGAGCCGGTAGAGGCTTCGAGCGCATGGATGTAGCGCACATCCGGATGGCCCTGGTAGGGGGAGCCCAACTCGCGCAGGGTATTCAACTTGTCGAGGGGCGTTTCGGCGTAGCCGGCTTCGGCCATGACAGCGTAAAGCACGGGCGCGGCGTGGCCCTTGGAGAGAATGAAGCGGTCGCGATCCGGCCACGAGGGATTTTTCGGATCGATGCGCATGTAGTCGAAAAACAATTCGACCAGAATGTCGGTGGCCGAGAGCGAGCCGCCCGGATGCCCCGATTTGGCGGCCCCGATCATCTCGATAATGTCCCGGCGTACACGCCTGGCAATCTCTTTGAGTTCAGGAAGCGGTTTAGCCATGGGAACATTTATTCTAACAGCTTGGAACAAACCGTTCGGGCGCGGCGTACCCTGGAATAGTATGTTTTGCGATCGTTGCGGCACTGCTCTCTCGGAGAGCGAACGGTTCTGCCCGTCCTGCGGCAAAGCAGCCGGCCCGATTCCGCTGATGCCCGGCCAGGGGCGAATTTCCGGCCACGTCCGGCTGCTGGGGATTTTCTGGCTGGCGTTTTCGGCCATTCACCTGATTCCGGGGATGTTTCTGCTGGTCATCTTCGGTCACGGCGGGTGGCCCGGAGTTCCCTTTTTTGTCGGCGGGATCGTACACATGGTCGGCCTCTTCCTACTGGCCGCTTCGGTGATCGGCATCATGGCCGGCTGGGGCCTGCTGGAACACCAGCCGTGGGCGCGCATGCTGGCGATTGTGCTGGGCTGCCTGAACCTGATCAACGCTCCGTTCGGCACGGCCCTGGGAATTTATACGCTATGGGTGTTGCTGCCGGCGGAATCCGAAGCGGAGTACCGGCGGCTGACCAGGGTGGCGTAACAGGGTTGGCAGGGGAAACCGCCTGCCCCACTATTGTGCGGTCTTGCGCACCAGGCGGATTTCGTAGAGCTTGGGCCAGCGCTTGCCGGTAACGAAGAGGCGGTCGTGGGCGGCATCGTAGGCGATGCCGTTGAGAACGTCGGTGTAATTCGGAATGCGCTCGGAATCGGGCAGCAGGCCGGTGCAATCGATCCAGCCCACCACCCGGCCGGTGGCGGGGTCGATGCGGGCGATGCGGTCGGTCATCCAGACGTTGGCGTAAACCTGGCCCTTCACCCACTCCAGCTCATTCACGTTCTTCACGGGGACGCCCTGGTCGGTGACGGTGATGCGGCCGATTTCCTTCAGCGTCTCCGGATCCCAGAAGCGCAACTGCGGGGTGCCGTCGCTCATGATGATGCGCTTGCCGTCCTGCGTCATGGCCCAGCCTTCGCCGGGATACTCGAACTCGGAGCGCGGGGTGAAGCTGGCCAGGTCGTAGACGAAGCCGCGGTGCGACTGCCAGGTGAGCTCGATCAGCCGGTCCTTCCAATTGATGATGCCCTCGCCGAAATAGGCGGGCAGATCGCGCTTCTCGACCACCTGGCCGGTTTCCAGCTTCACCTTGCGGATGGAAGACTGTTCCTCGAGGCCGGTGCTTTCGTACAGGTATCCGTTGAGGTAAAACAGACCCTCGGTGAAGGCTGTGGTGTCGTGCGGATAAGAGTGCACCACCTGGTAGGTGTACTCGGGGACGTTCCCGGCTTGAGAGGCAGTGGAACAGGCGCAGGTTGCCGCCAGCGCGGCAAGCAGGAAAAATCGCATCTAGGGCAAGCGTAACATGGGCCCGGCCGGCGGCTACTCGGTGACGATGGGGAACAGCTCGCGCGGAGGGGCGGGGCCGGCGTCCGCTTGCCCGGCATCGAGGAAGCGCGGGTCCAGCAGGCGGGAGGGATCGAGGTTGCCCATGGCTGAAAGAATGTTCTCCTTCAGGTGCGGGTAATCGCGCTCCAGTTCGGCGAAGATGCCGCGCAGGGAGCGGCGCACGGTTCCGGTTTTCTGCGAGCAGCCGCAGGGCACCACCGGAATGGCGCGCGCTTCGGCGAAAGCGCGGGTGAGATCTTCGGTGACGAAAACCAGCGGGCGGACCAGCCGGAATTCGCGGTCGCGCGAATGGGTGACGGGCGGCAGCGCGCTCAGCTTGCCGGTGAACATGGTGTTGCGCAGCAGGGCTTCGCAGAAATCGTCGGCGGTGTGGCCGAAGGCGATGACGTTGGCGCCCAGCCCGCGCGCGATCTCGTACACCGCGCGGCGGCGGAAGCGGCTGCACAGGTCGCAGCCGTGCTCCGGCTGATCCTCGAGCAAGCGGAGCGACGGCTGGTCGCGGAAGTAAGTCCAGGCGACGCCGCGCTGTTTCAGGTATTCGCCGAGCGGCTCGATGGGGCGAAGGAACTTGCCCTGCTCTACGGTGAAGGCGCAGACCGAGAAGTCGATGGGCGCGCGCTGCTGCAGCAGGAGCAGGATTTCCAGAAGCGTGCTGGAATCCTTGCCGCCCGAAAGCGCCACGGCGACGCGGTCGCCATCGCGAATCATGCGGAAGCGATGGATCGCCTCGCCCACCTTGCGCAGGAGTGCCTTCTCGAGCTCCACTGGTTTCAGTATAGCGGGGCGGGTCGGCCGCCTGCCCGAAGCGGAGCCGCGAGCGTCAGCGAGCGGTACACGGCGCCGGTGTCCGCTCCCTCACGGTCGCGGCTCTGATCGAACGCGGCCTCTACGATTTGCGCGGCCGGGGTTTCGGCCGGCGCGCGTTTTCCCAGGCCAGTTGCAGGGCCGGACGAAGGGCGGCAGCGGTGGCCGCGGAAAGCTGGACGGCTGTCGCGCCCTGGCGTCCCCAGCCGCCGTTGACGGGGGCGAAGACGGCGGGGTGGTCATGCACCAGGTCGCTCTGCTGTTCGGGCGTGAGCTTCACCATCGCCCGGGATTCATCGGGATAGCCGAGGGTGGCGAAGATCCTGCCGCGGCTGCGGAAATCGGGGTGGTTCATGTGGGCGCTCTCGACGGTTTCGGGCAGGCTGAGAGCCAGGCGGCGGAACTCGGCGGGGGTCATGGGTCCTCCCTCGGCCTATCATCCTATCCCATTCCGCCGCTTCGCCCGAGGTGATATAGTCTGCGCTATGCCCAACAATCGACGAGAATGGATGCGCAGCGCGGCGGGGCTGGCAGGCGCGGCCATGGCTACCCCCTTGCCGGCTCAGCGCGACTGGAGCGGCCGCAATCCGGTGCGCTATCCCGACCCGGATATCGTGGTCCTGGACCCGCGCTTCGACAAGCTGCGCGACAAGAACGCGGCCATCGAACGCCTCTACACCGGCACCCGCTGGGCGGAAGGACCGGCCTGGAACAGCGCCGGGCGCTACCTGGTGTTCAGCGACATTCCCAACAACCGGCAGGTGCGCTGGCTGGAGGAGGACGGGCACGTCAGCAATTTCCGCGCGCCTTCCAATTATTCCAACGGCAACACGTTCGACTACGAAGGCCGCCTGCTTTCCTGCGAGCACGATACCCGCCGCGTGGTGCGCTTCGAGCACAACGGCTCCATCACCGTGCTGGCCGACCAGTGGCAGGGAAAGAAGCTGAATGCGCCCAACGACATCGTGGTCCACCCTGACGGCGGCATCTGGTTCAGCGACCCCGGCTACGGCATCATGGCCGCGTACGAAGGCCACCGCGACAATCTGGAGATCAAGGAAGCCGTCTACCGCATCGATAAGACCGGCAAAATGGAGATGGTGACCGACGAAGCCGAGAAGCCCAACGGCTTGTGCTTCTCGCCCGATTACAAGAAGCTCTACCTTTGCGATACCGGCACCGCGCAGAACGTGGTGGTTTACGACCTGGTGGAAGGGCGCTCGCTGCGCAACCGCAAGCTTTTTACAGACATGGATCTGCCCGGTAAAGGCCACGGCACGGCGGACGGCATTCGCGCCGATGCCGAAGGCAACATCTGGGCCGGCTCGGGCTGGGTGGGGGAAGGCTACGACGGGGTGCAGGTTTTCGCGCCGGACGGAACGCGCATCGGCATGATCCTGCTGCCCGAAACCTGCGCCAACATTTGTTTTGGCGGCAGCAAGCGCAACCGCCTGTTCATCGCCGCCAGCCAGTCGCTATATGCGGTATACGTGGAGACCACGGGAGCCCATATCGCCTGAGCACGAGCTCGAAGGTTACAATAGTAGTTTCCAGTGCACTTTGCCGGTTCCGATCCAGGGAACTCCGGCGCGGCCAGACTCGTAAGGAGTTAGGAGAGCTTTCCCAACTATGACAGCTACTACCAGCCCTCACACGGGGCAGATTCATGCGCTGCTGGCGGAGCGGGGATACGAGGTCTCCGAAACAGCGCCCGATACGTTGAAGATACGCGACGTGGATAGCGGAGTCTCGCTCCAGGCGGTGGCCGCCGGCGATATCTGCTATTTTTCGCTCGTTTGCACGGTGGTTCCCGAGGCGGCCATCACCGCCGCGGTGATGCGCCAGATGCTGGACGGCGACAACGGAATTTCCACCTCGCATTTCAAGCTGTACGGCACCGGCGAGGGCCAGGTGGCCGTAACGCTGAACAATTTCTGCAAACTGCAGGAGATGGGGCCGGACGATGAGGACGATATCCTTTCCTGCGTGCATTTTCTGCTGGTGGATGTAATGGCGGCGCGCCGCCTGGTGGGGCATCTGGATTCGTAACGGAGGCGCCTGGCAGGGCGGCATCCCGCCTCCGGCGGACCGGCCTTGTCCAGGGATCAGCAACGCGGCGATGCCGTGTGAAGAGAGAGGATTATGGCATTTTTGAAAGATATGTTCAGCCGCGTGGGCCGGGTGGCGCGCGGGCAGGCCAACCAGGGCGTGGACGCGCTTGAGGACGCCACGTTCGAAGCCACGGTGAAGCAGACCGTGGCCGACATGAAGACGGAGTTGAACAAAGTGGTGCAGGCTTCGGCCGTGGCCATGAGCAACTACAACCGCCTGGACGCCGAGTATCAGAAGTACGTGCGCCAGTCGCAGGAGTGGAAAGACCGCGCCAACCTGGCGCTGGACGCCAACAACGAAGACCTGGCCAAAAAGGCGCTGGCCAAGAAGGCGGAATGCGACCAGCAGGTCGCCTCCATGGAAACGGCGGTGACGCAGGCGCACCAGACCAGCGACAAGCTGAAGCAGCAGGTGCTGGAGCTGAAGCACAAGATCGACGAAGGCGAGCGCACGGCCGCCACGCTGGTGGCGCGCAAGAACGCCGCCGTGGCGCAGCGCAAAGTGGCGGAAGCCATATCGGGCGTGGGCAACGCGGATAACGCCTTCGCCGCGCTCAACCGCTTCGAGGAGACGGTGTCCAAGGAAGAAGCCACCGCCAAGGCGTTCGACGAGCTCGGCTCGGCGGGCAAGGACGACGACCTGGAAGCGCAATTCGCGCAGCTTGGCGGGCACACCGTGGATGCGGAGCTGGAAGCGCTGAAAGCCGAGCGGCGCAAACCGCAGGCGCCGCCGGTTCTGCCCAAGGAACTGCCGGCTCCGAGCGCCAGCATCACGGTCGAAAAGACCGGCGAAAAGGCAAAAGCCTGACGTAGGGCAGACCATTGTTTCTTGTGGTCTGCCAACCCCGTTATGGTCACCTTTACGATTGAAGCCATTCTCGGCATTCTGTTCGCGGTGGTTCTGATGAGCTTATTCAAACGGCATACTCCTCCTCCTGCCCAGGCTGCCGCGCAGCCGGACCTGGCGAACCTGCGGCCCACGGACGCGCGCACCGGCGACGTCATATCCATGGCCGGCGCGGGCGACAACATGACCGACCTGGATTTCACCGCCGACCGCACCCTCCAATACCGCGCGGGCGCGCGCAGGTGGGTGGAAACCAGCGGCATGTATCGCGAGCGCCGCGTGGCCATGCGGGTGGAAAACGAAGAGGACGTGGAGGTGTGGCTGCACAGCGAGGCGCGCAAGCTTTCGACTGACGACCTGGGCGTTTCCGAAGAGGACCTCTCCGAAATGGACGAGCGCCAGAACCCCGCCGACACGTTCGAATTCGACAACGCCGTATGGCAGTACCGCCAAAGCGCCGAAGGCAGCGCGCAGCGCGACGACCAGCCGCAGGCGCAGCAATTCTACTACTGGGAATTTCGCGAGCAGGACGGCAAGCGGCTGCTGGCCCTCCGCAAGCCGCAGGGCGAGCCGTTCGCCGTCGTCCTGTATGCGCAAATTCCGGCGGCGGACGTAACCATTTTCCGGCAGAAGTAAGACCGCAGGAATAAAACCATGGATCGGGGATTCTTGAAATTCGCAGCCGTAGCGCTGGGGACGGCGCTGATCGTGGTGCCGTTCCTCGGGCTGGACGGCCTGCCGCGCGACGTGCGGCATCAGATCTCGGCCGAGCGCACGGCGCTGGTGGACGCGCAGCACCAGGTCCGGGACGCGCAGCAGCAGGTCACGCACGATCTCGAATCCGAGCGGGACCTGTTCCGGGGCATTCCGGAGAGCCAGGCGTGGCCGGGCGAACTGGCCGCGGACGCGGCCGGGCTCGATACCGCCGCGCGCGGCATGGCGCAGTTGACGGCGCTCGAAAAGCAGAACCGGCGCGGCGACCGCGACCGCGCCCTCTCGCTCCTGGTGCAGGAGCGCGGCGAGCGGGAAACGGCCGCCAACCAGGCCGCCGGCATCGGGCAGCAGGCCGGCCACTGGGTGGAGCTGAAGCAGCATCTGCCGGAGACGCTGGCACGCATGGATCGCGATTACCGCATGATCCAGTCGTTCGACCCGGCGCCGCTGGCGGCCGAAGTACAGCAGGCCGAAGCCGCCTGGCCGGACAAGCGCAACGACCTGGAGACGCGCTTCAACTCCGAAATCCGCCAGCGCCAGCAGCAGGACCAGGCGCTATGGCAATCCACCGCGCAGGCGCGGCAGGGAGCGGCCGCGGGCCATCTGCCGGCCGCGGAAATCGGCGCACTGGTGACGGCGGCGGACAAGCTGCACACGGATTCGGCGCTGCTGCCGCAGAAGCGGGTGGAAATCGACGGCCTGGTCGCCCAGCTCAACAGCACGTGGGACAAGGTGCTGGTCGACATGGAGAAGCACGGCCACACCTACCGGCAGGATATCCGTACCATCCGCACCCCGCAGAACGGGCAGACCAGCGCCAACGAGCAATGGGTCGAGGTTTCCGAGGCGCAGTACAACGGCCTGAAGAACGACCTCGGCATGGACATTGAGCACAAGCCGGCCGGCAAATACGATGTCGAGGCCGAGCGGGTGGCGCAGCCGCCGGGGTTCGCCTACATGGCGCCTCCCGGGCAGAGCAACCAGTACGGCCATTGGGAAAACAGCGGCGGCCGCGATTTCTGGGTGTTCTACGGCCAGTACGCGCTCATGCGCGACCTGCTCTTCAACAACCATTACACCCCGCTGCCGCGCTACGACTGGGAGCAATACCGCGATTACCGCTCGCGCGGGCAGACGTATTACGGCCGCGACGAAGCCAATTCGATTCCCAAATACGGCACCCAGGGCAGCGCCACCATCGACCGCTATGCCGGCAGCAGCTACGCCCGCAGCGGCGGCTTCCGCAGTTCGCCCTATGCCAGCAAGTCCGGCGGCTTCCGCGATTCCGGGTTCGCCACCCCCGGCGGCAATTCGGCCCCCAAGCGCTTCGGCAGCGGCAGCCGGCCCGGAGAGGGATTTCCACTCCGCCCCGCGCCCGCGGCCCAGCTTCCGTATGCCGTCCACGGGACGAAGGTTCGGGAGACACTGAACCGGGAGTGCTTTCGACGCAGAGACGCAGAGACGCGGAGATAGCGCCGAGCAGGCCAATGTTCCTCTGCGCGGCCTCTGCGACTCTGCGCCTCTGCGTCGAGTTTGTCCTGCCGTTGCTCCTGTTCCCCGCCCTGCTCGCGGCGCAATCCGACTGGCGCCTCGCGCCGGAATCGGAGAGGCTGGGGTTCACCTCCGAAATGCGGCGCGAAGGGTGCCTGTCGGCGTCGTGCGCACTGGTCACTCCGCCGCCCGCGACCGGCAAAGTGCGCGGCAGCCTTATGCGCCGGCTGGATGCGGCGCCTCTGCGGGGCAAGGCAGTGCGCCTGCGCGCCGCGGTGCGGCTGGAAAATCCCGGTCCCGCCGACCGCGCGCAATTGTGGCTGCGCGTGGAGCGCGCGCAAGGCGCAGCCGGATTCTATGACGATATGGCCGACCGCCCCATCACCGGCACGGCCTGGCAGACCTACGAAATTTCGGGCGACGTGGCGGCGGACGCGCAAGCCGTGGAGATCGGAATTCTGGTCTCCGGCAAAGGGCGGGTGTGGGTGGACCAGGCGGCGCTCGAAACGCTCGGTCCCGTTGATACCGCGGCCCGCAAATTTTTCCAGAAGCTCTATCAACAGGTGGACGCCGCCTACGCCGCGGGCCATCCGCAAGCCATCGCCAGCCTGGCCACGGCGGATGCGCAGGTGGCGATCGGCGCCGATCGCGTGCCCCTCACCGCGATTCTGGCACAGGTGGCGGGCGAACTGCGCCAAGGGGCGAAATACGAATCGCACTCCGCCGTGACCGCGGTGCGCGCCGGCCCCGCCCAGGCAGTGGTTTCGGTCGACAACCAGACCACCATCACCTCGCCCGCCGTGGGCCAGACCGTGGCATCGGCCAGCCGCGATACGTGGGTCAAGACCGATGCCGGCTGGAAACTGAAGCAATCGGTGCTGATCTCGACGCACCTGGCAACACCCGCCACCGGCCCGGAGACGGCGCGGCGCGTGGCGGCGGAGCTGAAACAACGAGCGGCGCCGCTGCCGAAAGACATGGCGGCATTGGGGCAGGCCATCGGCGACGCGCGCATGGTGGCGCTGGGCGCGGCCTCTTACGGCACGCGCGAGTTTGCCGAACTCAATCGCCAGGCCATCGAATACCTGGTCGCGCGGAAGAACTTTACGGTGGTGGCCATCGGCGCGAACTGGGCGGAGGCGCGCGCCATCGACCGCTACATCAAGACCGGCGCAGGCGATGCCACCGCGGCGCTCGAAAGCCTGAATGCCTGGCCGTGGGAAACGGCGGAGACGCTGGAGCTGGTGGAATGGATGCGCGCCTACAACGCCGCGCCTGGGCCGCACGCGGTGCTGAGCTGCGCCGGTTTCGACATCCAGCCTTCCCCTGCCGCGGCGCGCCTGGTGACGGATTATTTGAAGCAATACGCCCCGGAGGCAGCCGGCCAGGCCGATCTGGCCTATCAGGAACTGCGCGATGCGGGGCGGGCGGCTTCGGCCGCGGCCGCCGTGGCGCACGCGATGGATGCGAAGCACCGGGAGCTTTCCGCGGCCTCCGGCGAGCAAACCTGGGCCGAGGCCCGGCAGGCCGCGGCGGTGGCTTACCAGATGCGCCGGATGCAGCTTCCCGGCAAGGGGCTGGACTACCGCGCGGAGGCCATGGCCGGCAACCTGGAATGGCTGGCCGGCGCGCATCCCAACGAAAAGATAGTGGTCTGGACGCACAATGCCAATGTCTCCGCCGCGCCCGGCGCCATGGGAGCCTGGCTGCGGCACCGCTACGGCCGGCAGTTATACACCGTGGGATACGCCTTCCGCGGCGGCGAACTGCGCGCGGTGGAGAACAACACGGTAGTCGCGCGCCGGGTGGCGCCTTCGCCCGAAGGCAGCGGCGATGCGGTCCTCAGCGCGGCAGGCCTGCCGGCCTTCTTCCTGGATATGCGCCGCGTTCCCGCCGAAGCCGCGCTCGGCGCCTGGCTGAGCCAGCCCCACCTGTATCACCTCATGGGCGCAGTCTGGGATGAAGCGCTGACGCCACAGGCGCCCGCGAAGCTCTACGACGGGCTGATCTTCGTGGAGGAATCGCACCCCACGACGGAGCTGCCGTAAACCTGGATTCCGAATTTAGCTTCGCCGAACTTGGATTTTCACCGGCGAGAATCCGAAATGACAGCCATGTATCAGGGCACGGCTGAAGCCGTGCCGCTGGCCTTTGGCGCTCCGGTGGTCAGTTGGCCGCATAAAGTACGGCAGATGGTAGGTGCGGCAGGAATTTCTCGGGGTTCGTGGTGGGGGCGGGTTGCGCCACGAAGCCGGAGAAATTCGTGAGGCCCAGGGCCTTGCCCCACAGCTCGGCGCGCAGTTGCTGGATCGCGCGTACGGTGGAGAAGCGCGACTGGGCGGCGTGGGCATTCCATTTCGGGACAGGGAGCAAGTCGGCTTTGCGATCGCCGCCGCCGCGGACGGCCCGCAAACTGGCGAGCAGAAGCATGGCGTAGGAAAGCACCTGAAGTGCGGGCACGGCCTCGACCGAGTGACCGTTTCGCACCTGCGCTTGTCCCACCCCCAACAGCGTCTTTTCTTCCCGAAAGTTCGTTTCGATGTCCCAGCGCTGGACGTACGCCTGGACCAGCAGCCGCGCATCCATCTCGGCGTCGGTGCAGATCAGAAACGCGGGACGACGATACAGCAGCTTGGAGTGCTTGCGCAGACGATAGCGCAGCGGCGCGATCACGACCAGTTGCAGAACCTGCCCCAGTCCGGCCGTGCGCCACAGAACCGGCCCCAGGCGTTTGATGCGCATCGAATGCGGTGCGCCGCTGACGGATATGTCGATCGTGCTCCAAGCGCGGGCTTCCTCGGTGCGGATTTGCTCGGGAGTCGGCGCCGGGGCGCCATAGTGTCGCGGGCGGCCGCGATGCGGGGACGCGGGCGCGGAGGAGGATTCCGGCGGAAAGTAAAGTTGGGCGTCCTTGCGAATGCGGCCGATCAGGACGGTGCGGTCGGGCAACTTCTTCAGGACGGTGGCATTGGTGTAGCCGCCATCGACGACGATGTGGAGGGGGCGTAGGGAGCCGCCGGGCTCGGCATCCAGAGCTTGACGCAGGGCGGCGATCTGTTGGGCGGCGACGAGGGGCAGGCGCGTCAGGCGGGCGGTTTTTCGGTATTGCTGCACCGCCTCGGCGGGGGCTTGGTGCGGCGGCTTGGGGGGAGTGGGGGCGTGGCGAAAAGCGATCGGGACCATGCGGAAGGCTCCGTCGGAGAGGGGAATGGAGGCGGACAACTGCAGGAAGCGTTGCGCGCGTACGAAGTTGGTTTGGAAGGGAGGACCGAGCGGATCGCGGCGCCAGGCGACGCCGGGAATGCGGAGGCCGGATTTGCGGAGCAAGGAATCGTCGACGGCGACGGTCAGGGGCGCGTGTGGGGGCAGTTCGGCGAGGACGGCGCGGCGGACGACGGCGAACAGGTCTTGGGCGGGGAGGCGGTTCTGACTGAAGATCCGGTAGGCGGCGGACCAGTCCTGAAACTCGCCCCCGGAGGTGGTCAACAGTCCGGTGAGGGTATGGCGGCCGAGGCAGAGCAGCGAGCTTAGGGAGAGGGCTTGGGTACGGTCGGCGACGCGCTGTTGGGCGAACGCGGGGGCGCCTTCTCGCCAGAGCGTTTGGAGGGAGGAGAGGATGCCGGCAGAGTTTTTTTTAGAGCGGAGGGAGGGGGGTTGAGGCGGCGGAGGGCAAGCAAGCTGTTGTCCTCGATGGACCACTCGACGGTTTCGCCGCGAGCGAAATCCATGGCTTGGGCGAGAGCAGAGGGGAAGTTGATGTACCACTGGACGCTGGATTTGCGTTTGATGAGTTGGACCTTGGTGGGGAATCCCATCGGGCACCTCCTATCTAGTCAATCAACTAGATACCACAAAACAGCACAGATTACAACAGAAATTACCGAAATTGTTTTTTATCTCGTCAAACGCCAAAGGCCAGATGCACGACTCAAGTCGTGCCCTGATACAAACCGCAACAAAATTTCCGCCGGTTCGCCCTTCCGGGACAACTACGCGGCATTGGGCTACCAGCCCGCCCCACTACAGTTTAGCGCGGGGAAGCAAATGGGGTAGGGTAAGTGGCTGATTCGGCGGGGCTAATGGGAGTGCATGGGGGCGGGGATATATGATGGATCGACAGTGCGGATTCGATTTCTCACCGCTACCCCGCAGGACGTCCGCCGCGGCAGCGGGACATATGTGGGGATTTCTGTTTTGGGCCGTGCGCTGGAGGGGCTCGGGCACCGGGTGGAGTATGAGACTCCGACCGTCCGGCTGCCGGTGTACACGGCCGAGAGACTCCTGTTCAACCGGAGGCTGCGGCGGTCGGCCGGGCACGACTTGACCGTGGGATTCGATATGGATGGCTACCGGATCGCAGGCGGCGACGGTCACGTGGCGGCGCTGAAGGGGGTAATCGCGGACGAGGTCCGGTTCGAACAGGGGCTGACGCGCCTGACCATGGGGCTGCAGGCGGCATGCGAGCGCGCGCATTGCCGGCAGGCGGCGCGGGTGCTGTGCACCAGCCTCTACGCGGCGGAGCGGGCGGCGGAGTGTTATGGGTTGAAAGAGCTGCCGTCGGTGGCGCCGGAGCCGATCGATTTACGGGAGTGGAGGGAATGGTTGGCGGGCGGCACCGCCTGCCCCACGAGCCGCTTCGCGGTGTTGTTTGTGGGGCGCTTTTACCGGCGGAAGCGGGTGGATGTGCTGCTGCGGGCGGCGGCGTTGCTGCGCGACAGGATTCCGGAACTGCAAGTGCGGATCGTGGGGAACGGCCCCTGCCGGGATGGGTGGCACGGCCTGGCGCGGCAACTGAAGCTGGAAGAGACGGTGCGGTGGCTGGGAGATATTTCGCGCGCGGAACTGGTGCGAGAGTATCGCGACGCATCTGTGTTCTGCCTGCCAAGCGTGCAGGAGGGGTTCGGGATCGTGCTGCTGGAAGCCATGGCGGCGGGCAAGCCCATTGTGGCGGCGCGGGCGGCGGCGATTCCCGAAGTTGTGCCGCACGCCGCGCTGGCGGAGCCGGACAATCCGGAGTCGCTGGCGGCGGAGATCGCCCGGCTGTACGGGTCGGCTGCCGGGCGCGAGGCCCAGCGGAAAGCCGGCGCGCGGTGGGTGGAGCAGTTCGATGCCGCGCCAGTGGCGGGGAGGTTTCTGGAGGCGGCCACGGGCTCGCTACGCTTGCGGGATCCGGGATCGGGGATCAGGGATCAGGGGGCGCGAGCTTAGGGGCAGGCCGGGCCGTAAAGCCGCCAGGAACGACGCGCACCCGCATCTCCAGAGGACGCAACCCCTGATCCACTCGCATCGCCGGCCCTAATCCCTGATCCCTGCTTCCAGCAAACGGGGCTGGACGACGGTGTAGAGGGGCACGGCCGCGGCAAACGCGGATGCGGACGGGCGCGAGGAGCGGAAACTGCAGCTCAGGCCGGGGGCGCGGCCTTCCACAGAGACGCCTTGGGGAGTGTGGGTCACCTGGTAGACGGCTGCGGCGCCGTAATGGGCGCGCAAGCCTTCGGCGGTCCAGCCCTCCTGCATGACGATGCGCAGGGCGCCGGAATGCTCGATGACCAGGGCGAGATCGGAGGCGGAGCCGGCGCCTGGAGCGGCGCTAGCGGCTTCCATCACCTGCATCGCGTCCTGCCAGAACCGGCTCATACTAGGGCTTATCGGACAGGCGGGGGATTTTTGCGGGCGGTTCGCAGACCACGATTAACGATGGTCTGCCCCACTTTTGGGCAATCAGGATTTGCGGTGGACGATTAAATCGGCGAGCTCGTGCAGGCGGGCGGCGCGGGAGCCGAAAGGGGCAAGCACCTGGTGGGCAAGGGCGCATTCTTCGGCGGCCATGCGGTGGGAAGTTTCCAGACCGTACACGGCGGGGAAGGTGATTTTGTGCTGCTGGGCGTCCTTGCCGGCGGTTTTACCGAGGGCGGCAGAGGACTCTTCGACATCGAGGATGTCGTCCACGATCTGGAAGGCGAGGCCGATGTGCTCGCCGTAGCAGGAAAGGGCCTCGTACTCGTGGGCGGAGGCGGCGGCGAAGATTGCGCCGAGGCGGAGGCTGGCGCGAAGGAGAGCGCCGGTTTTGGCGCGGTGAATAGATTCGAGGAGCTGGGGGTCGGGGGGCTGGCCTTCGCCTTCGAGATCGGCCACCTGGCCGCCGATCATGCCGCCGGCGGTGCCGGAGGCGGCGGCTAGCTCGGCGACGAGCCGGGTTTTGCGGTCATCGGCGATGGGAAGCGCGGCCAGCACCTGGAAGGCGAGGGTGAGGAGCGCGTCGCCGGCGAGGATGGCCATGGCTTCGCCGAAAACCTTGTGGTTGGTGAGCTTGCCGCGGCGGTAATCGTCGTTGTCGAGAGCGGGAAGGTCGTCGTGGATTAAGGAATAGGTATGGATGAGCTCGAGCGAGCAGGCGCAGTTGGCGAGGGGGTCGGGTACAGCGTCTTCGGAGGCGAGGGTGGGATCGGCGGCGCGCGCGGCTTCCAGGCACAGGATAGGGCGGATGCGCTTGCCGCCGGCGAACAGGCTGTAGCGCATGGCGCGGTGAATGGTGGCGGGCGGCACGGATTCGGGCGGGACCAGGCGGTCCAGACCGCGGTCAACGATCTGCTGGCGTCGGACGAGGTAATCGCGCAGGTTCATGGTCAGGATTTGTCGGGGCGGAAGGGTTCGGTTTTGCCGTCCTTGCGGACGATCATGTCGACGCGGGTTTCGGCGGCTTCGAGCTGGCGGCGGCAGGCGTCGCTGAGGGTCATGCCGCGCTCGAAGAGTTCGAGCGAGCGCTCCAGCGGAAGCTCGCCGCCCTCCAGTTCCCGGACCACCTTTTCGAGCTCGTCGAGGCAGGTTTCAAAGGATTCGACGGGCTGGGTGCCGGAGTCGTTTTCCGCCATGCGGGTATTGTAACGTGCGGCAGGAGGGGAACGGGCGGAGGCGCCGGGATTTTGCCGGGTGTCAGGATTTTGCCGCGCGCGGGAACGGGTTGGGCACGCCTTTTCAACAGCATGCGAACCGGCCCGGAAACTGCCGATAAGGGCGGCATGAGCATCAATCCGATTCAAAACACTTCCAGCAGCTACATCCAGTCGATTCTCAATAGCGCCCTGCAAAGCGCCGGCGTGACGAGCGGCGGAACCAGCAGCACGAAGGCGACCGGCATGCAATCCGACAAGGGGCAGCTTTCGCCGCTCGCGCAGGTGCTGAGCACGCTGCAGCAACTGCAGCAGAGCAATCCGACGCAGTACACGCAGGTGACGGCGCAAATCGCGACCAACCTGCAGAGCGCCGCGAAGACCGCGACGGCGGACGGGAATACGACGGCGGCGACGCAGCTCAACCAGCTGGCCACCGATTTCACCAACGCTTCGCAAAGCGGCCAAATGCCGAATATTCAGGACCTGGCGCAGGCGGCGGGCGGGCACCATCACCATATGCATGCGCACGGGAGCTCGAGCGATTCGAGCAGCACGAGCACGGACAGCTCCAGCTCGACGAGCGGCTCGACCAGCACCGACAACCAGACTCTCAGCCAATTGCTGGCGGCGTTCCAGTCGAATGCGGCGCAGAGCGATGCGTTGAACCCGATGTCGATCATCCTGAACACGCTGGGTAGCGCCGGGATCGGGCAGTAAGCGGGCGGCTTGCGAACATCCTGGCGGCGGCCCGAAGAGCCGCAATCCTGACGCCACAGCCGGCGGCCAGGAACTGACAGCTCTATTCCCTGCAGCCGAAGTCCTGGACGGCGGTTTGCCGGACGCCGGCGGCTTCGGCAGTTTGGCCGTGACGCAAATAGCTGACCTGCTCGTTCCAATCCAGATTGCGTAAACGGCCGGTTCGGAAGCGGCGTATCACGGCTTCGCCATGGAGATAGATTCGTTTGGCGTGGGTAAGAACCGATAAAATGGTGTGCCTACCCCAATTTGGGGGGCGTTGAGGAATACCACAAAAAAGCCAAAAACGTCTGATTATCCTGCAATTCTTTCGGGATATACTGGAGGATCAGAGGACCGGCATGAAAAAATACGGCAAATTCGCCGCCCTAATCGCGGTGGTGATCGGGACCCTGGTGTGGCTGGCTACGGCAGGGATGAGCAGCAGCAAAACCTACTATAAGACCATCTCCGAGCTGCAACAGATGGGCGACCAGGCGTACGGGCAGCGGATCCGCGTGGGCGGGGACGTAGCGGCCGGATCGATCCAGCGGGTGGGGGGCGCGGTGGTGTTCACGCTGATGCAGGACAACAACGTGCATCTGAAAGTGGCGTACACGGGGACCGACCCGTTGCCGGACACCTTCAAGGACGGCGCGCAGGCGCTGGCGGACGGAAAACTGGATAAAGACGGGGTATTCCGCGCCTCGCAGGTCCAGGCCAAGTGCGCATCGAAGTATGAGTCGAAGCCGGGGCAGATGGCGCCGGGAGAGTTGCCTGTCAATCGGGGGCCGGGGGCCGGGGGCCAGGGGCCGGGGACTGGTCATGGTGTAAGCGGGGTTGCGCCTGTGCCCGATACGCGGCCTTCGGCCGCCGCGGCCGCTTCTGCCGAAGGAAAGAGCGCGATTTAGCGTCTAAGGGGTAGCTATGGAAAATCTGGGTTCGCTGGCCATCCTGCTGGCCTTCTGCGCGGCGATTTATGCCATCGTGGCATCCGTGGTGGGGCGCATCAAACGCAAGCCGTTTCTGGTGGTTAGCGGGCAGCGCGCGGTGTATGCGATCGTGGGCGCTGATCACGCTGGCGGCGGGCATCCTGGTGCATGCGCTGCATGACCGGCGATTTCCGCTTCGCCTATGTGGCGGAGCATTCCAACCGCACCATGCCGATGCTCTACAAGTTTGCGGCGTGGTGGGGCGGGCAGGAAGGGTCGCTGCTGTTCTGGAGCTGGCTGCTTTCGACGTATGCCGCGGTGGTGGCGTTCACCAACCGGCGGCGGCACCGCGACATGATGCCGTGGGTGCTGGCGGTGCTGAGCCACGGTGCAGACGTTTTTCCTGCTCATGAACAACTTCATCGCCAACCCGTTCCAGATGCTGGCGACGGATAAGCTGATCGTGGCGGTGCCGGACGGCAACGGGCTGAGCCCGCTGCTGCAATATCCGGCCATGGCCATCCATCCGCCCATGCTGTATCTGGGCTACGTGGGATTCGCGGTGCCGTTCGCGTTCGCCATCGGCATCGCTGATCACGCGGCAGCCGGGCGAGGGCTGGATCCACACCACGCGCCGCTGGACGCTGGTGACGTGGCTGTTCCAAAGCTGCGGCATCATGCTGGGCGCGGCGTGGGCGTACCACGTGCTGGGCTGGGGCGGATACTGGGGCTGGGACCCGGTGGAGAACGCGTCGCTGCTGCCGTGGCTGAGCGGGACGGCGTTTCTGCACTCGGTGATGATGCAGGAAAAGAAGGGCATGATGAAGGTCTGGAACATCGTGCTGGTTTCGGCCACCTTCTTCCTGTGCATTCTGGGGACGTTCCTGACGCGCTCGGGCGTGGTGCAATCGGTGCATGCGTTCGCGCGGTCGGACATCGGCAAATATTTCGTCAGCTTCCTGGCGCTGGGAATCGCGGCCACCATTTACCTGATTCTGGACCGGCTGGATTACCTGAAGAGCGAAGCGCAGCTGGAATCGGTGATTTCGCGCGAATCGAGCTTCCTGTTTAACAACCTGATCCTGCTGGCGAGCTGCTTCGCGGTGCTGTGGGGCACGCTGTTCCCGGTGATTTCGGAATGCGGCCACGGGCGACAAGATCTCGCTCGACGCCGACTGGTACAACCGGCTGATGGTGCCGATCGGGCTGTTCCTGCTGCTGCTGACGGGGCTGGGGCCGCTGTTTGCGTGGCGGCGGACGTCGTTCGAAAGCCTGCGGCGGAATTTCCAATGGCCGGGGATCGCGGCGGTGGTGCTGGCGGGCGCGCTCGCGGCGGCGGGCATGCGCAATTTCTATGCGCTGATTTCGTTCGGCTTCTGCCTGTTCGTGGCGCTGACGGTGCTGGTGGAGTTCTACAAGGGCGGCGAGGGCGATCGCGGCCAAGAACGGCTTCAACCTGCTGCACGGCGATGGTGGAGCTGACGCACCGCAACACGCGGCGCTACGGCGGCTACCTGGTGCACATGGGGATCGTGCTGATGTTCATCGGCTTCACCGGGCACGCGTTCAACCAGGCGGAAGTGAAGGAGCTGAACACCGGCGATTCGATGCGGGTGGGCGGCTACCAGCTGAAGATGGCGCGGATGACGGACGGCGAGACCGCCAATTACCAGTGGCACCGTGCCACCATGGAAGTTTACAAAAGCGGCGAATTCCTGGGCACGCTGGAGCCGGAGAAACGCTTTTACACGGCCAGCAAGCAGGGGACTTCGGAGATCGGACTGCGGGCGCGGCTGAACGAAGACTTGTACCTGAATTTCGGCGGGATGTCGGACGATCAGCAGCGGGCGGTGATTCAGGCTTATGTGTTTCCGCTGGTGTCGTGGATCTGGCTTGGCGGGCTGGTGCTGATCGGCGGGACGCTGATCTGCCTGGTGCCGAGCAAGGTCAAGATTGCAGTACGCGCGCACGCAGGTGGTAGGGGTTACAAGGAAACATGTCACGATGGAGAAGTAGAGCGGGGGCAGTGTGGAGCAGGATGGTATCCTGCGCGCCGCCTGGCAAACGGCGCATTGCCCCGCGGTCAGATGGCGGCGGGCTGCCAACCCGCCGCAGGTTCAGGACCTGCCCCGCGTGGGCGCTGGCGCTGGCCCTGGTGGCGGCGGCCCTGGGCCTGGCGCAGACGGCGTCGGAGAAGCCGAGCGCGGATGTGCGGCGGGTGGGTATGCGGATCCGCTGCCAGTGCGGCTGCGGGGATTCGGTGGCGACGTGCTCGATGCTGGAGTGCGAATTCTCCAAGCCGGCCAAGCTGAAAATCGCGCAGATGCAGGCGGTGGGGATGTCGGACGAGCAGATCGTCCAGGCGTTCATCCGACAGTACGGGCCGGGGATATATCTGGCGCCGCCGAATGCGTTCGGATGGATTGTGCCGTACGCGTCGGTGGGGGTGGGGCTGGGAATCATCTGGCTGTTCATCCGGAAGTACCGGAAGCCGAAGCCGCTGGCGGAGATCGGGCCGGTGGAGATCGACGATCCGGCGCTCGAGAAGTATAAAGAACAGATCGAGAAGGATCTGGCGAACCTGGAGTAAAGCAAATCCGAGCGTGTGAACTCGACGCAGAGGCGCAGAGGACGCGGAGACAATCCATTCACCGCGGAGGCGCGTTTTCGGCAAGCCGGGGATCTCTCGCGCGGGTAATGCAAGGGCGGCTGAAAGTTGATTATCGCAATTACATGTATCGTGGCGATCGCCGTGATCGCGTTTATTCTGAGCGTGCGGCCGAACGACCTGCCGGCGCCGGAACCGGAATCTCCATTCCGGCATTTGGACGAGCGCAAGGCGGCGATTTACGAAAACCTGCGCGATTTGCAGTTCGAATACCGGGTGGGAAAGCTCTCCGACGCGGATTACCAGGCCACCAAGAAGGATCTGCAAAAGGAACTGGCGGCGGTGCTGGCGGAAGCGGACCGGCTGACCGAGGGGCCGGGGAGCGGCGATCTCGGGTCAGGGGTCGGGAAAAAGGGGCCGGGGATCGGGGATCAGGGATCGGGGACCGCGGCCGTCGTGGTCGCGGCGGCCCCAAGCAAACCTGCGGGTTTTGTTTGCCCTGCCTGCGGGGCGAAGTTCGAGCGGGAGTTGAAGTTTTGCGGGGAGTGCGGGAAGGCGATGGGGGTGGCGCGATGAAGGGCGCGGCGATGCCGGCTCGGAAGCCGGCATGGCAAGCTGCAAGCTTGCGCTACGGCGCGGTGGCGCTGCTGATCGCCTTACCGGCGTTTGGGGCGGTGACGGGGACGGTGATGAACCGGACGACCGGGGCGCCGCAGGCGGGCGCAGCGGTGGGGCTGGATAAGCTGGGACAGAGCGGGCCGGAGCCGGTGGCGGAAACCAAGGCGGACGCGCAGGGGCGGTTCACGATCGCGCAGGACACCGCGGGGCAGGCGCCGTTCCTGCTGCGGGCGGATTACGACGGCGTGCGCTATTACCATGTGCTGCCGCCGGGAACGCCGGCGAGCGGGATCACGCTGGATGTGTATAACGCCTCGAAGACGGCCGGAGAGGCGAAGGTTTCCAAGCACATGATTCTCTTCCAGCCGTCCGATGGCAAACTGGCGGTAAGCGAGACGTACATCCTCGAAAACGGCGGCAAGACCGCCTGGAACGATCCGGGACGGGGAACGGTGCCGTTCTTCCTGCCGGCAGGCGCGGATGGCAAGGCGGATGTGCAGGCGACGGAGCCCGGCGGAATGCCGATTTCAGCGGGGATGGTCAAAACCGGCAAGGACGGGATCTACGCGGTGGATTTCGCGGTGAAGCCGGGAGAGACGCGGATCGACGTGAGCTATTCCCTGCCCTACACGGCGGGCGCGCCGTACAGCGGGAAGGTGGCGAGCCGGGACGAGAACACGTACCTGATTGCGCCCAACGGGGTGACGCTGGCGGGCAAGGGGTTGAAGGATTTGGGAACGGAGCCGCGGACGCAGGCGCATATTTTCGGCCTGGCGGCGAATGCGTACGACGTGGCGCTGACGGGAGCGGTGGCGGCGGCGGCCGCGGATAACGGCGGCGCGGACGCCTCCGAGAGCAGCGGGCCGCAGATCGAGCAGATCATGCCGCGGGTGTACACGCAGGTGGTTCCCATTCTGGGGATCGCGCTGGGGATTCTGGCGCTCGGGTTTGCGCTGCTGTATCGAGCCGGAACGGGCAGTGCCCGGCCCCTACGAGAGGCCGCGGCGGGCGGTAAGGAAACGAATGAGCGCAGTCGCCGTTGACGGGGTTTGGAAGTTTTACGGCGACTATCCGGCGCTGCGGGATGTGCGGCTGGAGGCGGCGGAGGGGGCGTGCCTGGCTCTAATTGGGCGCAACGGCGCGGGCAAGACGACGCTGCTGCGGACCATCGCGGGCTTTTCGCGGCCGGGGCGCGGGGAGATTCGGATTTTCGGCAAGCCGCCGCGGGAGACCCAAGCGCGGCGGATGATGGGATTCATCGGGCACGGCATTTCGGTATACGACGAGCTTTCGGCGCTGGAGAACCTGGTGCTGTACGGGAAACTGTACGGGCTGGAGGATCCGCGCGCGTCGGCCATGGAATGGCTGGAGCGGACGGGGCTGGAACGCGTGAAGGACGGCCTGGTGCGCGAGTTTTCGCGCGGCATGCGGCAGCGGCTGGCGGTGGCGCGGGCGTTTCTGCACGAGCCGGCCGTGCTGCTGCTGGACGAGCCGTTCACGGCTCTGGACGACCGGGCGATTGCGGTGCTGCAGCGCCTGCTGCGGGAAGGACTGGCGGCGGGCAAGACGATCATCATGTCCACGCACCAGCTGCGGGAAGCGCTGGAACTGGCGACGGACGTGGCGATGCTGGCGCGCGGTAAAGTGGCGTTCGCGGGGCGCTGCACGGCGGAGATGGTGGCGGACCCGGGCTACGTGTACGCGCGCTACGGTGACGGCGCATGACCGCGACAGGCACGGCCGCAGTGGCCGGGCGCACGGCGCGAACCTCGGCGGCGCGGCAGATTTTCACGATTGCGGTAAAGGACCTGCGGGCGGAGCTGCGGACGAAGGAAGCGGTGAATGCGGCGCTGGCGTTTGCGCTGGTGATTCTGCTGATGTTCAGCTTCGCATTCGACCCGGAAGCGGATACGACGCGGGAGATTTCGGGCGGGCTGTTGTGGATTGTGTTCGCGTTCGCGGGGACGCTGATTTTGAACCGAAGCTTCGCGCGCGAGATTCCCAACGACTGCCTGGACGCGCTGGTGGCGGCGCCGGTGCCGGGATGGGCGCTGTTCCTGGGAAAGGCGATCGCCAATTTCGTGCTGGTGCTGGCGGTGGAACTGGTCTCCCTGCCGGTGTTCGGAATTTTTTATAACGTGCGCTGGACGGCGCAGTTCTGGGAGTTGATGGGCGTGCTGGCGCTGGGGACGTGGGCGCTGACGGTGATCGGGACGATTTTCAGCGCGCTGACGGTGAATATCCGGCTGCGCGAGGTGATGCTGCCGATGCTGACGTATCCGATCCTGGTGCCGGCGCTGATCGCCGCCATGCAATTGACGGCGGGGCTGGTGGCGGGCAAGCCGATCAGCGGAGACCAGACCGCGTGGCTCAAGATGCTGATCGGGTTCGACGTGATGTACACGGCGGCGTCGGTAGTGCTGGTGGAAACGCTCTTAGTAGGATAGATTATGCGGGACAAGGTTGTATATGGATTGGGGATTGCCGCGGCGGCGGTGCTGGCCTGGAATACCTACGCCATTTCGCAGCTTCCGGACGAAGTGAACCAGGGCGTGGTTTTCAAGATCATCTTTTTTCACGTACCGATGTGGGCGGCAGGCGGAACGGCCGTAACGGTCTCGCTGATCGCCAGCGTGCTGTTCCTGATGACGCGGAATTTTAAGTTCGATGCGCTGGCGGTGGCTTCGACGGAAGTAGGGCTGGCGTTCCTCTCGGTCGGCCTGGCTACCGGTTCGATCTGGGGACGGCAGATCTGGGGGATCTGGTGGACGTGGGACGCGCGGCTGACCTCGGCGCTGCTGTGCTGGATCCTGTACGCGGCATACCTGATGCTGCGGCGCGCGCTCGAAGAGCCGACGCAGCGGGCGACGTTCGCGGCGGTGTTTTCCATCTTCGCGTTCCTGGATGTGCCCATCGTATTTTTTTCCATTAAGTGGTGGCGGACACAGCATCCGCAGCCGGTGTTCTGGGGTCAAGGCAGCTTCCCACCGGATTGGACGCGGCACTTCCTGTGGAACATGGCGGCCATGGTGATGCTGGGAACGGTGCTGATGGTGGTGCGCTACCGGCAGGAAGAAGTGCAGCGGGAGATCGATGCGGTGCGGCGGACGGCGCATGCGTTCTAGTGGATCCAGCCGCGCGGCGGGACGGCGCTGAGCGCAACGCTCCCTTACGGTCGCGGCTCTGTTGGGCGGAGAGACGATGTTATTGCTGATTGCACAGATTACGCAGGACGACTTGCAACGCGAGGCCATGCGCCTGCAGCACGATTACGAGTTTCTGACTTACGGGCTGATTGCGGCGTGGGTGATCCTGGCGGTGTACGTGATGATGATGCTGGGACGGCAGAAGAAGCTGAAGCGGGAGATTGACAGCCTGCGGGCGATGGTGGAAGAGAAGAAGGAAGCCCGGTAGGGCGGGGGCTAAGGCCCCGCAAATACCGCGGCTTTGCGGCACGGCGCCGGTCCTACTTCAGCGGGTATCCGCGAATCAGCTTGAAAGTCCGGGCCCAGCGGGTCTTCTGCGGGAAGTGAATGATCACGTCGAAAATGTGGTCCAGGCCGATGTTCGGGTTGGTCAAATCGGTGGTGGAAGCCTCGTATGACCAGTAGATGATGATCGGCGTGCCGATAATGTTTTCGCGCGGCACCAGGCCCCAGTAGCGGCTGTCAAGCGAATCGTCGCGGTTGTCGCCCATGGCGAAAACGTAGTTCGGGGGAACCACCAGCTCGCCGTTGGCCACGTCGTGCTGCAGCATGTAAATGGCCCCCGGGTCGCTCGGCGTCTCGCCGCCGCTGGGGAAATTGTCGCGGTAGGGGTCCATGTAGGGCGAGGTGTGAATGGCGTAGGGCTCGTTCACGAAGTGGCCGTTCAGCCAGAGCTGCTTGTTCACCAGCCTGATGTGGTCGCCGGGCACGCCGATGGCCCGCTTCACGTAATCTTCCGACACGTTGCGGGGGTAGCGGAAGACGATGACGTCGCCGCGGCGCACATTCTCGTACGGCAGCAGGTGCTTGGAAATGCCGCCCGGAGGCGCGTAAATCAGCTTGTCCACCAGCACGTGGTCGCCGATTAGCAGCGTGTTCTCCATGGAGGCGCTGGGGATGACGAAAGCCTGAACCAGGAAGGAGGTGGCGAACAGCAGCAGAACGATGGTTACTGTCCATTCCGCCACGAATCCGCGGTGTACTTCCCGGGAAATCTCCGAGATCCGGTTCCAGGCCCCGGCGATTGGTGTTGCTTCCTGTGTCTCCACTTTCCTCATTGTAATGGATGGAACCGGTGAACATGGGGCCGGTTTGCTACAATCGCCATCAGAGAGGGGAAATCTGCTTGTCTATCAGCACACAGGAATTACCCCGTACCCTGGGCGCACTCCGCAATAGCTCCTATTCGGAAAACAATCTTGCCAACCGGTCCGTCAAGGACGAACTGCGGGCAAACCTGATCTGCAAACTCCAGCGCGGCGAATCCCTATTCCCAGGCATTCTGGGCTATGAGGACACCGTGGTGCCACAGATGGTCAATGCCATTCTGTCGCGTCACAATTTCATTCTGCTGGGGCTTCGGGGACAGGCGAAAACGCGGCTGATCCGCATGTTGACCAGCCTGCTCGACGAATGGATACCGTGCCTGGAGGGCTGTGAGATCCACGACAATCCCTACCGGCCCATCTGCCGCCGCTGCCGCGACCTGCTGGGAACGGCGGGGGACGAAGCTCCCATCGGCTGGTTGAACCGCAATGTCCGCTACGTGGAAAAGCTGGCCACGCCGGACGTGACCATCGCCGACATGATCGGGGATATCGACCCCATCAAGGCGGCGCGCCGCGGCCAGGACATCTCCGACGAGCTGACCGTCCACTATGGCCTGCTGCCGCGCTCCAACCGCGGCATCTTCGCCATCAACGAATTGCCGGACCTGGCGGGGAAGATCCAGGTGGGGCTGTTCAACATCATGCAGGAAGGCGACGTGCAGATTAAGGGCTACCCGGTTCGACTGCCGCTCGATTTGATGCTGGTGTTTACGGCCAACCCGGAGGATTACACCGCGCGCGGCAAAATCATCACCCCGCTCAAGGACCGCATCGGCAGCGAAATCCGCACGCATTACCCGTCCGCCATCGAGCAGGGCATTGCCATCACCGAGCAGGAAGCGTGGCTGCGCCGCGGCGCGCCCGTGGAAGTGCGGGTGCCGGCGTATATCAAGGAAGTGGTGGAGCAACTGGCGTTTCTGGCGCGCGAGGACAAGCGCATCGACAAGCGCTCCGGCGTCTCCCAGCGGCTGCCCATTTCGGTGCTGGAGAACGTCATCTCCAACGCCGAGCGGCGCGCGCTCAAGGCGCACGAGCCGTTGGCGGTGCCGCGTATTCTGGATATCTATTCCGCTCTGCCGGCCATTACCGGCAAGCTCGAGCTGGAATACGAAGGCGAGCTGAAGGGCGGCGACGCGGTGGCGCGCGAGATCATCCGCACAGCCGTGGGCAAGGTTTACGACCACTATTTCGAAGGCGTCAACATCGGCCAGATCATCCAGTGGTTCGACCTGGGCGGATCGTTGAAGCTGGACGAGAACATGGATTCGGAAACCATGGCGCGGCAGCTCACCGGCATACAAGGGCTGATGGAGAAGACCAAGGCGCTGGGGCTGAGCTCCAACGAGGCGGATGCCGTGCGCGCGTCCGCCGGAGAATTCGTGCTGGAGGGCCTGCACGCCCACCGGCGCATCAGCCGCAACGAGGAGCGCGGATTCGCCGCCGAGGAGAAACGGCGCGAGCCGCGCGAGGAGACGAAACCGGAGCGGCCGAATTTTCGTAGACAGTATAACTAAAGCCTGACGCGGAGACGCGGAGGCGCAGAGATCCGGATGGGCCTTTCTCAGCGTCTCTGCGACTCTGCGTCAAAAGAGGAGCCGGGATTATGAAGTCGATCCGCTATTCGAAATACACGGGCGAAGATCTCGGCATCGGCGCGGAGGATCTGCTGCAGGCGCTCTCCGATTTCCTGCTGGAGAGCGGCTTCAACACCCAGTACATGCCCTTCAGCGAGTGGAACCAGCACACGCTCGAAGACCTGAAGAAGGCCATCCAGCAGGCGCTCGAGCAGGGCAAACTGTTCGACGACGACCGCCTCCAGGAAATGATGGAGAAGCTGGCCAACATGTCGCCGGAGCAGATGGATAAACTGCTCGAAAACCTGGTGCAGAAGATGGTGGACGAAGGCCAGATCACCATCGAGGAACCGGGCCAGGAGCAGGCCCCGGCGCCGGGAATGGGTAATGGCAAAGACAGCAAGGTGAAATTCGAGGTCACCGACAAATCGCTCGATTTCCTGGGCTTCAAAACCCTGAAGGACCTGCTCGGCTCGCTCGGTAAATCCAGCTTCGGACGCCACGATACGCGCGACCTCTCGACCGGCATCGAAACCTCCGGCTCCTCCAAGGTCTACGAATTCGGCGACATGCTCAACCTGGACGTCAGCGAGACGCTGTTCTCGGCCATCCGGCGCGAGGGACCGAAGGTGCCGCTCGAAATGGACTACTCCGACCTGCGCGTGCACCAGTGCGAATACCAGAGCTCCTGCGCGACGGTCCTGATGCTCGATTGCAGCCACAGCATGATCCTCTACGGCGAGGACCGCTTCACGCCGGCCAAGAAGGTCGCGCTGGCGCTGGCGCACCTGATCCGCACCCAATATCCCGGCGACAGCCTGCGCTGCGTGCTGTTCCACGACACCGCCGAGGAGCTGGCCATCAGCCAGTTGGCGCGCGTGCAGGTGGGCCCGTATTACACCAACACGCGCGACGGCCTGATCCTGGCGCAGAAGCTGCTGAACCAGGAGCGCAAGGACATGCGCCAGATCGTCATGATCACCGACGGCAAGCCGAGCTGCCTGACGCTCGAAGACGGCCGCATGTACAAGAACGCCTTCGGCCTGGACCCGCTGGTGATCAGCCGCACACTGGAAGAAGTGAACCGCTGCAAGAAGCAGGGCATCCTGATCAACACCTTCATGCTGGCCAGCGATTACGGCCTGGTGAATTTCGTGCAGAAGGTGACCGAGATCTGCCGCGGCAAAGCCTACTTCACGACGCCCTTCACGCTAGGGCAATATCTCTTGATGGATTACATGAACCGGAAGACGCGGACGATCCACTAAGCAAAGCGCGGATTCAAGGCAAGAGGCTTACCGGCGTTGTTCCGAATAATCACCCTTGTGGCAGCGTAGGACAGCCCTTCCGGGCTGTCATGCCGGCCGTGCCCGGGCCGCCCTTCAGCGGCGGGCGACGGACCAGGCCAACATCACCCAGGCGGCGATGAAGGAGAGGCCGCCCAACGGGGTGATGGCGCCCAGCCAGAGCGTGCCGGTGATGCCGAGGATGTACAGGCTGCCGGAGAAGAGCACGATGCCGGCGAGCAGCAGGGCGCAGACCCAGTTGGCGGCGGATTGCGTCAGCGCTCCGGTTTTCGGCATCACCGAAACCATCAGCAGGCCGAGGGCGTGGACGAAATGGTAAAACACCGCCTTCTCGTAGACGCTCATCTGGTAGGCGTCCAGGCGGCCGCGCAGGCCGTGGGCGCCGAATGCGCCGAGGATGACGCCGAGCGCCATCAGCAAAGCTCCGGTAAGAGTCCAGTTCATATCAGTGTGTCATGGAATAGACCAGGTAATCGAGGCCGATGCGGATTCCGAGGGCGGAAAAGCGCTCGGGATATTGGGGGTTGTCGGCGTGCTCCCAGGAATCGCCGAGGTCCATGTTGTGGCACATGGCCACCATGATGCGGCCCTCGTCATCGTAGATGGCGCGCCAGTGCGGGGTCTTGCCGGACTGGCCCTTTTCGTACGTTAATCCGGTTTCCATAAAGAGCGCGCCGGGGACCTGGTAGCGGTGGCTCAGGTCGTAGAGCGTGTGGAAGATGGCGTTGTCGTCTTCCAGCTCGACGATGGGGCGGTCGGGGAACACCTTGCGCATGCTGGCGGAGAAGAAGTCCCATTCGATCTCGCCGTGGAAATCGTCGCACATGAAAAAGCCGCCGCGGAGGAGGAATTCGCGGAGCGTCCGGGCCTGCTCGTCAGTGAGGTTCCAGTGGCCGACTTCGACGCCGTAGAGCCAGGGCCAATCGAAGACGTCATGGTCGTCCAGATCCACCGGTTCTTCGGCGGAGCGCGCCTGGATGCGGGTGAGGCGGCGGACGGCGGCGGAAAAGTGGCGGTCGGAGCGGGGATAGTCCATCGTCCAGTTGGAACCGCCTTCCTTCCAACTGTTCAGGAACAGGAAGCCGCCGTTTTTGCGGGCAACGGGAGGGTACATGAGGCGGGCGAAGGTCCATTCGCCGGGCTCGCGGTAGTCGCTGGGCAGGGGATAGTTGTTGTATTCGATGCCCGGATATTCCTTGAACGGCCGCTGGAACGCGTAAACGGCGGAGAGCAGGACGCACGTTCCGGCGAGAATGGCTACGACTCGAGGCACCTTCACGCTCAGGATAGCATTGGGTTGGAAGGACCCTGCCGCCTGGCGCCAGCGAGCGCACGCCCCGCTATTCCAAATGAAACACTTCCGCGAGCGGCGCCATGTTCTGGTCCGGCCGCCCCCGCGCCGCCGTAAAAAACGGCTGCATCTCCTTCTGCCAGCGCGCGTTCACTTCCAGCGCTTCCATGCCTTTCCGCGCCTGCTCGAAATCGGGCGTTTCCAGGTACCCGATCAGCATGCCGTCATCGCGCAGGAAGAGCGAATAATTGTGCCAGCCGGTCTCGGCCAGCGCCTCCCGCATCTCCGGCCACACCTGGCGGTGCCGCGCCTTGTATTCCTCCATCCGCTCCGGCTTCACCTGCAAAACAAAACATACCCGCTGCACGAGTCACCTTCCTTTCCGGGAAAACAGCTTCAACGCGGAGACACGGAGAACACGGAGGGAACGCGGAGAATCCAAATGTTCAGCAGCGGCCGACAGCGTTTTTTCTCGGCGTAAACTCCGCGTCCTGCACGTCTCCGCGGCAACACGGGATGACCGGGTTGCCGGTTCTTTGAACAGGGACAGTCCGCCAGAGGCGGCATGCCGCCCTGCCAAGGGCTCCGCGTTGAGACTCGAACCCACCGGGCTTCGGCCGGCGCTCAATTTCCCCGCCCTGCCCGCGCCCGGGCTTCGCTCACCTGCCGCACCGCCGCCGGATGGTTCCACGCTTCGGGTTTAATACGCATCCCGAAGCCGCTCTCCTCCGGCGCACTGATGAATCCGGCCTCCGGCGCGATCGGGTTCTCCAGCATGGCCGGCCAGTCGTGCTCGTAAAACCGCTGGCAGCTCTCCTGAATCCACACATTCGGCGACGCCGTCGAAAGATGCGTGGAGGCGTAGAACAGCAGCGGCCCGCCCGCCGTGTGCGGCGCGATCGGCAATTCGTAGGCGTCCGCCATGGCGGCGATCTTGCGCGCCTCCGTCAAGCCGCCGCACCAGGTGACGTCGAACATCACGTATTTCACGGTGCGCGATTCCAGCAACTGCTCGAACTGCATCTTGCCGGCCATGCGCTCGCCCGCGATCAGCGGCAGGCTGGTGGCCGCCGCCACCTCGTGATACTGCTGGTAATTGCCCGGCATCAGCATGTCTTCCAGCCACATCGGCCGGTACGGCTCGAGCGCGTGCGCGATGCGAATGGCGCGAGGTGACGTTCCACTGCGCGTGAAACTCGATGGCGATCTCGATCTCCGCGCCGAAGGTGTCGCGCAGCTTCTTCACCGGCACCAGCGCCTCGTCCAGATCCTGCGGCGTGATGAACTGGTTCTGGTTGCGCGCCGCCGCGCCGTCGAACGGCCAGATCTTGATGGCCTTGATGCCGCGTGTATCGATCAGCTCGCGCATGATCTTCTCCGGCTCGCTGTTGAAGTCGTACTTATAGGGGAAGCAGGTGTTGTAGAGCCGGACCCGCGGATTGGCCTTGCCGCCGATCAGCCGGTAGACCGGCGCGTTCAGGCTCTTCGCCAGCAGGTCCCACAGCGCCAGGTCGATGGCGCTCAGCGCCCGGATCTCCGCGCCGCCCGCAACCTGAAAATCGAAGGTGCGGTACAGATCCGCCCAGATCCGCTCGATGTCGCGCGGGTCGCGCCCGATCAGCGATGGCGCCGCGGCGTGCATCGCCGCCGCTTCCGCCGGGTTGCGCGGATAGGTCTCGCCGATGCCGGAAATGCCGGCGTCGGTATCGATTTTGACCCAGGTCCAGTGCGGCCAGAACGGCGCATCGTCGCGGCTCTTCCAGTAGACGGTTTCGATGCGCGTGATCTTCGAGGGCGCGGCGGCTGCGCGGCCGCGTTGGCGTAAGCCGCCGGCCAGCGGCGAGGCCAGCATCTGCGCAACAAACGATCTTCGGCTCAGCGGCATGGAGGGATTATAACGTCCGGCGGGCGCTACCGTGATCCGCGCCGGATTTGATTTCACCGCCGAGGCACCGAGGCGCCGAGACGAAAGCCAGGAATGACGACCGTAAAGCGGGCGGACGCCATGTCTTCCTTGGGAAGTGGAGAGCGCTGAGGAGGAATCAACCGGCGGTCACGATCGATCGCTGTTCTCCGCGTTTTCTCCGCGCCCTCCGTGTCTCCGCGGTGAATGAAATGCCCGCACTCTCAGCGCTGGCTGAGGCCGCCGTCCACGGCCAGGATCTGGCCGGTGATGAAATTCGTGGCTTTTAGAAAATACAGCACGGCGTCCGCCACTTCGGCCGGCGTGCCGCCGCGCTGGGCGGGGGTGGCGGCGATCATCGCCTTTCCGCGCTCGTCGATGTCGTCGAACGGGATCACGCCCGGCGCCACCGAATTCACCGTGATCTCCGGCGCCCATGCTTTCGCCAGGGCACGCGTCAGCATGATGACGCCAGCCTTCGACGCGCAATAGTGCGCGTGCTCGGCCCACGGGCGGATGCCGCCCAGCGAGCTGACGTTGACGATTCTTCCGCCGCCCGTTTTTAGCATCAGCCGCGCCGCCGCCTGGCAGCAGAAAAACACCGCCTTCAGATTCACCGAATGAATGAAGTCCCAGTCCTTTTCCGTGATCTCCAGCGGATCGAAACGCGTGAACCGCGCTGCATTGTTCACCAGCCCGTCCAGCCTGCCGCAGCGCTCCTCGACAGCGGCGAACATGCGGCCGATCTCCGAGACGCTTTCCAGATTCGCGCGAAACAGCGGCGCGCCGCCGCACTCCTCCGCAGTCCGCCGGGCCTCGTCCTCCGATTCGAAATAATGGATGGCGACGCGCGCCCCTTCCTCCGCCAGCTTTAGCGCGATGCCGCGGCCAATACGCCTGGCCGCTCCGGTGACAAGGACCACCTTGCCTTTCATACCTTGGCCTGCCGGCGCATTTCGACCTCGTTCGGTTCCACGCCCTCCTGGACCGGCTCCGGCAGTCGGCCGGTGAAATGCGCCCAGCCCCAGAAGATCGCCGTGGTGGAGCTCAACGCGCCGGCGACCGCCCCGATCAGGCGGGGATCGTAGTATTCGGAGGCCACGCCCGCCGCCGCCATGGACAGCATCATCACCGACCACTGGCAGGATTCCATGGTGGCGAAGACGCGCCCGCGGAACCCGTTGGGCACGATCCGCAACAGTTGCGACATATTCAATACCGAGCTTACTCCGACTCCCGCCCGCGAGAGGGCGATGAAAACCAGCGCCCACGTAAAGCTGCGCGCCTGGCTGAACAGGATGTACGAGCCGCCGTGCACGATGTAGCAGACCACTACGGCCCGCTTGTAATCGCGAAAACTCAGCCGCCGGCCCAGCGAATACGCGATGGCGCCCCCGCACAGCAGCCCGATGCCCGCGAATCCCCACACCATGCCCAGCCCGGCCGGTCCGCGGTTGAAGACGATTTCACCGAACACGCTGAAGAGAATCTGCGCCGCACCACCGCCCGTGGCCCATCCGATGTTGATCATGAGCAGCCCCAGGATGAGCGGCACCGATTTCATATACCGCAGCCCCTCCCGATACTCGTGCCAGGGCCGCACCACGGCGGTCTCATCGAGCGACCGCGGCGGCGGCACGAAGCCGCGGCCTTTCAGATACAGCCTCGAAATGCAAAGCGCCGAAACCAGGAATGACGCGGCATTGGCCGCGAACGCCCAGTTATAGCCCAGCGCGGCCACGCTCGTGCCGCCCAGAAAAGTACCGATGGTGAGGGTGGTCCAGCCGGTGGTCTGCGTGAGGGAATTGGCGGTGTGCAGCTCCTCCTTGGTGGCGATGGAAGGCAGAATGGCGGAGCGCCCGCTGGTGAAAAACGGCGAAGCCCCCATCAGCAGCCCGCTCAGCACGTAGAGCAACCAGGTGTTGTGGCTGTGCACCGTGAGCATGAAGCACGCCGCCACGAGCGCGCGGAACAGATCGCTCGCGATCATGATGTGCTTGCGGTTCAAGCGGTCCAGCGCCACTCCCGCCAGCGGTCCGATGAGCATGGCGGGAATGGCCCGGGAAAGCATCACCCCGCTCACCACCAGCCCGGAGCGGGTGGTGGCCACCGCCAGGCTGAAGACCGCGATGTTGTTGAAGTGGTCGCCGACCTCGCTGACCACCTGCCCGATCCACGTGTACCGGTAGTTGCGGTTGTCGCGCAGCAGCGTGACGAATGCGTTCAACCGATGGTCTCCTCGCGCACGGTGATGCTGCGGATGTAATCGTGGTCGAGTTCGTAGCCGAAGCCGGGATCGTCGCGGATCGCGATGGTGCCGCGCGCGGTGGTCTCCACCGCCGGCTGGATGATGTCGCGCTTCCAGTAGCGCTGGCTGGCCGAAACGTCGCCCGGCAGCACGAAATTGGGCAGCGTGGCCAGCGCGATGTTATGCGCCCGCCCGATGCCCGCCTCCAGCATGCCCCCGCACCACACCGGAATGCCCGCCGCCTGCGCCACGTCGTGCACCCGCTTAGCTTCCGCGAATCCTCCCACTCGCCCCAGTTTGATATTGATAATGCCGCAGGCGCGCATGGCGATGGCCTGTTCGGCGTGGTGGGCCGTGCGGATGCACTCATCCAGGCAGATGGGCGTCTGCAACTGCGCCTGCAGGCGGGCGTGGTCGATGATGTCGTCGTGGCTGAGCGGCTGCTCGATCATCATCAGGTAGAAATCGTCCAGTTGCCGCAGCCGTGCCGCGTCCGCCAGCGTGTAGGCGGAATTGGCGTCCGCCATCAGCTTGATATTCGGGAAAGCGCTCGCGCACGCGCCGCACCACGTCCACGTCCCAGCCCGGCTTGATCTTGATCTTGATGCGCTGGTAGCCGGCGTCCAGTTCGCACGCGATCTTCTCGAGCAACTGCTCCACCGAATCCTGAATGCCGATGGAAACGCCGCAGGGGATCTCGCGCCGCGCGCCGCCGCCGATCTTCTTCCACAGCGGCACGCCGTCGCGCCGGGCTTCCAGGTCCCAAACCGCGGTTTCCAGGCCGCCGCGCGCCATCAGGTGCCCGCGAATGTGCGCGCGTGAGCGGCGCCACGTCCCGCGCGCTTTCGATTTCCCGCCCCACCACGCGCGGCGCCGCGTAATCGCGCAGCACCAGCCACGCCGAACCCGTCCATTCCTCGTTGTAAAAAGGATTCTCGCCGGCCGTCACTTCGCCCCAGCCGGAAATTCCGTCGCCCTGCGCTTCCACCAGGATGATGTCGCGCTTGTAGGTGCGGGAAAAGCTGGTCTCGAAGAAATGCACCAGCGGCATCTGGATCTGCCGCAGCACGATCCGTTCCAGTTTCATTCGTATGGCTCCAGCAAATAGGTCCCACGCGTCGCGCTGCGCTCGAACGCCGTCACCGCCAGGCCGCGCGCGAACGCGTCCGTGAACTTCTGCCCGTTGTCGCGCTGGATCTGCGCGCGCGCAGTCGCGGGTCTTCGGCGCGGATGCGCGCGATATCCGCCGGGTACGCGATCCGCTCCAGCGGCCGCGTGCCCGGCATGCTCCGCCCGCCAGCACGCGGCGCACGCGCGGCGAATCGATCCACCACTCGGCGATGCAGCGGTCCGTCGGCAGCCCGCCGTGCAGCGGGCTCTGCGTGACGCCGTACTGGTTCTCGGAATACCGGCGCACGATCGCGCCCAGCCGCTCGATGTTGAAGAACGCGTTCTTCAGCTCCAGCGGGTCGAACGTCCATTCGATCAGCTTGATGCCGCGCGCCAGCGCCTCGTCCCGCTGCCGCAGCTTCAGCCGCCGGCCGATGCCCGAGTTGCGATACTCCGGCAGCACGCCCAGCATATGGCTGTGCAGGTACGCCTGCCCGTTCGGCTTCACTCCCGGAATGGCGAAGCAGAAGCCGACCATCCGCCCGCGGTCGATACGCGCCGAACACGTGCCCGCCCACCTTGCTCACCACCACGAAAAACCGCAGCGGCAGCAGCTCCACGTCCGCGAAGCCCCAGATACCTCGCTGCAGCCGCAGCACCTCTTCAAACTCGTCCAGCTGGAAGAACTGGCGAATTTCGATCTCGTCGTTCACTCCGGTTCATGCGCGTCCATCGCGCTCTTCGCCTCCTGCCACAGCGCCTCCATTTCCTGCCATGTCCGCTTCCTGCAGGCGCTTGCCCTGCTCCGCCAGCTTCTGCTCGATGTAGCCGAAGCGCCGGCGGAACTTGGCGTTGGAGCGCCGCAGCGCCTGCTCCGGGTCCACCTTCACGAACCGCGCCAGGTTCACCAGCACGAACAGCATGTCGCCCAGCTCGTCTTCCAGTTCGTCGGGCGATGCCTTGCGCCGCGCCTCGGCGAATTCCGCCAGTTCCTCGTCGAGCTTTTCGATCACCTGCTCGGGGTTTTCCCAATCGAAGCCCACGCCCGCGCGCGCGACCGGCAATCTGCTGCGCTTCCACCAGCGCCGGCAGCGCGCGCGGCACGCGGCCCGAGCAGCGTCTGCCGCTTCCCTGCCCTTGGCCTTTTTCTCCGCCGCCTTCACCTCGCCCCAGATGCGCTTGACGTCGCCCGCCGTCTCGGCCGATTCCGTCGCCGAACACGTGCGGATGGCGCCGCACCAGCTTCCGGTTGATGGCGTCGAGCGCATCTTCCATGCGGAACAGGCCCTGCTCCGATGCCATCTGCGCATAGAAGACCGCCTGCAGCATGAAGTCGCCCAGCTCCTCGGCCAGTTCCGCCCAGTCGCGCCGGTCGATGGCGTCCAGGACTTCGTACGTCTCTTCGAGCGTGTAGGGCTTGATGCTGTCGAATGTCTGCTCGCGGTCCCACGGGCAGCCGCCCGGGGCGCGCAGCCGCGCCATGATTTCGCAGAGACGTTGAAATTTTTCCGCTGCCGTGGATTCCTGGTTCATGAAGAGGGGATTGCCCTTCAATGTATCACGCAGCCGGATATCCGATAATAAGATCCATATGAAGAAAGGTCCGTCTCTTCTCGCTCGCCGCCGCGCTTGCCGCAGCCGCCGCGTTGGTCTTCCTGGCGCTCCGCCCTCCCGCCCGCGCCGCCTGCCGCGCCGCAGCCGCTCGCCTCCTTCGATGCGCAGATCAAGCCGCTGCTGGCGCGCATGACGCTCGACGAGAAGATCGGGCAGATGACCCAGCCCGAGCAGGATTCGATCAAAGATCTCGCCGACATCGAGAACCTCGTCCTCGGCTCGGTTCTGAGCGGCGGCAGTTCCGACCCCAAGGAAGGCAACAGCCTCAAGGCCTGGACCGACCTGTACGACCGCATCCAGCAGCACACCGCACGCAGACGCGCCTGCAGCATCCCGCTGCTCTACGGCGTCGACGCGCGTCCACGGCCACAACAACGTGCTGGGCGCGGTGATCTTCCCGCACAACATCGGCCTGGGCTGCACGCGCAATCCGGCGCTGGTCGAGAAGGTCGAGCGCATCACCGCGGAAGAGGTTCGCGCCACCGGCATCCAGTGGGCCTTCGCGCCCTGCGTCACCGTGCCGCAGGATGAGCGCTGGGGCCGCACCTATGAAGGCTTCTCGGAAGATCCCGGAGCTGGTGGCGCGAGCTGGGCGAGGCCGCCGTGCGCGGACTCCAGGGCGCCGGACCTGGCCAATCCGCTGGCCGTGCTGGCCTGCGCCAAGCACTACGTCGGCGATGGCGGCACGGCGTTCGGCTCCGTCGCAGCAACGGCAAGGGCCTCGACCAGGGCGATACGCGCGTGGACGAAGCCACGCTGCGCCGCATCCACCTGCCGGGCTACATCGCGGCGATCAAGGCCGGCGTCGGCTCCATCATGCCCTCCTACAGCAGTTGGAACGGCGTGAAGATGCTCGGCCAGCAAGCACCTGCTCACCGACATTCTGAAGAGGAGCTGGGCTTCGAGGGCTTCCTGATTTCCGACTACAACGCCATCGACCAGATCGACCCGCGACTACAAGAAGGCCATCGGCATCTCCATCAACGCCGGCATGGACATGGCCATGGTGCCCGAGCCGCTACAAGGAATTCATCGCCGACCTGAAGGCGCTGGTGGAGGAAGGCAAGGTGCCGATGGCGCGCATCGACGACGCGGTGACGCCGCATTCTGCGCGTCAAGTTCGCCATGGGCCTGATGGATCCGAACCGCTCGCAGCTGGCCGACCGCAGCCTTGCAGAAGACTTCGGCTCGCCCGAGCACCGCGCCGTGGCGCGCGAGGCGGTGCGCGAATCGCTGGTGCTGCTGAAGAACGACCATCACGTCGCTGCCGCTCGCGAAGACCGCCGCGCGCATCCACGTGGCCGGCAAGAGCGCCGACGATATCGGCAACCAGTGCGGCGGCTGGACCATCGACTGGCAGGGCAAGAGCGGCGACGTGACCCCCGGCGGCACCACCATCCTGGCCGCCATCCAGAAAGCCGTTTCGCCGCAACGCCAGGTGACGTTTTCGAAGGACGGCACCGGCGCGGCCGGCGCCACCGTGGGCGTCGTGGTGATCGGCGAGAAGCCCTACGCCGAAGGCAACGGCGACCGCGCCGATCTGCGCCTGGCGCCGGAAGACGTCGACGCCGTCGACCAACATGAAGAGCCGCCGGCATTCCGGTGGTGGTGATCCTGTTCTCCGGCCGGCCGCTGATTCTGGGCGACGTGCTCGACAAGGCCGACGCGTTCGTCGCCGCGTGGCTGCCCGGCACCGAAGGCGAGGGCATCGCCGACGTCCTGTTCGGCGACTACAAGCCCACCGGCAAGCTCTCCCGCTCCTGGCCGCGCTCGATGGCGCAAATTCCATTCAACCCGTCGGACCGGAGCTACCTCTTCCCGTACGGCTACGGGCTGAGCTACTAGCCCGAAACGGAGCCGCGACCGTGAGGGAGCGGTGCCGCTCCACTTGCGCATACCGCTCCCTCACGGTCGCGGCTCCGATCCCGGCATCGCCATAGCCGGTGAGCTACACTGTTATTTCCATGCCATTGCAAAGCTACACCATCACCCAGGGGCGCGACCGCGCGCCCGCGCGCGCCATGCTCAAGGCCATCGGCTTCACCGACGAGGACCTGGCCAAGCCGATCATCGGCGTCGCCAACACCTGGATCGAGACCATGCCCTGCAATTACAACCTGCGCGACCTGGCGGTCACGTGAAGGAAGGCATCCGCGCCGCCGGCGGCACGCCCATGGAGTTCAACACCATCGCCATCAGCGACGGCGTCACCATGGGCACCGAGGGCATGAAGGCCTCGCTGGTCAGCCGCGAGGTGATCGCCGATTCCATCGAGCTGGTGGTGCGCGGCCACATGTTCGACGGCATCGTGGCGCTGGTGGCCTGCGACAAGACCATCCCCGGCGCGGCCATGGCGCTGCTGCGGCTCAACGTTCCCGGCGTGATTCTCTACGGCGGCTCCATCCTGCCGGGCAAGCACAACGGCCGCGACATCACCATTCAGGACGTCTTCGAAGCCGTCGGCGCCAACGCCGCGCGGCCGCATGACCGACGCCGAGCTGCTCGACATCGAAGACCACGCCTGCCCCGGCGCCGGCGCCTGCGGCGGCCAGTTCACCGCCAACACCATGGCCACCGTGATGGAGCTGATCGGCCTCGCGCCCATGGGCACGGCCGCGGTGCCGCAGGTGGACAAGCGCAAGGAAGACGTGGCGCTGCCGCTGCGGCGCAGTCATCATGGACGCCGTGCGCAGCAACCTGCGCGCCGCGCGACATCTGCACGCGCAAGGCGTTCGAGAACGCCATCGCCGGCGTGGCCGGCGACCGGCGGTTCCACCAACGCCGTGCTGCACCTGCTGGCCATGGCGCGCGAAGCCGAAGTGCCGCTCTCCATCGACGATTTCGACGGCATCTGCGCGCGCACGCCCGTCTTCGTCGATCTCAAGCCCGGCGGCCGCTTCATGGCCGCCGATGTCGATAAAGCCGGCGGCATCCGCGTGATCGCCAAGCGGCTGGTGGAAGGCAAGTTCGTGGATGGCTCCGCCATCACCGTCACCGGCCGCACGCTTCGCCGAAGAAGCCGCGGAGGCCAACGAGACGCCCGGCCAGGAAGTGATCCTGCCGCTCGACCAAGTCCTCAAGCCGCGCGGCGGCATCGCCATTCTGCGCGGCAGCCTGGCGCCCGAAGGCTGCGTGATCAAGCTGGCCGGCCACGACAAGAAGCTGCACCAGCGGCCCGGCGCGCGTCTTCGATCGCGAAGAAGACGCCATGCACGCCGTCACCGACGGCAAGATCAACGCCGGCGACGTGGTGGTGATCCGCTACGAAGGCCCGCGCGGCGGTCCGGGCATGCGCGAGATGCTGGGCGTGACCGGCGCCATCGTCGGCGCGGGCCTTTCCGACAGCGTCGCCCTGGTCACCGACGGCCGCTTCAGCGGCGCCACGCACGGCTTCATGATCGCCCACGTCGCCCCCGAAGCCTTCAACGGCGGCCCCATCGCCGCTGGTGCAGGAAGGCGACACCATCACGGTGGATGCCGACCGCGGCGTGATCGATCTCGACATTCCCGCCGCCGAGTTGGAAGCCCGGCGCAAAGCCTGGAAGCCGCGCGCGCCGCGCTACGCCACCGGCGTGATGGCCAAATATTGCAAGCTGGTGGCCAGCGCGTCGGAAGGGGCGATCACAAGGTAGGGCCTCGAGCGCGGCAGCTGGATCGGCCACCTGCGGCGCCGCGGCTACATCCGCGGTCCCTTGGGAGGCGTCTCTCCGCAGTCAGCAGGTGAACAGCACAACCCGCGCCCGGTGGCCGCGTCGCAATTTCTCGTCGCAGGTGTAGAGCACGGAGTCTGTCGCTTCCGCTAAAGCGATGTAAGTGGCGTCATAGGCCGTAAAATTGTGGCGGAGTTCCCAAATACGGCCGATCAACGGCACGTGCGAGTAGCGCTCGGCGGGCAGCATCGCGAGCCCCGCAAGAAATTGCCCGCTGTCATGAGGATCGATTCGCCGGCCTGCCACCAGTCTTCGAATCGCGCTCAACACTTCAACGTCGATCAAATGTGGAACCAGGAAAGACCCGTCCTGCCCGGCGAGTTCACTTCTGATGGAATCGGCCAGGGGACCGTTGGTGAGCAGTTCGACCACCACGGAGGCATCCAGAACAATCATCGGTCGTCCCGCAGTTCGCGGATTACCTGCGCCGCCGTCCTCTTGGTCGGGATCGGCTTGGCATGCTGGGTGCGCTCTAACCATTCCCGCATCGTAGGCCGCTCCGCCACCCGCTCCAATTCCCTCTTAATGAAATCGGAAAGGCTCATGCCTTCGCGCGCCGCTCGCGACTTCAGGGTGCCGTGCACGTTTTCCGGGACATCCCTCACCTGGATCATCCTCGACATGCTCTAAGCATATAAGCATGTGCGGCACATGTCAATTCAGCCTCGCATTCACCACCGGTTCCGGTGACAGGCTACGTGACCCCTGGCAGGCGCCGGCGCCATTTTTCGGGGTCGCGGGACGTGTGAAACACCCCGTATATCGTCACCGTGGTTTCCTCGTACTCGTAGAACACAGTGTACGGAAAGCGGCGTAGCAGCGCGCGGCGAAAGGTTTCGTGAATCAGAGGATGCATCTCGGGGTGGCGCCTAATGCCCTCCATGCACGCATCGGCAGCGCTCAGGAACTCCTCCCCCAATCCCGGACGTTGCTGCTCGTACCAGATGTAAGCCCCCGTAAGGTCGACTTCCGCTTCCGGCGCGAGAACCAGCCTAGCGGCCATATCGCGCGCGCACTCTCGTTTTCACCTCTTCCCAGGAGAGTGCCGAAGCCGGGTGCTTCACGAGATTCGCCTTTCGGCGGGCCAGTTCCTCCTTTTGCCAGTCGTGAACGGGTACCGCCTCCGGGGCGCTCGCCAGATCGTCCCAAAGATCTTCCACCAGCTGCAGCTTCTCTGCCGGGCTCAAATCGAAAATGGAGGTCTCCATATCGCTCATTCTCAGCCTCTATCTTCAATTCTCGCAAAATTTACCACAGCCCCACCACTTTCCACCACACCATCCCCACCCCCATCCAGATCGCCAGGTTGACCAGCGAAATCACGAAGCCCAGTTTCCACCATTCGCCCTGGCCCACGTAGCCGGCATTGAAGAAAATGGGCGCCGAGCCGGTGCCGTAGTGCGTCATGGCGGCGTTCAGGTTGGAGAAATAAGCCAGGGGCAGCGCCGCGGCCAGGGGCGGAACTCCGGCGGCCAGCGCCGCCGCCAGGAAACCGGGATAGAGCGCGGTCACGTGCGCGGTCATACTGGCGAAAGTGTAGTGGATGTAGCAGTACGCCACCACCAGCAGGAGCAGGGCCGCCGGCCAGGGCCAGCCACCCATCACGCCAAAGAGCTTCGCGGAGAGCACCTTGGTCACACCGGTTTCGTTCAGTTGCTCCGCCATCATGATGAGCGGGGCGAACCAGATGAGCGCATCCCACGCCCGGCGCTCGCCGAGCAGATCGTCCCAGGTGAGCACGCCCGTCAGCAGGATGGCGGAAATGCCCAGCAGCGCCACGAAGGTGTTGTTGATGCCGTGCCACGGCGAGGTGATCCAGCCGACCATCACACTGGTCATGATCACCACCAGCCACCGCTCGCGCCGGCTCAGCGGGCCCATCTTCGCGAGTTCGGTGGTGGCCAGTTCGCGCGCGGGCGCGGTGTCCTGGATTTCGGGCCGCGTCCAGCGGAAAAGCAGCCAGGGCGTCACGCAGAACGTCAGCAGGCCGGGCACGATGGAGCCGGAGAGCCAGCGCATCCACGTCAGGTCCACGTGCCCGATTTTCAAGGCGAATTCGGCGATCAGGGGGTTGGCGGCCATGCCGGTCAGAAACATGGCCGAGGCGTTATAGGTGGCATGGAACGACACCAGCATCAGGAACGTGCCGATGCGCCGCGAGGTGGGGCCCGGCTCGGAACCGAAAATCCCGGCGACGCTGCGCGCAATCGGGTACACCACCCCGCCGCCGCGCGCCGTATCGGAAGGGATGAAGGGCGCCAGCACCAGGTCCGCCGCGGCGATGGAATATCCCAGGCTGAGCGGTGTCCGCCCAAAGCGACGGATGAAGAGATACCCCACGCGGATGCCGAAGCCGGTAGCGGTGAAGGCGCGGGAAAAAAGGAAGGCGGTGAAGATCAGCCAGACCGTGATGTTGCTGAAGCCGGAGAGCACGCGGAGGGGCGCGACGGTCCTGGTCACGCCCAGAAACGTCATGGCCACGATGACGCTCACTCCCATGGGCACCGGTTGCGCCACCAGCGCCACCACGGTGGCCAGGAAGACGCCCAGCAGGTGCTCCTGCCCCGCGTTCAGCCCCGGAATGCGCGCCAGCCACACGGCCGCGCCGGGCGCCAGAACGATCAGCCAGCGCCACAGAAGACTTCGGGATGTTCCGCCTGAAACCGCCGTTTGGGTAGTGGCCGTCACGATCGCTCCTGTAGAATGTGGGCGGGCCGGCGCTTTTTGTGGCCTGCCAGCCTGCAATCAGCTATCGTAGTCCAAAGGAGGTGGCTCATGCCGACCACCAGGCGTCACTTTTTGGGCGCTGCCGCGCTGGGCGCGGAATTTGCGGGAGATTTGCTGGCCGATGCGCCGCAGCGCCCTTTGCAGGGTGCCAGCGCGCCTCGTGCGCAGAAGTCATCATCTAACGATCGAGTGAACATTGCGCTGATCGGAAACGGAATTCGCGGCAACGGCGACGTGCGCGAGTCGCTTAGGTCCGGCTCCGAAATCGTGGCCGTGGCGGATGTCTACCAGGGACGGCTGGCACGGGCCAAAGAAGAGTGGGGCGACCGCGTCTTCACCACCCGCGATTACCGCGAGGTGCTGGCGCGCCCGGATGTGGATGCCGTCATCATCGCCGTGCCCGATCACTGGCACCGCAAAATAGCGGTCGACGCCATGAACGCCGGCAAGGACGTCTACTGCGAAAAGCCGATGGTGCAGTTGATCGATGACGGCCGGGAGGTCATCGACACCGCCCGCCGCACCGGCCGCATCTTTCAGGTGGGCAGCCAGCGCGTCAGCTCGGTGGTGTACCAGAAAGCCAAGGAACTGATCGAGGAAGGCGCGATCGGCGAAATCAACCTGGTGGAAGCCTGGGTGGACCGGAATTCCGCCATCGGCGCCTGGCAGTATTCGATTCCGCCCGACGCCTCCCCCTCCACCATCGATTGGGACCGCTTCCTGGGGCGCGCCCCCAAGCGCCCGTTCGAGCCCATCCGCCTCTTCCGCTGGCGCAATTATCGGGACTACGGCACGGGCGTGGGCGGAGATCTTTTCGTCCACCTTTTCAGCGGCATGCATTACATCCTCGGCTCGATCGGCCCCACCCGCGTGTACGCCACCGGCGGCACCCGCTACTGGAAGGACGGGCGGGATGTGCCGGACGTGATGCTCGGCCTCTATGACTATCCCGCGCGCGGCAAGTTCCCGGCCTTCAACCTGGCTCTGCGCGTGGATTTCAAGGACGGCGCCACCGAAACCGACGGCTTCCGCTTCATCGGCAGCCAGGGCATTCTCACCATCGGCAACGGCGTCTCGGTTTCCAAGGTGCCGGACGAAGCCGAGCCCGGCGAGACCGCCAACACCTTCTCCAAGGCCATGCAGGACGAGTACATGAAGGCCTACCGCGAGAAGTATCCGCTGCCCAGGCCCAGCGCCGACGCGCTGCGCGGTGAAAACACCGAGCAGTATCTTCCGCCGCGCGGCTACAACGACGGAGTGGACCACCATCGCAATTTCCTGAACGCCGTCCGTTCCCGCAAGCCCGTGATCGAGGATGCCGCGTTCGGCTTCCGCGCCGCCGGCCCCGCGCTGCTCTCCAACATCAGCTACTTCGACCAGCGCGTGTGCGTGTGGGACCCCGAGACGATGACGCTGAAAGCCTGATCGCGGAGAGTCTTTGTAGAGCAAGCTTTCAGCTTGCCATGCCGGCATTCCTGCCGGCATACGCCGCCCGAGCACGTATGCCGGCATGGCCGCCTGAAAGGCCGCTCCACGGGAAGTGCCTCAGTACAGCGCGGGGTGCGCCTGCCGCATCTCTTCCGCCTGCTGCCGCGCCTCCGCAATCCGGACAAGCGGGCCCTGGTCGATTCCCGGGCAGTAGCGCGCCGTCTTGCGCCATTCGCGGCGGCTCTCCACCAGCTCCGGCCAGAAAGGAAAAATGCGGCACTGCGTCGGCTTGGCGGCGTGAATGGAGCAGCCGCCCTCGAACAGGAAATGACAATTGGCGTCGCGCGGTACGCGCAGCCGCGCCCGCCGCCGGGTGCGGAACACGTAGCGCCGCTCGAAGGCGTCCGCGGTCAACCCGAGAAACCCGGCCGCGCGGGCGATGTCATCATCCGTGAGATACACAAACCCGCGCTGCCGGCAGCACTCCGTGCAACCAGGCTGGCACGCGAATCGCAGAGCCTCGGCCACCTTGCAATTCTAGCGTGCTTCCAGCGCTTCCCCCGGAACGTAGGTGCGCAAGAACCCCGCCGCGCTCCCGGCCCTGATCTCCGGCTGCGGACCTGTTTCCGGCAGCAGCCAGACCTCGCCCTGGCGAAACTCCTGGCCGCCGATGGTCCCCTGCCCGTCCACGCAGATCCACAATTGGCAGCTCCGCGGCTCCGGCATGCATCGCTTCCCCCGCCGCCAGCCGCACCGGCTCGGTGACGAAATGCCGGCACCGTCACCACGCCATCGGCCACCGGCCCGGGATGCACGCCGAGTTCCGCCAGCGGCGCGGCCTTGTCCAGATGCAGTTCGCGCGGCCGGCCGTAATCCCACAGCCGGTACGTGACGTCCGAATTCTGCTGGATCTCGCACAGCACGATGCCCGGCGCCGATGGCGTGCACCGTGTGCGGCGGGGTGAAGTAGGTTTCGCCGGCCCGCACCGGAATCCAGTTGCAGCAGCCGCTCGATTTCGCCGCTGTGCGCCGCTTGCCGCAGGCGCTCGCGCGTGATCGGCTCGCGAAACCCCAGCGCGATCTCCGCGCCCGGCTCGGCCTCCAGGATGTGCCACATCTCGGTCTTGCCGCGCGGCCCGTCTTCGCCATCGTCGGGATGCAACTGCACGGAAAGCCGCTCGGAGGTGAAGATCAGCTTCACCAGCAGGGGCAGTTCGCTGCTCGCTCAGGAACCACGCCTCGCCGATCGGAACCGGCGAATCCGCAAACCACGGACGCAAGCGTGTCTTGCCCCAAAGCTTCTCGCGCAGCGAAGGCTCCAGGCGCACGGCGCGCCCAGCCGGCTGCACTCCAAGCCCGAGCGATTCTCTCCCGGCTCCCATGGCTACGAGTGCTGCACGATAAACTGGTGCATCCGGTCCAGCCCGCGCTCCAACTCGGTCATCGAGGTGGCGTAGGAGATGCGCACGTGCCGGTCGGTGCCGAACGCCTCGCCCGGAACCACGGCCACGCGCGCTTCCGCCAGCAGCCGTTCGGCAAATTCCAGCGTGTTCCGGATGCCGTCTTTGCCGAGCGCCACCGAAATGTTCGGGTACGCGTAAAACGCCCCGCGCGGCTCCGCGCACTTCACGCCCGGAATGCGCCCGCAGCCGCGGCACCACGAAATCGCGCCGCTGGCGGTATTCCGCCAGCATCGCCGCCACCGAATCCTGCGGCCCGCGCAGCGCTTCCACGCCGGCCTTCTGGCAGAATGGAAGTGGGATTCGAAGTCGAGTGGCTCTGCAGCTTGGTCATGGCGCCCACGATCGGCTGCGGCACCAGCCCGAAGCCGATGCGCCAGCCGGTCATCGCGTAGGTCTTCGAAAGCGACCCCGCCACCAGCACCGTCTCCTTCGCGCCGGGCAGCGACGCGATGGAATACGGCTCGCTGTCATACAGGAACTTGCAGTAGCACTCGTCGGTCATCAGGTAGATGCCGCGCGCCGACGTGAGCTGGAAGATCTTTTCGAACTCGTCGCGCTCCATCACCGCGCCGCTGGGGTTGGAGGGCGAATTGATGATCACCATGCGCGTGCGCGGCGTCAGATGCGGCTCGATCATCGCGGCGGTCAGCGGTGAAGCCCTGGTCTTCGTCGGTGTCCACGAACACGCACTTGCCGCCGGCGTAATTCACCACGTCCTTATAAGTGACCCAGTAAGGCACCGGGATGACCACTTCGTCGCCGGGATTGACCAGCGCCTGCGTGAGATTGAAGATGACGTGCTTGCCGCCCACCGTGACGATGCATTCCGACGGCTTGTAATCCGTGCCGAAATCCTGCGTGTGCCGCTCGCAGATCGGCCTTCTTCAGCTCAGCGTGCCGCCGGCGGGCGTGTACTTGGTGAAGTTCTGCTCGAGCGCGCGGATGGCCGCCTGCTTGATGTTATCCGGGGTGGGGAAGTCGGGCTCGCCGGCGCCGAAATCCACCACGTCGACGCCTTCGGCGCGCAGCCGGTCCGCTTCCGCCGCCACCTTCATGGTGGAGGAGACGCTGATCGAAGAGATACGTTCCGCAATCGGATTCGCTACTGCCTGCATGTTAGGATCTGGCCCCTTTCTTCCTGGAGTTGGCGAGCGGCTTGCGCGCCAGTATGCGGCGTCCCAGCCGCGCTTCCACCGATGGCGGCACCAGCCCGGTGATGTCGCCGCCCAGACCGAAAACTTCCTTCACCAGCCGCGAGCTGATAAACGAATACGCCTCGTTCGCCATCATGAAAACCGTTTCGATCTCCGGCCGCAGCCGCCGGTTCATCAGCGCCATCTGCAGTTCGTACTCGTAATCCGAGATGGCGCGGATGCCGCGCAGCAGCACCGTCGCGCCGTGCTCCGCCGCGTGGTCCACCAGCAGCCCGTCGAAGCAGTCCACCTCCACGTTGGGATAGACCTGAACCACCTCGCGCAGCATCTCCATGCGCTCCTCGACGGAGAAGAGCGGCTGCTTGGCGTCGTTCCGCAAAATCGATACGATCAGTTTGTCGAACATCCGCGACCCGCGCTGGATCAGGTCGAGATGCCCGTTGGTGATCGGGTCGAACGATCCGGGATAAATCGCGATCACGCTGGACGGTTTGTGCGGCAATTCTATGATTTTAGCGCAGATAACCGACCCTCTCTGCTCTCGGTTCGTTGGCGGTGATTATTTCGCTTGGGCTACAATTAGGTTTCCACACATGTCAGACGCATCCATCGAGGAGTTGCAGTCCCGATCGCTCGCGCGCATTGCCGCCGCTGCTTCGGCCGGGGACCTGGAGAACGTTCGCGTCGAAGCCCTGGGGCGCAAGGGCGCACTCACCCAGTTCAGCAAGGAAATGGGCAAACTGGCGCCGGAGGAGCGCAAACGCGCCGGCATGCTGCTCAACGCCGCCAAGCAGAAGATTGAAGAGGCGCTCGAAATCCGCCAGCGCGAATTCGCCGCCGCCGCGCTCAACGCGCGTCTCGATGCCGAATGGGTTGACCTGACCCTCCCCGCTCCGCAGCCCCGCCGCGGCCATCTCCACCCCATCACCCGCATCCAGCGCGAGTTGGAAGAGCTCTTCGCGTCGCTCGGCTTCGCCGTGCTGGACGGCCCCGAGGTGGAAACCGAGTACCACAATTTCGACGCCCTCAACATTCCGCCGGACCACCCCGCGCGCGACATGCAGGACACCTTCTGGCTGGAAAGCGGCAATCTTCTCCGCACCCACACCTCGCCGGTACAGGTGCGCGGAATGGAGCGGCTCGGCCCGCCGCTGCGCATGATCGCGCCCGGCCGCGTCTTCCGCAACGAGAGCGTGGACGCCTCCCACGAGCACACCTTTTACCAGCTCGAAGGCATGATGGTGGATCGGGATGTCTCCGTGGCCCACCTCATCTACTTCATGAAGACCCTGCTCGCCGCCATTTTCCATCGCGAGGTCACGGTGCGGCTGCGCCCCGGCTACTTTCCGTTCGTCGAGCCGGGCTTCGAACTGGACATTCAATGCCTCATCTGCAACGGCCCCGGCTGCCCCGTGTGCAAGCAGAGCGGCTGGGTGGAGCTGCTGCCGTGCGGCCTGGTGCACCCCAACGTTCTGCGCATGAGCGGCATCGACCCCGAGCAGTGGAACGGTTTCGCGTTCGGCCTGGGCCTGACGCGCCTCGTCATGATGCGTTACGCGATCGACGACATCCGCCAGCTGCAAGGAGGGGATTTGCGGTTTCTGGAACAATTTTGAATGCAGAGCTTGGAGACAGACGCCAGCCCGCCGTAGCGCAAGCTTCCAGCTTGCCATGCCGGCTTTCGAGCCGGCATACCCGAGCCGGCGGGAATGCCGGCGCTGCCGCCTCTGTCTTCTGACTCCTACTGACTTCATATGCTCTTTTCGTATAACTGGATTCGCGAACTCGTCGACGGCCTCGACCAGCCGCCGGAGGCGCTGGAGCGCCTCATCACCATGAAGACGGCCGAGTGCGAGGGCATCGAGCGCACCGGCGCGCTGCTTGAAACCGCTTGCGCCGCGCGCGTGGAATCGGTCGCGCCCATTCCCGGCAGCCACAATGTTCAGGCGGTGGTGGACGCCGGCCGCTACGGCACGCGCACGGTGGTCTGCGGCGCGCCCAATTGCCGGCCGGGCGTGATCACGGCTTACGTGCCGCTGGGCAAAAAGGTCATCAACGGCGTGGAAAGCGACGGCATGCTCGCCAGCGCCGCCGAACTCGGGATCAACAAGGACCATGGCGGCATCATCGAGCTGGTTTCGCAGGTCGGCGCGCCCATCGCCGGCTGCCTGCCCGACAGCATCATCGAGATCGACAACAAGTCCATCACCCATCGTCCCGACCTGTGGGGCCACCACGGCATGGCGCGGGAAGTCGCCGCCATCACCGGCTGCCGGCTGAAGGACCCCGTCCGCCTCAATCTGCTTCCCTCCGCCGCGCCCGCCATCCGCGTCGAGATTGCGGATCTCGATCTCTGCCCGCGGTACAGCGCGCAGGGTTTCGAAAACGTCGCCGTCGCGCCTTCCCCCGAGTGGCTGCAATGCCGCCTCACCGCCATCGGCCTGAACCCCATCAGCAACATCGTGGACATGACCAACTTCGTGATGTCCGAACTGGCCCAGCCCATGCACGCCTTCGACGCCGATAAGCTGAAGGGCGACACCATTTTCATCCGACCCGCCAAACCGGGCGAGCCCTTCCACGCGCTGAACGGCGAACACTACACGCTCAACCCTTCCAACCTGGTGATTGCCGATGCCGGCGGCGCCATCGCCCTGGCCGGCGTCATCGGCGGCATGGAAAGCGCCATCAGCGAAACCACACGGCGCGTGGTGCTCGAAAGCGCCTGTTTTCAGGCCTCCTCCATCCGCAAGACTTCGGCCGCCGTCAAGCTGCGCACGGATGCCTCGATGCGCTTCGAAAAGGCGCAGGATCCCGCCAACACCGTCCGCGGCATCGCCCGCGCCATCGAACTGCTGCATGAGATCGCACCCGGCATCCGCACGGCCGGTGGCGTGGCCGATCAGAAGATGGAGATTCCCCCGCCTCCGCCCATCGAGCTTCCGCTCGACTGGCTGGAGCGCAAGCTCGGCCGCGCTATCCCGCCGGCGGAGGTCCGCGAGATTCTGGAGCGCCTCGCCTTCGGCGTGGAAGAGACCAGGCATCGCGTCTTCTCGGTTTCCGTTCCCTCCTGGCGCGCCACTAAGGATATTTCCATCAAGGACGACCTTGTGGAAGAGGTCGGCCGCATGGTCGGCTACGGTTCCATTCCGCCGCGGGCGCCGCTCGTTCCCGCGGCCGTTCCGGCCGCCAACCCCGACCGCAGGTTCCAGCACGAGGTGCGCAACATCCTCACCGGCCTGGGGTTCACCGAAGTCTACAACTACTCGTTTATGAGTGAGGATTCCGCCCGCGCGTTCGGCTTCGATCCCGCCGCCCACGAGCGCATCGCCAACCCCATCGCATCCGATCAGGCGCTGATGCGCGCTTCCCTCCTGCCCGGCATCTGGAGGAACATTCTGGAAAATGCCAAGCATCGCGGGCAGTTCCGCATTTTTGAAATCGGGCTGGAAATTCATAAGCGATACGAGGGCCTGCCGGAGGAAGCGCCACACGCGGTGGCCGCCATCTACGATCGTGAAGGCGATGGCGCGGCCGGCCTGTTCGAGCTCAAACGCGCCGCCCTCTGCCTGCTGCCGGGCGTCGAGGCGGAGCCCGCCGAAGCGGCTCCCTACGAGCATCCCGCCCGCGCCGCCAATCTCGTCAGCCAGGGCGAGCGCGTCGGCCGTCTTTTCGAGCTGCATCCTTCGCTGGTCGAAACCGGCCGCGCCGCGGTTCTCGATCTGGACCTGCGCGTCCTGCATGGCCTGAGCGCGGCGCCGGTGAAGTACACGCCTATCCGCCGCTATCCCTCCAGCGCCTTCGATCTTTCCGTGGTCGCCGGCGAGCGCGAGCTTGCCGGGAAACTCGAATCCGCCATCGCTTCTTTCGCCGGTCCGCTCCTCGAATCGGTCGAATTCGTGCGCCAGTATTCCGGGCCGCCGCTGCCGGCCGGGCAGAAGAGCGTTTCGTTCCGCCTTACCGTCGGGTCCGCCGAGCGCACGTTGTCTTCCGAGGAGGCCGGCGAGATTCGTGAGCGCGTAATCGGCGGCATGCGCGGCCTGGGCTACGAGCTGCGCGTGTGAGCACCCGCCGCTCCCGCCCCGGGGGTTGGGTGAAGCGGCAGAAACGGCCCTGCCGCTGGTGCGGCGCCGAGGTGCCCAAGCGCCGCCTCACCTTTTGCGGCGAAGCCTGCGTGCACGAATGGAAGCTGCGCACCGATCCCGCCTACCTGCGCGCCCAGATCTTCGCCCGCGACCGCGGCGTGTGCGCCCTCTGCGGCCTGGATACGGAAGTCCTGCGCAAAGATAAGCGCAAGCTCGATTACCGCGCCCGCCGCCGGTTCGAGCAGGAATGGGGCAGCCGCCGCAGCCTCTGGGACGCCGATCACATCGTTCCGGTGGTCGAAGGCGGCGGCGAATGCGGCCTCTCCAACATGCGCAGCCTCTGCATCAACTGCCATCGCGCCGTGACCGCCGACCTGCGCCGGCGCTTGGGCAGTTAGCGCAGGCGTATGCCGGCAAAGCCGCCGGGCCGCGATGATATCCTCTCCCTTATGAAACCCCCGCCCGACCCCAACACCCCCTGGCGATGGGACCTCTCCGAAATCCAGTCGCTCATCAATCGTGTTCGCGCCGGCCGCGACCTGACCCCGCCCTCATGGCCCGACGGCGCGCACGTGGCCGTGGCGCTGTCGTTCGATATGGACGCGGAAACCGGCTTCCTCACCTTCGGCCAGCATTCCCCGCAAGCCCTCTCTCGCGGCGAATACGGCCCCCGCGTCGCCATCCCCCGGATTCTCAGCCTGCTCGAGACCCACGGCATTCCCGCCACGTTCTTCATTCCGGCCATCAGCGCGCAACTGCATCCCGAGACGGTGGACCGCATCCTGGCCGCGCGGGCCGGGCACGAAATCGGCGTGCACGGCTGGCTGCACGAGCGCATTTCCGAGCTCAGCCCGGAAGAAGAGCGCTCGCTCACCACCCGTGCCTTCGAATGGTGGGCGCGCCGCCTGGGCCGCCCGCCGTGCGGTATTCGCACCACCTCCTGGGACTTCACCACCGAAACCCTGTCCATCGTTCGCGATCTCGGCTTCCTCTACGATTCCAGCCTCATGGGCGACGACCGTCCTTATGAGATCGTCTCCGGCGGAAAACCCACCGGCCTGGTGGAACTCCCCGTCGAGTGGATTCTGGACGACTACACATATTACAGCTTCGATTGGGCCACCCACTCCTACCACCGTATGTCCGACCGCGGCGTTTACGAAACCTACCGGGCCGAATTCGATGGCGCCCGCCAGGAGGGCACTTTGTTTCTCCTCACCCTGCACCCCTTCGTCACCGGGCATCGTTCGCGGATGGCGGCGCTGGAGAAGTTGATCGACCATATGGTGGCCGCCCCGGGCGTCTGGTTTGCCACCCTGGAACAGGTTGCCGCGGCGGCCCGGGCGCAGCTTTCCCACACGGCCGCGGTATGAAATCGTCCGCTGGCATGGCCGGTGCGGGGTAAAGCACGGAGGCGAACCCATGCCCGGAAAGAAAGCGCACAAACCGCGGAACGTGAAGGGAGCCGGCGCCCACGGCGTGCATCCGGTGCCCGACCCGGCCCGCAAGAGCACCGGCCAGATTGAAGGCCAGTTCTCCCGTGACCCCAAGGGCAAGAGGGGCCAGTACGGCAGCGCCGGGAATTCCCCGCTGATCAAGAAATGACGCGCGGTGGCGCGTATAATAGCTGCGGAGGTTTCGATGAGCTTGAAGGCATCCGTGCGCCGCGCCGGTGACGTCGCCATCGTCGACCTGGCGGGCCGGATTACGCTTGGCGAGGAATCCGGTTTGCTGCGCACGACAATCAAGGACCTGGTCAACTCCGGCCAGAAAAATATTCTGGTCAACCTCAAGGACGTAAGCTATATCGACAGCGCCGGGCTCGGCGAGTTGGTCGGGGCTTATGCCAGCGTCACCCACGGCAACGGAAACATCAAACTCCTGCACCCGCAAACCAAGGTTCACGACCTGTTGCAGGTGACCAAGCTTTACACCGTCTTTATGACCTTCGACGACGAGAGCGAAGCCCTGCGCAGCTTCGCCGCCGCCGCATCCGGCGGCCGCCTCTTCCTGTAGGACGGACTGATGTGGGGCAGGCGATCGTCTTTCGTCACCCGCCAACTGCGCGGTTGGCAGACCACAAGAAGACGATGGCCTGCCAACTGCGCGGTTGGCAGACCACAAGAGACGATGGTCTGCCCTACGGGGCCGAATGCCGCTACAATGAGGTTGGGCGCGGCTTCGGGCCGGCCCCACACGCCTGAAGGGGCTTTGACCAATGCTTGTCGCCGTCACCAATCCCGCCGATCTCGCCCTCAAAGAGGAGCGGCTGTTCGATCTCCTGCGCGGCATGGGCCGCGTTCTGGTCGCGTTTTCCGGCGGCACGGATTCCGCTTACCTGGCTTGGGCGGCCAACCGCGTTCTGGGCGCGAACGCGGTGGCCATCACTGCCGATTCCCCTTCCCTGCCCCAATCGCACAAGCGGGAAGCCGAAGAGTTCGTGCGCCGGTTCGGCATTGTGCACGAATACATCGACACGCGCGAGTTCGAAAATCCCGATTACCTGCGCAACGATCCCAACCGCTGTTTCCACTGCAAGGACGAGCTGTTCGTGCGCATGGAAGAGGTGGCGCGCGAACGGGGGTTCCAACATATTATCTACGGCGTGAATTATGACGACCTGAGCGATTACCGCCCCGGGCAGAACGCCGCGCGGCAGCACCGCGTGGCGGCGCCGCTGGCCGATGCCGGGCTGCACAAGGCGGAGATTCGCGAGCTGTCGCGCGCCGCGGGTTTACCCACGTGGGACCGGCCGGCTTCGGCCTGCCTGAGCTCGCGGATTCCGTACGGCACACCGGTTTCGATCGAGAATATCAAGACGGTGGAGACCGGCGAAGAGGAAATCAAGGCGCTTGGGTTCCGCCAGTTCCGGGTGCGGTTTCACGGGGACGTGGTGCGCATTGAAATTGCGCCCGATGAATTGGCCCGGGCGCTCACGCTCGAAATGGCGCGGCGATTCACGGCTATTTTCAAGGGTCTCGGCTTCAAATACGTGACGCTCGACCTGGAGGGCTACCGCCAGGGATCGCTGAATGAAGTGCTGCCCCTGCGGCAATAGTAAGGTTACTGGATAAACGATTTGAGCTGCGGATTCACACAGATTTGTTTTCTTATCTGTGTGCATCGGTGTCCATCTGTGGCTAATCCTCTTTACGCGATTTTCTGAAGCGCACAAATTCCGCGGCTGCGTTGCGGGTTGCGGCGCACACACCGGCATTGACACCGCCCTCGGGGTTTGATAAAACTCCCCAGCATTGAGAGGCGACGTGAATAAACGGGATCTCGTCGGAAGAATTGCATTGGATGCTTGCCTGACGCGCGCGCAGGCCGCCCGGGCGCTGGAGGCTCTCCTGCACGGGATCGAAACCAGCCTGGCGGAGGGTAACCGCGTAACCATCTCCGGTTTCGGGACTTTTGGGGTGGCGCACCGGAAGGCGCGGCGGGTGCGAAATCCGCGCAGCGGCAATTCCATGGAAATCGCGGAGCGGAAGGTGCCGCGCTTTGCCCCGGGCAATGACCTCAAGACCGCCATCGTCAACGGCAAGCACCGGCCGCCGGAGCCGGCAAGCTGCTGATCCGCACACTGGTCCCACACCTGCACCGGAAGTAGTTCAACCATGAAGATCAGCGCTCGCAATGTCAAATTTGCCTGGAAACACCGGCGCGCCCTGTGGCGCTACCGCAACCTGATCCGGCACCGGCGCGCCATCGCGGGTTGGGCGGCGGCGTGCGCGGCCGTGGCGGCCGGCCTGATCGCCACCCGCTACGGGCAGCGCACGTAACGCGCTGCACAGAGGCGCTCGGCGTGCCGGTCCATCGGGTATGAAAACCCGATTCGCCGTGATTGTTGCCGCCGCCGCCCTGGCTTCGTGCCAGTTTCACCGGCCCGGTTCGACCGGTTCCGCGGAGCGCGCGGGCGAGGGCACTGTCCCTCGCGAGTTGCCCAGCGGCAATGCAACGGTCAACGGGCCGGTGCTCTCCTACGCGCCCGTTGTGCGGGTGGTGGCGCCGGCGGTGGTGACGGTACGCGCGTCGCATCGGGTGCAGCAGCAGCAGCAGTTTCCGTTTTTCGACGAGCCGTTCTTCCGGCAGTTCTTCGGCGGCGCGCTGCCGCGCGGCGGGTCGAGCGAGGTGGAAGAGGCGCTCGGCTCGGGCGTGCTGGTGCGATCCGACGGCCACATTCTCACCAACCAGCACGTGATTGACGGCGCGCAGGATATTAAGGTGGATCTGAACACCGACCCCCGCCGCACCTACTCCGCCACGCTGGTGGGCGCCGACGCGCCCAGCGATCTGGCGGTGCTCAAGATCAATGCCTCCAACCTGCCGGTGCTGGAGCTGACCAATTCCGACCAGGTGCGGGTAGGCGATATCTGCCTGGCGGTGGGAAATCCGTTGGGGGTCGGCGAATCGGTCACCTCCGGAATCATCAGCGCCAAGGGCCGGGCCACCGGGCTGAGCAACGGCAATTTCCAGGACTTTCTGCAGACCGACGCGCCCATCAACCGGGGCAATTCCGGCGGCGCGCTGGTGAACACGCGCGGCGAACTGATCGGGATCACCTCGCAGATTCTTTCTTCGAGCGGCGGCAGCATGGGAATCGGCTTCGCCATTCCGTCCAACATGGCGCGAGCGGTGATGGATCAACTGATCTCGAAGGGCAATGTGAGCCGCGGGATGCTGGGCGTGGGGGTGCAGACGGTAACCGCCAACCTGGCGCAGAGCATGGGAATGCAGCAGCCGCACGGAGTGCTGGTGAACTCGGTCACGCCCGGCGGCCCGGCGGCGAAGGCGGGCATCAAGACCGGCGACATCATTCTGCTGATAGACGGAAAGCCGGTGAACGACCCCAATATCCTGCGTAACGAGGTGGCGGGCTCCGCGCCCGGGACCCCGGTCACGCTGACCATTCTGCGCAACGGCGCGCAACAGCAGGTGCAGGTGCAACTGGGAACGTGGAGTCCCCAGGCCGAAGCGGGCGTCGCCCCGTCATCCCAGCCTGGAGCGGGCGGAACCAATGGGCAGGGCGGCAGCGGCGGCCCGCAGTTGGGCGTTACCGTAGTGCCCGTGACGCCCAACCTGGCCGCGCAGCTCGGGGTCCCCTCCAACACGCAGGGGGTAGCGGTGGAAACGGTGGATCCGGACGGCCCGGCGGCACAAGCCGGCATTCAGGCGGGCGACATCATCCAGCAGGTGAACCATCAACCGGTGCGTTCAACGGCCGATTTGAGAGGCGCGCTGGCGCGGAGCGGCAATCGCCCGCCGCTGCTGCTTGTGAATCGCGGAGGGCAGACGATCTTTGTGGCGGTGCCGCTGCAATAGACCGCCTCCGGCGCGCCCGTGAGGTCCATGGCCGCAAGCGGCGGCGCCGGAGCGGAGTTACAATCCGCTGAAGGCAGGACTTCACAATGAAATCGGTAATCGCCCTATGCCTGGTTTCGGGGTTGGCCGTCGTCGCTTCCCAAGCCCAGGTGCTCCGGCTCACGCGCGAGCAGATGATCAGCTACACCGCCCGGAACCCCTATGAGCGCTTCCCCGACGGGCGGCCCAAAGTGCCGGATTCGGTGCTGGAAAAGATGAAAGGGATGTCCGCCGAGGAAGTGATGCTCGGCGGGCAGGGCTTCCCCAACAATTTCGCGGGCGACCTGCACATGGTTCATCCCGGCAAGAAACTGGTGGGGCGGGCCTTCACCGTTCAGATTATGCCCTCCCGCGCCGACATCCTGGAAGTGGACCGCAACCAGTTCGCCCGCACCGGAGCCGCGCGGCCATGGGATCACCAGGTTCCGCTCGACATGCTGCAGCCCGGCGATGTGCTGGTGATGGAGGCTGCCTCCAATGTCGGCGGCATCATCGGCGACAATCTTGCGTTCTTCATCTGGAAGCGCACCGGCAACGGCTTCGTTATCGACGGCCCCATCCGCGATCTGGACGGTATCGCCGAGTTCGATATGCAGGGCTATTACCGGACCTCCGCTCCGCCCTGGATTACCAACGGGATGGTGACCGGCATCGAAATTCCGGTGCATATCGGAAATGCCTACGTCATGCCGGGCGACGTCGTGCTGGGCGATCGCGAAGGCGTCAGCTTCATTCCGCCCCACCTGGCGCAGGATGCGGTCGACACCGCCGATATCGTCCACGTGCATGACGAGTGGACCAAGATGAAGTTCGCCGAAGGCAAATACAATTCGCGCGATATCTACAGTTCCCCCGCGACCCGGCCCTGATCCAGGAGTACGAAGCGTACCTGAAGAAGAAGCTGGACCCCGCGGCCTACCAGCGGTATCTGCAGCGGAAAAACGCGGCGAGGCCCGCCCCGGCCGCCAGGTAAAGATCACGTCAACGCCGCTTCGATTTCCGCCATCTCGCCGCTACTGAAGTCCAGCCGGGCGAGCGCCTCCACATCCGCCGTCAATTGATCTACGCTACTGGCTCCGGCCACCGCGCTGGTCACGGCGGCGTCGCGCAGCACCCACGCCAGCGCCATCTGGGCCAGGCTCTGCCCGCGGCCGGCGGCGATGCGGTTGAGCGCCCGCGCCTGCGCCAGCCGCCGTTCATCCACGTCCTTGGGCTTCAGGAAAGCGTTGGGGCGCGCGGCGCGGGAATCGGCGGGGATGCTGCCCGCCAGGTAGCGGTCCGAAAGCAGGCCCTGCGCCAGCGGCGAAAACGCGATGCCGCCCACCCCCTCCTGGCGCAGCGTGTCCAGCAGCCCCTGTTCGGGTTCGCGGCGGAACATGGAATAGCGGAACTGGTGGATCAGGAATGGCGTGCCCTGGCGGCGCAGAATCGCCGCCGCCGCCGCCGTCCGCTCGGGCGGGTAGTTGGAAACTCCGGCGTAGAGCGCCTTGCCCGAGCGCACCGCCTGGTCGAGAGCTCCCATGGTCTCGTCGAGCGGCGTTTCCAGATCGGGGCGATGGTGGTAGAAGATGTCCACGTACGCCAGCCCCATGCGCGCGAGGCTCTGGTCCAGGCTGGCCAGCAGATACTTACGCGACCCCCAGTTGCCGTACGGCCCGGCCCACATATCGTAACCGGCCTTGGTGGAAATCATCATCTCGTCGCGAAACGGAGCCAGGTCCAGCTTCATCACCCGGCCGAACGTCTCCTCCGCGGAGCCGTAAGGCGGGCCGTAGTTGTTAGCCAGGTCGAAGTGCGTGATGCCGAGATCGAAGGCGTGCCGCAGCATGGCGCGGCTGTTTTCGAACCGGTCGGCTCCGCCGAAATTGTGCCAGAGCCCCAGCGAAATGGCCGGCAGAAGCATACCGCTGCGGCCGCATCGCCGGTAGGTCATGCCGTCGTATCTTCGACCGTCAGGAGCGTAGCCGATACCGTTCCACCTCGCGAGGAACGCTCAGTATAACAATGGGTCCACTCTGCGGCCTGAGGCGCCAAGAAGCCGCGGAAGACAGTCAGCCACAGATGAACACGGATGAACACAGATAACACAGCTATCCGTGTTCCTCTGTATTTATCTGGGGCCAAAATGGGTAATTCCGCACCCGCTACCGCACCAGCGTCACCCACATCGGGCTCGACCACGCCAGTTGCCCTGCCTGCTGCTCCACGCGGATGTAATAGTAGCTCTCGCCCGGTTTCGCATCCTGGTCGCGGTATTCGAAATCGGCCAGCGCGCCTTGCGGATGGAATTCGTAAACGAAGCTGTTGTTCCTGATGATCTCGATGCGGTCGATCGGCCCGGTACCGCGCACATGAACCTTCAGCACGGGCAAATCGCGGGTCTCGAAAATATCGCCCATCAGGTGATCGCCGATGCGCGTATCCACAATGATGTTATCGGTGGCGGCATAGGCGTGGCGCGCGCGCATGGCATTCAACAGGTCCTCGCGGGTCACCGACCGGCCGTCTTCCACCAGCAGGCAGGCATAGGAATCATGCGTGGCGATGTGGTCCGAGCTCGCCTCCACCCCCAGCTTCAGCCCCTTCGCCCACGCCTTCCAAACGAACCCGTCGGGGCGCCAGCCTTCGCCGTGGTGATAGTAGCGGCGCTCGGGCGTGTCGGCCCGCGGCGCATCCTCGTATTCATAGGACGAGTTCAGCCCCTGGTAGATCTCCACCAGCGGCTCCAGCGAGGGATCGTTGTCCCGCCAGTCCGTGCCCTGGTCGGACGCCGTGCTGTGCGATGCCGTCAATCCGCCCCGCTCGCGCAGGTACGGATACAGAATCGGGCCGGTATCCTTATTGCCCGCCATTTCCTGGCTGGAAATGGGCAGCTCGCGGTTGCCGCGGCGCGGCGAAGAAAACATTGCGGTGGCCGTTGGGATACGGCACGCTGCGCTCGGTGCCGAACAGCGGCCAAAACCGGCCGGCCACGAAAAAGGCGTCTTCGGATTTCTCCGTGCGCCACCAGTTGTATTCCATGTCGCCGCTGGTGCCGTACTGGTGGTCGGTCACCAGCATGTAGTCGTACTGCCCGGCGGTCAAGGCGTAGCGGTAGAAATCGAGCAGCGAGCCGTCGCCGATGCCGTCGGCGGAAATGTCCGTATGGCGGTGCAGGTCGCCGCGCAGGATGCGGTATGTCTTGCCGCCGGGCCGGTATCGGTAGCCGCGAATGGCGGTCACGTCGCCCGGCTCGTCGGCGTGCACCGGCGCCGCGTCCATCGCAGGCTCGCGGAATTCCGCCAGCCGGATGGCTGGCGCGCCGCCCGGCGGGTCGATGCGCGTATAGCTCACGTTGGTGCCCGCCGGGTCGCGCTTCCCGAATGTGCGCCCGTCGCCCGACCACGCGAACCATAGCCGCCCGGCCGGGTCCGCCACCGCCGCCGCACGCACATCGTTGCGGCCGGCCGTCGAATCCAGTTTGACCGCCGGCATCCAGCGGTCGCCATCGAGCGCCGTCAGCAGCACCTCCCACAGCCCGCCGTTCCCCCAGTTGTTCTGCACGCGCGTCCGGAAGCTGGTCAGCGACCGCCCCATCGCCCACATGCGCCCGTGCGCGTCCGCCACCAGGCGCGCCATCTGGAAGTAATCGTGGTACTCAGCGGGAATGGCGTCCATGATATCGGGCGGGGCCAGCAGGCGGTCGCCATCCAGGCAGGCGATGCGAACCGCGCGCGTGCGATACAGGCCGTTGCCGCCGCGCGGGCTGAAGTGCTGGCTGTTCCAGTCCTTGCCCCAGTTCGCCTCGGCCACGTCCCAGGAGAGCCACACCCGGTCCAGCCGGTCGCAGGCCAGCGAGACGTTGGCATCGAACCCCGGCGAATGCGTGATCTGGCGAATGGGGCCGAGCCTGCCCGTCCGCGCCGATGCGGCGCAGGAAGATATCGAAATTGCCGCCGTCGTAGGCATCCCAGGCAATCCACAGGTTGCCCTTGGAATCCGCCGCCACCGACGGAACCCAGGAATCGCTCACACCCGCGCTCACGCGCCGTTCGCCGGACCATGTCCGGCCGTCGAACGTCTTCCACAGGATTTCGGAACGCCGCCCGCGGAAACCCTGCCAAACCACATTGAGCCTGCCGCGCGCGTCCCGCGTGGCGGCATGGAAAAGGTTGGGGCCTTCGCCCCCGGAAATCGGCTGGATGTCCGACCAGCGCCCGTTCGCGAGATAGCGGCCGTAACATTCCCCACCCCGCCCTACCCTTGCCCGACCAGATGACCCACACGCGGTTCTGCCCGTCTTCCGCCAGGGCCGTGCGGAAATTGTCCTTCAGGTCCGCCCCGCTGACCGGCTCCGGCGGCCGCCAGCCGGAGGCTCCGCGCCGCGCCACCCAAACCGAATCCGCGCCTTTCGCATAATTGATCCACGAAGCCCACAGGTCCCCGTGCGCATCCACCAGCAGCGACGCGTAATCGTTCTCCCCGGGCTGTGTGGTGAGCGCGATATCGGGCGGCAGCCGCTCCACCGAAACGTCGCCCTCCAGCAGCGCCACCGGCCTCCCCAGCGCAAGCTGATCCAACCGGAAGGAGAAATCGCCGGAAGCCGTGTGGACGGAGACCTGCGCATCGGGCGGCGCGTCCAGAGTGGCCACGATCCCATTCGGAATCAGTTCCCACGGCTTGGTGTGGACCGGATCGTAACCGCGCGGCGATTTCGAATCCATGTAAACGGTAGCGCGGCTGGTGCACCGCCAGGCATTGCCGTTCAGGATGGCGTCATTTTGTTCGAAATAGACGCCCATCAGCCGCAGCACCGAGCCGCGGTCGAGCCGCACGGAGCCATCCCAGGTCTTCGGACGGATGCGCGCCACCCCGAACAGGATGCGAACGCTCACGGCCCGCTCGGCGCTGGTGTCGGCGGGCGGCACGGGGCCGCTCCGCGCGTCCCGCACCATCAGCGGCAGGGCGGCGAGGGCTAGGGCCGCGGCGGACCATAAGACCGGCTGCTTCAGCATATTCTCCTACCCATCGGCATGGATGGAGTGTAACGCCGCGGGAGATCGCGCCACAAGCCGCCCCGATCATTTACCGAATGGCGCCCGTGCCGCACTCATGCCGGTTCTCTCATCGAAGCTGGATCTTGTGCTCCCGCCCGTCATCCGGGAGCTGCACGGTCACAGTGTTCGCCGAACGCTGCACCGCGCCCAGCGGCCGGCCATCCATCGTCGCCGGGCCCGCGGCCGGGGCCGCGCGGATTGTGAACACAAAACTCCGCGATCCGGGCTGGTAACTGCCTTCCGGGGCACTTACTTCGATGTCCGCGCCGGATGCGGAGCCGTTGTAACTCAAATGCGTCCGGCGAAGCGCGCCCTGCCGGTAGGCCTGGCTTGCGCCATCGTCTTCATAGATGGACGTGTCCGCCTGGCCGCGCGCATCCGGAAACACGGCAAACGTAAGCGGGTCGGCCGGCTTTTCGCCCACGTAGTTCATTTCCGGCCCCATCGGCAGGATGGCGCCGCCGCGCACGAACAGCGGCACGGTTTCAAGCGGCGCATCGGCGTGGATCATGGCCCCGCCGTTCAGTTTCCTGCCGGTCCAATAGTCGTACCACACGCCCGCCGGCAGATAAACCAGCCGGGAAACGGCGCCGGATTTCAGAATCGGCGCCACCAGCAGGTCGCCGCCCACCATGAACTCATCGTCGATGGAGAGCGTATTCGCAGTCGTTCTGGTAGTTCAGCAGCAAGCGGCCGGAACACGGGCACGCCCGTGCGATGCGCCTCTTCGAGCGCCGTATACAGGAACGGCAGCAGCCGGTAGCGCAGCTTCAGATACTTGCGGATGATGCCTTCGTAGTAAGTGCCGAACCGCCAGGGTTCATGGTCGTAGCTGTCGCGTTGCGCATGGTTGCGGCAAAACGGCGTGAGAAAGCCGATCTGGTACCAGCGCGTCAGCAGTTCGGGCTCGGTGCGGCCGATGAAGCCGCCCGCATCCGCGCCTACGAACGGCTCGCCGGAGAGGCCCAGCGAGGCGAACATCGGGATGCTCAGCGCCATGCGCCTCCCACGTGGCGGTGTTGTCGCCGGTCCACATGGTGGCATAGCGCTGGATGCCGGCGTATGCCGCGCGCGTAATCACATACGGCCGGTCGTTCGGACGCAGGCGCAGCAGGCCGCCGTAAGTGGCCCGCGCTTCGTTGAGCGCGAACACATTCCGGTTCTCCGCGTAAGGTGAGTGGCCGTCTTCGTCGTAAGTGACCACGTCCATCTGGGTTTTGCCGGTCTGGTCGATGAAGTCGGAGGGCTCGTTCATATCGTTCCAGATTCCGGCCACGCCGTGGTCGAGATAAGCACGGTGCAGATCGCCCCACCAGCGCGCCGCCGCGTCGATGGTATAGTCGGTATATACCGACTTACCCGGCCACACCTCCCCGATCCACAAGTTGCCGTCCTTGCGCTTGAGGAAATAATCCTTTTCCTGGCCCTGGTTGAACACGTAGTAACTCTTGTCCTGGGCCGCCAGCTCCGGATTGGCGCCGGCATCCGCCGCGCCCGCCGCCGGCGGCTGAAATTTAACGCCCGGATCGACGATCACCACCACCTTCACGCCCTGCTTGCGCAGCGCGCCGGTGAACGCGGTGGGGTCCGGGAAGCCTTGCGGATCCCACGTGAACACCCGGTAGCCGTTCATATAGTGGATATCGAGGTGCAGGACATCGAGCGGCAGATCCTCCGCCCGGTATCGCCGCACCACCTCTTCCGCCACCTTGTCCGGGTAATAGGCCCAGCGGCTCTGCTGATTGCCCAGCGCCCACTTGGGCATCATGGGCATGTGGCCGGTCAGGTCGGCGTAGCGGCCCAGAATTTTCTGCATGGAAGGGCCCTGGAAGAAGTAGTAGTTCATCTCTCCGCCGTCGGCGGCGAATGACGCGTAATCCATGGCGGTGCCGCCAAAATCGAAGTACGTGCGGAAGCTGTTGTCGAAGAAGATGCCGTACGCCGCGCCATTCTGCCAGCCCAGGTAGAACGGCATGTCCTGGTAAATCGGATCGGTGCCTTCCTTGTAGGCCGGCGTATCCGAGTTCCACATGCTGAAGGCGCCGCGCCGTTTGTCCAGCCGCGCGGCCTTTTCTCCCAGGCCGTAAAAGTGTTCCTCGAAACCCGAGCCTCTTCATCGCTGCGATAGCCCCGGTATGCGGGTCGTAGCGCATGGGGAAGCGGTCGGCATTGATGCTGCGGTGGGTTTTGGCATCGCGGAACTCGATCAGCAGGGGAGAGCGATGAATCACCACCTCCACCTCGGCGGTCGCGAGCAGGAGGGAATCGGAATTCTCGTGGACGTTCCATTGGGGGACATCCCAGGCCGTCTTCTCGATCGCCCAGGAATGGTCGCGCTCCGGCAGCGGCCGCCCGAAGGAGGCCCGCACGCGAACCAGGTCCGGCGCCAGCACCTGCAGCCGGACCTGGGATTGGTCGCCGCACGCAATGGTGATGCCGTCGCGCGCGGACGTATAGGATGCAACCGGACCGATCGGGACCAGGCTGTCCAGATCGATTGCCCCGGCCGCGTTGCCCAGCACGAGCAAACAGGGAATGAGCGCAAGATTCTTCATACGAGACCCGTCGAAGCGTCATTGTAGGTCCAATCACCTCCCGAGTCGACGCTCCCCACCCGGGTTTCGGATCGGTTAGCCTGAATCAGGGAGACCGAAATGGATTTCGACAACACCAGACAGCACAGCCGCCGCGCCTGGGCGGGCGGCGTGCTGGGCGGAGGGCTGTGGGCGGCCGCGGCCCCGGCCATGGCCGCGGAAGAGCGGACCGGAGACTTCTTCAACGTGCGCCGGTTCGGCGCCAAGGGAGACGGCAAAACCGACGACACCAAGGCGATTCAGAAGACTATCGACACCGCCGCGGAGCAGGGCGGCGCGGTCTTCCTGCCTCCCTCCGAATATGCCTGCTCGGAGCTGCGCTTGCGGCCCAGGGTGGCGCTCGCCGGCATTCCCGCCTGGAATTATCACGGCGGCGGCGGCTCCATCCTCAAGCTGGCCGACCCCCAAGCCGCCTCGCTGCTGAACATCACCGCGGCCGACGGCGCCACTATCGACGGCCTCTCCCTCGTCGGCGGCCGCCTGGGAAAGGAAATCCACGGCATCCTGCTCGACAAGCCCGACCCCGGCAAGCATGAGGACGCGTTCCGCATCGAGCGCTGCCAGGTCAACGGCTTCACCGGCGACGGCGTCCGCCTGCAGCACGTCTGGTGCTTTTCCATCCGCCAGTCGATGATCGCCTACTGCCGCGGCGATGGCGTGCGCTGCATCGGTTGGGATGGCTTCCTCATGGACAACTGGTTCTCCGGCAACGGCGGCGCCGGATTCGGCGGCCGCGACTGCGCCGCCCTGACCCTCACCGGCAACCGCATCGAATGGAACGGCGATGCCGGCATCCTGGTCACCGCCGGCTCGCACTGCAACATTACCGGAAACTACCTCGACCGCAGCGGCAAGGCCGGCATCCACCTGGGCTCGGTCCATCCATGCCGGCAGATGACGATTACCGGCAACCTGATCAACCGCAGCGGCAAGCTGGCGGAGATGGCGAGTTTCGATTCCAGCCAGATCCGCATCGATGGCGCCCAGGGCATCACCGTCATCGGCAACACCATGAACGCCGGCCGCGACGACGGCCAGCGCGGGAATTACAGCCCCGCTTACGGCATAGTCTATAAGGGTCTCGAAAACTGCGTCATTAAGGATAACGTCCTGCACGACGGCTGCCTGCGCCAGTTACTCGCCGACCAGGGCGGCCACGCCGGCGGCGTGATCGTGAACGACAACCCCGGCTCCCTGTTCCGGCCGGCCTGAAATTCCGCTTGCGCCGCTCCACCGCCGTTGCACTGTGCTATTGGGCAAGTCGGTATCGGAGGAGGCCATTGGGCAAAAAGAGACAATTGCTAGATAGGGTCTTCGAGGTGGACTCAAAGAATTTCGCCGCGTCGAAGCGGATGCTCGGGATGGGGTGTCTGCTGTGCGATGACGTTGTCTCGCTCTATACGGCGATGTTCGATAGCATTGGCGGGCGAACGCCCCAAACTGAAGGCGTGGGAGTTGCGGCTATTTTGGTCCTGGTGTGCCAGCATCAGCTCGCAGTAGCCTGCCTCAGTTCAATGCAGGGCAGAATGTCGGATTCGGCGATGCAGACGCGGCGGGCCATTGAGGGCTGTGCCATCGCACGGATTTGCTTAGAGGACGACTCTGCCGCGAAGTCTTGGCTTGAGTCGCCGCTTCATGATCGAAAGGACGTGCGGACGCGCTTTTCGGCGAAAAAATTGTTCCCGGAGGGGTGTGCAGGTTTGGCTGAGTTGGGCACGCGCTTCGACACGTGTTCAGCCATAACACATGCGTCCCTGCATTCGATTTCGACGGCATTTCTGGCGATGGACCCGGATAACGAAGGCCTAGGTTTCCGTCACTTCGAGGTCGTCCATCCTTCCGAGATCATCACACGTTATCTGTGGGTGATTGATACGCACATTCAGATTCTGCGGGTGTTTGAGAGGATGTTCACTGCGCACCTCGATGACCGCTGGCGCAAAGAGTGCGACGATGTGGCGGAAAGAGTTGACCGCCACAAAGCCCGGCACGCGCCCACGGTCCAATCTGCACAGCAATGGCGACGCGACAAGTTCCGCCCTCGGGACGGCGCCTGTTAAGCAGTCTGCCGCGTGGAAACATGGCACCCGTCCGCATCACGCGTTTACCCCGACGGGTGGACGGCTTTCGCAGCGGGCGGGCATGCCCGGCCCGCCGCGATTTGAACGCCCGACCCCTGCACCCGGTTAATCTCACTGCACTCTGGTGGGCACCATCTCGGCGGGCGCGTTCAGACAAATCTGTACCAGTTCCTCATCCGTCTCCGCAAAGACCACGGCAATGTCACTTTCCGCCGCCAGCGGGTTCTCATCGGCAGGCAGGGTCACCGCCTCACCCCGGAGAAGAGCCTCTAGATTTGCGCGGTTCAGCCCAATCAGCAGGTGCAACACCTGGGCCTCATCGATGCAGGTCGCTTTGATTGCCATACCACCAAAGGTGTGCATGCCGGCGGCCTTTGTCGGTGCGCAACCGCCGGCCTCGGCTCAATCCTTTGGGAACCTCGCCCTCAACCGCCAGGGCAGTCAAATTCTGTGGGCTTTCGCGCTAATCCCTGCCGCAGCAGCGTTTGTCTCCGGCGGAGCCTCCTACGGCGCGCCGGCCGTCCGCTTCGTTTCCGTCGCCACGTACGAGTCAATCTGGCTCACCAGCAGATCGAACGGCTTGTCGTCGATCGAATGCACCTGGACGGAGCCGGAAACCGTGAGCAGGGCGGTGGTCCCTGGCGGTTGGAACAGCGTGCCGGACCGGCCGCTGCTGAAACGGCTGATCGAGCGCTGGGCGTCCTGCATACAATCGAGCGGACCTATCAGGGCCAGGAAACAGGGTCCGGTCCACCGGTACAGCCCCTGGCAGTCGGGTATGTCCTGCGCCAGGATGGTGCCGTAATAGGTGAGCATGTTATCCGCCGTTCTGGTTCCGTACTTGCGCGCGATCAGGTAATAGCGGTTCAGGACGAACAGCGCCGCAAACAGTCCCGCGCCTTTCTCTCCCGCCCGGCGGATCTCCGCCAGTGCCAGCCCTCGGCCCGGAAGCCCGGTCCCGGCGTCCATCACCGGTTCGTCGGCCCCGGCCGACACCAGGGCGCGGTCCCGTCCGGCACTCTCGACGGGCCAGAAAACCAGCGATCCTCCCACCACCTGCTGGCTTTCATCGAGCACCCGCGACACGCGGTGCTCCACCCAGGTTTCCACCCCGGACTTCGAGACCAGGCTGACGTGGCGCTCCGGCGCGCCCGGCCCCTGGCCCCGCACCACCGTATCCAGCAGTTCCGCCGTGATGGAGGTCTTGGCCGGGCCGCAAAGCTTCAGGACCTTGCCGATGTCCTGTCCGACCGCCTCGGTCTCGGACCAGCCGGTCAGCCGTTGCCCGCAACCGTTAATCATGGACACCTTGCCGGCCGCGTCGGCCGTGACGATTCCCACGGTCAACTGATCCAGCACGCCGCTATGCAGCCGCTCCTCCACGCGGTGGCGGCGCTCGACCGAGCCCTTGTGCACGGCCATCTGAATCGTGGTCTGCAGCGTGGTCGCATCGAACGGCTTCACCAGGTAGCCCAACGGCTCGGTGGCCTTGGCCCGCTTGAGCGTCTCCTCGTCGGAGTGCGCCGTCAGGTACACCACCGGCACATCCGGATCCTTGCGCAGCGCCACGGCGGTCTCGATGCCATCCAGCTTCCCCGCCAGGTGAATATCGACCAGCGCGAGATCCGGCCGGTCCCGCCGGGCCACCTCGATGGCCTCTTCGCCCGACGCCGCCGTGCTGATTTCATAACCAAGGGTTCCCAAAGTGTTTTGGAGATCCCTGGCCACCACTCTTTCATCTTCCAGGATTAAGATTCGCGGCACAGTATTTCTCCTTTCCTGCATCAGCTGTCCTCCGCCGGGAAGACAATCTGGAACAAGGTCCCGGACGAGGACTCCACTTTCCAAGTCCCCCGTATCTGGGCTACCATGTCGTCGACCAGTTGCAGGCCGAGGGTCGTGGCGTTGCGCAGGTCCAGTCCCGCCGGCAGCCCCACGCCGTTGTCTCCCACGCGCAGCACCAGCTTATCGTCCGGAGCGCGGGATACCGAAAGGTAAACCTCTCCCGAACCGCCTTCGGGGAACGCGTACTTACAGGCGTTCGTGACCAGTTCGTTGACAATCAGACCGCAGGGCATGGCCGCATCCTGGGTCAGCTGGATGGGCTCCTTTTCCACCCGCAGCTGAATCTCGGTGGAAGGCTTACGGCCGGCCCGCAGGATGTGCTCCGCCAGGGCCGCCAGGTAGTCTCCGAAATCGATCCGGGTCAGGTCGCGCGCCTGGTAGAGCCTCTCATGCAGCAGGGCGATCGCCTGCACGCGCGCCTGGCTTTCCCGGAACAATTGACGTTCGTCGTTGCGCTCCAGTTGGCTCGCCTGCAGGCTGAGCAGGCTCGAAATCACCTGCAGATTGTTCTTGACGCGATGGTGAATCTCCTTGAGCAGCGCGGTCTTCTCCCGCAACGATATGGCCTGCGCTTCCGAATTCCGGCGCTCCGTCAGGTCCCGGCCCAGGGCAATCACCACCTGCTGCCCGTCCCAGGTTCCCAGGGCCAGCTTGATTTCCACCGGGATCTCGGCTCCCTGCCGCACAATGAGGCTTCCGCAGGTGGAGTCCGATTCCTGCTCCGTTGCCACCGCCCCCAGCCCGCTCAGCAGGCCGGAGGAAAACACCTCGGCGATGCGCTTGGCCCGCAGTTCCTGCCTGGTGTAACCCAGGCTCTTGATCGCCGCCCGGTTGGCTTCCAGAATGCAGCCCCGGAAGTCGATGATGAACAGAAAATCCTTGAGCGAATCGAACAGCGCCTTCAATTGGGACCGGCTGGCCGCCAGCCCTTCCTGCGCCTGCACGCGCACAATCACGCTGCCGATCTGCGCCGCCACCGTCTCCAGCGCGCCGCGGCTCAGGGCCGACAACTCGGAGCGCGCATGCGACTTCGCCACCAGCCAGCCGACAATCGCACCCTCGTGAGCAATCGGAATCATGGCCCGTGCCTGAACCACCATGTCACAGCCCGCCTGCTGGCCGAGTTCGCACGCGGTCTGTGGTTGGGTGTAGACGGGCTCGGAGACCTTGGTCAGGATTTCCGTTACCAACCCCATTCGTTCCCGGATCGTGCACAGGCAACTCGGAAGGCATCCTACCCCGGCCGCCAGCACTAAGGCGCCGGTGTCCGGGTCCACCAGGAAAATTTCGCCGCTGTCCATCCCGGCGACCTCAATAGCCGTCTCCAGGCACAGCGGCAGGGCTTGGCCGAGCCCGGATACCGCGCCCAGCCGGATGCCCAGGTCACGCTGCGCCGCAGCCAACCGCAGGGCGTGCGCCCTCTCGGTTATGTCCAGGAAGAACCCTTCCAGGTAAGGCTCCCTTTCCGGTCCGCACCGCACCAGCCGCATGCTCACTCTGGCGATCAGTTCCTCGCCCGTCTGGCGGTGAAAGCGGGTTTCGTAGCTGATCGGCCCCTGGCTCTCCATGGCGCGGCGCACCGCTTCGGCGCGGCGCTCGCGAGCCACATAGAATTGCGGCGCCAGAACTCCCCCGGCGGCGGCCAGTTCCCGCGGATGCGCGAAGCCGGCGTCCTCGGCCATCGCCCGGTTGACCCACAGGAACCTTCCGTCGAGACTGGTCTGGAAGAGCCCCAGTCCCAAATTCTCGGTCAGACCGCGATAGTATTCTTCGCTCTGCCGCAGGTCCGTCTCCCGGCGTTGGCACTCACCGAGTTCCCGGCGGAATTCCGCCTCGGACCGCCGCAGCCGCCGATGCAGCCGAATGGCCTTGGCCGCGGTCACGGCAAGAAGCCCGATGGCGACCAGCAACCACGGCCCCGGGTCCGGACGGGCCACTGCCGGTTGCCGCACCGGAAAAGCCTGGGGGGTCCGGCGGCTGGAGCGCCAAGCGGACGGCGCTGGCGGCGCCGCCCAATTCGAAAACCCGAGACGGGCGGCCGGCCTGGGGACACGGGGCAGCATGGTGAAACGGTTGTGGACAACAGGGTCCAAAAGTACAGATCGACTGAATCGCTATTGCCTTGAGCGCGCCCCGCCAGACGGCACCACATACGTTTTGACAAAGGAGGAGCGGCGGACCTGGCCGCCTGCCGGCCGGACGGCAGGCGCTCAAGCGCCCGGTGTGCTTCGCCAACCGAGGAACCGGCGCCGGACGGTGGCAGAATTCCGGCGAAAGACCACGGCGGGCGTGCCCTCCAACGTTCTTTCGCTCAACGTTTCTGATGCCGCCGGGCGGGTCCGCCGGGAGGTCGTTATAGATTCCGCCAGGGTCTCGATCCACCTTTTTTGATCGCCCGTTCCTGCCCCTGGTGGGGCTGGCGGCCCTGCTCCGCTTCCCTTCCCGGGCGGCCGCCGGCTCCTCCCCATTCCGCCCATCGTTTCAGCTACTTCTACCGAAATGAAGATTGTGAGCCCGGTGGCGTTACGGTTGCCGGCTCTCCGAGCGCTTCGGCGGCCGAGGAGCTGAATGCGCTTTCCGAAACGCAGCAGGGCATTGTGGAGCGCTTGACCGCGCTGGTGGGCGGCGGGGAATCCGGGGAGCGCGAAGCCCCTCGGGAATCAGCCGGAGCGTAGAGATTCCGGCACCGGCTGCGCGGCAGATCCCGGCGGAGATGAGCGAGGCAAGAGGAGGACGTGTGACATCGACAGCAGCGGAAAAGAGGCCGGCCACGGCAAGCGACGAGCGGGCCGGTAAGTATCGGGTCTTTCAGCTCGGCCGCGAGGAGTTCGGGATTCGGGTTCTCAAGGTTCGGGAAATCATGGGAGTGCAGGACATCACGGCGGTGCCGCAGACGCCCGCCCACGTGAAAGGCGTCATCAACCTGCGCGGCAAGGTGATCCCGGTGGTGGATTTGCGCCTGAAGTTCGGCCTGCCGGAGGCGGAATACACGCAGCGGACCCGCATCATCGTGGTACAGGCGCAGGTGGAGGCGAGCTCCACCCTGATGGGGATCGTGGTGGATGGCGTGGCCGAAGTGCTCAACCTGATGGCCGCCGACATCGAAGACACTCCCGATTTCGGCCAGGGAGTGGCCACCCCGTACCTGCTCGGCATGGCCAAGATCAAGGGCAAGGTGAAAATTCTGCTGGATATCGACCAGGTCTTGACCAGCCAGGAACTGCACGGGCTGGACGCCCTGATGCAGTAAGAAATTTTGGACAGAGAGCGGAAGGAGAACAGTCCCATGAAATCGATGACGATCGGCAAAAAACTCTTCCTGAGTTTAGGCGCCGCGGGGGTGCTCACACTAGTCGTAGGTTTTGTCGCGCTCAACGGCATTGGCAGCCTGGGGGGAAGCCTCGAAAAAGTGATCAAGGTGAATGCCACGGAACAGTATCTGGCGAGCGATATCAGCACCATCATGTCGGACTTTACCGCCGGCGAACGCGGCATCCTTGCCAGAACCTACATGAAGGACAGGGAGACGGTCGAGCGGTACCACCGGGAATTCCTGGCGAGCGAGGCTAAGTTCAGAAAACGCACGGAGGAATGCGCACCCCTGCTCGAGACCCCCGAAGGCAAGCGCACGCTGCAGGAATTGCAGACCGACGAAGAGCAGATTGCGCAATACCACGAAGAGCTCTACCGGCTGGCCAATGCCGGCCAGGTGGACGCTGCCGCCGATCTGCTGCGGAACAAGAGCATGCCGCAGATTCGGCAGGCCAAGGCCACGGCCGAAAAACTGGTGCATCAGACTGCGGACCTGATGGCGCCCGCCGTCAGCGCGTCGGAGGCTTCGGTATCGCAGAGCCGCTGCCTCACGATGTTGATGCTCGGCCTGTCGCTGTTGGTGGGTCTGGCGGTGGTGCAGATCGTGCGCCTGATCAACAGCGGTTTGCGCCAGGCAGTGGCGGAGCTGGGCGAAGGCGCCGAGCAGGTGGCCAGCGCCGCCGGGCAGGTCTCCTCCGCCAGCCAGTCGCTGGCGCAGGGCGTCTTCCGAGCAGGCGGCCTCGCTCGAGGAGACCTCGGCATCGAGCGAGGAGATCAACTCCATGGCGCGCAAGAACACCGAGAACTCGCAGCGCGCGCCGCCGACCTGGTGACGCAATCGCAGCAGAAGTTCGCCGAGACCAACCAGTCGCTCGAGCAGATGGTGGTGGCGATGGGCGAGATCAACGCGCTCGAGCGACAAGATCTCCAAGATCATCAAGGTCATCGACGAGATCGCCTTCCAGACCAACATCCTGGCGCTGAACGCGGCGGTGGAAGCGGCGCGCGCGGGCGAAGCCGGCATGGGCTTCGCGGTGGTGGCCGACGAAGTCCGCAACCTGGCGCAGCGCTGCGCCCAGGCCGCCAAGGACACGGCGGCGCTGATCGAGGAATCGATCGCCAAGTCCAACGACGGCAAGGCGAAGGTGGACCAGGTGGCGGCGGCCATCCGGTCCATCACCGAGGAATCCGGCAAGGTCAAGACGCTGGTGGACGAGGTGAACCTGGGCAGCCAGGAGCAGGCGCGGGGCATCGAGCAGATCGCCAAGGCCATCACGCAGATGGAGCAGGTGACGCAGAAGACGGCGGCCAACGCCGAGGAGAGCGCGGCGGCGGCCGAGGAACTGACGGCGCAGTCGGAGACGTTGAAGGACGTCGTCGCGCGGCTGTCCGCCATGGTGGACGGCAGCGAGGCCGCGGGCGGCGGCGCGCCGAAATCCGGCCGGCGAAGGAAGGCGCTGCGCCCTTCGTCTCTGGCGGCGCCCGCCCCCCGCGAATCGGGCGCCGGCCTGACGGCCCTGCGCGCCGCGGTGGCGCCCAAATCCGCCGGACGCGCCCCGGCTCCGGCCGACACCGACAAGGGCGCTTTTCCGCTGGAAGAGGAGTTCCGGGAGTTTTGAGGACGGCGGACGGCGCCCCGGACGGTTTCCGGTTTGGCGGGCCGGGTCCTCCCGGACGCGGCCGCCCCGCGATTTGCTGAGGGAAAGGCATTATGTCTGAGACAGTCGAACCAGCGGAGCTCTTCTTGCGAGAGCGGATCGATCGACCTGGCCACGCGGCTGATTCTGGATGGAGCCGGCCAGGAATTAGCGGCGGCACTGGTCGAATTGAGCGGGCAGGCCGCCGGCCGGGGTTATCCGGATGCCGCCCGTATCGCCTCCGCGCTGGCGGAAAGGATGGGAGCGGCGACGGCGGACGCCGCCGGCGGCGAAGGTTCGCTGAGCGATGAGATCGCCCGGCTGCGGGAGGCGCTCGAGGCCGCCCGGGACCGCCCGCCCGAGCCCTGGCCGGCCGGACCGGCGCCGCCGCAGGGGAACTCGCTGGCGCAGGATCCGGAGCTGGTGGGAGATTTCATCCTGGAATCGCGGGACCACCTGGCTTCGATCGAGAACCGGATGCTGATCCTCGAGCGGTCGCCGGGGGATACGGAGGCGATCCACTCGGTATTCCGGGGCTTCCATACCATCAAAGGCCTGGCCGGGTTTCTGGAGTTTCCCGAAATCCAGGAAGTGGCGCATGAGGTGGAGACGCTGCTCGACCTGGCCCGCAACTCCCGGCTGGCGATCACGCCGCCGCTGGTGGATGTCGTGCTCGCCAGCGCGGACTACCTGAAGCACGCCGTCGCCTGCGTGGAAGCGGCGGCGGCGGGCCGGACGGCCGATCCGCCGGAAAACCGTCCGGCTCTGCTCTCCCGCATCCGGGCGGCGATGGCGGGCGAGGACGCGCCCGCCGCGCCGCCGCCGGAGACACCCGCCCCACCGGCGGCCGCGGCGGCGGATCCCGCCGCCCCGTCCACTGCCAAGACTGAGGACCCGCCGCCGGCCAAGGCGGCGGACGCCTTCTCCGTGCGCATCGATACCGGCAAGCTCGATTACCTTATGGACATGGTCGGGGAGATGGTGATCGCGCAGTCGCTCATCGCCGGCGCCGCGGGAGCCGACATCCGGCCGTTGTCGGCCCATGAATTCGAACAGATCCGCCGGCTGGCCTACGGGCAGCTCGGCCTGGATCTGCATAACGGCAAGGAACAACTGGTAGCGACCCGCCTGGGGAAGAAGATTCGGGAACTGAATTTCCGCTCCTTCCAGGAATACTACCGGTACGTGGTGGAGGATCGCAGCCGCGAGGCGTTGATCGCCCTGATCGATGCCCGCACCACCAATCACACCAGCTTTTTCCGCGAGCCGGCGCATTTCGACTTCCTGCGCGGGCACATCCTGCCGGGCTTGCGGCAGCGGGACCGGATTGCGATCTGGAGCGCCGCCTGTTCCACCGGCGAAGAGCCTTATTCCATCGTATTCACGCTGCTCAAGGAGCTGGGCGAGGCGGCGATGGCGGCCGTGCGCGTCGTGGCCACCGACATTTCCACGCGGGTGCTGGAGCGGGCAACCCGCGGAATCTACGCGGCCGGCCGTTTCGAAGGCATTCCCACCCATCGCCTGCGGCGCTTCCTGCTGCGGGGCGAGAATCGGGCCCGGGACTCGTACCGGGTGCGGCCCGAGCTGCGCCGGGCGGTGGAGTTCCGCCGCCTGAACCTGATGGAGCCCTTCTCGCAGCTGGGCCCGTTTCCCGTGATCTTCCGCCGAAGCGTGATGATCTACTTCGACAAGGTGACCCAGGAGAATCTGGTGAAGCGGCTGGCCGGCTGCCTGGAGCCGGGCGGCTACCTGCTCATCGGGCACGCCGAGAGCCTGAACGGGATTAATCATCCGCTCGAATACGTGTGTCCGGCGGTGTACCGGAAGGGGGACGGGTCCAAAGCCCAGGCCCAGAGGCGGGTGGGCCGCCCATGAATCCACTGGTGGGGGGTGGCCGACTGCCGGGTGAGCAACGACCCGGAAAGCGTGCTGGTGACCTACGCGCTCGGCTCGTGCATCGCGGTGACGATTCACGACCCGGTGGCGGCGGTGGGCGGCCTGCTGCATTTCATGCTGCCCGAATCGGGACTGGACCGCGCCAAAGCGCGGGATAACCCGTTCATGTTCGCCGACACCGGGATTACGCTGCTTTTTCACAGCGCTTACCAGTTGGGCGCCGAAAAGCAGCGGCTGGTGGTGACGGCCGCCGGCGGGGCGCAGATGATGGACCAGCAGGGAGTGTTCAACATCGGCAAGCGGAATTACCTGGCCATGCGCAAAATCTTCTGGAAGGCGGGGGTGCTGGTCCAGGCCGAAGAAGTGGGCGGGCTGGCCTCGCGCACGGTCCGCCTGGAGGTCGCGAGCGGCGTGGTATCGCTGCACGGAGCGGGGGAACCGGAGCAATTGCTGGCCGCCGGGGGGCGGCGGGGAGAAGGGGCTGAATGGCATACACAGTGCTGATCGTCGATGATTCACCGGCCATGCGCACCTTCGTGCGGCGCGTGCTGGAGCTGTCGGGAGTGGAGACCGGCAGGTGCCTGCAGGCCGGCAACGGCCGGGAGGCGCTCGACCTGCTGCGGGACGAATGGGTAGATGTGGTGTTGACGGACATCAACATGCCCACCATGAATGGAGAGGAGTTCGTGCGGCATTTGGGAGAGGACGAGGTGCTACGGTCGATTCCGGTGCTGGTGGTGTCCACCGACCGGACCGACGCGCGGGTGCGGCGGATGCTGACCCTGGGCGCGAAAGGGTATGTGACCAAGCCGTTCCTGCCGGAGACGCTGCGCCAGGAGCTGGAGAAAGTGCTGGGGGTGGGCGATGCCAATTGAGGACCTGGGCCAGGTGCTGGCCGACTCCGTCGCGGAGGTGCTCGAGGCCATGTTCTTCACCAGCCCGGTGGGCGAGGCGGAACCGGACGCGCTGCGGGCGGGGCCCTGCCTGTCGGCCGCGCTGACGTTCCGCGGCAGCCCGCCGGGAAGGTTTGGGGTAAGGCTGCCGCCGGCCACGGGACGCCGGATTGCCGCCAGCTTTCTGGGGCAGGAGGAAGAGACACTTGAGGACGTCCAGGCCTTCGAGGTGGTTTGCGAGCTGGCCAACATGCTCTGCGGCAGCGTGCTCAGCCGCCTGGAGAAGGACGCGCGTTTCGATCTCTCGCCGCCGCAGATCGAGACTTCCGAAACCGGCTGCCGGGAATGTCCCACCGCGGGCCGGGCGTTCGAACTGGAGCAGGGACCTTTGGCGGTGTGGCTGGAGCTGGAGGTGGCGGCATGAACGAGTGTCCGAAAATCAAAATCCTGGTGATCGACGATTCGGCCATCGTGCGCAAGATTCTCACCGACGCAATGTTCGGCTGAGAAAGACATGGAAGTGGTCGGGACGGCGCCCGATCCGTTCATCGCCCGCGATAAAATTCTCGCCCTCGATCCGGACGTGCTCACGCTCGATATCGAGATGCCGCGCATGGACGGGCTGACCTTTCTGAAGAAGCTGATGCATCATCATCCGATGCCGGTGATCGTGATCAGCTCGCTCGGCCAAGCCACCTGCCAGGCTACCCTCGATGCGCTCCGGTTAGGGGCGGTGGAGGTGCTGGCCAAACCCGGCGGACCGTATTCAGTGGGGGAACTGCGGACGAGCCTGGCGTCGAAAATTCGAGCCGCGGCGGTGGCCCGGGTGCGGCGTCCGGGAAGCGAAGCGCCGCCCGCGCGCGCCGAGGCGACCGAGGCGGTTCCGGCGTCCGCCTTTCGCCCCAATACGGTCATTGCCATTGGAGCTTCCACCGGCGGAACCGAGGCGATCCCGGAAGTGCTGTCGCGCCTGCCGGCGGACGGGCCCGGCATCGTGATCACGCAGCACATTCCGCCGGTATTTTCCCGCGCCTTCGCCGACCGCCTCAACCAGACATGCCCCATGCAGGTGAAGGAGGCGTGCGATGGCGACGTAGTGGCGCCCGGGCGGGCACTGGTGGCGCCCGGCAATTTTCACATGGTGCTGCGCCGGTCGGGCGACGGGTACCGGGTGCAGGTCAAGGACGGTCCTCCGGTCTGCTATCAGCGCCCGTCGGTGGACGTGCTTTTCAGTTCGGTGGCGGAGGCAGCCGGTGAGAAGGCGGTCGGCGTCCTGCTCACGGGCATGGGGTCCGACGGCGCCCAGGGATTGCTGCGCATGAAAAACGCCGGCGCCCGGACGATCGCTCAGAACGAGGCCAGCTGCGTGGTTTTCGGGATGCCCCGGGAGGCGATCCGCCTGGGGGGGCGGATCAGGTGGTGTCGCTGCCGCGAATCGCCTCTGCCGTGATCTCGCAGGCCCGCCGTTGAAGGAGCGTTCCGCGCACGATCCGCCACCCGGCCGGGTGGCGGCGCCGTGCCGCATACCACGGGACACCGGCGGAGCAGTTGCTGCAGGACCACTGGGAGCGGCTCAAGGAGCTACGGAATGAGTTGGGCGAACCGGGCGCCGTCCGGTGCCGTGCGTCCGCGCATGGTCCACCGGTCGCGTACAGCTCGGCAAAGCGCGCTAAGCTCGCGCGCAACGAAGGCTTACACAGGTTTGCAAATGTGGCGAAATTGGCAGACGCGCCAGACTCTCGAACCGCTCCCGTAACCGCTACCGCTGCGTCGTTAATCCGAATCATGGAAGCGCAGGGGGTTGCGTAGCCTGTCCCCGAAACTCCCCGGTGTCGAACGGCTGCAAGCCGGTTGGGTCCGTGTTCACCAGCGGCCTGTTCCCCACGTAGTTGTATAAATGCCAGCTCTGCGGATCGCCCGGGTCCGCTACAACGTTCCCCACCGGGTCCGGCTGCATGAACCGGCCCAGCGCCGGCGCATGGTGCCGCGCTCCGAAATAATCGAGGCCACCTACGTCATACGACGGCTTCACCGATTTCGCCCGACGGCCTCGTCGTCCTTGACCGACACCCTGCATTTGAGGGCTTCAATGAGGGCGTGATGACCGACCACATCGGGCTTTGTGTCGTAGCGTTCAACAAGCACCTTGACATATTGAAAATCGCGGTGTGACAGCTCGTCCCAGTCGAAAAAGTTCACGAAACGAAACAGATACCCGGTGCCGCCGATCGCGATGGGAGGTGCCCAGCTATGCGCCGCCTCCTGGGGGAGATTCCGGTCAAACATAACCTCAACATGCTCACTCTCTACCATCACGGCAAACGGGACGGCATCTCCGAGACTGTAGTCAAGCTTATTTCGTACCGGATAGCCAAGCGGGATCAATACCAATGCCTCGAATAGCCTCGCCATCGCTTCTCGATAAGCAATGGCGCAATCCCAGACGGCGCGTTCGGCATCGGGCGCAAACGCGAGGTTCCAGGTAGCTCGCGCGATCTCGCGATAGCGCCGGAACGCGATTGTGCAGTCCTCATTCATCATCTTGGAATCTCAGTCCACTCGGGACCAGGGTCCGGACCCGTCAACACTGTCGGGTGCCAAACACAATCCGGGCTCTGATTCCACACTACATAATGCCAATGGGAATTGTCGCTCCCCCTCCACTTGACCTTGTGGCCCGGCGGTAACGGGCTACACCCACCATTTGGATCCTTGGTGCCGGCGATTTTTGTCGTCGCAATCGGCGGGTAATAGTCGCGAGCCGTCTTCCTCGAGAATATTATGTGATTGCCAATGTAGGTTCCCAACTCCCAAGCACCGTAAGCAGCAACGCCACCCGCTGCGATCGTGGCGAGGATCTCGCACACGCCACTTCCCGCGCATAGAAGTCCTCCGACTCCTTGGATCGCGATCGAAGCTGCAAAACCGTTGGCATACGGGCCGCCCTGCCCTCCGTATTGCCCTTGTCCGTACACCCCCGTTGTATTGGGAACCCCGCTCGGCAGCGGAGGGTTCGGCTGTGGTGTTGGTTCTTGTGGTGACCCGCCCGAACCTCCCAAAACCGGTGGCCAACCCCATCCCCAGTCGTACCCGCAAGACGGATCGTCATCGCAATCGTCCCCGTCGTCGAACGGTTGAAGTCCGGTGGGGTCCGTATTCACCAGCGGCCTGTTCCCTACATAGTTGTACAAATGCCACGTCTGGGGATCGCCGGAATCGGCAACCAAGTTCCCCACCGGGTCTGGCTGCATGAAGCGGCCGAGCGCCGGCGCGTGGTGCCGCGCTCCGAAATAATCGAGGCCACTCGGGGTAATTCGGGGACAGGCTACCCAATCCCCAATTCCAGTTGCCCGGCGAGTGCCTCCGGGCCGGGTTTCGGGCCGCGCTTGCGCGGCCGCAGCAGCCGGTGCGTCCGCTGCTCCACTCCCGCCACGAATTCGTCTTCCCCGCACGGCCGCCCGGTCCGTGTCGCCTCCCGAATCCGGTCGAGAAGCGCCGCATCGTCCACGCCGTTCTGCAATACTTCCCGCCACAACCCCGGCTTCCACTTCGTGCTCCACTCATTCATGTCCAGCATTCCCGCCGCGTCGATCCCCGCCAGGTGCGCCGCCGCGCTCGACCACCGCCACTCCGCCGCATCCGCCGCCAGGCCCGCCCGCACCGGGTTCAACTCCACATACCGCAGAGCCTCCCACTGATGCCGTTCATCCAGCGGGCAGGAATAGAAGCGGTTTTGCCATAGATGGCCGGTCTCGCCGCGCGCCGTGTTGAACCAGCGCGCATAATCATTATGCGTCCGGCCGAGCGCCTGCGCCAGCCCGCCGGGCGCCGCCGGTACGGCGATCAGGTGGACGTGGTTGCCCATCAGGCAATACCCGGTAATGGCGACGGAGCGCTGCCGGCAGTACCGCGCCAACAGGTCGAGGTACAGGGCCCGGTCGTCATCGCCATGGAACACCGTCTGGCGCCGGTTGCCGCGCTGCGTCACATGGTGCCAGGAGCCCGGCACCACCACCCGCGCGATTCGTGCCATTGCTCTAACATAGTGCCGCGAGCGAACCGAAGCTCGCAGGAATTTGGGAGTTGCCTAGCCTGTCCCCGAATTGGAGGCGCGCGCAACGGTATAATTTGGCTAGCGCTTGCGGATGTGGCGAAATTGGCAGACGCGCCAGACTTAGGACCACGACGCGTCGGGGTACCAGCGGGAAAACCTTTGAAGGGTTGGGGGTTCCCCAAAAAGGGAACCCACAGGAAGCCGGATTCCCGTCAGAACCGCTACCGCACCGCTACCGCAGCATCATTGAGCGACCTATCGCGGCCGGTTGGCGCGTACTGCAATCCCCTCCACCGGCGCCAGTTCCACGAACTGGGTGGGCGGCGGTGTCGCCCGGATCGGCGGGGCGCCACCTTGCGTCATTCGCTTGAGGTTGCTGTAGTCTAGACGCAGAGCCTTGGCCGCCTGGAAGACTCTATACTTTCTGGCCGACTCAGCTGCCGCTCTCCACAACGCGTCGGGGATCGGCAACCGGGACTTGTGTCACTCCGCCAGCTCGAAACGTCGGCGCACCCTCCGCATACCGATCGGAATCTCGCCTGCGTCTTTGGTAGCCATCACGGGCCCTCCTCGCCCTACCAAGCATGAAGACCAAAGTTATCAAACTACACGCTGGGAGTGTCATGCAAGCCTGCCGAAACCTCACGCTCGTGGGGCGAACCAAGCTGGAGTGATGAATAGCGTGTCGGGGCGTTTGCAAGCTTTCCCGAAGGCCGCTAACGCCTGTTCGACACTCAGGCCTGCGGTAATAGGTTAATGAGTTCAGTGCTGTCCATGGCTCTGGCACAGACATTGTAGCGCCGCTATAGGGATAGCGTGAAGAGCGCCTCGCAGCGAGTGCTGGACGTATGCACAGCACAATTCTGGCTCCGGCAGGTATTCAATCACGGATGATCATGGTCGCCCTCATGGTCGTGTCCTTTCGGCAAGCCTGCGTAGCAGGATAGAGCCACTTTATCGAGGGCTTGATCCGCGGCCATGCTGCCGAATTGCCGTTACGTACGGTAGCTCAATTGTGGTCTCGTTGTCGATTGTGGTCGTGTTCTGGCACCATTAGCCTAAGCGAATGTTGACTCCCAGACAGATCACGGCGATCAAACGGCTGCATTGGGTGAATAGATGGCCTTTGCGCCAAATAGAAAGGCACCTTCGGATTTCTCGTAAGACGATCAGCAAGTACATTTTGGAATCGAGCCCTTGTCGACTCCGCCGCGATCGGGCCAGCAGATTGGACCCGCATAGACCCGCGGTGCTGGAATTGCTCCAACAAGATCCCACCCTGAAACCACGACTGATTCTGCAGCGCATTCGAGCACTCGGCTATTCGGGTGGAATCACGATCCTTCGTGACTACCTCAGGACCGTTCGTACGAAACCGTCTGGGCCGCCGATGGCTGGCAGTAGGCAAGAGGCGTTTGAGTGGATGCGGGCACTGCTACAAGGTGCCACTCCTCAGTCGGACATCCAGAACGAACTTAAAGAGGTTGGTGAATTGGCCAAGCTTCTCGCCGCCGTGACTGAAGGACGGCTCTCAATTCGGAACAAGGCGATGGCCGTTCTCGCCCGTGCTCGCGGCGTCCGACAATCGTATGTCTGCTCGTTCTTATACTTGGCGACGAGAACTGCAACCAGGTACTGGAAGGATTATCAGCACGGCGGCACGGAGGCGCTATTTGCTCGAAAGCCCAGCGGCCGACAGAAATTCAGCGACAGCCGAATCCAGGAAGCGGTATTCGCATTGCTGCATTCGCCTCCTTCTGTGCACGGAATCAATCGCTCGACTTGGCGGCTCACGGATCTGCAGATGGTCCTACGAAATCAGGGACAGTATCTCTGCAAGGACGTGATCCGAAGCATCATAAAGCAAGCTGGCTATAAGTGGCGCAAAGCGCGTGTCGTGCTCACCAGCAATGACCCTGATTACCGATTGAAGGTCGATACCATCAAAGAAATCCTGCAACAGCTAAAAGCGAATGAGGCGTTTTTCTCAATCGACGAGTACGGGCCCTTTGCGGTAAAGAAGAAAGGCGGGCGGAAGCGGGTCGCCCCTCAAGAGAACTACACGATTCCACAGATCCAGAAATCGAAGGGATGCCTCATCATTACAGGGGCCTTGGAACTGTCTCGAAACCAGGTGACGCATTTTTATTCGAAAAAGAAGAACACGAACGAGATGATCAAGATGATGGATTTACTGCGAACCCAGTATCGTGATTGCAGCGCGATCTACCTGTCGTGGGATGCTGCCTCCTGGCACATATCCAAACAGCTCTTCACCGAAATCAAAGCAAGGAACGAAGAGGCTGCAACGCTGGGCTACCCGATCGTCAAGACGGCTCCCTTGCCTGCTGGCGCCCAGTTTCTCAACACCATCGAATCGGTATTCAGTGGCATGTCAAGAGCGGTAATCCATAATAGCGATTACCCATCGGTTGAAGCGGCACAGAAGGCGATCGATGACTACCTTGCGAAGAGGAACGAGGATTTCCGACAGCACCCGAAAAGGGCGGGTGGAAAGATTTGGGGATCCGAGAGGGTGCCGAACCAGTTTCGCGAAGGGAACAATTGCAAAGACCCCCTTTACAGATGACCAGACAGAATGCGACGAACGCGACTATCGGAAGGAACATACTTCAGTTTCTCGGCTACGGCTCTGGCCAAAAACGTGTTCGGATTTGGCTATCGTAGCGGCCCGTTTCATGGGCATTCGGCGAGGACCATTCTGTCAGGCCGCCGACGATCCTCTTCGGCCGGGAAGGGACAATCATATACCTTCGGTCCGCCCCAGCGTCTGGCAGTAGTTCCAGGGCATCCACTCTGTGGGGTTGGCCGTCAGTTCCCTGGCATGCCGCTGCAACTCCGTCAGGTAATCGAACGAGTTGACGCCGCATAGCTGGCAGGTGTGGATCAGCGTCATGAACAGATGTAAGCGCCTGAGAATCACCGGAACAGAGGTGGCAACTGCGACCGCTGATTCTGGCGGGATCAGGCGCGAGAGGGCCCCCAGTTGTGTGGCAGAAGCTCGGCCACGCGGGTGATGGGATGGGTCGGTATGCGGGACAGGACGTCCTTGAGCCAGGCGAAGGGATCCACTCCGGCCTGGTGGCAAGATGCGACGAGGCTTCGCAGCACAGCTGCCGTTCGGCCACCTCGGTCGCTGCCGAAAAACGTCCAGTTGTTGCGGCCAACTGCTACCCCGCGGATCGAACGCTCGGTTGCGTTGTTGTCGATCTCGAGATCGCCGTCCTCGCAGTAGCGGGTGAGTGCCGTCCAGTTCTTCAGGGTATAGCGGACCGCCCGCCCCTCCGGACTCTTCGGCAGAACTTCCCCCTCGATCTCCAGTAAGTAGTTATGCAACTTATCCAGAATCGGACGTGCTCCGACTTGGCGTAGTTGAAGCCGATCCTGCGGCGTGAGAGACCGCGCTCGCTTCTCCACCCGATACAACTGCGCAATCAGCAACAGCGCCAGCCCCATGCGGGCCTGATCCGAATCCAACGCTTTGCGGAAATACCGACGGGCATGCGCCCAACAGCCTACCTCGACCAGGCCCCGCGCCGGGTCCTTGAAAAAGGCGTCATAGCCGCCGTATGCGTCCGCTTGTAGGTAACCTCGATAACCCTTCAGAAATTCCTCGGGACCGGCGCGTTCCCGTGTCGCCGTATAGTCATACAGAATCACCGGATGCTCCCGGTCTCCGCAATACGGCCAGATGCGCCCGGTCCGCGCAAACGGGAGTTTGGTGTCCAACACCTTCACCCCGGTGTCGTCGGTGCCGATCACCTTCGATTGGAACAGAACCTCCTTCGCGCATTGGTACAACGGCTGCAACAGATCGCCGCACTGTGCCATCCAGCCGCCCATGGTCTTACGCGAGATTGCTACCCCATGCCGTTCGAAGATCGTTTCCTGCCGGTGCAGTGGCAGATGATCCACGCACTTGGCGACGATCACCTGCGCCAGCAGACTGGCCCCAGCAGTGCTCTTTTCGATCGGCTGCGCAGGCTTGGTCGCCGTCTTCACCGTACAGGCGCACGCGTACTTCTTGCACACATCTTCAATCACAGTCAGCTGCGCCGGGATGTATTCGTAACGTTCGCTGGACTCTTCGCCGATGGGCCGCAAATCCTGCTGGCAGGTAGGGCAGTGCTTCTCCGAATCCGCCAGATCGTGCACGATCCGCTCCCGCTTGAGATGCCGCGGCAGAGCCTGGCGGCCGCCAGGCCGTTTCGGGGAAGCCGATCCGCCCGCGCCAGAAGCGGTATCCTCATCGTCGTCATCGTCGACGGAGTCAGCCGGTTCGGCTGGCTTCTCTGCGGCTGCCTGCCGGGCCTGCCAAGCCGCGGCAAACAGGGCTAGTTGGTCTGCCGAGAGGCGCTCACTTTTACGATTCCGCTTGGCATCCAGCAACTCGCGCAGAAGGGTCTCGATCTTGCTCCGCTCATGGAACTCGCGGTCGAGTTGCGCCACCAGGTCCAGCACCATCTGCTGCAAGACCTTGGGATCTTCCGGAAGGTGTTTGGGATCGAACGCCACGAGTAAGGAATAGTCTACTCACTTACGGACGCGCGGACAAGAGAAAACAGAAAGCATCTGCGATGTTTTACACGGACCGACCATAACGGTGTCGGCGTGTGGCTTGTGTCAGGTCGATGCCGCTCAGCAGCGCCCCTAATTCCTGCGCCGTGATCTCTCGCCGGCGCTCCGCCGCGTCGCCCAACGGCACCACATACGTGCCCTCCTCCAGCCGCTTGCTCCACACCGCAAACCCGTCACGATCCCAATACAAAATCTTGATCCTGTCGCGCCGCCGGCTGGTGAAGACGAACAGATGCCCGGCGAATGGGTCTAATTCCAGGTGCTCCCGCACCAGCGCGTGCAGGCCGTCAAAGCTCTTGCGCATGTCGCACGCGGTCAGGCACAGATACACCCGCACGCTGGCCGGCAGGTGAATCATGCCCGGAGAAGTTCCAGCACCGTGCGCAACGTCTTCGTGTCCACCCCGGTGCCGATGCGAAGTCGGTCGCCGTTTGCCAGCGCCAGTTCCAGACCGAACTCCGCAGATACCTGCTGCGCCCCTCTCTCCACCAACGCGAAACGCACCGGGCCGGCACTCCGAAGCCGCTTCCGCCAGGCGTAGAATGAGTATTCGGTGAGCCCCTGTTGCTGGCAGAACCGCTTCACCGATAGCCCGCTCCGCTCCTGCTCGGCGAGTCGATCGCGCCATTGATCGCTTTTGGAGACCGCCCTCTGATCGGGATTGCTCTCGCTCATGAAGCTACTATGCATCCTTTCCCGACGGTAAGGAAGAGGGGTTCACGAGGTGCATACAACAGATCGCCCACCTCGGCCCCGTGCAGCGTCTTGTAGAACAACGCATTCTTCCGGTGCAGCACCGCTCGCTTGAGAGCGCGCTCGCAAAGATTATTGTCTAAGGGGGCCCCGGCTTCTCGCAGAAACGTCGTCAAGGCTTTCCAGTGCCGCAACAGATAGGTGATCGCCTTGCCCAGACCGGAGTTAGGCTCTGTCTTTCGATCGGCGAACTGCGCCTCCAGCCACCCGTGCAGTTTCTCCATCACCGGAGCGCTGCGCTCCTGGTGAAACCGCAACCGCTCCTCTGCTGTCAGGCCACCCTCGCGCGCTTCCGCATCGTACCGGTATACCTCGCCCAGCATCTCTAGCACGTGCCGGCACTCCTCGGGAAAGTTCTGCACGACTTCCACAAACTGGCGCCTTCCATGCGCCAGACAGTTCGCCACCAGAATCTCCACTCCGCCGGGCAGCTTCGGCACGTTCCGTGACAGCGCATCGCACATCTGGATCACCGGACTCAAGTCCTTCGCCCGCTGCTTCAGAACATCGGCGATGTTCTCGCCCGCATGCTGGCGGCCGGTGAAGTACAAGGCGATCTTCTGGCCCTGCCCGGTCGAAACGATGCCGCTGGTGAACACGCCCGTGCGCTCGTCACCGGGCTCACGCTCTAGATTGAGCACCTTCATGCTGGTGTCGTCGTTATGCACCACCTCGCCCTGCGCCGCTTTCCGGATCAGCTCATCCCGCGCTGGTTTGACCAGTTCGGCGGTTTCTTCGACAACCTCCCACTGCGTCGCTGCCGGTAATGGAATCCCTAACTGGCCTTCCAGTTTTTCCAGCCGGTAGAACGGGGTCCCGCTACCGTATTTGAGTTGCGCGATCATCGCCGCGGCCGTCTCGTCGTACTTTTCCGGACCCACTCCATCCGGCTCTTGCGCCGTAAACACCTGTCCGCACGCGCCACATCGCAACCGCTCCAGCGAGTAGACCGTGGCCGCCAACGGCGCCTGCCCCACGATCCGCACCAACACCTTCGGTTCCTTCTGCCCGTATACGTTGCCTTTCCCGCACTCCGGGCAGCGGTCCCCGTGCGCCAGCTTCTGGTGCGCAATGTCGACTTTCCGCGCACCGCCAAAAGCCTCCGCTCCGTTGCGCCCGTGTCCGGGTTGCGGGGAGACGTTGGTATCCGGCTGAGTGTCATCGCCGGTTTCCGGGTTCTCCGGTTCTTCCAGCACGGCGCTGGTCTTCTCCGTATTGCGCCATGGCGCCAGCATCGCCGCCAGGGCATGTAAGGCGCTCTTGAGCTTGTCACAATCGGCCTCGCTCAGCGGCGCTTGCCGGGCTCCGTCCAGCACCCGGTCCAGTTCGTCCAGGTTCACATCGACACGGCGCCGTTTGGCGGACTTCACCTGGATGGCATTCTGAATTACTGCCGGACAAAAGTGCCCTTCGGAGTAGTGGAAGCAATCAACGGCAACATTAAGTCTCTGCTGCGCAGGGGCCGGGGCTACAAGAATCTGCGCTACCTGCTGCTGAAAGCTCAGCGCATGGCAGCAACCAAGACCGAATTCGTAGCCTTCAAGAAAGCCGCCTAAAATGCGGGTTCCGTCAGATTCTCGCTCAGAGCCCCCAAGTGCAAGGTCTGCTTCAGTCACACGCTTCGCGAAAACAAAGTGCCTTGGGCGCGAGCTGGATGCGGCCGCGATATCGAGCAGCCGGCGAAGATTCGGATCAGTCATCGACATTCCCACGAATAGGCAGGTATTGTCACGATAAGCGTTCACCTGAATGAGATTTGATGCCACATAAGGTTCCAAGAACAGTTTGTGGTAGCGCTCTTCAGAGAACACGACCAGGTATTCGTTCGGTTCTGTGGCAGTTGTGGCTGTCGGGTCTTCCGGCACAAAACCGTGAACATGATAAACGCCCAATTCATCAACCGCTCCTGAACCATCATCCCGAAAGATGGACCGACATTCGACACCGGCCGCATCGAAATACCTTTCAAGGGTGTCGTCGAAATTGTACGTGATGACCGAACGCACGCCTGGACCCCTTTTCCTCCGGATTGCGCCAACGAATCCGTCGCAGCCCACCATGAGCCCCTCCTCTTCAGATCCGTGACCAGCTTTGGGGCGTTCCGTGCAATCTCCTCAAGCTGATCGGGCCCGTAAATCGCAACCGGAAGGTCCTCAGGTTCGTTATGGGACATTTCACTGAGCTGAGCTGTCCTCCGCTTTGACAGAATCGGGAATACGACAAGCGCACTCTTCAGAGACTTGCGCGATGCCCAATATCGAGCACGACCGATCGCCCGCGCCAACTCGTGCCTATTACCCGTTGCGTTGGTGCGAACAACATAAATGCCGGTTGGGCCTTCCTGGTCCGCAATTCCGTCCGGCGCAATTGCGTCCGAGGTGTCGTCATCGGGGGTGAACTCGACTCTCTTGCCTTCCTGCGTGGCAGCATGCATCAGAAGCCGGATGACACTGTAATGCATTGTCGATATCCCAGGCTTGCTGAGTAATTCCGTGATGATCGGAGTGGGATTATTTGAGCCAGCGTCCATAAACACATCAGTCTAGCAGCGTTTGCAGCACCTGGTTCTTCACTGGGAGGATCCAGTTTGGCGCTAAACTCGGCGGTTCCCACTGGTGAAACGGGCGTGGCTCCCCTCGTGCACACCAAGGACAACATAGTCGTCCGTAATTCCAGAAATTATGTAACCGCCCCTTGTGTTATGGAAAGCAAGGACGTCTGCCGCCAATTCCGCCACGCTCGAATTCTTATCGAGATCAAAAAGTTCACGTTTATAATCCCAGTATTCGCTTTCAAAGCGTAGCGCCACGCTCCCGTCCTTCGTGTTTATGAAGTGCGAGAGCACTTCGTCATCGAGAGCCTGCCGCGTCACAAGATTTTGAATGGCGGCGATGCTCATTTGTTCCTGCAGGCGCGTTCAAGGATTTTCGGAATCGGTTCGCACTGCTCAACGAGACCTTGCGATGGCCAGTCCTAGCAGTTGCCTAGGTGCGGCAGCGCGGTGGTCGCCGGAGCATTGCCGAGAAGACGACTAGGCCGGAGTCTGCACTACGGTTTGGCAGACGATTGCCGCTTGCGGCTTCGTCCAAGTCCGGCTCTGGGAAGCCGCCCTCCGGAACCGCTCCCAAGTCCGCATCGGGCGTGCCTGCCACTTCTCGGCGATTTTCGCGCCTCGGTACGAACCGCTACCGCTGCTCGACCCATACAGCACGGCAACGTGCGTTAAACTTGTGGGCGACAAAGGCTTACAGCGGTTTCCAAATTGGAGAAATTGGCAGACGCGCCAGACTTTTTAAACCGCTCCCGCAACCGCTCCCGCTGGGCCTCTCGACACCTTCTCCGAACTGCGGTAAAGTCAAAAGAGACAAAGGTTTACAAAGGTTTGCGGATGTGGCGAAATTGGCAGACGCGCCAGACTTAGGATCTGGTCCCCGAAAGGGGGTAGGAGTTCAAGTCTCCTCATCCGCACCACTCTCCGGGTGCCGGCCAGCCTCTGCGCGGCTGTGCTATAACGTGGGCACGTACTTCGATCTCGTCCACCTGCGGCTGCCTTTCACCGCTCTCGACCCCATCCACTTTCCCCCGGGACATGCCGCCAACCTGTTGCGCGGCGCCTTCGGCCTGGCCCTCGAAAACGGCGATCACGCCCGCCTCTTCGCGCCTCGCGCCGCCGGTTCCGGTCCCAGCGGCCTCGCCGAGTTGCCGCGTCCTTATGTATTTCGCGCCCGCCATCTGAATGGCCTCACCATCCGCCCCGGCCAATCGTTTCACTTCGATGTGAATGTCTTTTTCGATGAGGCTGCCGCTCTCCATGCCATCCGCACGGCCTTCGCCGCGGCCGCGGCTGCGGGCATCGGCCCCGGACGCGGACGCGCCGAACTGCGCGAGCCATCCACCGAACGGATCTCCCTCGCACTCGACCCCGCGCCCCACGCGCCCTCGCGCATCCGCATCGATTTCGTCTCGCCCATCGAGTTGAAGGACCAGGGCCGCATCGTCTCCCGCCCCGATTTCCCCATCCTGTTCGCCCGCATCCGCGACCGCCTCAGCACCCTGCGCCAACTCTACGGCCCCGGCCCGCTTGCTCTCGATTTCGCCGCCATCGCCGCCCGCGCCGCCGCCGTCCAAACCACGTCCTTCGAGTGGCGCCGTATCGAAATCGCCCGCCGCAGCAGCCGCACCGGTCAAAGCCATGGCATTGGCGGCTACACCGGCTTCGCCGAGTACGCCGGCCCCCTCGCCGAATTCCTGCCCTACCTCGACGCCGCCCGCTGGACCGGCGTCGGCCGCCACGCCGTCTGGGGCAAAGGCGAAATCACAATTCGCTGATACGCACGTCAGGCTTCAGCACCCCAAATCATGCTCTTCTCTTGGAGGCGCCGGTGCATCCCGGCGGAATCCACAGACTATGCAGGATTCCATATCCCATTCCCTCCACCAGCGACAGTTGGGACATCGCCATAATCGGACCACGCCATTATCGAACACTTCGGCCATCTATGTGCCTACCTCAGGGGCGTTCGAGAGTCGCATCCGACATTAGCACAAAGAGAGTCCAATTTATCCTTTTTTAGTACTATGAGGGCAGCCTGTACTGAACCCCTCCGCTGGGACGACGATCAGGGAGCGGTTCGCGCGGTCATACGGTGTGCGGGCATGGCCCTAATCCCCGCGCGCGCTGCTCAGCGTCCGGTACGGCTTGCCCACTTCCTGCGCGTCCACCACCGCCACCGCCGCCACGTGCACGATGTCGTTGACTTCGCTGCCGCGCTGCAGCACGTGCACCGGCCGGGAGAGCCCGGTCAGCAGCGGCCCGATCAGCTCCGCCCCGCCGATCCGCTGCAGCAGCTTGTACGCGATATTTCCCGCTTCCAGGTTGGGAAAGATCAGCACGTTCGCTCCGCCCTTCAGCGTGCTGAACGGGTACGTCTCTTCCAGAATCTGCGGCACCACCGCCGTGTCCGCCTGCATTTCGCCGTCGATCATGAGACCCGGCGCGCGCTGCCGCACCAGGTCCACCGCCCGCCGCACCTTGTCCGAAAGCGGATGCCGCGTGCTGCCGAAATTGGAAAACGAAAGCATGGCGACGCGCGGCTCCTGGCTGAACCGCCGCGCCTTCTCCGCCGCCTCAATCGCGATTTCCGCCAGTTCCTCCGCAGTCGGCTCGATGTTCACCGTCGCATCCGCCAGAAAATAAATGTTGCCCTTCGGCGTGATCAGGATATACACGCCCGCCACTTTGTTCAGCTCCGGGCGGCTTTGAATCACCTGCAGCGCCGGCCGGATGGTATCCGGATAGTGCGTGGTCAACCCGCCGATCAGCGCGTCCGCGTCTCCCATCCGCACCATCAGGCTGGCGAAGGTCACCGGGTTCAGCACCGTCTGCGCGGCTTCGCTGCGCGTCACTCCCTTGCGCTGCCGCAGACGGTAGAATTCTTCCTCGTACGACTGGCGGTTGGGCGAAAGCACCGGGTCGATGATCTGCACGCCGGCCAGGTTCAGATGCAGCGCCGCCGCCAACTCCCGGATCTTCTCTTCGCTGCCCAGCAGAACCGGCAGCGCGATCTTCTCGTCCAGCAGGATCTGGCACGCGCGCAGGATCTTGCCCTCTTCCCCCTCCGCGAAGACAATCCGCTTGGGCTCCCGCTTGGCCTTGTTGATCATGGCGCGCATCACTTCCGCCGCCTTGCCCAGCCGCTTTTCCAGCTCCTCCCGGTATTGCTGCAGGTCCACCGGTTTCTGCGCCACCCCGGTCTCCATGGCCGCCTGCGCCACCGCCGAGGCTTCCCAGATGAGCACGCGCGGGTCGAACGGCTTCGGGATGATGTACTCGCGGCCGAATTCCATTCGCTCCACCCCGTACGCCCGCAGCACCGAATCGGGCACGTCCTGCTTAGCCAGCGCCGCCAGCGCCCGCGTTGCCGCCAGCTTCATTTCGTCGTTGATGGTGGTGGCGCGGACGTCCAGCGCCCCGCGGAAGATGAACGGAAATCCCAGCACGTTGTTCACCTGGTTGGGAAAATCCGACCGCCCCGTGGCCACGATCGCATCCGGCCGCGCCGCGAGCGCCACGTCGTAGGCAATTTCCGGGTCCGGATTCGCCAGCGCGAAAATCACCGGGTTCGGCGCCATCCCCTTCACCATCTCCGGCGCCACCGCGCCCGCGCTCGAAAGCCCGAAGAACACATCGGCGCCCACCAGCGCCTCGGTAAGCGTGCGCGCCTCCGTCCGCGCCGCATAGCGCGCCTTGAATGCGTTCATGCCTTCCGTGCGGCCTTCGTAAATCACGCCCTTGGTGTCGCACATCACGATGTTTTCGCGCCGCACACCCAGGTTGATGTAGTGCGCCGCGCAGGCCACCGCGCTGGCCCCGGCGCCATTGAACACCACCCGGACCTGCCCGATCTTTTTCCCTACGATCTCCAGCGCGTTCAGCAGCCCGGCGCCGGAAATAATCGCAGTCCCGTGCTGGTCGTCGTGGAAGACCGGGATCTTCATCGTCTTCTTCAGCTCTTCCTCGATGTAGAAGCACTCCGGCGATTTGATGTCCTCCAGGTTGATCCCGCCGAAGGTCGGCTCCAGAATCTGGCAGGTGCGAATGATCTCCTTCGGGTCCGATGTCGCCAGCTCGATGTCGAACACGTCGATATCGGCAAAGCGTTTGAACAGCACCGCCTTGCCTTCCATCACCGGCTTGCCCGCCAGCGGCCCGATATTTCCCAGCCCCAGCACCGCCGTGCCGTTCGTCACCACCGCCACCAGGTTGCCCTTGGCCGTGTACTGATACGCCAGCGCCGGGTCGCGCTCGATCTCCAGGCATGGCACGGCCACTCCCGGCGTGTAGGCGAGGCTCAGATCCCGCTGCGTGCGGCACGGTTTGGTGGGGGTCACCGACAGCTTGCCGGCCGGCGCGGCGGAGTGGTACTCCAGCGCATCTTCAGGTCGAATCGACATGGACGTTTTCCTTCCAGCGCAATTATAACCCGCACGGTTCGCCGAGCAGACTTAAACCCCTGAATCTGCGAAACCACGTGGGCCACGCGCCTCCTGACTCCGGCAGGGTGCGGAAAAACGATCATTGGCCGCCGATGAACGCCGATAAGTCTTTTGATTTGAATCCGCGTTTATCGGCGACCGGCGGCATTCTTTCTGCCGTCGCCGCTCTGCTTTTAAATTCGGATTCGTTTTCGGCTCGATTTCGAGCCGGACTGCGTGGGAGCTCCCTCGCTTCCCTGGCGCCCGACTACCTACCGGTCAGTTCGGGAACGCGGGAAGCGATTCAGTCAAACAGGCCATGAACGGTGCACGACGTTGGGTCCGAACTTAGATTGCCCCCTCGAGGAATGGCATCGGACGTCGCTCCGGTCGGCTGCAACTTGCCCAGCGAGCAGCTCTTTTCGATGGAGAGGCTAGCACGCGAGAGGCGCGGCCTGGCGGGTGTGCGGCGGTAAGTGATTCAAAACACCGGGAATAAAAATTGCGATTGGCGCGCAATGGGTGTCTATGTCCCCGCGGCCACTCCGCGCCTCCGCGCCTCTGCGTCAGGAAAGCGCGCTCTGCTACACGCACCCTCCCCCTGGACTCCCGCCCCGAAACGCACTACGATCTTTCCATGACCCGCCGCACCGCCCTGGCTCTGCTGTCCGCCTCGCTCGTCCGCGCCGCCGGCCGCCTGCCCGCCAACCGCAATGTCCGCTGGGCGCTCGGCGCCAATCTCTGGAACTATTTCCCGCGCGTCCCGTTCACCGATATCCTCGACGTCATGCGCGACACCGGCTTCATCGGCATCCGCCTCACCCAGTTCCCGCAAATTCTCAAGACCTACGACATCACCGCCGCCGCCCTCGAAAAGGAGGTCAGCAAGCGCAACCTCCACGTGATCACCATCTCTTTCAACGGCGCCCTGCACGACGCCTCCCGCCGCGCCGAGGTCCTCACCAGCGCCCGTGAAGCCATGACCTTCCTCAAGGGCTTCGGCGCCAACCTGCTGGTGGTTTTCTCCCCCAACCGCCGTTTCTCCGGCGACGCCGCTTTCCGCACCCTCTGCGAATCCTGCAACGCTATCGGCGAAGCCGCCGGCGCCATGGGTTTCCACGCCGGCCTCCACAACCACATGGGGCAAATGGTGCAGAACCCCGACGAAATCGACCGCTTCCTGGCCCTCACCGATCCCAAGCTCTTCTGGTTCTCCCCCGACACCGCCCACGTCCACATGGCCGGCGGCGATTCCGCCCGTATCCTCGAAACCTACAAGCACCGACTCATGATGATGGATTACAAGGACGCCCGCCGCACCGGCCCCGTCTTCCGCCGCGAGGACATCTACGATCTGGGCGACGGCGAAATCGATTTCCCCGCCTGCCACCGCGTCCTCGCCTCCATCCATTACAAGGGATGGATCTGCGTCGATCTCGACACCGCCCGCAACGGTCCCCGCGCCAGTTACGAGCGCTGCGGCGCCTACATCGTCAGCCGCCTGGAGCCCATCTATGCGTGATATGTCCCGCCGCCGTTTCGTGGGGCAGACCATCGCCGTTTGTGGTCTGCCAACCGCGGCTCAAGCCTGGCAGACGACAAAAACCGATCGTCTGCCCCACCCCATAATCGACCCCCACGTTCACGTCTGGAAGCACGATCCGCAATTTCCCTTCGCGCCCGGCGCCAACGTGCCCGCCCGCGACGCCACTCCCGAAATGCTCCTTGCCCTCATGAAGGCCAATGGGGTGGTGCGCACCGTCATCATCCAGGTGATCCATTACCGCTACGACAATCGCTTCCTGGCCGCTGTTCTGAAGCAATATCCCGGCACCTTTCACGGCGTCTGCCGGGTCGATCCGCTCGACCCCGCCGCCCCCGACCACCTCTCCCGCCTCACCGAACAGGGCTTCCGCGGCGTTCGCCTCAGCCCCTCCGCCGGCGCCTCCGGCGACTGGTTCCGCGGCCCCCTGATGCCGCCGCTCTGGAAGCGCTGCCGCGATCTCCGCGTGCCCATGACCGTGCTCGCTCCCATCACCCGCATGCCCGACGTCGCCGCCCTCCTCGATTCCCTGCCCGAGCTCACGGTGGTGATCGACCACATGGCCGATTGCCCCATCGACCAACCCGCCGAACTCGAAAAACTGATCGCCCTGAAGCGCTACCCCAATGTGTTCGTGAAGGTCTCGCACACCTGGTCGATCTCCCGCCAGCCGTACCCCTGGCTGGACGCGCAGCAATACGTCCACCGCCTCTACGACGCTTTCGGTCCCCGCCGCCTGATGTGGGCCACCGACTGGCCCATCGTCGAAAACACCCCCCACGCCACCTACGCCCGCGCCTTGACCGTCGTCCGCGACGAGATGAAATTCCTCAACGCCGAAGACAAGCACTGGATGCTCAACCAGACCATCCAGCGCGTCTGGCCGTTCGAAATCTGACGCAGAGTCGCGGAGACGCAGAGACCCGCAGAGAAAGATTAGTTTCTCTCCGTGTTTTCTCCGTGTCTCTGCGCCTCTGCGTCAAAAGCCCTCCCCTCCACCCGGACAAAGGTTAAACGCTGCTACCATAGTAGTTAACCCCCAAAATGGATTCACACGAAGCCGATCTGAAGCGGACAGTCAATCTGCCCAAAACCGCCTTCCCCATGAAGGCCAACCTGCCGCAGACCGAGCCGAAGCTGCTCGAGCGCTGGGAAACCGCTGGACTCTACCATCGCATCCGCGCCTCCCGCGCCGGCCGCCCCCTCTACGTCCTCCACGACGGCCCTCCTTACGCCAACGGCCGCATCCACCTCGGCACCGCCTTCAACAAGATCCTCAAGGACTTCATCGTCAAATCGAAGACCATGGCCGGCTTCGATTCCCCGTACGTCCCCGGCTGGGACTGCCACGGCCTGCCCATCGAAATCAAAGTCGATAGCGACCTCGGCGCGAAGAAAGCCCAGATGTCGGCGGTCGAGATCCGCCGCGCCTGCCGCAAGTACGCCGAAAAGTACATCGACCTCCAGCGCAAGGATTTCAAGCGCCTGGGCGTCCTCGGCCGCTGGGAAGACCCGTATCTCACCATGAGCGCCCATTACCAGTCCGTAATCGCCGGCGCTTTCGTCGATTTCCTGGACCGCGGCTACGTATATAAAGGTCTCAAGCCCGTGCACTGGTGCATCCACGACCGCACCGCCCTGGCCGAAGCCGAAGTCGAATATCACGACCACACCAGCCCCTCCATTTGGGTTCGTTTCGCATTAATTTCCGACCCCGCCGCCATCCATCCCGACCTGGCCGGCCGCAACGTCTACGGCCTCATCTGGACCACCACCCCCTGGACCCTGCCCGCCAACATGGCCATCGCCTTCCACCCCAAGTACGAATACGTCGCGGTCGAGGTCAGTGGGGCAGACGATCGCCTTTCGTCGTCTGCCAACCCCGAAAGTTCCCTTGGCAGACCACAAAATACGATGGTCCGCCCCACGGATGTCTACTTCGTCGCCACCGAGCTCGTTCAGGTCACCGCCGAAAAGTGCGGCTGGCAGGATTACCACGTCCTGGCCGCCGTCCCCGGCTCGAAACTGGAACACGCCGTCTTCCACCATCCCTTTCTGGAGCGCGAATCGCTCGGCATGCTGGCCGATCACGTCACCCTCGACCAGGGCACCGGCGCCGTCCACACCGCTCCCGGCCACGGCCAGGAAGACTACGCCATCGGCCGCCACTACGGCATCGAAACCTACTGCCCGGTGGATGCCTCCGGCCGCTTCTATCACGCCTCCGGCGCGCCCGGCCGGCTCCCCGACGCCATCATCGGCAAGACCATCTGGGAAGCCAACCCGATCGTCCTCGAAATCCTCCGCGCCCACGGCGCCCTGCTCGGCACGGAAAAACTGGCGCATTCCTATCCGCATTGCTGGCGCTGCCACCACCCCGTCATCTTCCGCGCCACCGAGCAGTGGTTCATCGGCATGGAGCGCAACGACCTCCGCGGGCACGCGCTGGACGCCATCAAGCAGGTGCGCTGGATGCCCTCCTGGGGCGAAGAGCGCATCTCCAACATGATCGCCACCCGCCCCGACTGGTGCATCTCGCGCCAGCGCATCTGGGGCGTGCCCATCATCGTCTTCTATTGCGAAGCCTGCCGCGAGCCGCTCACCGACCGCGAGATCCTCGATGGCATCGTCGACCTGTTCCGCCGAGCACACCGCCGACATCTGGTACGAGCGCACCGCGGCCGAGCTGCTGCCGCCCGGACCACATGCCCGCGCTGCGGCGGCGCCGAGTTCCGCAAGGAAACCGACATCCTCGACGTCTGGTTCGATTCCGGCTCCAGCCACCTGGCCGTGCTCAACGACCGCTTCGGCCTACCCTGGCCCGCCGACCTGTATATCGAAGGCGGCGACCAGTACCGCGGCTGGTTCCACAGCTCGCTGCTGGTCGGCGTCGGCCTCAAGGGCGGCTCGCCCTACCGCGCCTGCGCCCTCAACGGCTGGGTGCTCGATGGCGAAGGCAAGGCCATGCACAAGTCGCTCGGCAACTCCATCGAGCCGCGAGGAGGTCATCAAGCACCACGGCGCCGAAATCCTGCGCCTGTGGTCGGCTTCGGTGGATTTCAACGAAGACGTGCGCATGTCGGAGACCATCCAGACGCGCCTGGTGGACGCCTATCGCAAGCTGCGCAACACCTTCCGCTACCTGCTCGGCAACCTTTCCGACTTCGATCCCGCGAACCGACGCCGTGCCCGCCGCGGAAATGGCGGAGATCGACCAGTGGATTCTGCTCCGCGCCGAAGACCTGGTGGCCCGCTGCCGCGCCTGGTACGAGAACTTCGAGTTCCACAAGGTCTACCACACGGTCTACGCCTTCTGCCACCGTGGACCTGAGCGCCGTCTACTTCGACGTGCTGAAGGACCGCCTCTACACCTCCGCCGCCAAATCCAAGGCCCGCCGCGGCGCGCAGACCGCGCTCTACCGCCTGCTGGACGCCCTGGTGCGCCTGCTGGCGCCCATCATGAGCTTCACCGCCGAAGAGGTGTGGACGCACATGGGCCGCGCCGAGAGCGTCCACCTGGCGTATTTCCCCGAGCCCGCCGAACTCTCCGCCGGCCTGACCGCTGGACGCCCGGAAACGGGCCGCCAACTGGGACCGTCTAATGGAGGTGAGGGACGATGTTCTCAAGAGCCTGGAAGCGGCGCGCAACGAGAAGCTGATCGGCGCGCCGCTCGAAGCCCGCGTCCGCCTCTCCGCCAATGGCGACCTCTACCCGCTGCTCAATGAATACGCGCGCGATCTCCCCGGCCTGTTCATCGTTTCGCAGGTGGAACTGGAACCCGCCGCGGCCGATCAGCTCGCCATCGCCATCGAGCGCGCCGCCGGCCGCAAATGCGAGCGCTGCTGGAAGTACACCACCGACGTCGGCTCGAATGAAAAGTACCCCACCATCTGCGTCCCCTGCGCCGATGCCGTGGAAGAGAGCCGCCATGGGTAAGAGCGGGAGCCAAATTCGACGCAGAGACGCGGAGACGCAGAGGAAGCGCGGAGAACACGAAAACTGCGGCAGAAAAGGCTTGCAGGAGTATTTTGCTTCTCGGCCTGATCTCTGCGCCTCTGCGTCTCTGCGTCAAGGTCTTGGAGCCTGACCGTGCCTCAGCTTCCTCAACCCTCTCGCCGCTTCGCCTTCGCCATCGCCGCCGCTATTTTCGGGCTGGACCGCTTCACCAAGTGGCTGATCGAAACCCGCGTCGGGTTTTTCGATAACTATAAAGTCATCCCCGGCTTCTTCGATATCGTCCGCTCCACCAACCGCGGCGTGGCTTTCGGCATCTTCAACGATTCCACTTCCGAGTGGCGCACCGCGCTCCTGATTCTCGGCTCGCTGGCCGCCTGCGCGGTGGTGAGCGTCATGCTGTGGCGCGCCGAACGCCTGGACCGCGCCGCTCTGTGGGGCCTGGCTCTCATTCTCGGCGGCGCCGCGGGCAATGTTTTCGACCGCATCCTGTGGGGCCGCGTCACCGATTTCCTGCTTCTTTACCTCGGCTCGTATCAGTGGCCCACTTTCAACATCGCGGATTCCGCCATCGTCATCGGCAGCGCCCTGCTGATTCTCGATCAGCTCCGCGGGAAGCGCCAGACCGCCCATGTATCCTGAAATTTTCCATATTTCGTTTCTCCACACCTACGGCCTGCTGGTCGCCATCGCGTTCCTGGTGGGGCTGTGGATGGTGGGCCGTCTGGCCACGCGGGCCGGCCTGAACGCCGATGCCGTCACCAACCTCGGCGTCTACTGCGCGCTGGCCGCCATCGTCGGCGCCAAGGTCATGCTCCTCATCGTGGAGCCGGGCGATTTCTTTTCCTGGGCCACGCTGCAGGCCGGCGGCGTCTTCTATGGCGGCCTCATCGCCGCGCTCGGGGTGGCCTGGTGGTACATGCGCAAAACCAAGCTGCCGCCGCTCAAAACCGCCGACGTGTTCGCCCCCGCCATCGCCCTCGGCCACGGCATCGGCCGCCTGGGATGCTTTTCCGCCGGCTGCTGCTGGGGCGTGGAGTGCCACCTGCCCTGGGCCGTCACCTTCCACAATCCCGTGGCCCACGACCTGGTCGGCGTGCCCCTCAACACTCCGCTCCACCCCACCCAGCTTTACGAATCGGCCGCCGAATTCCTGATTTTCGGCATTCTCCTCTGGCGCATCCGCCGCCCGCACCAGACCGGCGCGGTCATCAGCCTATACCTTCTTCTTTATTCCACCGCGCGCTTTATCGTCGAGTTCTTCCGCTTCCACGAGCAGGGGAACCTGTGGGGCACTCCGCTCGACACTTCGCAGTGGATCTCCATCGGCCTGTTCGCCCTGGGCGCGCTCTATTTCGTGCGCGCCAGGGTCGCCGCTCCGCGTCCGGCGTGACACGCTGACCCACCAGAAATAGACCGCCACCGTGACGCAGATGGACGCCAGCCCCCAGGCTCCGTCGAACCCCCACCATCCCAGGCTCGCAAACAGCACCGCCAGCCCGAAGCCCGCCCGGCTCCACTGCCGCGCCCTTTTGCGATACCCCGCCACAATTTCAGGCTAACGCGGCGGAGGGGCCAGGGGCCAGGGGCCGGGGGCCAGGGAGGCGAACGAAAAATGGGAGATCTAATTCACCGCCGAGACGCCGAGGCGCCGAGGAAAACCCATTTCGACTGCGCTCGAAGCACTCGGGCTGGCGGAGCGTCCTCCAAGAATCTATTGCTTCCTTTGCGTCTCGGCGCCTCGGCGGTGAATCGATTTCCGCTTCACGGAGGCCTCCCCGGCCCCTGGCCCCTGGCCCCCGGCCCCCCGTTGGGTGTACAGTATCCTTCATGTTTCGCCTGCGCGCCCTGCTCCTCGCCGCCTTTGCCGTTCTCGGCAGCCTGGCCCTGTTCGTCTCGCGTTCCGACGCCAATCCCGAAATCGTCCGCCTGATCGCGCCCGGCGTCTGGTTCCGCGAAGGAGATCTCGCCGACCTCGGCCACTGCAACAACACGATCATCGAGATGAAGGATTACCTGATCGTGGTGGACGCCAACTTCCCCAGCGGCGCCCGCGCCACCATGGCCGACCTCCGGCGCATCTCCCCCAAGCCGGTGAAATACGTCTTCGACACCCACCACCACGGCGACCACCTCTACGGCAACATCCTATGGACCCGCAGCCGGCGCCACCACCCTCGCCTTTCAGGGCGTGGCGGAGGAGTTGAAGCGCCTCGAACCCGCCCGCTGGCAGGAGTCGGCCAAGACGCGCCAGGACGTCGCCGAGTTGAACCAGCCCGGCCCCGAGCCGCCCAAACAGGACATCAACGAGACCATGTTCGTGCTCAACGACGGCTCGCGCAAAGTCGAATTCCGCCACTTCGGCTGGGCCCACACCAAGGGCGACGGCTTCGTCTACCTGCCCAAGGAGCAGGTCCTGTGCACCGGCGATGCCGTGGTCGAACGGACCGTACAACAACACCATGGATGCCCACATCGGCAACTGGCCCACCGTGCTGGCCGCCGCCGGCAAGCTCAAAATCAAGACCATCCTCCCCGGCCACGGCCCCCCCGGCGGCCGCGACCTCCTCACCGGCCAGGCCCAGTTCATGACCGAACTCTATAAAGCCGTGAAGCCGGCGTCGACCAGGGCAAAAGCTGGCAGACATTCAGTCCTCCATCCAACTCCCCGAGACCGTCGCCAACTGGGTCAGCGACGCCTCGCTGAAAACCCAGGTGGCCGACGCGTACCGGGAAGCGGGAGGGAAATAGCGCGCTGTCAGCGCGCGGGGCCAGGGGCCGGGGGCCAGGGGCCGGGGACGCGAACAGCGAATGTGCACGCAGCCACGGCTGCGCCTCGAAGCAGCTGTCAGGGCGCAGCCGTGGCGCCCCTCAAACCCGCCGCGCTCGCCTCCCCGGCCCCTGGCCCCCGGCCCCCGACCCCTATAATGAATTTGTGCGGACATATTTTGTCCACAATTTCGGCTGCCGGGCCACGCAGGCCGATGGCGCGGCTCTGGAAGCGCTGCTCGCGGCCAAGGGGCTCGATGCCGCGCCCGAGCGCGCCGCGCGCCGACCTGGTCGTCCTCAACACCTGCACCGTCACCTCGTCGGCCGACGACGACGTCCGCCAGACCATCCGCCGCGTGCATCGCGAGAATCCGCGCGGCCCGCATCCTGGTCACCGGCTGCTACGCGCAGCGCGCCCCCGAGGAACTGGCCGTCACTTCCCGGCGTCGAGTGGGTGGTCGGCAACTCGCACAAAACCCAGATCGCCGGACCTGGTCACCATCGGCGAGCGTCGCTTCGTCGTGCCGCGACGCTGCACGCGCCGCTCACCTACCACGGCAACATCCATGTGGGCGATATCTTCGCGCAGCACGATTTCCTCTCCGCCCCGGTGGACGACGCCGCCGGCGACCGCACCCGCCCCAATCTCAAAATCCAGGACGGCTGCAACAACCGCTGCTCCTTCTGCATCATCCCGTTCGTGCGCGGCCGCAGCCGCAGCGCGCCGGCCGAACAGGTGGTGGAGCAGGTGCGCGACCTGGCCCGCCGCTACCGCGAAATCGTGCTGAGCGGCATCAACCTGGGCCGCTGGGGCAGGGAACCGGGCAGCACGCATGCGCCTGGCCGGACCTGATCCGCCTGCCTGCTGGCCGAAACCGAAGTCGAGCGCCTGCGCCTCAGCTCCGTCGAGCCGATGGATTTCTCCGACGACCTGCTCGGCCTGATGGCCGAATCGCCGCGCATCGCCAAGCACGTGCACGCCCCGCTGCAATCCGGCTCCGACCGCATCCTGCGCCGCATGCACCGCAAGTACCGCCCGCGCCATTACGCCGACCGCATCCTCAAAGCCCGCGCGCCTGATGCCCGATGCCGCCATCGGCGCCGACGTCATGGTGGGCTTCCCCGGCGAAACCGACGCCGATTTCGAAGAGAGCCGCGCCTTCATCGACGCCCTGCCCTTCACCTATCTGCACGTCTTCACCTATTCGGAGCGCCCCGGCACGCCCGCCGCGGAGCGATCCCGATGCCGGTGCCCATGCCCGTGCGCAAGGAGCGCAACCGCGTGCTGCGCGAACTGGCCGCGGCCAAGAATCTCGAATTCCGCCGCGGCATGATCGGCCGCACGCTTTCCGCCGTCACCCTGCACGAGCCCGGCGCTGCCCTTTCCGCCAACTATTTGAAAGTCCGATTGGCCGCTCCGCGCCTGCCCAACCTGCTGGCGAGCTTGAAATCGGCGGAATTACGATGAGATGGGCTGTACGAAACCGCACGTGTACGGCTAGAATAGAGCCAGACTGTCGCAGATGCGCGCTACCGAACCGGAGGGTCCAAAGTCGCCTCGCTGCCTAACCTTTCGCTGCGCACGAAAGGTGTGCTGGTGGTTGCCATCCCGGTTTGCGCGCTGCTGGTGGCGATGGTCGTCTTCTACCGTTTCGACCAGCAACTGCGGCGGGCGGAAGCGGCCGTGGAGCGCGCCTCCGAAGTGCGCACCGACATCCGCACCAGTCCTCCTGCAGCATGGTGGACGCCGAGACGGGAATCCGCGGCTACCTGCTCACCCACGACTCCGGTTTCCTCGAGCCCTACGCTTCGCGCGCGGCGCCAGCTGCCGCTGGATTCTGCAGCATCTGCACGGCACCATCAGTCCGGAGCAGGTGCCGCCGCCTGGCTTCCGCGGAAGCGCTCGACCACGCAGTTCCTGGACGGAGCTCGCGCAGCGCGCGCCAGACGCCGCTCGCCGCCGCGCCGCGGAGTTTGGAGTCCGGCAAAGCCGGGATGGACGAATTGCGCCGGCAACTCGCGGCCATGCAGGACGACGAAGACAGCTCCTGGGAGCCTGCACACGGCTGAAGAGGGCAAGCTGGAGCACTGGCTGCGCTCGGCCATTTTCGCCGGCGGAGTGCTCGGCCTGCTCGGCGGCATTCTGGGCGTCGCTCCTCTTCACCACCGGCATCGCGCGCCGCATCGAACGGCTGGTAGAGCAGGCGCACGACGTGGCCGCCGGCCGCGTCATCTCCGGACGATTCACGGCCACGACGAACTCAGCCACCTGGAGCGCACCCTGCAGCAGACTTCCGAGCTGCTGGCGCGCCAGTCCGCCGAACTGCGCGCCAGCCAAAGCGAGCTGGAATCGCGCGTCCACGACCGCACCTCCGAGCTGGAATCCGCCAACGAAGAACTGCGCCAGGCCAAAGAGGTGAGCGAGGCCGTCATCCAATCGTCTCCGCTGGCCATCTGGGCGATCGACCTGGACGGCAAGGTGCAGTTCTGGAATCCGGCCGCCAAAGCGCATCTTCGGCTGGGAGGCGCAGGACGTCATCGGCCGATCGCTGCCCGTCGTGCCGCCGGACCAGGTGGAGGAGTACGACCGTTGGGTGGAAGGCTTCCGCCGCGGCGAGACCATCGCCGGCGTCGAGCGCAAGCGGCAGCGCAAGGATGGCTCGCTCATCGATGTCATCATCTGGACCGCGCCGCTGCGCGATGCCGCGGGGGAAATCCGCGGCACCATCGCCATCGATAGCGACGTCTCCCAGCACAAGCTGCTGGAGGAGCAGTTCCGCCAGTCGCAGAAGCTGGAAGCGGTGGGGCAGTTGGCCGGCGGCGTGGCCCACGACTTCAACAACCTGCTCACCATCATCCAGGGCTACACCGAGATGGTCATGCTGGAGGCCCAGGAGCCGCAGCCTGCGCGAGTACGCCCAGGAGATTCAGTACGCCGCCGCCCGCGCCACCGCCCTCACCACCCAACTGCTGGCCTTCAGCCGCCGCCAGATCAGCCAGCCCAGGGTGCTGGATTTGAACGAGGTGGTCACCCACTCCATGAAGCTGCTGCGCCGCATCATCGGCGAGGATATCGAAGTCGCCGCGCACCTCGACCCGGCCCTGAGCAAGGTGAAAGTCGATCCCGTCCACATCGACCAGGTCATCATGAACCTGGCCGTGAACGCGCGCGACGCCATGCCCCGCGGCGGCCGGTTATCCATTCGAGACCGCCAACGCCTCATCTGGACCGGAATTACACCGATCGCCACATCGGCGTGGAGCCGGGGCCGTACTGCATGCTGGCCATCAGCGATACCGGCACCGGCATGAACGCGCAGACCAGGCAGCGTCTGTTCGAGCCGTTCTTCACCACCAAGGAAGCCGGCAAGGGCACCGGGCTGGGGCTCTCCATCGTCTATGGCATCGTCAAGCAGGCGGGCGGCGAAATCATGGTTTACAGCGAACTGGGCAACGGCACCACCTTCAAGATTTACCTGCCCATGGTCGAAGTTCCGGCCGCCTTCGCCGCGGCCGAACAGCGCGCCGGCGAATTGGGCGGCAGCGAAACCATTCTGGTCTGCGAGGACGATGCCAAAATCCGGCGGCTGGTGGAAGTGATGCTGGGGCGGCGCGGCTATCGCATACTTTCCGCCGGCGATCCCGCCGAAGCCCTGGAAAAAGCCCGCAATTTTGGCGGGCCCATCGACCTCCTGCTCACCGACATCGTCATGCCGCATGCCAGCGGCTTCGAGCTGGCCCGGAACATCGTCCAACTGCGGCCCGATGTGCGCGTGCTCTACATGTCGGGCTACACCGATAACCAGATGAGCGGCACCAACACCCTGGGGGAAGACGTCCCCTTCCTGCAGAAACCCTTCACCACCGCCGCCCTGATGTCCAAGGTGCGGGAGGCCCTGGAGTCCGAGCGCCAGACGCAAACCGAACGGCCGGAGTAGTACCGGACCTGTGCATGGCAACGCGGAGACGCAGAGAACGCGGAGATTCCGCGGAGAGATTCCCTCCTGGGATTGCCTCCGCGAACCCTCAGCGTTCTCCGCGTCTCCGCGTTGAAGGGAGAGCCGCTCTACATCTCCCGGCGGCCTTCCATGGCTTTGGAGATGGTCACTTCGTCGGCGAATTCCAGGTCGCTGCCGACGGGGATGCCCATGGCGATGCGCGTGACTTTCACGCCCAGCGGCTTGAGCAGGCGCGCCAGGTAGACCGCGGTGGCTTCGCCTTCCACCGTGGGATTGGTGGCCACGATCACTTCCTCGATTTCGCCGCTGGCCGATGCGCTCCACCAGCGCCTTGATCTTCAGCGACTCCGGGCCGATGCCGCGCAGCGGCGAAAGCGCCCCGTGCAGCACGTGGTAGCGGCCGTTGAAACCGCGCGTGGTCTCGATGCCCACGATGTTGTGCGGCTCCTCCACCACGCACACCACGCGGCCGTCGCGGTTGGGGTCGCGGCAGTACTGGCACAGCTCGCTGTCGCTGATGTTGTTGCAGACGCGCAGAGCCCGAGCTTGTCCTTGACGTCCAGCACGGCCTGCGCCAGGTGCTCGGCGTCCTCGCGCGGCGCGCGCAGCACGTGGAAGGCGATGCGCTGCGCCGATTTCTGCCCGATGCCCGGCAGCCGCTTGAATTCGGTGATCAGCCGCGCCAGCGGCTCGGCGAAATCGGGCATAGCTAGAACAGGCCCGGCGGCAGGCCCATGCCGCCGAGCATGCCGCCCATCTTCTGCTTGATCTCGTCGTCCACTTTCTTGATGGCTTCGCTGGCGGCGGCGACGATCATGTCCTGCAGCATCTCCACGTCGCCCGCCACTTCGGGGTCGATCTTGACGGAGAGCAGGTTCTTCTGCCCGTCCATCTGCACCGTGACCATGCCGCCGCCCGCCGTGGCTTCCACCTTGACGTGCGCGATCTCCTGCTGCAGCTTCTCCTGCATGTGCTGCGCCTGTTGCATCATCTGCTGCATGTTGCCGGGTAATTTCACGTGGCTACTCCTTCAGATTGCGAACCTTGCGGATCTCCCCGCCGAAAACCTCGCGGAAGCGCTGCACTTCGGGGTTGGCCAGCGCGCGCGCCGTGGCTTCGTCCTCGGTGGGACGGACGATCGGTCTTTCCGCTCCGCCGGCCGGTGCATCCCCGGCCTCTCCCACCGTCACCTTGATGCGCATCGCCCGCGGCGAAATCCGCTTGAGCGCCTGCTGCAGATCGTCCGGCCGCAGCATCAGCTTGTTGGCCACGCTGGTGACGAACTCCAGCTCGCCGCCCGATTCGACCACGCGTGAATTCTCCACCGCATCGGCGGTGAACGCCATTCCCATCTCCACCAGCACGCCGTGCAGCCGCTCGCGCCAGTCGCCCTCAGGGGCCGGGGGCCCCGCCAATCGGCCGGGGGCCGGGGACGCGCCCGGTTGCGCCGACGCTTTCGGCTCGGCGGACGGGGAAGGGCTCGGAAATTGGATGGCCGGCTCAGGGGCCGGGGGCCGGGGGCCGGGGGCCGGGGACGCGAACGGTTGCGCCGAGGCTTTCGGCTCGGCGGACGGGGAAGGGCTCGGGAATTGGATGGCCGGCTCAGGGGCCGGGGGCCGGGGGCCGGGGGCCGGGGACGCGAACGGTTGCGCCGACGCTTTCGGCTCGGCGGACGGAGAAGGGCTCGGGAATTGGATGGCTTTCTTAGCTCTGTCCTGCTCGAAGGGCGATGGTCCGGTACGCGGTGGCGCAACGCGAGGCGCGGCTTTCACGGGCGCGTCCCCGGCCCCCGGCCCCCGGCCCCCGGCCCCTGAAGGGCCCCCGGCCCCTGAAGGGCCCCCGGCCCCGTGGGCGCCTCCGGCGCCCACTTCGGCCAGCGCCTGCTCGATGGGCAGCAAACGTCCCGCCTGCACCAGCCGCAGCAGGCCGATTTCCAGGTGAAAGCGCGGCTGCAGGGAAAATTGCAGGTCGCGGAACAGATCGAGCGAAAGCTGCAGATAGCGCGTCAGGTCTTCTTCGGAAAACTTCGTCCGCGATCTCCGCCAGGCGCTGCCGCTCGGCGGCGGAAGCGGCAATCAGCCGCGCCGCGCCGTCGGCGCCCGCAATCCGCGCCACCAGCAGGTTGCGGAAATAGCGCGCCAGTTCGCGGCTGAAATGCTGCAGGTTGTGGCCGTTGCGCTCCAGCTCGTCCACCACTTCCAGCATGCGCCGCGAATCGCCCGCCAGCAGCGCCTGGGCCACCGTTTCGAGCGACTCGAGCGGAAAACGCGCCCAGCAGCGCGCGCACTTCGGCGGCGTTGAGCTTCGCCCCGCAGCAGGCGATGGCCTGGTCGAGCGCGGAAAGCGAATCGCGCACGCTGCCCTCGCCCGCGGCCGCCAGCACCGCCAGCGCTTCGGCATCCGCCTCGATGCCTTCCTGCTCGCAGATCCAGGCCATGCGCGCCATCAGGTCTTCGAAATCCACCGAGCGGAAGCTGAAGTGCTGGCAGCGCGAGGCGATGGTGGCCGGAATCTTGTGCGCCTCGGTGGTGCAGAGCACGAACACCACCCACTCCGGCGGCTCCTCGATGGTCTTCAGCAGCGCGTTGAAGGCTTCGCTGGTGATCTGGTGGGCTTCGTCGATGATGAAAACCTTGTAGCGGTCGCGCGCCGGCTGGTAGCGGACGTTCTCGCGCAGCTCGCGCATTTCGTTGATGCCGCGGTTGGAGGCGGCGTCGATTTCGATCACGTCCACGGTGCCGCCGGCGGTGATTTCGCGGCAACTGGCGCATTCGCCGCAGGGCGAAGCGGTGGGCCCGTTGATGCAGTTCAGGCAGCGCGCCAGAATGCGCGCGACGGTGGTCTTGCCGGTGCCGCGCTGGCCGGAAAAAATGTAGCCGTGGGCGATGCGGTTCTGCGCGATGGCGTTTTCGAGCGTGGTCTTGACGTGCTCCTGGTTGACCACGTCGGAAAACGTCTGCGGCCGGTATTTCCGGGCGATGACCTGGTACATGGGGTGGGCAGCTCGGGCTAGTGCCAGGCCCCGGGTAATCCGCGGCACACGAGCCGCACCACTACCGTTGCTTCCTTCCGGACCTGGCGGGGTTTGCAGCCGCCCGTTGCACGGAGCCCGAGACCTGACAAGTATTTATCGTAGCATGCGCGGGGCAGACGATCGTCTTTCGCCGGCTGCCAACCAGGAACCCGGAGTTGGCGGACCACAAAAGACGATGGTCCGCCCCACATCGGCTACGGCTGGCGGGTTGCGGTCCACTGGATTTCGAAGGGGGCGCTCTCGTCCACCACGGAATAGTCGGCGGGCGGCTGGAACAGGCTGATGGGCTGCTCGGAGGTGTCGATGTGGATCAACTTCACGGTGTTTTCGCCGCGGCGCGGGTCGGAGCTCTTGGACAGCACCATCTCCCGTAGATCCGGAGAATTCCAGGTCTCCCTGACGCTCTCGAAGGGGCGGTCGTTGCCCTGGCTGCCGGTAGGCCAGGTCTCGACTCTGCGGGTGCCCCTCGCCATGACGCCCTCGATCATCTGGTTGCCGAGTTCCTCGCTGCGGATCTCAGGCCGCGAAGGCGCCGCGCCGGATGCGGCGGCAGCAGGGGCCGGCGTCGCCAGGACACCGACCGTGCCGCCGACTCTGAACGTGCCGCCCGTGGACGGCGACGAAACCGGCCCGGGTCCGGCCGCGACCGTGTTCGCGCCGATCGCTCCGCCGCCTGCTCCGCCCCCGCCCGGCCGTGGCGGCATGCCCGCGCGCTGCGTCCGGTGCGCGATTTTGTGCTGGGTATCCAGAACGTAGTCGACGTCGGCCACCGGATCGCTGATCTCGACCAGCAGGGGCGAGTCGACATTCGATCCGCCGGGTGCCATGGAACGTTCGGTTCGCGTGCGGCCCTGCGAGTCCCGGTAGAGCGTCTCTTGCTGCTGCGAGGTAGTGAAGCGGGTGCCATCCGAGCCGATCATGACGGACTCGGTGACGCGCTGCGCAGTGTACGGGGCGCCCAAAACGGGTGTGCCGCGGTACCGCGGCACGGGGAAACGCATGCTGCCGTGGATGTCGCCGCCGACCATTTGCATGGTCACCGCTTGGGTAAACGCCGGCAGGGCGAACAGCGCCAGCCCGGCCAGGCACCGGCGAATCTGCATAGGAAAACCCTCTTGCTCGCACTGTAGCGCGTCCGGCAGCCTGGTGACAAGACGGGCGGAGCACGCTTGGGGAATCAAAGCGCCAGTTTGGGCCATCTGGAGTATAATTTCTCGGCGTAAGGGGGATGTATATGCGCCTGACGAATTGGGCCCTTGCGATGTTTCTGGCAGCCGCCGCGCTTTCCGCGGCCGAACTGCCCTACGCCGGCAAGTGGAAGGAAAATCCGGAAAAGAGTAACCTGGCCGGCACCACCATGACCATCACGCAAATGCCCTCCGGCGAAATGCAGTTCGCGGCGGTGGGTATGTCGTACAAGTTCAAGCTGGACGGCAAGGATTATCCGGACGGGATGGGCGGGACCGCCGCCTGGACTTCCACCGGGGACAATGCATGGCAGACGGTAGACAAGATGAACGGCAAAACCGTGGCTACCGACCACCTGAGTCTGTCCGCCGACGGCAAAACGCTGACCATCCATACCACCGGCACCAAGCCGAATGGCGAGCCGATCGACCAGACCGCCAACTACCGCCGCGTTTCCGGCGGACCGGGCCTGGCCGGCAAATGGAAGACCGAGAATTACAAGAACGCCAATCCCAGCGTCATCGAGTTCGCCCCCTCGGGGAGTGATGGCCTGGTTTTCAAAGAGGCCGCTTACGATCTGACCTGCGATGCCAAGCTGGATGGCAAGGACTATCCATGCACCGGTCCCACGCTCGGTCCCGGCTGGACCATCGCGCTCACCAAGGCCGGCGCGCGGGGCCTCGACATGACGATCAAGAAGGATGGCAAACCGTTCTTCAAGGAGACCTACGCGGTTTCCGCCGACGGCAAGACCATGACCGACACGGAAACGGCTGTAGCCACCAACGAAAAAACCAGGATGGTGCTGGACCGGCAATAAGGACCTGTCGCCGGCTCAGAGGCCGCGCTAACCGGCCTCGAAGAGGTCCTCGCCTACTCCCCAGGCCATCGCGCCGCCATCCCAGTACAATAGACCTTTGCTCATATGACCTCCAATCCTGCTTTGGGCGTGGTCTTTCATTGGCTGGGCGGGCTGGCGTCCGGCAGCTTCTACGTGCCCTTCCGGGCCGTCAGGCGATGGTCCTGGGAGACCTATTGGCTGGTGGGCGGCGTGTTCAGCTGGATCATCGTGCCCTGGCTGCTGGGCGGGTCCATGACCGGCAAGCTGCTCACCACGCTGAGCCAGACGCCCTGGAGCACGCTCTGGTGGGTCTACTTCTTCGGCGTGCTGTGGGGCTTCGGCGGGCTGACGTTCGGGCTGACCATGCGCTATCTCGGCATGTCGCTCGGCATGGCCATGGTGCTGGGCTACTGCGCCGCCTTCGGCACGCTGATTCCCCCCATCTACCACGGCGTCTTCTTCTCCGGCGTGCTGCCGACGGTCTCCGGCAAGGTGATCGTGGCCGGAATTGGCGTGTGCATGGCGGGAATTGCGTTCGCGGGCAAAGCCGGCATTTCCAAGGAGCGGGAAATGCCGGAGGAGCAGAAGCGCGCCGTCATTCGCGAATTCAACCTGAAAAAGGGCGTGCTGGTGGCCACCTTTTCCGGGGTGATGAGCGCGTGCTTCTCCTTCGGCCTGGATGCCGGCATGCCCATCCGCGCCCTCACGCTGGGCCACGGAACTTCCGAGCTGTGGCAGGGGCTGCCCATCCTGGTGGTGCTGCTGGCGGGCGGGTTCACCACTAATTTCGTCTGGTGCCTGATCCTCAACATCCGCAACCGCACCGGCTCCGAGTATTTCTCGCCGCGCATTCGCAACCATCATCCCAGCCGCGCGGAGGAGCCTATTATCGAAACCGCCATCGATGCGCCCAGCGCCGAAATGGTGGCGGCCATGCCCGCGGTGGCCCTGGCGATGGAGGAGCGCGCTCCCATGCTGCGCAATTACTTCTTCAGCGCGCTGGCGGGCACCATCTGGTATTTCCAGTTCTTCTTCTACACCATGGGGGAAACGCAGATGGGCGCGTATAAATTCTCCAGCTGGACGCTGCACATGGCCAGCATCATTATCTTCAGCAGCCTGTGGGGAATCGCGCTGCACGAATGGCGCGGGTCGAGCGGCCGCACGCGCGGATGGCTGGCGCTCAGCCTGTTCGTGCTGGTCAGTTCCACCGTGATCGTGGGCTACGGAAATTACCTGGGGACGCTGGCGGCGAAGTAGCGGGGTGTGGGCTTCCGCCCGATACCGCTCCGTGCGTGCTATGCTGCGGTCGAGAACGGCAGAGGAGGCGGTATGCGGCTGGCATCGCTATTGTTGTTCGCTCTCGGCTTGCAGGCGCAGAACGCGGTCAGCGTGCGGGTTCTGCTGGGAATTGCGGATCGCACGGCGACGCGGTGGGACGGCTCGGTGGAGGCGCGGGGCGCTGACGTAACCGCGCTCGATCCCTGGCGCTTCGAAGGCGCGGATGCCATCGCCGGCTCCGCCTGGAAGATGACCACGCACGCCATTCGCCTGTTCGGCGCCGCGCCGCCGGCGGGGCGGCCGGTGGTGGCGAACGGCATCATCGTCCACCTGGCCGCGCGCCGGGAAGATGCCGAACTGCGCGTCGAAACCGCGCAGGGCGGCTTCACGGTACGGCTGAACGAGATCCCGTACGGCACCAGCGTGACGCGGCTCGACGGGCGCGCTTTTATCGACCGCGTGCCCAGCGGGCTCGAGATCACGCAAACCCCGGACGAAGAGGATTTCCCCTCCGCGGCGGTGGACCGCGCCGGCAACATATGGATGGCGTATTCGATTTTCCGTCACCACCCGGAGCACGACCGCCTGCGCGCCCCGCTTACGGTTCCGCTCACCGATTTCGCGCCCCTGCGCGCGCCCACCGGCGGCGACCAGATTGTGGCGCGGCGGTATGCCAAGGGCGAGTGGGAAGATCCGGTAGCGGTGACGCTGCCGGGCGGCGACCACTACCGCACCGCCATCGCCATCGACGGGCACGGCACGCCGTGGGTGTTCTGGTCGCAAAACCAGGACGGCAATTTCGAAATTTACGCCTGCGCCATCCAGGACGACAAGCCGGGGCGGCGCATCCGCATCTCCAATTCGCCGGGGTCGGATATCGACCCGGTGGCGGCCACGGATGCGGCGGGGCGCGTGTGGGTAGCGTGGCAGAGCTGGCGCGAGGGGCGGGCGTCCATCCAGGTGGCGGCGCAAAAGGGAGCGGCGTTCGGCGCGCCGGTAGGGGTTTCCAGATCGCCGGCCAACGAATGGAACCCGGCCATCGCGGCCGACCGCGGCGGCCGCGTCACCGTGGCGTGGGATTCCTACCGCAACGGCAACTACGATGTCTATGCCCGCACCGCCAACGCCAAGGGGTCATGGGGGCCGGAAGTGGCGGTGGCGGCCAGCGCGCGGTATGAAGCGTATCCCTCCATCGCCTACGACGGCGCGGGCCGGCTGTGGGTGGCGTACGAAGAAGGCGGCGTGGGATGGGGCAAGGACTTCGGCGCTTATAACACCGCCGGCGTGGCGCTCTACCAGGGGCGCGCGATTCGCCTGCGCGGATTCGACGCGGACGGGCACGCCCATCGAGCCGGCCGGCGACGTGGGCGCGGTGCTACCGGGAATCCCGCGGCAACAGGCGGACCAGACGGGCAACCAGCGCGGGAGCGAAGCGCTCGATCCTAACCCGCGCAACGCCCGCGAGCGTGGGCCGAATGCGGCCGCCGCCAACATGCCGAACCCGCGCAATACGCTGCCGCGCCTGCTGGTGGATGGCTCCGGGCGCATCTGGCTGGCGTTCCGCAGCGCCCATCCCATCTGGTGGAATCCCATCGGCACGGTGTGGACGGAATACGTGGTGTCGCTCGACGGCTCCGAGTGGACGCGGCCGATTTTCCTGACCCACACGGACAACCTGCTGGACAACCGGCCGGCGCTGGTTTCGCCGCGGCCGGGGGAGCTGCTGGTGCTGGGGTCGGCCGACAACCGGCGGCAATTCCAGCTTTCCGAGCGCAGCGGCAAGGCCACCAACGATTCGCCAGCGCCCGGCGCGATCCCTTACAATAACGATCTTTACCTGAATGCAATCGAGCTGGGACCGGCGCGGGAACCGCCGGCGGCGAAGCCCGGCCGGAGCCGCCGGCGGCCGAAGCGGCGGACCGCACCGAATCCGAAACCGTCCGCGCCCTGCGCCTGTACCGCGGCGGGCCCGACAAGCTGCGCATTGTGCGCGGCGAATTCCACCGCCACAGCGAAATCTCCATGGACGGCGGCAACGACGGCACGCTGCTCGACCAGTGGCGCTACATCCTGGACGCGGGCGCGCTCGATTGGGTGGGCTGCTGCGACCACGACAACGGCGGCGGGCGCGAATACACCTGGTGGCTGGAGCAGAAGCTGACCGACATTTTCTACACGCCCGGCCATTTCGCGCCCATGTTCAATTACGAGCGCAGCGTGGCGTATCCGGAGGGCCACCGCAACGTGATCTTCGCCGCAGCGCGGCATCCGCCCGCTGCCGCGGCTGCCCATCTCCAAGGAAGCCGACCCCGGCAAAGCGCCCGACACGCAGATGCTCTACGCGTACCTGAAATTCTTCGACGGCGTCGTGGCATCGCACACCAGCGCCACCAACATGGGCACGGACTGGCGCGACAACGATCCGCAACTGGAGCCCGCGGTCGAGATCTACCAGGGCGACCGGCAGAATTACGAAATGCCGGACGCGCCGCGCAGCAGTTCCGAGAAAGACGCCATCGGCGGATGGCGGCCGAAGGGATTCGTCAACCTGGCGCTGGAGAAAGGATACGTGCTGGGGTTCGAAGCCAGCTCGGACCACGTTTCCACGCACATCAGCTACGCCAACGTGCTGGTGACGGACGTGACGCGCGAGGCGCTGCTGGACGGCCTGCAGCAAGCGGCACGTCTACGCCGCCACCGACAACATTCTGGCCGAGTTCCGCTCCGGCGATCACATGATGGGCGACGTGTTCACCACGTCCGAATTGCCGAAATTCGATGTGAAGCTGACGGGAACGGCGCCGTTCGCCAAGGTGTACGTGGTGAGGAACAACGAGTACGTCTATTCCATGGAGCCGAAGACGAAGGCGGTGAGTTTTTCCTGGATGGACAATTCGCCGGTGGCCGGGAAGCGGGCCTATTACTACGTGCGCGGGGAGCAGGAAAACGGGGAACTGGTGTGGCTTTCGCCGATGTGGATCACGTACACGCCGGCGAAATGAGGTGGGACAGGGCGCTACGTTCCTGATTTGGGTGGATTTCCGGGCGGGCAGGGCGGTGAACTATCGCTGGGGCACCTTATCGCAGATTGAGAGGGGGGATACTGTACTTCTTCGCAACCCTTTTCAAGTAAGGCTCTCGCTCTGGGCGGATAAAGACCAAAAGGAACGCCACACACACCGCGACGATAATTGCCACGATAACTGCGAGGCTCATGCCTTAAGTCTAGCACCGCACGGCGACAATGCGATAGCCGGACATAAGGCGGTGTCGCCTGCCAACCGGCGCGGGGTTGGCGGGCGAAACCGCTTACGCGGCGGCGATGGCGATGTCGGCCGGTTCTTTGGAGAAGACCAGGCGCTCACAGTCGCAATCCACGAACAGGTGGTCGCCGGCGGCTACCTGGCCGGTGGCGATCAGGTTGGAGAGCGGCTGCACCAGGCGGCGCTCGATGGCGCGCTTCAAATGGCGGGCTCCGTAACGCGCGTCGGTCCCTTCCCGCAGCAGCAGGACGCGGGTTTCGGGGCTGAGGTCGAGGACGGTGATGCCGGGTCCGGTGGCGCGCAGCAGGCGATCCTCGACGGCATCCACCTCCAGGTCGAGAATGCGATCCAACTCGGGCTCGCCCAGCGGCTTAAAGGTCACCACGCGGTCGATGCGGTTCAGAAATTCGGGCGTGAAGCGCCGGCGGGCGGCCTCGGTGGCGACGTGGGCCAGCTTTTCGGACATGGCGGCCGGACTTGCCGGCGAGCCGGCACCGGCGGCGAACCCCAGCTTCGGCTGCAGCATCGCGCTCATCTCGGCGGCGCCCAGGTTGCCGGTCATGAAAATGAGGGACCGGGAGAAATCCACGCGTTTGTTGTCGCCCAGCGTCAGGGTGGCTTTGTCCAGAATGCCGAGCAGCAGGTTCCACAGCGCGTCGCTGGCCTTTTCGATCTCGTCGAAGAGCACGAAGCTGAGCTTCAGAGCAGGCGTGTGGTACTGGTCAAGCACCTCCTGGCTAAGCAGCGCATGGGTTTCGCGGTGGCCCAGGTATCCGGGCGGCGAACCGATGAGCTTGGCAATTTCGTGGCTGTGCTGGAACTCGGCGCAGTCGATTTTGACTACCGCGTGCGGGTCGCCGGCCAAGCCTTCCGCCAGGGCTTCCACGGTGCGCGTCTTGCCAGAGCCGGTGGGGCCGAGGAAAAGCATGCTGCCCACCGGGCGCCCCGGCGCGGCCATACCGGAAAGGAAGGTTTGATAGACCGCCACGATCTCGTGGATCGCCTCATCCTGCCCGACGACGTGCTTGCGCATCGCCCGCTCCAGGGCCTCCGCACTCGGAGAAATCCGCGTGGGATCCAAAACTCTCTTGATTCCAGCCATCTCCCCATCCCTCCTGACTGTAAGACGCGTAGGAAAACCATACGAATGTAAAGAATCGTGAGTAACGAACAGTAAGCAGGTTGTGCAATTCCGGACCATCGCAGCACCGGCCGGCCGCCGTGTGGTATCAAGGTAATCCGGGGACATTATGCGGAAACTCCTTTTGACGACCCTGGCGCTGGCGATGCCGGCGCTGGCACAGACGAGCATCAAAGACGCGCTGGTGAAGCACTGGAAAACCACCGGCGAATTCACCATCGCGGTGGCGAAAGCCATGCCGGCCGACAGTTACAATTTCCGGCCGAATCCGGAGGAGATGAGCTTCGGGCACGTGATGGCGCACATCGGCCAGGCCGACCTGGGGGCGTGCGCGGTGGCGAGCGGACTGGAGCGGCCGACGGTACCGGCGAAACTGGCCGCCCTGCTGCGCGACGAGCATAGCGACGTGGATCGCGATACCGCCATCGGTTTCCTCGAAACCGCCTTTAATTTCTGCAACCGCGCGGTGGATTCGATGACGCCGGCGAAACTGGACGCGATGGTCGGACCGGGCAATCGCAAGATGACCGGCTACGAATGGCTGTGGGCTTACTTCACCCACACCGCCCATCACCGCGGCCAGGCCGAAGTCTACCTGCGCGTGAAAGGCATCAAACCCCCGGACTACGTGTTTTAGGGGTCGGGGGTCAGGGTCAGGGATCAGGGGGCGCGGCCTACCGGCATTAGGATGGCGGTTGGAAGCCTGTCGGCGTCACAAACCCAGGGGGGACCGAACGCAGGTGACCTACAGTGGCGGTCCGATTCCCTGATCCCCAATCCCTGATCCCTAGTCCCCCCCGCTTGACCATTTTTTGTACCATCGATTACAATTGAGCTTCTACTAGCGCTTCAGGGCTATTGTCTCCCCCTCCTGGCCTCACCCTGGATACCCGAAACCCTTCATGCTGCACCAGTTTCGCGAGATCCTCGCTCCATATCGACGGGAATACCGGCGCTACCTGGCCGGCGTGGTGCTGCGTCAGGCACTGGTGGTGGCCGGCGGGTATTCGCTGGTTTGGGCGCTGCGGCTGGCCATCCAGCGCGCGGGGGTGCCGGAATGGATTTTCGTGGCGGCGTTCGTCCTGTTCGACGGCGCGTACCTCGGCTTCGACCAGGCGCTGAGTTATTTCTTTTCCGAGCGGATCTCCTACCCGCTGTTCAGCCGGCTGCGTACCGGCTCTCTGGAAAAAGTCCTCAAAATGCCCGTGGAGTGGCACCAGCGGCAAAGCTCGGGCGAGTTGGTGGGGAAGGTGAACAACGGTGTGGGCAAGGTGGTGCAAACCACCGAAGGCCTGAGCCGCGAGCTGATTCCGTCGCTGATCCAGACCGGCTTCAGCCTGGTGCCGCTGTTCTGGTTCAGCGCCGTTACCACGCCGGCGCTGCTGGTGGCGCTGGCGGCCTTCCTGTGGCTCACCGTGCTGGAAAACCGGCGCAGAAAGCCGTTCGCGCGGCGGCGCTACCAGGGCTACAATCGCGATTTCGGGCTGTTTTCGGAGTCCGTAGAGGCCATCCAGCCGGTGGTGCAGTACGGGCAGCAGGCGCAGGTGCTGCGGCGGTACCGGCGGGTGCAGCGCGACATTGTTGCCAGCGGCCTGGAGGAAGCGCGCATCGGCAACCGCTACGGCTTGCGGCGCAACCTGCTGCTCTCCGTAGCCAAGCGCGCCTGCCAGGGCATCTGGATCTGGCAATACCGTCACCAGGCGATGGATGCGGCCATGATCATGTACCTGAACATGCTCACCGAGCAACTGCTCGGCTCCTTCACCGGGTACGCCTCGCTGGTGGAGCGCATCTATGACGGCCTGGAGCCGACGCGGGTTCTGGTGAAACTGCTGGGCGCCCGGCCGGCCATTGCGGACGACGCGCAGGCCTGCCCGATGGCGGTGCCGGAAGAGGCCGGGGTGCGCATGCGCGCGGTGCGCTTCGCCTACGGGCGCGCCAGGGGAGCGCCGGGCGCGGCGGTGCTGCGCAATTTCAACCTCACCATCGCGCCGGGCACGGTGCTGGGCATCGTGGGCCGGTCGGGCAGCGGCAAGACCACCGTCCAGAACCTGCTGACGCGCATGTTCGACGTGCAGCAGGGCGCGATCGAAGTTTGCGGCCACGACGTGAGGCGCTGGCCGCTCGAGCAGCTGCGCGGGCTGTTCGCCCATGTCTCGCAGCACGGCGGCGTGTTCTTCTCCGGCATGCGCATGTGGGACGTGATCCGCTTCACGCGCCCCGAGGCCACCCGGCGCGAAGTGGTGGAGGCGGCCAAGGCGGCCGCGATCCACGAAGACATCTGCCGCCTCCCGGAAAAATACAATACGCGCATCGGGCAGGGCGGGGCCACCCTTTCCAAGGGCCAGCAGCAGCGCCTGGCGCTGGCGCAGGCGCTGGTTTCGATGGCGGACGAGCGCAAGATCGTGGTGCTGGACGAATTCACCAGCGCGCTCGACAGCGAGACCGAGGAGCGCATCCTGCGCAACCTGCAGCCGTGGCTGGAGGGGCGGACGGCGATCATCGTCGCGCATCGCCTGTCCACGGTGCGCAAGCTGGCCGACGAAATCGTAGTGCTGGACAAGACGGGCATCGTGGAGCAGGGCACGCACGAAGAGCTGATCGCGCGCGACGGCTGGTACGCGGAGATGGCGCGGCTGCAGGCGGTGGGCACGGAAGCCGAAGCGGCAGCCGGCAAGCTGGTGCGCATGGCGAAGGTGGGATAGAGCCGCCCTGCCATAATGGACATACGCGGCCGTGAAGCGCGCGCTGGCAATGAGTCTTCCTGGTTTTGGGGCGGTGGTAGTCCTGGCGCTCCATCTCGGCTTTATCGCGTGGGTGATTTTCGGATGGGTGGTGGCGCGAACGCGGCCCTGGCTGCGTTGGCTGCACCTGGCGTCGCTGGTCTACGGCGTCTTCATTGAGGTCGCGCCGTGGCCCTGCCCGTTGACTTTGCTGGAGAATTACCTGGAGGCACTGGCCGGAATTGCGCCGTACCGCGGGCCATTTCTGCTTCATTACCTGGACGCGCTGGTTTATCCGGATGTGCCGGAAGCCGCGCTGGTAGCCTTCGCGCTGGCGGTTTGCGGAGTGAATCTGTGGCTGCACGCGCGGAATTTCCGACGGAGAGCGGCGTAGCGGACGGGGCACGTATGCCGGCTTCCAAAGTCCACCGGCTGCATTTCGGCCGTGCTCCTGCCCGCGTCGGTGAGCATCTAGCGGGTGGCTGCGGCGGCGATCCCGCTCACTGTGCCGGCGGATGGGCGAGAGCTTCGTTCAGGGTGGCGCGCACCTTTTCATTGCCGGGCTCGCGGCGCAGTACCTCGCGCAACTCGGCTACGCCTTCGCTCCATTGGCCGAGGTGCAGCAGGGCGGCGGCTAGATTGGTGCGGATGCCGGTGTGATCGGGCCAGAGCGCCAGGGCGGCGCGGTATTTTTCGAGCGCGCCGCGAAGGTCGCCGGCTTTCTCCAGAGCCGCGCCCTCGTTATTGAGCCGGATGGCCTCCACCGAATTACGGTCTTCGGCGTTCTTGGCGCGGAACAGTTCCGCCAGTTTGGCGCGCACCTGGTCGGCCTCTTCGGTACGGCCGTCGGCGCGGAGGGCGCGCTGCAGGCCGTTGAGCGCGGACTGATCGGACGGGGTGAGGCGCACGGCTTCCTGGAAATGCGGGACGGCGTCGTGCGGCTTCGCTTGCGCCAGCAGTTCCGAAGCCAGGCGGTATTGCGCGACGGAGTCCGCAGGATTGAGTTCGACGGCGCGGCTGAAGGCGGCCAGCGCGCCGGTATCGTCGCGCAGCGTCTTGCGCGCGTCGCCGAGGTCCGACCAGGCTTCGGCGAAATCCGAGCGCAGGGCGACCGCCTGCCGCAAATCGGCCGCGGCCTTCTCCGGCTGGCCGCGCTCGCTGAGGATCTTGGCGCGGAGGTAGAGCGGATAAGCGGCGTCCGGCTGCTTCCCGATCAGGGCGATGGCGCGGTCCAGGTGCGGGGCGGCGGCATCGGCCTGGCCGAGTTGCAGCAGCGCGGCGCCGAGGTTGGCCTGGGCGGCGGCTAAATTGGGGTCGAGCGCGACGGCACTTTCGAACGGGGCGCACGCGGATTGGGGGTCGTCGAAGGCGATGAAGGCTTCGCCCAGGGCATTCTGGGCTTCGGCCGATTTGGGCCGCAGGCGCGCGCCTTCCCTCAGTTGCGCGATGGATTCCTCGCGGCGGCCCTCCTCCATCAGCACGCTGCCCAGCAGCAGGCGGGCATCGGCATCGGCCGGATGCTGTTGTACGATCTGTTGCAGCAAGGCGATGGCCCGCGGGCGCTCGCCTTTGCGGAGCAGGTCCCAGGCATCCTCGATGGGCGTGCGTTGGGCGTGGAGAGCGGCGGCGAGGGCCAGGAGCAGCAAGGCGGCGACCGTAGAATGCCGGCTTGGAAGCCGGCATGGCCGCCTGAAAGGCGGCTCTACGGGGCCGTCCATCGGCTTCATCCCGGCCTCCGGAATTTGACCGCACGGGTGATGCCGGCGCCTTCGGTGACGTGGATCAACTGGCCGGCGCCGACATCGCTCAGTTTTTCGATGCGGCCGAGAGGCCAGCGGATTTCAACGTCGGCGCTGGCCGCATCCCCGAGGCCGAAATGCAGCCGGCGATCGCTGGCGGAAAGATAGGACGACTGGCTCAGCACTTCCTGGGCCTGCACCTTGCCGCCATAGCGCACGGTGGCGCGCGCGCCGATGGCGCTGCGGTTGGATTCGACGCCGGTGAGCTTGACCTTCAGCCCGTGATGGGCGCCGGTGACGTCGTTGCGCAGCAGCGAGGGCGGCTCGTTGTGATTCATGATCAGGATATCGATGTCGCCGTCGTTATCGAAGTCGCCGAAGGCGCAGCCGCGGCTGGCATGCGCGGCTTCCACGCCGGGGCCGCCCATCGCCGACCAGTTCTTCGAATTGGCCCTTGCCCAGGTTGCGGAAGATCACGCGCGGCGTGGGTGCGGTAGCCGGTCCTTGCAACTCCGGATAGATGCTGCCGGTGACCAAGAACAGGTCGGGATTGCCGTCGTTATCGAGATCGGCCGATGCCCGCGCCCCAGCAGATGTAAGCGCGTCTCCACGCCCAGGCCGGCGCGGATGGTCACGTCGCTGAAATCGCCGTTGCCGTTGTTGCTGGTAGAGCGCGGGAGTGTCTTCGGCGAAGTGCGTCTTGAACATGTCCAGGTTGCCCTCCAGGCGGAAGTCGCCGATGGCGATGCCCATGCCGGCCTGCTCCATGCCATCCTCGCTGAGGGCGACGCCGCGCTCCAGGCCGTCCTCGCGGAAGGTGCCGTCGTGGTTGTTGCGGAAGAGCAGGCTGGGGGTGGAATCGCAGGCCACGTAGATATCCGGCCAGCCGTCGTTATCGAAATCGGCGGCCACGGCGGTCAGCCCGTAGCCCTGGTCGGGCTTGGCGATGCCGGCGGCGGCGGTGACGTCGGTGAAAGTGCCGTCGCCGTTGTTGTGGTAGAGCGAGTGGTCGCCGTGCGGCAGGCCGCGCGGTCCGCAGTTCACCGGAATGCCCTTCGCAGTTGCAATCGTTGGGCTTGCCGGCGCGGCGGCACCGTGTCGAAGTCGAACTTCAGGTAATTGGCGACGAACAGGTCGAGGCGGCCGTCGCGATCGTAATCCACGAAGGTGCAGCCGGTGCCACAAGCGCGGCGTGCGGATGCGAGCAGGCCGGCTGCGCGGGTGACGTCGGTGAACGTGCCGTCGCCGTTGTTGCGGTAGAGAACGTTCTGCCCCCAGCAGGTGATGAAGATGTCGTCGAAGCCGTCGTTGTTGTAGTCGCCGACCGTGACGCCGTAGAGCCCAGCCCGTGCGGAGCAGGCCGGCTTTCTCGGTGACATCGGTGAAGGTGCCGTCGCGATTGTTCTTGTACAGCCGGTTGGTGGCGTCCGGCGGCGGATCGCCGCAGCGCGAGCCGGTGAGCACGAAGATATCGAGCCAGCCGTCGTTGTCGTAATCGAGGAAGGCGACGCCGCAGCCCATGGCTTCGATGATGTAATCGGCGCGGGCGGGATGGCCGGCGATCACCGGGTCGCGCAGGCCGGCTTCGGCGGCGACATCGGTGAATCGGGCGTGAAAGGGAAGGCCGGAGGGCTTGCCGCGCGGCGCGGGCCGCACGCCGCGCGATGCCATCCCTGGCCGGCGGCGCCCGTCTGGCCGAACGCGCGCAGGGCCGGCCAGGCGAGCATGCCGAGCAGACCGCGGCGGGAGAGTGCAAGAGGGCCCGGGCGCCGCATTACTGCGGCTCGCCGGACGCGTGGAAAGAGACCTGGCCCCATACCGGTTTCCCTGAGGCCAGCATATCGCGAATTTTTCCGCGGTTCGGTCCCGCCTGGCGGGCGGCCGCGGCCAGGCAGCGGACGGCATCGGCCGGAGAGGTTCCGGTGGGAAGGCGGAAAATCCAGGGAACGTTGGCGGAGGTGAGGGTGCGGTCGGAGGAAATGGCGATGACGGGCAGGAACGTTTTGACCGCGATCTGCTCCGCCAGGTGCGCGGAGTTGCGGTCGGTGGCGATCAATGCCGAGAACCGTGGGGTCGTAGACCAGTTTGACGAGGTCCGTGGAAGCTTTGCCCCAGGGGACGTCCGAAGACACGCCGGCGACGCGGTAGCCGGGTGCGTCCAGCGAGGCGGCGAGCCCTTCCGCGCCGGGGCCGAACAGGCCGATGCGGAACTCCGGGCCGGCGGCATCGGCCAGCGGCGGCCCGGCGTAGCCCACGGTCTTCGCCGACCGTCGCGTACGGCTTCTCCATGGTGTAGCGGCGGTACGTGATTTTGCCGCCCTTCACCTTGCCCAGGTACAGCGGCGCGATGTTCTTGGCGTTGGGATCGAAAATCATCTCGCCGGTGACGCCCTTGTAGCTTTCGAGCGAATACAGCGCGTCGCGGATGCGGCCGCGGTTCAGGCCGGCGCGGCAGATGGACTGGAGCAGAATGTTCATGGTGTCGAAGCCGAGCGCGGAGAACGACCTCGACCGTCGGCGTGATAGGCGGCGGCGAAGCGTTGCTTGAAATCGAGCCAGGCGGGATCGTCGCGAGTGGGATCGAACGGGTAGACGACTTCCAGTCCTTCGGCCGCCGCGCCGGCGATGCGCAGCAGGTCGTCGCCCACCACGCGGGCAGCTGCCGAAGACCGGCTGCTTCATGCCCATTGCGCGCATCTGTTTGAGGATGGTGCCGGCGGCGGCGGCATCGGCCCAGAGCACGATGCCATCCACGTCGGAATCGTTGATGACGCGCAACTGGCGCGTGAAGCCGGTTTCCAGCGGCTCGAACTTCTGCTCGATCACCACGGGATGGCCGAGGCGGCGCGAGGCGTCGCGGAACTTTCAGCACGCCGAAGCGGCCGTAGCGCTCGTTGACGCGCAGCAGGCCGATGCGCTTCAGGCCGAGATCGGTGTAGATGCGGCGCGCCAGCGTGTAGCCCTGCACGCGGTCGTCCTGGATGGAGGTGAGAATCCAGGGAATGATGGTTTCGGGAATGGTGGGGTCGGTGGCGGCGCTGTTGACGATGGGCAACTCGGCGCGCAGGGAAACGCGCAGCGCGATATGGGTGGAATCGCCGCTGATGGAGCCGAGCATGGCCCACACCTTCTCGTCGTAGACCATCTTGACGATCTCGTTGCTGGAAGCGCCCCAGGTAGCGGCGTCGTTGTGGATCATCAGGCGGAACGGCTTGCCGCCATAGCCGCCGCGGGCGTTGGCCTCGGCGATGGCCAGTTGCGCGCCGTGCAGCATGGCCGGGCCGAGCGCCTGGTCCTTGTGATTTTCGATCGGCCCGAGGAAGCCGATGTCGACTGGTGGACAGATGCGACGCATCGGCCGCGGGGAACGTCGCGCGCCGCGCCGTTATATTCCGGCGTCTTGGTGTAGTTCTCGTAATACGGCTGGGTGAATTTCGAGAACGGCCGCAGATCCTCGGGCGTGTTGGCGTAGGGCGCGAGCGTGCGGATGGCGGCGGGCGGAGGCGGAGCCGCGCCGCAGGAGCAGGCCGGGGACTGCGCGCGCAGCGGCCGGAACAGAGCGACGCATGCCAGGCAGCGCAAAAGCCGTGGAGCAGCTCAGCTTGCTGCCGGCATACGGCGTCGCCGCGAGTAGCGGCTTGGAAGCCGGCATGCCGCCGGAATGCGGCGCTACGGACGCTTCTGCCGCGGGCATGGCTATTTCTCCGGGATGAACATGGCGATGGCTTCGATTTCCACCAGCAGTTCGGGCCGGCACAGAATCGCCTGGATGCCGGTGGAAGCGGGCAGCGGATCGAGCCCCTGCTCCTGGAAGAAATGCCGTGCGCTCCTCGTTGAACGCGGCGTAATCGCGCTCGATATCGCGCAGGTAGCAGGTGGTGCGGACGATGTCCTTCCAGGTGGCGCCTTCGGCCGCCAGCAGCCCGGTGATGTTGTCGGTAGGTGCGCCGCACCTGCGCGCGGAAATCGCCGACGTGCACGGTCTGGCCGTGCTCGTCGATGCTGGCGGTGCCGGAGATCAGCAGAATGACCAGGCCGTTCAGGTCGATGCGCAATCCGCGCGAAAAGGAACTCGGCCGCTCATAGTCGTACGCCTCGTTGAGCACCGAGGGCGCGCTGATGGCCCGCTTCTGCACCTGCCGGGTAGCTGCCGATTCGCTCCAGCACTTCGCGTAATGGTCATGGTTGTGAATCTCCTTCGTGTGAATTCGGATTCCGTGGCTGACGCCCTTGGCCGTCGCCACCCAGATATCGTCGCCCTGAAAATCGACGCCAAACATGTAGTGGTGGGCCGGGGCCGTGTCCGCGGGCACGCGCGAAACCTGGCCGGCGGCGTCGCGCACCAGCATCTCCGGCGCGTGCGGTATCGAGCGCGGGGCGGTAAGTGGCCCAGCGCTCGCCGTCGAAATAGGCCAGGCCCTTGTCGGTGGAGAACCAGGCGTGCGTGCCGTCGATGGTTTTCACCTGGTTCAGGAAATTGCTGGGCAGGCCGCTGTCCTTGTCCAGGAAATTGCGCCAGTTGCGGCCGTCGTAGCGGCTGGCGCCGAAATAAGTGGCCACCCACAGGATGCCGCCGGCGTAGCTCACCGAGGTGGTGATCTCGTGGATCAGCCCCTGGTCCTTGAAGAGCACGATTTCGGTTTCGCCGTCCGGGTCGTTGTAGTCCTTCCAGCGGTCGGTCTTGACGTCGTATTCGAGCACGCCGCCGCCCCAAACGGCGTAGTAGACCTTGTCTGCGGCCGCGGAGACGCCGTAGGTCCAGATCTCGTACATGGGCGTGTTGCGCTCGTTGAAAAGGCTCCATTCGCCGGTGCGCGTATTGAGGCGGCTGCCGCCCGCCGCGGTGGCCACCCAGACGAAATCGCCCTGCACGGCGACGCCGTAGACCACGTCGTTGGCCAGGCCGCTGTTGAGCTGCGTGAAGGTGTCGAAGCGGCCGGCCGAGTAGCGGCTCAGGCCGCCCATGGTGGCGATCCAGAGGTCGTGCGTCCGCTTGTCGAGCGCCAGCGACAGCACGGCGCGATGCGCCAGCCCGTCGGCCGTGGTGAAGACCTTCCACTTGCCGTTCTCGTAGAGCGCCAGGCCGTTGTCCGTGCCGGCCCAGACGCGGTCGCCATCCACGCACACGCTGTAAACGCGGTTGTCGGGCAGGCCTTCGCGGGTGGTGAAATTCTCCCAGCGGAAGCGCGGCAGTTCCTGGGCGGAGAGGGTGCAGGCGAGGAGGAGCAGGAGGAGGGCGGTCCAAAGTGGGGCAGGCAGTTTGCCCGCCAACCGCGGGTTGACGTAGAGCCGCCTTTCCAGGCGGCCATGCCGGCTTTCGAGCCGGCATACCTCGGGCGGGATGCCGGCACGAATGCCGGCATGGCAAGCTGAAGCTGCTCCACGGACTGGCGTCGATCGGAACTCTCATAGCGTTTTCAAGTACTCGATCAGATCGTTCAGCTCATCTTTGGTCAGATCGTTGGTGACGCCGTGGCGTGTCGTTCGGGTTGAACACCGTCCAGATTTCCTCGAGCGTTCGCGCCGAGCCGTCATGCAGATAGGGCGCGCTGTAGACCACGTTGGTCAATTGCGGAATGTCGATCATCGGCGAGCGGTCGGTCGGCTTGCCCGTGCCCACGTCCGCCAGTTGCTGGTTGGTGTAATACGGGCCGGAGTGGCACACGAAGCACTGCAGCTCATCGGGAATGGGCGTGCCGTCCTTTCTCTGCGGTGCGCTCGAAAATCGCCTTGCCGCGCTCCTGCGCGGGCGTCAGTTCGCCATTGGGCAGGCGGTAGCGATTGGGCCGCAGCGGAATCGACTTGATGTAATGCGACCAGGTCCTCCAGTTCGTCGCCGCGGAAGCCCTGCGAGCGGAAGAAGAAGCGCTCGGTGCGCGGGCCGCACTCGGTTTGCAGGTCCGGATTGCTGCCGTTCCATTTGAACGGCGCGGTATCGCCGATCTCTTCGAGCGCGCGGTTGTCCACGATGTCCATGCCGAAGCCATCCGGCTCCAGGTCCCAGGAGAGCCGTCGAAGGTGGAATCCAGGTGGCAGTTGGCGCAGCCGAACTGGTGGCCGAAGGAGTATTTCGAGGAGTAGAAGAGGCGCTCGCCGCGGCGCTCGGCGGTGAGTTCGGCGGGGCCGCCCAGCGGCAATCGTGCCGGTGACCGCGGCGCGCGCGGTATCGATCACGGAGATGGTGTCGTCCAGCCGGTTGGCCACGTAGAGCGTGCCGCCATCGGGCGAGAGCACCAGGCTGCGCGGATTGTGCCCCACCGGGATGCGCGCCAGCACGTAGCGGGCGGAGGCCGAGAGATCGTTGGCCAGCGCGGCGGCGTCCGGGCGACGCGCGCGGCGGCCACCAGGCTGGCGCAAATCGAGCACGGCGACCTCGTCCGAGCCGCTGGCCGAAATGTAGGCGCGGGATTCGTCGGGCGCGATCGCCACGCCGAACGGCAGCGAGAAGAAGCTTTCGATCTCGTCCAGCGGAAGCTGCACCACGCCGCCGACGGCTTCGCCGAACACCGCGAGGAGTTGCCGAAGACCCAGCCGTGCTCCACGTGCGCCAGCGGGATCAGGTTCTTGGGCCGCATCTGCGCGGCAATGCCGAGGCGGCCGTCGCGCGAGACGGCCACGTGGAACACGCCCGCCACGTTGTGCAAGCCGCAGGCGCGCCGCCACCACCTGCCGCGCGGTATCGATTTCGGTGATTTCCGATTCCGGCGGGCTGCGGAAGCCACCGGGGTTGGGATAGATGTGGGTGACGTAAATGCGCGAGCCGTCCGCGGAAGCGGTCATCCAACTGGCGCCGCGGCCGGCCAGCAAGCGGCGCGCCTCGGTGCCGGTCTTCAGGTCGATCACGGAAACGTCGTTGCTGAGCCGGTTGGCGACGTAGAGAAATGCCGCGGTCATCGAGCGCCGCGCCGATCGGCTCGAAGCCCGTGGGCAGTGTGCGGACGACGCGCAGCGCGGCGGCGTCGATCTCGCTGACCGTGTCCGACCAGGAATTGGCCACGTAGACGCGCGCTCCATCGCGGGCCACGGCGATGCCGCGCGGCACCCGGCCGACCGGCACGCGGCCGGCGACGGACTTGGTGCGCAGTCGATGACCGCCAGTTCGTCGGTCCCGCAGCAGACCACGTACAGGCGGCTGCCATCGGGCGAGAGCGCCATGTCGTCGGGGCTGGGATAGCGGGGCGCGGGCAGGGTCGCGGATTGCGCCGTGAGCCAATGCCAACAATACGATCGCGGCCGGAATTGCGCTCCGCATCCTCATTTCTCCGTAATCGTCAGCACCTGGTCGGCAGCCGACATTCTCCACCATCTGCTGGATGCCGCTGGGCCAGGTGACCGTAATCTTTTCGGCCCGCGTGCTGCTGCCCAGGCCGAAATGCAGGCGCCAGTCGTCCTGGCTGAGATAACCGGAGCCGGCGACGCGCTGGGCGGTCTGCTGTCTTGCCGCCGGCCGTGACTTCGACCTTCGCCCCGATGCCGTCGCGATTGCTCTTGGTTCCGACCAGCCGGACCATCAGCCAGTGCCCGGCGGCGGGCGTGGTATTGTGCAACAGCTGGCCGGCGGCGCCCAGATTCACCAGGAACGCGTCCATTTTGCCGTCGCTGTCGTAATCGGCGAAGCACGCGCCGCGGCCCACGGTCTTGGTTGCGAAGAACGGGCCGGCGCCCTCCGAGACATCCTGAAACTTGCCGCCGCCGAGATTGCGGAACAGCGAGTGCTCCTGCGGGATCAGGTGGATCAGGCCGCCGTGGAAGATGAAGATATCGCGCCAGCCGTCGTTATCGAAATCGTACACGCCGGTGCCCCAACTGGTGTACTGCGCGGCGTATTGCGAGATGCCGGCGCGCTGGGTGACGTCCTCGAAGCTGCAGCTTGCCCGGTGTTGCGGAGGAGGCGGTTGTATTTGGAATCGCTGACCCACAGGTCCATCGCGCCGCGATTTTCCACGTCGAAGAAGACCGGGCCCATGGCGGAGGTGTTTTCGCCGTTCTGGCCGAAGGCCGTGCCGCTGGGCGTGCCGATCTCCTCGAAGGTGCCGTCGCGCTTGTTGTGGAACAGGAAATTCTCGGTCTTGTCGTTGGCCACGTAGATATCGGGATAGCCGTCGCCATCGAAATCGGCCGCGGTCACGCCCATGGCGCGGCCCTTGTGGGCGGCGATGCCGGATTTCTCGCTTACGTCGACGAAGGTGCCCTTGCAGGTGTTGTGAAACAGTAAGTTGCTGTCGGCCTCGTAATCCAGCGGGCCGGGATAGTTATCGGCGGCGTAATAGGAGCGGTAAGTCGGGTCGAACTTGACATAGCGGCCGATGAACAGATCGACGCAGCCGTCGCGGTCGTAATCCAGCCAGGCGGCGTTGATGGCCCAGCCCTTCACGTCCAGGCCGGCCTTGGCGGTGACGTCCTCGAAGGTGCCGTCGCCCTTGTTGCGATAGAGGGTGACGTGGCCGTAGCTGGTGACCAGCAGGTCGGTGAAGCCGTCGTTATCGAAATCGGCGGCGACGGCGGAGAAGCAGAAGCCGTCGCCGGCCAGGCCCGCCTGGTCGGTGACATCGGTGAACTGGCCGTTGCCATCGTTGCGGTAGAGGTGATTGTGGGGCGGGATCGCGGGCGGATTGCGCAGCGGGTAGGGGTGCATCTCCTTCGCCAGCGGCCGGCCGCTCACCACGAACAGGTCGGGCTTGCCGTCGTGGTTGTAATCGAACCAGACGCAGCCGGCGCCGGTGCTTTCGATGAGCGAGCCCAGCTTTTCCGCGCCGAAGGAATGGGTGAAGCGGATGCCGGAGGAGGCGGTGACGTCTTCGAAGCGGATGGGTCCGGCGCCGCCATCCGCCGCGGCCGCGACCCATACCAGGCAAATACCGGCGATGATTTTCGGCTTCATGACTGTGGCCCCAGCAGTTTTTCAGGGATTATGGTGCGGAGCAAAACGTCGGGCACCTTGTTTTCCGGCGCGCGCTCCGGCCCGGCATGGCAGCCGACGCAGACACGCTGCTCGCTGGGCCGCATCCAGAACCAGCTGCGCTCGGCGCGCACCACCGCACCCTTTTCGTCCAGCAGTTCGAGGCGCAGGGGCCGGTCGGCGGGAACCTGGATATAGAAGGAGCCGTCGCGCTCCACCGGCGCCTGCCCGAGCAGCGAGGGCGCGCCGCCGGCCGCCAGCGTGTAAGCGCGCACGGCGCGGACCGCGGCGGAGATGGGCTGTCTTGCCGGCGCGGGCGTTCAGGCAGAGCAGGTTGCCGGCGGTTCGCGTGGGGACGAGCGCGGAGGGGAACTGGAGAGGCGGAATCCGTGGGGCGACGACGACCGGCTGGATGGCATTGGCGCCGGCGGGCACTTCCAGTTCCACCGGTTTGCCGGGTCCGGGCGTCCATAGGAACAGGCCGAACGGCGCCGACGGGCGGCGGCGCAGCGCCACGATCCAGGAATCCGGCGCAATTTCCGCCACCGGGCCCAGGAAATCGAACGCCGGCTGCGGGATTTCCACCTGTACGGCGAGCGCGGAGGTGAAGCGCGCCAGGCGGGCGCCGGCGGTGAAAACGACGTCGCCGGAGGAGACCTGCCGGGCGCCGCCGCGGACGGGGCCGTGGTCGCAGCGCAGCGATTCCACGCCGGTGCCGTCGGGGTAGACCGTGAAAAGCTCGCCCGCGGTTTCGAACAGGATGCGGCCGTCGCGCAGCACGTCGGCAGTGAGGTACCAGCCGGGAGCGAACGTCAGCCGCGCAGCCGCGCCGCCGGCCAGCGGTACGGCTTCGAGTTCCGACCCCGCCGGCCGAAGGCGCGTGTAGACAACGCGCGCATCGGGCAGATACACGGGGCGGATGCAGTCGGAATCGGCGGGCGTGAGGGAGCGCGGCTTGCCTCCGGCCAGCGAAGCTTCCCAAATCTGCCAATGGGCGGCGGCGGTGCGCTTGCCGGCGAAGAGCACCTGGCTGCCGTCGAAGGAGATAACGGCATCGGCGGAGGCGAAGAATTCGGGAAACAGGGCGCGGTGGTCCGGCCCGGACGCCAGGATGAGGGCCGCGCCGGCCGGGAACCGGTCCCGCCCTTCCATCCAGGCCTTGGGCTCAAACCGGCGCGCGGAGGTGAACACATAGCCGGGCAGCTTAGCGGCGGCGACGCAGCCTGGGGCGGCCAGCAAAATCGCGCCTGAAATCAAGCATTTGAGCAATTCCCGCATCCGTTTTCGCGCCGTCCGTAGGCATTGGCAACTGCCCCGAAATGCTGCCCTCGACCCCATAATGGATTTTCAGACCCATTATAATCGGTATCAATCGAGTGTATGTAGTATTTTTCTACTACCGGATGCCGAAAGGCAAATTCAGCGCGAGAGCACCTGTTAGGATATCGGAAGAAAGGTTACCCAATGCCTGATTCTCAAGCGAACCGCCGGACCCTGCTGCAAGGGCTGATGGGCGCGGGCGGAATGATGGGGCTGGATGCGGCTTTTACGACCGCTCCGGCCGAAGCCGCCGCCGCCGACCCGAAGGATTCGATCAAGATTACCAAATTGGAGACGTTTGTTCTCCGCAACTCGTGGGTCTTCGTCAAGATCTCCACCGATGCCGGCATTGTCGGCTGGGGCGAAATGCTCAAGGACGATGCCAGGGCCTGCGCCGCCGGCGCGCAGGAGGCGGGCCGGTTCCTGGTGGGCCAGGACCCGTGCCGCGTGGTCTACCTCTGGCAGGCGATCCACCGCGGCGCGTTTTACCGCGGCGGGCCCATCAAGACGGCCATATCGAGCGGCATCGACCAGGCGCTGTGGGATATCAAGGGCAAAGTCTACGGGGTGCCGGTTTATAAGCTGCTGGGCGGGCCCACGCGCGACCGCATCCGCGTCTACGGCACGGTGAGCGAGAAGACCGGCGTGACCGCCATGAAGGTGGGACCGCGCGGGCACAACCGCGGGCCTGTCAAGTACATCGAAGGGCAGAAGTTCGTGGACGAAGTGGTGGACAATTTCAAGGCGCTGCGGCAGAGGTACGGCTCAGGCGTGGATATCGCGATCGATTTCCACGGCGCGGTGGAACCGCCCACGGCGATGCTGCTGGTGAAGGCGCTGGAGCCGTACCAGCCGTGGTTCTACGAAGAGGTGGTGCAGCCGCTGAACGTGGAGATGATGGCCGAAATCGCCCGCCAGACGCATATCCCACTGGCCACGGGCGAGCGCATCTTCACCAAGTTCGGATTCCGCGAGATCCTGGAGAAGCGCGCGGCCAAGATCCTCCAGCCGGACGTATGCTACGCCGGCGGGATCACCGAACTGCGGCTGATTGCGGGCATGGCGGAGGCCTATTACACGCCGCTGGCGCCGCACAATCCGCAGGGGCCGTGCTCGCTGGCCGCCAGCTACCAGGTGGCTGCGTGCATTCCGAATTTCCTTATCCAGGAGCGCGGGGACAACGAATATTCGGACCTGCTGGCCAAGCCGCTGCCGCCGGTAGTCAACGGCCATCGGCCGCTGCCGACCGACCCCGGATTGGGGATTACGATTGACGAGGACAAACTGCGGGCGCAGGTGGGCGAGCCGCGCGAGTACCGCCCGGCGTTCGACCCCGACGACGGCTCGGTAGTGGACTGGTAGCGGAAAAACCGGTGGGGCAGACGATCGCCTGTTGTCGTCTACCAACCCCGGGAACCCGGGTTGGCAGACCACGAACAACGATGGTCCGCCCCACTGGGAGTTACAGCGCGGCCAGGGCGACGCGGGCGCCGAGAAGGTCCGGACTGATCTGGACGGCCTGGCTCAGCTCGGATTTGGCTTGGGCGCGATCGTCGAGGCCCAGGTATCCGAGACCGATCAGGTAATGGGCCGCCGCTGTGCGCGCGCGTTCGGGCCCGGCCAGACCGGACTTCCCGGCCTCCACCAACGCGGTGAAAAGCTCTTTCGCCTTCTCCACTTCGCCGAGTTTCTGCAGGCAGAGCGCCTGATAGTAGGGCTGGGAGCCGGCAATGGGGTTCGCCCCCATGGGCCGACGGCGCCGCGCGGGGGACTGGGCGCGCGGTTCCGCTCCGTGCCACGCTTCCACGGCCTTCTGGTGCTGGCCCAAGCCTTCATACGCCACGCCGGTCCAATACGCGGCTTCGGCCGCGCGCAGGGCCGCGCCTCCCGGGCCTTCGAGCGGCAGATTCGACGGCACCTTCATGGCGGCGGCCAGATCCCCCAGCGCCTCCTGATAGCGTTTGGCCTCAATCTGCTTGCGCGCGCGCAGCAGGTGGGCGTCGGTCCAATGCTCCGCCACGTTAAGGTTTGCGCCCTCGGCCACGGCGAACTGGCGGCCGGTCATCATGCGTATGGCCTCGTCGTATTCGCCCGTGGCGACCTTCAGCGCGATGGCGCGGTTTTGCGCGTCGTCACGCCCGGCGATCACGGCCGCGTTCTGCCGGAAGATGGGCAGGCGATGCTCCAGCGGGATTCCCGCCTGCTCATAGAGCTCATCGAGCTCGGCGAAATGGAGCGCGTATTTGTGCTCCACGCCGACCGCTTTCTCCATCTCCGCGATGGCGCCCTTGAGGTCCGGCTGCGGCTTGCGATGGGCGTAGGCGATGGCCAGATTGCGATGCACGATGGCGAAGGAGGGATCGAGGGCGGCGGAAGCCTGCCACGCTTTCACGGCCTCCTCCGGCTGCCAGTCGTAGAGGACGTTGCCGAGGTAATAAGGCGCGCGGGCGTCCTTCGGGTTGCGCTCAATGGCGGTGCGCAGCACGTCGATGGCTTCGCTCTGGAACGGGAAGACGTAATCCGGGGACACAGAGGCGGCCAGGCGGTAGCACTCCGATTCCTTGTCCGCCTGCCCCAGTTTGCCCTCGAAGTACGCCAGGTAGTAATACGCCATGGGATGGACGGTGGCGGCGTCGGCGACGGACGAGATCATCTGCACCAGCACATCCGCGCCGTCCTGCCAGAGGCCGGCATTGAGGTACTCCGCCGCGGTCTCCTGGGCGGTGGCGGGATGCTGATTCATGGTGGCCGCCAGTCTGGCGCGCGACTTCCGGGTTTTTCGTTGCCAGCCAGTTTTCCGCCATGGCGCGAACGTCGAGCGGATCGGCCCGGTGCGCCGCGGCCAATACTTCGAGCGCCTCCTCGGGCCGGCCCAGATGGCGCAGCACCGCGGCCTTCAGATTCTGGGCGCGGAGGTTGAGCGCGTTGGAATCGAGGGAGCGGTCGACGAACTCCAATGCCTGATCCATGCGGCCGCGGCGAGGCCGCGATTTCGGCCAGCGAATAATAGCCGGCGGCCTTCCACGCCTGGCTCCAGGTGGCTTTGTAGAAGATAGGCGAAGGCTTCGTCGGATTTTCCTTCGGCCTTCAGGGTGGCGCCCAGATAGTAGATCGCCTCGCCGTCCTTGGGGCTGGTGTAGCGGTCGGTAGCCGCTCGATGCGCGCGTGCGCAGGTGCTTCTCGGCGTCGGCATAGCGGGCTTGCGCGGTAATCGGCGATGCCGAGCGCGGTGTTAACGCGGGCATCGCCCGGGTCGCGGCGCAGCGCCTCTTCCCAGTAGGGGAGCGGATCGATGACGGGATCGTGGAACTGCTGCGCGCGCAGGCCGATCAGGTACAGCTCTTCGTTGGTCTTGATTTCGCGCGGCGGCGCGGGCGAGGTGACGGCCTTCGGCATGGGTTCGGGCTTGAGGCGGATGGGGCGATAGGACACCAGCTCGCGGCCGGAGTCCGAAATGGAGGCGACGATGTCGTGCTCATCGATCCCGGCGGGCACCTGGATCTTCTTTACGTACGGCTTGGCGGGATCGATGGCCACGGTCTCCTCGAGCAGAACCTTCCCCGGCCGCTTCCACGCGCACGCGCGCGGCGGAATGCGCCGAGGTGGTGTAGAAACCGACCTTGGCCTGGCCGTTCGCCACTTCCAGATTCACCGCGGCATCGAGGTTGGCCTTCTTGACGCCGCCGATATCGCGGAAGGGGTACCAGTTCATGTCGAACGAGCGCGTTTCGTAGGGCGCAGCCAGCTATAGTCGGGCTGGTTGTCGGAGTACGCGCCGGCCATCAGCTCGATGTAAGGGCCGTCGTCGTCGGTGAGGATCTTGTCCCAGGCGCGGCCGCCGGGACCGTTGCCCCACGTCCAGAACTTCTTGCCGGGGACGATATTGTGGTCCGCGACGCTCATGGTTCCGGCTTCCTTGCCGTGGTCGTAACCGGCAAAGAAATCGTCCTGGTAATTCCACGCGAAGACCGAATTGGTCCGAATGTGGTTCTTGTACCAGCTGATGTCGACGCCCTTGGTGAAATCGGCGCCGCATACACGGAGTGGAAAACGGCCAGGCGGTGAACTCGCGCTTGGCGTGGAACACGCCGTATTGCGTGCTGGGCGGAAAGATCACCTGGTAATTCTGATTGGCGTGGACCGCCAGGTTGGCGAAGCACAGCATGGTGTTCACGACGGGCGTGCGATTCAGAATGCGCACCGAGGCTTCCAGGTACGCCTTTGCCGGGCCGCAGCGTGTAACCCACCGCCCAGCGCATGCGCTGCCGCACTTCCAGTTCGCCCACCCAGATCGTCTTGCTGCCGTCGGCGTTCTCCTCGGTCTTGTACTGCACCGGGATGAAGGTGCTGGCGCGGTGATGGTGCGGGAACGTTCCACTCCACGCCGCCGGAGATCCACGCGCCGATCAGGCCGATCAGCGCCGGCTTGATCACGTGCTGGCGATAGATGAAGTTATAGTTGTTGGTCTTATCGACGCCTTCGAAGATGCGGCCGCCGATTTCCGGCAGGACGCCGATCCGGATGTACTCGTTCTCGAGATAGACCGCGGTGTAAGTCTTGTCGACCTTCTTGCCCGTGAGGGTATCGTACATCGGATATGGATAGACCGGCCCCTGCGCGCCCTGGGACTGCGCGCCCGAAGAAGAACATGGGATTCGGTTCCGGCTCGCCGGCCAGATAGGTGGGCAGCGTGATCTTCTCTTCCCACACTTTGACGGTGGAAGCGGGAGCTCCGCTGGCGGCCGCGGCGCCGGCAAGCAGGACCGGGCAGACCACGAGCCATGTCAGTACACGCTTAAAAAACACGGGTTCTCTCCAATCACCTCTGAAATACCGATATGCTAACGCAATGCGTCTCGGAACACCAGCGGCGATGTCGGAACGCGCGGGGCCGCGTGTATGCGACGCTACCAGTGGAGCAGGGTTTCAGCTTGCCATCGACATACCCTGCCCGAGCACGCATGCCGGCTCGGAAGCCGGCAGGCCGCCTGGAAGGCGGCGCTACGGAGCGCCACCATCGCATGCCCGGCGGAGGCGCGGGTTAAGCTCTCGGTGCGGATCGCTCTTCGTTTTCCCAGGCCGTCAGCTTGCGGCCTAACTCCGTCAGCCCCACCAACACCTGGTCCAGTTCAATGCCCAGAAAGAACTGATCCTGCTCACTCCGGCAGTAAATGGCCTCGCCGAGCACGATGGCGTCGCCCAGTTCGATGCGCACCGCCACGCCGGCTGGAACCGGCCTGGATACGGTCAGTCCGAGGCCCCGGCCCGAGGCGTTTCTCACCCGCGCCGCCAGCCGCGTCGCGGGCTCCGTCAGAATCGTGATTTCGACCGCCTGATCCACTTCAAAACGAGGTTCGCGCCTTTGGTTCACACCTCTATATCGGACCAAAAGGCTGAGAACTATAGGACTTTTTGCGGGGAGGCGATTACCAGCGGTGGCTGAAGACAATGGCGATGGCGGCCAGCAGCGCCATGACGGCGAAAACGAGCAGCAGGTTGCGCCGGAGCGGCGCCAGGCGGCGGAATCCGGCGGGCGCGCCTTCTATAGAATGGCGCAAACGCCGCTGCGCCGAGGCCGGCAGTTTCTTCAGGGCGCGGGCGATCTCGATGCGCCCGCGACGGTCGGCAATCAGAATGGTGGCCGAATTGGCGCCGTTGGTAGATTTCAGCAGCCGCCGGCGCAGATGGGGAGGCACCTCCTCCACCGTGCGGCAAACCCACTCCTCGCCGCGGGTCGAGATGAGTACGGTTGAAGTATGGAAGGTGCCCGAGGCTTGCGGCCGGCGTTCGCCGCAGAAGGGGCATAGCGCCGCCTCGCTGCCGAACTGTTTACGGCATCGATTGCAGACGGTCACGCCACCACCGCCCTGTCTCCGCGGTCCGACCCCTTGCCGTAGCTCCCCAGTTCCTCCAGCACCACCTGGATGAACCCGAGCGCGGCTTTGGAGAGCGCTTTGTCCTTGCGGTAAATCAAGCCGACGGTGCGCGCCATCGGCTCCGGCGCCAGCGTCACCGCGCGCAACTTGCCCGCCGTGATCTCCTCGCGGCAATTGGAAACCGCCAGAAACGAAATTCCCAGCCCCGCCATGACGAACCGCTTCATCATCTCCGTGGAATCCAGTTCCATGGAAATGCGGATCTCGTCTTCCACCGGCTCCAGCCACGCATTCAGCCGCGCGCGCGTTTTGCCCTGCTGCGGCAGCACCAGGAAATCCCCGGCGATGTCATTGGGCGACACCGTGACTTGGCGGGCCAGACGGTGACCGGCGGGAACGATCAGCCGGATCTCGTCGCGGTGCACGTTGACCACCTGCACACGCTTCTCATCGACCGGAAGTTGGGTGAGGCCGAAATCGGCCGAATGGTCCATGACCGCTTCCACCACGCGCGAGCCGTAGGAGCGGTTCACCTGCAATTGCACGGCAGGAAACAGTTGGCGGTAGTGCGAGAAAACCTTGGGTAATACGTAGATGCAGGTGGCTTCGTTGGCGGCGATGACGAGTTCGCCGCGGGGATTGGTCTCGAGCTCGGCGATGGCGTCCTGCGCGCGGCGGCGCAGGTCGAGCATCTGCTCGGCATACTCGGCGAAAATTTTGCCCGCGGTGGTCAGGGAGATGCGGCTGCCGAAGCGCTCGAACAGCTCCGTGCGCAATTCCTGCTCGAGCTGCCGCACCTGGGCGCTGATGGCCGGTTGGGTGCGGTAACACGTCTGGGCGGCTTTGGAAAAGCTCTTCAGCCGGACGATCTCCAGGAACGTGTGGAGCTGGTCGAAATCCATATACTGCCCGGCGGAATTTAGCGCACGGTTTAGAGTGTATTGTAACAGAGCGGGGATCGGGAATTAGGGGTTGGGGATCAGGGATTGGGGATTGGGGCGATGGAAAGCCGGGCGCGACGAACCCGCACGCGCGGTCTGGAAAACGTCGGCCTGGCTGCCGGACCGCGCGTGCACCCACATCGGCGCCCGCGAAGCGGCGCCGTGCCGGCCACCCTCAACGCCCCAATCCCCGATCCCCAATCCCTGAAGTTATGATCAGGAAATGATCTACCTGTCGGAATCCGACGTCCGGCGCTTCCTGCCGATGCGGGACTGCATCGGGCTGATGCGGGAGGCTTTCCGGCGGCTGGCCGCGGGCGAAGCCATCAATCACCCGCGGCGGCGGCTGATTCTACCGACCAGGTCCACCCTGCACTATATGGCCGCGGCGGACGGGCGCTATTTCGGAGCGAAGCTCTATTCCACCCACCCGCGCCACGGCGCGCATTTCCTGTTCCTGCTGTACCGCGCGGAGGATGCCGCGCCGCTCGCCATTCTGGAAGCCAACCACCTGGGCCAGATTCGCACGGGCGCGGCCAGCGGACTGGCGACGGATCTTTTGGCGCGGCCGGACGCCGCTACACTGGGCATCATCGGCTCGGGTTTCCAGGCGCGCACGCAAGTGGAAGCCATGCTGGCGGTGCGCGCATTCCGGCGGGTGCGCATATGGAGCCGTTCGGCAGAAAAGCGGCGCGCCCTGGCGGCGGAAACTACAGAGCGGTTCGGCGTGCCCGCGGACGCGGCGGCTTCGGCGGAAGAGGCGGTGGGGGAGGCGGAGGTGGTGGTGACCGCGACCGCCGCGGCCGAGCCGGTGCTGGCGGCGGAATGGATAGCGCCCGGAACCCACATCAACGCCATGGGTTCGAACCAGGCGGCGCGGCGCGAACTGCCCGCCGAGCTGGTGCGGCGCGTCGGCCTGATTGTGGTGGACAGCATCGAGCAGAGCCGGATGGAAGCGGGGGACCTACTGCCGGCGCTGGCGGAAGAAGATTGGAAGAAGGTGGTGGAACTGAAGGACCTGGCGGTCGATCCGGGGTTGGCGGAACGACAGACACCGCGAGCCATCACGTTGTTCAAATCGATAGGATTAGCGCTGGAAGATGTGGCCGCGGCCGGCCTGGTTTACGAGCGGGCCCTGGCGGCCGGAGCGGGCTCGCCTATTCCTGAGCCGGCATCTGCTGCTCAATCTCGCGCCAGGCGCTGATCTTCAGCCGGCGGCAGACCCAGCACAGAGGCTCCGGGCCGATGGCGGCGGTTTCGTCCCCGCACACCGAGCACTTGACTACCTTCTTCAAGCGGTCGGCCGAAACCGAGCGTTTGGCGGCTTCCAGAACATCGGCGGGCACCACCGCGTCGGTTCTCGACTGTTGCTTGCGTTTCGTCATTTGGTTGATTCTACTATCTCAGAATTTCCAGCCCCGAACAACCCTCCGGCGGATTCGTTCGTACCAGTCCGGATCCGTCCCTCCGGAGGGCGTTGGGGAGGGGCGGAGGCTATGCGGCCTCCGGAATCTGGATGACCACCGCAACATCCAGCGACGACATACAACGCGGGCACCGCTGACCTGGCGCCACCCGCGCGTATCTTCCCTTCAGATCGATATCCGCCGGCACCGTGTGGGTGCAAATGGGGCAGTGGGCCAGCCCCTTGGTTTGGTTCTCTGCGAGTGCTTTCATGACTTGCCTCACTTCATCCGACGCAAAACCTTCTGCACGGGTTGTACCAAATTCGTAAAGATTCTTAAATCGTCCGGTGCGGGGCAGGACGGGTCGGGGGTCGGGGATCTGGGATCAGGGATCAGGGATCGGGGCGGCGGGAGTACGGCGCGACGCACCGATACGCGCGGTCCGGAGCGAAGCCGACATGCTTCCGGACCACGCGTACGTTCGCATGACCCCTGATTTTTGGGGCCGGTGCTACTCTAGGATCTATGAGTCAACCCCCGGCACCCAAGATCCAGTTGATGACTACACCGGAGTATCGGGAAAACTACTCGAACAGCGTGCAGATCCGGGTGAACCTGTGGGATTTCCTGCTCCTGTTCGGGCGGGTGAACCAGACCGCCCCGGACGCGGTTTCCATCTCCAATTTCCAGGGCATTTACGTCAGCCCGCAACAGGCCAAGGCGCTGCTCAACGTACTGCAGCAGAACGTGGACCAATACGAATCGGCGTTCGGGGAGATCAAGCTGGAGCCGCGCACCCCGGGCGGCGGCATCGTCCAGTAATCCGGCATGAACCTGGCCGACGCGGACCGCCCTGACGCATTGCGCCGCTCCACCCGGCCGGCCAGCTACGTGATTCTGTTCGGGCTGTTTGCGGTGCTGGCGGTCTGGAGCCACCTGTGGCTGCTGCGCCTGCCTTATTACTGGGACGAAGCCGGCCAGTACATCCCATCCGCGCTGGACCTTTTCCGCCACGGCTGGTGGATCCCGCGTTCCGCGCCCCCCGTGGTTCACCCTCCCGGGGTAATGGCGTATCTGGCCGCGGCGTGGCAGATTGCCGGCTTCCATACCGAGGTCACGCGGCTGGCCATGCTGCTGGTGGCGGCGGGCGGGCTGCTGGCGGCGTTCCTGCTGGCCATCGAACTGTCGCGTCAGGCCCGGGGCACCCCCGGCTTCCTGGCGGCGGCGCTGCTTTTCGCCTCGCCCGTATTTTTCGCGCAAAGCATGCTGGCGCAACTGGATATGCCGGCGATGGCGTTGACCGCGGTGGCGCTGCTGCTGTTCGTGCAGGACCGCGTTCGGGCGGCGGCCGTGGTTTCGGTGGCGCTGGTGCTGGTGAAAGAGACCGGGGTGGTGGCCCCGCTGGTGTTCGCCGCTTGGCTCTGGTGGGACGGCCGACGGCGCGAAGCGGCTTGGTTCCTGCTGCCGGCGGCGGCGCTGGCGGGCTGGATCGGCATTCTGCAGCATGCCACCGGTCACTGGGCGGGGAATGCGGAGTTCGTCCGGTATAACCTGTTGTAGCCGCTCAATCCGGTGCGGTTGGCGGTGGCGCTGGCGCGCCGCATCTATTTTCTTTTCGTGGCGAATTTCCACTGGACGGGAACCCTGGCCCTGCTGTACGCCTGGCGGAACACCGCGCTGTTCCGCCAGCGCTCCTGGCGGATTGCGTGGCTGCTGGTGGCGGCATACGTGGCGATGCTGACAGGGCTGGGAGGGGCGGTGCTGAACCGGTATCTGCTACCGGTGCTGCCGGTGGTGTTCGCGGCCATGGCGGCGGCGCTTTCCTTCCTGCGGCGGGGGCCGCGGCTGACGCTCTCCTGCCTGCTGCTGGGCGGCGTGGCGGCTTCCAACTGGATCAATCCTCCGTATCCGTTTCCCTTCGAGGAGAACCTGGCCTTCACCGATTTCCTGCGCCTGCAGAGCGATGCCGCCGATTACATCGCCCACTGGTACCCGAATGCGGTGGTGACCAGCGCCTGGCCCATGACGGCGGCGGTCTCCGAGCCCGATTTGGGCTTCGTCGAACGCGCGGTTGCGGTGCGGGCGCTTCCGAATCTGGCGCCCGGCACGCTCCGGGACCTAGACTGGGACGGGATGCAGGTGCTGGTGGCGTTCTCGCGAGACTGGGATCCGCGGTTCAACCTGCTGCATCTGGGGCCGGTTCGCGCCTTCTGGCGGCGGTTCTACGGGTATGCGCCGGAGGCCGATGCGCGCGGAGACCCGCGCGCTGGTTCCGCTGCCCGTGGCGGTGCACTTCGAGGCGGCGGACAGTGGGTGGACGTGTACGCGAATGGAGGGGCCGGGGGTCGGGGGCCGGGGGCCGGGGAGGCGCGCACGCCTTTTGTGGACGAGCCGGGCATGCCCTGGGCCGTGCCCGGCCCCCACGGGCGAATCCGGCTATCATTCCTCCATGGCTGTTTCCTTCAGCGCGGCGGGTTGCGTTTGATGTGCTGCTGCGCGTGGAGGCGGGGCGCTTACGCTTCGGATCTGCTGGCGGCGAAATCGGCGGAGACTGGATTCGCGGGATGCGGGGCTGGCGTCGGAGATTGTGTTCGGCGTGCTGCGGTACCAGGCGCAGCTCGACCATCTGATTGCCGACCTTCGCCGGGACGCGGCGGCTGGATGTGGAGGTGCGGGTGGCGCTGCGGATGGGGATGTACCAACTGCGATACCTGGAGCGGATCCCGGCGCATGCGGCGGTGGGGGAATCGGTGGAGCTGGTGAAGCGGGCGCGGAAGGGGTCGGCCGCGGCATTTGTGAATGCGGTGCTGCGGAAGGTGGGGCAAATCGCGCTGCCGGAGCCGTGGCCGTCGCGGGAGATCGAGCTTTCCTGCCCGGAGTGGCTGCTGGACGGTGGGAACGGCAGTACGGGGGCGAGGCGGCGGCGGGGATCGCGCGGGCAGCGCTGCGGCCGCCGGAGAAGTACTTCCGCGGGGAGCGGATGCAGGACATCGGGTCGCAGCAGATTGTGCCGCTGCTGCGGCTGGAGCGGGGACAGAGCTTTCTGGACGTGTGCGCGGCGCCGGGGAATAAGACGGCGCAGGCGCTGGAAGCGGGGGTGCGGGCGGTGGCGTGCGATGTGCATTGGCATCGGCTGAAACAGATGAAGGGGCCGGGGACCGGGGGCCGGGGACCGGGGTGGCTTCGTGGTGAGGCGGAAGGGGAAGGCGAACCTGGGGGCGGTTGGCAGGCGGAACCGCCTGACCCCACGGGGGACGCTCGACCTGGTGGTGGCGGACGCGACGCGGGCGCTGCCGTTTGCCAGGCGGTTTGAGCGGATTCTGGTGGATGCGCCTTGCTCGGGAACGGGGACGCTGGGGCGGAATCCGGAGATCAAATGGAAGCTGCGGGAGGAAGATCTGGCGATGCTGCACGCGCGGCAGGTCGGCGATTCTGCGCAACGCGCTGGCGCTGCTGGCGCCGGGCGGAATCCTGGTCTATTCCACCTGCTCGCTCGAACGGGAGGAGAACGAAGAGCGTGGTCAGAGAGGCCGTTTCCGGCCTCGGGCCACTGGTTCCGGGCACACTTTCCAGCGGCTGCCGGGGCGGGATGCGGGGGATGGATTCTTCGCCGCTGTGTTAGAATCGAGGGTGCCCGCAAATGGTTGAAATTGTTCCTTCAATCCTCTCCGCCGATTTCGCCCGCCTGGCCGAAGAGATCGCGGCCGTGGAGCGCGGCGGCGCCTCCCTTTTGCACCTGGATGTGATGGACGGCCACTTCGTTCCCAACCTGACCATCGGGCCGCCGGTGGTGGAATCGGTGCGGAAGGTCGACCCGGCTGCACCTGGATGTCCACCTCATGATCGAGAACCCGGAGCGCTACGTGGACGATTTCGTGCGCGCGGGGGCGAATTCGGTTTCGGTGCACTATGAAGCCTGCCGGCACCTGGACGGCGTGTTGGGAATGATCCGGAAGGCCGGAGCGATGGCGGGGATCGTCCTGAACCCGGCTACGCCGATAGCCGTCCTGGAGGATGTGCTGGCTGTGGCCGATTACGTGCTGCTAATGAGCGTCAATCCGGGATTCGGCGGGCAGAAGCTCATTCCGTACGTGCTGGAGAAGGTACGCCGGCTGGATAGCATGCGCCGTGAGAAGAGGTTAGCGCTGCCGATCGAAATCGACGGCGGCGTGCACAGGGATAACCTGGCGGATGTGGTGCGCGCCGGGTGTGACTGGATCGTCACAGGGTCGGGGATATTTCACAGTTCCGATCCGGAGACCGCGGTGCGCGAGATGCGGCAGATCGCGGCCGATGCGGTGGCGATCCGGGTGTAACTGGGGCGCGGCGAACGCGCCTGAGGAACAACCGGCGGAGCGGTCTTGCCGCGTTACCGGAGATGAAGTCGGGTGATTGAATTTACTATGCTTCGATACCAACTGGCGCCGGCGCTTGCATCGGCCGGCAGAGGCCTTCGTGGTGCTGCGGCGGTTGCCGCAATGGCGGCGCTGCTCTCTTCCTGCGGCATCCGCCGCCACAAGTACGACAACCCCATCGCCAAGGACACGCAGCAGCCGGACAAGGTGCTTTTCGACGCGGCCATCAACGATATCGAGCACAGCCGCTTCGAGCGCGCGCGGCTGGAGCTGCAGACGATGATGAACACGTACGACAGCAGCGAGTACCTGGCCAAGGCGAAGCTGGCCATCGCCGACAGCTGGTACCGCGAAGGCGGCGCCAACGGGATGGCGCAGGCGGAAGCCGAGTACAAGGACTTCATCCTGTTCTATCCGCAGATGGAGGAAGCGGCCGAGGCGCAGGAAAAAATCTGCAAGATGCAGTACAACCAGATGGACAAGTCGGAACGCGACGCGATGCACGCGCTGCGCGCGGAGGACGAGTGCCGGCAGTTGCTGGTGCAGTTCCCCAACTCCAAGTTCGCGCCGGAGGCGCAGCAGTATCTGCGCAACGTCCAGGAAGTGCTGGCGGACAAGGAATTCCGGGTGGGGCAGTTCTATTACAAGAAGGGCAGCATGGCGTCGGCGGCCAACCGGCTGGTGGGCGTGACCACGCAGTTCCCGCTGTACAGCCAGGCGGACGAAGCGCTGTGGGACCTGGCGGATTCCTACCGGCGGATGGGCGACCGGTTCGAGAACCAGCAGGCCGATGCCTACAGCAAGCTGGTCAAGGATTATCCGCTGAGCGCGCACGCGGACGAAGCCAAGGCCAAGCTGAAGGCGATGAACCGGCCGGTTCCGGAAGCCGATCCGGTGGCGTATGCGCGGATGAAGTATGAGCTGGACAACCGCAGCAAACGCGGATTGCTGGCGAAGGCGTGGGAGCCGTTCAGCTCCAGGGCCGACACGCTGGACGCGGCCAAATCCGGAAGCCCGCAGATGACGGGGTTCCGGCCGACGATTCCAGCCAGCGTGCCGGAGACGGCGGCGCACCCGAACGGACAGACGGGCGTGACGGATGTGGGCGCGCAGATCGCCGACCGACAGCAGCGCGCTCAACAACAATCCGGATGCGCGCTCGGCGGCGGCGCAGGGGGCAAGCAACGGCGGCAACTCGGTGTCGGCGACGACGCCCGCCCCGGCGCCCAAGCCGACGGCGATCACGCGGCAGGGCGTGGATATGAACTCGGCGCCGGAAGCCGACATCGCCAGGCTGCCGGGGATCAACAAGCTGATGGCGAAGCGGATCGTGATGATGCGGCCGTATCTGTCGCTGAACGACCTGATCCGCACGGGGCTTTCGCAGAAGACCATCGGGAAGCTGAAGCCGGCGGCGGAGCCGAAGAAGGAAGCGCCCAGGACTTCGGCGGAGACCAAAGCGTCGACGAAATGAGGCGGGCGACCCAGCTATGCAGACCGCTCCCTTACGGTCGCGGCTCCGACATCCCGCGCCTCAACGCGTGTTTTCAGAGCCGCGCGCGTGAGCAAACGGTGTTGCGCATAAACCCATGAGCCGCATTCTGCTGGTGGACGACAGCCCGCACGCGCAGCGCATCGGGGAACGCATCCTGAGCGAAGAAGGATACGAGGTGGTGACGGTCAGCAACGCGGATTCCGCGTTGATCCGTCTGGAAGATGTAGATCCGGACCTGGTGGTGGCCGATACCGTGATGCCGGGGCGCACGGGCTACGAGCTTTGCCAGTATCTGAAAATGAGCCCGCGGCACCGGCGGGTGCGAGTGGTTCTAACCGCCGGCGTGCTGGAAGATTTCGACGCGGAACAACTGCGGCGCGTGGCGGCGGACGCAACCCTGAAGAAACCGTTCGAAGCGACGGCGCTGCTGGCAACGGTGAAGCCGCTGGCGGAAGCTGCGGAACGCGAACGCGGGCCGGGGGCCGGAAATGAGGGGCCGGTGGACCGGGCTCCGGCGGCGGCTCCGGCTGCGCCTTTTGTTGCCGTGGTGGATTCGGAACAGGTGCGGGCGGCGGTGACGATCGCGCTCGACGCGGCCATGGAATCGATGGTCGGCGAGGTGACCGCGCGGGTGCTGGCGGCTTTGCAGAGCGTCGCACCGGCGGCGGCTCCGGCGGCGCCCGCTTTCGCGGCGGGCTGGCTGGCGAAACCGTCCGCCCCGCGGGATCGAGAGGCCGGTTGGCAGGCGAAACCGGCTGCCCCACCACTGCCCGCTCCGCAACCGCCCACGCCGGCGGCGCCGACTCCGGTGCTGGAAACGGTGCGGAGGGTGAATACCATTCGCGTCCGCCCGGCTTCCATTCTCGGCCTCGACCTGGAACCGGATTCTCCGGCTCCAGATCCCCGTTCCACCTCCAAATAGCTTATGCCCGACAACAGCTTCGACGTAGTCTCGAAAATCGAAATTCCGGAAGTGCTCAATGCCGTCCAGCAGGCGCACAAAGAGATCCAGCAGCGCTACGATCTGAAGGATTCGCATTCCAACATCGAGCTGAAGGAGAAGGAAAACAAAATCCTGCTCGCCAGCGCGGACGAATTCAAGCTCAAGGCGGTGGTGGACATTCTTGAATCCAAGCTGGTGAAGCGCCACGTGCCCTTGAAGGGGCTCAGCTTCGGCGAGATCATACCCTCGGCGGGCTCGAGCGTGCGGCAGGAGATCACGCTGCAGCAGGGCATCCCGACGGAGAAGGCGCGGGAGATCGTGAAGAAGATCAAGGACAGCAAGCTGAAGGTGCAGGCCTCGATCCAGGGCGATTTCGTGCGCGTCGCCGGCAAGGACCGTGACGTGCTGCAGAACGTGATCAAGCTGCTGCGCGAGAGCGATTTCGGGATCGACATGCAGTTCGTCAATTACCGGACGAACTAGGGTTAGCCACGAATGGACACGAATAACTGAGAGTTCTATTCGTGTGCATCTGTGTCCATTCGTGGGCGAAATGAATTGCTCCGGGCGAATTAGAATGGGCCACAGATGAACACGGATGGAACGCGTTATCTGTGTTTATCCGCGTTCATCTGTGGCTCAAATGAATTTAGAATTTCATGCCGCGACTGATTCAAGCACAATCCATTCCCGGGCCGGCGGGCGTGCTGGAGGCGCTGCTCGAAGAGCCGGAAGGCGGGGCGCCGCACACGGCGGCGGTGGTATGCCATCCGCATCCGCTGTTCGGCGGGACCATGCATAACAAGGTGGTGTACCGGATCGCGCGCGGACTGCGGCGCGCGGGAGCGGTGGTGCTGCGCTTCAATTTTCGCGGGGTGGGACGGAGCCAGGGGGAGCACGGGAACCTGTTGGGGGAAACCGAAGACGCGCGGGCGGCGTTCAAGTGGCTGCGGGCGCGATATGCCGAACTGCCGCCGGCGCTGGCGGGGTTCTCGTTCGGGGCGCGGGTGATTACGCGGCTGGGGTGTGAGACGGAAGAGGCGCGATGGCTGCTGGCGGCGGGATTCCCCACCGTGCAGGGACCGGCGGAGCATCTGCATCGATGCCGGCTGCCGAAGGTGTTCGTGCAGAGCACGCGCGACCAATACGGGCCGAGGGCGGATTTCGAGCGCGCGTTTGCGGGGTGGGCGGAGCCGAAGCAGTTGGTGTGGATCGAAGCGGCGGACCACTTTTTCGGCGGCGCGCTCGATGCATTCGAAGACGCGGTCTTCCAGTCCGCGCGGCAGTTCTCCCAAGCCTCGACCCCGAATTCCTGATCCCTGACCCCTGACCCCCGACCCCTGTTATTCTGGACAGTTCATGGAAATCATCACAGGCAATGTCGGCTGGATCGAAGTGATCTGCGGGCCGATGTTTTCGGGCAAAAGCGAGGAACTGATCCGGCGGCTGCGGCGGGCCATGATCGCGCGCAAGCGGGTGGAGGTTTTCAAGCCCGCCATCGACAACCGCTACTCGGACGATGAGATCGTCTCGCACGGCGACCTGCGCATGCATTCGCAGGTGGTGAACGGGCGCGGAGGAGATCACCGCGCGCATCGACTGGCGCAGCGAAGTGGTGGGGATCGACGAGGCCAACTTCATGGGCGAGGGGCTGGTGGAGGTGGCGCAGCGGCTGGCGGACAGCGGCAAGCAGGTGATCATCGCGGGGCTGGACACGGACTATCTGGGCCGGCCGTTCCCGCCGATTCCGGACCTGCTGGCGCACGCGGAATCGATCACCAAGACGCTGGCCATCTGCGTGCGGTGCGGCAATCCGGCCAAGCACACGCAGCGGCTGCGAGGGTCGGACGATTTGATCGTGGTGGGAGCGGCGGGGACTGTACGAAGCGCGCTGCCGGCGGTGCTTCGAGCCGGGGATTCCCAAGCAGACGGAGCTGGAGTTTCGTGAAGGCGAAGCGGGTGGAGAAGTAGAGGCGCAATCAAGCTCCGAGGCCGTCCCTTCGACGCAGAGACGCAGAGGACGCAGAGGAACCGCGGAGAAGAGCCATTTCAACCGCGGGATGCCGAGGCACCGGAGTCGGAATGGGCATCAGGGATGCGGACGACTCATCCTCTGCCTGAAGAGTGGAGAACGCAGAGAAAATCTTTGCGGCGCGCGAGGATCACCCCCGGATGGCCCACTGGACCAGGTCGGACATTTTGGCGGTCTTGCCTTGGACCAGGATGCCGATGCGGAAGACGCGGGCGGCGGCCCAGGTAACGGCGGCGCTCCAGAGGAGGACGCCGGTTAAACCCACCCAGGGCTGCCAGGCGGGGACGCCGCCGGGCATGGCCTGGCGCATGAGCATCACCAGGGGAGTGAAGGGCGGGAGCAGCGAAAAGACGGTCGCAAATGCGCCTTGGGGAGACTGCATGATGGGCAGGAGGAGCAGGAGCGGAATTATGGTGGGGCCCATCACGATCATGGCGAGGTGCTGGGCGTCGTTGGGGCTGGCGCAGGCGGAGCCGACGGCGATTCCGAGCGAGCAGACCACCAGCATGTCGGCCACCAGGTAAACGAAAAACCAGGGCAGCAGGCCCCAGGGGGCGAGGCCGAGCATGGCGAAGCTTTGCAGCGCGAAGACGGCGGCCACCCAATAGAAGACGGAGCCGACCAGCGTCAGCGCCACCGCGGCGGCCACTTTGCCCATCATCAACTCGAACGGGCTGGCGGAGCCGAGCAGCATTTCGAAGACGCGCTGCTGCTTATCGTCGGCCACGGCGCCGAGCATGGGGCCGGCGGACATCAGCACCATCATCGCGAGCATCATCATAAGGACGAAGGGAATGGCCATTTCCACCTCGCTGCGCTTGTGGGCGGCGCGGATTTCGCCGGTCTTGGGGTCGCGGGAGAGGAGGCTCATGGTCTGGATGGAAGCGGGGGAGAGCAGGGCGGCGAAGCGGGCGCGGTCGATGCCGAGGCGGGCGAGGCGCGCGCGGCGGAGGCCGTCACTCAAGGGGCCGGAGAGCCACTGGCGGGTTTCGTCGATGCCGCCGGCGTTGGAATAATAATCGACGCGGGCGGATGGCGGGAGCTTTTCGGTGTCGGCGGCGGGGGCGGAGTCGAGCACGTCGCGGCCGATCTCGAGGAAGGCGAACAACTCGCGGCGGCGGACGCGGGCGGAGAGTGCGAGGCGCTGAAGGTCGGGATCGCCGGAGGCTGGGGCGACGGTTTCGAAAATGTAGCGCGGCGTGACCTGGCGGCCGGTGAGCTTGTCGAATATATCTTTGGCATTCTTTTCGCCGGCGGCGGCGACGACCTCGGGCGCGGCCAGGCCGGTGCGGTCCAGCAGGGCGATGCGGCGCTCGGCCGTATCGGGCTTGGCTTTGCTGAAGGCCAGCGCGATGAAGCCGCTGCCGAACAGGAGCGGGGCGACCACCAGGCCGATGAGGAAGGGCTTGGAGCGGATGGCGGCCAGGAAATCGCGTTTGGCGACGAGGAAAACTCTATGCATGCTGCACCTCAACCGACTCCGGGCCCGCGATGCGGACGAAGATATCTTCGAGCGAGGGTTTGACGACGGCGAAGCTGGAGACGCGGGTGCGGGCGACGAGCGCCTGGAGCACCTGCTGGGGATCGCAGCCGCGGGACATGCGGACCTCCTGGATGCGGCCGAGATCGCGCAGTTTTTCCACGTGGGGTAAGCCGGCGAGGAGGGCGGCGGCGCCCTCGGCATCCACCCGGATGGTGTCGTCGCCGAACTGCTGCTGGATGGATTCGAGGGTGCCGTCGAGGACTTTGCGGCCGCGGAAGATCATGAAAATCGAGTCGCACATACGCTCGGCGGCGCCCATGTCGTGAGTGCTGAGGATGACGGTGGTGCCGCGCCGGCGGAGGTCGAGGATGGCGGAGCGGATGGATTCGGCGCTGACGGGATCGAGGCCGGTGAGCGGCTCGTCGAGGATGAGGAGGCGCGGCTGGGGAACGATGGCGGCAATGAACTGAACCTTCTGGCTCATGCCCTTGCTGAGGGTTTCCAGGCGCTGGGTAGCGCAATGGGCGAGATCGAGGCGTTCGAGCCAGGTATCGATTTCGGCGGTGACGCGGCGGCCGCCGCGAAGCTCACCGTGGAATTCGAGGAGCGGGCGGACGGCCATGCGGCGGTAGAGGCCGCGCTCCTCGGGAAGATAGCCGATGGCGCCGGAACGGAGGGCGGGAGGGTCGCCGAAGACACGGATGGAGCCGCGATCGGGATAGATGATGTTGACGATCATCCGCATGGTGGTGGTTTTGCCCGAACCGTTGGGGCCGATGAAGCCGTAGACGGCGCCCTCGGGAACGGTGAGGGAGACGTCGTCCACGGCGGCGGTGGCGCCGAAGATCTTGCTCACATTGAGGAGCTGGATGGCATCCATGGGGAGGATCGTAGCACGGGGCGGGGAGCGGGGGAGGGGGACGGGTTTTCAACGAGGAAACGGAAGGAACGGCGCCGGGCACTGGCGGGCCGCTAGACCCATTCGAGCGCACCCTTCTTGAGGGCCCAGATGTAGCCGACTACCAGGATGGCTAAAAACACCGCGACTTCCCCGACGCCGAACCAGCCCAGAGAGCGGTACCTCACTGCCCAGGGGTATAGGAATATGGTTTCCACGTCGAAGATGACGAACAGGATGGCAACGATATAAAAGCGGACGGTATAGCGGCCGCGGGAATCCGAAGCGGCCTTGATGCCGCACTCGTAGGCTTCCAGCTTGGTGAGAAACGGGGCCGAGGGGCGGATCAGCTTGCACAGCACAATTGTGACCACCGGGAAAAGGATAGCCACCGCCAAAAAAATGAAAATCGGGATGTAGCCGGCAGGCATGGCAACAATATAACACGGTGCGGGAAAGCACCCGGTGAAGCCTCCATTTCCCTGCCGGGCGAATCCCCTCCGATGGGGCGGGGAGGGAAGACAGGCAGGCGGCGAGCAATGGACGGAGGGAATTTCGAATCAGGTCCGATGGCTTGGGACAACCAGATCTGTTAGGGATACGGTACCAGAAAGAAAGTAGACAGAGGTCTGCTATCCAAACGGAGTAGGGCGCCGGGGAAAGGGGGCTGGCGCGAGGCGCGGGGGCGAGCGGGTTGAGGCTTGTTTTCAAGAAGATTCCGGGTTATTGGCACGGGCATTTTATTTCAGCTTTTTGAGCCTTAAATTCCGAGACCTGTACCAGTACTCCATCTCGCCAAAAATGACCCTTAGTACCGTCAAATCATGGACTTATGGAGGTTTCGACGGCTACCATAAGAAACGAGGATGCACGCACCCCGCAAGCCCGGACGAGGATGGCACAGCTACCCGATTTGGGCGGCCGTATTGCTGCCGGCGTTCCTGCTGACGCCGGGCGCGCAGGCGAACACCACCTTATTTAACGACAGCGGCTCCTGCACGGTGAACACTCCGTGCTGGGCGGCGCAAGACTTCGGGATTTTGGTGGGGGTGGGCCAGACTCTGAACGCGAATAACGATTACGTGACGGGAAGCCCCAGCACCGTCATCATCAACGGGGCTATCGGTGTGGGCGCGTCCGGCACGACTACGGGCACGATCACCGAAAGTGGCGGCCACGCTGAGGTTTGGACCGGGCCCATCGATTTTGCGGACGGCACCGCCGCCACCGCTGCCAACGATCCCAAGTGTCCTACCGGCGACACTTGTTCGGTAGCCACCGGCACGAACATTCGGAACGTGACGCTCAGCGGCGGGGTTACGGCCCTGAGCGTCACGACGGGGATTTACGACACGCAGCCTGGAGTCACCACCGCGTTGACGGAGGTGGAGGGCATTTCCAGCTATTGGAAGGGGTATGCGTCGACGAGCGGTAGCATCAGCCTGCAAGCGACCAGCGGCCAGATCACGGTCGGGTCCGGCACCACCGGGGTGTTCGTGTATGACGTGAGCTCGATCAATTTGAGCAACGCGGGCCTGCTGATCGACGCGGGGACCGGCTCGGTGGTGATCATCAACGACAGCGGATCCGCAAGCTTTACGGCTACCGGCAGCGGCAAGTTTTACGTTTCGCTCGAAGGCGGCATCACGGCGGACGACGTGCTGTTCAACATCGACAGCCTGAGCAGCACGCTGACGATCAGCGGCGCCACCACCAACGGCTCCTACCTGGATGCGGATTTCATTGTGGCGGGCGGCTACAATGTGGCGCACGCCACGCTGGACGGACGGCTGCTGGGCTGGGGCACGAACACGGGAACGTTCGGCACCGCTTTCGAGGTGGACGCGCCGCCCAGCTATACTCCGGAGCCGGAGGACTGGCTGCTGGTGGTAACCGGGCTGGGCGCGTTCGGGTACGTATACCGGAAGCAACTGCGGCTGAACCGCAACTTCGCCCTGGGGACGCGCTTCCGCGAGAGAATAGAAGCGGATGCGGGAGAATCCGGGAGATGTGTACCAGCGGCTGCTGGAGGAACGGCGGGCGCAGGTGGCGGAGATGGAGCGCCGCCACAAGAGAATGGGATACCTCCGCCTCGGGGTGGTGGGGGCGGCGGCAGCGGTGGTGTGGATCTCGCTCGCGAGCCATGACATTGTCTCGATCGCGTGGGTGCTGATACCGCTGGCGGGCTTTGCGGTACTGGCAGTGGTGCACGACCGGCTGCTGCGGCGGTTGGAACTGCGGCGGCGCGCGGCAGCGTGGCTGGAGCGCGGGCTGGCACGGTTGCACGGAAAATGGGCGGGGGCGGGAGAGCGCGGCGAGCGCTACCTGGACCCCGCCCATTCTTATGCGCAGGACCTGGACCTGTTCGGCAAGGGATCGCTGTTCGAACTGCTGTCCACGGCGCGCACCCGCAGCGGCGAAGACACGCTGGCGGCATGGCTGCTGGCGCCGGCCGACGCCGCCACAGTGCGGGCGAGGCAGGAAGCGATTGCGGAATTGCGGCCGCGGATCGATTTGCGCGAAGACCTGGCGGTGCTGGCGGAGGACGCCCGGAGCGGGGTGGATCCGGAGTTTCTGGCCCAGTGGGGGGCCGGGGGACAGCCACCCCAGCAAGCCAAACGCGGGCTTGCCGGGGACCCCGTTTCGGGGCCGGGGGCCGGGGATGGGCGCCGATTCGCGGCGCTGGTGTGGATTTGTACCGTCACCGGGTTGGCGGGGCTGGCGGCGGTGATCGCATGGCTGCTGGAATCGGCAAAGATCATCGGACCGGTGCCGGGCGCCGGCGAGGGTTTCCTCATTTTCCTGATTGCCAACGGGTGGTTTCTGCACCGGTACCGCGGGGTGACGGAGCACACGGCCAACTCTGTGGAGAAAGCGGCGGGTGAGCTGAAGCTGCTCTCCGAGGTGCTGGAACGGCTGGAGCGGGAGCGCTTCCAGACACCGCTGCTGGCGGAACTGCACGCGGGGCTCGAAGCGGACGGCGAGCCGGCATCGAAACGGCTGGCGCGGCTGCGGCGCCTGGCGGAAATGCTGGATTCGCGCGACCACGTGCTGGTGCGCATGCTCGAAATTTTCGTGCTGTGGACACCGCACCTGGCGCTGCGAGTGGAGGAGTGGCGGCGGCGGTCGGGGCCGTCGGTAAGGCAGTGGCTGCGTGCGGTGGGGGAGATGGAGGCGCTGAGCTCGCTGGCGAGCCATGCATTCGAGCATCCGGAGGATGTGTTCGCCGAGGTGGTGGAGCGAGCGCCTGCTTCGCAGGGTTGGCAGGCGGAACCGCCTGCCCCACATGTGGCGGATGGATCCGGCCCCTACATTGACGCGGTGGGGATGGGACATCCGCTGATCCCGGAAGAGCGGGTGGTGCGCAACGATGTGCGGATTGCGCCGCCGCTGGCGGTGCTGATCGTGAGCGGGTCGAACATGTGCGGCAAGAGCACGCTGCTGCGCACGCTGGGGACGAATGTGGTGCTGGCGCAGGCGGGGGCGACGGTGCGGGCACGGCGGATGCGGCTGACGCCGCTGGCGGTGGGGGCGTCCATCCGGGTGAGCGATTCGCTGGAGAACGGAATTTCGCGGTTCTACGCGGAGATCCTGCGGCTGCGGCAGATTCTGGAGATGACGGCGGGCAGCAACACGGTGCTGTTTCTGATCGACGAATTTCTGCACGGCACGAATTCGCACGACCGGCGGATCGGCGCGGAAGCGCTGGTGAGCGGGCTGGTGGAGCGCGGCGCGATCGGGCTGGTCACCACCCACGACCTGGCGCTGGCGGAGATCGCGGATGAGCTGGGGGACCGGGCGGCCAACGTGCATTTCGAGGATTCGGTGGAAGACGGGCGGATGCACTTCGATTACGTGATGCGGCCGGGCGTGGTGCGGAAGAGCAACGCCATCGAGCTGATGCGGTCGGTGGGGCTGGAGGTTTAGGAAGGCGTCGCGCGAAGCGGCTACCGGTGGAGCGGCGGGCGCCGGCTTAGACAGCGGGGATGCCGGCTGGAAAGCCGGCATGGCAAGCTGAAAGCTTGCGCTACGGGGTTGCGATGACGGCGGATGAGATTCGCGCGCTGGCGCGGGAGTGCGGATTTGAGCTGGCGGGCGTGGCGCGGGCGGAGCCGGGCAGAGGACTTCGAGCGGTACCGGGAATGGGTGGAGGCGGGCCGCGCCGGGGAGATGCGCTACCTGACCGACCGGCGGGCGGAGGTGCGCGGGGATCCGCGGCTGCTGCTCGAAGATGCGCGCTCGATTATCTGCGTGGGCAAGCTGTACCAGACGCCGTGGCCGCATTCCACGCAGTTTCACGATCGCAGAACGGGGGTGGATTTCGCGCTACGCGTGGGGCGACGATTACCACCGGGAGATGCGGCGCGGGCTGGAGCGGCTGGAGGCGATGCTGCGGGAGCGGGCGGGCGCCATGGAGGCGAAAATCTGCGTGGATACGGCGCCGCTGCTGGAGCGGACCTACGCGCGGATGGCGGGGCTGGGCTGGATCGGGAAGAACACCTGCCTGATCCGGGAGGGGATGGGGTCCTGGTTTTTTCTGGGCGAGCTGCTGGTTTCGCTCGAAATCGAGCCGGACGGGCCGCCGCCGGACCGCTGCGGGACGTGCACGCGGTGCATCGACGCCTGCCCGACGCGGGCGATCACGGCGCCGGGCGTGCTGGATGCGCGGCTGTGCATCTCGTACCTTACCATTGAGTTGCGCGGGCACTGGCCGGAGGAGTTGCAGGCGGCGGCGGGGGCGCATGTTTTCGGCTGCGACATCTGCCAGGACGTCTGCCCGTGGAACCGGCGGGCGCCGGCTACGGCCGATGCGGCGTTCGGGCCGAAGGAATTGGTGGGGTTGGCAGGCGAAAGCGCCTGCCCCACATCGACGTTCGCACCGGAACTGGAGAATCTGGCGGGGTTGAGCGAGGCGGAGTTCCGGGAGATGTTCGCGGGGACGCCGGTAACGCGGGCGCGGTACGCGGGTTTCCTGCGCAACGTGGCGATCGCCATGGGCAACAGCGGGCGGGAGAAGTTCCGGGCGGCGCTGGAGCGGCTGGCGGGAGCGGATGAAGAGATGGTGGCGGAGGCGGCGCGGTGGGCGCTGGGGAGACTGGATGGTTAGGACGGAAGAAAGCAAGCTGAAGGCTTGCTCCACGGGAAAATGAAGCTGGCGTTGTGCTTCGTGCTGTTGGCCGCGGCGGGCGGGCTGTGGGCGGAAACGGCGCTGGTGGAGGAGGGGTACGACCACTTTTACAACCTGGAATATCCGGAGGCGATCGCGGATTTCGAGCGGGCCATCGCACAGGCGCCGAACGATCCGGAGCTGCATAATCACCTGGCGCAGGCCCTCGTGTTCCAGGAAATGTACCGCGACGGGGCGCTCGAAAGCGAGCTGGTTTCGGGGAACAATTCGTTTCTGCGGCGGCCCAAGCTGAACCCGACGCCGGAGACGGAGCGGCAGTTTCTGGGCGAGCTGGGGAAAGCCATGGACCTGGCGCAGGCGCGGCTGGCAAAGAACCCGAAAGACACCGGGGCCATGTACGCGCTGGGGATCTCCTACGGGCTGCGGTCGAATTACTACTGGCTGGTGAAGAAGGCGTGGCGCGATTCGCTGAAGGACGCCACGGCCGCGCGGCTGCTGCACAACCGCATTTCGGAGCTCGAGCCGGGGAACGTGGATGCGCGGCTGGTGCAGGGGCTGCACGATTACCTGGTGGGCTCCCTGCCCTGGCACTAGCGCATGCTGGGGATGCTGGTGGGGATCCACGGCGACAAGGAAAAGGGCATGCGCACGATTCAGGAAGTGGCGCGGGACGGCAAGGACAACCGCCTGGACGCGGAGATTTTCCTGTGCGCGCTGTACCGGCGGGAGAACCAGACGGCGCGGGCCGTGCCGCTGGTCCAGGACCTGATCCGGCGGTTTCCGCGGAATTATCTGCTGCGGCTGGAGCTATCGCAGATGTACAGCATGGCGGGCGACGGCAAGCGGGCGCTGGAGGCGGCCGAGGAAGTCGGGCGGCTGAAGACCAGCCACGCAGCGGGATACGACCGCGTGCCGTGGGAGAAGATCTGGTTTCAGGAAGGGACCATCCAGTTCTGGTACCGCGACCTGAACGGGGCCATGGAGAATCTGCAGAAGGTGGCGGGGGCGGGAGAGAAGGTGGATTTGAATACCGGGGTGCAGGCGCGGCTGCGGATCGGGCAGATTTACGATTTGACGGGGCGGCGGGCGCAGGCGGTAGCGGAGTACCGGAAGGCGATGGCCTACGCGCCGGAAGCAGACGCGGCGGCGGACGCGAAGCGGTATCTGGGGACGCCGTACAAGCGGTAAGGGCGGCTTTCGGCCGGGCGGCGGATCAGGCCTGGCACCGCTCCGTTAGTCGCGGCTCTGAATCGGCTCCGGGTTGGCAGGCGAAACCGCCTGCCCCACTGGCCCACAGCGGGCCTGCGCCTACAATGCCGGGCAGAAGGCCGGCATGGGCCGGTTTACTGATCGATCTGGACTTTGACGGGCTGCTCGATGAGCTTGGCGTCCTTGCCGGTAGTCAGCACCATGAGCGCCAGGCGGCCGGTGGCTTTGGCGGGAATGGTGAACTTGATGGTCGTGCCGGTCTGCTCGGTGACGGCGCACACGACATCGTGCTTGTCGTCGGTGAGATAGACCTTGGCCACGGTGTCTTTTTGCAGGTTCTCACCGGTGACGGTGATCACGTCTCCGGCCTTGCCGCTTTGGGGATCGACCGAGGTCATGCGAGGCATGGCTTGCTGGCCCCAGGCCGCGAAACCGGCGGCGAGCAGGAGCGTGGTAACAAAGGATAGTTTCATCTGAATATCCGGTCCTTTGACTCAATGCTATGTCCATTGCATCCCGAATACAAGGGCAGTGTAGGAAAAATCTTCATCCCGGGGTGGACTTGCCGGTGTATGATCTTTGGGATGGCCGCGATTGCCGGGACCGCGAATTTTTCACCACTCCGGGAGCCGGGGTGGATCTATAAGCCTTCATGGGACTTACCCTGGCTGATTGGGAGCGCGGTGCTGGTGCCGCTGCCGTTTCTGGTGGCTTGGGCGTTGCAGGCGTTGGGGCTGCTCACGCAGCGGCAGGCGATTGACGTGATCAACATTACGGTGGCGGCGCTGATCGGCGGACCGCACCTGTTTTCCACCATCACTTACACGTTTCTGGACGGTAAGTTCCGGGCGCGGCACCCACGGTATGCGGCGCTGGCGTTCCTGCTGCCGGCGACGGTGATTTACCTGGGGATCTACCATTACCTGGTGCTGGTGACGTTCTTCTTCAGCTGGGCGTCGCTGCACGTGCTGCACCAGATCATCTACCTGACGGACTGCTACCGCGCGCGGAGCTCGTGGGCGGAGGAGAAATGGTCGCGGTGGATCGATTACGGGCTGATCCTGACGGGGCTATATCCGATCGGGATGTACAAGATGTCGCTGCGGCTGTTCCAGGTGGGCGGGGTGACGCTGCCGTATCCGGATTTTCTGCTGCCGCTTCATCTGCCGGTTCTGGCGGGCCTGGTGTTCGCGGCGTTTCTGGCAGCGTGGCTGTGGAAGACCGTGGGGGAATTTCGCGAAGGGCGAGGGAACGTGCCGAAGACGCTGCTGATTTCGGTGACGACGGTGGTTTCGTTCTGCCTGCCGCTGGGATCGAACCTGGACGTGCTGTTTCAGGGGTATAACACCTGGCACTCCTTTCAGTACATGTTCCTGCTGTGGATGATCAACCGGCTGCGCGTACCAGCGCGGGGAGATCGACAACGGGTTTGTGCAGGCGCTGGTGCGGCGCAACAGATGACGGCGTACTACGGGTGCTTCCTGGCGGCCACGGGAGTGATGGTGCTGGTGACGCTGGTGGTGCGGGCAACGACGACGCTCCCGCCGGAACGGAGCTATTTCGTGGTGGTGCTGTCGGTGCTGCTGATGCACTACTACTTCGATCATTTTCTGTTCACGCAGCCGCAGATGATCGAATAACGGGGATTAGAAATCAGGGATCAGGGATCAGGGATTGGGGCGAGGCTTCCCGGTGAAGGGCCAGGACTCTCGATTGGGGTGGATGTACGCATCCGATAGCCCGAAATACCCAGGGCGAAACCACGGGCAGTGGGGCCGCGTCCTATGACTTTCATGCGGATACGGATTGTGTGGCTGGCGGTGGCGGCCTGCGCGGCGGCGGCGCAGAATACAGAAATCAAAATTCCGCCGGTAAAGGCCGCGGTAGCGCTGGAGGGGCATCCGGTGAACATCACGGCATGGGGATCCGTGACGGGCGCGCCGGGCGCGTTTCATCTGGCCATGACGCTGGACTTGGGCGAGCTGCAGGAGAACCTGACGCCGGTGCTGGCGGCGCAGTTAAATAAATCCGAGCGGTGCGGGGAGCGGCTTTCGGTGGAGAAGGCGGAGCTGTTTCCGGCCGCGCCGGGGGGCATGCTGACGGCGCACGTGCACTACGAACGGTACGCGTGCGTGAAGGCGTTCGGCAAGGAAATGGTGAAGCGACTGGTGGGCGGGAACGCGGTGGCAGAGGTGATGCTGACGCCATCGGTGGGGGAGAACCGGATCGCGGTGGGGGCGGAGGTGCGGAAGATCGAAGCCGACGGGTCGCTGGGCGAGATGCTGCGGTCGGGATCGCTGGGCGATTCGCTGCGGCAGAAGATCGCGGCGAGCATTGAGAATGCGATCCGGAAGTCTGCCAATTTGGAAGCGGCCCTGCCGGCGCAGGTGGAGAGCGTGGCGAGTTTGCAATCGGTGCGATTCGCGGACGGGGGCGCGGGACGGCTGTGGCTGGCGCTGGCGGGCGAAGTGCGCCTGACGCCGGAGCAGTTCCGGGAGTTGGCGAAAGTAATGAAGTAGGGGCATGCCCGGCCCCATGAGGGAAACGCGCGCTCCCTTACGGTCGCGGCTCGGATGCTTTACTCGCTGGCGCCCTGGCCGGCTAGCTGGCGTAGGACGTAGGGGAGAATGCCGCCGTTGCGGTAGTATTCGACCTCCTGCGGGGTATCGACCCGTACATCCACGGTGAAACGCTTTGCGGAGCCATCGTCCGCAACGGCGCGGACCTGGGCGGTGCGGGCGCTGCTGCCGAGCGCGGCGGGGATGCCTTCAATGTGGAAGGTTTCCTTGCCGGTGAGGCCGAGCGAGGAGGCGTTCTGGCCGGACTGGAACTGCATGGGCAGCACGCCCATTCCCACTAAATTCGTGCGGTGGATGCGCTCGAAGCTTTCGGCGATGACGGCGCGGACGCCGAGCAGCATGACGCCCTTGGCGGCCCAGTCGCGCGAGGAGCCGGAGCCGTATTCCTTGCCGGCCAGGATCATCAGCGGCACGCCTTCCTGCTGGTAGCGGATGGAGGCGTCGTAGATGAACATCTGCTCGCCATCGGGCACATGGACGGTCCAGCCGCCCTCGGTGCCGGGAGCGAGCTGATTGCGGAGGCGGATGTTGGCGAGGGTGCCGCGCACCATGACTTCGTGATTGCCGCGGCGGGCGCCGTAGGAATTGAAATCCTTGGGCTGCACGCCCTGCGCGATGAGGTAGCGGCCGGCGGGGCCGTCCTTGGGGATGGAGCCGGCGGGGGAGATGTGATCGGTGGTGACGGAATCGCCGAGCAGGGCGAGGACGCGCAGGCCGGACATGTCGTGCACCGAAGTTCCGCGGATCGACCATCTGGTCGAAATAGGGCGGCTTCTTGATGTAGGTGGAGTGCGGGTCCCAGTGGAAAGTGCCGCCTTCGGGGACGGGGAGGGTGCGCCAGTTTTCGTCGCCGTCGAAGGCGTGGGCGTATTCGTGCTCGAACATGCCCTGATTGACGGCCGCGCGCACGGTGCGCTGCACCTCTTCGTTGGAGGGCCAGATGTCGCGCAGGTAGACGGGCGCGCCGGCAGCGTCCTGGCCGAGGGGATCGGCGGCGATATCGATATCCATGGTGCCGGCGAGCGCGTAGGCGACGACGAGCGGGGGCGAAGCCAGATAGTTGGCCTTGACCAGCGGATTGATGCGGCCTTCGAAATTGCGGTTGCCGCTGAGGACGGCGGCGACGACCAGATTCTCCTTCTGCACGGCTTCGGCGACGGGCTCGGGGAGCGGGCCGCTATTGCCGATGCAGGTGGTGCAGCCGAAACCGACGAGGTGGAAATTGAGGGCTTCGAGATAAGGCAGGAGGCCGGCTTCGCGGTAGTAATCCATCACCACCTTGGAGCCGGGGGCGAGGCTGGTCTTGACCCACGGCTTCACTTTCAGGCCGCGCTCGACGGCTTTCTTGGCGAGCAGGCCGGCGGCCAGCATGACGGAAGGATTCGAGGTATTGGTGCAACTGGTGATGGCGGCGATGACCACGGCGCCGCTTTCGACACTGAGTGGCCGCGCCATCGATGTGGGCGGGCGCGCTCTTCTTCGGGCCGGGGAAGGCTTCGTGGAAATTCCGGCTGACGGCAGGAAGCTCGACGCGATCCTGCGGGCGCTTGGGGCCGGCCATGGAGGGGGTGACGGAGGCGAGATCGAGCTCGATGGAATCGGTGTAGAGCGGGTCGGGCGTGGCGTCGGTGCGGAAGAGACCCTGCTCCTTCGTGTAGGCCTCGACCAGCGCGATCAGGTCCGCGGGGCGGTTGGAGAAGCGGAGATAGGCGAGGGTTTCGTCATCCACCGGGAAGAAGCCCATGGTGGCGCCGTACTCCGGGGCCATGTTGGCGACGGTGGCGCGGTCGGCGAGGCTGAGGGCGCTCAAGCCGCTGCCGTAGAACTCGACGAACTTGCCGACCACGCCCTTCTTGCGCAGCATCTGCGTGATGGTGAGGACCAGGTCGGTGGCGGTGCAGCCTTCGGGCAGCTTGCCGTGGAGCTTGAAGCCGACCACCGGCGGCAGCAGCATGGAGACGGGCTGGCCGAGCATGCAGGCCTCGGCTTCAATGCCGCCGACGCCCCAGCCGAGGACGCCAAGGCCGTTGATCATGGTGGTGTGGGAATCGGTGCCGACCAGGGAATCGGGATAGGCTTCGGCCATCGGCGCGGAACACCACGGGGGCGAGATATTCGAGATTGACCTGGTGCACGATGCCGGTATCGGGCGGGACCACGCGGAAATTGCGGAAGGCGGTCTGGCCCCAGCGGAGGAGCATGTAGCGCTCGCGGTTGCGCTGGAATTCGAGGAGCGCGTTGATGGAGAAGGCGTCGGGGGCGGCGAAGCGGTCGACCTGGACGGAGTGGTCGATGACGAGGTCGGCGGGCATGAGGGGGTTGGCGCGGGCGGGGTCGGCGCCCATGGAGGCGAGGGCGTCGCGCATGGCGGCGAGATCGACCACGGCGGGGACGCCGGTGAAATCCTGGAGCAGCACGCGCGCCGGCATGAAGCTGATTTCCTTGCCGTTGGGGCCGGCCACGCCGCGGGCGACGTAATCGACGTCGGCGGCGGAAACGCGGCGGCCATCCTCATGGCGGAGCAGGTTTTCGAGCAGAATTTTGGTGGAGAAGGGGAGCCGGCTGATGTGGCCGACGTTGTTTTCTTCCAGGGCGGCGAGGCGGAAGTAGGAATATTCCGCGTCGCCCACGCGCAGCTTCGCCGCCGCGCCAAAGGTGTTGGTTGGCATCAGTTTGATTATAGGCGGGGATTGGGGTTTGGGGATTAGGATTGGGGGGGCGCACCTTTCGGAACGGTTCGCGATCCGGCTTTGCACCCGCTGGTTATGGTTTGCGCGGGCCGGGCATGCCGGCCCTTGCAGGAGGTGTGATTAGTTACGCAGGTGGTGGGCAAAGGCCGGGACAGACGGCGGTGGCGTAGCCTTGGCCGCAGTCCAGGGTGTGGGCCCGGACGAAGGAATCGAAATTGCGCCGCCAGATGTCGTCGCCGAGCTCGGTGACCACGTCCCAGGTCTGTTTGCCGCTGGGCTCATCCGGAATGATGGCGCGGCCGAGCGCGGGGCTCTCAATGAATTGCAACTGGCCGACCGGCTCGTAGCCCCACTCGGGCGCCTTCTGAAACAGGCGCAGCACGTCTTTGGGCGCGCCGGGAATCAGGTCGAGCTTGTTGGCCCAGCCGACGAAGACGCCGCCGGGCGGCATCAAGGGCACGATGTCCTCGTAATTTTCGTAACGGGTTTGGGAGAGCCTAGCGTTGTAGGCGGTTTGGAAACCGACGTCGCCCGGCTTGGGCGAAGCGAAGGTCACCACTTTGGCGACGGGGATGCCGAGGTTCTGGCTGAGCATCCAGGCGGCGAGCGAGGCCATGGCGCCGCCCTTGCTGTGGCCGGTGACGTAGACGGGAAGCGTGCCGGCCGGGTCGAGCGCCTTCACCGCCGCGGCCACGGCCGCAATCACGCACCGGGTGGCATCGTAGAAACCGCTGTGGACCAGGCCTGGGACGTGGGCGATGCCCGCTTCGCCGGAGGTGGGGGCTGCGAAGAAATCGTCCAGCCAGTCGAGCAGGCTTTCGGGCGTGTGAAGGGATGGCAGGAGGGTGCCGCGGAAGGCGACGATGATGCCGTCGGCGTTCTGGCCGATGAGGCAGGCGTTGATCTGGTCGGTGCCGCCGCAGGCAGTGGCGAGGGTGGAAGTGAAGGCGACGGTGTCGCGCTGAAGTTGGTTGGCCGGGGTGGGCGCGTAAGTGCTGGTTCCGGCGGTAATGTCGTAAGCGCAGGCGCAGGCGCAGAGAAGACGGCAATCGAGAGTAGCGGGCATGGCGACTTATATCTTAGTCCAATTGCATCTTACGACCGAGGCCTTCGCCTTTCAACGCGGAGACGCGGAGTACGCGGAGAAAACGCGGAGTTATCCGGGATGTCCTCCGCGAGGCCTCCGTGTCCTCTGCGTCTCCGCGTTGAAAAGAGACCGCCGGGACAGCGGGTCCCCGGCGCTGCGGCGGCGAAATTAACCAGATGAGCATTCGGCGATAATGGACGTTCGGGTGATCACATGAATCGACGGAAGGCAATCGAGGCGCTGGCGGGGGCTCCGCTGCTGGCCGCGGCGGACGAGGTCCGGCCGCAATATTACGAGCTGCGCAAATTCGAGCTTCGCAACGGCACCCAGCCGCAGCGGGCCAATGACTTTTTCTCCAGACATTTCATGCCGGCGGCGAAGCGGGCGGGGCTGGGACCGGTGGGAGTGTTCAGCCCGGTAATCGGGGAAGGCACGCCGTACCTGACGGTGCTGATCCCGCACGCGGCCTTCGCGGATGCGGAGCACACCTGGGACCGGCTGCTGGCGGACCCGGAGTTCGGGCCGGCGCTGGAGGAATGGCACAAGCCCATGGACCCGGGCTATGTGCGGTCTGAGGTTACGCTGCTGCGCGCCATGGCGGGGCAGCCGCAACTGAAGATGCCGACGGACGGGAAAGAGAGCCACGTGTTCGAGCTGCGGACTTACGAATCGAACTCGGAGGTGACGTTGCGGCGGAAGGTGGAGATGTTCAACGCGGGAGAGATCCACGTATTCCAGAAAATCGGGGCGCAGCCGGTGTTTTTCGCCGAGGCGCTGGCGGGCAGCCGCATGCCGCACCTGACTTACATGCTGGCGTACAAGGACTGGGCGGCGCGGGACACGGTATGGGCCGCGTTCGGGTCGGACCCGGAGTGGCAGAAACTGCGCGTGCAGCCGGGCTGGGCGGACGCGGAGATCGTGTCCAACATCAATAATGCGATTTTGCGGGGGACGAGGTATTCGGAGATTCGGTAAGGAGAGGATTGCTTTCAACGCGGAGGAAACGGAGAAAGCGCGGAGATGGCTTGGCATTTCTCCGCGAAACCTCCGTGTTCTCCGCGTCTCCGCGTTGAAGAGAGAGGGTTGGCAGACCACGCAATACGATGGTCTGCCCCACTGATTACTTCGCCACGGCTTTGGGCCACTTGCCGGGCTTGCCCCAGAAGATGAAGACGCCGTTGCCGCTAGCGGTGAGGATATCTTTGCTGCCGTCTTTCTTCAGGTCGACCACTTCGATTTTCGAGCCCACGCCGGAATGGTTGTTGACGATTTCCGGGACGAACTCGGCGCCGCCGGGAGCTTTGGGATTGCGCACTGTGCGGTAGACTACCACCACGGGCGGGCCGTAGGGGTCGGGGCCGTTGTAGTTTTCGAGGTGGTGCCACATGCTCTTGCCGACGATGAAATCGGGGATGCCGTCGCCATCCATATCGGCGAAGGCGGTGGCATGGGGCTCGGAGAAAGTCACGCCGCCGGCGTTCCTGGTGGAATAGTCGCGCTCGAATTCGTGGCGGACCCAGGTGATTTTGCCGTTGTCGCGCTTCTGCTCGAACCAGGCCAGGCCCCAGTCGTGGGCGGCCAGGCTGGTGACGATGTCGGGCGCGCCATCGCCGTTGACGTCATAGACTCCCATTTCACCGCCGCCGGGAAGCACGCCGGTTTCGCCGTTGATGCCGAAATCCTCTTCGTGATAGGTCCAGTTTTCCTGCGCGGCGCCGGCGGCCGGCTGCTCGTACCAGCCGGCGGGGGTGACCAGGTCCAGGCGGCCATCGCCGTTGACGTCGCCCACGCCGAGGCCATGAATGTTGGTGCGGCCGGTGGAGATGTGATGGCACGGCCAGACCGCGGTGGGGTTGGCCGGATCGGGCTTGGACCAGCAGTAGCCGGAGTTGGTGCCGTAGACGATCTCGGGTTTGCCATCGCCATCGATGTCCTTCATGACCACGATTTCGGTGGTGATATCGGGCAGCACCATGTAGCGGTCCCAGCGGCGCGATTCGCCTTTGGGGTTGACGTAGAGGGCCATGGCGCGCATTTCGGTGGAGAGGATGTCGGGCCAGCCGTCGCCGGTGAAATCGTAGGCGTAGTTCACCATGTCGGGCGAGTACTCGGTGGCGGGATTGTAGACGCGGCCTTCGCGGTAGATGCGGCGCGTGCGGTAATCGGGGCCGAGGTAATAGAAGGGGCCGGAGACGATGTCGAGAATGCCGTCGTGATTGATGTCGGCGGCGGCGGCGCTCCAGCCGTAGTAGCGGCCCATGACGCGCTGGGCGGTGAAGTGGGGCGAAGTGCGCTCGGGCTCCTCGGTAATCGTGTTGACGTCCTTCCAGGAGACGTCTCTAAAGCGGATCTCGGCGGTGCCGCCGGCATAGAGCGCGAGGGCGCCGTAATTGGGAGCGTTGTCGAGCGCGCCGGCGGGGACAACCGCGCCGTTGATGGTGGTGCGGAGCGACGAGCCGGACAGATTGACCATGAGCTCGTTCCAATCGCCGGCATTGAGCGAGGGGTCGGGACGGCGCGCACCGGTGTTGTTGGCTCCTCTGCCGCCCGCGCCGCGTCCGCCGGCACGCCCGCCGCCTCCGCCGCCGCGCCCGGCCGGGGCGGCCAGTTTCTCACGTCCCACTTCGTTGCCCTGCGCATCCACGGTGAGGACGTAGGAGGCAAAGTCGCCGCCGGCCAGCGAAACGAAGACGCCCCTCATGCCGCCGTCCGGCGTCTTGGCGGCGCGCAGCAGGAGGCCGCTTTTGCAGCCTTCGCCGCAGCGGACACTGGCGAAGAACTGGAGATCCTGGAGGCTCTTGTCGAGCGCCAGCCAGCCGCCGCCGGCGCCGGGACGGGCGATGATTTCGCCGTTTTCCGCCTTCCACTCGGCTTGGCCGATGGGGTGCCAACCGGTGAGAGTCGAGCCTTTAAAGGTGGCGTCGGGCTGGAAATCGTGCGCGCCCGATGCGTAGACGCCCACGGCCACCAGGGCCGCGGCGAATCCTCCGGCCAGCAAACGCAAAGGAACCGTCATGGTGGAAACTCCTTGGGCTCTCTGAATGCAATCGCAGATTGCGAGTGTTGACTACGTTATTGCATCAGATTCGGGTTGTCAACCGGGGGGCTGGGGGCGTGTCGCTGAGGCGGGTGATCCTGCTTCCAGCGGGAATGCCGGCACGAATGCCGGCATGGCCGCCTGGAAAGGCGGCTCCACGGGGGTGCGTTGGGCCTATAATGGCTGGCATGATTGCACGCATTTTCGTGATGACGCTGGCGGCCGCAACGCTGCTGCTGGCCGCCGACCCGACCGGCACCTGGACCGGGGACCAGCCGGGTCCGAACGGCAACACGTATAGCATCACCTTCAAGTTGAAGGCGGATGGCGGCAAACTCACCGGCACCATGGGCGGAGACCAGTTCGAGCAGCCCATCCAGAACGGTGAAATTCACGGCGACGATATTGCGTTCACCGTGCATCTGGATTTCGGAGACGGCATCGATCTGAAGTACACCGGCAAAGTGGCGGCGGACAAGATCGATTTCAAAGTGCAGCGCAGCGGCAGCGACGGGGCGATGCCGTTCGTCGCCAAGAAGAGCTGACATGGGGACCCCGGGCCGCGCCTGATCGCGGAAAACGAATTGCCTTTTTCCGCAATCGAGCATACACTTCCAAGCAGTTTCGAATCTGGTTCGCCCCCCGCGGCGGGGCGTAGGTCTCCGCAATCCCGGGCGCTTCCCTGCCCCCTGGCCCCCGGCCCCCGTTATCCTAAAGGTATGCCCTTCCGCCTGGCCGTTCCCTACCGTCCTCGCGGCGATCAGGAAAACGCCATCGCCGAACTCACGCGCGGCATCCGCGAAGGCGAGCAGCACCAGGTCCTCCTCGGTGTCACCGGCTCCGGCAAGACGTTCACCATGGCCAAGGTCATCGAGTGCATCGGCCGGCCCGCGCTCGTCCTCGCCCACAACAAAACCCTCGCCGCCCAGCTTTACCACGAATTCAAATCCTTCTTTCCCGATAACGCCGTCGAATACTTCGTCAGCTACTACGATTACTACCAGCCCGAAGCCTACATCCCCTCCTCCGACGTCTACATCGAAAAGGAAGCCACCATCAACGACGAGCTCGACAAGCTGCGCCTCTCCGCCACCAAGTCCCTGTTCGAGCGCCGGGATTGCGTCATCGTCGCCAGCGTGAGCTGCATCTACGGCCTCGGCTCCCCCGAAGCCTACTACGGCATGCTCCTTATGCTCGAAAAGGGCCAGAAAATCTCGCGCAACGCCATCACTTCCAAGCTGGTCGAAATCCTCTACGAGCGCAACGAAGGCGATTTCCGCCGCGGCACCTTCCGCGTCCGCGGCGACGTCATCGAGGTCTATCCCACTTACGACGATTTCGCCTACCGCATCGAACTGTGGGGCGACGAAATCGAATCGCTCGCCCAGATCGATCCCCTGCTCGGCCAGGTCAAGCAGACCTACATCCGCCTCCCCATCTATCCCAAAACCCACTACGTGATGTCCGAGGAGACCCGCCGCGACGCCATGGACAGCATCCGCGCCGAGCTCGACTGGTGGCACAAGGAGCTGGAAAAGCAGGGTAAGGTGATCGAGGCCCAGCGCCTCTTTCAGCGCACCATGTTCGATCTCGAAATGATGCGCGAGATCGGCTACTGCCACGGCATCGAAAACTACTCCCGCCATTTCTCCGGCCGCCTCCCCGGCGAAGCGCCGCCCACCCTCCTCGATTACCTGCCGCACGATGCCATCATGTTCCTCGATGAGAGCCACCAGACCGTCCCGCAGCTCCACGGCATGTACCACGGCGACCGCTCCCGCAAGGAGACGCTCGTCGGGCACGGCTTCCGCCTGCCCAGTGCGCTCGACAACCGCCCCCTCACGTTCGAGGAGTTCGAGCACCGCGTCAACCAGCTGGTCTACGTCTCCGCCACTCCCGGCCCCTATGAGCTCACCAAGGCCGCCGGCGTGGTGGTGGAGCAGATCATCCGTCCCACCGGCCTGGTGGACCCGAGCGTGGAGATCCGCCCCGTGAAAGGGCAGGTGGACGACTTACTCGGCGAAATCCGCCGCCGCACCGCCGCCAACCAGCGCATCCTCGTCACCACTCTGACCAAGCGCATGGCCGAAGACCTGGCCGAATACTATTCCGAGGTCGGCGTGCGCTGCAACTATCTCCACTCCGAGGTCAGCACGCTCGACCGCATCAAAATTCTTCGTGATTTGCGCCGCGGCGAACACGATGTTCTGATCGGCATCAACTTACTGCGGGAAGGCCTTGACTTACCCGAAGTTTCCTTAGTCGCCATCCTGGATGCCGATAAAGAAGGCTTTCTGCGCTCCTCCGGCTCCCTCATCCAAACCATCGGCCGCGCCGCGAGGCACGTGGAAGGCCACGCCATCCTCTACGCCGACGTGATGACCGACAGCATGCGCCGCGCCCTGGACGAGACCAACCGCCGCCGCGCCATCCAGGTGCAATACAACGAGGAGCACAACATCACCCCGCAATCCATCGTCAAGCCCATCGACATGAGCCTGATCGCCGTCGCCGAAGCCGATTACGTTACGGTCCCGCTCGAAGCCGACGAAGAAGTGGAAAACCTCACCCCCGAGCAGCGCCAGAAATTCCTGCTGGAGCTAGAAGAAAGAATGCGCGAAGCCGCCCGGAAATTCGAATTCGAAAAAGCGGCGCAGTTACGTGACAGGCTGAAAGAGCTGAGGCTGGGGGCGTAATTTCAGGCTGCACCCCTATAGGTGTGACCGGGAAGGGCCGTGTCTTTGAGCTGGTTTGGAATCGATACGTCGCCAAAACTCTGCAGGTCTCTTGACACCCTCGCAGCGCGGACGCATAATGCTCTCGCGCAGGCATTCGCAGTCGGGACAGGCCTGCGCGTTGGTGCGCAGGTTACAGTCAAAAGGAACCCACGATGGCGAAGAAAACTTCCTGGTGCCGGCTGGCGGCAGCCGGCGCGGTGCTCGCCGCCCTGCCGGCGGTGCTCGGGCAGGGCGGGAACCAGACGCCGGTGTACCTGGATTCGAGGCGGCCGGTGGAAGACCGGGTAAATGACCTGATGGGCCGCATGACCCTGAAGGAAAAGGTCGGGCAGCTCAATCTGCCGTGTGTTTACGTGCGACAGTTGGGGACCGATGTTCCCTCCAAGACCGAGGCCTGCCAGCGCTTCGCGGCCGGAACCTACACCCCGGAAATCGGCCCTGCCTGCGGATTCTTCACCCTGGCCAATGAGATTCTGCACCAGGGCACGCGCCAGCAGGTGGAGTACTTCAACCAGTTGCAACGCATCGCCCTGACCCAGACACGCCTCAAGGTCCCGCTGCTGGAGGACGAGGAAGGCACCCACGGCGCTATGTTTTCCGGCGCCACCGTATTTCCGGAGGGTTTGGCCGTAGGCAGTTCCTTCGACCTCGACCTGGTGCAGGATATCTACGCGGCGGCCGCCGCGGAGGCGCGGGCGGTGGGCATCCACATGCTCTCCACCCTGGTGATGGAAGTCCTGCGCGATCCGCGCATGGGCCGCAACGAGGAAGCCTACACCGAGGATCCGTACCTCTATATGCGCCTGGGCGAAACCATCGTGCGGGCCACGCAGGGGTCCGACATTTCCGCCGCGGATAAGGTGGTGGCCGTGCTCACCGATTTCCCCACCCAGAGCGAGCCGGCAAGCGGCCTGGAGCGGGGCGCGGTGGAAGTCTCGGACCGCTCATTGCGCGAGAACTACCTGCCGCCCTGGATCGGCGCCATCACCAAAGCCGGCGGCCTCGGCGTGATGGCAGGCTACCCGGAAATCGAAGATGTGCCGGCGCACGCGTCGGTCAAGTGGATGAATGACGTGTTACGGCAGGAGATCGGCTTCCGGGGTGTGGTGGAGAGCGAAGGCGGCGGCTTCGGCACTTTGCTCTATGAGCACATCGTGCCCACGCAGAAGGAAGCCGGGCTGCTAGCCTTGAAAGCGGGCGTCGATCTGAACATTACCTACGAACCGGCCTACATGGGGCCGCTCGTCGAGAGCGTCGAAGAGGGAGTGGCGCCCGTGGCGCTGGTGGACCGCGCGCTGCGCCGGGTGCTGGAACTGAAATTTCGCCTGGGGCTGTTCGAGCATCCCTACGCCGACCCGAACCGCGCCCTTCAGGTGGTGCATTCGGAAGCCAACCGCCAACTGGCCCTGCGCGCCGGCCGCGAAGGCATCGTCCTGCTGAAGAATGACGGAAACCTGCTGCCGCTGCGGAAGGACTTCGAATCCATCGCCGTGATCGGACCCAACGCGGACGATGTGCGCAACCAGTTGGGCGATTATTCGCCGCGCACCGTAATTCAGCACGTCACCACCGTGCTCGAGGGCATCCGGGCCGCCGTCTCGCCCCGGACCAAAGTCACGGCCGTCGCCGGCTGCGGCGTCACCGGCACGGATGAGAGCGGATTTGCCGCGGCGGTGGCTGCGGCCCGGGCGGCGGATGTCGCGGTGGTGGTGGTGGGGGAAAGCCAGCATGGCAAGCCCACCGACGGGGAAGGGCACGACGTGGCCAGTCTGGATCTTTCGGGCGTGCAGGAAGACCTGATCCAGGCTGTATTTCATACCGGAACTCCCACCGTAGTGGTGCTCATCAACGGCCGGCCGCTTTCGACGCGCTGGACCTCCGCGCACGTGCCCGCGCTGGTGGAAGCCTGGGAGCCCGGCGAGCGCGGCGGCGAGGCCGTGGCCGACGTCCTGTTCGGCAATTACAACCCCAGCGGGAGGCTCGCCATTTCAGTGCCCCGCCACTCCGGGCAGTTACCGGTCTACTACAACTACAAGCCGTCCAAAGCCTACTGGATGAGCCGCGGTTATGCCGACATGCCGGCCACGCCGCTCTACCCGTTCGGCTACGGCCTCAGCTATACCAGCTTCGCCTATAGCAACTTGCGCCTGGAGCCGGCGCAGATTCACACGGGCGGCGAGGCGCACGTCAGCGTGGATGTGAAGAACACCGGAACCCGCGCCGGCGTGGAAACCGTGCAGCTCTACCTTCACGAACAGTACGCTCCCGTCTCCACGCCGGTCAAACAACTCCGCGGCTTCGAGCGCGTTCCGCTTCAACCCGGCGAGACTAAGACCGTGAACCTCAAGCTGAGTCCGGAAGATCTGCAGTTACTCGATATAGACATGCACTGGCGCGTGGTGCCGGGCGATTTCGACATCATGATCGGCAAATCATCGGCCGACGTAGCGGTGCAGGCTACGCTCAAAGTCGTCCCATAACCGGCCGGAATCGATACTCGTATTAAGCCGAGGCTGGCGCAATCAGGGTTGCGGTTCCTCCGGCTGGCCATTGGCAGGTTGGGGAGGAGCCAGTTTCGATTTGCCGGACCACGGGTGGACGATGTGGCCGAATGCGCGCCGAAGCAGACTGCGGCGCTTCGCCGGTGGTGGAGGCGGGGCATCGTGGCCGGCCTCTCCCGCCGGCTGCGGTTCGGCTTCGGCCGGCTTGGTTGCGGGGACGGCCTCCGCCGCGGCGGGCGGGGCGATGGCACCCGCCGCTTCTGTGTCCGGCGTGGGTTCAGGCTGAATGACGATCGGCGTCAGGGCCGCATCCGGCTGAGGCCCGACCGGCGCGCGCTTTTTCCTGGCGGACCTTCTCTGGCCGGCGGCCCTGGAGGCGTTTGTGGAGGATAACAGGGCGGGCGCCGGCGCGGTGACCACCGGATCCGGCGTGGCGGAACTTGCCGGTACGGGGCTCGACGGCACCACGGCCGGCACCGGCAGTTGAGGCGCCGCCCGGGTGTTCGCCGGCGGCGGATGTATCGGAACCGGGTGGCGGCGAACAGGTGCGAGCAGCGCGGCCGTAGCCGCCAGCCCGGCCACTGCGGCCGCAGCCAGCCATCGCCCATGGCGGCGTACCCGCGCAGGCCCGCTCGCCAGCATGGCCGGGGAGTTCGCCAGTGCCAGCTCCAGGGCTGTCCGAAACTCGCCCGCGGACTGGAACCTGCGGGCGGGGTCTTTCTCGATGGCCTTCAGGATGACGGCGTTCAGCCCGGCGCCGATCTCCGGCCTGACGCGGATGGGCGCCACTGGAACAGCCTCGCGGTGCTGCAGCAGAACCGCAAACGCGTTTTCGCCTTGGAAAGGCCTGCATCCGGTCGCGATCTCATAGAGAATGATGCCCACGGAATAGCAATCGCTGCGGGCGTCGGCCGGGGAGAGGCCGACCACCTGTTCCGGGGAGATGTAGTAGGGCGATCCCGCCAGCGTTCCCGAACCGCAGGCCTGCCCGTCGCCGAGTGGTTGCGCAAGGCCGAAGTCCGTCAGTTTTACGGATCCGTCGGCGGCCACGACCACGTTCGCGGGCTTCACATCGCGATGCACCACTCTATGCTCGTGGGCATAGGCGAGAGCGTCGAGCGTTTGCAGCACGTATCGTCCGCCGTCGCGCAGCGAAATGCCGCCGCGCTCCAATTTGCTGGAGAGCGGCTCGCCATCCACCAGCTCCATAACCAGGGCCAGTCCTTCGGGCGTCCGGCACGCGTTGTGCACCGCCGCGATATTCGGGTGCTGCAGACTGGCCTGTATCTCAATCTCGCGGAGTAATGCCTGCTCGGCCTCCGCGTCGGCCGCCGTGCCCGGTGCCAGGAATTTAATCGCTTCGACGCGGCGCGTAATGACGTGCTCGGCCTGAAACACCTCTCCGAACGCGCCGGAACCGATGATCCTGATGAGCCGGTAATCTCCGACCAAAGCGTCAATTTCGCGACCCATCGATCCTCCTTCAGGGGCGGCGCAACCAGCAACTACTTCTGGACCAGGAACCAAATCACCAGCAATACGATGGCGAACGCCGGCCCGGAGCCATAGAGAAGCACCCGGTTCAGCGGCCGCTTGCGCTCTTCGGGAATCCGCCGCTCCTCGGGCGCGGCGCCCAGAGCGGCCAGCGCATCGGCAAATTCTCCGCAGCTTGCATAACGTTGTGCGGGATCCTTGGCCAGCGCTTTCAGGACGACCGGGTCGAGAGCGTGTGGAACGGCGGCATGGAAAGAGCTGGGCGGCTTGGGAGCCTCTTTCACATGCGCCACCATCAGCTCGAACTCGCTCTTCGCAATGAAAGGCGGCCGCCCGCACAGCATGTGAAAAAGCACTGCGCCCACCGAGTAAATGTCGCTCCGGCAGTCCAATTCCCCGGTGCCTCGCGCCTGTTCCGGCGGAATATAGCCGGCATTGCCGAAGATTGCGCCGGCCTGGGTGAGTTGCGGGCTGCCCAGTCCTTTTGCCGCGCCAAAACCCGACAGCTCGACCGATCCCTCCGGCGTGATCGTGATGCTCTCCGGGCTGATATCGCGGTGCACGATGCCGAACTCGTGGGCGCAGGCGAGCGCCGCCAGAACCTGCTCCGTTAACCGGCAGGCTTCGGGAGGCGGCAGGGGCCCGGCCTTCAGCACCTCCGTCAATGTCCGGCCGTCCACCAGTTCCGTGGTCATCACGAGATGGCCGCTCAGCTCCGTCGCATTCAGGAACGCCGGGATATTCGGATGCATCACGCGGGCGCGCAGGCCCATCTCGCGCATAAAGCGCTCGCGCCGCTCGGAATCGTGCTCGCCCGCCGGTGAAAGGACGTACAGAAGCTCCACACGGTTAGCGAGCGTGTTGCGAACGCGATAGGCAATGGTAGTGCCGGTTTTTTTCGCGATGCTGAGGAACTCATATCCGGAGTAGGTATGGCCGAGTTCAAAACTCATCAACTATGTCTCCCGAACCGCCGGGCACAGGACTTTGGGCCGCAAAATGCAAGGCACACTACCACGATCCAATTTTAGACGTGCAGGTCGGAATTACTCAATTGATCGGACGATAGCGGAAAGAGTGCTAACGAATGGTATTGAACCAGGAGTCTCCTGATATCAAGACCGGTTTGAAACTCCCGCCCTGCGGCATCGCGCTTCCGGGCGGCGGAGCCGTAACGCTACTCGCGGGCGCCCTCCAGACGGCGGAGTGCCCACTCCGCTATCTGCCGTGTCTCGGGGTCCGGATGCGCCGCCAGGCTTCTGATCCGAAGCACCTCCGGATCACAGAGCCGGGCGGGCTCGCCGATGCGGCCGATCGCCCAAACCACGCCGCGCTCGATAGCACCGGTCTGGATTACTTCCTCCTCGTGGGTCATGGAGCAGATCAGGGGCAGGAAGTCTTTCTGCAGCGAGGGACGACACGCCAGAATCTCGCCGATCGCTTCCGGCACGCCAAAAGGAACCGCGCCCGATTCGTCGTTCAGCGACCAGAAATAACGCCGGAGCAGCTCCGTCAGCCTTTCGTCGGACAGCAGGGCGGGATCCGACACCAGCGCGCCGAGCGCGCGCACGGCCCGCCACTTCGTGTCCGCGTCGTGGCTGGGTAAGCGGCCGCTGAGATAGCGGAGCGTGCTGGCCGGCGCGCGCCTCGAAAACCGGAGCAGACCCGAGTGGTCCTGGGCCTCCAGCAGCGCTTCGAGTTCGAGTTTCCACCTCTCCATGGCTACCAAACATCATATGCCTTTTCCTGTTACAAACCGGAATAGCCCGGCGAGTTCGCAAGTTACCGCTGGCGCAAAAAATCGAAGTCGCAACCCTCGTCGGCCTGCGTGACATGCTGCAGGAACAGCCACCCGTATCCGCGCTCGTACCGGGGCGGAGCTTGCTTAAGCGATTTCAGGCGCCGCTCGATCTCAGCGTCGGTTACGTGCAAGGTCAGGATTCGCGCCGGGGCATCGAGTTCCACATCGTCTCCGGTCCGCACCACCGCCAAAGGGCCGCCGACCGCGGACTCCGGCGCCACGTGCAGCACTACGGTTCCGAAACTGGTGCCGCTCATGCGCGCGTCGCTGACCCGCACCATGTCGTCCACGCCCTGATCGAGCAGAACGCGGGGCATCGGAATCTGCCCCCATTCCGGGAAACCGGGCGCTCCCTTTGGGCCGCAATTCTTCATCACCAGCACGGTGTCCCGAGTTCACCGGCAGATCCGCGCGAGTCGATGCGCGCGAGCATCTCTTCGTGGTTCTCGAAGACGTACGCCGGGCCGCGATGCTTGAGCAGGTGGGGCGAAGCGGCGGTCTGCTTGATGACCGCGCCTCGGGCGCGAGATTACCGCGCAGGATCACGGTGCCGCCCTCCGGGAGAGAGGTTCGGACGCGGAGCGAATCACGGAGCGGTTCCAGCACTGCGCCGCCCGCCACGTTCTCGCGCGACCGTTTTGCCGTTGACGGTGACTGCATCCCCATGGAGCAGGGGGAGAATCTCCTTCATCACCGCCGGCACGCCGCCGGCCTCGAAGAAATCCTCCATCAGGAACTCGCCGGAGGGCTTTACGTTGACGATGTACGGCGTGCGGCGCGAGATACGGTCGAAGTCGTCGAGCGTCAGGTCGATGCCCAGGCGGCCGGCGATGGCGATCAGGTGAACGACGGCGTTGGTCGATCCGCCGATTGCCATGTCTACGGTAATGGCGTTTTCGAGGGCTGCCTTGCGTCATGATGCGCGACGGCCGCAGATCCTCTCCCACCATTTCGACGATGCGCCGGCCGCTCATTTCCGCCATGGCCAGACGGCGCGAATCGGGGGCGGGGATGGCGGCGGAGCCGGGCAGCGTCATGCCCATGGCCTCGGCAAGGCGGCCATGGTGCAGGCGGTCCCCATCACCGTGCAATGGCCGGCGCTGCGCGCGATGCCGCCTTCGATTTCGCACCATTCCTCCTCGGTCAGCTTACCGGTGCGAAAGAGTTCGAAACAGCTTGCGCCCGTCGGTGCCCGCGCCCAGCTTGCGGTCGCGCCACTGGCCGCTCAGCATGGGCCCCCCGGGCACCAGATCGCGGGCAGGTCGGCGCTGGCCGCTCCCATCAACTGCGCCGGCGTGGTCTTATCGCAGCCGCACAGAAGCACCACGCCGTCGATCGGGTTGGCGCGGATCGATTCCTCCACATCCATCGCCATGAGATTGCGAAACATCATGGCGGTAGGTTTCATGAGCATTTCGCCCAGCGAGATGGTGGGGAACTCGAGAGGAAATCCGCCGGCGCGCCAGACGCCGCGCTTCACGGCTTCGGCCACCGCGCTTCAGGTGAGCGTTGCAGTTGTTGAGCTCGCTCCAGGAATTGCAGATGCCGATTACCGGCCGGTTCTCGAAAACATCGGGCGTGAAGCCTTCCGACCGCATCCAGGCGCGACGCGTGAAATTGTAGTAATCGTTCCCGAACCACCATTGCTGGCTGCGCAGGGTGTTTTTCATCTTGGTTCCCTTCTATCGGGGAATCAGGCTCGTCAGGAGCTATTCCGCACCAGGTACGATTCGCCGGCTCTCGTGGGCCAGGTCACAATCCTATCGTGAAGCGCCGGCTCCACGCGCGCGCCGCCCGCTGTCTGAATGGAAGGCGACACGTTGGGCCACGGCCAGGCCAGGCGGATCGTCCGCCCTTTCTCGCTGTGGACGCGCACGCCGGCAACTCGATTTCCATCCCAGGCTGCAGAAACCAGGAAGGCGCCGGCCGCGCGCAGATCGCGGAAGCTCGCGGGGCCCATCCGGTTGGTATTGGGAAAAAGACGCAGTACGCCGTCGTAGCTCTGCAACATGCACTCGTTCAGCACGGCCGGCAACGACAGATTCTCGGTCCACACACCCATGCGCATCATGAAATCGTAGTCCGTGGTGTCCGAGTAGCGCCCGCCGATCTGCCGCAGCCGGTCGTTGGCCACGCCGAGCGGCGTCATCGAATACCTCACCTCGCGCTCGAACCATTCCAGGTCCAGCAGGCCCAGCCGGGCGAGCGCGAGCGGCTGCCACACCAGGTCGTTACCGCCCTCGAGCCGCATAGTGCGGGCGGTGCGCCGCGCCAGCTCGAGAACCTGGCGCTCCGAGCCGAGCCCGACCTGTTCGCCGGGCCAGACGGGCGCAATGGTTACCGGGACGTTGTAGACCCATTCCGCCGGTGCGTTCTTCACGTCCAGCCACACGCGCCCAAACGGACCCTCCACCGCCGGGTACGGCGCCAGGTTCGCGCGAACCTCCTGCCAGCGCCCGCGTTCTCCGGCGTCCACACCCAGCGCCTCGGATGCCCGCAGCAGCGCGTCCAGCAGAAATGCCGTCAGAGCCAGATCGATGATCACGTCCTCGTTCAAGCGGAAATCGACCGTCGCGCCCCAGTTCTCGGGTGAGACGCTGGGGCCGATGTGGTACTTGCCGTCGGCGCCGCGCTTCACGTAGGCCACCAGGAAATCGCCGGCCGCGCGCAGCAGGGGATAGACGCGCCGCAGGTAGGCCTCGTCGAGCGTGTACAGATACTGCCACCAAAGGCTCTGCACGGCCCAGGGCGTTTCGCAGATCTCGTAACCCCACGGGGGCGCGGGATAGGGATTCACCTCGCTGGGCACGGGGTAGGCCGAGTGCGGGAAGTAGGCGCCAGGCAAGCCGAACTGGTCGCGCGCGTTATTGCGCGCCATCGGCAGCAGGCTCTCCACCAGGCGGGTGTAAGGCTCGTGCTGCTCGACGTGATTGGACGAAAAGACGCCCCACCACACCTGCTGCGTGTTGTAGTTCATGTGGTAGTCGCCGTGCCATGCCGTGCCGATGTGGCCGCTGGTCCAATTGCCGAACAGGCCGGGGGCCACCGTTCCGGGTTTCAGGCAGCAGGCCAGGAAATATTGATTCCGGTACCAGATCTCCTCCAGCTTCGGGCTGGCGAACTCCACCCCCGATTTCGCCCAGAACTTCGCCCAGCCGGCCGCCGAGGCGTTGCGTAGCCGCTCCACCGGCTCAGCCGCCAGGCGCTCCGCCTCGCGCTGTGCATGGAGGGTATTGTCGCTCGCATCGCGCGGGGTGAACAGCGTGAGGTCCAGCCGGAACGCCTGCGCCGCGGCGCTCTGGAGCGATGCCTCTGGGCCCGACTGTGCCTTCCATTTCCCGCCCAGCACACCGTAGAGCGCGAAGCTGCCGTCGCGCGAAGAGCGCGGCGGGTTCGGTTCGGCCTCAGTCGGAGCTGTCGCCGGGAAGTGCTGGTAGCAGGAGAAGCCACCGTCGCGGACGCTCAGTTCCGGCTCCGGCAGGTGCGCCTGATCGTCCCGGTTCGGCAGGTATGCGACCGAAAGGATCGGACTCGGCCCTTCGCTCGTAAGCGAGATGTGGCCGTTATCGCGGCTCACAAAGCAGTGCATCTTCCATGGCCGGACCGTTCCGCGCAAGTCGTCGTATTCCATCTCGACGGTCGCCACGCCGGTGGAGATGTCACAGCTCTGCTTTACCACGCGCACCATGCGCGAGTCCCAGTGCACCCACACGATGCCGCATGGCCACGGCCGCGGCCACGGCTTCCGGTAGGAGCTGGCCATGAGCTCGGTGTATTCGCGGAACGCCGGGATGTTCGTCTCCAGGTACGTCATCTCGGGCCGGCCCTGGCGCCGGGCCTCCTCGCTTGCCTGGCGCCATAGCTCGAGTACCGCCGCAAACGGCTTGATGTGCGCCGCGTGTTCGGCGCTGACGCGGATATCCCAACTGTCGTTCTTGCCGATGTGGAGCCCCAGCGCGTCCGGCCGCACGGTGAGGCAGACGCCGATATCCCCGTTCCCAAGCAGCAAGCCCTCGAAGAAGGCCGGCGTCGGCTGGGTGCGCACCAATGGGTGGCGCCGGGCGATCGCCAGGCCGTCGGGCGCGCCGCCGAGGTGTGGCGCGGCGGCGGTAAGGGCGGAAGCGGCTATGAATGTGCGGCGGGTGGTCGACATGAACGGACTCCTCCTGGGGCGCTGAGGCGCCACCGTTATGACCGGCACCGGCCCGATGGCGGCGCGGACCGCCCCAAAAAGAGCGATCCGCGCCAGGATTACGCCTTGTTCAGGACCAGGTCGTGCACTTCACTGTAGCCGTTGTAGCGCAGGCGGTACTGATAGGCTGCCGGAAGCGTATTTCGCCGTGTTCCACGCCGCCATGTGATAGCCCGGCTTCACAGATGGAATTCGAGATCACTTCCAGGTTGTTGCCGGCACGGTCGAGGACCTCGACGAGCACCCATCCCCTCTCCGGGACGCTGAACTCAATGGCCAGGTGCGGATTGTTCGCGTTGGGATAATGCTGGTTGAGCACACGCGTGGTCGGCTTGGCGGGAATGGCTAGCGCTTCTTCTCGCTCACCTTGGTGTAGTCGAACGGCTGGTCGCAGAGATGCCACAGCGGCTCCTTGGTCGCGCTGCTGAAGGTAGAACGACCTCAACGGCGTGCGGGTGAAGCTCGTCAGCGGACGGCGGACGGCGACGCCATCCTGCCACTCGTACACGGGAATGTGCATCGGGTTCAGCATGTCCAGCTTGCCGCGCTCCATGGCAATGTGGAACAGCCCGAAATTCCCCGGCTCATGACCGCCGAGCCAATGGCCCACGATATCCACGAGGTACGGGCTTTTGCCGAAGATGACGATGTTCGTCATGTAGTCCCAGGCTCTCCCCTCGTAGTTGTTCTCGTTGCCGAGAGGGATTCGGCCCCCAGTTGAAGTCGCCATCACGGCCGTAGATACCCTCGATAATATGAAGCCCCATGGGGGACGCTGCATGATTGTCGATGGTCCGATGCGCCCACAATTCCATACACAGCGCGGTGTAATAATACGCCTCATTGTACTTGGGATCGCTCGCGCGGCACATCCGGGGTATCCCATCGGGGAATAGTGCCGGTGTGCCGCTTGAAGTTCGCTTCCACGACTTCATGAACTTTCGGGTGGATACATTCCTTATGAATTAGCTTCTCGAGCTTTTGCATCGCATCAATATCCGGCCATCTGCCGCAGTATCGCTGAAAAGGCGCAGCATGGGCTGCCCTGCCAGTTCTTGGAGGCGAGGGTCAAACCCATTTCGTGAGCCTTGAATTTGGCCACATTCAGGTTCCACGAATCCGGCGCATTGAAGGGCCACAGGTAAGGGACCTGTGTACTCACCACGCCGCCGGGAACCTCTTTCCAGACAAATGCCTCGGGCATCGTTCGCGTCTTCCGGTGTTGCAATGGTGTTTTTTACCGCGGCAACCGTCGCACCCACCCGCTGGCCCATGGCGATGTATCCGCGGGGTTCGATCACGCCGGCGCCATTGACATCGCGCGTATGCATCCTGGTGCCGGCGACACCCAGTTCCTTCAAAGATTCGAACAGGCCCTCGACGAAGAACACGTCGGTGGCAATGCCCATGGTGTCCTCAAGGGTGAATCCTCTCTTTTTATCGACTGCGTCGTGAGCGGTAAGGTTCGGCTTGGCCGCGATGTTGTTAGTCACCGGAACGCCGGTATCGTCCATGGGAACGAATATCGACCGTCCCAGATCGAGTCCGACCCGCTTGCAGGCATCGGAATTCGTCTTGCGATCCACGTGCGTCCGGCAGGATGAAGACCGCTTCCGGGTGCTGTTCCACAAACGGATGAACGCCGAAATATCGCGGACGGTTTCGATGCGCCGGCAAAAATGGGAATCGGACCGGCGACGCTCAGGCCGCCGCTTAACCATGCCGAATAACGAATCAGCTCTCTTCGACTGATCATATGAACCTTCCTTTCCGATCTCGAATCAGCCCTTGTTGTGCCTCGATCCGCAAATTGTGCCCTGGGCTCCGTCCCGGAAACCCGAGACGATTGTCGCCAATTCCACCGGCGGAATCAAGCCCGTTAGAAGAGTATAGGGTCCGGTTTTTCGCCAATTGGCTGATTCTCTATATTCCGGTCCGTTTATAATACTCGTGGTGCGAAGGTTCATTGCGGCAGGCAGTTCTGATCTTGCACCCGGAGAAGAACCGATGAGGTCGCCAAATTGCCAGCGGAAATTGGAGCGGATGTTGCGCGCTTTGCGCCATGAGGAGCCGGACCGGGTTCCCGTCAGCGACTTCTTCTGGGATAGCTTTCTGAAGCGCTGGCGCGAGGAGTTCGGCCTCCCGGCGGACGCCGATATCTATGCGTACTACGACCTGGATTGGGTCGTGGTAAACCCGAACATGGACCCGCACGTGCGGCCGTTTGAGGTGCTGAAGGAAACGGGCGACGAAGTGGTGGTCCGCACCGGCTTCGACGCCGTCCTGCGCAAGCGCTTCGACCTGGCCATGCCGGCATTCGTCTCATTCGCGACCGACACCCCGGAAAAAATGGCCGCATTCCGTTTCGATGACCCATGGGACGAGCGGCGGTATTTCGCGCGCGGCGACGACCAGATCAACGGCGTCGGCGACACGTTCGCCCGCGATATCGCTCCGTTCGTGGAACGGGTGAAGGAGCGGCGCCCGGAGTTTCCGGTTTTCGGCGGCGTTTGCGAGGCGCACGAGATGCTGTCGCGCATCCTCGGGCCGCAGAACACCATGCTGTGGATGGGTCTGTATCCGGAAGAACTCGCCCGGTTCGTCGAGCGCGCCAACGCCTTCGCGCTGGAGATCCTGCGCGCGCAGATCGGCGCCGCGGGCGGCGGCCTGGACGGCATGGTGATCTGGGGCGATGTCGCCTATCGCAACGGCATGCTGTTTTCGCCGCGGTACTGGCGGGCGCACTTCAAGCCCGGGGTCCGCGCGCTGGTGGAGGAGTGCCACTCGCACGGGCTGCCGGTGATTTACCACGGCTGCGGCAACGTCTCGCGAATCTTCGCGGACTTCATCGAGCTCGCAGTCGACGCGTACAATCCACTGGAGGCCAAAGCGGGGCTGGACGTGGTGGATTTGCGGCGCCGGTTCCGGCACCGGATGGGGTTCTGCGGGAACATGGACGTCACCGTCTGGGCCGGCGGCGACCGCGCGGCCATCCGGCAGGCGGTCCTGACCAGGCTGAACGCGGCCAAGGGCGGCGGTTTCATCTTTCAGTCGGACCATTCGGTACCGGATAACATCGCTCCGGCCGATTACGATTACGCTGTGCAACTGGTGCGCAAGCACGGCGTGTACCCGCTCGAGCTGGAGGAGTTCGATCTCCCCGACCTCAGTTGAGAAAGGCAGGAACGCGAACGTCATGAAGCGATACGGAACGATCATCGGCCTGAAACCGGAGGCCGAGAAGGAATATCGCCGGTATCACGCGGCGGTGTGGCCGGAGGTGCTCGAAACCATCCGTCAATGCAATATTCGCAATTATTCGATTTATCTGAAAGACGGTCTGCTGTACAGTTATTTCGAATACTACGGCGCGGATTTCGCGGCGGATATGGCGAGGATGGCGGCGGATCCGGCCACCCAGCGGTGGTGGGCCATCATGCAGCCCATGCAGAAGCCTCTGGCGACTCGCAAAAGCGGCGAATGGTGGGCCGAAATGGAAGAGGTTTTCCACCTGGATTGAAGTAGCTGAGGAAATAGCATATGTCGGCTGCGGTGCTGAGCGGGCTCGCGATGATCCTGCTGGCGGGGGTGATGGCCGGCAACTGCATGTTGCCGATGAAATTCGCCCGCCGCTGGCATTGGGAGAATACCTGGCTGGTGTTCAGCGTGGTCTCGTTGGTGCTGTTGCCCTGGGCTCTGGCGTGGCTGCTGGCCGGCGATGTGGTGACGATCTACCGCGGGTTGACGCCCGCCCAACTGCTGCTGCCGTTCTGGCTGGGCGCGGGGTGGGGCATCGCCCAGGTGCTGTTCGGGCTTTCCATCGCGCGCCTCGGCCTGGCTCTCGGGTGTGCCATTATCATCGGTCTGGGCTCGTTGTTCGGGACGCTGGTGCCGCTGTTCTTCCGCAACCGCGCGGTGCTGGGGACGCCGCGGGGCGCGTTGATCCTGTGCGGGCTTGGCGTGATGGTGGCGGGCGTGATGGTATCGGCACGGGCGGGGCGTCAGCGCGAGCGGAAACAGCGGAATTCGGGCTCCGGGTATGCGCTGGCGTTGGCCATGGCGGTGCTGTGCGGGCTGATGGCGCCCATGGTGAACTATTCGTTCGCTTTCGGGCAGGACATCGCCGATCGCGCCGTTCGACTGGGCGTCTCCCCTACCCGCGCCGGTTACGCGGTCTGGCCCGTAGGCCTTTCGGGCGGATTGCTGCCGAATCTGGCTTATAGCGTTTATCTGCTGTGCCGGAACAGGACGTGGGGTGCGTTTCGCGGACCCTGGGCCCGGGAAGCGGGATTGGCGGCGCTGATGGGGGTGTTCTGGATGGGAGCCATGTCCATTTACGGCGTTGCCGCCGTGTACCTGGGCGCGCTCGGCCTCTCCGTCGGATGGGGCCTGTTCCAGATTTTCAACATCATGAGCGCGAATCTTTCGGGCGTCCTCACCGGGGAATGGCGGGCCGCCCCTGCCGGCGCGCTGCGAACGCTTTACGCCGGCCTGGCGCTGTTGGGTTGCGCCACCGTAATCCTCGCGGCCGGCAACCGGTAGGCGGCCGCCCCCTGCTTTGCGCTCGCGTGAAATCGGAGAACGGAGGGATGGATGCTCCCCGAAGACGCACGTCGAATAGCCGCTGACCAGCGGCGGCAGTTCAACAAACTGGCGGATGTGTTCGATGTCCCCCAGCCGGCGGCCGTAATGGACCGCCTCGGCCAGGCCGTCGCAGCCGCCGGGCTTAGCCCCGGCGATGCGGTTCTGGACGTCGGCACCGGGGCCGGCGTGCTGATCCTGCTGGTTGGCGCATACCGCCCGTCCCTGATTCTGGCCTGCGACCTGGCCGAGGAGATGCTGGTACGGGCCCGCCGGAAACACCCGCGCGTGCGGGCGATCCAGGCCGACATCTGTCTGCTGCCGCTGCGGGCCGAGAGCGTCGATGCGATCTTTATGAACGCCATGTTCGGCAACATCGCGGATAAGCCGGCGGCGTGCCGGGAAGCCGCCCGAATATTGCGGCCCGGCGGGCGGCTGGTGGTGAGCCACCCGGAAGGCCGCGCGTTCGTCGACGAGCTTCGCGCGTCGAGCGACCTGTTTATCGAATCCCTGCCCGCGAGAGCGGAATTTGAGGCGCTGCTCGGGCCGCTCGGTTTGCAGGTTGATACCTACAGGGATGAATCGAAGCTGTACCTCATGGTGGCGGAGAAGAGAGCATCGCCGCCAATGCAGCTTTGATCCGGGCGACCGGCTTTACACCGCGCGGATTCTGGCATAGGGTGGAAATGCTCAGTTTGTGCCGCTGAGGAACGCCGATCGAAGCTGCTTGCCCATCGGAGCGGGTTGGCGTTAGCGGCGGCTGTCTACAGCAACCTGCCAGGTGGCGGATTTGAGGAATTGTCTATGAGTGACATCTCCTCCAATCCGGATATGATTACGGAGATGAGACCAGGCCTGATTGTCGCGGTGCTTCTGCTGGCGCGATGTGGATGGGCGCAGAGCGAGCGAAACTTCCTGCGCAGCACCTTCGCCGCGCAGGCGGCCGACGCGAGCCTGCTGCTCAGTCCGGATATGCCGGACCTGAGCCTGGCTCTGGCGAACCGGCCGGTCGCGGCCGGGGAGCGGAGCGCAGGCGCGGCAATCCTCACAGCGCCGGATTCGGAGGTGACACTGGAAGCGCGCCTCTCGCGCGAGGGCCCATTCGATTATTGCCGCATTCGGCCGGCCGCGCATTCCACCCTTGCAGCGGAAGAGCTGAAGCTCATGTGGCGGTTCCCCATGGCGTACAACGAATCGATGACGCTGGACGCCGATGCGCTCGAGGGCCATCCACTGTACCTGCCCGACGGCACGATTCCTCCCGCGCATTATCTGAACTGGGGCACGCTGTTTTACAACCGGGAGCGCAACCTGGCGGTAGGAACGGTTCTCCGCGGGGCGCCACCCGCCGCTTCGCGTTGGGGAGCGCGGTCGGGCCCGGCCAGCGATACGCAACTGCATTTCTGGACCGAGACGGGCTCCGCCGATCTGGAGGTGACGATTTTCGCCTGGCGGCCCGCGGAGCCCCGGCTGTGGTGGGCGGAGTGGTATCAGGAAGAGGAGCGCCTCCGGCCGGGCGTGCACCAATCGATGTTCCCGGTGTTGAGCCCGCTCGAAACCAGTTGGGCGCCAGGGGAGCGCCAGACCATCGACATCGTTCCCGGGCCGCGCCAGGAAGGAGCCACGATGGATTGGCTGCTGATCGACGACGTAACCGGCAAGGTCGTCGCCTCGCAGCGGTTCGCGTACCGGATGCCGGTGACGCACCTCGCGATCGATGTCGCGGCCTGGCCCACCGGCCTGTACCGCGGGGTGGTCCAGCCGGCCGGCGGGAACACCGAGACCTCCGTGCGCCGGTTAAGCCAGAAAATGGTGAACCTGATCGTCCGGCCTTCGCACCCGTCCGGCGATATTCTGTTCATGGCGCCGACGGATATGTGGCGCGCGTATGCCAGCAACGGGGGGCACGCCATGACTTCGTGGCGCGAGTCGTGGCACTACGACAGCGTCGGGTATTCGCCGACGGTCCTGAACACGCGTTTCCGCCGCAGCAACCATTATTACTACGGCCTGTACGAACGCTACTCCGATATCAGACATTACACCTACCTGCGCGACCTGGCGCGCGAGGGCGGCTTCACCATCGACTACTGCACGCAGGATGATATCGCGCGCGGGCGCGTCCGCCTGGACGATTACCGGCTTGTCCTGGTGGGCAGCCATGCCGAGTTCACGACGGTTCCCTGTTTTTCGCGCTTTTCCGAATACCTGGCGCGCGGCGGCGCGGTCATGATTCACGGGGGCGATTCATTCGCGGTAATGGTCGAATATCTGCCCAGCCTGGAGGAGCCGCGGTATATCTGGCAGCGCGACCACGTCTGGATGCACCTGACGTATCAGGACGACAATTTTGTGCCGCCGCAACTGCTTCCGCCGGATGCGGCGCCGTCGTCGCCGGTCGCCCCACAGGCCGGCGGAGCGGTGGATTACCTGAACGTGTTTCATGTCAGCGTGGCGCACTGGCCGTCTTCCGGGAAAGCGGTGATCTCGAATTCCGAACATCCGATCGTGCGCGGGTTGGGGTTGAAGCTCGGCGATCCGGTTCCCGGCCGGTGGGCGGGGGAGGCGGACATGATTTACGAGCCGGCCGCCTGGGACATTCTGGTGCGCTCTCCCGACGCGGAAACCGAGCCGGGCGAGGATTTCCAGGAACGCGTGAAGCAACAAGCGTTCCACCGCCCGGGATTGTCCATACACAAGAACCTGCGGCTGGCGGTGGTCTCGGGAGAGAACTTCACCGACATTCTGGACGATCCGGCCGACAGCCTGTTCCGCACGCTCTACAGGCGCACGGTGGAGTACCTGCGTAATGGAACCCGGCTCGAAGGCGATGGCGAGCCGGCATCCGCAACAGCCGACGCCGCGGAGTTTGCGCTGGTGGCGCCCACCGCCATCCGGGCCCTTCGCTATCGGCTGCCCCCGTTTATCGATTTCTCCGACCCGCTCTGGTTTCGGAAGCCGGCCCCGTATGCGCATTATGTGGTGGAAGGTTCGGCCGACGGAAAAACCTGGTCGGTTCTGGCGGACAGAACCCACGAGCCGTGGCGTGGATTGCAAACCGACTTCTTTCCGCCGGCACACGTCTTGCGCCTTCGCCTGCGAGGCTCGTTCTCGAACGGGCAGCCCTTTCGAGTGGAGGATGTCCGCGTCTTCCCGGCCCTGTGACGCCAATTCTTCGACCGGCGCTCACCCAGGCTGAAACGATCCATAATAGCTGAATATGATATTCGGACCTGGAACCTGTGCGCCGGTTCGCGGATGCGGAGTTCCGCAAGCCTTATGAGGATAGGCCAAACAATCTGGCCGCTGATCGCGCTTGCGCTGGTGGCCGCCGCGCAGCCGGCCGCGCCTTCGTCCCGGTCCGGGCCCGCCGGGCCTGTGATGGTGCTCAACGGCGACTTCCCCGATCCCACCATCGTTCGCGACGGCGACGACTTCTACATGACGCACTCGTCCTTCGATTACGTCCCCGGTCTGCTCATCTGGCACTCCACCGATCTCGAGCACTGGACCCGCGTCACCCGCGCGTTGCGCCGCTCCGTCGGCGAGATCTGGGCGCCCGACTTCGTCAAATACCGCGACCTCTTCTATATCTACTTCCCGGCTCGTGGCACCAACTGGGTCATCACCGCCAGGACCCCGTATGGGCCCTGGACGGATCCCGTAGACCTCAAGATCGGCGGAATCGATCCGGGCCACATTGCGACTCCCGAAGGCAAGCGTTACCTGTACGTGAGCGGCGGGCGCATGGCGGAGCTGGCGCCCGACGGCCTGTCCATCGCCGGAGCGCCCCGAAGCGCTTACGGTGGATGGAATTATCCGGAGAACTGGGTCGTCGAGTGCTTCTGCCTGGAATCGCCGAAGCTCGCCTTCCACAACGGCTTCTACTACCTCACCAGCGCCCAGGGCGGCACCGCCGGCCCGTCCACCAGCCACATGGCCGTCTCCGCGCGCTCCAGGAGCCCGCTGGGGCCTTGGGAGAACAGCCCTTACAATCCCGTGGTGCACACGTGGAGCACGCGCGAGCCATGGTGGTCCAAGGGACACGCCACCCTCATCGACGATGGCCGCGGCCGCTCCTACGTGGTCTATCACGCCTATGAGAACGGCCATCGCAACATGGGCCGGCACACGCTCATCGAGCCGGTTGAATGGACCGCCGACGGCTGGTTCAAACCCATGTATCCGCCGGGCCGGGCGCCGGCACCGGCCATCGTTCGCAACAACCGGATTGCCTCCGACGATTTCTCGCGACCCGCGCTCAACCTGCAATGGCAGTTCTCCGGCATCGCATCCACGGCGGAATACTCGGTCGGCAACGGCGCCGTCACTGTAACGGCCGAGCCCGGCAGGTTCAAGGTGCTCCATACCGAGGCCGCCGACCACAATTACGAAGCCAGCGTCAAGGTTGACCCCGCGCAGGGCGCCGAATCCGGCTTGATCCTCTTTTATAGTCCCGAGGTCTACGCCGGTATCGGGGCAGGAAAGGGATGGGTGGTGAATTTGCAAAAGGGCCGCCCCATGGGCCCGCCCACGCCATGCCCCGATTGCCGCTACCTGAAGATCCGCCTGGCGGACGATAACCTGTCCACCTTCTACAGCTCCGATGGCCGCGCCTGGAAACAGATGCCCTCTTCGATGGAGGTTTCCGGTTACCAGACCAATATCCTGGGCGGCTTCTCCAGTATTCGCCCCGGCGTCTACGCGAAGGGCAGCGGGCAGGTTCGCATTCAGAATTTCACCTACCGCGTTCTGCCGCCGGACGAGCCGGCCCCCGCCCGGTAAGTCCGCTCCGCCGTGCTTGTGTTACGATTGGCCACAATCGAGGAATGCCCCTGTACCGCCGCGGCGCGGCGCGGGCCTCGCAAGAAGGAGCTGCGTATGGGATACAGATTGATCCTTTCGAGTCTGCTGGTGGCCGCGTCGCTCGTGGCGCAACCGGCCGACGATTCCAAGCCCGCCACTTCCAACGTCCTGAACGCACAGTACCCGCGCGTGTATCCGGATGGCCGGGTGGCATTCCGCTTCGTGGCTCCGAGCGCTGCCAAAGTGCAGGTTGCCGGGGCGGTGGTGGCCGCTCCTGTGGATATGACCAAGGGCGAGGATGGCGCCTGGACGGCGACCATTCCACCGGCCGTGCCGGGGTTCCACTATTACTGGTTCGTGGTGGACGGGCTGCAAGTCAACGACCCGTCGAGCGACACCTTTTTCGGCTATGGCAGACCGACCAGCGGCGTGGAGATTCCCGCGCCGGGCGAGGATTTTTACTTTGCCAAAGACGTGCCTCATGGGCAGGTGCGGATGCAGTGGTATTTCGCCAGAACCACGGGCGAATGGCGCCGCGCCATGGTCTATACGCCGCCCGGGTATGACGCCAACTCGCGCACGCGCTATCCCGTGCTCTACCTCCAGCACGGCGCCGGCGAGGACGAGACCGGCTGGACTAAGCAGGGACACGAGAATTTCATCCTCGATAACCTGCTGGCCCAGAGGAAGGCCAAGCCGATGATCGTGGTGAACGAGCGCGGCTATGCCTATCGTCCAGGCGAACATCCGCCGGCCGGGCGTGCGGCCGGACCGCCCCCGGGTCCGGGCGGACGCGGCGCCGCGGGCGGCAGAGGCCCGGGCGGCATGGGCCGCGGCGGCGTGCTCTCACCCTCCACCTTCGAAAGCGTGGTCATCGACGACCTGATCCCCATGATCGACCGCACCTTCCGCACGCTCCCGGACCGCGATCACCGCGCCATGGCGGGCCTCTCCATGGGCAGCATGCAGGCCATGCAGATCTCGCTGCGCAACCTGGACAAGTTCTCCTGGATCGGCTTCTTCAGCGGCGCCACCGTCAGCGGCGACCTGGACACCGCGTACAACGGCGTGTTCAAGGACCCGGCCGATTTCAACCGGCGCGTCCACCTGCTCTGGATGGGCGCGGGCACGGCGGAAACGCAGCTGGTGCAGGCGCTCGATGGGTCCGACGACCTGTTGACCCGGCGCGGCATCAAACATACGGTTTTCAAATCGGAAGGCACCGCGCACGAGTGGCACACCTGGCGTCGCGACCTGAACGATTTCGCGCCCAGGCTGTTTTAGAGCAAGGGGGAACATGGAACGACGTGCCTTTCTGGATTGACGGCGCCGGCCCTGGCGCAACTGGGAACCGACAAGCCCCGCCGGCGCTCAGACCGCGAGTGGACCCTGCGCGAATACGGCGCCCGCGCGCCTGGCCGGCATGGGCCTTGGCGAATTGCGCCAACGCCTGCATGACCAGCTTTTCCAGGTGATTCTGCCGTTTTGGGACCAGCACGGAATCGACCATGAATACGGCGGCGTGATGTGCAGCCTGGATTACGACGGCTCCCTTCTCAATACCGATAAGAACCTGTGGTTCCTGGGGCGCGCCCTCTGGGTTTACAGTTTCCTGTACAACCACTTCGGCGGGAATCCCCAATATCTGGAAGTGGCGAAGAAGACCCGCGAGTTCGTGCTGCGCTTCGCGTTGCAGGCGGACGGCTGGTGGGCGGAGGATTTGTCGCGCAGCGGGAAGGTGCTCCGGCCTTTCAGCGGCGACACCGAGGGAATGTACTTCATCGCCGAGGGCCTGCAGGAATACGCCGCCGCCAGCGGAGACGGCCAGTCCCGCGAAATGGCCGTCGCCCTCTTCAAGAAGCTTTTCCGCAACTTCAACAGTCCGGATTTCCGCTACCGCGGCTCGGATTTTCAGTATCTGTGGAACAGCAAGGTGGCCGTGCGGCCGCAGGGGCTGTGGTTCCTGAACCTCAACGTCGCCACCCACCTGCTGGAACGCGGCCGCGATCCGGAAATCGCCGCCATCGCGGACCACGCCCTGGATGCCATCATGCACCGGCATTACAACCCCGATATCGGCCTGAATACGGAGATGCTGTATTTCGATTTCACCCGGCCGAAGGAGGAGGCGCAGAAGGCGCGCTTCGGGCACGGCGTCGAAGCCCTCTGGATGGTGATGGACGAGGCCAACCGCCGCCACGACCAGGCGCTGTGGAACACCTGCGCCGAGCGCATCCGCCACCATCTGGACGTGGGTTGGGACTATGTCTACGGCGGGCTCTCGCAGTGGGTGAACGTGGACCACCCCGATTACCAGTGGCCGGCGGAAACGCCGCCGGGGATGCACGTCGACATGCGCTTCACCGGCGAATACGAATACATGAAGCCGCTGTGGTGCCAGGTGGAAGTGCTGGTGGCGACGCTTTACATCTTCGAGCGCACGCGCGCGGAGTGGGCGGCGCGCTACTTCGACATGGCATTCGACCTCATCAACCGGAAGTTCTCGCAGAAGGATCGCGGCTACCCCGCCGGCTACATTCTGTTTGCCGACCGCCGCATGAGCCCGCAGCCTCACGCCGGCCGTCAGGACAACTATCATCCCATCCGCCAGCTGATGTTGAACGTCCTGACGCTGGACAGAATGATCCGGCAGGAGAAGGGTTAGAAAAAGCAAGCTTCAGATTGCAAGGCCGGCTTTCAAGCCCGCATACCCCGGGCCCGCACGAACGCTCCTTCAGGAGTAGAATACCCGGATGCACATCTCTCGCCGCGCCCTTCTTGAATATGCTGCGATGGCCGGTGCTGCCGCACTCGGCCAGGTGCATAGCAAAGCCGCAACCTCCAAACCCGGCATGCCCGGACCGTTCCCCGGGCTCGTAGTCGGCGTAGAACATCCAGGGTCGATCCTCAATGGCGCGTACCAGGCGGAGCCGGTCCGCCAGATGATGGAGAAGGGAATGACTGCCCTTTCCGGCGCGCCGGGCTGGACCGACGCCTGGCGCTACTTCTTCGAAAAGGGCGACGTCGTCGGTATCAAGGTATGCCCGGTGGGCGGAGCGAAGCTCTGCTCCGACGCCACCGTGCTCCACGCCATTCTCGACGGTCTGAACCAGGCCGGCGTGCCCGGCCGCGACGTGATCGTCTACAACCGCTACCGCGAGGAGACGCTGGCGGCGGGGATCGACAAGTGGCTTCCGGAGGGCGTGCGCATGGAGTTCGGCTCCGCCGGCCTACAACGAAACGCAGTTGGACATGGACGGCTACGACCCCGACCATTACATGGAGATGGCGCTGATCAAGCCCGGAGAAAACTGGAGCGACCCGCACTTCCGCCGCTCCTACGTGGCCCGGACCGTGACGCGGCAGATCAACAAGTTCATCAACCTGCCGGTGCTCAAGCATCACCAGTCGGCCGGCGTGACCATCGCGCTGAAGAACATGTCGCACGGCATGGCGAACAACGTGAACCGCAGCCACCTGACGGCGACGGCCAACGCCTGCGGTATCTTCATCCCTTCGGTCGTGAGCCTGCCGGTGATTCGGGAAAAAGCCGTGCTGCACATCTGCGACGCGGTGAAGGCGTCCTACCACGGCGGTCCCGGCGGCACGCCCGCAGTTCGTCTGGGAACACAAGACGATGTACTTCGCGACCGACCCGGTGGCGCTGGACAAGACGGGCTGGAAGGTGATCGACGCCAGGCGCGCCGAGGCGGGCATGGCGCCGATTGCACTGTCGAAGCCCGATGACGCCAGCCACTTCCTGAACTGCCAGGTCGAGCACATCGAAATTGCCGGATCGCTCGGTCTCGGCGTGTTCGACGACGATAAGATCCAGGTGAAGAAGATCGTCCTCTAACCTGACAGGTCGCTGAAAATCCGTGCTCCGCCCTGGCGTCCGCGCCGGGCGTCGCCGGAAAAACCTATCTCATCAGTTTCTGGTAGCGCAGCCAGTCGCCGAAGCGCTCGATCCAGTTGTCGGTGGGCTGGTCGTGCCGGGGCATGCCGAAACCGTGGCCGCCGGCGGCGTAGGTGTGCAGCTCGGCGGGCCGGTCCGCGGCCTTCCAGGCCAGGAAGAGCGAGGGGCTGGAGGCGGATACCGGGTCGTTGTAGGCGTGCAGGAAGAAGGTGGGCGGGGCGTCGTCCGGAACCTTCACCGTCGGCGGCGTTTTCGCAGCAGGCGTAGATGGCGCCGACGAAGGCCGGACGGTTGGCGGCGGTGTGATCGAGCGCGGCCTGGACGGCCACATAGCCGCCGGCGGAGAAGCCCATGATTCCGACCTTGGCCGGATCGAGATGCCACTCGGCGGCGTGCTGGCGTACCACTTCGATGGCACGCAGTCCGTCGGCGGCGGACATGGCGCGAATCTGCAGCCTGGGGTCCGGGAGGTCCGCCCCGCGTCCCGCGTTGGCGCCAGCCGCTCCACGGCCAGCCCTGCCCGCCCGCGCCCCGGGCGGCCGCGGCGCGGGCCTGGGATTGGGCGAACTCCTCGTCCGTTCCGGTGTCGGTGAGGCGGTATTTGAGAACGAACCCGGCCACCCCGTGCCGCTGCAGCCACTCCGCCACCTGCGTGCCTTCGGCGTCCCAGGAGAGCATGCGGAACGCGCCGCCCGGCGCGATCACCACGGAGGTACCCGTGGCCGGTCTCGGCCGGAGGCAGATACACCGTGATGCTGGGCTTGACCACGTTGCGGACGGCTTTGAGGCCGTCGGCCCATGCTGTACTCGGCCTCCTTCTGCGTCCAGCTCTCGGCGCCGGGGGCGCCGTTCGGCCAGAGCATTACGACGTTGGTCTGCGCCGGCAGCGCGGCGGCGGCCAGCAGCAGTCCGGTGACAACCGCGGCGGCGGCGCGCGCGGGCCTTGGGTTCGCTTGAGGAATCATGTGCACGATTCTACCTCCGGGCTGAAGCGCTGGCGGGCGGCGTATCCGGAGGTGCCGCGCGGCGGAGCCGCCTGCGCGTCCAGGGTCCGCGCCGGCATGCGTGTTCCGACGGAGTATGCCGGCAAGGATGCCGGCATGGCAAGCTGGAAGCCTGCGCTACGGGGCGATGTTCGACGGCGCAGCGCATGCCCGCCTGCGGACAGGAAGGAGAATTCTACGCCGGGGCCAGCCAGGCGCGCCTGCAATGCCACTACAATGGAGTCCCCAATGGGAGGCGTCTTGCAGGCAAAGATCAATCTCCGCTACCTGATCTTCCTGGCGGCCACGGCGGCGCTGGGAGGACTGCTCTTCGGCTTCGATATCGCCATCATCACCGGCGCCGGCCCGTTCCTCACCCAGCGCTTTCAATTGAGCGACCTGAGCCTGGGCTGGGCGTTCAGTTCGCTCCTGTTCGGCTGCGTCATCGGCTCGACCGTGGCGGGGCGGCTCACCAACCGCTACGGCCGGCGCAGCATTCTGCTGTGGGTGGCGGCGCTGTTTTCCGCCACTTCGCTCGCCACCGGCGCGGCGCCGAGCTTTACCGCTTTCGTGCTGGCGCGCTTCATCGGCGGGCTGGCGGTGGGCGGCGCGTCCATTCTTTCCCCCATGTATGTGGCGGAAGTTTCGCCGCCTTCGCTGCGCGGGCGCATGGGGACGCTCTACCAGTTGTCCATCGTGGTCGGCATCCTGTTTTCGTATTGCATCAACTACCTGCTGCGCAATGCCGGCGCGGACAACTGGCGCTGGATGTTCATCACCGGCGTGGTCCCCTCGGCCATCTTCTTCCTGCTGTTGCTGCGCGCGCCGGAAACGCCGCGCTACCTGTTTCTGGCCGGCCGCGAGCGCGAAGGCCTGGCGATTCTGGAGCGCATCGCGGGCGCGCCAGCGCCGCACGCCGAAGCCGCGGAAATCCGTGCCAGCCTGGCCAACAACCGCCAGGCCTGGGCCGATCTGCTGCGGCCGGGAATCCGGCGCGCACGTGGCGGTCGGCTTCGTCCTGGCCATTCTGGTGCACGTTTCCGGCATCAACACCATCATCGATTACGCTCCCGCCATTCTTCGCTCCGCCGGCTGGAAGCTCGACGCCGCGCTGTTCTCCACCTTCATCGTGGGGCTGAATAATCTGGCCTTCACGCTGGTCTCGTTCTGGATGATCGACCGCTACGGGCGCAAGCCGCTCTATATTGTCGGCTCGCTCGGCATGGCCGCCGCCCTAACCCTGCTGGCCGCGACGGTGGCTGCCGGCCGCTTCCAGGGCGCGCTCGTGCTCGTCCTGATTCTCGGCTACCTGGGCGTTCTTCTCGTCGTGCATCGGCCCGGTCTTCTGGACGCTGATCTCGGAGATCTTCCCGAACCATATCCGCGGCACCGCCATGGCCGTCCCCGTGCTCACGCAGTGGATCGCCAACGCCGTGGTCGTGCTCTTCTTCCCGTTCGCATTCAACCAGATCGGCAAGGCCGTCACATTCGGATTTCTCGCCGCCATGGCCCTCGCGCAGGCCGCCGTCACCTGGCTGTGGGTTCCGGAAACCAAGAACAAAACCTTGGAGGAAATCGAGCGGGCCTGGCTGGGCAAGGAAGCGGTCCCCGCCATTCCGCCGGTTTGAACCTCAGTACACGCAGTTCCGCGCTTCCTCCGCGAACGCCTCCAACAGTGCCGTGTCGGCTTCGAAGAAGTGGTCCGAGGGGCTCAGAATATAGCCGCCGCCGGCGCCGGCCGCTTCGAAGCAGCGGCGCACTTCGCGCCGCGTCTCTTCGGCCGTGCAGCCTTTCAAAAAATGAACCTGGTCGAACCCGCCGATCATGCACACGCGGCCCCCGATGCGGCGCTTGGCCTCCGCCAGGTCGGTATCGCCGCCCATGCCGCGCGGCGTGAAGGTCTCCATGGCATCGGGGTTCATGCCGGCGATGCGCTCCAGCAGCGGCATCATGCCCCCGCACGTGTGATACACAATCCGCTGCCCGGCGCGGTGGGCCTCTTCGATCAGCTCGCAATCGTAGGGCGCCACGAAGCGGTCGAAGATCCGCGGCGAAATCACCGTGGATGAGGCGTCCCCGCCGCCCAGTTCCAGGATGTCGTAGCGCGCGCCCGCGAGCGACTTCACGAACACCCGTTTGCGGCGCTGCAGAATGCGGAGGAATTCGTGCACCCATTCCGGGTCGTCGTGCGTGGCCAGGATCATCGCCTCCGTGCCCGCCAGGCAGCAGGCGTCCTGCCAGCAGCCCGGCTGCCCGAACACGTCGAAGCAGCAGATGTGTCCGCGCACGATGCCGCGCTCGCCCATCGCCTCGGCCGCCCGGTTGACCTCCTCGACGTCGCACTTCGGCGCCGTGCCAAATTCGCCGATCGCGTCGATGTCCGATTTTTCCTTGATCAGCGGCTCTCGCACCCAAGCCGTGTACCCGGCGTCCTCGATGGTCATGCTCAACTCGCGCCGCGGCGTCACGAAGCGATAGCGCGTGAGGCGCCGCCCGCCCCCGGAGCAGTCCTCCGGCTCCACGTGCCACTGCGCGGACGATACCCGCCGGCTCTCCAGGAACCCGATGGCGCCCTGCAGAGGGTCGGGATATTCCCCGGCCGCGCCGTCCGGCCTGTGCGGCACGGTCCACAGGATGGCCTCCAGGCCGAAGCGGTCGAAGAACTCGGCGTTGGAGATGCCGCCCAGGTGCGATTCCAGGTAGGCGGGCATCACGTGATGCGTGGTCACGGGCAGCCGGTCCGCCGTCTCGCGGCGGATGGCGCAAAGCAGGCGCTGGCGCGGTGTCATGGGATATGGTGTCCGCCGCTGATTGTCTCTCCTGTCCCGCCTCAACACAACCGGCCGGGCGGCCAACGCACCGGTCCATCTGCTATAACAGCACCCATGGGAAACACCTTGACCCGCCGAGCCGCGCTGCTGGGATTGGCTGCGCCTGCCGCCGCCCTGCTCGCAGCCCCGGCGCCGGCGACCATCGAAACCCACGTTCACCTTTTCGATCCCGGCCGCGTCCCCTACGCGCCGGACGCCCCTTACAAGCCGCCCGCCTACACCCTGGAGGATCACGTCCGCCTGGTGGAGGCCGCCGGTCTGGCGCACTCCATCATCGTGCATCCGGAGCCCTACCAGGACGATCACCGCTACCTGGAATACTGCTTTGCGCATGAGCCGCGGCCGGGGTATTTCAAAGGAACCTGCCTGTTCGACCCGCTGCGCGAGGATACGCCCCGCCGCATGCGCGCCCTGGCGGACCGCTGGCCGAAGCGCATGGTCGCCCTCCGCATTCACGAAATGTCGATGATCCCCGAAACCGGCGGCCCCATTCGCAACCGCGACATGCGGGATCCCCGTATGCTGACCTGCTGGCAGGCGGTAACCTCGCTCGGGATGGCCGTGCAGATGCACTTCATCCCGGCGCAAGCGCCCCACATCCGCGCGCTGGCGGCACGATTCCGCGAGACCACCGTCATTCTCGATCACATGGGCCGGCCCGGACAGGGCACGGAAAAGGAATACGACGAGGTGCTGAAACTGGCGGACCTGCCGCGCGTCATCCTGAAATATTCCAATTGGGGAGAATATAAGGGAGACCTGAGCCGCTTGACCCGCCGCATCTACGACGCCTTCGGTCCCGACCGCGTCATCTGGGGCATGGTGGGCAACACGCCGGCGGAGTACCCGAAACAGGTGGCGCGCTTCCAGCAGTTGCTGGCGTTCGCTTCGGAAGCCGACCGCGCGCGCATCCGCGGCGGCAACGCGCAGAGGCTGTTCTTCAGTTGAATCCCATGCGATTGCTTCTTGTCCTGGCGGCCGCCGTGCCGCTGTTATCCGGCCAGGAGATCACGGTCGATGCCACCCGGCCGCTCGGCCCCTTCCCGCCCATCACCCGCTTTTTTGGCTACGATGAGCCCAATTACACCTACACCGCGCTCGGCCGCAAACTGGTGGGCGAACTGGCCGCGGCCACATCCGAACCCGCCTACATCCGCACCCATTTCCTGCTCGCCACCGGCGACACCACGCCCGATTTCAAGTGGGGGTCCACCAACGCCTATACCGAAGACGCCGCCGGCCGCCCCGTCTACAACTGGACCGTCGTCGACCGCATCTTCGACGCCTATCTTCAGGCCGGCGCCAGGCCCTTCGTCGAGATCGGCTTCATGCCCCAGGCGCTTTCCGCCAAACCCGACCCCTACCGCCCGGTGTGGTCGCCCGGCGCCACGTTCGACCGCTACTACGTGGGCTGGTCCTATCCGCCCAAGGATTACGCCAAATGGGGCGGCCTCGTGCGCCAATGGGTGGACCATGCCGTGCAAAAATACGGCCGCTCCGAGGTGCAAACCTGGTATTGGGAAGTGTGGAACGAGCCTGATATCGCCTATTGGCACGGCACGCCGGAGGAATACGACAGGCTTTACGACGTTACCGCCGCCGCCGTGAAAGGCGCCCTGCCCACCGCCCGCATCGGCGGCCCGGCCTCCACCGGCCCCGCATCCCCCAAAGCCGCCGCCTTCCTCCGCCAGTTCCTGGAGCACTGTGACGCCGCCGGCACGCCCCTCGATTTCATCACCTATCACGCCAAAGGCCGGCCGTCCGTGGTGGAAGGCCACGTGCGCATGGGGATCGACAAGCAGGCGGAGGATGTCGAAACCGGCTACCGCATCGTGGCTTCGTTTCCGAAATTCCGCAGCCTCCCCATCATCCTCAGCGAATCCGACCCCGAAGGCTGCGCCGCCTGCTCCGCTCGCGTCTATCCGCAAAACGCCTATCGCAACGGTCCCCTCTACGCGTCCTATACCGCCGCCATGCTGAAGCGCATTCTGGACCTTGCCGCGCGCGACCGCATTCACATCGAAGGCATGCTCACCTGGGCCTTCGAGTTCGAAAACCAGCCCTGGTTCGACGGCTTCCGCACGCTCGCCACCAACGGCGTCGATAAGCCCATCCTCAATCTGTTCCGCATGGCCGGCCTGATGAGCGGCCGGCGCGTGGCGGTGGACGGCGCGTCCGGCCCGGTGGACGGCCTGGCCGTCCGCTCCGAACGCGAGGTTTCTATCCTCCTTTGGAATTTCACCGCGGACGACCTTCCCGGCCCGGACGCGCAGGTCCATCTGGCTGTGAACGGCGTTCCAGCGCGCGTCCTGCTCCGCCATTACCGCATTGACGATCGCCACAGCAACGCCTACGCCGCCTGGCAGCGGATGGGCTCGCCCGGCCAACCCACTCCGGAACAGTACGCCGCGCTCGAAGCCGCCGGCCGCCTGCAGGAGTTCGATTCGCCGCACTGGTACGCCAAGGCGGATTTCCAGTTCGCCCTGCCGCGCCAGGGCGTGTCATTGCTGCAACTCAGTTGGTAGGAGGGAATGGAAGCATGAAGCATCTCCGTTTGGTCGGGAGGCGGATGCTGCCGGCGGCACTCACCGCCGTCTGGATGATGGGCGCCGGCGTCAACCTCGCCGCCACGAAACATCCGCGCCCGGTCAAGGTGGAGATCAGGAAAGAGAATGGGCAGTTCCGGCTCTACCGCGGCGGCCGGCCCTATTTCATCAAGGGGGCGGTTTACAAGATCGACCCGGACGGCCGGTTCCCCATTGCCGGCCTCTCCGCGCGTGGCGCGAACTCGGTTCGCACGGCCGATCTCCGCACCTTCGACGAGGCCGAAAAGTTGGGCTTGACCGTCCTGGTGAACTTGCACATGCGCATGGAGTCGGCCCATCACTTCGATTACAACAACGTGCAGGCCGTGCGCCAGCAGTTCGAGGAAATGAAGAGCCGCGTGCTTGAGTTGAAGGACCACCCCGCCGTGCTCATGTGGGCCATCGGCAACGAGCTTTCCGTGGGTTACACCAACCGCAGAGTCTGGGACGCGGTCAACGAGGTCGCGCGCATGATCCACCAGGTGGACCCGAACCATCCCGCGCTCACCATCATCGGCGACGGTTTCGTCAACAGCAACAATGGCGACATCCGGGAGATCATGTCGCGCTGCCGGGATCTGGACCTGCTCGGCGTCAACTTTTACAAAGGCCTGGAGGGAGTGCCGGCCAGGCTGCGCGCGGAAGGGTGGGACAAGCCGTACGTCATCACCGAGTGGGGACCTTCGGGCGATTGGCAGGTGCCGCGCACCGCCTGGAAGGCGTCCATCGAAGAGACCAGTACGGAGAAGGCCGAGCGCTACCTGGAGCGCTATCGGAACACGATTCTGAAGGATACGGAGCGGTGCCTCGGCTCCTACGCGTTCATCTGGGGTTGGCGGCATGAGCGCACCCACACCTGGTACGGCATGTTTCTCGAATCCGGCGAGCGCACCGAAGCCGTCAACGCCATGCAGTATCTGTGGACCGGCCACTGGCCCGCCAACCGCGCGCCGCGCATCGCGCCGTTGACCATCGATGGCCAAACGGCAGCCGACAGCGTCTATGTCAAACCCGGCAGCCATCACACCGCCGCGCTGCAGGCGACCGACCCCGACGGCGACCCGATCGCATTGCGATGGGAAGTCATGGCCGAGGTGCCGCGGGCCGGCTACGCCGGCATGGGTGAGAAGCCCTCGCGGCCAATTCCCGATCTGATCCGCAAGACCGGCCCTCGCGAGATTACCTTTGCCGCGCCCTCTCAGGGGGGTGCGTACCGCGTGTTCGTCTTCGCGCTGGACGGCCACGGCAACGCCGCCACGGCGAACATACCCTTCTTTGTGAAGCCATAGATTGTGGTGGCCCGGAAAAATTGGAACTGCCGGACAAAGGGCTCTTCCCGATCGAAGTAGGTCTCGGGAACAACACCGATCCTTATACGGCGATGCAGCACGTCCTGGACCCCCGGCTTCCGGAATATATAAGTGCGTTCTAGGCCTTTCGTACCCGTAATGCCTGGTAGTGCGCCCGGATAAGTCGGCGCCCCATCGTTGGTGAAGCCGTCGCATGCCCTTTCCGTCGTCATGACTAATGCATCTATCTTGGTCGACTTTCAATACTAAGTCTTTAGAGTATCGACTTCGAATACAAATCGCTTAGCCGTGTTATCGCCGAAGGCCACCGGGAATGGTCGGTATCTCAATACTGAATATAGTTATCTCAATTGGAAATAGCGGTCTGAAACCATCCCATTGGCTGTAGAATTCTTCGAAGGACATCAGGAATCCAGAGACGGAAATACCGGTGCCACTACAAACCCGAATGCCATTGAAATTACAGGCTACAGTGCTCTTGGCGATGTTGCTCGGATTGGCCGAGGTCCTGTGTGCTCAGTCCTCATTGACGCTTTCATCGGCCACTACAACGGCCGGTGGCACGGTCCCGCTGAATCTTTCCTTGTCGTCCCCCGCGGGGAGTGCGCCCGCGGCGCTCCAATGGACGTTGACCTATCCAACGGGCAGCGTAACAAGCGTTAGCGTAGCCGCCGGTGCGTCCGCGACCGCCGCCGGAAAATCGATCTCGTGCGCCGGCGGAGCGGCGGCTTACACCTGCGTCGCCGCCGGCACTAATGCCAATACCATTGCGAACGGCGTAGTCGCCGTTGTCACTGCCACATTAAGTGCCGGCGGGAATGGGGCAACCATTGGAGTCAACAGTGCCATTGGCGCTACTCCAACGGGCTATTGGGGCGCGGTCTCCGCCACGGGTGGCAGTATCACTCTGCAGGCCGGGAGCGGCGGTACCTCGCCGCCAACCGTTTCCATCACCGCTCCCGGCAACGGCGCCACGGTTTCCGGCATCATCACCGTATCCGCCAGCGCCTCTTCCAGCGTGGGAGTAGTCAACGTCCAGTTCCAGTTGGATGGAGCGAATCTGGGCGCGGCAGTAACCGCATCGCCCTACTCCGTCAGTTGGAACACCACGGGCCTCAGCGGCAATCACAGTCTCACCGCGATAGCCACCGATACCGCCGGGAACAAGACCACCTCCGCCGCGGTCACGGTTACGGTCTCCAACGCGGTGGGGCCAGTCGGCTTTTGGACGTTCGACACGTCGGAGACCAGCGGCAACACTTATCTCGACAGCTCCGGCAGCGGCAGCAACGCGGCTTGCACGGCCGTCACGTCCGCGGCCGGCGTCGTCAACCAGGCGGCGCAATTCAACGGCACGAGCAGCTATTGCAACGTGACGTCGGACGCTTCCATGCTGCTCACCAACAATCTCAGCCTCTATGTCTGGGTGCGCACGTCGAATGCCAGCCGCTACGAAGCCGTCATCAGCACTTACAATGCAACGGGTTCGGAATCCAATTACCTGCTGCGTACCACCCCTTCCGGAACCATGAGTCTTCTGATCGGCGGTTTCAACATGGCCGCCGGCCAGTCTTTCGAAGCGCTGGACTCGCGCACGATCAATGACGGCAAGTGGCACCAGGTGGCGGCCGTATTGCAACCCGGCTCCGGCGTGACGTTCTACGTGGATGGCGCGGCGGCCCCGCTGGTGGCGGCAAACATCAAGGCGAATACCAATGCGTTTCCGCTGCAGTTCGGAATCACCGGCTGGACGCCTTATGGGAACTATTTCACGGGTGACGTGGACCAGCTTAGGATCTATAACCGGGCGCTTGCCGCCTCCGAAGTCGCCGCCCTCTACAGCAGCGACGGCGGCGGTAGCGTGCCTGCTCCGCCCACCGTATCGCTGACCGCTCCGGCCAACAGCGCCACGGTTTCCGGCACGGTCGCCGTATCCGCCAGTGCCTCGGCCGGCCTGGGCGTGGCCAGCGTCCAGTTCCAGTTGGATGGAGCCAGCCTGGGCGCGGCGGACGCGACAGCGCCGTACTCGGTCAGCTGGAACACCACCTCCAGTTCCAACGGGACCCACACCCTCACGGCAGTAGCCACCGACAATGGCGGAACCACGGCCACATCTGCCGCCGTGAAGGTGACGGTCAATAATTCCGCAGGCGGCGGACCGGCGATCCCCAGCGGCGCCGTGGGGTATTGGAGCTTCGACACGTCCGACCTCAGCGGCAGCACGTACCTGGACCTTTCCGGCAACGGCAGCAACGCGGTCTGCACGGCAGTCACCTCCATAACCGGGGCGGTCAACCAGGCGGCCGCCTTCAACGGCACCAATAGCTACTGCAACGTGACAGCGGACACTTCCATGCTGCTGGCCAACAGCTTGAGTCTTTCGGTGTGGATGCACACCACCAACTCCGGCAGCTACGAAGCCCTGCTCAGTACCTACGATGCGTCGGATTCGGAGTACAACTACCTGCTGCGGACAACGCCCGCCGGCACCATTGACCTGCGGATCGGCGGCCACAATTCGAGCACCGGGCTGTCGTTCGACGCGGTAGATTCGCGGCAGATCAACGACGGCAACTGGCACCACGTCGCGGCCGTTATCCAGATGGGCGTGGGAGTGACGATCTACATCGATGGCGTCGCGAGCTCGCTCTTTCCGGCAAATATCGAGGCGAACCTGCACTCCGCCGCGCTTCAATTCGGCATCACCGGCTGGGTCCCCTATGGCAATTACTTCACCGGAGACATGGATGAGGTGCGGATCTACAATTTTGCCCTGACGGCTGCCCAGGTGGCGGCGCTGGCGCAACAGTAAGGAAAAAATGGGATAGTCGCTTGTTCAGCGCGCCAGCTCAATCTTCTCGACTTGGATAATGCCCGTCTTCGTGAACAGCCTCCCGGTCACACGGACCTTACGGGCCGCAAATTGGGCCGGAGTCTGCTGATCCCTGAGCTTGTAGACGTTCCTGCCGTCGAAGAGCGCGTATTTGACGCTGCTTCCGGCCTTGACGCATTCGCATACGCATTTCGCGTCGGGAGTGATGTGCATCATGGCATGGTTGCCTACGCACATCGAGTCGGTGATCGTTCCAGTAAACGCCTGGGGAACGCTGCCCGCGAACAGCGCCGCGGCGGCGAACAAAACGAGGCTGAGTTGTTTCATTGCATTTCTCCCTGTTGAGTGGATGAATTCAGAATCCAGCGCGGCAGGACAGCGCTGAGGTATTCGAGCGTCCGCGATCGCGCCCAATAGATATCGGTCCCCTCGTTGAAGATGATGTACACGTACGAGTACCCGAAGTCCGAGAAGCCGCGGACCGTCCGGACTCCCGGCGCGGCGAGCATGGCGGAGACAATCGGATACGTGACCTGGTCCTCCATAATGTCCGGGCTTCGGTCCCAGCGCGAATAGACGATCACCTGCGTATCGCTCAGGTCGGGGATGGCGTCGAGCGGCACCGTGCGCATCGACCACAGGCCAAGAGCGCTGGCGGCCGTGATCAGGACAAAGACCATGAATTTGTTGCGCCCGGAGAACTCAATGATGCGGTCGATCATTTTCGACCTCCGCCCGGTGTGGATGGCTGGTGGCTCATCTCCGGCGTTCCGCCCATCGCTCCTATGGCGGATTTCATCTGGCTTTCCGAATCCAACAGGAACGCGGCCGAGGCAACGATTTGCTCTCCGGCCCGCAACCCTTTCACAATCTCCACGCGATCGCCGATCCGCTCGCCCTTCTCCACCTGCCGCGGCTCGAAGTAGCCGTTGCCGCGAACCATAGACGGGTTTTAGCTTCATCCCACAATCCGGCACGATCCCCGGCTTATCGGATTTGTACCAGGGATGCATGGTCAATTGCGCGCCCATGACGCGGCGGCGCTCGCGTTCGGACAATCCGCCTTCGCCCAGCGCAGCGTACGCCAGGCGATTCTTCGGAAGAGGAACTGTTTGTGATTCGAGCGGAACTCCTCCCTAAGAGAAACCGGAATCTCCTTGATTTGCGCGGGCCTCCACCACCACCCCCCAACCTCCGCCGAGGTCCGGTTGAGCGTCTCCAGCGAGGCGGTAACCTGGAAAGGCGATCAAGCACAGCACAAGCGCGATCTGTTCTATGCTAGGGCTGAATGGCGGCTTTGCGAGTGCATGTTGCTATGGCGGTCCTGGCGCTGGCTCTCTCCGCCCAGCAGGACCCGGAGCGGATTCTGCAACAGGCCATCCAGTTGCACCAGGCGGGCAAACTGGAGCAGGCCATTCCGCAGTATCGCGCCTATCTGAAGCTGCGGCCGGACGCGGTGGACGCCCGTTCCAACCTGGGCGCGGCGCTGGCCGGCACCGGGCAGTACGAGGAGGCCATCGCCGTGTACCGGGAGGCGCTGAAGCAGCGGCCCGGGGACCCGCGCATCCGGCTGAACCTGGCGCTGGCCCGCTACAAAATCGGCGCAATTGCCGAAGCCGCACCGGAATTTTCCGCGCTGCACGCCGACGCCCCCGGCGACCGCCAGATCCTCCTGCTGCTGGCGGATTGCGAACTGCGGCAGGGCCTCAACGGGAAGGTGGTCGAACTGCTCGCGCCCTCCGCGGAGAAGGATTCGGGGGACATGGCGGTGGCGTATCTGTTGGGCACGGCCCTGCTGCGCGACGGCCGGATCTCCCGCGGCCAGCAGATGATCGACCGCATCCTGCGCCGTGGCGATTCCGCCGAGGCACGGCTCCTGATGGGCACGGCCAAGCTGCAGGCGCGGGATTTCGAAGGCGCCATCCCCGACCTCCAGAAAGCCGCGGAACTGGATCCCCATCTTCCCGATGTCTACTCCTACCTGGGCCGGGCGCAAGTGGGAATGAACGACCCGGCGGCGGCGCGGGCCGCCTTCGAACGGGAATTGCGGGAGAATCCCAACGACTTCGAGTCCAACCTGAACCTGGCCGCGATCCTGCGGCAGAACGAAGATTACGCAGGCGCGCGCAAGCTGCTCGACCGGGCGCTGCGCGTCCGTCCGGGCGACGCCCGCGCGCGGTTCCAACTGGCCTCCGATCACCTGGCCGCCGGCCGCCTGGAACAAGCGCGCGCCGGCCTGGAAGCGCTGGTCCGGGAGCACCCGAAATTCGTGGAGGCGCACCTGGCGCTGGCGACCGCCTATTACCGCCTGAAACGCAAGGCCGAGGGCGACCGCGAGCGGGCGCTGGCGCAGAAACTGACGGCTGAACAGCGCGGCCGGGAACAGGGCACGCAGCCGGAATAGGTGCCGGACGCGAAGCCGCCGCGGCGTGTTACTCTGCTTAAAAATGCGAATCGGGCGGGCGCTGCTGACGGCTGGCGGGTGTGCGGGCGCGGTCTGGGTAGTGGCATTGTTACCGGCCACGCCCCAGCCACCGGCGCGCCGCCCCACGTTTACCGACGTCGCCCCGCGTTCCAAAATCCCATACGTCACTCACAACAGCTTTCCCGGCCGCAAGTATTTCCCCCAGCCGATGTGCGGTGGCGTGGCCGTTTTCGATTTCGATAACGACGGCCGGATGGATATCTTCTTCACCAACGGCGCCAGCCTGCCGGAGCTGAAGAAAACCGATCCGTCGTATTACAACTGCCTCCTGCACCAACGCGCCGACGGCACCTTTGAGGACGTGACCGCGAAGGCGGGTCTGGCCGGGGAAAACCTCGACTTCAACTTCGGCGTGGCGGTGGGAGACTACGATAACGACGGATACGAAGATCTCTTCATCTGCGGGGCCAACCGCAACACCCTCTATCACAACAATGGCAATGGCACCTTCACGGACGTGACCGCCGCTTCCGGCATCGGCGCCAAGCCGCCCAACACTCTCAGCGTGGCGGCGGCGTGGTTCGATTACGACAACGACGGCCTGCTGGACCTGGTCGTCTCCGATTACACCGTCTGGACGCCCGCAACCGACCACCGCTGCCAGATGGACGACCGCGATTACTACTGCAATCCGCAGCGCTACCCCAGCGTGCCGCCGCGCCTCTACCACAACCTGGGCCACGGCAAGTTCGAGGACGTGACCCGAAAAGCCGGCTTGGCCGCCTCGCCCGGCAAAGGCATGGGTGTCGCCATCGCCGATTTTAACGGCGACGGCTGGCCGGATTTCTTTATCGCCAACGATACCGAGCCGAACTCTTTGTTTGTCAATAAAAAGAATGGGACTTTCGAAGAGAAAGGCCTGGAGTTAGGGGTGGCTTACAACGACAACGGGCACGTGGGATCGTCCATGGGCTGCGACGCCAAGGATTTCAACAACGATGGCACAGTGGACGTTTTCTACAACAACCTGATGGGCCAGATCTGGGGCTTGCTGCGCAACCGCGGCGACCTGTTCGAAATCGATTCCTACACTACCCGCATCCAGAAGCTGAGCGCGCCCTATTCGGGATGGAGCAACGGTTTCATCGACTATAACAACGATGGCTGGAAGGATATCTATTCCGCCAACGGCGACGTGGACATGGTCAGCGAGAAATCGGCGCAGCACGACACCATGTTCGAGAACCTCGACGGCAAGACTTTTGCCGATGTCTCGGAGCAGATGGGGAAGGACTTCCTGCACAAGGGCTACCAGCGCGGCTCGGCGTTCGGCGACCTGAACAACGACGGATCCGAAGACATTGTGGTCACGTCTTTGAACGAGCCGCCGCGGATTCTCCTCAACAGCGGCGGCACCGGCAATCATTGGCTGATCCTGCGGCTGGTGGGACATACCAGCGCGCGCGACGCCATCGGGGCGAAGGTGAAGCTGACGTCGGCTTCCGGGCGCGTGCTCTACAATCACGTCGCCATCAGCGTCGGGTTTATGTCGTCCAGCGACAAGCGCGTGCACTTCGGGTTGGGGCGGGACACCCGCGTCGCCTCGCTCGAAGTCACCTGGCCGAGCGGTATCCGGCAGATTTTGCGGAACATCTCCGCGGATCAGCTCCTGACCATTGACGAGCCGGCAAAGTAAGCCGCGCTGCCCATTCCTCGAACAATTCTATCAGGTGAATACCTTAGATTTGGTATGACCTTATCTAAGACCAATATCCTCAATCGGCAAAATCCTCCTTGACTTGGACTTAGAATTACCGCAAAATAGATCCGCAATTACCGTAAATTGCCGCTGGAGAAGCTCGTCTGAGTTCGAAGGCGGCGTGTGGATGGGGTGAAAGGGGTGAACATGAGGATTCCAGGGGCAAAGCTTCTTGGCATTGCCATATTCCTGACCATGGCGGCTGCGGACCTACCGGCGCAGTCGATTTATGCGACCTTGACGGGCGTCGTCTCCGATCCGTCGCAGGCCCTGGTGAGCGGGGCGACAGTTAAATTGCGTGACGAAGCGTCAGGTTCCATGCGCGACACCGTCACGAACGCGCAGGGATATTACACGTTTGCGTCGGTGCCTGTCGCCACCTACGAGTTGACGGTGGAAGTGACGGGATTCGAAACCTTCAAAGTGCAAGGGATTGCCTTGACGGGAGGTGAGAAGCGCAATATCAACGTAACCCTGAGAGTAGGAAACCGGACCGAGACGCTGGTCGTCGCGGGCACGGCGGAAGACCTGGTTCCGGTCGATTCGGGCGAGAAATCCGCGCTCCTGAACAGCAAGGAGCTGGACAATTTCATCGTGGTGGGAAGCAATGCGGCCGAATACATCAAGATCATGCCCGGATTCGGCATTCAGAACGGAACCACCAACGCCGCCAACTACAACGGATCAACCATCGGCATTAACGCCAACGGCAATGCCGGCAGCCAGAGCCCGCTGAACAACGCGTATGCGTACAACGGCCTGCCCAGCAACAGCCTGGACATCACGGCTGACGGCGCCCACGTTTCCGACCCGGGCTGCAACTGCGACACGCCAGTGAACCCCAACGCGGACATGATCGCCGAGTTCAAAATCACCATGTCGAATTTCAGCGCCGAGAACCAGAAAGGTCCGGCGGTGATCAGCTCGGTGGCGAAATCGGGAGGGCAGAATTTCCACGGATCGGGTTTCTTCTCGGCGCGCAGCTATTCGCTGAACGCCAACGACTGGCTCTCGAACGTCGCCGGGCAGCCGCGGCCGGGCAACGTGTACTACTATCCCGGCGCCACCCTCGGCGGCCCGGTGGTGATTCCCGGTACCAAATTCAACAAGAGCCGCACCAAGCTCTTCTTCTTCACCGGTTACGAGTACTTCTACCAGGTTCTCGATACGGGCCTGATGTCATCCACGGTCCCCACGGCGGGCGAACTGACGGGAAATTTCTCGCCCGCGGAAGTGGCCAAGGAAGGCAACATCACCGCCTCCGGTTCGCCTCCGGGCCAGATCAACGCCCGCAATGCGGCGCTGTATCCGGGCGGAATCCTCCCGGCTAGCGCCATCGATCCCAACATGCAGGCGCTCATGAAACTATACCCGGCGCCGAATTCGAACCCCAATACCGACGGCGGCTACAACTGGACCGGTGACGTCACGTTCAACCAGAACAACGTGCAGTGGATGTCGCGCGTGGATTACAACATCAGCGACAACACCAAGCTGTTTGTCCGCTATAACCTGCAGCGCGAGACGCAGCCCTTCCCGGTGCAGCTTTGGGCGAACACCACCACCCAGCAGCTTCCGTATCCCACCGACGTGATTGGCAAGAACCGGTCGGATTCCGTGACAGCTTCGCTGACCCACGTGTTCAGCCCCACCATGACCAACGAATTCGTCTTCGGTTATACCTACATCGGCTTCCCCAACGTGTTCCAGGATCCGTCGAAGGTGGACCCCGCGAAAGTCGGATTCAACTACACGCTGCTGTATAAGAATGGGGTGCAGCAGATCCCGAACCTGCAAGGCGGTTCCGAAGCGGCCAAGATTTACAACTACGGCGGCTTTGAAGTCGGCGGCCCGAGCCGCGGCCTGTATGCGGATAAGTGGCTGCCCAGCTTCAGCGACACGGTCACCAAGGTGGAGGGGCGGCACACTCTGAAGGCCGGCATCTTCTACGAGTGGATCCGCAACGCGCAGCCGGCCAGCAGCGCCACCAACGGCACCATGGCCTTCAGCAGCGGCAATTCCAACAGCATCGGCAACGACTACGCCGATATGCTAATCGGGAACCTGAACTCGTTCAACCAGTACTCGTTCAACAACGTGGACGATATCTCGTACAACACCTACGAAGGATTCGTGCAGGATTCCTGGAAGGTGAACAAGCAGCTCACCGTCGAATTCGGAATCCGCATCACGCACTTCACGCCGTGGATCGACCGGACCGGCTTCGGCTATTCCATCTGGAACGCCAGCCTCTACAACACCAGTTGCACGCCCACTCAATACTGCGGCTTCGAGTGGAACAAACGCGCTTCCAGCGTTCCCATGGGCGGGTTCCCCACCCGGGGCGCCTTCTACCAGCCGCGATTCGGCGTGGCCTATGACGTGTTCGGCAATGGCAAGACCGTTCTGCGCGGCGGATGGGGTATGTACTACTACCACTCCGGTCAGTTCACCACGGGTCTGAATGTTGCCGCCGGCGTACAGGACATTACGCTCAGCAACAACCAGGGCGTGGGCACCTCGCCGTGGGTGGTGGGCGGCTCGGCCAATGCCACCCCGCTGATGGCCAGCGAACTCGATACCCTGAACTTCAACAGCGCTGCGCTTTCTCCCGGCGCGGTGGACAGCAAGGACAATAACGACCCGCTCACCAAGAGCTACAGCTTCACCGTGGAGCAGCGCATGCCGTGGTCGAGCATGCTCGAAGTCGCCTATGTCGGCAACCAGAGCAGCAATTTGCTCAACACCTCCGGCGGCCCGAATAGCAACGTGAATCTGGTGCCGGTCGGGACGATGCTGTATTCGAAAGTGGGGGTAGACCCGAACTCGCTCAATGCCAACAACTACCGTCCCATCACGGCGTACTCGAATATCAACCTCGCCACCAACAACCTGTATGCCAATTACAACTCCATGCAGGTGACGTGGGCGCGCACCAGGGGCCGCTACACCATCTCCATGAATTACACCTTCGCCAAGGCGCTGGGAATCATCAACCCGAGCTACGATTCCTTCAACCTGGCGAACGACTATGGTGTGCAGGGCGCCAACCGCACCCAACTGTTCAACGCGGCGTACTCAGTCGTGTTGGGTAACCCGGCGCATAACAAGGTGGCCGCCGGATTCGTGAACGGCTGGCAGCTCTCCGGCATCACCATGATGCAAAGCGGAGCCAACCTGAGCGGCAATACGAGCGAGAGCTTCAACATGAACCTGAACTCGTACAAGATCCCCGGCACGACCTTCAACGTGAGCAACGTCTCGCTGCTGGGCACGCCCAATATCAACCTGCATCCGCTGGTGACCTGCAACCCGACGTCGAATCTGGCGGCGCATCAGTACATCAACGGCAGTTGCTTCGCGATTCCGACCGGTACCGGCCAGAACGGTCCCACCGTGATGCCGGCGGTCTACGGGCCGGCATTCTTAAACAGCGACCTGGGAATCTTCAAAAACTTCCAGGTCCGGGAAGGCATGAAGCTGCAGTTCCGCGCGGATGCCTACAATTTCCTCAACCATCCGTTGTGGTCTTTCAACGGCGCCGGCAACCTGACCCTCGGGTATAACGGCAGCACCGGGCTGCTCAACTCGCCGAACTTCGGTTACACGACCCAGAAGCAGGGTCACCGCGTCGTGCAGTTGGCGGTGAAGTTCACGTTCTGATCGGGAACGGCACGGTCAGCCGCAGTCACTTGTTTCGAGCCAGGCCGGCTTCCTTTGCGGGGCCGGCCCTTCGATTGTTGACGTGGGATACCATCGAGGAGTGCCCGGAAACGGCGAACAACGGTTGAGGATTCTCGACGTCGGCTGCGGGATTCGCAAGCAGGCCGGCTCCATCGGCATCGACCGCAATCCCGCCAGCCGCGCCGACGTGTTGGCGGATCTGGACCATTTCCCCTATCCGTTCGCCGACAACTCCTTCGACCGGCTCACCGCGATTCATGTCATCGAGCACGTGAATGACGTGATCCGCGCCATGGAGGAGTTTCACCGGCTGGTGCGGCCGGGCGGGACGGTGCGCATCGAGACCCCGCACTACACCGATTTCAGCTCGTTTTGCGACCCCACCCACAAGAGCCACCTGAACAGTTTCAGCTTCCGCTACTTCGGCGAAAAACACGGCGGCTTCGGCTACTATTCCAAAGCGCGCTTCCGCGAGCTTTCGGTGCGGGTGAAGCTGCTGGCCTTCTGGCGCTGGCTGGGGTTCGAATTCGCGGTCAATCGCTTCCCGCGGTATCGGCGCTTCTGGGAATATTACCTGTGCTATATCGTCCGGGGTAAGGTGATGGAGTTTGAGTTTCAGGTTTTGAAATAGCACCCTTGCCTAAGCCCGTCGCCAGCAACAGCACGTAGGAGCCGCACATGGAAGCGAGGGCCATCCAGAAGACCGAGGCATATCCAAAATGCCCGGCGACCGCGCCGGCCACCGCCGAGCTGACGGCCATAAACAGGTCGTAAAAGGCGTTGAGCGCGCCCAGCGCGGATGCCCGCTCGGCAACCGGGACGCGCTCCACCACCACGGTGGCCAGCGCCGGCCAGGGGAACGAATAGCCGATACCCACCAGCACTGCGGCCGGCACGTCCAGAAGCTCGTTGTGGCCGGCGGCAATGGTGACCAGGCCGACGGCCAGGAAGCCGTATCCCAGGAAAAGGCTGCGGCGCGGTCCGATGCGGTCCGGCAGCGACCCGAACGCCGCCCGTCCGAACAGCACCGCCATGGCGAAAGCGGAAAAGGCCCAGGTGGTTCCGTGCCCGCGCTGGCGCAGCAGCAGAATCAGGAAGGTGGACATGACCGCGTAGGTGACGTTCACGAGGCCGAGCAGAACGCCCGGCAGCAGCACCGGCTTTGGCAGCCAGCGCGCTTTCTGGTGCGCGTGCGGGCGCGCCTCTTCCTCCGTGAAACACAGGATGCCGATCACCACCAGCGACGAGACCGTCAGGAATCCCGCCACGCGCGAGACGCTGCCCAGCACCTGGCCGATGGCCGGCCCCACCGACAGGCCGCCCCAGATGCCCGAAGACAGAAAGCCCAGCGCCTGCGCGCGGCGATTTTCGGGGGCCAGGTCCACCACCCAGGCCACGGCCGCGGTGACGAAGAAGCCTTCGCCCAACCCGTGCAGTACGCGACCCGGCCACATTCCGGCCAGTCCGAAAAACGGCAGATAGAGTACGCCGGCGGCGGCGCAGAACGCCATGCCAAGCAGAAACGTGAGGCGGCGTCCCTTGCGATCGGCCGCTCGACCGGCCAGCAGGCGCCCCAGCAGCGCGAAAGCCGAAGCGATCCCGATCAGCAATCCCGTCAGGAAGGCGGACGCCCCGGCCTGATCGTGCAAATAGACCGGCAGCATCGGGATGACGGCGCCGAAACCCAGCATGCCGACAAACGCCGCCCCGACAAGACGCCAGATGCGAGACCCCATTGGATCTATGATACTGAAGCGGCGGTGTTTTCGCGGGCACAGGGATTAGGGATCGGGGATCAGGGATTGGGGACGCGAGCTCGCGCGCCGTGGCGCAGCGCATCCGGTGCTCCTGGCGGACCGAACCACCAGGCACACCGGGCGACGCCCGCCAAGATGGGCCGCCGCGCGCCCCAATCCCTAATCCCCGATCCCCAGCCCCCGGCCGGGCAGCCGGACGGTGGCGGAAAGGGCGGTCGCGGGTTGCTATGCTGTGGCTTCACGGAAACCCCGGTTCGGAATTGGGGGGATCGAATGTTAGGCCTGCTGTATCGCGCGGCGGACGCCCTCCGGCGCCGCACGCTCCGCCATGATCATGGCCGGATCGGCGAAGACCTCGCCCACCGTTACCTGCGCGGCCGCGGCTGCACCGTGGTGGCGCGCAATTATCGCCCGCGCACGGGCGCGGGGGAAATCGACCTGGTGGCATGGGACGGGCCGGTGCTGGCGTTTGTCGAGGTCAAAACACGCTCCACCGCGGAATTCGGCGCGCCGCAGACGGCGGTGGACGGGGAGAAGCGCACGCGGCTCCGATACGCCGCCCGCGAATACGCCCGCCGCGCCGGCATCGACTGGGAGAAGGCACGCTTCGATATTGTGAGCGTGGTGCTTTCCCAACCGCCGGCCATCGAGTGGATTCAGGACGCATTCCGATGACGATTGTGGGGCAGGCGGTTTCGCCTGCCAAACCCCGCCCGGTTGGCGGGCGAAACCGCCTGCCCCACGAAGACGGCCGCTCTAATCCGCCTGCAGATGGCCGGAGAGGTCGGCCCACTCGTCGTCCGATACCACCGCCACAATCTGGTCGCCGGCCTGGAGCTGGGTCTCCGGGTGCGGCCACAGGGTGCGGCTGCCGCGGCGGACCAGCACCAGCTCGAAGTCGCCGGCTTTCCCGCGCAGACATCCGGAATCGATGGCGTGGCCGGCGCACGGACTCTCCGGCCGCAGCACCCCGATGCGCAGCCGCTTGCCGTCGCCCAGGCTCAGGGGCACACCCGATTCCAGCAGCGAGAGCAGCTCCAGGCTTCGCGCCTCCGGCAGGCTGGCCGCGCCATGGGTCCGCAGCAGGTTCAGCGCGCAGCGCACCTGGTCGGCGTAGTGCGCGGGCGAATCGGCTCGCGTCGGCACCTGCCTTTCATAGAGGCTCCGGTACGGCAGGGGGGCCGAAAGCACCGCCTGCACGATGTAGCTGAACACCACCGCCAGCCCGGCCGGCACCAGGAACTGGTAGCCGCCGGTCATCTGCATGGCCAGCAGCAGGGTGGCGATGGGCACGCGCGCCGCGGCGCCGAACACCGCGGCCATCCCCACCACCGCAAAGGCCGCCGGCGGCTGATGCAGCAGCGCACTGAGGAATCCGCCCAGCATCGCGCCCGTGTACAGGCTGGGCGCAAAGACACCACCCGAGCCGCCCGAACCGATGGTCAGCGAGAACGTCAGTATCTTTCCCAGGCTCAGCAGCAGCAGCGCGTACATGGGCAGTCCGCCATCGATCGCCAATTGGATCCAGGCGTGGCCGCCTCCCAACAACTGCGGAGCTACCAGGGCCACCAGCCCCACCGCCAGCCCGCCAATGGCCGGCTTGCAGAAAAGAGGGCAAGGAATGCGAAGAAACAGGTCGCGCATCCCGTAGAGTGCCACGGGCAGGAGCGTAGCGAACAGGCCGGAGAAGATCCCCAGCAGGACGTACCAGCCGTAGGCGCCGGCGCCGGGGGCGGCGAGATTGGCTGGTACGTAGAACAATGGCCGAAATCCGGAGAACAGGCCGTTGATGGCATAGGCCACGAGCGAACCAAGCAGGGTGAAGATCAGAGCGCCGGACTCGAATTCGCCCTCGCTGTACAACACCTCGACCCCGAAGATCGCGGTCCCGATGGGGGAACGGAAAATTGCCGACAGTCCGGCGGCCATTCCCACCAGGAGCAGCAGGCGCGTCTCCTCCACCGAGCGGCCCATCCAGCGGGCATAGGTCGACGCTACGCCGGCGCTGACCAGCGCGGTCGGTCCCTCGCGCCCCGCCGAGCCGCCGGAGCCGATGGTGACCGCCGAAGCGATCCCTTTGACCAGAGGCACCCGCGCCCGGATCACGCCGCCCAGGTTATGAAAAGCATTGATTACCGTATCGGTGCCGTGGCCTTCGGCTTCCGGAGCGAAGCCATACACAAGGAGGCCGGTCAGCAGTCCGCCGACGGTGGTGGCCAAGGGAATGAGCCAGAGGCCGTGCGGCCCCACCAGAGCATGCGGAATGCCTCCCTCGGAGAACAATTCCGGCATGCGGTAGCCGGCCAGCCCGCCCAGAAACAGTTTTTTGCACGCGGCGAGCAGAGCCAGAAACGCCTGCGCGGCAAGCGCCCCCACCACGCCGATTAACACGCTATCGATCAGAAGCTTATGCTGCTTGCGCATCCGCCCGACCCTTGCCGCGGCTGCTACGAAGTGTTGCACGTTTCACGCCAGTTGAATCGGGCCGCGAAATCGCGTACTGTATTGCCCATGAAAACGTTATTCGCACTGCTCGCGCTTTTCGCCGCCACGGCTGTGGCCGCCGACGTCAGCGGAACCTGGAAGGCCACCGCCGAAGGGCCGCAAGGCGCCATCGAGCGCACCTTCACGTTCCAGCAGCATGGCACGCAGCTCACCGGTGAAACGTCGAGCGAAATGCTGGGCAAATCCGCCATCAACGAAGGCAAGGTGGAAGGCGACGACATCTCCTTCAGCATCACCGCCAGTTTCCAGGGCGAAGGGAGGAAAATCACCTACCGGGGCAAGATCTCGGGGGATACGATCAAGCTGACGTCCGAATTCGGAGGCGGGCAGAGCATCGAATGGACGCTCAAAAAGGCGTCGTAGTGGCACCGCGATTGCTTTTTTCTTTGGTGCCAGAGCGGGTGTTTGGTCCGTAGTGTCCCGCGAATCGCCGGCCGGTAGGAAAGGCCGTCAGGCCGGGGAATGGCGCATCGATGAGACTCCGCCGCCGGACGGTGTAGCAAGGTTTTCGCCTTTTCCCTTGCGCACGGAGCCGCGGGGGGCGTGCAAGCGCCCCGCGCAGAACGGACCCGACGGCCCGGCACCGGACGGCGGCGGGGCAGAGGGCGCGCTTCATTGCCGGTCGGCGGGCGATAATTATCCGACCGCAGCCCCGTCATTCTCAACAGGGTAAAATAGAAATTGCGGTACCCTGCCATCGCAGGGCCGGTGTAAGCGGACCGGTCCGCCCGATCGAGACCATTCATGATTGTTGATGCCATACTGGCAAAAATTTTCGGCACCAAGAACGAGCGCGAGGTCAAACGCATGCTGCCGACGGTGGCCGCCATCAGCGACCTCGAACCGGCCATGCGCGCTCTGTCCGATATCGACCTCGCCGCCAAAACCATTGAATTCAAAGAGAAACTGGCGCAGGGCGCCACCCTCGACGATCTGCTGATCGAAGCCTTCGCCGTGGTGCGCGAAGCCGGCCGGCGCTTCCTCAACATGCGCCATTTCGACGTGCAGTTGATCGGCGGCATGGTGCTGCACAAGGGCAAAATCTCGGAAATGAAGACCGGCGAAGGCAAAACGCTGGTCGCTACCCTGCCCTGCTACCTGAACGCGCTGGAAGGCAAGGGCGTGCACGTGGTCACGGTCAACGATTACCTGGCCAAGCGCGACTCGGAGTGGATGGGCCGGCTGCACAAATCCCTCGGCCTGCGCGTGGGCGTGATCGTGCACGACCTGGACGACGCCGAGCGCAAGGAGGCCTACGGCGCCGATATCACCTACGGCACCAACAACGAGTTCGGCTTCGATTACCTGCGCGACAACATGAAGTTCCGGATCGAGGATTGCGTGCAGCGCGGGCACCATTACGGCATCGTGGACGAAGTGGACTCGATCCTGATCGACGAAGCGCGCACGCCGCTGATCATTTCCGGCCCGAGCGAGGAATCGACCGACAAGTATTACCGCGTCAACCGCATCATCCCCAAGCTGGTGCGCGGCGAGGAGATCGAGACCAGTAACCCGGACGAGAAGGGCCTCACCACCGGCGATTACACCATAGACGAGAAGCACAAGGCTGCCGCGCTCACCGAGGAGGGCGTGCTCAAGGTGGAAAAGCTGCTGGGCATCGGCAACCTGTACGACATGGCCAATTACGAGGCCGGCTGGACCCACCACGTGGAGCAGGCCCTGCGCGCCCACGCCCTCTATATCCGCGACCGCGATTACGTGGTGCGCGATGGCGACGAGGGGCCGGAGGTGGTGATCGTCGACGAATTCACCGGCCGCCTGATGCCGGGCCGGCGCTGGTCGGACGGGCTGCACCAGGCGGTGGAAGCCAAGGAAGGCGTCAAGATTCAGCGCGAAAACCAGACGCTCGCCACCATCACCTTCCAGAACTATTTCCGCATGTACAAGAAGCTGGCGGGCATGACCGGCACGGCCGAAACCGAGGCGGGCGAATTCCAGAAGATCTACAAACTGGACGTGACCGTCATTCCCACCAACCGGCCGCTCATCCGCAAGGAGGTTTCCGACGTCGTCTACCGCACCGAGGAAGAGAAATTCCGGAACGCGGCCAAGGAGATCAAGCAGCTCAACGAGACCGGCCAGCCGGTGCTGGTGGGCACGATTTCGGTGGAAAAATCGGAAAAGCTGTCCGGCATTCTGAAGCGCATGGGCGTGCGGCATGAGGTGTTGAACGCCAAGAACCACGAGCGTGAAGCTTCCATCGTGTCGCAGGCGGGCCGCAAAGGCGCGGTCACGGTTTCCACCAACATGGCCGGCCGCGGCACCGACATTCTGCTGGGCGGCAACCCCGAGTTCATGACCAAGGACGAGTGCCTGAAGCAGAAGCTGGCCGAGCGCCTGTCCGCGGAAGAAGCGCAGTACGTGCGCCGACGAGCACTTCTACTACTTCTCCCACCACGACCAGTTTTACCGCGTGCGGCGCGACCGCTGGGACGAGTTTTTCACCCGCTTCAAGGCCGAAACCGACGCCGAGCACGACGTGGTGACGGGCCTGGGCGGGCTGGTCATCGTGGGCACCGAGCGCCACGACTCGCGGCGCATCGACAACCAGCTGCGCGGGCGCGCCGGCCGCCAGGGCGACCCCGGCGCTTCCAAGTTTTTCCTCTCGCTGCAGGACGACCTGCTGCGCATTTTCGGCGGCGAGCGCATGCAGAACCTGATGCTCCGCCTGGGCATGGAAGAGGACGTGCCCATCGAATCGCAAGCTGATCACCAAGCGCATCGCCAAGGCCCAGGAGGCCGTGGAAGCGCAAAACTTCGCCGCCCGCAAACACCTGCTGGAATACGACGACGTCAACAACGCGCAGCGCAAAGCGATCTATGAGCGCCGCCGCCAGTTGCTGGAGGGCATCGACCAGAAAGAGCACATCCATGGAGATGGTCCAGGGGCTCATCGAGCAGTTCCTGGATATGCGCTGCGCCGAGGACAAGCATCCCGACGTGTGGGACCTGCCGGCGCTGCGCAACGACATTTTGAGCCAGTTCGGGGCGCGCGTGGATCTCAATGAATTGCAGGGGCTGACGCGGCTGGAAATGTCGGACCTGGTCTTCGCGCGGCTGCAGCAGAAATACCAGGAAAAGGAAGACCTGGTGGGCGCGGATATCATGCGCCAGACCGAGCGCATCGTCATGCTGCAGGTGATCGACAACCAGTGGAAAGACCACCTGCTGTCGATGGACGAGCTGAAACAGGGCATCGGGCTGCAGGCCCACGGCCAGAAAGATCCGCTGGTCGAATACAAGAAGGAATCCTACGAGCTGTTCACGGCCATGATGGACCGCATCGAAGACGAGACGGTCCGTTACCTGTTCTTCCTGCAGGTGAACCAGGGCGCGCCGCCTCCCGGACCGTATCCGGAAGACGAGGAAGAGGACGAGGACGTGGAGCCGGGCCGCCCGGAACCCAACGAGCAGCAGCGGCTGGCAGCTAAGAATTCGGTTGAAGATTTCACGCGTAACATACAGAGAAAAAAGGAAAAAGAGCTGGCCACAATTCAGTTCGGCGGAGACGGGTCAGACGGTCCGAAGCAGGTGGTCGGCGGCGCCAAAGTAGGGCGCAACGACCCCTGCCCCTGCGGCAGCGGCAAGAAGTACAAGAAGTGCCACGGAGCGTAAGAGGATCTGAACCACGGCCGGCAATTCGGGTCCGTGACGCAGCGCAATCCTTTTACGGAAGCCGCATCCGCGTGACTCCGTTCGCCTGGTTTTGACGTCTAATGTTAAAGATGAAGCTTATTGCCGTCCTGTTCCTGCCGGCTCTGGTTGGCGCAGCCATTTTGCCCGATGACATCGGGGCTTACCACCGCATCGGCACGGCGCCGGCGGCGGTGACGGACCGGGCGGTCTGGAACGAATACGGCCTGCAGGCGTCGGAATCCGCCACATACGCGAAGGACACGGAGCGCTTGACTGTGTCGGCGTGGCAGTTGCAGGACACCACCGGCGCGCTGGGGGCTTTCGACTGGCAGCGTCCGGCCGACGCCACCGCCTCCCATGCGGCCCCGCTGGCCGCGGAAACCGGGAAGTCGCTGCTCGTGGTGAACGGCAATTACCTGCTGCGCTTCGACGGCTACAAGCCATCCAAAGAGGAGCTGGACGCCCTTGCAGGGTCGCTCAAGAACGTAGATACGACCAGCCTGCCGGTACTGGCCGGCTATCTTCCCGCGGGCGCCCTGGTGCCCAACAGCGAGCGCTACGTGACCGGTCCTGCCGCACTGGCGCAGTTTTACCCGGGGATCCCGCCTTCGGTGGCGGCTTTCCATTTCGGAGCGGAAGCGCAGATCGGAGTTTTCCACAGCCCGAAGGGCGATCTGACTATGGCGATTTTCAACTATCCCACCCCCCAGATCGCCATTGCGAAACTGCCCGATTTCGAGAATCTGCCGGGCGCGATGGCCAAGCGGAGCGGTCCTATTGATCGCTGTAGTATTATCCCCGCGCGGATCCCGATTTTGCCGAGCGGCTGCTGGGCCAGGTGCGATACCAGGCGTCGGTCACCCGCGACGAGTACGTTCCCGGGCGCCGCGACAACATCGGCGTATTGATTATCAACATCTTTATTTTCATTGGAATACTGGCCGCCTTCTCGATTCTTTCGGGCCTGTTCGTAGGGGGCTTCCGGAGCTGGCTGCGGCGCGGAGGCAAGGGAGAAGAGGCGGACCCGATGATTTCCCTGCATCTTGACCGCTGAAGATTTGGCTACATAAAGACTGACTTTTGTTTGGCTTAAAACGATATCCACAAGCTAAAAACCGACCGATCCGGGATTTTCGGCCCCGCGGTGGAAAACTGAGGCGGCCCGCAAGTTTCCCGATACGAGCTATTTACGACCCGGTCCGGCCGTTCCGGATTTTTGTCTTGACTTGAGGGCCGTGGGGAAATAATATCCAACTACAAAGTTTTGACGGTTGCGATTCCGTCGAGACTGATTCTCCCATCGAACATCACCCTGGTAGAACAGGGCGACAAATGCTCACCCTTCGGGGTGAGCATTTTATTTTCGGGCTTCCGCCCGGCTGCCGGCACCGCTGGCAGCCGTGAGCTTGGTTATACTGGCCTATTGAGGCTTTCCGCACCAAAATCTAAAGCAGAAGCTCAACCGTGAAAGTTTAACTAAATGTCAGATCAGAAGCTACAGGTAATTCCGCTGGGCGGCCTGGGCGAGTTCGGCATGAACATGACCGCCATCCGCTACGGCGACGACATCATCGTGGTCGATTGCGGCATGATGTTCCCGGACGCCGAGCTGCTGGGCGTCGACCTGGTGATGCCCGACCTCACCTTCCTCAAGGAGAACCAGGACGCAGATCCGCGCGCTGATCCTCACCCACGGCCACGAAGACCACATCGGCGCCGTGCCCTACTTCCTCGCCGAAATCGATGTCCCGGTCTACGGCACCGCCTTCACGCTGGCGCTGGTGGAGCGGCGCCTGGAGGAATACGAGCTGGAGGAGGAGCCGCGCTTCATCCAGGTCAAGCCGAAGCAGATCGTCGAGATCGGCCCGTTCAAGGTCGAGTTCATCCACGTCACGCACTCCATCGTCAGCGCCGTGGCGCTGGCCATCACCACGCCGCTCGGCGTGATCATCCACACCGGCGATTTCAAAGTCGATCCCACCCCCACCGACAACGAGCTGTTCGATCTCCACACGCTGGCCGATTACGGCAAGCGCGGCGTGCTGCTGCTGCTCTCCGATTCCACCAATTCCGACCGGCCCGGCTACACCGAATCCGAGCGCGCCGTGCGCCCGCGCATGGAGGAGATTTTCAACCGCGCCGAAAAGCCGCGTGGTGGTTTCCTGCTTCAGCTCCTCCATTCACCGCATCCAGCTGGTGCTCGATCTGGCGCAGGAGTACGGCCGCCGCGTGGCGGTGGTCGGGCCGCAGCATGATGTCGGTCACCGAAATCGCGCACTCGCTGGGCCTGCTCGACATTCCCGACGGCATCCTGCTGCGGCCGCAGGACGCCATGGATGCGCCGCCCGACAAAGTCGCGCTCCTGATCTCCGGCACGCAGGGCGAGCCGATGTCGGCGCTGTCGCGCGTGGCGGTGGACAACCACAAGCACGTCTCGGTGGAGCAGGGCGACACGGTGGTGCTCAGCTCGCGCATCATTCCCGGCAACGAGAAGGCCATCTTCCGCATGATCGACCACCTGTCGCGGCGCGGCGCCGACGTGCTCTACGGCAGCATGAATCCGCCGCTGCACGTTTCCGGGCACGCCAGCGTGGAAGAGATGAAGCTGGTGCTGAACCTGGTGCGGCCGCGCTACTTCATGCCGATTCACGGCGAGTTCCGGCAGCTTTCCAAGCATGCGCGCCTGGCCGACCACCTGCGCATTCGCTGGGCCTGGAAGAGACCTTCGTGATGGAATCGGGCGACGTGCTGGAGATCGATCACCACGGCGCGCGCAAGGCCGGCAAGGTGCCGGTGGGGCGCGTCTGCATCGATTCGGGCTCGGTGGACGAAGTGGTGCAGGAGATGGTGATCCGCGACCGCCGGCATCTTTCCGAAGACGGCATCGTGCTGCCCATCATCGCCATCAACCGGCACACCGGCCGCATGGAGAACCTGCCCGAAATCGTCAGCCGCGGCTTCGCGCTGGCCGAAGACGGCTCGGAGTTCATGGCAGACGGCGCGGCAGATCGTGGCCAAGACGCTGGAGAGTTCGAACCAGGAGGAGAAGACCGATTGGGGCGTGATGAAGGAAAAGATCCGCGCCGACCTGAAGCGCTACATCGTGAAGGAGACGTCGCGGCGCCCGCTGATCATGCCGGTGATTCTGGAGATGTAGATGGACGGCGCGCCCGTTCCTCCGGCCTACCTGGAAGACGCGTCCGGCTTGCGCGGCCACGCCGAGCGGCTTATCGTTCCCGCGGATGAGGCGGCGTGAGCGCGGCGCTGCGCGAGGCTTCGGCGGCGCGGCACGCCGGTCACCATTGCCGGCGCCGGCACGGGCGTCACCGGCGGCGCGCGTGCCGTTCGGCGGCTGGGTGCTCTCGCTCGAAAAGCTCAACCGCCTGGAAGTCCATTCGGGGCATGCGCCATCGCCGGCGCGGGCGTGCTGCTGCGCGATCTGCACGCCGCGGCGCAGCGCGCGCGGGCAGTTCTATCCGCCCGACCCCACCGAAACTCGGCGTCCGCTCGGCGGCACCATCGCCACCAATGCCAGCGGGTCGCGCAGCTTCCAGTACGGCTCCACGCGCCGCTGGGTGGAGAGCCTGCGCGTGGTGCTGGCCGATGGGCCGTCACGCGAAGTTCCGCCGCGGCGACGCCATCGATTTCGACCCCGGCGCCGATCCCGCTGCCCGCGGTCACCAAGAACACCGCCGGCTACCTGCTGCGGCCCGGGCATGGATTGGGTGGATCTGTTCGTGCGGCTCGGAAGGCACGCTGGGGGTGGTGACCGAAGCGCGCGTGCGCCTGCTGCCGGCTCCGACCGCCGTGCTCGGCCGGCGTGATCTTCTTTCCCGCCGACGACGCTCGGCGCTCGACGCCGTGGAAGCCTGGCGCGCGCACCGCGCTGCGCATGCTCGAATACCTCGACGCGCCTTCGCTCGATCTCTGCGCGCCCGCTTCCCGAGATCCCGGCGCAAGCCGCGCGTGCCGCGCTGCTGTTCGAGCAGGAACTGGCACTCCGAGACGATCGCCGGAAGTGGACGCGTGGCTCGACCGCATCGAAGCCGCCGGCGCGCTGCTCGAGGAGCTCGTGGTTCGCCGCTGTCGGCGCGCCGACCGCGAGCGCTTCCGCCAGTTCCGCCACGCCCTGCCGGAGTTGGTGAACGACACCGTCCGCCGCACCGGCGCGCTCAAAATGAATACCGATTACGCCGTGCCGCTGGCGCGCAATCGCGAGATGCTGGCGTATTACCGGCGCGTCCTGGAACGCCGAATTTCCGGGCCGGTACGTGATCTTCGGCCACATCGGCGACGCGCACGTCCACGTCAATCTCTTCTCCGACCCGGCCGAATCCGGCCCACGCTACCGAGGTTCTGGCAGGGTTCGCGCGCCAAGCCGTGGCGCTGGGCGGCACGGTTTCCGCCGAGCACGGGCTGGGCAAGCGCAAAGCCCACCTGCTCGAACTGCAATACACGCCGGAGCAGATCGATGCCATGCGGGCGGTGAAGCGGCGGCTGGATCCGGCGAGGGATTCTGGGGCGAGGGACGCTGTTTGCGCAGCCTTAGCGGGAAATCCCGCGGTTGAGCGGCCGCCTCAGAACGAGAAGGGCTTACGGCTGCCGAGGGGCTTGGGTTCTGGTGTGGTGTTCCCTCAACTTTTGGCTTTAGGATCCGGGGATTTCCTGAGCGGCTGGCTCCAACACATATCCACCACGACGGGGCAGTGGTCGCTTAGTTTTGACCATTGTTCATACTCACCAACCTCGACTGTTCTGAGCCGAAACATCCATTCTCTCGGGATGAAGACGTAATCGACGTGATACGGCCTGTCTTTGTGGCGGAATAAATGGAGGGTCGGGCAGGTTTCCGTTCCTTGCGATTCATTGAAATTTTCATGGTAGGCGCTCACCAGCCCGCGCTCGTCCAGAAACTTCACGACACCTGAATGGTTCCCGACCTTTCGTTTGGCGTCCCAGATTTTGTTGCTGTTGAAATCTCCGGCGACGACTACCGGATTCCCCTTGAACCATTCGGGATGAGCCGTCAATGCTTGATAGACCTGCCCAATGTAGCGGTTTTCTCTACTCGCGCCGACTGCGCATGCCCAGACCGCGATCAAGATGAACGGTGTCGGCGAATCGACCTCAACGGGCACTATCCACTCCTGCTCAGGCTGGGGGAGTGCTCGAATCGGCCATTCCTGCCGACAAATGATGCCTACCCCCTTATGTGGATTAGAGCCGAACCAGAGAGTGCTCAGTCCGCGCTGCCGAAACGCGATGACTGATTTCTCAGAACACTCGGGAACAACCGCCACGTCGGGGTCTAACGAAAGAAGTGCATCCATCTTCTTGTCGAGCCCCATCTGGCAATTCCATGTGGCGATTCGCATAGCCGCTTCTTCAATCCTAGCTCGGCATGGTTGTCTCGAAAGGGGTAAGCTTCGGGACAAAGCCGACGAGGCCGGAAATCAAGGCTTTCAGCGTGTCAAAAGTCAGTCCCAAATTGGAGGCCAGACTACCGTCGTCGCAGTGCTGGGGTCGGCGCTACGGGGCTTCGTAGACGCATTCCCGGGCGGCGGAGAACATGGCGACGATGTTTTCGGGCGGGACGTCGGGCTGGATGTTGTGGACGGCGGCAAGCACGTAGCCGCCATCCGAGCCCATGATTTCGAACATGCGTCGTACTCCCGCCCGCACTTCTTCCGCCGTGCCGAAGGGGAGCAGATGCTGCGAATCGATGCCGCCCCAGAAAGCCATCCGACCGCCGAATTCGCGCTTCAGGCGCTCCGGGTCCATGTGGCGGGCGCTGACCTGAACGGGATTGAGCGCGTCTATCCCGATATCGATGAAATCCGGGATGTAGCGGTAGACGGAGCCGCAGGTGTGATAGAGGATCTTGGCGTTGGTGTGCTCGCGGATGGCGGCCACGATTCGCTCCTGGTAGGGGCGCAGGACCTGGCGGTAGAGATCGAGCGAGCAGACGGGGCGGTCCTGCATGCCGACGTCGTCGCCCATGGCCACGATATCGACCACGTCGCCGATGGCGGCGAGCGCGGGGCGGTTCATGGCGATTAAGATGTCGATCACAGCATCCATGAGGCAGCGGAACAGGGGCTGGTTGCCGGCCAGGTCCATGAACCAATCGGCGAACCCGCGCAGGTATTGGGTCTGGTGCACCAGGTGGAAGCGGGCGTTGAAAATGAGCGCGTAATCGGTCTCCTGGCGGATGCGCAGGGCGCGCTCGCGCAGGCCGCGGAAACGGCCGGGGTCGGAGGGGTCGGGAAACGGGTAGCGGGCGATGGCCTGGGCGTCGATTTCGCCCGCGAGCGGGCCGGTGCGCATATCGTAATAGACGGAGCCGGGCGGGCGGAACCGCTCGACGCCCCACTCATCGCGGAAACCGTCTTCGTCCAGTTCCACGTCGCCGCCGCAGTCGGGCGCGCCCATCGCGACGGAGCGCGCATCCACGTCCAGCCATTCGAGGACGCGCTCATCCACTTCGACGAGTTGCTGCATGCGGTCGACCATGGCGCCGGGCGTGCCGAAGCCGAGATAGGCGCACAGGTTTTCACAGGCGGGCTTCACCATGCCGGTGAAGCGGGCGCTGCCAAGGTCGATGGGCAGGCGGTCCGGGCGGCGGTGGTCGAGCGCGGCCAGGACGCGTTCGCGATGGGTCAAGGAGTTAAACCTCTGAAATTCATTGTAAGCGGAATGCTCGAGCGGGCGGGGGGTGGGCGAATCCCGCGCCTCAGGAATGCCGGCACGAATGCCGGCATGGCAAGCTGAAAGCTTGCTCTACGGGTAAGCGCGGCGCTAACGGAGGCCGCGGTCAGGAATTCAGGAACAGGACCCGGGCGGGGGTGCCGACGGGGGTGTATTGGTTGGTAAAGGCGAGGGCGCCGGTGCGGCGGTTGATGCGGAAGGTGGCGATGGCGTCGCCGCGCTGGTTGCAGCAGAAGAGGAAATTGCCGGAGGGATCGATGGTGAAGCTGCGCGGGTAATCGCCGCGGGTCCACTCTTCCCCGGCGAAGGTCAAGGCGCCGGAGCGATCGATGGCAAACCAGGCGATGGAGTCGTGGAGGCGGTTGCCGGCATAGAGGAAGCGCGCGCCGGGAGCGATGGCGATTTCGGAAGTGTAACTGGTCCCGGTGAAGGCTTTGGGCAGGGTGGAGACGGTCTGGCGGGGGGCGAGGGCGCCGCGCTGTGTGTCGTAATCGAAGACCACGATGGTGGAGGATTCTTCCTGGAGCGAATAGACCAGGCGGCCGTTGGGGTGGAAGACGAAATGGCGCGGGCCGTCGCCTGAGGGCAGCGATGCGGAGTCCGGGGTGTTTGGCGAAAGGCGGCCCTTTTCGGCGTCGAACTTCCAGATGAGGATCCGGTCGAGGCCGAGGTCGGCGGAGAGAACGAAATTGCCGGAGGGGTCGGACTGGATCATGTGGGCGTGGGGGCGGTCATGGCCGCTGAAAGCGAAACTTCCAGGGGGCGCGGTGGTGGGGCGGCGGGAGGGAATTGAGCCCTGATCCTGATGGACATCCGTGGCGGGAGCGAGCTCGCCCCGCGCGCCGATGGGCAGCACCGCGACGGTGCCACCGGCATAATTGGCCACCAGCACGTACCTGCCGGATGGATGCACGCTCAGGTGGGCCGGGCCGGCGCCCTGCGAGCTGACGGTGTTGAGCAGCGTGAGGCCGCCGGTGGAGGCGTCGATGGCATACGCGCTCACCGAGCCCGAATGGGCGCCCTCGAAGGCCGCGGTTTCATTGGCGGCGTAGAGGTGGGTGCGGGAGGGGTGGAAGGCCAGCCAGGAGGGATTGTTGGGGTTGGGAAAGAGGGCGCGCTCGGTGAGAGCGCCGCTGGCGCGATCGATGGCGAACAGGTAAATGCCCTTGCCGTGACCGGCGCCGCCTTCGGCACCTTGCGGGTTGCTGTAGGTGCCGACATAGGCCAGCAGCGGCGACTGGGCGGGAGAGATGCGGGGCGCGGCCATGAGGCCGGCGGCGGCGAGGAACGTGCGGCGGGATGTGGGTGGCATGCGAGGCGGATTATAGCACCTGGAAATTGCAACACAGGGACTTGTTGGGCGGCGTGTCGCTGAAGCGCCGCCCTACGACCGCCCCCGCCAATTCTTCCCGTCGCTCCGCACCGCATAAGGTCCAAGTCCAGCGCGGCCTGGGTGTGGGCCTGGACGCTAAGGCCGTCGAGGCCGTCAAAGAATGGCGCTTCAGCCCCGGAAGGAAGGACGGAAAGGTAATCGCCCTCCCGGCTACAGTCGAGGTGAACTTTCGGCTGAACGACAGTTCAGAGCCATGCCGTGTAGGCCCACACCACATCGAATCCAGGCCGCAGGCCGGTCGCGCATAGAGCATCTTTCGAGTCTGTTGCTCGGCGTGCTGCGATCAATGGCCCTGGGGGGCCGCTTCCGGAAACTTTGACCGGTCGCCGAGGTGTCGGGAATGGCATACCATCCCTCGCGCACCTTCACGTTCTTACGTTGGCAACGGAAGCACTCGGCTATAATCCTGTTTTGGCACCTAAACTCGCATTTCTCTTTCCCGGGCAGGGATCTCAATCCGCAGGCATGGGAAAGGCTCTCGCCGAGGCCTTTCCCGCCGCGCGCCGCACCTTCGAGGAGGCCGATGACGCGCTGGGGTTCGCGCTTTCCAAATTGTGCTTCGAAGGCCCAGACGACCAGCTCAAGCTTACCGAAAACACGCAGCCGGCGCTGCTGGCCGTCTCCACCGCGGCGCTGGCGGTGCTGCGCGAAAAAGGCATGGCGCCCGATTACGTGGCCGGCCACAGCCTGGGAGAATATTCGGCGCTGGTGGCGGCGGGCAGCCTGAGCTTCGCCGACGCCCTGCGGCTGGTGCGCAAGCGCGGCCGCTATATGCAGGATGCGGTGCCGCCGGGCGTGGGCGCCATGGCCGCGATTCTGAAACTGCCCAACGGCAAGCTGGATACCTTGCTGGAGCAGGCCGCGCAGGGCGAAGTGGTGAGCGCTGCCAACCTGAATTCGCCGGAGCAGGTGGTGATCGCGGGACACGCCGCGGCCGTGGCCCGCGCCATGGATCTGGCCAAGGCGGCGGGAGCCAAGCGGGCGATTCCGCTGCCGGTCAGCGCGCCGTTTCATTGCCTGCTGATGGCCCCGGCGCAACAGCGGCTGTGCGTCGACCTCGAAACCACCGCCTTCGCGGACCTGGCTTGCCCGCTGGTGAACAACTGGCAGGCGCGCGAAATCCGCACCGGCGCCGAAGCCCGCGAAGGGCTCTATCAGCAGGTGCCGAACCCGGTGCGCTGGGTGGAGACCATCCGCTACCTGGCGCAGCAGGGAGTCACGCGGGCCATTGAAGTGGGAGCAGGGAGCGTGCTCACGGGTCTGCTGCGCAGCATCGAGCCGGCGATCGCCGGGGTCAAATTCGGCGAGCCGGGAGACGCGGAAAAGCTCTGAGCTTCGTATTCAACGCGGAGACGCGGAGAACACGGAGTAAACGCGTAGGATTTTCATGAGATACCCTCCGCGAATTCTCCGTGTTCTCCGCGTCTCCGCGTTGAAAGCATGCCCCCGCTATTTCTTCCGCACCGTGCCCAGGATGCGCGCCACCACCGGCTGCGAGGCCAGCTCGAAAAAGCCATCGGCATCCTGCTGGATGAGCTGCGCCACCTCGGAGATGCGCGCGAAGTACTCCAGCCGGTCCTCAAAACTGGTTTTGGGCTGCGCGATTCGCTGCATCAGGGTTTCCAGGAAACGGGCCTTGGCGCGCATGGTGTCCGCGATCTGGCCGCAGTTGTCCTCCAGGAACTTGCGCGCGGTGGCTTCCGCTCCACGCAGTTCTTCCGTGGTCCACTTGCTGTAAGGACGATTATTGTCCGGCATTGACCCTACTCCTTAGCTTGCCAGTCTTGGACGCGAGCCGAGAAACGTGAGCAGGAGGAGACGAGCCGGTAGTTGTTCCTGAAGCTGCCCCGGGGGGCTGGCCTGTTTTTCCATTGTACCGCGGGTGCGTTTTCGTACCAAGGACAGGTTATCAAAATCACGTCGAGTTTTGTTAAGCTCAAAAAGCCAAACAGTACTGTGCCCCAACCCGATTTAGTACGATGCGTCCGCTGTCCCGGGTGTGAGAGTTTCGACGTGCGCCGCTCGTATCCCACCGGACCGATGGACGCCCTCATGAAGTGGATCGGCAAACAGCCTTTGCGCTGCCGCCGCTGCAGTTATCGCTTTTACCGCAGGCTCCGGCCGGGTGAGATTCTGGGATTGCCGGATTCCCCCCTGCCGTCCGCCGGGTTCGCGCCCGCGCAGGCGGCCGGTTCGCAGTCGACGCCTCCGCCGGATTCCGGGCGCTGACAGCCGCGCCGTCCGCGTCCTTAGACCCGCCGCACGCGCACCCGCGCTTCGCCGAACAGGACTTCCACCATGCCGAAGTGCTCGTCGTAATAGGCGCTCGAATACTGCGCCATGCGCGATGCCGAAATCACCGCTTCCACGATCCCCGCCTGCACGATGGCGCGGGCGCAATCCATGCACGGCATGATTTCGACGAAGATGGTGCAGCCTTGGGTGGCCGTCCCGGCGCGGGCCGCGTTGCAGATGGCGTTGCGCTCGGCGTGCTCGATCCACAGATACTTGGCCGGCCGCACCAGCCGCTCCGGAACGTCGTCGCGAATGCCCCGCGGGAAAGAGTTGTAGCCGGTGGAGCGAATCTCGTGATTCGGTCCCACGATGACGCACCCGATCTGCGTGTTCGGGTCCTTGCTGCGCGCCGCCACCGCCTGGCAGATATCGAGGTAGTAGCGGTCCCAGGACGGAATGTCTCGCATGGCGTTCTTGCAATTGTAGCCGGAAATACCCCGCCGCATGCCGGGAAAGTCGAACGGCTCACCCATACGCCCATATAACACTGTATGGTAATATGGCTATGTGAAGACGACCGTGGAGATTCCGGATTCTCTTTTCGCGGAGGCCAAAGCGGTGGCAAAGCGGAAGGGGTTGACGATGCGGCAGCTTATCGAAGAAGGGCTACGCCTCGGCCTTCGCCAGCATGGTGGGCGCGGGCCGCGCTTTCGCCTGCAGGACGGGTCCTTCCCCGGAGGCCAGGGACTGCAACCTGGTCTGGACTGGGAGAAAATCCGCGGAATGATTTACGAAGGCCGCGGCGAATGATCGCGCTGGATACAAACCTGCTCGTCTACTCCCACCGGCGCGATTCCCCCTGGTTTGCACCCGCGGTTTCCCTGGTCCGCGAACTGGCTGAGGGCTCCGCCCCGTGGGCCATTCCGTGGCCGTGCCTGCACGAATTCCTGGCCATCGTGACCAACCCGCGCATCTACGGCCCCGCGACGCCCCTGGCCGGCGCTATGCGGCAGGTCGAGGTGTGGATAGAGTCCCCATGGCTGCGGCTGATCGGCGAATTGCAGGAACATTGGACCGAGCTGGCGCGTGTACTGGGAGCGGCCAAGGTCCAGGGCGGCGCCATTCACGATGCCCGCATCGCCGCTATCTGCATCGAGCACGGTGTCCGGGAATTATGGACGGCGGATCGGGACTTCTCCCGCTTCGCCGGTATTAGAGCGGTGAACCCGTTGGTGCGCCCCTCGCGCTCGTAATCAGGTTTGCTTACGCTTCCAGCCCCATCTGCGTCAACCGGTAGCGCAGCGCGTTGCGCGTCAGGCCGAGCAGGCGGGCGGCGTGGCTCTTGTTGCCGTCGGCGCGGCGCAGGGCTTCGCGAATCAGGTCCTGCTCGTACTGGTCGAGCGTCATGCCCTCCGGCAGGAAATGCGAATCGGTTTGCGGGCGCGGCCGCGGCGCGTTTTCCAGCTTGATATCGGCCGCATCCAGCTCCGTCGCCGTGCACATCACCAGGCTGCGCTCAATCACGTTTTCCAGCTCCCGCACATTGCCCGGCCAGTGGTACGACATCAGCTTTTCCATGCCGGCATCGGTGATCGACGCCACCTGGCAGCCGGTTTCCGGCGCCAGCTTCTGCACGAAATGGTTGGCCAGAAACGGAATGTCCTGTTTGCGCTCGCGCAGCGGCGGGATGTTGATCGGCACCACGTTGAGGCGGTAATAGAGGTCTTCGCGGAAGGTGCCCTGCTCGAGCGCGGCGCGCAGGTCCTGATTCGTCGCGGCCATCACGCGCACGTCGATGTGGCGGGTCACGTTGCTGCCCAGCCGCTCGAACTCGCGCTCCTGCAGGACGCGCAGCAGCTTCACCTGAATGGCGGCGGGCACGTCGCCGATTTCGTCCAGGAACACCGTGCCGGTGTCGGCCTGCTCGAACTTGCCCGGCTTGGAAGTGTTGGCGCCGGTGAAGGCGCCTTTTTCGTAGCCGAACAGCTCGCTTTCCATCAGGTTTTCCGGAATGGCGGTGCAGTTGATCTTCACCAGCGGCCGGTCGTGGCGCGGCGAATGGAAATGGATGGCGCGCGCGATCAGGTCCTTCCCTACGCCGCTTTCGCCGGCCAGCAGCACGGTGGCGCGCGTCGGCGCCACGCGCTCCACGGTGGCGAAAATCTCCTGCATGGGCTGGCTGCGGCCCACGATGTTGTCGTATTCGTAGCGCCGCCCAAGCTCTTCCTTCAGCTGGCGGTTCTCGTCGCGCAGGGCGCGCATTTCGAGCGCCTTGTAAACCACCTGCATCAGGTGATCGAGGGAGAACGGCTTCAGCAGGAAATCCGTGGCGCCCGCCTTCATGGCTTGCACCGCGGTTTCCACGCTGCCGAAGGCGGTCATCAATACCACCGGCACCTGCGCGTTCTGCCGCCGGATCAGCCCGAGAAGCTGCAGGCCGTCCATGTTGGGCAGCTTGAGATCGGTGAGGACCAGGTCGGCCCGGTCGCAGATCTTGAGCCCCTCCTCGGCGCTCGCGGCTTTGTCCACGTCGAAACCTGTGGAAAGCAGTTGCAGCTCGATGACGCGGCGCAGCTTTTCTTCGTCCTCCACCACCAGAATGCGTTTCTTCATGCGGTAACGGCTTCTCCGGCGACCGCGCCGCGCTCCATCGGCAGCAGCACGCGGAAAATGCTTCCCTTGCCAGGTTCGCTTTCTACGGTTATCTTACCGCCGTGTTCGTCCACGATTTTGGCCACGATGGCCAGCCCCAGCCCGACGCCTTCGGGCTTGGTGGTAAAGAAAGGATTGAAGATGGAATTCGAGGTGCCCGGGCTCAATGCCGGCGCCGCGGTCGATCACCGCAATTTCGGCGAAGCCTTCCGCATTGCGAGTCTTCACGGTGACGGCGCCGCCCGCCGGAGTGGCCTGGGTGGCGTTCAGAATCAGGTTGTAGAAGACGCGCTCCAGCAGCTCCGCGTCGAAGGGGAACGGCGGAATTTCGGGCGCGTAGTTCTTGTAAATAGCGATGGCCGGCGCCTCCCGCTCCACCAGGGCAACGGCTCGATCCAGGGTTTGGGCGAGGTCGGCTTTCTGCGGGCGCAGCTCCAGCGGGCGCGCGAATTGCAGAAAGCGGGTGATCAGCGAGTTGGCGCGGTCCACCTCCGTGGAGATGAAGCCCGCCACCTCCCGCGCTACTTCGTTTTCCCCGCTCAGGTTGCGGCTGAGCATCTCCGCCGAGGCGCGGATGGTGCCGAGCGGATTGCGCAGCTCGTGCGCCAGGCCGGCGGAGAGCTGGCCCAGCGCCGCCAGCCGGTCGGACCGGCGCAGCGCCTCTTCGGCGTGCTGGATCTGCTCGTTGGCCGCCGCCAGGTGCTCGGCCGTCGCGCCGCGATTCGCGCGTTTGCGTGCGCAGGTCCTCGGCCAGCGTGTTGGCCAGGTTGCCCACCATGGTGAAGAAAATGATGCGCAGAATCAATCCGAAGGCGTCAATCTGGTAGCGCGTCAGGTCCAGGAAGGAGAGCAGCGACGAGTAGGCCAAGCCGGCCACCAGCGCCGCCGCCAGCGTGCCGAACACGCCCAGCGAAGTCGCCGCCGAAACCACCGGCAGCAGCAGCAGCGGCCAATAGCGGCTGTCGATGATGCCGCCGGTATACCCGATCAGCAGGTAGCAGATGGCGAACTTGATGACCAGCCCGAGCAGCCGCCCGCGCGTGGATGCCAGCGCCGGAATCTTGGTTTCCAGCACCTGGACCGCCGCCAGCGCCGCCAGCATGGTATAGAACGATGCGTCGGCGTAATTCTCGCCGGCGCTGAAAACGCCCATCAGCAGGAACAGCAGCACCCAAACGACGTCTTGGGGGCGAATCAGGCGGGTCCAGCGCATCGGCACAACCAGGCGAAGACTCTTCCACTCCGGCCCGCGGGCATCCCGTTCCGGCAAGCCGGACGGCAATTGTGACGAATGCCTGGCGCTTCATTTCGGGGCGTGGCCTCTCTTTCGCGATTATGCCACAATAAAAAAAGAAACCTGTCATGTCCAACCCAAGCATTCTGGATCAGGACCACGCCACGCGTCCGGATTCGCAAACCAACGAACCCAATGAATCATTCGGCGACCTGCTCTCGCAATTCGAGCAGTCGCACTCGCACCACCCGGAGGTAGGCGGAAGGGGCCTGGAAGGCACCATCATCGCGGTTTCCGGGGAATCGGTGTTCCTGGACATCGGGTTCAAGATCGAGGGCATCCTGCCGCTGGCCGATTTCGAGAAGGCGGGCGAAACCCCCAAGCCGGGCGAGAAGATCCCGGTCTCGATCAAGGGCCGCGGTCCGGAAGGCTACTACGAGCTCTCCCGCGTCAAGGTGGAGCGGCCCAAAGACTGGTCCTCGCTGGAGAGGGCGTTCGCCGAAAAGACCGCCATCGCCGGCATGGTCACCGGCATCATCAAGGGCGGCCTGAGCGTCGACGTGGGGGTGCGCGCCTTCATGCCCGCCTCGCGCAGCGGCACCCGGGACGCGGCGGAAATGGAGAAGCTGGTCGGGCAGGAGATTCGCGTCCGCATCATCAAGCTGGACGTGGCCGACGAGGACGTGGTGGTGGACCGTCGCGCCATCCTGGAAGACGAAGAGCGCAGCGCCAAAGAGCGGCGGTACTCCGAAATCAAGGAAGGCGAGACCGTGCAGGGCACGGTGCGCAGCCTGACCGATTACGGCGCCTTTGTGGACATCGGCGGGGTGGATGCGCTGCTGCACGTGGCCGACATTTCCTGGGGCCGGATCGCCAAGCCGGCGGACGTGCTCACGGTGGGCCAGCAGGTGGAAGCGAAGGTGCTGAAGGTCGATCCCGCCAAGCGGCGGATCGCGCTCGGCCTCAAGCACCTGCAGCCGCACCCCTGGGAAACGGCCGGTGAGAAATACAAGACCGGCGATCGCGTGCACGGCACCGTCACCCGCGTCACCGAATTCGGCGCCTTCGTGGAATTGGAGAAGGGCGTCGAAGGGCTGATCCATCTTTCCGAGATGTCGTGGTCGAAGAAGGTGCGCAAGCCTTCCGACATGCTGCAGCCGGGCGAGCAGGTGGATGTCGTGGTGCTCGGCGTCAACCTCGCCGACCGCCGCATCGCGCTGGGCCTGAAGCAGGCGCTCGGCGATCCCTGGGCCGACGCCACCAGCCAGTTCCCGGTGGGCGCTGTGGTGGAAGGCAAAGTCGTCAGCCTGCAGAAGTTCGGCGCGTTCGTGCAGGTGGCCGAAGGCGTGGAGGGCATGATCCACGTGGGCGACATCAGCGCGGAAAAGCGCATCAACCATCCCCAGGATGTGTTGAAGATGAGCCAGGTGGTCAAGGCGCAGGTGCTCGAAGTGGACACCGCCAAGCGCCGCCTGCGCCTGGGCATGAAACAACTGGTCCCCACCAGCCTGGACGAATACATCGCCGAGCACAAGGAAGGCGACGTGGTCAGCGGACGTATGACGGATGTCTCCGGCGGGCGCGCGCGGGTCGAGCTCGGGGAAGGCATTGAGGCCACCTGCAAGCTGAAGGGCGAAACGGCGGAGCAGGAGGCGAAGCCGTCGGGTTCGGCGGACCTCTCCTCTCTCAGCTCCATGCTGCAGGCCAAGTGGAAAGGCGGCGCCGGCGGACCCTCGCGCCGCGAGCCCGCGCGGGCCGGCCAAATCCGCAGCTTCCGCATCGTGAAGCTCGATCCGGCCGCGAAGAAGATCGAGCTGGAAATAGCTTAGAACCAGGGATCAGGGCGCGAGGGAGCGGAACCGAAGACAACGATCACGGTTCGCGGAGTGGATTATCCGGATCTGCGCCGGGAGCGTCTTCCGCACCGTGCGGCTGCGCCCCCTGATCCCCGATCCCTGATCCCTGATCCCTAAGATATTCCGGATACCGCCCCAGCCACAGGCCGTAGATCACGTGCCCCAGGAGTGTGGGCTGCTCCGCGTGCAGCATGGCCAGCGGCGGCGCTACGCTTCGCCACATCCAGTGGAAGGAGACGTAATACCAGAACACGGCGATGGCGATGGACAGCAGCACGGTGCGCACGCGCGCCAGGCGCCGGCGCAGGATCAGGGCGACGGCCGCGCCCAGAAGGCTGTACAGCACCACGTAGAGCGCCAGGCCGGAAACGGTGCGCCCGCCGAAGCCGGCACGAATGGCGCCGGCGCCGTAGAAGGCGCTGGCCATCAGGTTCTCGGCCCTCCAGAAGCTGCGCCCCTGCCAGGCCGAGCTGAGCCCCAACCATGCCAGCATGGCCAGAGTGCCCGCCATGCCCGCCTGCAAGCCCGCCATCGCGGCCGTGAGCGCGTCCGCGGGCCGCTGCGGAGCCGTGCCTTCCGGCTGCTCCTCGGCGCCCTTCACAGGCTCATCCTCCCGCCCGGAAGGGATTTCGCTGGCAGTGCCCATAAGAATCAGCCTATACTGACGGTGAGGATGAGCGCAAAGCAAAAACAATGCGTCATGTTGTGATTACCGGAATCGGCGCCGTGAGCCCCAATGGGATCGGGCGCGAGCGTTTTTGGGAAGCCACGAGAAATGGCCGCAGCGGGGTACGGCGCATTACCCGCTTCGACCCCTCCGGCTTCGTCGTACAGGTGGCGGGCGAAGTTCCCGACGAATTCGACCCCAACCGGTACGTTACGGTGAAGGACCGGCCGCACGTATCGCGAGCCGTGCCGCTGGCCGCGGCCGGCGTCTCGGAAGCGCTGGAGGATGCGGGGCTCGACCCGCACTCCATGTCGCGTGAAGAACTGCGGCAGATCGGCGTCATGGTGGGCTCCGGCGGCGGCAGCCAGGACTTCACGGAGGAGCAATACCGGCTCTATTACACCGGCCAGCAGAAGCAGTGCAGCGTGTACACCATTCCCACCGGCACCATCGGCACGCTGGCCAGCGAAGTCTCCATGCGCTTCGGCTTCCGCGGCCTGAGCCACATCGTCTCCACCGGCTGCACCTCGTCCACGGATGCGCTCGGCTACGCCTTCCACCATATTCAGAGCGGCGCTTTGAAGACGGTCATCGCCGGCGGCGTGGATGCGCCCATCGCGCCCCTGATCCTGCGCGGCTTCCAGCTCATGCGCATCATGAGCACACACTGGAACCACGAGCCGCAGCGCGCCTCGCGCCCGTTTTCGCGCGATCGCGACGGCTTCGTCATCGCCGAAGGCGCCTGGTTCTTCGTGGTGGAGGATCTGGAGCAGGCGCGCGCCCGCGGCGCGCACGTCTATGGCGAGATCGCCGGCTATGGCTCTACCTGCGAAGCCTTCCATCGCGTGCGGCTGGAGGAGTGCGGCGAGGAACCGGCGCGCGCCATGGGGATGGCCATGGAAGAGGCCGGCATCGGCCCGGAAAACGTCCAATACATCAGTTACCACGGCACGTCCACCGAATTGAACGACCGCATCGAGACGCGGGCCGTGAAACTGGCTTTCAACGGTCATGCGTACCGCATCGCCGGGTCATCGCTGAAGAGCCTGATCGGCCACCCGCAGGGCGCCTGCGGCGCGGCCGGCGTAGCTGCCACGCTGCTGGCCATGCGTGACTGCGTCGTTCCCCCCACCATCAATGTGGATGAACCGGATCCGGAATGCGACCTGGATTATGTTCCCACCAAGGGCCGCAAGATGTACATCGAACACGCCGTTGCCAATTGCATCGCGTTCGGCAGCAAGAATTCGGCGCTGGTGCTGCGCAGAATATAAAAAACCGGCGGGTGCTCGGAGGATTCACCCGCCGGCTTTGGCCCGCGGAGCCCCGGAAGGCTTCGTGGAACCACTCGTAAAATGCCGTTCAGTACAAATGACGTCTATTTGGTGAAAAAGGTTGCGAAAGTCCCCAGGGTCGGCTAAATCGGCTGGCTCATGGGCCGGTAGCGCCGGGTTGCCCGCAGCCCGATCAGGTCCGCCACGCAGCCGAGCAGGTGTGGGACGTTTTCCGTCCGGATCGACATTTTGTAATGGTTTCGGGTGGAATGCCGGGCGCGAACCAGTTCGCTCGAAGTAACGTTGGCGGTGGCGGGGCGGTAATCCTTCACGCGGGCGTAAGCCAATACGGCGCGCAACCCTGGATCCCCGCCGGTCAGAACCAATTCGTACTTACCCTTGTCCAACAACGCCACCGCTTCCGCCGACGTGGCCGCCACATCTACCGCGTAACCGCCGGCCTGCAGGATGGTCTGCAGGGTTAGCCGCGCCGGTAACTGGCTGTGCGCCACCAGGACGCGTGCCAAATCGAGAGAGGGGGCGGAATTGGGTGTCCTTCGCATTCCAGCCTGGCATGCCGTCGCAGGTCCCGGTCCAACGCCCGGTACCCACCGGGAATTGCCTTCTTCGACGACCGCTAGAATTACTTTAACCGAACTTGCTCTATTCTCAATGACTTATTTTGCCTCGCCGCTCTTCCCCCGGATAGCCATTTAGGGTCAATTGATCCAATATCTTACACAATTACTGAGAGTATGCTTACCATTATGATCGGGATCAGAGATTTCCTATTCGCCCGGCGCGAAAACCCCGTTCGGCTTCAACAGCAAACCAACCGTCTTAGCGCCGGAATTGGTTACCGCGAAGGCGACATCCTCACCTGCACGGTCCGGAATCGAAGATGACTACCGGATTGTCACTTTATCGCCGATATATCTCGACCTCAAGATAGTTGATAATGGAAGATATCGGATCACATGGCCTACGAAAGCGGCGTCCATCTCTGGCTGATCCTCATGAAGGCTCACGAGGCGCTGTGGCGGCACGCCGTCCGCCAGATCCAGGCGCGGGGCCTCGGCTTTTCCGATTTCGCCGTGTTGGAAGTGCTGCTGCACAAAGGCCCCACGCCGGTGAACGAGATCGGCCGGCGAGTCCGCCTGACCAGCGGTTCCATCACCGCGGCTATCGACCGGCTGGAACGCAAGGCGCTGGTGGAGCGCCAGGGCGATCCGGCCGACCGCCGCACCCGCATGGTTCACCTGACGCCCGCCGGCCGCAACCTGATCTCGAGCGCCTTCGCCGATCACGCCGAAGCCATGGAGCGGGCCACGGCGGGCCTGACGCCCGAAGAGCGGGCGCAAGCTTCGGCTCTGCTGAAAAAACTGGGCCGCTACGCGCAAACGCGCCTGGACGAATGAAATAGCGCCGGGAAGCGCATGCGATATTGAAAATACGGTGACGCCTTCCATGAACCAGCCGCTTGCCCATTCCCGCCTTCCGGTGAGCAGCCGCGTCGTGCTGACGGCCGGATTCGGAGGTCTGCTGCTGCTGATGACCTTCTCCGGCATTGACGCGACACAGGCGCTGGAGCAGATTCAGCAGTCCAACGACACCATACGCCAGGCGTTCCTGGAGCGCACGCGGGTGCTGGACCGCATCCGCGCCGACCTCTACGTCTCCGGAACCTATGTTCGCGATTATCTGCTGGAGCCGGAAAGCGGCCGGGCGGAGGGCAACCGTTACAGCCTGCTCGAAACCCGCCACGATATGGAAGCGGCGCTCACCGAGTATCGCACCATGATTCATAACCGCGAAACCGTCCCTTTTCAGGGGCTGGCTCGCGAGCTGAACAAATACTGGGGGGTGTTGGAACCGGTTTTGCGGTGGACGCCGGAGCAGAGGGGGAAAGCCGGTTACGCCTTCCTGCGCGATGACGTTTTCCCCCGCCGCCAGGCCATGCTGGCCATTGCCGACGGCATCGGCAGCATGAACGCGACCGAGCTCAACGAGGGCAACGACAAAATCCAGCAGGGCTTCCTGGCATTACGGCGGCGGCTGCGCTGGACTATTGCCCTCACCATCGGGCTGGGCCTGCTTCTGGCGACCTTCAGCATGCGCAAGCTTTTGGGCCTGGAGGCGGAGACGGCGGGGCACTACGACGAAATCGCCGGCGCGCGCGTCGAGCTGCAGCAGCTCTCCGCCCGGCTGGTGGAGGCGCAGGAGGAGGAACGCCGGTCCATTTCCCGCGAGCTGCACGACGAGGTCGGCCAGGCGCTCACCGGAGTGCTGGTGGAAATGGCCAACTTGACGGTGCTGATCCGCTCCCGCGACCTGGACCGCGTCTCCGATAAGGCCGCCGAAATCAAGAAGCTGATCGAGGAATCGATCCGCGTGGTTCGCAACCTGGCCCTGCTGCTGCGCCCTTCCATGCTGGACGATCTGGGGCTGGTGCCGGCGCTCGAATGGCAGGCGCGCGAGGTTTCCAAACGCGGCAGCGTGTGGGTGGAGGTGGATGCGCGCCACGTTTCCGAGCAGCTCCCCGAGGAGCACAAAACTTGCATTTACCGCGTGGTGCAGGAAGCGCTACATAACATAGTGCAGCACGCGGCGGCGCGCAAGGTGAAAGTCATGGTTTGGCAGGACGATCGGCAGCTCGGTCTTTCGGTGGAAGACGACGGCCGCGGCTTCGACCCCAAGCGGCAAAAGGGCATGGGACTGGTGGGCATGGAAGAACGCGTGAAACACCTGGGCGGCAGCTTCGACGTTCGCTCCCAACCCGGCACCGGCACGGTGCTCAGCATTTCCCTGCCGCTGCCGGCCAGGGTGGCGGCGTGAAGACCATCCGCATTCTGCTGACCGACGACCACACCGTGGTGCGCAAGGGTCTGCGGCTGCTCCTGGAGAGCCAGCCCGAATTTGCGGTGGTCGCGGAAGCCGCCAATGGCCGCGAAGCCGTGGCTATGTCTGAGCAGCACCGCCCCGGCGTGGTCGTCATGGACGTGGGCATGCCCATTCTGAACGGCATCGAAGCTGCGCGCCAGATCCTCGCCAAGCTGCCGCAAACGGCGGTGGTCTTCCTCAGCATGCACTCCGACGAGAGCTACGTCTTGCGCGCTCTCAAAGCCGGCGCCCGCGCCTACCTGCTCAAGGATTCGGCCGAGCAGGATTTGATCAACGCCGTCAAAGCCGTGAGCGAGGGCAAGGCCTTCTTCAGCCCCGCCATCAGCAAGATGCTGGTGGAAGATTACATGCGCTCGCTAGCGGAGCGGAACGTGGAGGACAGCTACGAGCTGCTCACCACCCGCGAACGGGAAGTGCTGCAATTGCTGGCCGAAGGCAAGAACAACAAGGACGTGGCCGGCATTCTCAACCTTAGCCTGTACACCGTGGAGACGCACCGCGGCAACATCCTGCAGAAGCTGAACCTGCACAGCGGCGCGGAGCTGATCCTGTACGCCATCCGCAAAGGTGTGATCCGCTAAGCCGGCGGTTGGCGCCGCCATCGCCCCCGGGTGGGTCTTTCTCGCTCTTCTGGCGGGATGCGGCTGCGAACGGGGTATGCCGGCACGGATGCCGGCATGCCGCCTGGAAGGCGGCGCTACGGGACAAGCCGACGTGGGTTTTCGACGCTGCACCTTGCGGGGTTTTAGTTAGCCCCGCTACGCCCATCCGCTCTCCGCGCGCGCGCCGCCACCAGCGATTTGGTCACGCCGCAGAACCGCTCGCGAATGATCCGCGCCTTGGGAAACAGCGCCCGCAGCTCGCCCGCGCCGAGCAGCCGCACATCGCCCAAATAGTGCTGGATATAAAACTCCCGCCGGTCCGCGCTCACCCGCGCCAGCGCCGACCAGACGTTCCAGCGCGGCACGATCGCCCGCTGCCAGCGCCGCGGCAGCCAGTGCACCAGCGGCGTCAGCAGGTGCTGCTCCACGGGAAACCAGCGGTTGGGCGTCTCCACCCACCACGACCGCCCCACCCGCATCACCTCCCGCGCGAAACGCCGCTGGCTCTCCCGGTCGCCCACATGCTCGATCACCGAGTTGCTGAACACCACGTCGAAGCTCCGGTCGCCGAATGGCAGGCGGCGCCCGTCGCCCGCCACCCAATCCGCCGCGCCCGCCAGTTCCCCGCCCGCCCGCGGGGTGTTCAGCAGCACCAGCCGCGGCCGCACCGCCAGCAGCTCCCAACAATCCGGCGTGCCCCCGATGTCCAGCACGCGCGTCTCCGCCGTGATGCCGAATTCGCGCGCGAAGCGCTGCATGCGGCGGCGGCGGAATCGCCGTTGCAGCGCGGCCAGGTAGCGGTGCAAGCCCTACTCCACCCCGAACTTCAGCGCGCGCGTCGGCCGCTCCCTGCCCGTCGGTTGCGCCAGCGGCCCGTACAGCTCCGGCCGCCGCGCCGCCATCCACATCCGCCCGGTGCTCCCCTCCAGCAGGGAAGCATCCAGCTCCGCCATCACCAGATCGTCATCCGCCTTCCACGTTTCCACCAGAATGCGGCCGTAGGGGTCCAGGATCATGGCGTTGCCGGTGCGGATCTCGTCGTCGTCCACGCCGATGCCGTTGCTGAAAATCAGGAACAGCCCGTTGTCGTGCGCCCGGCTGGGCAGCCAGCGCATCAGCCATCCCCGCCCCTTCTCGCCGCGCAGCTCCGCCTCGATGGCCGCCGGATCTTCGCGCCGCCGCTCCCACGCGCCGCGCTCGATTGCCCCCATCAGGTGCGGATTGCGCGTGCGGCACCCGCCCGTCTGGTGCGGCGCAATCAGCACGTCCGCGCCCCCGAGCGCCGTCGCCCGCACGTTCTCGACCAGGTTGCAGTCGTAGCAGATCAGCACGCCCGCGCGCCAGCCCCGCGGCAGGTCGAACACGGTGAATTCGCTCCCGCAGCTCACGTGCTCGCTGACGAACGCATGCAGCTTGCGGTGCCGGTGCGCCGTCCCGTCCGGCAGCGCCACCACGTAGGTGTTGTACAGGCTGCCGTCCTCGCCGCGCTCGATCAGCCCGGCGCCGATGGTGATCCGGTATTCCCGCGCCAGCGCGATCACCGCCCGCGCCGACGGCCCGTCCGGTACCGCTTCCGCCAGCCCGCACAGCGCCTGGCGCGAAAGATGCCGCAGAAACCAGTAGCCGGTGATGGAGCATTCCGGCGTGACCAGCAGTTCCGCACCGCGTTCCGCCGCCGCTTCCGCCCAACGCCGGACCTTCGCCAGATTGGCGCGCTTGTCTCCGGGAATGCTTTCAAATTGGGCGGATGCGGCAACCAGGTTGTGCATGCGGATCAGCTTGATGATCGCATGATCCGCCGCCGCCGCGCCAACCAATCGGCGCAGTACAGAATTCCGGGAATGCCCATGCTCGCGAGGACCAGGTGAAACCCGCGGTTGCCCCGAATCGCTGCCGCAACCATCGCCAGCGCCGCCAGCGAAACCAGCGCCCCCGCCAGTTCCCATCGCCACGCCGCCAGCAGCGCCAGCGTCGCCGTGGCCAGCAGCGCAATTCCGCCTAATTCGAACAAGGTCGGCGCCGGCCCCGCGTGCGGCGACGCCATTTCCCCGAGCGCCATGAAGACGAAAAACCCGGCGATCAGCAACCCGGCAATCCGCGCCGTCCAGCGCAGGAAAAAGAGGAAAACGGACATGCCAGTCTCCTTCTGCGCCCGATCCTCCCACTCGTTCGAGCCGATGTCAACCGCCCTCCGTCAAACGCGCGAACGACAGTGAAACTCCAGGCCCAAAGTGTTAGGGTTAGGGTAGGCGCGGCCATGATGACAGAACAGCCCGGTGAAATCGATTTCGATGTCCTGATCCGAACTGGAATCAACGATCCTGTTGCCATCGGGCTGGCCGAAAGTCTGTTGCGGGAAGCGGAAGTACCCTTCTTCGCGGTGGATCGAAACGTGCCAGCGCGCCAGGAAAGCGGAAATTTCATCGGCTGGTGGAACATTCGGGTGCCCAGGGAATTCGATGCCGAGGCATGCGAGATTTTGCGCTGCGTCGAGGGCATCCGATAAAGCGCCTCGCTCCCTGGAAAATCTATCTCGCCCGCGCCGCGATAATCCGCCCCAGCAGGTCCTCGGATCCCTCAACCCGCGTCAGGTGCGGATACTTCTCTCCGCCGCTGTACTCCACCCGGTGGGTCTCGTAGTATTCGCCGTTCCTGATCAGCAGCTCGATCGGCTTCGCCCCGGACGCCGTCTGCGCCACCGCTTCCCGCAGCACCGCCGGCGTGAATTGCCGCCCGTTGACCGCCACCAGCTTCACCGCCGGCGCGACGCCCGCCCGCTGCGCCGGCCCGTCCCAGCGCACATCCAGAATGGTCCCATCGTCCTCCTTCACTTTCATCCCGATCGAGTAAGTGAGATCTATGTACTTATGTTCGGCTTCTACAGCTTTCCAGTACTCCGACCGCGAGCCGTCATAAGTCACCTTCCAGCCCGCCTGCCCGATGCCCTCGAGCGGCGCGTGCGTGGTAATCTCGTCCACCAGGCGATGGAAAAATCCCGCCCAGTCGTACGGCTGGATGGCGTTCAGCGCCGCCACCAGGTCTTCGAAGTCGTACGGCTGCAGCGCCGGCGCCCCGCTCGGCCCGCCGAAAAACGCGCGGCAGAAATCGTCCAGGGATTTCGCCCCGTGGCTCAGCCGCCGGATGGTGGTGTCCGCCTCCAGCCAGATCAGCACGCCTTCCTCGTAGAAATCCGTGCTGCGCCGCATGTTCCGGTAATCGATCGGCGAGCCGTACAGAATCTGCGCGTCCACCGCGGTATCCTCCAGCGGGCGCCAGCGCCGGCCGAACCGGTAGTCCATCTCCGCCGCCGTATCGGCCAGCGATTCCCGGTATTCCTCCGCCGTCCACAGGCCGCTGCGCGCCGTCAGCGCCTCCCCCAGGTACTCCGTCAGCCCTTCGTACACCCACAGCAGGTTGCCCTTCATGGGCGTGGCATAGCCGCCGTCCCGGGAATCCGTCAGCAGCCCCCGCGGCCGCCGGTACTTCCCGTTCCAGGAGTGCACGAATTCGTGCGGCAGCAGCGACGCCGCCACCATGCGCGCATCGGCATCGGTGAGCGAACCTTCCGCGTCGCGGTCGTCGCTCGATTCGTGGTGCTCCAGCCCGAAATGCGTTATGTGGTCGCTCAGCGTGAACAGGAAATGGTAATCGCGATAATGGTGCGAGCCGAACAGCACGGACGCTTCCTTCACCAGGTTGCGGTAGTGGGCGATCACCTCCGCGCCGGCTTCCGCCGCGTGTTCGCTGTCCGCCGCCACGTCCAGAAAATGCGGCAGCCCGTCCACCGTTCCCAAATCGATGGAGCGGTAATGCGCCCCCATCGAGACCGGCGAATCGATCAACGTGGTCAACGGCGCCGGCTGGAATTCGATCTCTCCCGCCGCCGCGCGCCGCACCGCGAGCGCCGTGCCGTAATGCCACGCCCCCGGAAACCGCAGCGTCGCCTGGTATTCGATCTTGTCCGGGTCCGCCCCCTGCTGGGTACACCACCAGTTGGTTCCAGTTCAGCACCGCCAGTTCGGTGGTGGCGCCGGCGCCGGCGGTAATGTCATCGTTCTCCGACGGCATCAGAAAGTCGAAGGCCACATCCAAAGACGCCGCCCCCGCCGGCACCGTGACCTCCAGCGCGAACATGTTCACCGCGTTCCGCCGCCAGGGGATAGGCTGTCCATTCGCCGAAAATTCCAGCCCCACCTGGTTGATCACCGGCCCGGTGGGCCCGTGGTCGCCCGGAATCCACTCCGGATACAGCACTGTCATCGGACCCGGCCGCGCCGGCATCGTCAATTGCACGTGCACCACGCGCCGCGTTACGCCGGTGGCGTCCACGCGCAACCGCACCGGATTCTGGGCCGGAAGAAGAGCCGGACCGATCAGCAGAAGCAACAGCCACCGAAGCCGCATGTCAAGATTTTACCGTGGGGCCGGCGCGTGGTTTTCTGCTTTTCAGAAACCACTCGCTAACGCTCGTGGCTCCGATCGGAGCCGCGACCGTAAGGGAGAGTCCGTCTTGCCTATTTGAACGCTCTGCGCGTGCGCCCGTCGGCGCCTTCCAGAACTTCCCGCACTTTTTCGGAAAGCGCGGTCGGCGTGAACGGCTTCTGCAGGAAGGCCACTTCTTTCTGCAGAATCGCCGCTGTTCAGCACCGCCAGTATCGGTGTAGCCCGACATGTACAGCACCTTCATGTCCGGGCGCCGCTCGCAGCAGCTGCTCGGCCAGTTCGCGGCCGCTGATTTTCGGCATCACCACGTCGGTGATCAGCAGGTGGATCGGTCCGCTTGAACTGTCGGCCATACGGCGCGCCTCCATGGGACTCGGCGCGTCCAGCACCTTGTACCCTTCCCGCCTCAGCGTCTCCCGCACCAGGGTGCGGACCATCTCGTCGTCTTCCACCAGCAGGATGGTTTCGCTGCCGCGCGCCGGCATTTGGCGGCGCTGCGTTCGGCCTCCAGCGACACCGGCTGGTCGATGCGCGGCAGATACACCTTGACGGACGGTCCCGCGCCCCGGCTCGCTGTAGACCTCGATGCTGCCGCCGCTCTGCTTGACGATGCCGAACACCGTGGAAAGCCCCAGGCCCGTGCCCTTTGCCGGCTGCCCTTGGTGGTGAAAAACGGCTCGAACAGCCGGGCCTGGGTGGCCTCGTCCATGCCCGTCCCGGTGTCGCTCACCGCCAGCATCACGTACGTGCCCGGGTTTCACCGCGATGTGCCGGCTGGCGTACTCGTCATCCAGCTCCACGTTCGCGGTTTCGATGGTCAGGATTCCGCCCTTGGGCATGGCGTCGCGCGCATTCACCACCAGGTTCATGAGCACCTGCTCCATCTGGCCGGGGTCGGCGCTCACCCGGCCCAGTTCCGGCGGCAGCACCAGGCGCAGATCGATGTCCTCGCCGATCAGCCGCTGCAGCATGGTGCTCAGGCTGGTCACCAGCTTGTTCAGGTCCAGCACCTTGGGCTGCAGCACCTGCCGCCGGCTGAACGCCAGCAGTTGCCGGGTGAGCGCCGCGGCGCGCTCCCCGGCCTTCATGATCTGTTCCACCGAATGGCGGTTCGGATCGCTGAGTCCCAGGTTGTTCAGGATCAGCTGGCTGTAGCCGGTGATGATGGTCAGCAGATTGTTGAAATCGTGGGCCACGCCGCCGGCCAGCATGCCCACGGCTTCCATCTTCTGCGCCTGCCGGAGCTGTTCTTCCAGTTGTGCGCCCGGTGATATCCAGCATCACCGCCAGTTCCGCCTTGCGCCCGCCGATATTCGATCTCGTGCACGGCCATTTCCACTTCGATCAAGCGCCCGCTCGCCGTGCGGTGCCGCCAGGGGTGACGGGCGCCGCCGCCCCCGACGCAGCCTCCCCTTCAGCGGCGTGCAATCCCCGCATCCGAGGTCCGGCAGCTCTGCGGGCGCGAAATTCGTCGCGGCTGTACCCGTACAAAGCCGACGCAGCCCGATTCGCCTCCAGAAATCTGCTGCGAATCCGGCGTCAAACACGCACATCGGCTGCGGGTGAAATTCAAATAAAAGCCGGAACTTCTTGTCTTTATTGGTGAAAAGCTCACTGGCCGGCATTCTTCACTGTTCCTCGGACAAGGAGAAGGCAAGACAGTTCACGACTCCACATTCTACACTGTGATCCCTGTCGCAATGCCCCTCCACTTCATTGGACGCACGAAATCCCCTGCCAAACGTCCGCTCACTCACGTTTTAGCAGCCCAGGTTCGAGAACACACGATAATCCGCAGGCCAGGAACTTCCTCTGACGAGTCCAACCGACCTCCAGTCTTGAGAATAGCCGCCGTTCGCATTGCGCTCAACGATTCGCCGCCCAGCGCTGTGCCGTGCCGCACAAGCCGCCAGATCGTATGCGCCATATAGGACACTATCGTCGCCCAGCGCCGCCGGCTCCACGTCGATGCGCGCCCGCGACCATCGCCGTGATCTGCCGCCGCAATTCCGCCCGCAGCGGGCACGAACAGCCGGTCTCCCGCCTTGCCGATTCCGCCGCCGATCACGATGCGCGCCGGATTCAGCAGCATGATCGCCGCCTTCAGCCCCAGCGCCAGGTCTACAACGTATCGTTCGACGAACCCGGCGTCCTGCATTAGCTCCCGCGCCGCGCCGCCCGTAATCGCGCGCCAGCCACAGGCCGCAGCACATCCGCTCGAAGCAGCCGCGCGCCCCGCACAGGCATTCCGGACCGTCCGGGCGGATGGTCAGGTGGCCGATTTCGCCGCCGTAGGAATCCGCGCCCCGCCAGACCTTGCCGTCCTCGTAAATGCCGCCGCCGATCCCGGTCGAGAGCGTCATGTAGAACAACGGCGAATAGCCCTGCGCCCGCCCCGAATTCGCCTTCCCCGATGGCGCCCACGTTGGCGTCGTTATCCATCACCGCCGGCGCTCCCGCCAGTCGGCTCACCGACGCCGCACAGGTCGAAGTCCGCGCCATCCGCCCACGTGGGTGGAGAGCACCACCCGCTGCGCCGCGAAATTCACCGGGCCCGCCGAACCCGATCCCGCACGCTCGAAACGGCAGTTCCCGCCGCCAGGCTCCGATGATGGCTTCGATCTGCGCCATCATCCAGTCGCGGCCCGCCGGCGGCATCCGTGGCGCGCGATTCGCGCCTCACCATCCGCGGCCCGTCGAACGCGGCCACCGAAAATTTCGTCCCGCCGATGTCAATCGCCAGAATCATCGCTGCCCGCTATCTCCGCACCCCTCTGCCCGGCAACACTCCCTCCACCAATTCGCCCCCTTTCACCACCGCCGTTCCATTCACCAGCACGTACGCGATCCCTTCCGAATACTGCGCCGGGCTGCTCGAAGGTGGCGCGGTCGATCACGCGCGCCGGGTCGAAAACCGTGATATCGGCGTCCGCGCCCACCGCAATCCTGCCCTTGATTTTCAGCCCCAGCCGGTCCGCCGGCATCACGCGTCATCTTGCGCATGGCGTCCATCAGGCTGAGCGCGTGCTGCTCGCGCACGTAGCGCCCCAGCACCCGCGCATACGTTCCCGCGGCGCGCGGATGCCCTTTGCCGTTCTCCATGATGCCGTCGCTCGCGATCATCACCAGCGGATTCGCCATGGCCACGCGCACCACCTCCTCCGGAATGGAGTGGATCGCCACCATGCCGCCCTGCTTGCGGTAGCGCGCGAACGTTTCCGCCGTCAGCCGCTCGCCGGTGGCCGCCCATTGCAGGTCGCCAGAAGGCGATGCCGCCCTGCCGCGCCTGCCAGCCCTCGCTGAAAATCGCCGAGCTGATGTCGGTCATGCCGGCGGTGTACGGATAGGCCTCGGTGGTCACGTCCAGATGCCGCGCGCGCGCGCCCGCGATCATCTCCAGGCACAGCGGCGTCTCGCGCAGCCCCGTGCTGGTGATGTGCACGACGTGCAGCGAAGCGCCGCTCGCCGCCGCGTCGGCGATCACCTCCTGCAGCGCATCGATGGCGCCCGGCTCCATCGGTCCGCTGTTGCGCATGTGCACGTAGATCGCGGCCTTGCGCTCGGCGGCGAGGCGGAAAATCCCCAGAACTTCCTCGCGCGCGTCGCCAGCGGCATCGTACGCGATCCCCATGCCGATCCCGAGCGCGCCTTCGTCCAGGCCGCGGCGCACCAGCGTCGCGGATCTGCCGCCGCTCCGCTTCCGTCGCCGCCCGCGTCCACCGCCCTGTCGCGCGGCAGCAGCGTGCCGGTATCGTGCATCACCGCCATGCGCGCCGGCAGGTGGCCCGAGGTCGCGCCGAAATTGATCAGCGCCTTCCCTTCCCGCGCGCCGTACCACGCCGCCACCGGCGAGACCCCGACCTCCATCTCGAGCGCCGTGGTCACGCCGTCGCGCGCCTTGAAGCGGTAGTTCTCCGGCGTCTGCCCGTGCGAATGCAGGTCGATGAATCCGGGCGCCACCGTCAGGCCCTTGGCGTCGATGCGTGTGCGCCCTTCGCAGCGGCGCCGCCGAAATCGCCGCGATCTTGCCGCCGCGAACGCCGATATTGCGCACCGCATCGAGATTCGTCGCCGGATCGAGCACGCGCCCGTTCGCGATCACCAGATCGTACGTTTGGCCCAGCAGCGGAATCGCCACGGCGAGACAAAACAGAAAACGCATTCATCCATCGTATAGCCGTCCTTCGCCGGCTTGCAGCGATCGGCCTTTTCCAAAACAATTTGGGGTTGGCGTGTTGCCAAGGTCACGGGATGCCAGAGGGCTGGATGCGTCCGGCCCGCAGGCACGCTGCACGCGCGCACGTGGACCGCGGATCAGACCTGGCAGGGCAGAGCAGCAAAACGCCCCGCATCGGACAGACCGCGCGGGAGCGGATTGCGAAAGCGGGAAATTCCTAAGCCATCTCGTGCGAGGCCGGCCGCAGGCTGCTGAACAGCCGCCGTGCGGGAACGGAAGCTGCGGGCCTCGGCGCCATCTGACGCGCGTACTCGGCAAGAATGGCGCTCTCGTCGTAGTCGATAGCTCGCGCGTACTGGCGAATGTAACTCGTGTTGTAAATCCCGCCGGGCAATTTGCGGAATTCTCCACGTTCGATTGCTTCCAGAGATCGCTTGCTGATCTTCGTCATCTCCGCGATCTGCTCCAGGGAAATGCCCCGGTTGTGACGAATAGTGGCGAGGCCGAGAACATCTTGGCTATCCTGATTACCCGTCATTCCTTCCCTTCCGGCCGGGCCCGTTTTTCAATAGGCTCGGAATGGTGTTTACCAGCACACTATAGCATCTGTTCCAGTTCTGATAAACTCTTTTTTTATGGAGATTTGCCGCCGCCGGTTCAGCGGTCTGCTGCTCGCGGGCATGGGCTCTTCGGGTTTTTCCTTCTCCAATCGTACTAAATTACTGATACTGGTACTACTAGAGCAGTTCCGCCCTTCCTACCTCGATGAAATCCGCCCCCAACTCGCCCCCGGGGGCTTTCGAAAGCTTTTGGAAAAAGGTGCTTTTTTCACAATTGCTGGCAGCAAGCCAGCACCTTCACCGCCTCCGGCCTAGCCACGCTGGCCACCGGAACATGGCCCGCGCAACACGGTATCGTTGCCGATCGTTGGTACGATCGTACTGCCAACCAGCCAGTCGCAGCCGCGGATGAGGTGCTGCTCGCCCCCACCCTTTTGAGTGAAATCAGCTCCGAAACTCCGAGTCGCATCGCCGTAGTGGCCGACACCCGCGAGCACGCAGCGCTGTTCGCCGGCGCCCCGGGCGCGCAACTGTTCTGGTTGGACGTCGGTGCCCAGGTGGTCTCCAACCGCGACCTGCCCGCCTGGCTCGAAGGCTCTGCCCTGCCGAACCTTCCCAACCAGGTCCACAATAGCAACTGGCTCGCCCTGGGCGCCCCCGCGGACGCGCCGCCGCTGCGCGCCATGACTTGGTCGCAGGACCATCCCCGGGAATTCATGGAGCTTTACCGGGCCTCGCCTTTCTCCCAGGCGGCGCTCTTCGAGCTGGCATCCGAGATGGTGGCGCGCGAAAATCTCGGCCAGTCCAACACGCTCGACATTCTCTGCATCGTCTCCGGCGCCATGGAGCAACTCGGCTACGAAACCGGAGCGGAGTCGCCGCTGATGCGGCAGATGGCCCTCCAGCTCGACCGCCGTCTGGAAACCTGTTCAACCTTCTCGCCAAGACGCCCGGCGAAGGCGCCTACGCCCTCGCCCTCGCCGGCGCCCACGGCGCGCCTTCCGAGCCCTTCCCCGCCTCCCGCCCGCGCATGGCCGTTTCCGGCGAGCAACTGGCGCAAACCATCCAGAACACGCTTTTCGCCCAGGGCCTACCCAGCGTCGCCAAATATATTTATCCCTTCCTTTACCTGAAACCATCCGCCGCCCGCGACCCCGAAACCGCGCGCATGCCGGCGGGCCGCGCGGCCCTGGACGAATCCCGCCGTTGCCGGCTATTACACTGCCGGCGGCTACTGCTCCATCCGCGACGGCTGGGAGCGCCGCTTCGCCAATAGCTTCCACTCCCTCCGCTCCGGCGATGTCATGTTGTCCTACCGCCCCGGCTATGTCGAAAACCTCGGCCGCGATCGCGGCATCTCCTACGGCTCCCTGTACAATTACGATGCCCGCGTGCCCATGGCCTTCTACGGCCCGCAATTCCGCGCCGGCGTGTTCGAGCAGTCCGTGAATGCCGTGGATTTCGCCCCCACCCTGGCCCACGCAGCCGGCGTGGACGCCGCCCGCCGCGGCCGTGGGCCGGGTGCTTGGCGAGGCGCTGGCGGAATGACGCTCGAAACCGCGCTCTGCGGAATCCGCCTGCGCAATCCCGTGCTGGCGGCCTCAGGCACGTTCGGTTACGGCACAGAATTCGCCGGCCAGGTGGATCTCGACGCGCTCGGCGGACTGGTGGTGAAAGGCCTCTCCCGCGAGCCCATCGCCGGCAATCCGCCGCCCCGCCTCTATGAAACCCGCGCCGGCATGTTGAATTCGGTGGGGCTGCAGAACATCGGCGTGCGCGCTTTCGCAGCGGAAAAACTGCCCGCGCTGGCCGCTCTCCGCACGGCCGTGTTCGCCAACATCTTCGGCTATGAAACCGGCGATTACGCCGAAGTGGTGCGCGTGCTCGAAGACCACGCCGGCCTGGCCGGGTATGAGCTGAACGTCTCCTGCCCCAACACGAAGCACGGCGGCATTTATTTTTCGAGCGACCCCGCGCTGCTGGCCGAAGTGGTCTCCACGGTCAAGCGGATTGCGCGCCGGCCGGTTGTGGTGAAGCTCTCGCCCAATGTTTCCGCCATCGAGCCTCTGGCCCGCGCCGCCGCCGAGGCCGGCGCCGACGCCCTTTCCCTCATCAACACGGTGGTCGCGCTGGCCATCGACGCCCGCACGCGACGGCCCCGACTGGGCGCCGGCTTCGGCGGCCTCTCCGGTCCCGCCATCAAGCCCATCGCCCTGCGCTTCGTCTTCCAGGCCGCGCAGGCGGTGAAAATACCGATTATCGGTTTAGGGCGGAATCGCCACCGGCGAGGACGCCGCCGAATTTCTGATCGCCGGCGCCGGCGCCGTCCAGGTCGGCACCGCCACTTTCTGGGACCCCCGCTCCCCCCTGAGAATCGCTCGCGAGCTGGAGACCTTCTGCCGGCGCGAAGGCATTGAAGATGTTCAAAGCCTCGTCGGCACGCTGAAACTCTAGCCTTCCACCTTCCTCGCGCGATTTTTGTGTTTTACGGGTGGCCCCCTCCCGGCCACCCGTGCTAAATCCTCCCCAGGCTGGCTAGCCTGCTTTCCTCTTCTTCTCTGCTCCGCGCTCCACGTCGACCTGCTGGCGGCGCACCTTATCGCGCAATGTCTCTACGTGATCGCTGCCTGTCTTCCGAATCACCACTTCCTCTACGATGTGGGATGTCTTGCTGACCACCGGCTCCTCCGCCGTCTCGGTCATTTCAATCGTCTTGTCCGCCCACTCGAGATTGCGCACGTAATCCGGATCGGTAATCGCGCGGCGAATGACCTCCACGTGTTCTTCGTGCAGGCTAATTTGCGATTCTACAGCTTTCTCGGTGACGAACCGGCGAATGCGTGTTGTGTCGCGTTCGACGATGCGTTTCCCGACATTCAGCTGCTCCTCGGCCAAACCAATGACCTCCTCGCCGGCCGCGGCTGTTGCCGGAGCCGTTGTTGGCGGGGCGGCGGTCGGTCGGAATGTCTCTGACGTAAATCCCTGCTGTAGGGCCCGACTTCGCACGTCGACCGCCCGGTGCGCGTTCAGAATGCCCATTGCCCTGGAAACGTCGGATTCCGGCACGCGCACCGTGAGGACTGCGCCCCCTGATTCCACCGTTCGACTATAAACCCGCGCCTCGTGCTCGGCGATGTCGCGCCCGAAAAGGCGATGCCACAAACCAGGCTCACGGAGCCTCTCCAGCGATCCGCCGATGGTCTTGCTGTTGATAATACTCATTTCGCCTGGCGCAAAGCCCGCCGCCTCCACATCGCGCCTTGCCGCCTCAGCGTGTTCCGCCGTATCATACAGCGTTACTATTTTTTCGTAATTCATAAATACCTCACGTCATAGACTGCTGATTATCAGGAAGTTATTGTTGGGAAATCGTAACACGCCTATTCTGCGCCCGACCCGGACTGGTGGAATTGCTCGCGATCGGGTTCTGTTCTCCGAAACCCTGCGCTGTCAGGCGGTCCGGTGGAACGCCTGCACGGACGAGTTCGGCCATAACGCCCTCGGCGCGCGCTTGAGACAGACGGAGGTTTTGATTTGCACTGCCGACATCGTCCGTATAGCCGCTGATCTTCATGTGAACGTCTGGATTGGCTCTCAGCATCGATGCCACCTCATGAAGTCGCTTCTCCGAATCGGGACGAAGCGCCGCCGACCCTGTCATGTACCTCAGATTGACATTATGGAGATTGATGTTCTTCGGCGACTGGGTGGCAACGGTACTGGTGCCGGCCGCCTCCCGATTGGCGCTCCCCGTCGTTGGGGCCGTTGGGTAGGGAACGACTTGGGCTACCGTCGGCCTGCGGGCGTGGTGCAGTAAAAAGAAGAAGCCAAATAGAGCTAATCCCAGGGCTACTGCTACCGGAATCCAGACTGAGGATCTACTTTCGTGTTGAACCGCCTGGGCTATCACCGGATTCGCAGCTGTTGTGGTTGTCGCCGTGGCAGGTAACAATAGGTCATCGAGCCCTGCGGGCAGTGCTCTTCTGATGGCGGGGCTCTCGGCTTGGAGAGCACGGCCCAGACCGGCAATATCCGTTCCGTCGGTGCGCATCCGCCTGTGCAGGAATCCCATCACCATAGGGGCCGCCATGGCCATCATGGTTGACGCGGCCCCCGACGGCAAGCCATGTTCCCGGCTGATCCAACCGGTTACAGCACCTTCGGAGTTCCCGAACAGACCGGATACTATGCGTTTGCCTCCCGAAAGTAAAGTTGAATTAGGTTTGGAAGCTTCACCTGCTAGTTGGGACCAATTCATATCAGCCCCACTCGGCGCAAGGTCCATTATTCTGCGAAGCGCGGCAGAATCGCCAGCCTTGCTTGCCAAGGCCGCGAATATTGAAGTAATCGACGTTTGTAGACCCCGGGAAACCGATTGTTCCGGCTGCCCGAGCGCGCCGGCAGTTGAACTGACACTGCGCTGGTCAAGCGTATTGAGCAGTGAGCTAAAGAGCGCTTCCGGCATATACTTCCTTTCCCCCCTCAAATGCTCCCATGACGAAACTAACCTATACACACATTTTATCAGTTACACGTTATGAGTGAACATACTGCCGCTTTTTGGCAATCGCAGTTACTGGGTGGTGCGACAATTCGGACACAGGTTACAGTGGATGATGGCTAACAAGCTTCTTACCGATCACTCCTGCACCAGAGTGCTGGCGGTGTGTCGTCAGCTACTTTTAGATATGCCTAAAAAGCGCCACGAAGTCCCTGGTTCTGCATAAGACTGAAATTCAAACAGTTCAATCGCGAACCGACTCGCCACTGCATGGATCCGTGCAAATGAGATCCTCCGGCCGCGAGATTCGAGCTTAGCCGGCGTGGAGCCGGCCGCCGCAGCGGTGGGCCGGGTGCTCGGCGAGGCGCTGGCGGAAGCGTGCTCCGCGGAATCCGCCCGCGCAATTGCGTGCTGGCGGCCTCGGGCACGTTCGGTTACGGCGTCGAATTTCGCCGGTCGGGTGGATCTCGACGCGCTCGGCGGACTGGCGGTGAACGGCCTCTCCCGCGAGCCCATCGCCGGCAGTCCCCCGCCCTGCCTCTACGAAACCCGCGCCGGCATGTCGCTTACGCGCGCGGCTCCGGCCAGAGCCGCGACCGTAACGGAGCGAATGCCGGCTTTGAAAGACCGGCAGCTGCGCCCTGGCACTCAGCCTGCTCCTATCGCGGCAGGGGCGTACTTATGCACTTCTTTCGCGATCTGATTTTTCTGTTTTTGTTTTTTGTATTCCTGGTCGTCGGGCTTCTGCTCTGGGCAGCCTTTCACCTGGCCGGTGGGGGCCACCTGCTAGTCGCCCTGGCGGTTATTTTCCTGATCGTCCACTTCGTCCACCGCCGCCACGCGGTTTAGTGGGGCAGGCGCTTCCGCCTGTCTGATCGCATTTCGTAGAGCGTCAGCGGCTGGTCGTAGGCCTAAGCCGCGTCTGCCCTCGCCGTGTTCTCTTCCTCGGCCGGCAGATACCGCGTGACCAACTCCCGATGCCACTCACGCACCCGCAGCGTCGCCCCGTGGATCTCTTCGTCGTGTTCCACCAGGCAAATCTTGCAATCTTCCTGCATGCTGCGACAATACGCCTGAACCGTCCCCGCCGCAATACCGAACCGGTTAACCCCCTTCGTACCACCGAAGTTAGTTCCGTTGGAAAGTGTGAAGTTACTTACGTTAGAGAATGTACCGGCTCAAATCCTGGTCCTTCACGATCTCCGCCAGCATCCGCCGCACATATCCCGCGTCCACCCGCACCGATTTCTTCTTCAGGTCCGGCCCCTCGAACGACACTTCTTCGAGCAGCTTTTCCATGATCGTGTGCAGCCGCCGCGCGCCGATGTTCTCCGAGCTTTCGTTCACCTGCGCCGCGAACTTCGCCACTTCTTCCAGCGAATCGTCCGTAAACACCAGCTTGATGCCCTCGGTTTCGAGCAGCGCCGTGTACTGCTTCGCCAGCGCGTTTTTCGGCTCCTTCAGAATGCGGATGAAATCCTCCACCGTGAGCGATTTCAGCTCCACCCGGATGGGAAACCGCCCCTGCAGCTCCGGGATCAGGTCGCTCGGTTTCGAAACGTGGAACGCTCCCGCGGCTATGAACAGAATGTGGTCCGTGCGCACGAACCCGTACCGCGTGTTCACCGTGGTGCCTTCCACAATCGGCAGAATGTCCCGCTGCACGCCTTCCCGGCTCACGTCCGGCCCGTGCCCCGATTCCCGCCCCGCGATTTTATCGATCTCGTCCAGGAAAATAATCCCGCCCGTCTCCACCCGCTCCAGCGCCACCCGCGTCACCTGGTCCATATCGATCAGCTTCTGCTCTTCTTCCTGCACCAGGTAATCCAGCGCCTCCGCCACCCGCATCTTGCGCCGCCGCGTCTTCTGGCCGAAGAGACTGGGCAGCATGTCCTTCAAGTTGATCCCCATCTCTTCCACGCCCGTGTTGGTGGTGATCTCGAAGGTCGGCCCGCGGTTCTCCTTCACGTCCAGTTCCACCAGCCGCTCGTCCAGCTTGCCTTCCCGCAGCCGCTCGCGCAACTTTTCCCGTGTCCGCTCCAGGCTCTCGCTCGGCTCCGGCGATTGCGGCATCAGCAGATCCAGCAGCCGGTCTTCCGCGTTCAACTCCGCCCGGTCCGCCACTTCGTCCAGCCGCTCCTCCCGCACCATGTCGATGGCGATGTCCACCAGGTCGCGGATCATCGATTCCACGTCCCGCCCCACGTAGCCGACCTCGGTGAACTTGCTCGCCTCCACCTTCAGAAACGGCGAATTCGAAAGCCGCGCCAGCCGCCGCGCCAGCTCCGTCTTCCCCACTCCCGTCGGCCCGATCATGAGGATGTTCTTCGGCATCACCTCGTCGGCCATCTCCGGCGAGAGCTTCTGCCGCCGGATGCGGTTGCGCAGCGCGATCGCCACCGCCCGCTTCGCCTCCGCCTGCCCCACCACGTGCTTGTCCAGCTCCCGCACGATCTCGCGCGGCGTCAGCTCGTCCAGTATCGGCTCCTCGTCCACGGACTGGCCCGGCAGATAGATCACCATTGCTATTCCAACTCCTCGAACGTCACGTTCTCATTCGTATAGATGCAGATCCTGCCCGCGATGGCCATGGATTCTTCCGCGATCCGCTTGGCCGAAAGCCGCGTGTTCCGCAGCAGTGCCGTAGCCGCCGCCACCGCGAACGGCCCGCCCGATCCGATCCCCGCCACGTCCTCGTCCGGCTCGATGACGTCGCCGTTGCCGCTCACCAGGTACGTGGAATTCTTGTCCGCCACCAGCAGCAGCGCTTCCAGGTGCCGCAGCACGCGGTCTGTCCGCCACTCCTTGGCCAGTTCCACGACCGACCGCGACAGGTTGCCGTTGAACTGCTCCAGCTTCGATTCGAACCGCGAAAACAGCGCGAACGCATCCGCCGTCGATCCCGCGAACCCGGCCACGATCTTATCGTTGTACAGCCGCCGCAGCTTCCGCGCCGACCCTTTCAGCACTTCGTGCCCCAGCGTGACCTGTCCATCGCCCGCCATCACCACCTTGTTGTCCCGGCGCACGCAAATCACCGTGGTGGATCTGATTTTCTGTCTCATTTTGAGTCACTTCATTGTAACTGGATCGGGGATTGGGGGTTGGGGATCGGGGATTGGGGCGACGAAGCTTATGGCGCGATGATCCCGTACGCGCGGTCCGGTTGGCGGCATCCGGACCGCGCGCACGCCTGTTGCGGCGCCGCGGCGCTCGTCGCCCCAATCCCCAACCCCCAATCCCCCGGCTCACACGTACTTCACGAACACCACCGCATTCCCGCGCTGGTTGTACAGCAGCTCGTCCACCAGGCTCCGGCTCATCAGAATGCCGAACCCGCCCGGCCGCCGCCCCGCCGCCGCGCGGATCTCGGCATGCCGCGTCGGCTCGTCCTCGGGATTGGAAATAGCCGCGTGCGGCAGCATGTCCGCGGAAAATCCATGCCCCGGATCGTGAATCTGCACGATCAATGCCCGCGACGCGCGCAGCATTGACACCCGCACCCGCTTTTTCGGGTTGTACTGCCCGCCGTGCTCGATCGCGTTCAGCAGCAGCTCGCGAAACGCCACCGCCGCATCCTCGCACGCCTGCGCCGGCGCGCTGGCAAACAGCTCCCGCAGAAACTGCGTGGTCCGCTCCGCCGCTTCCATCCGGCAGCGCACGCTCAACGTCACCCACTCCGGCCGCGCCGAAATTACGCCTATGTCGTTCTTCCACGATTCCGACCCGAGCGCCCGCCGCACCATGTCGGCCAGCGCTCCGCCCGCCGCCGGTATATGAAAATAACTGTATGCCCGCCGGCGGATCGCCTCCGCCACCCGCGCCGCGTCAGCCTCGCCGGTCACGATGACCTTCAAATTCGGCCGCAGCGTGCGCGCCCGCCGCAGCAGTTCCAGCCCGCCGCTGCCGTTGCGCCCCGGCCCCGCCACCATCACGTCGCACTCCGCCGCCCGCAGCCTGGCCAGAGCTTCGCCGGCATTGGAGAAGCTTTCGATGCGGAGATCCTCGCGTTTGAGCGCCCTCGTCAATGCGTCGTGGACGCCGTCGTCGGCATCCACCAGCAGCAGAGCGCGCGAACTCACGGTTGTGCCAAGCATATCACGATCCAGCACTCCCGCCGGGGCGCTCCGGTTGAGACAGGCCTGTCTCAACGGCTCCTGCAAGTTGCTGAAAACAATGAAACCGGCTGAGACACGCTGTCTCAACACGCCATCCGCGTTGTATCCGGCACAGCTTCGCCCCTGCCCCGGGAGCCCCGCCGCACATCTGCCCGCCCCCGCTCCGGAATTTCCGGTAACCTCCCGCCGTCCCGAGGCATCTACCCTCCTGTCATGGTGTATTCGGAGAGGTCCGCCCGTGCCGCCAGACTCTCGGTCTGGCTCTTTTTAGCTGCCAGCGTCGCCGGCGCCCAAGTCTATCCCGGCGGTTATCCTCCCGGCGGTTACCCCGGTGGAGGATACCCCTATCCTGGCGGCGGATACCCGGGCGGCGGCTACCCCGGCGGCGGAGGTACCGGAATCCCCATTCCCGGCCGCCGCTCTGGCGGCCAGCCCAAGGCCGACCCCAACCAGCCTTTGCCCAACTTCCGCGGCAAGCTCAAGCACATGGATGATAAGACCATCACCCTCACCCTGGGCGATGACCGCGTCATGGATTTCCGCCGCAACAGCAAGACCAAGTTCTACAAAAACGGCGACGAAATCAAGAAGCCCGAGTTCGCCGTGGGCGATCAGATGTCCATCGAAGGTCCCGAGCAGGCCGATGGCAGCATGACCGCCGTCAACGTGTATTGGGAAAAGGCCGCCGCCACCCCCACCAGCACCGCCGGCACGTCCCCGTCGACGGAGCATTCGCCGGACAAGGATAAGGCTGCGGGCGTCCCCGACACCTGGGCCAAAGACGCCCCGTCCTCCGCCCCCGCACAGCCCCAATCCACAGCCGATTCAGACCCCGACCGTCCGGTTTTGAGGCGCGCCCCGTCCGCCGAATCCGCCCCTGCGCCTTCCGGCGCGCCCGCTCCCTCGGCCGCGCCCGCCGCCCCCGCTCTGGCCCAGCCCCAAACCACCGCCGCCTCCGATGCGCCGCCTCCGCCCGATCCCGACCGCCCCGTCCTCCGGCGCGGCAAGCCCGCCGATTCTTCGCGCGAGCAGTCCGGTCCCGTCCCCTATCAGGCCAATCCGCCGGCCACCCCGCCTCTCGGCCCCGCGCCGTCCGACCAGCCCGTCACCACCGCGTCCGCCGCCTCCGCTTCCGGCAATCCTCCCGTGCTGCGCCGCGCCAATGACGACGACGACGCTCCCATCGTCAACCGCCCCATCGACGCAACCGATCAGCTCATCCGCCGCGCCACCGACGCCGCGCTCGATTTCACCGAGTCCCTCCCCGCGTACGTCTGCCAGGAGATGATGTCCCGCTACCAGAGCGAAACCCGCCCCGCCCGCTTCAATGCCCTGGACGTCCTCACCATGAACCTGGTCTACGAGAACGGAAAAGAGGACTACCGCGACCTGGCCATCAACGGCAGGAAGACCGACAAGACCCTGCAGGAAAGCGGCGGCGCCTGGTCTACCGGCGAATTCGGCACCGTCCTCATAGACCTGTTCGCCCCCGCCACCGGCGCCAATTTCCAGTTCCAGCGCGATTCCCGCATTGCCGGCATCCCCGCCAAGCTCTACGATTTCGCCGTCAAGCGCGAGAATTCCCACTGGGACGTCCACGCCATGTCGCAGTCCTATTCGCCCGCCTACAAGGGCTCCGTCTGGATCGATCCCCAGACCGCCCGCGTGCTGCGCATCGAAATGGAGGCCACCGACATTCCCTCCGGCTTCCCGCTCGACACCGTCGAATCCGCCACTGATTACCAATACGTCCGCCTGGGCGATGCCAAACAGCACCTGCTCCCTGTGCACGCCGAGAATCTGAGCTGCCAGCGCGGCACCCCCTACTGCAGCAAAATCGTCATCGATTTCCGCAACTACCATAAGTACGAGGGCGAATCCACCATCACCTTCGGCCAGCCCCAGCAGTAACTTTGAAATGCCGCCTTGTCGGGGCCGGATCCCTCCGGCCCTGCTGCCCCACGCTTACCGCGGAAAAAAGTTTCTGTCTACCGGCGTATGTAGATGAACGTCATAGATAGCAAGAGTTACTGAACTACAATGGACAGGAGCGCCATAATGAACCGCCTTCGCAAATTTCTCTATCTGACCGCCTTGATTTTCACGGTCGTGAGTGTCCTACCCGCGCAGGAAAGGGATAAGGAAAAGGAAAAGGAAAAGCCCAGGAACAGGCCCGCAAAATCCGTTCCCGCCGGCAAGAGAGCCGAGCCCGGCCGGGGCTCCGCGCCGGGTGAACCGGCCAGGACCAATATGCCCAACCTTCCCGGCCGGGGACCGGGCGCGAACGCCCCCGGCGCTCGCCCGAATTTCGTCAACGATCGTCCCGGAGCCCGGCCCGCGGCGGCCGCCGGCTTCCGCCGCCCGGACGTTGTCCACGGCGGCATGGTCCGCACTCCCGGCGGCGCCGTGGTTTACCACGCCCCCGGCGGCGCCCGCCGCTTTGTGGTGAGCCGGCCCGGCGGAGCCGTCATCGTCACCAACGCCCGCGGCCACGGCTATATGGAGCGGCCTATTGTCCTGGCCGGCGGAACCCGCATCGTCCAGCGCACCTATTTCGTCGGCGGCGTGTCCTACGTTCGCGTCTACCGTCCCCTGGTGTATGGCGGAATCGCCTTCAACGTCTACGCGCCCATGCGCTTCTACACTCCCGGCTTCTACACCTGGGGCTTCACCCCCTGGGCCCGGCCGGTGGTCTACGCCGGCGGGTTCGGCTGGGTCGGCCCCGGTTTCGGCTTCTACGCCGGCTATTTCGCCCCCTATCCGTACTACGCCGGTCCCAATTACTGGCTCACGGATTACCTGATCGCCGCCTCCCTCCAGCAGGCCTACCAGGAGCGCCTGGATGCCGCCGCGGCCGCCGCTCCTCCGCCCTACGATCCTTACGGCCAGGCACCGCTTAGCCCGCAGGTGAAAGACCTCATCGCCGCCGAAGTGCAGCGCGAACTCGCTCAGGAGAGGATGCAAGCCCAGAACCCGCAGGCCGTTCCCGCCGGTCCGCCGCCCATCCTGGACGGCCAACCCCACGTCTTCGTGGTCTCCACGAGCCTCATGGCCAACAACGCCTACGGCCAATGCGCCCTGACGGAAGGCGACGTCCTCCAGCTCAATCCCGCGCCTTCGCCCGATCCCAATTTCGCCAACGTGCGCGTGCTGGCCAGCAAGGCCCAGGATTGCCGGGTCAACCAGATGGTCCCGGTGCAGCTAGCCGATCTGCAGGATATGCAGAACAACATGCGCGCCACCATCGATCAGGGGCTGGGTGAAATGCAGAGCCGGCAGGGCCAGGGCGGACTGCCGCCCATCGATCCGTCGCTGCGCGCGCAGACGCCCTCGCCCATCGCCGCGCAGGTTCCGCCGCCCGATCCCAATGTCGCCGCTCAACTTCAGCAGCAGGCCCAGGACGCCAACCGCCAGGAAGAGCAGGCGTTGGCCGGGCCCAACCCGGAGCCGGTCGCCGGCCCCGCGCCCGCGCCCGCGGCCGCGCCGGCTGCCACGGGAGCTTCCATCCAGATGGGCCAGACCACCGACCAGGTGATCGCCATCATGGGCAAACCGGCTTCCGTCGTCCCCGGCAACGGGACCAAGGTCTACGTCTACCAGGACCTGCGCGTCACCTTCACCAACGGTGTAGTGACCGACATTCAGTAACGCTTCCGCTATGCCCGGTCATGGCTTCGCCCGTAGGGGCCAGCCATGGCCGGGGCTCCGAAAAAGACCGCAAACCCGCATCTCACCCTTCCGCCTCTGAAATCGTCGAAAATAGAACCGATGCACCAAGCTCTCGCCGAAGTGCGCGCCCGCATCGAGCGCGCCGCCGAACGCTCGCGCCGCGACCCCGCCTCCATCACCCTCCTCGCCGTCACCAAGGTCTTCCCCGCCTCCGTCATCCGCGAAGCCTATGATCTGGGCCTGCGCGAGTTCGGCGAAAACTACGTCCAGGAATTCGAAACCAAAGCGCCCGCCGTCGCCGATCTCGCCGGCGCACGCTTCCACCTGATCGGCCATCTCCAGTCCAACAAGGCCCGGCGCGCCGCCGAGCTCTTCCAAGTCATCCAGACCGTCGATTCCGCCAAACTCGCCCGCCGCCTCGACGAAACCGCCCGGCCGCTCGACGTCATGCTCGAAGTCCATCTCTCGCCCGAGCAGGCCAAATCCGGCGCCGATCCCGCCGCCCTCGCCGATCTCGCCGCCGCCGTTCGCGCCTGCCCCAACCTTCGCCTCCTCGGCCTCATGACCATGCCGCCGTGGTCCGCCGACCCCGAAGCCTCCCGCCCCTATTTCCGCCGCCTCCGCGAGCTCGCCCAGCCACTCGGCCTTTCCCGGCTCTCCATGGGGATGTCGCACGATTTCGAAGCCGCCATCGAGGAAGGCGCCACCTGCATCCGCGTGGGCACCGCCCTGTTCGGGAAAAGGGTCAAACCCGCTTGACCGTCGGCTTCTTCTCCCCGCTCCCGCCCGCTCCCACCGGCGTGGCCGATTACGCCGCCGCCCTCCTGGCCGGCCTGCGCGCCCACGGCTCCGTCGAAATCGCCCCCGCCCGCTGCACCGTCCCGCTTTACCACCTCGGCAACAACCCCCTCCACGCCGCCATCTACCGCCGCGCGACGGAGCATCCCGGCGTGGTCGTCCTGCACGATGCCGTCCTCCACCATTTCCTGCTCGGCCAATTACCGGAAGCGGCCTACGTCGAAGAATTCATCCACAACTACGGGGAGTGGAACCGCGGCCTCGCCGTAGAGCTCTGGCGCGCCCGCGCCTCGTCGTCTTCCGATCCCCGTTTTTTCGAATACCCGCTCATCCGCCGCGCCGTGGAGCGCGCCCGCGCAGTGGTGGTCCACAATCCCGCCGCCGCCCGCATGGTCCGCGCCCATTCCGCTTCCGCCCGCGTCGAGCAAATCCCTCACCTCTTCGCCCCGCCGCCCCTGCCCTCCGCGGCCGAGGCCATCCGCTTCCGCCAGCGCCTCGGCGTCCCGCCCGATGCGTTTCTCTATGGCGTCTTCGGCTACCTGCGCGAGTCCAAGCGCCTCATGGCCGTCATCGATTCCTTCCGGCGGGCCCGCGCCGACTGCCCGCGCATCGCCCTCCTCGTCGCCGGCCGCTTCGTCTCCCGCGATCTGGAGCGCGCCGCCGCCCCGCTGGGCGCCCCCGGAATCTTCCGCCTCCCTCATCTTTCCGAACCCGATTTCTGGCTGGCGGCCGGCGCCGTCGACGCCTGCATCAACCTGCGATATCCCGCCGCCGGTGAAACCTCCGGCATTTCCATCCGCCTGATGGGCATTGGCAAACCGGTCCTCGTCACCGAATCCGAAGAAACCTCGCCGTTCCCGCCGGATGGTTCCATCCGTATTCCCCCCGGCCCCTGCGAACGCACCTCGTTGCGCGCCCACATGATTCTGCTACCATCTGCAAATGACATGGCTGGCGAGATCGGCCGCCGCGCCGCCGCCCATATCCGCGCCTGTCACGCTGTAGACCTGGTTTCCAGCCGCTATTGGCAGCTCCTGTGCGACGTTTCTACTTAATGCCGCCCGTAGCGCCGGCTCCCAGCCGGCGTAGTTCTTCCCGGCGCCGCGTTCCGCTCCCGCCGCCGCGATGGCCGGGCGCCTGGTTACTCGTCCTTCTCTTCTCCGCCGCCATCGCCTTCGCCCAGTCCCCCGCCCGCCTCGATGTCCGCATCCCCATGCGCGATGGCGTCCAGCTCGCCGCCAACGTCTTCCTGGCTCCGGGCCAATCCCGCTTTCCCGTCATCCTGGAGCGCACCCCGTACGGCAAGGGCGCCGCCATCACCCCCAACTACGCCGCCCTACTCCAGCACGGCTACGCCATCGTCGTTCAGGATGTCCGCGGCCGCTATCGAATCCGAGGGCGTTTTCGATCCTCTCCGCCAGGAAGGCTCCGATGGCGACGACACCCTCAACTGGATCGCCCGCCAACCCTGGTCCAACGGCAAAATCGGCATGACCGGCGGCTCCTATCGCGGCATCGTGCAATGGAAGGCCGCCGTTCGCAACAATCCGCACCTGAAGGCCATCTTCCCCGTGGTCTCCGGCGATGACGATTACCGCGACCGTTTCTACTCCACCGGCGGCGCCATGAAGCTCGGCCAGCGCCTGGAATGGATGGCCGAAAACTTACGGGCGCCCGGCTTCCACCCCGATTTCTCCAGGTTCATCCTCCACCTGCCGCTCGCCACCTCCGACGTGGCCGCCACCGGCCAACCCTCCGCCATGTACCGTGCCGTCGTCGCCCATCCCGCCGACGACGGCTTCTGGCGCGCCATCAGCACCCGCGAGCGCCTGGCCCATATCAAGGTTCCCGTCTTCGCCGTCGGCGGCTGGTACGACAATTTCGCCGAAAGCGACCTCGACGCCTTTGCCGCCTTGCGCAAGGCCTCCGGCCTCAACCGCATCCTCATCGGTCCCTGGCCGCACAACATGTCGTACAAGTTTCCCGGCGCCGATTTCGGCCCCGCATCCTCGGTGCCCGTGCGCGGGCTTCAGATCCAGTGGTTCGACCAGTGGCTCATGGGCAAAGACACTCCGCTCGTCTCCCAACCGCCGGTGAAGATTTTCGTGATGGGCGCCAACCGCTGGCGGGAGGACCGCCAGTGGCCGCCCACCGATGCCCGCCCGCGCAGCCTCTACCTCGCCAGCCGCGGCCGCGCCAATTCGCTCTCCGGCGATGGCGCCCTATCCCTCCGCGCCCCCGCCCGCGCCGCCGCGGATCGCTACGTCTATGACCCCCGCAATCCCGTTCCCACCCGCGGCGGCGCCGTCTGCTGCAATCCCAAAATTTTCCCCTGGGGTCCCATGGACCAGCGGCCCGTCGAGCAGCGCTCCGACGTCCTGGTCTACACCTCCGCCCCGCTCCAAGAGGATCTCGAGGTCATCGGCCCCGTCCGCGCCGTCCTCTACGTTTCCTCCACCGCCCGCGACACCGATTTCACCGCCAAGCTGGTGGATGTCTTCCCCGATGGGTACGCCCGCAATCTGACCGACGGCATCCTCCGCCTGCGCTACCGCGATTCCCTCTCGCAGTCCGCCCCCATCGAGCCGGGCCAGGTCTACCGCGTCACCGTGGATGCCGGCGTCACCGCCAACGCATTCCTCCCCGGCCACCGCGTCCGCCTGGAAGTTTCCAGCAGCAATTTCCCCCGCTTCGACCGCAACCCCAACACCGGCTCCCCCCTCGCCCAGGAGACGCGCCTCCTCAGATCCTCCCAAACCATCTACCACGATTCCCGCCACCCGTCCCAACTCGTCCTGATGGTGGTGCCAACGCCCGCCGGGCCGCGCCCCACCGAGCCGCGACCGTGAGAGAGCGGTTTCGAGCGCCCTGGAACCTCCTGGCGCTGTGACCGGCAGATTTCCTCAATTCGCGGACGGACGCTCCCTTAAGGTCGCGGCTCCAATGCGCATCGTTTCCCCAGTTCCGTCTCCGCGCCTCTGCGTCTCTGCGGCAAACCCGGCTCGTGCCATTACGGTAACCTGAAATCGTGCCGGAACTCCCGGAAGTCGAAACCGTCGCCCGCTCGCTCGAGCCGCTGGTGGGCCGGCGCATCGTTGCGGCGGAACTGCGCTGCCCGCGCGTGCTGCGCGGCGCCGATGCCGACGAAATGGCCGCCCAATTGGCCGGCCGGCGCGTCACCGCCATCCGGCGCTACGGCAAATTCATCGTGGTTTCGCTCAGCCGCGACCGGAGGAACGCCGTTCCGGACGGATACCTCACCATCCACCTGGGCATGACCGGCAGGCTCCTCCTGGGCGGCGCACCCGGCAAGCACACCCACGCCATTCTCACGCTCGACCGCGGCGCGCTCCTCTATGACGATAGCCGGCAGTTCGGGCGCTTCCAGTTCAGCCCGGAATTTCCGGCGCGCATCCGCCGGCTGGGGCCGGAGCCGCTCGAAGTCTCGTTCGAGGATTTCGCCGCCGGTTTGAAAGGCCGCAAGACGCGCATCAAAGCCCTGCTCCTGAACCAGGATTTCCTGCGCGGCATCGGCAATATCTATGCCGACGAGGCGCTGTTCCGGGCGGGAATTCACCCTATGGCCATCGCCGGGCGAATCCGCGGCGAGCGCGCGCGCCGCCTCTACGGCGCCATCGGCGAGGTTTTGCGGGAAGCCATCGCCGCCGGCGGATCGTCCATTTCCGATTACGTGGATGCCGAAGGGCGGAAGGGTTTCTTCCAGTTCAGCCACCGCGTCTACCAGCATACCGGCCAGCCATGCGTGAAATGCGGTACCGTTATCCGGAGGACACTGGTGGCGCAGCGTTCGTCTCATTTCTGCCCAAGCTGCCAGAAGCGCTAGACTGGACTGTTGCAACCGAAGTGAATACAGTTACGTCGTAATGTTGCAATCGTAAGTAGCAGTTTCCGGGTTCTGAATTTTTGCGGTGTCATCTGTAGATCTGAATAGGAGATTTGTGAACGTGAAACGCATTTGCCGTTACCTTCCGATTATTGCCCTGGCATTAGCCTGCCTGCCTCTCGCCCGCGCCCAAGCCGGCGTGGATATCGCGGTTGGTTTTGGGGCGGCGCAGGATTCCGCGGCGTCCACCGGACTTGACCCCAACACCCTGCTGGGCTGCACGCTGGGCAGCAACCCGAGCGGCGCGGGCTGCGCGGCCACTCCCAGCCTCAATGCTTTCATGATGGGCTTTTCCGGCGACCTGATGTTTTGGAAGCATTTTGGCATTAACGCGGAAGTCAGCTTCCAGCCGGCCAAACAGAATTACGTGACCCTGCAAACCGCGGACCTCGCGGCGGGGGTAGCCGGTTACACTCTTCAGGAGCGCACCACGCTTTACGATTTCAACGGCGTCTACCAGCCCGTGAAGACGGAGAAGGTCGCGGTGAAGCTATATGGCGGTGTCGGCGGCGCCAATCTCAAGTTCTACGAAAACAGCACCTCCAGCACAGCGATCACCGGCACGCAGAATGAAAGCCAGTTTTTCGGCAGCTCCAACCATTTTCAGGTTCATGGCGGCGCGGCTGTGCAGATCTATGTGAAGGGCCACCTGTTCGTGCGGCCCCAGTTCGACTTCCATTACGTCAACAACCTGACGCAGTTCGGTCACAACTACATCACCGAGGAATTAGTCTGGGTCGGCTACACGCTCGGCAGCCAGTAAACGGACCGGGCTGAGGCTCCAGGCCAGGAGTACACCTGACAACGGAGCCGCGACCGTAAGGGAGCGGTGCGTTCAGCGGGAAACCGCTCCCTTACGGTCGCGGCTCCGTTGTGAGGGAGCATGGCGGCGTTCATCGGCCTCCCTCCAAATTCACGGTGTTGCCCCTCTGTGCGGTACACTGCTACACTATTAACCTAAGGCGACCGCCATTTGAGCCAAGCCGCCAATCGGATTACCCTCCGTGTCGCGGGTATCGGGTTCTGAATCACCATGAGTCCTGAGCGTGTAAGCAGTGGTTTCCCTCCAGCCCAGGGGCTTTATGATCCGCGGCAAGAACATGACGCCTGCGGCATCGGTTTCGTGTGCCACGTCAATGGCCGCAAGTCCCACGACATTATCGAAAAAGGGATCCAGGTCCTGGTCAACCTGACGCACCGCGGCGCCTGCGGCTGCGACCCGGAAACGGGCGACGGCGCCGGGGTGCTCATTCAGATTCCACACAAATTTTTTGTGCGCGAATGCGCGCGCCTGGGCTTCACCCTCCCGGCCGGTGGGGAATACGGCGTGGGCATGACGTTTCTGCCGGTCGAGCCGGCCGCGCGCCTGCAGTGCGAGGGCATCGTCGAGCGCATCGTCCGCGAAGAGGGCCTCACCGTGCTCGGCTGGCGCGACACCCCCATCGACGGCTCCGCCATCGGCCGCGTGGCCCGCGATTCGCAGCCGTACATCGAGCAGATTTTCCTGGGCCGCGGCCGGGGCATGAACGAGGACGACCTGGAGCGCAAACTCTACATCGTCCGCAAGCGCGCCGAAACGGAAGTCGCCGCCTCCGATATCGACGACAAGGGTTTCTTCTACATGCCCTCGCTGTCCGCCCGCACCATCGTATATAAAGGACTGCTGCTCGCGCCGCAGATCGCCCGCTTTTATCCCGAGCTGAGCGATCCGGAAGTGGTCAGCGCGCTCTGCCTGGTGCACCAGCGCTTCTCCACCAACACGTTTCCCACCTGGCAGCTGGCGCACCCGTTCCGCTACATCGCGCACAACGGCGAAATCAACACCCTGCGCGGCAACGTCAACTGGATGCACGCGCGCCAATCCGTTCTCGCCTCCGCCGCTGTTCGGCGACGACATCAAGAAGCTGTTCCCCATCATCCAGCCCGGCGGCAGCGATTCGGCGGCCTTCGACAACGCACTCGAACTGCTCCTCATGGCCGGCCGCTCCCTGCCCCACGCCATGGCCATGCTGATTCCCGAAGCGTGGTCGAAGAACGAGCACATGAACCCGCAGAAGCGGGCGTTCTACGAATACCACGCGTCGCTGATGGAGCCGTGGGACGGCCCCGCCGCCATCGCCTTCACCGACGGCCGCTCCATCGGCGCCACGCTCGACCGCAACGGCCTGCGCCCGGCCCGCTACCTGGTCACCCACGACGATCTGGTGCATCATGGCGTCGGAAACCGGCGTGCTGCCGGTCAAGCCGGAGGACGTGAAATGCAAGGGCCGCCTGCAGCCCGGCAAGATGCTGCTGGTGGATACCGTGGAAGGCCGCATCATCTCCGACAAGGAATTCAAGGCCGGCCTCTACGGCCGCAATCCCTACCAGCTCTGGATCAAGGAAAACCAGATCACGCTCGACCAGCTGGCCGAGCCGCCGCGCCAGATCACAGCCCGACCACGACACCATCCTGCGCCGCCAGCGCGCCTTCGGCTATACCGACGAAGACCTCAAGATGATCCTCGCGCCCATGGCCGAAAAGGGCGAGGAGCCGATCGGCTCCATGGGCACCGACACGCCGCTGGCCTGCCTCTCCGACAAGCCGCAGCCGCTGTTCAATTACTTCAAGCAGCTCTTCGCGCAGGTCACCAATCCGCCCATCGACCCCATTCGCGAAGAGATGGTGATGTCGCTCACCAGCTACATCGGCACCGAGCGCAACATTCTGGACGAGACGCCGCAGCACTGCCACACGCTCAAGCTGCCGCATCCCATCCTCACCAACCGCGATCTGGAGAAGCTGCGCCGCGTTTCGCAGGGCGATTTCCTGGCCACCACGCTGCCCATGCTGTTCCCCGTCGAGGACGGCGCCAAGGGCCTGGAGCGCGCGCTCAACCAGCTTTGCCGCCGCGCCTCGCTGGCCATCCAGTCCGGCTACACGCTGCTGATCCTTTCCGACCGCGGCCTGGACGCCGATTACGCGCCCATCCCCAGCCTGCTGGCGCTGACCGCCGTGCACAACCACCTGGTTCGCGAGGAGACGCGCACGCAGGTGGCGCTCATCATCGAATCCGGCGAGCCGCGCGAGGTCATGCACTTCGCCCTGCTGATCGGCTACGGCGCCAGCGCCATCAATCCCTACCTGGCGCTCGAAACCGTGCAGGCGCCAGGCGCGCCGTGGCGCCGCCTATCATCAAGGCCATCAACAAGGGCCTGCTGAAGACCTTCTCCAAGATGGGCATTTCCACCCTGCAAAGCTATCGCGGCGCGCAGGTGTTCGAAGCCATCGGGCTGAACAACGAGCTGGTCGAGACGTTACTTCACCGGCACGGCTTCGCGCATCGAAGGCGTCGGCCTGGATGTCATCGCCGAAGAGGCCATCCGCAAGCACCGCCACGCCTTCCAGCCCGCTCACCGAATCGGACACCGAGCTGGCCGTCGGCGGCAACTATCAGTACCGCGCGCGCGGCGAATATCATCTCTACAATCCGCAGACCATCGCCAAGCTGCAGCACGCCGTGCGGCAGGAGAGCTGCGCAGACCTTCCAGGAATACACCGACCTCATCGACAAGCAGAACCGCCAGCTCTGCACCCTGCGCGGCCTGCTGGAGCTCAAGGCGGCGGACGAGCCGGTGCCGCTCGAAGAAGTCGAGCCGGCCAGCGAGATCGTCAAGCGCTTCGCCACCGGCGCCATGTCGTTCGGCTCCATCTCCAAGGAAGCGCACGAGACGCTGGCCATCGCCATGAACCGCATCGGCGGCAAGTCCAACACCGGCGAAGGCGGCGAAGACGAAGAGCGCTTCGCCGACGAGCCGCCGCAGCGCCATCAAGCAGGTGGCCTGCGGCGCGCTTCGGCGTGACCACCAATTACCTGGTGAATGCCGACGAGCTGCAGATCAAGATGGCGCAGGGCGCCAAGCCCGGCGAAGGCGGCCAGCTTCCCGGCCACAAGGTGGACGAGACCATCGCGCGCGTGCGCCACTCCATTCCCGGCGTGGGCCTGATCTCGCCGCCGCCGCACCACGACATCTACTCCATCGAGGACCTGGCGCAGCTGATCTACGATCTGAAGAACGTCAACCCGCACGCCCGCATTTCGGTCAAGCTGGTGGCCGAAGTGGGCGTGGGCACGGTGGCCGCGGGCGTGGCCAAGGCGCATGCCGACGTGGTCCTGATCTCCGGCGATAGCGGCGGCACCGGCGCTTCGCCGCTCAGCTCCATCAAGCACGCCGGCATTCCCTGGGAACTGGGCCTGGCCGAAACCCACCAGGTGCTGGTGATGAACGATCTGCGCGGCCGCATCCGCGTGCAGACCGACGGCAAGCTGCAGACCGGCCGCGACGTGGCCATCGCCGCGCTGCTGGGCGCCGAGGAGTTCGGCTTCTCCACCGCGCCGCTGGTGGCCATGGGCTGCATCATGATGCGCAAGTGCCACCTGAACACCTGCCCGGTGGGCATCGCCACGCAGGACCCGGTGCTGCGCGCCAAGTTCCCGGGCACGCCCGAGCACGTCATCAATTTCTTCTTCTTCATCGCCGAGCAGGTGCGCCAGCTACATGGCGCGCCTGGGCTTCCGCACCTTCGACGAGATGGTGGGCCGCGTCGACATGCTCGAAGCGCGCCAGGCCGTCGACCACTGGAAGGCCAAGGGCCTCGACCTTTCCGCGATCCTCTACAACCCGCCGATGCCCAGCCGCATCGCGCGCCGCTGCGTGCAGAAGCAGGATCACGGCCTCGACCAGGCGCTCGATTACAAGCTGATCGACCACGCGCGCGAAGCGCTGGACGATCGCACGCCCATCGAAATCCAGCTGCCCATCCGCAACGTGCACCGCACCGTGGGCGCCATGCTCTCCGGCGAGATCGCCCGCCGCTACGGCTCCGCCGGCCTGCCCGACGACACCATCCACTTCCACTTCACCGGCTCGGCCGGCCAGAGCTTCGGCGCGTTTCTGGCCAAGGGCGTCACGCTGGAGCTCGAAGGCGACGCCAACGATTACGTGGGCAAGGGCCTTTCCGGCGGCCGCCTCATCGTCTATCCGCCGCGCAGTTCCACCTTCCTGCCGGAAGAGAATATCCTGATCGGCAACGTGGCGCTCTACGGCGCCACCAGCGGCGAAGCGTTCTTCAACGGCATGGCCGGCGAGCGCTTCGCCGTGCGCAACTCCGGCGCCACCGCGGTGGTGGAAGGCCTGGGCGACCACGGCTGCGAATACATGACCAGCGGCCTGGTGGTGGTGCTGGGCAAGTGCGGCCGCAATTTCGCCGCCGGCATGAGCGGCGGCATCGCCTACGTGCTCGACGAGCAGGGCGATTTCGCCGAGCAGCGCTGCAACCCGGCCGGCGTGGACCTGGAACCGGTGCCGGCCGAGGATGCGGCAGCTGCTGTGCGCCGCTGATCGCCCGCCACGTCGAATGCACCGGCAGCCCGCGCGGCAAATGGATTCTGGAGAACTGGGAGCAGATGCTGCCCAAGTTCGTCAAGGTCTTCCCGCACGAATACAAGCGCGTGCTGGCGCGCAGTGCCGCCCGTCGAATGGCGCCGCCAGCCAGCGACTGGCCGTGCCGGCATGACGCGAGTACGCGACCGTCGAGCGTTGCCCAGGAGGCTGCCCATGGGTAAAACCACCGGCTTCATGGAATACACGCGCGAGCTGCCCCGCGCCGCGCCGCCCGCCGAGCGCATCAACGACTGGTTCGAAATCTACCAGCCCTTCCCGGAAGAGAAGCTCCGCACGCAGGGCGCGCGCTGCATGGATTGCGGCGTTCCGTTCTGCCACACCGGCTGCCCGCTCACCAACCTCATTCCCGATTGGAACGACCTGGTCTACCGCGGCCGCTGGCGCGAAGCCGTCCGCCAGTTGCACGCCACCAATAATTTCCCCGAATTCACCGGCCGCATCTGCCCGGCGCCCTGCGAAGCCTCCTGCGTGCTGGGCATCAACGAGCCGCCGGTCACCATCAAGCAGATCGAAAAGACCATCATCGACCGCGCCTTCGAGGAGGGCTTCATCGCGCCCGAGCCGCCCGCGGTGCGCACCGGCAAGCGCGTGGCCGTGGTCGGCTCCGGCCCCGCCGGCCTGGCCGCCGCGCAGCAACTGGCGCGCGCCGGCCACGACGTCACCGTCTTCGAAAAGACCGACCGCATCGGCGGCCTGCTGCGCTACGGCATCCCCAATTTCAAGATGGAGAAGCACCTCATCGACCGCCGCCTGGAGCAGATGCGCGGCGAAGGCGTGCGCTTCCAGACCAACGCCCACGTGGGCGTCGAACGTTCCGGTGGAAGACCTGCGCCGCGAGCTTCGACGCCATGCTGCTGGCCGGCGGCGCCGAGCAGCCGCGCGACCTGCACGTGCCCGGCCGCGAGCTGCAAGGGCATTCACTTCGCCATGGAGTTTCTGCCGCAGCAGAACCGCCGCAACGAAGGCGACGACGTGCCCGCGAGCAGGCCATTCTGGCCACCGGCAAGCGCGTGGTGATCATCGGCGGCGGCGATACCGGCGCCGATTGCCTGGGCACCTGCCACCGCCAGGGCGCGCTCTCGGTCCACGCAGTTCGAGCTGCTGCCCAAGCCGCCCGACGAGCGCTCGCCCTCCACGCCCTGGCCGCTCTGGCCCATGCAGTTGCGCATCGAAAGCTCGCACGAAGAAGGCGGCATGCGCGATTGGAGCGTCTCCACCGTCGAGTTCACCGGCGACGAGCGACGGCAACGTGAAGCAGTTGCACGCCGTGCGCGTCGGGCCGCCGCCCAAGTTCGCAGCCCAGTCCCGGCACCGAATTCACGCTCGACGCCGACCTGGTGCTGCTGGCCATGGGCTTCACCGGGCCCGGTCGCAGACGGCATGATCGAGCAGCTCGGCGTGAAGCTCGACCAGCGCGGCAACGTGGCCACCGGCGAGGACTACATGTCGTCGGTCCCCGGCGTTTTCGCCGCCGGCGACATGCGCCGCGGCCAGTCGCTGGTGGTCTGGGCCATCGCCGAAGGCCGCAAAGCCGCCGCCGAAATCTGCCGCTATCTGGCTTAGAGCCATCGCGGCCAGGCCGGCGTCTAATAATAGGTGTGCGTCCCAGGAACGGGTGTGTGCGCCGGCATGACAAACCGGCAGCCCGCCACCATGATGTGCGCAACCCGACAGCTGTAAGCTGATGGCGGAAACGTCCGGTTCCATACTGGCCGTTCAATTGCTAGGCTAGGGACATGCATCGCCATTTCCTTTCGCGCTACCCTCCTGCTTTGCCTCCCCGTCGTTCCTTTGCTGGCCCAGTTGCCCAGCAACGCCACCCTGAACGGTACCTATAACGTTCACTACCTCGGCGTGAATTCCTATAACAGCAGCGGGGTCGGATATTCCCGTGAATTTCTCCGGGACCTTCACATTTAACGGTAGCGGCAATTTCAGCGTCACCGGCTCGGGCAGCGGCACATTCCTTTCCACCGGAACCTACAACGTGCTTTCCAACGGCATGCTGTATATGACCAACCCGTTCGATACGGACACGTCGGACGAAACCGAGCTTCTACGGCGGCGTGGGCAGCAATGGCGTCATCTGGGCCAGCAGCACGGAATCGATTTACGTGGATATGTTCATCGGCATCCCGCAGGCCAGCGGCGCCAGCAATGCCACCCTGAGCGGCACCTATAATTTGGCGAGCATGACGCTGGCCGGCCTGGCCTCCGCCGGTTTCAGCAACACCAATGACGCCTTCTTCCAGGTCAATGCCAGCAACGGCAGTCTTGGCAACGTCACCATGCAGGGCTATACCTTGCAGACCGGCAGCGCGCAGCAGACGCAGACCAGCCCCGGCGCCACTTATTCCATCAATTCCAACGGCACCGGCACGCTGACCCTCCCCGCGCCCACCGGCGTCACCGCCGCCAATGCCCTGCTCTCCGGCGCCCAGGTGCTCGCGGTCTCGAATGACGGCAGCTTCTTCATCGCCGGCTCCGCCACCAGCTTTAACTTCATCCTCGGCCTCAAGGCTGGTACCGCCAGCACACTCAACAACGGCTACTACTTCACCGGCTATTTCCAGAATTACGATCCCGGCAATACCAGTGACGCAGAGCTCGGGCATCTATGGCTCGTGGGGGTCGGCCAACGAGATCAACTCCATCCAGACGGAACTGGATCACGAGCGCACCAATTGCGACGAGTGCTACACCGCCTACGACGAAATCTACGACGACGGCATTTTCGGCTTCTCCTCCAACGGCCTGTACACCTACACCGGCGATCCCTACCTCGGCATCGGCTTTCGCGGTGGGGCCCAATGCCACCATGGTCGATCGGCGCCGGACTGCAGAACGTCAATTTCGAGCTGCTGTTCTACGTGCAGGCCCCGACTATGACGCAGCCCACCGGCACCAGCGTCTTCCTCAATCCGGAGGGCGTCATCAACGCCGCCAGCAGCGCTCCGTTCTCCGCGCAGTATTCGCCGGGAGAAGTGATCACGCTTTACGGCAACGGCCTCACCTCCGCCAACAACACCGCCGCCGCGCCCTTCCCGAACAATCTGAGCAACGTGCAGGTGCTGGTGACGGGCGCCGGATCGGCCGCCCTCAACGCCCCGATCTACAACGTCTGCTCTTCCTGCAATCCCCAGCAGATTTCGGCCGTGATCCCGTACACCGTTACCTCCACCACCGGCCTGGTCAGCTTCCAGGTGAACAACAACGGCACCCTTTCCAATACCGTGACCGGATACCTGGGCGCCACCTCGCCCGGCATTTTCACCATCCCGCCGGGCGGCATTTACGATGGCGCTATCGAGCACGGCGCCACCGGCCAGGTGGTGAATTCCAGCAGCGGATGCCGCAGTCGCGGGGAGACGGTGGCGATTTACCTGACCGGCCTCGGCGCGGTAACCCCGCCCGTCGCTGCCGGGTCCGCCGCGCCTAGCAGTCCCCTCTCGCGAGATCCCGCAGGCCCTATGGCCCAGCATCATCTTCTACGACTCCGCGGGGAACGCCTTCCAGGGCAGGTCGTGTACGCCGGGCTGGCGCCCACCCTCGGCGGTCTGTACCAGATCAACGTGGTTATTCCCTCCGGCATGGCCCAGGGGGAAGCCTTCGATCGACATCACCACCGCCACCGCAGTGGATACGCAGGGCGACCTGGCGGCTGACGTCGACAACGTCGAAGCCACGATCTACATCCAGTAGCACAGTGGGGGCAGGCGATCGTCTTTCGTCGCCTGCCCACCTCGATCCCCACCGGGGCGGGCGATTGCCTCACACCGCCTGCCCCTCCCTATCCGCAAGCTCCGCCTGCTTTCGATCTCAGGTTTTTTCCGCGAAACCTCGGCCTTTTGATTAGGTTATCAAACCTCACATACCACCTTCCGCACTGTTGTATGTTTCAGACACCGATCCCGCACTTCTCTTGGGCCCGCGCTCTTCGATAATTGGCATCAGCACTCGTATCCTGTCTAACCGAGGGGAAGCATGAGTTCAAGGAGCGCTACTGGCCGCGGAAGCGCTGGACAAGCGCGAGCTTTTAAAGGTTTTATCGGCTTTTCGCCGGGGCGATTTTTCCGCCCGCATTCAGTTCGAAGGCGCCGGCGTGGACGGCAAAATCGCCGAAACGCTGAACGAAATCATCGAGCTGAACGAGAAGATGACGCGCGAGTTCGCCCGCATCTCCAATTCCGTCGGCAAGGAGGGCCGCATCAACCTGCGCGCCAGCCTGGGCAACCACGGCGGCGGCTGGGCGGCCTGCGTGGACTCCCTCAACACCCTGATCGGCGACGTGGTCCAGCCCTCCACCGAAGTGGCTCGCGTCATCGGCGCCGTGGCCAAAGGCGACCTCTCCGTCACCATGGCGCTGGAAGTGGACGGCCGCCCGCTCAAGGGCGAATTCCTCCGCACCGCGCGCGTGGTCAACACCATGGTGGGCCGGCTCAACGCCTTCGCCTCGGAAGTGACCCGCGTGGCCCGCGAAGTCGGTTCCGAAGGCAAGCTGGGCGGCCAGGCGGTCGTGCCCGGCGTGGCCGGCACGTGGAAGGACCTCACCGAGTCGGTGAACTCCATGGCCGGCAACCTCACCAACCAGGTGCGCAACATCGCCGCCGTCACCACCGCCGTGGCCAACGGCGACCTCTCCACGCGCATCACGGTGGATGCGCGCGGCGAAATTCTGGAGCTGAAGAACACCATCAACACCATGGTGGACCAGCTCAGCTCGTTCGCCTCGGAAGTGACCCGCGTGGCGCGCGAAGTCGGCACCGAAGGCGAGCTGGGCGGCCAGGCGGAAGTGAAGGGCGTGGCCGGCACCTGGCGCGACCTCACCGAATCCGTGAACTCCATGGCCGCAACCTCACCAACCAGGTGCGCAACATCGCCGCCGTCACCACCGCCGTGGCCAACGGCGACCTTTCCAGCAAAATCACGGTGGATGCGCGCGGCGAAATTCTGGAGCTGAAGAACACCATCAACACGCATGGTGGACCAGCTCAGCTCGTTCGCCTCGGAAGTGACCCGCGTGGCCCGCGAAGTCGGCACCGAAGGCAAGCTCGGCGGCCAGGCCGTGGTGAAGGACGTCGCCGGCGTCTGGAAGGACCTGACCGACAACGTCAACTCCATGGCCGGCAACCTGACCAACCAGGTGCGTAACATCGCCGGCGTGACCACCGCCGTGGCCAGCGGCGACCTTTCCACCAAAATCACGGTGGATGTGCGCGGCGAAATTCTGGAGCTGAAGAACACCATCAACACCATGGTGGACCAGCTCAACGCCTTCGCCTCGGAAGTGACGCGCGTGGCGCGCGAAGTCGGTACCGAAGGTAAGCTCGGCGGCCAGGCCGTGGTGAAAGACGTGGCCGGCGTCTGGAAGGACCTGACCGACACCGTCAACTCCATGGCCGGCAACCTGACCAACCAGGTGCGCAACATCGCCGACGTCACCACCGCCGTGGCGAACGGCGACCTCTCCAAGAGCATCACGGTGGATGTGCGCGGCGAAATTCTGGAGCTGAAGAACACCATCAACACCATGGTGGACCAGCTCAGCTCGTTCGCCTCGCGAAGTGACGCGCGTGGCCCGCGAAGTCGGCACCGAAGGCAAGCTCGGCGGCCAGGCGGAGGTGAAAGGCGTGGCCGGCACCTGGAAGGACCTGACCGAATCGGTGAACTCCATGGCCAGCAACCTGACCAACCAGGTCCGCAACATCGCCGAAGTGACCACGGCCGTGGCCAACGGCGACCTTTCGAGCAAAGATCACGGTGGACGCGCAAGGCGAAATTCTGGAGCTGAAGAACACCATCAACACCATGGTGGACCAGCTCAACTCGTTCGCCAGCGAAGTGACGCGCGTGGCGCGCGAAGTCGGTACCGAAGGCAAGCTCGGCGGCCAGGCGCGTGGTGAAGGACGTGGCCGGCGTCTGGAAGGACCTCACCGATAACGTGAACTCCATGGCCGGCAACCTCACCAACCAGGTGCGCAACATCGCCGACGTCACCACCGCCGTCGCCAAGGGCGACCTTTCCAACAAGATCACGGTGGATGTGCGCGGCGAAATTCTGGAGCTGAAGAACACCATCAACACCATGGTGGACCAGCTCAACGCCTTCGCCAGCGAAGTGACGCGCGTGGCCCGCGAAGTCGGTACCGAAGGCAAACTCGGCGGTCAGGCCGAAGTGAAAGGCGTGGCCGGCGTCTGGAAGGACCTGACGGATCTCCGTGAACTCCATGGCCAGCAACCTGACCGCCCAGGTCCGCAACATCGCCGAAGTGACCACCGCCGTGGCCAACGGCGACCTTTCCCGCAAGATCACGGTGGACGTGCGCGGCGAAATTCTGGAGCTGAAGAACACCATCAACACCATGGTGGACCAGCTCAACGGTTTCGCCAGCGAAGTGACGCGCGTGGCCCGCGAAGTCGGCACCGAAGGCAAGCTCGGCGGCCAGGCGCATGTGCGCGGCGTCGCCGGCGTCTGGAAGGACCTGACCGAGTCGGTGAACTCCATGGCCAGCAACCTCACCAACCAGGTCCGCAACATCGCCGAAGTGACCACCGCCGTGGCCAACGGCGACCTCTCGCGCAAGATCACGGTGGATGTGCGCGGCGAAATTCTGGAGCTGAAGAACACCATCAACACCATGGTGGATCAGCTCAACGCCTTCGCCTCGGAAGTGACGCGCGTGGCCCGCGAAGTGGGCACCGAAGGCAAGCTCGGCGGCCAGGCGCGAGGTGAAAGGCGTGGCCGGCACGTGGAAGGATCTGACCGACTCCGTGAACTCCATGGCCAGCAACCTCACCAACCAGGTGCGCAACATCGCCGAAGTCACCACCGCCGTGGCCAACGGCGACCTGTCCCGCAAGATCACCGTGGATGTGCGCGGCGAAATTCTGGAGCTGAAGAACACCATCAACACCATGGTGGACCAGCTCAACTCGTTCGCCTCGCGAAGTGACCCGCGTGGCCCGCGAAGTCGGTACCGAAGGCAAGCTCGGCGGCCAGGCGCGTGGTGCGCGGCGTCGCCGGCGTCTGGAAAGACCTCACCGAATCGGTGAACTCCATGGCGTCGCAACCTCACCGCCCAGGTGCGCAACATCGCCGAAGTGACCACCGCCGTGGCCAACGGCGACCTGTCCCGCAAAATCACCGTCGATGTGCGCGGCGAAATTCTGGAGCTGAAGAACACCATCAACACCATGGTGGACCAGCTCAACTCGTTCGCCTCCGAAGTGACGCGCGTGGCCCGCGAAGTCGGCACCGAAGGAAACCTCGGCGGCCAGGCGCAGGTGCGCGGCGTGGCCGGCATCTGGAAGGACCTCACCGACAACGTCAACTTCATGGCCGCCAACCTGACCACCCAGGTGCGCGGCATCGCCAAAGTCGTGACCGCCGTCGCCAACGGCGACCTGAAACGCAAACTGGTCCTCGAAACCAAGGGCGAAATCGCGGAGCTGGCCGACACCATCAACGGCATGATCGACACGCTGGCCGTCTTCGCCGACCAGGTGACCACCGTGGCCCGCGAGGTGGGTATCGAAGGCAAGCTGGGCGGCCAGGCGCGCGTGCCCGGCGCGGCCGGCATCTGGCGCGACCTGACCAACAACGTCAATCAGCTCGCCGCCAACCTCACCACCCAGGTGCGCGCCATCGCCGAAGTGGCCACCGCCGTGACCAAGGGCGACCTGACCCGGTCCATCGCCCTCGAAGCGCAGGGCGAAATGGCGGCCCTGAAGGACAACATCAACGAAATGATCAGCAACCTCAAGGACACCACCCGCAAGAACACCGAGCAGGACTGGCTCAAGACCAACCTGGCCCACTTCACCCGCATGGTGCAGGGCCAGCGCGACCTGCTCACCGTCTGCAAGCTGATGCTCTCCGAGCTGGCGCCGCTGGTCAACGCGCAGCAGGGCATCTTCTACATCAACGACGCCCAGGACGGCGAGCAGCCCGTTGAAGCTGTTCGCCAGCTATGCCTACCGCGAGCGCAAGAGCGTGGCCAACGTCTTCCAGGTGGCGAAGGCCTGGTCGGCCAGTGCGCGCTCGAAAAGGAGCGCTTCGTCCTCACCGACGTGCCCGACGATTACATCAAGATCAGCTCCGGCCTGGGCGAAGCCACGCCGCTCAACATCGTCGTCCTGCCGGTGCTGTTCGAAGGCGCAGGTGAAGGCGGTGATCGAGCTGGCCTCCTTCCACCCCTTCAGCGACATCCACCTGGCCTTCCTCGACCAGCTCACCGAATCCATCGGCATCGTGCTCAACACCATCGCCGCCACCATGCGGACCGAAGAGCTGCTGACGCAATCGCAGGCGCTGGCCGAAGAGTTGCAGAGCCAGCAAGCGGAGCTGACCAAAACCAACAAGCGCCTGGAGCAGCAGGCCAACACGCTGCAGGCCTCCGAAGAGCTGCTCAAGAACCAGCAGGAGCAGCTGCAGCGCACCAACGCGGAACTGGAGGAGAAAGCGCGCCTGCTGGCCGAGCAGAAGACCGAAGTCGAGCGCAAGAACCAGCGAAATGGAGCTGGCCAAGCAGGCGCTGGAAGAAAAGGCCGAGCAGCTGGCGCTGACCTCGAAGTACAAGTCCGAGTTCCTCGCCAACATGTCGCACGAGCTGCGGACGCCGCTCAACAACCTGCTGATCCTGGCCAGATGCTGGCGGAGAATCCGGAGGGCAACCTCGCACACCAAGCAGGTGAAGTTCGCCGAGACCATCCACTCCTCCGGCACCGACCTGCTCTCGCTCATCAACGACATCCTCGACCTCTCCAAGATCGAATCCGGCACCATGGCGGTGGAGCCGAGCGAAGTTCCGGCTCGACGAGCTGCGCGACTACGTGACCCGCAACTTCCGCCACGTGGCCGACGGCAAGGAGCTGGACTTCACCGTGGACCTGGGCGACCGATCTGCCGCGCGACCATGTCCACCGACATGCAAGCGGCTCCAGCAGGTGCTCAAGAACCTGCTCTCCAACGCCCTCAAATTCACCGAGCACGGCAAGGTGGCGCTGCGCATGGAGCGCGCCACCAGGGGCTGGCAGCCCGACAACGCCATCCTCGCCAGCGCCGAATCGGTCATCGCCTTCTCCGTGGACGACACCGGCATCGGCATTCCCGGCGGACAAGCAGCGCATCATCTTCGAGGCCTTCCAGCAGGCCGACGGCACCACCAGCCGCAAGTACGGCGGCACCGGCCTGGGCCTGTCCATCAGCCGCGAAATCGCCCACCTGCTGGGCGGCGAAATCCGGCTGCACAGCATGCCCGGCGTGGGCAGCACCTTCACCCTCTACCTGCCGCAGAGCTACGTGGCGCCGCGCCATGCACCGCCCGGAAGCGCGCGCGCAGGCCAGCCGCGCCGCGCGCCAACGCGGCCGATGCCATGATCGCGCAGCGGCCTCAAGCCGTCGCTGCTGGCGCGCGCCGACCAGGACGACGATCGCGAGAACATCCAGCCCGGCGACAACGTCGTGCTGGCCATCGACGACGATCCCACCTACTCCCGCATCCTGGCTCGACGCCGCCCACGAGCACGGCTACAAGGCGCTGGTGGCCACGCGCGGCGATATGGGGCTGGCCATGGCGCGCAAGTTCCGCCCCTCCGCCGTCCTGCTCGATATCGGCCTGCCCGATACCACCGGCTGGTCGGTGCTCGACCAGCTGCAGCACGATCCCGACCTGCGCCACGTGCCCGTGCACGTGCTCTCCATTTATGAAGACCGGCGCCGCGGGCTGGAGCTCGGGCGCCACCGCCTACTTCGCGCAAGGTGGAAGGACGCGAAGTGCTGGATAACGTCTTCCGCCGCGTGGAGGAATCCACCGCGCCGCGCACCCGCGACGTGCTGGTGATCAACGCCGGCGAAGACTCCCGCGCCGCGGTGGCGGACGCGCTCGAAATCGACGACGTCCGCGTCGCCTGGCCCGCTTCCGCCGTGGAGGCCATCGACGCCTTCAGCGCCGGCCGCTACGATTGCGTGGTGTTGTGCGCCGGCGGCACGGAAATTTCCGCCGCCGACCTGCTCAGCGAATTGCAGAAGATCGCACGGAGGCGAGCTCGACGTGATCGCCTACGCGCCCGAAGGCAGCGCCCTGCAGGACCTCAGCCTCGCCCCGCTGCGCGAGGGAACGGTGGTTCGGCAGGTGCATTCGGCCGACCGCCTGCTGGCCGAAGTCACCCGCATCCTGCACGTGCCCGAAGCCGCGCTGCCGGAGTACAAGCGGCTCAAACTGGAGCGGCTCCGGCAGGTGGATGACGAACTGGCGGGTTGCCGCGTGCTCATCGTGGACGACGACGTGCGCAACATCTTCGCCCTGACCAGCATCCTGGAGCGCCATCAGATTCAGGTGCTGCACGCCGAAAACGGGCGCGCCGGCATCGACGCGCTGCTGCAGAACGCCGGACATCGACATCGTGCTCATGGACATCATGATGCCCGGCATGGACGGCTACGAAACCATCCGCGCCATCCGCGAGCTGGATGCCCTGCGCAACCTGCCCATCATCGCGGTCACCGCCAAAGCCATGAAGGGCGACCGCGAAAAGTGCATCGATTCGGGCGCGTCCGATTACATCGCCAAGCCGGTGGACCTGGACCAGCTCTTCTCGCTGATGCGGGTATGGGTGCATGAGCGCCGGCAGAAAGTCACCGGAGCGCGGATGGCCGTATGACCGGAAGGGATCGGGGCTCGGGATCGGGTGAAACCCGCTCCGCCGATCCCTGATCCCGATCCCTGATCCCTTTTTTATGAGAACGACTCTGGACATGGAATCCGAAGCCGCCGCGAAAGCCGCGAACCGGTCAAGATCCTCCTGGTGGACGATCAGCCGGAGAATCTTCTCTCCGCCGAGCGCCGTGCTGGAGGCGTTGGGCGCAGGAGGTGGTCAAGGCGGAATCCGGCCGGCAGGCGCTGCGCCACCTGCTGGAGCACGATTTCGCCGTCATCCTGCTGGACGTGATGATGCCGGAAATGGACGGCTTCGAAACCGCCGCGCTCATCCGCCAGCGCGAGCGCTCGCGCCTCACCCCCATCATCTTCCTGACGGCGCTGGGCCGCAGCGAGGAGCACGTGCTGCCGCGGCTACGACCTGGGCGCGGTGGATTACATCACCAAGCCGTTCGTGCCGGAAATCCTCCGCTCCAAGGTGAGCATCTTCGTGGAGACTGCATCGCAAGTCCGCGCTGCTGGCGCGGCAATCGGCGCTGCTCGAACAGCGCAACACGGAACTGCAGCAGGCCATCCTGCGCAGCCGGCAGGCGGAGGAGGAAATCAAAGCGCTGAACCGCCACCTGGAGCGGCAGCTGGAGGAGCTGAACCAGGTGAACCGCGAGCTGGAGACGTTCAGCTATTCCGTTTCGCACGATTTGCGCGGGCCGCTCAGCCGCATCGCCGGCTTCAGCCAGGCGCTGATGGATTTCCATGCCGGCCAGCTCGACGAAGAGGGCCGGCATCTTTTTGCAGCGCATCGACACCTCCGCCCGCCGCATGTGCGAGCTGGTGGAGGACCTGCTGAATTTCTCGCGCCTGACGCGCGTGGAGCTGAACGAGGAGGACCTGGACCTGAGCGCCCTGGTCTCCGCGCTGGCGGCGGAGCTGGCGGCGCGCGACCCGGACCGCATCGCCGAATTCGAAATTGCCGGAGGCGTGCGCGGCCTGGGGCGACCCCACGCTGATGCGCGCCGCGCTGCGGCAACCTGCTGGAAAATTCCTGGAAATTCACGCGCAAACACGCCACCGCGCGCATCGAGTTCGGCCGTTTGGCCAGGCGGAATCCGCCTGCCCCGACTCTACTTTGTTCGCGACGACGGCGCCGGTTTCGACATGCGCGACGCGGCGCGCCTGTTCAACCCGTTTCAAAGGCTGCACAAGGATTCGGAATTCGAAGGCACCGGCATCGGGCTGGCCACCGTCGAACGGATCGTCCGCCGGCATGGCGGCCGCATTTGGGCCGAGGGCGAAATCGAGCGCGGCGCCGCCTTCTACTTTACCCTGGGGGAGAAAAACAGATGAGTCTGGCTGCCATCAAAATGGAAACAGCGCCGCTGCAGTGTCCTGATCATCGAGGATTCCGAAGAGGACGCGGACCTCATCGTGCTGGAGCTCAAGCGCGGCGGCTACGAGCCGGTCATACCGGCGCGTGGACAACCGCGAGGCCCTGCTGCGGGCGCTGGACGAGGGGACCTGGGACGTGGTGCTTTCGGATTTCTCCATGCCGCGCTTTTCGGTTCCGAAGCCCTGGCGCTGGTGCAGCAGAAGGGCGCTCGACCTGCCGTTCGTGATCGTCTCCGCCACCATTGGGGAGGAAGCCGCGGTGGAGGCCATGAAGGCCGGCGCGCACGATTACATCCTCAAGCACCGGCTTGGCCGCCTGGTGCCCGCGGTCAAGCGCGAGCTGCGCGAATCCGCCATGCGGCGCGAGCGGCGCAACCTGGAGGAGCAGCTGCGCCACGCGCAGAAGCTGGAGAGCCTGGGCCTGCTGGCCGGCGGCGTGGCCCACGATTTCAACAACCTGCTGACCGGCATCCTGGGCAACGCCAGCCTGGTGCTGGAACTGACTCCGCCCGACGCGGAAACCGGCGGCATGCTGCGCGACATCATCCGCGCCAGCGAGCGCGCCGCCGATCTCACCCGCCAACTGCTGGCGTACGCCGGCAAGGGCAAGTTCGTCATCGAGCCGGTGGACGTGTCCGAGCTGGTGCGGGACATCAGCGAGCTGCTGCGCTCCTCGGTGCCGCACACCATCGAGCTGGCACTGCATCTGGGCGCCGGCCTTCCCGCCGTGGAAGCCGACGCCAGCCAGATGCAGCAGCTGGTCATGAACCTGATCCTCAACGCGGTGGAGGCCACCGGCGAGCGGCCGGGCGTGGTGCGGGTCTCGACCGGCGTGCGCGAAATCCGGCCGATCGGAAAGCCGCTCGCACTTCCGTCCCGATTCGCCGCAGCCGGGAACCTATGTCTCCATCGAAGTGAGCGACGACGGCTGCGGCATGAACGAGATCGTGAAGTCGCAGATCTTCGACCCGTTCTTCACCACCAAGTTCACCGGCCGCGGCCTGGGCCTGGCGGCGGCGCTGGGGATTGTGCGCGGCCACAAGGGCGCCATCCGGGTGGAGAGCGCGGAAGGCCGCGGCAGCACCTTCACCGTGCTGCTGCCGGCGCTCGGCTCGGCCGCGTCCGCACGCCGGACCAGCAAGCCGGCGGGCCTGGACGCCCTGCCGCAGAGCTCCGCCGGCTCGGTGCTGATTATCGACGATGAAGAAGTGGTGCGCCGCGCCGCGCGGGTCACGCTGGAACACTTCGGCTACTCGCGTCTTCGAAGCCTCCGACGGCCGCGACGGCGCCGACCTGTTCAGCCGCCTCCACGACCGCGTCTCCTGCGTGCTGCTGGACCTGACCATGCCGCACATGGACGGCTACGAGGTGTGGCGCTACATCCACCGCATCCGTCCGGATATGAAGGTGGTGATTTCTAGCGGCTTCGACGAATCCGAAGCGCGCAGGCAATTCGCCGAAGCGCCGGCGCTGGATTTCATCCAGAAGCCCTACACCGCCGCCGCGCTGGTGCGCAAGATCCGCGCGGCGCTGGACCGGCAGGGGTAACTCGGACATCGATTTCCGAGTCGAAACCGGATCTTGCTGAATCCGATAGGGAGCGCGGCGGAAAACTCGGACATGGACTTCCGCGCGTTGCGGCAGCCTGGTAAGCTGCGCGCCGGTTGGAGACGTTTGGGTGCTGTGCGGCGAACTACCGCAGTCGGGGATTCACCGATGCGCTAGCCGCGGAGAGCCGATAGAGTCGGCAGGGCTTAGCCGCGGGACGGAAAGACGCCATTCATCGCGATGATGTAGTTGGTCCCTGCGGTTGGCCCGCTCAGTTTCGGGAGTGCGAAGGTCGTGACCCCGTCCCCCCCGTAGGTGGTGCCGAGTATGCTGAAAAGTGCAACATTTTGCTTGATCGGCAGGAGTTGTCCCTCACACAGCGAGTAGCCCATCGGGGCAAAATTACCCGCGAACAGAAAAATCGTTCCCAGCAAGGGTTCAGTCATGGTGAACTACTATATCACGCGAGGGCACGAATGCAGTCCGCTCGGGTGTCAAGGCCCACGAAGAAAGGGGCTGTCGGCAATCTCGAGCTCTTCACGGTGAACTCGTTGCGCATGCATTTTACCCGAAGCCTACCGCTCGATCTCGACGGCGGGATATGCTTCGACGTACTCCTCGCCGTTACAACCGTAGTATGCAACCGTCCGAACCGCGAAATCGACGTCGAAGCGCACAACTCCGGCGCGCCACGAGGATGCCAGGAACTCCGGAAACGTGCTTTCGCCGGCCTGATCGATTCGCAGCGCCGCAATCAGCGCCTCGCGGTCGAATCGTGGTACGTCCATGATGCCGGACACCAATGGTGCGCCCTGTGTGACGACCGGCCCATCATCGGTCAGATACAGGCCCTGGCATGCAGGCAGGAACCAGGAGTTTCGCGCCACACCGGCGCGCCGCAGAATTTCGGTCAGATACGGCAAACCGCCGACCTTAGGCCGGATGGCCATGGCTCGTTTCTGGGCCGCCTCCAGATTTTCGATTGCTTTGCTCATCGCAGACTCCCTCCACAAACAGCCGGGGAAGGGTCACGCAGCCGCCCGGACCGGCAGGTCTTTCAAAATTTCGCTGACGAAGGCTTTGGCGTCGCCGAACAGCATCAGGGTCTTGTCCATGTAATACAGGTCGTTGTCGATGCCCGCGAAGCCGGGGCTCATGGAGCGCTTGATCACCATGACGGTGCGCGCCTTGTCCACGTCCAGAATGGGCATGCCGTAAATGGGGCTGGTCTTGTCGGTGCGGGCGGCGGGGTTGGTGACGTCGTTGGCGCCGATGACCAGCGCCACGTCGCACTGCGCGAATTCGGAGTTGATGTCGTCCATCTCGAAGAGCCGGTCGTAGGGGATGTCGGCTTCGGCCAGCAGCACGTTCATGTGGCCGGGCATGCGGCCGGCGACCGGGTGGATGGCGAACTTCACGTCCACGCCGCGGCGGGTGAGGGTGTCGAACAGCTCGCGGATTTTGTGCTGCGCCTGGGCGACGGCCAGGCCGTAGCCGGGCACGATGATGACGCTGGTGGCGGCTTCCAGAATCGACGCCGCTTCTTCGGCGCTGGCGCTGCGCACGGGGCGCTGCTCGCCCGCGGCCTTCGACGCTCTGCACCTGGCCGAAGGCGCCGAACAGGACGTTGGTGAACGACCGGTTCATGGCCCTGCACATGATGATGGACAGGATCAGGCCGGAGGAGCCGTCGAGCGCGCCGGCAACGATCGAGCAGGTTGTTATCGAGGGCGAAACCCATGGCGCAGGCGGAAAGGCCGGCGTAGGAATTCAGAATCGCGATCACGGTGGGCATGTCGGCGCCGCCGATGGGGATGATGAGCAGCACGCCGAACAGCAGGGCCAGGCCGCGAAGATCGGGAAACAGGAAGGTGTCGGTCGGGACCATGACCAGGCGCACCGCCAGGCCCAACGCGATGGCGAACAGGGTGAAGTTGACGGCGTTCTGATTACGGTAGGTGATGGGCCGCTGCGGCAGGACCTCCTGCAGTTTGCCCATGGCCATGAGGCTGCCGGTGAAGGTGAGGAAGCCGAGCAGCGTTTCGATCATCAGCGCGACCATCACGACGTGCAGCTCCGTGGCGGCGTGGGTTGGCGCTGATAGAACTCGGCGGTTCCCACCAGCGCGGCGGCCAGCGCGCCGCAGGCGTGCGAGAGCGCGGTCCGCTGCGGCACGGCGGTCATCGGCATGATGTACGCGATGGGGATGCCGACGGCGGTTCCGATGAAGAAGGCCGCCAGCAATCCACTGTCCAGTTGTGTACGTCGATGCGCCAGCAGCGTGCCGGCGACGGCCAACAGCATGCCGACCTCGCCGGCGAAGACGCCGCGGCGCGAGGTGGCCGGGCGAGTTCATCCACTTCAGCGAGAGGATGAACAGCGCCGCCGACGACGATGTAGATGTAACTGACCAGGTGCGGCCATTACTTCTTGCTCCTCCGGCTTCTTGAACATCTTGACCATGCGGTCGGTGATGAGGAAGCCGCTGACGATGTTGGTGACGGCCGCGGTGATGGCGACGAACCCCAGCACCTTGCTGAGCATGGTGGCGCCCGCCGCGCCGGTGATCAGGATCGCGCCGACCACCGAGATGGCGGAGATCGCGTTGGTGAGCGACATCAGCGGCGTGTGCAGCAGCGGCGAAACCTTGCGGATCACCTCCAGGCCGACGAACGTGGCCAGCATGAAGACGTACAAGCGCGATTTCGAGATTAGATGGCATGGGCTGCTCCCAGTCAGTTCGCAGCACGCGCGGATGAACGATCTCGCCGCCGTGCGTGACCAGCGTTTCGCGCACGATTTCGTCGTCGCGGTTGAGGTTCAGCCTGGCCGTCTTTCATCAGGTGCTTCAGAAACGTGGCGATGTTTTTGGCGTACATCTGGCTGGCGTGATAGGGGACGGTGGAGGCGCAGATTGACGGGGCCGATGGATGCGTGACGCCGCCTTCCTCCACGGTTTCGCCGGGGCGGGTCAGCTCGCAGTTGCCGCCGCGCTCGGCGGCGATATCGACGATCACCGAGCCGGGCGGCATGCGCGCCGCCATTTCGCGGGTGATCAGGATGGGCGCTTTCTTGCCGGGAACGGCGGCGGTGGTGATGACCACGTCCTGCTCGGCCAGCACGCCGGCCATGAGCTTCGCGCTGGCGGCGGTAGAAATCCTCGCCCATGGCCTTGGCATAGCCGCCCTTGTCTTCGGCCGCGGCGGCTTCCACGTCCAGCACGACGAACCGCGCGCCCAGGCTTTCGATCTGCTCTCTGCACGGCGGAGCGGATGTCGTAGCCGCTGACCACGGCGCCCAGGCGGCGGGCGGTGGCGATGGCCTGCAGGCCGGCCACGCCGGCGCCGATGACGAGGACGCGGGCGGGGGCGACGGTGCCGGCGGCGGTCATCAGCATGGGAAACATGCGGGGCAGCGGAATCGGCGGCGATGAGCACGGCTTTATAGCCGGCGATGGTGGCCATGGACGAGAGGGCGTCCATGCTTTGCGCGCGGGTGATGCGCGGCATCAGCTCCATGGCCAGGAAGGACGACGCCGGCGGCGGCCAGGGAGCGGGCGGCATCGAGGGCGGTGAGGGGTTCGCCGAAGCCGATGACGATCTGGCCGGGGCGCATGTGGGCCACGTCGCCGGCGCCGCACTCGGGGTTGGCGCCGGGGGAGCGCACCTGGAGGAGGACATCGGCGGAGGAGAAGACTTCGTCGCGGGCTGCGATGCGCACGCCCTTTTCGGCATATTCGGCATCGGGGAAACCGGCGCGCGAGCCGGCTCCGCCCTCCAGCAGCAGCTCGGCGCCGGTCTTATTGAAGACGCCGGCGGCGGCGGGCGATATCGCCACCCTCCGCTCCCCCGGCGCCGATTCGGTCACGATCCCGACCTTGAGTGTAGCCATGTTTCTTTTTTACCCTATTCGCTCAGGCTCCCAACTGCTCCGCCAGGTGGGCGAGGTCGCGCGCCTCGAAATCGAATGCAAAGGCCGGGCGCGGCGGCATGGTGTAGCCCTCGCCGTATTCCTGCGGGCGCGCGACATAAGCGGTACGCAGACCGGCCGCGTGCGCCCCTTCCAGATCGTCGAAATGCGCGGCCACCATAAGGATTTGATTCGGCTCCAGGTCGAGCAGTTCCGCCGCTTTGAGATAGACCTCACGATCCGGCTTGAAATGGCGCGCCAGCTCCGCCGACAGAATGCAGTCCCAGGTGAGGCGGGCGTATTTTGAAATATCCACCAGCATGGAGACGTTGCCGTTGGAGAGGGTCGCGGTAAGGAAGCGGGTGCGCAGGCGGTCGAGTGCGGCCGGAACCTCGGGCCACGCGGGCAGGCGATGCCAGACCAGGTTGAACCATTGCCGGTCGGCCTCGCTCAGGGCCGTGAGGCCGGCCTCGGCCAGCAGCCGGTCGAGGGCGTGGCGGTGGAGCGCGTCGAGCTTCGTCCAGGGGATCTCGCCGCGGCGGACGCGGTTCAACTCCGGCATGTAGGCGGCGCGCCAGCGGTTGGCGAAGGCGGCCCAATCGGCACGAAGGCCGGTGCGGCGGGAGAGCTCCCGGCCGTCGCGGACGATGGCGGAGCGCCAATCTGTGACGGTGCCGAAGACGTCGAACGTCAGCGCCCGCACGCGCGGTACCGGGGTCGGGGAAGCGGGGGTTTCCGGCATGGTGACAGCGGCCGCCAGCATGGCGAACCGGCGCCGGCTGAGTTCAGCGATGCGCGAGCCGGATGAACCATCGATCCACATGCGGCATAAGACAGATTACATCATCCGGGCGGGGAGAGTGCTGATGGCTTCAAGGCTGCCGAAAAAAGATTAGCCACGGATAAACACAGATGAACACAGATCGGAACACCCCTGATCCCTGTTCATCTATGGCCAAACGGCTCTTCGGTATCCGGCTAGTATTGCGACCGCGAAATTTTTGGCCTTTCGCGGGCCACTCGCTTGCACTCGTGGCTCCGATCGGAGCCGCGACCGTGAGGGAGCGGTCCACGGCTAAGGAAAATATCCGGGCGATCACGAACCTACAGCAGTTCGGACGGTGCTGAAGAAGAAGCGGAGCTCCACTTCGGCGGTTTCGGGGGCGTCCGAGCCGTGGATGCAGTTGCGCTCGATGTTGGCGGCGAAGCGCTTGCGGATGGTGCCTTCGGCGGCATTGGCCGGATTGGTGGCGCCCATCACTTCGCGCAGTTCTTTGATGGCATCCTCGCGCTCCAGCGCCATCACGATGATCGGGCCCTTCCGTCATGAACTTCACCAGCCCACCGAAGAACGGCCTCTCCCGGTGGACGGCGTAAAAGCCCTCGGCCTGCGCCTGGCTGAGGCGCGTCATGCGCAAGGCCCAGGATCTTGAAGCCGGCGCCCTCGATCATGGCGAGGATCTCGCCGGCCTGGCCGGCGGCCACGGCATCGGGCTTGATGATGGAAAACGTTCGTTCCAGGCTCATAGGCGGCTTTTTATTTTTTCTCCGATTTCGGCGGGCGAGGAGCAGACGGTGATGCCGGCCTCCTGCATGGCCTTGATTTTGTCCGCGGCTTTGCCGGAGCCGCCGGCGATGATGGCGCCGGCATGGCCCATGCGGCGTCCGGGCGGGGCGGTCTGGCCGGCGACGAAGCCGACCACGGGCTTCTTCACGTTGGCCTTGACGTAGGCCGCGGCAGTCTCCTCGGCGTTGCCGCCGATTTCGCCGATCATGACGATGGCCTCGGTTTGCGGGTCGGCGTTGAAGAGCGCCAGGGCGTCGACGAAGTTGGTGCCGATGATGGGATCGCCGCCGATGCCGATGCAGGTGGATTGGCCGATGCCCAGGTGGGTCAACTGGCCGACGGCTTCGTAGGTCAGGGTGCCGGAGCGGGAAACCACGCCCACCGGACCTTCGCGGTGGATATGGCCGGGCATGATGCCGATTTTGCACTTGCCGGGCGAGATGATGCCGGGGCAGTTGGGACCGATGAGGCGGGTGGAGCGGCCTTTCAGGAACGCCCAGACGCGCGCCATATCGAGCGCGGGAATGCCCTCGGTGATGCAGACGACGAGCGGAAGGCCGGCGTCGGCGGCTTCCATGATGGCATCGGCGGCGAAGGGCGGCGGCACGAAGATCACGGTGGCGTTGGCGCCGGTTTCCTTGACGGCCTGCGCGACGGTATCGAACACGGGCAGATCGAGGTGGGTGGTGCAGCCCTTGCCGGGCACCACTCCGCCGACCACGTTCGGTGCCATACGCGATGGCCTGCTGCGCGTGGAAAGTGCCTTCCTTGCCGGTGAAGCCCTGGACGATGAGGCGAGTATTTTGGTCTACGAGTATGCTCATTGGGTTTCTCTGGGCGGGCCGGGGGCCTGCCCGCTATGACGCCAGTTTGACTACTTTTTCCGCCGCGTCGCGCATGTCCTGGCCGACGGTGAAATTGAAGCCGGATTCGAGCAGGATCTGGCGGCCCAGCTCGACGTTGGTGCCTTCCATGCGCACCACGATGGGCACCTCGATGCTGCAGCTCGCGGGCGGCGTCCACCACGCCGGTGGCGAGGCGGTCGCAGCGCAGGATGCCGCCGAAGACGTTGATGAGGACGGCCTTGACGTGAGGGTCGGAAAGCAGGATGCGGAACGCGTTCTTGACCTGCTCGGGGCTGGCGCCGCCGCCGACATCGAGGAAGTTGGCGGGGCTGCCGCCGGCGTACTTGATGATGTCCATGGTGGCCATGGCGAGCCCGGCGCCGTTGACCATGCAGCCGACGGTGCCATCGAGCTTGATGTAGTTGAGGCCGAACCGGGAGGCCTCCACTTCGAGCGGGTCCTCTTCGTTGAGGTCGCGCAGCTCGACCAGATCCTTGTGGCGGTAGAGGGCGTTGTCGTCGAAGTTCATTTTGGCGTCGAGCGCGTAGACCTTGCCGTCTTTGGTGAGGATGAAGGGGTTGATTTCGGCCAGCGAGGCGTCGGTGGCCAGATAAGCCTTGGCCAGCGCGGAGATGGCGGCCACGGCGCCGCCGATGGCGGCGGGCGGAATGCCGATGCCGAAGGCCAGCTTGCGCGCCTGGTAGGGAGCGAGGCCGGTGGCGGGATCGAACGTCTCCTTGAGGATGAGCTCGGGGGTTTTGGCGGCAACCTCCTCGATCTCCATGCCGCCGGCGGCGGAAGCCATGAAGACGGGCTTGCTCTCAACGCGATCGAGGACGATGCCGAGATAGAGTTCGCGCTCGATGGGCAGGGTCTCCTCCACCAGCAGGCGCTGGACGATGCGGCCCTCGGGGCCGGTCTGGTGGGTGACCAGCTTCATACCGAGCATGCGGCCGGCGATCTCCCGCGCCTCGGCCGCGTCCTTGGCGATTTTGACGCCGCCGCCTTTGCCGCGGCCGCCCGCGTGAATCTGCGCCTTGACCACCACGCTGCCGCCGATTTTTTCCGCGGCGGTTTGCGCCTGTTCGGCCGTGAACGCCACCTCGCCGCGCGGAACAGGGACGTTGTACCGGCCCAGAATGGCCTTTGCCTGATACTCGTGAATTTTCATGGAATCTGCTGTGTTAGGCTAACAGAAACTTCACTATATCATGTCGCTTTTGTTCTATATCGAGCGGGTCGTGGAGCGCGAAAACCTGCCCGCGGCGGAGGCGGAGGCGGCCATGCACACCATCCTCAGCGGCCAGGCCAGCCACGCGCAGATTGCGGCATTCCTGACGGCGCTGCGGATGAAGGGCGAGACGGTGGAGGAACTGGCGGGGTTTGCGCGCGCCATGCGGGCCATGGCGGCGCGGGTGGAAGTGGGGTTGAACGGAGCGCCGCTGGTGGATACCTGCGGCACCGGCGGGGACCGGAGCGGGACCTTCAATATATCGACCGTGGCGGCGTTTGTGGCGGCGGGGGCGGGGGCGCGGGTGGCCAAGCACGGCAACCGGTCGATTTCGAGCCAGTGCGGGAGCGCCGACCTGCTGGAAGCGATGGGGGTGCGGATTGCCATCGAGCCGGAGCAGACGGCGCGGGCGATTCGCGAGATCGGAATCGGCTTTCTGTTTGCGCCGGCGGCGCACACGGCCATGCGGCACGCGCATCCGGTGCGGGTGGATTTGAAGATGCGCACGGCGTTCAACCTGCTGGGGCCGCTGACCAATCCGGCGGGGGCGAATACGCAGGTGGTGGGGGCGCCATCGGAGCAAGCGGCCGGGCTGATGGCGGGGGCGCTGGCGGCGCTGGGCCTGCGGCGGGGGTTCGTGGTGCACGGCAGCGACGGGCTGGACGAGATCACCACTACCGGGCCGACACTGGTTTACGAGATCCGGGAGGGAAAAATCGAGCGGCGGACGGTGACGCCGGCGGATTTCGGAGTGCCGGAGGCGACCCCGGAGGCGCTGCGCGGCGGGGACCGGCGACGGAACCTGGAGATCGCCACCGCGGTGCTGGACGGGCGCGCGGGGCCGCCGCGGGATATCGTGCTGGTGAATGCGGCGGCGGCGCTGGTGGCATGCGGGCTGGCGGAGGGATTTTTGGAGGGCGCCCGGATCGCCGCGGCTTCGATTGATGGCGGGGAGGCACGGGGAAAGGTGAAGGCGCTGGCGGAGTTCACGAATAGGGATTAGGGGTCAGGGATTGGGGATTAGGGGGCGGGAGTTTTCGTTTTGGGGGCGGGCTAGCGGTGTTCCGTGGGGCGATCTCCTCGGAGGCGGCCCGGGCATGCCCGGCCCTTACGGACGGGTGCGGGCCTAGCTGGCGCGGAGGCGGCGTTCGAGGCGGGCGGCGGCTTCGTAGCCGCGTACGAGATGGTACACGCAGGCATCCAGGAAAATGTTGATGCGGTGTTCCAATTCCTCTTCGGCGTAAAGTTGAGCGGCGGACGTGGGGAAGCCCTGTTCATGGATGAAGCCGATGACCTTGTCTTTGAGAAGATGCGCACGCAGGACAGCCTCGTGGAGCGGGATTTTCTCCTCAAAACGCATTTTGCCGAGGATCTCAAAACGTTCCCGGACTTCGTCTTCCCGTCTGAGCGACAGCAGGTATCCCAGGTTCTCCAGTATCTCCTGGCACCACATGCGCATTTCCAGGTCCGGCATGCTGGCCAGATGCTCCATGTCCGGATGTTTGCGCACGGCAACGATGAGCCGTGTGGCGATTTCCTCCCAATTTGACTCGATCAGTCTAACCAGTTTTGTCGATAACATATTGGGTCACCCGCACCCAGTAGCGTGAAAAGCCCCGGTGCCCTCCGTCGATATTATCCCAGATTTATTCACAATGCGTTGTAATTTACGACAATGAGATCTCTAACTGTTCAGTATTTCGATGGAATGAAAAATGCATGGGAAGCGGCCGGACACATCCAGGTATCCAGGAGGATCCATGGATAACGAGAGACTGACGATCCTAGATCATCGCACCAACAAGAGCTACGAGCTCGCGATCGAGCGTGGCACAATTCGCGCAATGGATTTGCGCCAGATCAAGACCTGTCCGGAGGATTTCGGGCTGATGAGCTACGATCCGGCCTTCATGAACACGGCGTCCTGTCAGAGCGCCGTCACCTACCTGGATGGGGACCGGGGGATCCTGCGTTACCGCGGATACCCGATCGAACAGCTGGCCGAGAACTGCACATTCCTGGAAGTGGCCTACCTGCTGTTGAACGGGGAACTGCCGAACGAGGCGGAACTGGAAGGGTGGTGCGGAGAGATCCAGCAGCACACCATGGTGCACGAGAACGTCAAGAAACTCATGGACGGGTTTCACCACGACGCGCATCCGATGGGGATGCTGATGTCGACGGTGGCGGCGCTGGCGACCTTCTATCCGGAAGCCAGGAACCTCTGCGACGCCAAGGTGCGGCATGCGCAAATCGTGCGGCTGATCGGCAAGATGCCGACGATTGCGGCCTTCGCCTTCCGCCACCGGATGGGGCTGCCGTATGTCTACCCGGACCCGGAGCTGAGCTACACCAAGAACTACATGAACATGCTGTGGCGGCGGACGGAGCCGAAGTACAACGCCAGCCCGGTGCTGTCGCGGGCGTTGGAGGTGCTGTTCGTGCTGCACGCCGACCACGAACAGAACTGCAGCACGAGCACGATGCGGGCGGTGGGCAGCGCCCATGCCGATCCTTATTCCACCACGGCGGCGGCGATTGCGGCGCTTTCGGGACCCCTGCACGGGGGAGCGAACGAAGAAGTGCTGCGGATGCTGGACGAGATCGGGTCGCGGGACAACATCCCTGGGTTTGTGGAGCAGGTGAAGGCGGGCAAGCGGAAGCTGATGGGATTCGGGCACCGGGTATACAAAAACTACGATCCGCGGGCGCGCATCATCAAGCAGGTGGCGGACGAGGTGTTCGAGGTAACGGGACGGAATCCGAAAATCGACATCGCGCTGGCGCTGGAGCGAATCGCGCTTTCTGACGAATACTTCATCCGGCGGAAGCTGTATCCGAACGTGGACTTCTATTCGGGCATCATTTACCAGGCGATGGGGTTCACGCCGGAGGCGTTCACGGTGCTGTTCGGGATTCCGCGCACGGTGGGCTGGCTGGCGCAGTGGCAGGAGATGCTGCTGGACGGCGAGCAGAAGATCGCGCGTCCGCGGCAGGTGTACACGGGAGCGGAGTGCCGGGATTTCGTGCCGATGAAGCACAGGGTCAAGGAGTTGGCGGCGGTTTAGATTTGCATCGTGGGGAGCCGGCTGGGCATGCCCGGTCCCTAGGGTGGGGCGCAACGGCTCGCGGTTGGCGCGGGTTGGCAGACCACAAAAGACGATGGTCCGCCCTACGGTAACGTTGGGGCGGGGGCGAACGCCTTCGATGGGATACTGTAATATTACCGTCGAAACCGATCGGCCCCTGGCATGACCAAACTCGCTAAAGATCCCTCCCGTTTTCTCGCCGTTTTGCTCCTGCTGTTTGCGGGCAGCGGGTGCTCGGCTCTCATCTATGAAATTGTCTGGTACCAGTTGCTGCAACTGGTGATCGGGTCGAGCGCCATTTCGCTGGGGGTGCTGCTCGCCACGTTCATGGGCGGGCTGTGCGCGGGCAGCCTGGCGCTGCCGCGGATGAGTTGGGCGCGGCGTGAGCATCCGCTGCGGCTTTACGCCAAGATCGAATTCGGCATCGGGGTGCTGGGGGTGCTGGTGCTGTTCGGGATGCCGCTGGTGGACGGAGTTTACACCGCGGCGGTGGGGCACGGAATGCCCGCCATCCTGCTGCGCGCGGCGGTGTGCGCACTGTGCCTGATGCCGCCCACGTTTCTGATGGGGGCCTCCCTGCCGGCGGCGGCGCGGTGGATCGACACCACGCCGGAGGGCGTGGCGTGGATGGGCTTCCTGTACGGCGGCAACACGGCGGGGGCGGTGTTCGGCTGCCTGCTGGCGGGATTTTACCTGCTGCGCCAGTTCAGCATGAGCACCGCCACCCTGGTGGCGGCGGCGCTGAATGTGGCGGTGGGATTGGGCGGCTTTTGGGTGGCGGGGCGGACGCCGGAAACGCTGGGTGCTCCCCGAATGGCTGCCGCAGGCGATTCCGCATCCGAACCGGGGGCTGGCAGGCGAAACCGCCTGCCTGGTATCCATGTCTATCTCACGATCGCCATTTCGGGCGCTTGCGCGCTGGGGGCGGAAGTGATCTGGACGCGGCTGCTGGGGCTGATGCTGGGAGCGACAGTCTACACGTTTTCGATCATCCTGGCGGTGTTTCTGATCGGCATCGGGCTAGGAAGCGGGGTGGGATCGGCGCTGGCGCGAGAATTCCGCGGCACGGCGGCGGCGCGGCGGGCGTTCGGCGTTTGCCAGTTGCTGCTGATCGGGGCGATCGGGTGGACGGCGTTCATGATCTCCGATTCCCTGCCCTACTGGCCGGTGAATCCGCTGCTGTCCACCAGCCCGTGGTTCACGTTCCAGATCGACCTGGTGCGCGCGCTATGGACGATTCTGCCGGCGGCGACGCTGTGGGGCGCGAGCTTTCCGCTGGCGCTGGCCGCGGCGGCGACCCGGGACGAGGGATGCCGCCAGCCTGGTGGGCGGAGTTTACGCGGCGAATACGGCCGGAGCGATTGTGGGCGCGCTCAGCTTCAGCCTGGTGCTGGTGCCGTGGATCGGGACACAGGGGTGCGAGCGCCTGCTGATCGTGCTGGCGGCGGCGGGCGGAGCCATCATGCTGCTGGCGCCGGCGGCGGGTGCGGCGCGCGATTGGAAAGGGCTGGCGGGGCTGGCGGCGGCGCTGGCGGCGGCCGCGGTGCTGGCGGCTCAGGTGCCGCGGGTTCCGGGCGACCTGATCGCGTACGGGCGGCGGATCATGACGTCGATCGGGAAGTCGCAGATTCTGTATACGGGCGAGGGCATCAATTCCTCGATCGCCATTTCGCGCTGGGACGACGGGGCGGTGCAGTTCCACGTCAGCGGCAAAGTGGAAGCCTCGAGCGAGCCGTACGATATGCGGCTGCAGCGGATGCTGGGGCACATGCCGGCGCTGTTCCATCCGCAACCCGAAATCGGTGCTGGTGGTGGGCTTCGGAGCGGGCGTGACGGCGGGGACGTTCGTGCTGCATCCCGGCATCGAGCGCATCGTGATCTGCGAAATGGAGCCGCTGGTGCCGCCCACGGCGACGCAATATTTCGCGCGGGAGAACTACAACGTGCTGCACGATCCGCGGATGCAGGTGGTGTACGACGATGCGCGCCACTTCGTGCTCACCACGCGGGAGAAATTCGACATCATCACGTCCGACCCGATTCATCCGTGGGTGAAGGGCAGCGCGACGCTCTATTCCAAGGAATATTTCGAGCTGGTGAAGCAGCACCTGAATCCGGGCGGGATCGTGACCCAGTGGGTGCCGCTGTACGAATGCGGACCTGCCCACGGTGAAGAGCGAATTCGCGACGTTCTTCGACGGTCTTCCCGAACGGCACGATCTGGGGCAACGAAAATGGCGGCGGGTACGACACGGTGGTGCTGGGGCAGGTGGAACCGGCGCGGATCGACCTGGACGCCATCGAAGAGCGGCTGGCGCGGCCGGAGTACGCGCGGGTAGTGGATTCGCTGCGCGAGGTGGGTTTCACCTCGCTGAACGGGCTGCTGGGGACGTACGCCGGGCAAAAATCCGACCTGGAGCCGTGGCTGGAAGGGGCGGAGATCAACCGCGACGGCAATTTGCGCCTGCAGTACCTGGCGGGCCTGGCGCTGAACACGAGCATGGAAGGCACCATCTACGACCAGTTGCTGGCGTTCCGGCGCTGGCCCCAGAACGTGTTTGCAGGATCGGATGCGCGGCTGCGCAACCTGATGTACGGAATGCAGGCGGGGGGAAATTAGCGCGCGGGGTTGGCAGGGCGCCACGCTGTTAGCAGGCCGGACCGCAGGCTTGGCAGACCACAACGGTGGCCAGCCCGGCACGCTAGCTGGTGCGTTTGCGGCGACCGTGCATCCAGTTATAAACGGCCCAAAAGAGGCCGGCGAAAACCGAGGTCACGATTACGATCTCGGGAGCATCAAGGGAACGCATACCGCTCACCCCCTGATTCGGATTATACGCTCTTTTTTGCTGCTGGAAGGCCAGTTAGCGGCGAAAACGTCTGTTCCGATGGTGAATTGCGGTACTGTCGCCGATTATAATTGACCTTGCATGTCCCGATACTACACGCCTATTACGGATGAATTGGCTCAATATATTCGCCAAGTGACGCTGCGCGAGCCTGAACCATTGCGGAAGCTGCGCGAGGAGACGGAAGACCATCCCCGGGCGTCGTGCCAGATTTCGCCGGAACAGGGGCAGTTTCTGCACTTGCTGGCGCGGCTGGCGGGGGCGCGGCGGGCGATCGAGGTGGGCGTATTCATGGGATATAGCTCGACTTGGATGGCGCTGGCGCTGGCGGAGGGCGGAAAGCTGATTGCCTGCGACGTGAGCGAGGAATACACGGCCCGGGCGCGGCAGACCTGGCGCGAAGCGGGCGTGGAGGACCGGATCGAGCTGCGGCTGGCGCCGGCTCTCGAAACGCTGGACGGTTTGCTGGCGGACGGACAGGCGGGGCAGTTCGATTTTGTGTTCATCGACGCCGACAAGGGCAATTACGGGAACTATTACGACCGCGCGATGGAGCTGGTGCGGAAGGGCGGGCTGATCGCCATCGACAACGTGCTCTGGCACGGGGAAATAGCGGATCCGGAGGTAAAGGATGCGGACGTGGAAGCGGTGCGCGCGGTGAACCGGAAGCTGCACGGCGATGGGCGCATCGCGCTGAGCCTGGCGACGATCGGCGACGGGCTGGCGCTGGCGTACAAGCTGTGAGGGGCAGGCGGAAAACAAGTTGATCCCGACACTCTTTCCCTGTTATGCGCCGGGGGACCGCGAAACCGCGCGCAAGATGGCGGAATTCCTGGAACGCGGGGCGGACGTGCGCGTGTTCCTGGAAGAGGGGGAGATCCGGCCCGGCGAAGACCTGATCGCGAAAGCGCGCGAAGCACGGATGGCGGATATGGCGGTGGTGCTGTTTTCGCGCGAGTCGATGCCGCCGCGGTGGTCGCGGGCGCAGTGGGAAGGGGCGCTGCTGACGGAGCCGGCGGCGGAAGGCGTGCGCATGGCATTTGTGCGCTGCGACGATTGCGCGCCGCCGAAGGTGCTGGTGCCGCAATTCACGGCGCGGCAGGCGCGGCAACTGAAGCGGTGGGTGCGGGGGCACGCGCCGGACGCGGACCGGCATTCGGCGGACCTGGAGGTGCTGGGGATCGCAGTGGCGGACCGGCCGGGCTGCGAGACCGTGGAGACCGCCGAGATGGCGCGCGAATTCGCACGCGCATTCCAGCAGGATTACGACGCGGTGGCGATGCTCGATTGCGCGGCCCGCAGCCGGGCGGCGATGGCGGGCGACCTGGCGGCGCAGTTGGGGCTGCGGCTGGAAGGGCGGCTGGAGGAGAACATGGAGCGACTGCGCGCATTCTGCGAGGGGCGGCGGCTGCTGATCGTGCTGGAAGGGGCGGCTACGGCGGAAGCGCTGGAATTCGCCTTTCGCGGGCGGTCCTCGTGCCTGATTGCGAGCGGCCCGGCGGCAGCGGCGGCGGTGGATCCGATTCGCGAGATCCAGGATGCGGTTCAACAGATGCGGCTTCTCTGGCCCGAGCTTTGCGCGCTGGCGCGGCGCGGGCGGCGCGAATTGCGCGGGGCGGGACGTCTTCGCGGAGCTGTTCGAGCTGATGGAGCAGTGGCGGGCGGCGGCGGAAGAGCGGGGCGAGCGGGCGGCGGTGGACGAATCCGCGCGCGAGATGGTGTGGATTCTGGAGGGTTGGGGGATGACGGAAGAGGCGCGCCGGCTGGAAATCCATCGGGCGGCGGAGTTCGAGGACCAGATGATGCTTCCGTTCGCGTGAAGAGACGTACGGCGATAGGTGCGGGAGCGGGCCGGGCGACGCAACTCCGGGCGGAAATGCGGGCTTATCGAAGCAGGAGTACAAGGCCAGGCATTAACCCACGGCAGCCGCGGAGGAACGCCGATGGACGCCAACCCGCACCACGGTTGGGCGGACATCGGCGTGGCTGCGAGCGGAAAGCGTGCGCCACGGAATCGAATCCGGGAGCGGCGGTCCCGTGCTACAACGGTTCTGGGAGCACTCATGAACTACTACCAAGAGCACCAGTCCGAGTTCCTCGAAGGCCTGAAGGCCTTCCTCCGCATTCCCAGCATCAGCACGCTTTCCGAGCACAAGCCGCGACATCCGGCGCGCCGCCGAATTCGCGCGCGAACGAACTGCGCGCGCGCCGGGCATGACCACGGCGGAGCTGATCGAAGGCGAACGGCAATCCGCTGGTCTACGCGCGAATGGCTGGGCGCGCCGGGCAAGCCGACCATCCTGTTTTACGGCCACTACGACGTGCAGCCGCCCGACCCGCTGGACGAGTGGAAGTCGCCGCCGTTCGAGCCGGAGGTGCGCGGCGACGACATTTTCGCGCGCGGCGTCGGCCGACGACAAGGGGCAGGTCTACATCCAGATCAAGGCCGTGGAAGGCCTGCTGAAGACCACCGGCAAGCTGCCGGTGAACGTGAAGTTCCTGCTCGAAGGCGAAGAAGAGACCGGCGGCGAGCACATCGAAGCGTACGTGAAGACGCAGGCCGCCGCGGCTGCAAGGCCGATGCGGCGGTGGTCTGCGACACCGAAATGTTCGCGCCCGAGCTGCCCACCATCTGCGTCGGCCTGCGCGGGCATGGTGTACTACGAGCTGGTCGTGCAGGGCGCCGACCACGATCTGCATTCGGGCATCTACGGCGGCGCGGCGCCCAACCCGATGCATGGCGATCGCCGAGATCCTCTGCGCGCTGAAGGACCGCGACGGCCACATCCTGATTCCCGGCTTCTACGACCGCGTGGTGCCGCCCAGCGAGAAGGAGCGCGAGGCGTGGGCGCGGCTGCCGTTCGACGAGAAGGAGTACACCGAGAAGGAAATGGGCGCGCGCGAGCTGGTGGGCGAGCCGGGCGTGCCGCTGTTCGAGCGCGTCTGGGCGCGGCCCACGCTGGAAGTCCACGGCATCCGCGGCGGCTTCACCGGCGAAGGCGCGAAGACGGTGATTCCGGCGCGCGCGGTGGCCAAGATCAGCACGCGCCTGGTGGCCGACCAGCGGGTGGACGAAGCCATCGCGCAGTCGCAGGCGGCGGTCAAGGCGGCCTGCCCGCAAGGGCGTGACGGCGGAGGTGAAGGTGCTGATCGCGGGCGCGCCGTCGCTGACCAATCCCGACAATCCGTTCATCCACGCGGCGGCGGAAGCGCATGAAGCAGATGTTCGGCAAGGAGACGGTGTACATCCGCTCGGGCGGGTCGATTCCGATCGTGGGCGTGTTCGACCGGTACCTGGGCATTCCCAGCGTGATGATGGGCTTCGGCCTGCCGGACGACAATCTGCACGCGCCCAACGAGAAATTCCATCTGCCGAATTTCTATCGCGGGATCGAGGCGGTGGCGCGGTACCTGGAGATTCTGGGCGAGTAAGCCGGCCTTTTCCCACAGAGGCGGACGTAGGCGATCGCACACGGCCAATCGCCGCCCTTCTTCATTTCACGATAATGTGTGAGCAGCGGCGCCGGGGCTGGTCCCGGCGCTGCCGCACAATTGCGCGCAAGTGAGGAGAGGAGGGAGACTGCGTGGCGAACCCCATCGGGGCCGGCGGAAAATTCCGGACAGAGAAAGACAGCCTGGGCAAAGTCGAGGTTCCGGCGGATCACTTGTGGGGCGCGCAGACGGAACGCTCGCATCAGAACTTCCCGATCGGCGTGGAGCGCTACCGCTGGGGCCGGCCGGTGATCCGCGCGCTGGGCATTCTGAAGAAATGCGCGGCGCTGGCGAATCGCGGAACTGGGCCAGTTGCCGCCGCGAGAAGGCCGACCTGATCGTGCGGGCGGCGCAGGAAGTGATCGACGGGAAGCTGGACGGCGAATTTCCGCTGGTGGTGTGGCAGACCGGATCGGGAACGCAGACCAACATGAACGCCAACGAGGTGATCGCGAACCGCGCGATCCAGACTGGCCGGCGGCGTGGTGGGGTCGAAGAAGCCGATCCATCCCAACGACGACGTCAACCACAGCCAGTCGTCGAACGATACGTTTCCGACGGTGATGCACATTGCGACGGTGGAGGAGATGGAGAATGCGTTGATCCCGGCGATCGCCGGGCTGCGCGACACGCTGGAGCGGGAAATCGGAGGCGTTCGCGGGAATCGTGATGGTGGGGCGGACGCATTTGCAGGACGCGACGCCGCTGACGCTGGGGCAGGTGATTTCGGGCTGGGTGGCGCAGCTCGACCAGGCGCTGGAGACGATTCGCGCGAGCCTGCCGGGGCTGTACGAGCTGGCGATGGGCGGAACGGCGGTGGGCACCGGGCTGAACGCGGACCCGCGCTTTGGCGAGGCGGCGGCGCGCAAGATCGCGGAGGAGACGGGCAAGCCGTTCGTGGAGGCGCGCAACAAATTCGCCGCGCTTTCCGCGCACGACGCCATGGTGAACGCCAGCGCGGCGCTGCGCACGCTGGCGGGCGCGCTGATGAAGATCGCCAACGACGTGCGCTGGTACGCCTGCGGGCCGCGCGCGGGAATCGCGGAGCTGAAGATTCCGGAAAACGAGCCGGGATCGTCGATCATGCCGGGCAAAATCAACCCGACGCAATGCGAGGCGCTGACGATGGTGGCGGTGCAGGTGTTCGGCAACGACCACGCGGTGGCGTTCGCGGGCTCGCAGGGAAATTTCCAGCTCAACGTGTATAAGCCGGTGATCCTGCGACAACGTGCTGCGAGTCGATTCAATTGCTGGCGGAGGCGGCGCGCTCGTTCCAGCGAACGCTGCGCCAGCGGGGATCGAGCCGAACGAAAAGCGCATCCGCGAGCACCTGGAGAATTCGCTGATGCTGGTGACGGCGCTCAATCCGCACATCGGCTACGAGAAGGCGGCGCAGATTTCGCTGAAGGCTTATCGGGAGGATCTGACGCTGCGCGAGGCGGCGGTGCAGTTGGGGCTGGTGACGGCGGAGCAGTTCGACGAGTGGGTACGGCCGGAGGAGATGACGCACCCGGAGGGAACGCGCGCGTGAAGAGCGGGCCGGCCATGGCCGGCCCGTACGAGGGTGGGCGGCGGTTGGCAGGCGAAACCGCCTGCCCCACATGGGCCCGGTGGCCGGGACCACGGATGATTCTGCACCTTTCGACGACTCCTCACGCTCGCAACTTCCTTCGGACCGCGACGTCGGGAATGGTCCCCCGGCTAATGTCATTCCATCGGCTTTTCTACAAGGCGGCGGCGCGGATGAGTTGTTCGGCGTGCTTGAGGGCTTCGGGCGTGAGCTTCTGGCCGGAGAGCATGCGGCCGATTTCGCGGGTGCGGCCGGCCAGGTCCAGTTCTTCGACCACGGCGATGGTGCGGCCGCGGGACTCCTGCTTCTCGACGCGATAATGATGGTCGGCGAAGGACGCGATCTGCGGCAGGTGCGTGACGCAGAGCACCTGGTTGGCGGCGGCGAGTTTCTTCAGGCGGCGGCCGACGCCTTCGGCGGCGCTGCCGCCCACGCCGGCATCCACTTCGTCGAAGACCAGCGTGCGCGGGGAATCGGCGCGGCCGTTGGCGCCGGCTGGCGCGGCGAGGCAGGTTTTCAGCGCCAGCGCGATGCGCGAGATCTCGCCGCCGGAAGCGACCTTCTCCAGCGGCCGGGGCTCTTCGCCGAGATTCGGCGAAACCAGAAAATCGACGCGGTCGGCGCCGGCGGCGGACCATTCGGCGGCGGCGAGCGTCAATGCGGAACACGGTGCGCTCCATGGCGAGCTGCGCCAGTTCGGCCTCCACGCGCTTTTCCAGCTTGCGGGCGGCGGCGGCGCGGCGGGCGGTCAGTTCGGCGGCGAGCCGCTCGTATTCGGCGGCCAGGCGGAGCTGCTGGGCGCGCAACTCCTCCATGCGCTCGCCGGCGTGCTCGACGGCGGCGATCTGCGCGCGCACCTGATCGAGGAAGGCCAGAATCTCGGGGATGGATGCGCCGTACTTGCGCTTCAGCTTGTCGATGGCGGCGAGGCGCGTTTCGATCTCCTCCAGGCGGCCGGGATTGGCTTCCAGGCCGGAGAGGTAATCGCGCAGGCCGTAGGAGACTTCCTGGAGGCTGAGGTCGGCGGCTTTGAGGTGCTCGCGCAGAGGTGCGAGCGAGGCATCGATGCGGCACAGCTCGTCGAGGCGCTTGGCGGCCATGCGGGCCAGCGAGACGGCCGATTCGGGGGCGTCGTAAACGGCGGCGTAGGCGGTGGCGGCGGCCTCCTGCAGGCGCTGCACGTTTTGCAGGACGCGGCGCTCGTTTTCGAGGGCGGCGTCTTCGTCGGGCGGCAGCGCGGCGGCTTCGATTTCCTTGCGCTGGAAAGACCAGAGGTCGAGCAGGCGCAGCTTCTCCTGCTCGGAGCGCTCCAGTTCTTCGAGTGCGGCGGCGGCGGCGCGCCATTCGGCGTAGAGGGCAGCGATGCGGTCGAGCAGGTCGCGGTGGCCGGCGAAGGAATCGAGCATGTCGCGCTGGGCTTCGGAGGAGAACAGAAGCTGCTGATCGTGCTGGCCGTGGATATCGGCGAGGTAGGGGCCGAGGTCGCGGAGCAGCGAGGCGGCCACGGGGCGGCTGCCGAGGAAGGCGCGCGACTTGCCGCCGGCCAGGATTTCGCGCTCGATGAGCAGCTCGCCGTCCTCGATTTCGACGCCGGCGGGTTCGAGCAGGCGGCGGATGGCGCGGTCCTGGACGTCGAAATGTGCCGGCCACGCGGGGCGCGGGTTCGCCGGTGCGGACCATGTCGGCCGAAGCGCGCGCGCCGAGCAGCAGGCCGAGGGCATCCACCACGATGGATTTGCCGCTGCCGGTCTCGCCGGTGAGGAGATTGAGGCCGGGATGGAACTGGACGCGGAGGCGCTCGACGACGGCGAAGTTTTCGACCACGAGTTCGAGGAGCATTGTGCAAATTATAGCGGGCTGGCGGGAGTGGTGACGCAGCGGAAGTGGAATCCTGCATTCAACGCGGAGGCGCGGAGGACGCTGAGACCACGCAGAGCAAACCAAAACGATTCTCCGCGCTGCCTCAGCGTTCTCTGCGTCTCCGCGTTGAAGTGTTCAGCTCAGCCCCACCAGGTTTCGCCGGGGGCGAGGTGGGCCTTGGCGACGTCGGGGTTGATCTCGATGCCGTAGCCGGGCTTGTCCTGGATGGTGAAATAGCCGTCCTTCCAGAAGGGGCCCTCGCGGATCACCAGGTCCGGCCACCAGTCGATCCAGTTGGCCAGCTCGTGAATGCGGAAATCGCGCATGGCGGAGGCGGCGTGGGCGGAGGCGATGGTGCCCACCGGGCTGGCGGGATTGTGGCAGGCGGTCCAGATGTAGTACATCTCGGCCAGATCGGAGATCTTCTTGGATTCCAGCAGGCCGCCGGATTTGGGGATGTCGATGTGCACGCCGGAGCAGGCCTGGAGTCTCGATCAGCCGGCGGAAGCCCTGGCGGCCGTAGAGATTTTCGCCGGTGCAGACGGGGATGTTGATGGCGTGGGTGACGCGCGCCATGGCTTCGATGTTATCGGGCGGGACGGGATCTTCCAGCCACATGGGCTTGACCGGCTCCAGCGCGCGGCCGAGCTCGATGACGTCCTCGACGTCGTAGTGCCAGTGGCACTCGACGGCGAAATCGGCGTCCGGGCCGAGGGACTTCGCGCACGGTCTCCATGGCCCTCCACGATGCGGCGGTAGTCCTTGTGGGTGAGGTTGCGGGCGTAGGGGTCGTGGCCGGGCTCCTCGAAGTGCCGGGTCGGCGTTGCGGCGGAATGCCGTCGCCCTGGAACTTGAAGGCGGTCCAGCCCCACTTTTCGGCCTTGGCTTCTGGCCACCTGGTCGCGCCAGACGGCGGGGTCTTCGACGTTGCCGGGCGGGACCTGCAGTGGTGCGATAGAAGCGGACGCGGTCGCGGAAACGGCCGCCCAGCAGGTTGCAGACGGGGGTTTCGAGGATGCGGCCGCAGAGATCCCAGAGCGCGATCTCGATGCCGCTGGCGGCCGCTCACGGTGACGCCGCGCGATGGCGCCGGCGCCGGCGCTCTGCATCAGCATCTTGGTATAGAGCTTGTCGACGTTGAGCGGATCCTCGCCGACGATGATGCCCTTCATTTTGTTGAGGACCAGGTCCTTGACGCCCCAGCCCCAGTAGGCCTCGCCGATGCCGTAGAGCCCGGAATCGGTTTCGATCTTGATCAGATTCCAGTCCCAGGTGCCGCGGACGATCATGCACTTGACGTCCGTGATTTTGACCTTGTTGCGGACCGCCGCGACGGCGCGCGAAAATGGCCCCGCCGAAAGATAACCGGCCGCGCCGGCGGAAAGAAGAAATTGGCGTCGATTCATGTTGATTCCAATTGGAAGCTCAAAATAGTTCGGGCCGCCCGGTGGAGAACCGGGCGGCCCGATGCTGTTTGCCGGTTGGCAGGCCACGAAAAACGTTGGCCTGCCCCAGCAAATTAGTAGTAGAACTTCAACGCGAGCTGCAACTGGCGCGGCGTGTTGAGCTGGCTGCCGGAGCCGGTCAGGACGCCGAACGTCGAGCTCTGCAACTGCGTCGAGCCGGTGCCGAAACGGACGCGGTTGAACACGTTGAACGCTTCGGCGCGGAACTCGAGCCGCTTGGTCTCGCCCTTCAGGGGGAAGCTCTTGTTGACCGACATGTTCTCGTTCAGGTTCGGGAACAGGCGGACCTTCGGATTGAAACGGGTGGCATTGCCGATGCCGTACAGCGACGTGCCGCTTCCCTGCAACGGGAACGGACCGGTGCCGTAGGGCACGAAGAAGTTGTCCTTGCCGGGGTTGAAGCTGCCGCTCCAGTTGGGCTGCCAGCCGGTATAGGAGGTGATGTAAGGCGGAATGTAGCCGGACTGGCCGCTGGGATAGATCGGCAGCGTTTCCGAAGTGCTGAGGTACACCGGCGTGCCGCTGTCGTACAGGTTGATGCTGGCGATGCGCCATCCGCCGAACACATAAGCGGCTGGGCCATGCGTGAAATATTTCTTACCCTGGCCGAACGGCACTTCGTATTCGCCTGCGAACTTGAAATCCCGGGGCACGTCGTAGCCGCCGATGGATTTCGACAGCTGGCGGTCCCACATGTTGGTCTCGAACCCCGGCCCGAGCCCAGAGCCCGCACCACCCCACGCCGAGTCGGAATCGGTGAGGATCTTGGAGACCACGTACGACGCCTGCACGACGAAGCCATCGGAAAGCCGCCGCTGCACCTGGAAGATAGCAGCGTGGTAGGTCGAGTGGCCGCTGTGATCGCCTTGGCCGGAATAGGTGTCGATGTAGGTGTATTGCGGGTATGGCCGCAACGCCTGGGCGACGGTGGCGCGCGAGCCCCACAGCGAATTGAAGGTGGGGAAGGGCGCGTATACGCCGGCCGCGTTGGCGGTAGCCGAACCCACCAGGCTGTTCAGCACGTTAATGCTCTGCGCCACCGATCCGAACGCATTGAGGTAACTGGGATTGATCTCGTTGTATTGCAGCAGTTCGCTTTGCAGACGCGGATCCCAGCACGCCGCTATACCCGGCATTCGACTACCGTCGAGTTGCCGAACTTGACGCTGGATGGAGAAGTGAAGATTGTCCAGGGCCGGCAGCTTGGTCGTCTCATTGCCCTGGAACCAGGAAACGCTGGTGCCGTTGGAGACCGAGGGATTGATGAACGGCGGCGCGGTCCAGGCCGGCATGCCCCCATCCAACGTGTAGGTCGGGAGGATGCCGTTGTCGCTGCTGCTGAAGGTTTGGGTCAGCGTGAAGCCCATGTTGTGCGTCGACCCGCTGACCGATATGCAGCGCGCCGTAGAGAGCGCGCATAGGAAGCGCGGATCACGGTCTTGGAGTCTTTTGAGTAGGCCAAGCCGATGTGCGGACCGAAGCCTTTGTCCCACAGGTCCGCGAGCGTGCGGCTGCCGACGCAACCGGTGCAGCTGCCGGCGAACAGAACCGCGCCCGGGATGCCGCCCGCGGCGGGATTCGGCGTGGTGGGTCCGAAGTCGCTCCAGCGATCGCCCAGGCCGGTCGGCGGCAGGTTGATGTCGTAGCGCAGGCCGAGGTTCAACACCAGCTTGGGAGTGACGCGCCAGTCGTCCTGGATATAGCCGCCGAAATAGTAGAACTGCTGGCCGATGATAGCGGACGGTATCGATCTGGCCGCTGTCCGCATAGCCCAGCAGGAAGGAAGCGAAGGCGTTGCCGCCGGCGTTCGGGTTAGTGCCGCCCGGCACGCCGGTCTCCTGATAGCTGAAGCCGACGCAGCCGGCTTCGCACTGGCGGCCGAAACCGTTGTAGTGGTTGAGCTGCATACATGCCGCCGAATTTGACGGTGTGCTTGCCCTTCATCCAGGTGAAGTCGTCGTTGAAGGCGTAGACGGTGTTCTCGGATGCCGTTGTCGGCCTGGCCGCCCCAGGTGCTGTAGGTGTCGCCGGTGCCGCCCGAGAACAGGTTCACCAGGTTCTCGTTGCAGTTGGGAACGTTGGTCAGGCAGAACTTGCTTTGCCAGTTGCCGATGTACTCCTGCGGCGGCTTGTGGTCCTGGTGCCAGTTGTTGCCGCCGGCGTAGAAGCGTAGTTCATCATGGTCGGCGTTATTGACCACGTCCAGCTCATGCGCGCCACGACGTCGGTCACCTGCATCAGGTCGTTGTAATTGCGTATACAGGCCGGGAAGAGTGGGTGGCCCGTCGGGACCGAAGGTCTGGTGTTCGTGGTCGTGGCCGTAATAGCCGGAGATGCGGTGCTTTGTCGTTGAAGATGTGGTCGCCCTTGACGCTTTCCTTGTTCACCGGGTAAACCTGCGTGCCGCTGGTCTCGAGGTAGTTGTTGGTGACATAGGCGGCGGTGCCGGGCGCGGCGCCGTTATTGGGCGTAAGCTGGCCGCTGGTCTGGAACACGCCCAGCGCCTTGACCGCAAGCGGCGCTGAACAGGCTCTTCGGAATCTGGTTGCCGGGGAACACCGTGCGGGTGACGGTGCCATCGGCATTCGGTCATCTGGCTGAGCGGGTTGTAAATCGGGATCTGCACGCCGGCCGAGGTCACCCATTTGCTGAAATCGCCGTTGTACATCTCCGGCGTGGGGACGGTGAAGGCTGTGCCGTTGGCGCCGGTGCGGTTGCGGAATCCCTCGTAGGAGAAGAAGAAGAACGTCTTGTTCTTGCCGTGGTAGACCTTGGGAATCCACACCGGCCCGCCGGCCGTGGCGCCGAAATCGTTCTGCTTGTAAATGGAATTCGCAATGCGGGATGCGTTGTTGAAGAAGTTGTTGGCGTCGAAATCGTTGTTGCGGACGAACTCGTAGGCCGACGCCGTGGAAATCGTTGGTGCCGGACTTGGAGGCGTAGGTCATGTTGCCGCCGCCGGCGTGGCCGTATTCGGCCTTATAGCCGTTGGTGTCCACTGAGAACTGCTCGATGGCTTCGACGGAAGGCGAATTGGAAGCAACCCAGCTCTTGGAGAGCGCGCGGCTGGTGTTGGTGGAAACGCCGTCGAGCGAGGTGCCATAGGCGGCTGCCTGGCCGCCGCCGAGGGTGAATCCGTTGTCGCCGCCGAGGTTCTTGGCGTCCGGCGTGAGTGCCGCCAGATCGAACGGCGTTCGCACGGTGCCGTTGACCACCAGCGGCAGGTCGTTGACCAGCTTGTTGCTGGAGCGTGGTGCTGAGCTTGGCGTCTTCGGTCTGCACCTGGATAGCCGAGGCGGTCACTTCCACCGTCTGCGTCGCCTGGCCGACTTGGAGCGTGGCGTCGGCGCGGAGCGTCTGCGCGGCGTTGAGGACTAACCCATTGACGTTAAACGTGCGGAAACCGTCCTTTTCCACCCGAACCGTATAGGTACCGATTTGTAATTCGCTAGCTGTATATTCGCCAGAGTCGTTGGTGGTCTCCGGCGAATTAACCCTAGTGGCTTGGTTGACGATGCTGATTTTGGCGCCGGGCACGACGGCTCCGGACGAGTCGTGGACAACACCTGTAATGGTTCCGCGTTCGGACTGGGCAAACGCGGCAAGAGAAAACACAGCGAGACATACGGCTGCACGGCCGAAAGACATACGCATTTCACCCCTGAGTTGCGAGTATATACTCAGTTCACCCGATTTTAAAGCGGAAAAGTCGGGAAACTCGATTAAAACCAGCAGTACCCACGGCCTTTTTGTCCGATGTTCAGTCCCGTCGCGCCACGCTCCCACGGGACGGATTTTTGCACCAGTGCCGAATATGAAAAACGGGATTTCCCGTGCGTGCCCGGAGGCGCGGTTTACAGCCTGCCGACCGGCGGGCCTGTTAGAATGAACTGGTCGTCGGCGCGGACGGAAAGCCGCGGGCGCGCCGTGTTGGCGGCACCTCAAAATGTTCTCATTCCGCGGCCGGTCCCAAAGCCGGGATAGCTCAGATGGTAGAGCGGCTGACTTGTAATCAGCAGGTCACGAGTTCGATTCTCGTTCCCGGCTCCACAATCCCCCAAAGACTTTCCCGCCGCCGTCCGGACGCCCCGGCCGGAATTGTATTCCAGATTGATTCGTCCTACACTGCCATGAGGCGGGAGTAGGAGAGGAGCAGAAGCAGGAGGAGCAGAAGCAGGAAGATCAGGTCCTGGAAGTTCGCGGCCGGGCGATGCATGTTACAATTCCCGGCGGATGCGCTCCCATATGCGAGCCCAGCGCCGTTCGTGTCGGGCAATCATGCGGGCCTGCCCGGCGGACGCGAACGCGTCCACCGACTTCGAGGACGAGGGCGGTTGCGGAACACAGTTCGGGCTTCGCCAGGAGCGGGAGCCCTACTTATAAAGGAAGACTGGAAGGATCAGTTAAAAAAATGTCTAGCCAGAATGGTAAGATCGGCCGGCGCACACTGTTTAAATCATCGGCCGCAATGTTGGGCGGAGCGCTGCTGAGCAAGGAAGCGGAAGCCGACCAGGAGACGCAGGTCAAGAATGTGAACACGCATTCCAGCCCGTCGACGCTAAGGATCACGGATCTGCGCATCGCGACCGTCGTCAAACCGGGGCCGAGCCCGTGCACGATCATACGGCTCGACACCAACCAGGGCGTATACGGTCTGGGCGAAGTGCGTGACGGCGCCAGCGCGACCTACGCGCTGTTTCTGAAGAGCCGGCTGGTGGGCGAGAATCCCCTGCGGATCAACTACCTGTTTAATAAGGTAAAGCAGTTCGGCGGCGGCGGGCGGCAGGCGGGCGGCGTGGTGGCGGTGGAGGAAGCGCTCTGGGATATCGCGGGGAAGGTTTACGGCGTCCCGGTTTACCAGATGCTGGGCGGTAAGTGGCGGGACAAGGTCCGGATTTATGCCGACACCACGGAATCGGACGATCCCAAGGTCTACGCGCAGCGCATGAAAGAGCGCAAGGAAGTCATGGGCCTGACGTGGCTGAAGATGGACTTGGGCATCGAGTTTGTCGCCAGGACGCCCGGCACGGTGACGCAGCCTTCGGGACTGAGCCCGTGGGAACGGCGCGCCTTGCCACACCCGTTTGTGGCGACCGAGGTGACGGATAAAGGCATCGAGATGCTGTGCACCTATGTGGCGGCCATCCGCGAGGCGGTGGGCATGGAGATTCCGCTCTCCATGGACCACCTGGGCCACCTGGGCGTCAATTCCATCATCCGGCTGGGCAAGGCTTACGAGAAGTACAACCTGGCCTGGATGGAAGACGTGATTCCGTGGCAGTACACGGAAATGCTGCAGCACATCACGGCGGAGAGCCCCACGCCGATTCTGACGGGCGAGGACATTTACCTGAAAGAGGGCTTCATCAACCTGTGCGAGAAGCACGCGGTCAGCAAGATTCACCCCGACATTTCGACCTCGGGCGGAATCCTGGAGACGCACAAGATCGGCGACGCGGCGCTGGAGCTTGGGGTGCCGATGGCGATGCATTATGCGGGCCTGCCGATCGGCGCGCTGGCATCGGTGCACTGCGCGGCGGCCACGGAAAACTTCCTGGCCTGCGAAAACCACTCGCTCGATGTGCCTTGGTGGCAGGACCTGGTGGAAGGAATCGAGAAGCCGATCATCAACAAGGGCTTCATCACGGTTCCGGACAAGCCGGGCCTGGGGATCACGCTGAACGAAGACGTGGTGCGGCGGCACCTGATGCCGGGCACGGGTTACTTCGAACCGACGACGCAGTGGGACCACGAGCGGTCGGGCGACTGGCTGTGGAGCTTCGCCGGGAACGGAACGCACGCGTAAGAGAAACAGGGATTAGGGGTTGGGGATTAGGGATTAGGGGCGCACCCCTTCCGTTTTTTCGCCGTGCCTTCATGGTGTCCCTGTGGGCATCCTGCAGGGGCACCGGGCGCGTGCCGTGAAACGGTAGTCCCCGCATCCCTAATCCCCGACCCCTAATCCCCAACCCCTCACCCCGGTCCCCCTATTTAGCGGCCACCGCCAGCAGGGTGTTATAGATGTAATCCACTCCCTGGTCGAGCGATGACACGGCAACGCGCTCGTCGTTGCCGTGCATGCGCCGCAGATCGTCGTTGGAGATCGGATACGGATACACACCGTAGACGGGGACGCCGCGGTTGCGCCAGGCCAGGGCGTCGGTCCCGGCCTGGAACAGGTATTGCGTAACCGGAACTCCGGGCCACACCTGGTGGGCGCTTTCGACCAGCGCTTGATAGAGCGCGGTATCTACGGGCGAGGGTCTGCCCGGCGGCAACGGGTGGGCGGCCAGCGCGCGGGCGGGATTGGCGGGGGCTACCGTGACGTCCACCTCGGGATCGGCAATCACCTTCTTCATTTCCGCGATCAGGTCTTCGGCTGTGGTGCCCGGCAGGACGCGAAAATTGATGGTGGCTTCGGCCGACCCGGGAATCACGTTGGCGCGGAAGCCGGCCTGCATCAGCACCGGCGCGATGGTATTGCGCATGATGGCGTGCAGCAGGGGATCGCGGCTGATTTCACGGTCCGCCGCGCGCACTCGCGCCGGGTCCTGGCTGTTGACCAGATCGTAAAAACTGTTGGAGAGCGGCGGCTGGCTGGTTTTGGCGAGGGTGAGGAAGAAGTCGCGAGTGGCGGGCGTCAGTTGCGGTTTGGTGTCGTAATCGGCCAACCTGGCCAGCGCTTTGCCCAGGCGGAAGATGGCCTGGCCGGGCAGCGGCATGGAGGAATGGGTGGAGGTGCCGTGCGCGGTCAACAGCAAAAAGAGGCTGGTCTTATCGGAGGTGGAGATGCTGATGTAGCGCACCCTGCCGTCCGGGCGCTGCATAATCCAGCCGCCTTCGTTGAGGGCGAACTCGCAATCCATTTTGTCCCAGTGGGACTCCGCCAGCCAGGACGTATTGTACTTACCGCCCTCCTCATCCGCTTCAGCCAGAAAAATGATGTCGCGTTTGAGCGGCACGCGGTTGCGGGCCAGGCGCATGACGGCTTCGGTGAAAACGGCCATTCCGCCCTTGAAATCGATAGCGCCGCGGCCGTAGACATAGCCGTCCTTCACGGTGCCGGCGAAGGGGTCGAGGGACCATTTTTCGCGCTCCACGCCGACGGTGTCCGCATGCGCGGCAAGCAGCACCGGCTTCAAGCTGCCATCGCCTTTGAGGCGCGCGACCAGAACGGATTTCCCGGGCTGCGGCGTGGGTATGATTTCCACCTGGAAGCTGAGAGGGCGCAGGCGGGCGGCGAGAACGGCATCGAGCGCGGCTTCGTTACCGGGGGGATTACTGGTGTCGACCCGGATCAACTGCGTGAGCAGGTCCGCGGTGGCGCTGGCGCCTGAACTCCACGCGGCGAGAACGCAGAACAACGCCATGTAAACCGGCGGCGGCTTGTACATCGGTCTTCTCCCAGGGTGCTCCCTGACCTGCCTCCGGCGCGCGCGGGCCGGGCATCCCAATCTGGACAGTATGCAAGCGCGGAAGCGCGCGTGTCAACATGCCGCCCTGCCCGGCCAGGGGCATGGTCGACGGCAGCGGAAGCATTCAGCTTGCTATGCCGGTATTCGTGCCGGTCCGGACCCAAGCGGGAATGCCGGCCTGGAAGGCAGCGCTACGGGCGGCACTTAGTCGCCCAGTAATCGTTCACTTAGTGCCCCGGCAATACCGCTTGTAAGTCGCGGTCAAGCGCGGCCGCTGCCTGAGGATTGCCTTGGGCTTCGAACTGGCGGGCGCGCCACTCCACGGCATCGCGCACGGTGGGGTCATGGGGCGCGGCGGCCAGCGCCTGCCGGTAATTCTCCAGAGCTTCGTCCATTTTGCCTTCGCGAATCAGCGCGCCGGCCAGGTTCAGGCGGGCATTGACGAAATCGGGCCGCTCGATGATGGCGAGGCGCAGTTGCATGATAGCTTCGGGGACGCGGCCCACGCGGGCAAGGGCGGCGCCGAGCATGTTGTGGGCATCGGGGCGGGAAGGGTCCAGGCGCACCGCATTTTCCAGCATGCCGACGGCCCCGGAAATGTTCAAGCGAGCCAGGGCGAGCGCGCCCAGATTGAAATTGGCGGCGAAATCGTTGGGGTATTTCTCCAGGCGGTGACGCATGAGAGCTTCCTGAAACGGAAGCCGCCGGTCGCCCGCTCCGCGCGGCAGAACCTGCAGCCAGAGGTGGGCCATTTCGTCATCGGACTGATTGCCGCCCACCACCAGGCGCGGCGGCTGGTGGGGGTTGCGCACATTATCCGCGGAATTATCGTAGTGGTAGCGCATGGAGATGACGGCGTCTTTGGGCAGCGCCAGCGGCTCGCGGTAGTAATACACCGATTGCCAGTTCAGGTCCCAGTTGGGGATGCGGATGAGCCATTTGCGGCTGCCGTCGGGCAGGGTGGCATAGGCTTCCAGCAGTTTGCCGAGATAATGCGCGTGGGGATAAACGGCGAGGACGTCCACGTCCATGGGCAGGCGGAAATCGTCGGAGACCGGGAAATCGCGAACGCCGGCGGGAATGCGCAGGGCGCTGTCGTTCTCCAGTTGAACGAGCAGGGGGAAGTGCGCGGGCGGCTGGTCGGTGAAATAAATGCCGATGGTGGGGCGCGCCTGCTCGGGCTTGCCGGACGGATGCAGGTGGGTGTTGAGCACCAGGGTATCGCCGGGATTGAGGCGCCAGGAGAAGCCGTCGGGCTCGACGTGCGGCAGGGCGCCGGGCTTCCAGAACAGAAAATGTCCGTCGGGGTCGAAGGGGCTGCGCACCACGGTGAGGTCCATGCCGGGAAATCCGCCCTGGCCGGCGGCGGCGGAGCGGTGGGCGGAGCCGGCGCGATCGAGCAGGAGGTTGCAATGGTGGACGACGCGGCGGTTGCCGGGGCGGATCTCCACGGCGCGCACGTAGCGGGGCGCGGCGAGCCGGGGTGTGAACAGGAAATTCCAGAAGAGATCCGGCCCGGAGGCGGGAACGTCGAGCGGGCCCGCGGCTTCGAGTATGAGATCGGGCTGGCCGAGCTGCCAGCCCTCGGTATAGGAGGGCGGAGCGGGAGTTTGCGCGGCGGGGCCTTGGGGCGCGCCGGCGGCGGCCCAGGCGGCGATGCGGCGGATCTGGGCATCGGTCAGGCGGCGCTCATCGGCGAAATCGCCGTAGCCGGCCTGGGGAAGCCATGGCGGCATGTAGCGGGTGCGGGTGACGGCCGCGATCTGGGCGGCGCGCTTCGCCACATCCGGGTAGGAGAGGAGCGAAAACGGCCCGGGACCGCCGGGGTGGTGGCAGGGGGCGCAGGAGTGGTAGACCACCGGGGCAATGTCGCGCGCGAAGGTGGGCGCCGCATCCTGGCCGGCGGCGGGAGCCGCGAGCAGCACCAGCGAGGCCACAGCCAGTAACCCGGTATTCACTATTTCCATGATAAACTGCCGCCGTATGGCTACCATCGAAACGCACAAACCCGGGTCATTCTGCTGGATCGAACTGGGCACTACCGATCAGGCAGCCGCGAAACAATTTTATGCATCTCTGTTTGGATGGGGAGCGAAAGATTTTCCCATGGGCCCGAACGAGGTGTACTCGATTTTCAACCTGGACGGACGCGATACCGGCGGCGGCTACACGCTGCGGCCGGACATGCGCGCAATGGGCATTCCCCCGCACTGGATGCTGTACGTGCTGGTGGAAAGCGCCGACGAGGCGGTGGACAAGGCCGCCAATGCGGGCGCGAAAGTGATGGCGCCGGCTTTCGACGTTTCCGATTTCGGCCGCATGGCGGTGCTGCAGGACCCCACCGGGGCGGTTTTTTCCGTATGGCAGGTGAAGCGGCAGCCTGGCGGGCAGGGCGGCGGCATTCGCGCAGCCCACGAGCCGGGGGCGTTTACCTGGGCGGACCTGGTTACGCCGGATCCCGAGGGCGCCCGGAAGTTTTATGAAACGCTGTTCGGATGGCGGGTGGCGCCGGGGGAAAAAGATCCCTCCGGATACCTGCATATTAAGAACGGAGAAGACTTTATCGGCGGAGTGCCGCCGGCGGAGCATCTCCCCCCAAACGCGCCGCCGCACTGGCTGCTGTATTTTCAGGTGGCGAATTGCGATGCGGCCACGGACCAGGCCAGGAAACTCGGGGCGCGCGTGTATATGGAGCCCATGTCAATGGAGAACGTGGGACGGTGGTCCGTGATTGCCGATCCGCAGGGCGCGGTGCTGGCGCTTTTCGAACCGGCGCGGCGAGGGTGACGGGCGGGTCTCCGGCGCGGGAGAGGGCCGGGCATGCCCGGCCCGTGCGGGCTCTCGCGCGCGGTGGCGAATTGCCGGAATCCACGGCGCGGAACGCCGCGTCTAATGTATTAGCGATGCTTTCATCGGCACTCTAAAGCACCCGTTTGCAATCCTATTGGCCACTCTGGTAGTATCGAGTTGGCAGATCGGAATCCTTCCCTTGAAGTGCCGCACATATCCAACCAACGGAGTAAAAAAATCAACTGAATGAGCTTTACCGTTTTTCTTGGCAATCTCCCCACCTGGGTCACCGCCGACGACATCAAGCAGTGGCTTACCGCTGAAGATCTCGTAGCTGACGGCGTGAAAGTGATCCGCAATCACGAAACGCAAGAGTCCAAGGGCTTCGCATTTGTCGAAGCGCCTACGGCAGACGAAATGGCCGCGATCATCCGACGTTTTGACCGCGCGCCTCTAGAAGACCGGTTGTTGCGAGCCAACCCGGCGCAGCCGCCCAAGGGAGGCCCCAAGGGCGCGCCGCAGACCGCAACGGCCCCGAGTGCTAATCGCAATGTTCGCCCCGACCGCAAGAAGCGCGGCGGCAGAGATCGTGAACAGACGCCTCGCAGCGCGTTCGCCACGGAATTGGCGAAGGTTCTGTAGTACCGACCGGCAAGACCGGAGTTCGCACAGGACCGATCCATCCGAGCGGAGGAGCTCAATCGCTCCTCGATTCGCTACCCTATTCCCTCCTCTTATCTCCCGTGCAGGCCGCGCATGCGCGCCGCCTGACGGATACTCCGTTTCCGCTTTTGCGGCCCTTTTTTGTACTTTCCACACCTGTGAACACGAATCACATCCCAGGGTCACACCGGGGCCGAGTTTCCATAGACTTGGCTATGGCCGTAGGCGTGCCATACCCGGTTACATGAAACTTGCCTGGTTGGGGTGTGCGCTGGTGGGCGCCACTCTTTTCGCCGGAACGCAGGACTCCGAGTTCAACGTGAATACGCGATACACGGTGGAAACCGTGGTGATCGCGGCCGACGGCTGGAAGACGGATCTGGCGGCGGACCACGACCAGGACGGCAAGCTCACACCCGCACTGCGCAAGGACGCTTTGGCGCTGATCGGGGAGAAGCTGAACCCGCCGGTTCTGGACGAGCTCGGCAGGCGTTTGCGCAAGGAATTCCACGCGCGGACGGTGGAGCACCATGTGCTGCGGGGAAAGAGCCCGGAGTACGTACAGGTGCTTTTCGACGTTCACCTGAAGCCGGCCCGCTTCGACATTTCGGTCCCCAAATTCCTGTACAGCTCCGAACGAGGCTGGAACGGGGCGGTGGAGGGCACGGCGACGGTGGGCCACAACGGCTTCACGGCGGGCCTGGTGAGCGACGCCGACGAGCTGCCGGAGCGCCTGACGGGCATGATGGCGCGCTACGAAAACACCCACGTGGGGAGCGACCGGGTGCAATTCCGGTTCGCCTTCGAGGATTACCACGAGCTGTGGAACAGCGCCAGCACCGAAGAGGCGGCAAACCCGGTCCTTCTTTCCTCCATGGATACCGGGGGGCTCTATCGCGCGCGCCAGAATCTCCAGCCGGAGGTGACGTTTGTGCTGGCCAAGCCGTTGGAACTGACCCTGGGGACGAGTTTTGAGCGGATGGCGGACGAATCTCCGGCCGTGCCGGCGGAGTCGGCAAACGCGTGGCTCGCCTCCTTGCGGTATCATAGACGCTTAGAGGGTGCCGATAGCCAGAATGACCTGGATGCCGCGTACAGCCTGCGCGCGGCCAGCAGAGTTCTGGGCAGCGATTTCGTGTACGCGCGCCACCGCTGGGAGTTCCGCTACATGCGGACTTTCGGCAAGAGCGTGGTGATCGACGACATGACGGCGGGATATATATCCGGCCGCGCACCGCTGTTCGAGCGCTTTGCGCTGGGCAATAGCAGTACTCTCCGCGGCTGGAATATGTATGAACTGGACCCCTTGGGGGGCAACCGCATGGCACACAATTCGGCCGAGTACCGGTACGGGGTTTTTCAGGTTTTCTATGACTCGGGTGCCGTGTGGGATCGTGGCGATGCGGCGATTCTGCGGCATTCGGCAGGAGTAGGGCTGCGGCAGGGTATTTTCTCGCTGGCAGTGGCGTTTCCGCTGCGGGAAGGGCACATCGATCCGATCTTCATGGTGGGCATGAATTATTGATGGCGCAGTTCGCGCGGGAAAACGGGATGAGCCGCCGGAGCTGGCTTCTGGCCGGCCTGGCTATTCCTCTGCTCCGTGCCCGCGCGGCCGGTCCGCTGGACGTTACCTTCGACGGCGACAACCTCCATGTGGCCGCTCCGGGCCTGCATTTTCTTACGGGCAAGCCGCTGGAACGGCTGATGAACGCGGATACGGTGATGTTCCTTTCGCAGCTCACGCTGTTCAGCGATGAGCACGGCACCGTCTTTCGCCGCACACCGGAGCGGCTCGTGGTGAGCTACGACCTGTGGGAAGAGAAGTTTTCGGTCATCATCCCGGGCGAATACAGAAGGAGCGTGCCCAACGTGTCCGCCGCCCAGGCGGAGGCGTGGTGCATGGACAACCTGGCGATCAGCTCGCTGGGGCTGGCGCCGCAGCGGCCTTTCTGGGTGAAGTTCGAACTGCGCACGACGGACCGGCGCGAGCTTGCCAGCCTGGTGGGGGATTCCGGGATCAGCCTGAGCCGGCTGATCGACATTTTCAGCCACCCGCAGGGCGAGGATCTGTATTGGACGCGAAGCGCGGGTCCGCTGCGCCTGCGCGATCTGCCGCGGACACCCACGGGCCGCGGACGAATCGGGTGAACCGGCTTCGCAACAGGCTGATCCTCGTCTTTCTGGCCGCTACCTTAGTGCCCCTGGCGGCGACCATCTGGATCACCACCTCGCTGCTCGACTGGAGCCTGAATTTCTCCGCCACCAACGAAGCTAGAGTCGCTCTCGCGCACGCTGGCGCGGACCGGGCAGCAGCTCTACCAGCGCGAGCGCGACGACCTGAAACGGCGGGCCGAAACCGGCGACATCACACCCCAGAAATTTCCCGCCCACGGCCGCCAGGGGTGGCCGGCGCCGGTGCAGGCGTTCGCGGAAAGCGGCGCGACGGAGAGCTTCGTCTACGGCGGCAACCAGGGGGACCGGCTGGACTACCTGGTGCGCCATGGCGGCGACGTCTGGTCGTATTCGTCCAGTCTCGGCGGCGTCGCCATGGAAAAGCTGACAGGCGCAGATCCGCGAGGCACGCGGGCTGGTGGACGCCGTCCAGAGCGCGACCTGCGCCGCGGCGTGCGGCTCACCTATATTCTGCTGGCGGCGTCGTTCTGGCTGGTGTCGCTGGTGCTGCTGATCTACCTGGCGCACCGCATCAGCCGGCCGATTCAGCAATTGACCGCCGGCTTGAGCCAACTGGCCGCGGGCGACCTGAACGCGCGCGTGGCCGCCGCAGCGCGACGACGAAATCGGCCGCGCCATCCAGGCCTTCAACACATGGCCGAGCAAGCTGCAGGAGAGCACCGAGCGGCTGGTGTACCTGCGCCAACTGGCCAGCTGGCAGACGCTGGCGCGCAAGATGGCGCACGAGGTGAAGAACTCGCTGACGCCCATCCGGCTCACGGTGGAAGAGATGCTGGCGCGCTACGACGAAGCCGACCGCGCCTTCATGGAGCAGGCCGCGCAGATCGTGGTGGACGAAATCGAGACCCTGGAGCGGCGCATCCGCGCGTTCTCGCAATTCGCCGCCGAGCCGCCGGTGCCGCCCGTGCCGCTGGACGTGAACTCGCTGCTGGAAGAGCGCATCGCGTTCCTCAAGACGGCGCATCCCGAAGTGGCCTACGACTGCCGGCTGGCGCGACAGCATCCGCACGGTGATGGCGGACCAGGATCTGGTCAAGGGCATCCTCACCAACCTGCTGGAGAACGCCGCGGAAGCCGCGGGCGAAGGCGGCCGCATCCTGGGCGTGACCCGCGCGGAGCAGCGGGCGCGTGGCCATCGAAGTGCACGATTCCGGGCCGGGCCTGAGCGAGCAGGCGCGGGCTTCGCTGTTCCAGCCGACCATTTCGTTCAAGAAGCGGGGCATGGGGCTGGGACTTTCCATCGCGCGCAAGAGCGCGCTGCTTTCGGGCGGCGACATCGTGCTGGTGAAAGGAGAACTGGGCGGCGCCGGATTCCGCGTGCTGCTGCCCGTGGCGACCAATGGCATCCAAACGCGTGCTGATCGTGGATGACGAAGAGAACATCGGCCGCTCGCTGCGCATGATTCTGGAGCGCGAGGGCTATGCGGTGAACGTGTGCCGGTCGGTGGCGGAGTTCCGCGCGCCATCCCGACGCGCAGCGCGCCGACGCCTACCTGTTCGACATGAAGCTGCCGGACGGCAGCGGCATCGACCTGCTGCAAGACGGTGCAGGCAGAACGGCGCCACCGCGCCGGCCATCATGATTTCCGGCCACGGCACCATCGCCGACGCGGTGGAAGCCACGCGCGCCGGGCGCGTTCGATTTCCTGGAAAAGCCGCTGAGCCGCGACCGCGTGCTGCTGGCCGCTGAAGAACGCGCTGGAGCAGGCCAGCCTGCGGCAGGAGAACGAGCGCCTGCGCGAGCTGGTGGGCAGCGCGCCCGAAGATGATCGGCGCCAGCCCGGCGTGGCAGCGCGCCGTGGAGCAGGCCACCATGGCGGCGCGCTCGGATGCGCGCGTGCTGCTGATCGGCGAATCGGGCACCGGCAAGGAGCTGCTGGCGGCGCACATTCACAACTCGAGCCCGTTCGCCGGCGGGTCCGTTCGTGAAGGTGAACTGCGCGGCCATTCCCACCGAGCTGATCGAGACCGAGCTGTTCGGGCACGAGAAAGGCTCCTTCACCGGCGCCACCGCCTCGCGCCGCGGCAAGTTCGAGCTGGCCGACGGCGGCACGCATCTTCCTGGACGAAGTGGGCGACCTGCACGGCGCGTCGCAGGCCAAGCTGCTGCGCGTGCTGCAGGAAGGCGAGTTCCACCGCGTGGGCGGCGAGCAGATCATCCGCGTCACCGTGCGCGTGATCTCGGCCACCAATCGCGACCTGGCGGGCATGGTGGCGCAGGAGAAATTCCGCGAGGACCTGTATTACCGGCTGAGCGTGGTGCCGATCCGCGTGCCGGCGCTGCGCGAGCGGCCGCACGATATCCGGCTGCTGGCCGAATATTTCCTGGAGGATTTCTGCGCGCGCAACAATTTCAGGCCGAAGAAGCTGGACGGACTCGGTGTTCGCGTGCTCGAAAGCTATGCCTGGCCGGGCAACGCGCGCGAGCTGCGCAACGTGATCGAGCGCATGGCCATCCTGACGCCCGGCGAGCGGCTGACGCGCGACGCGATTCCGGTGGAGATGCGGGTGCAGCGCGAGGCGGGGCCGAAATCGACGATTCAGGAGGCGCGCGAATCGGCCGAGCGCGAGCACATTCTGCGCGCGCTCGAAGAATCCAACTGGAACGTCTCCGGCGCCGCGCGGGCGCTGGGCATGGAGCGGACCAATCTGCACAAGCGCATTCGCGCGCTGGGGCTGGCGCGCGGGAAGATGTAAGCGCTCGGCAGGCGGCGCCGCCTGCCCCACTTCCCTGCCCTACCCTTACGAGCCCTGCGGAATCGGATAGCAGCCGGACGGCGAGCCCTGCACCGGCTGGGCGAGGGTGGTGAACCAGGCGTTTTGAACGTCCCCGGGGAACGTTTGGATCAGCTGATCCATGCGCGCGCGGATTTGCGCCACATTCCCGGGATTGCGGTCGGAGCGGTCGTGGCCTTCCTCGGGATCGGCAACCGGATCGTAGAGTTCCGGCGCGGGTAGCGGGAGGCTGAGCAGACCGCACGCCGGTGCCTGCGTGAAGGCGGGCACGTTGAAGCGGGTGACGTGCAATTTCCAGCTCCCGAGGCGGGCCGCCTGCAGGTAAACGTCGTTGAAATAGAGGAAGGCGTCGCGGGAAATACCGTTCTGCGCGCCCGTGAGAAGGGGCGTGATGTCGACGCCGTCGGGGGCATACGGCGGGAGACCGGCGCCGGTCAAGCTGGCGACGGTCGGCAGGATGTCCAGGGTGGTGACGAACGATGACGATACCAGACCCGCCGGGATGAATCCCGGGAAGCGCGCCAGGAAGGGCACGCGCACGCCGCCTTCCCAGGTTTCGCCCTTACGACCCCGCAAGCGCCCCGGGCTGCCCTGGTACCACGGACCGTGGTCGCTGGTGAAGATGACCAGCGTGTTGGAGTCGATTCCGTTGGCCTGGAGCGCCTGCAACACCTGGCCGGTGCTCCAATCGATTTCCTGAACCACGTCGCCGTAAAGGCCCTGGAACGATTGCCCCAGAAATGGCTGGGATGCCGCCAGCGGGATGTGCGGGAACGAATGCGCCAGGTAGAGGAAAAACGGCGAGCCGGCGGAGGCGTTGATGAAACTCGTAGCCCATTGCGTGTAGCGCAGGGTCAGGTTGTTCAGGTTGGCCGGCTCCTCGATGATATCCGTGTTGTGCATCAGCGGGCGGTTGCCCTGGTCGATGCTGTAGGGAATCCCGTACCATTGGTCGAAACCCAGGTTCACGGGAAGATACGGGACCACCGAGCCGAGGTGCCATTTGCCCACGCACATGGTGGCGTAGCCGGAAGGCTTGAGCATCTGCGCCACCGTGGTTTCCGAACCCGGCAGGCCATAGGTGTCGGTAGGGGAAAGGACGCGGGGCAAGCCGTAGCGGTTGGGGTAACGGCCCGTCATGATGCCAGCCCGCGCCGGCGTACATACTGGACCGACGGAGTCGCACTGCGTGAACCGGACCCCCTGCTGCGCGATGCTGTCGATATTCGGCGTGGCGATGCCGGAACCGTAGCAGCTCAAATCGCCGTAGCCCAGGTCGTCGCAGGCGATCACGATCACGTTGGGAGAATTGGAGGAAGCGCGGGCGGAGACGGCCAGGCCCGCGGCCGCGGCACTCTTCAGGAAAGTCCGCCGGCCGGTCTTCAGTTCGGGCCGGGTGGGAATCGGCCTAGACTGATTTGGTTCCATAATTTTGCTAACGAAAGTAAATCAGAGCACATTGTATCACGGCATAACCGAATAAGGTGCTCTACTTAGTCCCAGACAGTAAGTACTATCGGTCACTCACCACTTTGCGGATGGTGCGCAACCGCCCGCTAAAGCGGGGATAGGTCAGGCCCACGTCGCTCTGATTCTCGCCGACGGCGACCTCGGCGGGCGCGGCCACCAGCGTGGCCGTCGGAACCGATAGCACTTCCTGCCCATTGACAGTGGTTGCCAGGCGCCGGGTTTGCGGAGCGTAGGTAAGGCCGATACGAAGCTCGGCGCTGCCGGGATTGGGCATTTCGTAAACCGCGCGGGCATCCTCCGATTGCGAAACCAGCCGGAGCATGCCGGGAGCGTGCTCGGCATAGAGGAAGTAGTTGTGGTGGGAATGGCCCATGGTGACCAGCGGCTCGCGAAAGCCGGAGGGCTCCGGGATGAATGCGGCAGCCACTTCGATGGAAATCGCGGGGTTCAGCATGGGCCGGAATTCGGAAACCGGACTGAACCAGCGCGCCAGGCGGACGTAGCCCGCCGGCCGGTATCGCAGGAGATCGTCGTAGGGGCCGGCAATTCCGAGGGCCAGGTTGGCGGCGGCGCCGTAGCACACCAGAATGGCGAGCACGATGCGCGTGGCAGGGCGGCGGGCGGCACGGATGGCGAGACCGGCGAGGGCTCCGAAAACGGCCAGCGGGAGGAAATCCACTTCGTAGCGCTCGGTGGCCAGGTGAGTGCTGACCAGGAACAGCAGAATCGCCAGCGTGGCGGCGGCGCAGATCCATAGGATGGTTCGGGCTTCCGTAGCGCGCTTCGAGAGCGGGCGCGGGACGAAGAAAGCGGCAAGCAGGAACGGGGCCAGCCAGAGCGCCCCGACGCTGGGTTCGACAAAATAATCCGGGGGCAGCGGGTGGCGTTGGGCAGAATCGAACGGGAAGCGGAAAACCATGCGCATCCAGGGGAACACGCGGCTGAAGCCGGGGCGGTCGAGCAGCATGTAATAGGCACCGGGCAGCAGGTTGCGCGCGGCCAGTTCCACCCGATTCTGGCCGGGGCCGGCCAATTGATAGCGGAAGCCGAATTCCAGGGGATTGCCGAAGCGCTCGAAGTTATAGGCGGCGATGGCGGAGCCCACCAGCATCCAGGCGGCGAGGAAGGCGAGAGCGGCGCGGGCGCGATGGCGGCGGGCCAGGTAAACGACCAATCCGGCGGCCGCGACCGCGCCCGCCAAAACCAGGTGTGGGCGGCAGGCCACCGCCATTCCAAACGCCAGACCCGAACCGGCCAGCCATGGGCGCGATGCCGGGCCCTCGACGGAAAACGCGCGTGCCAGGCAGTAGACCGCGGCGGACAGGCAGAAGTATCCGCCGGCGATGGCGATTTCATACACGAACACGCGGTTCAGCAGAAACGGGACCGACTGGCAGAAGCCGAGGCCGAAAACCAGCAGCGCCAGAAACCCGGGCCCGGGCCGGGAGCCTGCCAGGTCCAGCACGCGCAGCAGGGCGGCGGTGGCGAAAAGGAATCCGCCGAAGCACAACAGGAACCCGGCGAAAGGCTCGGGCAGGTCGTGGCCGGTGACCAACCGCCAGGGAGCGAACAACATCACCGCCGGCGCGGCGCCGAAGTAGAGGTAGTAGCGGCCGTGGAACAGCACCATATCCTGGTACTGCAAACGGATGGAGCTGTCCGCCTTGGGGTCATAGGGATCGGGGAGGGCCAGCAGTTGCGCGGAAGGCTGAACCGGCAGATACAGATGGCCGCCTAAGAATGCCCGGCCGAGAAAATCGTAGTAGCCGTCGAGATTGTGCCCGAATTCGTAATGGCCGTATTCGACGGCGGCGCGCGCGCCCCAGAAATAATACAAACCGACGATCAGCACCGGCGCCAGAACGGCCGAGCGCCGGATTACGGCAGCCATTCGACCGGCGGCGTGTAGAGATCGTTCATTTGAAAGTTGCGATATTCCTCAGCATAAACCCGCATCGTCCAAAAAATGTTGCCGGTGCTGTCCAGCTCGTAGAGCTGGGTGATAAAGCTGGCCGGGTTGGCGGGGTTCGGCATGAAGCCGGCATCGAAGTGGTAATTGCCGTCCGGCAGCAGCTCCGCGGTTCCGAGCGCGGAAGAATTCACGCCGAGATCGGTGTTGATGACGGGGGTGGCGACCAGGTTCTGCTGGTCGATGTGATAGACCTGCGCGCGGCTGAATTCACCGGGATTGGCGGAGATGCGGGTGTTGCCGTTGTCGAAGACCAGCAGAGTCTGGCCGTCGGCGAGGAAATTGGGATCGTGCTGGTGGGAGAACCAGGGGTAGGGATCGGAAGACTGAATCTGGAAATCGCCGTCCACGCCCATGCGCCAGAGAATGTTGCCGGTCCCGGCGCCGCTGTTGTAATCGATCTTCATGAGCCAATCCTGGTGGCGGCTGGAATAGAGAATGCTGCCGTCGGGCAGCAGTTGCAGGGCGTTGCCGTGCAGCCAGTCGTTGGCGGTGGTGGCGAGATAGAAGACCGTGCAGGAGGGTGTGCCGGGAAAAGTGCAGGTTTCACCGAGAACCGCGGCGCGGTGCGGGTCGAGATGATCGAAGGCGTCCCACGCCCAGACCACCTGCAGGTTGGGATCGAGCGCCAGGATCATATCGCCGAGGATGTCCACCGGACCCGGGCCCTGCACGCCGCTGAGAATGCGCTCCTCGCCGGCCAGAACGAGGTAATTGCCGTTGGCCAGCTTGATGGCGTCGTGGTGGAAGCAATTGATGGAATGCATGCCCCTGGCCGTGAGCTGCTGGGTGACGCGGGCGGCGTTGGTCTCCGCCACAGTGGCGCCGGTGAGATCGAATTCGCGAAGAATCTGGTGCGAGGAATCCTGCGTGCCGTCCTCGACGATCCCCAGAAAAGTGCCGCCGGGCACGACATTGGTCATGAGGGTAAGGGAGAAGGGAACGTACCAGACCATGTTGCCGCTCAGATCCGTCGCAAAGCCGTTGGTGTTGACCACGTCATGCAGGAGGATGCCGCCGCCCGTGGACGGCGCGGGCGCGGTGAGTACGGAGATTTGCGGCGCCTGAATGGCGGCAGCGGCTGTGGTGAGGCTCAACTGCGGTCCGGGCGGATCGGAACCGTTGCTCACCTGCTGCTGGACGACATAGCTGGTGTTGGCGCGCATTCCGGCCAGATAGAAATTCATGCTGGTCCGGCCGTCGCAGGCCTGATACGGCGTGGTTTGGACCGTGCCGTCCGGAGCCGTGAACTGGACCCGCATCTGGCCATGGCACCGCGGGGCGCTGTAGAGGAACACGAGCGGATGAGCGGTGGGCGTGATTACGGGCGTGCTGGTGGCGAGGGGAGTGAGAACGAACTCCTGGACGGCGGCGGCCGTCTCGCCGGTGGTGGTGTTCTCCACCGAGACCTCGATCTGGTAGCCGCCTTCCCGCGCGATCGTGCTCCAGGTGAGAGAAGAATTGGGGCCGTAATCGACCACCGTTCGATAACCGAACACCGGCCCGGGCCTGACGGATTTGAAGCCGGTGAAACGCGTGCGAAACCGGTACCAGAGCGTTCCGGGAGCGGCGCCCGATACGGATGCGGTCCAGGTGATGGGCGTGCCGAGCGGCGCCGGCGATGCAACGGACGGGCTGAGCGCGACCGCCATCGAGGCCCATCCCCGCACCGCCGCGCACCAGAAAATTGCGATTAAACAGACAGCCTTCCTCATTTCCCCCTCTTATGGTCTTTCCTCTTGAAGGCTGTAACGTTCGAAAAGTTGTGCGGCGAACGTACGATTTTGACCGGACACAGGGGTGAAAGGCTAAGATATGGAGTTGATTGCGTCGCCCAAAGCCGGTTCGAAGCCCGCAAGGGATGTCCCGCCCGGCCGCGCCGCTCTGCTCATCCTGTTGACTTCCGGTTATTTTATTTTCTTTACATGGCCCGGGCTGCGCCTGCCGTTCGCCTCGGACGACCTGATGAACCTGGCGGAACACTGGCGGCATGGGCCCTGGCGGCTGTTCTATTCCAATTTCCTGCTGTGGCACGACTTCTACCGGCCGATGGGCGGCTTTTTCTACGTGCCCATCTTTCATTTCTTCGGGCTGAACCCGGTTGCCTACCACGCGGCTTTGCTGCCGCTGCTGCTGCTGCTGGCTGGCTTGGCCTACTTACTGGCGCGAACACTGGGCGCCACGGCGCTGGAGGCGTGGCTGGCCGCCCTGGTCGTGTCCTGCCACGCCGGACTGGCCTTCCTCTACTTCGAAAGCAAGTACATCTACGACGTTCTCTGCGCGATTTTTTATGCCGGCGCCCTGATCTGCTACATCGGGGCCCGCTCGCGCGGGCGGCTGCTGCGGGCGCGCGAGACCGCGCTGTTTTCCGCGCTGTTCCTGTGCGCCCTGAATTCCAAAGAAATGGCCGTGACGCTGCCGGTGATGCTGCTGGCCTACGAATGGTTATTCCGGAGCGCGGACAGCTTCCGGCTGCTGCGGCGCTACACAGTCCCGGCGATTGCGGCCGCCATGACGGCGGTGTTTGTTTACGGGCGGGTTTGGCGCGGGCTCGGCCGGCAGCCGGGATACGCGGTGAAGTTTACGTTCGCGCGCCTGGCCGGCTTTCAGCAGCGCCAGTTCCAGGACATTTTCCTGCAGGCAGAGTACGTCGGCGGGTGGGTGCCGATTGTGGCGGTGTGGCTGCTGGTCACCTATCTGGCATGGCGGCGCCCCCGGCCGTTGCTGCGTTTTTGCTGGATCTGGATCATGGTGACGCCGCTGCCGCTGGAGTTTCTGGACGGGCGCGCCGGGGCCACTCTGGCTATTCCATTGCTCGGCTGGGCGATGCTGGGCGCGGTGACGGCGGTGGGCCTGGCGCACTTGCTGGCCCGCGACATGGAGAACGAGCCGGGTCTCCGGCAGCTCGGCCCGCAAGCGCGGCTCGCGGTGGTGGTGGCGCTGATGGCGATTGCCTGGGCGGGGTGGAACGGGTCCCTTTTCAAGAGCACCCTGCGAAGCTATGACCCCGGCGCTCCGACCGCCGCGGTGATCCGCCAGTTTCAACTGTTGAACCCGAAGGCTCGCCCGCGCAGCATGGTGGTGTTTCTGAACGAACCGTTCGGCACCTGGGACATGGCCTTCATCGCGGAACTGTGGTTTCACGACCGCACGGTGGCGATCCGCCTGCAAAACAAGACGCCGCTCACGGCGGCGCAACTGGCGCGGGCCGATTACATCTTCGACTGGCGCGACGGCCGGCTGCTGGCGGCGGGCGGCGCGGCTACAGGTTCGCCATCACCGCGTCCGTGAATTCGCCGGTGGAGGCCTTGCCGCCCACGTCGCCGGTGAGGTGCGCGGCCTTCGGCGTAAACCGCATGGATGGCCCGCTGCAGGCGCGCAGCGGCGTCGCGCTCGCCGATGTGCGCCAGCATCAGCACGGCCGATTGCATCAGCGCGGTGGGATTCGCCAGGCCCTTGCCGGCGATATCGGGCGCGGTGCCGTGGACGGCTTCGAAGATGGCGTGATGATCGCCCAGGTTGGCGCCGGGCACGATGCCCAGCCCGCCCACCAGCCCGGCCGCCAGATCCGAAATGATGTCGCCGTAGAGATTCGGCATCACCAGCAGGTCGAACGTCTCCGGCCGCATGACAAGCTGCATGCAGGCGTTGTCGACGATCAGCTCGTTGTACTGGATCTCGGGAAACCGCGACGCCACTTCGCGGCAGCACTTGAGAAACAGGCCGTCGCTCATGCTTCATGATATTGGCCTTGTGGATGGCGGTGACCTTGCGGCGGCTTTCGCGGCGCGCGTATTCGAAGGCGGCGCGGGCGATCCGCATGGAGGCCTTTTGGGTGATGATCTTCAGGCTCTCGACCACGCCCGGCACCACTTCGTGCTCCAGACCGGAGTACAGGTCTTCGGTGTTTTCGCGGAAGATGGCCAGGTCGAGCGGCAGATCGTGGAAGCGCGTCTTCAGGCCGGGCAGCATGCGCACCGGACGGAAGTTCACGTACAGCCCCAGCTTCTTGCGCAGCGCCACGTTGATGCTCTGGTGGCCGCCGCCGATGGGAGTGGCGGTGGGACCTTTCAGGCCCACGCGCGTTGACTTCGAGCGAGGCGAAGACCTCGTCCGGAATCAGCTGGCCGTATTCGGCCAGGGCGCGCGCGCCGGCTTCCACGCGCTCCCATTCGATCGCGACGCCGGTGGCGTCCACCGCGCGCACGGTGGCGTCGGCCACTTCGGGACCGATGCCGTCTCCGGGGATCAGCGTGATCGGATGAGCCATCATAGCTATTATAGAGGTGGGGGTGAGCCATGATTCCCGATTGGCCGACGCGAGCGCCGCGAGATGGTGGAGACGCAACTGCGCCGGCGCGGCATCCGCGACGACGCGGGTGCTGCACGCCATGGCGGAGATTCCGCGCGAAGAGTTCGTGCCGCTGGAATCGCGCGTTCTGGCGTACAGCGACGATCCCGATTCCCATCGGCTACGGGCAGACCATCTCGCAGCCGTACATGACGGCGCTGATGGCGGAAGCGCTGGAGCTCACCGGAAGCGGAGATGGTGCTGGAAGTGGGCGCGGGCTGCGGATACGCCGCGGCCGTGCTGGGCGCGCTGGCGGCACGCGTGGTGGCGGTGGAGATCGTGCCGGGGCTGGCCGGCCTGGCGCGCGCCAACCTGCGGCGCACGGCACGCGACGGCAATGTCGAGGTGATCGGCCGGCGACGGCTCCCTGGGCTATCCGCCGCGGCGCGCCCTACGATGCCATCTCGGTGGCCGCCGGCGCGCCGGACATGCCCGCCTGCGCTGCTCGAGCAATTGCGCGATCCCGGCCGCCTGGTGATTCCGGTGGGCGACGCGGCCGACCAGGAACTGCGCGTGGTGTGCGAAGCACGACGGCCGCATCGATTCCCGCGTGGCGACGCTGTGCCGCTTCGTTCCCCTGCGCGGCGGCGAGGGCTGGCACTAGATGCGCCTGCGCACGGCCAAAGACCGGCTGAAGATCGAGCACAGCATCATCGACGGCGTGCGGCCGGTGCTGGAAGAACTGCTGGCCGCGAATCCGGAGATCCGCTCGGTGATTCCGGGGGTGATCCGCCCGGTGCGCGATGCCAAGGGCAAAGTGAAGGTGCGGGTGACGGTGCCGACGCAGAACGGCTGGAAGGCCATCGCACTCAGCGCCGGCGCGCGCCAGGAACTGTTCATCAGCACGGCGTGGACCAAGGAAGAAGTGGAGCGAGCGCTGGCGCGGGCGGGGGCGGTGGTGGAGTAGTCGAAGCGGGCCGGGACCTGACAGGAAATAATTGTTCCGAATGCCGGCAACCGCTCCCTTACGGTCGCGGCTCTGAATGCGCGTCGGAGCCGCGACCGTAAGGGAGCGGTTGGTACGGTTATTCCTGAACAGGCCCTTAGTAGACGGCGAAGCAGAACACGGCGTTCGAACCTTCGGGGCTGAGCGCATATTCGCCGGGAGCCAGGGCGTCGTGGATTTCGATCTTGAAAAGATCGCCCTCCACGCGGTTGACATCCACCAGGATGGGCTTGGGCGGCTTCCTGGCCGGGAACAGGATCTGGCGCTGCCCGTTCCGGACGTCCAGTTTGTACAGGCCCAGCGTCTCCGGCACGATCCTCTCGGCCTGAAAGAGAAAGCTGGGGGAGGCCAGCGGGGTGCGCACGGGCGAATTGGCGCCGTCGATGACGTAGAGCGTGTCGCGCTTCTGCTTCTCCTGCCTGGCCTCGAGAGCTTCGGTGGCGATCATCAGGTTCCCCTGCTTCAGGAACGGAAGATCCGGTTTGGTGGGACGCGGGTCATTGTAAGTCTGCCCCGAGGCGGCCACGGCGAGGAGCAGGAGCGGTGCAAGTCTGCCAAGCATGACGCCCACCATCGTACACCCGGGGGTGGAATCCAGGCGCGGCGGGCCGGACATGCCCGCCCCCTACGGACGAGTGTAAAACGTGAGGACGTTGTCGCCCTGGCGAACGGTGCGGGTGCGGACCAGATCGCCGGCGGATTCCGGCAACTGGCGGCGGACGTCATGCTGCACGATGGCGAGCGCGGGCGGGTAGGCGGCGAGGGCGGCCAGGGCGGCGGCATATTCGCGGTCCTGGTCGTAGGGCGGATCGAGGAAGACGATCTCGGCGGACTGGCGCGGCAGCGTGAGCAGCACCGGGCCGGCGACCACGGTGGCGCGGCGTTCCAGGCCGAGCGCGGCCAGGTTTTCGCGGATCAGATCGAGGGCGGGGCGGCTGCGCTCCAGAAACCAGGCGTGGGCGGCGCCGCGGCTGAGCGCTTCGATGCCCACCGCGCCGGTGCCGGCGTAGGCATCGACGAAGCGCGCGCCGGCGATGCGCGGCTGCAGAATGTCGAACAGGGTTTCGCGCAGCCGGTCGGGCGTGGGCCGGGTAGCGGCGCCGGGCAGGCTCTTCAGGCGGCGCGAACGGAACTCTCCGGCGATCACCCGCATCAGCCCACCGTCACCAGGCCGTAGCGGCGCTGCCAATGATCGCGAATGTAGGCCACGGCGCGGCGCAGGTCGTCTTCCGAGGGCGGGCGCGCGACGAAATCCACCGCCTCGCGGCGGGCGATTTCCAGAAGGTCCGATATCGCGCAGAATATTGGCCACGCGCAGCGAAGGCAGCCCCGATTGCTTGGTGCCGAAGAATCTCGCCCGGCGCGCGCAGCTTCAGGTCCATTTCGGAAATGTAGAAGCCGTCGGTGGATTCCACCAGGGTGCGGATGCGCTCGCGCGCGGTGTCGTTCATCTTCTCGGTGACCAGGATGCAGTAGCTCTGCGCGGCGCCGCGGCCCACGCGCCCGCGAAGCTGGTGCAGTTGCGCCAGGCCGAAGCGCTCCGCCTGCTCGATGAGCATGACGCTGGCGTTGGGCACGTCGACGCCCACTTCGATGACCGTGGTGGAGACCAGGATCTGGATGCGGCCCTCCTTGAAGCGCTGCATGACGGCTTCCTTCTCGTCCGCGCCCAGGCGGCCGTGCATGAGGCCGACTGCAAGATCGGGGAAGACTTCGCGCGACAGGTGCTCGTGCATCTTCTGCGCCGCCTTCATGGCCTGGGTTTCGGATTCCTCGATCACCGGATAGACCACGTAGGCCTGGCGGCCTTCGTCGATCTGCTTGCGCATGAAGCTGTAGGCCTGCTCGATGCGGTCGGCGGTGTAGTGCTTGGTGAGGATGGGCTTGCGGCCGGGCGGCAGCTGGTCGATCACGGAGACGTCCAGATCGCCATAGAGCGTCATGGCGAGCGTGCGCGGAATGGGCGTGGCGGTCATCACCAGCACGTCGGGATGCACGCCCTTCTGCACCAGGCCGAGGCGCTGCAGCACGCCGAAGCGGTGCTGCTCGTCGATGATGGCGAGGCCGAGGCGCTGGAACTCCACGTCCTTTTCGAGCAGGGCGTGGGTTCCGACCACCACGTGCGCCAGTCCTTCCGCCACCAGTTTTTTGAGCTGCGTCTTTTCGCGGCTGGTGAACGAGCCGGTGAGCAGCAGCGGTGACGTAGCCGAGCTTGGACAGGATCTGCCGGAAGTAGGCGGCGTGCTGGGCGGCCAGGATTTCGGTGGGCGCGAGCACGGCCACCTGGTAGCCGTTCTCGATGGCGATCACGGCGGCTTCGGCGGCCACGATGGTCTTGCCGCTGCCCACGTCGCCCTGCAGCAGGCGGTTCATGGGATGCGCGCTGCGTCATGTCGGCGGCGATCTCCGCGATGACGCGCTTCTGCGCCTCGGTGGGCTTGAACGGCAGCATGGCCTTGACCTGCTCGCGGACGCGGTCGGTGATCTCGAAGCCGATGCCGGGCAGCGTGCGCGCCTTGGCCCGCTTCAAGGCCACGCCGCATTCCAGCCAGAAGAACTCCTCGAAGATCAGGCGGAACTGCGCCGGCGAGCGGAAGCCGTTGAGCAGGCGAAGGTCGGAATCGGGCGGCGGGAAGTGGGTGTCGCGGATGGCGGTCGGCGCGGTCCGGGCAGCTGCAGGCGGCTGGCGGATGAGTGCGGGCAGGTGGTCCTCTTCCGGCGCCAGCTGGCTCGAGGATGCGGTGCGATGAGGACGCGGAGCACGCGGGTGGTGAGCTTGGAGACGGCCTCGTAGATGGGGACGATGCGGCCGGTGTGGAGGGAGGCTTCGCCATCGTCATCGTCGCCGGAGAGGATTTCGAACTCCGGGTGCAGCATGGTGAGCTCGCCGGTGTAGCTGTCGAATTCCACTTTGCCGTAGAGCGCCACCTTCATGCCCTCGGCGAGCACGTTGGCCAGGTAGCCGCCGTGGAACCACTTGCCCACCAGGATGGCGCGGGAGGCATCGGTGAAGCGGGCTTCGAACAGGCCGAGGTTGCGGCGCTTGAAGCCGGAGAGCTTGGCGGAGCGCACGTCGGCGATCACGGTGGCCATCTCTCCGGGCGCAAGCTGGGCGATGGTCTTCATGTTGCTGCGGTCTTCGTAGCGGAACGGGACGTAGCCGAGCAGGTCCTCGACGGTGGCCAGGCCTTTGGCCTCCAGCATGGCCGCGCGCGCGGGGCCGATTCCTTTGACGTAGGTGAGCGGAGTGGTGAGATCCATCTCTCGGGCGGCAGTGCGCGCCGCAAACTATGCCGTGGAGCAAGCTTTCAGCTTGCCATGCCGGCATTCGTGCCGGCATGTGTGACGCACCGGGCGAACTCGACCTAAGACGGTTCGGCCACGGCTTACGAACCCAGTGTACAATGCCGTACGTGAAGATCTTTCTTGTGATCCTGGCCGGCGCGGCGTGCGCGTGCGCGGCCGATTTCCGCGTGGGCATCATCGGGACCGACACCTCGCACGTGCCGGCGTTCACCAAGCTGCTCAACGGCGACCCGGCCGAGCCGGACCACATCCCCGGCGCGCGCGTGGTGGCGGCGTACAAGGGCGGCAGCTTGGATATGCAGGCAAGCTGCAGCCGCGTGGACCAGTACGCCGAGGAGATCCGGACGCAGTACGGCGTGGAGATCGTGCCCGACATCGCCACCCTGCTTTCCAAAGTGGATGGGGTGCTGCTCGAAAGCGGGGACGGCCGGCCGCACCTGGCGCAGGCGCGGCCGGTGATCGCGGCGCACAAGCCGGTGTTCATCGATAAGCCGCTGGCCGCCACGCTGGAGGACGCGCGCGAGATCGCGCGGCTGGCGAAGGCGGCGGGCGTGCCGTGGTTCAGCTCCTCCAGCCTGCGCTTCGGCGCCATCGGCGTCGAGGCGGCCAGGCTCCCGGCATCACCGGCGTGAGCACGTGGGGCCCGGGGCCGCTCGAGCCGCACCACACCATGGACCTTGCCTGGTACGCCATCCACCCCATCGAGCTGCTGTACACCCTGATGGGGCCGGGCTGCGAGACGGTGACGCGGACGGCGTCGCCCGACGCCGACGTGATCGTGGGGCGATGGAAAGACGGGCGGCTGGGCACGGTGCGGGCCATCCGGCCGTACAGCGATTACGGAGCCGTGATCACGCGCGGCCGCGAGGTGACGGTGCTCCATCCCCCGGCCGAAGAGGCGGCCGACTACCACGCGCTGGTAGCGGACATCGTGAAATTCTTCGAGACCGGCCGCCCCGCCGTTCCGAACGCCGAAACGCTGGAGATTTTCGCCTTCATGGACGCCGCGCAGAAGAGCAAGGAGCAGGGCGGGATTCCAGTGCGACTCCAGTGAGGGCGCTGCTTCAACGCGGAGCCGCGGAGAACGCTGAGGGATCGCGGAGGAGCAAATACTTCCTCCGCGGGGTCTCCGCGTCCTTCGCGGCTCCGCGTTGAAAGCACGTCACCGCGGCGCCGGTCGTGCTACAACTTCCCTATGCCCACTTTTCGCGTCGATACCGCGGCGCGGTGCTACTCCGCCATCGTCGAGCGCGGCCTGCTGGCGCACACCATGCGATACATTCCGGCCAAGGCCGGGCAAGGTTTTTGTGGTGACCACGGCCGACGTCTGGCGCCATCAGGGCGCGGCGCTGGCGGCGGGACTGGCCGGCGTCGATTATGAGCTGCTGGAATTGCCGGGCGGCGAGGAGCAGAAGCGGCTGGCGCACGTCGAGCAGCTGGCCGAAGACATGGTGGAGCGCGGCGGCGACCGCTCCAGCGTGGTGATTGCCTTCGGCGGCGGCATCGTCAACGACATGGGCGGGTTCCTGGCCGCCATTTTCATGCGCGGCATTCCCGTGATCCAGGTTCCCACCACGCTGCTGGCGCAGGTGGATGCGGCCATCGGCGGAAAAACGGGCGTGAACCTGGTGAGCGGCAAGAACCTGGTGGGGGCGTTCCATCAGCCGCTGGTGGTGCTGATCGACCCGGCGGCGCTCGAATCGCTGCCGGACCGCGAATACCGCGCGGGGCTGTGGGAAATCGTCAAGGCGGGCATCATCCGCGAGCCGAAACTGTTCCGCTTCCTCGCCCATCGCAGTACCGCCGTGCTGGCGCGCGAAACCGGAGGAGGTGGACCGGATTATCGCCGACTCGGTGCGCATGAAGGCGGAAGTGGTGTCGGCGGACGAGCGCGAAAGCAGCCTGCGCGGCATCCTCAATTTCGGCCATACCTTCGGCCACGCGCTGGAAGCGGAAACCGGCTACACCCGCTTCCTCCACGGAGAGGCGGTGGCGTGGGGGATGCGCGCGGCCACATGGCTCGCCGAACGCACCGGCCACCTTTCGGCGGAAGACGAGCCTGGAGATTTTCGAAATCCTCGACCGTTACGGCCCCATTCCGCCGGTGACCGGCATTTCCGCCGAGCAATCTGCGCGCGCGACTGCTGCACGACAAGAAGACGATTCAGAGCAAGGTGCATTTCGTGCTGCCGGTGCGCATCGGCGAGGTGAAGATCATGACCGGAATCGAGGAACGCATGGTGGACGAGGCCATCCGCTCCGCCCTGTCATGAGCGGCACCACTCCGGGCGGCGTGCAAAACGAGCGGGAGGCGGCGGCGTGGGTGCGCGGCATGTTCGGCCGCATCGCCGGCCGCTACGACCTGGCCAACCACCTCCTGAGCGGCAACCTCGACCGGCTCTGGCGGCGCCGCGCCGTGCGCCGCGTGCGGCCCGTTCTGGAGCGGCCGGGCGCGCGCGTGCTGGATATCTGCTGCGGCACCGGGGACCTGACCGCGGCGCTGGGCCACGCTGCGCCGGTCGCGCTGGTGATGGGGTCCGATTTCTGCCGCCCCATGCTGGTGGCGGCGCGCCGGAAACTGCCGGCGGCACCGCTGTTTGAAGCCGACGCCCTGCGCCTGCCGCTGCGCGACGGCTCGCTCGACCTGATCACGGTCGCGTTCGGCTTCCGCAACCTGGCCAACTACCAGGCGGGATTGTGCGAAATGCGGCGCGTGCTGAAACCCGGCGGGATGGCGGCCATTCTGGAATTTTCGCAGCCGCGCAACACGGTTTTCGCCGCCCTGTACAATCTTTATTCGCGCCGGGTCCTGCCGGTGATCGGCGGGTTGCTGACCGGCGCCGGCGACGCCTACCGGTATCTGCCCGAATCCATCGGGAAATTCCCGTCGGCCGCCGCGCTCGCCGACCAGATGCGCGCCGCCGGGTTCGCAGACGTGAAGTACGAGTATCTGACCGGCGGCAGCGTGGCTCTGCATCTGGGGAGGGCCGCGTCGCACTAACGCAGGCGTCATTTCAACGCGGAGCCGCGGAGGAACTAGGGAATTTTTCTCCGCGCGACCTCCGCGTTCTCTGCGTCTCCGCGTTGAGTTCACAGTTCGAATGTGTAATAATTCATTTCGGTGAATAAAAATTCAAGGTGGCTGCCGTGATTTCAACCATGCCTTCCAACGCCATCCCCAAAGCCGCGTCGCCGGATCTGCTGCGCGATCTCGACCTCACCAACGATGAGGTCGTGTACCTGCTGGATCTCGCAGACGAAGTCAAGCGCGCGCCGCGAGCTTACGCGCAGGCGCTGGCGGCAAATCGATCGCGCTGCTCTTCGAGAAACCTTCGCTGCGCACGAAGCTGACGTTCGAGCTGGCCATCAAGCAGTTGGGCGGCGATTCGCGTGTTCTGGAAGGCCCGATCGGCGTGCGCGAGCCGCTGAAGGACGTGGCGCGCAACCTGGACCGCTGGGTCAACGGGCATCGTGGCGCGCGTGTTCGCGCAGCACACCGTGGAGGACCTGGCGCGGTGGTCGCGGTGCCGGTGATCAACGCGCTGAGCGATGCCTATCATCCCTGCCAGGCGCTGGCGGACGTGCAGACCATTCGCGAGCGTTTCGGGCGCCTCGCAGGGTCTGAAACTGGCGTTCGTGGGCGACGGCAATAACGTGGCGCACTCGCTGATGCTGACGTCGCTGCGGCTGGGCATGGATTTCGCGCTGGCCTGCCCGGAGGGGTACCTGCCGAATCCGGACATTGTGGCGCAGGCGGAGGGGCTGGCGGCGGTTTCGGGCGCGCCGCTGACCATCACCCACGAACCGCGCCGGCGCTCGCAGGCGCGCACGCGGTGTATACGGACGTGTGGGCCAGCATGGGGCAGGAGCAGGAAGCGATTATGCGCCGCAAGGCATTCCACGACTACCAGGTGAACGACGAGCTGTTCGCGCATGGCGCGGCCGGACGCGATTTTCATGCACTGCCTGCCCGCCAAGCGCGGCGAAGAGATCACCGACTCCGTGATGGAACACGCAGCGCTCGGCGGTGTTCGACCAGGCGGAGAACCGGCTGCACGCGCAGAAGGCGCTGCTGCTGATGATGCTATCGTAAGGCGCCGGCGACCCGGGCATGCCCGGCCGCATACCAAGGAGATTATGAACAAACCGAAGAAAGTGGCGCTCGCCTATTCGGGCGGGCTGGATACCTCCGTCATCATTCCGTGGCTGAAGGAAAACTACGGCTGCGAAGTCGTCGCGGTGTGCGGCGATATCGGGCAGGGCGGCGACGAGCTGACCGGCCTGGAAGAGAAGGCCCGCAAGACCGGCGCCTCGGAAGTCCACGTCGAGGACATGCGCGAGGAGTTCGTCTCGCGAATACCTCTGGAAGCTGGTGCGCTCCGGCGGCGTCTACGAGCACAAGTACCTGCTGGGCACCTCCATCGCGCGGCCGCTGCTGGCCAAGAAGCAGGTGGAAGTGGCGCTGGCCACCGGCTGCGACGCGCTGGCGCACGGCTGCACGGGCAAGGGCAACGACCAGGTGCGCTTCGAGCTGACCTACAAGGCGCTGGCGCCGCAGCTGGCCGGTGATCGCGCCGTGGCGCGAATGGAACATCGTTTCGCGCGAGGACGCCATCGAATACGCGCGCGCAGCACAACGTGCCCATCGCCGCGATCGACCAAGAAGATCTACAGCCGCGACCGCAACATCTGGCACATCTCGCACGAAGGCGGCGCGCTGGAAGACCCGGCCAACGCGGCGCCGGACGAGATCTGGATGCTCACCAAGAGCCCGGCGGAGGCGCCCGACACATCCCGGCGAAGTCACCATCGGCTTCGAAAAGGGCGTGCCGGTTTCGGTGAACGGCAAGCAGCATGAAGGCGTTCGAGCTGCTCGAAGACGCTCAACGCGATCGGCGCCGAGCACGGCATCGGCCGCATCGACCTGGTGGAGAACCGCTTCGTGGGGATGAAATCGCGCGGCTGCTACGAGACGCCGGGCGGCACGCTCATCATGTTCGCGGTCCGCGAGCTGGAAGCGCTCACGCTCGACAAGAACACCCTGCACTACAAGCAGCAGCGGGCGCTCGAATACGCCGAGATGGTGTACAACGGCCTGTGGTTCACGCCGCTGCGCGAGGCGCTGGACGCGTTCTTCGAGAAGGTGAGCCGAAACCACCACCGGCGAAGTCAAGCTGCGGCTGTACAAGGGCAACATCGAGCCGCTCTGCCGCAAGTCGCCGTATTCGCTGTATTCGCTGGATATCGCCAGCTTCACCATGGGCGCCAGCTACGACCAGAAGGACGCGCTCGGCTTCATCAACCTGATCGGCCTGCCCATCAAGGTGCGGGCGCTGGCGGCCAAAGCAAAATAATCCGAATCGGGAGGTCAATTTGACGCAGAGACGCGGAGACGCAGAGAAAACCGGGCATACGCCATGGCGGCGTTCCGTAGAGCCGCCTTTCAGGCGGCCATGCCGGCATTCGGGCCGGCATCGGCCCGGTCGTATCGAAAGCCGGCCGGCCAACCCGGAACCCTGCTCCCCGTGTAAACCCTCCGCGTCTCTGCGTCTCTGCGTCAAAGGGGTGTCTCCATGAAACTTTGGGGAGGGCGGTTCGAAACCGGGCCGTCGGAAGTCTTCGAGCGCTTCTCCGGCTCGCTCGATTTCGACCGGCGGCTGCTCGACTGCCGATATCCGCGGCTCGCAGGCGTTCGCGCGGGCGCTGGAGCGGGTCGGCATTCTCACCGCCGAGGAGCGCGCGCAGATCGTCGAGGCGTTCGAAGCGATCCGCGCAGGAGGCCGCGCATCGCCGGCCTTCTTCGACGGGCGCCGACGACGAAGACGTCCACACGCTGGTGATCCGCAAGCTCAAGGAGAAGGCGGGCGCGGTGGCCGACAAGATCCACACCGGCCGCAGCCGCAACGAGCAGGTGTCGCTCGATACGCGGCTGTGGCTGCGCGAGGAGTGCGACCGCGTGCGCGGCTTGCTCCGCGGCGTGATGGCGCGCGCTGCTGGACCTGGCCGCCGCTTATCCCGACGCCGTGATTCCCGGCTACACGCACATGCGGCGCGCGCAGGCGGTGCTCTGGCCGCACTACCTGCTGGCCTATTTCGAAATGTTCGCGCGCGATTGGGAGCGCTTCGGCGAGGCGCGCCGGCGCGCCAACGTGCTGCCGCTCGGCTCCGGCGCGCTGGCGGGCAGCGGCTTTCCCTTCGACCGCGAGGCCATGGCGCGCGACCTCGGCTTCGACGCCATCACGCGCAACAGCATGGACGTTTCGGCCGACCGCGATTTCGCGCTCGATTTCCTCTACGCCGCCACCGTCACCATGCTGCACCTGAGCCGCCTGGCCGAAGACTGGATTCTCTATTCCAGCGAGGAGTTCGGCTGGATGGAATTGGGCGACGGCGTGACCAGCGGATCGAGCCTGATGCCGCAGAAGAAGAATCCCGATTCGCTCGAGCTGATCCGCGGCAAGAGCGGGCGCGTGATGGGCTGCCTGACTCGCCTGCTGGTCACCATGAAGGGGCTGCCCATGACCTACAATCGCGACATGCAGGAGGACAAGGTGCCGCTGTTCGAAGCGGCCGACCAGGTCTGCCGGCTCGCTCGAAATGGCGCGCGCGGTGATCGAGTCGGTGAAGCTGCAATCCGGACCGCCCGGCCGCGGCCGCCGCGGAGAGCTGGGTGGTGGCCACGGACCTGGCCGAAGCGCTGGCGCGCGCCGGCACGCCGTTCCACCAGGCGCACCAGATTGTCGGCCGTTTCGTGCTGGAAAGCGTGCGCGCGGGCAAGCGCCCGGCGGATTGGACGCCGGCGGAGATGGAGCGCTTCGCGCCGGAATTCACCGCCGATATGGCCGCGCTGCTCGATCCGCAAGACGCGGCATGAAATCGCGCGAAATCCCGGGCGGCACCGGGCCCGAGTCCGTGGCCGCGGCGCTCGCATCGCGCCCGCCAGCTGCTCGCCAAGGTAAATTTATGACCAAGACCTATCGCCAGGGCCAGATTCTGAAGCTGATCCGCTCGAAAAAGATCTCCACCCAGGACGATCTGGCGCAGGAACTGAAGAACCTGGGCATCGCCGCCACGCAGGTGACGCTGTCGCGCGACATTCGCGACCTGCGCCTGGTCAAGACCCGCGAGGGCTACCAGGAGATGGCGCCCGGAAGAAACCGGCCCGGCTTTTCCACGCTGGCCGGCGAATTCCTGAACGACGTGCTGCGCGCGCAGAACCTGGTGGTGCTGAAGACTTCGCCCGGGCCACGCCAACTCCGTCGCGGTGGCGCTCGACAGCGAAGGCTGGCCGGAAGTGGTCGGCACCATCGCCGGCGACGATACCATCCTGGTGATCGCTCCCGACATCCCCACCGCCGAAGCGGTGCAGGAGAGGCTGCTCGAGGTGCTGGAACGGCAGTAGGTAGGGCAACGCCTGACGGAGCCGCGACCGTGAGGAAGCGGTACGAAGGGCACGCCCCTACCGCTCCCTTATGGTTCCGGCTCTGATAATGGGCCGCGCTACGCGCCTTGCAGCCGCGTCAGAAGCTGCTGGATTTTGTCGCGCTCTTCCTTCGCCGGATTGTCTTTCAGCGCTTCCGTCAGCTGCTTGATGGCCTTCAGCTTGTCGCCCTTTTGCGACAACGCCATGCCCAGGTGGTAGTGGAAGGTGGACTGGTTGGGCGCCCTCTGCACCAGCTGCTGGAAGATCTCGATGGCGTTGTCGCTGAGGTTCTTTTTGAGATAAATCCAGCCCAGCGTGTCGGCCACCTCCGGAGTGTTGGGCAGCAACTGCTTGGCTTTGGTGGCCTTGGTGAGCGCGTCGTCCAGGTCGCCGTTATGTTCCGCCATCAGGAACGCCAGGTTGTTCATGACGATGCCGTTGCCGGGGTCCAGGCGGAGGGTGGCTTCGTAAATCTGTTTGCCTTCGCTCCAGCGGCCGGCATGATCCAGGGTCAACCCGAGCTCGCTCATCACCATGGTGTTGTCGGGCAGCAGGTCGCGCGCTTTTTGCAGGGCGGCCACGGCGCCGCCGTCGTCTCCCTTGCGGCGGCAGGTCTCGCCGATGCGCAGGTAGATGTCGCCGCGGCGCTTGGAGTTTTTATCCAGCGCGTTGAGCACGCGGTTGAATTCCTGCAGTGCCTCATCGTACTTGCCGGTCCGCACGGCAACGTTTCCAAACGCCAGGCGCAGCTCCACGTTATTGGGGTTCTTGTCCGATTCCGTGCGCAGCATGGTCAGCGCGTCGTCGAACTTGCTCTGCGACATGTCGGTTTCCACCAAACCCATGAGGCCGCGCGGATTGTTCGGGTTCAATTGATAAGTCTTGCGGAAATAGTCTTCCGCCTCCTTGTGCTTGTTTTGCGCCAGGTTGACCAGGCCCAACTGGAAGAGGACGTCGGGCGAGTTCGGATTAGTCTTCAGCATGCCTTCGAGCAGCTGTTGGGATTCGTCGAACTTCTGCATGCCCATCAGGGCGGCGGCCGAAATCAGCCGGGCGCTGACGCTGCCGCGGTCGATCTGCAGAGCGGCCTGGGCGGCCTTCAAGGCTACATCGTATTCCCCGCGCATGACCTCCAGCTGCGCCAGCGCCAGGCGGGCCATCACGTAATCCGGACGCAGCTCGATGGCTTTGCTGAACATCTGGCGCGCCAGCTCGTATTCGCTATGAACCGCATAGGCGCGGCCCAGGTTGTACCGGGCCACCGGGTTGTCGGGGCTGCGCGTGACCACCGCCTGCAATTCCCCGATGGCGCGGACTACGTCGCCCTTGTCGAGCAGAAAGGTGGCGGCCAGGCCTTTGGCATCGTTGTCGTTCGAGTCTGCCTTCAGGATCTGGCTGTTGAGGTCCGCGGCTTCCGCCCGCTTGCCCTGCCGCATGTAGGCCTCGATTATCTTCTTCTGGTAGGCGACTTTGCGCTTGGAGTCCTTCTCCATGCCTTCTTTGTACTCGCGGATGGCGGCGTCGCCGTCGCCCATGCGAAGGTAGAAGTCGCCCACCACCAGGTAGGCCTGGTCGAAATCCCTGGCGTGGGCCTTGATCTGCTGCAAAACGCCGACCATGTCGTCGCGCCGGCCCTGCAGAGAGTAGTGCAGCGCCAGGGTGGTGAGAAATCCGAACTGCTTGGGATTGTTCTCGAAGGCGGTCTTGAGGATCTGTTCGCCCTCGGCCAGCTTGCGCTGGAAGATGTACAGCTTGTAGAGTTCCGAATACGCGTACTGGGAATTCTTGTTCTTTTGAATGACGTGCCGATAGAGCTTTTCCGCCTCGGCCAGGTTGCCGGTGGCCGTCTGCGCCCGCGCCATCTGCATCAGGACGCCGGTCTCGTCGGCCTTGATGCCGTTGGCCTTCTGGTATTCGTCAATGGCCAGCTTGAGGAGGCTTTGCGCTTCTTCGCGGCGAGCCGTCTTGTAGGCCGAAATGGCCTCCGCAAAACGCAGATCGCCGGTGAGGCGGTGGCCGTCGAAGGAATTCGGGTCGCGCTTCAACAGCTTGGCGCAATAGTTCTCCACTTCGTCCATGAACTGCTTCTGGTCGCGCGCCACCATCAGGTAGAGATCCGACAGGCGGACCATGGCGTTCCAGTGGTCGGGATCCGACTCCGGCAGCAGTTCGACGGCCTTGCGGAGGGAAGAGACGGCGTCCTGCATGGGACCGATTTTCAGCGCCGTCAGGCCCAGCTTGTAATACGCCGGCCCGTAGCGCATGTCCTTCTGCAGCGCATCCATGTACATGATGCGCGCTTCCTTATACTTGCCCTTGTCGAAATAGCGGTTGCCGCTGTCGAGATACCGCTTTCGCACCACCTTGGGATCGCGGCTGCAGCCCGCCAGGAAGGCCAGTAACCCCAGCAGCAGGAACGCGATTGCTCGTTTCGAACGCATCTTCAGCCCTCGCATGTCAACTTCTTCACTTTACGCCATTTAATGAACGTAATGCCACAGTTTGGGCTTCTCGACCCATGTCCCCTCAGGGTCCGCGGTACTAGTATCCGAGCCTGAGCGGCGGTCTTAATTGAGGTTGATGGTGGCGCCGGGACCGTGAGGCACCCGGAGGTCTCGCCGGCCTTCTCTGTGCGGTCCGTCACCACCCACATTGGTTGAGTGCTCTATTTACAGTTGCGGCGAGTGGTATAATCCCAACTTATGTCTTTTCCCTAGCCCTGCAAACTTCCGGGCCTCAGTATCCGCCCCGGATCCGGGTTGCCGGGGAGCGTTGCGGCAACCGTCCGGCCGGCTTGTGCCGGCCTTCACTTGTAGTTCAGGAGCTTCCAAATGTTCAAGCTGTTTACCAGTGGTGTGGCGGTTTTTGCAGGAATCGTGTCGGCACCGTTAGTGTATGCACCCCTTCGCGTGATGACAAGCCCTCCGGCGGATTATCGGGCGGATGGCCGGATTCAGGCTTTGCGCACGTTTTTTGAGAAGGCGGGCTGTCCCGCGCGCGAATACATTGAAGAATTTCTGGATGCCGCCGACAGCTATCGGCTGGATTGGCGGCTGCTGCCCAGCCTGGCCTTCGTCGAATCGGGAGGAGGCAAGGAGGCCCCTAACAATAATCTCTTCGGCTGGGACTCCGGACGGGCGCAGTTTCCCTCCCCAGTTGCCGGGATTGATGAGGTCGGCTTTCGCCTTACCCACTCGCCCCTATACAAAGACAAGGATTTAGATGGGCTCCTCGCCACCTACAATCCAGACGCGGAGTACGCTCGAAAGGTGAAATGGGTGATGGAGCAGATCGCGCCGGCCGAGTAAACTCAGCCCTGCAGCGCGTGTATGCCCCAGTAAATTCCGCCGAATACTACTACGGAAACAACGGCTATGATAACCCAGCGGACGATGCGCTCGGTCGGGTTGGATTCCTTTTGATCGTCTTCCCGGATCTTATCCGCGAGGCTGTCAAACATGGAAACCTCCTTGTTTCGCCGAATCTCGGGTATTCCATCCTGATAATAGATCCGTTTTGGTCCGGTTCCAAGAGAAAAATCGGGGGCGCTGTTTCGGGCAATCCGATAAACTGGAACGCCTGCCCTGCCGGCATCGTATCGTGAAGTAATGCCTCCGATTGTCGAGCTGGACGGCTTGGAAGTGCGCTTCGGCAGCCGGTCCGTGCTCAAGCAGTTGCGGGCTTCGCTGACCGGCCGTGCGATTGGCCTACTGGGCCCGAACGGCGCCGGCAAGTCCACTCTGCTCAACACTTTACTCGGTTTTCATCAACCTTTTTCGGGAACTGCGCGGGTGTTCGGGCGGGACGTCCGCACCCACGCCGCCGAAGTCCGCGGCCTGATCGGCTACATGCCGGAAAACGATGCCTTTATCGCCGGGATGAGCGGCGTGCGATTCGTGCGCTTAATGGCGGAACTGGCCGGCCTCCCGCCCGCGGACGCGCTCGAGCGCGCCCATGAGGCTTTCTTCTACGTTGGCCTGGGCGAGGTCCGCTACCGCGCCCTGGGCACCTACTCCCTGGGCATGAAACAGGCGGCCAAGCTGGCGCAGGCCATCGCCCACGGGCCGAAGTTGCTGTTTCTGGACGAACCGACCAACGGGCTGGACCCGCCGGCGCGTGCCCGCATGATCCAGTTGATCCAGGAAATCCGCGATCGTGGCGATCTCAGCCTGATCCTTTCCTCCCACCTGCTGCGCGACGTGGAGGAGTGCTGCGACCAGGTGCTCATCCTCAAAGACGGCAACGTGGCCGCGTTCTGCAATCTGGAAGAGGAGCGGCGCATGAACCGGCGCTTCCTCGAAATCGAAACCCGGGGCGGGGCCAACGGGAATTTTCTCGAAGCCATCGAAAAGCTGGGCTGCGAGACCGCCGGCGGCATCCAGGGGCGGATTAAGGTAATCCTGCCGGAAAATGTGGAAGTGCGGCGCCTGTATGAGATCGCCGCCAGCCAGGACGTGCAGATCCGCCGCCTGAACCACAAGCGCGATTCCCTGGAAGACATCTTCCTCAAAGCGATGGAGCCGGTGGCGGCGGCCGCCGTTCCCGCCGCCGCGCGGGCGGAAGGGAGCGGCCATGGCCGTTTATAAGAAGACTTACCGGCCCTACGAAGGCAGTTTGACGCCTTCCTGGAGGCGCTTTCTGGTGATCCCACGCTACGCCTTCGAGGACCTGCACCGGTCGCGCTTTCTCACTGTTTTCTACATCGCCACCTTCCTGTTTCCCCTCATCTGCGCGCTCATTATTTACGTCCAGCACAACGCCAGCGCGCTCGGCCTGGTGGGCGCGCAGAACGCCAACCGGCTGATCTCCATCAACGTGGTTTTCTTTTTGACGCTGCTCGGCTGGCAAAGCATGTTGGCGCTGTTTCTGGCTGCCTTCGTGGGACCGGGACAGATTTCGCCGGACCTGGCCAACAATGCGCTCTCGCTCTATCTTTCGCGGCCGTTTTCCCGGCTCGAATACGTGCTCGGGAAGATGACGGTGCTGGTGGTGCTGCTCTCGCTGATGACGTGGGTTCCCGGCCTGCTGCTGTTCGCCCTGCAGGGCTACCTGGAAGGCTGGCAGTGGATGGCCGACCATTGGCGCTTCGCCTACGGCCTGTTCGTCGGCGCCTGGATCTGGATTCTGGTTCTGTCGCTGCTGGCGCTGGCGCTCTCGGCCTGGGTGAAATGGAAGCCGGCGGCCGGCGCCCTGATGTTTGGAGTCTTTTTCGTGGCCGGCGGCTTCGGCGCCACCATCAACGGCGTGCAGCGCACCAACTGGGGCAATCTGTTGAACATCAGCTACCTGGTGGGCTCCGTGTGGAAGCAGCTTTTCGAAGGCGCCGGCCCCACCACCAACGGCGCCGTGTTCTTCCGCGCGCCGCAAGGCGAGGGACTGCCGCTGGGGTGGTCGTGGGCCGCGCTGGCGGCGCTATGCGGGGTCTGCCTGTATATGCTGGCGCGTAAAATCCGCGCCACGGAGGTGGTGCGGTGAACCAGGGCGACATTACCTTTACCGGCGTCTCGCGCTTTTACGGAGAGGTGCTGGGCGTCAACAAAGTGACGCTCGCCATTCCGCCGGGGATCACCAGCCTGGTGGGGCCGAACGGTTCCGGTAAGACCACCCTCATGAACCTGATGTGCGGGCTGATCCGGCCCACGCAGGGGGAGATCCGCGTGATGGGCATCTCGCCGGAACGGCCCCAGGAGTTGTGCCGCATCCTCGGCTACTGCGCCCAGTTCGACGCCTTCCCGCCCGGCATAACCGGGTACCAGTTCATCGATTCCTTCCTGCGCCTGCATGGCATGCCGGATGCCGAATGCGAGCGGCGCACCCTGGCCGCGCTCGAACTCACCGGCCAGACCGGCGCCGCCCACCGGCCGGTGGCGGCCTACAGCAAGGGAATGCGGCAGCGCATCAAGCTGGCGCAGGCGATCGCGCACGATCCCCAGGTGATCGTGCTCGACGAACCGCTGAACGGCCTGGACCCGCTGGCGCGCGCCGAAGCCCTCGCCCTGTTCCGGCAATGGGGCGCTGAAGGGCGGCACGTCATCGTCTCCAGCCACATCCTCCACGAAGTGGATAAGATCTCCGACCAGGTCATCCTCCTGAGCCACGGCTACGTGGTGGCGGAGGGACAGATTCAGGGGGTGCGCAGCGAGGTGAAGGAGCAGCCGATGCAAATCGAGGTGCGCTGCGACCGGCCGCACCTGCTGGCCTCGCGCCTGTTCCAGGAGGATCACGTGGTGGAAGCCAAACTGGCGCCGGGTGGCAAAGGCCTGCTGCTGCGCACGGCCGACGCCGACCGCTTCTACCTGCTGCTGAACCGCATCGTTCTCGATTGCGGCCTGGAGGTGGAATCCGTCGCCCCGGCCGACGACGACGTGAATTCGGTGTACCAGTACCTAATTGGCGCCGAGGGAGGCACGGCATGAACCAGTTGTGGATCCGCCAGGTCGGGGTCCCCGGCAAACCGCTTTTTGGTTTGCTGGGGCGGGAGATTGGCGGCGTGATGCGCCTGGAGCTGAAGCGCACGTTTCTTTCCCGCCGCGGCTGGTGGATTTATTGCCTGGCCGCCGCGCCGGTGGGGCTGACGCTGCTGCACTGGCTGTTCGAATCACGCCGGTCCGCTCCCAACCACAACCTGGGCGCAGACAGCATTGCGTTCTCCGCCATGTTCCTGTTTTACTACCTGCGCGCCGGGATCTTTTTCGGCTGCATGGGAATTTTTGCCAACCTGTTCCGCGGCGAAATGCTGCAAAAGACGCTGCATTACTATTTCCTGACGCCGCTGCGGCGCGAAGTCCTGGTGGCAGGGAAATACCTGGCTGGCCTGGTGGTGGCGCTGACGCTCTGGGTGGGCAGCGTGACGGCCGCGTTCCTGATCATCGGCCGTCATTCCGCCGCGGCGTGGAGCGATTACATATGGCACGGTCCCGGCCTGGGCCAACTGGGCTCCTATATGCTGGTGGCGGCCCTGGCGTGCGTGGGTTACGGCGCGGTTTTCCTGACGTGCGGCATTCTGTTCAAGAACCCGATGATCGCCGCGGCGGTGGTGTGGGTCTGGGAGGGCATTAACCCGTTTCTGCCCAGCGTCCTCAAGAAAATCAGCGTGCTCTTCTACCTGAAGAACCTGTGCCCCATGGAAGTGCCGGTGCCGCCGCCGTTCAATGTGATGGTGACGGAAACCAATCCCACCCCATTCTGGGTAGCGGTTCCGGGTCTGCTGGCGCTGGCGCTCATCCTGCTGGCTTATGCGGCGGTCTCCGCCCGCAATACGGAGATTAGCTACGGAGATTCCTGATGACTTCAGTAATCGGAATCCTGCTACCGAAATCAGACTTGCGCCCAATCCCGGAAGCAATTAGAGTCCGGTTAGGGTCATCGCGTCGTCTGAAGGAATAGCGCCTGCATCGTCCAGGCACTTTCCGGGGCAGGCCCCTGAGCCTGCCCCGCTCCTATCCGCCAACCTGCCAGAATTTCGCGTCCATACCCTCACATCCGTAGCGCCGCTTTCCCGGGCGGCCTGCCGGCTTCCGAGCCGGCATTCCGGCGCCCGCGGGAATGCCGGCGCCACCCGAGGCTCTCTATCGTCGGCAGACTGCCGTCACGAACCGTCCGTCCGGGCTCTCGTAGCGGTGCAGAATTCCCAGCCCGCCCTGCTCGCTCACCAGCCATTCGAATGCTTCGGGCGTATACAGGTATTGGAAATTGAGGCCGATCCGTTCGCCGCGCTGCAGCGGAATGTGCTGCCCGCTGGCGGTGGCCATCAGGTCGCGCTCGGCGCGGAAGTAGCGGGTGATCAGGTGCAGGCCCTGGTGGCGCTCGTCGGTTTTATGGTTGAATCGGATCTCGCCGTCATCTTCCGCGATGCCGACGCTGGCCAGCAGACTGTACAGGAAACGGCGCACGCGCGGATTGTCGCGGCGCGCCATGCTCTGCGCTTCGTCGAAAATTTCGCCGTCCACAATCAGCCGGTCCTCCGGCTTCATGGATTGCGCCAGGTAGCGGATCTCGTTCAGGGGGTCGAAGGCGCCCATGGTGTTGCCGGCCATGATGAACAGGCGCGGCGCTTCGGCTGCGTCCGCCGCGTAGACCAGGTGTACCGGGCTGGAGATATCGGCCTTGATGCCCACTGCTTCCACGTCCACGTCGTCGCCGCTGGCGCAGGCCATTTCGAGCAGCGCCTGGCTGGCGTCCACCGGAAAATACGTGCAGGTGCAGCCGGTATCGGTGAGGGCGGTAATCAACTGGCAATCGCGCCGGCCGTCGCCGGCCCCGAAGCTGATCACGGGCACGCGCCCGTGGAAGGATTGCACGATGGCGGGCGCATCGGCCGCGATGCGGGTCCAGGTCTCGGCCAGGCCGCCGAACAGGTTGCTATCCGCGGCCAGCGCCGCCCACTCCGTGGCGGAGCGCGGAAACCAGTAGAAGAACTTCTCCGGCAGGTCGCGCGCCTCCATGGCCTCGGCAAACTCCTGCGCGATATCCGATTCGGTCAGAACCACTTCCACTTTCATAATTTATTCAGCTTTCAGCTTTCCGCGAAGACCGCCCCGGGGAGGCTCGCAGCTCCGGCCGGAGCCGCGACCCTCGGGGAGCGGTTTCCGGCGGAGGACGTTAACGGACCTTTCGAACCGCCTATCAACTATTAGAATCCCATTACCTGCATCCCGGCGTCGACAAAGAGGATATTGCCGGTGACGCCGCGGCCGAGGTCGCTGGCCAGAAACACGGCCGCATCGGCGACTTCGGCCGGGTCGGTGTTGCGGGCCAGCGGGGCGCGGCTCTGGATGACGTCCAAAATGGTGGAAAAATCCTTGATGGCGCGCGCCGACACCGTCTTGACCGGCCCCGCCGAAATGGCATTGACTCGAATTCTGCGGGCGCCCAGATCGCTGGCCAGATACCGCATGGCCGCTTCCAGCGACGCCTTGGCCACCCCCATGACATTGTAATTCTGCACCACCCGCGTGGAGCCCAGATACGTCAGCGTGCTCAGCGAGCCGCCTTCGGTCATCAGCGGCGCGGTGGCGCGGGCCACCGCCACCAGCGAATAGGCGCTGACATCCTGTGCCAGCAGGAAACCCGCCCGGCTGGTTTCCACGAACGGACGGGATAAATCCTCGCGGTTCGCGAATGCCAGGCTGTGCACCACCGCATGGAGCGGCCGGTCGAGCGCCCGGAGCGACTCGGTGAGGGCGGCCAATTCTTCGTCCCTGGTAACGTCGCACGGCAGCACCGCGGAGACGCGGAGATCGCAAGCCACCTCCTCGATGGCCTGCCGCTGCCGGTCGCCGAGATACGTCAGCACCAGCGAAGCCCCTTCGCGCGAGAACGCCTGCGCGATGCCGTAAGCCAGGCTCCACTTATTGGCAATTCCGAGAATGAGGGCAAGTTTGCCCTCCATCAAATTAGACATGAATTCCCTAGTTTACTGGAGTCGGTGAAGGATTGCGCGCGCGGGCCGAATGGATTAGCTTAGAGAGAATCCCACCTGAGGAGGGTTCGATGACTTCACGGCGTGATTTTCTGGCGGGCGCGACGGTTTTGAGCGCACTGCCGGTGGCGCGGGTTTGGGCGGCCAAGACCAGCGGGCCGGAATTTCCGTTCGCGGAATTCGAGCAGCGCATTGCGCGGCGCGATTTCCGCGGCATGACCAAGGACATTTTGCCGACGCCCCGCTATGGTGGTCGATCTGGACCTGTTCCAGGCCAACATCCGGCACATGGCGGACACGGCCAAGGCGAACGGGATCAACGTCCGCCCGCACGTGAAGGTGCACAAGAGCGTGGATGTGGCGAAGCACCAGGTGGCGCACGGCGCCATCGGCCTGACCTGCGCCACCATCGCCGAGGCGGAGCTGTTTTCGGGCGCGGGAATCGACGGCGTGCTGTGGACCAAGCAGCCGGCCAGCGTCAATAACATCGAGCGCGCGGTGCTGCTGTCGAAGAAGGACCCCACCTTCATGTTCGTGGCGGACGACCCGCAGGTGGTGGATTGGGTGGAAGAAGCGGCGGCGGCGCACGATGCGAAGCTGCGAATCGCGGTCTCGGTCTATGCCGGCATGGCGCGGCAGGGCATCGACGGCGGGCAGCCCGCGCTGGAGCTGGCGCAGAAGATCGATTCCGCCAAGCGCATGAAATTCGAAGGCTTCATGGCCTATTCGGGCGGAGCGGCGCACACCAAGGGTTTCGAGAACCGGCGCAAGCACTCGCTCGAAGTGCTGGCGGGCGCGCGCGAGAGCCGCGACCTGGCGAAGAAGGCCGGATTGCCGGTGAACATCATGACCGGCGGCTCCACGGGCACGTACAATATCGACCACGAAACCGGGCTGAGCGAGCTGGAAGCCGGTTCGTACGTGTTCATGGACACCGAATATTTCATCGTCGGCGGCAAGGACGGCGACGACAGGATGTACAACGATTTCAAGGCCGCGATGACCGTGCTGACCACGGTGGACGGCAAGACGCGGCCCAACATCGTCACCACCGATTACGGCGCCAAGGCGCTGGCCAAGGCCACCGACCAGGTGGTGGGGAAGCCATGGTACGGTGGGCAGTACAGGGGGCCGAATACGGCGCGCTGCGCTGGAAGGATGGCGAGCCGGAGCCGAAGCTGGGCGACCGCATCGAAATCTACTGCACCAACCTGGACCAGAGCACCAACGCCTTCGACCGCTACTACGTCGCCAAGGGCGACCAGATTGTGGACGTGTGGCCGATCATGGGCCGCGGCGGCGCCGCCCAGCGGTAATCGCCCGCGCTCGTTCCACGTGGAGCCGCCTTTCAGGCGGCCATGCCGGCATTCCTGCGCCAGTTGGTATGCCGGCACGAAAGCCGGCATGGCAAGCTGAAAGCTTGCTCTACGCCCTGGACCAGAGCAGCAACGGGTTCGACCGCGTAATACATCGCCAGGGGCGACCAGATTGTGGACGTGTGGCCTATCATGAGCCGCGGCGGCGCCGCCCAGCGATAATCGCCCGCGCTCGTTCCACGTGGAGCCGCCTTTCAGGCGGCCATGCCGGCATTCTTGCCGGCATTCCCGCGCCAGTTGGAATGCCGGCACGAAAGCCGGCATGGCAAGCTGAAAGCTTGCTCTACGCTTCCGTCACCGGATGGATTCGTCCAGCAGGGCATACGTGCCGCGCTCGATTTCCGAGGACGCGGGAAGCAGGCTGGGCGGCGGAGCGTCAAGCGTTCGGCCCGGCGGCAAAGTGACGATGAGGGTGCGCGCGGCCAGGGCGCGTCTGGTGAGCAGCCAGCCGGAAACGTGCGCCGCGCCGGGCGCGGCGGGCAGGTGAATGGTCGCCACCAGTTCGTGCCTGCCGGGCGCGAGGTTGGCCCAGAACCAGTGCCACGCGGCGCGGCCGCCATTCTCGAGCGTCAGCTCGAGCGGCTTCTGATTGTCCAGCGCTTCCGCCTTGACGCCGGGTAGGTTTCCATCCGGCTCGATCAGGAACGCCAGCCGGGCTTCCCGGTAATCGGCGGGCACGTCCACCGAGGCTGAAACGCGCAGCGTGCGCTCCTGGCCGGATTCGCCTTCGACGCGCAGGGAAGCTGGCGAGTAAGCGAACGGAGCGGCGGGCCGAGCGCCGAAGCTCACGGGGAAGGGATCCGCGTGCGCCGGCGCGCCCATAACCGCGCCGTCAATCGATACGCGCGCGCCATCGGCGCCCACGATCCGCACCGCTTCCGTGGCTCCCTGCGGCGCGTAGAGGCGGATGCGCGTCGCGCCGTCGGCGGCTTTTTCGGCGGTGTAGCGCGGGCCTTCGATGCGCCATTGGTTTTCAGCGGCCGGGCGCAGCTCGAAGACCATCTCTTCATATCCGCCCAGGCGGAAGGTCAGGGTGTCGCCGAAATGCACGGCGCCCGGCTGCGACTGGCGGTAGGGATACTGCATTTCCAGCGATCTGCGCGCGGTCGGTCTTGTAGAAACCCTGCTGCTCGTCGATTTTCAGCTGCACCGTTTGCGGCGTGACGAACGGGTTGCGCAGCGTGACGATGGAGCGGTCCGGCGAGGAGTGCACGTAGCCGTAGGGCTCGCGCTGGGCCGGGTCGCCCAGCACCATGGTGGAATTGTCGAGCAGCGGGTGGGCGTTGGCCTCGGCCCATTTGGTGGTGTTGCCGAGCGCATCCATTTCCTCCGGCGGAGAGAATGTCGGGCGAGATGTAAAGCTCGTACATCATGTTGCCGACGCTGTAATAGTGGACCACCTCGTCCCGCCAATCGTCGAGGAATTCCTTCTTGCCGCCGAGCATGTTGTACTTGCCCTTGATGATGCCGTGGGTCATCAGCGACGAGATGGGGAACTGCGGCCTGGTGGGCCACGAAATCGTCGTAGAGCACGGAATCGCGATAGCTGACGGCGCTCTGGCGCTGGCGCCAGCGGTGGGGACGGAGGGCAGGTAGCCGGAATCGTCGCCGCCCATCCAGACGGTATCGGCATAGCGCAGCCACCAGGGGCTGAGCCAGATGCTGGTGGTGATGTTGAGGAAGACCTTGGGGTCCTGCGCGCGCAGCCGCTCGAGCATATCGATGAACGCGCGCGCGTCGGCTTCGTCGCGAATAGACGCCCACGCGGATGGCCGTGGTCCGGCTCGTTGCAGCCGAAGGGGATGCCGTCGAGCTTGAAATAATTGATGCCGTATTCCTTCTGGTAGCGCAGCATGGTGTCGGCGAGCAGGCGGCTGTAATTCTTGCCGGCGATGCAGAAGTATCGGCCGTTGGAGGTGATCTCCATGCCCTCGCGCCTTGCCGGTGGCGATGCGGACGGCGCGCTGGTCGTAGCCGCCGATGGGGCCGAACCAGATGCCCAGCCGGCTGTCGATGCCCTGGAGCGCGTTCGCGAGATCGTGGAAGCCGCCGGGGAAGCGCTGCTGGTCGATCGCCCAGAGCTTCTGCATGTCGTCCCAGCCGTCGTCGAGGACGAAGGAATCGAGATGCAGGCCGTACTTCCGGAGCAGCAGCTTCTGCAAGATCGGGCACGCGCGCCGAGCGTGTTGTCGTGATTCATGGCCAGGCGCTGCAGATCGTACCAGGAGTTGTAGAGCAGGTACGGGCGGACGGGCGCGACGCGCATGCGCGCCACGTAATCGAGGAACTGGCGGTGGACCAGGCCCGGCGGGCGCGACGCCGATGACGGCCGGCTCGCTGGTGTAGCCCGCGTCGGGAATGTTCAGGCCGATGTAGCCGCCGAGGTCGACCTCGGAGCCATTGGCCTGGTTGATGGCCGGTGGGATATTCCAGGCCCAGAAACAGATCGTCCGCGAAGAGCGGCTGGCCGAAGCCGCCGAGCGGAAAATCGCGGCACGCCCCATTCGTTGCTGGCGACCGAGACCCAGTCGAGAAACCAGCGTGCCCTGCTGCGGCTTGGCGATGTGACAGCCACTGGCGCGTGAAGAAATCGTCGGGCTTGAGCTCGTAGACCACGTCCACGCGCGGGCCGCGCGACGCCCGGCCACGGCCGCCGGCGCACGGTGCCGAAGTGCAGGGTCAGGCGCTTGCCGCCGCCGGGAAGGTCTTCCGCGGCGTGGTCCATCAGGCGCAGGCTGCGGGCGGTGATCACCTTGGGATTCTCGTCGCCGAAATCGTAGCCGACGCGCTCGTAGATGAGCTTGACTCGAATTCGGGGCCGCCGAGAGAGTAGGCGCGGCCGGTAATCTTGTTGACGAAGCGCGTGGTGCCGGCCTGGCCCTCGGCGATGGAGATGGTGCGCTCCAGGTAATCGTTGCCGAGGACGAGGCTCGACCCGGATTCGCGAAGGTAGACCGGACCGGCGGCGAATGCGGCGGCGGCCTGGAACAGGCAGGCAATCAGAAGCAGCGGGCGGACGATCTTCGAAGCAGCGCGTTTCATGGTGGTTCTCCCGGCAGTCATTTGCGGCGGATGGCGCGATCCAGGCTGATGGGGCCGGCTCCGGCGGCGAAAAAGTAGAGGAAGAGGAAGCAGTACAGCACCGCCGGCTCACCGCCGTTCAGAATCGGCCAGAAGCCGCGAGGGTAATGGACGGTGAAGAAGGCGACGGCCATTTCGCCGCAGAGGATCAAGGCGACGGGCCGCGTGAAGAGTCCGAGCACGATGAGCAGGCCGCCAACCGATTCCAGCACACCCGCCGTCCAAATGCGCGTACCGAAATGCGCGACGGCGCCGTGCCCGCCCATGCCGCCGAAAAATCCGAACAGCTTTTGCAGCCCATGGCAGGAAAACAACGCCCCGGCGATGACCCGCAGTAAAGAGAGGACAAATCCTTGCAACTCGTTGCCTCGCATCGTTCACCTCTTCGTGAGGGTAACATTGCGGCGGGGGTCAGTTTGAGTCCGAACGTTTCCCGGGCGGCCCTGGCGCCATGCTGGCAAATAGGATAATTGGATTTGGAACAATTATGCCCGCCACTTGTATCTGCCGCCTCTGCCTGAAGGAGACCGACTTGTGTGAGAGCCATTTCATACCGAGGGCTCTATACCCCAACAGGAACCAAAAGTCTGCAACCGTTACGCGGACCTCTGCCAAACCTGGCCCTAGTCCGCATCTCAAAGAACATCTTCTTTGCCGCGACTGTGAGGCCAGGTTTACTCGTAACGGAGAGTCTGAAGTACTAAAATGGCTGGCGCCCAAGGTAAAGACACTTCCCTTGGCGGAGCGGCTCAGGCTGGCATTGCCGCGCGAACAATCCCCCGAAGTCTCTAGATTTGCCGCGTACGAGATCGGTCTGGATGCAGCAAAATTTGCCTACTTTACAGCCAGCGTCATTTGGCGAGGAGCCGTCCACGCTTGGCAACTTCCCGACGGCACCCGGACGACACCCCTCGATCTTGGGCCTTACGAGGACGTCGTTCGCCGCTACCTACTCGGTGAGGCTGAGTTTCCGCACCACGTCATGTCAGTCATAGTGATGGTATGCAGTGATGCCGAGGCGCGTCAGCTATGGATCATTCCTTGCCAGGACGAAGAGGCGAGCTGCCAAAACTACCGCTTTCTCGCTCGCGGCGTCTTCTTCAGACTGCTACTGGGCCCAAATATCCCCGAGTTCTTCCGGGATCAATCTTGTGTTTCGGCACGAGAGTGCATCGAGTTTGCCGACTGCTCACGGCGGGTAAAGCAGGACCTCCCGAACGTCCTAAACGCGCCCGTAGGATGGTAACAGACTGCCCAATTTCGTTCGCGTGCGCAGCCGGTGGCGCCGGGGCTGAATCGGGGGCGAGGTCGCCCACCCCGCGCACGGAGGCGGCGCAAAGCCGTCTACAATGGGAGGCGAGGATACTCCCGATGCCACGCCAGTTCGATGTCGTCATTGAGCGCGACGCGGAAGGCTATTACGTAGCTTCGGTGCCGCAACTACCCGCTTGCCATACGCAAGCGCGGTCCCTCGACGAGGTCACCGAGCGTATTCGCGAAGCCATAGAGCTGTGCCTGGAAGTCGAGGGCGCGCCGGAGCAGGAGTTGGAGTTCGTTGGCATCCAGCGCGTGACCATCGCGGCATGAGCCGGATTCCCCGCGTCACCGGGCCTGACCTCATTGCTGCCCTCGGAAAGGCCGGCTTTTCTGTTCTCCGGGTCAAAGGCAGCCATCACTTTCTGCGCCACGAGGATGGCCGAACCACGGTTGTGCCCGCCCACTCAGGCGAGACCATCGGCCCCGGGTTGTTCCACAAAATCCTCCGGGATTGCCAACTAACCGCCGACGAACTCGGGGAACTGCTTCACAAGCGATAGGTCGACCGGCCCCAACCGCGCAAGCGTTCAAAGAGCCGAGAGCGTGGGGAGGTCCCAGGTGGCATCGGGACGGGAATTCGCATAGGGCGATTGCGCCGGCGGCACGGGGCTGCTGGCGGCATCGACTATGCCGGCAACGATCACCGGGCGCGGGGCGATCCGGCGGGCGATTGCGGGCAGATCGGTGGCGGCGAGAGCGCCGGGAACGAAGTTGGCGAGCGGATGCGTGTAGGTTTCCGATTCCACCAGGCTGCGCCAGGAGACCAGGTGCTGCGCCAGGTAAAGTTTCCCGATGCGCGGTTCGAGCGCCGCGGCACAGAGGGCGGGTACGGTCATGGGGCCGCGCGCGGCCAGCACGAGGGAGGCTTGCGGATATGCCTGGGCCAGGGCTTGCGCGAAGGCGGAGATATCGGCGGCGCGCTGGCCGAGCAGGCTGTGGCCGAGGATGAGCGAGGCCCAGGCGTAGCTTTCTTCGTTCTGGTGCTCGCGCGCGTAGCCGGCGGCGCCCGAGCTGGACTGCGGTGTGAGGTCGCCCACGCCGCGCACGTCGGCGGCGCAGACGGCGATGCCGGCGGCGGCCAGTTGCGGGTAGAGAGCGCCTTCGCGCCAGGGGCCGTTGCGGCCGTTAGGTTCCAGAATGAGCAGCAGTTTCGTCCAGGAGCGCTTAGGCAGGAAGAGCCAGGCGGGCGCCCAGACCTTGGGCGCGCTGTTGACCTCGACCGCCTGCACGGCGCAATCCGCATACCGCGTGGCGGCCACCACTTCGAGGCGCGGGGCGGGGCCGGGCGCGTCCATGCCGAGCAGGCTGCGCAGATCCGCCGGCGCTTCCGGCGTGTGAATTTCACGCGCGCGCGCGTTGAGCAGTGCAAAGGGCGTCTTGGAGCCGAAATCGTGGACGGCGCTGCCGGTGCGGCCGCACCACAGCGTTTCCTCGGCTTCCGGCGCGGTGGGCGGCTCTTCCGCGATCTCGCGCGGGCTGCCCTTCAGATGGCGCTCGAAGAAGTTATAGACGGCCACGCGGAAGGAATAGGAAAGGCCGTGCGGCAGCGGGGTTTCGAAATGCTGGAGATTGGCGGCTGCGCTAAGAGTCGCATAGGCGCGGGCGAGCTTGGCGAATTCCTCGCGGTTGCTGGCTTCATAAGACGCGGAATAGGTGCCGAAGAAATCGCGGGCGCTGGTGGCGACGAGCAGCGGCTTGGGCGCGAGCGGCCAGAGCAGGTCCCAGCGGTCGAAGGCCACACGGCCGGAGCCGACCAGGTCCTGCTCGGCATCGTCCGTGGAGCCGGGTGAGATAAACGGCCGGCAGGCGAAATTTTCGGTGTTGCCGGAGCAGACGGCGGCGGCGGCCAGGCGCTCGTCGGCGGCGGCGAGGAGCATGGTGAGGGTGGCGCCGCCGGATTGGCCGGTCGAGCCGAGGCGCCTGGCATCCACCAGCGGATGCGAGGCCAGCACATCCAGGCTGCGGATGGCGTCCCAAAGTTGCACGCCCGTGGCGGTTTCACCGGCCAGCAGCATCTGGCGGCCGGGATAGGTGTGCTCGTCATCCACGGAACGGAGCCGGGTGCGCAGCTCGCCGGGGCGCGGGTAGTAGATGCGCTCGCCCTGGCCCATGGGATCGAAGGCAAGGACCACGTAGCCCAATTGCGCCATGCCCTGGCAGCAGCGCTGGTAGAGGTCGCTGCCTTTGCCGTCGCCGCTATGGCCCATCTGGAACAGCACGCCGGGATGGGGGGCGGAGCCGGATTTCGGCAGGTAGAGATTGGCGGTGACGAAGAAGCCGGGGCGGCTCTCGTAGACCACCTTCTCCACGCGGTAGGCGGGGCGATCGAAGGCGCCGGTGGTGCGAAGATCGAGCGGCGTGCGCTGGGGAAGTGCGCCGGCAAGTTGCAGGAACGTGCGGCGGGCCCAGGCTTGATAATCGCGGATGGCGGCGGCCGTCGTGAGCCCCGCGATTCGTGCGCTGCGGCGGGCATATGCATCCGCCGCCAGCGCCGAAAGGTAATCCGGCAGGCAGCGGGCGTACTCGCGATAGGCGATGGGGGCGTCCGCGCGGGCGCGGAAGCGCAGCGGCCCCGCCGCCAGGCCGGCCGCCGTGCCGAGAAGTTGCCGACGTGTCATAGCCAGATAGTCTAGCAGGGCGTGGAACGGAGCCGCGACCGTGAGGGAGCGGTTCGCCGAGGGGTACGGCACCGCTCCCTCACGGTCGCGGCTCCGATGGCGTTACTTTTTTTTCGAGCGCTGCCACTCGGCGGGGGCTCCTTCGCCGGGGTAGGGCCAGGCGGTGTGGTTGAGCAGGATTTCTCTTTCGCGCTCCGCTTTTGCCACCTTGTTGATGCGCAGGTTCTCGAAGAAATGCACGCCGGTCTTGCCGGCGGTGGCGAGGTCCAGATCGCCGTCGCCATCCAGGTCGGCCACTATAATCGCCGTGCCCACGCCGGCGGTGCCGTTCATGGAAATGGGGAAGCGCGTGAACCGGCCGGTGCGGTCGAACTTGTAGTAGTAGACCACCAGCGGATCGTAGGAGCCGGGGTCGCTGCCGTTATGGCCGCGGTAGCGCTTGCCGGTGATCAGCTCGGGCTGGCCATCGCCATCGATATCGGCCAGCACCAGCGCGTGCGACTGCGAAAACGAAGTGTCGATGGTGTGGCGCTCCCACTGGCGATGGGCGGGGTCGCCCTTCTGCTCCAGCCAGTAGAGGCCGTAGCCGTGGCCCTGGCCATAGATCAAGTCGAGCTTGCCGTCGCGGTTGACGTCGTAGCCGAGGATGGGGAAGCCGGCATCGCCCAGGTCCCAATCGCCGTGCCATTCCCATTTGTCGTGATTGGCGTCGATGTTGCGGAACCAGCCGTGGACGCTGAGCAGGTCGGGCTTGCCGTCCCCGTCGATATCGGCGATGCCGACGCCGTGGCCGTCCTCGGCCGGGCCGCCGGCATAGTGGACCTTGGGCTCGGGGCCGGCGAAATCCACCCACAGCATGCCGGAGCGGCCATAATGGCCGAGGGCGAGGTCGGGTTTGCCGTCGCCGTTGAGATCGGCCATCCAGCCGCCCTCGGTTTCGATGGTGTGGGCGATCAGGTGGCGCTGCCAGATTACGTCCGGCTTCTTCGGATTTTCGTACCACCACAGGCCGTCGGTCATCCATCCGACTGTAACGATGTCGGGCGCGCCGTCATGGTTGACGTCCACCACCCATTCGCCGCAATCGGAGACGAATTCGCCCACGATATCGACCGTGCGCCACTGGTGGCGTTTCCATTCGCCGCCGCCAGGGCCGGGATTTTCATACCAATAAGAGCCGCTGACCAGGTCCGGGCGGCCGTCGCCGTTCATGTCGAGGAGGGTTATGCCTTCGGCGTGGTCGTCGGAGATGCGGTGAACAAAAAAGGTGGTCTGCCCGCGCGCATCGGCCGGGCGATTGGACTGGCAGTAGACGGCAGCCGCGAACACGGCCAACGCGGCGGCGGGAAGGGCGAATCGCATGCGTCTATCGTAACCGGTTGCGGGACGGGCGGCGCGGCCGGGCAGTCGGGATTTCGGCCGGCCGGCGCCACCGTTCCAGACATCGTGTCTGAACCGTTTTGATTGTTTTCAATTACTTACAGGCCAAGTTGAGACACCGCTGTCTCAATTTCGCCGGGAAAGGCGAGCATCCCGATTGCGCGCGACAGCGGCTACACCGCCAGCCCGGCGCGCCAGAGGACATAGCCGATGGCCTGTTTTACGTAGTTCCATTCTTCGTGAAAGGGATCGTAGTGCTGCTCGGGACGGGGGGAGCCATAGACGTTCAGACCGTGGCTTTGCAGCATGCGCTTGACGCGGAAAATATGGTAGCCGTCGCTCACCACGATGACCGAATGCAGGCCCATGCGCTGCATGATCTCGCTGGCCATGGCGAGCGACTCGAGCGTGCTCGCGCTTTCGGTTTCCACGATGATGGCTTCGGAAGGCACGCCGTGGCCGATCAGGTACGAGCGGCCCACGCCGCCTTCGGTGAAGACCGGATCGCCGCCCGCGCCGCCGGTGGTCATCAGGCGCGGGGCCAAGCCGCGGCGGTAGAGATCGAGCGCGTGGTCCAGGCGGGCGCGCAGCACCGGCGAAGGCCGGCCCCGGTATTCGGCCGCGCCCAGCACCAGGATGACGTCCGCCTGGTGCGCTTCGTCGCGCCGGGACTGCTGCTGGATACGCATGGAGAGGTACGCGATATAGACGCACAGCGCGGCGCACGACAACCCCATCGCGTTCCAGAAGAAGCGTTTCATGCTCAGCACCGGCGATCAGCCGAAAAGTTGAAGGCCGATACTTCATTGTAACGAGCGGCTGGCGGGGTGGATTGCAGATCTGCGGCCAAATGGAGCCGAGACCTCTTCCTTACCCGAGGGAACGCTCCCTCGCTGTCGCGCCTCTGAACGGAGCGGTGAGCGTAAGGGCTACAGCACGATTTTTTCGCCCGTGCGGCAGGAGCGGTAAACGGCGTCCACGATTTCCAGGGCCTGGTAGCCTTCCTCGCCGGCCACCAGAGGCTTGCGGCCCTTTTCGATGGCTTCGCCGAAATCGCGGAACTGCCGCTCGAAGGGCTCGACCGAGATGGCCATGGGATCGGACGCGCCGGAAGCCACTTCGTGCGCCAGGGGCGCGGGCTCTGCCGGAATCGTTCTCGACGTCCCAGGTGGTGAGCTTGTCGCCGGTGATGACGGCGGTGCCCCTGGTGCCGTGGAACTCCGTGCGCTCGGGATAGCCGGGCCAGAACGCGGTGGCCGCCTGGATGATGCCGGTGGCGCCGCTGGCGTATTTCAGGACGGCGTTGACCACGTCTTCCGATTCGATTTTGTGGCGCGCGCCGAGCTGCCAGGCGGCGAAGATTTCCCGAACCGGACCGGCGATCGAGCGCAGCAGGTCCACCTGGTGGATGGCCTGGTTGATGAGCGCGCCGCCGCCTTCGGTCTGCCAGCTTCCCTTGATGGGGCGGGAATAATATTCGGGCGAGCGGTACCACTTGACGTAGGCATCGCACTCGAGCAGCTTGCCGAGGCGCCCGGCGGCCACGGCGCGGGCAAGGAAGAGCGAAGCGTCGTCGAAGCGATGCTGGCTGACCACCCCGAGCAGGATGCCGGCGCGGCGCGCGGTCTCCACCATCCGGCAGGCGGTTTCGAGATTGGTCGAAATCGGCTTCTGCACCTGGATGTGCTTACCGGTTTCGGCGCAGATTTCGAGCGGCTCCATGCGGAAATCGGGGAAGGTGCAGACGTCCACATAGTCGACGCGGGGGTGACGGCACACTTCCGCATAGGTTGGCACGAATTCGCAGCCGTACCGCTCCGCGAATTTGCGGCCCGAGGGCTCGAAAATATCGGTGCAGACCGTGAGCTCAAATCCGATGTTTTTGTAGGCCCGCGCGTGCATGTGGGATATGGCGCCGGTGCCGATCATGCCGACTTTCATGGGATTTTATTGTAGCCTAAGCGGGGTTGCAGGCCTAAGCCCCACCGGCATGTGACAGGCACGCCAAGTCCCGGCGGTACAATGAAAATTCACCCATGAAGCGTTTTTTTGTGTTTTCCTCCGCGATGGCCGCCGCTATGGCCCTGGTTTCGTGTCAGCACACGCCACCCGCCAACGTCGCCGCTGAAGTGAACGGGCACGCCATCACCTTCGCCGAACTCGACAAGCTCTACCAGACGCAATACCCACAAAACGTCGCAGGGACGAATGAGGACCAGGCCACGTCGAACAAGCTGGAGGTGCTGAACAGCATCGTCACCAGCGAGATCATGCTGCAGCGGGCGGAAAAGCTCGGTTTGACGGCGGTGGACGCGGACGTGGACGCGGAATTCGCCAAGCGCACCACCGGGCTGACCAAGGAAGAGGTGGAGCGGCAGCTGGCGTCGCGCCACATGACCGTGAGCGACGCCAAGGCGCAGATTCGCCGCGACCTGACCGTGGACAAGCTGATCAACAAAGAGATCACCTCGCACATCACCATCACCGACGCCGACGTCACCAATTTCTACAACACCAACAAGCAGAGCTTCAACCTGGCCGAGCCGCAAGTGCACCTGGCGCAGATTCTGGTGACCCCGCTTCCCAACGCCAACGTGCGCAACCTGAAGAACAGCAAGGCGCAGAACGAAACCGAGGCGCAGACCAAGATTCGCGACATCGAGGCGCGTCTGAAGAACGGCGAGGATTTCGGCATGCTCGCGCAGAACTACTCGGAGGACCCCGATTCCACACCCAACGGCGGCGACATGGGGTTCATTCCGCAGTCGAATTTGGAAAAGGCCAGCCCGGACCTGCGCCGGCTGGTGGATTCGCTGCAGCCGGGGCAGTTCTCGAATCCGATTCATACCCAGGACGGATACCGCATTCTGAAAGTGGTGACGCGCGAACCGGCCGGGCAGCGGGATTTGAACGACCCGCGGGTGCAGCAGAATATCCGGGAGACGCTGCTGAACCGCAAGGATCAACTGCTGAAATCCGCCTATTACGAAGTGGCCCGCAACAGCGCGAAGATCCGCAACTACCTGGCGCAGAGCATCGTGGACGGGACGAAGAAGTAAGGGCCAGCCGGACCGCCGTTCAACGCGGAGACGCAAAGGACGCGGAGATCACGCGGAGAAACTCTTATGCTCCGGCGACCGGGCCGGGCTGGTACTCGACGCGGAGCACCAACCCCGACTGGCGTCGTCTTTCAACCAGGCCGGAAACTTCCCTACAGGCCTCGATTGGAAGGAGTTGCGGGGACGTTACCGGAGAGCGCGTAGGTCAAGCGGAAGTACTGCTAGGAGACTCTCCGCGAGGACTTTGCGTCCTCCGCGTCTCCGCGTTGAATGGGGGCTCCGGTCTACTTCGTCTTGCCGATCTGGTAGACGAAAATGCTGTTGTCCATGCGGCCGTTCTTGACGTGAACCACTTCCACCGGTTTCCAGCCGCGGACGGGGAACTGGTTGGAAACCACGCGGGCGCCGGCGCGGAGATATCTTTCCAGATTGGGACGGAGGCGCTCGTTGGAAGAAGTCAGGAAGAACATCGTGACCACGGTGGCGGGCCTGAGGTTAACGTGGAAGACGTTGTCCTCCACAATCTGCACGCGGTCATCCAGGCCGAGGGATTTGATGTGGGCGCGGGCCTGACGACACAAATCCGGCATGCCTTCGACGCCCACCGCGCGGGCGCCGAATTTCTGGGCGGCGGTGATGACCACGCGCCCATCGCCGCTCCCCAAATCGTAGACCACGTCGTCGGCCGTGACGTGGCCGGCTTCCAGCATGCGCTCAACGATCGCCTGCGGTGAAGGGATATACGGCGCCAGGTTTTCGCCGGCGCCGAAACTTTGCGCCGCGGACGGAGCGGCGGTAACAGCCAAAAGCAGCGCGAAGGGAAACAGCCGCATATTATTGCGAGGACGCACCCGACGAGGCCAATGTCCTCCCAAACTTCAATTTTACAATACGCGCCACGATGTCGGTCCAGGAGAAGAACAGGTCGCGCGGCCGGGAGATGGTGTACTCGACGCCTTTCAGATATTTCACCGTGTTGCCGATGGCATCACGCCATGGGTTGACCTGGGGATTCAGGTTGTAGTTCATGTAGAACACTGGTTCTTTGACGTCGGAAAGCTGCTTGAGGGTTTCAGGCGGAATGCCGTCGTCCAACATAACCTTGGGACCGGCGAAGATGATGGCGTCGGGGTGATCCTTTTCACTGGTCAATTCCTGGGTCATCAGGCCGGCCAGGAACTCGGTATCGCCGTGCTTCTGCGACAGATGTTTGAGGTCTACGGTGCCGAGATTGAGCGATTCCAGCGATTTGCCGAGGGCCGGGAAATCGATTTGGGAGGCCTGCTCCTGGCGGTAGATGACGCGCTGCTCCTGCATGTTAAAGGCGACAATGGAGAACCTGGTGATCCGCGGATCGCGCGCGATGTTGCGGAGAATCGAGAGCAGGGCGTTGATGTCAAGCGGCTGCAAGGTGGAGGAGGCGGCATCCTGCGGGGCGAAATTGATGACCACTTTTACATGCAGCGGGCCCTCGCGCTGCGCGCGCTCGACCGGCGGCTCCTGCTTGAAGGGTTGGGTATCGAAAGGGTGGACGGCATCGGCCTGGATGTCGAGGGCCATCTGCCGGTCCTTGGCGGGCAGGCTGGCTTCGATCTCCCAATTGTTGGAGCAGACACGTTCGGTGCGGTCGCGCATCAGCCAGTCGATGTGGTATTTTCCCTCGCCAACGTCGAAATTGCCTGCGAGATAAGCCGGACCGCCCGCATTTTCATCGATGGGCGGAACGTTGAAGTGCTGGGAGAAGTAGACAGGCTCGTCGGGCCGGTCCTGGGGCGTCACTTTGAAAACCATGGTCAGCGAGTTTTCCGCTCCAGCCAGTTCCTTGAGCGGCACGGTGACGTCGTAGCCGCTGTGAAATCTCAGGTCGAAGCCGAGAGTCGGTTTCACCGGGGTGACGGTGCAGGGAAGGTCTTTACGGACGTCCTGAGCCTCCAGAATGGCGGCATCGGAAGTGAACAGCCGGACGGCGCCGCCGGGCCCGGACGCGGGCATAAGTTCCTGGGCGGCCAGGGTGCTGGAGAACAAGGCCGTGGCGATGAAGCTCACGCGGGGCAGCCACCGCGCAACCTCGAGCCGGTAGGATCCTAGGGCTGAATTCGGCATCGTCATTGGCGTTTGCACCCGAGCTACCAACGTCCCGGCCGTTACCGTGGGGTTTGTTTCTGTATTATGGCAAATTCGCCTGTACGCCAGAAGGAAAATAATCGTACTGCGGAAACACACCGCGCCGAGGCGCGCGCGGCGGCTTAAGACGAGGCACCGATTCTGGTATGCTGGCGTTAATCGCGAATCGCGCCAGAGCGCTGCGCCAGCGGAGAATTAGTGATGAGCCGGAAAGTGCTGATCGTCACGGGCGACGGCGGCGACAGTTACGAAGGGCTTTACGCCATCCACCGTTTCAGGGAATCGTTGTGGGAACCGGTGGTGGCGGCGCCTTCGCGGCGCCGGCTGCACATGGTCTATCACGACATGGAGCCGGGATGGGAAACGTACGTGGAACGGCCGGGCCACTCGATTGAGGCGGATGTGGCGATTACGGCGGTTGCCACCCGCGAATATGCGGCCATCGTGATTCTGGGCGGGCGGGCGCCCGAGTATCTGCGCAACGATGCCAGCCTGCTGGCGCTGGTGCGCGAATTCGCCGAGCACGGCAAGTGCGTCTTCGCCATCGGACATGGGCTGCAGGTGTTGACGGCCGCCGGTCTGCTGAAGGGCCGCAGCGTCGCCTGCCACCCGCACGTGCGCATTGAAGTGGAACAGGCCGGCGCGGTCTATGTCCATAAGCCGGCGGTGCGGGACGGGAAACTCGTCACGGCGCAGGGGTGGAAGGCACATCCCGAGTTTTACCGCGAAATTTTCGCTTGTTTGGGATAAAGTTCCGGGCCGTGGGTCTTGGTCGGATGAACACCCCGCCGCTGCGCGCGGATTCCGCGGCCACACCGCTCCCGGCCGGGCGGTCGGCAGGCGACGAAAAACGATCGCCTGCCCCACCGCGGACTATTTGCAGCAGATTTCGGTACCAACCAGGGCCGCCGGAGTAAGCGGGGTTGAGGTGGCGAAGTAGTTCTGTTCCCCTAACTCACGATAAAGGTCCCCGGCAATGCCGGCGGCCGCCGGTCCGCTCACGGGGGCGCCGCCGGTGAGCAGCACCACGACTACCAGTTTGCGGTTCCCGATGTCGTTGAAGGACCCGAACCAGCCCAGGTGGGTATGGTTGTCGGTGCAGGTGCCGGTCTTGCCGGCGATGGGGCCGTCGTCGCGGGCGCGGTGCGCGCTGCCGAACTCCACGGCTCCACGCATGCCGGGTTTAACCAGCGGAATCAGGTCGCCGATTTCCAGCCTGCGCTTCACTTTGGGAACGAAGTTCTTCACATCCCCCTGGCTGCGCGGGTACTGCAGGTAGTAAAGCGTGCCGCCGTTGGCGATGGCGCTGACCAGGGCGGCCAACTGCAAGGGAGTCTGCTGAATTTCCTCGCCGAAGCTGGTGAGCATGCCCACCCCCCCGTTCTTGGGAGGCGCGGAGGGATAACGGCCGGGCTGCTCGCCGGGAATGTCCAGGCCGGCCTTCTCGCCGTAACCGAACAGGTGGGCATAGTAGCTGACGCGCTCGAAGCCGAGGCGCGTCCCCAGGGTGGCGAAATAGAAATTGATGGAGCGGGCCAAGGCGTACGTCAGGTCCATTCTCAATCCGGGCTGGCGGAACCTGGTGGCGGGGCTGATGAGGCCCTCGCGCAGGCCGGCCAGGGCCACGGAAATTTTGATGGTCGAGCAAGGCTGAAAACCGGAGCTGAGCGCCACCTTCTGGTTGACCATGCTCAAAATGCGGCCGGTTTGCGGATCCACCACTACCACCGAACCGTTATAAGGCCCGAGGGCGCTGACCGCGGCTTTGCGAATCTCCAGATCCTCTCCGTCGATGAAATCGCCGGCGGTGGAGTCGGCATAAGTCGGGGAAGTCCAGGGGCCGCCGCGGATGACCGGAGAGTTGAGCGAGCCCTGCGGCCCGACCGCTACCGCGCGGCGAACGATTGCGGCTTTCTGAACAATGGCCGCGTGCGCAACGCGGGCCCTACGTTTTCGATATCTTGTGGGGGCAGCGACGGCCAGGCTGCCGACGAACAGGAAAAGCAAAGCGAACCGGATGGTCCGGCGGGTTGTGGAGACAGAAGACCGGTACATATCGAGTTATAAGCGCTCGGGGGGAGCGTTGCCAGAGCGATAGCCGGATCCGGCCGGAGCAACCGGAATAAGTTTATTTTCTACAAACCGCCCGTGGTCCGTCAAGTAACTTCGCTTCAATTTTATCATTCTGGGGCTTACGCTAAGATTATCTTTGGTTAATCCACTCTCGTTACTCGGCCAGCTCGAAGCGGAAATCATCCAGTGCGGGCGATGCCCACGTTTGCGGGAGCACTGTGCCGCAATTGCGGCTACCAGGCGCCGGGCCTACCGTGAGTGGGAATACTGGGGCCGTCCGGTGCCGGCGTTCGGCGATGCGCAGGCGCGCCTGCTGATCCTGGGGTTGGCGCCGGGCGCGCACGGGTCCAATCGCACCGGGCGGATGTTCACGGGCGACCGCTCCGGAGACATCTTATATTCGGCTCTGCACCAAACCGGATTTGCCTCGCAGCCGCACAGCACGTCGCGCGAAGACGGATTGACGCTGAACGGCGCTTTCATCACCGCCGCGGCGCGCTGCGCTCCCCCCGGCAACAAGCCCACGCGGGAAGAGATCGCCAATTGCCGCGGCTTTTTCGAGCGCGAACTGGACCTGCTGCCGGACCTGAAAGTGGTGGTGGCGCTGGGGAGGATCGCGTTCGATACGTATCTGGACGTGCTGAAGGCGCGGGGAGCGATCCGCAGCCGGGCGGCCTTTGCTTTCGGCCACAACCGGGAATTCCGCACCGCGCCGGAACAGCCCGTGCTGATCAGCTCCTATCACCCCAGCCAGCAGAACACGTCGACGGGGAAGCTGACGGAGAAGATGCTGGTGGCGGTCTTCCGCCGGGCGGCAAAACGAATCGCGGACGCGTGACGGGCGCCGGTTGCAGGCGCGGCGGTCAGAAGTAGAACTTGGCAGCCAACTGAACCAGTCGCGGCGCGGCGGAGCTTGTGACCTGTCCGAACTCCGGACTGCTGATGTTGCCGTTGACCGCCGCGGGGCCGTAGAACTGGGCGTGGTTGAATACGTTGAAAGCCTCAAAGCGGAGCTCGACGGAGCGGGATTCGGAGAGCGGCACGGTTTTGTGGAGCGCGGCGTCGAAGTTGGCGATGCCGGGCCCATAGAAGAAACGGCGGGCGGCGGTTCCAATCTGCCCCAGGGCAGGCATGCTGAACAGCGCGGTGTTGAAGGCGGGCTTGCCGCCGCGCGGATTGGTATTGACGGCCAGGCTGCCGGGCGCGTAATCCGGCGTGTCCACACCATTATTATTGATGCCGTTGGGGATGGTGCCCAGCAGCGAAGTGTCGTTATTGTTGAACAGCGTCACGGGAAATCCGGTGCTGAAACGGGTAATGCCCGATACGGACCATCCTTCCACCCAGCCGGAATGCCGGTGGAGCAGCGCCGGCAACGGCAGTTTCCAGTCGTAGCTGGCGACGAAGTTGTGCCGCATATCAAAAGCCGAGATCGCCTTGCTGAGGTTCGGGTTGAGCGGGTTCACCGCCTCCGCCAGGCTGGACGACTGATCGAGCGATTTGCTGTACGTATACCCGGCGAGCACTTCGAGCGACGGGCTGTGGTGACGGAGCGACAGCTCGAGGGCGTTGTAGTTGGAATTGCCGATGGTCTTCTGATACGTCACCGCCGCGAATTGGGAGCTGAACGGGCCGCGGGTCCCTTGAATCGTCTGGCCGGAGGGCGTGATGTAGGTGCCGCTTTCGCCGAACGAGCCGCAGGTTGGCGTTCCGGGCATCACGTCCTGGGGCTGGCTGAGGCTGAGGCACAGCGCGGGATTGCCGGGATTGGCCGAAATCAGCACCAGCAGGTGATGTGCCTGGGTACCGACATAACTGGCGGTCAACACCGTGTCGCGGGCCACTTCGCGCTCGACCGAAAGCGTGTAACTCTCGCTGTAGGGCGTAACATTGTCATGGAAGAATGACGGCACGCCGGTGATGGGCAGGTATTGCGACCAGTTCACCGTGCTGTTCGGATTCTGCGCGGAGGCGCCGAATGCCGGAATGGGCTCGGGAAACCGCTGGCCGTTGTTCGCCCCGCTGGCGGCGGTCACGAACGGCGTCGCAAACAGCGGCGGCGCGAAGCTGGTGTAGTCGTACCCATAAGGTGGGTTGGCGCTCATGATTCCGGCGGAGAGGCCTTCGAAAGCCGTATAGAACAGGCCATACGCGGTGCGCACACTGGTTTTCGTGTCCGGGGCATAAGCCAGGCCGATGCGCGGCGCGAAGTTAGTGTCGCGGGTGGGAGCGAGCGTGGCGGGAATGCCCGGATCGCCGGGGAAAACCAGGCCGGCCGGAGCGCCCGGATATACCACGGACTGCTGTCCGGGGACGAGCGTTTGCAACTGATTGTCTTTTTCGCGCCACGGCGGCAGCAGATCCCAGCGCAGGCCGTAGTTCAGCGTGAGGTTGGACCGAAGCTGCCAACTGTCCTGCCCGTACAGGCCGGCATATTGATTGCGGAGGTAGAAGGCCTGCGAGTCTCCCTGGGCGTAGCTGCTGGCGATGCCGAGCAGGAAGTCCGCGAAATCCGACCCGGTTTCGGTGCCCTGAAACAGGAAGGAACCATTGTAGGTGGCGTTCGGATTGATGTTGACCTGGTCGTAGTGCGCGCTGGCCCCGAATTTGACGATGTGCTTGCCCGCAACCTTCGAAAAACTGTCCGACCACTGAAAGGTGTTGTTCGCCTGCGCCACGCCGGTGGTGTCCACGCCGATGGTGAAATCGTTGAAGGCGACGTTTTCGATACCTTCGATTTGCGGCGCCAGGGGCACGATTCCCGGCCTGCCTGCCGAATCTACGAAACCCTGCGAGGCCAGGGTGGGACCGACGCCGCCCACCGGCTGCCCTACGTGGTTGGCCGCCCGCATGTAGCCGAAGCGCAATTCGTTGATGGAAGTGGGGCTCAGGGTGCTGGTAAGCGAAACGGCGGCAAGTTGCGCCCGGCCGAGCGAGAGGGCATTGAATCCCGGCACATCGGCCCCGCCCTGGCCGGTGGGATATGGATTGTCCAGAGTGTAGTCGTCGGAAAAGTAGTAGGCCGACAGGGAGCCCCAGCGGGTATTGGCGTCAAGCTTGAAGGCCCCTTTGTCGTCGCGCAGCGTCTCGTCGTAGGCCGATGTGGAAAACGTGCTGCTTCCCCGATTGGGAAGCGGGATGAACGGCAACAGGGCCTGGGCCGGAGCAGACCAGGCGCGCTCGGGAATCTGCGCGTTGGGGAGCACGCACCCGGCGGAGTTGGTACACCCCGGTGTGTAATAACGCTCGCCCGGCTGGACCGGGTATCCGAGCTTCTGCGAAAGCAGGTCGGCCCAATACTGGCCATTCACCGTACCCGAAAGCGAGCCTGCATCGGCGGAGAAATCGCCGGCCCGGTTCGCCTGCGAGGGAACGGAAATCAGACCCGTATCCATACCTTGCGTCATGCGGGCGCCCTGGTAATCGGCGAAGAAGAAAACCTTGTCCTTGCGGATGGGTCCGCCGAATGTGCCGCCGAACTGATTGCGGTCGTAGCGGGCGCGCTCGGGGTCAAAGAAATTGCGGGCATCCAGGCGGGTATTGCGCAGGAAGTCAAACGCGCTTCCGTGCAGTTCATTGGTTCCGGACTTGGTGGTGACCAGAACCTGGCCGCCGCTGAAATTGCCGTACTCGGCGTCGAAGTTGCTGGTGAGCACGCGGAACTCCCGGATGGAATCGAGATTGGGCACGATGGCCGCGCCCATGTTGAAGTCTTCCTGCACCGTGCTTCCGTTTACCACGAAGCCGTTGGTGGTCTCCCGCTGCCCGCTCACCGACAGATTTCCCGGATTCAGATCCCCGGAGGGCGGCGCACTGGTGCATCCGGACATCACCACCGCATTCGGCTGTTGCGAACTGGCCGGTATCACGCCCGGCTGCAGCGCCAACAGGTCCGTGTAGCTGCGGCCATTCACGGGGATGCCCGCCACCTGTTCGGCGGCGATCAGTTCGCCGATTTGGGTGGCGGTGGTATCCACCTGAGCCGCCGCCTCGCTCACCGTCACGGCATTGGACTGCGCTTCCAGGGCCAGTTGAATGTCGGCCCGCAGCACGGTATCGGCATGCACCGCCACTTCCGCCTTGTAGGGCTGAAACCCGGAGTGGTGGATTTCCAGTTCATAACGGCCTTCCGGCAGAACGGCAAAGGCGAAGAAGCCCTGGTCATTGGTGGTGGTCTTCTGCGCCACTCCGGTTTCTGTGTTGCGGGCCACCACCAGCACGTCCGGCATCACACCGCCGCTCGGATCGGCTACGCTGCCGGCAATGCTGCCCCCGGTTCCGGCGATGACGGAAAGCGGGGCGGCCAGGAGCAGGAGCACGAAAAGCAGCAGGACGCGAGGTGGGGATTTCATCTTCGCCATGTGAAACTCCGGAAGAATTATTAAAACCTACTTGCAATTGAGTGTCAACTGCTAAAAGTAAAATGACTCCTAAATGAATTGGCCGGCGATGCACCGCCGGCCTGGGGGCGTGGGCCAAAACAGCCTGAAACCGCGCGGATTTACTGGTTTTGCAGGGGACGCGGTCGCGGGCTGGAGTCAACTCCCCGCGTTTGGCAAGTTGCAAACTTGCAACTCAGTGGCCGGACCGTGGTCGGGAGTACCGCGTCACAGATTTTCCATGGGGAATCGCTCGAGCACCAGCTCCATGGCTTCGCCGGCGGTGTGAATGCGGCCTTCGAGCTGCGCGTCCTCCACGGCGCTGAGGATTTCGCTGAAGCGCGGGCCGGGGGTGTAGCCGGCCGCGATCAGGTCGGCTCCGGTGAGGAGGCGCGGCGGCTTGAGCTCGTCCTGGGAGAGCTCGGCGAGTTTGCTCCTGACGAACTCGTAATTATCCAGGCGGCCGTGGCTGGAGAGGCAATCCAGGCGGTGCAGCTCCAGGTGCTCGTCGAATTGGGGCAGGCGGAGGAAGCGCTTGAGCGTGCTGTCCTTCATTTGCGGCACGTCTTTGAAGCGCATGTGGTTGGCTACCAGCGCCTCGATCTGCTCGATTTCGTTGCGGGAAAATCGCAGCCGGCCCAGGATATCCTGGGCGATGCGGACGCCTTCCTCCACGTGGCCGTCGAAGCGAATGCGCTCGGCGACGCGAAAGGTGGGCGGCTTGCCTACATCGTGGAGCAGCGCGCCGAAGGCGAGCGTCGGGGTGGGACGATCGAGCTGTTCGAGCAGCAGCAGCGTGTGAACCCAGACGTCGCCTTCGGGGTGGTACTCGGGCGGCTGCTCCACGCCTTTCATGGCGGCGACTTCGGGCAGGATGTCTGCGAGCAGCCCGCTCGCGTCCAGCATTTCGAAGCCGCGGCGGGCGCCGCCCTCGGTGAGGATGCGGACCAGCTCGTCGCGGATGCGCTCGGCGGAGACGCGGACAATGAGCGAATGCTGGGCGCGGATGGCGGCGAAGGTGGCGGGGTCGATGGCGAAATCGAGGCGCGCGGCAAAGCGGATGGCGCGCAGCATGCGCAGGTGGTCCTCGCGGAAGCGCAGGGCGGGGTCGCCGATCGCGCGCACCACGTGGTCCCGGAGATCCCGGCGCCCGCCGACGTAATCCATCACCGCGCCCGAATCGGGATCCATCAGGAGGCCGTTGATGGTGAAATCGCGGCGCAGCACGTCCTGCCGCGGGTCGAGCTCGAAGTGGACGGCCACGGGGCGGCGGCCGTCGGCGTAATCCTGGTCGCTGCGGAAGGTGGCCACCTCCACCTGCGCGAAGCTCGTCGCGCACCAGCACGACGCCGAAATGGGCGCCGACTCGGCCGGATTTCGGGAACAGGTCCATCAGGCGATCGGGGCGGGCGTCGGTGGCCACGTCGTAATCCTTGGGCTCGTGGCCGAGGAGCAGATCGCGGACGCAGCCGCCCACCAGCCAGGCCTGATGGCCCGCCTGGCGAAGGCTCCTAATCACTTTTCGCGCCAATGCCTCGGAATGCATGCGAAACGTCCCGGCCGCTCCCGGCCGCTACCCTCATGCTAATATGGAGAGCCGAACCGCACCGAATGCGGGAAAGCTGTCTGCCCGGCGCAGTCCCACCCATGTACGTTGGCTGCCGAAGTCGTCACTTTGAGAGAAGAGAGATTCCGTGACATTCAATGAGCGGCCCACGGCCGTAAAGGTGGTGGTCGCCACCACCGTGATGCTGTCGTTCATCTCGTTCTGGCGGGCGGCCGCCATCGTGCTGAGCGACCTGGCTTCATCGGCCTATTACGTCGGCGGCATCGCCGAACAGGCTATCGGCAAGTCGGCTCCGTGGTTCATCCTGGCGATCATGCTGTTCTCGTACGCGGTGCGGGCCGTCTACATCGAGAGCTGCTCCATGTTCGTGCGCGGCGGCGTGTACAAAGTGGTGCACGAGGCCATGGGCGGCACGCTGGCCAAGTTTTCAGTTTCGGCGCTGATGTTCGATTACGTGCTGACGGGCCCCATCAGCGCGGTCAGCGCGGGGCTGTACCTGGGCGGCCTGATCAACGAGGCCGGAGACCGGTACCGCATCCCCGGGCTGCACGTTTTCCCGCCGTATTTCGCGGCGGGTTTCGCCATGGTGGTCACGCTCTATTTCTGGCGCAAGAACATCATCGGCATCCACGAATCCAGCGAAAAGGCTCTGCGCATCATGCAGATCACAACCGTGATGGTGGTGATCCTGATCGCCTGGTGCCTGCTAACCATTTTCAAAAACGGATATAACCCGGTGCCGGCTGCCGATTCCCGCCAACCTCCATTTCAGCCCGGAAGCGCTGGGCTGGCTGCGCGGAACCGCGGGACCGGCCATCACCGTCATCGCCATCATGATCGGGCTCGGCCACTCGCTGCTGGCCATGAGCGGCGAAGAGAGCCTGGCGCAGGTGAACCGCGAAATCGCCCATCCCAAGCTGAAGAACCTGGAGAAGGCGGGCTTCGTGATTTTCATTTACAGCCTGCTGTTCACGTCGCTGGTTTCGTTCTTCGCGGTGATGATTATTCCGGATTCGGCGCGCAAGGATTTTCTGGACAACCTGATCGGCGGCATTGCCATGTACCTGGTGGGTCCGGTTTCCGCTGCGCCTGGCGTTTCACGCTTTCGTGGTGGTGGTGGGGACGCTGATTCTGGCGGGCGCGGTGAACACCGCCATCATCGGCTCCAACGGCGTGCTCAACCGGGTGGCAGAAGACGGGGTTCTGCCGGACTGGTTCCGACATCCGCACAAGAAATTCGGCACCACCTCGCGGATCATCAACCTCATCGTGATTCTGCAACTGGCAACCATCCTGGTCAGCCGCGGCGACGTCTACATGCTGGGCGAGGCGTACGCATTCGGCGTGGTCTGGAGCTTCGCCATGAAGGCGCTTTCGGTGTTGGTGCTCCGCTACAAGCAGCCGGGCGGGCGGCAATGGAAAGTGCCGCTCAATTTCCACATACACGGCGTCGAAATTCCCGTGGGCCTGGGGCTGATTACCGTATCGCTGTTCTCGCTGGCGATTATCAACGTGCTCACCAAAAAGGTAGCGACCATTTCGGGTGTGAGCTTCACGATCGCGTTTTTCGCGGTGTTCGTGGCATCGGAGCGGTACAACCTCCGGCGTACCAAGGGGCGGCACGAAGAACTGGAGCAGTTTCGCCTGGATCCGCACGTGGATCTGGATGCCAAGACGGTGAGCGTGCGGCCGGGCAACGTCCTGGTGGCGGTGCGCAACCCCCACCGGCTGCAGCACCTGGACCGCATCCTGGCCAAGACGGACATGCGCAGAATGGACATCGTGGTGCTGTCGGTGCGGCAGGTGACGCAGGCGGGCTCGGGCGAGCATTCGCTCGAAACCGGGCAGATTTTCTCGGACGACGAAACCACGGTGTTCACGCGGGTGGTTTCGCTGGCGGAAAAGGCCGGCAAACACGTGGAACTTCTGGTGGTGCCGGGCACGGACTCCTACGAAGCCATCGTCCAGACCGCCAGCCGGCTGCAATCCTCGCGCATCGTCATGGGCCTTTCGCCAAAGCTGACGCCCTCCGAGCAGGGCGCGCTGGTGGGACGGTACTGGGAACAACTGCCGGAGCCGCGCCCTTCGCTTTCCCTCGAGCTGGTGCTCGAAAACCAGCGCGACATCGTGTTTTTCAATCTGGGCCCGCATCCGCCCCGGCTGTGGCCGGAGGATATCGCACTGGCGCACGAGCTTTGGCTCCAGCTGAGCGCCATGGGTCCGGGAGCCAAGCTGCACCATCGGGACGTCATCGGCGTGGCGCTGCGGCGGATGCAAAAGGAACTGAAATCGGATCTCGCGGGCGACGTGGTGCGGGACGTGACGAACGAGATCTCCGGCGCCAACGGCCACGCCTCCGAGCGGCGCGACTGGCAGCCTTAGGGCAGGGATCAGGGGTTGGGGGTTGGGGATTAGGGGCGCGAAGCCTTCCGTTTCACAGTGACCGCCCGGTGTCCCTGCGGGAAGCTCCGCGCCCCTGCTCCCTTTTGTTACGCCAGGGTGGAGTAGCGGCTGGAAAAGTAAAGGAGCGGCTTCCCTTCCCCAATTTGGGCGGCGACCATCCGGCCGACGAAAATATCGTGATCGCCGGAGGGGATGCGCTGTTCGACGGCGCATTCCAGGGCGGCCAGGGCGCCGGGAATCAGGGGCACGCCGGTGGCGCCGGGCTGCCACGGCAGGCCGTCGAAACGGTCGAAGCCCTTGCGCGCGAAGCGCTCGGAGAGCTCCTGCTGGTCCTCTGTTAAGACATTGATTCCAAAGAACGGAGCGGCGCGAAAGGCGTCAATCGCGCTGACCTCGTGGCCGAGGCAGATGAGCACCAGCGGCGGGTCGAGCGAAACCGAAGTGAAGGAACTCACGGTCAGTCCGTGCGGCGCTCCCAGGCGGTCCAGGACGGTAGCCACGGCCACGCCGGTGGCGAAACGGCCGCAGGCGCGGCGGAAGTCGTCGGCGGAGACTCCGCGGAGTTCGCTTGACATGAGGATAAATTCAATCCTATCATGTAGTTGACCGATGCGCAGAAGACATGCGCCCACGCCCGTACGGGGAGGCGAAGGCCAAACCCTTTGAGGAGGCTGTTTTGATCAAGCTCGATATCATCAATGAAGTCGTCAACCGCACCGGGATTACCAAGACCAAGGCCGAAATGGCCGTGGAGACCGTATTTGAATCGATGAAGAAGGCTCTCGAACAGGGCGACCGCATTGAACTGCGGGGCTTTGGCGTGTTCAACGTCAAGCCGCGCAAAACCGGAATCGGACGCAATCCGCGCACCGGCGCGGAAGTTTCCATTCCTCCCGGCAAGGCCGTGCGCTTTAAGCCCGGCAAGGAATTGCAGACGCTGCAGTAAGGCCCGGGCCGGCCCGGAATAATTTTTGTGTACCCTCAGGATCATTCCTCCTGCGCCGTACCCATACTTCACAGAAAGTGGCACGGCGGAATTTGTTGCAATGCCGGCGCCGCGCCCGCGGGAGCGCTACTGGCTTTACGGCCTGCTGTTCCTGGCCACGCTGTTCACCGCCACCCTGACCGGCGCGGCCATGCAGGCGGATTTCGAGCGCAACATGCCGTTCGACCTGCTGAGCAGCTTCCCCCTTTACGCCGAAGTCTGGCGCCATCCGGCGATGCTCATCGAAGGGCTTCCCTTCTCCCTTACGCTGCTGGCGATTTTGATGGCGCACGAATTCGGGCACTACCTGGCGGCGCTGTACCACCGGGTGGATGCGAGCCTGCCCTATTTCATGCCCTCGCCGTTCATCGGCACCTTCGGGGCGTTCATCCGCGTGCGGTCGCCGATTTACTCCAAGCGGGCGCTCTTCGATATCGGAATTGCGGGGCCGCTGGCGGGCTTCGTGTTTCTGCTGCCGGCGCTGGGCGTGGGGCTGGCGCTTTCCAAAGTGGTGCCCAATGCCGCGCAGCAGGGGATGATTCAGTTCGGCGTGCCGCCGCTCGAATGGCTGGTGCAGCACGCGGTGTTTCCCGGCGTGCGCACGGCCGACCTGTATCTGCACCCCGTGGCGCGAGCCGCGTGGGTGGGGATGTTCGCCACCGCCATGAACCTTCTGCCCATCGGCCAACTGGACGGCGGCCACATTCTGTACGCGGTTCTGCCCGGCCGGCACCGCATGGTATCGAAGCTGGTGTGCGTGGCGATGCTGTTTCCGGCGGCGGTGCTGCTGCTGCGGTGGATGCGATTGGATCTGCTGCCGGGGCAGGACGTGTGGGCGGGATGGTCGTTGTGGGGCGTGGTGCTGCTGTGGCTGGGACGCCGGCACCCGCTGGTCCACGACCCCACGTTGCTGGGGCGCGGGCGGACGCGGCTGGCCTGGGCGGCGCTGGTCGTATTTGCGTTGTGCATGACGCTCACTCCTTTTATCGAGGGAGGATTGTAGGAGCCGGGCACGTCCAGCCGGCGCGGCCGGATGGCTTGAGCCCCGCGCATCCATGAAAATCACCGCCACGATCATCACGCTCAACGAGGAGCGAAACATCGCGCGCGCCATCGAGAGCCTGCGCTGCGCCGACGAGATTCTGATCGTGGACAGCGGCTCGACGGACCGCACCGTGGAACTGGCGCAGAACCTGGGCGCGCGCGTGGTCGAAGCCGGCTGGCACGGTTTCGCCGCGCAAAAGAACTGGGCGGCGGAGCAGGCTTCGCACGACTGGATTCTCTCGCTCGATGCCGACGAGGCGCTCAGCGAAGCGCTCGAAGCCGAGCTGTGGAATCTGAAAAAAATCGGGCCCGCGCTACGACGGCTACACCATGCCGCGGCTGGCGCGCTACCTGGGCCGCTGGATTCTGCACTCGGGCTGGTATCCCGACCGCAAGGTGCGGCTCTACGACCGGCGCAAAGCCGGCTGGGTGGGCGAATTCGTGCACGAGAGCGTGGTGGTGAAGGGACGCGTCGGGCACCTGGAAAGCAACCTCCTGCATTTCACCTGCGATTCGCTTTCCGAGCACCTGAAAACGCTGGACCGCTACACCACGCTGGCGGCGCAGGAGATTGCGGCGCGGCGGGTGCACGTGCCGCTGCACCGGCTGATCTTCGACCCGGCCTGGACATTTTTCAAATCGTACGTGCTGCAGCGCGGATTTCAGGATGGGCTGGAAGGGCTGACCATCGCGTATATGGCGGCGTTCTACACGTTTCTCAAATACTCCAAAGCGAGAATCATGAGCTGATGCGCATTCTGCACCTCGATTCCGGCAGGGAGATGCGCGGGGGACAATGGCAGGTGCTGCGGCTGCTGCGCGGCCTGGCGGTGGAGGGCGTGGAGCCGGCGCTGCTAGCGCGGGAAGGCGCCCCGCTGTTCCAGGCGGCGCGCCAGGAAGGTTGGCGGGTGGCGCCGTTCGGGCTGCTGGCGCTGGCGCGGATGGCGGGCCGGTTCGACCTGGTCCATGCGCACGATGCGCGCGCCCACACGGCGGCGGCGATTCGCGGCGGCGTGCCCGCTGGTGGTGGCGCGGCGGGTGGCGTTTCCCATCCGGTCGCGCTGGAAATACCGAAGGGCGCGGCGGTTATATCGCGGTTTCGGAGTTTGTGAAATCGGTGCTGGTGGAAGGCGGGGTTGAGGCCGGAGCGGATTGCGGTGGTGTACGATGGCGTGCCGTTGCTTGACCCGGCCCGTGGGCACGCGCATCCTCGCCCCGGCCGATGCCGGCGACCGGGAAAAGGGCGCGGCGCTGGCCGCGGAGGCGGCGCGCATGGCGGGCGTGGAATTGACGTTCGCCAACCATCTGGAGCGCGACCTGGCCGCGGCCGGCGTGTTCGTCTACATTACCCGCAGCGAAGGGCTGGGCTCGGCGGCATTGCTGGCCATGGCCGCGGGCGTGCCGGTGATCGCCAGCAAAGTCGGCGGATTGCCGGAAATTGTGCGCCACCGGGAGACCGGGCTGCTGGTGGAGAACCATGCGCACGCGATCGCCGCGGCGCTTCGGGAACTGGCGGGCGACCGCGCGCTGGCCGAACGGATGGGCGCGGCGGGGCGGCAGACGCGTGATGGAGAATTTTACGGTGGAGCAGATGGTACGCAACACGATTGGAGTTTACCGGCAGGTGCTGGCTTGATTCAGGACCACGTTTTCACGCAATTCACGGGCCTGCCGGATGCGGTCGCCGCCGTGCTGGCGCTGCTCTTCGGCCTGCTGATCGGCAGTTTCCTGAATGTGTGCATTCACCGCTGGCCGCGCGGACGTTCGGTGGTGCGGCCGCGCTCCCACTGCGTGCGCTGCCGCAAGACCATCGCCTGGTACGACAATATTCCGCTCTTGAGTTTTGCGCTGCTGCGCGGCCGCTGCCGGTATTGCGGCAAGCGCATCTCGCTGCGCTATCCGGCGGTGGAACTGCTGACCGGCCTGGTGTTTTTCTATTTCGTGTTTACCATGGGGGCCACGCTCGCGGCGGTGAAAATGTGCGTGTTCGGCGCCATCCTGATCGCGCTGCTGTTTTCGGACCTGGAGAAGCGCATCCTGCCGGACGAGCTGACGCTCGGCGGCGCGCTCGTCGGAATCGCCTTCGCCGCCTTCGTGCCGCCCCGGGACGCCACCTCGCTGGGCCTGTTCTGGATCATGGGGCTGGATCTCACGGGTCGCATCCTGTGGCTGGCCCAGGCGGCGGTGGGCGCCCTGCTGCCGGCCGCCTTTCTGTGGGGCGGCGGCTGGCTTTACCTGAAAGTGCGGCACCGCGAAGGACTGGGCTTGGGGGACGTGAAGCTGATGCTGATGGTGGGGGCGTTCCTGGGCCTGCAACTGTCCCTAACCACGCTGCTGGTCGGTTCGCTGGCAGGCTCGGTGATCAGCGTCCTGTATATCTGGATTGCCAGGAAAGACGCCGCCACTTACCAGCTTCCGTTCGGCACGTTCCTGAGCCTGGCGGCTCTCGGAATCGCGATGGCGACGCGGCTGTAACTTCGTTATATCACCTTCTTATATCACCGCCGAGACGCTGAGACGCCGAGCGAACATGATTCTCCGCGACCTCCGCCGCTTCAGCGCTCACCCCATTATTGGCCCGTTTCCCGCGTTAGCCGAAAGGACCACCGACCAGCATGACGCCGGCTGTCATGAAGCTTTGTTTTCCTCGGCGTCTCTGCGTCTCGGCGGTGATTTCCGGTGATTTCCGGCCCCGCTCCTGGCATAATATGCCCATGCATCTGCTCGTCCAGACGGCCGATGGCAAGGCCAGGAACTTTCCGCTTCAGGGCGAACGCGTCACCGTGGGCCGCGCCAGCGCGGTGGAGCTGTCCTTTCCGGAGGATATCGGCCTTTCCCGCCAGCATTTCGCATTCGAGCCGGAGGGCCAAGATTGGGCTGTCCAGGACCTGGGCAGCAAGAACGGTACTTTCGTCAACAACATTCCGCTGAAGGGCCGGCTGACTCTGAAACCGGGCGACCGCGTCACCGCCGGACACGTGACCGTGGTATTCGCGCCGGAGCCGGTGCCTTCCGGGAAGCTGGTGGTGTTCGAAGGCGAGGGCGAAAGCGAGCGGCGCGAAGCTTCCACCACGGTGACCAGCCTGGACGCGGCAGTGTCGCACCAGACCATGGTGTTGGAGGGAACCGGGGCGAGACGCTCCGCGCCCATGCAGGCGCTCATCCGCGCCGGCCAGGTGCTGGCGGAAAACCGGCCGGTGGACGAATTGTTTCAGGCGATGCTCGACCTGGCAATCGAGGCTGTCAACGCGCAGCGGGGCGTGCTGCTCATTCTGGAAGGCGACCAACTGGTGCCGCGCGCGCACAAGGGCGAGGGCTTCCGCATCAGCACGGCCGTGCGCGACCGCGTGCTGAAGGAGAAGTGTTCCATCCTCGTCCGCGATGCGCAGCTCGATGACGCGTTCAAGGGGCAGTTGAGCATCGTGGAGCAGAAGGTGCACACCATGATGGCGGTCCCGCTGCAGACTACCGAGCGCATCGTCGGGTTGATTTACGTGGATTCGCCTTTCCGGCTGCGCGAGTTCACTAAGGACGATCTCGACCTGCTCACCATCATGGCCAACCAGGCTGCGCTCAAGATTGTGAGCGCGCTGCTGGTTGACGCGGAAGAGACCGAGCGCCTGATGCGGCGGGACCTGGGGCAGGCGGCGGAGATCCAGAAGCGCGTGCTGCCCGATTGCGCGCCCCAGGCGGCGCACATCGACCTGGCCGGCTTCAACGCCGCATGCAAGACGGTGGGCGGCGATTACTACGACTTTTTTGTCTATCCGGACGGGCGGGTGGCGCTGGCGCTGGGCGACGTTTCGGGCAAAGGCATGCCGGCCTCCCTCATGATGATGGCGCTGCAGGCGCGCGTGCAGGTGCTGGCGGAGGACCCCAGGGAGCTGGGGGCATTCATGATGCGGTTGAATAAAGCCACCTGCGCCAAGTGCCCCAGCAACCGCTTCATCACCTTCTTTTTTTGCGTGCTGAATCCGGCCACGGGCGAGCTGGCGTTCGCCAATGCGGGTCACAATCCGCCGGTGGTGGTGCGGGCGTCGGGGGAAAGCGCGATGCTGGAGGGCGGCGGCCCGGTGCTGGGGATTCTGCCGATTGCGCCCTACGGCGAGATGCGCATCGAGCTGTGCACGGGCGACCTGCTGGCCATTTACAGCGACGGGGTGACCGAGGCGAACAACCCGAATTACGACGAGTTCAGCGAGGCGCGATTGGTGGAGGTGTTGCGGCAGCACCGCCGGGAGCCGGCCGCGGCGATTGTGAATGCGGTGATGAAGGCGGTCACGGATTTCGCGGCCGAAGCGCCGCAGGCGGACGACATTACGCTGGTGATTGCGAAGCGGGTCTGAGCACCTGAGAAAATCGCGGACTCCCGTAGCGCCGCCCTCCCGGGCGGCCATGCCGGCTTCCAAGCCGGCATTCGTGCTCCGTGGGTATCCCCCCAGGCAAGCTGAAAGCCTTCCCCCGGGCCGCGACCATTTACAACAGCTTCAGCCACTCCGGCAGCGCGTGCAATTGGTCTACGTGGTCCGGCGCCGAATTCCCGGCGAAGCCCATCAGCAGGAATTTCCCCGCCCGCGCCTCGCTGAGCTGCTGCAGGCCCATCGGCCCCCATCGCAAAACCGGGCGCGGGGCCAGGCCCAGTTCATGGACCAGGTAGTCGGCCGTCTCCGTGGTGCTGGCAAAGGTGCCGGGGAAGATTTCCGAATGCGTCACGATCATGCGCTTGCGTCCGGCCATGGCGTCGCGCCCCAGTCGCAGCCAGACCTGTAGATTCGCGGTCCCGATTTTGGATTCGAGGGGGCCGGGCTTGCCGTCCGCATAATCCGTGTGGATGCCGTCGATCAGCAGCGCGCCGTCCACCCGCGCGTACGATTCCGGCGTGCGCAGAATCTCCCGGATCGCCCCGCAGCCGGCGCTCCATCCGCCCACCAGCACGCGCGTGAAACGAAGGCCGGATTTGGATTCGGCCTCGCCCACCAGCCGCAGGAAACGTTTGCGGTCCTCGAACAGGCGCGCATAAGTTGCCGAACCGGCGCCCGCCTGCACGCTCACCACCGCCAGGCGGTTGCGCGCCGCCGCCGCTTCCGGCAGCCAATTGCCGCCGTGAAAGAAAAACAGCAGCACCGGCCGGGCGCGCCCCGGCACATACATCGTGCCGAGTTCCAGCTTCTCCCGTCGTCCCGCGGGATGCTCCTCCGCCAGCCGCTGGTGCCGGCGCGTGTGCTCCACCATGGGCGAGGGATTCTGCGGCTGCTGCGCCGCGCCGGCGGCGCACAACAGCAGCATCCAGGCAATGCGGATTTGATCGCGGCGCATTCGAAACCCGATAGTATCGCATGGTCCGCCCGACACGGTCGCATTGGTAACCGGGTTGCAACCATACCGGTGTGGTGAAAACATTTTTCTGTGCATTGCTTCTGGCGTTCTCGATCTCCGCGTTCGCCCAACCGTCGCAGCTCGAGCGGATCGACGATCACATCTACCGCGGGCGGCAGCCAAACAAGTACGATTACCCGGTGCTGAAGAACATGGGAATCAAAACCGTGCTCGACCTGCGCGGCGGCAGCATTCACGTGCCCAGGGAGAAAAAACACGCGGAAGCCGCCGGCCTGCAGTACATCAGCATCCGCCTTTCCGGCATCTGGGCGCCTCACGACGACCAGGTCGCGCAAGTCCTGAAGGTGCTGGCCGACCGGTCCCGTTGGCCCATCTTCATCCATTGCCGGCGCGGCGACGACCGCATCGGCCTGGTGCTGGCGTGCTACCACATTGCCTACGATCACTGGACCAACCAGCAGGCGCTCGATGACGCCCGCCGCCTGGGGCTCAACCGCTTCGAGTTCCTGATGGAGCGGTACATCATGAATTACAATCCGAATCGCGGTCCGCATCCATCCGGCCAGAGCGCCGGCCTGTAACGGCCCGTTGCTATACTTGTCTCGATCTCGAAATGGGTCAACCGGAAATCCTCACCACCACCGTCGGTTCCTACCCCATTCCCGCATGGCTGGCGGCCCAGCCCAGCGAGCAGGCCCGCCTGGACGCCACCCGCGTGGTTTTCGATCTGCAGCGGCAGGCGCGCATCGACCTTCCCACCGATGGAGAGCTGTATCGCTTTGACGTGAACCATCCCGACACCAACGGCATGATCGAATATTTCGTCCGGCCCATGGCGGGAGTGCGCAGCCGGATGGGCCGCGGGGATTACGAGGCCTTCACCGCCCAGGCCGGCATGCGTTTTCGCCGCAAGCCCGCGGGCGTGGTGGAAGCAGCGCTCGGCGAGGGCTCGCTCAACCTGCCCGCCGATTGCGAGGCCGCGGCATCCGTCGCGGGCGGCGATTTCAAGTTCACCGTCACCAGCCCCTACATGCTGGCGCGCACGCTTCTCGATCGCCATTACGGCCGCTTCAAGGACCTGGTGGCCGCGCTCGCGGACGTACTGGCCCACCAGGTCGCCGCCCTGCCCTGCGCCTGCCTGCAAATCGATGAGGCCAACATCCCCGGCAACCCGGCCGATGGCCCGCTGGCGGCCGCCGCCATCAACCGCGTGCTTGATGCTTTCCACGGCCGCCGCGCCGTGCACCTCTGCTTCGGCAACTACGGCGGCCAAACCGTGCAGGCCGGAGAGTGGCGCGCCCTCGTCGATTTTCTCAATGCCCTCCACGTCGACCACCTCGTGCTCGAGATGGCGCACCGCCCCGCGCAGGATCTGGAAGCGCTGCGCGGCGTCGCCCCTCGCATCCGGCTCGGAATCGGAGTGGTGGATGTAAAGGTCAACCACATCGAAACCCCGGGCGAAATTGCGCGCCGTCTGGAATGCGCCGAGCGCGTCCTCGGCCGCGGGCGCATCGCGTGGATCCATCCCGATTGCGGTTTCTGGATGCTGCACCGCTCCGTGGCCGACCGCAAAATCGAGGCGCTGGCCAAGGGCCGCGACCTCTACCTCGGAATCCGATGAACTCCTGGCGCGATGGCTCGACCGGCGCGCGAATTCTGCAAGTGACGGACGGCGACGCCATCAACCATCCTTCCTACTTTCTGCACAGCTCGTTTTTCCCCGGCGGCCGCGAAATGTTCTTCACCTCCTACCGCACCGGCCAGCCGCAATTATTCGAGATCTCGCTCGCTACCGGCCAGACCCGGCAGCTTACCTCCGCCGCGCCCATCCATCCCTTCAGCCCCGCGCTTCACCCCGATCGGGAAACCCTCGTGGTCACACGCGGCGGCGGGCTGTGGGCCATCCACCGCCGCACGCTCGCCGAACGCCCGATCGTCGAATGTCCGGGGGCGGAATTGGGCGAATGCTCCATCAGCCGCGATGGCCAATGGCTCACGGCGGCCTACAAGAGCGGCAGCGGCTGCGGCCTGGCGGTGGGCTGCTTCGACGGCTCGGGCTGGCGCGAAATTCCGTTTCCCCGTACCGTCATCCATCCGCAATTTCACCCCCTCGATGGCGATTGGATCGAGTTCGCCGGCGATCCCGCCCCGCGCATGCACCGCGTGCGGCGCGACGGCGCCGGCCTGGAGTGCCTGCACCAGCATGGCGACGACGAGTTCATCGTCCACGAGACCTTCCTCGGCGGCACCGGCGACCTGGTCTTCACCATCTGGCCGCGCGCGCTCTGCCGCATGGATTGGACCACGCGCCAGATCCGCGTCATTGCGGAATCGAATGCCTGGCACATCGCGCCCGACCGCCGCGGGGAGCGCGTTCTCTGCGACACCAACCGTCCCGACGAAGGCCTGTGGATCATCGATGCCCGCACCGGCGCGCGCCGGCAACTTTGCCTTAGCGAATCGAGCAACCGCGGCACGCAGTGGACCCGGTCCCGCTACGCCCTGGCGAGCCGATTTCGCGGACGTGCGCCGTAATCTGAGCTGGATGGAAAACGCCGCCGACACGGTCTACGGTCCGCAGTGGACACACCCGCACCCCTCATGGAGTTTCGAAGAGACCAAGGTGGCTTTCGCCAGCGACCGCACCGGCGTCACGCAGGTCTACGTTGTGGAGGTGCCCTGAATCTCTACCGCTGCCCACCGCTCGGCGGCATGCCCCGCCCGCCGAGCGGAGGACGCACCGGCGGCACGTAGTTCACCAGTTCGTCCACCGGCTTCTTCCCCGCCCACGCGATGCCGCGGAGCAAGGTCCGCTGGATCTGGTAATTGTCGAAATCGGCATAGGTGTGGCCCTGCATCCATACGAACGCGCGCGCCGGCTGTCCGCCGGGAAGCGTATGTTCGTACGTCCACATCTGCGGCACCACTTCACCCACGTGCCCGGTCTGTTGCGACCACCGCGTATCCGCAATCTTGGCCGTTGCGAGCACGTGGATTGCCGGATTCTGCGCCCAGGTCATCGAGTAAAAAGACTCGTCGAACAGAGTGAGGTCGGACATATCCTTCATGATAGGGTTCGACTTATCCACTACCGTGTATGGCACCGGCGCGTCCAGCGTGTAATTCACCTCTCCATGCTTCTTGCCGCCGCCGAGCAGCGTGGCCAGATAAGCCGGGTCCGGACCGCACAGAGAGTCGTGGAAGCTCACCAGACCGCCGCCGCGCTTTACGTAAGCTTCGAGAATCTCCTTTTGGCTTTCAAAGATATATCCGGCGTCGCCCTTGTAAATCACCACCACGTCGGTATGTTCCAGGTCGGCCGCGCTGGGAGGATGGAAAGCGCCATCCACAATCGCGCCATGCTCGGTCAGGACCTTGCTCCAGTCGGCCAGGAACTGCGGGTAATCATGCTGGCCAACTCCGTGCGATTTCAGTCCGCTCCAGATGTACACATGCATCCCGTTCGGGTTCTGCCCCGGCGTCCGGGGAACTCCCGGAACCGGACCCGGCACCGCGGCGTTTCCAGCCTGTGCCCGGGCGTTTTGCGGGAAAGCTCCCGCCGTTAGCAATCAGGAACCCCAAGCCGAATAAGAGAGCAAGAATTCTGTTGTAATTCCGTGTAAGATTCACAATTCATCCACCTGTACAGCTTGTAGCGCGGCGCATCGGCGCCGCGCGGCGGGCTTTCGCCCGCCGCGTGCCGGGCGGATTGCCCGGCACGACAGCCCGAAAGGGCTTTCCAACCGACGGCCCGCGCCCTTCCGCTACACCTTTACCATGCTCCGCAGCACGCCATCCCAGGGCGCCCGGTAATGCTCGGTTGCACATGGCGGCCGCTTCTTTGTCGCCCATCACCACTTCCTTTTCGGGATCCCAATGAATGGTGCGCCCGCCCAGGCGAAGCGACATGTTGCCGAGATTGCAGATGCTCGCCGTGCGATGGCCCATTCCAGGTCGCAGAACGGCTTCTTGCGCGACTTGATGCAGTCGATCCAGTCGCGTTTGTTGGCATACGAACATCTGCTCTTCCAGCGTGAGCTGGCCGCCGCCGGCGCCGGCCCCGCGGCCGCCGCGCCCGCCCGTTCCCGCCTGCGCCTCAATCCACGGCACCGGCTTGGTGTCGCTGTACACCGGGCCGCCGATGGGATGGCCGATGAACCGCGGAATCTGGTTGACCGGATCGCCGTGCATCTCCGGCACCACCTGGTTCGAGCCCAGCACCAGGTTGCCCTTGTTGCCCATGATCACCGAGCCCGTTCGATTCGCGGAAGCGCGTTGGCTTCGCGCACGCCCGATGGTCAGCATGAACTCCGGAAACTGGTACAGGCACTCCTGCAGATCGGGCGTTTCGCCGTCGTCTTCCAGCGTGAATCGCGCCGCCGAACGACACCACTTTGGTCGGCCCCTTCGCGCCCGTCACCAGCAGAAAGGCCGCGACGCTGTGCGCCCCCAGGTTGGTCAACTGGCCGCCCGAATAATCCCAGAACCAGCGGAAATGGTACAGCCCGCGGTGCGCCTGGTACGGCTTCTTGGGCGCCGGCCCCAGCCACATGTCGTAATCGAAATCGGCCGGCGGATCCGCCACCGGCGTCTTGCCGAAGCCCGGATAGACGTTGCGGCCGCCGGCTCCCAGTTTCACCATCTGGATCTTGCCCAGCACGCCGCTTTCGACAGATCTTCTTGGCCACCTGGTGGCCCGGGATTGTGGTTGCGCTGCGTGCCCACCACCACCACGCGCTTGTACTTGTCCGTCGCCTGCAGCATCCACTTGCCTTCGTCGATGAAGACCGTGAGCGGCTTCTCCACGTAGACATCTTTGCCGGCCGCGCAGGCCATGATGGTCAGCAGCGCGTGCCAGTGGTCCGGGGTGGCCACCACCACGCCATCGATGTCCTTGTTCTCGTACATCTTGCGAAAATCGCTGTAGCCCTTGGCGTTGGGGTTTTCCAGGTACGCCAGGCCCTCTTCCAGGCGCGGCTTGTAGACATCGCACAGCGCCACGCGGTCCACATCCGGGAACGAGTTCTTGAAATTAGTGATGTGCTGTTTGCCGATCAGCCCGATAGCCGATGAAGCCGATGCCGACGCGGTCATTGGCGCCCAGGACCCGGTTGTACGAAGCCGCCGTCAGAGCGGCCTGGCGCCCAGAAAACCGCGGCGGGTAGCTGGACTGGATTCCGCTTGGTTGGTCACGCTGAATTCCTCCTTTCGGACCCTGTGATTCTTCCCGTGTCTGTCTGCCATCAATGCATACCGCTATATCTGAAAGGCAAACGGAGAGTACGGTCTCCGCGCCGCCTCCGCGGCTCTGCGTCTGCGCCTCGAGCAGATGGCCCGCGCGTCAGAAGCTGAACTTGAGCGCGAACTGGATCTGGCGCATGGAGGCTCGAAGTGCCCTTGGATCTTGCTGAAGCTGGCAGAGGGCGTCGGGCTGGAGCCGTTGCCCCAGCTCAACTGGCCGCCTTCGCTCAACAGCACGTGGTTGGGAGCATTGAACATTTCCGTGCGGAACTCCAGGTTCTTTCTTTCCGCGATGTGGAAATACTTCACGATCGAAACATCTTCGTTCCCCAGCCACGGCCCCCGCAGGTTGTTGCGCGAGCAGTTGCCGAACGTGCCGGAGACGGGGTTGGAAAATGCCGCCGGGTTGAACCAGGCGTTCTGGTTGTTGTTGGGCAGAACCGGGTTCACGCCGGGAACGCAGTTCAGCCGGGTGGCGTTGGAAACGAAGTTGGTGCCGCCCGAATCCCAGGAGGACGTATCGATCGTGCCGCCGCTTTGCAGCGTGGTGATGGTGCTGAGCTGCCAGCCGCCCACAACCTGGTTCACCACTCCGCCATGGTTGAGGAAGTGCTGGCCTTTGCCGAACGGCAGGATGTAGAGAATGGAAGCGACGAAACGCTGCGGAATGTTGAAGTCCGAAGGGCCGTATTCGCAGGTGGTCGGGCAGAGCGCGTTCTGGGGCGAGAAATCGGCTCCCACGCTGCCGCGGATGCTGCTGGTGTCGTCCAGGGACCTGGACCAGGTGTAGCCCAGCAAGGCGTTCAGGTTATTGCTGATCTTCGTGGTCCACTGGGCGCGGAGGCTGTTGTAATTGCCGTTGGCGGCGGCCATCACGTACTGGATGCCCGAAGCGCCCCATTCCGGATAGGGCAAGCGTAGCTGCGTCGGTAAGGTTGCGCTCAGAATCCCCTGGTTCTCATCCAGCAGGAAGGCCAGATGGCGGCTGACCGTTGCCGGTGTAACCGACTTCCAGCGTGTTCTGAGTGCCGACCATGCGCTGCACGTTCACCACGAATTGCTGGGTGGAGGTGTCCGGCAGGTGTTGCGCCGCACCCCAGGTGAGGCCGATCGGGATGGTCACCGGAAGCGATGCCGTGTTGAGGAAATTCGTGTAGGTGAACGTCGGCGGCGCATAGGTGGTAGCACGCCAGGGTGGTGGCCCGGCCGCCCATTCCGCGCGCCAGATCGAAGATGGAGTTCTTGCTCTCCATGTTGTAGAAGATGCCGTAGCCGAGGCGGATCGACCACTTGTCGGAGGGGCTGTAGGCGATCCCGAATACGCGGGGCGAAGTCGTGGTAGTTGGTATTGATCAACCGGCTGCCCATGCGGCCGTCCTGGACGGTTTGCAGAGGATTCAGGACGTGCGGGAAGCGGTGAAAGGCCAGGGGTCTGCCAATAGGGCGCGTAACGGAAGTTGATGCCGTTGTAAAAATTCCCGCCGTTGCCGGTGCGGACGAAAACCGGCTGGAGGCTCGGATCGGCCACATCCGCCTGGTTGGGAAGCGGCTGTTGGAGCTGCACGTTCGGCTCGAGGCCGTCTGCGTCCAGCAGCGGCTGCGACACCTCCCAGCGCAAACCCAAGCTAAGGGTCAGCTTCGGGGCGCACCCGCCAGGTATCGTCGATGTAGGCCGCCCATTCGCTGCTGCGGAAATCGGCTTGCGCCAGCGAGACGGCGACTGAATCGCCTCGTACGGATCGCCCAGCAGCATGTCCGCGCCCGACCAGCCGCCTGTCCGCTCCGCCGGACGCCGTGACCTGATTGGTGTACCGGCCGTCGAAATAGAACTGGCCGCGCGGGAATTCGTTGCCGATCTGCGGAAACTCGTTGTAGCGGTATTCCCCGCCGAAGCGGAACGAGTGCTTGCCCGCTGCACCCAGGAGAAGTTGTCGACCCATCTGGTAATACTTGTCGTTGATCTGGAACGGGCTGCTGGTCGGGTTGCCGAAAGCTGGCCAGATTGCCGTTGAGGAAGTTGATGTTGGGGATGCCGAAGGAATTCGGATCGGTGGGCGCCACCGGCATGCCCAGCTCCGCATTCACGTTCTCCTTGCCCGCCAACTGCTGGGTGATATTGTTGAACAGGTTGTTGTAGCCGAACCGCGCCTCGTTCACCTTGGTCGGGGAAATGGTCCGGACGTTGGACAGCATCCCACTGGCTGGCCCGGGTGTACAGAGTCTTCGCCGTCGTCGGTGATCTGGCCGGTGTTCTCCAGGGTGGATTCGTCGTTCCAGCTATAGCGGCCGAACCACTGCGATTTGGAGCTCTCGTTGAAATCGATGCGTTCGGTGAGGGTGTCCTTGTCGAGTCGGAATCGTCAAGCCGTATTGATAGTTGTGGAAAGGCAGCCCGGCGGTGGTCTGGGCCAGGTTCGGCAACGGATTCCACTTGTTGAGCAGAAGCGTGGAGCCCGGGCTGATGCGGCTGTGCGGGAATGATGTTGCCGGGGAACGGAGTCTGGGTCGCGACGACGCTGGCCAGCTGTTGGGCGGGGATCGTGGAGGTCCCGAGGTTGCGCGAGTTCGGGTCATAAATCACGTACCCGGAGCGAGGATCGAGGAAAAGTCGCCCGTGCGCATGGCCGCCGGCATGGTGGTGATGAGCGACGGCGTGGTCTGCCGCGAGTTGTATTCCTCGAAATTCGACATGAAGAACAGCCGGTTCTTTCCGTTGAACACCTTCGGAATCCGAACCGGCCCGCCCAGTTCATAGCCGTATTGGTTCTGCTTGTAGGGCGCCTTCACCGGAGGAGGATTGGTCGGGCTGCGCGTGGCCGAGCGAAGTCGTACGGCACGGCGTCCAGCTTGTCGTTGCGCAGGAACTCCCACAGCGGCCCCGTGGAATTCGTTGGTGCCCGGCTTGGTGGCGGCGTTGACCTGCCCCAGTTCCCGGCCGAACTCCGCGGGATAGATCCCGGACTGCACCTTGAATTCCTGGAGCGCGTCCACCGACGGCTGCAGGATGTAAGTATTGAAGTCGATATCGGTGTTGGTGATGCCGTCCAGGGTGTAGTTCTCCCACGTCGTGCGCCCGCCCGTCACGGCGATGGTGAGAGAGCCGCGCGAGCCGCCCAGGCGGCCGGACGCCTGCGCGGGGGCAACAAATCCGCTGGTCACGTTGGGACTCAGCGCCACCAGGCTGAAGTAACTGCGGCCGTTCAACGGCAGGTCCATGATGCGCTGTTCCTCGATCACGGTGCCGACCGTGGCGTTTTCGGTGGTCAGCAACGCCGCGTTGGCCGCCACCTCGACGGTCTGCGTGGCTTGTCCCACCGTCAGCGCGAAATCGACGCGCGCCGTCTGCTGCACCTGCAGCAGGATGTCCTGCCTTCACCACGGTGTCGAAGCCCGCCGCCACGACCTTCACGTTGTAGTTTCCGGGCACCAGGTCGGGGAAGCTGTAAAGCCCCGCGGCGTTCGTGGTCGACGTGCGCGCCACGCTGGTCGCGGTATTGGTAACCGTAACCGTCGCGTTTGGAATAAACGCGCCGCTCGGATCCTGGACAACGCCTTGAATGGATCCAAAAGTTTGGGCGGAAGCTAGGGCGGAAAAGATGCCTAGCAGCCCCAGGATGAGAACTAACCTTCGCATGCGGCCTCCTCTAAAAGGCTGACCCCAATCGCGCGCGCTGACTCGGCGCGAATTTCTCCCGCGGAGTGTTTTGGTACACTCCCTGGCGGGTACTCGAAAGCATTATAATCTACATTTCAGATCTTTAGAACCGTTTTTTGTGGTATTTTTTTACACCCCCCCGGAGAGTACCGGATGGGCTATTCTCCTATATGGGCCGTAATATCCGGATTCCGTTATGGATTGGAGGCTTATGACGAATCGAGTTGATCCACGTTGCCGCCGCCTTGCTCGCTGGCGTCGGCGGGAACAGCCGGAGCCCAGACGGTCGGTATCTCCTGGGATCGACTGCAGCGGGTCTCTAATACTACTCCCACGTTGCAAGTGGTGGTGAACCCGCCGCTGCGCCGCGGCTCGCCCATTCACGATCGCGTCTTCGCGGAATTACGCAAACTCCAGGCCGACTATGTGCGCTATGTGCCTTGGCTTCCCTACCCCCGCCTGGGAGTGGCGGAACTCGAGCCGCCCACCGACCAGAAGACCTTCTGGGACTTTTCGCTCATCGATCCGCTGACTGTCGATTTCCTGAATGCCACCCAAGGCCATCCCGTCATTGTGAATTTCAGCACTATTCCGGCTTGGATGTTTCGCACCCCACAGCACATTAAATACCCCGATGCCGACCAGGTCACCTGGGATTACACCCAAGGCACTGAACTGCGCGACCCCACCGGTAAGGAATTGGGCGCTTACTACGCCCGCCTGGTGAGCTGGTATGTCAACGGCGGCCTTACCGACGAATTAGGGAACCGGCATGAATCCGGCCACCATTTCCCAATCGACTACTGGGAAATTCTGAACGAGATCGATTTCGAGCACAAGATGACGCCGGAGCAGTATACGGCCCGCTACGACGCTATTGCGGCGGCCATCCGGGAAGTCGCGCCGCGCATGAAATTCGTCGCCCTGGCCCTGGCCGCCCCCTCCGCCAATCCGCGCATGTTCGAGTATTTCCTCGATCCGCGCCATCACCGCCCCGGCATCCCGCTGGACATGATTTCGTATCACTTCTACGCCACCCCCGGCGACGATCAAACCCCCGCCGTCCAGCCGTTCACCTTCTTCGAGCAGGCCGACCACTTCCTGTCCACCGTTCTGTATGTAGAAGAGATCCGACAGCGCCTCTCACCCTCCACCAGGACGACGATCGACGAAATCGGCTCCATCCTGCCCGGCGATCCCAAAGGCGGCCCGGCCATTCCGCGGTCTTACTGGAACCTCTCCGGCGCCTGTTATGCGTACGTGTTCGGGCGCCTGGCGGAGTTGGGCATCGACATCGCCGGCGAATCGCAGCTGGTGGGTTATCCCACGCAGTTTCCCAGCGTCTCGATGGTGGAGTGGAACACGGGTGCGCCGAACGCCCGCTTCCGCGTTCTGGAATTACTGAAGAACAATATCGGGCCGGGAGACCGCATCGTCGCCAGCCACAGCCCGTCTCCGTATGTCTATGCCCTCGCCTACATTTCCAAGACGGGCCAGCACAAGTTGCTGCTGGTCAACAAGCGCGACCGCGAATTTCAGCTCGAATTGCCCCAGGCCGTGAAGCGGATCGCGTTCGTGGACCAGGAAAGCGGGAGCGGCGAGCCTCGGAGCGCTGCGCCGGCCGGCAAATCGGTGCGCCTGGGCGGCTTGGCAGTGGCCATCCTGACTCTCGAATAGCCCGCCGTAGAGAGCGAGCTTTCAGCCGATGCCGGCACGAATGCCGGCATTGCCGCCTGAAAGGCGGCTCTACGGAGGGCACGCCCGGCCGGCACTCCTCGTACCGATCAGTACAACCCCGCTGCCCGCGGTTTCTGCCCGCCCTTACGCAGCGGCTCCAGATACTGTCTCGCGCCGGCGGCCATCAAGCCCAGCTCGGTGGGAGCCTGGAACAGCAGAAATCCTTGTTCCACATACTGGCTGACCAGCTCCGGCGTCGCCGCCGGCCGGCCCAAGAACTTGCCGTGCCGCTTGCCCGCTTCCACCACTTTGGCGACCAGTTCCTGCACCTTGGGATGGTGTATGTCGCCGCGCAGCCCGAGCGAAAATGAAAGGTCGCTGGTGCCGATGAAGAGCACATCCACCCCAGGCGTGGCTGCGATCTCGTCGATGCGGTCCACCGCCCGCTCCTCCTCGATGATGCAGATGACGGTGACGTTTTGGTCGGCCGAATCGAAATATTCGCCGTCGCCCGGCCAGGTGAAGCGGGCCAGGTTGGCGCCGGAGCCGCGCCGCCCCAGCGGCGGATAGTGGCACGCCGGCTACCGCCTGCCGCGCCAGTTCCGGCGTGCTGGTGAACGGAAACATCACCCCGCTCACGCCGGCGTCCAGCACCCGCTTGGCGGTCCACAGCTCATTCACCGGCACGCGCGCGAACGGCACCCCGTGCAATCCGCGCGTGGCCAGCACCATCTGGCGCAGCGTTTCGAGCGTGATGGGCGAATGCTCCATTTCGATCCACAGGAAATCGAAACCCATCCCCGCCGCCTGCGCCGCCGCCTCCACGGAAGGGTGGTGATGGTGGCCGCCACTACCGGCCGCCCCTCGCGAAGCGCCTGCTTGATCGGACTTTCCCAAGTTCCTACGTTCATCTTTCTAATTGGCCCCTTTCTCTGCCCGTTCCCGACAGCGCACAGGACCCCACATGGAGCTGGCATTCGTGCCGGCATCGGGTATGCCGGCTCGAAAGCCGGCATGGCAAGCTGAAAGCTTGCTCCACAGGGGGCCTCCAGGCGGGTTTCATCCCCAGTACGGCTCGCCCGGCACCAGGTTCTGCTTCAGAAAATCGGGATTGATCTCCAGTCCCAGCCCCGGCCCGGACGGCACGGTCAGCATGCTCTTGCGCACTTGCGGCGGGCTGCCGGCGGCCATCTTCTCGATGTAATGATTGGGCCGGCCGAGCTGGCTTTCCGAACGATAAAAATTCTCGATCGACGAGCCGAAATGCGCGTTGGCGTAGGTCAGCACCAGCGAGCCCACGTTGTGCAGCGCCACCGGCGTGCGGAACATGTACGCGTAATCGGCGATCTTGCGCACCCCCGAAAACCCGCCCGCAAACGAGAGGTCCGGGTGAATAATGTCCACCGCCTGGTGGTCAATGAACGGTTTGAACCCGGCCACCATTTCCAGCTTTTCGCCGGTGAGCAGGGGCACGCGCGTGGAGCGGCGCAGCGACAGCCAGGCTTCGGAGAAAGGCGGGTTGAGCGCGTCCTCGATGAACAGCGGATTCATCGGCTCCACGGCCTTGGCCACCGCGATGGCGCTGGGCGTATCCAGCTCGTTGTGGCAATGGACGGCGATATCGATATCCTCTCCCACCGCCTCCCGGCAATTGCCGAAGGCGTGGGCCACATCGCGCAACTGCTGGGTGGTGAGCGTCTGGGCGAAACGCGCCGCCGGCACCTTCAGCACCGGGTCGATGCCGTTCTTGAACGCGGTGAAGCCCTCCGGCATTTCCTTGATGCGCTGCGCCCAGTCGCGGCATTGCGCCTTGTCGAGCATATCGAAGCCGAAGCCGTGCGAGTACATCGGAATGGCCGGGCGGAACGGCCCGCCCAGCAGCGTCGAGACCGGCGCGCCGATGATCTTCCCCGCCAGGTCCCACAGGGCGATATCGACGCCGCTGATGGTCGGGATGTGCGCCATGTAGGTGTGCATCAGGGAGGTCATGTTCTGGAAATGCACTTCGATGGCGAGCGGATCCTTGCCGAGCAGCAGGCCCTTCATGGTCTCGATGCGGGCGCGCGCCATCGGCCCGGTGGCGCCCGCCTCGCCATACCCTGTCAGCCCCGCATCCGTATCGACGCGAATCAGGCAGTTGCCGGCGATGTTCTGGATCGCCATGGCCCGAATACTGGTGATTTTGACGCGCTGCAGGTTGGGCGCCGCCAGCGCCCGGAACCGGCTGAACAGCCCGGCCGACGGCAGCGCCACGGCCAGGCGGAGCATTTGGCGGCGCGACAAAGCTTTTGCACTACGGACGTTTTCCATGGATGAGGTATAACATGTTTCGCGCATATGGACGTGGATTTCCGAGTTTGCCGGCCCCGCCGCTTCCCGGCGTCCCTTTCTACTTCGGCGCGGGAGCCCCCGGCGTATTCCAGAAAATGAACGTGCCGCGGTCGCCGGAGGTAATGATGTCCATGGCGCCGTCGCCGTTCAAATCCGCCACCGCCAGGTGCGAGCCCACGCCGGAGCGGTTGTGAATCATCTCCGGCACGAACCGCGCTCCGCCGGGCGCGCTCTTGTCGCGCACCGTGCGATACCAGTAGAGCACCGCCGGTCCGTAGGGATCGGGATCGGTATAGCTTTCCTCGTGCGAAAAGTAGCGCTTGCCCACGATCATGTCGGGAATGCCGTCGCCGTCGATATCGGCGAAGGTCATGCCGTGCGGCTCGCTGAACTTCACGTCGCCGGCGCTCGGGCTTTCGAAATCGGTGCCCATGATCATGTGCCTGACGAAGGAGATTTTGCCGCTCGCATCGCGCTTCTGCTCGAACCACGCAATGCCGATGCCGTGCGCCGCAATCGAAGTCACCACGTCGTTCAAGCCGTCGCCGTTGACATCATAGACCCCCATCTCCGCGCCGCCGCGGCCGAAATCCTCGGGATGGAACGTCCACAAATCGGTGCTGCCCGCCGGCGGCTGCTCGAACCAGCCTTCCGGGACCAGCAGGTCGGCGCGGCCGTCGCCGTTGATATCGCCCACGCCCAGGCCGTGAATGTTGGGCGGGTGCGACTTGTCGGAAATGGGTGCACAACCCACGGCGCGGTGGGATTGGCCGGGTCCGGCTTGGCGTACGCCAGGATGCCGTCGCCGCCGTACACCAGCTCCGGCTTGCCGTCGCCATCGATGTCCTTCATGAGCACGATTTCGGTGGTGATTTTGGGCGCCACCAGGTACTTGTTCCAGCGCCGCGATTCGCCGCGCGGGTTCACGTAGAGCCACATCGGCCGCGAAGCCGCCATGATAATATCGGGCCAGCCGTCGCCGGTGTAATCGCCGGCGAAATTCACCATGCCGGAAGCGTACTGGTTGCTGGGATTGAAGGCTCTCGGCGGAGGTGAATTCGCGGCGCTCGGTGTAATCCGGGCCCAGGTAATAGAACGGTCCCGCCACCACGTCCGGTATGCCGTCATGATTGATATCGGCCACGGCGGCGCACCAGGCGTAGTAGAAGTCGCTGATGCGCTGCATGCGGAAGCGGCCGGCTACCTGTTCCTTGGGCTCGACTTTCGGAATCAGATCCTTGAAGGCGATGTGGCGGAAGCGCACTTCCCCGCTCGCCGATATAGAGCGCGATGGGCCCGTATCCGGCGCGGTCGTCGTCGGTGGCGCCGGTCATGTTGGCGCTGTTCAGCGCGGCCTGCAGGATGTCGGAATCCAGAATCACGTTGAGGGAATTCCAGTCGCCCTGGTGCAGCGAAGGCGTGCGCGCGCCCCGTCCTCCGGTGGGGGGAACGGGCGCGTTGGGGGGCGGGGCGAAGCGGATGGTCCCGCCCGCCGGCCGCAGTTTCACCCGCGTCAATTCCTGCCCTCCGGCATCCAGGGTGACGTTGGCCACGGCGGGGTCGGGACTGAGCGAGACGTACACTCCCTTCATCCCGCTGGCCGTTTTCTCCGCGCGCAGCAGCACGCCGGTGACGCAATCGCCGGCGCAGCGGAAATCGGCGTAGAAACCCACGTCCTGGTAGGAGCGGTCCAGCACCAGCCAGCCGCCTTTGCCGCCGGTGGCCTTGCCGGTCACCTCGCCGTCCTGCGCGCTCCAGTTGGCCTGCCCGAGCACGTGCCAGCCGGACAGACTCGATCCGCTGAAAGTGGAATCGGCAATGAAATTCGGTCCTTCCGCCAGCCCCGCCAGCGCCAGCGCGAGCAGGCCGGCTAATCCCGCCACCGTGTAGACACGTTTACGCGTCATGCTGATCTCCCTCTGTGTTTCCGCACTCTCGCGAAACCCGGAGTCTATACCCTGGCCGGAAGGCGTGTCAACAAACGGGAACTCACCCCCGCTACGGCGCCGCGCACTGCAACTGCTGCGCCAGGTCCTGGCGGTTGGCGCGCAAGGCGCCGGCGCACAAATGGCGGTGCACCATCTCGCAGTTGGGATTCAGGGCGGGACCGCGGGGGCCGGGGACTACGGCGCAACCTTTCGTATCCAGGCCGGCCTGATACAGCTTGAGCAGGTCCGCGCGCAAGCCACCGTCGCGGGCGGCGAACATGCCTTCGGCCAGCGCGATGGCGGCATCTTCGCCGCGTTGCCGCGCCAGCCAGGCATCGGCGATCTGGGTGTACGCCTCCGGGTTGGCCGGATCGATTTTCCGCGCCTGCACGGCGGGATCCATCGCGTCGGCGGGCTGATGCAGGCGCAGATAAGCGGAGGCCAGGATGCGGTAGCCCTCGGCGGCCTCCTTGGGAACGGGAAGCTGCATGGAGTGGCGCTGGTTGTAAGCCGCCAGTGACGCGGTTTGGATGGCGATGGCGCGGAGAGCGTTTCGCGCCGCGATCTGGTATTGCGCCCGCGCCTGGTCTCCCGCCAGCATGTCGCCTTTGGCCAGACGAAAAGCGGCTTCCAGTTTCCACGTCGCGGCCAGGTCCAGCCGGTCGGGCAGCGTGCCCAGAATGGCGATAGCGCGGTCCAGTTCGGCGAGCACCTGGTCGATATGGGCGTGGTTCGGATCGTTCTCGTCGAGCATGACGGCCAGCAGGCGATGCGTCTTGAAACTATTGGGGCTGGTGAGCACGCTGGCTTTCGCCATGGAAAGGTCGTCGGTCCAATCCAGGTTGCGGGTCCAGGCCCGCACGGCGAACAGGCCGGCAACCAGGCAGGCCGCCGCCGCCAGAGCCGTGCCGGGAATACGAAAGCGCCCGGCCGCCTCATCGGCCGCCATGACCACGGCCGCCAGCAACCCGATCAAGGGAAGGTACAGGAGGCGCTCCGCCATGATGGTGCCGATGGGAAAAAGCAGGTTCGACGCGGGCAATAAATTCAGAAAGGCGAAGCACACGAAAAAGCAGGCGGTCCGGTTGCGGCGGTACAGCACCACCAGGGCGGCGACGGCGGCCGCGACCGCCAGCCACGCCACCCAATCGCCCAGGCTGCCGGAGGCCAGCGGAATTTCGGAGTACGAGTAATCCGCGGAAAGATGCAGCGGGAAGAACGCGGCGGCCAGATAGCGCGCCAGCACCTTGAGCGCGGTCAACCGGCCGATCCAGAATCCGGCGCCGGCAATGGGGTTATCGAGGAATGGAAATTCGGCCGGTGGAGCTGCCGCCAGCACGATTCCGCGCTGCCAGAGCATCAGCGCGATGGGCGCCGCCATGGCGGCCGACGCAGCTGCCAGCCTTACCCATGGAAACGCTTTTCCGCGCCCGCGGCACAGCAGTTCGTAGAGCACGATGAGGGCGGGTAGAACCACCGCGCTCTCCTTGGAAAAGACCCCGATCAGCGTCGCCAGCGAGAGCCCGAGGAGCCACGGAATGCGCCGCCAGCCGGCGCTGGCCGCGATTTTCAGGTAGAGGAGAAGGCCGGCCAGCACCGCGGCGCCGGCCAGCAAATCCGCTCGGCCCGCAATGTTTGTGACCGATTCCGTCAAAACCGGATGCACCGCCCACAGGCCCGCGATGGCGCAGGCAAGCGGAAACCGGCGCCTGCTGCCGGCCAGCAGCACGAGCGCCAGCGCGAAGACCATGAGCACGTTGGCGGCATGCAGTCCGAAATTGACCCAGTGGTATCCGGCGGGCCGGCTGCCGTTGCCCAGCACGGCGTAATTCCACATGTAGGAAAGCGTGGTCAGAGGCCGGTACAGGCCTGATTCGCCATTCGGCCACCAGTAGGTGTGGCGCAGAATCAGGTTCACGTTATCGACGGTGGCCTGCTGAATGCGGCTATCGCGCAGGATCAGCATGTTGTTGTCCAGCGCAAAGCCGGTGGCGAAGGAATTGGAAAAAGCCAGCCAGGTGAGCAGAACCAGCGCGGGAAGGGCGAGAAGACGGCTGCGAGGGTGAAAAAGGGAAGTCGAAGGCTTGGCGGACAGGGGTGGGGAAACCTGAGGGGGAATGGGCACCGGCTTAGCCGGCACGCGCTTCCGGATCGGCTTGGGGGCCGTTTTCATTTTTTTATGTTAACCCGGCGGCCTGGAGAGACCGCCGGTTGGATTCCCTTCAACGCGAAGCCGCGGAGATTTCGCGGAGAATCTCTCCGCGTTGGCTCCGCTTTCTCCGCGGCTCCGCGTTCAGGGCTGGCGGCTCGATCAGTTCGGCAGCGCGAAGGAGTACATGGAGCCCTCGCCGGTACCGATGACGTACTGCTTGCCGTGCACCGAATAGCTGATCGGTCCGCTGGCGTTGGCGCCGCCCAGGTTGACGCTCCACAGCAGCTCGCCGGTGCGCGCATCGAGGGCCACGAAATCGCCGTCCATGCCGCCGCCGAATACCAGGTCGCCTCCGGTGGAGAGCACGCCGTTTTCGGTGTAGCCGGCCATGTGGAACGACCACTTCTTCTCGCCGGTCTTGGGATCGAGCGCGCTGATGGAGCCATAGCCCTCGTCTTCGGTCTTGAAATTGGCGGCGGCGCGACTGCCGCGTCCGCCGCGACCGCCGCGACCGCCGGCAAGGGGAGTACCGCCGCAGCTCCCCGGAACGACGTGGCCGTCCTTCACACATGGCACCGGCGATCCGTTGCCGACATAGCGCTGGCCTTCCGCCCACGGACCGGCGTCGCCCTTGCCGGAGCGGCCGCCGGAATTCTCCCAGGTGGACATATAGAACAGGCCGGTGCGCGGGCTGAAGGACGGCGGATACCAGTTGGTGCCGCCCTGCGTTCCCGGCTCCACCACAACGCCGCCCATCGGCTTCGGCCAGAGGCCGGGAGCCTTCATTGGCCGGCCCTTTTCGTCGAAGCCCACCTCCCAGGTCTGCTTCACGAATGCCTTGGCCATGAGGAACTGGCCGTTGGTGCGGTCGAGAACGTAGAAATGGCCGTTGCGGTTGCCCCATAGCATGACTTTGCGCGGCTTGCCCTGCCAATCGATGTTGGCCAGCACGGGAACCTGGGTGGAATCCCAGTCGTAGGCGTCGCCGGGGGTGAACTGGAAATACCATTTCAGCTTGCCGGTATCGGCATCGAGAGCGACGACGGAATCGGACCAGAGGTTGTCGCCGGGGGTGCGCGGATCTTCGTTCCAGCCGGGGTTGGGATTGCCGGTGCCCCAGAAGGTGAGGTTGGTTTCCGGATCGTAGGAGCCGCCGTTCCAGATGGGGCTGCCGCCGTGCTTCCAGGAATCGCCGGTCCAGGTCTTGGTGGCGGGATCGTCCGCGGAATTGGGCGAGGTGTAGAAGCGCCACAGCTCCTTGCCGGTCTTGATATCGTAGGCGTTCACCCAGCAGTTGGCGCCGGCTTCGTTGGTGGCCGGTCCCAGGATGACCATGTTGCGCACGATCAGCGGGGCCACGTTGTACTGGTAGCCCTTCTTCCAGTCGGCCATGGTGGTATCCCAGACGATGCGGCCGGTCTTGATGTCGAGCGCAATCAGGTGGCAGTCCACGGTGGCCCAGAAGAGCAGGTCGCCCGCGATCGCCATGCCCTTATTGACTTCGTAGGCGTTGTAATAAGCGGTGGGATCGAGCGGCCGCGAAACCTTCCAGAACGGGCGGCCGGTGACGGCATCGAGCGCCACCACTTCGAGCGCCGTGCCGGTGTAGACCACGCCATCCACCACCAGCGGCGTGTTCTCCATTTTGTTCTGGTTGTTGCTGTTCTTCTGGTAGAGCGGGTGGTAGACCCAGCGGAGCTGCAGATTCCTGACGTTGTCCCGATTGACCTGTGCCAGCGGGCTGTAGCGGGTGCCCGAATAATTGCCGGAATAAGTGAGCCAGTTCTGCGGCTCGCGATCGGCATGCAGGATGCGATCATACGTAACCTGCGCCGGCAGGTATGCGGCAAGGCAGACCAGCGGCAACAACAAGCGCTTTTGCATGGGTAATTTCCTTTCCAACTACGCGAGGCTGGAGGGCCGGGTTGCAGTTCCCCTCTCCGCCATCCCCCTCTGATTGCGACCCAGTCTCAAGCAGCATACATCCGGGGTACGGTTTGGTCAAGCGGACGGGAGTTGGGGATCAGGGATCGGGGATCGGGGATCAGGGATCAGGGATCGGGGCGATGGGGCGCACGGCATGGTGGGCCTGGACGCGCGGTCCGGATCGGAGCCACGCGTTCGTAGGGCCGCGCGAATGCGCGAATCGAGCCGAGCGGGTTCGCCGCCCTAATCCCTAATCCCTAATCCCTGACCCCTGCCTTCGTGACAGGCGGGGCCAACTGTAATAGTATGGATGACCATGATTCGTCTTCTGGGGACTGCTGTCTTGCTCTGTCTGGCGACCCTGGCTCCGGCGCAAAGGGGCACGGTTTTCAAGACGCGGCTGAGCCCGGTGGCCATGGACGCCACGATGCGCCTCACGGTGGCAGGGCACGGTTCCGCCACCGCGCATTTGACAGGCAGCAAACTCGAGATCACGGGCGCGTTCGAAGGGCTGCTCTCGCCCGCGACCACGGCGCAGTTGCGCCTGAGCCCCGTCACGGGCGTGCGCGGTCCCGCGTTCCAGGAGTTGACGATCACCAAAGCGGCCGCCGGGCAGATCAGCGGATCGTTCGATTTGACCGCGGGGCAGATCGAAAGCCTGCGCAAGGGCCGGCTGTACATCCTGGTGAATAGCGAAAAGGCCGGCGAGGGTAATTTGTGGGGCTGGTTGTTGCCGTGAGGAGAGACTGGATGCGGAACCAGATGGCGTGGGGGGCGGCGCTGCTTGCCGGCATGGGCGCATTTGTCCTGAATGCACAGCAGACAGCGGCGGCCGGCGTGTTTACGGCGGAGCAGGCGACTTCCGGCCAGTCCGCCTACAAGGAGCACTGCTCCACGTGCCACGGCCCCGAACTGGCGGGCCGCAACGAAGCGCCGCAGCTGGCCGGCGATAATTTCATGAACGCGTGGGGCGCGCGGCCCATTCGCGACCTGGTCACGCTGATCCAAACCACCATGCCGCCGGAGCAGGAGGGCAGCGTTTCGGCGAAAATGGCCACCGAGATTGTGGCCTACATTCTCGCCCAGAGCGGCGCCCCGGCGGGAGAGCGGGCCATGGCGGCTGATGCCGGCAACCCGATTCGCTCCGTGGCCACCGGACGGCCGCCGGCACAAACGGCCGATGCCGCTCCAGCGGGCGGCGGCAGGGGCGCACGGGGCGGCCGCGGAGGGAGAGGCGGCAATGGCGCCGGCGGCCGCGGGGGCGGCAGAATCGGCCAGGGCGTTTTCCCGGTGAACCTGGCGCCCGCGCGCGGGCAAACCGTGGAAGGGGAAGTCAGGAATTACGTGCCCGTCTCCGACGAGATGTTGCGCGATCCCGCGCCCGGCGACTGGCTGATGGTGCGCGGCAATTATCAGGCCTGGAGCTACAGCAAGCTGACGCAAGTGACACCGGCCAACGTCAGGAATCTGCGCCTGGTCTGGGAGCGCGCCATGAACGAAAGCGGCGCCAACGAGCCCAGTCCCCTGTTCCACAGCAACACCATCTTCATCGCCAACACCAGCAACTACATTCAGGCACTGGATGCGCGCACAGGCGACCTGATTTGGGAAAACCAGATCGGCCCTACCGTGGGCAGCGGCGGCACCATCGCCATGCGCAACGTGGCGCTCTACCACGATAAAGTCTACGCCGCTACCACGGACGGGCGGGTGGTGGCGCTGAACGCGGCGACGGGGAAGGTGGTGTGGGACACGTCGGTCTCCGAAAAGGTCGGGGAATTCACCCATACGAGTGGCCCCATTGTCATCAACGGCAAGGTGATTCAAGGCCTGACCGGCTGCATTCTCTACGAGAACGAGAAGTGCTTCATCAGCGCCTACGACTCCGAGACCGGAAAGCAGCTCTGGAAATTCGACACCGTGGCGCGCGCGGGAGAGCCGGGCGGCGACACCTGGGGTAAGCTGCCCGACCTGCTGCGCACGGGCGGCGACACCTGGATCACCGGCAGTTACGACCCGGTGTTAGACCTGACTTACTGGGGCACGGCCCAGCCGAAACCGTGGATGCGCTCCAGCCGCGGCACGGGAGACAAGGCGCTCTACACCAGCTCCACCCTGGCGCTGAAGCCGGAAACCGGCAAGCTGGCCTGGTATTTTCAGCATATCCCCGGCGAATCGTTCGATATGGACGAAGTCTTCGAGCGGGTGCTGGTGGATAGCGGCGGCCAGAAATGGCTTTTCACGGCGGGTAAGGCGGGGATTTTGTGGAAGCTCGACCGGGCCTCGGGTAAGTTCCTCGATTACAAAGAAATGGTTTTTCAGAACGTATTCGATAACATCGATAAGAAGACGGGCGAGGTTCATTACCGCAACGACATAGTGGAACAAAAGACGAACGAATGGCTGGACGCCTGCCCCAGCACGGCGGGCGGCAAGAACTGGCACGCCATGAGCTACAACCCCGGCATTAACGCGCTCATCGTGCCGCTGAGCCAGACGTGCCAGGAGATGCTGGGCCGCGTGGTGGAGCCCACGCAGGGCTCCGGCGGGACGGCCGGACAGCGCCGTTTCTTCGAGATGCCCGGCAGCAACGGAATGGTGGCCAAGCTGGCCGCCTATGACGTCCGCAGCATGAAGGAACTGTGGAAGGTGGAGCAGCGCGCGCCCTTCCTGACTTCCGTGCTCTCCACCGCCGGCGGGGTGGCGTTCGTGGGCGACCTGGACCGGCGCTTCAAGGCCATCGACGTCAAAACCGGCGCCGTGCTCTGGGAAACGCGGCTGGGCACATCGGTGCAGGGCTTCCCCATCAGCTTCAACATGGACGGCAAACAGTACATTGCCGTCACCACCGGCCTAGGCGGCGGCAGCCCGCGCATGGTGCCCTCCATCGTCACGCCGGAGATCCACGTTCCCAACAGTGGGAATGCGTTGTATGTGTTCGCGCTGCCGGAGGAGCCGGGGAGGACGAGGTAGAAGCGGGCCGGCCATGGCCGGCCCCTACGGCCGGGCGGCGGGGTCAGTTCTTAGCCGACCGCTCTCTCACGCTCGCGGCTCCGATCAGAGCCGCGAGCGCCAGGGAGCGGTTTCGGAATGACCCGGACAGCCTACTAGATGTATTTGACCAGTTGGTCCAGGATGATCTGAACGGCCTGGAAGGGATCGGGCGCAAGCTGCCGTCCCGCTTCGATGGAATACCGGCCCTTGAAACCCATCTCCTTCGGGATCGCCATGATTTTGGCGAAATCGTAACGATCTGGCATGATCTTGACGTGCGTGTTGCCGTGGGAGAGCGGATACAACAATCGCAGGCCACGCTCGCGCGCGTCTTCATCGGTGAAATTGCCGATGTCGGGATTGGAATACGCGCCGGCGGCTTTGATGAGCTGCACCAAAACTTCCGGCGACGTGGTGCCGCGATTCTCCACCAGGATGGCGATGCCTTTGGACTTGCCATAGGCAACGAGCATCTTCAGGCCCTCGACAGCCGGACTGAGCTTATCGGCTTCCAGCTTGCTGCCCTGGTTGATCATGACGCTGGGAGAGCCGAGAAAGGCCGCGTGGTCGACCCACTGCTTCGTCATGTCGATGGCGTGCTGCTGGATTTTCGGATCGGGCGAGCAGATGCTGATAATGCCGGGCGTCCCCTGGTCGTCGAATTCCAGCGGCATGTTGGTGACGCGCGACTTCGCCTTGCGCAGGCGGTTGCGGAAATCGGTCAGATACGCGGCAAGCCCGTCCGCGGGAAAATACATCTGCTGGACTTCCACGTTGTGGATGTGAAAATGGTCCGCGATCATGTCGGGAAAATCGCGGAGATCGAGGTCCTTCTTCACCTTGGGGGCGCCATGGTCGCGGATGTCCGGCATGCGCGTGCCGAAATAGGAGGTCATCACGGCCACGTGCTCCAGTTTGTCGGCGCCCTGCGCCCGGGACACGCGGCCGGCCGTGCAGACGGCGGCCGCGGTATTGAACAGAAATGCCCGGCGGTTCATATGGTCCCCTGCTACTTCCTCAGCAACGGGGTGAGCACGATGTTGCGGAACTGCACCGCGCCGTGATCGCCCTGGAGTTCGATGGCACCGGCCTCGGCCTCATTGGGATCGTAGGCGATGCCGGTGAGGCCTTCGATGACGCCCTTATCGTAGAGCAGGTGGCCGTTGAGGTGGCCGGTAACTTCGAGGCCGACGAGGCGGACGTCGAGCGTCTGCCACTGGCCGGCGGGGAGGCCGTAATTTTCCGGCGGCACGATGCGGGTGTAGAGCGTGCCGGTGTTGTGGAAGCCCGGCGGCTTGCCGAAATCGTCCATGATCTGCACTTCGTAGCGGCCGCGGAGGCCGAGGCCGCTGTTGCTCTTCTCGGCGATGTTGTATTCGGCGTGGATTTCGAAATTCCAGAACTTCTGCCTGGTGATGAGGTCGTCGGCGTGGCCGGTGCTGGTGAGGATGCCGTCAACGACGGTCCAACCTCTGGCGTCGGGGGTTTTCAGGCCGGTCCAGGCGGAGATGTCCTTGCCGGTGAAGAGCTGGATGGGCTTGGATTTCACCCACGAGCCGTCGTCGTGATCTTTGATGACGGGGGCGCGATGGCCGGTGACTTTGAGCGGCTCGGCGCCGGCCACGGTCATTTCGCCTTCGAGCACGCCGTTGACGAGGCGGAAAGAGTATTCCTGGGGCTTGGGGACGGGAGCGTTGGGGTTGACGGGCGCGTTGGGGCGACGCCGGGGTACCCAAGTCCACTTCAGGACACCGTTTTCGATTTTGGGGTCGGGCAGGACGTCGAGGCTGCCGCCGGGCATGCCTTCGAAGGCGCCCCTCAGCGCGGCCGATCCGGCGCCGTTCACTTCCAGCCACCACGCCCTGTCGGCGGGGACTTTATGTACCGTGATATCCCACCTGCCGTTGAAGTCCTGATCGGCGGCGCGGGCGCGCGGTGCGAACGCCGCTACCGCCAGCGGGGCCAAGACCCAAATGAAATGCCGTATTCTCAAGTTCCCTCCTGTGTAAGGGAAAGCATACATCAAAACGGGGCGGCGTTGTAGGCCCTTATGGGCCGTCATGCCGGCGGGCGCGCATACGGGGCATGTGAGGCAACACTTCCTTACGGTCGCGGCTCTGATTGACATTTCAAGGCGCGTTGGCTTTGGAGTATACTAGCCGGAACGAAGATCATGGAATCCGACAGGATCTCCGGAGGGCATCTATGAAGATAAGCCATACCAGAAGGAATCTGACGTGTCTCATTGGGGCGTTGTTATCGGCGGCGCCGGTTTTCGCGCAGTCCAAGGCCACCGTGGAGAATGTGCCTGAGATTGCGTACGAGTCGGTGCCGAATTTTTTCAAGCTTCCCCCCAACCTGTTTTTGGGTGAGGGAATCGGCATCGCCAGCAACTCCAAGGGGCACCTTTACATCTACACGCGCAGCCAGCGCACGCGCCTGTTCGAGTTCGACCAGAACGGGAACTACGTTCGCGAGATCGGCGAAGGGCTCTACGGTTTCGTGTTCGCCCACGCGGTGCGCGTGGATAAGTACGACAACATCTGGGCGGTGGACGAAGGCGCGAACATGATCATCAAGTTCAACCCGGAGGGCCGCGTCATAATGACGATGGGCCGGCGGCCGGAGCCGTCCGATGCCATCGCCGGCGCGCCCACCCCGCCCGACCCCACCCACCCCGGCAAGTACATCTTCAATCGCCCGACCGACATCGGTTGGGACAAGGACGGCAACATTTTCATCACCGATGGCTACGGCAACTCGCGCATCGTGAAGTACGACAAGAACGGCAAGTACATCACCGAGGCCGGCGGGCGCGGTTCCGAGCCCGGCCAGCTCAACCTGCCGCACTCGATGGCCATGGACGCGAAGGGCAACGCCTATGTGGCCGACCGCAGCAACCGCCGCATCGAGGTGTTCGACAACGACCTGAAATTCAAGACCATCTACGACCAACGTGGGCACGCCGTGGGAATTGTGCATCTCGCCCGGACCGCACGAGTATCTTTTTTCCTCCAACAGCTTCCCGGACAACAACGATTACTCGCTGGCCGAGACCACCGGCGAAGTCTACAAGATGGAGCTGGACGGGACCGTGGTCGGCAAGTTCGGCAAAGCGGGCAAGCAGTTGGGCGAGTTCAGCGGATTGCATGAGATCGACTGCCGCAATCCCAACCAGCTGTTCATTTCCGAAATTCAGTTGTGGCGGGCGCAGAAGCTGATTCTGCACCCCACGAAATAAGAGGCCTCCATGAAGAGATTGAATTTTGCGATTGCGATGTGCCTGCTCGCCGGCGGGCTGCTCTCCGCGCAGGAGATTTCCTTCGAAGGCAACATCAATTTCCTGAAGCTGCCTGCCAACATCTATCTGGGCGAAGCCGCGGGGGTGGCCACGGATGCGCGCGGCCACATCTTCGTGTATACGCGCACGGGCGGCGAAGACGGAACCATGGGCGGCTCGCGCTTCTTCACACACGGCGGCTCACGGCTGTTCGAGTTCGATGCCACCGGCAAGTACGTGAAAGAACTCGGCACGGGAATCTACGGCTTCCTGTTCGCGCAGTCGGTGCGCGTCGATCCGCAGGACAATCATCTGGACGGTGGACCGGGGCGGCGACAATCTGATCAAGTTCGACAACGCCGGCCATTTTCTGCAGGTGCTGAGCCGCAAGCCGGAATCGGTGAACCCCGCCGGCGGTCCGGAAGGGCGCGGAGGCGGCGGAGGGCGCGCGGCGGGCGGTGGTGAAGGCCGCGGCGCCGGCGGCGGCGGGCGCGGCGGGAGGCAGGGCGCGGCGGCGGAGCGCGCGACGCGAACGTGCAGGGCGACAGCTTCAATCGCCCCACCGACGTCGCTTTCGACGCCCAGGGCGACATGTTCGTCACCGACGCTTACACCAACGCGCGCGTGGTCAAGCTGGACAAGACCGGCCGCTTCATCAAGGCGTGGGGCGGGAAAGGCTCGGGCGAAGGCCAGTTCGACATGCCCAATTCGGTGGCGGTGGACGCGCAGGGCAACGTCTACGTGGCCGACATGGGCAACAAGCGCATCCAGGTGTTCGACAACGACGGCAACTTCAAGAAGGAGATCAGCGGCGTGGGCACGCCCTGGACGCTGTGCATTTCCCCGGGCTCGCACCAGTACCTGTTCAGCTCCAACTCCAATCCGCCCGACACGCTGGACGAGGGCGGCGAGATCTACAAGCTGGAGCTGGACGGCAGGGTGGTGGGCAAGTTCGGCACGGCCGGCAAACTGGCCAAGCAGTTCGGCACGGTGAACTCCATGGATTGCCGCAATCCCAACACGCTGTACGTCGGCGAGTTGCAGAACTGGCGCGTACAGAGAGTAACCCTGCACTAAGTCACGCAGTTAGAGGGCAGGCTTTCGGGCCTGCCCTGCCTTCCTATTTCTACCACAATGCCAACTCATTCCAAGGCCGCGCCCGCTCCATGGCTGATCGGGATGGGCCTTCTAACCTTCGGCCTGATTGCGGGCTTCGTGATCACGGCTCTCCCGTTTCTTCTCGCCAGGAGCGGAGTGAGCGTCGACCGCATTGCCACGGTAAGCGCCGTGGCCATGTCGCCCACGTTCTGGGCCTTCCTGGTGACCCCGATGGTGGACGTGGCGTTCACGCGTCGAACTTATGCGTTTGTTTTGGCGGCCGGCTCGGCCGTATGCCTGGCCGCCGGGCTATGGCTGTTCTCGCCCGAGCGGCTGTGGCTGTTCACTACCCTGGTCCTGCTGGCGGAGTTGGCGATTGTGCTGCAGGGAAGCGCCGTTTCCGGCTGGACCTCGGAATTCGTTCCGGACGAGCAGCGCGGGAAGGTGGGCGGCTGGACGAATGCGGCAAACCTGGGCGGCGGTGCTCTGGGTTCGATGCTGGTGATGTGGTCGGCCGGATACCTGCCGCTGCGCGCGGTGGGAGGGTTGATCGCGGCCGCGGTGCTGGCGTCCACGCTGGTACTGCTGCGCTTCCCCGCCCCGGTGAAGCCGCGGATTGGACTGACCGGGATTATTGGCGGCACGTTCCGCAGCGTCGTCCAGACCTCCAGAGAACCGCAGGTCCTGACCGGCTTTCTTCTCTTTCTGGCGCCGGCCAGCTGCGCCGCGGCCATCAACCTTTTTTCCGGGCTGGGGAATGACTTTCACGCCAGCCCGCAGCGGGTGGTGTGGGTCACCGGGGCGGGGGTGGCGATCGCCAGTTCCATCGGTTCCATCGTGGGCGGATATATCGCCGACCGGGTGGACCGGGGCGTGCTATACCTGTGCGCAGGCATCCTGGTGGGATTTTGCTCTCTCGTGCTGGCCGGCGCCGCGCGGACTGGTGCGGTCTTTACGGCGGGGACCCTGGCATACAATGCTCTGGCGGGCGTAACATACGCCGCTTTCACGGCCCTGAGCCTGCAACTGGTGGGGAATCGGAATCCGACCGCGGCCACGCAAATGTGCCTGTTCAGCGCCGCCAGCAATGGCGCCATCGTCTATATGACCTGGACCGACGGACAGGGATACCGGCTGTTCGGATTGAAGGGGCTGTTCCTGGTGGACGGGCTGGCCAGCGTCGGCGCGGCCGTGCCGTTGCTTCTGTTCCTACGATGGCGCGCGCAAAGGAAGCGCGTGGAGGGCGTTATTGCGGATGCGCTGCCTGAGGAGGCGTGAGCGGGCGCGGATTGGATGGGGGGCGGGCCGGTGCATGCCCGGCCTTTACGGAGGGCGCCTGCCACCCATAGGGCGGCGGGCTTCGCCCGCATGCCGGGCGGAAGCCCGGCATGACAGCCCGGAAGGGCTGTCTTACAGGAACACGGCGCAGACGGGGCGGGAGAGTTTCTGCGGCTCTCCGGCGGGCGTGAGCTTGCCGGTTTCCGCGTCGATGCGCAGCGGGATCATGGCGCCGGTGCGCTGCATCATGGCGATGAGGAAAGTTCCCGTGGGATCGATGGAGAAGCTGCGTGGGGTATCGCCGCCGGGCGCCAGGCATTGCACCATGGTGAGGGTGCCGTCAGCCGGGTTGATCTGGAAGGCCGCGATGGAGTTGTGGCCGCGGTTGGAAACGTAGACGAACCTGCCCGAGGGGTGAATCACGCACTCGGCCTGCGAGCCGCGGCCCTTGTAATCCGCGGGCACGCTGGAGACGACGGGGCCTTCCTCCAGGGTCCCGCGGGCGGCATCGAACTTCAGCATGGTGCAGCCGCCGGGCGCGATCTCGTTGGAGAGGTATGCCCACTTCGCGTTCGCATGCAGCGCCAGGTGGCGCGGGTTGGTGGGCTTCTGCAATCCCAGGAACGGTGGATCGTGCGGCGTGAAGGTGGCCTTGGCGGGGTCCAGCCGGAAGACGTACACCTTGTTCAAGCCCGTGTCCGTGGATAACAGGAAACGGTTGTCCGGCGTGACCACCACGGAGTGGCAATGGACCTGCGGCTGGCCCGGCGCCGGCGCGCCGGAGCGCGGCCCTTCGTGCTGGGAAAAGGACGTCGATTCCCCCAGCTCGCCGTGGCGGCCTATGGGAAAAGCCGCGGTGCTGCCGGTGTACCAGTTTGCCACCATCGCCATTTTGCCGGTGCGGTCCGTGGCGACGTGGCAGGGCTGGCCGCCCTTGGATTCGACCTTGTTGATCAGCGTCAGCTTGCCGGTTTTGGCGTCCACCGCGAAGGCCGTCACCTCGCCCGGCAGCACCTTGCCGCCCTCGGCCACGCGCTCGTTCACCGCGTACAAGTAGCGGCGGCTGGGATTGAGCACCATCCAGGACGGATTGGGAGTCTCCGCCGCCAGTTCCGGCGCGGTGAGTTGCCCGGTGGCGGCATCCATGCGGGAAACATAGATGCCCTTGGCTTCGCCCGTGCCGAACTGGCCGCCGCCCTCCGTATAGGTTCCCCAATAGACGAAATACGATTTGGCGGCGGCGCGCAGGCCGGACGCAAGCGTTAAAAACGGCGCGACGGCGGCGGTCCGCAGCAACTCGCGACGCCCCGGTTTATGAGTTGGCATTCAGGCTCCTGAATTATACGCGCGGATCCCGGCTTTTTCCCGCGCTTCCCGGCGGAAACAGCTCCCCCTCGCCGGACGGCTCGACAGCAGGAAATAGTCTATCGCGGTTGGACTCCGAAATAAACCGCCAGAATAAACGTGCCCAAAAAATCTCCGGGCGCGTTTACCACTTCCGCGGCCACTTCGCATAGAATATTGAGGCAGTTGGTGGAGGGACAGAGAGGAATCAATGAAACAGAGGGTGGATTGGGTGCTCCTGGGCGGGGCTCTGGCCGTAATGGGAGCGGCGGCTCCGCTAGGTGCGCAGCAGCATGGCACGGATGCCGTGCAGCTCGAGCAGGGCGCCAGAGTCTTTATGACCACTTGCAGTCCCTGCCACGGCCCGACCGGCGACCAAGTCAGTGGCGTCGCGCTGGCCTCGGGCCACTACCGACATGCGACCGACGACGACGAGTTGGCTAAAGTGATTACCAGCGGCATCCCGGGAACGATGATGCCGCCGAACAATTTGAACGCTCGGGACCTCCCCGCCCTGGTGGCCTATCTGCACGCGATGAAGGATTTCAACACCAAGAAGGTCGCGATCGGCGACGCCACGCGCGGCCGGGCCGTCTTCGAGGGGCAGGGCCAGTGCCTCGAGTGCCATCGCATCAAGGACAAGGGCTCCCACCTGGCGCTCGACCTCAGCGATGTCGGCTCCCTGCGTACACCCGGCTATATCGAGGACGCGATCCTCGATCCCGGCAGCCTGAACGAGCCGCAATACCGCTTCATCAAGGCCGTCACCCGCTCCGGCGAGAGCATCGAGGGCCGGAGGGTAAATGAAGACACCCTCACGGTGCAAATCGTCGACACGCACGATCACCTGCGCTCGCTGGTCAAGGCCGACCTCAAGTCCTATGCCATCGAGGAAGGCTCGCACATGCCGTCGTATAAGGGCAAGCTGAGCGATGCAGAACTGGCCGACCTGGTCGGCTACCTGGAAGCCCAGAAGGGCGAACCGGGCGGCAGAGGGGGCCGGGGAGGACGTGGGGGCCGGGGAGGACGCGGACAATGAAAATTCAAACTTTGGCATTACTCGTCTTGGCCGGCATGACGCTGCACGCGCAGGTGACGTACGACGATCTCCTGCACGCCGGCCAGCAGACGAAGAACTGGCTGACGTATTCCGGGGGCTACATGAGCCAGCGCTACAGCCTGGACACGCAGATCAACCCGTCGAACGTCAAGGACCTGGAAATGAAGTGGGCGTGGCAGTCGGACTCCGTGCAGAAAATGGAAGCCACGCCAATCGTCTACAACGGCGTCATGTACGTAACCCAGGCGCCCAATGACGTGGTGGCGCTCGATGCCCGCACCGGCCGAGTCTTTTGGGTCTACAACTATTACGTCTCCCCGGAGGCCCGGCTCTGCTGCGGTCAGGTGAACCGCGGCCTGGCCATTTCCGGCAACACTCTATTCATGGGCACCGTGGATTCCCACCTGGTGGCCCTCGACGCCACCAATGGCAAGGTCCTCTGGAACAAGGAAATCGCCGATCCCAAGGTCGGCTACTCCATCACGGAGGCGCCGCTGGTGGTCAAGGACAAAGTGATCCTCGGCCCCGCCGGCGGCGAATATGGCGTCCGCGGCTTCTTCGCCGCCTACGATGTCAAAACCGGCAACGAAGTCTGGAAATTCTGGACCATTCCCTACCCCGGCGAGCCCGGCAACGAAACCTGGAAGAACGATGCCTGGAAGCACGGCTCGGCGGCAAGTTGGAACACCGGCTCCTACGACCCCGAGCTCAACCTGGTCTACTACGGCACCGGCAACCCCGGTCCAGACTGGAACCCCGACGTCCGTCCGGGGGACAATCTGTATAGCTGCTCGGTGGTGGCGCTGGACGCCGATACCGGCAATCTGAAGTGGTATTTCCAGTTCTCCCCGCACGATGCCTCCGATTGGGATTCCGCGCAGGTGCCCGTGCTCGCTAATCTGAACTGGAACGGCCAGCCGCGCAAGGTCATGCTGTGGGGCAACCGCAACGGCTTCTTCTACGTCCTCGACCGCACCAACGGCAAGTTCATCCGCGGCAACGCGTTCGTGAAGGTCACCTGGGCGTCGGGCCTGGATGAGAACGGCCGCCCGATGCGCAACCCCAACACCATGCCCACCCTGGAAGGCACCAAGCTCTATCCCGGCATGCAGGGCGGAACCAACTGGTATTCGCCTTCCTTCAGCCCGCGCACCAACCTCTTCTATCTGAGCTCCTGGAAGGATTACTACTCCTACTTCTCCAAGGTGCCCATCGAATACAACGCCGGCCAGAGCTACTTCGGCGGCTCTACGAAATCGGCGGTGCAGCCCATCAAGCGCGGTCCTATCAATCAGTGGACCGACGTCGCCGGACACGGCGAGGTGATCGCCATCGATCCCTTCACCGGCAAAGAGAAATGGGCGTTCAAGATGCACGATGTCAGCGATGCGGGCATTCTGACCACCGCCAGCGACCTGCTCTTCACCGGCAGCCGCGAGGGCTACTTCTGGGCGCTGGATGCGCGCACCGGAGCGCCGCTCTGGCACGCCACCACCGGCGGACAGATCTCGTCCGCCGCCGTGACCTATTCGGTGGATGGCAAGGAGTACGTCGCCATCTCCGCCAATCACTCCGTGTTCGCATTTGCGTTACGATAACGCCGATCGGGAGGTTTTTCAATGAAAGCGCTGTTCTACCTGGCTACCATTTTTCTGGGTGTCGTCCTGGCCGTGCATCTCGCGATGAACGGGCAGGTGGGCGCCTCACTCAAGAATGCCCGCGTCGCCAATGCCCTGTTCTGGTGCATCGGCGCGGTGGGCGCAACCGTCATTGGGGCCACCGGCTGGGAGCCGGGCGCGCTCAGTGGCCTGAAATACGTCAATCCGATCTTGCTGGTGGCGGGCATCATGGGCGCTTGCCTGGTGTTCGCCATCGCGTGGCTGATTCCGCGCGAAGGCGCCGCCGCGGTGATGATCATGTTGATCGCCGGGCAGGTGCTGGGAGGGATGGTGCTGTCGCATTTCGGCTGGCTGGGATCCCCGATCCAACGCGTCTCGCTCACGAATCTGCTGGGCGCGGCGGTGATGATGGCCGGGGTGCTGCTGGCGACTCGGGTGTAATTTCAGACGGTTTGATTGGCCGCCGATAAACGCAGATGAACGCCGATAGCCGAGAAGGATCGGATGGGCGTTCATCCGCGTTCATCGGCGGCCAAAATTGTCTTTACCTTTTCCGAGGGGAACATGCAAAGAATAAAGCTGGGCAATACCGGCCTGGAGGTCAGCGCTCTGTGCCTGGGGACGGACGTCCTCGGCAGCCGCCACGACCGCGAGGCTTCTTTCCGCCTGCTGGACCATTTTCACGATGCCGGCGGCACATTTATCGACACCGCTAATTTCTATGCCGCCTGGCTGGAGGGCTTTCAGGGCGGCGAAAGCGAAACCCTGCTCGGCGGGTGGATGAAGGAGCGCGGCTGCCGCAACGGCATAGTAATCGCCTCCAAACTGGGTTTCGACTATCCGGACAGCCCGGCCGGCGGACTAAGCGCCTCCGAAATCGAGCGGGAGTGCGAGAAGAGCCTGCGGCGGCTGGGGACCGATCACCTGGACCTTTATTACTCCCACAAGGACGACCGCGCGACGCCACCAGAAGAGACCATGGCCGCGTTCGACCGCCTGGTCCGCGCCGGCAAGGTGCGCGCGGTGGGCGCCAGCAACCTGGCGGTGTGGCGCATCGCGGAATCCAACCAGGCCAGCCGCGCGCACGCCTGGGCCGGCTACACCGCCATCGAGCAGCGCTACACTTACCTGCGGCCGCGCCACGGCGCGGATTTCGGGCCGCAGCTTTTCATGACCGCCGACCTGAAGGATTTCGCCCGCGCCCACGGAATCGCGCTGGTGGGCTATTCGGTGCTGCTCGCGGGCGCATACGTCCGGGGCAATTTCCCCGTCCAGTTTGCGGGTCCCGATGCCGATGCGCGGCTGGGAGCGCTGTGGGCGGTGGCCAACGAATCGGGCGCCACCATCAACCAGGTGATTCTGGCGTGGATGCGGCAGAGCGATCCGCCGGTGCTGCCGATCATTGCAGGCAGCAAAATCGAACAACTGCGGGAGAACATAGGGGCGCTCAGTGTGTGCCTGAGCGAAGACCACATGAGCCGGCTGAACAGCGCCGGGAACCCCGAAGGCGGCGGGTGGATCCAGACGTAAGACAGAACCCGGCTCCCGCCGGGTCCATGCCGGGCGGAAGCCGGGCATGACAGCCCGGAAGGGCTGTCCTACGGGTGGTTAGAGTTCTTTGTCGGGATTCGGGATCATCAATTCCCGCACCTGGGCGCACATCTCGTGGCAGGCTTCGATGAACTGGCGCAGGGTGCGGCGGGTCGGGCCAAAGGTATCGAACTCCTCCACACTCAGGCCCCCCTCGGTGTAAGCCCGCTCGAAATCGGGGAATTTCCTGCGTAATTCGCCGACGATTTTGGCATCCACCGGCGTGTCGATCCGGTTCGCCACCGTGACATCGCTGCCGTTGAACCGCTTCTGCCATTTGCATGGCGGGGAAAGGACCACGTCGCCGCCGATCAGCTCGCTCCAGTGCAGGTGGTTGCGATAGGCCGCCGCCAGCAGGCGCACACGATAGCCGCGCTCCCGATAAATCCGGTAGGCTTCCTTGAACACCGCCACGCCGGCCCATTCCAGGTAGCCGGGATCGGTAATGATGTTGCGCTTGTCCATCACGACCTTGAGCCAATCGTCCAGCCGCCCCACCATGATGGTGCACACCGGCCCCATGCCGGCGATTTCGAGGCCCTGTTGTTCGCGCCGCTTCAAGCCGCGCTCCACGGCCTCGGCCACCGCGATGGCCTGCGGCAGCGTGAAAGAGACGGTGGCGTTGATGCTGACGCCGCGCGCCGTGGCTTCTTCGATGGCCCCCACGCCCGCGCTGGTCACCGGAATTTTCACGATCATGTTGGGTGCCAGCCCGCTGAAGCGGCACGCCTGCTCCACCATGGCCGCCGGGTTGCGGTAGAAGCGGGGATCGGTTTGGATGGAAAGGCGGCCGTTGCGCCCGTGGTGCTCGTCGAAAATCGGCTTCAGCAAAGCGGCGCGGGTGGCCGAGATTTCCTCGATCAGCGCCCAGGCAATCTGGTCTTCGGTGGCGGTGGGCATGGACGCGATCAGCGCCCGAATGCGGTCCCGCCACAACTGCATCTCCTGCTTCAACACATCCAGCACGATGACCGGGTTGCAGGTGGCTCCGACCGCGCCATGGCTGATGGAATACGTCAGCTCGTCGAGAGCGGCGGAATCGTTCCAAAGGCAGGTAGGCGTGGTCTGGGTCATTTGGTGCAGCGGGCTCTTCCACGCTGCCGGGGTTGCGATAGCGGTAGATGCTGTATTCATAGCGGAATCTCTGATAATCTTTGAGATGCGGTCACAATTGTATCGCAGGGCAACGGCACGAACCAAGCCGCCCGCGGACTTATCCATATGAAAGCTCTCGTGAAATACGCTCCCGGCAACGGGAACCTGGATATCCTGGACGTGCCCGAGCCGCCGTGCGGTCCCGGCCAGGTGAAGGTGGAGGTCGCGTACTGCGGCGTGTGCGGCACCGACATCCACGTCATGCACGACACGTTCCCCAATTACCCGCCCGTGATTCTCGGGCACGAGATGGCGGGAACGGTGGTGGAAGTCGGTTCGGACGTCACCAATGCCAAGCCCGGCGAGCGCGTGACGGTGCTCGGCGCCACGGCCGTGAGCTGCGGCCAATGCGAGTACTGCCGCTCCGGGTTTTTCATCTTCTGCCGCGTGCGCCGCGGCATCGGCCACGGCGTCAACGGCGCGTTCACCAAATACCTGGTGGCGCGGCCCGATCAGCTGTACCGCGTGCCCGAGTGCTTCTCGCTGGCCGAAGCCGCGATCACGGAACCTTTCGCCGCGGTGGTGCAGGCCGTGGCCGAGCTGACGCCGGTGAGCCTCGGCGAAACCGCGCTGGTCTCCGGGCCCGGACCGATCGGGCTGCTGGCTCTGAAGCTGCTGGTGGCCGAGGGCATCAAGACCATCGTGGCGGGCGCGCCGGGCGACGGGGAGCGCCTGGAAGCGGCCCAACGCTTCGGCGCCGCCGCCATCGTCAACGTGGGCGAGCGCAACCTGGCGGAAGCGGTGCGCGAGGAGACCGGCGGCCGGGGCGCGGATGTGGCCTTCGAGTGCGCCGGCCATCCGGCTTCGGTTCGCGGCTGCCTGGAAGCGCTGCGGCCGATGGGCCGTTACACGCAGGTGGCGATCTGCGGCCGCACGGTGGACTTCCCCATCGACACGGTGATTTTCAAGCAGCTCCGCCTGCAGGGCTCCCTCACCTACACCGCAAACACCTGGGACCGCGTAATGAAGATCTACGCCCAGGGCCGCATCCGCTTCGAGGACCTGATTTCCGTCAAGCTGCCCATCACCGAATGGCAGCAGGCCTTCGAGCTGTGCATGGACAAGAAGGCGCTGAAAGTGCTGATGTACCCGGTGTAGGAAAAGCGGGCTCTACAGACGGGATACCGGGCGGCGTACGAAGCGGAGATCTTACCCCAACGATTTTGCGCATGGGCCCAGGACTTCGGCGCCGGTTTCGGTTACCAGCACGTCCTCTTCGATGCGGAAGCCGCCGGCGGTCTTCAGGTAAATGCCGGGCTCGACCGAGGTGAGCATTCCCGGCTCCAGCACGTCCCTCGATTGCGGGCCCAGAATGGGCGCCGATTCGTGATAGCCGAACCCCAGGCCATGACCTGTGATGTGCGGAAAAGCCGACTCGTAGCCGGCGTCGCGAATCACCGCCCGCGCGGCTTCGTCGACTTCCGCGCCAGTCGCCCCGGGCCGGATGGCGGCAATCGCCGCCTCCTGCGCGGCGCGCAGCGTATGGAACACCTTCACCTGCTCGTCGGACGGCTGGCCCGCCACGCGCACGCGGGTACGGTCGGCCCAATAGCCGTCCGCCACCACCCCCAGTTCCAGCATCGCCACGTCGCCCGGGCGCAGGGCCCGCGTGGTGGAAATCTCGTTCATGCGGTAGGCGATGGCGGTCTCCTCGGCGCCGGTGGCCACCTGCGCGTATCCGCGCACCCTCTGCGCGCCGCGGTAGCCGCTGCCTCTGGCCATGACCTCCGCTTCGACCGCCGCCACTAATTCCGCGCCGGAAATTCCCGGCACCGTGATCCGCTGGAACAGTTCCAGCCCGATACGCGAAATCTCGCCGGCGATGCGCAGCTTGTCGGCTTCGTACGCCGTTTTGGTGCGCCGTTCCCGCTGGATCAGCGCGGTGGCGTCCACCAGCTCGCTCGCCCCGAACGCGGCTTGGTACAGCGCCTTCGTCTGTTCTGTGGGCACCAGCGTCTCGCTGCTCTGCCAGGCGGGGGCGATCATGCGGAAGCCGCCTTCGTACCCAATGCGCTTCCAGTTCGCCCGGCGCGGCAGGCCGCATAGGAAGCCGCGCAGGGACTGGGTGGCATCCGGCGCGCCCAGCACGCCGAAGGCAAACGTGTGCACCTCGGCCTCCCATATTGCCGCCTGAGCTTCCTGCATGTAATATTCGGGAATCAGCAGGGACGCCAGGCTTTCGCGCGGGAACACCAGCGTGCTCGCGCCCAGCATGGGCCAATATCCGCTCAGCAGCAAAACGTTTTCCGGCAGGCGCAGCACCAGGGCATCCAGGTTCTCGCGCTCCATGGCGTGGCGCATCCGGTCCAGCCGCTCGATGTTCATGTTGCCTCCGTTTTTCGGAACATAACGTTGCAGAGGATATGCCGGCCCGGAAGCCGGCACGGCCGCCTGGAAGACGGCGCTACGGGACGGGCCCGCCGCCCCGCGGTGAAGTTTCCTACCCGGCGCCGATGAAGCCGGGGTAGAGCGTCATGCCGCCATCGATGTAGATGGTCGTCCCGTGCACGTAGTCCGACTGGTCCGAAGCCAGCCACACGGCCGCCTGCGCCACGTCCTCCGGCTCGCCGATGCGCTTGTTGGGAATCAGCTTCAGGAGAACGCGGTCGAAGATTTCGGGCGACGTCAGCTTCTCCACGTTCATGGGCGTGCGAATGGCGCCCGGCGAAATGGCGTTGACGCGAATCCGCAGGTGCGCCACTTCCTGCGCCAGGCTCTTCATGAACAGCATCAGCCCGCCTTTGGCTGCCGCGTAATTGGCGTGCCCTTCCCACGGGATGATGTCGTGCACCGAGCTCATGAAAATCAGCTTGCCGCACGCATACGAAATCCTGCGGTCGATGCCCTGCCGCTTGAAGGCGCGAATGGCTTCGCGCGCGCACAGAAACAGGCCTGTGAGGTTGACGTCGATCACGCGCTGCCATTGCGCCAGCGTCATCTCGTCCACCTTGGCGTTCAATTGCACGGCGGCGTTGGGCACGACGATGTCGACCCGCCCGAAGGCCTCCTGCATGGCCTGGAACATCGCGGTCACGTGGTCTTCTTTGGAGGTATCGGCCTTGAAGAGCACCGCTTTGACGCCGCATTGCTCCACGGCCTTCTTCGTCTCCTCCGCGCCCGCCAGGTCGCTCCAGTAGTTCACCAGCACGTCCGCGCCGGCCTGCGCGAAGCCGATGGCCATGGACTGTCCCAGGCCTTTGCTGGCGCCCGTGACCAGGGCTTTCTGTCCGCACAGCACGCGGTCCACCCGCGGCGGCGGCGCGTCATTCGGCGGAGTGTAGTTCGATTCGGGCATGAGCAATTATCCTCGGGTACAGGTTGGTGATTCGTGGAAATTCTAGCATAGGACCGGGGATTGGGGAATCACTGCGCGGGCTCCTGGATGGTGAGGACCCGGTCGGCTCCGATAGCGCGCAGCGACTGCACCCGGCCGCTCGGCCAGCGGATCTGGATCTCCTTCGCCTCCTCGTACGGCCCAAGGCCGAAGCGCACCAGCGGCTCGCTCGAAGAAGCGTAGCCCACGGCGGTGGTGGCGTGGTTGTACTCCTGCGCGCCGGTGGGAAGGGTAAGGCGGACGCGCGCGCCCAGGCCATCGCGGTTACTTTTCGTCCCCACCAGCTTGAGCGCCAGCCAGTGGCCGGGCGCCGCGCTCACGTTGCGAAACAGCTTGGCATAACCGCCCACGGCGGTCACCACCACGTCCACGCGGCCGTCGTTGTCGAAATCCGCGAAAGCCGCGCCGTGGTGCAGCGCGGGAAGCTGGAAATCCGGACCGGCCACCAGCGAAACGTCGTCGAACCAGCGGTTGCCCTGGTTGCGCAGCACGTGCGGCGGGAGCGGGGCGACGGTGCGGCCGCGCGGGCCGGAGCCGGGAAAATGCGAGGCGGCGTAGAACAGGTCCTTGTGGCCGTCGTTGTCGAAATCGAAGAGCCCCATGCCCCAGGCCGTGATCTCGTGCGTGGCCGCGGCCAGGCCGGAATTTTCGGTTTCGTCGCTGAAGAATTTCGGAGGGCCGAGGTTTCGATAGAGCGGAAAAGTATCGTAGTACATACCGTCGAGCGCGATGTCTTCGAGGCCGTCGTCGTCGAAATCGCGGAAATCCGCGCCCATTCCGGCAATGGCATTGCCGTGAAACGCGTAGGCCACGCCCTTTTCGAGCCCCACTTCGCGGAACTTGCCGCCGCCCAGGTTCTTGAACAGAAAATTGGGCACGGAGTCGTTGGAGACGAAGATATCGGGCAGACCGTCGCCGTTGAAATCGCCGAACGCCACGCCCATTGCCTTGCCCAGGCTGCGCGCGATGCCGGAGCTCTCCGAAACGTCGGTAAACGTGCCGTCATGGTTGTTGTGGAAGAGGCGGTTGGGGAGCGGCTGGTAGACGCGGGGATGACAGTAGAACGGCGCGCCGCCTTCCACCCAGCAGTGGTCGGCGCCGGGGATCCAGGCCACGTAACTGGAGACGAACAGGTCCAGGTAGCCGTCGTTGTCGTAATCGAACCAGCCCGCCGACACGGACCACATTGGCCCGTACTTGCTGTCCGGCGCGGCCAGGCCGCTCTTGACGGTCACGTCCTCGAAGGTGCCGTTGCCGCGGTTGCGGTAGAGCTTGTTCTGCTTGAGGCCGGTGACGAACAGGTCGACGAATCCGTCGTTATCGAAATCCGCCGCGGCTACTCCCATGGAGTATCCTTCACCCGCCAGGCCCGCCTGGTCCGTGACGTCGGTGAACGTGCCGTTGCAGTTGTTGCGGTACAGGCGGTTGGCATATTGCGGCCCGGTCTTGACGCCCGAGGGCAGCTCCGCACCGTTGGTGAAGAAGATGTCCATGCAGCCGTCGTTGTTGTAGTCGAAGGCCGCCACGCCGCCCAGCATCAGCTCGGGCTGGTAGAAATGGCCGGTAGCGCCGTTTTGCAGGGTGAAGTTGATGCCGGCCCGCGGGGCGGCATCCTGAAACTGAATGGGCGGAATCAGCAGCAGGTCAACGGTGGCGTCATCGCCGGCATTCGCCGCGTGCAGAGGCTTGACGCGGCTGGCCAGCAGCTCGTGGCCGGCCTTCAGCTCGTAGTCGGCGCCGGTCTCCAGCCCCGCAAAGGAGTAAGTGCCGTCCGCGGGCGTGATGCACAGGACGGGCTTGGCGCCGGTCTTCGCCAGCGCGACCACCGCGCCCTCCACCGTCTTGCCGTGGTAATCCGTCACCCGGCCGTGCACCGCAGCCGTACCGGGCCGCGACCCCTGCGCCGATGACATGGACATCACCAGCACGGCCGCAACCAGCGCCGCCGCGCCCGCCAGCACCCCTCCACTTACTAACCTGGCCAGCATCCAGTTACTTCGACGAATCCAGCGGGTAAAACTCGTACGTATATTTCCACTGCATTTCCTGGCCGGGGTCGATGTTGAGATCGATGTACGCTTCCGGGCAAACGCAGGTGCGGATGGACCACAGCATCATGCGCGACAGCGGGCGGTCGCCGGTGATGCGCGCACCCACCCCGGCCTTGCGGCTCTCCACGCGGAAATCGTAATCCGCCGAGGTCGCGCCGTAGCCCTGAATCATTGACGAGGCCGTGTCGCCGTTGCCCATCGCCTGCACGTAGTCGATTTCGTTCCCGCGCGCTTCGATCTTCGCCGGCCCGGCCGGAGCAGCCGCCCTTCCCCTTCCGCCGCCGCCCAGTTGCGGCGCGAACCCGAATTTCAGGCTGATGTCCGGGCCGATGGGCTGATGGTCGATGACGAAGAAGTTATGGTCATACACGTTGCCGGCGATTTTCTTTTCGCCGGTATTTTTCAGGCTGTGCAGGATCTCCATCCTCGGCTGGCCGGCCACCAGGCGCACGGTCTTGGTGTACAGGTAACCGTAACCGGAAGCCGGGTCGCGCACTTCCTGGGTGACCGAGATCTCGCCTTTCGCCTTCCTGACGGTCCACTTGCCGGAATCGGCGATGGTGTACATCTCATAGTGGTCGTAGCGCGGCTCTTCCGGCTTGCGCAGCACGCCCACCCCGATCTTGACGAAGGTGCCGCCCGGCTTGGCTTCGGCATAGCCCAGCGGCGCGAACTCCTCCACCGGGCCGCTGACGGCGCTGATGGGTCCGGCGAGCACCGTCTGCTTGAAATCCACGTCGCGCACGCTGGGGTCGAACTTCTCGAAGAACGGCGCGAAATACAGGTGGCCCTGAGTCTCCAGGCTGGTGATGATTCCCGACCAGTCGAAGCGCGTGCCGCGATAGAAGCCCTTCCTGGTATCCGGCACGCTCACCAGCGCCGTGATGCGGCCGTTGGTGAGGCGCGCCTCCGGATAGTCGGCGGCGGCCAGCATGCCCGAGCACAGGCCCACCGAAAGCATCATCATCTGCCCGCGATTCATTTCAATTGGTTTCCTTGTCCGGCAGGCCGAACGCATACATCGCGCCCTCGCCGGTTCCGATAATGTACTGATTGCCGCCCACCGAGTAACTGATGGGCCCGCTGGCATTGGCGCCGCCCAGGTTGACGTGCCACAGCAGCTCGCCCGTGTGCGCGTCGAGCGCCACGAAATCGCCGTCCATGCCGCCGCCGAAGACCAGGTCGCCAGCCGTGGAAAGCACGCCGTTCTCGGTGTAACCGGCCATCTTGAATTGCCACTTCCGGTCGCCGGTCTTCGGATCCAGCGCGAAAATCGCGCCGTAGCCTTCGTCCTCCGAACGGAATCCCGCGCCCAGGCGCGCCGAAGACCCCGCCGGCGGGCGCGGGGTTCCGGGCGGCGGATTGCTGCCGGAGTAGCGCGTTTCCGGCTTCCACGGACCCGGATCGTACTTGGGCGACAGGGCGGAATAGTTCGCCCACACGGACATATAGAATAACTGCGTGCGCGGGCTGAATGAAGGCGGATACCAGTTGGTCCCACCCTGCGTGCCCGGCTCGACAAACACGCGGCCCATGGGCTTGGGCCAGAGGCCCGGCGCCTTGATGGGGCGGCCGGTTTTTTCATCGATGCCGATTTCCCAGTTCTGCTTCACGAACGGCTTGGCCATCAGGAACTCGCCCGTGGTCCGGTCCAGCACGTAGAAGTGGCCGTTGCGATTGGCCCACATCATGACCTTGCGCGGCTGGCCCTTCCACTCCATGTTGGCCAGCACGGGAACCTGCGTGGAATCCCAGTCGTATTCGTCGCCGGGGGTGAACTGGAAGTGCCACTTCAGTTTGCCCGTGTCGGCATCGAGGGCGATCACGGAATCGGAATACAGGTTATCCGCCGGGAGGCGCGTATCGCCGTTCCAGCCGGGATTCGGATTGCCGATTCCCCAGAAGGTCAGGTTGGTTTCCGGGTCGTAGCTGCCCGCGTTCCAGATAGGGTTGCCGGCGTGCTTCCAGGAATCGCCCGTCCACGTCTTGGCGGCGGGATCGTCGGCCGATTGCGGCGCGGTCCAGAACCGCCACAGCTCGTTGCCGGTCTTGGCGTCGTATGCAGACACCCAGCAGTTCGAGCCCATTTCGTTGGTGGCCGGTCCCAGGATCACCTTGTCCTTCACCACCAGCGGCGGCACATTGTACTGGTATCCCTTCTGCCAGTCCGCCATCACCTTATCCCAGATGACCGCGCCGGTCTTGGCGTCGATGGCGATCAGGTGGCAGTCGATGGTGGCCCAGTACACGGTATTGCCGGAGATGCCCACGCCCTTGTTGGTCTCATAGGCGTTGTAATAGGCCTTGGGATCGAGCGGGTGCCGCACCGTCCAGTAGATGCGCCCGGTCACCGCGTCCAGCGCCGAAACTTCGAGCGCCGTGCCGGCGTACAAAACGCCATCCACCACGATCGGCGTGTCTTCCATCTTGATCTGGCTCGGCTTGACCACGCGCGGATGGTACACCCACTTCAGTTCCAGGTCGCCCACATTGGCGCGGGTGATCCGGGTGAGCGGGCTGTAGCGGGTTCCGGCATAATTGCCGGAGTAAGTGAGCCAGTTCTGCGGCTCCTGGTCGGCATGGAGAAGGCGATCGTAGGTCACCTGGGCCGCGAGCGGCAGGGCAGCAAGAATCAGTGACAGGAGCAAACGGTTACGCATACCTGAAGGATTCCTTTCACAGCATCGAGACAACTGGTGGACCATTATATACCGCGCCCCGCCAAACCGCGGCGTCAATGGGCCCGCGGCAACACGGGCCTGACCGTGTTGCCGCGAAGCCGGAGCAAAGAGGAGGGGGGCGCTCGAAAAGTGAATTCCTGCGGTCTTAGATGTTCTTGAGGATCGCATCCAGCACGGTCTGCACGGCGGCATAGGGATCCGGGCCGCTGTGTTCGATCGAGAAGGTACCCTTATACCCCAACTCTCTCGGAATGGCCATGGCAGCGTCGAAGTCCCACCGGTCCGGAGCGTAATGGCAATGCGCGCCGCCGGCCGACATCTTGAACATCACCCGCTCCCCCGCGTGCCGCGATTCCTCGTCCGGGAAATTTCCGATGTCGCAATTCGCATACCCGCCCGCCGCTTTGAGCACTTCCACCACTACTTCCCAGGTGGGCTGGGGCGGACGCGGCGGCATGGGCGCGCCATTCGCCATCTGCATCGGGGCGCCGGCGCGGCCTCCACGGCCTCCTCCGCCGCCGCGGTTCTCCATGGTGATGGCAACCTTTTTCGTCTTGCCGTAAGCCACCATCGCCTTCATGGCCTCGATGGCCGCGGGCCGCACTTCCGGCACCAGCGTGCCCTGGTTGATCATGACGTGCGGGCAGCCCAGGATCGCGGCGTGGTCGATCCACTGCTTGGTCAGGTCGATGGTTTCCAGCCGCACCATCGGGTCCGCGGCCGAGATATTCAGCAGTCCGAACTCCACGTTGATCTGGTTCATCTGCGACTTGGCCTTCTTCAGCCGGTCGCGGAACTCCTGCAGGTAGCTTGTTTCGGTGGAAACGAAATGCGAGTGCTGCATTTCCACGCGGTGGATGCCGTAATGCTCGGCGATCATATCCGCGTAGTCTAGAATATCCAGGGTTCGCTTGGGATCTTCGGGATGGGCCGGGCTCTTCAAAATGGGATTGAAGTCCAGGCTCATCACCGAAATGCGATCGCGCTTGGATTGGTCCGGCTGTTGCCCCCATACACGGGCCGAACTGGCCGCCGCCATGGCCGCCGCGCCCATCAGAAAATGTCGTCTGTTGGTCATACTTCCTCCCTCCAGCTTGCGTTCGAAATCCAGGGTAGTTGCGAGTATACACCAAAGCCGCGGGTACGGCTCCTGCGGCTTCAGTCCTCGATGATGGCCACCGCCCTCACCGGAGCCGCCGTCGTATTCACCCACTTCACGGGAAACACCGACAGCTTGAAGCCGTGCGGCGGAAGCTGGTCCAGATTCGTCATGTTCTCCAGGTGGTAATACTCGCGCGTGATCATCACCCGGTGCGCCTCCCAGAATTTCTTACGCTCGAACATCGCCCACACCGGCGGATCGAACGTGATGGCGTCGATGCCCGCCATCTTGATGCCCTGGTCGAGCATCCAATGGGTGGCTTCGCCGGTCATCCCCACTTGGTCCGTCACGTAGCAGTCCGAATCCTGCAATTTGCCCGCGCCGGTATGCACCAGGACGATATCGAACGGCTTCAGCTTATACTCGATCCTGTCCAGCGCCGCCTTGAAATCGTCCACCGTGATGCCCGCACCCTTGGGCAAATGGCGGAAATCCAGGCACACGCCGTCGCCGTAACAATACTCCAGCGGGATCCCCTCCGGCCCCGGCGCGTTGTCGCGCAGGTGGCGCAGCGAATCCATGTGGGTGCCGATGTGGTCGCCCAGCACCACCAGGTAGCTGGCCGTCAGCCAGTCCACGCCGTACTGCGCGGCGCCGATGCGCTTGGCGAACTGCTGCCAGGTTTCGTACATGGCCAGCGCCGGCCGCACCACGCGCGGAAACACCTGCATGTCGTTATGTACCGGCATGCTCAAATCGATCAATCGTCGAGCCATTGTCTCCTCTTCCTTCATGTTCGGGTTTTTGAATTCTAACATCGGCCTAATCGGGCGGCAAATCGCGCATCGAGCCAGCGCATCGAGGCCGATATATACTGTGGGGATGCTCGCGACGGGAGTGGAGCCGCCTCTGGTGGAAGCCGCCAAACAATGGGTGGTGGAAAATTATCCGTACAACAGTTACCACCTGCTGAATTCGCTCGAATGGCTGGACCGGATCGCGCCCGGATCGAGTGAGGCCGTGCGCCTGGCCACCCTGACGCACGATATGGAGCGCGCTTTTCCCGGGCCCGATCAGCCCAAAATGAAATCGCTGGTCGATCCCGAGTATCACGCCCTCCATTCCGCCCGCAGCGCCCGCATCGTCGGCGAGTGGCTGTGTTCGCAAGGCGCCGGACGACGCGCTGGTTGCCGATGTCGAAGCCCTCATCCGCGTCCACGAGGATGGCGGATGGCCCGAGGCCGACCTGGTGCAGGCCGCCGACAGCCTGAGCTTCCTGGATTGCAACATCGACCTGTTTCTCAGCCGGGTGCGCGAAGGCAAATGGGCCGCGGCGGATGTCCGCGTAAAATTTCGATACTCCTGCGACCGCATCCAGGTGCCGCAAGCCCGCGATTTGGCGCTGCCCATGCTGCGCGCCGCGCTCCGCCGCCTTTCCGCCCTGGAAGCGGAGCTTCCGGAAATGAGGCTTGCCTGATGCCGGACCGCAACATGATCATCGATCAGTTCTTCGGCGATGCCGCCACTCCCATCCAGTGGGCGGACGAAGCCGAGAAGCGCCTCCACTTCTGGCACGACGACCTGCATTGCCCGCAGCCCATCTCCCCCATGTGGTTCGACGTGGGCGGATGGTGGCTCACCTGCGGCTACATGTTCCGCCGCTTCGGCGTCCCCTTCGGCAAGGAGTGGGTGGCCAAGACGATTAACGAATACGTGATGAGCGCCGTGGTCCCCCGCGACCCCCAAGAGGAAGCCGAACTGGCGCCGTATTTCCAGATGGTGCTGCCGGTCTACGCCGAGCGCTTCCTGGGCTGGTGGCAGATGCGCTACCTGCCCGAAATCCTGCGCAATTTCGAGTTCCTCGATTCCTACCCCGTGGAGAAGGCTTCGCTCGCGGAACTGATGATCCTGCTCGAAGACGCGCTCGATATCCAGGAGCGCCATTTCCGGCTGCACTGGATTTTGAACCTGGCGCAGTTTCAGACTTCGCTCGATTTCGGCGCGCTGTTTCAGGAACTGATCGGCAAAGAGCACGAAGCGTTGATCGGACGCATACTGGTTTCCGACGAGGATCGCAACTGGGATTCCGTGCGCGGACTCTGGCGGCTCAAGGAGACGGCCAAGGCGAGCACCGCGCTCGAAGGCGCCTTCGCCGCCGCCACCGCCGCCGAGGTGATTCGCGCGCTCGCCACATCCGACGAAGGCCGCGGCCTGCTGCGCGAGATCGACGCCTACCGGCTGGAATTCGGCAACCGATCGATGTACACGCACGAATACCTCTCCACCACCTGGCGCGAGGATCCCACCCCCATCATCGAGGCGCTGCGCGGCTATCTCGCCTCCGACTACGATTTCGAAAAGGATCTTCACCAGGTCCGCGCCAGCCGCGACGCCGCCATCGCCGAAATGTGGAGCCTTTTCCCGGCTGGCCGCTCGCCCGCCGACCGCGACCGCCTCGCCCACTCCCTCGACCTCGCGCTCAAAATGACCCCGCTCACGCCCGACCATCATTTCTATATGGATCAGGGCACCTACGCGCGCGTGCGCCTGGTCTTCCTCGCCGTGGGCCGCGAATTGATGAAACACGGCGTCGTCTCCCAGCCAGACGACGTCCTTTTCCTCCGCTACCACGAACTGCGCGTTCTCAGCGCCAATTTCTCCGCCTTCCACGCCAAAGACCTGATCGCCGAACGCCGCTGCGCGCGCCAAGAGGCTTTCCGCCTGAAAGCGCCGCTGTGGGCCGGCACCATCACCCAATGGTCGCTTCACGAGGAGCCCTACAAAGGCCATTGGGGCTGGCCCGAAATCTACACGCGCGACAAGGAAGCGGTGCCGCAGCCGAAGGGCACCATCCGCGGCCTGGCCGCTTCCGCAGGCGTCGTGGAAGGCTCGGCGCGCATCGTCACCTCGCCCGACCAGTTCGACCAGGTGCGGCAGGGTGAAGTGCTGGTCTGCAAGATGACCAATCCCGCCTGGGTCGTGCTCTTCACCAAAATCAGCGGCCTCATCACCGATTCCGGCGGTGCGCTGTCGCATCCCGCGGTGGTGTCGCGCGAATTCGGCATCCCGGCGGTGGTGGGCACCGGGGTGGCCACGCAAAGAATTCAAACCGGCCAGCGCGTGCGCGTCAACGGCGCCGCCGGCCTGGTCGAGATCCTGGCGTGATGATTCCCGGTCAAAGCGCCGCCGTGGTTCTGTCCTTTGCCGATCTGCCCGCCGATGCCGCCGCCATGGCCGGCGGAAAAGGCGCCAGCCTCGGCCGCATGAGCGCCGCCGGTTTTCCGGTTCCGCCCGGGTTCGTGGTCTGCGCCCCCGCGTTCGAGGCGTTCCTGGACGAGCACCAGACGCGCGAAGCCTTCGCCCGTCTCACCGCCTCGCTCAACGTTCACGACGACCGCGCCCTGGAAGAGGTCTCCCATCAGTTGCGCTCCGCCATTCTCTCCTACGCGCTGCCGGGCTGGATCGATCGCGCCATCCGCCAATCGTACGATGCCTTGGGCCGGGAGATCCCGGTCGCCGTCCGTTCCAGCGCGGTGGCCGAAGATGGCGAAGCCGCCAGCTTCGCCGGCCAGCAGGAGAGCTTTCTCAATGTTCGCGGCGCCGCCACCGTCATCGAGCACGTGCGCGAATGCTGGGCATCCTTCTTTTCCCCGCGCGCCCTTTTCTACCGCGCGCAGAAAGGCGCGCTCGCGGATACGCGCATGGCCGTGGTGGTGCAGGAAATGGCCTGCGCCGAAAAGAGCGGCGTGCTGTTCACCATCGACCCGGTTTCGAAGGGCTGCGACCGCCTGGTGGTGGAAGCCGTGTTCGGTTTGGGCGAGGGCATCGTCTCCGGCCTCCTCACCCCCGACCATTATGTGCTCGACCGCTCCACCGGCGCGCCGGTGGACGAGTTCATCGCCATTCAGACCACCGCCATCGTGCATGACTCCGAGAACGGCGGCATCCAGACGGTCGAGCTGAGCGAGGAACAGGGCGGCGCCCGCGTCCTCAGCGCGTCCCAACTGGACGCTCTGCTCCAGATGGGCCTGCGGCTGGAAAAATTCTTCGGAAAGCCGCAAGATGTGGAATGGTGCATCCGGCGCGGCGAACTGCTGCTGCTGCAAAGCCGCCCCATCACCACCATGTGAGCTTCCGGAGGCCCGATTTTGCGTTCCTTCGATTACGCCAGCCCGGCCAGCCTCGATGAACTCCTTCGCCTGCTCGACCAGTACGGGCCGGACGCCAAAATCCTGGCCGGCGGCACCGACCTGATCGTGCGCCTTCGCTCCGGCCGCATGCTGCCCCGCATTGTCATCGATTTGAAGCGCGTCGCATCGCTCCGCCCGGATATCGTCGAAGCCGATTCCTGCCTGCGCATCGGCGCGCGCACGGTGATGGCGGACGTCATCTCCGACGATCGCATCCGCCGCCACTTCCCGGCCCTGGCGGAAGCCGCGGGGGTGGTCGGCTCGGTGCAGATCCGCCATCGCGCCACGCTGGCCGGCAACATCTGCAACGCTTCGCCGGCCGCCGATACCGCGCCCGCACTGCTGGTTTATGACGCCGTCGCCAATCTGGCCGGCCTCCATGGCCCGCGCCGAGTACCCCTCTGCGCCTTCTTCACCGGCCCCGGCCGAACGGTTTTGCAGCGCGCGGAAATCGTGGAATCCATCGACCTCCCGCTGGCGGCGGGGGCGGGTGGCGCGGCATTCGCCCGCCTCACCCGCCGGCGCGGTGTCGATTTGGCCACCGTCAATCTCTGCTGCCTGGTGAAACCGCCGGGCGAAGTCCGCTTCGCGTATGGCGCGGTCGGCCCGCGCCCGTTCCTGGTGCAGGATGCCACCGGCGTGCTCGCCAATCTCGAATCCACCGCCGCCGCGCGCGATGCCCGGCTGCGCGAACTGATCTCCGCCGCCTCTCCCATCTCCGACCTGCGTGGCGGGCGCGACTACCGCATGGCCATGCTGCTGGTCATGAGCCGCCGGCGCTGGCCACGGCCAGCTATCGGCCCGGAGCGAGCGCGACCGGCGCCGGAGGGCGGATGGCTTGCGGAACTCGCACAGAATCGCTCCCTTACGGTCGCGCCTCGAAAGATTATGGAAGATTCGCCGAGCATCACCCTCCACGTCAACGGCCAGCCCACTCGCTCGAAGTGCCCGCGCACCACACGCTGCTCGATGTTCTGCGCGGCCCGCTCGGCCTCACCGGCACCAAGGAATGCTGCGCGGAAGGCGAATGCGGCGCCTGCACGGTGCTGCTCGACGGCCGCGCCGTCAACGCTTGCCTGGTGCTGGCGCCGGAAGCCGATGGCGCGGAAATTCTGACCATCGAAGGCCTGGCCACCGCCGGCGCGCCTCGATCCCCTGCAAAGCGCCTTCCTGGAACAGGGCGCGGTGCAGTGCGGCTTCTGCATTCCCGGCATGATCATGGCCGCCAAATATCTGCTCGCTGGGAATCCGCATCCGAAGCGAAGCCGAAATCAAGACCGGCCTGGCCGGCAACCTCTGCCGCTGCGGCGGCTACAGCCGCATCGTAGCCGCGGTGGCCCGTAGCGCCGCCTTCCCAGGCGGCCATGCCGGCTCCCAAGCCGGCATTCGCTCGCCGCAGGAGGAGGCCAACCCATGACCGAGCCCCGCTGGATCGGCCATTCCACCGAGCGCTCCGGCGGCGCCGCACGCGTCACCGGCGCGCAGCGCTACGCCGCCGATCTCCCGCTCGACAACGCTCTGCACGTCAAGCTGGTCTCGCTCGATTGCGCCCGCGCCCGCATCCTCGCCATCGATGCGCGCGCCGCGGAACAAGTGGAAGGCGTGCGCTGTGTTTTGACCGCCGCCGGCCTGCCGCAGCCGGTGCCGCGCTTTGGCCCCACCCACACCGATCGCCCGGTGATCGCGGTGAACGAAACCCGCTTCTTCGGCGAACCGGTGGCGGCCGTCGCCGCCGAAACCGAAGATGCCGCAGAGCTGGCGGCTTCGCTGGTGCACGTGGATTTCGAAGAACTGCCCGCGGTGCTCACCATCGATGCCGCGCTCGACGCCGCCGCGCCGCTGGTGCAGGATCCCGAAATCCGCCGGGAAGCCCGATTGGCCCACACCAACATTCTGGACGAATGGCATTTCGGCTGGGGCGACCCCGCCGGCGCCGCAGCCGCCTGCGTCATCGAGAACGATTACACCTTCCCCATGGTCACGCATTTCGCCATCGAGCCGCACGCCTTCCTGGCCGCGCCCGATGCCAACGGCGTCACCATCTGGAGCCCCACCCAGCATCCCTTCGTCCTGCAGCGCGTGGTGGCTGCCGCGCTCGGCTGGCCGGTGGCCAAAGTGCGCATCATCGCGCCCGACCCCGGCGGCGCCTTCGGCGGCAAAGGCTGGCCCAAATTCGAGCCGCTGATGGCATTCCTCGCCCTGCACACCGGCCGCCCCGTGCGCCTGGTCCTGACGCTCGAAGAAACTTTTCAGGCCGCGCGCCGCACCTCCGCCCGTGTCCACATCCGCAGCGGATTCGACCCCGCCGGCCGCATCGTCTTCCAGGACATCGCCGCCGATTTCCTGATCGGCGCCTACGCCGATATCGGCGCGCGCGTGGTCAGCAAGGCCAGCTACGCCGCCTGCGGCCCGTACCGCACGCCGCACGCCCGCATCGCCGCCCGCGCCGTCCTCTCCCACACCACACCGAGCACCGCGTTTCGCGGTTTCGGCACGCCGCAGGCTTCCTGGGCGGTGGAATCGCAATTGAACGAAGCCGCCGCGCGGCTCGGAATCGACCGCATCGAAATCCGCCGCCGCAACCTGCCCGCCAGGGGCGAAGCCTTCATCCCCGGCGACACCCCCGCGGATGGCGATTGGGCGGAGGCGCTGCGGAACGCCGCCGGCGCCATCGGCTGGGAAAACCCGCTGCCGCCCAACCGCGGCCGCGGCATTTCCTTCGGCCTGAAAAGCTCTTCCACCGCCTCCGCTTCATTCGCGCTCGCCCGCCTGCACTACGATGGCAGCGCCTCCATCCTCTCGGGCACGTCCGACATGGGGCAGGGCGCGCGCACCGTGCTGGCGCAAATCGCCGCCGAAGAGCTGGGCATCGCGCCGGACCGCATCGCCGTGGTGATGGGCGATACCTCCGTGGTCCTGTTCGATTCCTCCACCTCCGCCAGCCGCTCCACCGTCTTCATGGGCAACGCGCTGGTCAAGGCCTGCCGCGACATCCGGCGGCAGCTTGCGCGCATGGCCGCCGAAGCGTTTCAATTGCCCGAAGACGCCGTCGCCGTCGACCCCGGCCGCATCCGCCTGCCCGGCCGCGAGATTACCTACGCCGATCTGCTGAAGGCTTATTTCGGCCCGCCCCGCGGCGAAGTCATCGGCGTGGGCGAGGAGCGCAACCGCTTCATCGCCGAGCATCCCCTCGGGGGCAAGCCGGCGTTTTGGGAGCTGATGTGCGCCGCCGCCGAAGTGGAAGTCGATCCCGAAACCGGCATGCCGCAGATTCTCAAAATCGTGCTGGTGAGCGACGTCGGCAAAGCGCTCAACCCCGCCCAGGTGGAGGCGCAGGATGAAGGCGCGGCGGTGATGGGCATCGGCCATACGCTGATGGAGCAGCTCATTCTGGATGACCACGGCCGCATCCGCAATCTGGGCTCGATCGATTACCGCGTTCCCACTGTCGAGGACGCCGCCGTCGAGCTGCACTCCATCCTGATCGAAAACGGCGACGGTCCCGGCCCCTACGGCGCCAAAGGCGCGGGCGAAGGCGGCATTCTCGCCATCGCCGCCGCCATCGGTTCCGCCATCAATCAGGCCGCCGGCATCACCCTTCGCGATCTCCCCCTCACCCCTGAGCGCATCTGGCAGGCGATCACGGAAGCGCAAACCGCCGCACCGTAGGACGGCGCCAACGCTATGCCGCCACAATCCTTCCCCTGCATTCCCCCAGCCCGATCCTCCGGAACCCGCCCCCTTCACACCAACCGCGCAAAATCACCTCGTCGCCGTCCTCCAGGAATCGCCGCGCCTTGCCGGCGGGCAATGCCAGCGGGTCGGCCCCGCCCCAGGTGAGCTCCAGCAGGCAGCCGCAGTTGCTCCGCGCCGGCCCCGAAACCGTTCCGCTGCCGATCAAGTCGCCGGGCCGGATGTTGCAGCCGTTGGAGGTGTGGTGCGCCACCATCTGCGCCAGCGTCCAGTACATGCCCTGAAAACTGGTGTGCTGAGGCGGACTTCCTCTTCCATCCCCGCTGGGCGCAGCCACACCTCGAGCGTAATGTCATAAGCCGCATCCGGCCCTCCCGCCAGGTACGGGAGCGGCGCGGGGTCGCCGGGAGGCCGCGGCGCCGCGGCGCGCCGGAACGGCTCCAGCGCCTCCGCCGTAATCACAAACGGCGAAATGGAAGTGGCAAAATTCTTGGCCAGAAACGGCCCCAGCGGCTGATATTCCCAGCTCTGAATATCGCGCGCCGACCAGTCGTTCAGCAGGCACACGCCGGCGATGTGATCGAGCGCGCCGGCAATCGGAATCGACTCGCCCAGCGCGTTTCCCGGCCCCAGAAACGCGCCCAGTTCGAGCTCGTAATCCAGCCGCCCGGTGGGCGCGAAAACCGGCTCCGCCCCGGGCCGCGCGACAATCTGCCCGCACGGCCGCCGCACCGCCGTGCCGCTCGGCACAATCGAGGACGCCCGCCCGTGATATCCCACCGGCAGCCACTTGTAATTGGGCAGCAGCGGATTGTCGGGCCGGAACATGCTACCCACGTTCGTAGCGTGGTGGATGGAAGCGTAAAAATCGGTGTAATCGCCGATCGCGCACGGCAGCAGCAGCTCGGCCTCGGAGATGGGCGTAAGGAGGTCCTTTCCGGCCGGCCCCGAACCTATCGCCAGAAAATCGCTGATGGCCGCCCGCAGCTCGATGCGCCGCGCGCGCGGCATGGCGAAGATCTCGGCCACCTGCTCCACCCCGAACCCGGCCAGGTCGAGGATTTGATCGCCAATCGCCACTCCCGCCGCGGCCTCGGCCTTCCCTTTCCGGCAGAAGCGCACGTACGGCAGGTTCTGAATCGGAAAATCCGCGTCCGCCAGGTTGGCCGATTCCACCCAGCTTTCGAGCGCCGGGTCGTGCGTGCGGTCCGTCACGGCAGCAGTTCCAGTTCGCGCAGTTCGCCCACCGGCTCCTCGAACGAGCACGAGCCGAAGCTGTGGGCGAACTCCCGCCGCGCGCAGCGAATCTGCTCCGTGCCCAGCCGGTGGCCGTGCCATTCCAGCCCGTCGTTCTCGAAGCGAATCGCCGACGCGTCGGTCTCTTCCAGAATTTCCGTCACGCCCGCCTCCTCCATCCCGTACCAGGCAAACGCCGCCGCCGTGAACACGTTCAGGAATCCGTGCAGGGGCGCGCGCTCGCTATCGGGCGCGTAGGTCAAGGGGCGAACGGAGCGAACCGGATGGTGCAGGCCGGCGGTGGCTTTGAACGGCAGCCGCCGCGCCGCCGCCCGGCACAGGAACGCCGCCACCTGCCCGGAAGACGGGATCAGCGCCGCCGCCACGCCGCCGGTGCGAAACTTCGCATAGCTGCCCGCAATCTGTTCCACCGGCGCTTCGCAATACGTGGGCAGCGAAAGCCTCCGCGCCAGTCCCGTTTCGAGGGTTTCCACTTGCGGCGGAAGCGGCCCGGGTTCCCGATCCACCAGCAGAGTGACGCGCCAGCCCGGTTCCAGCTGGGCGTCCGCCAGCTTTCCGGCCGGCAGCACCAACCGGTTCAAAATCCAAGCCTCCGGCGAGGCGCGGAAGCAGCGATAGCGCTCCACCACGATGGCCAGGGGCAGCGAAGCCGGCGGATACAGCCCGGCGTAATCGATCAGATTCGACAGCAGCGCGCGAAGCGAAGCCGCGATGCGCACCATGGATCTATTTTATCGGAGATGGAGGGACGGCGAAGGGAGGCTCGAGCGCGAACCTGTCACAGGTGGCGACACGGGCCGCGTAGATTTGTGCGAGCATGATCCTAGAGGGGTCCAATGCGAAAGCTTTATACGGTGTGTCTGTCACTAGCTTTTCTCTGTACCATTGCGAACGCAGCAAAGCGATTTCCTATGACTGCAACCTCGATCGTTCCTGCTGCTCGGGGCCAGGTTGAGATCGACAAGGACAAGAATGGCAACGTGCGGGTGAATATGACTGTTGCGGATCTCGCGAATCCTGAAAACCTGACACCACCCGCGGGTGCATATGTTGTCTGGATACAAGCCAGGGGCGAAAATCCTGAGAATCAGGGCCAGTTAAAAGTTGACAAGAAGCTAACAGCGAGATTTAAGACCGTCACTCCGTCAAAGACGTTCGACTTGTTTGTTACCGCTGAACGGGATTCTAGCGCAAAGGCTCCAAGCGGCCCGGAAGTACTGAGAGCAACTATTCAGCCGTAAGAACCTCGGTCTGCCTAGGCAATACGAAAACGGCAAACATTGGCTGTGGTGCCAAGGTCGCAAAGGCCCAGTTGCGAAACAGCGTGGACCTTCGTTCCGGCAGGCTGGCGGCGTATCCGGAAATTGCGGGGACGCCGTGGTCTGCCCCGCAAATCGCGACGGGGGCCAGGTCCGGTTGTGGGAAGGTGGGAGATTCACCTGGGCGGGTAGTCCCCAACCCGCCGACGTGACCCGCTATCATAGCCTCGTGAACGCGTACTGGCGCCGCGCGGCCCTCGTCCTCATCCTCGGCTACGCCGCCTTCCTGCGCCTGCACGCTCTCAGCAGCGCTCCTCCCGGCCTCTATCGCGATGAAGCCATGAACGGCAACAATGCGCTCGAAGCCCTGGAATCGCACCGCTTCGCCGTGTTCTATCCGGAGAACAACGGCCGCGAGGGGCTGTACATTAATGTGGCGGCGGCGTTCGTCGGCTGGTTCGGCAATGAGGCGTGGGCCTTGCGTCTTCCCGCCGCCGTTTTCGGCCTGCTGACGGTAGCCGGCCTGTACCTGCTGGGCGCGGAATGTTTCGGCGCGTGGACCGGCCTGGCCGCCGCCTTCTTCCTGGCAACCAGCTTCTGGCACGTGAATTTTTCGCGCATGGCGCTCCGCGCGATCGCCGCACCCTGTTTTCTGGCCTGGTCGGTTTATCTTCTGCTCGCCGGAATGCGGCGGGCAAGGTGGTGGCTGGTAGCGGCCGCGGGCGCCGTCTACGGCTTGGGATTCTACACGTACATCGCTTACCGCGCCACGCCGCTGCTCATGGCATTCCTTTTGCGGCGCGCCGGCGCGCGCGTCCGGCGGCTGTTCAGCCTGATGGCTGCCGCCGTGGCCGCGCCCCTGGCCCTCTATTTCGCGCGCCATCCCGAGGCATTTTGGGAACGCTCCGGCCGGCTCTCGGTGCTGCACAATCCGCATCCGGCGGTGGAACTGCTGCTCAATACGTGGCGCACGGCGCGCATGTTCTTTCGCCGCGGCGATCTCAACTGGCGCCACAATATCGCGTATCGCGCCGAGCTCTACTGGCCGGTGGCAGCGTTGTTCGCGCTCGGCGTGGTTGTGGCGGCGGCCCACGTTTATCGGAGCCGCGGCCGCAAGCGACCGATGCCGGCAGGAATGCCGGCATGGCAAGCTGAAAGCTTGCGCTACGGAGGCGGAAGCTACGCTCTGCCGCTGGTCTGGCTCGCCATGGCCGCCCTCCCGGTGGTGCTCTCCGATGACGTCCTGCCCCACGCGCTACGCTCGCTCCTCATGACGCCCGCGGTGTTTCTTTTGGCGGCGGTGGGAGCGCGCGAAGTCTACACATTCCTTGCGGCACGCCTCGGCCCGCGCGCCGCCGCCGTCGCCGCCGCCGTCATTCTGGTCTGGCTGGCCTGGGAGCCGTACCATTCCTACTTCGATGTGTGGGCACGCAATCCCAACGTGCCCACCGCGTTCGACGCCGCCACCGTGGATCTGGCGCAGCGCATCCGCCGCGCGCCCGGCGACAAGGTTGTCGTCGTGCCCCTCAAAGACGACCTGGCCGCCGCGCCCGTCATGTTCCTGACCGGAACCTACACGGCGAACCAGCAGCGCGCGCGGCACATCCGCTACGTTCCCGCCGCCGCCTGCCCACCCGGCGCCGCGTTCTGCGTCTCCGGCGCGGCGCGCTATGATAAGTAGCCGTATGCACCGCATCATCCTCGGCTTCGCAATTATTCTTCCGCTCTGCGCGCAGGTCAAAATCACCCAGCAGGGCACGCAAAAGGTGGCCATCGAAATCGATGGCAAACCGTTCAGCGATTTTTATATCGGGCCGGAGACCTCCAAGCCCTACCTCAGCCCGCTGCGCACCGCCTCCGGAATCCTCATGACGCGCCAGTATCCCATGGCCGAAATCGCCGGCGAATCGCGCGACCATCCCCACCATCGCGGCCTCTGGTTCACCCACGGCGACGTCAACGGCTACGATTTCTGGGGCAACGAGGATTCGCAGAAGGGCGCCGGCAAGGGCAAGGGCAAAGTCGTGCTGGTGAAGATCAACAAGATCTCGAACGGCCGGCACAGCGGCTACATCGACTCCACTTTCGAGTGGCAGATCCCCGGCGGCCACACCATTCTCACCGAAACCCGCCGCATGACCTTCTATTCCGACCCCAACCTGCGCACCCTGGATTTCGACAGCACCCTTGATCCGGAAGAGGATGTAACCTTCGGCGACACCAAGGAGGGCATGTTCGCCATCCGCGTGGCCGATGCCATGGATGAGGACCACGGCGGCAAGCTGGTCAACGCGCAGAACAAGAGCGGCGAGAAAAACGTGTGGGGCAAGCGTTCGGAGTGGTGCGATTATTCCGGCAAGATTGACGGCCAGCCGGTCGGCATCGCCATCTTCGATAACCCCGCCAACCCGCGCCAGCCCACCTACTGGCACGCGCGCGCCTACGGCCTGTTCGCCGCCCAGATTTTCGGCCTGCACGATTTCGAAAACGGCAAAGCGAGCGACGGCAGCCTGACCATCCGCCCGGGCCAGCCGCTGCGTTTCCGCTACCGGGTGGTGATCCATCCCGGCGATGTGTACTCCGCGCACATTCGCGAAATGTACGAAGCTTACAAGGCCATGAAGGAAAAATAGAGATGCATCCGGGCGCCGCGCGCGCCGGATACATCCGGTCCGAATCCCTACGCTTTTGACCGGCTGGATATTTCGTTCGCCGAAGGGACCGCTCCCTCACGGTCGCGGCTCCGGTCGGTCAACCGGAGCGGCCAGCGTAAGCGGGTGGTCCTCGAAATACCCAGAATCACGAGGTCGCCGTACTAACTTTCCAGATCCAGCACTTCGAAGTGGAACCGGTCCGGCGGCAGCAGCGTAGCGGCGGCCGGAATCAGGTGCGACCACTTCTGGTAAGCGGTGTAGGCCACCGACGAATTGAGATAGAACAGAAACTGGTTGGAAAAACAGTCGATGGGGGGCGGCTGGCGGAACGTCAGGCGCAGGCCCACCGCGCGCTCCAGCGCTACTCCCCGCGCGGCCACGTCCTTCTCCATAAGCAGATTTACAAAGCTGGCGCGGCTGGCGTGCGGCCACACGTCCGGGTGCAGCAATTGCCGTAGCGTGGCTTCGGACTCGAACGTGATTTCGCACTGGCGAATCCACTCCAGCACGGAGTCGCCCCAGGACCAGTGCGAAAGCAGCTTTTTGTAGTGCTCGATCAGTTGCAACGCCAGTTCGAACCGCCGCTGCTCCACCACGTCCGGCTCCTCGGCGCTGGCCGGGAGCATGTCGTCCGCTTCGTCCAGGATTACCGTTGCCAGGTCCCCGGCGCTTTCCGGCGCAAAATCGGAGGAATGAACCAGCAGCGGGGGGAGCTCGTGAGTTTTGGTTCCCGGAATATCAATGTATTTTCGGTCCCTCATTTTGATACCCCCTGCGCAATTTGGCGGCCCTTGCCCCTCTGTTAGACGCGGGTCAGGGCCCACCGTGTTCCATAAGTATTAGCACAACCCGTGCCAGTGTGAGGTAACAATAATTCGTATCGGACCGATGCTTGCCGTTTATCGAAGGGTTAGCAAAGGGCGGCGGTTGCTGCCAATAGCGGTGGGACACGGAGTGGGGCAGGCGGTTTTGCCGGCCAACCGTTGGCAGGGGAAGCCGCCTGCCCCACATTTTTCGGAGCAACACAGATCGGAACCGCAGAAGGTATCCGCGTTCATCTGTGTTTTATCTGCGGCCCAAATGGGGTGTTGCGCGTCCTGCTAGGTCTTCTTTTTCGCCGCCTTCTTGAGCGCTGCGGCAATCTTGGCGTTCAGCTCCTTCGTTTCTTCAGTTGCCGGAACGGCTTTCAAAGCATCCTGCGCCCGCTGGCAGAAGATGACCAGTTTGTCGGGATCGTCCAGCTTGTCCCGCGCGTAGAGCCCGGATTGCTCGTACAACATCCCGGCCGTGGCGGTGACGAAGATGGACCGCGGCGTCTGCGGGTTGGCGCCTTTGAAAAGGTCCGCGGTTTTGGCGGCGTCGTTGGCGGCGCCGGCCACGCGGCACGTGGCCAGCAGCACGCCGCGCTCGAACGCCGCCTGCTGCGCGGATTCCGCCTCCGCCGGCGCCAGCGCCATGCCGCCGGCGAGTTTGGCCAGAGCCGCCGGCCGCGCGGCGCTGCCCTTCGGGAACGCGAATGCCAGGCTGACATTCTCGTCCTTGAGCTTGTCCAACTTGACAAAGTTCTCGGCGAACCCCAGCGCCAGCTTTCCCGCCAGCGTGCGCATTTCCGACGCCTTGCGCTGGAATCCGATGGGATCCGAGCGGTTGAGCTTGGCGCCGGCCGCGTACTGGTCGGCCGCGTCCATGTATCCGGCCACCATGCCTCCCGTGGTGACCAGCGACCAGGGCAGGGCGCGGTTCGTGAATTCGTTGTCCGTCGCCAGTAGATTGTCGAGATTATCCAGCGTCTTGGTGTAATCTCCCGCCGCCCAGGTGTCATGCGCGGCCTGCCAGTAGAAAGCCGGCGAGCCCGGTTGGGGTGGCGGATTGGTTGAGGAGCAGCCTGCCAGTATCGCCGCGGCGCATACCGGCCCCAGGATTCGAAGCCGTAGCTTGAATGCCATTGCATTATCCTCCGTCCGGGTGTTAGCACATGGCTTGGCGGCGCGCAAGCCCGGCTACAATGACAGGCATGCCCATCGATCTCGCCGGCCTCACCCGCTTCGACACCCCCACGATTTGCAACACCATCGAGCTGTTTGAAATCCGCCCCCGCACGGATGGATATCTGGACGGCCGCATCCGCGCCTGCTTTCCGGAGATGCCACCCATTGCCGGTTACGCTTCCACCGCCACCATTCGCTGCGCCGCGCCCCGCCGCGAGGGAGGTGTGTACGCCTCGCTCGACGAGCAGGCGGCGCGCTTCGCCGATCTGCCGGGAAGCCCCATTGTGGTATTTCAGGACCTCGACGATCCCTGCGTCGCGGCGACGTTCGGCGAGCTCATGTGCTCCACCTACCAGGCCTTCGGCGCCGCCGGCCTGATCACCAGCGGCGCGGCGCGGGATCTCGACCAGGTCCGGCGCCTGGGCTTTTCCGCCTTCAGCGACGGCACCATATGCTCTCACGGCTACAGCCACATCGTGGATCTGCACCAGCCCGTGCGGGTGGGCGGCGCGGTGATCTATGCCGGCGACCTGCTCCACGCCGATGCCAACGGGGTGACCACAATTCCGCTGGCGATAGCCGGCGAGATCGCCGATGCGGCCGCGGAATACGCCGCCGCGGAATCGATTCTGCTGGATTATCTGCACGCCGGCAAGCCGGAAGTCAAAGCCTTCGGAGAGGCCCGCCGCGCCATGACGGACGCGATTGCGGCGCTGGGCAGGCAGGTCAGGGCGAAGGGCGCGGGAGCGTAGGCTGGCGTTCCGTCCTCCCGATTACAACTAGCCGCCCGTGGGGCTCTGACCACAACCTCGAGGCAGGCGGCTTCGCCCGCGAACCCCCAGCCGCGAGCGTGGCGAGCCACCCCGAAACCGCACGAAGCCCGGGGTTCCCAGCGGGCTCCCGGTCACCCCGGACAAGCCGCTTTCATGCCTCCGGCCGCCCGGACGTGTTACCATATAATTTCTACCCCTTCCTGAGGTTTTCGTGGCAAGAATCACACGTAAAGAGTTGAAGACTGACAAGTTCGCTCTGGAAGTCGAACAAACAGTCACGTTTTTTGAAGAGCACCAGCAGCAGCTTCTCCGCTACGGCGGGATCGCGCTGGTGGTCGTCCTGCTTCTGGTCGGTTACATGTTTTACTCCCGGCATCAGCAGGCACAGCGCGAGGTGGCGCTCTATCAGGCCATTCAGATTGAGGAAGCCCCCGTGGGTCCGCCCACTCCGGGCGCCAACACCAATTTCCCCACCCAGGAGGCCAAGGACCAGCTCGCGATCAAGACCTTTTCCAACCTCCTGACCGCCTACCCGCATTCGACGGAGGGCGAGATTGCGCAGTACTACCTCGGCTCCATTTACGCCGACCAGGGTAAACTGGCCGAGGCCGAAAAGAATTTCAAGCAGGCGGCCGACAACGGCAACGATCTGTACGCCTCCCTGTCCAAGCTTTCGCTGGCGCAAATCTACTTTGCCGACGGTCGCGCCACCCAGGGTGAAGCGATTCTGCGCGCCCTCATGGAGCATCCGACGCTCTTCGTTTCCAAGGATCAGGCTACCATCGCCCTCGCGCGCGACCTGGCCCCGAAAAATCCGGGTGAGGCGCGCAAGCTGATCGCTCCCTTGCGTGCGGTTCCCGGCGCGGTCGGCCAGGCGGCCATGGCGATCGACACCGAATTGCCGCCGCAATAAACCGGATCCGCGATGCTAGGCCGGCTGCGGTTTCCCGTGGGGCGAAGCCGGGGCAGGCTCTACCCCGAGCCGGAGCACCCGTACCGCAACTTCTTCCAGCGCGACCGCGACCGCATTGTCCACTCCCGCGCCTTCCGCCGGCTGGAAGCCAAGACCCAGGTATTCACGCCCGGGCTTTCCGACCATTTCCGCAACCGCCTGACCCACACCATCGAGGTGGCGCAGATTGCCCGCACCGCCGCCGCGGTGCTCGATCTGGACGAGAATCTCACCGAGGCGTTGGCGCTCGCCCACGACATCGGGCACCCTCCCTTCGCCCACGCCGGCGAGGAGGCGCTCGACCGGCGGATGCAGGCCTACGGTGAGCGCTTCGAGCACAACCTGCACGCGCTGCGCATCGTGGAGCGGTTCGAACAGCGCTATGCCCGTTTCCCCGGCCTGAACCTGACCTTCGAAGTCCGCGAGGGCATCGTCAAACACTCGCGCGATTTCGCCCCCGGCGAAGTTCCCGAGGTCGAACCCTATCTTCCCGGCCTGCGCCCGCCGCTCGAAGCGCAGCTGATCGACCTCGCCGACGAGATCGCGTACAACACCGCCGACCTGGACGATGCCTTTTCCGCCGGCATCCTGGATGCGGAGGAGATCGCCGCCGCCGTCCCGCGATTTGCCTCCCTGGCCGCCGACGCCGCGCAGCAGTTTCCGGCCGCCACCCCGCGCGAGCGGTTTCACGAATGCCTGCGGCAGTTGCTCGACGGCCTGGTTTCCGGTTTGATCGAAGGCACCGCCGCCCGTGCCCGCGATACCCGCGTGGAGGACACGGACGACGTGCGCGCCCACCCCGGCCGCATCGCCGCTTTCACCGCCGGGGCGGCCGCAACCAGCCGCGAGCTCAAGCATTTTCTTTATTGCAACGTGTATTCCTCGCTGGACCTGGTCGACGAGCGCCGCCGCTCCATGGCCATGGTGGAGGAGCTGTTCCAATATTTTGCGGCCGATCCCGACCGCCTTCCCGAACCTTACCGAACTCAGGCACGCTCCCAGCCGAGCCACCGCGTGGTCTGCGATTACCTGGCCGGCATGACCGACGCCTTCCTCCGCCGCACCCACGAGCAGATCTTCGGAACCCGCCACACGGGGTAACTACCTGTAGGGGCCGGGCATGCCCTGTCCGCGTGGGCGCCGGCGTTCTCTATACTAATAAAATGAACTGCGCGATTTGTGAGGTGCGGCGCCCGCGGCGATTCTGTCCGGGAGTGCGCGGCGATATCTGCACCCTCTGCTGCGGCACCGAGCGCGAGGTGACGGTGGACTGCCCCCTCGATTGCGAGTACCTGGAGGAAGCCCGGCGCCACGAAAAGCCCGCCCTTGTGGACGAAAAGGAACTCCCCAATCGCGATATTACTGTCTCCGAGAAGTTTCTCGCCGAGCATGAGCCGCTGCTTGCGTTTTTGTCGGAGGCCATCGCGGGCGCGGCCCTGGCGACTCCGGGCGCAGTCGATTTCGACGTGCGGGAAGCCCTGGACGGCCTGGTCCGCACGTATCGCACGCTCGCCAACGGCGTCTACTACGAGAGCCTGCCCGCCAACCCGCTGGCCGTCAACATCTTTCGCCTGACGCAGGAGGCGGCCGCCGAGTACCGGCGCCGCGAAACCCGGGAGAGCGGCATTTCCAGAACGCGCGACACGGACGTGCTCGGTCTGCTCGTGTTTCTGCAGCGCATCGAGTTGGACCGCAACAACGGCCGCCGCCGCGGCCGGGCTTTCGTCGACCTGCTGCGCCGTGCTTATGCCGGCGAAGAAGCGCCATCTGCCCCTCCCGCATCGTCCCTCATTCTCCCCTGAGCGGGCCCCCTTCCCTGAGGGCGCGTCTCCCGCATTTGCTCGATCAGGCAGCCGCGTCTTTTGCCGGTGCTGACCACCTGCGCGGTGAATCGGCGCACGCCGTTGACCAGCAGCTCCACCGGCCGCTCCACCGGGTAATCGAACGTCAGCAGATGCCCTTCCTCCAGCGCCAGCAGGTCGCGGACCCCCAAGGTCGGCCCTTCCATCCGCGCCTCCAGTGTCAGCAAGGCTTCGCGAAGCAGGCGGAGCACGCGGGCCTGTTCGGAGTAGCTGGCGTGAGTTTTCCGCATCGACCATTGCTGGTCGAATTTCTGCCGCATCATTTTGATCACGATCGAAGGCATGGCGATGTTCATCATCCCCACCGTCTCCCCGATGCGCACCTCGATACCGATGGTTACCACTGCTTCATTGGGCGCCAGCACGTTCAGCAACTGCGGCTCCGTTTCCAACGATTCTATGGTGAAATCCACGTCCGTTACGGCTTTCCACGCCTCGCGCAAATCGTGCAACATGATGCGGAACAGGCCGTCCAGCAGTTTCTGCTCGATCTCGGTGATGTCGCGCTCGATGGAGGCTGACGATTTGCCTGTGCCGCCGAGCAGCATTTCCAGAATGGGAAAGACCAGCGAAGGGTTGAGTTCCAGCACGCCGTTACCGTCGTACGGGCTCAGCCCCAGCGACACCATACACGTGGGCGAAGGCAAGCCGTCGAGGAATTCGGCATAGGAGAGCTGTTCGACGCTCACCAGGTTCGCCGTCAGATACGATCGCAAGTAAGCCGAGAGGCTGGATACCAGGTTGCGAACGAAAGTATCGTGCAGCAGGTGAATGGCCCTAACCTGCGACTTGGGGATGCGGTCCGGCCGGCGGAAATCGAAACGCGCGGCGGGGGTGTCCCGTTTGTGTTCCTGTTTCCGGAAAACCGCATCGATCTCCTGCTGCGTCAGTTGTCGGTTCACCCGCCGGTCCTCACCTTTCTATCGGCCGCCTCGCCGCGAAACTTTATCGCCCGCCATCCGCCGGATGGACGGGATACATCCGACCCGGCCGGGAACCCCGCGATTCCGACTCCTGACAGTTCCCCCTATTGAAAAACCCGTTCCCCACCGATGAATAGAGTGTAAGGAGACGCATGGAACCGGATGTGTTGGTGGTCGACGACTCCGCGGCGATTCGCAAAATTCTGCAGCGCGTCCTGCGCCAGACCGGCATGGCCATCGGCGCCATTCACGAGGCCGGCAACGGCCTGGAGGCACTCGAGAAATTGAAAATTCTGAAGCCGGGGCTAGTGCTCAGCGATATCAATATGCCCGTCATGGACGGCCTGCAGTTGCTGGCCGCCATGAAGGCATCCGGAGAATGGTCCCACATTCCCGTGATGATGATCACCACGGAAGGTGGAGAAAGTAAAGTCGGGGAAGCCGTCCGGCTGGGAGCGGCGGGCTATGTCCGGAAACCCTTTACCGCGGATCAAATTAAGGAAAAATTAGCGTCCATCCTGACGCCGGTGCTGCCGTTATGAAAATCCACGAGATGTTGGCGGAGTCCATCACCGGCGCTTGCCGGGACGTCTTTTCCTCCATGATGGGAGTGGAAATCGAGTGCGGCGAGATCTCGCTCGAAACCACCGCGCCGGATGCCGACGATGGCGTGGTTTCGCTGGTGGGCCTGGCCGGAAGCTGGACGGGAACGGGAAGCCTGGCCTGCTCCCCGGCTACGGCATGCCGCATCTGTTCCCTGCTCCTGCTCACTGAAGTCCAGGCCGTAAATGAAGAAGTGCTGGACGCCGTCGCGGAGCTGACCAACATCATCATCGGCAGCGTCAAGACCGACCTGGAGCAGCATCTCGGCCCGCTCGGGATCAGCATCCCGACCGTAATCTACGGGCGCAACTTCAAGACCCGAAGCATGGGAAACGCGTCCTGGACCACCCGGCATTTCCGTTGGGGTGACACGGAGTTGCTGGTGCGCATGACGCTGGCACCAAGCGAGCAGGCCCCGCATCTCCGGCCCCACCCGGCCACGCATTCCTGCGCCATCGATCTCTGACGGCATCCGCCACCCGGCGGCTACTCGCTCTCACTATCCTGTGCCTGCCCGGTCGGTCGCAATTCCTCGCCCTCCGCCGCTTCCGCCACCGGCGCGTCCGGCTCGGTTGCAACTGCCGCCGGTTCGTCCGCTTCCGCCGTCGGTTCGGCCACCGCGACCGCCGCATCCCCGGCCATTGCCGGCTCTGCCGCCACCGCGGCTGCCGGCCGGAGCGCTCTCCACACCACTGCCTGGGCCGGAAAGAAAAGCAACCAACACCACGTTTTGGCCAGCACCGCCGCTTGCCGGAACAGGAACAGGGCAACCACCGCCGCCATCGAGCCGGGCGCCGCCATACGCGAAATCCCCGAGCCCAGCCCTACCACCAGCGCCAGCATCACCCACAAAGCGCCGTATAGCGCCAGGATCTTGCCCGGATGGCGAAGGATCAGCCGGAACGCATCGCGCAACGCCCGCAACGACTTACGGCTGTCGTCCACGGCCATGCCGATTGCCGCGTAATCGAAGGCCAGGTTGACTACCCCCAGCCCGCCCAGCACCACGGCGTTGCGGAACCACCCCCAGTACACCAGCGGCGCGGCCGCCGAGCCTTCGCCCCAAACCTGTGTGCCGATCTGTCCCAGCAGGCCGCCCGCCAGCAGCGGCGCAAGGGCGCAAACGCCGGTCCAGAATGCCAGCCGGGCCAGCCGCCAGAAGTGTTTGCCGCAGCCGCCGAAGAACGACGTCCCCCCGGCGCACAGCTCCTCCAGCACGCCGCCCGCCAGGAACAGGTAGATCACCGCGAAAACCGGGAGCACGTACAGGATGGTATAGAGAATCGGCATCGCCGCGTTCCCGAATTGCGCCGCAATCTCGGCCCCCCACTCCAGATCGAAGTTTGCCACCATCCGCGGCGCCCACGCGCTGTGCCCCAGCGATTCCGAGGCCACGCTCATTAACGCGGCGGTGGCCAGCAGCGCGGCAGCGGCCGTGGCCGCGTACAGAATGAACACGGTCCGTTTGGCCGCGTGCAGCCTTCCCGCACCTTCCCGCAATGCGTGTGCGACGGTCATGGCAGCACCATCTGCAGCCAGAAGAGCAGGTCGGAGGACCACTTCGCCAGCGGCAGCCATTGGGTTTCGGCCACGTACGAATTATCGGCGAAGCTCGTATCCAGCAGAATCTTGTGCTCGGGATCGATCTCCACCGATTGCACTTTCGATTTCTTGGTGTACTCGTACCGGATCCAGCGCTCGCGCCCGTCCCATTGCTCGCGCACCGCCTCCCCGTTCTCGAGCGTCATCTTCATTTCCACCGGGAAGACGGCTTCGCCGTCGCGCACCAGCCGCACCGCGATCCGGTACTCGTCCGGCGCACTCTTCCGCTTGCGCTCCGCGTCCATCCTGTCCGCGTCTTCCTGTGTCACCGTGACGCGCTTGCCGTTCTCCACGTAGGACCCGGGTTTAGTTTCCACCCTGTCGCACTCCACGCCGCCGACGCGATAGTTCAGCGCGTTGGTTCCGTATACGAACTGGTCGAAGAACCACGTCATGTCGCGCCCGGAAACTTCGTTGACCACCTTTTCGAAATCCGCCGAATCGGGATGGTGGAAGCGGTAGCGCTCGAACCACGTGCGCATCACCCGCGCCATCACCGGCGCGCCCAGATAGTTTTCCATCGTCCGCAGCAGCGTTCCCGGCCGGTAGTACGAATTGATGCCGTAACGCAGCTCGTCATAATATTGCCAGGCGTTCCGCACCACCGGATCGTGCTTGCCATAGAACAGATACACGCTGCGGCTCTCGATATCGGAATTGATGCGCGGCAGCCCCAGCAGGTGCCCGAGCGGAATGCCGTACAGGCTGCAATGGCAGATCGCGCATGCCGTAAGCCAGGTCGATCACCTTGCCGGTGGAGTACGTGTTGAAACCCTCGTCCAGCCACGCTTCTTCGAACTCGTTCGTCCCCACCATGCCATACCAATACTGGTGGCCGAATTCGTGCACCATGACCTCTTCCACCATGCCGTCGTTGGCGCCCGGCCACCAGCTTGTGCCGGCGGTGATCAGGGTAGGATATTCCATGCCGCCCGCGCCCCCTGCGCCATACGGCGGATCCACCACCGTGATGGTGGGGTAGGGATACGCGCCGTACCACAGCCCAAACCATTTGATGGCGTTCTCTACCGCGCGGAAATGCCGGTCCGCCTGCCACCGGTGCTCCGGCTGCATGAGCAGGATCATGCGCACCGGCCGCAGCGCCAGCGCCGTTTCCGGCAGGCCCAGCAGTTTCGCCGTGGCCGCCAGTTCCGCCGGCCGCACTTCCCGCGCCGGATCGAACTCCCGCTCCATGCGCACGAATCGCGGCGAAGCCGTCCAGGAGAAATCGTGCACGTCCTCCTGGTAGAAGCGATACGTCCGGGTGTGGTGCGCCGGGTCTTCCACCGCGCTCTGCTCGACGCCGGTCGCACCCACCACGTAATGGTCCGGCACCGTCAGCGTGACGTCATAGATGCCGTAATCGGCGTAAGAATTCGGAGGTGGCGTGAAACTGGTGGCAATTCCAGCCGCCCGGTTTTGGCGTAGCGGTCGCCGGCCTTTTCGTACACGCCGATTTTCGGAAACCACTGTCCCACCATGAGAAAATCCTGGTGGTAGCCGGTGCGTGCATACACCTTCGGCAGTTGCGAGAGGAAATTGATTTCGAGCGTGATGCTGCCGCCGGGCGCGACCGGCTGGGGCAGCGCCACCGCGATCACCGTGCGGTCGTCGGCATTATCGTCATCGGGATGGATGAAGCGGATGGCGCCGGTGAGGTCCGGGCCGCCCGCAATCTGCATGTGCCGGACGTCGATCCAGCCCCAGCCGTCCTTGGCCAGCCGGTCGCCGCGAAGCTGTCCGCCCGATTCGCGGATGAAGGTGCTCTTCTCGTTCGCGAAGGCGTTCAGATAAAGATGAAAGCGCAGCTCGCCGACCGCATCCGGCGATTCGTTGCGCCACGTCAGCGTCTCCTGCCCAGTGACCGCGTGCCTGCCCGCATCCAGTTGCGCCCGGATGTTGTAGCGCACCACCTGGTCGCTCATCGGCGCCCCCGCCGCGCAGGCAAGCAACAAGAACGGAGCAGCGAGCCTAAGCGAAAGGCGAATCCTGTTCATGCCGAGGCATTGTAGCACCGCGAGTTTCCGCGACATCCGCTACAGCCCGCTCTCCGGGCGCAGCAGATCGCGAATGGCGGAAAACGGAATTTCGAACTCAGTGGGACCGAAGTAGTACGGCGCAACTTCGTAAGGATTGAACGTGAAAAACAGCGATCGCTCCCCTATGCCGAAGTTGTCGTTCAGCGCGAAACGGTCATTCTTGAAGAAAATGAAGCCGGCCGCCTTCAGGTCTTCGCTGGGGGGAATATCGCGCTTCGAGCGGAAGTAGACTTCAGCGATGTTCGTCAACTGCGGCATCGCCCCATCGCGCAGAATGTCGGAGAGCTGGACCTTCTGCCCAGTGGCTGCGTTGAAGTTGAGATACGCTGTGTCGGTGATCCCATGCGCGCCGCCGCTATAGGACGAGTCGAAGCATCGCAGGCCGATCACCGGCGGGGCAGACCGCAGGACCTCCACCTTCATCTCGAGCCACCATTTCGCGCCCCGCTGATCTCCGAAGCTCTTGTAATTCGCAAAGTACCACTCAGGCGACCGGAGATAATCTCCGATCGCCCGGTTGATGCGGTCACGGACGGCCGCCGCCACGCCTCCCGTGATCTCGACGGAATCCAACACGATGCGATAACAGCCGTTCTTCTCGTCCCCGCAGCCGGGCAAAATCTTTTCGATATGCCGCGATTCGTACGTCACCGGCTGCGCCAGTAGAGCGCCCGCGAAGAACAGTGCCATCGCCCTCAGGAGCAACTGCCGCATCCACCCATTATACGAACGCCGTTCAGTGGGGCAGACGATCGTTTTGCGTCGTCTGCCAACCCCGGAGACCGAGTTGGCAGACCACGAAAGACGATGGTCTGCCCCACCCGCTATCATGGTCTTGTTTGCACTACCTCCTTGCCTTCGCGCTCGTCTGGCTGCAAGCCCTTCCCGGCTACCGCTACCAGTTCCCGCGCGACCACTTCGACCACCCCGAGTTTCCGCACCGAGTGGTGGTATTACACCGGCAACCTGCGCGCCGCCGATGGCCACCGCTACGGCTTCGAGCTGGTCTTCTTCCGCCAAGGCGCAGCGCCGCGGCCCCTCCGACAACCCCTCCGCCTGGCGCGTGGACGATCTCTACCTCGCGCACCTCGCCCTCACCGATATCGACGGCCGCCGCTTCCGCTACTATCGCGCGCCTGAACCGCGCCGGTCCGGGCATCGCCGGCGCCAGTTTCGAGCAGGGCCGCATCTGGAACGGCAACTGGCAGGTCGCGCTGGGACCTCGCCACCGGACGCCAGACGCTTTCCGCCGTGGCCGACGACTCCGCTTCACCCTGCGTCTGACGCCCGCTCACCCCACCCGTCATCAACGGCGAAAACGGCGTCAGCCAGAAGGCCGAGGGCGCCGGGCAAAGCGTCCTATTATGTTTCCTTTCCGCGCCTGGCCGTGGAGGGCACGCTCAACGGCGCCGCCGTCACCGGCCTCGCCTGGATGGATCACGAATGGTTCACCCACCAGCTCGATCCCGACCAGCAGCGGCTGGGACTGGTTCAGCGTCCAGCTCGATAACGGCACGGAGCTGATGCTCTTTCAGATCCGCCGCATGGATGGCGCCATCGATCCCTACTCCGCCGGCACCTTCATCGCCCGCGACGGCCGCGCCACGCACCTGCAGCCGCTCCGATTTCGAGCTGCGAGCCGCTGAGCCTCTGGACCAGCCCGCAAGACCGGCGCGCGCTACCCGGTCGCGTGGCGCATTCACGTCCCCTCGCTGCGACTCGACCTCCGCTGCGCGTGCCGCCTTCCCCGAGCAGGAATTGGCCGCCGATGACAAGCGATTCGGCCCGCCTATTGGGAGGGCGCGGTGGTCTACACCGGCACATCGCCGCGGCGCCGGCTATCTGGAAATGACCGGCTACGCCCAGCCGATGCGCTTATAATGTCCAGTATGCAAGTACCGGAAGGGAAACTGAAGCGCATGAAGGCGCTCTCCAACGAGCGCGGCGTGATCGCCGCGGCCGCCATGGACCAGCGCGGCAGCCTGCAGAAATCGCTGGCCGCGGCGCGCGGCGTGGATGTCAAAGAGATCACGCCGGACATGATGAGCGAGTTCAAGGTGGTGGTGAGCAAGGTGCTGACGCCGCACGCCAGCGCCATCCTGCTCGATCCCGGAATTCGGCCTGGAAGCGGCCAGGGCGCGCAGCCAGCAACGCCGGCCTGCTGCTGGCCTACGAACTGAGCGGCTACGACAACACCCGGCCCGGCCGCCTGCCCGACCTGCTGCCGCACGTTTCCGTGAAGCGCATCGTGGATTGGGGCGCCGACGCGGTCAAGATCCTGATCTACTACACGCCTTACGAAGAAGCCTCCATCAACGACATCAAGCACGCCTTCATCGAGCGCATCGGCGCCGAGTGCGAGACCTACGAGATTCCGTTCTTCCTGGAATTCGTCGGCTACGATCCCAAGGGCGGCGACGAGAAGGGCCTGGAATACGCCAAGGTCAAGCCGGAGATCGTGCACAGGCAGCATGGAGGAGTTTTCCAAGCCGCAGTACATAGTGGACGTGCTGAAGGTGGAAGTGCCGGTCAACGCCGAATACGTGGAAGGCTCCGCGCGTCTACAAGGGCCAGAAGGCCTACACGCGCGAAGAAGCGCTGAAGCATTTCCGCGAAGCCGCCGCCGTCGCCGCCAAGCCGTTCATCTATCTCAGCGCCGGCGTGAGCAACGCGCAGTTCACCGAATCGCTGAACATGGCGGTCGGAGGCCGGCACCGATTATTCGGGCGTGCTGTGCGGCCGCGCCACCTGGAAGGAAGGCATCCCGGTCTACGCCAAGCAGGGCGCCAAAGCGCTGGAGGACTGGCTGCAGCGGGAAGGCGTGCGCAACATCAACGCCGTGAACGACGCCATTCGCACCGCCACGCCGTGGTACGCCAAGCTGGGCGTGCCCGTCCCCGCCTGACAGCGGGGCAGACCTTCGTCTTTTTGTGGTCTGCCAACCCGCGCGCACGATTTATTGCTTGGCCGTCACCGACGCCAGCACCATAAATAGCACTCCCAGCGCCATCAACGTGGTGAAGGCCGCCACCACGCCGCGCACACGCGGGCCGGCGTCGCGGAAATCCTTCCACACCCATACGCCCCAGATTGCCGCCACCAGCATCGCACCCTGCTTCAACCCGTACGTCATCACCGTTCCCACCTGGGCTTCGGGAGGTCCGCCCTCGCTCACCAGTTCGGCCACCAAGCCGGTGCACAGAATCACGCCCGCAATCACACCCAATAAGTGGTCCGCCATCCGCATGCGAAAATACTCGATCAGTTCCAGCGGCTCCCCTTCCACCGGCAGGTTCATAAAAAACAGGTTGTAAACAAAGCTGGTGAGAAACAACCCGCCCATGAAAAGGAACGCGCAGGAATAAGGGCCGAGGCCGGTTTCGCCCGCGCGCGCCATGTTCAGCAGCGGGTACATCACCCACATCAGCGCCGCCGCTATTCCGGAGAGCAGCAGTCCCTTGGTCGCGCTGGGCGCGTCCGCCGAGACGATCATGCCTCTGCCCGTACCCGGGCACGTTGGTGGTTTTGATCTTCCCTTCCTTCACCAGTCTGTCCTGCCGGTCGGAGATCATGAGGCTGTATGCCACCACCACCAGGATGACCGCAATTAGCAGGCACGCCGAGGCGGGAAATTTCCACAGCGGATTGCCGAAACGACCCATCAAAACCGTGATCCCCATGCCCAGCATCGCGGAAACACCCAAGCCCAGGGGTACAGCCACGGAGAGCCCGGCCACCGAAATCGCACCCATTAAGAGCATGTTGGCCAGGTTGAAAATCGCGCCCGCGGCGAACGCGAACAGCCACTGCCGCTTGCCGGAGTGCATCAGGTCGTCCACGAACGAAAAGCCGTCGAATCCCAGGCTCCCGACGGTCAGCGCGCAAACTACCGCCACAATTCCGGCGCCGATGGCCAGGTCCAAATAGAACAGCTCATAGCGCAATTTGTGGGTTTTGCGATAAACGGCCGCCCAAAGTCCCCAGCACAAGGCGCTGAGAATGAGGAGAAGCAGCGTTTGGAAGTGGTTCTGCGCCAATGTCATGGATTAGCCCCGGAAAGGTGAGGGTACAATGGCGCATTACCGCGGGTCAACCGTTTTGTTCGTCGTAGTACTATTCCAGGGCCCGGTCAGGCGCGGAGGAAAACCCTGCTTTTTCAACCACCCGGAATGGCTTCGCCGCAGTCCGGCAGTCCGGAAGCGACGTACCGGCGTAGTAGTTTAGTCCGTACTGCCACTCGCGGCGGATTCCCTCCAGGCACACCGCCTGCGCATGCACGCGCCACCTGCCGGCCCAGGTCGCGGGCCGTGGCCATCCGGTCGATGGCCGGTTCGGCCGTGATTTTCAGGAACGCCATCCCCGCCACCGCGCCGCCCGCAATCACCGCCACCGCCGCCAGCCGTCGCCCGCGCGCATCCAGCATCCACACCGCGCCGGCCGGAAGCAGCGGCAGCATCCACGTCCAGTGGAAGGCCAGTCGCGGCGCGCTGGCCCACTGTGTTGGCGATGGCCGCCGGCAGCAGCGGCGCGGCCACCACGTACGCCGCCAGCAGAAGCGCGCACGCCGCCAGCAGGGACCGGATATATCCCGCGCGCGCCCCGGATTCCGCCCTCCCGCGCTCGATCCCCAGCCCCATCAGAATCGCCACCGCGGGCATCAGCGGCAGCAGATATCCCGGCAGTTTATTCCGGCTGGCGGAGAAAAAGACCAATCCGAAACCGGCCCACAGCAGCAGAAAAAGTCGCCGCGGCTCGCGCCACTCGCGGCCCCGGCCCGCCGCCGGCAGCAGCGGGGCCCACGGCAGCAGCAGCGCCGGCAGCATCGGCAGGTAGAACCACCACGGCTGCACGTGCAGCAGTCCGCCCGCCGTAAAGCGCTCGAAGTGGTGCACCACAAAAAACTCGTGCAGGAAGCGCGCTCCGTTGCGCGCATAGCAGAGCACGTACCACGGCAGCGCGACCACCACAAACGGCGCCACCACGCGCGGCCGCAGCAGGTCGCGAAACCACCGCAGGCGCAGCGCCACCGGCGCGGCCAGCACCAGCGGCAGCAGCCCCTTGGCCAGCACCGCCAGTCCCAGCGACGCGCCCGCAGCCGCCAGGTACCGCCCGTCGCGCTTTCCGATCCACGGCAGCGCCAGCAGCATGGCCGCGGAGAAAGCGGCGGTCAGCGGCAGGTCCGTCACCCCCACCTGGCTGAACCCCACCCACGCCGCGCTCGTAGCCCAGGATCATCGTGGCCGCTCCCGCCGCGAAGCCTCCGAACTCCCGCTTCACGATCCAATAGAAGAAGATCAGGAAGGCGGCCGATAGCAGCGCCACCGGCAGCCGCGGCGCCAGTTCGCTGACCCAGCCCCAGCCGGAAGCCCGCCGCCGTCATCCAGTAGGTCAGCGCCGGTTTCTCGAACCACGCCTAGCCCCACAGCCGCGGCGTAATCCAATCGCCCGACCGCGCCATGGCCTGCCCGATGGCGGCGTAGCGCGGCTCATCCGGACCCAGCACTCCCACCCCGCCCAGGCGAAAGAAATAAAGCAGGTACGCCATCGGCAGGACCAGCCAGAGCCAGCGTGGAATTTTTCGGAGCAACATTCATTATCGCAGCAGCCCAACTCCCGTCCTGCCCTATCCGCACCGCTATCATAATGTCGTGCGCGCCGCCTTCCAGCCGGTCACCCCGGACAGCCTCAACCGCCTGCTACGTCTTCCAGTCGCGCCTCTACGCCGGCGAAGCCATTACGTTCGTTCCGGACAGCCGCGCGCGCCGCCGCCGATGGCTGCTCGTCCCATCCCGAGGCCGGCGCCATGTGGCTGATCGAAGCCGACGGCCAATCCGCCGGCTACCTGGTTCTGACCGTCTGCGCCAGCCTGGAGTTTCAGGGCCGCTTCGCCCTGCTGGATGAACTCTACCTGGACGAGCCCGTTCCGCGGCCGCGGTCTGGGCAGCCCAGGCAGTGGAATTCGCCGCCCATTGGGCCCGCTCCCAAGGCATGCGCGCGCTCCGCCTGGAAGTCGCGCACGAAAACGCCGCCGCCCTCGCCCTGTACCGGAAATCCGGCTTTCGCTCCCACGGCCGCGATCTCCTCACCAAATGGCTGGATTGGCTGCGGGCAGACCATCGTTTTCGTTGTCTGCCAACCTCCCCGGCCCGATATAATCGGAGAGCCGTTCCGATCCATATATAAAGGTCTTCCATGCTTCTCGACATCGCCAAACTGCCGACCGCCGAAAATTCCGCCATCCGTCTTCACCCGTCCGACAACGTCGCCATCGCGCGCGTGCCGGTGGCGCCGGGCACGGAACTCCGCATCGGCGGCGTGCGCGTGACCGCGGACGACGCCATCCCCGCCGGCCACAAGATCGCTCTGCGGGACATCGCCGCCGGCGAGATGGTGCTGCGCTACGGCCAGACCATCGGCCGCGCCCGCGTGCCCATCGCGCCCGGCCACCACATCCACACCCACAATCTCGCCTTCGAAGAGCTGCATTTCGACTATGAATTCCCGTCCGCCGAGGCGCCTGCCGCGCCGCGCCCGGCCGCCTGCCCGACCTTCCTCGGCTATCTCCGCGAGGACGGCCGCGCCGGCACGCGCAACTACATCGCCGTGGTGGCCGCCAGCAATTGCGCCGCCCACACCGCCGAGACCATCGCCCGCAGTTATGCGGGGAAATGCTGCCGGAAGGCGTCGATGGCGTGGTTGCCTTTCCCCACGGCGAAGGCTGCGGCCACGCCATGGGGCCGGATGTCGATCAGCTCCGCCGCACCCTGGGCGGCGTGCTGGTGCATCCCAACGTTTCGGCGGCGGTGATCCTGGGCCTGGGCTGCGAGGACAACCAGATCGATCATTACCTGGGCGAAGGCGCGCCGCGCGGCAACCGCCTGGCCGGCCTCACCCTGCAATCGAGCGGCGGAACCCGCGGCACGGTGGAGGCGGCGCGGCGCCAGATCGCCCGCTTCATCGAGCAGGCCGCGGCCGAGCGGCGCATCGAAGCTGCCGGCTTCGAAGATCGTGCTGGGCCTGAACTGCGGCGGTTCCGATTCGTTCTCCGGCATCACCGCCAATCCCGCCCTGGGCTATGCTTCGGATCTGCTGGCCGCGCTGGGCGGCACGCCGGTGCTCGCCGAGACCCCCGAGATCTTCGGCGCCGAACATCTGCTGGTGAAGCGCGCCAGAAACCGACAAGTAGCTGAAAAATTATTGACTTGCATCGCAAAGTACAAGCGATACCTGAATCGCTTTGAAGGCAGCTTCGACGATAATCCAAGCCCCGGCAACAAGGCGGGCGGCCTGACCAACATCACTCGAGAAATCGCTGGGCGCGGTGGCCAAGGGCGGCACCTCGCACGCTGATGGAGGTCTACGATTACGCCGAGCGCGTCACCACCCCCGGCTTCGCCTTCATGAATACGCCCGGTTACGATCCCGTCTCGCTCACCGGCCTGGCCGCCGGCGGCTGCAACCTGATCGCCTTCACCACCGGCCGCGGCAGCGCCATCGGATTCCCGACCATCCCGGTCTTCAAAATCGCGACCAACAGCCACACCTTCCGTGCGCATGACCGGCAACATGGATCTCAACGCCGGGCAGAATCGCGGATGGCGAAGCAACCGTTGAAGAGGTGGGCGGCGAAATTTTCAACCGCCTGCTGGAAGTGGCCTCCGGCAGCCGCACCTGCGCCGAACGCCTGGGCCACCAGGAATTCGTTCCTTGGCGCATCGGCCCGGTCCTGTAGCTGGCCTGGCATGCCCGGCCCGGCCGCCGTACGCCTTCGTTGTACGAGCCACATACATCCGGCCCGCCATATGATTCGTTAGAATGGTACAGAGCATGTCCAAATCGCTGTTTGCTTCTCTCGCGGCCACGCTTGCCTGGCCCTGGCCCTTTCCGGACAGAACGCATCGAAGAAATCGGCGCTCGATAAGGCCACGCTCGAAGCGTATGTGCGCCACCTGTTCGTGATGGATTCGCGCATCAAGGTAGAAGTCGCGGATCCCAAACCCTCCGCCGACCTGCCCGGATTTTACGACGTCACCGTCCACGCGTCCATGGGCGCGCAGTCGCAGGACATTGAACTGATGGTTTCCAAGGATGGCTCTAAAGATCCTGCAGGGGCAGGTTTTCGACATCGCCACCAACCCCTTCAAAAAAGACTTGGACAAGCTCAAGACCGCCTTCGAGCCCAGCATGGGAACGCCGGGCGCCGACGTGGTGATGGTGGAGTTCAGCGATTTCGAGTGCCCGTATTGCAAGGAAGAAGCCGCCATGCTGCGGCAGAACCTGCTTAGCGCGTATCCCAAGCAGGTGAGGCTTTACTTTAAGACTTTTCCCATCGAATCGCTGCACCCGTGGGCCAAAGCCGCCGCCATTGCCGCCAAGTGCGTCTTCCGCCAGAGCCGACGGCCTTCTGGGATTTCCACGATTGGATATTTGCCCACCAGACGGACATTTCCGCGGATAACGTCAAGGATAAGGTGATGGATTGGGCGAAGGGACAAAAGGACATTGACGCGGTGCAACTGGGCCAGTGCATGGACACCAAGGCCACGGAAGCCGAGGTCGATAAGGACCTCGCCGAGGGCCGCGGCCTGCAGGTGGACCGCACCCCCACCATTTTCGTCAACGGCCGGCGCATCAATTCGGCCATCGACTGGCCCAGCCTGCGCTCCATCATCGACAACGAGATCGAGTACCAGAAGACGGCCAAGAACGCCGGCGAAAACTGCGGCTGCGACATGAAGTTGAGCCTGCCGGGAATGCCGCAAACCAACAAGACCTTTTCTCCCTTGAAAAAGTAGACGCCGGTCCCCTGAGCCTTGACGCAGGATTCATTTATGAAGTCTTTTCCTCGCGCGCTGCCGTTTGCCATGTGTGCCGCATGGCTGGCATGGGCGGCCGCGCCATCGGTTGATCCGAACCTTTATCTGAATGACGTTAAGTACCTGGCTTCGCCGGAGATGCGCGGACGCGCCACCGGCAGTCCGGAACTGGAAAAGGCCGCCGCTTTCATCGCCGCCAATTTCCGCCGGTTCGGCATTGGGCCCGCCGACGGCCGGAATTATCTGCAGCCGTTCGACGTCACCACCAACGCCTCGCCGGGCAAAAACAACCGCTTCACCGTCAGCGACGGCGGCAAACCGGAACGGCTCGAGTTCGGGCGCGATTTTACGCCCCTCGATTTCTCCCACTCCGGCCACTTCAGCGGGCGCGTCGATCTTCGCCGGCTACGGCATCACGGCTCCCGAATACCACTATGACGATTATGCTGGCCTGGACGTCAAGGGCAAGATTGTCTTGATCTTACGGCACGAACCTCAGGAAATGGATGAGCACAGCATCTTTGCCGGCCGCGCGCTTACCCGCCACGCCGAATTCGCCAGCAAGGCCAGCAATGCCAAGATGCACGGCGCCGCGGCGGTCATCCTGATCGACGATCTGCCCAACCACCCCGGCCATGCCGACAAACTGGAAGTTTTCGGCGCCTCCGAAGGGCCGGATGATGCCGGCATTCCCTTCGTGCAACTCACCGACGCCGTGGCCGAGCACTGGTTCCAGGAAGCCGGCAAGCCGCTGGACGGTTTGATGCACTCCATCGACGGCGGCCTGCAACCGGAGTCGTTCGCGTTTCCCCAGTCTTTACAAGTAGATGTGAACGTAGACCTCGAGCGTTTGGTGAAGACCGTGCACAACGTGGCCGCTTACCTGCCGGGCAACACCGCCGAATACGTGATCGTCGGCGCGCACTACGATCATCTCGGTCTGGGCGGGCAGTATTCGCTGGCGCCTTCCATGACCGGCACGGTCCATCCCGGCGCGGACGATAACGCCTCCGGCACCGCCGGCGTCATCGAGCTGGCGCGTTGGTTCGCCGCGCAGCCGAAGCAAAAACGCGGCATTTTGTTTTTGACGTTCGCGGGCGAGGAAATGGGCCTGCTCGGCTCCGAATACTGGGTGGACCATCCGGAGCTGCCGCTGGCGAACGCCGTGGCCATGATCAACATGGACATGATCGGCCGCCTGCGCGAGGGCAAGTTGTACGTCGGCGGCTTGGCCACCGGCACCACCTTCCGCGCCGTGCTCGACCGGCTGACCGCGGCCACCCCCGCCCTGCACGTGGACTACTCCGAAGGCCCGGAGGACGAATCGAGCGACCACGCTTCCTTTCTGGCCAAGGGGGTACCCTCTCTCTTCTTCTTCTCCGGGCTGCATTCCGACTACCACAAGCCCAGCGACACCTGGGACAAAATCAACGCACCCGGCGCCGCCGAAGTTTTGCAGCTTGCCGGCGAAACGCTGGAGGAGCTTCGAGAGGCGCCCGACCGCCCGCAATTCGTCAAGCCCGCGCCCGTTGGCCACGGCGGCAGCGACCCGGGACCGGTGAGCGGCGCCAGCGGCTACGGCCCGTGGTTCGGTTCCGTGCCGGATTTCGGCGGCAGCGTGAACGGCGTGAAGTTCGCCGATGTCACCGCCGGATCTCCCGCCGCCAAAGCCGGCCTCCGCGCCGGCGACATCCTGGTGGAGTTCGACGCCAAGCCCATCGGCAACCTGTACGATTTCACCTACGCCCTGCGCGCCAAGAAGCCCGGAGACGAGGTGAAAGTTAAAGTTCTGCGTGAGGGCAAGCCGCTTGAAGTGAGCGTGGTGCTGGAGAAGCGGTAGCAGGAAGGGTTGGCAGACGACGAAAACGATCGTCTGCCCTACACGCTTTGGTAGTGCGCCTTCACCTTGCGCGCCGCGGCGCGGCCCACCACCGCCGCCAATTGCTCCTCCGCCGCCGCCCGCACCAGCTCCGAGCTGCCGAACTCCTTCAGCAGCTTGCTGCACGGTCTTCTCGCCCACGCCCGGAATCTCGTCCAGCTCCGAGGTCAGCTGCCGCGCGTTGCGCCGCGTGCGGTGGAACGTCACGGCGAAGCGGTGCGCCTCGTCGCGGATCGATTGCACCAGGTGCAGGATCGGCGAGAAGCGGTCCAGCACGACCGGCTCGTCCTCCTGCCCGTACACGTAGATGATCTCCTCGCGCTTGGCGATCGACGCCAGCGGCTGGTCGATGATGCCGATCGCTTCCAGCGCCTCCGCCGCCGCGTGCAGTTGCCCGAGGCCGCCGTCGATCAGCACCAGCCCGGGCATGGGCTGCTTCTCCTCCTGCAGCCGCGAATAGCGCCGCGTCACCACTTCGCGCATGCTGGCGAAATCGTCGTTGCCGACCACCGTGCGGATGATGAACTTGCGGTAGTCGGACTTTCTTCATCCGCCCGTCTTCCCACACCACCATGCTGGCCACCTTGTCGGTGCCCTGGATGTGCGAGATGTCGAAGCACTCGATGCGCGCGGGCGCGTCGGGCAGGTTCAGCGCGTCCTGCAAGCGCTTCCTGAATGGCCCGCGAGGACGGCTTCAGCACGCGGAAGCGCGCGTCGAAGCTGTGCTTGGCGTTGGTCTCCACCAGGTCCAGCAGCGCCTTCTTCTGCCCGCGCTGCGGCGTGCGGATCTCCACCTTGCGGTTGCGCTTTTCCGAGAGCAGCTCTTCCAGCGCCTCGCGATCTTCGAAATCCACCGGCACGTGAATCTCGCCGGGAATGTACTGCTGGTCGAGGTAGATCTGCTTGCAGCAGCGAGGAGAAGAACTGCGGCTCGTCGAACTCCTCCTGGTCTTCCCAGAAGAACTCGCGGCGGTCCACGATCTGGCCGTTGCGCAGGTGGAACAGGTTCAGCGCCACCAGCGGCGGCTCGGCGTAGCAGGCGAAGATGTCGACGTCGTCGCCCTTGGCCGCGGCCATCTTCTGCCGCTCTTCGATCTCTTCCACGGTGGTCAGCAGGTCGCGCAGCGAGGCGGCCTCTTCGAAGCGCATCTCCTCGGACGCCGCCTCCATGCGCGCGCGCAGGTCGCGCGCCAGGTCGCTGTGGCGGCCTTCCAGAAACAGCCGCACGTCGCGCACCGCGCGCGGCGTAGGCTTCGTCCGTGGTCAGGCCCTCCACGCACGGCCCCAGGCAGCGGTGGATGTGGTATTGCAGGCACGGCTTGGGATGGATAGCGCGTCAGATCCACCTTGCACGACGGCACCAGGAAATGCCGGTGAATGAAGTGCACCAGCCGGTGCGCCAGGTTGGCCGGAAAGTACGGGCCGAAGTAAGTGGCGCCGTCCTTGCGCAGCCGCCGCGTGACGTAGACGCGCGGATACTTCTCGTTGGTCAGCTTGATGTACGGGTAGGTCTTGTCGTCGCGCAGCAGGATGTTGAAGCGCGGCTTGTACTGCTTGATGAGGTTGTTCTCGAGCGCCAGCGCTTCTTTCTCGTTGTCGACCAGGATGTAGTCGATGTCGCGCGCTTCGGAGATCAGCGTGCCGGTCTTGACGTCGGCCAGCTTGTCGTCGGAAAAGTAGCTGCGGACGCGGTGGCGCAGGCTCTTGGCCTTGCCGACGTAGATGACCCGCCCGCCGGCGTCCTTGTACAGATACACGCCGGGCGCGAGGGGAAGCTGCGCTACTTTTTCCCGGAGTTCCATCGAAGGGAGGCTATCTTTTCATTATATCGGCCCCCGCCGGACCAGCCCGCGGGCCCGGCATGCCCGGCCCGCCATGGCGACAAAACTCGCCGCTATAATTGAACTATGCTTCGGTGGATTCTGCTTCTCTCCCTAGCCTGGCTCGCTCCCGCCCAGGATCAGCAGCCGCAGCCCCCGCAAAAGCAGTTGGGAACGCGCTCCAAAGCGCCCACCAGCGGCAAGCAGGAGGTTCCGCCGGAAGAGGACAAGGAACTCGCCAACCAGACATATTCCTTCAACCCGCTGCAATCCGTGAAAGACATCAGCGTCGGCGACCAGTATTTCAAGAACCACAAATACCGCGCCGCCGAACTGCGCTACACCTCCGCCACCAGGTGGAACGAAGGCAACCCCGACGCCTGGCTGAAACTCGGCGAAGTGGAAGAGCGCCTGAAGGATTCGCAAAAAGCCAGGGACGCCTACCAGAAATACCTGGATCTGGCGGCCGACAGCAAGCGGGCTCCGGAAATTCGCAAGAAATTAGAAAAGCTGAAATAGCCGCCCCGGTTTTGATTGAGGGAATCCGGAAGGGGAAGGGAACGCTCGTAAAGAGCGGTGCGGATTCGTGGGAAGATGGGTGGTCAGCTCAGGTCAAATGAGTGGACCGGATTCCCTCACGCCCCAACGCTACTCCCACGCCTTTCGGGAATCCGAAATTCCGATCTGTAAGTCTTTGGAATGAAAGAAGAAATAATCTGGAATTCTCGTTCACGGTGGGCCCGCGGAGTTTTCTGTAACCGCGCCCGGACGAATCGCGTATTCTATCCATTACGATTGCTTCTGGAGCTTTTGCGAGCGGAAATATGAATTTGCTTCGCCATTTTATGCCGGCCGCATTGGCCGGCCTGGCCGTATGCACCGGCCTGCTCGATCCCGCGCCTTGCCTGGCGCAGAACACTTCTTACACCATCAGCACCATCGCCGGCACCGACAGCTGCTCGACCACCGCCGGGGCCACCAGCTGCTCGGGCACGGCCGGGTATAGCGGCGATGGCGTCAAAGCGTCGCAGGCCGCGCTCAGCGCGCCTGCGGCCCTTACGTTTGATGCCCAGGGCAACCTCTACATCGCGGACAGCGGCAACGAGCGCATCCGCATGATTGCCGCTGCCACCCCGCTGAGCAGCGGCAAAATCACGACCGTCGCGGGCAGCGGCACCTCGCTGTGGGTCGCCGAGCCCGTGGCCGCGGTTAACGCCTCATTGAACAGCCCGTACGGCGTGCTGGTCGACTCGGCGGGCAATGTCTACATCTCCGACACTTCCGATGACGAGGTCCGCATCGTCAGCAAACAGTCGGGGCAGATTTCGGATTTCGCCGGTTTGGACGGAAACTACGCCTACGAGTCCAGCCAGAACGGGGGCCCCGCCAACCAGGCGTACCTCAACCTGCCAGTTGGGCTCGCGATAGATAGGGCCGGAAACATGTACATCGCGGACAGTTACTACGGTCTGCTGCGCAAGGTGGACACCAACGGCATCATCACGACAATCGCCGGCGCGGATGCCGCTGGATGGGACACGTTCTGCGGCGACGGCGGCCCGGCCAGCGCCGCATGCCTTTACAAGCCCTTTGGCCTGAGCTTCGATGGGGCCGGCGATCTCTACATCGCGGACAGCGAGAACAACTGCATCCGCATGGTGGCGCCCAACGGCATCATCACCACCGTGGCGGGCGTGGGCGGCGCCGCCGGAGCATTTTCCGGCGACGGCGGACCGGCTACCAAGGCCAAGCTGTGGCGGCCGTGGGGCTTGCTTGCCGACGTCAGCGGCGATCTTTACATCGGCGATTACAACAACAACCGCATCCGCCTGGTCAATTCCCTGACCGGCACCATCACCACCATTGCCGGCAGCGGCAACGGCGGCGGATTTAGCGGCGATGGCGGGTCCGCCACCTCCGCCCAAATCCACAGCCCTACGGGCTTGGCCATGGACAACAGCGGCAATATCTACATCGCCGATTACGATAACAACGTGATTCGCCAGCTCACCCCCACGGCGCCCAGCATCACCAACGTGATCAGCGCTTCCGGTTTCGGCGCCTTCACGTCCGTTGCTCCGGGCTCGTGGATCGAAATCTATGGCAGCAACCTGGCGATGGACTGGCGCTCCTGGCTGGCTTCCGACTTCCAGGGCACGACCGCGCCGACCCAGCTCGACCAAACCACCGTCACCGTTGGCGGCCAACAGGCCTATATCGATTTCATCAGCGGAGGCCAAGTCAATGTCCTCGTTCCCTCCAACGTGGGCACCGGCCAGCAGACCGTGGAAGTGAAAACCCCATGGGGAAGCGCCACCTATACAATCAGCGTGAACGCCGTCCAACCGGGCCTGCTGGCGCTGCCCCAATGGAATATCGGCGGCACGCAATACGCGGTGTCCGTTTTCCCCAACACCTCTACCGAGACGTTCGTCCTCCCGCCCGGCGCCATCGCCGGGGTCACCAGCCAGCGGGCACAGCCGGGGCAGACTATTGTGTTGTACGGCATCGGCTTCGGGCCGGTGAGCCCCGCGATCAATGCGGGCCAACCCGGCGCGGATAGTTCGGTGACCGGATCCCTGCAGATCTCAATTGGCGGACAGCCCGCCACAGCACAGTACGCCGGCATGGCGCCCAGCTTCTACGGTCTCTACCAGTTCAACGTGGTCGTCCCTTCCGGCCTTCCGGCAAACGATAATACGCCGCTGACGTTTTCGCTGGACGGAGCCAAGGGCACGCAAACGCTCTATCTGGCCGTGCAGTAAAAAAGGGAATTGGGGATCAGGGATCCCGATCCCTGATCCCCGCCTCACAGTCCCTGCTTGCCCACCTTGTCGAGCAGTGTCAGCATGTCCTCGGCGTGCTCTTCCTCCTTCGCCAGCACGTCTTCCATCAACCGCCGGCTGGTAGGGTCGTTGTTGGCGAAATAGCGGATCATTTCCGTGTAAGATTCAATGGCTACGCGCTCCGCCACCAGGTCCTCCTTGATCATGTCGGTGAGGTTCCTGCCAGCGACATATTCCGAGTGGCTGCGCGTGGCCAACCCTTCCGGATTGAAGTCCGGCTCGCCGCCCAGTTGCGTGATGCGCTCGGCAATGCGGTCGGCGTGCGATTGCTCTTCGGCCGCGTGCTCGGCGAATTCCTGCGCCACCGAGTCCGCGCTGAGGCCGCGGGCCATGAACTGGTGCCGTTTATAGCGCAGCACGCAAACCACTTCCGTGGCCAGCGCCTCGTTGAGCAGCCGCACTACGGTCTCCAGGTCCGCCTTATAGTTGTCGGTGACTGCGCCCCTCTCGATGTGCTCGCGGGCGCGCCGCCGCAGTTCCTGTATATCCGCCAGAAAAGGCTGGTTGGGTTGCATGGTTGCCATGGTTCTACTGTGGCGCGCGGGGGCGCCGGCGGACTGTTAGCGGCCGTACACTGCGGGGTGCGAATGTAAGTGCGCTATCGTAGCGGGTAGATGCCCGAGGCTTACATTCGCGCCCGCAACCTGGCGAAAGTCTACCGCTCCGGCGAGTCGAAGCTGGTTGTCTTTTCCAACGTGGATCTGGACGTGGAGCGCGGCGAGATGCTGGCGCTGGTGGGCGAGTCGGGCGCGGGCAAGTCCACCCTGCTGCATCTTTTGGGCGGTCTGGACAGGCCTTCCGAGCGGTACGATATACTACGGTAGTAAAGAGATTTCAGGGCTCGCGGACTCGGAACGGGCGGATTTCCGCAATCGGGAAATTGGGTTTGTTTGGCAGATTCACTATCTGCTGCCGGAGTTTACGGCGCTGGAGAACGTGATGATGCCGTTGCTGATTCGGGGGCTGGCCGCATGCTCGAGGCCGCTTCGGAATCGCTGGCGAGGTTGGATGAAGTGGGGCTTCGCGCGCGGGCATCGCACCGCGCCGGTGAATTATCGGGAGGGGAACAGCAGCGGGTGGTGCTGGCCCGCGCCCTGGTGGGCAACCCTTCCGTCCTGCTGGCCGACGAACCCACCGGCAACCTCGATTTCCGGACCGGCGAAATGATTTTCGAACTCCTGGACGGTCTGCATCGTTCGCATCAGCTCACTTCGGTCTTCGTCACGCACAATCTGGCATTCGCCAGGCGCTGCGACCGGGTATTGACCATGGAGAAGGGCGGGCTTGGTACCGGCAGATCCAGACATGTTCGCAACCCGGCCGTGCGTCGGAGTATCTTTAGTTCTAGGGGGCGTCACATTCTATGTTTGAGCGTTATACGGAGAAGGCGCGGCGGGTGATCTTCTTCGCCCGCTACGAGGCCAGCCAGTTCGGCAGTCCCTATATCGAAACCGAACATCTGCTGCTCGGCCTGCTGCGGGAAGACAAGGCGCTGGCCAACCGTTTCCTGCGTTCGCACGCCGCGGTGGAATCCATCCGCAAGCAGATCGAAGGGCACACCACCATTCGCGAAAAGGTTTCCACTTCGGTGGATCTGCCGCTCAGCCACGAGTGCAAGCGCGTGCTGGCCTACGGCGCCGAAGAGGCCGAGCGGCTGAACCACAAGCACATCGGCACCGAGCACCTGCTGCTGGGCCTGCTGCGCGAAGAGAAGTGCTTCGCCGCCGAGATTCTGCACGAGCGCGGCCTGCGGCTTTCCACCATCCGCGAGGAACTGGCGCGTTCGCAGAGCGAAAAGGTGGCCTCCAGCGCGCCCCAAGGAAAGCTCGCTGCTGGCCGAATTCAGCCGCGACCTGACCCAGGCCGCCATGGACAACACGCTCGATCCGCTGATCGGCCGCGATTACGAGCTGGAGCGCGTGGTGCAGATCCTGTGCCGCCGCACCAAGAACAATCCGGTGCTGATCGGCGAGCCGGGCGTGGGCAAGACCGCCATCGTGGAAGGCCTGGCGCAGCGCATCGCCGAAGGCGACGTGCCCTCGTTCCTGGCCGACAAGCGCATCCTGGCGCTCGATCTTTCGCTGATCGTGGCCGGCACCAAGTACCGCGGCCAGTTCGAAGAGCGGCTCAAGACCATCATGAAGGAGCTGATGGAGAATCAGAACGCCATCATCTTCATCGATGAGCTGCACACGCTGGTGGGCGCGGGTTCGGCCGAAGGTTCGCTCGACGCCGCCAACATTCTGAAGCCGGCGCTTTCGCGCGGCGAAATCCAGTGCATCGGCGCCACCACGCCGGCCGAGTTCCGCAAGTCCATCGAAAAGGACCGCTCGCTCGAGCGCCGCTTCCAGGCCGTGAAGGTTCCGCCGCCCAGCGAAGCCGACGCCGTCAAGATTCTGTTCGGCATCAAGGACCGCTACGAGAAATTCCACGCGGTGGCCTACACCGACGACGCCATCGAAACCGCCGTCTTCACCTCCAGCCGCTACATTCCCGACCGCTTCCTGCCGGACAAGGCCATCGACCTGATCGATGAAGCCGGCGCGCGCGTGAAGCTGCGCCAGACCACGCTGCCGGCCGACCTGGCCGACATTCAGAAGCGCATCAAGTTCATCGTGCACCGCATGGAGAACGCCATCGCGAACCACGAGTTCGAGAAGGCGCGCTTCTACTCCGACGAGGAGCGCAAAGAGCGCGAGAACATGCGCCAGCTGCGCGAGAAGTACAACCTGGACGATTCCTCCACCGGCTGCGTCACCAAGGACGATATCGAAGACGTGGTGGCGCGCTGGACCGGCGTGCCCATGACCTCCATCAAGGAAGAGGAAATCACCAAGCTGCTGCGCATCGAAGAAGAGCTGCACAAGCGCGTCATCAGCCAGGAGAAGGCCATTTCCGCGCTGGCCCGCGCCATCCGCCGTTCGCGCGCCGGCTTGAAAGCCAGCAGCCGCCCGGCCGGCTCGTTCCTGTTCCTCGGCCCCACCGGCGTCGGCAAGACCGAAGTGGCGCGCGCCCTGGCCGCGCTTCCTGTTCGGCAGCGAGAAGAGCCTGGTCCGCTTCGACATGTCCGAGTACATGGAGAAGCATTCGGTTTCGAAGCTGATCGGCTCGCCTCCCGGATACGTGGGCTACGAAGAGGGCGGCCAGCTCACCGAGCGCGTGAAGCGCAATCCCGTATTCCATCATCCTGCTGGATGAAATCGAGAAGGCGCATCCGGATATCTACAACATCCTGCTGCAGGTGTTCGAAGACGGCCAGTTGACCGACGGCCTCGGCAACCAGGTGGATTTCAAGAACACCATCATCATCATGACCTCCAACCTGGGCGCGCGTTTCCTCGAGAAGCGCGGCCACCTGGGCTTCTCCGCTCCGGCGGGCGAAGGCATTCCGTCGAAGATCGAGGACATGGTGCGCGGCGAAGTGAAGAAGGCGTTCAATCCCGAATTCCTGAACCGCCTGGACGAGGTCATCCTGTTCACCTCGCTGACCGACGACGACCTGATCAAGATCATCGACCTGATGGTGGACCAGGTGAACGTGAACCTGGTGGCCAAGCAGATCAAGATCCGGCTGACGCCCGGACGCCGCCAAGTACATCCTCGAGAAGACCTGCGGCGACCGCAGCTACGGCGCGCGCCCGCTGCGCCGCGCGCTGCAGAAGTACATCGAGGATCCGCTTTCCGAAGCGCTGATCCAGGGCTCGCTGCCGCGCCCCGCCGAGCTCGAAGTCTACCTCGGCGATACCGGCATCTACTACCGCCAGGTGAACGCCGAGGCCGCCGAGCCCGAAGCCGCCGTCACCGCCGGCGCCCCGGCCGAACCGGTCGGCCGGCACGCTGCTGTACACGTTCTAGGTGGCTTACCCGACCGCTCCCTTACGGTCGCGGCTCCGATCAGAGCCGCGACCAGTAAGGGAGCGGTCGGCTCTCCGAGTTTTCCGAAAGGCAGATCGCCAGCGCGATCTGCCTTTTTCATTTGCGCCGCGCCGCGGCCTATACTAAGCTCCATGGCTGGCGAACTGACTCGCGGCAACCCACCGGTCCGGCGTCTCGCACACCGCAACACCATGGCCTTCCCGCGCGAATTGCGCGGGGCGATTCCCGATCTGCATGCCGGGCGGGTACTGGAACTGGATTCCATCAATGGCCAGGGCTCGAAAATGCCGCTGTTCGGACCGCTGGTGCAACTGAAGCTGGTGGTGAAGGAAACCGGCAAACTTACCGGTCAATTCGTGGTCCGGATGGATTTGCAGCCCGATGCAGCCCGCGAGTTGGCGGCCACCCTCACCAGGCTGGCAGATGAGGCGGAAAAACGCTGAGCGCCCGCGGAACTTGCAGGAGTACGCAGGGCGGAAGGGCAATTAGCGGCCTACCCGCGCGACTTCGTTACGCTGGAACCCCATCCTGGTAATGATCGCTATCACACCCACTGCTGCCTCCATCTGATCAAGCCGATCTATGAACAGATCTTCCGTTAGGGCATCGCTGATCGGCAACCGCTTCATGAGTGCAATCGTGCTCACAGGCAGGGTCAGCCCGGAGTAGGTGACGCCCAGCCGTGCCAGCTCGAGCCTCACCTCCAGCAGCATTCGCTCGGCCTCGACCCGCGACAGGTCCGCTATTTGCCGCTGCTCCTCGGCTGAGGGGGTGATCTCAGCTCGAAACATGACGTAACCGTCGAGCTCCCCTTTTAGTCGACCTATTATGATCTTTACACTGGAGGGCATCGTCGCGACCAGTCTGAAGTAAGTATCCTGATTGGGATCGTTCTGGACGGCAACGCGAAAATTATCCAGCCATGACCGGATCTGCGACTCGGCGTTCCTCGTCGTTGTTCGCGCTTTGGGCCCTGAACGGATGTTCCGTAGACCAACGATGCCGACCGCAATGGCGGCAAAGGCCACCAAGCCATCACGGGCGGGAGCGGCCCACGATGAGGCGTATCGCGCCAGCAAGGCCACGACAGCGCCCCCGGAGACTGCGAGCAACCACCAGACGAAGTTAGTGATAACTCCCTGGATGAACCAGTTCTTACCCATGCCCGCGAGTCTAGCAGACGTACCCACGCGCATCAAACGACCCTATCGTCACCTCAGGGGTTGCCGTCTGGTAACTAACCCTCCTACCGCTTCTCCGCTACCGGTTCCCGCGCCTCTTCCCCGTGCAGCCGGCTATGCCGGAACCCGTAGAAGCCATAGAGCACCAGGCCGATAATCAGCCATACCACAAACCGCACCCAGGTTTCGCGCGGCAGGCCCTGCATGATGAACAGGCACCCGGCCGCCGAAACCACCGACACCGGCCAGATCAGCGGGGCGCGGAACGGCCGCGGCCGCTCCGGCTCTTTATAGCGCAGCACCAGCACCCCCACGCTCACCAGCATGAAGGCGAATAGCGTGCCGATGTTGGTCAAGTCGTAGGTTTCCGCCGCGTCTCCGACCATGGCCCATAGCGCCACCACCACGCCGGTGAGCAGCGTGGTGACATAGGGAATGCGCGTGCGCGGATGGATCTTCGCCGCCCAGCGGGGCAGCAGGCCATCCCGCGCCATCGCGAAGAAGATGCGCGGCTGGCCGTATTGAAACACCAGCAGCACCGCCGACATCGACACCGCCGCACCCAGCGCCACCAGCCAGCCCACCACGCGGAATCCTGCCAGCTCCAGCGCGTGGGAAAGCGGGTCGGCCACGGCCAGCTCTTTATAGGGAACCATGCCGGTGAGCACGAACCCCACCACCACGTAGATCAGGGTGCAGATGCCCAAGCCGCCCAGAATTCCGATGGGCAGGTTGCGCTGGGGATTGCGGGTCTCCTCAGCCGCCGTGGAAATGGCGTCGAACCCGATGTAGGCGAAAAACACGATGGCGGCGCCCTGGTGGATGCCGCTGAACCCGTTGGGGGCGAAGGGGTGCAGGTTCGCGGGGCGGAAGTGCGTCCCGCCCACCACCACGAAAATGGTCAGCGCCACCAGCTTGATGGCCACCATGATGTTGTTGGCGGTGACGCTTTCGCGCGCGCCGCGCAGCAGCAGCCAGGTGATGAAGCCGACGATGGCGACCGCCGGGATATTCACCAGGATGGGAATGCCGAGGATGTGCGGCGCCGAGCGCAGCAGCCCGTGCACCTGCGGATCGGGGCTGAGCAGCGCGGTGCGGTACCCTGTGGTGAGGCACTGCGGCAGGCTGACGCCGAAGCCGCGCAGCAGCGTATTGAAATAATCGCCCCAGGAGATCGCCACCGCCACGTTGCCGACGGCGTATTCCAGAATCAGGTCCCAGCCGATGATCCACGCCACCAGTTCGCCCAGCGTGGCGTAGGAGTAGGCGTAGGCGCTCCCGGCCTGCGGGATCATGGCGGCCAGCTCGGCGTAGCACAACCCGGCCAACATGCAGGCAGCGCCCAGGAGCAGAAAGGAAAATACCAGCGCCGGACCCGCGCCCGCGCGCACCACCTCGCCGTTCGGCCCCAGTTGCCCGGCCGCGGCGGTTCCGATGGCGCCGAAAATGCCGGCTCCGATCACAGCGCCGATGGCCAGCATGATCAGGTCGCCGGCGCCCAGGCTGCGCTTCAGACCTCCCGCGTTTTCGCTATCCGGCACCAGCGCCGCGATCGGCTTGCGGCGAAACAGTTGGGACACTTACCGAATTCTAGCAGACGAGCGTTTTTGAGATTCACCGCCGAGACGCCGAGACGCACATGGTTGCTTCGGCTGTGAGCTCACTGTCTTTCAGGTGTCGTGGACCCGTTTCCGCGCGCAGCGGCGGAAGGTTGTTTTTCCTCGGCGCCTCGGCGTCTCGGCCGTGAATTCTCTTTCCCGCCGTAGCGAAATCGCCGGAATCGAGGAACTCTGTCCGACTTTCCTCGTCTAAGCCCTCATGGAATCGCTCGTCCAGGACCTCCGGCATTCGCTCCGGCTCTTTCGCCAGAGTCCCGGGTTCACCGCCGCAGCGGTGGCCGCGCTGACGCTCGGCATCGGCGCCAACACGGCCATTTTTTCGGTGGTCGATTCCGTCCTGCTGAAGCCCGCGCCGTTCCCCGATGCGGAACGGCTGATCCTGTTCATGTTCACCTCGCCGCAGGGCCCCTACATCGCCGCGTCGCCCACCAATTTCCACCTCTGGCGGGATCAGACCGCCATCGCCCGCGACGTTTCCGCGTTTCGCACCGGCGTGGTCAACCTCACCGGCAGCGATCTTCCCGAACAGCTCCATTCCGCGCAGGTGAGCGCCGATTTCTTCCGGCTTTTCGGCGCCGCGCCCATTCGCGGCCGCGCCTTCATGGCGCAGGAGGATGCGCCCCACGGTCCCAAGGTGGTGGTCCTGAGCTACGGCCTGTGGAACCGCCGCTTCGGCGGCGATCCCCAAATCGTTGGCAAGACGATTTCGCTAGGCGGCGATTCGCAGGAAGTGATCGGCATTCTGGGACCCGGCTTCGATTTTCGGGATTTCGGACCGCCGCCGGATGTCTGGGTGCCTTTCCAGCTCGATCCCAACTCCGATGACCAGGGCCATTACTTCATGGTCGCCGGGCGCCTGAAGCCGGGCGTCACGCTGGCGCAGGCGCAGGCACGGATGAAGATCGCAACCCAGGACTTTCACCGCAAGTATCCCAAGATCACCGGCTCTGCCGACTCCTTCACCGTGGAGCCGTTTCGCGAGGCGCTGGTGGGCAACGTGCGCCCCACGCTGCTGGTGCTGGCGGGCGCGGTCGGCCTGGTGCTGCTGATCGCCTGCGCCAACGTGGCCAACCTGCTGCTGGCGCGCGCGGTCGGGCGGAGGCGCGAAATCGCCATCCGCGCCGCCATCGGAGCGGGGCGCGGCCGCATTGTCCGCCAGTTGCTCACGGAAAGCGTGCTGCTTTCGCTGGCCGGAGCGGCAGGCGGAACCGTTCTGGGCGTGGTGGGCATTCGCGCCCTGCTGTCCGTCAATACCGCCAATCTCCCCCGCGTCGGCCAGGACGGCGCGCTAGTGACGCCCGATTGGCGCGTGCTCGCCTTCACCGTCCTGGTTGCGCTCACCACCGGCATCCTCTTCGGTCTGATCCCGGCGCTGCAGTCTTCGCGCCCGGACCTGAGCGCCACGTTGAAGGAAAGCGGCGGGCGCGGCGGCACCAGCTTCCGCCACAACAAGACGCGCACCGTTCTGGTGGTCACGGAAGTGGCGCTGGCGGTGGTGCTGCTGGCCGGATCGGCGCTGCTCATCCGCACGTCAGTCGCCCTCGCCGCGGTCAGGCCGGGCTTCGACGCCACCAACGTGCTCACCATGCGGACCGCCATGAACAGCCCGCAATTCGCCACCTCCGCCGGGGCGGACCGCATGCTGCGCGAGGGCATCGGACGCCTGCGCGCTCTGCCCGGAGTGGAAATGGCCAGCGCCACCTGCTGCGTGCCGCTGGAAGGCGGCTACGGGCTGCCTTTCATCGTCATGGGACGGCCACTGACCGACGGCCCGTTCCACGGCGGCGGCGGCTGGCAAACCGTTTCGCCGGGCTATTTCGAAGTGTTTCGGATTCCGCTGCTCGCCGGGCGCGCCTTCACCGACCGCGACGATGGCGGCTCCGCGCCGGTGGTCATCATCAACCAGGCCATGGCGCGGCGCAACTGGCCGAAATCCGACCCGCTTCGCGACCAGATCTGGATCGGCAAGGGGCTGATGCCGCAATTGGCAACGGAACGGCCGCGGCAGATCATCGGCATCGTCGGCGACGTGCACGGCGCCGGGCTGAATCGCGATGCGCCGCCCACCATGTACATTCCGCAAGCGCAGGTGCCGGATGCGCTCAACGAGCTGAATTTGCGGCTCACGCCCATGAAATGGGTGGTGCGCACGCGCGGCAATCCGCTGGGGCTCAGCGCCGCCATCCAGGAGCAGGTGCGGCAGGTGACCGGCCTTCCCGTTACCGACGTCCGCACCATGGACGAAGTGATTTCCCGCTCCACCTCGCGGCAGCGCTTCAACCTGCTGTTGATGACCGTTTTCGCGGCCACCGCGCTGTTCCTGGCGGCCATCGGGATCTATGGCCTGATGGCCTATTCGGTGGAGCAGCGCACGCAGGAGATCGGCATCCGCATGGCGCTGGGCGCGGCGGCGCCCTCCATCCGGCGCATGGTGGTGCTGCAGGGCATGCGCCTGGCGCTGGTGGGAGTGGCGGTCGGACTGGCGGGCGCGTTCGGCCTCACCCGCCTGCTTTCCACGTTCCTCTTCGGCGTCCACGAGCGCGACCCGGCGGTGTTCACTGCCGTGGCCGTTCTGCTTTCGCTGGTTTCGCTCCTGGCCGTGTGGCTCCCCGCCCGCCGCGCCACGCGCATCGACCCGGTGATCGCGCTGCGGTATGAATAATCGGGCGGGTCGGGCGGGATGTATCCGGCCCGCGCCTCACACTAGCAAGCGATCTGTTTTTCGTAGCGCTCTCACCGCGCCAGCGGGTAATCCAAACTACGCTCCAGCCATGCGCGGTTGGCGCGCACGTCTTGGAGCAGGCGCGCGGCGAGGCGCTCGCGCTCCGCGAACAACCGGTAGCCGGCGCGTGGGCGCAGATAGCCGCGGGCTTGCGGCTCGCGCGCGAACAGCGCCTCCTCACCTTCTTCCTCCGCGTACGCCTGAAAGCGCGCGCGCTTGTCGAGCAGAGCCTTCACCAGGAACGGCATCACGATCGTGTAATCCGATTGCATGCTTTCGGTGGTTTCCAGGTACAGGTCTTTATCCACCTTGCCCCACGTCACCGCCTCCGCCGGCGGGCAGGAAGAGAGCGAGCCATCGGTGACGGGCGCGGTGACGATTTGCACGTCGAAGGCATAGCCGCGCACGTCCGGCAGTCCCAGCACCTGCCCCAGCGCGGGCTCCGGCTGCAGGTTGAAATTTTTGGGCACGCCGCCGCCCAGTATCACCGTTCCCAACGCATGCGCCGGGTGCTCGAACAGCCCCCAGCGATGGTACGCGCAAGCCTCGAACACCTCCGCGTGCAGGTCCAGTTCGAAATCGTATTCCGGAATCAGGCCAGCCTGCCGCATGGTCCACAGCTTCATGGAATTCAAGAAGACGCTGCCATCGCCGGGAGCGCCCACGAAGACCGGAATGGCGCGGCGCCAGCAGGTGGACAGCAGTCCCGCGGCCACGCCATTGCTCTCCTCCTGCGCGGCGTAATATTCGCCCAGGCGGTAGCGCAGCTCGGTGCCGGTCATCTGGTGCTGGAACTCGGGGCGGGCGAGGACGGCGCTGACGAAGCGGTCCTGGTCGAGCAGCACGGCTTCATCGAAGGCCATGTCGGTGACACGGATGGTGCCCTCCTCGCGCAGGGCGGCGTCGTCGCTCTGGATGGGCACTTCGTGGATTGGACCGGATTTGTAGGCGTCCAGGCTGCGGTGGCCATCGTGATAGCAAACGGCGTCGGTGGTGCTGAGGTACGCCACCCAGCCGGTTTCGAGCAGCGGGATGAGCCACGTCTGGTGCTGGCCGGAGACGGTGACCGGCCCGGCGATGGCGAGCGTGAGCGGGCACCCGAGCCCGATGGCGCGGTCCAGGATGCGGTAGATACGCCGCAGATACGCGCCGCCGAAAGCCGGCAGGCAGTCGAGGAAGAGATCTTCGAGCGATTGGCACTCATCGACACGGCGCACGCGCACATAGCGCCGCTGGGCAGTGGACTGGGTCATCTCTTTGACGATAGCAGGGATGTAGGGCGGCGCTTCGGTGCGGTCGCGGCGGCGGGCTTCCGCCCGTCGCATGCCGGACGGAAGCCCGACATGACAGCCCCGAAGGGCCGCCTACAGCATCACCAGGCCTTTGCGCAGGCCGATGGCGACGGCTTCGGTGCGGGTGGCGGCGCCGAGTTTGCCGAAGATGGAGGCGACGTGAAATTTCACGGTGTGCTCGGAGATATCGAGCTTCCAGGCGATGGTCTTATTGGCCGCTCCTTCGGCCAGCATGCGCAGCACTTCCAGCTCGCGCGCGGTAAGCGGTGAATCGACCGGCGCGGCGGCAGCCATGGCCGGCGCCGCGGCCAGCAAGGTCTCCAACTCTTGCGGCGCGATCACCGCCAGGCCGCCGGCCGCGGCTTCGATGGCGGCCAGGATTTCGCCGGCGGAGGCATCGCGAGAGAGGATGGCGCGCACGCCCAGGCGCAGGGCTTCGGCGGTCCACGGCGGCCCGGCTCCGGCGGCCAGCAGCACGTAGACGGGATGCGCGCCGTCGGCGGGCGGCGCCAGATCGGCTACCGGCAGCGCGGCCAGAACCACGTCCGGGCGCAGCGCCTCCACGGCGCTCAAATCCGGGTATGCGCCCAGCAATTGCACACCGGGGCTGGAAGCGGCCAGCGCCTCCAGCCCGGCGCGCGTGACCGCGGCGGGGGCCGCGATCAGCAGTCGGATCACGCCGCCTCCGCCCGTGCCAGGTGGCGCAGCGCCTGCACCAGTTGTGCCGCGCTGTTGGCGGGCGCGGCCACGCCCAGCCCCTTGACGATGGCGGTGTTGATGCCGATCACTTCCCCGCGGGCATTGGCCAGCGGCCCGCCGGAGTTGCCCGGCGCGAGCTGGACGCCGGCGCGAATCCAGCGCTGCGCGGCCCATGCCGCGAATGGGGCCGATGGAGTGGATGGCGCCGGTGGAAACTGCGCCGGCGAAGCCGAACGGGCTGCCCACCGCAATCGCCAACTCGCCCGGCCGCACGGCATCGGAATCGCCGGGGGATGCGGCGGGCAGGTCGGCGGCGAGCACGCGCAGCACGGCCAGGTCCCGCCAGGGGTCGCGCAGCAGCACACGCGCGGGCAGGTGGCGGCCGTCCCACAGCTCCACTTCGGCATGGTCCGACCGCGCCACGTGCGCGTTGGTGACAATCAGGCCGTTGCGGCTCCAGATGATGCCGGAGCCCTGGCCGCGGCCGGCAGCCGAAGCCACCTGCACGGTGGATCGCCGCAACGTTTCCGCAATTTCGCCGAATCCGCGCATGTCAGTTCCTCCGCGGGCGCTCGCCCACCGTGACAGTGAGGGACTGCGAGGCTCCGCCGCGCACCAGCGCCGCTTCGATGGGTTCGCCCACGCCGCGGGTTTCGAGCGCGCTCTGGATATCGTCGGTGTCGGAGACAGCGCGGCCGCCCAGCGAAACCAGCACGTCGCCGATCAGCATGCCGGCCTTGGCCGCCGGCCCTTCCGGTTCGAGCGATAGGACGATCAGGCCTTTGTGATGATCGGGCAGCTCGACCGGTTGCACGCCCACCCCGAGGTAGCCGCGGCGGACGCGCCCGCGGGCCAGGATTTCCTCCACCACGCGATCCACGGTGGAAGCCGGAATGGCCACGCCGGCGATGCGGGAGAGCGCCGAGGTGGCGATGCCCACGGCTTCGCCCGCGCCATTCACCACCAGCCCGCCGGAGGAGCCGGGATAGAGGGTCAAGTCCAGACGGATGTAGCGGTCGAGGCGGCCGCCGCGCCAGGTGCGCCACGCCGGACCGAGGGCGCTGACGATGCCGAAGGTGGCGTTGACGCCGGAATCCTGCGAGCGGCCGATGGCCAGCGCCAGATGGCCGGGCGCGGGCTGGGCGGAGAGCGGCGGCGGCGCCTGGCCGGCGAGGTCGGTTTTGAGCACGGCGAGGTCGGTGCCGGGGTCGCTGCCGGCGAGGGTGGCGGAGACGTTCGAGCCATCCGGGAGGGTGATGGCAATTTCATCTTCGCGGCGGATGGTGTGTTCGGCGGTAGCGATGACGCCGGGGCGCCAGAAAACGCCGCTCGAGGAAAAGCGGGGTCGGGCGTGCACCGCCACCACGGAGGGGGCGGCGCGCTCCACGATTCCCGCCAGCTGATCGGAAAAGGTTGCCAGTTCATTTGCCATGTCTTCAGGATGCCGCGGGCGGGGCTGGGCGCACATCGGAAGATCGGGTGGGAAGGGAGCTGGCTGATTGGCTAGTTAGCGGGCGAGTTCGAGACACAGATGTCTCGATCTTCTGGTTAGCAATTGAAAACAAAGGAAACGGTTGAGACACGATGTCTGAACCGGAATTTCAGCGGCAGCAGGAGTACGTGGTCAGAATCTCGGGAAGGTCGTTGTCCTTCTTGGGAGTCGTGTCCGAGGCGAAGTAGCGCTCCTCGGAGAGCGCGCGATAGACGGCGCCGGCGACACCGGAGGCCACCGGGCCATTGAATGTCTTGGTGCCGGCCAGCATCACTACCACGACCAATTGATGATGGGCCACCTCGTTGAACGACCCGAACCAGCCCATGTGATTGGCCGACGGGAAATCCGTGCAGGTGCCGGTCTTGCCGAGGATGGGCTCGTTGGGATCGTAATTGGCCCGGCGCGCGGTGCCGAAATCCACCGCGCCGCGCATGCCCGTTTTGACGTCTTCCAGGTCGCTGGGGGAAAATTCGAGCGTGCGTTTCACCTTGGGGGTGAAGTTTTCCCTCTCCTCGGGCGTGCGCGGATATTGCAGGTAGTACAGCGTGCCGCCGTTGGCGATGGCGGAAAGCATGCCGGCCAGTTCCAGCGGCGTTACCAGGAAGCCTTCTCCATAAGCGGTCATCATGCCCATGCCGCCGGCCCTGGGAGGTTCCGACGGGACCGAGCCGGCCTGCTCGCCGGGGATATCGAGGCCGGCCTTGTCACCCAGCCCGAGCAACTGCGCATAGCGCTCCACGCGTTCGAAGCCGAGGCGGGTGCCGAGAACCCCAAAATACTGGTTGTTGGAGTGCGCCAGCGCGGTGGTGAGGTTGTAGCGCACGCGGCGGGCGATGGGAACCATTTCGTCGCGCGTGACCACGTGCTCGCTGAGCGCCGCCAGCGCGGTGACCAGCTTGATGGTGGAACAGGGGATGAAGCCGCTCTTCAGCGCCAGCTTTTGATTCACGATGGTGAGGATGCGGCCGCTGGTGGGGTCGGCCACCAGCACGCTACCGTTCATGGTGCCGATGGCGGAGACGGCGGCGCGGCGGATTTCGAGATCGTCGCCGTCCACGTTATCGCCCAGGGTGGGGTCCACGGGCGGCGCGGGCCGGTAGTGCGGTTTCCTTTTTGCCCTCTTTTTCCTGGCGGTGGACCGGGTGGTGCTGGTTTGTGCCAGGAGGGATGCGGCGCTGTGCACCATTCCTGCCAGCAGAATCGCGGCGATGATCGACTTTTTCATGCGTTCATGGCGGACGGCCTACGCCGAATAGTATATCGGCATCAATGAGAAATTATTTTAGCCTTAGGGTGTTCACCGGGTCAATTAAAAAGAGTAAGCGATAAGTACCGGTACCGGCGGCAAACTGTCCATACCGGACCCGTATGGCCTGCGGCGCTACCACCTGGGCAGCACGCGCTTCCAGTTGGGATCCACCTGCCGGCGCATTTCCGCCTCGTCGTCGCGCTTGCGATAGGGGATTTTCGATAGCGCTCGCGGCCGCGAGCCACCTGGTCGTAATCCAGGCTCACGCCCAGGCCGGGCCGGTCCGGAATGCGCACCGCGCCATCGATGAACGGAATCCGGCCGCCTTCCACCACCTCGTCGCGCGCGCTCTGCCAGGGATAGTGAGTATCGCAGGCGTAGGTGAGGTTGGGGCAGGCCGCGGCGGCGTGGGTCATGGCCATCAGGCTGACGCCGAGATGACTGTTGGAGTGCATGGAGAGCCCCATGCCGAGCACCGAGGCCAGGTGCGACAGGTATTGCACGTTGCGCAGTACCGCCCCAGTAGTGGGGGTCGGAGAGGACGATCTGCACGGCCTTCGAGATCGCGGGCGCGCGGCACGTCGGCGAAGCAGGTGACCGCAACGTTGCTGGCCTGCGGGGTATGGTTGTTTTCAGCCACCAGGCAGCGGTGCACTTCGGCCATTCCTTCGAGTGTGGCGCAGGGATCTTCCAGGTAGCCGCCGGCGGCCAACTCGCTTTCGAGCTCGCAGCCGACGCGAACGGAGGTCTCGACGCTCCAGGCGCAGTTGGGATCGATGCGCAGCGGATAGGTGGCGCCGAATTCCTGGCGCAGTGCCCGAATACTGCCGATTTCGGAGTCGGGATCGAGCACGCCGCCCTTGAGCTTGATCTCGCGGAAACCGTACTGCTCGATCATCTGCCGGCATTCGCGGACGCAGGCGCGCGGGTCGAGCACCTCGCCGTATTCGTCCTCGCGGGCGTCGTCCCCCACCCCGCCTCCGCCGCCATGCTTATAGAAGAGATAGGCGGAGAAGCTGACGGCGTCGCGCACGCGGCCGCCGATGACGTCGCAGACGGGCTTGCCGACGGCCTTGCCGATCAGGTCCAGGCAGGCAATTTCGATGGCGGCGAACGTACGGGCGGGCGCGTCTAGGGGGTTTTCCCCCGGCACTAGGTAAGTTTGCGTACGCCCGCCAGCCTGCGGAAGGCACTTTTTCCACAGTTCGCGCCCGCCGGAATGGGCGGCGACCGAGGTCTCCAGGTGACGCCAGAGGCCGGCAAGCTGGAACGGGTCCATACCGGTGACGCGCGGCCGGACGGCTTCGAGGCCGGCCAGCGGACCATCGCCACCATAGGTTTCGGCAATACCGGTCAGGCCGGAATCGGTTTTCAGCTCGACGATGGTGCGCAGAGCGAAGGGAGCATGCAGGCCGTAGGAGCTGCGCAGAGGCGGGTCCGCGATGGCGATGGGTGGAGAAGGAGATCGGTAATTCGCATGGAACCTGAATTGCTCACCGGGAGGGCAGAGGGGAGTTGAAAATGGAAGCCTTTCGTGATCGCAGGGGCTCTGGCAGCAAGCTTCGCCACCGCTTTCGTCATCCAAAAAGTCGCGCTCCGAGGCCTGTTTCGCATTATGGACCCGGCGCGGCGCGAGCGACAGTAACAGTAGAGACTGTGGGGGCAGGTCTGTTATGAGCCCTGCCCTACTTGCGCGACCCCCGCTGCGGATTCTTCAGCCGCGACTGCCGAGCCTTAGCCCGCTTCCGTTTGGGCTTGCTGATCACAAAGGTGCCGCTGCCCAGGTACTCCGCCTGATAAAGCTTCTCTTCCGCCAAATGGATCCTCCGCTCGATGGAATTTGAACCTTTATTGTACCCCGCATTATCCTGAAAATTAACGATGGCGGCGCCACGGACACAAATTGGGGACGGGATGCCGCCAACGCAGACGGCCGCGACCGCGGCAGAAGCCCCGTCTCCGCGGCTCGGCGGCAGTTTCCGGGCGCTACGGCACCGCAATTTCCGGCTGTTCATCGGCGGGCAGGCGGTTTCGCTGGTGGGAACGTGGATGCAGAACGTAGCCCAGAGCTGGCTGGTCTACCGGATCACCCACTCCGAGCTGCTGCTGGGCACCACCTGGTTCTGCTCGCAGATCGCGGTGTTCGCGCTGGCACCGCTCGGCGGGCTGGCGGCCGACCGTTTTTCGCGCCAGAAACTGGTGATCGCCACGCAGACGCTATCCATGCTGCAGGCGTTCGCGCTGGCGGCGCTGACGCTGACCGGCCGCGTCCAGGTTTGGCACATCCTGACGCTGGGCGGAATGCTGGGCGTGATCAACGCGTTCGATATGCCGGGGCGGCAGGCGCTGGTGATCCATATGACCAGCCAGGAAGACCTGCTGCCGGCCATTTCGCTCAATTCCGCGGTTTTCAATACGGCGCGCGTGCTCGGGCCCGGGGTGGCCGGCCTGGTGGTGGCGGCGGTGGGGGAAGGTGTCTGTTTCCTGCTCAACGGTGTCAGCTTTTTGGCAGTGATTGCATCGCTAGCCGCCATGCGCCTGCCCGCTTTCAAGCGCGGCCGGCCGGAACCGCCGCTGGAGCGGCTGGTGGATGGTTTCCGCTACACCTGGCGCAACCGGGAGGTGCGGCGGATCCTCGGCCTGATGGCGGCGGCCGCGCTGGCCAGCATGCCGGTGATGGTGCTGACGCCGTTCTTTGCGGACGACATTTTCCACCAGGGCTCGCGCGGGCTGGGTTTTCTGATGGCGGCCATGGGCATCGGCGCGGTGGCGGGGACGCTGGGGCTGGCGCGGAAAACGGGCGTCAGCGGGCTGCCGCGGGTGATGGCGTACAGTGGAGTTTTGGTGGGCTGCACGTACCTGGCATTCGCACTTTCGCCGCGCTACTGGTTTTCCCTGATGGTGATGCCGCTCATCGGCTGCTTCGGGATGCGCCAGGCGGCATCGGCCAACACCACCATTCAGACGCTGATTCCGGACGAATACCGCGGGCGCGTGATGGCTCTATACGCGATGACGGTGGTGGGATTAGGCCCCTTCGGCAGCCTGGCGGCCGGGGCGATAGCCGGCCGTTTCGGAGCGCGCGCCGCCGTCCTTTTGGGTGGCGTGCTGGCGACGGGCTCGGCAGCGGCATTCGGATGGAGCCTGAGAAGGAGAGAGATTGCCGATTAGAGAAGTCTTGTTTTTGACGCAGAGACGCAGAGACGCGGAGATGCGAAGCCGTTTCGACGCAGAGACGCAGAGCCACAGAGATGGGAAAGGGAACAACTGCTCTTGGTTTTCCTCTGTGCCCCCGCGTCTCTGCGTCCATTCTTTTCGTCTTCCTCTGCGCCTCGGCGTCTCTGCGTCCGTTCTTTTCCTTCTGGCGTCCGCGGCGCTCGCCCAGACCGATCCGGCGGCGCACAAGCTGTGCGCGGAAGCCAACGGGATCGCGAAGGAACTCACGGAAATCTCCGGCATGCCCCTCCACCACCCCGTGCCCTGCGATTTCATCAGTAAGGAAAAGATCAACGAGTTTCTGAAGAAGCGGGTGAAGGAAGCGGCCAAGCCGGAGGAGATTCGCGCCGAGGAGCTGACGCTGGAAAAGTTCGGCCTGGTGCCGGCGGGCTTCGACCTGGCCGGGAGCACGGTGGACCTGCTCACCGAACAGGCGGCGGCGTTCTACGATTACGACAGGAAGAAGCTGTTCATCACCGAAACCACGGCCACGGACTCGCAGGAGCCGGTGCTGGCGCATGAGCTTTCGCACGCGCTGGCCGACCAGAACTACAACCTGGCGAAATTCATCCGGCAGGGAAGGAAAAGCGACGACGGCGCGACCGCGCGGCTGGCGGTGATGGAAGGCCAGGCCACCTGGCTGATGTCCGAATACCTGGCGCGCAAGAACGGCCAGACGCTGAAGGATTCGCCCTCGCTGGTGGCGATGATGAGCAACATGAGCGAAAACGCAGCCGGGCAATATCCGGTATTCGACAGTTCGCCGCTCTACGAACGCGCCACGCTGCTGTTTCCCTATACCAAGGGCATGCTGTTCCAGAACGGTGTGTTCCGGCGCGACGGGGAGGCGGGCTTCGGCGAAGTCTTCCGCAAGCCGCCGGTTTCCACGCAGCAAATTTTGCACCCGGATAAATATTTTACGGGCGTCCAGCCCACCGATCCGGACCTGCCGGAAGTGAAACTGCGCGGCTACAAGGGGCTGGTGGGCGGATCGCTGGGTGAGTTGGAGCACGGGATTCTGCTGGAGCAGTATCTGGGCAAGGACCGCGCCGCAGCCCTGGCGCCGCACTGGCGGGGCTGCAATTTCGAACTGCGCGAAAACAAGAAGGCCGGCCGGGTGGTGCTGCTCTATGCCGCCGAGTGGGAAAGCGTGGAGAGCGCGCAGCAATACTTCGCCGCCTATCGCGAGATCCTCTCGAAGAAATGGAAAAAGATGACGGTGGAGACGAGTGCGCCCGACGCCGTAACGGGCACCGGCGACGATGGCCGCTTCGAACTGCGCCGCACGGGCTCTATCGTCACCAGCGCGGAGGGATTGCCGGCGGGGAGCGCCGAGGAGCCCGTGGCCTCCGGCACGCCCGGAAAATGAAGTCCATGGCATAAGAATGCCGGCACGAATGCCGGCATGGCCGCCTGGAAAGGCGGCGCTACGGAAGGCGGGGCGGCTCGTGCGCTACACTGACTGCATGAGACGGATCGTTCCGGCGATGGTATTGCTCGGCCTCGGCGTCATGGCGGCGGATCTGCCGCGCAAAGCGCCGGAGCTCGCTATCGGTCTCGAAGGCGGCAAACAGGCGCTGCTGAGCTCGTATCGCGGCAAAGTGGTTTGCCTGGCATTTATCCTGACCACGTGCTCGCACTGCCAGAACACGACGCGTATTTTGACGCGCGCGCAAAACGATTTCGGAGCGCGCGGGCTGCAGGTGCTGGAGTCGTCCATCGAGGCCGGCGGCGAAGCCATGGTGCCGCGCTTCATCCAGCAGTTTCAGCCGCCCTTTCCCGTGGGCTTCAATAATTTCGCCACCGCGCAGGAATTTATGCAGCATTCGCCCATGCTGATCCTGCACATGCCGGGATTGCTGTTCATCGACCGCCAGGGCCGCATCGTGGCTCAGTACGAAGGCGACGCCCCGTTCATGGAAGAAGACGTACAGGAGCAGAACATCCGCGGGGAAATCGAGAAACTGCTCCAGACCGTGGGCGTGCGCAAGACGGCGCGGAAGTAGCGATCGGCCGTCAGCTGGCGGACGGTGCGCTGGGGGCCGGTAGAACTCAGGGCGCGCGCCAAAACAAGCGCAGCTACTTTCCGGCTAATACTCCATCAACGTTCCCTCTTTACGGCCACAGGGCTCGGCAGCGGCACAGCGCCGCCAGTCACACCTGCGCGTAAAGGTCAGGATTTTGGCGCCAGGACCGACGTTACTTTCCCGTCCTGGATTTCGAGCTGGAATGCCCCTTTCTTGCCCGAATAGGTGAGAGATCTTCCCGTCTCGCCGCTAATCTCCAGAGCCGGAGGGCCGAACCGGCGAACCAGCTCTCCGTAGCTGAGGCCCGTCTGGATTCCGCTGGGATCCTCCCAGTTCTCGACGGGCGGTGGGGGCGTGTGCGCGGAAGGCGACATTGTCTTGGTCGTCGTCCTGGCGGTGGCCGCCGCAGCGGGTTGCCCATCTGAAGCCTGCTGCCCCGCCTTGACCGCCTTGTCCAGGCTGCCTGCCAGTCCGCTCATTGCCTTACCGATGCCCTTCGCGGGCGCCGCCGTGGTGGCCGCGTGCGCCGCGCCGATGCCATACTCCACAGCCGCCTGTCCCGCGGCCGTGCCAGCCATTGTCAGCCACAAAGAAAATGAGCCCAAGAGGCATGTAACCGATCGCGCCATATCACCTCCCCGGGCCAGTATGGCATGGCGGTGCGCCGGCGTCACCCCTGCCCAAAGTTAACTGATCCAGGGGCTGACCGCAGCCGAGACCGGAAACGCCGCCCATGCGAGTATGAAGAATGAGCAAGGGCAGATTGGAAGCCTTCAGCGACGGGGTACTCGCCGTCATCATCACCATCATGGTGCTGGAAATGAAATCGCCGCGGGGAACGAGCCTCGCCGCGTTAAGGCCGGTGCTTCCCGTTCTCTCCACTTATATCCTGAGCTTCCTCTACATCGGCATTTACTGGAACAACCATCACCACCTGCTACACGCCACCGAACGCGTCAACGGCGCCACTCTGTGGGCGAACCTGCACCTGCTGTTCTGGCTGTCGCTCATCCCTTTCACCACTGCCTGGATGGGAGAAAATCAGTTCGCTGCCTGGCCGGTCGCGGTGTACGGCATAGTCCTGCTCTTAGCGGCTGTCGCCTACTTCATTCTCACCAGGGCCCTCATTAAGCTTCATGGACGGGATTCCACTCTGGCGAAATCCATCGGCCGCGACCGCAAAGGAAAGCTTTCGATTGCGATTTATGCCGCGGCAATTCCGTCGGCGTTCGCGCGGCCGTGGATTGCCGGCGCATGCTATGTAATCGTTGCGATCATGTGGCTAATCCCTGACCGCCGGATCGAGCGTAAGCTGGCGCAGTAGGCACACAATGCCGAAACTCCTCCTGATTACGGCATCCTCGGACGAAATTCGCAGAGCGCGAAGCTCCCGGTTCCTCAACTTCCAGCAGATTACCATGCCGTATCTGGCTGCCAGGGTTCCTGCCGGCTGGCAAGTAACTCACGTGGATGAAGAGGCCGAAGACATTGACTGGACGGATCGACCCGATGTCGTCGGCATTACGTTTCACACGCCGAGCGCCGATCACGCCTATGGTCTTGCGGCCCGGTTCAGGTCGCGAGGAGCCTGCGTAGCGATGGGCGGCCCGCATGCGACGTTGCTGCCGGAGGAGGCCGGCCGGCACGCTGATGTGATCTTTGTGGGAGAGGCCGAGGGCCTTTGGGAGGAGTTCCTGGACAGTTTCGTCACAGGGACCTATCGTCGCGTGTACCGGCAGGCCGGCCCGCTGTCTCTTGAGGGCATCCCCATGGCGCGGAAGACGCTCTACCATCGCAACGATTTCACGAGCGGCGTCCTGTTTGCCACCAGGGGATGCCCGAACCGCTGCGATTTCTGCTCCATCGTGGTCATGTATGGGCGCGGATTTCGGAAGCGGCCGATTGCCGAAGTTGCGGCGGAATACGGCTCTTTCCGCGGGAAGAGAATTATCTTCTGGGATGACAACATCGCCGCCGATAGGGAATATGCCAAAGAGTTGTTTCGTGCCATCGCGCCCTATCGCAAGTGGTGGACCAGCCAGGCTAGTGTCCATGCGGCCCAGGATGACGAACTTCTGGCGGCGGCAGCCGGGAGCGGATGTAAACAGTTGTTCTTCGGCCTGGAGTCGGTCTCCCAATCGAGCATGCAGGAGGTGCGCAAGGGCTTCAACCGGGTGGAGGATTATGCCCGCACCGTCAAACGCGTCCATGCCCATGGGATTGCCGTTCAAGCCGGGATTGTTTTTGGGTTCGACCACGACACTCCGGCGATCTTCAAGGACACTCTGGATTTCCTCGAAGAGGCGGGTGTTCAGAACGCGACGTTCAATATCCTGACGCCATATCCAGGCACGCCGCTGTTTCAAAGGCTGGACGCCCAGGGGCGCATCCTGACCCGGGACTGGCGCAAGTACAACGGACGCACCGACGTGGTATTTCAGCCGAATCAAATCAGCGTGGACGAGCTCCTGGCGGGATTTCGATATGCGAATCGGCGCTTCTATTCTCCCGCCGGTGTGGTGAAACGGCTGTGGCGTTCACCCGTCCAGATAGGGTGGACTCTGCCATTGAACCTCGCCTATGCGGTCTCATGGGCGCGCGCGCAATGAGGGCCTCGATGTCCGCTGCCGCCAATCAGCGGATCTCGATCCGTACCCAGCCGCGCGGCGGTATCCGCACCGGCACTTCAATGCGGTAGTCGCGGTCGAGCCGGTAGCGCCTTGGCGGGCCGTCGTCAATCCGCACTGAGGCTGTGCCCGTCAACCCGGTGTAATATAGCGGCAGCACGATGCGCGGCGCGATCGCGTGGTCGAGCGGATTGAAGAGGACGGCCATTCCCTTCTCCGCGAGTTGTGGATTGACGTGCAGGAGCCCGTCCCAATCGCGGCCGTCGGCGCGGCGCAAGTGGATCACGTCGGAGTCCAGGATCGCGCGGTGAGCTTTGTAGAAATCCACCCAGCGGCGGACCACCGCCTCGGTTTCCGGCGAGTCGTATAGGCGCGGCCCGCGATAGCAGGCCTGCACGCCGGATCCGAAGTTCTGCGCCAGGTGCTGCTCGTAGGCATCGAGATGCTCTTTTAGCGGCTCGAGCGTGGCGGCGGCGCCGCCGCCCTGGTATTCCACCAGCGGCACAAACATCCATCCCATGCTGGGCAACTTGTCCCATGTGCCGTCGAAGATATTCTGCCTGCCCAGCACTACCTGTCGTTCGCGGGGCAGGCTCCAGTTGGTCTCGCGATAGCCCATCGCGGTCTTGTTTGAGCCGTTGAGAAAATACCAGTCCGGCACGTTTAGATAGATGCCCCGCTCGCGGCACCAACGATAGAAATCGCGGATGGCCTCGTACTGGCGCCATTGGGAATCCTCCAATCCCTCGTGGCCGGGGTGCCTGGTGGAGGCGCACAGGTCCCCGGGATACGATCCATCGTGTTCCAGCACGGCGAATCCCGTCGCCGTGAACAGGGCGCGCAGTTTGCGGAAATATTCGGCCCCCCAGCGGCTCACCAGACACGGCGAGTTCTCGAAGATGGCGCCGCCGGGCTTGCCGGTTTTGGGGTTGATCGCGTCGTCCTCGTCGCTGATCCTGCGGCTGGCCAGCAGCGAGTAGCCGCCGAGTTCCACGCGCTTCGACCGGGCGTATTCGGCCAGCGAGCGCAGCTGCGCGATGTAGGCCGGGTCCTCGTTCTCGGCATTGAAGCCGCTCCCGAAACTCAGGATGACCATCTCGAAACCGACCGCCGCGCACTGATCGATGGCGAGTTTCACGGAATCCGGATCGCTGCGGCGCGCGTGCATGAGGATCGGATTTTCGGTGGTCCACGGGGCGATCGTCCGGTACATGCGGCGTCTGGCGAGCGAGGCGCGCTCGCGGTCCGTCGAGTCGAGCGCGAGCAGGAACGTCCGGAAGCTCTCAAACGTGCCGCCGGGCGCGATGGAGATGTTGGGCCCGATGGGCGGGCGGCTTTCCAGCAGCACCGGCGAAAGGCGGCGATAGTTCACCTGTGAGCTGTACTGCGGGTCAGGCCCCCAGACCGTGGTTTGGTCGGCCCTGCCGCCGAAGGCGTAGTCGCTTTCCATGTAGAGCAACTGCGGCGGGCTGGGGACGCCCTCTACGGCAGACTCGTCTTCCACCACGGCCAGCACCTCGCTCACGAAGCGGTTGAGCCGGATGGCGCGGCTGCCCTGGTTGCGGAGTGTAATCCACTTCGCGAGCACGGGAACGCCGTCGTACATTTCGTAATGAACGTCCACCAGGAGACCGGTGGGAGCGCGATAGTGGAAGACGATACCGGCGCCGGCCGGCGGCCACTCGGTCGCGGCGGCGTAGCGGACGCGTTTCCATCCGAAGCGTTGTTCCACCGGCGCGCGCTCCCATGCCGTGCAGTGAAACGCCTTCGGGTCGGCGCTCATGCTGTCGAGCCACTGCGGCAGAAGGTATCCGTAATCCGGCTGCCCCAACAGACCACCCACCGGGATCTCCATGCCGTCCAAAGTAAGGATGGCTTCCGGCTTCACGCCGCGGATGATCGAAGCACCCGTAGTCAGGTTCTCGAACGCATCCGTAGCGCAATCGGGCTTCAGCCTCCACGTGCGGCGGATGAGCCCGTTTTCGAGAGAGACCTCGCGCCCGTTGGTGGAAGCCTTTACTGCGGCGTGCGCGGCCGGAGGGCGCAACAGCCAGTCGTAACGGGGCGCGGCGCAGGCAGCGGCGAGGGCGGCCCACACGCAGAGGAGGCGCAGCATAGATCCCCATTTTAGGCGGGTTGGCTTCCGTTTTGCGCCCGGCCAGGTCCCGGCTTCTGCTCTGGCTCGCTATGACGCTGCGCGTCACCCTCCCTGAGCGAGCCGCTCACCCCTGGACATGGGATGGGAAAGGACTAAGCGCAGGCTTGCCAGCGTAAACGGCTTTTCCAGAAACGTGGTGCCGGCCGGCCGGCTGGACCTGGAATAGCCACTCATCGAGACGATTTTGACATTTGGACTGATCTTGCGGATCAGGCGTATAGCTTGGTAACCGTCCATGACCGGCATCATTAAGTCCGTGATCACCAGGTCGATTTCGCCCGCGCCGGCAGAGAATCGCTGCACCGCTTCCAGCCCGTTCTTCGCCAGAATCGTTTCATGCCCCAGGATCGAGAGCATGTCCGAAATCAATATGCGGATGCCGCCTTCGTCATCGACAACCAGGATCCTCATACGTCACCGACTGGCTCACTATTAAAAACGCCGCGACGAATGGATCGTTACGGAAATTCGATGGCTACTTAGAGCTAAGGAACCCTCTTCACCACGCGAACCGGGACGTTACAGGGCGGTACGCACCCCCGTTCGAACCGGTAGTTTCTCTGGTGCCGGCCCTATGCCTCTGCCCACTGCTGCTTCAGGTACTTCAGCGCCCGGGCCAAGGCCGCCTCCGGGCTGTCCGTGAATTTCGATTCCACGGTGAGCCAGCCCGAGTAGCCCCACTTCTTCAGCTCGTGAAAGCCCGGGCGATAGTCGAACGGGAGCGCGCCCGGCTCCAGGCGTTTTTCCCCGTCGGCCAGATGGACGTAGCGAGTGTAACGGCCATACTGCGCCAGCGTCGCGGCGATGCTCGCCTCCTCCAATTGCATGTGATAGAAATCGCTCAGAATCCCAATCCCCGGTGAGCCGGCCTCCTCGACAATCCCTGCCGCCTGGCCCTGACGGTTCATGAAATGCGTCTCCTTGCGATTGCAAGGCTCCAGCAGAAGCGTCACCCCGCTGCGCTCGATATCGCCCGCCAGTTGCTTCAGGCCGGCCACCAGCAGCCGCTGCTCGATTTCGCGTGCGTTCATCAACGGCGAAAGGTCCGGAAACCGGTTGGGGCCGAATGTCGGCACCTCGATCACGCAATCCGCCTGCAGCGCTTTCGCCATTCCGAGCCGTTGGCGATCGGTTTCGACTGCCCGGGCCCGCTTTTCGGCGTCGGTGTTCAGCAGGTCGATGGAACCCACGATTGCACTGACGGCCACGCCCGTGCCTGCAAGTTCCTGCTGTAAAACCTCCACCGGCCTGGTCAGCCATTCGGGTCCAAGTTCGATGCCGTCAAAGCCGAGCCGCTTCACCAGCAGAGCCCTGTCGCGGAGGCCCGCGTCCGGCAAGGGGCTGCGGACACCGAAACGCACCGCGGCCGGGTCGGCTCTCACGGACCGCGGAGTGGCACTGCCCGCCACCACCGCCCCGGCGCTGATCATCAATTGTCGTCTCGTCATCCTGTCATCTCCCTCATTTTCCGGTTGACGGCAGCCCCCTGCCTGGCGGGTCGTCTGCGCTTCGGGTCCAGCGGGCGCGAAGCGACTACACCGAGAGTATAAAGCCCGGCCGATCATCTTTACCACGTTGGAATTACGAGGGTGACACTGACGATGGAGGGTCCGGCGGATACGGTGGTGACGGCGGGCTTGCCGGCTCTGATGACAGCAGATGTCCGCGGATGTTACAATTCCGAGCGAGATTCAGCCCGCTATGCGGCGCGTGCGCTGTGTATGCGGCTAGCGAATGCCCGCGTTTGCCGCAGAAAGGTTCTCGTTCGTGGTGGCCGTGACACCGGCAATATTACCGTAGTACCCGCTGGCCAGGCCAATTATGGCAAAGACAACGAACGCCAGGAGCAACCCGTATTCGATGATGTCCTGACCCCGCTCCTCGCCGACAAACTCGCGGACTGCCTTCATACGTTCCGATTATCCACGGCTGCGGAGTGCTGCGACAGGACCATAAGTACGAGTAGGGTCACAGGGGTACTACTAGAGAAGGGGAGGTAGAACGCTCCCGAGAGCAGCCTCGCAGCAGCCCATCCCCCGGATAAATCTGGCTTGAACACGCGACGCGCGCTGAAGCTGGTTCCGGCTTTCGCCCGAGCCTGCGCGGCTATCTCGTTGAATCTACACACCAGACCGCTCTATCGCGATGTGCTACGCTGGGCCAGCACGTCACGAACCTTCTCCGCCAGGGACTCAGGACTGAACGGCTTTGGCAGGTACGCCACATCCCATTCCAAGACTCCACGTCGGGAGAGCATATCTGCCGGGTATCCCGACGTGAAAATCACTTTGAGCTTCGGGAGCAAAACCCGCAGGTGCTCGGATAGCGTCTTGCCATTCATTCCCGGTAGAATCACGTCTGTCAGAAGCAGATGGATTTCACCCGAATACTCCTCGGCGAAACGGACTGCTTCAGCGCCGCTTGCCGCTTCGAGGACGTGGTAGCCATGCGACTCCAGGACGGCCCGGGCCAGCCGCCTGACCGCTCTCTGATCTTCCACCACGAGCACGGTCTCGCCGCCGTACGCTACCTCTGTTGTTGCTGGCGAATCTCGCTCCGGGACCGGACAAGCGTCCAGGCGGGGCAGATAGATCTCGAATGAAGTGCCCTGCCCGATTGCGCTCCCCACTCGAATCCAACCGCCGCTCTGCTGCACGATGCCATGCACCGTCGATAAACCAAGTCCCGTTCCCTTCCCCTGCTCCTTGGTGGTGAAGAACGGCTCGAACGCACTCTGTAAGGTCTTCTCGTCCATCCCGATGCCGGTGTCGGTGATCGTCATCAAGACATATTTGCCCGGAACCATATCACCAGGCAAAGCCGCAGTACCCTCGTCGACATCGACATTTCTCGTCACGATTTGGAGTTTGCCGCCGTTGGGCATGGCATCACGAGCGTTGATTACGAGATTCATGATCACCTGATGGATCTTGCCCGGGTCGGCCATAATCTGTCCCACCAGCGGGTCGAGCGCGGTGACGAGTTCGATGTCCTCTCCAATCAGCCGCCGAAGCATCGGTTCTATATCATTGATGACGCTGTTCACACCTAACGCCTTCGGTTCGATGACTTGCTTCCGGCTGAATGCCAGCAATTGGCTGGTCAGCTCGGCAGCACGTTCACCGGCCTTCTTGATTTCCGAGGCTTGCGAGTATAGCGAACCATGACGATCCAATGCCTGCAGCATGAGGTCACTGTATCCGTTGATGACCGTCAGAAGGTTGTTGAAGTCATGTGCCACCCCTCCCGCCAGGCGGCCCAGACTCTCGAGCTTCTGTGCTTGTCGAAGCTGGCTCTCCAATTGAAGACGCTCGGTGATGTCAACGGTTGCGGTGATTGCACACTGGTTACCATCGATTTCAATCAAGTCCGCTGAAAGTAAGCCGCTACCCACATCGCCGTTCTTCTTGCGAAACCTAAACTCCCGATTGCGGAGACACTTGTCGTTAAGAAGGCGCCTGACGAGTTCGTCCCGATCAGACGGATCAGCCCAGATCCCGAGTTCATCCCACCTTCTCCCAATGACTTCATCACGTCGATAGCCGGTAATCTGCTCGAATGCCCCGTTTACCTCAAGGTACGAAGAAGTTGCCAGATCCGCGATGGTAAGTGCGGCGGGGTTTAGTTGAAAGGCCCTGGAGAACTTCTCTTCTGACTTCCGCAAGGCCTCCTCCATCGCACGGCGGCCGGCAATCTCCCTGATTGCGGATACGAAGACCGAGCGACCCTTCAAATCAAAATAGGAGCCCGATATTTCTACGGGGAAAACTGTGTGGTCTTTCTTCCGATGCCATCGCAACGGAATGAATCTTTGCATCTGCTTCGTCGCTCGAATGGTCTTATCCGGCTCCGCTGACAGATCGATTCGGTTCATGGAAAGCAATTCTTCCCGGCTGTATCCGTAGAGGGCTATAGCTGCTTTATTGGCTGCGAGGATCCGGCCCGATTCATTATCGACAAGCACCAGCGCATCGGACTCTACCTCGAACAGTCGGTGGTACAGTTCCTCGCTTTCCCGCAGTGCCTCTTCGGCCCGTCTTTGATCGGTTACATCAAGGACGATTCCGTCGTAAATCGTCTCGTCGCCCAGCCGTCTCGGCCGGGAAACACACTGGATATACCTCGTTTCGCCCGTGGGCCTAATGAATCGTCCTTCAAACTCCCAGTCTTTCGCGGAGAGGGTCGATTCCCGGATGGAAGTGATGAATCGCTCCTGGTCCTCTGTTGCGATGCATGCGGCAAACCTCTTGAACACGGTTTCCAGCGGTTCCGGATCTATGCCAAAGATATCGGCGGCTCGCTTATCGGCGAAGCAAAAGCCCCATTCCCCCTCGTCTCTGACATACGTCTGGAAAACGAAGCCGGGCAGTGCCCTGGGGATCCCGTGAAGTCGTGATTGCCTGTTCGTTTCCTGTCCCGCCGGGGCGAGACTCCCCCCGCCGGCGATGTCTGAGAACCGAACGAGAAGGCCGCCGCTCGAATCGGGCGTGGCGGTAATCGCATAACGCCGGTTCCGGTGGTTTTCGTACAAGTCGGCCGTGAAGAGTGTGCCCTTCGCCAGCGCGCGGTGGAAGCCTTCCTCGAGCGGCTTTCGGGCGTTTTCCGGATACACGTCCCACAGCCTGTTACCGAGTAATTTCACCCGGTTCTTACCCAGAAGTATCTGAGCCGCCTGATTGACGAATGTGAGACGGAACTCGCTATCTAAGCGAACATATGCTTCTGCCAGGCCGTCAAGGGTAATCAGTGAGTCTTCCGGTAACGTTTGCATCCACGCCCCTACTCCCCCGGTGATTCTATTTTATCGAGCTTTCGGGGAAACCAGGCAGAAACGCTGGTTCCTGCCAGTAAGAGCATTATATATGCGGTCTTGTATCTGGCTGAACCGTTTGAACTGGCGGGATCTTTAGCAGGATGCTGAAAAAGTCCCTGGAGAACCCGGAATGGCACTTGCTCGCCCTCGCAAGTCATTGATTCTACATTCGGCCGAGTGCGAGAGACGGCTGTTTTGGGCACCCGAAAACCCTTTTTCAGCAGCCTGTTAGGCCCGGTCCCTCACCCCGCATCGTAGACGAAGTGCAGCACCTTCTTGAGATCCTCCCACGCCTCCCGCTTGGCTTCCTGGTTGTAAGCGCGTAGAAGAAAGGAAGGGTGGTACGTCACCATGACCGGAATATCGCGCCACTGGAACCACTTCCCGCGCATTTTCGTGACGCCCTCTTTGTGGCCCGTGAGCGCGCGCGCGGCGGTGCCGCCGAGAGCGCAAATGGCCCGCGGATGAATGGTGGTCAGCTGGCGAAACAGGAACTGGCCGCAGATCTCCATCTCGTCCGGCTCCGGCGTGCGGTTGTTCGGCGGCCGGCATTTCACCACGTTGCAGATGTAAACGTCCTCGCGCCGCAGCGGAATTCCCTCGCGCTTGGCCGTGTTCTCAATCATCTGCGTGAGCAACTGCCCCGCCCGGCCGACGAACGGAATCCCCTGCGTGTCCTCATCCGCTCCCGGCCCTTCGCCCACGAACACCAGTTGCGCCTGCTCGTTCCCCACGCCGAAAACAATGTGCGTGCGCCCCTCGTGCAGCCCGCAGCGCCGGCAATCACCGATGTCCTGAAGGATGGGAAGGAGGGAACCAGGGGCCTTTTCGGGGGCCGGGGGCCGGGGGCCGGGGGCCGGGGAGGCGGCCGGAACGGCTTGAGACTTTACGGTGTCCTCCGTGGTCGCGGGCTGGGTCGCCGCCGCGCTGGCCTGCCGATACAGTTCCTTCACGCCAAGATCCTGATAAAACTCCAGGTAACGTCGCAATTCGTCAGGCTTCATGCGCCGCTCCCCGGCCCCCGGCCCCCGGCCCCCGGCCCCCGGTAAGCGCCAGCCTCAGTTTCAGCGCCTCCTCGAAGATCCGGTCCGCGATCTCGCGCTTCGATGCCCGTGCCACGGTGATGGTTTCTCCCGTGCGCAGCGCCAGAATTACCTCGTTCTCGTCCGATTCGAAGCCCGTGTCGCTGCCGCCCACCAGGTTGCCCACCACCATGTCGCAATGCTTCGTTTCCAGTTTCCGGCGCGCCTCCTGCGCCAGGTTCTGCGTCTCGGCGGCGAAGCCGATCAGCAGCCGATCGCCCTTCTTCCGCCCTACCTCGGCCAGAATATCGGGCGTGGGGTCGAGTTCCAGCGAAATGCGCGCCGCCGTCTTCTTGATTTTCTGGTCCGGCACTTTGCTGAGATGGAAATCGGCCACCGCCGCCGCTTTGATCACGATGCCGGCCTGCGGCAGGTGCTCCAGCACCCGCTCCCGCATCTCGGCCGCCGTCCGCACCCGCACCAGTTCCACGCCTCGAGGGGCTTCCAGGTGCACCGGCCCGGAAACCAGCACCACCCGCGCTCCCCGCGCCGCCGCTGCTTCCGCCAGCGCGTACCCCATTTTGCCGCTGGACCGGTTCGACAGGTAGCGCACCGGGTCGAGCGGCTCCTGCGTCGGCCCGGCCGTAATCAGCACGGTTTCCCCTTCCAGGTCCCGCCGCTGCCGCGCCTCGGCCTCCACCGCCGCCGCGATCTCCTCCGGCTCTGCCAGCCGCCCCGGGCCGGTCATGCCGCACGCCAGAAATCCGCTGCCCGGTTCGACGATCCGATGCCCCCGGCGCCGCAGCGTCTCCACGTTGGCCTGCGTGGCCGCGTGCCGCCACATGTTCACGTTCATCGCCGGCGCCAGGACCACGGTTCCGGTGAAGGCCAGGTAAACCGTCGAAAGGAAATCGTTGGCCAGGCCGGCCGCCAGCTTCGCCAGCAAGTCCGCGGTCGCGGGAGCGATCACCAGAATCTCGTGCTCCTGCGCCACCGCAATATGCTCGATGGCGGCTTCGATGGCGAACAGGTCGGTCAGCACCTTCCTGCCGGTCAGCGCCGCGAACGTGAGCGGCCGGACGAATTCCTCCGCCGCCGGTGTCAGAATCGCCTGCACCGCGTGCCCGTTCTGCATCAGCAGCCGCGCCAGATCCGCGGCCTTATAAGCCGCGATCCCGCCGCCCACGCCGAGAAGGATTTTCATAGGCCATGGGGGCCGGGGGCCGGGGACCGGGGACCGGGGCAAACCCGCGATCGTGCGGTCGCCTCCCTGGCCCCTGACCCCTGTCCCCCGGCCCCAAAATTACAGCGCCGGCTCGGCCGGAATCACCGGCTCAGGCGCCTGCCCCGTCAGGCTGTACTTCACTAGCCCGCGCCGCACTTCTTCAACGGCGATGATGGTGGGTTTCTTGGACGAGGTCGGCAGCACCGGACGCGCGCCTCCCTGCAACTGGCGCGCGCGCTTGGCGGCCACGATGATGAACCGGTACGTGCTCTGCTCCGGATCGTCCGGAATGGTGCAGTGGGCGTTATTGCGTGGAGCTTTGTCAGCCATTTTTCACAACCTCAGTGTTCACAAACGTTTCCAGGATCGGCCTGATCCGGTCTTCCATGCGCATCCGCCGCACCCGTTCCGCCAGCACGATCCCAGCCAGCGTGGCATCGGACTCCTCCAGGTCGCGGTTGATCAGCACGTAATCGTACTGCTTGTAATTGCGGATCTCCTCGGCCGCCTCGCCGAGGCGCCGCTCGATCACCTCGTTCCGGTCTTCCCCCCGCGCGCGCAGCCTCTGTTCCAAAATGGCACGGGAGGGAGCCAGAATGAAAACCGTAACAGCCTCTGGAATCTTGCCTTTTAATTGTCTCGCACCTTGCACGTCGATGTCGAGCACCAAGTCCTTGCCCTCCGCCCGGGCCTGCTCCAGCACGCCGCAGTGGGTGCCATAATAATTGCCGAAAACCTCGGCCCATTCCAGAAACTCGTCATTCGCCAGCATGCGCTCGAATTCGTCGCGCGTCACGAACCGGTAGCTCTGCCCATCGATCTCGTGTCCCCGCGGCTGCCGCGTGGTGTATGACACCGAAAACATCAGCCCCGGAAGCCGGCTCAGCAGCCGCGCCACCAGCGTGGATTTTCCCGACCCGGACGGGGCGGAGATGATGAAGACAGTGGTCATAGTAAACGGGCAAACTTCCCTTCAGCGCGGAGCCGCGGAGAACACGGAGGGAACGCGGAGAATTTCCCTTCGGTTTCCTCCGCGGAATCTCCGCGTCCTTCGCGTCTCTGCGTTGAAAAAAAGATCACGCTCTATTCCAGGTTCAGCGACTGTTCCCGAATCTTTTCGATCTCCGATTTCGCCGAAAGCGCCAGGTCCGTGATGGTCAGCCCCAGGTCTCCCAGGCCGCCGGTCTTGGACAAAATGGTGTTGGCTTCCCGGTTCATTTCCTGCAGCAGGAAGTCCAGCCGTTTGCCCACTTCGTTTTCCCCGCTCAACAGGGCCTGCAGCTGCCCCGTGTGCGTGCGCAGCCGCATCAACTCCTCGGCGATATCGCTGCGGTCCGCCAGAATCGCCGCTTCCTGCGCCAGCCGCTGCGGATCCACCGCTCCGCGCAGCAGCTCCGACAGCCGCTCCCGCAGGCGCTTCTGAAAGGCCTGCACCGCGCCCGCGCGAATCTCTTCCATCCGCGTCACCAGGGCGCAAAGGTTGCGGCACCGCTCGCCCAGCTCGGCGGCGATCGCCGCGCCCTCGCGCTCCCGGAACGCGTTCAGCGCCGACACTGCTTCCCGCGCGATCTCCAGCACCGCCCGGCACACGGCTTCGCCGGCTTCCTCCCCGCCGCCCGCCGTGAACATGTGCGGAATGCTCATGGCCACGTTCAGGTCCGGCTGGCCGCCGATCCCGAATTGCGCCGCGGCCTCGCGAAAAGCCTGCACATACGACGCCAGCAGCTCGCGGTTCAGCGCCGCCACTGCCGTCCCCGCCGCCGTGAAGCCCACCTGCACCTGGACATGCCCGCGCGCCACCCCGCTTTTCACAATCCCCCGCACTTCATGCTCGATGGCGTCGAATTCCGGCGGCATGTGGAAATGCAGATCCAGCCCGCGATGGTTCACGCTCTTTAGGCTGATCGCGATCTCGCCTTCCTCCACCAGGCGCCGCACGCGCGCAAAGCCGGTCATGCTACGCAGGCTCACCGTTCCGCTCCCGTGGCCGCGTGCGCGAACTGCAGATCGTGCAGCCGCTGGTAGATGCCGCCCAGCCTCACCAGCTCGGCATGCGTTCCGATCTCCCGAATGCGTCCTTTGTCCATTACCACAATCTTATGCGCCCGCCGGATGGTGGACAGCCGGTGCGCGATCACCAGTACGGTACGGTACTCCATCAGATTCGCCAGCGCCCGTTGCACCAGCATCTCGGATTCGGTGTCCAGGTGCGAAGTCGCCTCGTCCAATATCAGAATCGGCGCGTTCTTGAGCAGCGCGCGCGCGATCGCCAGCCGCTGCCGCTCGCCGCCGCTCAATTTTGTGCCCCGGTCGCCGATCATCGTATTGTAGCCTTCCGGCAGCCGCTCGATAAATTCGTGCGCCAGCGCCGTTTCGGCCGCCCGCCGGATTTCCGCCATCCCCACGTCCGGCCGCCCGTATGCAATGTTGCTGGCGACAGTGTCGTTAAACAGAAACGTCTCCTGCGCCACCAGCCCGATCTGCGCCCGCAGCGATGCCAGGCTCAAATGGCGGATGTCGCGCCCATCCACGCGCAGCGCTCCCTGCTGAACGTCGTGGAACCGCGGCACCAGCGAAGCCAGCGTCGTCTTCCCCGCCCCGCTCGGGCCCACCAGGGCTACCACTTCCCCCGCCTTCACCTCCAGCTCGATCCCCTGCAGTTCGAAACCGTTCGGCACGGCGCCGTAGTGGAACCCTACCGAATCGAATACGATGGCCTGGTGAAACCCGCCCAGCCGCGCCGCGCCCGGCAGTTCCACGATGGTCTCCTCGTGGTCCAGGTACTCAAATACCTTCTGTGACGCCCCCAGCGCCTGCTGGAAAATATTCTGGATTCCCACCAGCCGCTTCAGCGGCTCGAGCAGCAGCAGCAGCGCCACCACGAAGCTCACGAAATCCCCCGGGCTGATATTGCCGGTCTTGATGTTGGCGCGCGCATAAGTCAGCAGCGCCAGAATCATGAGCAGCCCGATAAAATCCATCAGCGGCGAGGAGAGCGCCTGCTGCAGCACGTAGCGCACGTTGCTCTTCAGCAGCTTGTGCGCCGATTCGCGGAACTTCCGCGATTCGTAAGCCTCCGCGCCGAACGCCTTCACCACCATGTGCCCGCTCAGCGTTTCTTCCAGGATCTGGTTCAGCTCCGCCTGGCGGTCCTGCGCGCCCCGGCTGGTGCGCCGGATGCGCCGCCCGATGCGCGTCACCGGCAGCATCACCGCCGGCAAAATCGTCAGGCTCACCGCCGCCAGCTTCCAGTCCGTGCTCACCAGCACGAACAGCAGCGCCAGCGCGCTGAACCATTGCCGGAAAAAATCCGCCAGCATCTGCGACGTGGCCAGCTGCACCTTGTCGATATCGTTCATGATCGACGACATCAGCCGTCCCGTCGAATGCGCCTCGAAAAAGTCTGCGCCCTTGCGCAGCACTTTCTCGAAAACCGAATTCCGCAGATCGGTTACCGAAGAATAGCCGGCGTAGCTGATCAGATAATTGCCGAAATAATCGCAGACTCCCTTCAGCAGGAACGACGCAATCAGCGCGAACGCCACCATGAACCACACGCTGCGCCCGTGCACCGGGACAATCTGTTCCAGATAAATCTGGTGGCCGAAGACCGGCTTGGCCAGCAGCGGCGTGAGCCCTGGCGGCCGGGCGGAAGTCAGCACGCGGTCGAAAATCGGCCGCGGCAGCAGCGCCAGCGCCCCCTGCGCCGCCCCGGCCACCGCCATCAGCACCACCGAGCCGACCAGGTGCGGCACATAGCGGCGCGAGTAGGCCAGCAGCCGGAATAATTCCTTCATGCCGCCACCCGCAGCCGCGCCACCGCTTCCACCACCCGCTCCAGCGGCGCCGGAGCGCACACCACTTCGCCGGCCGTGCGCCACGGTCCCCAAATCTCCGGGTCCGAGGCGCTGAAGATCACCACCACCCTACACCCCGCCGCCGCCGCCATGTGCGCCGGCCCGGAATCGTTGCCCACAAACAGGGCGGCCTCGCCCAGCAGTTTCGCGATTTCCCCCAGCGGTGCCCCTTGCACGGTCCGGTAGCCGCGAAAAGCCGAGAGATCGTCCCCCGCCCCGCCAATAAAAACCGGCTCCAGCCCGGACTTCTTCAGATATTCCGCTACCAGCAGAAAATTCTCCGCCGGCCAGGTCTTTTCCGCCGCCGTCGCACAAGCATGGATAACCGCAAGCCTCCCCGGCCCCTGGCTCCCGGCCCCCGGCCCCCCCAGCCGCGCCCGCGGCACCTCGCACCGTTCCGCGCCCAGATAAAAAATGGCGCTGGCCAGATGTTCCGCCGTGTGCACCTTGCGCTCCGTTCCCAGAATTTGCTGCGCGCGCGGGATGCGCACGTTATACGCAGGCCGGAAACGGAAATGCGCGAAACCGGCGCGAACCGGGGCGCCGGAAAGCGCCGTAATCCACGCGCTCCTGGTTCCGCCGTGGAGGTTCAGGCAAATCCACGGCGCGAAGTGACGCACCGCCCCGGCATCCGGCGGCAGCAGTTCCGCCACGTCCGGATTGCCTTCGAACACGCCGCCGAAGCGCTCCTCCACCACCACCCCGACGCGCGCATCCGGACGCGCCCGCCGCAGAATTTCGAGCGCCGGCGTGGTCAGCACGCAATCCCCCAGCGACCGTAGCCGCACCACGGCCACCCGGCCGCCCGGCGGCATCGATGCCAATATGGAATCCACTCTGCGGTAACCAGGCATGACCGTGTTGCCGAACCATTGGACAGGGCCGGTCCGCCAAAAGCGGCACGCCGCCCCGGCTAAGGGCTCCGCGCCTATTCTTCGATCCGCGCCTCGTCCACCAGCATCACCGGAATATCGTCCCGGATCGGATATACGCGCCGGCACTCCACGCACTTCAGGCCGCTCCCATCGGGTTTCAGGTTCAAAGCGGCCTTGCACACTGGGCAGACCAGGATTTCCAGCAGTTCTTTGCTGACGGCCATAGAGAATATATTACAGTTTAGCAAGCGGCCGCGGCCCGGGCGTCATGCGCCCGCGGCCGCCCGCATTTCGGAGCGCGCCTTGGCGATAGCGGCCAGGTACTTCCGCGCGCGGTCTTCAATCACGTCGAAGCGTCCTTCGGCCACCGTCTTGTTGTCCACCAGCTCGCCGCCCACCCCGCAGGCGCACGCGCCCGCTTTCAGGAAGTCGCCGATCGTGTCCAGGTTGACGCCGCCCGTCGGCACCATTTCGATCTGCGGAAACGGTCCCTTCAGGGCCTTGATGTACTTGGCCCCACCCACATTGCCGGCCGGAAAAATCTTTACCGCATCCGCTCCCGCTTCCCAGGCCGTCAGCACTTCGGTCGGCGTCAGCGCGCCGGGGCAGATCACTTTTGAATACCGCTTCGCGACTTCGATGGTCGCCACGCGCAGGCTCGGCGTCACAAAAAACTCCGCGCCCGCCAGCATGCACGCCCGCGCCGTTTCCGGATCGAGCACCGTTCCCGCGCCCAGCACCAGCTCGCTTCCGAACCGGTCCGCCGTCTTCTCCAGCGCCCGAATGGCTCCCGGAACGGTCATAGTGATCTCGGCAGCGCGGATCCCGCCGCGGTACAACGCCGCCACGGTTTCAATCGCGCCTTCGGCGCTCGCGCAGCGCACCACCGGCACCAGCCCGATTTCAGTAATGAAAGATAGAATCTCTTTCGACGTCATCACCATTACGCTAGCACGCCGCGGGGGTTGGGGATCAGGGATTGGGGATTGGGGAATCCGGCGGCCACAAAGTCCAGCCGCACTCGAATGATTCAGGATTTCCAAACCAGCAGGTTCCGAGCGCGCCGCCCGGACAATCGAAACCCGCGTCCCCAATCCCTGACCCCCAACCCCCAATCCCCGTTACAGCACGTCCGCGAACCCGCGCTTCATCTGCCGGAAAAACAGCCCACCCACCACGAACGCCGCCGCCCCGTACACCGTCACCACCGCCAGATCGTGCAGGCTCGGCGCCGTCGAACCCAGCAGCAGCTTGCGGTACGCGCGCACCACGTAATAGAACGGGTTCGCCAGCAGCACAATCCGCGCCCAGTGGGGAAAGGACCGCTCGGCAAAGAAAATCGGCGTCATCCAGAACCAGAACATCAGCATCACGGTCACCACCTGCGCGGTGTCCCGCAAAAAAACATGCAGGCTGGCCGCGATCCAGCTAATGCCCACGGAAAATAAGCCGATTACCAGTATGTAGACCGGCAACAGCAGCACAAAAATGCTGATCTGGTTCAAAAATACGCCCGCGGCCGCAACCATCAGCCCCAGCCCCAACAGGTGGCTGACCAGCGATGACAGGAAAACCGAAACCGGGATCATCTCGGACGGAAAAACTGTCTTCGTGATCAGGTTTCCCTGTTCCAGCAGGCTCGATGCCGACCGCTGCACCGTTTCGCTGAATAGCAGCCATGGCAGCATGCCGGCAAATAAAAATAGCGGGTAATTCTTCGTGTCCTCGCCATCCGGAACCGTCTGCTTTAAGCAGAACTGGAACACAAACGTCCAGCTCAGCAGCAATACCAGCGGGTGGATCACGCCCCAGATCCAGCCCATCGCCGAGCCGATGAACCTCGTCTCGAAATCGCGCCGCACCAGTTGGAACAGCAGCGTGCGCCGTTCCACCAGATTCTGCAAAAATAACGTGCCGGGAATTCGCGAGGCCACGATTGATTCGGATATTACCAGTTTTTTCAACAACTTGCAATCACCGTGCCAGCTTGACAGCAGCTCCGTGAGTTGATACAGTCATGAATTCGCCAATTGCGGTTGCCATAAGAAATAGCCCCTGCCGGGCTCCACGATCGGAACTTCACGTTCCCGTCCCCGGTCCGGCCGGAGAGACTATGAAACAAGAATATTTCGTAGTAGTGGTCGCCCATTCGCTCCGCGGCAGGCTCCGCCGCATTCATATCCCGCATCAGGCCGTCTACGCAATTCTGGCTTTTGCTCTCCTTGGCTGTTTCTCCTTCTTCGGTTTCGTCGCCAGCTACGCCCGCATGGCCTGGAAGGTGGCCAATTACAACGCCCTCAAGCGCGAAGCCGATAACCTGCGCACCCGCTACGAAAGCCTGGAGAACGTCGTCAGCCAGAAGAACGATCAGCTCGCCAGCCTGCAGCTTTACGCCAAAGAAGTGACCATCGCCTTCGGCATCAAGCAGAAGCTGGAAGGACCGGCCGATATCGCGGCCGAAGGCAAGCTGGTGCCGTCCTTCGCCGAAAGCGTGCAGGATTACGACGTGCTGAAACAGGCCAACATGCTGATGCTGGCCGGCAAATCCTCGCGCCACTTCCAGCAACTCAATGCCCAGCCTTCCATCTGGCCGGTGGAGGGCCGTCTCATCGAAAGTTCCTACGGCCAGCGCACCGACCCGTTCTCGGGTGAAGGCGCCTTCCATAAAGGCGTCGATATCAGCGCGCCCACCGGCATGGGCGTGCGCGCCACCGCCGATGGCATCGTCATCCACGCCGAGTGGGTCTCGGGCGGCTACGGCCGCCTGGTAGTGATCGATCATGGCGGCGGCCTCCAAACCTATTACGCCCATCTCTCGCAAATCTACGTCCGCGCCGGCCAGGAAGTCCGCCGCGGCGATCAGGTGGGCGCGGTCGGCAGTTCCGGCCGGGTCACCGCTCCTCACCTCCACTACGAAGTCCGCATCGGCGGCGCGCCCGTTAACCCGTACCGTTTCCTCGCCCGGGCCGGCGGCTTCCAACCCGTCCCGGAAAAGAAGGATTTCCCCTTCTAGCCCGCCGGGCAGGCCTTCGGCCCGCCCTTTTGGTACTGACCTACCCCCGCTATCCAAAGACATCTATATTCGGCCCAGCCGAAAGCTGATCCAATAAACCTGCATGGATCCCCTTGCGCCGCCGGAGCCGGAATCACTCGAACAAACCGGTCTCCCCGAATCGCTCGTCGAGCATCTGATCCTTAAAATTCTGTACTTCCGCGGCGAACTCTACGGCCAGGATCTCTCCGATCGCCATTGGCCTGCGCTTCAGCGTCATCCAGGACCTGGTGGAATCGCTCAAACTGCGCCATCACGTGCAAATCAAAAAATCCCTCGGCGTGGGCAACGTGGCATCTCTGTTCGCGCTCACCGAAGCCGGCCGCGCCCGCGCCCGGGAGCACCTCGAATCCAACCAGTATTCCGGACCCGCGCCCGTCCCGCTCCATCAGTACGCCAACATGGTGCGCCTGCAACGCCCGCGCGAGGGCTGGCTTACCAAAGAAGCCTTGGCCAAAGCTTTCAAGGGCATGGTCCTGACAGAGAGCATCCTGCGCCAGATCGGGCCCGCCATCAGCGCCGCCAGCTCTCTCCTGCTCCACGGCAAGCCCGGCGACGGCAAAACCTTCCTCATCGAATCTCTCGCCAACCTCGACACCGCCCCCATCTTCCTGCCCTATGCCATCGAGTGCCAGGGCAACATTGTCCAGCTCTACGATCCCATCTACCACCAGCGCGTGGATGCCGACCAGGAGCCCTCCGCCTTAACCGTCTCCATCGAGCGCTCCTATGATCGCCGGTGGGCCAAGTGCAAGCGGCCCTTCATCGTCAGCGGCGGCGAGCTCACCATGGACATGCTCGACCTGCAATACAACCAGACCTCCAAGATTTACGAAGCCCCCTTCCAGTTGAAGGCCAACAACGGCATTTACCTCGATCGACGACTTCGGGCGCCAGCGCGCCACCCCTGCCGAAGTGCTGAACCGCTGGATCGTGCCCATGGAGCGCCGCCTCGATTATTTGAGCTTCCTCACCGGCGGCAAAATGACCGCCCCGTTCGACGCCTTCCTGGTCTTCTCCACCAATCTCAACCCGGCCGACCTCGGCGACGAGGCATTCCTCCGCCGCATTCAATACAAGATGCTGCTCCGGAGCCCCGCCGAAAACGAGTTCATCCGCATCTTCGAAGCCTTCTGCACGGCCCGCAAGCTGCCGTTTTCACGCGACCTCATCCAGCGCTTCATCGAAAAGCACTATCGCCGTACCGGCAAGCCGTTCCGCCGCTGCCATCCCCGCGACGTCCTCTCCCACGCCCTGAACCTGATCCATTTTGAAAAGCTGCCCTTCGCCCTCACCGACGAGGTCCTCGATCGCGCCTTCGAGAGCTGCTTCCTCCAGGAAGCGCAGGCCGAGGCCGCCGCCATTGCACCGGCCGCCGCCAGCGAACCGGCCCGAACCGAAAGTCCCATCATGCCGGTGATGTCGCAAACCTGCTCCGATTACTGGGGCGACCAGGTGGACCAGATCAACACCGCCTTCGGCACGCTCGCGTTCATTGCCGCCTTCCGCAACCGCGCCACCGGTTCCTACCACGATGTCGATTCGTCGCGGCAGTACGGCGAAACCGAAACCTCCCGCGTTCTCGAAAAGCTCCACGTTCGCGCTTTCCAGTCCTGGCTCAGCCTTAATTTCGATCAGCAAAAGCGCGACGTGGCCCGCTATCTTGCCGCCGAAGGCGGCTCGATTCCTGAACGGCGATTACCGCGACCTGGTCGCCCAGCTCACTCCCGCCGCCGCCCGGGCGGAAGATCTCCAGCGCCTGTCCCAATACCTCGCCGCCATCCTCGACGCCCTTCTGCCCAAACCCGAGCCTGCCAAAACCGAATCCCCCGCCGGCTTCGAGCGCATCGCATGAACCGCAACCATGATCCCGGTCTGTCCGGTCCATTGCCGGCAGTGGTGCAGAGCGAACCGATGGACATCACAGGCGCGCCTCTTCGAGACCGGTCTCAGGGGTTCGAAAGCTGCCCCGCGTCCAGCGCTCGACGGATGCACACGCCCGGCAGCGGGCGTACTGGTTCTGCATGTCCAGCACCGCTGTAGCCCCTGCTGTGGCGGGCGCTCCGCGCAATTTCCGGGTTACTTGTGCCCAACTGTTTTCGATAACGGCCGTGGCCCTTGCGATGGCCGCCTTACACGTGCTGCCGGACGTGCGCTCTTATGAGTGGGTTCAATTCTCGTATCTGGCGATCACGCCGTTGTATTTTTGCAGCGGCGCGACCCGGCGTGAGTTTGGGTTCACCATTCTGGCAGGGATTGTCCTGACTGGAGCCGTTGGATTCGCCGGCAGCTTCGTGTATCCAGGCGGCCATCTTGTTACCGCCGGCGCATATCTGGGGGTGGCCGGCACTCTCGCGCTCGCCTGGCGGGCGCCTCGGGATGTCCATGCCCGCGTCATGCTCGCCCGCTGCCTGGCCCTGATCGGGGGGGGCGTTGCGGTCCACGAATTACTGGGTTTGAATGCCCGTTTCGCGGTCTGGAAACTGGATCTTTACCTGTATGCGCTGGACCTGAAGCTGACCGGCACCGCGCCCGCGTTCCTAGTGGGCGCAAACGCCATTTATTCCTATCTTCGACCCGCAGAACTGCTGCTCTACTACTCCCTGCCGTTCATAACTATGTTGGTGTATGCCGGCCACCTTCGGCACTCCCGGCCGGCCGGGACCAATTTCCTGCTGATCGCGATTACCAACATGGTCATCGGATATTCGCTATACCTGTCCTATCCGGCTGCCGGTCCGATATACGCGTTTCCCGGGCTGTTTCCGCGGCATATGCCGATAGCCGCCGCGGTTCACCCGGTCTTGATCGACGCTCCAGCCAATTGCATGCCGTCCCTGCACGTCGCGGCGGCGCTCCTGATCTGGTGGAACTGCCGGCACTGGCGCGTGGTCCCGTATTTTGCCCTGGCGTTCCTGGCGCTGACGGTCCTGGCCACGCTCGGGCTGGGAGAGCATTATTGCGTCGATCTGGTCGTCGCCGTGCCATACGCGCTATTGATTCAGGGCCTCGGCACGCGCGCCAAATCCCGCTTCCAATGCCTGTTAGCCGGTTCGATAACCACCGTGGCCTGGCTGGTTTCCTTACGGTACGGCTTTTGGTTCCTGATGGGACATGCCTGGCTGCTTCGCCTCATGGCTCTGGCGACTATTGGCATTCCGATGTGGCTGGCGATTCGCCTGCTGGGTCCGGCATGCCACCCTGGGCGCCCGGGTGCGGGGGTCCGGCCCCGTGCGTGGCGACCGGAGCTTCGGAGTTGGTGGCGGGCTGGGCAGGTCCAGTCTACCGGTGACGGCGGCCGTCAGATCCCGTCAGCCTGCGGCCTGAGCTGAGCGCTGGAGACGGGGCCACCCTGGTCCGGTTCGGCCCCGGCCTTGCGTGCGGCCCCTCTACCGCACGTTCTTGAAGTCGAGCATCACCCGCGTTTCCGATTCCACCGCCTGGCCGTTCAGTATCGTGGGCTTGTAAACCCACTGCTTCACGGCGGCGATAGCGGACCCGCGCAGCAGCGGATTGCCGCTCAGCGCACGCACGTTCCGGACGTGGCCGTCCGTGCCGATTGTGGCTACTAACTCCACCGTTCCGCTCGCCCCCGCATCGCGTGCCAGCTTGGGAAAATCCGGACTGACCCGGCGGAGCAGTTGTGCCGGCTGCACGACGCCTCCGGTTATCGCGGCCTTCTTCGCCGGTTCCGCTTTCGGCGCCGGGGGAGGAGGAGCGACGGGATTGGACATCAGCCCTCCCAGATTCACCTCCGGCACGCCCGCCGGCATCCCCGCCACCACGGGAGCGTCCGGAATTTCCGCCGGCCGCGCCGCCCGCAACCGCTGTGCCAGCGATTCCGCCCGGAACGTCTTCACCGGCTGTGCCAGCGCGACTTTCTCTTCCGTCGGCGCGATGGCCGGATCCGCTCCCGGCTGTCCTGTGCCGCCGGCAACCGGCGCCGGCTTCGCACCGGCTGCCCCCGCTGCCGTCGGATTGGCCGCGTCCGGCATCGGCGAAGGCCGCGTCCGCAGCACGCGCACCGTTTCGCTCACCGGCTCCGCCTGTCCGTTCCCGGTCACTTGCATCCGGAACACCACGTCGCTGGTCACGGGTGAATACACAATGCTGCCCGTGCGCAACTGGGAGAGGTCCATTTCCACGTTCTCCTGCTGCGCCCCGTCCGAGATCGACAGCACCGCCCGCGTCGCCCGCCGGATGGCGTCCGCATCGCGATTCCAGGTGAGCAGGATATCGCCGGCATTCCGCTCGATTCGCAGCGCCAGGCCGGCGTCGTTGGACGCGGCCGGCAACGCCGGATGGCGCGGGCTGAGCACGCCCGAGCTCACAAAAAATCCCGCCGCGAGGATGGCCGGAATCCCCGCACCTATGGCAAGCCAAAGCCATTTCCCGGCGCGCCGCGGCGCCGCCTGCTCAAAAGAACGAAACACGCCCTCGTCGGTCTCCGCCGCGCGGCTATCGGACGCTGCTGCTGGTTCCGCTTTTTCCGCTTTCACCGCGGGCTCGGCCGGAGCTGCCGCTGCCGCCTGCGCCGGAGCCGCTTTTTGCACTTTCACCGCGGGCTCGGCCGGAGTTGCCGGCGCCGGCTCTCGAACCGCCGTGTCCGCACGCGCGGCCGGGGCTTCCACACGTGGAGCCGGCGCTTGCCGCTCGGGCTCGGCCGGGGCTTCCACGCGTGCCTCTGGCACTTCCCGCGCGGGTTCGGACGGCAAGGGTTCGGGCGCCGCCAGGGCCACGGTAGGCGGCGACATCGGCATGACTTCCCGCCTGGTGGCGATCGGAACGATCTGCGCTCGTGCGACCGGCCGCGCCGCCGCTGGTACCGCTGGAGCCGCTGGTACCGCGCGCGGGCCGGCAACTTCTCCTTCCGGCGCGGAGGAATTCTCCCGCGCGCCACGAAGTGGAAATTCCAGGTAGCTTGCCTCCCCGTGCACCACGCCATTCTCGCGAATGAAAATACCGCCCGTGCTCGACTTCGTCGCCGAAGGCCGGACCACCCACGCAATCTGGTGTGGGCCCGCGAAGTGCGAATCCAGCATCGCCAGGTCTGCCGCGTCCAGGCACAACCCCTTGCGCGTATGGCTGCGGAAAAAGCCGACCGGCTCGATCCCCGCGGCCCGCTTTTGCGCGATGGCGTGGTCCAGCCGCATCAATTCCTGTTCCGTCAGGCGGTACAGAGGACCCGTCGCATATTCGCACGGTACCGGCTCATAACTTTCGATTTCGACCACCGCCGGAGTGCCCGGCGTAATCGCGCCGAACAGCACTCCGCCGATTTCCGAGCCGCGCGAGGTCAGCGATCGATAGTTTTCCACCGTCTCCCGCTCCAGCTTCTCCATCAAATCCAGGGGAATTCGCACCGATACCGGCTTTTGCGGAACGGCCCATGTATAAGCTGGCACCGCCGGGGCGTCGCGCTCGAAACGTTCCGCGCGCACGGAGGATTCGTTCATTGCAAGCAGCCTCCTGTTCACCGTAATTGTATACAAATCTCAATTAATTCTCTAAGTTTTTTTTGGGCATTTACTAAAGATATCGGTCGATTAGTTCGATAAAAAAAAGTTTGCTATCAAATAAATAACCTTAGATAGCAAGGGGCCGCTGCCCGCTGATATCCTGTTATTTTACGCCCGGGAATTCCTATAATTACGGGTTATGAGTGCGCGGGTGTGCCTTCTCTGCGGCAAATCCCTGAGTCGCATCTGGTCGGGTTCCGGCGAAGATTTCTGTTCCCGGGAGCACCGCAATCAGTACCGGCTTCGCCGCGGCATGGACCGCTTGCACGAGGCCAACCAGGTTGCCAGCGTCATGCGCCGGCGGGAGAATCCCCGGCCTATCCAGCCTTCGCGCCTGATCCAAAGCGGTCTGGAAACGCCCCGCGATTATCCCGAATCGAAGCCATTTCAGGTTCCGGCGGCCGCTGACTTCGCCGCGCTGCCGCCTTTGGCTTTGGGCTCCGAGGTCGGCCTGTCCGGCAGCGGTCCGGTCGATCCCCCTCCAGCCGAAACCACGCTTCGGCCGCAGAGCTATCAGGCCTGCCCTTTCGCCCCTCGGGCTCATGCGGATTCCCCGGCCATCGCCTTCCCCTCCTTGTCCCGCGTGACCATGCCCCAGGCCGCCCCGCCCGTGGCATGCGATCTTGCCGTGGGCATGGATCCCGAATCGTTGGCCAGCGGGTTCGAAATCCGGGGCACCCGCTCCCGTCCCATGGTTGAGCGCACCCTCGGCGCTACGCCGGGACCCGCTCTGGTCGCCATCCTGAACCATAGCCGGCCGGCGCGGCTCCTGAGCCGGGCCAGCGAAGGAAGAGATCTGCGTGTTTCCATGGCCGCCGCCTTCCGCGTTCCCGGCTCCCCGCTTCCGTCCGCCCGGCATGCCGGGCCGGATCCGGCCGGAGCGGCCTGGCTGCCCCAGGTTGCGTGCTCCGTGCTGGGGGCCGCCGGTTATGCCCGGCCACAGACCGGAACGGCAACCGTCCGGACAGAAGCCGTGAATCTGAATGAACCGCCTTTGATTGTTCCAGCCCTGCCGCCGCCCAACCATATTGGTGGATTTCGCTGGCCGGGCATGATGAAAATTCCCAGAGTATTCGCAAATCCAGCAGTCCGTCAGCGGATAGTGGGCGTCCCCTTCGGGGACGAGAATCCAGGTAAGGAGCGCCTCGATGAGTACCGCAATTAGAACGATCCAGATGCCCGGAGCGCGAGCTGCGGCAGCCGAGGTGCGCACCTCCGGCGACTACCTCGCGCGCGCCGTCGCTTTGCACCTCGCCGGCAAACGGCAGGAGGCGCTCGATCATCTGGATCGCGCCGTCGCCGGCAACCAGGGCTCGCCCGAGATCTACCGTGCCATGGGCCACATCCTCTTCGAGATGGGGGATTGCGCCGCGGCCGCCAAGACGTACCGCCTCCTTGTCCAGGCCAAGCCTCAGTACGCCTTGGGTTGGCTCAACCTGGCCGTCTGCCTGGAGCGCATTAACGATTGGGAAGCGCGCCTCGCAGTCCTTCTACAAGGCTTCCACGCTCGACCCCAAAAACGCCGAAGCCCATCTCGGTCTGGGTGTCTGCCACCTTCGCCTGGAAGACGCCAAGTCCGCCCTCTATTCATTCGACCGCTGCCTGGAGCTTTCCCCCGGCCATGAAGATGCCGCCTTCGGCAAAGCCGCCGCTCTCCAGACCCTCGGCCACGGCGACGAAGCCGCCGCCATCTACGAGAAGATTCTCTCCACCAATCCCGAATCGGAGGAATCGCTTTCCAACCTGGTCCTGATCGGCATGTCGAAGCAGGATTTCGATATGGTCCGCGAATACTCCGAACGCCTGCTCGACCTCCGCCCGGATTCCGGCGTGGCTCTGGAAGGGCTCGCCGCCTGGTCCTGCGCCGCCGGGGAACACGCCCTCACCGCCAAGTTCTGCACCCTGCTGGTCTCCGCCGTTCCCGGCCATTTCGAGGGCTGGTTCAACCTCGCGCTGGCGCACCAGAAATCCAGCCGCTGGCAGCAGGCCGCCGAAGCCTATGAGGAAGCCCTGAAGGTGAGGGCCCAGTCGTGCGAAGCCTACACCAACCTGGGCATTGTCCGCGAACAACTCGGCGACCGCCCCGGCGCCCGCACCGCTTACGACCGCGCCCTGGCTGCCAATCCCGAATGCCCTTGCACCGTTGTGGAACCTGGCCCTCCTGTTCGAGCACACCGGCCAATCCGACGAGGCCGAGCGCTGTTACAAGATGGTGCTGGAGAAGGCCCCCAAGGAGGAGGAGGCACGTTTTCGCCTCGGCTACCTGCGCCTGCGGCGCGAGGACTACCGCGGCGCCGCCGAGGCCTTCGAAGGCTGCCTCAAATATCGCCAGCAGTGGCCCGAGGCCCAGGCTAACCTGGCCCTGGCTCTAAGCGGCATGGGCGAGCGCGCGCGCGCCGAGCGGCTATACGAGAAGATGCTGGAAACCGACTCGAAATCCCTCGAAGCGCTCCGCGGCCTGGCCGCGCTGGCCATTCAGGCTTCCAATTTCGAAAGCGCCCTCACCTTGCACACCCGCCTCATCGAACTCGGCGAACGCTCCGGTGAAGTGCTGTACAATGCCGGACTCATGCACGAAAAAGCCGGCCAGCCGGATAAGGCCGCCAAGCTTTACCGCGAGGCCCTTTCGCAGCAGCCGGACATGCCCGAAGCCCTGCTCAATCTCGGCCGCATTCTGGAAGCTGCCGGAAAATCGGACGAAGCGCGCGCCTGCTGGACCCGCGCGCTCGAAGTCGAACCCGTTCTCGCGCAAGGCTATTTCGGACCGGCCATAGACTAGTCAAACCCTTAGCCATCTTCCCTTTTCAGCCTAGGGCACAAAATGGATGGACATGGGCAAACACCCGCGCCCGATAATTGGGTGGTCGTCTGGCCTGACCAAATCGTCGTAGAACCAACCGCCCAGGCCCTCCGAGACGATCGATGCTTCGTTCGCCGCCGCGGCTGGAGCATTACGATGAGTTCGCTAGAAACAGTTGAGAGGCCGACCACCGCGCTACTCGCGGATGACGACCCATCCCTTCGGCCGTATCTCAGCCTGGTCCTGCAGCAGCAAGGCTTCATCGTGCTGAGTGCCTGCAACGGGGACGAAGCTCTCACGATTTTTCGCGAATTTCCGGGAACCGTCGATCTCCTGATCACGGATGTCCACATGGGCGAAGGTCCCGACCGGCGTGGAATTGGCGAAGCAGCTTCTGCAACCAGCGGAGCGATCTGGCGGTGCTGGTCATCTCCGGAACGCCCGACGGCGAGAAACTGGCCACCGGAAACGGGCTGCCGTTTCTCGCCAAACCCTTCACCCTGGCCAAATTCCTTAGCCGCGTGCAGGAAGTCCGGGCAGCCGCAAAGCCTCCCGACAAAGGCACCAGCGCCGGCGAGCACGGTGAGTAGGCCGGGCGGCCCGTCGGACGCGCCGGCCGTGGGAGGTCTCCAGCTACTGCGCAGGCGGGGGAGCCGGCCTGCTGCCCCTTTGCGCCTCGTTCACTTTGAAATCCGTCGGCACCTGGAATAATGTGGCGGCCGGTTCGGCGCGATTGAGGTTCTGCACCTGCGTGACCACTTCGCCCCGCCGCGGGTCTGACGATTTCCGCATGACCACCATCTGTAAATCCGACGAGTACCAGGTTTCGTTGACGATCTGCAGCGGCTGATCGTTGCCGATCTGGCCGGCGGGAATGGTCCGCGTGACCCGCGTGCCCTGTGCCGACACGCCCGCGACCGATCTGCGTACCCAGGTTTTCGGTCTTCACGTTCGCGTTCGCCGCGTTCCGTGCGAATCCGTTGCCGCGCGGTCCCCGTCGCCGGCCCTGCCCGGCAGTCGGCGCGGGGCGGTTGTTGTTGAATACCGACTGCTCGCCGTTTTGTTCATCGGTATCCAGCGCATAATCGGCGCCCGCCACCGGGTCGTTGATGAAGACCACCTGCCGCGGACTCGACTGCTGCAGCAGCCCGTTCAGATTCCCCAGCGTTTCCTCGCGCCGCGTGCGTCCTTCGGAATCGCGGTACACGTGCGCCGTATTCGACTGGTTGATGTGGCTGCCGTCCGACAGCGCTCTGCGTGGTGGTGGTCACCACGTCCGCCGAAAACGGCGCCGCCGTCACCACGTGCCCCGGCCGGAACACTTCCGCGCCCAAAAATCCCCCCGGCCCTCCCGGACCCCGCCCGCGCGGCCCCCAGAGGAGGCCCCTGCGGCTGCGCATACGCGCTCGCCACTGCCATCAGCAAGCCCATCAGCATTGTTTTCTTCATGGTTCGTGTCCTCCTATTCGTCCAGAATTCTCACCGCGCGTGCCAACCCGTCGGAGCCCAGCGCGATATCCGCTCTCACCTTTTCCGTCGCCACTTCCTCGCTCACCGGCAACCCAAAGCCAGGATCGCCGACCGCGGCACTTCCACCCGCACCACGTCCACTTCCTCGTTGGGCGAAATGCTCTCCGCGTTCGGCAGCGGGATGAACCCGCTATCGTCGCCCGAAATCGCTTCCCCTCCCGCCGAAGAATCCGCCGCCGCCAATTGCAGGGCGCTCCGCACCGGCTGGTGCACGCGCGCCGGCGGGTGGTCCCGCATCAGGAATACCACCATCGCCGTGCCCGCCGCCGCTGCCGTTGCCCAGGCCGCCAGCGGAACCCACCATGCCCGCCGCGGCGAAGGCGCCGGCCGCACCGGCTTCGTTTCCCGTTCCCGGAAGGCGGCCAGCACCCGCTCTTCCACCCGCGCCGGCGCTTCCACCCGCCGCAGATCCGCCGCCAGCGCTTTCAGCCCCGCCGTCAATCCGTCCATTTCCTCGCCGCTCATGTCGCACACCTCACCGGCTTCATAGCCGCCGCCGGCCTTTGCCGCTCCTGATGCAACTTCGCAAACAGCAACTCCCGCGCCCGGTGCAGCCTGGACCGAACCGTCCCGATCGGGCACTTCAGCACCGCCGCCGCGTCCGCGTAATCCAATTCCTCCAGGTCGCAAAGAACCACCACCTCGCGATACCGCCGCGGCAGCGCCATCACCGCCCGCTGTAGCGCCTCGATTCCCTCCCGGTACGTCAAGTCCTCCAGCGGGTCTTCTTTCGCCGGCGGTTCCGGCAGTGCTCCCTGTCCCAACTCCGATTCCAGCAAGGCATCCGACCGCCCCCGCTCCATGTGCCGCAACACCAGCTTGCGGGCGATGCCGAACAGATACCCCGAAACCGTTCCCCGTGCCGGATCGTACCCGGAATCCCGCATGATGGCCAGAAAAACGTCCTGCGTTACATCCTCGGCCGCCGTCTCCGACCCCGTCATGTGCAAGGCAAACCGGAAGATCGCCCCCTGCCTTTTCCGGTAGAGTGAAACGAACGCCTGCTCGTCGCCACTATGAATGCGAAGGAACAGTTCTTGCTCGGCTTCGGGTTCGGTCATCGTTCCCTCAGTTATAGTTCCGCCGTAAAGGGGGAAAGGTTCCATTATCCCGGAGAATAGCAGCTGTTAACCGCACCGGAAAACGGCGGTCGAACGCCGTGGAGGTTTTTTTGGTACCTTACGCCTTTAGGACTGGTCTCTCCGGGGATGGATTGGGAATGTCACCAGGCGAACAAACGGATCGGCTGACGATATCGAAGGTAAGACTAGCGGAGCTGCAATCGGAGTTGACCTCTCTCCAGCAGAGGCTGGCGGCCTCGGAGGAGCGTTTCCGCTTTCTCGCCGATGCCGCCCCGATCATGATCTGGATGGCCGACCGCGAGGGCCTCTGCACCTTCTTCAATCGCGCCTGGCTGGAATTCCGCGGCCGCACCCTGGAACAGGAAGCCGGCAATCAGTGGGTGGAGGGAGTCCATCCCGAAGACCGCAGCGCCTGCCTCGAGACACTTCATGAAGTGCGTGAGCACCCACAGGATCTTTCGCCTGCAATTCCGCCTGCAGCGTGATAACGGCAAGTACCGCTGGGTGGAGGGCACGGGCCTGCCGCGCTACGAAGGCCTCGGCGAATTTGTCGGGTTCGTCGGCACCGCCGTCGATATCGACGATCGCAAACACAATATTTTCAATCCCGATGAAAACTCCGTCCGCAAAGTGATGGCGCTTACCGAGCGCGAGCGCGAAGTCCTGATCCTCATCGCCGCAGGCAAATCGACCAAGGATGCCGCCCTGGACTTGGGAATCAGCTATAAAACCTGCGATTCCCACCGCAGCCGCATCCTGGAAAAGCTCGGCATCCACAACACGGCCGGCATTGTCCGCCACGCCATCCGCTCCGGCCTCCTCGAACCGTAATGGGGTAGGCCCTCCGGCCCGCGCACGCCCGAAGGCGCGCAAATGTACCCGCGCAGTCCCGGCGCGGAATCCGCTCGCTGTACCCTGAATCTGTGCCCTTCGACGTCCTCGTAATCGGCGCCGGCGCGGCCGGGCTTGCCGCCGCCGGCACGCTTACCCGTTCCGGCGTTTCGGTGGTCATGCTGGAAGCCCGCCGCCGCCTCGGCGGCCGTATCCACACCCTCCACGATCCCCTCACACCCATCCCCGTCGAACTCGGAGCCGAGTTCGTGCACGGCCGCCATCCGCTCATCTGGCAAGCCGTGGAATCCGGCATCCTCCCCGCCCTGGAACTCACCGCCGAGCACCTCAGCGTCCGCAACGGCCGCCCCGAATCCTTCGATTGGGAACAAACCGACGCCCTCCTGGCCGGCATGGCGTCCGCGCCCGACCAGTCCTTCCGCCAGTATCTCGCTGCCGCCAACCCGCCGCCCGATGTCCGCCGCGCCGCCACCGGGTACATCGAGGGCTTCAACGCCGCCCGCGCCGAATCCATCGGCACCCGGGGCCTGGCGCTCGCGCAGGAGGCGGCCGATCGCATCCAGGGCGACCGCGCCTGGCGCCTGGCCGGCGGTTATAGTTCGCTCGTCCGCTACCTTTGGCGCGGCATCGATCACGCCCGCTGCACGGTTCATTTCGATGCCGTGGTCGAAACCGTCGAGTGGCGCCGCGGCCACGTCCGCATGCTCACCCGCACCGCCGCCGGCGCGCGCGTGTTCGAAGCGCCCCGCGCCATTGTCACCGTCCCCCTCGGCGTGCTCCAGGCCGGCGCCATCCGCTTCGAACCCGAGCCCGCCGCTCTTCGCGAAGCCTGCGCCGCTCTGGTCATGGGCCACGCCGCCCGCCTCGTCCTGCGCTTTCGCCGCTCCGTTTGGGAAGACATCGAACCGCTCCGCGATGCCGGCTTCTTCCATTCCGGCGAGGCCTGGATGCCCACCTGGTGGACCGCCCTGCCCGTCCGCGCTCCCGTCCTCACCGCCTGGACCGGCGGCCCCGGCGCCGAGCAGTCCCCCGCCCATCCGCGCCAGTGGCTTCCCGGCGCGCTCGGCTCCCTCGGCCGCATCCTCGGCCGTCCGCCCGAAACCTTAGCCGCCGAACTGCTCAATTGGCACGCCCACAACTGGTCCGCCGATCCCTTCTCCCGCGGCGCATACAGCTACGTTCGCCCCGGCGGCCTGCCCGCGCAGGCGCGCTTCGGCGAGCCCATTGAGGGCACGCTCTGCTTCGCCGGCGAAGCTGTCGACGCCCAAGGCCATTCCTCCACCGTCCATGGCGCTCTCGCTTCCGGCGAGCGCGCGGCATCGTGTATGATGAGCGCGTAACTCATGGATCATAAGTTCATGCAGCAAGCCATCGAAATGGCCAGCGAAAACGTGCGCCGCGACGGCGGCCCTTTCGCCGCCCTGGTGGTGCGCGACGGCATCGTCATCGCCACCGGCGCCAACCAGGTGACGCGCGCCAACGACCCCACCGCGCATGCCGAAATGGTGGCCATACGCGAAGCCTGCCGCGTCCTCGGCCACTTCCAGTTGGATGGCTGCGATGTCTATTCCTCCTGCGAGCCTTGCCCCATGTGCCTGGCCGCTCTCTATTGGGCCCGCCCCGCCCGCGTCTTCTACGCCGCCACCCGTGATGACGCCGCCGCTGCAGGCTTCGATGACGCCTTCATCTACGAGCAACTCCAGACCCCCGGCTCCGAGCGCGCGATCCCCACCATCCGGCTGATCGACGAGCGCGCCACCAGGCCGCTCGAAGAATGGGTCAGCCAGCCCGAAAAAGTCCGCTATTGATCGCGACACTCTCCGATCCACTCCGAAGAATCACCTAAGTCAGCCGGCCCCGTAGGACAGCCCTTCCAGTGTCATGCCGGGCCATCCGCCTTTATCGGTGGAGTTCTTCGGCAAATCGCCTTTCGCGCCCGCAACCGCTATCCTGAAAGCGCCATGCTGCGCAGAAGTTTCCTTGTTCGCGCCGCCGCTTTTGCCGGCCTCTCCCGGCACGCCCGCGCCGCCGCCGGCGCCCTCGGGCACGGTCGCCTACACGCAGGCCAATGGCCTGTGGATTCGCGATCTGCCCGATGGCAAGCCTCGCCTGCTGGCCTCCGGAGCCAAAATCGATTCCCCGCGCTTCTCGCCCACCGGCCGGTGGCTCACGTATTTCCGCGGCGAAGGCCTATATCTCATATCCGTCGCCGGCGGCCCGCCGCGCCAATTGGGAACCCCGGCCCACGGCCCGGGCGTTCCCGGCTGCCAATGGCTTCCCCAGCGTGACGAACTGCTGGTCTCCACCGGCTCCGGCCTGCGCCTCTTCTCCGTGACCTCCGGCTGGACCGGCGCCACACCGAACGCCGCTCCTCCCCGTCGCCTTCAGTCCCGACGTCCGCGAAATCGTCTACGGCGACGACGTAACCGTCGGCCGCGGCCCCGGCGGCGAGCCCCTGCGCACCGGCCGCCTCTGCCGCGTCGCGTTAGCGCAGCCCGGCCAGCCGAAGGTGCTCTTCTCCAAATATCTGGCAGCCCAATTCCCCGTGGTCTGGACCGGCGATTGGTGATCTTCCGCGAGGATCCCGATTTCTCCGCCTCTCTCGCCGCGGACGGCCTCGAGCTCTACCGCCTGCCCGCATCCGGCGGCAGCCCGCAATCCCTCGGCATTTCCGCCGCCACCGATGCCGACATGCTCTCGCTTTCCCCGCGGGGCAAGCTGGCCGTGAGCGCCGGCCGCGGCCGCGAGGACTGGCAGGACCACCGCATCGCCGTTATCGATCCCGCCACCGCCGCCATCGGTTACCTCACCGGCCCGCGGATTGCCGCCGTCTCTCCGGCATGGTCTCCCTCCGGAGACCGGATCGCGTATTCCGCCGCGCCCGTGCCCGCCTCCGGCCGCATCGGCGGCGGCGAGGAAGCCAGGCGCGTTCTGGCCCGCCGCCGCATCTGGGTTGCCGATGCCGGCGGAGCCAATCCGCCGGCCGTCCTCACCCGCGAGCCGCTTTACCGCGACGAAGAGCCCATGTGGTCCGCCGATGGCAGCCGCATCCTCTTCTGCCGAATCGATATGCGCGACCGCAAAAGCCTCTGGCTGATGAATTCCGATGGCTCCGCGCCGGTGCAGGTTGCGGACCTCTACACCGACCCCGGCCTCCTCGGCGCCGGCGGCGCCTGGTTCGGCTACTACGGCCACATCGCGTGGCGCAAAATGCTGGCCTGGTCCCGCTAGTATACTGTCGCCGAAGATAACTGGGCAATCGAGTCTTGGATTCATCCGAATCGGCGTTCCTCCGCGTCCGTCAGCGGCCAGTAATAATCTTGAGAGTCTTGGTGTGTTGCGTTGCGCGCAGCGTGGTCTACTGCCCTTTTTCCGGCCAATCCCCCCTGGAACCTGTAGAGTGGAACCTGAGCGGAAGCCTTATAATGGACGCGGTTAGATTAGAAGTCAGGGTCGAAATGCGGACTCCCCATGGCCGGCCCAACGCGACCTTCTGGGACAAAGCCGCCGCACGCTCGCGTGTCGTTGGCCTTGTACTGGCTGCGTGGACGGCGGCGTTCGCGCAATCTCCGGCCGTTTCCGACGACGACCCGGTCGACGTTCTAATGCGCCTGCGCGACCAGGTGCTCGCACGGGGCGAGCGCATACCGAACTATACCTGCGTCGAAACCATGCAGCGAGATCACTATGAACCGGTTGACGGGCCGACCGGCAAATCGTGCGATGCGCTGCTGGCCAGGCGCAAGCAAGCCGATTTCCCTTCGCGTCTGGTACTCGAAACCACCGACCGGCTGCGGCTGGACGTGACCCTGGCGCACCAGCGCGGAATCGAGAGCGAGATCTTTTCCTGGGCGGGGGCCAAACGGTTCGAGGAAGGCGAAATCGACCAGTGGATCCCGCCCGGCGCGCTGGGCACCGGCCCGTTCGCATCGCTTCTGCTCAGCGTGTTTGAAATCCGGACCACCCGGTTTGTGTTTGAGGGCGAAATTGTGCTCAGTGGACGGCGCATTTTCGAATATTCCTTCGCCGTTTCCGAGGAGCAAAGCCACTATCGGGTGAAGGCCGGCGCGGAATGGATCATGACAGGATATACCGGGACACTGTTGGTCGATCCGCGGACCGCCGAACTCGTCCGGTTCACCGTTCGCACGGAGGAACTGCCGGCCAAGACCAACCTCTGCGAGGTGGACACCGCCATGGACTACGGGAAGGTGACGTTGGGCGGCGTCGATTTTCTGCTGCCCGCGGCAACCCGCCAGAGACACATCGACAGGGATGGGTCCGAATGGGAAAACGATATCGGTTTTTCATCCTGCCGCGAGTTCCAGGCCGAATCCGCAGTGGAGTTTGGGACGGCCACGCCGTCTGCCGGGCGGACCTCGGACACGGCGCCGATCCGCCTGCCGGCCGGTCTACCGGTGATCGTGGACCTTACCACCCCTATCTACTGCGATCGCGCGGCGGCCGGGGATCGCATCGCGGGCCGACTGGAGAAGGCTGTCCTCGATGGGCGCCGCCGGGCAACGCTGGCGCCCGAAGGCGCCGTTTTGGAAGGCCGCCTGATGCGAGTAGAGACGCACCACGCGAAACCGGCGGACGTGACCATCGCGGTGCGCTGGGAGACGATTGAAATCCAGGGAATGAAAGTGCCGCTGCGGTTAGTGCCGGACCGGCGGACGGACCGTCTGCTCACCGCGGCCGGCCAGCCAGTGCCCGGATTGCAGTCCAGAAGGGAGTTTGTCCTCCCGAACCCCGGCGAAGGCCGATACGGCGTGTATCACTTTCCCGGGGAGGCGCCCATCGTGCCAAGCGGGTTTCGAACATTATGGTTAACGGCTGGGGAGTAGCCGCTGCGCGTTGCCTGCTGGCCGCCACGGCCGGCACCGGTCTTCTGGCCGCCGGGGACGCCGACCCTGCCGCGGTGTTGAGGCGGGTCACCGCCAAAGTCCTGGCCAGCGGCAGAAGCCTGCCCAACTTTACCTGTAGGGAAACCGTCACCCGCGATTATTTCCATCCGGCCGCTGCCACCCTGCCCCGTGCCTGTTCCGTGGTCCTCATGGAGCGGCAGCACCCTACCCTGGACATGGTTTTGCGTCCGTACGCGACCGATCGCCTCCGGCTGGATGTCACTTTAGTCAGGAACGGCGAAGTCCTGTCGTGGGCAGGAGCGAGCAGGTTCAGTGACGGCCCTATCGACAGTCTGGTGCCCAACGGTCCTATCGGAACCGGCGCGTTCGGCGCATTTCTCATGATCGTCTTCAAGCAGGACACCCGGAAATTCACTTATGCCGGAAATCGAATGTCCGACGGCCGCAGGCTGATGGAGTACTCCTTCGCAGTGCCGGCCTCCGAGAGCACTTATAACGTGAGACTCAAGCATTCATCGTACGTCACGGCCTTTAGCGGAACCTTTCTGGCAGACCCCGAGACGGACGACCTGGTACGGCTAACCATTGCGACCGGCGAGTTGCCCCTGGCCGCCGAAACCTGTCAGATTACTGCCACGCTGAATTATGCGATGGTGAGGATCGGGGATTTCCGGTTCCTGCTGCCGACGCACGTGCGCCAGCGTTGGGTTGACCCGAATGGATTCGAAGCGGAAAACAACACCGCGTTCACCGCCTGCCGGGAATACACGGGAGAGTCGACGATCACGTTCGCTCCGGAATCCGCAGCCGATCCGGGAGGCCCCGTGACGAGCGCGCAGGCGGTGTCGCCCTCCCTTCCCGCAGGACTGCGTTTTGCTATGGCGCTGACGTCGGCAATTGCGACCGATACCGCCGCCGCGGGCGATCCGTTCAGCGCCAAGCTGACGGAACCGCTGCGCGCGCATTTCAAGGCGTTCGCTCCCAAGGGTGCGTTAGTGGAAGGGCGTTTGGTGCGCGTCGAGACCTTTCATGACCCGCCTTCAGTCGTCGTGGTCTTCTGGCCCGAAACGGTGGAGGTGAGGGGTTCGAAGGTGCCGTTGGCGGCCTCGCGCGATTGGCAGCGTGAGGTCACGGAGAGCCGCGCCGCGCGGAGGAAGGGTATGGAGATCGATTTGCCGCTTCCCGGAGAGGGCTCCGGCGTATTCCGTTTCCCGCGGGAACATGTGGTCGTGCCCCAAGGTTTTCGTTCGGATTGGCGCACGGTGCCCCCTACTCAAGCCGGCAGTGCCCCACAGGAACTCCCGTAGTCCTATCTCGAGTCCTTTTGGTGGTGGCGCGGAACGGTGCAGGCCGGCGCGCAAGCCAAGCTAAGAGCAAGCGGGTCGGGTTCCGGAAGGGTGAAAGCGCCTTAAGGGTGACTGCGCATTCGCCGGCGCACGGTGGTATGTTGCTATCGTGCGTTTCATGCTGCTACTTGCCGCCTTGGCGCCCGCTTGTTACAGTGGCGCGCCCATGGGGTGGAACTCCTGGAACAGTTTCGCCAACATCGTGAATTCCCAAATCATTCAGCAGCAGGCCAAAGCTCTGGCCGCGAATGGAATGAAGCAGGCCGGCTACGAGTATGTCGTCATCGACGAAGGCTGGTGGCTGGGAGAGCGCGACGCTGCGGGCAACATCGTCGTGAATCCCAAGCAGTGGCCGGCCATCCGGCCCGGCCAGAAAGATGGCGACATGGCCAATATCGCCGCGTACATTCACAGCTTGGGGTTGAAGGCCGGCATCTACACCGACGCCGGTCGTGACGGTTGCAGCATGTACCCCGACTCCGGCCCGAAGTACACTAATACCGGCAGCGAGGGCCATTACGAACAGGATTTTCTGCAGTTCTCGAAGTGGGGCTTCGATTATGTCAAGGTCGACTGGTGCGGCGGCGCGAAGGAGAAGCGGTCCGGCGCCGTGCAGTATGCGCAAGTCGCCCGCGCCATTGAGCGCGCAGAAAAGATCACCGGGCGGAAATTGTTCCTCTCCATCTGCGAGTGGGGCAGCCAGAATCCCTGGTTCTGGGCTCCGGGAGTCGGGGGCATCGAAACCGCCATCTGGCGCACGGGAGGCGACATCATTCCTCCCGTCGTCGAGAGCCTGCATGATCCCGAGCACGCCAAACGCGTCATCAGCCTCAAGAATGTGCTGGATTCGTTCGATGCCGGAATCCATCCCGAAGCGCAACACACCGGCTACTACAACGACCTGGACATGATGGTGATGGGGATGCGCGGCATGACCGATGCCATGGACCGCATCCACATGGGGCTATGGGCGATGGCGAGCGCGCCGCTGATGGTGGGTTCCGACCTGACGCGGCTTTCTCCGGCAACCTTGTCGCTGCTGACGAACGGGAAGCGCTCGCCATTCATAATGACCCATATGGTTTGCAGCCCATCAAAATCGCCGAGCCCACTCCCGGCGTCCAGGTTTGGGCAAAGCCTATGGCAGTTGCCGGAAGGCGGGCAGTCGCCATACTGAACCGCACGGACAGCCCCGCGCAAGTGAAGATCGATTGGGGCAAGCTTGGCCTGGATGGCGCTCCGCGATCGTTGCGCGAGGTGTGGAAGGGACGGGATCTCGCCGCGGCTGACGCGGTGTTCTCCGTGCCCGCCGCATGATCTCCTGCTGCTGTCCGTGGAGGGCGAAGATAAAAAGCCGGCCGAGTATCCGGCAAATCAGTCAGACATCACCGGGATTCAAGCGACGAGCGGCCCAACGTTCGCCCGGTTGGAGTACGCGAAACCTTCCGGCACGTTGTAGTGGTCCGGGTGAAAAGCACATCGGGCCTTTCCACCGCCCTCGCCCTCCCGCCGACGGCCGGATCAACACCGGCATGGTCGGCCTCATCTTGCCCGCGTGGAACCGCCGACCTGTCGTTCGAGGCGCCAGTCGGTAGCGATGCGCAAGCTGACTGTATACTCCTGGCGATGATCGCGGTCCGCAGCCGGCTTCGGTGCTGAAACCCATGAAGCAGTATGAGGACTAAAGCAAGGTCACTGCGGCGGGCGAGCAACGGAAGACGGCATGAACACCATCACGGGACGGCTGAAGCAGATCAAGGATCTGGTCATCCAGCATTGGGCGATTGATAAGCTGCTGCTTTACGCGCGCAACGCGCGGACGCACACGGACGAGCAGGTCGCCCAGTTGGCCGCCCGCATGGTCGAGTTCGGTTGGACGAACCAGATCCTGGTCGGCCGCTAAAACATGCTTGGCACCAAGCGTTTTATTTGCTTTGGAATCAATCGCCCCAGGGCGGGGCAACTATGAATTCGGAGGAGATGGTGGGCTTGACAGAACTCGAATCTGTGACCTCCTGCGTGTCAAGCAGGCGCTCTAACCAACTGAGCTACAAGCCCGTAAAGACCAATCCTACCACGAATGAAAAAGCCGCCCAAAATCGGGCGGCCCGTGCGGCGTGCCTTAGGAACCAGCCGTCGATCGCGCCGATTATGCACCAGCCGTTGCTGGCTTTGTCGAGCGTGGTTTGCCGAGATGTTTAACGGTTGGTTTGGGCCTCTTCCTTGACACGGTAGAGGTCACAGATTCGAGTTCTGTCGGGCCCACCATCGCTTCGCTCCAACCCTTTCTTCCACACGCCGCTCACGCCGCGTTCGCCACCACCCGCGGTGTGCCCGCGTTGGCCAGCGCCAGTTTGGGCTCGCGCGCGACCGCGGCCTCGATCGCCTGCATCATCTGCTGATCCGCCGCCGGCGCCTGCTGCGTCTGCGCCGGATACAACACCAGCACCTCGATGCCTTCCTCCGTGTAGTGGAGCCGCACATCCGGCCGCGGCTGCGCCAGGTGCGTGTCCACCGCGCGCTCGAAATCCGCGTGCTGTTTTTCGATGCTCTGCCCGTAGCTCTGATACGCCGTCTCCACCGCTTTGGCGATGCGGCTTTCGGCCAGGTGGAGGTCGCTCTCCGGCGCCAGTACCAGGCGCACCGTGTGCCAAACGTAGTCCTGCTCGCCCATGTGTTTGAACAGCGCCGAGGGTTGGAACAGGACCGAGTTCGAGTACACCACGATCCGGCCCGTGGGATGAAACTCTCCACCGGAAGCCGTCAGCTCCGCCAGGTAGATGCGCACCAGCCCGATGTCGATCACCTTGCCCGTCACGCCGGCGATGGTGACCCGGTCGCCGCTGCGGACGCCGTAACGCCCAATGAGGAAAAAATACGCGACCACGGACAGGATTACGTTCTGCAGAGCCACCGCGATACCGGCGGTCAGGAGACCGGCGTAAGTGGCCAGCGATCCGAATTCGGTCACGAAACTGAGCACCACGATGAGGGCAATCGAACACGTCACCGCCAGCCGCCGCAGCATCAGAAACTGCGTCCGCCGCCGCGCATCGCGCACATAGCGGAACGTGATCCGCCGCCACAGCGCCGACAACAGCACCACCATGCCAATGGCGAGCCCCAGCATTCCCACCCGGAGCAGCAGGGAGCGCCCGGTCTCGGAGGATTGCGCATCGATGCCGTCCAGCGCCTGCGCCAAGTTGGCGCGCACCGTGCCGAGCACGATGTTCTGCTCCCCCAGCGGCACCAGCACCGCCGAGAGCTGATGAAACCGCGCCGCCAGCGTTTGGATGTCATGCTGGTCGGCCGCCAACTGCTGCGCGTCCTCGGAGGCCGAAATCGTGCTCAGGGTTTCGCTGCGCGCCACTACTCCCCGCACCTCATTGAGCAGCGGCGTGCGCACCCGGTCCAGGGAGCGGACCAGCGCATCGGTCGCGCTCATCGTCTGCCGCAGTTGGCTGTGATTGTGGGAGAGGCTGAACAGCGCCGCGGACAGCCCGAAGATGCCGGCCGGATCGGAATGGTACGCGCTTGCGCCGGCCGGCAGCGCCGCGGACGCCGCATGCGCGCCCGCCGGATGCGCGCCCGGCGCCGCTTCGGGAACCAGCCGCTCCAGTTCCTGCACTTCCGGTCCGAGCCCGCCCGATCCGGCCGCCGGCGTGAAAGCCGCCAGCGTGTTCACGGTGTCGCGCACCTCGGTGGCGAGGGCCAGTTCCGCTTGCACCGTGTTGCGTTCGGCGCGCAGCGTGGCCAGGGCCGACCCTCGGGCGGTCTCGAGCGAAGCGTCCATCTCCTTGAGCCGTGCTTGCAGGCTCTCCACGCGCGCCGCCGCGCGGGCGGCGCCCTGGCTCAACGTTGCACTCTGCGCCGGGCCGGCGGCCGCGGAACCAGGGGTGTCGAGGAATGCCGCCGACGCCTGCCCGAACTGGAACGCCAGTTGCACGGCTTTGACCGCCGCCGCATGCGTGCTGTCCCGCAGCAGAACATCGTTGGCCAGCGCCGGGGTCTGCTCGGCCGAGTTTACCTGCCGGTACCAGTTAATCGAAGCCTGGATGTGCGTCAGCACGTCTGCCGGCGGCAGCGGCGCCGGCGCCGGCGGAGGGGCGGCGGCGCTTAGCAGAAGCGCCGCGGGGAATAGAATGGCGTTACGAATTTGCATGCAATCCAACACTGGTTGCACGTTGAGTACCAGCCCGTGGGGTAGACGATCGTTTCCTGCCGCCGGCCAGCCGCCGGCTGCCGGATGCGCCGCTTACCTGGCCGCGAACCTTGTCCACGCGCGCGAGGGCATGTCGTGCAGGATGTCCTGCATCCAGCCGTACTCCGGGTGCCGGGCCATTTCGTCGGAGGCCTTGAAATTCAGCCCGCAGGCGTGGCCCAGCGCCGCCATGAAGGACATCTTCTCGGCCCCGGCGGCGTCCGTGACCTTGTTCTGCACCGCGCCCGCCGGTGCGTACGGCGCCTGCCAGTTGCCCATGCCGCGCGGCGAAAGTTCGATGTGCCCGCACAGCGTGCGCTCGCTCGGCTGCGTCTTGTTCTCGAAGGTGTCGAAGTGGTCGGCCAGGAAACGCTCGCCCGCGGCCACGTCGATCTTGCCCTTGTTCTGCTCCATCAACTGCAGCCAGCGCACGTGGCGGGCGTTCTCGCTGCGGCTTTTGTCGTTCACGTCGAAATCGGTCTCCTCCTTGATCAGCTTCGGGTTGGCCGGGAAATTCGAGCCCACGAAAAATCCGTCCCTGGTGCGCAGCAGGGTCACGTTCTTCAGCCCCAGCTCCAGGCTGCGCGATTTCGTTGTTCTTCCGGTCGGCCACCAGCCAGGTGTTGGCGTAGCCGCCGTTGTTGCCTTCCTTCATGATGCGCGCGAAATCGTCGATCGAGGCGGCGTACTGCATGGCCTTGCGCGCGCGCACGAATTCCGGAATGCCGTTCGGGTCGAAGCCGCTGAAGCCGCTGATGGTGGTCTCGGTGATCACGATGCCGGCGGAGTTCATGCCGAAATCGTCGGCGCTGTGGATCAGGCCCGGCTACGCCGTCCATCAGGATGCGGTGGCCGCTTGGCCGGCACGATATCGAACATGATGTTCCAGCGCTCGCCCGAGGAATAACTGGTCCAGTTATTGTGGCCGATCACGATGCGCCCGTCCTTGGTGTAACTGCCGGTGGCCACGAAGGCGCTGCAATGGTCGCCCGGCCCGCTGCCCGCGGCGCTGGCACCGAGTGCGTGCTCTTGTACGCACTTATCGTAATACGGCAGCTCCAGCCAGGCGTTCATGGCCACCACGTCCCAGATGTCCAGCTTGCCGCCGCGCGCCTTCAGGCCGTCCACGATGCCGGTCAGCTCGTCGCGGTACTCCTGCTCGATGTGCGGCCAGAACATCTCCTGCGCCGCCTTGCGGAAGAACGCCCAGTCCTTCTTCTCGTCGTGCGTCATCTCCGTGGAAATGTCCTTGAAGTTGTCCTGGATTTCGGCGGCCAGCAGGTATCCGTGCTGAAACCCGATCTCGGCCGGCGATGCCCTCCAGGTGCACCTGGATCCAGCCGTTGCGCTCGGGCACGCGGGAAGCGCTTCTCAGCCGCGGATCGTGTCTCGGGGCTGCTTCGGAGAGACCAGCGTAAGCGCCAGCCCCAGGAAAAGCGCACAGCGAGAAAAACGGACGTGCGTCGCATCCCCGCTATTATAGTAATGCGCAATGACAGAGACTACGCAGCTTCGCAAACTTACCGCCCACGTGAAGGCCGCGGGTTGAGCGTCCAAGCTCAGTCCAAAGTTGTTGGACCAGGATCCTGGCGACCGTGCCCGCGCTGGGCCGATGAGAACGTGCTGATCGGGTTTGACACCGCCGACGATGCCGGCGTGTACAAGCTGACGGCGGAGCTTGCCCTGGTGCAGACGGTGGATTTCTTCACCCCCATCGTCGACGACCCGTACACCTTCGGCGCCATCGCGGCGGCCAATTCGCCTTGAGCGACGTCTACGCCATGGGCGGCCGGCCCATCTCCGCGCTCTCCATTCTGGCCTAGCCCGCGCAAGGGCGACCTGAGCGACCTGGAGCAGATCCTGACGGCGGCGCCGAGAAAATGCGCGAGGCCGGCTGCTCCATCCTGGGCGGCCACAGCGTGGCCGACGACGAAATCAAGTTCGGCTACGCCGTCACCGGCACCATCCATCCGGCAGCGCGATCAAAGCCAATGCCGGCGCGCGCGCCGGCGATGCGCTGGTGTTCACCAAAGCGATCGGCACCGGCGTGATCGCCACCGCGCTCAAGCGCGGCATCGCCGCCGATGCGCGACGTGGCCGCCGCCGTCGACTCCATGCTCACGCTGAACCGCGCCGCCTGCGAAGCAGATGCTGCGCTACGACGTCCACGGCTGCACCGATGTCACCGGCTTCGGGCTGCATCGGCCACGCGCGCGAGATGGCGCTGGCCAGCAACGTCACGCTGGAGATCGCCGTCGACCAGCGTGCCGCTTCCTGCCCGGCGCGCGCGGAGTATGCCGCGCCAGGGCGCGCTGCCCGGCGGCCTGCACAACAACCGCGAGTTCGCCTCCTGCGCCGTGGACCGCGCCGCCGAAATTCCCGCGCGAAATCGAAGCACCTGCTCTACGACCCGCAAACCTCCGGCGGCCTGCTGATCTCGCTGCCCGAAGCCGATGCCGCGGCGCTGGAGCGCGCGCTCGCCGGCGCCTACCGCATCGGCCGCGTCCTGCCGCGCGCCGCGAAAAGCCGATCCACACTCGTATGACACGAAACCCGCATCATCGTCGCTCTCGATCGTGGAATCCGCCGAGCGAAGCTCGCTCCACTCGTTGTCGCGTGCCTGCGCGCCGTCGCGTGCAACTTCTACAAAGTCGGGCTGGAACTCTACGCCGCCGCCGGAATGGAGCTCGTCCGCGAATTGATCGACCAGGGCAAGGACGTCTTCCTCGATCTGAAGCTCTACGACATTCCCGAAACCGTCAAGCGCGCCGTGGCGCAGGTGGCGCGCACCGCCCATCCGCTTTCTCACCGTGCATGCCGTGGCTTCGGTGATGCGCGCGGCGGTGGAAGGCCGCGCCGGCCGCGGAAGTCAACTTCTGGCCGTCACGGTGCTCACCAGCTTCGGCCCCGCCGACCTGCGCGATCTGGGCTACACCTGCGGCGCTTCCGGACCTGGTGGCCACGCGCACGCGCCAGGCTCTCGAAGCGGGCGTGGACGGTGTGGTCTGCTCGCCGCTCGAAGCCGCCGCCGCGCGCGCCATCGCCGGCCCACGGCTCGCCATCGTAACCCCCGGCGTGCGCTCGCCCGGCAAAGCGGTGGGCGATCAGAAACGCGTCGCCACCCCCGCCGAAGCCGTCCGCGGCGGCGCGGATTATATCGTTATGGGCCGACAGATCACGCGCGCGCCCGATCCTGCCGCCGAAGCCGCCCGTGTGCTGGAAGAAATCGGCGCGGCATGATCCGGGTCGGCACCTCCGGCTGGCATTACCAGCACTGGCGCGGGCCGTTCTATCCTGAAAAATTTCCCGCTTCGAAGATGCTCGGTTTCTACGCGCGGCACCTCGATACCGTGGAGCTGAACAACACGTTTTACCGGCTGCCGCTCGAAAGCGGTCTCGAAGCCTGGCGCGATTCCACTCCGGACGGCTTCCTTTTCGCCGCCAAGGGCAGCCGCTATCTCACCCATATGAAGAAGCTCAAGGATCCGGAGCCCGGCATAGCCAAATTTTTCGAGCGCATCGATCGCCTGGGCAAAAAGCTGGGTCCGATCGTCTTCCAGCTTCCGCCCTTCTGGGACGTGGACACCGGCCGCCTGGATGCCTTTCTCCAGGGCCTCCCCAAGCGCCGCCGCTGCGCCTTCGAGCTGCGCAATCCCACCTGGCACACCGCCGCCGTGTACCGGATTCTGCACCGCCACAACGCCGCGTTCTGCATTTTCGAGATCGCCGGCTTCCGCTCGGGAATGGAACTGACCGCCAATTTCACCTACGTCCGCCTGCACGGACCGGACGGCGCCTACCAGGGTAGCTACCCATCGTCTACACTGCGCCAATGGGCCACCCGCGCGCGCGCCTGGGAAAAGGACCTGCGCGCCGTCTACATCTACTTCGATAACGACCAGGCCGGCTACGCCGTCAGGAATGCCCTGGAACTCCGCCAACTCCTCGCCGCTTAAGTGGAGCAGCCAATCGTCCACCGCCGAGACGCAGAGGCGCTGAGAACCGCATCCGGCGTAATCGCGCTTTCCCCGCTCCCCGGTGGCGCGTGCCGCCTCGGCGGTGAAATGCCGCAATTTGCAGGCTCGTCCCAGACGGTCCATCACGCGCCTGTCCCTAATTCAGGTCCTCGTAATCGTCGTCGCTGCCGGCGGATGTCCGCCCGCTGTTCTCACCCGTGGCGCGGGCTTGTCCATGTTGGCGAAATCCCCGTGCTTTTCTCCGGCCGAGCCCACGTCCTGCGCGCCCGCCAGGTCCAGCACTTCCTTCGCCCGTTTCACCCAGTCGCTGCCGTCGCAATGTACCGATAGCAGAATGCCGCCCTCGCGAATCCGCCCCTCGTAGCGCTTCGCTTCGTACTCGGGTATGCCGAGCCCCACCAGCGAGCCGATAATGCCGCCCACCGCGCCCAGCGCGCCCGCTCCGGCCAGCGCCGCCACAATCGGTCCGGCCGCGATCATCGGTCCGACCCCGGGAATCATCAGCGCGCCGATGCCGGTCAGCCAGCCCAGCACGCCTCCCGCGATGCCGCCCGAAACCACGCCCGTCGTGGCCCCCTCCGGTGCCTTGGTGTTCTTCTCGTGCGCGAAATCCTTGGTGCCCCGGTTGTCCGAAAAGAGAACCGAAATGTCCGTGCTCCGGAATCCCGCTGTGCGAAGGTTCTCCACCGCATCCTCCACCGCCGCACGCTGTGAAAATATTCCGTAAACTGCCGTGTTCTTGCCTGCCATTTATTACTCCCGGGATGGCGTGAGCATGCACACGGCCAACCCTTCGGATAAAAGGTGCGGCTACGAACGCTCGCCAGGCCACCGGGGGCTGAACAAAAGCTGATAGCATATTTGGCTTGGAGGACAACGTGGCATCTCGATTCACCCGTCGCAATTTTCTCGGCTCCGCCGCCGGCATGGCGGGCTTGAGCGCCGCCGGCGTGCACCCGGCCGCCGCCATCGAACCGGAGCCCTGGGGTATCAGACTCGGCGTCGCCACCTATTCGCTGCGCAGTTTCGATCGCGCCAGGGCCATCGAGATGGTCAAGACTCTCGAAACGCCCTGGATCAGCATCAAGGACGTCCACCTCAAGCAGGATCAACCCGCCGCTGCCATCGAAGCCGGCGCGAAAGAATTCCGCGATGCCGGCCTGCGCATCATGAGCGGCGGCAACGTCGGCATGACCGAAACCGATCTCGCCGGCCTGCGCAGGCATTTCGAATACGCCAAGGCCGCCGGCATGCCCATGATGGTCTGCGCCCCGCTCCATGAAAACCTGCACCTCATCGAGCAGCTGGTGAAGGAATACAACATCCGCATCGCCATCCACAATCACGGCCCTGAGGACAAGAACTTCCCCACCCCGCAATCGGTGCTGGAAGCCGTTCGCAATCTCGATCCCCGCTGCGGCCTCTGCATCGATGTTGGCCACACCGCGCGCACCGGCGTCGATGTGGTTGAATCCATCGTCCTGGCCGGGCCGCGCCTGCTCGACATGCACGTCAAAGATCTGGCCGATTTCAAGAGCAAAGACAGCCAGGTGGATTGCGGCGCCGGCAAAATGCCCTTCCCGCAGATCTTCAAGCAGCTGAAGAAAATGCATTACCAGGGCTGCGTCAACCTGGAGTACGAGATCCACGATAAAGATCCGCTCCCCGGCATGCAGCGCTCCTTCTCCTATATGCGCGGCGTCCTGGCCGGCCTGGCTTCCGCGTAACCATGGCGAACATCACCGTCGGCGCCACGGGCGAGTGCAAACTGCTCGTCACCAGCGAGGTCGCCATCAATTTTCTCGGCCTGGAGGGTGCCCGCGTACTCTCCACTCCCCACATGTGCGGTTGGTTTTTATAGAACACTTTTGTTACCATGTTTTCATGCGGATACAGCGCAGAGCACTTCAATGGTCCGAGTATCCGGCAAAGCGCAAATCGACAAAACAGGAATCCCACGGCAAAAAGACATTATCGAAGAAATCCGCGAACGAGAAAAGCTCACGATAGCAGATGGTGACGCTTACGAGTTCCCTGCCTTGAGCGGAGCCGACGTTGAGAACTCGCCAAAGTTCCGGGCGATGCTGACGAGATTGGATCATCCGAACCTCGCGGGTGTAGTGGTTGCTGATATCAGTCGCCTATTTCGCCCTGAGTTTCCCGACCAGCTTGCGATTTCGAGACCATTCCGTGTGAATGGCAAGCTCATCTACTATGAGGACGGCGTGCTTGATCTTCGGAACGACATCGATCAAAGGCTATTCGTCCAGTTGGCGATGGAAGCTGGCGCACACCGCAAGCAGATTGTGAAGAATACCCATTGGGGCAAGAACCGCAGACGGAAAGATGGAGACTGTCCAAGTGACCCGCTGCCCAAGGGTGTGAAGTTCACACCTGACGGAAAGAAAAGCGCCAATGAACTTGTGACCGGCCATTTTTCGTACACGAGGGACAAAGATGGCAATCTGGATTTTTGGTCTTCTCGGATGATCCAAGCCTACCGCCGCATTTTCGCGGGTGAATCTCAGGCGTCCGTTGCCAGAGACCTGAAGTTCATCAACCCCACGCAACTCCACAGTTATCTTCGCTCCCACTGGTGGATTGGGGAGAAGTTCACGGAATACAAACGGGTCGGGGCGCACATGCGTAAGGACGGCACACGGTACGACGGCAAGCGAGAGAAGAGAACTGAAGCACAGCCGGTCAAAGCGATTTTTAGTGAGCCGCCACTCATCTCTCGGGAACTGTGGGAAGCTGTCCAAGCGAAGCTCGATCACCGTCACAAGACCTGGATCATTCAGAAAAAAGCAGCCGCCGCAGACCTGGAGCCGTTCCTTGGTTACGGGATGCTTCGGTGTGGCGTTTGCGGAAAACCGCTGCACCCGAAGCCCAAAAAGAACAAGCACTCCATCACGCGCTATTATTACTGTGCATCCAACAGCAACTACAACAAGCCGTGTGGTCTTCCCTTTCTTCGACAAGCGGAGGTTGACCGCGAAATCCGATCCTGGGCGAAGATCAAGTTGATTAACCGAAAGTACTTGAAGACCCTCGCACCGCAGCAACCCAAGACCGATAACACGATCATTGAAAAGCGACTCGTTTTCTTGGACCGGAGACTAGACAACCTCTACGGCAAGCTCGGAAATCCTGACCTTGACGACGCACGGATAGAGAGGCAGATCGAAGCTGTACAGAAAGAGAAGAAGGAACTTGAACCTACACGAGAAACGCATCCGAAGGCCGTGACCTTTGATGTCGAAGCTACGCGAAAACGGTTCCTACATTTTGAAAAGATGTCAATGGATCAACAGCGGAAGGCGCTGCGGCAAACGTTCTCGTATCTTGTAGTGTCCGTCGAAACAGACATTGATAGCCAAACAGGCGTGACGGTGACGAGGGCAGTCCCTCTCCCCGACTCAAAGAAGTCGCCTAAGACTGTGGCAAACGCAACTCAAATAGCGTTAAGAGATTTCAATGAGCACCGCTGTACAGAGCGGTGGCAACTGAATCCGCCGCCTGGGAATGAAGAGTTTCCGTTCGGTGGCATTCCCGCAAACGCCCGTAATCCCGGTCGGCAGGAGTCCCATAAGAACTCTTTTCCCGAAAGGTTCCTTGGGAGTCCCAATCCGGCCCGCACAACGTTGGCCCTACCTGCGATCTCACACCAGCCTATCATGGGTTCCAGATTATCGCCCTTCGGCGGATCACGCATGCCTTGACGGATCTATGCTTCCCGGAGCAGAATTAGGTGAACCGTCATCGCATTGGCACCCGTCGCCTGGGCGATCTCCTGCAACGTCATCCCCTGCTGCCGCATATCTGGCGATAACGAAATAATCGGGGATGGCGTACTCGCCGGTCGTGTGCAGCACGTTGTCGAGTTCGAGCACAACGCTGGCTTTCCCAAGCCATGAGGCTATAGCGGCAAATTCGTGTTCAACGGTGAGACCAAGCCGCACACGTTGGAATGCGTTCCCCCAACGTGTGCGGGTCGATGGTTTCGAGATCACCGCTCTTCAGACCCCAAACATCGCGCAGGAATGTGAAAGCGAGTTTCGCCAGCGGCAGGCTGTCCATGGTAGTCGTCAACCCCCGGCGACTAGGCCGCGGTCGCACTCTCTGCGGGTAGAGTTTCACGCCGCGCCGCATATCGGCAGGGGATAATCTGGTTTTCGTATCGAACTGTTTCCTGTATTCCTGCACGTCCCATATCCATGCCTCTTGGATCGTGTATTGGGAGTCGTAGAGAATCCAGATAAGGCGATCCCATTCGTAGTTGTTGGCCTGTCCAACCTTTGTCACTGGCGACCCCGGTTTGCCGCTTGGCCGGTTGGCTTTGACCTGATACTGTACGCTCTTGAAGAGAAAATCCCATCCGCGGCTGACAGCCGTGCGATTGCAGCACGCTAGGCCGAACTCCTGTTCGGTCATTCCAACGAGCATGGCGGCATCGTATTCAGAAAGGGCGCTGGTGATTGCAGGTGCGATCCCAAACCGCTTCTCCCATTCAAGCGCAATGGCTACGAGCCGCGACCGGAGATCATCTTGTGAGGACATTGAACTACCTCCAGGAGCAATACTAACGAGGCTCCGCCTCAGACCGACGAGGTATATTTCCGTCGCGCCTGAGGGTGCAGCATAATCCGAGAGATGGCTCCGGTCGACAGTGGAGAACTGCAAGCAGTTCTCGCCAACGATTTAGGCCGCCGAAGCGGCAGTCGATCCCGAAGGATCGGAGTCGTACCGGAGCCGAAATGAGCGTATCACGAAGTGTTGCTGAAGTGCTCGCCGACCACGTCACCCTGGAAGTAGAAGGAATCGATCGAATGTACTTGAACGTTTACGTTCCAGGCTTGCAGCGGGAAGAAGGCGTGGCCTGCTTCTTTCGATTTCACCGCGGCAACCAGTTTGCCTCCAGCGCCTTAATGGATCCGATCAGCAAAACATTCGTTGCCGCCTTGGAGGCGTTCGCCCGTCAAGAGAAGATCCCCGTGATTGCGTTCCGCAAGGGTCAACGCAAGGATGACGCGGCGGCCGAACAGAGAAAGAAGTTCCAGAAGACAGAAGGCGTGGTGTTCATCGGCAAGGCGCAGGAGAAGACGCCGGTGTTCCGGACGGAGCGTCGCCGCAATGAAAAGACCGGCGGCACTTATCCGTGGCTCGTGCGCTCAACCGCCATGGTGAACCACTTCTACATCTACTGCGTGGACCGCGACTTTGGACCGTTCTTCCTGAAGTTCAGCACATATTTTCCCTACAACGCCAAGCTGTGTATCAACGGGCATGAGTATGCCAAACGGCAACTGGTCCAGAAGGGTATCAGGTTTGAAGCTCTCGACAATGGGGTCTTGAGTTGTGACAATCCCAAGCGGCTGCAAGCCATTTGCGATGGACTGAGCGCGGAGAAAATCGACGCCTTATTGCGGAAGTGGCTACGATTGCTGCCGCATCCATATGAGGTCAGAGATCGCAAGGCCGGCTATCGGTACCAAATTTCCATTCTTCAGGCGGAATTCTCGCTTACCCAGGTGCTGGACCGCCCTGTAACCGGCCGGGTGTTCTTTGAAGAGGTGATCCGCGAAAATCTGGATATCGGCAGACCCAGTCAGGTGCAGTTGATCTTCGACCGCCGCGTGAACAAGACCACGCCCGGCCGTTTTCGCACCCGAGTCATTACGGAAGGAGTGATCCCTTCCCTCCATGTTGATTACAAAAGCACTCGAATCAAGCAGTATCACAAGGAAGGGCGCGCACTTCGCACGGAAACCACCATCAACAACACGCGCGACTTCGGTATTGGCAAGCTACTCAAGAACCTGCCGGCACTGCGGCAGATCGGCTTTCAAGCCAACCGGCGTCTACTCGACGTCCAGAAGATATCCCACGATTGCTCGATTGGTGAGGACGCCTTCGATCGCGTCGTGCGTCCTGCCGAGGTCAATGGTCGAAGAGCTTCGGCCTTGCGGTTCGGCGACAAACGCGTCCAGGCTTTGTTCACTGTGCTGGCCGTCTTCAGTTTTCAACTTCGGGGATTTACCAACTCAGAAATGCGCGTTTTGCTGGCGCAACTGCTGGGCTTCGATCCAGCTAATTATCCCGTCGGAAAACTGACGTACGACCTTCGCCGCCTCCGGCTCCACGGCATCATCGAGCGGATTCCGCACAGCCATCGTTACCAACTCACATCGGATGGACTCCGCATTGCACTATTCTTTTCCAGGACCTACGCCCGGTTGCTCCGGCCCAAACTCGCCGAGATCATGCCCGCCGCTCCGCCGCCGATTCCATCCCCACTCCGCGCCGCGTTCGACCGGCTGGAATCGGAAATCGGCGCCTGCTGCGAGAAGGAGCGGCTTGTTGCCTAAACTTGACGCATTCGAATTACAATTTCTTAGACAAGGACTCTAGCTGTGTTTTTCAAAACCGCAAGTGATTTTTTTCTGGTGAAGTTTTCGTCGTCGCTGAACCGTTTTTTTGGTGAAGGTTTCGGTCGTCGTTGGAGCCGCTTTTCCGTTGAAGTTTTTTGTGGGAAGTTCCTTTGCCATTCCAGGACCGGAAAGCTCTATTGAAAATTCATACTCGGCCCGCACAACGAAGGGGCGGCATGTAGTACACTTCCCCCGGAAAGGTTCATCTCAGGAATCACTGGTAGTCTTGTCCGTTCTATGGCTCGGCCTAACATCGATGTCCAGACGAGCGGCCAGCGCCCCGCCCGTTGCAGTTCCCACCCTGGTAAACCGGGGATTGAAGGTGCTGGCCGGGGGTCGCGATGCGTGGCGCGTCGGGGGTTGCAGTTCCCACCCTGGTGAACCCAGGGATTGAAGGGGCCACCAGCCTTGACCCGGCAAGAGTCGGACGCGATGCCGGCAGGATTGCTGACGAGGTCATTACACATCTCGTCGGTCTCGTTGGGTCAAATGTACAGGTCACACTGGAAATCGAAGCGGACATCCCGGAAGGCGCTTCCGAAACTGTGGTCAGGACGGTGACGGAGAATAGTCGAACTCTGAAGTTTTCGGGCAATAGCGGCTTCGAGACGGAGTAGCTTTCCTTAGCAAATAGCGGCCCGTGGAGCCATCGCTGTCGTCGGGGTAGGCAGATTACCTCCTAGCCCCGGCGAAACGCTCCTGCCCCTGCGTGCGCCCCCGTGGGGGTATTCCTATTTCGATCTCAGCTCACATTCGGGCAATTCGCTGAAAAACTGCTGGCGGGGCAACGCAGACTTCACGTCCTCACGCCTAACGTGGTTTAAAGAGGGTTATGATTAGCATTCACTCGACCAAGGAGGCCCAACGATAATGGCCGGATCAACCTTCAAGACCAACCCTTTTCCGCTGAAAGAACTGCTCGACGATTGCCAACGTGGCGATCTTCAGTTGCCCGATTTTCAACGCAGTTGGGTTTGGGATGAAGATCGCATCAAGAGCCTAATCGCTTCGGTCTCGCGAGCATTTCCAGTTGGCGCATTGATGTCGCTTGAGACTGGCGGGCCGGTCAATTTCAAGCCCAGACCAATTGAAGGCGCTCCGGATGATGCGAAGAAAGTTCATCCCCAGTTCCTGCTGCTTGATGGAGATTGCCCGGAACTCCGTTGAAAGTAAGCGACCCTCGGAACTATAGACTACGCGACCGCAGCTCCTTTCGCAATCGACTTCTTGGAAACGGCATTGGCCATCGACGACAGCAGCAGCGGAATCTGACGGTAGCCGATGACCTTCCGGAACTGCCGCTCGGCCACGAGCAGCCCGGAGCCGACCCAGCGTTCGATCTGATCGCCATCCCGCCATCGCTTCACATTCCGGCAAACCGTTTCCACGATCGAGAAGGCCGATTCGATCACGTTGGTGCAGGCCAGGGTGCGACGAAGTTGCTCTGGTACTCCCAGTTTGTGAACGGTGAGGGTTTCTTCCATGCCTTCCTCCAGGCTTCGCGCCGCACTCGGATTCAGGTCCATGAGTTCGCGATGCAACTGCGTGAGCGCCCGTCTGGCTGGCTCGTATTCGTGCATCGCGTAAGCGTTTTGCAGCTTCCGGCGCACGCCGGCCTTGTGTTCCTCCGGCAGATGTTCCAGCACGTTGCGTTTTTTGTGAACCTGGCAGCGCTGGATGAAAGCTGCCTCCCCGGCGTGGCGCCGTACGGCCGCCGCCAAGGCTTTGCCGCCGTCCAGGATATACAACCGCGGGGTGCTGAAATCCAAGCCGCGTGCGAGCAGATCGCTCAGCAACTCGCCCACTACGGTCGCGTTCTCGGTGGCCCCTTCGCGCAGCCCCAACACCGTTTTGCGCCCGTCGCAGCAGATGCCCAACGCGACCACCATCATGCGATTCTTGAACGGCGTGCCGTCGATCAGGACGGCGCACAGCCGCAACTCGCCCAGCGGCCGCTCCATCAACTGCTTCACCTTCTCCCGGCTGGCCTCGATGAAGTTCTCACTCACCGCCGACTTCTCAATCCCGTATGCTGTGCGGAACTCCTTCACCACGGTCCCGTAATTCCGGGTCGAAAGCCCGCGCATCATCTTGTCCCAAACGCCCTGCTGCAACGGCGCGCTGCGCTGGAAAAGTTCGTAGCTCCCCAACCGTTGCTCCCGGTTCTGTTTGGTCCGCAGCCGGGTTCTTTTCAGCGGCACTTTCTGGCCGTCCACCACGCAATAGCCGTCATCTTTGCCCCAGCGGTGCACGCGGCGATCGGGACGCTGTTCATGGCGTTCGCCGGCCAGGTGGCGGACTTCCTCCTCCATTACCAGACTCATCAACGCGAGTCCGGCTTCTCGCAGCAAATGGCCGACGCCATCCTGCAACATGCCGACAATGTCGGCCATCGGCAGGATCATTTGGATGTTGGGGTTCTCTTCGGTGGCCAGCCGGCGGAACTGCTGCACCGCTCGTTGCTGGTCGATCTGGTATCGTTTCTTCATAGCGACTCTCCCTTTTTCTTGGCAGAAAATCACCCGAAGGCTATCACGCCTTCGGGTGCGAGAGTCGCTACTTTCTACGCTTTAACGGGCATTCTCGTCTTTTGCCAGACTTGCAGTAGTTCTTCCACTCATTTTGGGACTTCAACCCCAAACCGCGAACGCACTCTCGTGCCTCCGTAAAGGGACGAAAGATGATGTGCCGCGGCGCAAGCGTGCCAGTCCCAAGCCAGTCGCCTAAACCACACCATCCTTGCTCTTTGTACACCACATGCGGGTCGGAAGGAATATCATCTGGCTTTTTGCCCGATTTACAGTAGGCATACCAGTCAGATTGATTCTTCAGTTGTAGGCCGCGAACATATTCACGAGCCCCTTTGAAGTCGCGCCGGACTGTCTCTGTACCGAGCCAGTCGCGGTACCCTGCCCATCCGTTGTGTTCATATACTTTCTGTGGGTTAGATGCTATATCCTTCGGCCTTGCACCAGATGCACAATAGCTGTACCACTGGTAAATCGACGTAAAGCCAAGGCCGCGAACGAAGGCGCGAGCATCGGCAAACGGCCTGAAAACGTGAGGGAGCGAAACCGCTCGCAAGTCGCGAAACGTTTCGACTCCGCAGGCGTCCGAGATGTATTGCAGCAGGCAGCCGAAAGCGTTTTCCTTTATCAGGCCAACTCCAACCTCCCCAACGTTGAGCCGAGTCAAAGCAACACTGCGTCGGTTGAACATTCGGTACACCTGTTCTTCGATCTCGTCCTGGTACTCGTGGACGCCTCGGGCCGAAAGTACCTTTGATACAACCGCAGAGAAGGCCTTCTTCAAATCCGGGCTGCCCTCCAAGGTACCGCCGATCGCTTCGAGGATTTCATTCTTCATGTCTTCGAGAGCAGCAACAGCCTGCCCTTCGTCCGCAAACGCTTCTCGGAGGTAGTTGATTGGCCGTTCTTCGGGGCCCTTACACCCGCGACGATCAGGTAGGAGGACCGGGCGGATCACGTTCTCCAGCAACATGGAAAGCAGGATCGATGTCAAATATTGGTTCAGGTCTTCACGGGTCTGCTCCTTATTCGTCTGATCAAACGCGAACGGCAGCAATTGGTATGCTTCAACGTGGCTCTTACCTTCGACATCGCGGAACAGCCGGCCGATCATTTGGATTACTTCGGTCAACGAACTCCGGTGACCAACGATGATTTCGCGATCAGCCCATCGCCAATTCCCGCCCTCTTTGAACATCCCAAGGGCCACCACGACATCGATCTCGGCGGAATCGCCAGCCTTGTGGGCCCGGTCGATTGCGGCTACCTTCTGATCGCGATTCGTTTCGTCAACCAGATCGACAACCTTAATCCACTGCTCGCCCCTCTTGACCCGCATGACTGGCTGGTCTGTGTCAGCAAGGACCGGCACGTCCGTTCCAGCGATGGCTTTCAGCACCGCACTGACATCCTCCCCTTTTGCTCCGAGTGATGGGCAACTGTTAACCGTTGGAATGTAAACAATTGTCTTCCCCACCTTCTGAGCGAATAGACGTTTCAAAGGCTCTAAGAACGAGGCACCATAAAGGATGAAGTCGTACGAAACACTGCGGAGCGAGCGACAGCCCTCAAAGTATTCCTCATACGACAGGTCATATCTACTAAAGTCCGCCGTGTTAGGGATAATCGGGGCTTTGTCGCCGCGGAAAAAGGTCGCTGTAGTGAAGCCGAACTGGATAATGTCTGGACGCTCGAGCCCGTATCTTACGAGTGCACCGAGCTGATTGGTCAGATTACACCCCGCTTCTTCATCGCCGGGATGCCTAATATGATGGGCCTCGTCGATTATGATGAGCACATTTTCGAAAGCCCCGCCACTTCGGGCAAAGGCCCGCACCAGGGTCGCGTGTGTGCAAAGAACCACTCGACCCATCAGGCTCCGGGGAGGCCGAGCCGGAAAGGAACGTGAGAAGGCGCGTTGTACTTTTCGCTGGTGTTCTCGCTACAGAGGTCAAGGTGTGGCTGCACTTCCCAATGAACGCGATTGCCGTCAGGCATCTCGATGCAATAGCTTCGGAATCCTGCAGCGATTGGAGTTTGTGGAACAGATATGACTGATTCTTAGGTCATTGTTTCGCTTCAGGCGATCTGCCGCGATGACGGCGATTTCGAATGTCTTGCCCGCCGCCATCGGAGCATTTATGATCCAGTTGTGACTGTCAATGAGCGTGTTCAGACAGCGCTCCTGCCACGGTCGCAATTTGAAATAGCCGTCCGTCGTCTCGGTCGGTGGCGTGGGCACCCCCGGTATCGCGATCCGCATCGCCGGTTGGTATATCTCGCCGTCGCCGAGCCCCTTCTGGGCTTCGTCCCGGGCCTCATCTGGTTGATGGGTCTCCCTCTCCCGGCCCGGCGCAGGCGGGATGGCTTCCGAACGTTCGTTCGGGGTCATCCCTGGTTGCGCCGCCCCATGGATGACACTCGGAGTCCCTGACAAAACAGGCAGGAAGGACGGGGAAGTACCATCAAGATGTTGAGTTGATGAATTCATATGACAAAGACCGTTTTCAAAAAGCATCGGGACAAGCTTGGCTAAGAGTTCTTCTGCACACCGTTCAACTCAGGTGCACATCATCATCGGCGGCGCCATACAGGCCCAGGCGTATGGCTTCCTTGAACACCGTCTCCATTGCGCCGGCTGTAAAACCAGCCGAGTATACGGCGTGGTTGGTGTTATGACAACCGAGTCCATACTGTTCTTCGACTTCGGCCTCGAACAGGTCGGCCCGCTCCGGGTCGCAGACATAGCAGCGGTCCCGCTGAATAGGCAGGATTATCGTTCCTGCGATTACTTTCGCTTCGGTGTCGCAAGTAGTCAGGCGCCCTGCGGTGCGTCCTGCTTCGTAAAGCGTAAATCTTTCATTGGTGTCGGTCATAAGCTATTGTTCCTTTTTCCAGTCTGAGTTAGCGAAGTGTGGCGGGCATGACGCGGTGCGCCGTCCTATCTTCGCGTGGCTTCTTCTGCCAGCACGGTCATTACGCCGCACAAAAAGCCAGCACTGAATATGCCATGCATTTTGTTCTGGCAGTCGGTTTTGACAGGCTCGCCGGGGTGCCCCGGGACATCCGGACAGCACACGCGGCAGCGCTGACGCTGGCGGACAACCCAATGCATATCTGCTTTCAGATCGTCAGATGGAAGGTCTTCCACTGAAAGGCCGTCCAGGCTACACATGTACCGCAACCATTCTGCGCCAGCCGAGCGTCCATCGTAGTACACTTTGACGCAGTCTTCGATGGTATACCTGTGATCTTCTTCGTGGAGCCGTTCAGATTCGGCTTTGGACACCTGATCAGTGTTCGATGCCAGCAGACAAGCAAAGTAATCGTCGTCGTTCTTCATTGCTTGCGGCGTTGCCTGTGTTTCCAAATTAGCGGCGTGTTCCGCCGCGTTCTTTTCTTCGTACGTCATATGATCAAGCCCTTTTCCGCAAAGTTTGTGGCGGCAAAGTGGAAAGGGATGTGTGAAAGACCTTGTCGTGTTTCGGGCGAGTATGCCAACCGCCCTTGGCGCTACACAACGGTGGCGACAATGGTGAAAAGTAAGATTGGGTCGCAAAGACCCCAGTTGATGCCAGCGAACCCGTGAACCAGACCAGAACTGTCTGGAGTGTGCTGTCGAGTAAGTGCGTGGCTAACATCGGTAGTTAGAATACCATCGATTTGGAATCTGTCAAGTTTGGCGGTGTGCCACTGGTCTTGCGGCGAGTTGGACCACTTAGCACGCTGCTGAAGAAATGCCGTGTCGGCCCGAAAGATCGCCGCAAGTGGTTGATTCTGCGTTGGACGAAGAAGTCAACATGGGCCTGTTTCAGCAGCCTTTTGATACATCTATTCTTAATGTCGGGTTCGGAGAACAGATGCCGGCTTGTCAGGCCAGAAGTTGCGTGGTGTCTTCAGTGTCAAATAACTGACCAAGCGTTGGTTCCGTCTTACGAACCGTGTCATATAGACTGTTTGCATCAGAGCTTAGAGCTATACCTTCCCACCCCCGCCCTGCACGTCGCGTAACGGACGTACATCCCAGGTCGCGCAGTGCCGCGACAAATTCAGTGCGGCCCAGGAGGACGCGCTCGCCCGTTTCATGGACCCAAGCGGCGTATGCCCCGCGGAGATCGGCGACGGTGGTAAATGCCGTTGGGTGGAGGATGCAAACCTCGTTCACAAAGTCCGCGATGGGGTTCGATTGGGCCTGGTACGATTTCGTGGCGCGCTGGACCACCGGCGGGACTTGAAGCCCGTGCTGATACCATTCGACGCAGCCGGCGACGATCCATGCCACGATCGCGGGGCCGGTCACAGATACATCAGTCAGTTTTGCTTTTAGGGTTTTATCCTGCTTGGCAGCCGGGATCTTGTTTTCAAATGGCAGGCGGAGTATCCGCCGCCACATCGCATCATCATCATGGGCAACGAGGGGAGCGCGGTTGCACACCAGCCACAGGGCGAACTGCGGACGGTACTCAAAACTGGATTGATACAAATGCCTTGCCCTGATGGTGTCACCGCCCGTCAATTGCTTCACCAACGCTTGGGCGAGTTGTTTGCCATCGTCAACCTCGATGCTCGTTACCAATCTCGCCCCCGCGAGATTCGCAACGTCATCAGAGGGGCCGCTGCTCACGCGATCTTTGCGCAAAAAGGTTGTGAAGTCAGCCGTGGTCGCATAATCACCGAGCACCGCCATCACCGTCGAGATGAACGTGCTTTTGCCCGTTCCACCGGGACCGTTGACCATGAGGATCACCTGGTCGCGTGGATCGCCGTATGCCGTGTAACCCACAGCGCGCCGCAGGAACCGTTGCATTTCGACATCACCCTGCGTGCAGTCCTGGAGGAAGTTGTCCCAAGTGGCGGATTTTGCTGTCGGGTCGAAGGCAACCGGGCACAGCTTTGTGATCAGGTCTTCGGGGCGATGATGAAGGAGTTCCCCGGTGCGGAGGTCAATGGTGCCGTTCAGGCAATTCAATAGGTGCGGCTGGGTATCGAAAGCGACGGCGCTGATAGCGATTGTGGGGTCAGTTTTGGCGAGATTCACGAGGGCGCTAAGGGACCGTTCGCTTTCGGATTTCTGGATGAAGGAAAACAGCTTCTTCCGTTTCTCATCATCGGTCTCCAGCGGCAGTTCGGAGTACATTGCCCTGACCGTGGCCTTGGCAAGTTGATGAATTTGCATGAGGGCATCTGGCTCCCAGCGGGTTCCATTCCACAGGTGCCAGGTTTTGGTTTCCACGCAGTAGCGCACATTCTCACCGTGCTGCCGGATGAACCTTTCGGAATTTCCCAAATCGGTTTGTGAGTAGCGAAAATCAGCGAACTCCAGGCTTGCGGCTCCATCTTCCATTTGAATGCCGGTTTCCTGGGCGCGCTGGCTGGCCGTTGATGCCGGGGTAGGGGTTTGGGTACGGCCAGCGCGCCCGTGGCATTCTGCGGCGAGGGCAGCATACAGTTTTTCAATTCGGTCCCGTTTGGACACGGTGTACGTCGTTGCTGTCCGTGCCGTGGCGCGCGCAATGGTGTCGCCACGGTAGTCGGCCCGGTCCCACTTCTGCCGGTAAAGCCCGGACTGGCGGAAGAGGCTCTCCATTCGGGCGGTGTCCCGACCAGTCCAAAATGCCAGTTCGCAGCACAGCGCTTCATCAGCTTCGGATTGCGACGGATATATTCCCTGCCAATTTCCTGACCAAAGTTGCCTAAATTTCTCGCCATTGGCCGCGGCGGATGCCTTGGCGATAATTTCCGCATCGGACAGCAAATTTGTAGTGGCGTCCGGCGGTGGCACCCCGGGCACTGGTTCGCTGGCTTCCTCCGGCCGGAACAGGGCTTCGTGCAGTTCCTGGAGTTCGTCAGAGCGCTCTTCGGCGACCACTGGTGTGCCCTCAACGTGCTCCCCGGTCACGGTGAAAAAGCGGGCCGTGTCATACATCTCGATCGGCCCGATGCGACGGCGGCCCGGCGGAAGTGCGCCCTTAACAATAATATGGACGCCGGTCCCAGACGGGCTGGCTTCGCTGAACGAATCCAGATGGGCGATCACATCCGCCGCCCATTCCTCGATCTCGCCGGTTTCAGCGGCGCGGCAGCGATCCAGGTCCACACCAACAAACGGGGGCGCGAACTCGAACCCGATCCCGTCATAGTCACCGCGTTCAACCGCGGCCACACAGGTTTCGTAATTCGTCCAAGTCGCCGGATCGTTCGCCTTTGCTTTCTCGCCATCGACGGGGTTGTATGGAATCTTGGTTGGCTTCTGTTGACCGTGGCGGTCCTCCAGGCGATAGCAGACCCAGTTCGGCAGGGCCTTCAGTTCATCCGGTACGGCGACCAGTATTTCTCTATAATGTTTCCTTTCTGTATTGTTCATTTGCGGTATTTCCGTATGCACCTCGTGAACCCCTCTTCCTTACCGTCGGGAAAGGATGCATAGTAGCTTCATGAGCGAGAGCAATCCCGATCAGAGGGCGGTCTCCAAAAGCGATCAATGGCGCGATCGACTCGCCGAGCAGGAGCGGAGCGGGCTATCGGTGAAGCGGTTCTGCCAGCAACAGGGGCTCACCGAATACTCATTCTACGCCTGGCGGAAGCGGCTTCGGAGTGCCGGCCCGGTGCGTTTCGCGTTGGTGGAGAGAGGGGCGCAGCAGGTATCTGCGGAGTTCGGTCTGGAACTGGCGCTGGCAAACGGCGACCGACTTCGCATCGGCACCGGGGTGGACACGAAGACGTTGCGCACGGTGCTGGAACTTCTCCGGGCATGATTCACCTGCCGGCCAGCGTGCGGGTGTATCTGTGCCTGACCGCGTGCGACATGCGCAAGAGCTTTGACGGCCTGCACGCGCTGGTGCGGGAGCACCTGGAATTAGACCCATTCGCCGGGCATCTGTTCGTCTTCACCAGCCGGCGGCGCGACAGGATCAAGATTTTGTATTGGGATCGTGACGGGTTTGCGGTGTGGAGCAAGCGGCTGGAGGAGGGCACGTATGTGGTGCCGTTGGGCGACGCGGCGGAGCGCCGGCGAGAGATCACGGCGCAGGAATTAGGGGCGCTGCTGAGCGGCATCGACCTGACACAAGCCACACGCCGACACCGTTATGGTCGGTCCGTGTAAAACATCGCAGATGCTTTCTGTTTTCTCTTGTCCGCGCGTCCGTAAGTGAGTAGACTATTCCTTACTCGTGGCGTTCGATCCCAAACACCTTCCGGAAGATCCCAAGGTCTTGCAGCAGATGGTGCTGGACCTGGTGGCGCAACTCGACCGCGAGTTCCATGAGCGGAGCAAGATCGAGACCCTTCTGCGCGAGTTGCTGGATGCCAAGCGGAATCGTAAAAGTGAGCGCCTCTCGGCAGACCAACTAGCCCTGTTTGCCGCGGCTTGGCAGGCCCGGCAGGCAGCCGCAGAGAAGCCAGCCGAACCGGCTGACTCCGTCGACGATGACGACGATGAGGATACCGCTTCTGGCGCGGGCGGATCGGCTTCCCCGAAACGGCCTGGCGGCCGCCAGGCTCTGCCGCGGCATCTCAAGCGGGAGCGGATCGTGCACGATCTGGCGGATTCGGAGAAGCACTGCCCTACCTGCCAGCAGGATTTGCGGCCCATCGGCGAAGAGTCCAGCGAACGTTACGAATACATCCCGGCGCAGCTGACTGTGATTGAAGATGTGTGCAAGAAGTACGCGTGCGCCTGTACGGTGAAGACGGCGACCAAGCCTGCGCAGCCGATCGAAAAGAGCACTGCTGGGGCCAGTCTGCTGGCGCAGGTGATCGTCGCCAAGTGCGTGGATCATCTGCCACTGCACCGGCAGGAAACGATCTTCGAACGGCATGGGGTAGCAATCTCGCGTAAGACCATGGGCGGCTGGATGGCACAGTGCGGCGATCTGTTGCAGCCGTTGTACCAATGCGCGAAGGAGGTTCTGTTCCAATCGAAGGTGATCGGCACCGACGACACCGGGGTGAAGGTGTTGGACACCAAACTCCCGTTTGCGCGGACCGGGCGCATCTGGCCGTATTGCGGAGACCGGGAGCATCCGGTGATTCTGTATGACTATACGGCGACACGGGAACGCGCCGGTCCCGAGGAATTTCTGAAGGGTTATCGAGGTTACCTACAAGCGGACGCATACGGCGGCTATGACGCCTTTTTCAAGGACCCGGCGCGGGGCCTGGTCGAGGTAGGCTGTTGGGCGCATGCCCGTCGGTATTTCCGCAAAGCGTTGGATTCGGATCAGGCCCGCATGGGGCTGGCGCTGTTGCTGATTGCGCAGTTGTATCGGGTGGAGAAGCGAGCGCGGTCTCTCACGCCGCAGGATCGGCTTCAACTACGCCAAGTCGGAGCACGTCCGATTCTGGATAAGTTGCATAACTACTTACTGGAGATCGAGGGGGAAGTTCTGCCGAAGAGTCCGGAGGGGCGGGCGGTCCGCTATACCCTGAAGAACTGGACGGCACTCACCCGCTACTGCGAGGACGGCGATCTCGAGATCGACAACAACGCAACCGAGCGTTCGATCCGCGGGGTAGCAGTTGGCCGCAACAACTGGACGTTTTTCGGCAGCGACCGAGGTGGCCGAACGGCAGCTGTGCTGCGAAGCCTCGTCGCATCTTGCCACCAGGCCGGAGTGGATCCCTTCGCCTGGCTCAAGGACGTCCTGTCCCGCATACCGACCCATCCCATCACCCGCGTGGCCGAGCTTCTGCCACACAACTGGGGGCCCTCTCGCGCCTGATCCCGCCAGAATCAGCGGTCGCAGTTGCCACCTCTGTTCCGGTGATTCTCAGGCGCTTACGTATTTCCTGACCACCGGAATGCGGCGGTCTCACCAGAGCCGTTCGAAACGGTAGATCATGCGCCCCGGTTGCACTGATTGAGGAATGCCTTCAAATCCGCGGCGGCGATGCGGACGCCTTTACGCCCGACGCGCTGGATTTTCAGGCCCTTTTCCCAATACCAATGGCGCACCGTCATCTCATGCACGTTTAGCAGCTTGGCAATTTCGGCGACGGTGTAGTGCTGATCCACTGCGATTGACATATTCTGGTTCATGCCAATATATAGACACGCAATTCTGGGAAAGTGCCATTTGCGGCGACTTTTTTGAAATATTTTTCGCTGCGGTCGGGAATGCCCGGAATTGGTTCCTCATCTTTGGCTTGATCGGGATATAAGTATTACTGTTCATTTGGCGGTTTGCGCGGTGGGCAGGGCATCTGTGTCTGGCCTCGCCCACCTTCCTTTCGCCGCTCGGCTGGCAGATCGGCGGACGGTGGGGCGCGGCAATCGGCGCGGGTCTAGGTTTTAGGATTGGCACCGGCGAGAAGATCGTCGGCGTGAGATCGCTGGACCAGACAGCGCACAACGATATCAGATCCGTTTACGGCGTGGACATCCCGACCTACAGCTGTATGGTTAAACAGATCCTCGAAACAGCGAAGTCGCAGTTCGGCGGCGTTATCGCAGTAGCCGTGTGGTCGCCGAGCGTCCGTCAACTCGTGATGCTCAAGGACGCGGATTGGTGATTCCCCTGACCGCTGTCCACCAGATGCGCGGCTGGGTCGGTTTGGACGTTCCAGATGAATTCGGAGGCGATTTGAGCCCCTCGCTCGAAAATCGGCGAAAAACCGGCGATTTTGGGGGTCAGTCTCGCGCCGGGAATCTACCGGTGTTCGGCGGCCGCGGCCGGCTCGGGTGTCGACCTCCGCGACTCCGGCTCGATCGTACCGTTCAACGAAAAAACAAATACGGAGTCCCCGCGCGTCGAGCCGGCAAACGAACTGCCTCCGGAATATACGGCGATGTATTCTTGGCCTTCATACTCGAAGACGCTGGATGGCGCATTCACGCCGGCGCTCGTTTGGAACTCCCACAGTTTTTGACCGTTGGCGGAATTCAAGGCCGTCAGCCGCCCGTCGCTTCTGCCGGTGAAGACAAGGCCACCTGCCGTCGCGACCGCACCACTGTAGCAGGGCTCACGCCACCTCTGCTGCCATACGAGACGATTGGTCTTCATGTCCAGCGCGGCAAATATCCCAAGGGAGAGCAGCGGCATTCCACCAAATGCGCCGCCCAGATAATGCTCGCCCGCTTGTGGGAGCTTTTCATTTTCCTCGCCGCCTTTGAAACGATCGATCCCGTCGGTCGCGCAAACGTAGTAGTAGTTCGTGTAGGGATCGAAAGAGCCAGGCGGCCAGTTTGCACCGCCACGCGTGGATGGCTTGGCAACCACTCCTTCTATCCAGAATGGAGTGAAAACCCGCCCCTGATTGACCAGAGTGAATCCTTCCGGAGCCACATCGATCGATTGAGGCACAAAGGCATCGCCGCGAGGAATCGGCTGCGTCGGCGAAGTGAGTTGCCGCGGCTCCTGCGGCACGGGTTTTTCATCGATTCCGATGAGGGGTTTTCCGTTCGTCCGATCCAGGATATACACCCACCCGGCTTTGTTCGCCTCTGCGGCCGCCTGGCGAACCCTTCCGCCGATGGTCACGTCGAAGAGCACCACAGGGCTCGGCCCGTCGTAATCCCATAAATCGTGATGGACTTGCTGGAAGTGCCAGCGATATTTGCCGGTCTTGGCTTCGATGGCCACCATGGAGTTGGCGAAAAGATTGTTGCCTGGGCGGATTTTTCCATTGAAATCCGGCCCGGGGTTGCCGGTCGCGAAATAAAGAAGTCCCAGGGCCGGATCCACGGCGGCAGTTTGCCAGACTGTTGCGCCCCCATACTTCCATGCATCCGTGTCCTTGGGCCAGGTGTCATGGCCGATCTCGCCCAGACCAGGGATCGTGTAAAAGGTCCAGATCAAATGGCCGTCTTTGGCATCGTAGGCTTTGACCCTGCCGCGCACCGCGCGTTCGCCGCCCGCGAAGCCAACGATCACCATGTCGTCGAAGTACAGCGGAGCTGCCGTGATGGTGTATCCCTCCTGCCAACGCTCTGCCTGAATCGACCAGGCTGGTTTGCCGGACCTTTGGTCGAGCGCCACTAGGCGACCGTCCAGTTGACCCACATACACTTTGCCGTCGCCCAGAGCAACACCGCGGCTAGTCCAACCACAACATACGGTCGAGATGGACTGGTCCAGATCGGCGTGGTATCTCCACAGAATCTCGCCGGTCTTCACGCTGAGCGCAAAAACGTCGTCGGCGCCGGTGACGATGTATAAGACACCTTCGTGCACCACGGGCTGGGCTTCGCCCGAATACTTCCTGGCGAGTCCCGAACCTTCCAGGTGCGTCTGCCAGACGGCCTTGAGCTTGGACACGTTTTCACGATTGACCTGCTTCAGCGGAGAGTAGTTCTGGTTGAAGAGATTGCCTCCGTTTTTCAACCAGCCGGTGCGAGGAGTCTCGGAAAGATCCTGAACAGAGAATGCTGGTGACACCCTGATCGTCTGAGACTCGGTGAGTGAGGCCTGTTGTGGCAATACGGGCAGGGCGGTGCATGTGACGCACAAAATAAGACTCAGTTGCTTGATCACGGAAACTCCTTCACTATGGTTTCGAGTATATAACCGTAGATCCGTTTCAGCTCCAAACTGTCATTGCGGCCTTCGATGGCGACTCGCACGGTGGCTTCCGTGCGGGAGAGAAGGACTGCTTCTTAGATGAAGAGATGATGTGTCCCGCTAGTCCAGCACTTCGAAGTGCCTATACTTTAGTGCTCGATCATGATGTGGGCTACCGAAGTGCCTTCGTTCATGACCCAGGGTCCACCGTCCTTCGGTCTGCTGTTGGGAAGCGAGAGGCTCGCGCCCGTGGCGTTCGGGATCATGATCATCTCCCAGTGCGTGATTTCCTTGGATGGGGTATTGCTATTCCAATCGAAGGCATTGGCCGGTCCACGCATCTGGAACCCTACTGCAGGGCTCACGGGAACCTTGATGCGGCCAGATTCGATCTCCTTTTGGAGAGCCCTGACCGCTGTTGAGTCTGCTGGCATGCCATTCTTCCTGCGTTCCTGGCCCAGTTGAGCAAGCCGCTTCGATAACGCGTCATAGGCCCTCTCGAAGCAGTGGACAAAGAAGGTCTCCGACCCTGGGCGGATGACCGAGCAAACCATTGAATTTGTACCTTTCCGCAACTCCGTAATGGTCAGGTCAGCTGAGATGCTTTGCACCGTAGCCCCTGCCCGATATGCTTCCGGAAGCGGTAAGGTTGCGGCGGCGATCTGTTGTTCTGTGGTAGGAATGTGCTGCGCGGCTAAATTTGCGACTCCGAGAGTTGTAACCGCGAGAACGATTGACAGTTTCAGCATGTGGCGGGTCCCTCCTTTGCCGAGTAAGGATAACAAAACCTGCACGGGCCTGCATCAGGAAAACGCGCTTTCATTCCATTGAGAATCGGTCCCACCGCATCGGGGAAACACCGGATGCCCTCGTTCCCTCGATTGGAAGCAAGCGTTGTTGATTATAATCGCCGCTTCGTAGATCGCCCCATCGATGCCCGGAAATATTGACAACGCCGCCCCCAATGGCGTGATGCCCTACGCTCTGTGCACGGCGTTCGCGGAGTCGCGCGAATACGCGCAGATTCAGAGCCAGTACCACGACGGGACCATCCAGCGCAGCCAGTTGGCGCAAACCTCGCGTCACACATTCACGCTGGCGCAGCGGTTGACGGCGGCGCAGGTGGCCGCGCTCAAGGCGTTCTGGGATTCGCAGCAGGGCGGCGCCATGCCATTCGTCTTTTACAACCTGATCGAAGGCACGTACGATCCCACCGGCAACTCCACCACTGGCCGCTACACCGTCCGGTTCCAGGGTTCCTGGGCGCAGACCACAGGGGTGGCCAGGACGGATACCGGCGACGGCACATTGATTCCACCCATCCCTTTTTCTGCCACGAGGCGTTGACATTTCAAAAAAGTTTTGTCAACGCTTAACTCTATGAGCACAAGGGATTATGAATCGGTTGACATTTCTGACCCTATTTTCCGCAACCTTTTTATAAATTCCCTTACACGGGAGACTTTATGGAAAAAGGGCCTTGTAACGTCAACCATGTCAACGAGTCTTGTAACCTGATGATTCTATGCCACTTGTGCGCAGAGATGGAGACGGAGTTATGTCAACGGGCCAAGGCTTGTGTCAACGCGGAAAGGGAGGCGTGATCGGGCTGGGATATCGGAATGGCGGGAGTCTGCAAATGACGTAAGACGGAATGGGCTTCGCGTGCCAAGCCCCGACAAGACCGGTGGGGCGGGAGCATACTGCGAACATTGTGGGCCGGGTGGCCGCTAAGCTGGCGGTCTGGTAATCGTGGTTGCCTGCTGCTGGTACGCCGCGAACGTCAAGCGCAGCCGGGCCGAGAATGCCCGTTAAAGCGTAGAAAGTAGCGACTCTCGCACCCGAAGGCGTGATAGCCTTCGGGTGATTTTCTGCCAAGAAAAAGGGAGAGTCGCTATGAAGAAACGATACCAGATCGACCAGCAACGAGCGGTGCAGCAGTTCCGCCGGCTGGCCACCGAAGAGAACCCCAACATCCAAATGATCCTGCCGATGGCCGACATTGTCGGCATGTTGCAGGATGGCGTCGGCCATTTGCTGCGAGAAGCCGGACTCGCGTTGATGAGTCTGGTAATGGAGGAGGAAGTCCGCCACCTGGCCGGCGAACGCCATGAACAGCGTCCCGATCGCCGCGTGCACCGCTGGGGCAAAGATGACGGCTATTGCGTGGTGGACGGCCAGAAAGTGCCGCTGAAAAGAACCCGGCTGCGGACCAAGCAGAACCGGGAGCAACGGTTGGGGAGCTACGAACTTTTCCAGCGCAGCGCGCCGTTGCAGCAGGGCGTTTGGGACAAGATGATGCGCGGGCTTTCGACCCGGAATTACGGGACCGTGGTGAAGGAGTTCCGCACAGCATACGGGATTGAGAAGTCGGCGGTGAGTGAGAACTTCATCGAGGCCAGCCGGGAGAAGGTGAAGCAGTTGATGGAGCGGCCGCTGGGCGAGTTGCGGCTGTGCGCCGTCCTGATCGACGGCACGCCGTTCAAGAATCGCATGATGGTGGTCGCGTTGGGCATCTGCTGCGACGGGCGCAAAACGGTGTTGGGGCTGCGCGAAGGGGCCACCGAGAACGCGACCGTAGTGGGCGAGTTGCTGAGCGATCTGCTCGCACGCGGCTTGGATTTCAGCACCCCGCGGTTGTATATCCTGGACGGCGGCAAAGCCTTGGCGGCGGCCGTACGGCGCCACGCCGGGGAGGCAGCTTTCGTCCAGCGCTGCCAGGTTCACAAAAAACGCAACGTGCTGGAACATCTGCCGGAGGAACACAAGGCCGGCGTGCGCCGGAAGCTGCAAAACGCTTACGCGATGCACGAATACGAGCCAGCCAGACGGGCGCTCACGCAGTTGCATCGCGAACTCATGGACCTGAATCCGAGTGCGGCGCGAAGCCTGGAGGAAGGCATGGAAGAAACCCTCACCGTTCACAAACTGGGAGTACCAGAGCAACTTCGTCGCACCCTGGCCTGCACCAACGTGATCGAATCGGCCTTCTCGATCGTGGAAACGGTTTGCCGGAATGTGAAGCGATGGCGGGATGGCGATCAGATCGAACGCTGGGTCGGCTCCGGGCTGCTCGTGGCCGAGCGGCAGTTCCGGAAGGTCATCGGCTACCGTCAGATTCCGCTGCTGCTGTCGTCGATGGCCAATGCCGTTTCCAAGAAGTCGATTGCGAAAGGAGCTGCGGTCGCGTAGTCTATGAGTTCCGAGGGTCGCTTACTTTCAACGGAGTTCCGGGCAATCTCGGCCGGGCCGCGGACACCTGGCTGATCTGGGCCACGCCGCTACGCGGCGCGTTGCCCTGTCTGTCAGAACTGCCCTGCCATCCGCAGACCAGCCAAGTGGTGCAGGACCTTGTTTGCCGCCCTTCGCATGGCTTCCGCAATGACATGGCCCATGTACCGCTGATTGGTGAACAGTCCCATATGCTTGAGCATATCCACAACGTCTTGGGGGATCAGGCGGTACAGCGATTGACTGTTGTTATGCAAGCGCCGGTACTGGTCGCCCCATACCTCAAGTCGATCCGAACCGACTACCAGCAGCTTGTAGTGATCCGCCAGCGCATCCGGCTCACTGTTCGCTATCACATCGTCAATGGTGTTGGTGACGTACAGCGCAACCATCTTGGCCGTTGACTCTTCGCTCTCGCCCAAGTAAGCAAGGATCTTGTCATCCGTCTTGTTGGGACGATAGCGAATGATCTCCAGTCGTATGTTTTCCATGGTCTCAGCGAAAGCCATGATGTTTTGCCGCTTCTCTAAAATAAATTGCGCCATTCCTATAGGAGTATCAGTCGCATCAACAGGGCTGCCAGGTTCGCTCAAGCGGCTCTTAAAACTGTCAGGCTCGTCATACTGGTCAGGAGTAATGCCCTGTGTTTTTTCGTAGTCCGCTTGGGAGTTGATCGGTAGGATGGTCGGTCTCTTGACAGAGACTTCAAGCCCTTCGCAGAACGAAGCGAAGCGCCTATCAATTGTCTTGTCTACGTCTGCTAGATCGCCAGCCAACCACTCAGCACCAGCTTCAACCGCCCTACTAAGGATAGCGAAGCGATCAAAGAGATCGTCTTCTTCAAAATGTTTTGGCATTGGTTAATTCCATTTTTCAAAAAAAATCGAAGTGGAGCGGAAGGAATGCGGACGGACTGAAAACGTTTGTGAAATCCACAAATTTTTGAAGCTGGTCTTCGTACCTTGGGCCTACTTCTGGGTCAGACCTAATCTTGTCTAACCTGATACCATTGTACCACGGTTCTATAAGTGTTCAAGGTGTTGAGTTACACGACATAAGATCTGTAGCTATGTCGTACGAACAACTGACGCCCGCAAGCTCCCGGGGAGCAGGCGACGCGCAGCCGGTAAATAGATGTATCAATTTATCTCGCACCAGCAGTATTGTTAACGGGACACTCAGGTGTAGATTGTGTGGGCGTCGTACATGGCGTGGCCAGATGCCAGACGGCTCTAACCGGAGGGGATTCGGCTCAACTGCTTGGGAGTTAAGACGCAGTACAGTAGGCGAGCACTGTGCGCCGCAAGTCTGGTGATATAAGTATGTCTGCTCAGTCTTGCGGTTTTGGTGGGCACGGTGTACTGGCTGCCATGCCCACCTTCCTGCTTTTCTCGCCCACAGCAGTCAGCGGGATCAACTGCAGGTTTCCCAGGCTGTCCAAAAGTTTTCAGCGCGGTATCGCCGGCCGGGATATATCGTTATAGCCCGAAGCACACCGCCGCCAGCGGAAGAAGGTATATCTTTTGTCTCTCAGGCGGATTCGTGCCTGTTTTCTGCAATTAGATGATGATATGGATATACGGCATTCCGGTTTTCATCCAAAAGACGAGAAAACGATGTACTTCTGCGGTCTGCTCGGTCCGTACGAGACCGCTGTTCGCGAGGCGGCACCTGCGAAACAGCCTGGAACGGGGTTCGGGCGCCGTCCTCTTCCCCTTTCTTGATTCGTCAGAAACATCTGTGGGTGAGTTGTGGCTCGGGCAGTTTGCCAAGTGAATGATAGAGAGCCAGTTCGGTGACTCGGAAGGTTCGGAATCCGTAGGATTTTCTCATAGTGACTTTGGCTTTGTTGTTCAGACCCTCGATTACGCCGCTGGAAAACTCTTTCCGGGCGCGAAAATAGTTGAGGATCAGTTCGCGGTGGGCGCGTAAAGTCCTGGCAACTTTCTTCATCGGCTCGATCCGGGAGCGCATCACTTGGCGACACCATTGGTCGAGGAACTTGGCTGCCCAGGCGGTGGACTCGTAATTCCAGAGTTGCTGGAAGTCTTCCTTGAGCAGATAGGCGCGTACGCTCTGGAGGTTGTAGCGCACCAGATCTTTCAGTTTCACTTTCTGGTTGGCCGTGAGGTTCGCCGGCCGCTTCAGAAGGCACCACCGGGACTTGGTCAGGACCGGTTCGTACCCGTCCCCCTTCATGCGCCGGGCCTCGGCGGAGCGGATGTCGTCGAGCGCCTGGTTCACCTTGGCCACGATGTGGAACCGGTCGAGAATATTGAGGGCCTGGGAACACTTCTCGCGGATCACCCCCAAATACGGTTTCCACATGTCCGAGCAGACGAACTCGATCTTCGCCGACACCTCCGGGCCGATCATGGCAAAGAATTCCTGGAAGGTTTTCACGGTCCGTTCCTTGCCAATCCACAGCAGTCGGGTACAGCCCAGGTCGATCTGATACACCAAGGTCAGATATTTGTGCCCCTTACCGCGCTGAATCTCATCCACGCCAATGGCGCGAATCGCTCCCAGGACGCGATGCTCCAGCCCCCAGGTGACCAGATACGCCACCGCGTCGTGGACCTTATCCCAGGAAGTGCGGAATTCTTCGGCCGTTTCCTTCCAGGAAAGTTTGCGCGCCCAATGACCCAGGAAATGCATGTGAACCTTGGTCGAGGTGTGTTTCCCCATACCCCACGGCACTTCTTCGACCAGCACCCCGCATTGCTTGCAGTTGACCCGTCGCATGCAATAGACCAGAAAAACCAGGTAGCCCCAGAAGCCGATGAATTCAAACCGTCGCGGCGTGGGAGACTGGTCGTAGCCGGCCGCGGGTTGATGACAGCCCGAGCAAATAGCCGTGGATCGTTTCCGCGGCCGGACCGGGATGAGGACGGTTTGCGCGTCTTCGGCAAAGCTGGCTCGCCCGTAAACAAATCCCGGAATGGGATGGCACTGGTTTAGAATTCTGGGAAGGCGCATGAATTGACTGGATCGATAGGAAGATGAAGACGAATCCTGATTCTCTCCCATTGACACCCGCCGTGCTATTGCCCTACTGCCGCGATTGCCGCGATCTTTCGGAGTGGCCGGAGCGTTGGATGGGCGAGGAAAAGGATCTTCCTCCCGGCCGAAAACTTGTGGAATACTTCATGCCTTTCCTCCTTCACCTCGCCGGGTCCGGCCTGTCGAAAAGGACCATCCAAAACCATGTCGACAATCTGTGGCTGCTCGGCGGAGAGATCATCCGAGACGTGAATGAAAACCCTTCTCTGAGAAAGGTGGCGGCTGAAGAACTCGTCCGCGCTGTAGTCCACAAGGACGGCGGGCCGCTGATCCATAACGGCTGGGAAGACGAGCAGCGCACCTTCGACTCCACGTGCCGGAAGTTCTACCGTTTCCTCACTCAACCCCACCCCTGAGCCAGCCAGCTACCCACAGATTCCCCGGACGAGCCAACTTCTTCTGTATGTGGCGCGTGCACAGATTGGACCGGATAAGGCGACATAAACCGGCCAATCCGTTTGATTATAGGGCGCTTGCGCTGAAGGCATAGGTACAAACAGATTGGCCGGTTTATTTCACCAAATCGTCGAAGTGGCGTCCGCGGGCCTTGGCAGTGCGGGCCGCGGCTCCGGTGGCACCGGCCACGTATGCCGTTGCCGCTGGGGCGTCCAATTGTCCCCGCAACAGCGGACGGCTCCGACAGTCACAGGATCAGGCTGAACGAGAGCGAGCCTTGGGCCCAGTGACCGCGGCGTCCAATCGTTTCCCCAAGGCCTCGAAGCCGGCCTCCGGGCCATTCCATCGTAATTCGTCCACGTCGTCAAACAGCGGAATGTCGGTCCGAAGAGTCGCGAGCGTGCGGAACAGGAACGCGCGATCGCGCTGGTTGGAAAGCGTTTGTGCAAGGGCTCCGGCGTTGACGGCATTCACGTGCCACTCACGCCAGTCCGCCGGGATGGCTTCGAGGTGGACGAACCTGGACAGGACGGCCGCCGAGGACTTTGGTCCCCAGCCCGGCAGCCCAGGATATCCGTCGGCCGCGTCGCCGACGAGTGCCAGGTAGTCGGGAATCGATTCCGGTAAGACGCCGAACTTTTTGACCACTGCGTCCTCATCGAGCATCGCGCCGGTGCGCCGATTTAACTGGACGATGCGGGAGCCACGAACGCATTGCGCAAGATCTTTATCCGGCGTGCAGATGATCACGCGGTCGACGCGCGCATCCCGAGCGGCGGTAGCCACCGCTGCAGCGAGTGCGTCATCTGCTTCAAACTCCACCATGGGCCAAACGACCACACCGGCCGCAATGAGAACCTGTTCCAGCAGTCCAAACTGGGCCAGCAGGTCCGGTTCGATCCCTTCGCCCGTCTTGTAGCCGGCCCAGAGCTCGTTGCGAAAGGACTCGATGACGTGATCGGTCGCGACGGCAATGTGGGTCACGCCTCCGCGAATCAGGTTCAGCACGGATCTGAGCACGCCGCGAACGGCAGCGACCTCGCGGCCGTCCTGATCCCGCGCGGACGGCAGAGCATAGTAGTGCCGGAACAACTCGTAAGTGCCGTCGATCAGATGGACGTCCACTCCGAACAACGTTAGCGGATTGGGCGTGCTGCAATCAAGCGGCCTGCGTGAGCCGTCGCGCAGGGGAGTGACCATGCATCCCACGACACCGCTTATGATCTGAAACCTCTTCAATGTGACGGTCGGCCAGCAGATCGGCAATTCATCCCCGGTAAAACCTGGCGCCGGCGATGGTGGCGAGGATGAGGGCGGGTAGGGTGCCGATCATCAGCGGAATGACGGTTCGCGCGGGGAAGAAGCCGAAGGAGCACCACGTCGCGTCTCCCAAGCTGACGATGAACCACCACGCAAAAGCCGCGATAATTGCGGTCTTCGCGCCGGGGCCGTAGAGCGGGCGGATAGCGGCGTAAAGCCATAGAATGGAAACGCCTTCAAGCAGATCAAGCACGATATTGAACAGGACGAAGCCGGCTGTGGGCGTACCCAGACGGTTGTTGGGCAGCGCGGCGAACTCCCGTCCGAGCAGCGCCGTGACTATACCGCCGACTATGATCCAAATGAATCCTGCTACGAGTCCGCAGAAGAGAACGCGGGACCAGTTGATTTTGCTCATGCTGTCGAATTCTACAGGCACATTCTAGCGCCTGACCCGCCGGTTTTCGCATCACGGTCTTCACAGTGCTCCAACTCCAACCATACATTCCCGCTCACCACGCAGTACCCAGCCGGCTTCTCCATCGACCGCCCGGGTTCGTTCTGGCGAAGACCCGTACGAGAATCGAACGATTGCCGCATGCCTACGCGGCCCGTCGCTTGCCCTTGGTTTTGCCGCCTGGAACGGACGCTCTGAACGGCGGAAAGCCATACTTCGGCCACTCGTAGCCTCAAACTAGGTGCTTCGCCAGGGCCTCTTCATCTCGTCCAGAAGCCGCTCTACACACGGCTTGTAATCGCCCTTCACGCTCCACGGTTCTTCAATTTTATGAATCGTTCCCGGATCACGGCTTTCATCCAGGAGCACTTCCCGCCATCTCCAGGCCGTATCACTGACGAAAACAATGTGGTCCGCGCGGACTTCGCGAAGTTCAGTTCTCAGCTTCCGAATCCAATATTGCTTAGAGGCTCGCTTTCCACCATCTTTCCAGATCTCAGTGATATAAAAACGCTTGAAGAATTCGGCGTCAGTGGGGCTGCAAAAAGCGTCAAAGAGGACGGATTGATTCGTTCCTGGTTGATATGCCCACTCGTGGAAAATCTCCCGATGTCTCTGCATTGCGCTCAAAACCGTATCGCACGGCGTCCAGCGCTCCTTTGTGAACGGAATTAGCGGCGCTTCCCATACAAACAAGGCTTCGTAGCCCTTGTCGCTATGTCCCAACTCTCCTCCGTACAGAGCAGGCAACATGAATCGCATCTCGTCGTAGATGGCTTCTGCAAAGTTGAGAGAAGTGAAGTCGGGATCACGTGAATATGGCTCGAAGTAGAGAGGCACGTCACCACGCTACCGCCTTTCCAAACAGCGATCAACTCCGCGCAAACGGGCGGCAGGGCGATTTCTTGAGGTACGCTTTGTGCCACGGTCCAGGCGGATCCTGATGTGCTAGTGGAGGGTTGAGATTCCGCTTCGGCCACTGGGTTCATATCAAAAACCCCTTCTCCACGACAGCAGGATCTCGTTGCAAGCAAGGGCCACGGCGGGCGCGGATTTCGTTATCAAAAACATCCGTTTCTGGTTGACACGCTTTGCGATATAGAGTACTCTATGGATATGCGCTGCGCCATCTACAGTCGAACTAGCACGGACGATGGACGACAGGACCTTCGGAACCAGACCCGTGAACTACATGCCTACGCCGAACGGATGGGCTGGACTGTCGCCGCTGAGTATAGCGACCAAATGACCGGACGGAAGGCAAACCGTCCTGAATTCCAGCGTGCCGTGATGGACGCCCGGAGCCGAAAATACGATGTGCTGCTGTTCTGGAGCCTGGACAGAATCTCCCGGCAAGGCGCACTCCAGACTCTCACCACATTGAACACCCTTGCCGGATACGGAGTGGCGTACCGCTCTCTTCAAGAACAGTGGATAGACAGCTTGGGGCCGTTCGGCGAGGCCGTCGTCGGCATCATCGCCACCGTCGCCAAAATGGAAGCGGAACGGATCAGCGCACGCGTGAAGGCGGGTTTAGCCAGGGCCAAGGCAGACGGAAAGCAGCTTGGCAGGCGGCGCATCGTTCTCGACCGGACGAAGATCGCAGCAATGCGCGAACAGGGCATGACGTTACAGGAGATCGCCTGTCGGACGGGTGCCAGTCCGATGACGGTTCACAGAATTTTGCACCGGGCCGTCTGAGCCGTGCGCCGGCCTCGGGATGCCCGTGGCCCGCCGGCGGTGGGGCCATCCACGACTCGAAAACTAGCGCTCACCAAACCAGATCGAAACAAATCATTCGGATAGTGAATTCCAAACGGGTCCCATCCGGCCAACCTGCTCTGAAAGAGCCGGGCGGTATCGTGTTTCGGGAATGGTCCCTTTTGGCCAAGATTCCGGCTTGAGACTCCGGGTCGGGAAAACTTCCACATTTCAAGGTGATTTGACCACTGGTGCAAGCGGTGGGGCCCGAAGTCCATTCTCGTCACTCCAAGTGCAATCGTTTCGCCTGAGAACCGACCCTTCGGTCCTTCTTCGTAGTACAGGTAGGCATGCCCGGCAGCTTCGCAATCGGCAGAGGATGCATTCTGCGCCAAACGTACGGTGTATGCGGGCGCCGGCCAGTCCTCAGTGAGGAACATCTGCACATGAGCGAGACATTCGCCGCGTTTGGCTTCGGCGCAGAGAACGTGCGCCCGCCAGCCTGCCGGACGAACAGATGGGTTCAGCATCTCGCCAAGAAGCGGAAGCCCTCGCTTCCCGACGAATTTGTTCGCATAGTCAACGCCCTGGCCCTCCTGGAGAATGAACTCACGCAGATCCGAAAAGATCGGCTCGTGCCCGATGTAATCAGGGAACTGCGTGAGAAAGTAGTGGAAGCCGATTTTGGCGATGCTCCGGAAGTAGCGGTCCGTCAAGACGACACTTCCGACCGCCCCGTTGTAGCTTGTGCTGCCCAGATTGCCTTCGCCGAGTTCGACCGACGGCCAGGTCTCCTGAATCAGCCGGTGCACCCAATCCGTTTCTTCTGGACCACAGAAGATTCGCACATCCCCACACGGCTGAACTACGCCGAGCTTCTTGAACTCCGAACGCAATCCCTCGGGAGTCGCCTGCACGCGAATCGGGAGGTGGTGGGCCTTGCCGTCTTTCCCGACAAACACGATCTGGCGCATTTGCCGGTACGTGCCGTTTTCGCACTCAATGAGGACCTCCATGCGCAAAGTGGGGTCCCATGATTTCATCTCCCGGCGGTGGCCACCTGCACTTCCCCGGTAGAACGGGTTAACCCCTTCGTGTGTGGCCCGCCCCTGCACACCGTAAAGTCTGCGGAAGAACGCCTCCGGACCGCACCGCGCGAGCTGCTCGTCCAGGCGACCAAGACGAGTGTTGTTGCAGCGCCTGCAAATTCGATCCCGGAGAGAGGGTGCACCTTGAAATTCCCCGAACGCAGCAGGGAGTGGGTGCTCCAGCGAGTCCGCCGGTCCGGCGATTAGCGGCTCTGGCTGCGGAGCTTTGTCAGATCGCGGATTTTCATCGCCGCCTCGCGTGAGGCTTCGGCCAGGTCGAGCAGGTCATGACGTCCAAAGCTTGAGCCCTCCTTCCACTGATCGCCGTCCTAATACTGAATCCGGGGAGTGGAGGCCGTATAAAACGTGCTGCCGCTGCCCTGGCTCTCCCAGATGGCGATTTCGACGTTACCATGCCTTACCGTGTCCTTTGGGCGACGGCCGGCGCGTTGCTCTTCATCGCCTTCATCGGCGCACTGTGCGTTGCTCTGTGTCATATTTTCCTCCATGGTTGATGGCGGACGAAGTATAGGAGTGACGGCACAACCGTCAAGCGAATTTTGAAGCGTTGTTAAACACCTTGAGGGCGAAACACGCCGGGGCGCCAGCATGTCTTGCCCTAGCGGTCATCTTTTGGCGTTACCATAAAGTCGCATGGCGAAGAGCACAGGTAGCGCCCCATGGGCTTCTGGTCCTGGAGAAATCCTTCAGCACGGCCTCTCGCTTTTGCGCAATGATTCGGATGTCAATAGGCGATTGGCCATGATTGCCATCGACAATGCCGTGGAGCTTACGATAAAGACCTATCTCGGTCTGCCAAAGCGAATCACCGGCCTGACGATTTCGCGTAAAGAATTCGCCGAGATCCTGCTCGATGCCGTTGAGAAGTATGCGCAGGACAAGTTGGCGGGGGTCAATCTCGGAGAAATCGAGTGGTATCACCGGCTGCGGAACGAACTTTATCACCAGGGCAATGGACTGACCGTCGAGCGGGACAAGGTCGAAGTATATGCGGAACTGGCAAACGTTCTATTTAAGAACCTGTTTGGTTCGGAACTGCTACATTCCGCAAAGGGATCGCAGCAGATGCTGGGCGAATTCATGGAGTTGTGGGCGCAGCTCGAAGCCGGTCTGCTCAGCGTAGCGCAAGACCATTCCCTGACTGGTTCTCAGGGTAGAAGCGCAACGTGGGCCTCTGACTTTTTGCGTGGCAGTAGCCTTGTTTCTGACGAAGACAGGAAGGAATTCCAGGAGTTGCGCCAACTTCGCAATCAGGTTGTGCATGGCAAATTGGATCATCGCATCGCGATCACTTCGGCGGTCATTGAGCGCCTAAAGGTTTTAGTAGATCAATATCGCGAGCAGACATAATGGTTTATACTCGCCTTCTTGCGCGATTTCTTGCAACATAATCGGCAGCGTTTTTCGCCGTGACCAGCGGATACCCGGTATCGCCGCGTTGAACGTTGCCGCGCGCCGGGGCGATAAGGCTGCGCGGGACTTCATACAGCTCTGCCAGCTGAACGTCACTACCGCCACAAAGCACTGAGCCACCTATAAGGCAGACTCTTCAAAGTACATTTGAACGAGGCGTTTAAATAGCGCCTCTGAGCCAGTTATGTGGCCCGAAAACTTGAAGTGGCGGACGCCTCTGTAGAATCACGCCTTTTCTGGCCTCACAGACAGACAGTCGCTGGACTTGTTTGCCAGGAGGAGGTTATCAGGAATGTTTCCGGTTATTTTTACGGTCCAGGAGCCGGGCCGGAAAGTCATTGTGATAATAGTATAGTGCGGGTCGTCAGCAGCTCTGTAGGTAGAATGAAGTTCCGAGACGCATTGCTGTGCGAGGCGATCGGTGGCCTTGAGATAATACCATGCCGTGTCGGAGAGGAATTCGCATTGGTCCTTATCCAGCGAAATATCTCCGACTTCATGCATAATGACGTTTCGCAATTCACGCAGATGCTTCTTTAGAGTCGGCCTGATTATTCCCAGATCGGCCATAACAAGATACTGTTTGGCTTTCGGAAAGTAAGGAATGTCCGTAAAGCAGTACAGTTGCTGAAGGATCGTGTCGCGTTGTTCCACTGCGCGCTGCAACTGCACTACCGCAACTTGGAGATCTTGCTGAGACGAGGAAGCGGAAATGAGTCCATTACCATGCCGCCAAATCTCATGTTGCTTATTCCAAGCGACGTTGTGAGTTGAATATTCTGTACTTTCCACCCCGTCTTTAATAATTGCCGAATCAATAAACACCTCCTCCAGCTGCGCAGCCTCTTTTTCCATGTTTCCACTATAACCCCATGCCCGAGCAGTACAGATGTCCGAGCTTCGCCTGCTTTTTGCCCATCGGCAAAGTCGATGCCAAGCAGCGTGTTGTGTACGGCACCCTCACGGCCGAAGTTCCGGACCGTGCGGGGGAGATCTTCGATTACGCCAGCGGCAAGCCCGCGGTGCAGGCTTGATCCGATGAGATTCACCGGACTTCAGAATACCCGTCGTGCGCGGTGTTCTTGATGCAGGACCGCGACACCCAGCGCGTTTACCGCCTGTACGACTTCACCAAAGCCCAGCTCATCCCGCCTGACATGGCGTACTGCATAGCGGGCAAGGTCAACAGCGCCGGTAAACTCTACCTGGTGATCGAATCGGTCCGGCCGGACACCAAGCACGCCCGGTGCGCCCCTTGGTTTTGGAGTTCTTCGGTGGTCATGGCATCCGTGACGTGCCGGGTTCCAACTCCAGCTCAGCGGGATCTGATCATCAATCGGGCGTTCGTCAGCGCCGCCTATCCTACGCAAGAAGGAGCGCACCGCGAAAAGCGAAAGGCGCGGCGGCCCGATAGCCTGAGTCTGCGACTCGGTTCCTGTTGGAAGCCACTACTTTGCGGCGGCCGGCGCTACGATGTACACGTATTCCAGGACCACGCTGCCGGTGTTCGTCACGTTATGGCGGGTCGTCGGCGGGATATAAACAAAGATTCGTCAGAAACATCTGTGGGTGAGTTGTGGCTCGGGCAGTTTGCCAAGTGAATGATAGAGAGCCAGTTCGGTGACTCGGAAGGTTCGGAATCCGTAGGATTTTCTCATATTAATCCGGCAATAAGTAAGTAGACATGCCGCCCATTCACAGAGCGGCGTATTGTGTGTGCGGCGTGAGGAAGAACATGCGCACAGTCCAGGGCAACTGCTGCAATGAACGCAAGCGAGCCAGCATGAACCGCCGCAGATCCGTCGCAGCGCGCAATACCGTTTTGCCGATCCCATGGTGTTTGACGTAGTTCCACACTTGTTCATCCGGGTTCAGTTCCGGGGAATACGGCGGCAGAAAGAACAACCGCAGCCGGCCCTCCTGGCTGGCCACGAAGTCGCGCACGGGGCGGCTGTGATGGATCGAGTGTCCATCCAGAATCAGAAACACCGGGTGGGCAGCGTTGTGCATTAGTCGTCGCAGGAACTCCGCAAATACGACTCCGTTGACGCGGCCCCGCACCAGCATGAAGCGCAAATCCCCACGGGCGGTCACGGCCGAAAGCATGTTGATCGATTTGCGTTGGCCGGTTCGCGGAACGACCGGCGTTTTGCCCTTCACTCCCCAGGTAGTGCCCGCGTGGTAGTCGGAGCGAACACCAGCTTCGTCCCCGAAGAAAATCCGCGCTCCCGCTGCCTTTGCCATCTGGCCGATGGCGGGGAACTCCTCCTCCCGCCAGCGTCGAACCCGTTCTGGATCTTGCTCCGTAGCCCGGAACAGTGGCCGTTGGCAGCTCAACCCTAGCTGCCGCAGCAACCGGCCCACGCTGGTGAGGCTCAGCTTCACCGAGAACTCCTCCCGCAGCAGGATCCGAATCATTTCGCGCGTCCACAGCGCAAATTCAAACCGGAACTGCAGCGGGTTCTTTCCCGTCACGGTTTCATACAGCCACTTCATCTGGGCGGGCGAAATCTTCATCGGCCGGCCCCGTAGCGCCCGCGCCTTCAGCGCGCCCCAACCGCCGGCCCGATACAGCGCCAGCCATGTATAGATGCAACTGCGAGTGAACCCCAGAGCCTTGATGACCGCCTCCGGACTCTCGCCGGCCTGGACCTGCTCAACCGCTCGAATCCGAATCTCCTCCAGCGTCTTGTGGTCGAGTTGCCGGGCATCGCGTTGCGCCATGCACAATCATACCAGTGTCTACTTACTTATGCACTGGTTAATAGTGACTTTGGCTTTGTTGTTCAGACCCTCGATTACGCCGCTGGAAAACTCTTTCCGGGCGCGAAAATAGTTGAGGATCAGTTCGCGGTGGGCGCGTAAAGTCCTGGCAACTTTCTTCATCGGCTCGATCCGGGAGCGCATCACTTGGCGACACCATTGGTCGAGGAACTTGGCTGCCCAGGCGGTGGACTCGTAATTCCAGAGTTGCTGGAAGTCTTCCTTGAGCAGATAGGCGCGTACGCTCTGGAGGTTGTAGCGCACCAGATCTTTCAGTTTCACTTTCTGGTTGGCCGTGAGGTTCGCCGGCCGCTTCAGAAGGCACCACCGGGACTTGGTCAGGACCGGTTCGTACCCGTCCCCCTTCATGCGCCGGGCCTCGGCGGAGCGGATGTCGTCGAGCGCCTGGTTCACCTTGGCCACGATGTGGAACCGGTCGAGAATATTGAGGGCCTGGGAACACTTCTCGCGGATCACCCCCAAATACGGTTTCCACATGTCCGAGCAGACGAACTCGATCTTCGCCGACACCTCCGGGCCGATCATGGCAAAGAATTCCTGGAAGGTTTTCACGGTCCGTTCCTTGCCAATCCACAGCAGTCGGGTACAGCCCAGGTCGATCTGATACACCAAGGTCAGATATTTGTGCCCCTTACCGCGCTGAATCTCATCCACGCCAATGGCGCGAATCGCTCCCAGGACGCGATGCTCCAGCCCCCAGGTGACCAGATACGCCACCGCGTCGTGGACCTTATCCCAGGAAGTGCGGAATTCTTCGGCCGTTTCCTTCCAGGAAAGTTTGCGCGCCCAATGACCCAGGAAATGCATGTGAACCTTGGTCGAGGTGTGTTTCCCCATACCCCACGGCACTTCTTCGACCAGCACCCCGCATTGCTTGCAGTTGACCCGTCGCATGCAATAGACCAGAAAAACCAGGTAGCCCCAGAAGCCGATGAATTCAAACCGTCGCGGCGTGGGAGACTGGTCGTAGCCGGCCGCGGGTTGATGACAGCCCGAGCAAATAGCCGTGGATCGTTTCCGCGGCCGGACCGGGATGAGGACGGTTTGCGCGTCTTCGGCAAAGCTGGCTCGCCCGTAAACAAATCCCGGAATGGGATGGCACTGGTTTAGAATTCTGGGAAGGCGCATGAATTGACTGGATCGATAGGAAGATGAAGACGAATCCTGATTCTCTCCCATTGACACCCGCCGTGCTATTGCCCTACTGCCGCGATTGCCGCGATCTTTCGGAGTGGCCGGAGCGTTGGATGGGCGAGGAAAAGGATCTTCCTCCCGGCCGAAAACTTGTGGAATACTTCATGCCTTTCCTCCTTCACCTCGCCGGGTCCGGCCTGTCGAAAAGGACCATCCAAAACCATGTCGACAATCTGTGGCTGCTCGGCGGAGAGATCATCCGAGACGTGAATGAAAACCCTTCTCTGAGAAAGGTGGCGGCTGAAGAACTCGTCCGCGCTGTAGTCCACAAGGACGGCGGGCCGCTGATCCATAACGGCTGGGAAGACGAGCAGCGCACCTTCGACTCCACGTGCCGGTGTTCCGGTTCAGCTGAATTTTGAGTGAGGGCGTAAAGTCCATAGGAGGTCTCGCCGATAGAAGTATTGGAGCGAGACGTGAGCAAGGAACGCCGCCACTGGAACTCAGACGAAAAGATCAAGCTGCTACGCCGACATCTGATTGAGAAGGTCCCCATCTCCACGATCTGCGACGAGGCGCGACTGGCGCCGAGTCTATTTCACCGCTGGCAGGAGCAGTTGTTCGGTAATGCCGCCCTGGCCCTGGAGAGCAACCGGCGACAGCCCGAACGCCGCCAGGATCAGGAGCGCATCGAAAAGCTGGAAAAGAAGATTCGGCAAAAGGACGAGGTCCTGGCCGAGCTGATGGCGGAGCACATCTCACTAAAAAAAGAACTTGGGGAACTCTGAACGGATGCTGGGTGGAGCCGGATACCCGCGATGCGGTGATCGACTTCATCCAAGACTGGGCTGCCAAGACCGGCTTGACGGTTGAGCAGTTGCTACTCTGGCTCGGTGTGAGCGTGGGGAAGTTCTACCAGTGGCGGCGACGCTACGGCAAAACCAACCAGCATAACGGCACGGTTCCCCGGGATTTCTGGCTGCAAGATTGGGAAAAGAAGGCGATCCTGGACTTCCAGTTGCTGTACCCGACAGAAGGGTACCGGCGGCTGACGTATATGATGATCGACGCCGACGCCGTGGCAGTGAGCCCGTCTAGCGTGTTCCGCGTATTGCGGGATGCCGGCCGGCTGCGCTGCTGGGCCGGAAATCCGAGCCAGAAGGGCACGGGCTTCGAGCAGCCGCTGCAGCCGCACGAGCATTGGCACGTCGACATCGCCCATATCAACATTCACGGCACGTTCTACTATCTTTGCGCGGTGCTGGACGGCGCCAGCCGGTATCTACTCGCCTGGGGGCTCCGTGAGTCGATGACCGAAGCTGAGGTGGAGATCATCCTGCAGCAGGCCAAAGAGAGATTTCCCGAGGCGCATCCGCGGATCATCTCCGACAACGGGCCGCAGTTCGTGGCCAAGGACTTCAAGGAATTCATCCGCATTTCCGGGATGACGCACATCCGGACGTCGCCGTATTACCCGCAGTCGAACGGGAAACTGGAACGCTGGAATCGCTCGATTAAAAGCGAGTGCATTCGGCCCGGGGTGCCACTATCGCGGGAAGATGCCGAGCGCCTGGTGACACAGTACATCACGGTCTACAACGAGCAGCGTCTGCACAGCGCGTTGGGCTACGTTACGCCGCTGGCCCGGCTGCAAGGCCGCCAGGCGGAGATCCATGCGGCCCGCGATCACAAACTCGAGGAGGCGCGGCGGCAACGCGAGTTCGCCGCTCGGTCGCAAAGAAAAACTTCAGCTTCGCCCTCAAGCGAGAAGGTCGCGTAGCCGATATTTACTTTGTCAGGCGAAACGGAAGCGGGCTCTGCGGGGACGCAACCATGCCGAGGGATAACCTGGCGGACTCATCGCGGACGATGATTAAATCACGGGCGGTGCAACTCAGCGCCGCCCAGAAAATTCAACGAACACATCGGACCGATAGATCCTCATGCCTTGAAAATCCCCGCCCGAAGGGCGGAATCTTCCTTCCCTTCGGCGAGAACTTCCCCTCATATTCACGCTGAACCAAAACACCGGAAGTTCTACCGTTTCCTCACTCAACCCCACCCCTGAGCCAGCCAGCTACCCACAGATTCCCCGGACGAGCCATTTTTGATTCTAAATTTAGTGGCTCCCCATCACCGAAAACCCAGTAGGGATGATGGCGCCACCCCGAATCGACGCCCCTTAGATCCTGTAGAGTGAAAGCGAGGGCAAGGAAACGGCAGGGCCGGAATTCCACTTCTATGATAACGCCACTTTTAAACAAACAGGGACCCTTTCCGAGCGACCTCCTAATAACCACAATGCCGGCACTGCGGCGATGTCGTCAGTCGCGTGGAGAAAAACAATGAGCCAGCCATCCCCAGTATTGCTCTATTTCAAAGCAACGCCCGATCAAATCGCGCCCTTTCAATCGTCAACCCTTAGCTGGAATGCGGCGTTGCCCGATGGTTACACTCTCACCCTGAATAACGCGTGGGTGCCGCAAGCTGGCGAGCAGGTGGTACAGCCGGTGGTGACCACCAACTACACAATTCGGGCGCTTCACGGGGGATCAGAGACTGCGCTGGGGTACGTGACAGTCTCCGTGGACGACACGTGCATGCCGCAGTCCAAAAAATACGTGGTGGGCGATATTCAGACAACCTTGGTGGCTATCTACGACGCGTCCGAGCCGTCGGCGCATGGCAAATACCCACCTGCCGTCCCCATCACGCCTGGTCTAATCACGTTTGATTTAAAGGGCGTCGTGACTGTCGTTGTCGTTGTAACAAACGTCGAGATAAAGGGGAGTTTCGGTCTAACAGTCGATCGCAACGCCGACGAGCTAGCCCCGGTCAACGAAACAAGTCACGTAAGTTGCAGCGTGTCCGCTGGGGCATGGGCGGCGGCCATAGGCGCCGGCGCAGTTTCGGGTGCTGCCGCTGGTTGGGCAATTGGGGGAGCGATCGGCGGCGTTTTCGGCGCCGTTATCGGCGCCATTGGCGGCGCTATCGTCGGCGGGATTGCTGGAGGCCTCACGCTGCATACAGTAATCAGCAAGGCGACGAGTCAGATACAAGGCTGCATGCCCCTGCTTTTTCAGGCACTCGTGCAGCACATGAACTCACAGTGGTTCCACGAACCGCCGGGTATGGCCATGGCTGCGGTCGCTATCACTCCGGACACCCCGCCCTTTGACACGCCGGGGGATGGCGATGTCACGGTAACGTACTGTCCGAAGCTCTGAGACACCGATATCACGCAACCGGCTGCTCGTTTTCTGGGTTGCTGATCTTGCGATATGCAGAAACGACAACGGCGCGGAGTTCGCGGCGTGTAAGGGGCATTGTACACTACACCGCTTCGGTCCGGTTTGAAACGATCATTCTCTATTAATTGTTTTCATTTTGTTACACCAGAGAAAAATGAGGCTCGTCCGGGGAATCTGTGGGTAGCTGGCTGGCTCAGGGGTGGGGTTGAGTGAGGAAACGGTAGAACTTCCGGCACGTGGAGTCGAAGGTGCGCTGCTCGTCTTCCCAGCCGTTATGGATCAGCGGCCCGCCGTCCTTGTGGACTACAGCGCGGACGAGTTCTTCAGCCGCCACCTTTCTCAGAGAAGGGTTTTCATTCACGTCTCGGATGATCTCTCCGCCGAGCAGCCACAGATTGTCGACATGGTTTTGGATGGTCCTTTTCGACAGGCCGGACCCGGCGAGGTGAAGGAGGAAAGGCATGAAGTATTCCACAAGTTTTCGGCCGGGAGGAAGATCCTTTTCCTCGCCCATCCAACGCTCCGGCCACTCCGAAAGATCGCGGCAATCGCGGCAGTAGGGCAATAGCACGGCGGGTGTCAATGGGAGAGAATCAGGATTCGTCTTCATCTTCCTATCGATCCAGTCAATTCATGCGCCTTCCCAGAATTCTAAACCAGTGCCATCCCATTCCGGGATTTGTTTACGGGCGAGCCAGCTTTGCCGAAGACGCGCAAACCGTCCTCATCCCGGTCCGGCCGCGGAAACGATCCACGGCTATTTGCTCGGGCTGTCATCAACCCGCGGCCGGCTACGACCAGTCTCCCACGCCGCGACGGTTTGAATTCATCGGCTTCTGGGGCTACCTGGTTTTTCTGGTCTATTGCATGCGACGGGTCAACTGCAAGCAATGCGGGGTGCTGGTCGAAGAAGTGCCGTGGGGTATGGGGAAACACACCTCGACCAAGGTTCACATGCATTTCCTGGGTCATTGGGCGCGCAAACTTTCCTGGAAGGAAACGGCCGAAGAATTCCGCACTTCCTGGGATAAGGTCCACGACGCGGTGGCGTATCTGGTCACCTGGGGGCTGGAGCATCGCGTCCTGGGAGCGATTCGCGCCATTGGCGTGGATGAGATTCAGCGCGGTAAGGGGCACAAATATCTGACCTTGGTGTATCAGATCGACCTGGGCTGTACCCGACTGCTGTGGATTGGCAAGGAACGGACCGTGAAAACCTTCCAGGAATTCTTTGCCATGATCGGCCCGGAGGTGTCGGCGAAGATCGAGTTCGTCTGCTCGGACATGTGGAAACCGTATTTGGGGGTGATCCGCGAGAAGTGTTCCCAGGCCCTCAATATTCTCGACCGGTTCCACATCGTGGCCAAGGTGAACCAGGCGCTCGACGACATCCGCTCCGCCGAGGCCCGGCGCATGAAGGGGGACGGGTACGAACCGGTCCTGACCAAGTCCCGGTGGTGCCTTCTGAAGCGGCCGGCGAACCTCACGGCCAACCAGAAAGTGAAACTGAAAGATCTGGTGCGCTACAACCTCCAGAGCGTACGCGCCTATCTGCTCAAGGAAGACTTCCAGCAACTCTGGAATTACGAGTCCACCGCCTGGGCAGCCAAGTTCCTCGACCAATGGTGTCGCCAAGTGATGCGCTCCCGGATCGAGCCGATGAAGAAAGTTGCCAGGACTTTACGCGCCCACCGCGAACTGATCCTCAACTATTTTCGCGCCCGGAAAGAGTTTTCCAGCGGCGTAATCGAGGGTCTGAACAACAAAGCCAAAGTCACTATGAGAAAATCCTACGGATTCCGAACCTTCCGAGTCACCGAACTGGCTCTCTATCATTCACTTGGCAAACTGCCCGAGCCACAACTCACCCACAGATGTTTCTGACGAATCAGAAAAACACAGCAGCGTGTGATGATTTTTGCAGCACTTCAACAGCGGAATTAAGGAAGAAGCGTGGCGGTTAACTGACTATTATATCGGGTAACTTGGTCTCACTACCTTGCTACGTTCTCAGTGTACCCCCGTTTTGGTATCTGTCAAGGGCTGGGTGTCTTTAGCCACTGTTATGTCAAGTTAGCCGAACGGTCTGACACCTTTTCACGCGAGTAAGGGCCGGGAAGTAGTGCTTGCCGCCATGTACGCAATCGCTTCTTGGTGATATCTCAAGGCCCCTGTGCCCGTTTTCTGCGATTCCAGATGGCGGTCGATATACGTCAGCGGATGAATCGCTCAATAAAAGATTGCCGTCGTCTTTCCGATCATATAGTTATGCCGATAAGAGCGCGGCGTGAAGTATGCCATCCGCATTCCGGCCAACGACAGCCTGGAGCGCGACATCGCCGAGCTGCTGACGCACCCCGCGGGAAGGCCGCGCCACCAGGCGGCGAGTTGGAAGCCAGCGCGGCGGGTGGTGGCTAACCGGATCCGACAATGCTGAGTCCGGGCGCTCCAATTCATGAGCAAATAGCGCGGTTACAGACTCAAGTCGCGGGCTATGGCGCCATCGAAAAGATTGCTTTCCAGGGAGTAGGTTCAGGTGGCGCAGACATCTATTCGGCCAAATCGGCAAAAGGCTCGTGGGAGTTCCGGATTTGGCTGACGGCGGATGGGAAAATCGAACGAGCCAGTACGCGCCCAGTTCAGTAGGGGCTGAAGGCTCTGGGCCCGGGAGCGTTTCGCCCTGGCGGGCCTCATGGCTCGAACTTGGGGATGCCGATACTGCGAAATGCCCGCGCCGCCATTTCCAGGTAAGGAGGCCGCGTGACTATCAGGCCCCCAGCAATCCGTATTGCCGGCCAGCGATGATGACTGCACGCTCCAGAAAGATTCCAGACCGGATTGTTCTGCGGACCCGTTTTTGATGGCTACGGCTTTGTGGGGGTGTTCTCTGGCCTGGCACCAGAGACAACCGCGCTCATGAGTCGTTGGGGACCTTTCACGGCCTACTCCTTCGCCGCTACGATCGTCAGCACGAACGCAAGAATCAGACACTGTCGCGCCAGCCGCCGCTCGTTCCACGTGGCCTTGGAGTCACAGGCGGTGATCGCCTCGCAGTCTATCGCTCCGATCAACAGCGGCATGATGATGCCTTCAAGGGGAGGCACATTGCCAGCCAGCATTTCAGACCTCTGCGATTCCGGTAACAAGTTGGTCCTGGCGAGTTGGCCGTATATTTCATTCTTCAGTGTTGTCATTTCGTTGCCTCGTTTTTGGGCCGTGGCATCCGGGCTGTCCGTGAAAGCCACAGTGACGCGATTACTCTCTGATATATGTAGACATTGCCGGCGAGGACGACTGCGGCGGTGGCACACGGGGGAGAACTAGGTGAATGGAGTTAACGCCAGGCAATCGCACGATGGGTCAGAGCCTCGAGCCCTGCTTGGCGCCCGGGCTGCCTTGAGAAATGGTAGGTACCGTTACGCGCGGCCGCCCGGAACGGGCGCTTCCGGCGCGGCGATTTCCGCACACCTGGAAACAGCTACGGTTGTGGAACCGGGAGATCCAACCGCTTGGCCGACTGCCTGCCCTCTCTGATGGGAATGGCGTAAGTGGGGTGGCGGATTCCCGCATCAAGGATAATCCGGCACCGGAGCCATCGTTCGCCATAATTCCATCAAATCGTCGTTCACCGACGGCGAGTCTGCAAGCCAAGTTATGTGGTAAGACGCTGATTCTTGCCGCGCCATGCCGCCACCGACGAACACCACTGTACTCGAACAATGGAAGTGGTCCAAGAGGGCCATATCGATTTCATAAGCAAGATCGGCCGTATTCCCATCCACACGATAAAGTGGTAGTCCCGGCTGTTTCTTGATTCTTTCCAGGTCCAGGTGTTTCACCGGGCCGATGACGACGACAATGTGATAGACGTCAGGGATATCCATGTCACCCTTTTCTCCGGGCCATAAATCCACTCGGTCTGGAAGGCCCAGTTAGGGCTCCCAACCGAAGAGGCTTCTGTGCTATTATAACTTATGAGAATGCCCATTCTCAATATAAATGACGAAACCAAAGGCCTAACCGTCCTCGAATGCCAGCTACCGGTTTCCCCCACCATATTCCCTCCTGATCGCCATCCAGCCCACGTCTACATCGCCCGTCTTGGTTCTGGTTCACGGCGGACGATGAGCGAAGCCCTGCACACCATCGCGGCGATCGTCACGAGCGGCAGGGCCGACTTGGAAGCGATGCCTTGGGCGGCGCTCCGGTACCAGCACACAGCAGCGGTTCGATCCGCCCTCATGGAAAAGTACAAACCTTCGACCGCGAACAAAATGCTGGCGGCTCTGCGTGGTGTGCTTAAAGAATGTTGGCGTCTCGGCTACATGACCGCGGAGGATTACCACCGTGCCGCCGACGTGCCCACCATCAAGGCACAGACGCTGCCGCGTGGCCGTGCATTGGCCTCCGGCGAAATCTCAGCACTGATGGGCGCATGTGGCCGTGACTCGTCGCCGGCCGGAATTCGTGACGTTGCCCTGATCGCCATCCTCTACGGAGCCGGTCTCCGGCGTTCCGAGAGTGTCGGCCTAGACCTGAGCGACTACAACGTCGAAACTGGTGAATTGGTGATCCGCGGGGCGAAGGGTCGAAAAGATCGCCTTGGATATGCCACCAACGGTTCTGCCGACGCCCTGAAAGACTGGCTTGTTGCTCGTGGCGGTGATCCCGGGCCGCTCTTTTGCAGCATCAACAAGGGTGGCAGAATCACAATTCGCCGCCTGACCGACCAGGCCGTCCTCCACGTTTTGAAAAGGCGCGCAGTCCAAGCGGGCGTGGCGTCGTTTTCACCGCACGATCTTCGGCGGTCATTCATCAGCGACTTGCTCGATGCCGGCGCGGATATTTCGACGGCGCAGCAATTGGCAGGCCATTCCAACGTGCAAACCACTGCCCGCTACGACCGGCGCGGTGAAGCGACAAAACGGAAAGCGGCGGAATTGCTGCATGTGCCGTATTTGAAGAAGCGGGCGGTGGGGCCAGGGCCTCACGGCTGAGAAAATGCGCGAATGCGAGTGGTTGAGGCCTATCCTGTTGGGCCAGTTCGAATTTCTCGAATTGACTCCGGACGATCACCTTCGTCACAGCCGCCTCGTCGGGCTCCGGGAAGACAAGAAGGCCAAAGATGTGGTGCCGGGAACTGCGGGAATGGTGAGCCTCCCGGCGTTCTCACACGCCTTCGGTCAGCGCTTCCGATTTCTTTTCGAGAACAGTACGTATTGTCGCCACTGCTGGCATGAAGAGCGACATCTGGTCGGGGTCCGCGAACACCGTATCGTAATCAGCCGGAGTAAACGCGCATGCGAGCCGAGACGCGAACGTCTGACGGAGCTGCCGCGCATAGTGGTCGACGTCGTAATCCCGGTTATCGACCGCGCCCATACCGACGGGATCTTCCGATTCCTCCAGCAAGCCGCACCCGCCGTTCCTTTTTCGATAGACGCGAATCCGTTCACCGACACTCCACGATCTGCGACCACTTGCCAGCAGCGCTTCATACGCCAGCTCTCGCCGGCTTTCCCGAACAGCGAAGTACTCGGCGGGCGTTTTGGTGAGCCGTACTCGGGATGAGACATCTCGCGTCGGCAATTCGCGCCGCCGCAGGCGGTCCAAAGTGTCCAGGTACGCCTCACGGACGCTACCTACATCACCCACGAGCAAACGGGTAATGGCTTTGCGGAGAAATGCTTCACCGAAGGGCCCAGCCCTACTCGAACGGAACGCGACACCGTGCAGAATGAGCGAGCCGTCGTACCGCAGCAGCGCGTAATTCTTCGGCTCGTGGGAAAGCATTGCGGCGTATCGGCCTTCGAATTCCAGTTGCACGCGGGGAGGAAGCATAGCGGCGACCTCAGCCACGACGCGCCGCTCGTCTGCCTCGGTCCATCCTTCCGGCACCGCGAAGTAGACTCCGTCCGTGTCGGCCTCCAGGAGTGTCACATCGCGACCGGCTAATTCGCGGCACATCAGCTCCAGCGTCTCTCGGCCGCGCCGAGTGACCTCGTTAGCCGCATGGACGTCCGCGAACCGTGTCAGCCCGCCCGCAGCTAGGTAACCGTATGCCGAGTTCACTACAAGCTTCATGGCGGCCGACATTGCCTCGTGTTTGTAACGCTCCGCCGATTCCGGCGCCGCTTGCCGCGCGTTTGCCTTTGCGGCAAGTCGCAGCTCGACCAGCCGGTCCACCAGGGCAAGCAAGGCTCCAAGATGGTCACGCGATGGCCCGATTCGGTATGCCCGCATCAGCGAGGGATACAGACTTGCGACGTCGGCTTTCACGACCCGGTGGGCAACTCCCGCCGCGAAAATGTGTAGCGCAGCGCCACTGTGAGGCGTTCCATCCCCGACCTGGTGCGCCGGCAAGGCCATTCCGGCGCGTAGATATGCTCGTACGAGCAGCGGATCGATGATGCCGGTGGCCGCTCCGGCGTCTGCGAGCCGCTCGTACCGCCGGGGCGCAATTTGCGCCAGCGCAAATGCAGCGCCTCCGAGCATCCGCGCAACTCCGGCGACCTCGCTTACATCAGCCGTTGCGTAGCGGCGAACCCGTTCGGGGTCACGCCGATACACGGCGTACACTTGGTCTCCCCGGATCTGTTCGCGGTCCGGACCGGCAATCCCCAGGTGCCGTGCGACCGCCTTGAGGCCGTGGCTCGGCAATTCTCGCGTTGCGAAATCGTAGCGGAGTACAGCATCCATCGTGTCGATCAATTCGCGTCCGGGTGCGACATACCGTACACGTCGATCTTCTGAGCCCTCCGCATACCCCCGCTTGGCCGGTCGCACTCGCAGCCCCGGCGGCCCGATCCGACCCAGCGCAAGGGGCACGCCTAGAATCTGCGCCCGCCTGGCTAGAAACGGCAGGTCGAACCCGTGCAGGTTGTGGTTTTCGATTACGTCCGGATCAACCGCCTCTACTTTCGCGATCAGTTCGCGAATCAACGCAGCCTCGCCAGCATTCCCGTCGGAGGGTGCCTCCAAAGTGTCCGTTGCACCCGATGGGTACCGCACCGCGATCATGAAAATCCGATCTCGCTCGGGGTTCAGACCTGTCGTCTCCAGATCGAACTGCATTCGGTGCAGGTCGTCGAACGAGAGGTCCCGGAAGTAGGTTCGGCCTGTCGCGACCAGATGCTGCTCCTCTGGCGCGAGTGCGAGCAAGGCCTCTTTCCCCAATTCCCACAGGTGGGAAACGCGACGGCCGAGGCGCCGAGCGGCTCCCTCCAAGACAGCCGCGATTAGCGCTCTTCCGTCCTCGCCGGAGACGAGGTAACGCAGAGAACCTGGACCGTCCAGTTCGCGATACGTGATCAGCGCCGTCTCGCAGCCGTCCGGGCCGAGTCGATCGCCAAGGTGCTGAAGATCATCCAGCCGATCGAGCACCAGCCACGGTCGGAAACGCACCTCCTCGCGGACCAGTGCTCCCGTTTTTGGGATTCGGCGCCACACGCTGGCGCGCCCGTCAAGATCGGCCCATACAGAGACGATCCCAGGTGTCGAATCCCAGCCCCAAACCCACTCCTCCTCGCGCCGCGACACCATCACGAAATCCACTGTGCCATAATCATCCCACTATGGGAACGGTCGCCACCCAGCCAGAATGCCCGCCCACGCCGCGCTGCGATGAAGCCAGCTTGATCGAAGTCGTGGAGCGTGCGATGCACCCTTCCGGTTCGGAGTGGCTCTTCCTTCGCGAACTGCGAGTCGGAACAGGACGCAGAACGGCGGGGCACAGCGTCTGGACGCTTTCGCTTTGAATACGCTTCCTCACATGGCGATGAAGCGCGTCTGCTACGAAGTGAAAACGTCGCGCGCGGATTTTCTGTCCGAAGTCAAGCGTCCCCTTAAACGCAGAATCGGGATGCGCTACTCAAACGAGTTCTATTTCGTCACTCCAGCCGCGTTGGTCGCCGTTGCCGAGATTCCGCCGGAGTGCGGGCTTGTCGAAGCAGGCTTCGCGACATTTGCGGAGTGGAAGGGCCTAATCGGTCGTCACGCTGGGTGCTTCAACTACGATCCGGAAACGCAAGCGTACTGCATGATCACCGTGCCTGCACCGTGGCGAGACACTCCTAGGCCAACATGGCAACTCGTCGCGGCCATGCTGCGGAATCAGCGCCGGCAATTCGCAGAGGAGGCACCTTCCAGGCCGGTGCAGGAGCGGCTGGCGCTGTCGTAGACGCGAGGTGGCGCGGGACACTCAACCCGATTACGTATGCGGCGCCACGACCCTTGCCCAATATCCGTGAGAGGAACACCGTCTGGACTTGTCCGCCCGCATCACGAGGTGGCGATCGCAAAATGTACCTGATATTGAGGATATACACGAGAAGACTTGTAATAATCCGATCCGAATTTCTTTGAGGGTTGAACAAGCCTACCGTAATCTGTTAAAGGGCGAGCTGAAAGAGGCTTTGACAACGCCATCTGAAGCGGACATTTTCAATAACCCTGGCAAGAGGTGTTCATCATGCAAAGTACTTCAACAACGGGCACGAGGTGCCACGTCGTGCTCGTACCCGGATTCGGCGGCTTCGATGCGCTAGGACGAGTCGAGTACTACTCCGGCGTCACGGATCTCTTTCAGGAACTGAGGGCGAAAAACGCCCCACTTTTGGCTGCGCCCTTGGTTCTTCACTATTTCGATAACCTCCCCGCCGCGGCGGTAGCGACGCGGGCGGGACGATTGCTCAGATACCTTGCCAAGCGCATGGCCCGCGGCGAAATCCTCGACACTGATCGAGTTGTCCTGGTGGGCCACTCGACCGGCGGCCTCGATATCCGCAAGCTAATTTGGGATCTCCACGAAACAATTAATGCGAGCCAGCGGGTCCATGTAGATAGCGGATATGGCGTTGACGCGCAGGCAATCCGTAATTGCATCCAGGGCGTTGTGTTCCTCTCCGTGCCCCATTGGGGCACCAACATCGCCGACTGGGTATATTCCCACCGCCTGCTGCGCCAGACCGCTATCAGCGACCTGCGGGCGGCCTTCCAAGGCTCGCAGGTGGAGCTGCTCGATAAGATCGAAGCCGTATTCGTGAACAGGGCCGCCGCCTTTATGCATGCGGATTTGCTTCTTGCATTGCGGGATGCTCTGACCGAGGCCAACAGCCGCCTATGCGGGTCGTGCCCGTCGTGCATCGCGGATGCGCAGGAGGCCGCTTCCGAGCTTGAGTTGTATCTCCGGCACATGAGTACGGACTTCCACGTGATCAATGACCTCACCTCCGAGCCGCATGGAGACGACGAGAGCCCGGCGCACTTCGACGATGAGAAGCGCAACGAAGAACGCAAATTGTGGGGGCAGCCGCACGTCCAGACTCTCTCATATGCGACCGTGGGAGGCCGTGCCTTCACCTTCCCTTCCGGATGTCGCGCGCCCACACTGGAGCTGACAGATCTCTCCGCTTACCCTGAGATTGCAGTAGGGCACGGGCTGAGCGCCGGCACAGATATTTCTTACCGCTTCTGCTACCTCGCTTGCGCCGGCGGGCCGTTTTGCTGCCGAACACCTGGGGGCAAGATCACGAGAGTGCTGCAGCCGCCCCCGCCGGCGCCGTCTCCCCCAGACCCGATCGAGCTATGGGACAACGACGGCATTGTGAATACGATTTCCATGCTGTGGCCCAGCGACGCGATCGTCCTGGTGGAGGCCGACCACTTGGACATCGTCGGGCATTACCGGCTGCGTTTAGCTGCGCCCGCCGACGGCGGCTCCAGGGCTCCGCGCACTTACCAATCATATGATTCCCTCGGGTCGGTGCCACAATTCACACCCGAGATGTTTACGAAAGTCTGGACGGATATCTTCCTCTTTGCCTCCGGCATCGCAAAGGAGTCTCAAGCGGGCCGGGCCAAACGCGTGAAAGTGGCGGCCGCGAGGGCGGGCGGCTGATGGTTTAGAAAACCGTTCGCGCGTCACCGGGCATATCGTGCTAAGCAGGGTCCTGGGCTTCTTTCTTTGGCCAGGGAACCGGCGCCGGAACTACTGGGATCGCACCATCGCATTTGCCTTTAGCGTGTTCACGGTTTGATTTGCAGCGCGAATCGGTTCGGGCAGGCGGTACTTCGGGCAAAGCCTCAATACCTAAGCACACGTGGTCTCCAACGAGATGCGGTGTCCGGTTGAGACGTAGACTGGGCGAACGCCGGCCTGTGTTCGCAAAACGGAGCCTACCACTTCGCCTCGATCAACAAGAGGTGAAGACGCGCCCCGCTCGGGCGCAGGCATGGCAGGTTCGCCGATCAACCACGTCTTGGCGCAACCGACCGAAGGCAAGTCGTACAACACACCCAGGTGAGCAGCCAAGCCGAACCGTCTCGGGTGCGCAACTCCGTGGCCATCGCAGATGACCAAGTCGGGCGGCGTTTTGATTTTTTCGAGTGCCACGGAGATGGCCGGAATCTCGCGGAACGAGAACAGGCCGGGTACATATGGGAAACTGCAATGGCTTTCCCCGACGAGCGTTTCGATGACGCGCATCTGGTCCACATCGAACAGCGTGACCGCCGAAAAGACGTCCCGGGTGTCTGTTCGGTAGGCCGCATCCACACCGGCAATAAGGTGAATCGTCGCGGGAATTCGGTCCACGCGGACCACGTGCCGGGCCAACTCGGTCTGCAACCGTGTCGCTTGGTCGGGGTCTAGTTCAAACGGATGTTGGAGATTGGATTTCCGAATCATTCCGTGGCCACCGGCATCGTAGCTGTAAAGATAGCGCACGCGCGGGGCAGACGTTGTCACGCCGTTTTCGCCACCACCGCCGTCCCAGCCGCCAGGAACCCTTTCACCCGCTTCAGCAACTCCCTCTTCGGCTCCCGCTCCCCGCGCTCCCATCGTGCCGGCGTCCCCTGGTCCACGCCGACGCGTCGCGCCGCCTCCGCCTGCGTGATCCCCAGGCTCACTCTGTGGTGGACCAACCGCGCCGCCCACGTCTTCCCCTCCGGCAGCGGGTTGTAGCCCAGGAAGCGGATAATCGCGGGCATGTACCGGATCTCCGGCTCCGTCGTGTTTGCCTCCCAGTAGTAGGTCGCGGCGGTCGGCGATGTGGAAAAACTGGTCAGACGTGCCTGGCGGCGAGAAACCGGCGGTTAATCACCGGCCAGCTGCTGCGCCGGAACTTTGTCGAGATGTCCGACTCGGAAATACGCCATCCTGGCGTTATCCGCACCGCGGAATCTGCGGCCCGGTGTGGGACTACTAGGCGTTCGGCGAGCGGCGATAAAATCTATCCATGTCTTGCACCCGGCGCACCTTGCTCACCGGCATGTCCCTTGCGCCGCTCGCCTGGTTGCGCGCGGCCGGACGCCCCATCCGCCTGGGCGGCCCCGTCTTCCTCAAGTCTGACGACCCCCGCGCCCTTGCGCGCGAACATCGCCGCCTCGGGTATAGTGCCGCATACTGCCCCGCCACGGAGATCATCGACGCTAACCGGGTCCGCGCGATCCGTGATGCCTTCACCGCTGAAAACGTCGTCATTGCCGAAGTCGGCGCCTGGAAGAATATGCTCGATCCTGACTCGGTCGTGCGCAAGGCCAACCTGGAATACGTCACCCAACGCCTGGCCCTCGCCGAGGCCGTTCACGCCCGCTGCTGCGTAGATATTGCCGGCTCCTACAATCCGAAATATTGGTACGGGATGCACCCGAAGAATCTCTCGCAGGAGTTCTTCGATGCCACTGTCGAAAATTGCCGGCACGTCATTGACGTCATCAAGCCCACGCGGACGCACTTCACGATCGAGATGATGCCGTGGTCACTGCCTGATGGCCCCGATTCCTACATCCGCCTGATCCGCGCCGTGGACCGCCCCGCCTTCGGCGTACACCTTGACGTGTGCAACGTCATCAACAGTCCCAGCCGCTTTTACGACAACAAGGCTGTCATTCAAGAATGCTTCGCCAAGCTCGGACGTTGGGTCGTCTCCTGCCATGCGAAGGACCTCGCATGGGTTCCGGAATACAACGTTCACTTCGCAGAGGTCGTCCCTGGCCGTGGCGAAGTCGATTACACCGCTTACCTCACCGAACTCTCCAAGCTACCCATTGATGCACCGCTGATGCTTGAGCACCTCAAGACGCCCGAGGAATACGACGAGGCCCGCGCCTATGTGAAGCGCATCGGCGAACGCGCAGGTATAGCTTTCGCGTAAGCCAAGCGGGCGCGGAAGGTTGAACTCCGCGGTGCCGTCGGCGCCGGCAAATGCTAGGCTCACCCGCAAACACTAGCCGGAAGCGAGCCCGGCGGGGCTGCCTGCGGTTTTTGTAAGAATTGCGGACTCCCATAGCGCCGGCGGCGGAATTCTGTTGTAGTGGGGCGGATCGGCGCTGCTTCAGCTTCGGTTCGAGATACAATCCATAGCTCCGCCACACGAAATTTCAAACGGAATATTACGCGCCGGTTCCGGCATCTGGCCAGTAGAATCGTCGATCCCGGCGTGGTGGCGGGCTTGTCCTGCGTGGCTACTGGGTTCTTTCTCCCCGGAACGGCCCGTCGCGGATGGGTGGTTCCGTTCCGCTGCCGTCCGCGCGGCGACTCCGCACCACGCCTGATGAAATTGTACTTCTGGAATCATATGGATCAGTGTGGCGCCCCATGTACTCGGCCGGTACGAATCGGCGAACATGAATTTGGGTGCAGGGATCGAGACTCACATGTTACGCCTCGCGCACGGATGGACCTTGGCCAGCAACCCTGGTGTTTCCGATTCGCTTGTTCACGAGTTCATCCGCCCGGCCGTGCGCGCCGTGCCTTCGCCGATGGCGCGGCGTTTGGGATCCTGCCGAATCCGGCTTTTCGCCGACGCGAAGGCCGGAGTGACCTCCCAATGGACAACCAAGGCGAGCGGTCTGGAAATTACGCTCACGACCCGTGGATTTGACGAACATGACATCGCGATGGAGCTTCTGGTATGCCTCGGCCAGGCGCTCTGGGAAACGCTCTCATCGGCAGAATTGCGTGCGTACTGGGCTATTCTCGGGGACGAGATCGACTCGGGAATCGAAGGTGAGATTGACGAACAGGCCCTCGACGCAAAACGTTCCCTGCTCGAAAGCCGGTCGCATGCGAATAGCCGGCGACGGCTGGAGAGTTATGGACGTGCCTCATTTGCGGGGACAGCGGCCGAGTACGTCCACAGTTTGTGGCACGATGTCTCGATTCGTAGCGGCAGGAACTACCTTCCAGCGGAGTCACTGCGTCGGCGGTTGGAACTCATGTCGCATTGGTTCCCGCCGGACCGTGGCTATCGCCTGTTCCCGCCGGTACGGCGCAATACGGGACGGCCTCCGCGTTGACAGGCTGGGGGTCAAGAGCGATCTATTCATTGAATCGCTGCCCACGAGGACGGAATTCGAGGCACTGCTGGGGCCGCTCGGGATGCAGGTGACTGCCTACCAGGACGAATCGAACCTGTATTTAATGGTGGCGCAGAAGACCCCATGATTGAGCGCCCCCGATCCGGGTTCGCACTGTATGGGATTGCGATGAGCAGCGAAAGGGCCGGGGACGTCCGGGCGGCCGTGAGCCAGTACGGAGATTTTCTTGCGGCGTGGAAGGATGCCGATCGAGGAGCGCTTGTCGGCACTTCCTTGGCAAATATCGGGATATCTGATCAGTTCCGCAGGGAGCGCTTTTCAGCCCGATCGAGCGAACCCCAAAAACCGAACGACGCGGAGCAATCTACGCCACCCGATCTTGCTGGTTGTGTGCTTCGGTTCTCGCTTGCGGAGACTCAAAGCTCCCCTTGTGCGCTCCACATTGAGGGCAACGATCGACCCGAGACCATATACCGCACCGAGGGCATTGACCGCAGGCCTGTTTTTCTCCCCGAGTTTCTTCAACCGGCTCGATTGGCACTCTCATTCTCGGCCACCTCGATTCGCCTGTCTCATCGTGGCACTGATGAACAGCCAGGTCAATCCCGTCGGGTTGCGGATCAGCTCTCCGGCCGCCATGCTGCGGCACCGGCTAATCGCCTGAAAGCAGGCACAGAAATACAAAGTACAATCCCGCCAGAAAGGCGACGCAGGCTGCCAGGATTGCGGCTGTGCGGGCGAAGCGGTCCACGGAGGGCCGTGCGCCCATTTGCGCTTCAGACAGAGCTTGACCGATCGAGTCCATCATCGGGTCCTCTCCATGAAATTATCGGGATCTTCGTTTTGAACATCCCGTAGCGATATTCTGCATCCGCCTATGGTTATTGCCAAGGATAAAAATAACTTTATATCTTAATATTGAGACTTGTTGATACTCCTGCACCGGCATAGATTTTCAGCTTGCCGGCCAATGCCACAGGCCGGCGCCTTATAATATTGAGCCTCATAACTTAGCAAATTGAGCACCGCCTCCTGTTTCTGCAGAAAAGCGAAAATTTTGCGGAAGTCTCGTGTGTTTTCAGATAGTTAAGGCCGCAAGAAAGGGAGCCCGGCGACTGCACATCAGTGGGCGGACGGCGCAGGTAAAGGCCGTTCGGTGTGCACTGGAGGGCCTGGAGAACCGATAATGGAAATCCTGAAATGCCGGACGGCCCAACTTCCGGATGGTGCCTGACTCGTCCGAAACTGATATATTTATGCGATTCGGCCGACTGGCCCGAGCCGATTCCGACGAACGGAGCCGAGTGCTAACCATGAACCGCCGACAACTCTTGCAGCGCCTGGGCATCTTCTCTGTCGCGGGCGCCCCGCTCCTAGGGCAACGAACGGAAACCGCGTCCTTTTTGACGCAGCATCCGGCGTTTGACCTCCATTGCCATCCCGGCGCCTTCTACAACCGTGGAATGGCAGACTACCCCGGCGATCAGGCCTTCGCAAAAACCACATCCGAGATGCGCGACGGAGGTCTGACGGCGGCATTTTTCAGTATCGTTGGGGACGCCAAACTTCTGACTCGCGATGCCAAAGGAATAGTAGTATCCAATCGGAAGCTGTCCGACGGCGAAGCTTGGGCCGATTGTGAGAAGCAGTTGAAGACCTTCGATGAACTGGCGAAGCGCGAAAATATCGGACTCGCCACCAGCACTGCTCATATGGAGGAACTGCGCAAACGCGGTCAGATTGCGGCGTTTCGCGCCTGTGAAGGAGGGCATGGTCTTGAGGGAAGACTGACCTGTACGAGCGCGGCGTGCGAAGCCTTCAACTGGTACATTACGCGCAAAACACGCTCGGTGATGTGCAGACGCTCCCCGCCGTCTATAACGGGCTGTCCGCCTTCGGCCGCGATGTGGTGCGACGGATGAATCACCTAGGCATGGTTGTGGACGTGGCGCACGCATCCTTTGCGACCGTCAAAGCGACAGTTGACATCACCACCGCCCCGATAATGCTGTCGCACTCGCATCTGCAAAGCGAGACCTCTCCACATCCTCGCCTCATCACGGTCGAGCACGCGCGTCTGGTCTCTTCAACTGGCGGTGTGATTGGCGCCTGGCCTTCTGGGTTCGCCAACCGGACATTCGCTGATTTCGTGGATCAGACGATGCGCCTCATAGATGCTGTGGGCGTAGAACACGTCGGACTCGGGACCGATATGGACGGAAATTTTAAACCCGTGTTTTCTAGTTACCGGCAACTTCCCGACTGGGTGGTAGGATTGCGCTCCAAGGGTGTGTCCGAAGCGGATTTAGCGAAGGTTGTCGGAGGCAACGCGCTCCGAGTCCTCGGCCAGGTATTGAAAACATAGGTTCAGATTGTGGGCAAACACCGGATGCCCACTCACTCGTACTGAGCGTCACAACCGGAAACTACAAACCAAGCAACTCTCGCGGCGCCATCATGCCTCCCAGCTACTTCCCGCGGCTGCTGGTACTCGCGCCGGCCCCTATTGATTCCCGCATAATATAGCGTCAGTCTGGCCATAAAGAAGCCTGTTTCCAGAATGCGGTGATCAGACGGGGCCGGCGGCGCATCCGACGTAGAGTCCGCCGGGCTCCCTCGCTCAGTTGCCAGTAATCCTTCGGACAGACGTTCGGCAATTCGTGCTGTTTCCAGTACGCCCAGATGTATTCCACAGGGTTCAACTCCGGCGCGTAAGCCGGCAGATACTCCACCCAGAGCCGCTTCGCCCTGGCCGGCAATGAAGCCCCGCACTACTCCGCTGCGGTGAGCCGCCAGGCGATCCCAGACGATCAACAGTGGGCCCGAGATGTGGAGCAGTAGAGCTTGAAGAAAATCCACGACTTGCGGCTCTTGACGTCCAAATCGAGAAGATTGCGGGTGAATCTTCCGGCCATTTCTTGTAAGGCGGCTGCGCAGCACATTCGGCCTCTATTCGGCCCGCAAGGATCTTGCCAAGCCGAACTTCACAAAAAACTGCGCTTCGGAGGATCAAGAATTGGGGGTTGTGATATGCTATGCCCAACCCAGGAGCCAAAATGGAAATCCGTGAATAGAATCAGACGATATCAGACGGAGCCGCTCGAGGGTTCCGCCTGCTGGAGAACCAACCATGGCTAAAGTACAACTTGCCGAAGGACTTCAAGTCACCACCTATCCTGCCCCGCCCGCCGGTTTCGATTTCGAAAAGGCGACCGAGGCCGAGCGCGAAAATTACGGCATGCCGAAGTTCCCCAACGCAGAGACCGAGCAGCGATTCCTCGAGGCCGTCAAGGGCCGTCGCATCATCGAGCCCGAGTTCAAACCTCGCGACCGCAGACGCTCCCGCCTGCCCGGCCTGAACCGCGACGCCCACGGCATCGAAACCACCAACATCTGGTCCGGAGGCGTCGTCTACAACCCCTCCGAAGACCCGATCTGGGACGTCAACGGAACCTGGAACATTCCCACACCCTCGCTTCCCTCCGGCGCGCAGAACGGCATCTTGTATACGGCCTCCTCATGGATCGGCATCGACGGCGACGGAAGCTCCGGCGATGTGCTTCAGGCCGGCTGCGACGCCGATATCATGACCTCCGGCGGATCGCCGCAGATCCAGTACAACCCATGGTGGGAGTGGTACCCGGCAGGCTCGTATTGGATCACCAATATGCTCGCCAAGGCTGGCGACCAGCTCTTCTGCTGGATTCAGAGCATCCCGTTGCTGGCGGGAACCGCCAAAGCCAACAGCGCCATGATCCTGCTGGCCAACAACACCCAGGCCTTTGTCATGTTCTACTTTCCCACGGCTCCGTCGAAAACAGTGCTGGCCGGCAACTGCGCGGAGTGGATCCTGGAGGCTCTGGAGACCGGGCCCAAAGGCCAGCCGGAGCTGGCGAAGTACACGACCGTCAAGTTTACCAACTGCGCCGCCGTCACCGTGAAAGCCAAGACCCTCTATCCCGATCAGGGCAACACCATCAACATGGTCAACTCCGGCGGTACGGTCATCTCCAAGGGCACGGACGTCGGTACGCGCGAGGTGGACGTCTCCTACGTCTGACTCGGGGGCCACTAGGCCAGCAGTTCACGAAGGGCGCCCGGTTGAGCAGATGTATTTGTTTACCGGGCCGATGCCCATCCGCGTGAAGGTCCGCCCCGGTGACGGCGGAAGGGCGTGAGTTCCCGGTGGAATTCAGCGCAATACGCCGCAACCAGGTAGCGCGCTGGCTGAGCGTTGGTTAGTGTTATAGTGCTGGCCGGCGTGTACTTGCCGTCTTCCCGTGTCCCGCCCTTTCAGACCAGCGACTATCATGTCTTGAGAAGTTGCTTATAACATCTGAACTATGGCACGCCCACGAACGACGCTTTAGAAAGAATTTCCGCTGAGATCAGCCAGGTCCAGACCGGCATTGACGCAGCGAATCCGAAGCTGGACGAACTTCACTCTTCTACAAACACCGTTCAACTTCAGGCGCTTGCCGATATCACATTTGCCCGATCAAATCCAGAGGAAACAAGTACTTCTCCTGAACAGCGGATATCTCAAAGGCGTCGTGAGTGAAGACGCTCGCGGAGTCTTGATCCAGTCCGTGCAAGCCGAGGCCAAGAAGCAGGAACTTGTAGACGGAATGCATCAGTTCGTTGGGCAACTCAATTCTCTCGGGAAGATAACGAGCGATCTCAGACTCCCGGGATCGTCCGACTTATCGGCCGTTATCCAAGTGGCTAACACAACAGATACCGTGATCTCGAATCTCGGTCAAGGCAACGTACTGGGCGCAATCGTTGGTTTTACTGGTCTTTTCGGCCGCCATGACGACGAGAACGCAGCCTTTCAGGCCTGACTCTTTGAATATCTCCAGCAGAATTTTGAGACCATCAATAAACACTTACAAGAGCTGTTTGGATGGGGAAAAAGCGCTTGCTGAAGGTCTAGTAAAATTGTCCAACCAAATGGCCGAGTACGATAAAGCGCTCCATCAACGTCTCGACCGGATCGAGGACAAGATTGATCGTATTCAGGACTTGGCTTGGGAAAACTTATACTTTCGCGTCGGTTCCTGTGCGAACACGCGGCAGCAGATAGTCGAAGCCCTCAACGGTACGTCCGATACCGCTGGTTTCGAGCGAGTTCAGACTATTGCTAACACAGTCAATTACGGAGCTGAAATCCAGCCTTGTATTAAATATTTAAGTGATCTCTTTTATCTCGCGTTCGATCCGAGTAGCCGTGGGTTTCCAGCCGCTAGAGTCCTTGTCTAAGAAATTGTAATTCGAATGCGTCAAGTTTAGGCAACAAGCCGCTCCTTCTCGCAGCAGGCGCCGATTTCCGATTCCAGCCGGTCGAACGCGGCGCGGAGTGGGGATGGAATCGGCGGCGGAGCGGCGGGCATGATCTCGGCGAGTTTGGGCCGGAGCAACCGGGCGTAGGTCCTGGAAAAGAATAGTGCAATGCGGAGTCCATCCGATGTGAGTTGGTAACGATGGCTGTGCGGAATCCGCTCGATGATGCCGTGGAGCCGGAGGCGGCGAAGGTCGTACGTCAGTTTTCCGACGGGATAATTAGCTGGATCGAAGCCCAGCAGTTGCGCCAGCAAAACGCGCATTTCTGAGTTGGTAAATCCCCGAAGTTGAAAACTGAAGACGGCCAGCACAGTGAACAAAGCCTGGACGCGTTTGTCGCCGAACCGCAAGGCCGAAGCTCTTCGACCATTGACCTCGGCAGGACGCACGACGCGATCGAAGGCGTCCTCACCAATCGAGCAATCGTGGGATATCTTCTGGACGTCGAGTAGACGCCGGTTGGCTTGAAAGCCGATCTGCCGCAGTGCCGGCAGGTTCTTGAGTAGCTTGCCAATACCGAAGTCGCGCGTGTTGTTGATGGTGGTTTCCGTGCGAAGTGCGCGCCCTTCCTTGTGATACTGCTTGATTCGAGTGCTTTTGTAATCAACATGGAGGGAAGGGATCACTCCTTCCGTAATGACTCGGGTGCGAAAACGGCCGGGCGTGGTCTTGTTCACGCGGCGGTCGAAGATCAACTGCACCTGACTGGGTCTGCCGATATCCAGATTTTCGCGGATCACCTCTTCAAAGAACACCCGGCCGGTTACAGGGCGGTCCAGCACCTGGGTAAGCGAGAATTCCGCCTGAAGAATGGAAATTTGGTACCGATAGCCGGCCTTGCGATCTCTGACCTCATATGGATGCGGCAGCAATCGTAGCCACTTCCGCAATAAGGCGTCGATTTTCTCCGCGCTCAGTCCATCGCAAATGGCTTGCAGCCGCTTGGGATTGTCACAACTCAAGACCCCATTGTCGAGAGCTTCAAACCTGATACCCTTCTGGACCAGTTGCCGTTTGGCATACTCATGCCCGTTGATACACAGCTTGGCGTTGTAGGGAAAATATGTGCTGAACTTCAGGAAGAACGGTCCAAAGTCGCGGTCCACGCAGTAGATGTAGAAGTGGTTCACCATGGCGGTTGAGCGCACGAGCCACGGATAAGTGCCGCCGGTCTTTTCATTGCGGCGACGCTCCGTCCGGAACACCGGCGTCTTCTCCTGCGCCTTGCCGATGAACACCACGCCTTCTGTCTTCTGGAACTTCTTTCTCTGTTCGGCCGCCGCGTCATCCTTGCGTTGACCCTTGCGGAACGCAATCACGGGGATCTTCTCTTGACGGGCGAACGCCTCCAAGGCGGCAACGAATGTTTTGCTGATCGGATCCATTAAGGCGCTGGAGGCAAACTGGTTGCCGCGGTGAAATCGAAAGAAGCAGGCCACGCCTTCTTCCCGCTGCAAGCCTGGAACGTAAACGTTCAAGTACATTCGATCGATTCCTTCTACTTCCAGGGTGACGTGGTCGGCGAGCACTTCAGCAACACTTCGTGATACGCTCATTTCGGCTCCGGTACGACTCCGATCCTTCGGGATCGACTGCCGCTTCGGCGGCCTAAATCGTTGGCGAGAACTGCTTGCAGTTCTCCACTGTCGACCGGAGCCATCTCTCGGATTATGCTGCACCCTCAGGCGCGACGGAAATATACCTCGTCGGTCTGAGGCGGAGCCTCGTTAGCAATTGCGTACTCGAAGAAGTTCACTACCGGGCAGTTTATCGTGACCAAAGACGCTCAAGACACCTATTATGCCGGCACGAAGATCGATGACTTCCTCAAAAGCAATACGCGGTCACCAATCTCGACGGCGCTGCAAATACTCTTTCTGATTCTTGAACAGCACAACGGCCAAGGCACAAAGGCAAAGGCTGTTGACGCCGTTGACATTCCCACAAACGTTTTGTCAACCAGATCTCTCTGAAAACAAGAAACTTAGGTTCCAGTTGACAAAAGTGACCCCTATTTCCGCAAACCTCTCTCACGTAAGGGAAATTTGGGAAGGTTTGCGGAAAATAGGTCGAGTTATGTTAACGGATTGATAACTCCTGTTATTCAAACAGTTCCGGTTGACATTTCCCGGAAAGCTTTGTCAACCGTCTATCAAATCCTCCCATGTGATATACAAACGATGCAGTGGAGGCTACCAGATCGTTCAGACGCTGCAATCGTCATCCCTGCGCTGGCGTGGGCGCAGCTGCCATCGTGTCATCGCTCTGCAGCTCTAACAATCTTGCCGGATGCAGTCTCGTTCGGATAGTTGAAGAAGAGCTGATTGCCGTCGGGATCATCGACCACCAGAAGCCGGTAGCCCCACCGGCCGTCCTTGACCGGAGCACCCTTGGCTTCGAGTTCAGTCCGCAGCGCATCGAGGGCCGCGACCGCGGCCTCGTGGGTCTCCGGCTCGACGTTCAATGAGATGAACATCAGCCCTTTGCCGACCTTCTCGGGCCACTGGCTGGAAACGATGAGCGCGCAGCCCTGCCGCTCCACCTGGGCGACGAACGTCTTGCCGTCCTCCTCGAAGCGCCAGGGCCTCGAGAAGCCGAGACGGTCCACGTAGAAGCGAATCGATGCGTCGACATCGGTCACGTGTAGGACGGGGCGGGCGAACCAGTCTGTCATAGGCTAGATCTCCTCGATTGAAGACAACTTCTTCCTGCGTCTTGAATTCTACACCCCGCTTTATGAGGTCTTGGCCGTTGCGAACCCGGCCGAAGTAGCCGGTCATCTCGACCGTCATCGTACCGCCGGCCACCGCGGATGATCGAGGCAGAAGGCGTTGTGGCTGCAAAACGTTCAGACGCCGATACCGGAAACTGGACGGCGTGGTCCGTTCGGGCGGTCAGTGGAATGAAACCCACATATCGTTCCGAACCCATGCTAGAGCCTCGCTCCGGCCAATCCACGAGTAGCGCGTTTTCCGTCAAGTTGACGCCGAACATCCCAACTTCCGGATTGGCGTGATCCGGCCAGAGTGAGTGTGGGATTATCAACGATAGGACCTGCAATGGGGAAGGACTCCGGGTCTATGGGGAAACGAATCGCAGAGTTCTTTCGCTCAGACTTGGGCGTGCTGGTTTGCGTCGCAGCACTGAGTTTGATGCTGCACGTCGCGACCAACGGCCGGTACGGATTTCACCGTGATGAACTGCAGACTCTCGATGATGCGCGTCACCTTGACTGGGGCTTTGTCGTGTATCCGCCAATTACGCCCCTTTTGGGCCGGCTGGAGTTAGTCCTCTTCGGGACTTCCCTTGTCGGCTTTCGCGTTTTCTCGGCGACCGCCGTGAGTGTGGTCATGGTGCTGGCCGGGTTGATTGCGAAGGAACTCGGCGGAAACCGCCACCTCCAAATGCTCGCTGCTGCAAGCGTGGGAATCGCTCCTATTGCGCTCATCCAAGGCGCCGTATTCCAATACGTCTCGTTCGACTATCTGTGGGTGTCACGGTCACCTATCTTCTCGTTCGGCTGCTGAACTCAGAGGATCCGCGCTGGTGGGTGCCGATTGGCATGGCTCTGGGTGTTGGCATGGAGACGCGTTACACGATGGGCTTTCTCGCTGTCGGGACTGCGGGCGCCGTGCTCTTCACATCCGCGCGACGTTTCCTGCACAGCCGCTGGCTTTGGGCTGGTGTTGGGCTTTCCGTGCTCCTTTTTCTGCCCAACCTCGTTTGGCAGATGCAACATCACTTCATTTGTCTCGAGTTTTTGTCCTACCTCCATACCCGCGACCTGCGGCAAGGCCGATACAGGGGATTCCTCCCCGGGCAACTTCTGGTCTGCGTGAACCCGGTGACTGCGCCTCTAACTCTCCTGGGGTTGTGGTTCTACCTCATTCGTAAGCAGGGTCAACGCTACCATTTGCTTGGGTGGACGTTTGTCATCACATTCGTGCTATTCGCCGTAGCTGGCGCACGTTCCTATTACACTGCTCCGTTATATCCGATGCTGGTTGCTGGCGGCTGCGTCCTTTTTGGAAGCCTGGTCGCCAAGTCGCGCGCCGCGTACCGCGTGCAATGGGCAGCGATTGTTGCGGGAGGGGTCTGTTTTGGGCTGCTGGTGATGCCGGCCGCCCCCGTGAACTCGGGACTCTGGAGGATCACAAGCAGAATTCACGATCAGTTCCGAGAAGAGATTGGCTGGCCGGACCTGGCGCAGGCCGTCGCGGCTGTCTATGGCTCGTTGTCCGCCCAAGAGCGGGAGAAGACCGGGATTCTCACAGGAAATTACGGAGAAGGAGGCGCCCTGAACTTATATGGTCCAGCGCTCGGTCTACCTCACGCCATGAGCCTCACCAATTCGTTCTGGTATCGCGGATACGACCCGGGGCTACCACAAACGGTGATCCTGGTAGGGTTCGACTTGGATGAGGGCAGAAAACTCTTCGATACCTGCGTAGTCGCCGCAAAGAATACGAATCGATTGGGCGTGGAGAATGAGGAGTCGCGCGATCATCCAGACATTTTGCTCTGCCGGAATTTGCGCATTCCTTGGCCTGTTTACTGGGAGCGCTTCCGCCGCTTTGGATGAAGTCTCCTTACATGGATGCTTCTTGTTTCCCGCCCTTCTCCTCGCGCAGTATTGAGCCGCCACACGCTTCGAGTATCGGAAGCAATCCAACTTGACCTGTAGTCGCCTTTGCTGAGAAGTGGTCCGTTCCGCGTTAAGGGATGGCCATCGCGGTCGTGAAACGGCGTTAACGTAGAAGGACCTGAAATTCGCTACTTACCTCTCCCGGCGCGCCTTTCCACCCGTAAATGCCTCCCACCGCACGATCACGTCGCAGTACTTCGGGTCCAACTCGATAACCGGCGGCCCGTTCTCTCGCACGCGATGGCGGGGCGGCTGCCTGCCAAGACCTCTAATGCCGCCTCACCGACCATTCACAACCCAGCGTCGTGCAACCTGAGACAATACCCCTATGCGGAGGCTTGCGTTTGCACTGGTGCTTTCGGCCCTGTGTGCCGGAGCCGCAGTTCAGGTTGACCTCTCGGCGGTCAAACAGGGCCCGATAGCAGTCGAGTCTGGTGCCACCTCCCTCACGGTGCGCTGGAAAGACGAAGCGAGTGGCCTGTGGACCGCGGAATTCTCGCTCGATCCCAAACAGCCCTTGCTCACTGTCATCGCCATAAACGGGGCGCCGGTGATCACACGCGCGCGGCCATTGTTCCAATGCACTACCGGCAAGCGTCGCGGCGGGTGGGACCAGTTCTTCGATCTGCCGCCCAGCCATCCCGAAGGCACGCACTCCTATCAAGGCGTGTTCGCTCTGAAAGCGGCGCACGTTGCCACGGCCGGCGACCGCGTGGACGTCGCGTTTGACGGATTGCGGATGGGCATCTTCGCGGGCAGCATCCACTTCCGATTCTTCCCCGGCAGCCGGCTGGTAGAGCAGTTCGCGGCGATGACAACGAATGAGCCCGATACGGCGTACTTCTACGATGCCGGCTTGAGCATGACCGTGGAGGCGGATCGCCGGGCCGGCGGCAACATGGAAAGCAGCGTCTCGTATTACGATACGGCAGGCGAGTTGCGAAACACGCCTTCCCATGGGCCGGAGCGGCAACCGGAGGCCGTCCGGTATCGCACCATTGCGGCACACACCGGAGCCGGCAGCGTGGCGGTCTTCCCGGCGCCGCATCAATATTTCTTCCCACGAGATTTCACCACCAACATGGGCTACGTGTGGCATTCGTCCTGGAAAGGGCAGGTGGCGCTGGGCATCCGGCAACTGCCAGACGATGCCACGGCGTACTATCCGTGGTCGAATGCGCCGCCGGGAACCGTGCAGCGCATGAGCATGTTTATGCTGCTTGATCCCGGGGACCCACCGACCGCGCTTGCCGGCGTCATGCGCTACACGCACGGCGACCGTTTCCCGGCCCTCGACGGCTATATCCGATTCGCTCCGCATTGGCACTACGCGTACACGGTACAAGCGATCGAGCACGGTGACGGCTGGGTGCCACCGTTCAAGTCGGTGCTTGAGGCTATGGGAGTGGATGCGGCCATGATCATGGATTTTCATGGCGACGGCCATCCCGCGGATACTGGTGAGACCCGCCTGGCCGAATTGGAAGCGTATTACCGGGCCTGCCGCGCGCAGTCGGATCCGCGGTTTCTGCTGATCCCTGCCGAGGAAGCCAACGTCCATTTCGGCGGCCATTGGGCGCTGGCGTTTCCAAAGCCAGTGTATTGGCACATGAGCCGCAAGCCGGGCCAGGAGTTTCGGGAAAACCATCCGCGATACGGAACGGTGTACAACGTGGCCGATGCCAAGGAACTGCTCGACTTGGTGCGCGCCGAAAATGCGCTTCGTCTACACGACCCATCCTCGCACGAAGGGCTCGATGGGATATCCGGACCAGGTTCGCGACAGCGCCTTCTTTCAGGACCCCCGCTGGTTCGGCGCCGGATGGAAGGCGCTGCCTTCGGATCTCTCCTCTCCGCGGCTGGGCGACCGCGCATTCAAGCTGCTCGACGATATGAGCAATTGGGGGCTGCCCAAGAAGTTGATGGGAGAGGTGGACGTTTTTCAGATCGAGAGTACCCATGAGCTTTATGCCCATATGAACGTGAACTATGTGCAAGCTGCCGTCGCTGCCCGCCTTCGACGACTACGCGCAAACTGCTGGCAGCTTTGCAGCGTGGAGAGTTCTTTACCACTACCGGCGAGGTGCTGCTGACGGAAGTGCGGATTTCCGGGGAAACGGTCGGACGAATCGCGGTACAGGCGCGGATACAGCACACTTTCCCGCTGGAGATGGCGGAGATCGTGTGGGGCGATGGCAAACAGACTTACCGGAAGACGATTCCGCTTGACCGAGACGCATCCGTTCGGCGACTTCATGTTCCAGGGCAATGCCGAGGGCGGCAATTGGACATGGGCCCGGCTGGCTGTATGGGACGTTGCAGGAAATGGGGCATTTGTGAATCCGGTGTGGCGGGGAGAAGCAGGCACCCCGAAGGACAGATGATATCCGGATCCGGGCAAATAGACCGCAGTCTCAAGGAGGAATCATGCCAGCTGAAAAGAACCGCCAGATCCTTCTCGCGTCCCGCCCGCGCGGCGAGCCTAACCCGGACAACTTCAAATTAGTCGAGACGCCGGTTCCCGAACCCGGCCCCGGCCAGATGCTGCTGCATACGGTTTATCTTTCCCTTGATCCGTACATGCGAGGGCGCATGAGTGCCGGGCCGTCATACGCACCGCCCGTCGAAGTCGGAGAGGTCATGGAGGGCAGAGCCGTTTGCACGGTCGTGCAGTCGAATCTCCCGGCCTACAAGACCGGCGACATCGTTGTCGCTGGCACCGGCTGGCAGGAGTATTCTCTCTCCGTTGGAAAGGGTGTGCAGAAATTCGAGCTGGCCCTCGGACCGATTTCATTTGCACTTGGTGTGCTTGGGATGCCGGGTCTCACGGCTTATACCGGCCTGCTGAACATCGGCAAACCGCAACCCGGAGAAACACTTGTGGTGGCGGCAGCCTCAGGAGCGGTCGGTTCGGTGGTGGGGCAGATCGCCAAGCTAAAGGGTTGTCGCGTGATTGGCATCGCCGGCGGCGAACAGAAGTGTCGCTTCGTCAGAGAGGAACTCCGCTTCGACCAGTGCCTCGACCACCGCCAGCCCAACTTGGCCGAGCGCCTCCAGGCCGCCTGTCCAAACGGGATTGACATTTACTTCGAAAATGTCGGCGGGGCTGTGTTCGAGGCGGTGTTGCCGCTGCTTAACAACTTTGCCCGCATCCCTGTATGCGGCCTCATCGCCCACTACAACGAGACCGAACTGACAGTCGGGCCAGACCGCGTACCTCCGCTCCTGCGGAACATCCTTGTCAAGCGGCTGACGTTTCGAGGTTTCATCGTCTCGGATTATTCCGCCCAGTTCGGCGATTTCATTACCGACATGGCCGGATGGCTGCACGGAGGTGAGGTCAAGTATCGCGAAGACATCACCGATGGACTGGAGAACGCTCCCCGCGAACTGATCGGGCTGCTGAAAGGCAAGAATTTCGGAAAGAAAATCATCCGTGTCAGCCCGGACCCGACCAAGCGGTAAGACTGGTTCCGTAAGCCCGATGGTCTGCCGGCGGCCGAAATGCTCCTGCTCCTTGATCAAATCCCCACGCTCGTGGAGCGACTACGTGCCGGTCGATCTTATCCGACCCCGCGGCTGGGCTGACTGTCCTCCTTTTCAGAGATCGGCGGCCAGGTGGCGCGAGCGTGGTCACCGCGATCGGTCAAGCGCAGCTCCCTGGGCGGTGCTGGGTGTATGCTCTTGGAGTCTCCGCATAACGGGAGCTCGTTTGTGTTTTGAAGGAGGAAGGAAGTCGTATGAACACCTCGAAAGTTCGGAGGCCTGTGACAATGCTGGCCATGTCGGCGGCGGTGGCCGGCTGCCTAATAGGCCAGGAGGCCGTAACGGGCACAGGGCGGCCGGCGTTACCGGATAACGGCATCGACCCTGCAGAGATTGCGGCGGGCCTGAAGAACTTGCAACATGGGCCGCAGCTTCCAAATAAGTATGTGGCGGATTGGCCAACCCTGCCCAAGGGCTACAACATGGGCGAGGCGACCGGCGTTGACATCGATCGCCAAGGGAACATCTGGGTAGCCAATAGGGGCGCATGGCCCGTTATCGAATTCGACCGGAGCGGCAAGTTGCTCCAGGCGTGGAATCATGATACGGTCCGTGTTACCGAAGGGACCGGAAAAGGCACACACGGTTTGAAGATCGATGTGAATGGCAACGTGTGGCTGGGAGACGTCGATGGCCACGTGAACTTTAAGTTCAGTCCGGAGGGCCGGCTGCTGATGATTCTAGGGAATCGGCAAGGTGTACCCAACGGCAACGATAGTAAAACGGGGTTTAACCGGCCGACGAATTTCTGGCCTGTGGCAAACGGGAATATGCTCATCTCGGACGGATACGGCAACTCTCGGATCATCGAATTCACCAACGACGGCCGTTATGTGCGGCACTTTGGCACGCATGGGTCCGGCGATGGCCAATTCAATTTGCCGCACGGCGTGACCATGGACTCAAGTGGCCGGATTTACGTGGCCGATCGGGCCAACTCGCGCGTACAGGTCTTTGACAGATCGGGCAAGTTCCTGTCGAAGTGGACGGATGTCGGCCAGCCGTGGGATGTTTACTACGCGGCCCAGGAAAACGCCATCTATATGTGCGATGGGAGGTGGGATCGCATCGTCAAGCTGGATCTCGAAGGCAAGGTAGTGGGCGAGTTGGGCCATTTCGGCCACGGCCCCGGAGAGTTGGATTTCGCGCACGCGATCGCCGTGACGCCTGACGGCCACGAGATTTACGTTGTGGAGATCAAGAACTGGCGCGTCCAGAAATGGGCCAGGTGATTTGCGCGGCGACTTTATCGCCACAGTCCCTCCGCGCAACTGTGTGGACGAGAGGAGGCCACTGGCCGGCATCCGCCCATTGGGGTGGTAGAACGTCCGATTGGTTCGCCGGACTGGCAGAAGCGAAGATCTCCCGCTATGGTACCAGACGATCCTGCACGCAATCGGCAAGCTCAGTAACTGGCCTACATGCGATCGAATACTATTTTGAATTTATCGCCGCCACTCGTCGCGGCGCCGGTTTCGGTCATCAACTTGCCATCGGCCGCCACCTTATAGGTCGATTTGAAGAAAGGCTTGCCGTCTTTCTTAACTGTCAGGTCAAGCGATCCCCCGGCGTTCTTCATGGCGACAGTGAAGCCTGGCGGCAGCATCGGCCCGGTACATGGGTAGTCCTTGCCGTCCAGTTTGCCCTCGCAGCTCATTCCCATGTCGAGATCTTTGAAAATAAGGCCGTCGGTTCCGGAAGCCATCATCTCCATTGTTCCGGACCCACCCGAGACCTTCTTGGTCTTCCATTTTCCGGCGAGCGACGGGCCACCGGAGGCGCGGTCGTAGACGGCAGTGCTTTCGATTGAGCCGCCATCGGCTTTAATCTGCTTGGCGTTGTCGGTGAGGGTTTTGCCATCGGCGCCGAGTTTGAAAGTATCAGTCTCGGTCACTTTGCCGTTCACCTTCGCAACCAGCTCCCACGTGTCGGAGCCCACAGTTTTCCAGGCGGCAGTCCCGCCCATGTTGTCGGGATAATCCTTCCCATCCATCTTGAATTTGTACGTGATGCCGAACGCGGTGGTCTGCCATTCGCCACCGGCTAGATTTTCAAAGGTGATGGTTGTCTGGCCGAAGTCGCTCTTCGCCAGGTTCATCTTCCATTTGCCCAAGTATGGCAAGTCAGCAGCCATGCCGGCGCTGACAACGCTGCACAGCAGGATCAATCGTGGGTTCATAACCGTGTCTCCTTTCGAGTGCAGATTATGCATCACCGCACGCGCAAAAGCAAGGCAATCAGTTTTGGAGGGTTTTCTTCAAACAACATTAGCTTACGCAGTAGTGAAATGGAAGAAGTTCTGAAAACCCTCCGCAACCCTGCACGAGTCGCAGGCCCTCCAGATGTCACGGTAACGACTCCTATTTCCCAGGCCGCGGAAGGCACTTGCCGAGAAGTGGAGCCGAATCGATTCCGGCCAGTTTGCGAGGAGGCGCCTCTGGACAAGAGGAAGCCGACCGAGCCTCGATGAAGTTGAACCCAACCAGACTCCCGGAGCGTTCGAAAAAAAACGATTGCTGCTCCTGATGGTCAGAAGCCTCTTCCATGGGAGGTGGCATGCTCGTAACGTTGGGCCTTGCTGCAGAGCTTGCATTCAACCTCCGATCGCGCTAACGCAGCACAGTCATCGCCTGGCCGGGTGATTCACAATCAGGAAAGCCAGCGGCGCCAATACGGCCTCACCGATCACACCCGTGAGTTGGGTTTTCAGCAGGTGGCTTGGCGCTCCTGTGTTTTCAGATAGTTAATGAAGTCAACATGGCGCCGGATGATCGACGGCTCGCCACTTTGTGCATCTGCTGCTGGTTGCCGCCAGGCAGCTACTTTTGACCACCGATGCACTGCCGGAAAACCGATCCGGGTATGGAGATCCTGTATCTACAAACCGCCGGCACCGGGTGATGCCGGCGGCAATCGCACATCAGGGTGAACCGGACGGGATAGCAGCCGCCCGGGACATAAAGTGGTCCCGGTTATTGTAGCTCATTCACTCAAAACGGCCCGCCGTGGGGCCGCCTAATGAAACTTTCCGGCCCCGCAGAATATTGCCGCCAGCATCGGTGCGACCGGAAGCGCGGGAACGCCGATTAACACGATCGCGCGCCGGGTGCGTACACCGTTCCCCCGCACTTTTGGTAGGATGTACGCGGGTGGCAGGTCAACTGCAACGGTGGGTGTTCCTCCGAGCCTCTCCGCTGAAAGTGGCGCACCTGCCACTCGCACTGCTTATGCTGTCACGGTGCTTGGATGAACCGCCTGTGGTTGGTTCGCGGCACCCGGAAGTCAGCTCAGATTGCCCAGATGTTCGGCGTCCACCCGACGCAGGTTGGCGGCTGGAAGAGACAGGCGCTGCCCGGGTTGCCGGACGTTTTCGGCAACGGGCGCGAGCAGATGCGCCAGCAAGCCGACGCCGAGAAGGACGAGCTCTACAAAACGTTGGCGTAAAGAGCGCGACGACATCGCTGAAAGGGTTGATCGCCATAAAGAAAAGCACGCGTCCAACGATCCAATCCGTCCGGACTCGGGGATGTGAGAAGTTCCGCCCGCGGGATAGCACACGTTAGGCACTCTGGCGTGCGAACATCGTGCAAACACGGCAAACGTCCGCGTTACCTTTCCCTGCCAGACTGATGAAGGAGCAACATCTGCTTTGGCCGCACAAAAAGGGAGCCCGGTGGGTGGGTTGGTCGTGTAAGAGCAGCTTGTTCATACTGCTGGTAGCTTCATTACAGCTCTTTTGAAGCAAGCACCTCTCGCACGACCGCGATGAGCGCACCCGGAGTAAAAGGTTTTTGGACTACGCTGGCTTCGGGATGTTTAGCCAAGAGTATGGCTTTCTCGACATAGCCGGACATGTAAAGCACCGCAATGTTAGGTCGCTCTTGCAGTAGCCGTCCCGAGAGCAACAGGCCATTGACCTTGGGCATGATCAGATCCGTCAGCAATAGATGGATCGGATCTCGACATGCGGAGGCGGCTTCCATCGCTTCCGCCCCGTTCGAGGCTTCAATCACATGGAATCCTTCTTCTCTGAGCAGACGCCCTACGAAACGACGGAGGGCTTCGTCGTCGTCCACCAACAGGATCGTGGCGGAAATTCTGGCAGCTTCCATGGGTTTGTACCGAAGGGTGGTGCCGTTCCCGGCGAAATGGGAGGCTTCGGTCCACGTACGGAAGGCATGGGCGCGAGGACTTTATTGACCGGATGGCGCGGTTCGTGATACGGCGCGGCCCCGGCCTCCGACAACTGTAACAGGAGCTCAAGAACGTGCACATGAAGATGGGCTCCGGGGCCGCAGTCCGATAATGAACCCTGTGCCGGTCGGAAGCGAGTTCGGTGGGTACTGGTTAGGTACGGATAATGTTCCCTGTCCCAACACTATGGAAATTGCCCAATGATGTCAGTCCGTCGATTCGTTGGCGGAAGGCGGAAATCAGATCCGCGATCATGGCTTGGACCTCCGCCTTGGTGGCGGCCGGGAAATAGTGGTCGACATAAAGCTTGCCGGCCGGGTCGCCGAGCGCGTAGCTCGTGAAATCGACGGCGCGCTGCCAGCGGGGGCGCAGTTCCGGAGTGCCGCTCAATCGCTTGCTCCAGACGGCGAAACCGTCGCGGTCCCAGTACAGAATTTTCACCCGATCCTTGCGCCGGCTCATAAATACAAATAGGTGTCCGGCGAAGGCGTCCAACTCCAGGTGCTCGCGGACCAGCGCCTGCAGACTGTCGAAGCTCTTGCGCATATCGCGCGGCCTGAGGCAGAGGTACACGCGCACGCTGGCTGGCAGGTGGATCATCCCCGCAGCACGTCCAGCACGGTCCGCAAGGTCGTGATGTCCACCCCGGGGCCAATGCGCAGCCGCTCACCAGTCGCCACACCAGTTCCAGCGCCGCCTCCGCCGTAGCTCCTGCCGCCGCGCGCTCCTCTCCACCAAGCAAACCGCACTGGCCCGCTCCTGGAGCCCTTTCCGCCACGCATAGAAGGAGCATTCCGTCAGCCCTTTTTCTTTGCAGAATTGCTTCACAGATATACCAAGCACTGTGACGATCCACCACGGCGATGCATGCAGTCCCTTTTCGAGTGTGGCTATGTCTGCGTGCTTAGTAAAGGTCCTAACCGGCACGTAGCACAGAAAATTCCCCACGTTCATCATGCAGAGCATCAGTGCGAAAAGCACGAGCACGTCATTGTGCCGCCGCTTGGCGTGAGAGTAGAGTCGCCTGGCTGCGAAGTAGAGCAGTCCGTTGCCGAACAGCACTCCAGCCACCGCAACCAAGGCTGCCAGGTGTCCTTTGCCTGCCGCGAACATCGAATCGTACTCAACGTTCTCATCGATGTCGCGGAGGAAAGCGACGTTCCCTGGGGTCAGGTGACCGTAGTTCAATGCCAACGGGTCGGCCTTGTAGCCGAGAGCCCAAGCGCTGAATGAATGTGCGTACTCATGGACCAGGTAGCCGCCGGCGTGAGCAAACCACTATAGCAGCTGGATTAGGAGCAGCCAGAATAGTACGGCCCTAAGAATAGAGGCCCGGATGCCGATGGCGGCCGAACTAGGGATCTTCATAACGCCGCACCGATCCCCAGCCGCACCATGGACATCACGCGGAGAGTGTCAGACAGAAACATTCCCCACTCTTCTTCAGGTCTCGACCCTGCTTCATCCCGCGAAATAGAGGGTAAGACTCGATCAGCGCCACGCACTTGTCCCAGCACGCGATCTCGCGAGGATCGTCGAGTGACCAGACAAGATTCGCCGCCACGCTCATGCCGCCGGCCTCAATTACCCGTTTGTTGGCGATCCTCATGCCGGTTGCGGAGCACGAGTCGAACAGTAACTCCCCTGCCGAAATGCCGTCGGCAATCGCCTTCAGAAGGGCCTTCAGATCGGTTTCCGGTATATAGTAAAAGACGCCTAACGCCGCGAGGAATATCGGACCGTTTCGATCGATAGATTCGAGCCATCTGGTGTCGAGCAGGGACGAACAGATAAACCGGCGGCGATCGGTCTCGTGGACAAACCTCCGCCGCAGGCCGATGACGTCCGGCAGGTCAAGGTCAAACCACTGCACACGGCCGTTATCGATTCGCTCGAAGGTCGTATCGAGCCCACACCCGAGGTTTACCACGGCCGCGTCAGGAAACCGCGCGAGGGATCCCCGCAAGGTCCGGTCGGTATGCACGCAACGGCAGACCCATGCCATCTGCGTGATGGGGCTCATGCGGGCGGCAATGGTTGAAAAGTCATAGCCAAGCTCGTTGACAATGCGGACGGCGGCTTCATCGACGAGCATGGGATGCGGTCGCTGGCTCTCGACCGCGCGCCCCCAAAGCGGTAGAAGCAGTGTCTTCTGCACACTACCCAGATCGGCAGCCTGCATTAGAAGACCTCCAGGTCTGATTGTATTCCTCAATCGTGGTTGATCGTGAGCGGATGACGCGCACTCGGAAACAGTTCCAGCCCGACGAAACGGGAGTTGTCGACAAAAAACGGCGTTTACCGGAGAATGGGTCGGAACCCTCGTCGGAACACCGATGGCCGGCGAAACAGGTCGGGAGCATTCCGAGTCGTCCAGAATCCCGAGACTGGGCGCGAACTACGGCAGTACAGGTGAACTGTTCGGAACGTCATTTCGTCCGGTCTCTTCCCGATTGCTGTTCCCACTCTGCGAGACTCCACGTTTTACCGTTTCGATCATCGAACCGGATCATGCGGCGGCAAGCCTCAAAACGTGTGCCGATGCCTCAATACCAGAGCGCAGGCAAAGTAATTGATATGGAGTTGTTGCACGTCCATGTTGCAAGGACCGTTACCGTCGATGTCAAGTCCGCACCGATTGCGACCGACTAGACGAAGTACGGGTGAGTGGTCTGGCCATTCAAATCCATAAAACGGACAACCGACCATGAAAACCCGACAAAAATTGTACTGGCTATTTAGAGCTATTGAAAGAAAAACCGAGCGTAGAATCTTACTACAAATGGCCGAAAACGAGTTTAGTGTCGCGGATGGACGGACCATCTTCGATAACGGTGTTGCGAGGATTTGGCAAGGCCCCAACTGCAAGTGGTGGCGTCAGTGGCAAGACGAGCGTTGCAGTGGGTGCGGAGCCCCGCGGGACGGCGGTCTTGAACAGAATCGGGTGGCAGCAACATCGCAACGTGCACCTGACCAGAACCTCGCCATCACGGGGAAACGCGAAGTGGAGTAGTCTAGCACCTGCCACTTTTCAAGCTCTCCCAAAGGTTGCGGCGGTACAGAATCGGCTCAACGATGTAGGACTTTTGCCGTATGGTATACAAAATAACAAGGTCCTAATATCCAGAAAGGACTGGCAGTTCATCGCAACCGTCCACCCCAGCCCAGAACCCTCTGGGGAAGCGGAGTGGATGGCTAGCACCTGCCAGTCCTGCCTCTGATTCTATCCCGGAATCCCTTCCGCCGGCTTCCTAATTTTCTGCAGTACGTGCAAACATCGCGCAAGCACGCCGTCCGTCCGGCAGAGGCCGCCCGATTGGGTAAACTCCCTTCCCGTAGACAATCCCCTTCACCTCCACGCGCCTCACCATTCCGTATAGTGACCGCCTTGCCATATGCCCGAAAATATCCAGCAGTCCGCGTCAAGCGGCGTCATGCCGTACGCCCTCTGCACGGCCTTCTCCGAATGGCGCGAGTACGCCCAACTGCAAGCGCAGTATCACGACGGGACCACAGAGCGCTCGCAGTTGGCGTCTCCTCGCGCCGCACCTTCAAGCTTGCGGAGCGGCTACCCGCCTCGCGCGCATTCCGCCCTCAAAGCTTTCTGGGACAGCCGGCAAGGCAGCGCCATGCCGTTCGTCTTCTATAACCTGATCGAGGGTGCGTACGACCCCACCGGCAACTCCAGCACGGGCCGCTACACCGTCCGCTTTCAAGGCTCCTGGGCGCAGGTGACCGGGCTCGCCCGGACGGACGTTCCGCAATTCCAACTGATCGAAGTCGCGTAAGCGCGCATGTCCGACACCATCGGTATGGCCGCGGCCTCGACCAATTCCTCAACTGGTACCAAAACTGGTACCAAGCAGAGCGGCCCACCACCGGCTTTACCACGGCAACAGTGCAACGATACGGGGCGCATCTGATCGAATCCGGTCTATCGTCGTCCACCGTGAATCTGTACATGACGGCAATCCGGCGCTTGGCTATGGCTTCTGCCAGTTCAACAGCTTGGTGGCGTTGCCGCGATACAGCGCCTCCAGCGCGGGCGCCGAAAGCTCCAGCCCGTAGTAGCGCCACCAGACCCATCCGGGCATGTTTTCGTCCGCCGTTTCGAACAGCCGCCACCAGGACTGGTACATGTTTTTCTCCCGACCCATATCGGTCCCGAACATCACGCGGTTGCGGTACCGGGTCAGAAACTTGACCGCCGCCCGCGGCGCCCGCCCCACTTCGTAATCGCGGGCCGAAATATCGAGATACAGATTCGGATACCGGTCCAGTTCCTTGCCGAGCGTGGCTAGGTCGTTGCCCTGATTGCCAAGATGGCAGGCGATAAACGTGTTCTTCGGATGCCGCGCCAGCAGGCGATCGCGCGCGTCGATCGGTTCCTGGTACGAGGGCACATCCTTGCCCCATTGGCTAAAATGCTGGTAATCCGGCGTGCGCTCCTGAAAGACGTCCAGAGGGGTCCAGCAGGAGGGGTGGTCGGCAACGTGGATGTTGGCCGGCATCTTCAATTCCGCCGCCTTTTCCCAAAACAGGTCCAGCCGCGGATCGTCCGAGTGCAGCCGTTTATCCCGAGGCGGGTTACCGCGGCTGAACCCCCATCCCTTATCGGTCAACTCGCCCGTGCCGTGCGCTCCCTTGCGATAGCAGCGCTCCAGTTCGGCAGCGGCACGCTGCGGGTAATCCGGCTGGTCGATACCGGCTGTGTCGATGCCGCACCAGAGCTGAAAGCGCGTCGGATAAGCTTTCAGGTACAGGTCGACCAATTTGTCGAACTCCGTCCCGGTGGCGCCGGTCAGGACGATGGTCTTCTGAATCCCGACCTCGTCCATGGTTTTCACCCATGCCGCCACGTCCTCAGGCGTGCGCGCGTTGACGTGCGCATGCACGTCGATGGCGGGATACTTGGCCGTGGGCACGAACGTCTCCGGTACTACGACCGATGTTTTCGGCGCCCAGTCCTTCAGCAGAATGGTATCCATCGGTCCCGGCTGCGGGTTCACGCCGGGACCTCCCCATCCGCCGTACTTCGTCTTGTTCCACTCGGGATTGGCCTGCCATCCGTCAGCCGTCTGGGCCGATCGCGGGTTCCGTGCCGGAGCCGGGCTCGTCTGGCTGCGACTGCACGACGCGGCGATCGCCAGTGCGCTCAGGGCCATGGATGCAATCGTGATTGGGGTGCTACGCATAGAACTACCTCGGTGGAACATTATCAGAATTTTCCCTGCGGTACGAAAAAACCTCATGCGAAATATCGGCGTCTAACGGGTAGCCAGGGAACCGCGCCTGCGAGTCGGGCCCGGCTAGTCCCTTGGCACAAATGGATTCGTGAACCCGTACAACGTCCATCGGTAGGTGTTCGGCCAGGCAGAAGGCCGGCGGGAGCCGAAGGGGAAGATGGCCGCGAAGGCCCAGGCGTTCCTGGCGGGCGAGGCGGCGGGGGCGAGGACGGCATGACGACGCCGGGAAGCAGGGTACTTGTTTCCGAAGCGCGCTGGCCACCGAATCTAACCATGAATAGTGGAGAACAGACCTGCATGCATGGCCTGGCCGGGGCGGTGCGGCGCGATGGTCCGTCGGGCGAATTTCCACAAAACCTGTTTCACGGCCACAACTGTCGAGCGACAACGGCTGAGGAAGTCGGTTTCTATCACGGTACAAAGAGGCTATGCTCTTTGTTGTTGCGCAGAGGCCGTTACAGAAGGACATATGAAAGCAATCGTCTATTACAACTACGGCTCACCCGATGTTCTGAAATGTGTAGAAATCGAAAAGCCGACCCCTGGGGACAATGAAGTTCTGATAAGGGTTCGCGCAGCTTCGGTCAATCCACTTGACTGGCACTTCATGAGGGGCTCGCCGTACCTCGTCCGCCTCATGACCGGGCTGCGCAAGCCAAAGGTCCCACGTCTGGGGGTTGATGTGGCGGGCCAGGTGGAAGCGGTTGGCGGGAACGTAACGCAGTTCAAACCCGGCGACGCCGTGTTTGGCGGCTGCCGCGGCGCATTTGCGGAGTATGCGTGCGCTGCCGAGCGCGCATTAGTTATGAAGCCCGATAACCTGACGTTTGAGGAAGCGGCTTCCGTAAATATTGCGGCCATCACCGCGTTGCAGGCTCTTCGCGACCACGGACGGATTCAGTCCGGGCAGAAGGTCCTGATTAACGGCGCGGCGGGAGGCGCGGGTACGTTTGCCGTGCAGATTGCCAGGTCGTTCGGCGCGGATGTGACGGGCGTATGCAGTGCAAGGAATGTGGACATGGTCCGATCGATCGGCGCGAACCGGGTCATCGATTACACGCAAGAGGATTTCACTAAGAGCGGCGACCGTTACGACCTGATTCTCGATTCCATCGGGAACCACTCTCTGTCAGCGTGCAGACGCGTCTTAAAGCCGAAGGGGAGTTGCGTCATGGTCGGAGGACCGGACGGTGGCTTGCTCGGTCCGCTGATTGGTATGGTCAAGCCGCTTCTTTTGTCGCGATTCGTAAGCCAAAGCTTCGTAATGATGCTGGCTAAGCCGAGCAAAAAAGACCTGAACATCCTGCGCGAACTCATGGAAACCGGTAAGGTAAAGCCGGTGATTGACAGGCGCTACAGCTTGAGTGAAGTCCCTGAGGCAATCCGGTATCTGGAAAAAGGACACGCCCAAGGAAAAGTAGTAATAACGTGACCTCGATGCAATGTCCCGTGGCTTTCTCAGGCAGCTGGGAACAGGCGATAACCGCGGTTCGGCGGGAACCACCGCTCCAATAGCTCCAGGCGCCGGCGCAACGGCTCCACCGCTAGATAGTCCGGCCCGGTTCGAACGGTGACCTCGTGCCAGAGGCAGTGAACGTACTCGGCCACAGTCCCGGCGAAGGATGCACGGCCATAACGCGTGAGCCGCTTCACGTTGTTCGCATGGGATCGGCTTTCGAATAGAGAGCGCTTCTCCTCAAGCGCCTGCTCGTCGATCTCGCCCTCAATCCCCATGCTGATTTCGTCGCACAGAAGCATCCAGTACGAACGCAGTTCCCCGTCCGACAGTCTTTCCCAGAGCACCTGGCCGATGCACAGCAGCAACTCCATCGCGACATCATGCTCTTCGATCCCCGCTGTCATGACCGAGACTTCCAGCCCGCCATTGGCCGAGGTCCATCGTGAAGCCACGCCCGATGCCACTTCCACCGGAAACGAGATCCGGCAGGATCCCAATCGGCGCGCCATGGAGCAAGGCACGGCACGAACGGCCGGGCGAATGAATTCGCGCACAAGCGCTCCGGACAGGCTCGGGCCGCGGACCAAAGTCCATCCGTGCGCAAGCCGAAGCAGACTTCGAGTTGAGGCCATGGCATCCCCTCTCAGCCGCCTCGCCTCATGTCACGGAACGATTCCAGGCTCCATTCCCCTTCAGACGCAGATGAGCGGCGCCGAAGGATGTACACATTACCGTCGTTCGCTCTGACCTTGAAGAAAATATCCTTCGGGCCGCACCACTGGTCAAGCAGTTCTTCCACGAAGTACTCCTGACCACCCAGCCGAAAACGAACCGGACGCTCATCGCCTTTGTAGCCGGAGTAGCAGACTACCTCGACCTTCATCTCGGCATCCCCATCCTCGAAGCCGAATCGTACCGCCCTGCTCGGCAAGGGAAAAGCGCCCAAATCTCGCGCCCGATGACCAACTGAAGGAACCTCAGGGATCAATCCGAGTCCCGAGAATCTTCAGAAACTGAGCGAGCCATGCAGGATGCGCTGGCCAGGCCGGTGCCGTGACAAGCTTCCCGCAGGTGTAGGCCTGATCCATTGCGAGGGCTTCATACTTCCCGCCGGCAGCCGTGACCTCCGGGGCCACCGCCGGATAGCAACTGCACGATTTACCTTGAAGCACCCCGGCCGCGGCCAGCACCTGAGCACCGTGACAGATTGCGGCAATCGGCTTGTCAGACTCTGCGAAATGGCGCACCATTTCCAGAACGCGCGGGTTGAGGCGGAGGTACTCCGGCGCCCGGCCCCCGGGAATCACGAGCGCGTCGTAATCGTTAGGCCGAACCTCGTCGAAGGTCGCATTCAGAGCGAAATTGTGGCCTCGCTTCTCACTGTAGGTCTGATCTCCCTCGAAATCGTGAATGGCGGTCCGCACCGAATCGCCAGCCCGCTTGTTCGGACAGACGGCATGGACTACGTGCCCGACCATGAGGAGCGCCTGGAACGGAACCATCACTTCGTAATCTTCCACATAATCGCCCACGAGCATCAGATGTTTCTTGGCAGCCATGACGAATATTCTCCTGAGGCTATCGTCCCACTTCTGCATGTTTGGGGGTGGTCGAGCGATTCCGAACCCGCCGCGATTCTTACCCTCTTTAATCGCTGGCTTTTCTCAAATTGAGTTCGCGCGCGACGGAAGAGTCTACGGTTTGGGGGCGCCAGCCTTACGGTGCCGGCTTCACGATCCGCAGCATTTCTTGAACTTCTTCCCACTCCCGCACGGACATGGATCGTTCCGCCCGACCTTGTTCTTGCCGACGTTCACTGGCGACGATTTCCCCCGCACCATAGCGCCGACGTTCGACAGCTCACTGAGGGGCAGCCCTTCGCCTCCAAAGTTGATCTGAGTCTTTTTCCGCAAAACAGTACCGGCCGAGCTGATACTCCGCGAGGTCTCGACATCGCCGCAGTGCTTCGTTTGGCCTCTGTCCGGAACTCCTTGGCCTCCTCGGGTCGCCCCTGCTCCGCGCACAGATCTGCCAGCCGTTCGGCAATGATCGGAGCGGTCCCCGAACATCAGCGACGGCAAGTCCCTTCCCGCAGGATCTGCTCGCTCCTGCCCCAATCCCTCAATTCCGTGCGTGTGAATCGGTAGCAATCCGACCAGCCGATCCATCCCCATCCCCAGCGCGGATCCAGATTCAGCCAACCGCGATAGAGCGCTTCCGCATTGCCGGTCTCGCCCAGTTCGTAATACGACTCCGCCAAAGCGCGCCGTCGGTTTTCGGTCATCAACTCATCATCGGTGCGAAAACGCCGCAGTCCCTCTTCGCAAACCGCGACCCTGGCGGTGAGGAACTGCCGGTCATCCAGCCCTGCATTCCACAATTCGTCTTCCAGATCCTGAATCCAATTAAACAGCGATTCGCTCCCGCGGAATCGGCCGTCAAACTCTTCGATCGACTTGATGCCAGCCTTGTCCAGAAGGCGCAGCACGTCACTCCACGCTTCCAGCCAGATGCGGCAGCCGGCCACGGCGCCGCTGCTCTTCAGCAGTTCGTAGCCGGCCTGCATCTGGTCATCCAGTTCCTCGAAGGAAGGTTGCTCGGGAAACCAGCGCCGCCACAGCGTCGCCACAGCAAATCCAGATCCAGTCGCTTTCCTGGCTGCCGTGCCCGCTCGTGGAAGGTCGCTGGTCCATCAGCGGCCGGCGATCTCCTCGGCCGAGAGCGCCCGCTCGCATTTCCGCTCCAGCCAGGCGCGGTCGATCTCGATGCCGAACGAGCGCAGCTTGGCCAGCAGTTCTCCATCGGTGAGCCGCCTGGCGTCAGCGCGCAGCGGCCTTGGCCCGGCCTCCTTGTGGAGCTTGGCATCCGGCACGACCTCGCGTTCGTAGATTCTTTCCATCGCCACCCAGGAGAGCATGTGCACCCTTTCTCGGCCCGGCGCCATTACCGTTAACCCCATCGGGAATTTCCGGCGCTTCCCGAGGAGGTCTTGTTGCAAATCCTACACCCCTGCGCTGGTTCCATCCAAAACTATGCCGAAGAGATTGCAGTTTATCACCGTCCGGCTTTAGCGGATGATACCTGCAAGCTCACCAATTTCGGCTCCATTTTCGGTTCGGCAGATTTCAGATCCGGGGCGTCAGAAACTGCATCTCCATCCGGGATATCACGGTGTACGAGTTGCGATATTCGAGGACTGGAGACTCCCATTCGTTATCGCGCAATTCAGCCCCTAATGTCACTGTGGGTGTAGCATGGATCACAGATACACTTTTGCGATGGAAGAATCGAGGTAAATCGAGCAACATGCCCACACCGAAACTTACGACTGAAATTGTGAATGCTGCGATTTTAGGAATGGAAGCCCAGAAGGAGGAGTTGGATGCCAAGATTTCAGAACTCCGAGCCTGGCTGACTGGCGGCCCCACCGAACGTGCCGCGGCGGCGGAACCGGTGACACCCAAACGCCGAAGGATGAGTGCTGCCGCCCGGAAACGCATTGGTGACGCTCAACGCAAGAGATGGGCAGCTTCCAAGAAGGCGGCTGAACCGTCAGTCCCGGAAGTGGCTCCCAAATCCAAACGAAAGCTGTCGGCGGCTGGCAGGAAGGCAATCATCGCCGCCACAAAGAAACGGTGGGAGGCGGTAAGAGCGGCCAAGGCGCAACAGGAGAAAGCCGCCGCGAAGAAACCGACCAAGAAGAAGGTGGCGAAGAGCGCGTCGGTGAAGAAGTCGGCAGCGAAGAAAGCGGCGCCGGCTACTGCACAGAGCGTGACGGAAACCGGCGGTCAGTAGACGAAGCGGCTGCACTCCTTGCGGGATAACAGTGGTTATCCTTCAATCGGGCTAACACTTGGTAGACGCACCCGGCAGCACAACCCGAGTGCGAAGGGCGGCATGAGGCTCGGATCGTGACTTGGTTCCGTACTGTCAATGGATTCTCCTATGAGGTGGTAAACCAGCGCTGGCATGGGAACTCGTCAAGAGGCCGGAGGGCGCTGGCTTCGGCCGGCCCCTTGTGCAAACCGGAAGACTTTATCGCGCATCTCCGAACCGTGCACCCCTCCGTGGTCGGAAACCTCGATTGCATCACCTTTCAGAGATGGAGCGAGGCCAGCCACCAGATGTGTTTTGCAATCTGCTATACGTTACCCGACTACCCGACGAGGACGCTGCTCTACGATGCTGCTGCGACAATCACGGCGGCGATGGGTTGGTATCCGCTCGTCACCGGGCAACGGCTGCGTCCGAGGGCTAGTAGGCTTCAGAGTCGCCCCGAGACCTTGGCGAGCGCCGACGTCTTCACCGAAACCCGATACGGCGAATTGGTGCGCCTCCGGCCGGCCGCTGCTGGAGTCGGCGGCTGTGCATTCGTTCTGGAGATGACGAGTGGCTCTGTCTTGCTGGATTGCGGATTCGCCGGCATTTCAGCAATCGCCCATCGGCCCCGTTTTGCGGTCGTCACGCACTCTCACGCCGATCACGCGGGCGGCCTTAGGAGCGTGGCGAATATGGGCGTCCCTGCCGTCTTGAGCGAGAGTTGCTACTGGCAGCTTTGGTCGCGAGGCGGCCTTCAAGATCTCCCTCGACGGTGCATATTTTCCATGCGGCCACCAGCGAATCTGAAGGCTGAGGACGGAACGGCGTTCACCTTCTTACCGAGCGCCCATAGCCCAGGTTCAATGATGGTGAAGGTCACCAGTCGGACTGGAGATGAGCTGCTCTACCCTGGCGATGATTGTCGCGCGAACTCGTACTATCGTCAGGCTTCCGATGATCTGTTGGGCGTGTTTTCGCCGTCGGCCAGTAGGCGATACCTGCTAGTCGATGGCAGTTTTCTTGGCCACGAGCCGCCTCGGAGCGCGCTCCCAGATCTGGCAGGAGTGGAGCCGCTTGTCCGCGCGGCCATGGATGAAGGTGGGCCGCTGGTCTTTGCGGCCGCTACGCCGGAGTACCTCTACTCCCTCTACCTTTGGGTTTACAAGCTCGGGTACCTGGGACGCACGAATGCGATGGACCGTTTCCTGGTTGCGGACAGGGCTTTGATTAGCCTGTTGCAGAGTACCTTTGGCGGATACATGTTTGGAGGTCCAGATGGCTTCGATCCTTACCTGAACGCAATGGTCGGGAAAGGTCACAGCAACTATCTCGAGACCGTTCGGCTTTACCGACTGAGCAACGGCAAGTTGCCGGACCTGCCCGGGCCTACGGACATTTTCTGCACGCTTCGAAATCTCCCCGGAGTCATGGGCGCGATGGCGCCAGATGCCCCGCTTTTCGTGGTGGGGCGGCTTGTGAGCCTTCGGCAAGCTTGCGTGACTCCACCCCTGGGTAATTGGTAACGTCAGTCTTGCACTGAGGAAGGACTGACGATGGCTCAACCAAGCCCTGTCATACGGAGTGACCTGCAAGAACTGAGGGTACGTTTTGAACACTGGCGTCGGACACGTCCGGGGAAATCTCCGATTCCGGAGCCGCTGTGGGCTGCAGCCGCGCAACTGGCTCGGTCGCACGGAGTTTGCCAGACGGCGCAGGTGCTGCGATTGGAGTACAAAAAGCTCAAGCAGTTGACGGACGGGAAAGCGGTCCCTGCGTCCCTCCGGCGTCGACGTGCTCCGGTGGCGGCAACGTTTATGGAATTGGTAGCCCCGCCGACCGCTACGGCGGAATGTCTCATCGAGGTGGAAGGGCCACGCGGCAAGCTGCGCATCCAGTGGAAAGGGTCCACGGCGCCTGACCTGGCCGCCCTCAGCCGGGTCTTGTGGGAATCGGCGTGATCCAGATCACGCCGCAGATGCGCATCCTGGTAGCGATCGAGGCGGTGGACGGAAGGAAAGGCATCGACTCGCTGGCCCGGCTGTGCCAGGAGAAACTCCAGGCCGATCCTTTCTCCGGCTGCCTGTTCGTGTTTCGCAGCCGGCGCGGCACGTCGATCCGCATCTTGGTCTACGACGGTCAAGGATTTTGGCTGGCCCAGAAGCGGCTTTCGCAGGGGAAGTTCGTGTGGTGGCCGAGTGGAAACGAGCCCGCCCGGCGGCTCGAAGCCCACCAGGCACAGTTGCTGTTGGCGGCGGGCAACCCGGAGACTGCGGCCGCCCCGGTGTGGCGCAGAGTGAGTTGAAAACCCCGCAACAAAACCCTTACGTTCTGGTTTTATCTCTGGCATGCTGCAGTTATGGCGGCCACGTGGCGCTACCGCGGACAAGAGATCGGCAGCGAGCAGCTTGCCTTCCTGCGGGAGTTCATTCGAGCGCACCCCACCAGCAGCCGCTGGAAGCTGTCCCGGCAATTATGCGAAGCCCTGGGGTGGAAGCAGGCCAACGGGGCCCTGCGCGACAGGGTTTGCCGCGGTCTGCTGCTGATGCTGGAGCGGGCCGGAGAGATCCAGTTGCCGCCGGTACGCCGCCAGATCCGAGGTCAGTGCCGAACGGGGCGCCCCCGGCCACAGGCACTGCTGATCGACACCAGCCCGCTAGAGATGCCGCTGCAAGAACGCGGCCCGATTGAGATGCAACCCGTGCGGCGCACCGCCGATGAGCCGCTGTTCAACAGTCTGATGGAGCAGCATCATTACTTAAAGTACGAACAACCAGTTGGGGAGCACTTGAAATATCTGGTCTGGGCGCAAGGGCGTCCGCTCGCCTGTCTGGCGTGGAGTTCGGCGCCGCGTCATCTGGGCAGCCGCGACCGCTACATCGGCTGGAACGCGGAAGCACGGCGGCGGAACATCCGTTTCATCGCCTATAAGTATGCACCTCGTGAACCCCTCTTCCTTACCGTCGGGAAAGGATGCATAGTAGCTTCATGAGCGAGAGCAATCCCGATCAGAGGGCGGTCTCCAAAAGCGATCAATGGCGCGATCGACTCGCCGAGCAGGAGCGGAGCGGGCTATCGGTGAAGCGGTTCTGCCAGCAACAGGGGCTCACCGAATACTCATTCTACGTCCTGGCGGAAGCGGCTTCGGAGTGCCGGCCCGGTGCGTTTCGCGTTGGTGGAGAGAGGGGCGCAGCAGGTATCTGCGGAGTTCGGTCTGGAACTGGCGCTGGCAAACGGCGACCGACTTCGCATCGGCACCGGGGTGGACACGAAGACGTTGCGCACGGTGCTGGAACTTCTCCGGGCATGATTCACCTGCCGGCCAGCGTGCGGGTGTATCTGTGCCTGACCGCGTGCGACATGCGCAAGAGCTTTGACGGCCTGCACGCGCTGGTGCGGGAGCACCTGGAATTAGACCCATTCGCCGGGCATCTGTTCGTCTTCACCAGCCGGCGGCGCGACAGGATCAAGATTTTGTATTGGGATCGTGACGGGTTTGCGGTGTGGAGCAAGCGGCTGGAGGAGGGCACGTATGTGGTGCCGTTGGGCGACGCGGCGGAGCGCCGGCGAGAGATCACGGCGCAGGAATTAGGGGCGCTGCTGAGCGGCATCGACCTGACACAAGCCACACGCCGACACCGTTATGGTCGGTCCGTGTAAAACATCGCAGATGCTTTCTGTTTTCTCTTGTCCGCGCGTCCGTAAGTGAGTAGACTATTCCTTACTCGTGGCGTTCGATCCCAAACACCTTCCGGAAGATCCCAAGGTCTTGCAGCAGATGGTGCTGGACCTGGTGGCGCAACTCGACCGCGAGTTCCATGAGCGGAGCAAGATCGAGACCCTTCTGCGCGAGTTGCTGGATGCCAAGCGGAATCGTAAAAGTGAGCGCCTCTCGGCAGACCAACTAGCCCTGTTTGCCGCGGCTTGGCAGGCCCGGCAGGCAGCCGCAGAGAAGCCAGCCGAACCGGCTGACTCCGTCGACGATGACGACGATGAGGATACCGCTTCTGGCGCGGGCGGATCGGCTTCCCCGAAACGGCCTGGCGGCCGCCAGGCTCTGCCGCGGCATCTCAAGCGGGAGCGGATCGTGCACGATCTGGCGGATTCGGAGAAGCACTGCCCTACCTGCCAGCAGGATTTGCGGCCCATCGGCGAAGAGTCCAGCGAACGTTACGAATACATCCCGGCGCAGCTGACTGTGATTGAAGATGTGTGCAAGAAGTACGCGTGCGCCTGTACGGTGAAGACGGCGACCAAGCCTGCGCAGCCGATCGAAAAGAGCACTGCTGGGGCCAGTCTGCTGGCGCAGGTGATCGTCGCCAAGTGCGTGGATCATCTGCCACTGCACCGGCAGGAAACGATCTTCGAACGGCATGGGGTAGCAATCTCGCGTAAGACCATGGGCGGCTGGATGGCACAGTGCGGCGATCTGTTGCAGCCGTTGTACCAATGCGCGAAGGAGGTTCTGTTCCAATCGAAGGTGATCGGCACCGACGACACCGGGGTGAAGGTGTTGGACACCAAACTCCCGTTTGCGCGGACCGGGCGCATCTGGCCGTATTGCGGAGACCGGGAGCATCCGGTGATTCTGTATGACTATACGGCGACACGGGAACGCGCCGGTCCCGAGGAATTTCTGAAGGGTTATCGAGGTTACCTACAAGCGGACGCATACGGCGGCTATGACGCCTTTTTCAAGGACCCGGCGCGGGGCCTGGTCGAGGTAGGCTGTTGGGCGCATGCCCGTCGGTATTTCCGCAAAGCGTTGGATTCGGATCAGGCCCGCATGGGGCTGGCGCTGTTGCTGATTGCGCAGTTGTATCGGGTGGAGAAGCGAGCGCGGTCTCTCACGCCGCAGGATCGGCTTCAACTACGCCAAGTCGGAGGGCTCGTCCGGGGAATCTGTGGGTAGCTGGCTGGCTCAGGGGTGGGGTTGAGTGAGGAAACGGTAGAACTTCCGGCACGTGGAGTCGAAGGTGCGCTGCTCGTCTTCCCAGCCGTTATGGATCAGCGGCCCGCCGTCCTTGTGGACTACAGCGCGGACGAGTTCTTCAGCCGCCACCTTTCTCAGAGAAGGGTTTTCATTCACGTCTCGGATGATCTCTCCGCCGAGCAGCCACAGATTGTCGACATGGTTTTGGATGGTCCTTTTCGACAGGCCGGACCCGGCGAGGTGAAGGAGGAAAGGCATGAAGTATTCCACAAGTTTTCGGCCGGGAGGAAGATCCTTTTCCTCGCCCATCCAACGCTCCGGCCACTCCGAAAGATCGCGGCAATCGCGGCAGTAGGGCAATAGCACGGCGGGTGTCAATGGGAGAGAATCAGGATTCGTCTTCATCTTCCTATCGATCCAGTCAATTCATGCGCCTTCCCAGAATTCTAAACCAGTGCCATCCCATTCCGGGATTTGTTTACGGGCGAGCCAGCTTTGCCGAAGACGCGCAAACCGTCCTCATCCCGGTCCGGCCGCGGAAACGATCCACGGCTATTTGCTCGGGCTGTCATCAACCCGCGGCCGGCTACGACCAGTCTCCCACGCCGCGACGGTTTGAATTCATCGGCTTCTGGGGCTACCTGGTTTTTCTGGTCTATTGCATGCGACGGGTCAACTGCAAGCAATGCGGGGTGCTGGTCGAAGAAGTGCCGTGGGGTATGGGGAAACACACCTCGACCAAGGTTCACATGCATTTCCTGGGTCATTGGGCGCGCAAACTTTCCTGGAAGGAAACGGCCGAAGAATTCCGCACTTCCTGGGATAAGGTCCACGACGCGGTGGCGTATCTGGTCACCTGGGGGCTGGAGCATCGCGTCCTGGGAGCGATTCGCGCCATTGGCGTGGATGAGATTCAGCGCGGTAAGGGGCACAAATATCTGACCTTGGTGTATCAGATCGACCTGGGCTGTACCCGACTGCTGTGGATTGGCAAGGAACGGACCGTGAAAACCTTCCAGGAATTCTTTGCCATGATCGGCCCGGAGGTGTCGGCGAAGATCGAGTTCGTCTGCTCGGACATGTGGAAACCGTATTTGGGGGTGATCCGCGAGAAGTGTTCCCAGGCCCTCAATATTCTCGACCGGTTCCACATCGTGGCCAAGGTGAACCAGGCGCTCGACGACATCCGCTCCGCCGAGGCCCGGCGCATGAAGGGGGACGGGTACGAACCGGTCCTGACCAAGTCCCGGTGGTGCCTTCTGAAGCGGCCGGCGAACCTCACGGCCAACCAGAAAGTGAAACTGAAAGATCTGGTGCGCTACAACCTCCAGAGCGTACGCGCCTATCTGCTCAAGGAAGACTTCCAGCAACTCTGGAATTACGAGTCCACCGCCTGGGCAGCCAAGTTCCTCGACCAATGGTGTCGCCAAGTGATGCGCTCCCGGATCGAGCCGATGAAGAAAGTTGCCAGGACTTTACGCGCCCACCGCGAACTGATCCTCAACTATTTTCGCGCCCGGAAAGAGTTTTCCAGCGGCGTAATCGAGGGTCTGAACAACAAAGCCAAAGTCACTATGAGAAAATCCTACGGATTCCGAACCTTCCGAGTCACCGAACTGGCTCTCTATCATTCACTTGGCAAACTGCCCGAGCCACAACTCACCCACAGATGTTTCTGACGAATCAGTCGGAGCACGTCCGATTCTGGATAAGTTGCATAACTACTTACTGGAGATCGAGGGGGAAGTTCTGCCGAAGAGTCCGGAGGGGCGGGCGGTCCGCTATACCCTGAAGAACTGGACGGCACTCACCCGCTACTGCGAGGACGGCGATCTCGAGATCGACAACAACGCAACCGAGCGTTCGATCCGCGGGGTAGCAGTTGGCCGCAACAACTGGACGTTTTTCGGCAGCGACCGAGGTGGCCGAACGGCAGCTGTGCTGCGAAGCCTCGTCGCATCTTGCCACCAGGCCGGAGTGGATCCCTTCGCCTGGCTCAAGGACGTCCTGTCCCGCATACCGACCCATCCCATCACCCGCGTGGCCGAGCTTCTGCCACACAACTGGGGGCCCTCTCGCGCCTGATCCCGCCAGAATCAGCGGTCGCAGTTGCCACCTCTGTTCCGGTGATTCTCAGGCGCTTACCCTATAACACGCGCTTTCTGATCCTGCCCTGGGTCCGCGTGCCGCATCTGGCGTCGCACATTCTCGGAAAGGTGACCCGCGCGCTGTCCGACGACTGGGAACGGGTGTACGGCCATCCCGTTTACTTCGCGGAAACCTTCATCGATCCCGAACGTTTTCGCGGCACCTGCTACCGCGCAGCCAACTGGCAACTGCTCGGGCTCACTACGGGGCGCGGCAAGAACGACCACACCAACAAGCCGAACCGCTCGATCAAGGAGGTCCTCGGCTTGCCCTTGACGCGGCGGTTCCGGCAGTACCTCAGCGAGTCATGAAAACGACCTCCGGCCGCGTGTCGATCGATGTGAATCTGGAGGAAGTAGACCAGATTATCGAAAACGGCATGCGCGCACCGCTGAGCCCATCGGATGGACAGAAGCTGAAAACCCTGGTCCATGCGTTGGCCGAACGGGTGCGGCCGCGGTGGCGCACGACCGAGAAGACCCGCGCCGTGCTGCCGCCGCCGACGGTGCGGAAACTGCTTCCGAGCAGACATCGCCGGAGAGCGACCGGGAGCCGCCGGGACATGGGCGCAACGGCGCCGCCCGGTTTACCGGCGCCGACCGCGTTACGATTCGGCACAAAACTCTCCAGCCGGGCGATCCCTGTCCGAGTTGCGGCGAGGGCAAAGTCTACCGGCAGAAACTACCGAAAACGCTGGTGCGGATCGTGGGGCGGCCGCCGTTGGAAGCGACCCGGTACGAGATGGAGCGGTTGCGTTGTAACGGTTGTGGGGAGGTCTTCACGGCGGAGCAGCCGAAAGGGGTGGGGCCGGAAAAGTACGATGCCACGGCGGCGGCCATGATTGCCCAGCTCCGCTACGGCAGCGGCATGCCGTTTCAGCGGCTGCAACGGCTGCGAAGGAAGTCTCGGCATTCCGCTGCCGGCCGCCACGCAATGGGGCGTGGCCGAGAAAGCCACACAGCGGATCTGGCCTGCGTATGACGAGCTGATCCGGCAGGCGGCGCAAGGCGAAATCGTACACAACGACGACACCGGCAGGCGGATTCTGCGCTTGGCGCGGGAGCCTGCCGACCAGCGTACCGGGATCTTCACCAGCGGCATCGTCTCGATCGGTCCCGGCTGGAAAATCGCGCTGTACTGCAGCGGCTCCAAGCATGCGGGAGAGAATCTGGCCGAGGTGCTGAAGCGGCGCGCGCCGGGACTGGCGCCGCTGATCCACATGTGCGATGCCCTGTCCTGGAACACCGCGGGGTTGTCGGAAGGTTGGCAACGTCTACTGGCCAACTGCCTCTCGCACGGCCGGCGCCAGTTTGTGGAAGTGGCGGAGAACTTCCCGGAGGAATGCCGCTTTGTGCTGGAGACGTTGGGCAGCGTGTGGCATCACGATGCGCTGGCCCGCCAGCAGAACCTGACACCGGAGGGGCGGTTGCGTTTCCACCAGGAACACAGCGGGCCGCTGATGAAAACCTTAAAAGAGTGGATGCAGGCGCAACTGGCGGAGCACAAAACCGAGCCGAACTCCGGTTTGGGAAAGGCCATCCAGTATATGCTTCGCCATTGGGAGCCCCTGACTCTTTTCCTGCGGGAGCCGGGCGCACCCCTGGATAACAACATCGTGGAAAGGGCACTCAAAAGGGCGATTCTGCACCGCAAAAACTCGCTGTTCTATAAGACGATGAATGGCGCCCATGTGGGCGATCTGTTCATGAGCCTGATCCACACCTGCGAACTCAACGGTGCCAACCCGTTCGATTACCTAACAGAGTTGCAGCGGCATGCCGAGGAGTTGAAGCGAAGCCCATCGGAGTGGATGCCCTGGAACTACCGCGAAACACTGGCCCGGCTCGCCACGTCCTCGGCCGCATAATATGATGGCTTCTGCCTGGCCGAAAAGGATCGACTGCGGCCATGGTGGGGTGACATTCCGAAATGGCCGGAAAACGGGCACTTCCGAAGGTAAAATCCGGACACGTTTTTGGCCAGGCACGCAGACCGGCGAAAATGTTGCGGGCGGGCCTATATGCCCGGGTTTCGACCAACGATCAGCAGACGCTGGCAATGCAGAATCGTGCGATGCGGGGGATGCAGCGCGGCGCGGCTGGACGATCGCCTTGCAAGTTCGCGAGGTGAACTCCGGGGCGGCACGACGGGAAGCCCGCGAGACACTGCTGGAAGCCGCCCGCCGGCGAGAGATCGATCTGGTGCTGGTGTGGCGGCTGGATCGCTGGGGACGGTCAGTCACGGACCTGCTGGCGACGCTCCAGGAACTGGAGCATCTGGGTGTCGGGCTTGTTTCCCTGACCGAGGCACTGGACCTGACCACGCCGGCGGGTCGAGCCATGGCCGGACTGCTGGCCATCTTCGCGGAGTTCGAAAGGGAGGTTCTGCGGGAAAGGACCCGGGCCGGTCTGGCGCATGCGCGCGCGAACGGCAAGCGATTGGGCCGGCCGGCAACCGCAGCCGTCCACGCTGCAGAAATCCGGAAACTGCATCGCGCCGGGGCCAGCAAATCCGAGATCGCACGTCGAGTGCAGATCGGGCGCACCTCGGTCCGCCGAATCCTGAGAGCAAAGTCATGAAAAGACCCAAGCGAGACCCTGTGCGGGAGGAGCGCATTCAAAACGAAGCTATCGTCGATGCCGGTCCGGATGAGCAGGCAATGAGCTGGTATTACTATCTGGAAGGCAAGATCAGTTTCCCGTTCCAGGCGAGATGTGTTGCCGCAAAGGATGTTTCGCCGCTCCGGAAAGGCGAAACCACCGAGGTCGTACGCATGGCCGCTGAAGACGTCTGCGAGCACGACATGCTCGTGCAGATCCGCTGGCAGGGGCGGAAAATGGCCGTTCCTCTCTCGCAACTGGCAGCCATCGATCCAGACGAATCAACTAAGGAAGCCATCGGCGACTGGCATTACTGGGTCTCCCAGGGCTGTGTTCTCTGAGGCTCTTATGGCAAGGCGCTAACCAGCATCAAAACCTTCATGGACAGATGTTATTAATCCGGCAATAAGTAAGTAGACATGCCGCCCATTCACAGAGCGGCGTATTGTGTGTGCGGCGTGAGGAAGAACATGCGCACAGTCCAGGGCAACTGCTGCAATGAACGCAAGCGAGCCAGCATGAACCGCCGCAGATCCGTCGCAGCGCGCAATACCGTTTTGCCGATCCCATGGTGTTTGACGTAGTTCCACACTTGTTCATCCGGGTTCAGTTCCGGGGAATACGGCGGCAGAAAGAACAACCGCAGCCGGCCCTCCTGGCTGGCCACGAAGTCGCGCACGGGGCGGCTGTGATGGATCGAGTGTCCATCCAGAATCAGAAACACCGGGTGGGCAGCGTTGTGCATTAGTCGTCGCAGGAACTCCGCAAATACGACTCCGTTGACGCGGCCCCGCACCAGCATGAAGCGCAAATCCCCACGGGCGGTCACGGCCGAAAGCATGTTGATCGATTTGCGTTGGCCGGTTCGCGGAACGACCGGCGTTTTGCCCTTCACTCCCCAGGTAGTGCCCGCGTGGTAGTCGGAGCGAACACCAGCTTCGTCCCCGAAGAAAATCCGCGCTCCCGCTGCCTTTGCCATCTGGCCGATGGCGGGGAACTCCTCCTCCCGCCAGCGTCGAACCCGTTCTGGATCTTGCTCCGTAGCCCGGAACAGTGGCCGTTGGCAGCTCAACCCTAGCTGCCGCAGCAACCGGCCCACGCTGGTGAGGCTCAGCTTCACCGAGAACTCCTCCCGCAGCAGGATCCGAATCATTTCGCGCGTCCACAGCGCAAATTCAAACCGGAACTGCAGCGGGTTCTTTCCCGTCACGGTTTCATACAGCCACTTCATCTGGGCGGGCGAAATCTTCATCGGCCGGCCCCGTAGCGCCCGCGCCTTCAGCGCGCCCCAACCGCCGGCCCGATACAGCGCCAGCCATGTATAGATGCAACTGCGAGTGAACCCCAGAGCCTTGATGACCGCCTCCGGACTCTCGCCGGCCTGGACCTGCTCAACCGCTCGAATCCGAATCTCCTCCAGCGTCTTGTGGTCGAGTTGCCGGGCATCGCGTTGCGCCATGCACAATCATACCAGTGTCTACTTACTTATGCACTGGTTAATAATCCGGGCCGATACCTGCTTGGCATCGAGTGCGATGGCGCGCGCTACCACAGCGCTAGGTCCGCAAGGGACCGAGACCGTCTTCGTCAGTCGGTACTGGAAGGATTGGGATGGCGGATCCACCGTATTTGGTCTACGGACTGGTTCCACAACCCCGAAGAGGAGTTGCGCAAAGTGGTGCAGGCGATCGAAACCGCACGCACCGTTGGCCCACCGACGGTGGCGCCGGCAACACGTACTGAAGTAACCGAAAGACCCGTGCAGCCGCAGCCGTCCACTGTACAGCCTCTCCCCCCGAGCCGATCGGCGACTCCCTACGAATGTGCACAGGTGAGGTTTCGACTCGGTGATGTCGACATGCACTTGGTCAACCGAAGCCAACTGGCAGATCTTCTCGCTCAGGTGGTTAGTGTAGAAAGCCCGGTTCACTGGACAGAAGCGGTGCGCCGCATTCTAAGCGGAGCCGGTATCCAGCGCCTAGGAAACCGGATTCAACAGGCATTCGAAGAGGCGATGCGGCTAGAGTCCTTGTCTAAGAAATTGTAATTCGAATGCGTCAAGTTTAGGCAACAAGCCGCTCCTTCTCGCAGCAGGCGCCGATTTCCGATTCCAGCCGGCCGAACGCGGCGCGGAGTGGGGATGGAATCGGCGGCGGAGCGGCGGGCATGATCTCGGCGAGTTTGGGCCGGAACAACCGGGCGTAGGTCCTGGAAAAGAATAGTGCAATGCGGAGTCCATCCGATGTGAGTTGGTAACGATGGCTGTGCGGAATCCGCTCGATGATGCCGTGGAGCCGGAGGCGGCGAAGGTCGTACGTCAGTTTTCCGACGGGATAATTAGCTGGATCGAAGCCCAGCAGTTGCGCCAGCAAAACGCGCATTTCTGAGTTGGTAAATCCCCGAAGTTGAAAACTGAAGACGGCCAGCACAGTGAACAAAGCCTGGACGCGTTTGTCGCCGAACCGCAAGGCCGAAGCTCTGTGTGCTTTCGGCAAAGATGCGTTAGCTCAGTTGGGAAGTTCCTTTCGGGGTACCGTCGGTTCTATTTCGTCATTTGTTCGGCTCCGGGGAATATCGTAGACTGCCGAACTGTTATGTATGCAGCGGTTGTCGTGGGATCGGTGGTCCGGGGCACCACCATCTTGGACAGGCGGGGGCGGCGCGTCGCCATCGTCTCCGCCTGGTGCACTGCGGCGGACCCCGCGAGGGTCGGCGCACTGAGGTCTGTCGCCAAGCCATCCACGGAGTTGCCAGGATGGTTAGAGAGGGTTAAGGCTGTGGATTGGTTATCTATGGAATCGAGCGTGTTGGCTGCGGTGGCGTATCGCCGTGATCGACGGCAGCTCTATTTGAGGTTCCATAGCGGAGATGTTTACCGCTACTTCGAATTCCCGCCGCACCAGTATGATGAGTTGCTTGCGGCCGAATCTAAGGGTAGATATTTTGCCCATAGCATTCGTGACAAATTCCTCTATGAACAGGTTTACGAATCGCCGTTATATGGTACATCGACCTATTCCTCCGGGAAATAGGTCAGCCCAAAATCCGGCGCACGGAGGTCCGGCCGATCTGCAACCGTCGGGCGATTTCGGATTTGCTGGCCCCGGCGCGATGCAGTTTCCGGATTTCTGCAGCGTGGACGGCTGCGGTTGCCGGCCGGCCCAATCGCTTGCCGTTCGCGCGCGCATGCGCCAGACCGGCCCGGGTCCTTTCCCGCAGAACCTCCCTTTCGAACTCCGCGAAGATGGCCAGCAGTCCGGCCATGGCTCGACCCGCTGGCGTGGTCAGGTCCAGTGCCTCGGTCAGGGAAACAAACCCGACACCCAGATGCTCCAGTTCCTGGAGCATCGCCAGCAGGTCCGTGACTGACCGTCCCCAGCGATCCAGCCGCCACACCAGCACCAGATCGATCTCTCGCCGGCGGGCGGCTTCCAGCAGTGTCTCGCGGGCTTCCCGTCGTGCCGCCCCGGAGTTCACCTCGCGAACTTGCAAGGCGATCGTCCAGCCGCGCCGCGCTGCATACCCCCGCATCGCACGATTCTGCATTGCCAGCGTCTGCTGATCGTTGGTCGAAACCCGGGCATATAGGCCCGCCCGCAACATTTTCGCCGGTCTCCGTGCCTGGCCAAAAACGTGTCCGGATTTTACCTTCGGAAGTGCCCGTTTTCCGGCCATTTCGGAATGTCACCCCACCATGGCCGCAGTCGATCCTTTTCGGCCAGGCAGAAGCCATCATATTATGCGGCCGAGGACGTGGCGAGCCGGGCCAGTGTTTCGCGGTAGTTCCAGGGCATCCACTCCGATGGGCTTCGCTTCAACTCCTCGGCATGCCGCTGCAACTCTGTTAGGTAATCGAACGGGTTGGCACCGTTGAGTTCGCAGGTGTGGATCAGGCTCATGAACAGATCGCCCACATGGGCGCCATTCATCGTCTTATAGAACAGCGAGTTTTTGCGGTGCAGAATCGCCCTTTTGAGTGCCCTTTCCACGATGTTGTTATCCAGGGGTGCGCCCGGCTCCCGCAGGAAAAGAGTCAGGGGCTCCCAATGGCGAAGCATATACTGGATGGCCTTTCCCAAACCGGAGTTCGGCTCGGTTTTGTGCTCCGCCAGTTGCGCCTGCATCCACTCTTTTAAGGTTTTCATCAGCGGCCCGCTGTGTTCCTGGTGGAAACGCAACCGCCCCTCCGGTGTCAGGTTCTGCTGGCGGGCCAGCGCATCGTGATGCCACACGCTGCCCAACGTCTCCAGCACAAAGCGGCATTCCTCCGGGAAGTTCTCCGCCACTTCCACAAACTGGCGCCGGCCGTGCGAGAGGCAGTTGGCCAGTAGACGTTGCCAACCTTCCGACAACCCCGCGGTGTTCCAGGACAGGGCATCGCACATGTGGATCAGCGGCGCCAGTCCCGGCGCGCGCCGCTTCAGCACCTCGGCCAGATTCTCTCCCGCATGCTTGGAGCCGCTGCAGTACAGCGCGATTTTCCAGCCGGGACCGATCGAGACGATGCCGCTGGTGAAGATCCCGGTACCAGGATGCACATCTGCGGCGTGATCTGGATCACGCCGATTCCCACAAGGCCCGGCTGAGGGCGGCCAGGTCAGGCGCCGTGGACCCTTTCCACTGGATGCGCAGCTTGCCGCGTGGCCCTTCCACCTCGATGAGACATTCCGCCGTAGCGGTCGGCGGGGCTACCAATTCCATAAACGTTGCCGCCGCCGGAGCACGTCGACGCCGGAGGGACGCAGGGACCGCTTTCCCGTCCGTCAACTGCTTGAGCTTTTTGTACTCCAATCGCAGCACCTGCGCCGTCTGGCAAACTCCGTGCGACCGAGCCAGTTGCGCGGCTGCAGCCCACAGCGGCTCCGGAATCGGAGATTTCCCCGGACGTGTCCGACGCCAGTGTTCAAAACGTACCCTCAGTTCTTGCAGGTCACTCCGTATGACAGGGCTTGGTTGAGCCATCGTCAGTCCTTCCTCAGTGCAAGACTGACGTTACCAATTACCCAGGGTGGAGTCACGCAAGCTTGCCGAAGGCTCACGAAGCTCTTCGACCATTGACCTCGGCAGGACGCACGACGCGATCGAAGGCGTCCTCACCAATCGAGCAATCGTGGGATATCTTCTGGACGTCGAGTAGACGCCGGTTGGCTTGAAAGCCGATCTGCCGCAGTGCCGGCAGGTTCTTGAGTAGCTTGCCAATACCGAAGTCGCGCGTGTTGTTGATGGTGGTTTCCGTGCGAAGTGCGCGCCCTTCCTTGTGATACTGCTTGATTCGAGTGCTTTTGTAATCAACATGGAGGGAAGGGATCACTCCTTCCGTAATGACTCGGGTGCGAAAACGGCCGGGCGTGGTCTTGTTCACGCGGCGGTCGAAGATCAACTGCACCTGACTGGGTCTGCCGATATCCAGATTTTCGCGGATCACCTCTTCAAAGAACACCCGGCCGGTTACAGGGCGGTCCAGCACCTGGGTAAGCGAGAATTCCGCCTGAAGAATGGAAATTTGGTACCGATAGCCGGCCTTGCGATCTCTGACCTCATATGGATGCGGCAGCAATCGTAGCCACTTCCGCAATAAGGCGTCGATTTTCTCCGCGCTCAGTCCATCGCAAATGGCTTGCAGCCGCTTGGGATTGTCACAACTCAAGACCCCATTGTCGAGAGCTTCAAACCTGATACCCTTCTGGACCAGTTGCCGTTTGGCATACTCATGCCCGTTGATACACAGCTTGGCGTTGTAGGGAAAATATGTGCTGAACTTCAGGAAGAACGGTCCAAAGTCGCGGTCCACGCAGTAGATGTAGAAGTGGTTCACCATGGCGGTTGAGCGCACGAGCCACGGATAAGTGCCGCCGGTCTTTTCATTGCGGCGACGCTCCGTCCGGAACACCGGCGTCTTCTCCTGCGCCTTGCCGATGAACACCACGCCTTCTGTCTTCTGGAACTTCTTTCTCTGTTCGGCCGCCGCGTCATCCTTGCGTTGACCCTTGCGGAACGCAATCACGGGGATCTTCTCTTGACGGGCGAACGCCTCCAAGGCGGCAACGAATGTTTTGCTGATCGGATCCATTAAGGCGCTGGAGGCAAACTGGTTGCCGCGGTGAAATCGAAAGAAGCAGGCCACGCCTTCTTCCCGCTGCAAGCCTGGAACGTAAACGTTCAAGTACATTCGATCGATTCCTTCTACTTCCAGGGTGACGTGGTCGGCGAGCACTTCAGCAACACTCGTGATACGCTCATTTCGGCTCCGGTACGACTCCGATCCTTCGGGATCGACTGCCGCTTCGGCGGCCTAAATCGTTGGCGAGAACTGCTTGCAGTTCTCCACTGTCGACCGGAGCCATCTCTCGGATTATGCTGCACCCTCAGGCGCGACGGAAATATACCTCGTCGGTCTGAGGCGGAGCCTCGTTAGGTGTTTCCCGTAGGCTCTTTGCCAAGCATCAAGAATTCCTTTGGGGGCCTGCGATGAAACAACCGCCCGTGCGGGACCGAAGCGAACTACCCGCAGCGTCGCGCAAACTCGAATTCGTCGCACCCGAAGAAATTCGCCGCGCTATTCTTATCGTGGTGGAGGAATCGTACGGCATCGTCCCGACAGAGGTGCCGAATGCCGTGTGCCGGCTCTTTGGCTTCTCCCGCGTAACCGACGAAATGAGCGCGGCGGTGGAGCCGCACCGAGATGCGTTGATTCGCGAAGGCTACTTGGCCATTCAAGGTGTCAACCTGGTATTGGCCGCGCCGACTCGGGCAGTTGATGGAGAAGCTGGCATCTCCGGTTGACGAGGTGGGCGATCCAGTGGCGGCCGATGCTGCCGGGTGATTGAGCTTGATGACACCCGGCGCAAAGGGTTCTCGGACAAGTCCAGGGACGGCCACGCTACCGTCGATGGGCACTCGGCATCCACCTTGCTCGGGGCAGGCTGGCAGCGCACGGGCGCTTTCCTGATGCATGGGTGAAGCCGTTGTATGGCGAGGCTAGGTTCCAGGCCATTGTTCGGCCCGTGAAACGAATCATCCCCGCTTGTTCTGAGCCATCCGCAAGTTGACCATTTGCCGGGCCGTTGCCAACGCACTGCACGTGTATGAACGCCGTGCGCCTTCGTTTTGAAGCTCCTCTGTGGTCAAGGCATTCGTTACCAGTTTTGCTTGGGCGATCAGCTCATCGTGGATATTGTTGCGGTCTTGATTGGTCAGCCCGTCTGGTGCCGATGCAAAAAGATCGCCAATTTCGTATTCCAGATCGGCCAGGATTTCGTTGATGAGGGTTTCTCGGAGCCTTTTTCTTTCAACGTTGCGGTCTTTGCTGTTCATGGGAATATTTATGGGCGCAGCGGTAATCGATGGCCGCATCATGGAACCTGCGAGAGCGGTTCAGAATGGCATGTGAGAGCGCTATGGTGCCCGTGGTGGCGCTCTTCGTAGCTGGGTGATGGTTTGGCCGTCGTTTTCGCAGCCTGGAATCGAAGGTGATCCGGGACAAGCACCACTTCACTCTGGGCCGCGCCGATTACCAGCGCATGTACGAGCCGACCCTCGACCGGTGGCGCGACAGGCGGAGTATTTCTGGTGAACCGACCGGAACCAGGGCGACGCCTGGCAGATCAACCGGCCGGCGGCAAACCGGGAGCATCCGACGATGAAGCCGGTCGAGTTGGTCGAGCGCGCGATCCGGAACAACAGCAAGAGCCGGGATACGATCCTGGACCCATTTGGCGGGAGCGGGACGACGATCATCGCCTGCGAGAAGACCGGGCGGCAGGCGCGCGTGATTGAACTCGATCCGAAGTACTGCGAAGTGATCGTGCGTCGCTGGCAGGCGTTTACGGGCGCGGTCGCGCGGCATGAGGAATCCGGGCGCGCATTTGAAGGATAAGATAAGCAGGCGTTCCGTCTTGAGAAACTAGTGATTTCGGTATTCTGCCAAAGGCAACTAGCCTAGGCCGTGATATACTTTCCGCGTTATGAAAAGCTTCCTTGCCCCTGTTCTCTTGTGCTCACTCTCAATCCTTGCGACAACGCCGGCTTTTTCGGATGATCGATCAGAGGTCACCGAAGCCGAGCAGAACCTCAGGGATGCAATGAATGCAAAGGATACGGCCGCGCTCGATCGCCTGGTATCCAACGATCTTGTCTGGATCTCGGTATTCGGCCCAGGGTTCCAGGATAAGGCCGCCCTTCTGAAAGGTGCACATGAGGGCCACATGAGCGGAGGTGCGGCTCCTGAAGACGTTCGGGTGCGAATTTACGGGATTGCTGCAGTCGTGACCGCCAAATCGAGAAATGAGAGCCGCCCTATCTACTTCACGCGTGTCTGGGTGAAGAACGGGGGCCGATGGCAGCTCGTGTCCTGGCATGCCTCTCGTGCTGCGACACCGTAGCCGTCCCCAAACCACGCGCCGGACGGTCCACGCCTTCAATATCGGGGCCGGAGTTCCACAGACTTCACCCGGTGAGCCACACCCGAACAAAAAACGCCGCCCGGCGAACCGAGCGGCGCGGGGGCGGTGGCGCAAACCTACTGGGCAATCCGGTACGTCCGCTCGCCCGCCTCGTTCTTCGTGCTCTCCACATCGAGTCCCATCTTCTTCGTGGTTCCGCTGATGAATCCCCGGACGGCTGTGCTTCTGCCAGTCGGTGGCATCCATGATCTCGGCGAGGCTGGCGCCCTCTTTCCGACTCAGCAGGTCCATACGACGGACTTTTTGCGGTCATCGCGCGCCGGTGGCAGTCGTCATGGCGGGTGGGCGGAGCCGGGGCAAGAATTCAACCGACGTTCACATCGCTTCACAGGATGCCCCGCCAGAGCGATACGGGGTCCGTGGGGCGACTTCGGATGGTGGGGTGGCGGTTGGGGCCTGGGTTCTCGATTGTTGAGCGAGCCCTTGGAAAAACCGGCAGGGCCATCCTCTCAGATAGCCCTGCATCCAAGCCGCAGTTTCACTCCGGGGCAGACTCCGACAAGCCAGATCGCCTTTCCCAAGGATGCTAGTCGGGTTCCGGCGAACGATTCTGGGCCATTTTCTGAGAGGTTGCGGGTGTTCTACAGGCACTTCCGGCCTTTGTTTTGAAGGTCTTCTAATGCCTTCCAGCGATACGCTAAAAGATACGGATTTCCATTATGATGTTCGTGGACATGGATTTCGATTTGGAATCCGACGTCCCGGTCCAGGAGCAGACGGCGGCATCCGGGGAGAGGGCCGCACAGTGGGCGCACGAGAACGGCTGGAGCGTCCGCATCTACCGAACCCATTCCGGGCCTCGTCTGATGGCCACGGACCCGGCACCAGAGGCGGTGGATGAGAAGTTCGACGCCGTCTGTACCGCCGTTGGCGCGGACCCGCTCTACCAGGAACTCTGCCATATTCAGGCGTGTTTCCGTGCGCGGCTGACGCCGAAGCCGGAACGCTGCGGCATTGAACAGCCAAAGTACGTGTTCCCGTTCTCCACCACTAAGCGAGGAGCAATACTTTGATGTCTGGAAGCGTATTCGACGGATTCCGCCCGGTACGCCACCTGGGGCCAGCCCGCAACGGTTGGCTCGGGAATCGTCCTGCCCCAATTGCTTCCCCTCATCTCCCTCCATGATGAGTCCAGCAAGGCGTTCAGCAGCCTTCCCCTTCGATAGCACCCTCCAGTGGCGCGGCCTTGAACCGATCAAGGCCGCGTCTAGCCTTTATCCTTCCTGCTGCCACAACGCGGACTGAGAGATTCGAGCGCCTTGCCAACACCAGTCAAGGCTTTTGCACACGCTGAATTTTTTCGGCCAGCCGTGTAGCGAACTTGGCGACGTTGATGATTCCCCGTTCATGCGTGCCTTCCCCGATCATTTCCTCATCCGCTCGTGCTGTCACTCGGAAGACCACCCGGCGATCCTCGACGGCTATGATTTCGGACGTGAACAACACGACGGAGCCAATCGGAGCGGCGGCAAGGTGTGAGACGTTGACCTTCGTTCCAACGGTGTCATAACCTGCGTTAAGGAACTGCTTCACCAAATTCCGGGATGTCCACTCCATGTAGCGAATCATCTGAGGCGTTGCAAGGACCCTCGCCTCGTCTATCTCCAGGAAGCTGATTGCGACATCGCTGGTGACAAGCAAACGCTCTTCTGCCTTGGCTCCGATTTGGATGTTGTGCATGGCGGGCGAACAGTGATTATCGCATCAACAGCTTTTCGGGTGAAGCGGAAGCGAATTGACGCTTTGCTTTGAGCGACTTAGATCGTTCTATAGTCAATAGCCGATCATGATCGGTTTCATGGAGCGAACCTGCCGCGACCTTGTCTGCCCCATGCTCGATCCCGGCCACGACACCGTCGGCATCCAGGTCAACGTCACGCATCTCGCCGCCGCCCCCATCGGTTCCGCCGTGACGTTCCAGGCCGAAATTCTCAGCGTTTCCGACCGCCGCGTGCAGTTCCGCGTAGCCGCCTGGGACGAGAAAGAGAAGATCGGCGAAGGCACCCACGAGCGCGCCATCATCAACGTCGCCAAATTCGCCACCCGCCTGGCGGAAAAGAAGGCCTGAGGGGAACCCGCTAGATCGCCCTGCCGCCACGCTATAATCGCATTCGTGGACGTTTACGAGGAACTGGTGCGCCTGCGCCGCCTGGGGCAGAAATGCGCCCTCGCCACCATCGTCGAGGTCCGCGGCTCCATCCCCAGCTACGAAAGCGCCAAGCTGCTGGTGCGCGAGGATGGCTCCATGGCCGGCACCATCGGCGGCGGCTGCGTGGAGGCCGAAGTCTGGAACGCCGCCCGGGAGGTCATCGAAACGGAAAAGCCCAAGCACCTCACCTTCAATCTGGGCCAGGACGCCGCCTACGATAACGGCCTGATCTGCGGCGGCCAGCTCGATGTCTTCGTCGAGCCCGTGCTGCCCATTCCCGCACGCCTTCATCTTCGGCGCCGGCCACATCTCGAAGAGCCTCTCCAAAGTCGCCACCCTGGCGGGCTTCGCCACCGTGGTGGTCGACAACCGCGAAAGCTTCGCCAACCGCGAGCGCTTCCCGGAGGCCGCAGGAGGTCCACGCCGCCGAATACGAGGAAGTCTTTCCCAAGCTCGGCATCAACGAGACCAGCTACGTCATCATCGTCACCCGCGGCCATCGCGACGACATGCGCGTGCTCAAGCTGGCCATCGCCACGCCCGCCCGCTACATCGCCATGATCGGCAGCAAGCGCAAGGTGCTGAACGTCGTTCGCGAACTGGAAAAAGAGGGCATCCCGCGCGCCGCTTTCGAGCGGCTGCACGCGCCCATGGGCCTGGATATCGGCGCCATTTCGCCCGAGGAAATCGCCATCTCCGTGGCCGCCGAGATGATCGCGGTGCGCCGCAACGCCGCGTCCAACTGGCGTTCGCTTTCCATGTCGGTCTTCGGCAAGGCCGCCGAAGCCGGCGGGCAGGCGCGGGCCATGCTGGCGAAGTGACCACCGCGGGCTCATTCTGGCCGCCGGCGAATCGCGGCGGATGGGGTCTCCCAAGGCGCTGCTCGAATACCGCGGGGAAACGTTTCTATCCAGGCTGGTGCGCCTGTTGGCCGCACGCTGCGCCCCGGTCATCGTGGTGCTGGGCGCCGCCGCCGAAGAGATCCGCGGCGCGCGCGCCCTCCGGCTGCGCCATCGTCCGGAACCCCGATTACCGCACCGGCCAGACCGGCTCGCTGCAGTGCGGCCTGCGCGCCGTGCCCCCCGGCGCCGGCGGCGTTCTGTTCACCCTGGTCGATCATCCCGCCGTCGCCCCCGAAACCATCGACGCGCTGCTCGGTGGGGCAGACGATCGTTTTTTGTCGTCCGCCAATCCCGCGCCTCCACTGCTCCGCGTCCCCCGCTACCAGGATCACCGCGGCCATCCCATCTGGTTTTCCGCCGCCCTCATCCCCGAATTTCTGGCGCTCCCACCCACCGGTGCGGCCCGCGACGTGGTGCGCGCGCACGCGGCGGAAACCGAATTTCTCGACCTCGACGACCCCGGCATTCTCGCCGATATCGACGATCCCGCCGCCTACCGCGCGCTCACCGGAGCCGGCCAATGAGGAAGCGGCTGCTCAAAATCGCCGCCGCCGTCCTCTTCGCCCTGCTGCTCGCCGCGGTATTGGCCATTCCTTACGTCAATGCCGATAGCTACGGCCAGCGCCTGAAATCCTCGCTCGAGCGCAGCCTGGGCCGGCGCGTCGATATCGGCCAGGTGCGGTTCAGCCTGTTCCCCAGCCCCGGATTTTCCGTCGCGCGCGACCGTAACGGCCCCGGCGTCACCATTCACGAGGACCCCTCCATCGGCATCGAGCCCGTCGCCTATGTCGAAACCATGCGCGTGCGCCCCGCCCTCTGGCCGCTGCTTTCGGGCCGCTTTCGCATTGCCTCCATCCGCCTGGAAGACGCCAGCATCAACCTCACCAAATCGGGATCGGCGGGCGGCGCGGGGCGCTGGAATTTCGCTTCCTTCGTCGACCGCTCCGTCATGAGCAGCGTGCCCGCCATCCATGTCCGCAACGGCCGCATCAATTTCAAATTCGGCGACACCAAGTCTGTTTTCTATCTCCTGGAAACCGATCTCGACATTTCGCCGCCCGGCGCCCGCCACGGCGGCTGGAGCGTCTACTGCTCCGGCCAGCCCGCCCGCACCGATCGCTCCGGCCACGGCCTCGGCTCGTTTACCCTCCAGGGCCGCTGGTTCATCGCTCCCGAGCGCGTCGACCTCGACCTCACCCTGGACCGCGGCTGGCTGGGCGAATGGACCGCGCTCCTGCGCGGCGAGTCCGGCGCCGTGCAAGGCACCGTGGCCTCCCGCCTGCACCTGGGCGGGCCCATTTCCAACATCGGCATCGCCGGCCGCGTGACCGTCGGCGATGTGCACCGCTGGGACCTCCTGCCGGCCTCGGGCGATGTCTGGCCCCTCGACGTGCGCGGCCGCCTGGATCTGACCGGCCAGCGCCTGGAGCTCGAATCCAACTCCGCGGGAAGGGAAGTGCTGCCCCTCCTCGTCCGCCTCCGTGCCAGCGATTACCTTACCCAGCCGCATTGGGCGGTGGAGGTCAACTGGAACCGCTTCCCCGTGGCGCCCCTCATGGGCTTGGCCGTCCACATGGGTGTGCCGCTTCCCCCCGGCATCAAGCTGACCGGCACCATCGATGGCGCCATGGTCTATACGGAAGGCGGCCGGCTGCAGGGCGAGCTGGGTTTCCACGATACGGCCGTCGGCACCCCCGATTCCCCGCCCGTGCGCTTCGAGCAGGCGTACTTGGTGCTCGATGGCGGCCACGCCCGCCTCTCTCCGGCCGTGGTGCGCGTAGGCGATGCCCTGCTGCCCGCCGCCCCCGGCGCTCCCGCCGACCAGGCCGAAATCGAAGCCGATTACAATCTGGACGGCAACACCTTCGACCTCACCATTCACACCGAATCCATGCCCGTGGCTGCCCTCCGCGCCCAGGCCGCCCTGGCCTCCGTTCCGTGGCTGGAGCAGGTGAATGACGGAACCTGGAGCGGGGATCTGCATCACCACCGCGAACCGGGCCAAAGCCTTTGGACCGGCCGGCTGGCCATTCACGATGCGCACATGGCCGTGCCAGGGCTCGCCGATCCGGTTCTCTTTCACTCCGCGCGCCTGCAGATCGATGGCGCCCGCATCCTCCTCGACCAGATCGACGCCCAGGCCGGTAAGCTTGCATTCGCCGGAGAATACCGCTATGAGCCGGCTACGGCCCGCCCGCACCGCCTCCGCCTGCGCGCCCACGCCGTGGATGCCGCCGAGCTCGAAACCGAGCTGATGCCCGCCCTCCACCGCGGCCGCACCCTGCTGGCGCGCGCTTTCGGCCGCAGCAGTCTCCCCGACTGGCTGAAAACGCTGGCCGCCGAGGGCACGCTCCAGATTGACGATCTCGCCCTCCAGGGCTCGCATTTCGCCGGCCTGCGCGCCCGCCTGCGCTGGGACGGCCCGCGCGTCGAATTGGATGGGCTGCAGGCCGCGCTCGGACGTGCCGCCATCGCCGGTAAGCTGACCATCGGCCTGCGCGGCGCCCAGCCCGCCTACAAGCTGGCGGGCAGCGTGAAAGGCCTGAACTGGCAATCCGGAAAACTGGATGCCGAAGGCACGCTCCAAACCTCGGGCATAGGCGCGCAATTGCTTGCCAATTTGAAGTCGGAGGCCACCTTCAGCGGCTCCGCGCTGGATTTCGGCGCCCCCGCTCCGTGGCGCCGCCTCACCGGCACCTGCAACCTGGCCTGGTCGCCGCGCCTGCGCCTGACGGATCTGAGCGTCAAGACCGCCGAAGACGAAACCTTCACCGGCCGCGGCGCGGCCCAGGAAGATGGCCGCCTGGTGATCCTGCTCAGTAACGGCGCCCGCGAAATGCGCATCGCCGGCCCCCCCGCCAATCTCAAGCTCGAAGACTCCGCCAAGTAGATTTTGAAAACCCGCCCGGGAAACGCCCGCCCCGCTCTCTTCGCACCGCGACGGGCCCATAGCCCGCCACGCCTCTTTGTCCGGCCGTGCTCTGATACAAAACCGCAATACAATGCCCGCCGGTTCTTCTTTCCGGAAAAACCAAATGGCATTGGGATACCATCCTGCCCCACGGCGACGGTCATTTCGGCAGTCTGACGGTGAAGGTGCTGCCGGTCTCCACCCCTGGTTCCAGTTCCACGGCCCCGCGATGGGATTCGGCAATCCACTTGACGATCGAGAGGCCCAGGCCGAAGCCACCTTCGGAGCGGGAGCGGGCCTTATCGGCGCGGAAGAAGCGCTCGAAAACGTGGGGCCGGGCTTCGGGGGCGATGCCGATGCCGGTGTCGGAGATGCGCAGCAGTACGCCGGAGGATCCATTCTGTCCGCATTCCCGCACCTCGGCGGTAACCGTTCCCCCGGCGGGGGTATAGCGGACGGCGTTGTCCAGCAGGTTGATGGCGAGCCGCCGCAACAGCTCCTCGTCGCCGGCAAAGGAGATGTCGCACGCGGCGTGGCATTCGAGCGTAACCCCCCGGCGCGCGGCCAGGCTGTACAGGGACCGGCAGCAATCGGCCAGCAGCTCGTTGAAATAAAAATCGCGGACCTGCAAGGTCACCCGGCCGGAATCCGCCCGCGCCAGGTTCAGCAGGTCTTCGACCAGGCGGGAGAGACGCCGCGATTCGTCCAGAATGACGGCCAGCGATTCGCGATATTCGGCCGGGCTCCGCTCCTGCGCCAGCGCCACGTCGGCTTCGCCGCGGATGATGGCCAGCGGCGTGCGCAGCTCATGGGAGGCATCGGCCACGAAGCGGCGCATGCTTTCGAAGGACTGGTCGAGGCGTCCCAGCAGCTCATTGAAGGCAGCCGCCAGGAGGGCCAGTTCCTCCGCCGCCGCGCCCACTTCCAGGCGCGCGTGCGTGTCGGCCCCGCCCATGCGGCGGGCCTGCCGCGCCATGGATTCGAGGGGGGCCAGGTTGCGCCGGATCATCCAATAGCCACCCACGCCGGCCAGCACCAGAAACAGCGGCAGGCCGAAAAACATGACCTGCCGCACGATGCGCAGGTCGGCTGCGATGGCGTCCATGGGCTCCATGGCCACGATCTCGAACGTGCGCCCGTAGCTGGTGGCCGGGCGGCGGGCGGTACGCAGTTGGCGGTCTGGCGGCAGGGGGCCGCTCGACGCCAGCAGGCGGCCGGCCGCGTAAATGGCCACGGTGCTGCGCCGCAGGTTCATTTCCGTGACCACTTCCCGGGCCGATTCGGGAGCGTCGCCGTGGTTCTCGTCCATCTCGTCGGCCATCAGGCCAGCGCCCGTATTGGCTTCGGAAACCAGCATCTCGTCCAAGCGCGCCTCCAGCGCGTGCGCCACCAGGCCGTACAGGAACAGGCTGAAGCCGGCAAACAGCAACGCAAACAGGGCCAGATACCAGGCCGTCAGGCGGAAACGGAAGGTTCTAATCATCCCCGGTCTCCGCTTCCGCCGAGAGGATGTAGCCCTCGCCGCGGCGGGTGTGGATGAGGCGCGGCGCATGACCGGTTTCGAGCTTGGCCCGCAGGCGTTTGATATACACGTCGATGATGTTCGAAAAGGGATCGAAAGCTTCGTCCCAGACGTGCTCGGCGATCTGCCCGCGCCCCACCACGCGGCCTTCATTGAGCACCAGAAATTCCAACAGGGCGTATTCCTTGGCGGTCAGGCTGACGCCCTTGCCGCCGCGTTCCACGCGGTGGCTGGCGGTGTCGAGCGCCAGGTCGGCCACTCGCGCCACGGGCGGACGCAGCGCCGCCGAGCGCCGCCCGAGGGCCCGCATGCGCGCCAGCAGCTCTTTGAAATCGAAGGGCTTGATGAGGTAATCGTCGGCGCCGGCATCGAGGCCGGCGACGCGGTCGTCCACGGCGTCGCGCGCGGTCAGCATGAGGATGGGCCCGCGGTAGCCGCCGGCGCGGGCTTCGCGGCACACGGCATAGCCGTCTTTGCGCGGCAGCATGAGGTCGAGGATGATCAGGTCATAGTCGTTGATGGAGGCCAGGTAGACGGCCTGTTCCCCATCGCCCGCGACATCCACGGCATAAGCCTGCTCGCGCAGGCCGCGGGCAATGAAGCCGGCCACCCGTCCTTCGTCTTCGACCAGGAGTACGCGCACTCTTCCTTATTTTCCGCCAGGGAGGATGAATGGGCAATGAACAGGGGGCTGCGGCTCCGATCAGGAGCGGGCCGGGCATGCCCGGCCCTTACGGGTGTATGGGTTTCGGGTTCGGGGCGAGCTAAGCGGCGGCGGGCATGGCTTTCCAGGCGTCATAGCCGCCGGTGAGGTTGGCAATGTCGCGGAAGGCGTGGCGACGAAGGATGCTGGTGGCGATCGAGCTGCGATAGCCGCCTTTGCAATGGACCACGAGGAGGCGGGTGGGGTCGAGCTCCGCGATGCGGGCGGCAAGCTCGGCGAGGGGGATACTGATGGAGCCGGGGATGGCGCCGGTGTCGCGTTCGGCGCGCTCGCGAACGTCGAGCACGGCGATGCGGCCGGGTTCCTGCTCGCGCAGATCGGCGAATTCGCGGACCGAAATCTGGGGAATGTAATCCAGCTCGCCCGCGCCCGCGCTCCAGCCGGCGATGCCGTTTTCGACCGAGCCGCAGATATTTTCCATGCCGACGCGGGCGAGGCGGAGCTGGGATTCGCGGAGGGAATCGGAATCCGCGGCGAGGAGAATGAGGCGGCTGTCGAGCCCGAGGAGGCGGGCGGCCCACGAGGCATACTGGCCGGCAAGGGCGATATGCACGGAACCGGGAATGTGGGCGGAGGCGAAATCCATAGGGGAACGCGTGTCGAGGACGATGGCGCCTTCGGATTGGAGGGCGTGGACTTGCGGGGCGGCAAGCGCGGCGAGGTGCGGCAGGGTTTCGAGCGGGGCGGCGCCGCGGCGGTTCATTTCCACGTCGCGGCCAAAGTATTCGGGGCGGGGCGGAAGATCGGCGGTCAGAAGCTGGACGAAATCGGCCACGCTGGCGGCCTGGAGCGCGTAATTGGTATGGCGCTCGCGGCCGATGGTGGAGGAGCGCTCCGAGCTCATCTGGCGGCCGCACAGTGAGCCGGCGCCGTGGGCGGGAAAAATTTCGGTGGCTTCGGGCAGGCGCAGCAGCTTTTCGTGCAGGCTGCAGTAGAGCTGTTCGGCGAGCTGCTGGGGCGTAAAAGCGGGAGAGAGGTCTGGGCGGCCGACATCGCCGACGAAAAGGGTGTCGCCGGTGAAGACTGCGCGGGGCGCGGCGGGAGCGGTGAGATCGGTGAGGACGATGCAGACGCTTTCGGGAGTGTGGCCGGGGGTCTGAAGGAAATCGAGGCGGCAGGAGCCGAAGCGGATGGAGTCGCCGTCCCGGACCGGCTGGTGCGGGAAGCCGGCGCCGGAGCCCTCGCCGAGGTAGATGCGGGCGCCGGTTCGCTGGGCGAGCTCGAGGTGGCCGGAAACAAAGTCGGCGTGGAGGTGGGTTTCGATGATGTGACGGATGGCGAGATTCTCGCGCGCGGCGGTTTCGATGTAAATTTCAACATCGCGCTGGGGATCGATGACGGCGGCCTCGCCCAGCGAAGAAACCAGGTAAGAGGCGTGTGCGAGGCAGCCGAGGTAGAACTGCTGGATGGAAACGATTTCCGGCATGGTTTGGGTGCGAGTATAGCGCGGAAGGGGTTTTTCCGGCACCGATCGGTTATGCTGAATGTATATCCTTTGACTTACTGGCTCGCCTGGGTGGGCCGGACGGGCCGCATCGCGGCCGGCTAAATCAATCTACGAATTTGGAGAGATTCATGGCGCTACGCATTAACGACACGGCACCCGATTTCACTGCCGAAACCACGCAAGGGACGATACGATTTCATGAATGGATCGGCGACAGCTGGGCGGTGCTGTTTTCGCACCCCAAGGATTTCACGCCGGTCTGCACCACGGAACTGGGTTACATGGCGCGGCTGCAGCCGGAATTCGAGAAGCGGAACGTGAAAATTATCGGCCTGAGCGTCGATCCGGTGACGAGCCACGGAAAATGGGCCGTGGACATCGAGGAGACGCAGGGCGCGAAGGTGAATTACCCGATGATCGGCGATCCGGAACTGAAGGTCGCCAAGCTATACGAGATGCTGCCGGCGGATGCGGGCGAGACGTCGGAAGGGCGGACGGCGGCGCTCAACGCCACGGTACGGACGGTTTTCGTGGTCGGTCCGGACAAGAAGATCAAGCTGATGCTGATCTATCCGATGAGCACGGGGCGAAACTTCGACGAACTACTGCGGGTGATCGATTCGATGCAGCTCACGGCGGCGCACAAGGTGGCGACGCCGGTGAACTGGAAGCCCGGCGACGACGTGATCATCGCGCCGGCGGTGGGCGAGGAAGAAGCGAAGAAGGCGTATCCGGCGGGATGGAAGACGGTGCGGCCGTACTTGCGGTTCGTGGCGCACCCCAAATAGGGATCAGGGATTAGGGATCAGGGATTAGGGGCCGAGGTCCTGCGGATAGGGAGCGGTGGTCCGCGGGCCTGAGGCCCGACGCGCAGGCCGAAGTGGGGCAGGCAGTTTCGCTTGCCAACCTGCCGCTTCCATCCTGCCCCACGGGGCGAGTTGTATACTGTGCCATTGAGCGCCGCAGGGACACCCGCATCGCCGCGGATCGTAAACGAGCTTTGGTTTTCGCGGACGGCTTTTGCCGCCTGCATTCTGCTGAGCGCGTTTCTTCTGTTTCAGGTGCAGCCACTCATCGCCAAGCTGATTCTACCGTGGTTCGGAGGGTCGGCGGCGGTGTGGACGGCGTGCATGCTGTTCTTCCAGGTGATGCTGCTGGCCGGGTACGGGTACGCGCACTGGCTGAGCGGGCGCAGGGCGGCGGTGCAATGGCGCGTGCATGCGGCGCTGCTGGCGCTAAGCCTGCTGGCGCTGCCGGTGGTGCCGGCGGCGGCGTGGCAGCCGCATGGCGGGGAAGATCCGCTGTGGCGGATTCTGTCGCTGCTGGCGGCAACGGTGGGGCTGCCGTTCCTGATGCTGTCGTCCACCAGCCCGCTGCTGCAGGCGTGGGCGGGACGGCGGACCGGCGGAGCCGCATACCGGTTCTATGCGATTTCGAACGGCGGGTCAATGGCGGGGCTGCTGACGTATCCGGTGCTGGTGGAGCCGTACCTGACCGGGCATCAGCAGGCGTGGATGTGGTCGGCCGGCTACGCCGTTTTCGCGGCGCTGTGCACGGGGCTGGCGTGGCGGGCGCGGGGCGAAGGTCGGGCGGGCGGGGGCGGGACGGGCGTCCCAAAGCCGAAACGAGCGGAGCGCGCGCGGTGGTTGCTGCTGGCGGCGTGTCCCTCCGCCCTGCTGTTGGCGGTGACGGTGCACATCACGGAGCGGATCGCGGCCATTCCGTTTCTGTGGGTCCTGCCGTTGAGCCTGTACCTGCTGAGCTTCATCCTGGCGTTTGACGGGGACCGGTGGTGCCGGCGGTGGGTGTGGGCGCCGCTGGCCGCCATGGCGCTGCCGCTGGCGGGATGGCTGGTATCGGGGACGGAGAGAATTTCGGACCTGGGGCTGCTCGATTTGAAGACTTCCATCGGGCTGCTGTGCGGGGCGGCGTTCGTGTTGTTCATGGTTTGCCACGGGGAACTGGCGCGGCGGCGGCCGGCGCCGGCGTATCTGACGTGGTTCTACCTCATGCTGGCGGCGGGCGGGGCAATGGGCGGGACGCTGATTACGGTGGTGGCGCCATACTGCTTTCGGGCGGTGTACGATGTGCCGGTGGTGCTGGCGCTGACGAGCTTCGTTCTGGTGGAGCTGTTGTGGGACGCGCAGGCGAGGGAGCGGGAATGCGCGGGGAACGGGCGTCGCGCCGGTCATGCCCGGCCGCTACGGGTCCCGCTAAGGAGGGCAGCAGCGGATGGACCGGTGGTGCTGACGCTGGTGACGGGCATGGCGGCGGGATTTGCCTGCAGCCTGGCGCGGGAGACTTGGGATTCGTTCGCGTACGCGCGGCTGTTGGCGCGGAATTTCTACGGATCGCTGGTGGTCTACGACAACCAGATGCCGCGGCCGAAGGGGCCGGTGCGGGTGCTGCGCAACGGTGCAATCGATCACGGCGAGCAATTCCTGCAGGCGGAAAACCGGCGCTATGCGACCACGTATTACGGGCGCAATTCGGGGGTGGGGCGCGCGCTGGCGGCGCTGATGGAACAGGGAGCGGTGAACGTGGGGGTGGTGGGGCTGGGCGCGGGCACGCTGGCGACGTACGGGCGGGCGGGAGACCGGTATGCGTTCTACGAGATCAATCCCAACGTGGTGCGGATTGCGAACACGCAGTTCACGTTTCTGCGCGACTGCCCGGCGGCCCACGAAATTGTCGAGGGCGATGCGCGGCTGGCGCTGGAACGGGAGGCGCCCCGGCGGTTCGACCTGCTGGCGCTGGACGCGTTTTCGGGCGATTCCATTCCCGTGCACCTGCTGACGCGCGAGGCATTCCGGCTTTACTGGCGGCACGTGAAGGCGGACGGAGTGCTGGCCGTGCATGTTTCGAACAAGTACCTGGCGCTGGCGCCCATCGTGGCGCTGGCGGCGGCGGAAGAGGGAAAGCAGGCGGAGATGGTCTCGTACGGCGGGAACGATGTGGATGAGGAATCGTCGTCGGACTGGGTGCTGGTGACTTCGGGGCGCGGGTTCTTCGATGCCCCGGAGATGCGGGGGGCGGCGGCGGCGATCGAAGGGATCGAGGGGCTGCGGCTGTGGACCGACGATTACAGCGGGCTGTGGCGGATTTTGCGGTGAGGGGCGCGGATATTATGATCACGGCTTTCTCCGGCGAGGTCGGCCTTCTCATCCCATCCCGGCGCCGGGTTTCTGCCCCAAGACCTGTTACGATGCCTTACTGAATGAACATCAGGCAACTGACGGCGTCGGCCGCCGTCGCCTCCGGTGGGGCGCTCCTGTTCGCCATCCAGCCGATGATCGCCAAAACGCTGCTGCCGGCATTCGGCGGATCGGCGGGGGTGTGGGTCACGTGCATGATGTTTTTCCAGGTGGCGCTGCTGCTCGGGTACCTCTACTCGTTCGCGATCACGCGCTATGTGGGCCCGGCGCTCGGCACCGCCATCCACCTGGCGCTGCTGGGCGCAAGCCTGGCGGCGCTGCCGGTGCGGCCGGCGGCGGGGTGGTCTTCTGGCAATCCCACGCTGGCGGTGCTGACGGCGTTGGGATGGTCGGTCGGGCTGCCGTTCTTCGTACTCTCCACCATCAACCCCATGGTGCAATCGTGGTGCGCCGGGGCGCGCGGGGCCAAACTGCCGTATTGGCTGTTCGCGGTGTCGAACGTGGCGTGCCTGCTGGCGCTGCTCGCGTATCCGCTGGCCATTGAGCCGGCGGCCACGGTGGGCGGCAGTTGCGCTGGTGGTCCATGGCATACGCGGCGGTGGTGGCGATGGTCGCGATGGTGGCGGCGCAAAGCCGCGCGTGGACGCCGGACGAACCGCCGGCGAAAACACCCGGCACGGCGCGCGGCCAGGCCGCCGTCAACCGGCCATGGCTCTGGATGGTGCTGGCGGCATGCCCTTCGGTGCTGTGGCTGGCGGTGGCGAATTACCTGAGCCAGGAAGTGGCGGCCATTCCGTTCCTCTGGGTGCTGCCGCTCACCCTTTATCTGCTCAGTTTCGTTCTGTGCTTCGGGTGGGATGGATGCTACCGGCCGGCGGTCTTTCGCTGGCTGCTGCCGGCGGCGTGGCTCGCCATCGGCTGGCGCATCGGTTGGGCGAGCACCTCCAGGGATCTGCGCGTCGATATTTCGGCCATGCTGGCGGCGCTGCTGCTCCTATGCCTGTTCTGCCACGGCGAATTGGCGCGCCACAAACCCGTGCTGCGCCGCGACCTGCCATTCTTCTACCTCATGACGGCCGCCGGCGGCGCGGCTGGAGGGATATTTGTCGGCCTGGCCGCGCCGGCGTTGTTTTCCACTTACCTGGAACTGCCGGTCGGGGTGGTGGGCACTATCTTCCTGGCGCTCGTCTCGATTTACGGAGTTACTTCGCGGGCGCGGTTGATCCGCATGGGCATTTTAGCGGTGGCGGCATTTGTGGCCGGCTCCAGCTTCCATGGCGGGACCAGCGCGCGTCAGGGCGGGGCGGAATTTCTACGGCGCGCTTGCAGTTCGCGACACCGGCGAGGGCGAGCGCGCGGTGCGGACGCTATACAGCGGCCGCACGGTGCACGGCTTGCAGTTTCTCTCCACTTCGCGCCGGCGCCGGCCCACGGCCTACTACGGCACACGGTCCGGCGTCGGGCTGCTGCTGGACGAGGCAGGCGCGGCGAACCGGCGCGTGGCGATCATCGGGCTGGGCGCGGGCACGCTGGCGGCCTACGGCCGAAGAGGCGACTGGTTCCGTTTCTACGAGATCAATCCCGCGGTGATCGAATCGGCGCGGAGAGATTTCCAGTTCCTGTCGGATTCGGCGGCGTCAATCGATGTGGTGGAGGGGGACGGCCGGCTGCGCCTCGAGCAGGAGCCCGAGCACAGTTTCGACCTGATCGTGCTCGATGCCTTCTCCGATGACTCCATTCCCGTCCACCTGCTGACCCGCGAGGCGTTTCAGATTTACTTCGCGCGCCTCCGCCCCGGATGCCGGCTGGCCGTCCATGTGACCAATCGCTATCTGGACCTCAACCCGGTGATCGAAGCGCTGGCGCGGACCTGGGAAAAACAGTGCTGCGCATTCATAGCGCGACGGATGCCGCCCAACAGGCGCTGGCGGCGGACTGGGCCATAGTGGGCGACGGCGATGGTGCCACGGAGAGCCTGCGGGCCTATGCCGATGCCGCACCCGCCCAACCCGGCCCGCTGTGGACCGACGAGTACAGCAATCTGTTTCAACTGTGGAAGTGACACCCGGCCTGAAGCGCTCCCCCTTACCACGCCCTCATCGCCTCCTCGAACAACCTCGCCAGTTCCTCCGGCCCCGCCGCCCGCGGCGAAAGCTTGGTCACCCGGTGCTGCGGCAGCGTCCCTTCCACCAGCCCCGGAATGTCCGCCGCCGCGTAGCCCACTTCGCGCAGCCCGTTCGGCACATCCAGCTTCTGCATGAACCACGTGATCCGGTCCGCCAGCACCTTCCCCGCGTCCTCCGCCGGATACCGCGAAGCCTCCGCGCCCAACGCCTCCGCCGCCCGCGCATGCCGCTCCGCGCACGCCCCGGCCGTAAACCGGAACACCGCCGGCGCGTTCAGAATCACCGAATACCCGTGCGGCACCAGCGCATGATCGGTGGGATACCCGGGCGCGCAATAACCCTTCACATTCCCCGAAACCGGGTACGACATGCCATGCGGCAGGTGCACGCCCGCATTCCCGAACCCGATCCCGGCGTACGAAGCCGCCAGCATCATCTGCGCCCGCGCCTCGTCGTCCGACGGGTCTTCCACCTCGCGAATCAGGTACCGCGCCACGATCCGCAGCGCCTCCATCGACCAGATGTCGCTGATCGGGTTCGACCCCTGGTAGGCCGGCCGCTCGATCGGCCGCCCCGGCCGCGGCCGCTCGGAAAACGGCAGCGCCGTGTACGATTCCACCGCGTGGCTCAGAATATCCAGCCCGGTCGATGCCGCCACCTGCCGCGGCATGGTGCGCGTGTTCTCCGGGTCCACCAGCCCCAGCGCCGGTTTCAGCCGCCGGCTGGCGATCCCCGTCTTGGCGTGCATGCGGGTCAAATCGAAAATGCTCACGCCCGTGGTTTCGCTGCCCGTCCCCGCGGTGGTGGGGATGGCGATCAGCGGCTTCAGCGGCCCCGGCACCGGCAGCCCTTTGCCGACCGGCTGATTGACGTAATCCAGGAAATCGGCCGGCGGATAAGTGGTGTAGAGGTTCACCGCCTTGGCCGTGTCGATGGTCGAACCGCCGCCCACCGCCACCAGCGCGTCATATTCGGATTTGCCGCGCGAACGCGATCGCGTCCCGCATCGATTCGTCCGTCGGCTCCACGCGCACGCGGTCGTACAGCACGCACGCGATCCCGTTTTCCTCCAGCGACTCCAGCACGGTCTCGACCGGCCGCAGCCGGCTCACCACCGGGTCCGTCAACACCAGCGCCCGCCGCGCGCCGATGTCCGCCAGGTCCATCCCCACTTCCCGCGTCACCCCCGCGCCGAAGCGCACGTTGGACACCGCCATTTCGAATGCGATTTCTTTTGGCATCGTCGTCAGTGTCCGATCATATCCCAACCGGGCCCCGGCGAAGAGCGGTGAATTCCCAACCCGATCGCGATATACTCACCCATCATGAGGGAACGTTCCATTCTCGGTTTCTGCGCCCGTCTTCTGCTGCCCGTTGCCTGCGCCGCCGTGCTCTGCGCCCAATCGCATGAGCCCGTACTGCCGGACAACGCCGTCAAAATCTCCGAGCACGTCTGGGCCATCATGGGCTGGCCTACCATCGCCATCGTAGTGGGCAGCCAGGCCACCCTGGTGGTCGATACCGGCCTGGGCCCGCGCAACGGCGCCACCGCCGCCCGCGTGGCCGCCAAACTCGCGCCCGGCAATCGCAAGCTCTACCTCACCACCACCCATTTCCACCCCGAGCATGCCGCCGGCGAAACCGGTTTCCCGGCCGGCACCATTCTCATCTTCGACGCCGTCCAGCAGCGTGAAGCAGACCTGCACGGCCAGGAGATGATCGACATGTTCGCCTCCCGCTCCGCCGAGCAGAAGGAACTGCTCGCCAACGCCCACCTCCGCCCGGCCGACATCACCTTTTCCGACGAAGCCGCGGTCGATCTCGGCGGCGGCGTCACCGCCCGCCTGCTCTGGTTCGGCGGCGCCCACACCAAGGGCGATGAGCTGACTTTCGTCCTGCCCGACCGCACGCTCGTCTCCGGCGACGTGGTCCAGAACAAGGTCGTGCCCGGCATCTACGGCGATGGCGGCACGCCCGCCAGCTTGGCTGGCCGTGCTCGACAAGGTGCAGGCCCTCAACGCGCTCCACGTCATCCCGGACCACAGCGCCCCCGGCGATGGCAGCATGGTGTTGGCCGAAAAGCAGTTCATCGGCGGCCTGCGCACCGCCGCCCTGGCGCTGAAGGCCAAAGGCGTCTCCGTCGATGACGCCGGCAAGCAGCTCTCCACCGAATTCAAAGCCAAGTATCCGGACTGGCCCGGCATGAACGTGGCCGGCTTCGTCCGCAGCATTTACGCTGAATAGACGCTGGCGCATCCGCTGGTGGGCCCGAGCCGCTAATCGTTGCGCAGCGCCTGCACCGGGTCGATCCGGCTCGCCCGCTCCGCGGGTAGAAACCTCGCCAACATTCCGGCCGCCGCCAGCACTCCGATCATCAGCACGAACGTCACCGCATCCGCCGGCTGCATTCCCTCCACCAGCCGATGCAACACCCGCGCCGCCAGCGCCGCCGCCGCTCCCACGCGCCACGCCGCCCATGATCATCCCCAGGCTCTGCCGGAACACCAGCCCGCGCACATCGCCGGCGGTCGCGCCCAGCGCCATGCGCACTCCGAATTCCGGCACGCGCAGCCCCGTCAGATACGCCAGCACGCCGTAGATCCCGATCGCACGCCAGCAGCAGCGCAAGTCCGCGCAAAAATCCCGAACAGCAGCAGCAGGAACCGCTGCCGCCCCAGGCTCGCCGCCGGCCAGTTGCTCCAGCGTGCGCACCTCGTACAGCACCTGGTCGTTGGCCGCGCCGCGCAGTTCGTGCCGCAGCGGCTGCACCACGCTCAGCGGCGGAACCGTCGTGCGCACGGCGATCGACATCAGCTGCGACCACCGCCGCGCCCACGCGTCCGGCACCTGCGCGAACGGATAGTAGAACTGCGCGCGCACCTTCGACTGATCGTCGCCCGCCAGCCCCCAATAGCGCACGTGCCCCACTACCCCCACCACCAGCAGCGGCTCGGTCCCCATCTCGGGAATCCACAATTGCTCGCCCCACCGCGTCCTCGCCGGGGAAAGCGCTGCGCGCCAGCACATCGTCGATCACGATCACGGGCTGGCTGCCCATGCGGTCGTGATCGTCAAAGAAGCGGCCTGCGCGCAGCGGAATGCCCATCACCTTCAGATAATCGGGCGTCACGCAGGTGGAGAGCGCCACGGGCTGCCGGTCGTCCGGCGGCACGGCCGCGCTGGTCCAGTAGCCGTTTTCGTTGTGGCCCTCGCGCATCGGCACGGTATCCACCATCGCCACCGCTTCCACGCCCGGCACGCGGCGCGCGCGTTCCAGCACCTCCTCCCAGGCGGCACGAATGCGCGCGGGATTCGGCAGGACGGCCGGCGAAAGCGCCATGCGCGCGACCAGCACGTTGTGAATGTTCACGCCCGGATCGAGCGCCGAGAGGCGCAGCAGCGTGCGTCCCAGCATTCCCGCCGAAACCAGCAGCACCACCGCCAGCGCGATTTCCGCGATCACGAAGCCGCCGTGCAGTCGCCGCGACCTTCCCGCCACGCCGCGCGCGCCGGCGCGCAGCGTCTGCTTCCAGCGCGCGCGCCGGAACGCGCAGCGCCGGCGCCAGGCCGAACAGAAGTCCGCTCACCAGCGAAACCGCGCACCGCGAACGCCAGCACGCCGCCAATCCAGCTGCACTTCCTCAGCGCGCGGCAGTTCGCCCGGCCAGAAGCGCCACAAATGGCCGCAGCGCAACCGCCGCCAGCGCCACTCCCAGCGCGCCGCCTCCCAGGCCGAGCACGCGCGCTTTCGGTCAGGCACTGGCCGCATCAGCCGCCCGCGTCCCGCGCCCTAGCGCCGCCCGCATCGCCAGTTCCCGCTCGCGCGACACCGCCCGCGCCAGCATCAGGCTGGCAACATTCGCGCAGGCAATCAGCAGCACCAGGGTGACCGCGCCCAAGCAGCAGCCACAGCGTGGACTGCACATCCTGCACATCGGCCGCAGCGGCTGCGCCCGCAAGCTGCAGTCCCCGGTGCGCCTCCGGATCTTCTTCCGCCAGCGCGCGCCCCATCGCCGCCATCTCCGCCTGCGCTGAGCCAGCGTCGCGCCGGCACGCAGCCGCCCGATCCCTCGCACCGGATGCCGCCGCATCCGGTTCCGTAGGTCTGCTGCCGTACTCTGTCCCAGCGGCGTGTAGACATCGCCTTCCCCATCCAGTTGCAGCCCCGGCGGAGCGATGCCCACCACCGTGTACCGCTTGCCGTCTAGGACCAGGTTCGCGCCCACCGCGGCCGCATCGCCTCCGAAATGCCGCTGCCACAGGCTGTAGCCCAGGATCGCCGCCGCGTTCCCGCCGGGGCTGTCCTCCTCCGGCAGGAATGCGCGGCCGCGAAACGTCCGCACGCCGAGCACCGAAAACAGGTTGGGGGAAATCTCGAACTCCTGTTCGTACTCCGCCTCTCCCGGCTCGCTCAGCGCGGCCGAATCGTAGACCCAGCCGGCCAGATCCATCGAACCCACGCGTTGGCACTCCAGGAAATCCTGGTACGCCAGATTCTGGCCAAAATGCCGCGCATTCTCCAGGTGCGCATAGACGGCCGCCAGCCGTTCGGGGTGCGGAAACGGCAGCGGCTTCAGCAGCACGCTGTCCACCACCGTGAACATCACCGTGGTGGCGCCGATGCCCAGCGCCAGCGTCGCCAGCGTTACCGCCGTGAACCCCGGCTTCTGCCGCAGCGTGCGCAGGGTGTAGCGGAAATCCTGCCACAGCTCCTCCAGCCAGCGCGTGCCCCGCGCGTCGCGGCACCCCTCCTTTACCTGCTCCGGCCCACCCAGCGCCATGCGCGCCTCCCGCCGCGCCTCGTCCGCGGCCATGCCGCGCGCCATCAGGTCGGCCGCATGCTCTTCCAGATGGAATCGCAGTTCCTTTTCGAGCTGCTCTTCCATCTCGCCCCGCCGCCGCAGACGGTTCCACCAGTTCATTCCGCCCCTCCTCCGGAAAGCCGCAGGATCAGCCCGACCGCCTCCGCCAGCCGCCGCCAGCTGGCCGTTTCGCTGTCCAGCGCCGCCCTTCCTTCGCGCGTCAGCCGGTAGAACTTGGCTTCCCGTCCGGTCTCCGTCTGTTTCCAGTCGGCCGCCAGCAGGCCGCGGTTCTCCAGCCGGTGCAATGCCGGGTAGAGCGACCCCTGCGGCACCTGCACCACGTCGCGCGAGACCTGCTGCAGCCTCTGCGCAATGGCATAACCGTGCACCGGGCCCAGCGCGACAACTTTGAGGATCAGCAGGTCCAGCGTCCCCTGCGGCAGATCGGATTTAGGCGGCATTCAATACCTCGAACTTCTACAGCTTACTTCTTTGACGTGTAGAAGTGCAAGGGGTCATTGTCCTGGATCGCGCAAGGACATGCGCGGCAGCGGCTACACCTGGGCTGACCAGAGCTCTCGCAACTTTCCCGACGGCAAGCGCCTCGCCGGCCTGTTCTTCCGCCAGCGCTCGTAAACCTCCTGGCGCGGTGCTGGTTCAAATCAGCTTCACCAGCGCATCCAGGATGACCTGCGTTCTGGCGTAGGGGTCCGGTCCGTTATTCGCGCTGGCCTCGATCGCATCGATGCCCTTATACCCCACTTCCTTTGAAATTTGGATGGCATCCGCCAGGTTCCAACGGCCGGGGGCATAATGGACATGGCTGCTGCCGGATGACATGGGGTACATCACGCGCAGTCCCGCCTGGCGCGCCTCCTCGTTAGGGAAATTGCCGCAGTCCGGATTCGTCCAGGCGCCCGCGGCCTTGATCACGTCCACCAGCTCTTGCCAACTGACGTTCCTGCCGCGGGTCTCCATCGTGACGCACACCTTCGGATTTTTCGACTTTCCGTAATCGGTCATCGCCTTGAGAGCCCTGATGGCTTCCGGGCGAACTTCCGGCGCCAGAGTGCCCTGGTTGACCTGGATGCGCGGGCATTCCAGTTCGACACAGTGATCGATCCAGCGCTTGGTGAGGTCAACCACCTCCAGGCGCGCCACCGGATTGGGCGAGGACATGTCGAGGCTAAGCCCTCCCACGCTGATCTGGTTGATGCCGGATTTGGCCTTCTTCACGCGCTGGAGAAACTCCTTGAAATACGCGCTCTCGGTGGAAAGGAAATGGCTATGATATGGTTCCACCCAATGAACCCCGTAGTGCTCCGCGCACATATCGGGGAAATCCATAAAATCCAGCGTTCTTGCCGGATCGTCCGGATGCGCCGGACTTTTCAGGACGCGGTCGAAGTTTAGCGAAAGGATCCCGATCCGGGCCAGCTTTTCTTTGTCGGAAGTCTGGTCAGCCCATAGTCTGCCGGCGGCTACCCCCGCCATCGCCAGAAGCGTGCGTCGTGTCATTGTGCCAACCTCCTGCTTCGCCGATGGGCCTAATGCCGACAGCCCCGCCGTGGCCCCGGCTCCGCCGGCAATTTCGCTCTGCTATTTCGACTCGGACGGCAGCGCGAGCGCGACGTACGCGCCGCGGATGCACACCGCCACGTATTCCCGCCCGTCCACTTCGTACACCGCGGGCGAGCCCTCCGCCCCGTCCGGCAGCGGCGCCGTCCACAGCACCTTTCCCGTGTCTTTATCGAACGCGCGGATTTTGTGCTCGATGGTGGCCGAAAACATCAGCCCGCCCGCCGTTACCGCCAGCCGCGCCTTCGGTCCGTGATCCTTGATGATTCCGAAATTGTTCCCCGGCGGATCCACCCCCACCGCTTCACCGTAAGGCGTCTGCCACTTGATGGTCCCGGTATTCAAATCGTATGCCGTGATGTGCGAATAGGGCGGCGTCACGTGCGCGGGCATGGTGCCGTACGCCGTGTACATCCGCGGCGGCACGTCCGCGCCCTCCGGATACGGCGGGGGCGGCCCGCGCCGCGCTGCGCTCCCCGTCCGCGCCGGCGCCGCCGCCGGATTGCGCAGGAAAACCACCAGCGCGCTCAAATCGGATTCCTCCATTCTTTCGAACGCCGGCATGAACCCCCGCCCGTCGTGAATCACGGCGCGCACGCGCTCCGCCCCCAGCCGGTCTACAATCCCCATCAGCGAAGGCGCCGCGCCGGTTTCGCCCGCCAGGCTGGCGCCGTGGCACTGCTGGCAAACCTGCTCGTACATGGCCCTCCCCTGCACCGCCGCCGCATCCCCCGCCGCACCGCGTGCGCCCGCGCGCTCCGGCCGGCGGATGATTTGCAGCCCATCCGCCGGGTCTCCGCTGGCGATGGTCGGCCCGTACAGCGAGTGCCCGATGTACTTGGCCGCCTCCGCCGCCGACGTGTACAGCCGCTCGAGCGCCGGCTGCGTGTAGGAAACCACGTACACGGTCCCGGTCTCCGGGTCCGCCGACGTGCCGAACAGGTTCGCGCCGCCCGAATGCCCCGGCATCTGAATGGTGAAATATTTCGTGCTGAACGGCGTGAAGATGCCTTCATTCCGCGCGTGGGAAAGAATATCGATCCACCGCGCCCGCTCCGGCGGGGTCAGGATGTGGGTATCTACATCCTTCACCGTGTAGGTCATGCGCTCGAACGGCGGCGGCCGGGTGGGAAACGCACCGGCCGTTCCTCGATGGGCCACACCGGCTTCCCCGTTTCCCGGTTCAGCACGTACAGGTAGCCGCTCTTGCTGGCCTGCGCCACCACATCCACCGCGCGCCCGTTCACGTGCACCGTGAGCAGTTGCGGCGCCGGAACCAGCTCATACTCCCACACGTCGTGGTGCACCGTCTGGTAATGCCACAGCCGCTTGCCGGAGCGCGCATCGAGCGCCAGAATGCAATCCGAGAACAGCGTGTCGCCGTGCCGGTCCCCGCCCCAGAATTCGTATTTGGGAGCGCCGGTGGGGATGTAGGCGATGCCGCGCCGGGTATCGATGCTCATTTCGCCCCAATTGCCCGCTCCGCCCGTGTACGTCCACGCATCCTTTGGCCACGTCTCGTAGCCGTATTCTCCCGGATGGGGGATGGTGTGAAACACCCACGCCAGCGTGCCCGTCACCACGTCGAACGCGCGGATATCCGCCGGCGGAGACCCGTACGCTTCGCCCGTGGCCGATCCCAGGATCAGCAGGTTCTCGAACACCTGCCCCGGGCTTTTGGACGCCATGGTGGAGGGCGCCGAAGGCCGTGTCATGCCGGTCTTCAAAATCCACCCGCCCCTTCTCGCCGAACGTCTCCACCAGCTTGCCCGTGCGTGCGTCGATGGCCTGCAGGAAGCCGTCCACCTGCACCAGCAGCCGCCGGTCCGAGCCGTCCTTGCTCTGCCAATAGTTCAGGCCGCGCTACGTAGTCAAGCCGACGCCGCGCCGCGCCACCGCCGGCGGCGGGAAGGGGTGCACCCAGATCTCTTTGCCGTTGGCCGCATCGAGCGCCACCAGGCTGCCGTTCTTCGCCACCCCGTAGAGCGTGCGGTCCACCACGATGGGCGCGAACACATAGGCGAGCTTATCGCCGGAATCGTACTTCCACGCCACCTGCAGCTTATCGACGTTAGAGCGGTTGATCTGCGTCAGCACCGAGTAATTGGCGGCGTCTGCCGTGCCGCCCATCGTGCTCCACGTGGTGTATGCCCGTCCATCCGCACCCGGTGCCGCGCCGTGCAGGCAGCAGAGGATAGCGGCGATGCCCGCCGCCCGCGCGCTTCCGTGAAAACTGCTCCCGCACCACAGGCTCCCGGGAAATTCCCCTCCGAAAATCCGCCCAGCCATCGATCCCCTCTGCGGAGGGAATCCTATCAGGAATTGTGGCGGGCTGCAATTCGGTGTGGGTGACTATTTCGGGGAACCACTCGCCGGAGCTCAGGGCCGATCGGAGTCGCGACTGTTGAGGAGCGGTCGGCCACAAAAAGCGATGCTCCGCCCCACGCTACAATTGTTGGTAAATGCGGAAGTTTGCGGTATTTACGCTGTTTTTGTCGGCGGCGTTCGCGCAGAAGCAGCCGGTCACGATGGAGACCCTGGACCAGGGCGGGCGCGGCGGAGGAGGTCGCGGCGGGGCGGCGGTTTGGGCGCCGGACGGGCGCAGCTTCGTCACGCGCGCGGGGCGCAGCCTGGTGGTCTACGATGCCGCCACCCAGAAAACGCGCGACCTGGTCTCGACGCAGGCCATCGATAGCGCGGCGGTGCGTCCGGCCGATGACGGCGGGCCGATGGATTGGACCAACCGGCGCGCGCGCGTAGGCGGAATGGGGTGGACGGCGGACGGCAAATCGCTGCTCTACAACGCCGGCGGCGACCTTTTCCTGATCGATATCGCAAGCGGCAAGTGGGAGCAGCTCACCAAAACGCCCGAGGCGGAACTGGACGCCACGCTTTCTCCCGACGGCAAAATGGCGGCCTACCGGCGCGGCTGGGACCTCTACGCAATGGATCTGGCCAGCAAGAAGGAGACCCGGCTGACTACGGGCGGAACGGAGCTGGTGCGCAACGGCGCGCTCGACTGGGTGTACCCGGAGGAGCTGGATCTGCCGACGGCATTCTGGTGGTCGCCGGACTCCCGCTCCATCGCGTTCCTGCAATTCGACCTGCGGCAGGAGCCGGTGATTCCGCATGAGGACCTGCTGCGCACACGCGCGCTTTACGAGCCGGAACGGTATCCGCAGGCGGGCGAGCCGAACGCTACGCTGCGCATCGGCGTGGTGGGTCTGGGGCCGGCGGTTTCCGCCCCGCGCTGGTACGACGCGGGCGATACGCGAGATCAATACCTGATCGCGCGCGCCGGCTGGATGCCAGATTCGCACAGCCTGTACGTGCTGCGCTTCAACCGCGTGCAGAATCACGATGAGCTTTTCACCATTCAACTGGCAAGCGGCGCGCACACGACCATCTTTCAGGAATCCGACCCATACTGGATCAACCTCAGCGGCGACCTGCGCTTCCTGAAAGACGGCAAACATTTCCTGTGGACCAGCGAGCGCGATGGCTTCCGCCACATTTATCTTTATTCGAACGACGGCAAGGAAGCGAAGCAGTTGACCAGGGGCGCGTGGGAGGTGACGGCGATCGACGGCGTGGACGAAGCCGCCGGGCGCATCTATTACACGTCGAACGAGCCGACCGAGCTGGAGCATCATTTGTATGGCATCGATTTCAGCGGCGGCGGGAAGCGCGCGCTTACGCCGGCGGCGGGCACGCATTCGATATCCATGGCGGCCAACGGCGCGTATTACCTGGACACCTACTCCAGCCTGACCGCGCCGCCGCGCACGGTTCTGTGCGCGGGGGACGGGAAGGAACTGGCGGTATACCGCGAGGCGGACCGCTCGCAAATCGACAAATACGAAATTCTGCCCACGGAAATCGTGGAATTCAAAGGCGCGGACGGCACGCCGCTCTATGGCCGGCTGATCCGGCCGGCGGGGTTCCAGCAAGGCAAGCGGTATCCGGTGGTGATGACGGTGTATGGCGGGCCGGGCGTGGCGCTGCCGGTGCACAACTCCTGGCAGGGGGTCAGCCTGGACCAGGTGCTGGCGCAGAGGGGATACGTGGTGTGGCAGGCGGAAAACCGCGGCGGCATGGGGCGCGGGCACGCCTTCGAGACCGCGATCTATCACAAGCTGGGGCAGGTGGAACTGGCGGACCAGGTGGCGGGCGTGAAGCACTTGATCGATATGGGAATCGCCGACCCGGCGCGCATCGGCATCCACGGCTGGAGCTACGGCGGCTTCATGACGCTCAACGCGATGCTGAACGCGCCCGACGTGTTCCACGCCGGCTTTGCGGGTGCGCCGGTAGTGAACTGGATGAATTACGACACCATCTACACCGAGCGCTACATGGGGCTGCCGGGCGACAACCGCGATGGGTATGAAGCCACCGCGCTGGCGCCCAAAGCCGCGAACCTGAAAGGCCGGCTGATGCTGGTGCACAATTTCGAAGACGACAACGTGCTGTTCCAGAATTCGCTGCAGATGACGAATGCGCTGCAACTGGCGGACAGGCAGTTCGAGTACATGCTCTACCCGCAGAAGACGCACGGCGTCAGCGGCCCGGCGTCGCGGCAGATGAACGAGATGATGGTGGAGTTCTTCGAGCGGGCGCTGAAATAGGGGCTACCTCTTCAACGCGGAGACGCGGAGGACACGGAGAATTCGCGGAGATTTTCGGGATCTTTTCCGCGCTTCCTCCGCGTCCTCCGTGGCTCCGCATTGGATGGAGGCTTCCGGCACTACTCGAATAGTTCCCCCTGTTCCTCGACCCATACTTCGGGTTTGTATTCGGAGTAGCCGGAGGTGAGGTCGTATTTCTGCCGGATCTGGCGGACGCGGGCGGCGAGGGCGTCTTTGTACTCGCGTCCTAAATAAGCGGAGTGGGCGTAAAGCTTGCGGTAGCGCGGCAACAGGTCCGGGAATTCGCGCTCCAGAAACGGGAAGAAGACCTTCTGCGCGCTGGGCATCAGGAACAGCGGTCCGCCGCCGAAGGCCACCGCGCCGGCTTCGCGCACGGCTTTGGCCAGGCGGTCGAGCGAGCGCTCGTCGTCGGTGATGCCGGGCATGATCGGATTCGGGTTCACCCCCACTACCAGGCCGGCACCGGCAAGGCGGCGCACGGCTTCCAGGCGCAGGGCCGGGCGCGGCGCGCGCGGCTCGAGCAGCCGGGCCAGCTTTTCATCCAGGGTGGTAATGGTGAGGTGCAGGTTGAGCACGTTGGAGCGAGCGATCTCCCGGAACAGGTCGATGTCGCGCACCACGAGGTCAGACTTTGTGATCAGGCCGATGTGCCGGCCGCGCTCGCGGGCGAAGACCTGGAGGATGGCGCGAGTGCGGCCGTAGCGGCGCTCGGCGGGCTGGTAGGGATCGGTGGCGGTGCCGATGGCGATGCCGTCTTTGCGATCGATGCGCGCCAATTCCTGGCGGAGCAGGTGCGCCGCGGCCGCCTTGGCATAGATCTTGTCCTCGAAATCCTCCACGGCCATCTCCATGAATTCATGGGTATAGCGGGCATAGCAATATTTGCAGCCGAACTCGCAGCCGCGGTAGGGATTGACGGTCCAGCGGAAGGGCATGTTCGGCTTGGTGCGGTTGAGGATGGAGCGGGTGGGGATTTCGAAATATTGAACCGAACGCTTGGATTCGAGGAGGGGGCTTCGGGACGCCAGACGCGCGATGCCCACAAGTGCCATACCTCATTTTCGCCTTTTATTCGCCAATTGGCAAGCGAGCCTGCCCACAGGTTGAGGGCAATCTAGAGCAGCGATCCGGCCGGCACGTGGACTTCGACCAGCGTGCCCTCCTCAATTTCGGTTGCTTCGAGCGGCTTGAAAACGCCGCTCTCGTAGCGGGCAGCGACGATGATGGCGTCGGGTGCCTGCGCGTTGAGGAGTTCGCGCGCCAGCTCCACAAACGATGCCGGCACGGCCACGGGGAAATGGCCCATCTCCATGGTAGGGAACTGGCCCGCGCCGGGATTGGGGTCGCCTACGCGCGCCGGAATGTTGGCCGATTCCAGCGCCGACTGAATCCCCCAGGCTTCGTCGGCGGAGTTACAATCCTGCACGATCACGAACGGGTCTTCCTCCGGCGCGCCGGAGTCCGCGCCTTCCGGCTTCGGTTTCAGCCCGCGGCGCAGCAGTTCCTCGTCGTAGCAGCGGCGCGCCATCTCGGTGAGTTCTCCCTGGTCGAGCGCCAGCAGTTCGTCCTCCGGCATTCTCCGGTAGGAGTCCTTCAGTTCGTCGGATGTGATTTTCATTGGCTATACTCCTTCATTGCCCGAGCCAGCAGGTTCGGGACGCTCAACTGGTTCGCCCATTCTTCCAGATAAGGTAGATCGAGCGATGAATTTGCCGCTATGATGCCGGCGATGTCCCGCCACTGCCGCTCCGAAACTTCGCCGCCGTCCTTATACCAGCGCAGTTTCGCTAGCAGGGTGTCCTCGGCGGTGGCGACCGGGTACTGAGCGGCGTCATCCAGAAACTTCAGGGACATCCGCGAGGCGCGTCGCAATTGAGACCGGTGAAACTCTTCGGTTGCCGGAAAGACGTCCACCTTGCTTCCGAGAGGGATATAAATCAGGTTGAAGGCGCGCCGCGCGGCTATAGCCTGCTTCATCTGCTCTGGCTCCGCGTACCAATCGCGGCCAAGCTCCTGAGCGAACCGGCTTGTCTGGGATGAGGCAATGGCCGCGACAATATCGACATCAAGGGTGGCGCGAACAACCCCGTGCGCCGAGGAGGCGATCGAGCCGCCGATCACGTACGGGACGGCGAGCCGTTCGAGTACCGAGGCCAGCACCTTAAGCGTTGCCGCAAGTGGGTTCATCGGGAAGCGCCTCTCCGTAGGCCTTGCGAAACAGATCCGGCCCCAAAGTCAGGCGCGCAAATCGCAGCAAAATCTCGCGGTCGTCCGCGCCGGGGAATCGATCCCGCAGACCTGCTTCGGCAAAACGGCGCGTTACCTCAGACCACTCCAGGCAGCGCGCCAGTTTCTCCTCCGGCGTCATACGGCGCTGAATGTCCAGAAAGACCTTCCAGGCTTCGGGGCTGGTATCTTGCGGGCACATACTTACATTATGGCCACGGGCGGCGCGGGTTCGTTGGGGTCGCCGGCGTTGGCCAGCGGCACGCGGATCAGCATCAGGGCAATGAGCGCGATGACGAACACGCCCGCCAGGTAGCTGGGATGTTGGAACGCCTGCGGCAGCGGATAGTCGAGGAAATTGAACGTGGCGGTGATCAACCCCGCCAATGCTTCGCCGGCGATCATGCCGGAGGCGATGAGAATGCCTACGTTTTCGATGCGCGCGCTCTGCGCCTCGTTGTAGCCGCCGCGGCGCCGGGCGGAATCGGTAACCCAGCGGATCAGGCCGCCGACGAAAATCGCGAAGGTGGTGGCGAGGGGCAGGTACATGCCGATGGCCACCAGCATGGGGCTCTTCACCTTGAACATGATCAGGGCGATGCCCATCATGATGCCGGCGACGACCAGCGGCCACGCCATATCGCCGCCCACGATGCCCTGCGCGAGCGAGGCCATCAGGCCGGCCTGCGGGGCGGGAATTTTGGGATCGCCGAAGCCGGTGCCGCCGGTGTTGATGTTGCCCTCGTAGAGCATCATGAGCGGAAAATACATCACCACGCTGGCCACCACCACGGCGATCAGTTCGGCGATCTGAATGGTGCGCGGCGTGCCGCCGAGAATGTAGCCGACCTTGAAATCCTGCAGCAGTTCGCCGGCCACGGCGGAGGAGACGCAAACCACCGCGGCCACGCCCAGCACGGCCAGCACGCCGCTCATGCCCGTGGCGCCCAGCGCGACCATGAGCAGCGCGGCGATGACCAGGGTGGAGAGCGTCAGGCCGGAAACCGGATTGTTGGACGAGCCGATGACGCCCACCAGGTACCCGGAAACGGTGGCGAAGAAGAAGCCGACGATCAGCATCACGAGCGCCGCGGCGATGCCGCCGCTGACCAGGCCGGAGAGATAGATGTAGAGCACGGTCATGACCGCGAACGTCACGCCGATCAGCCCGAAGACGGTTTTGGAACTCATGTAGCGCTCGGTGCGGCCCACGGTTTCGGGCGCGGGCGCCGCGCCGCGCAGTTCGGAGACAGCGCGGCCGAGGCCGGCCAGCAGGTTCTTGCGCATGCGGAACAGCGTGTAGACCGTGCCCACCATCATGCCGCCGACGGCGATGGGGCGCACGATGTAGCGCCACACGGCGTTGGCGAGCGCGAGCCAGCTCCGGTCGGCGGAGGCGCCGGCGGGAATATACGCCTGCAGCTGCGGGCCGAGGAAAAAGATCAGCAGCGGGATGAGCAGGCCCCAGGCGAGCACGCTGCCGGAGAAATTCAGCGCGGCCAGCTCCGGCCCGATGATGTAGCCGACGCCGATGAGCGCGGGGCTGACGCTGGGCGCGGCGACGGTGGAGACGCCGCCGGCGCCGAGCACCTGGGTGGTGCCCGTGCCGCCCAGGCGCAGCTTGCTCAGGCCGAGATTGCCGACGGGGAAGAAGAAATCCTTATCGGTGGCGAACAGGTTGAAGGCGCCGCCGAGATAGACCAGCGCGCCGAAACCCATGTTATAGAAGAGGTACTTGGCGGCGCGCGCGCCGGCCTGGCCGGCCTTGTGAATTTCCGAGGCGGCCACCGATTCCGGGAAGGGCAGTTCGGGATCTTCCACCAGCACGCGCCGGACCAGCGAGACAAACAGCACGCCGAGCACGGAGCCGACCAGCATGCAGCGCGGTCGATTTCATATAGTTTGGATCGCCGGCCAGCGCCCGCAATCGCGCCCACGAGCTGAGATTTTTGGAGATCACGGGCGGCGCCCAGACGTGCGCCAGGTAGAATGCCGGGAGGGTGAAGACGGCGCCGGCGGCCACCGATTCGCCGATGGAGCCGGCGGTGCGCGCGATGTTCTCTTCGAGGATGGTGCCCTTGCCCAGCCGCAGCACCGCCATGCCGATGACCGCGGCAGGATAGGTGGCGGCGATGGTCTGCCCGGCGCGCAGGCCGAGATAGGCGTTGGCGGCGCCCAGAACCACGCTCATCACCAGGCCGAGCGAGCACCGCGCGCCAGGTGAACTCCTTCATCTTCATGCCTTCCGGCACGAACGGCTGATGGCGGCGGGTCTTGGTTGGTGGAGGCGTCATAAAGATACCTAATACGTTACCGCGGTACGAGGCTGTGGGACGGCTCAGGACAAGCGGGAGCGGACTTTTTCGCTGAGCGCTTTGCCGTCCACGGTCTTGCCTTTGAGTTTGCGCCTGCGCGGCCTTCATCACCACGCCCATCTGCTTGAGCGAGGTGACGCCGGTTTCGGAGAGCGCCGCCGCAATGGCGGCTTCGATTTCCGCTTCGCTGGCCCCGGCGGGCAGATAGGTTTCGATCAGGGCGCGCTCGGCCTCCTCCTTCTGCGGCCTGCTCGGCGCGGCCGGCCTTGCGGAACATCTCGGCGGCGTCGGTGCGCTGCTTGATGAGCGACTTGAGGATCTGCATCTCGGCGGCCTCGTCGAGCGGCTTGGGCGAATCGACCTTCGCCTTCATGAGCGCGGCCTTGATCATGCGAAGCGCGCTGAGGCGGGCCTCGTCCCGGCTCTTCATGGCCGCGACCATATCCTGCTGCACCTGATCGATAAGGGGCATGTGACTTATTGTAGCCGGGGGCCAGGGGCCGGGGGCCGGGGAGGCGTACGGTACGGGGCTGGTGCGCGGTGCCTGACGCGCGGGCGACAACGGGCAACTGCATGACGCCGGACGCCTCCCCGGTCCCTGGCCCCTGGCCCCTATTTCGGGAACAGGGCTTCCAGCTCTTCGCGGGTGGGGCGGCGGCCGTACTCGCACAACTCGAAGCTCTCGGCGTGCTGGATCTGCGCGGCCTGCGCGCCGTAGCGGCGCTGGAGCGCTTCGCGCACGGCCGGAGCGACGTGGCCGGCGCGGTAAACGTTGGAAAGCCACTGCTTGCGCGCCACCGGATCGTGCGGGACTTCTTCCAGCCGGCCATCCACCCACGGCAGCCACTCGTAGAACTGCGAAACCTGGGCGTCGAGGGCGTCGATTTTCAGGTTCCAGACGTCATCGATGGAAACGGCCACATCCGGGCGGAAGGGCGCGGGCTTCTGGAAACCGTCTTCGTAGTACAGGAAGATGGGATTGTGGCGGAGAGCCGGGACCTCCGGAACCACGTTGGGCACCACCACCATGTAGGCGGCGTCCTGCACCAGCACGCCGGTGTAGCGGTGGTCGGGATGGTAATCGTTGGGACGCGGCGCCACCACGATATCGGCCTTCCACTGGCGGATGGCGCGGATAATCTGCCGGCGCACTTCGAGGGTGGGCAGGAGCTCGCCGTCGTGGTTGTCGAGCACCTCGTATTCGGCGATGCCCAGGCGGCGCGCGGATTCCTGCGCCTCCGCGTAGCGGCGCCGGGCCAGCGGGCCGCCGCCCATTTCCTGGTGGCCGGCGTCGCCGTTGGTGACGGAAAGGAATTTGACGGCGTGGCCGGCCTTGGCGAACTTGGCGGCGGTGCCGGCGAATTTGCCGTCGCAATCGTCCGGATGCGCCCCGATCGCGATGATGCGAAGTTTGGTGGGGGATGAAGCGGGAGTCTGGGCCATGAGAGGCGTTATCGCGATGATGCCGCACGCAAGCAGCAGCACCGGCGTTTTTAATTGCATAAGCTCTTGGGCGATTGTCGATGCACCACGCCGCTTCGGATTATAGTACAGGCTGTGACTCGCAGGGTGGAGAGGGCGCGCATTGATCACGCGGAAGTGGCGGTGCGGCGGCCGCGCTTCCGCAACCCCCGACGAGCGACGGACGGTCGCGGCCCGGTTACGGGTTCTCTCTTCCGGCGCGGACGATCCAGTTGCGGAACATGGCGGTGTAGCCGCGGGCTTCGGGGTCGGAGCGCAGTTGCTCCACGGTGAAGCGCATTTTGCGGCCCCAGTTGGGATACTGCCAGGTGGTGCCGGGGAGGTTCTGCTGGGCAGTCTCCTTGGTGAGGTCTTCCTGGTTGATGGCCAGCAGCTGCGACGGCGTCATGCGCCAGAAATCCGACGATGGCGTTGTGCAGCTCGCCGGTCAGCTCGGGATAGGCGGCGGCGCGGCGCGCGGCAGGCCGGGCGGCAGCAGGCCGAGCTCGAACAGCATGTCCAGCATCTTCTGCTTTTCGTCGGCGCGGGCGGCGATCTGGCGCGCGATAGGCCTCGTGCGTCGATCATGCCGGCGGCGCGGCGCGCGTCGATATCGGCGCCCGGTCCAGAAGCCGGCCAGCGTGGGCAGATCGTGGGTGGTGGAGGAGACCAGCGCCTGCGCGCGGGTATTCGTCGTAGCGGCGGAATTCGCCGCTGCGCGTTCTTCTCGAAATAGAACAGGCGGTAGCTGAGGATGCCGAAGCGCGCCAGCGTCTCGCGGACCTCCGGCTCCACGGTGCCCAGGTCTTCGCCGACCACCACCACGCGGTTGCGCACGCTTTCGAGCGCCAGAATGCGCACGAAATCGTCGCGAGCGCTCCGCGCACGTAGGCGCCCTGCGCTGGCGTCGCAGCCGTCGGGAATCCAGTAGAGGCGGAACAGGCGCATGACGTGATCGATGCGCAGCGCGCCGCCGTGGCGGCAGTTCTTGCGGATGGATTCGGCGAAGAGGCGGTAGCCGTCTTCGCGGTGGCGTTCGGCGTTGGGCGGCGGAAAGCCCCAGTCCTGGCCCTTGGGCGCGAAATCGTCGGGCGGCGAGCCGACGCGGCAGCCGGCGACGAAGAAAGGGCGGTGCGCCCAGAGGTCGGAGCCGAAGCGGTCGGTGGCCAGCGCCAGATCGTGGTAGAGGCCGATGGCGAGATGCGCGGTCGCGGGCGTGCTGCTGGGCGCGGCCGCAACTGCAGGTCGATCTGCCACTGCAGGTACTGGTAGAACATGCACGCGCCGCCAGTGTTTTCTGGCGGAAAGCGCGCGGTTTCGGGCGAATCGGGATCGCGGTAGGGCTCCGGCCACTGCGGCCAGATCCAGATTCGGGATTGCGGCGGTGCAGGTGTTCGTCGAGCGCGCAGTAGGTGGCGAACTTTTCGAGCAGGTCGCCCTCGCGGGCGCAGGAACGCCTGGAACTCGCGCGGCGCGCGGCGAGCCGCGGCGCCATTCGCGCAGAAATTGCACGAAGAGCAGCTTGAGGAAGCGCAGCTTGAGCGCGGCGACGCGCTCGTACTCCACGAACGGCGACGCGCGCAGGGCCTCGATTTCGGCGGCCACCGCGGGCGATGCGCGTAGGCCCGGCGGGCGCGGCGCGAGCGCGGCGAAATCCTCCATCGCTTCCACGTCGAGGTACAGGAAGTTCTGGTAGAAGATGCAGTTGGGCAGGTAGGGGCTGGTGTTGAACGGCCGGCGGTTGTGGATGGCGTGCAGCGGATTGAGGCCGACGAAGCTGGCGTCCAGCTCTTCGGCCGCCCAATCGACGACATCCAGCAGGTCGCGGAAATCGCCGCAGCCCCAGTTGCGGGCGGAGCGCACGCCGTAGAGGCTGACGGCGATGCCGGCGGCGCGCCCGCCGCGGCCGAGGTGCGGCGGGCGTTAGGCGCGGTCCGGCGTCACGATGTAGCGGCATGGCGGCTGCCACGCCGCCGCCGCGGCGGTGATCTCGTGATAGCCGAGCGGCAGCGGCTGGGCAGGCGCGCCTCTTGCGCACCCAGGTGCGGCCGTCCATCTCGATGGTGGCGGTCTGCGGCAGATCCCACAGGCGGAATTCGGACGCGCGGCGGCGCGGCCGTCTTCGCAGCGGACGGTGAGTGCGGACGCGCTTCGCCGGGCAGATCGGCGGGCAGCGTTGAGATGAGCAATTTCCTGAACGGCCGATTCGCTCGACCACGGCGACGGCGGCAGCAGGCGCTCCCACTCGCGCCGGTCCGCGCCGGCCAGGTCGACGGTCCAGGCTTTCGGCGCTGGCGACGTCGAAGCCCTTGGCGCGCAGAATGGCCTGCTTGCGCTGGCGGCGGTAGTGTCGTGGTAGCGGCCCCAGATATCCCAGTAGTCCGGGCTCGATCCCACAGAGCGTCGGCGGCCCGGTCGAGGAGTGTTCGAAGGTGTCGGAAGGCATGAGGTGGGGAGCGGGCATGGTTCCGGGATCTGGACCCGGACTTTTTATTCTAGCGGACGACCGGCGGCCATGCGAAAATAAAGGTATGGATAAACCCCTGGCCAGCGGTCCCGCGGATCTGTTTGCGCGCATCGACGACTACTCGCGTCGGCCAATGCCGCGGCGGCGGCCTCCGAGGGCATCGTGCTCACCACGCTCGACCACGCGGTCAACTGGGCGCGCAAGAACTCCATCTGGCCGATGACGTTCGGGCTGGCCTGCTGCGCCATCGAGATGATGTCGATGAGCGCCTCGCGGTTCGATATCGCGCGTTTCGGCGCGGAGGTGTTCCGCGGCTCGCCGCGGCAGATCGGACCTGATGATCATCGCGGGCCGGGTGTCGCAACAAGATGGCGCCGGTGATCCGCCATCTGTACCAGCAGATGCCGGAGCCGAAATGGGCGATCTCGATGGGCGCCTGCGCCACCTCCACGGGCGTGTTCAACAACTACGCGCTGGTTCCGGTGAACCAGGTGATTCCGATCGACGTGTTCGTGCCCGGCTGCCCGCCGCGTCCGGAGCAGTTGATCTACGCGCTCATGCTGCTGCAGGAGAAGATCCAGGGCCAGAGCGGGACGGTCAAGCAGGTTCTGAACCTGGCATAATCGGACTCGGTGCGAGTCCTCTGGTTTTGGTTTTCCTTATTTTCGCCTGCCCCGCTGCGGGCGCAGACCTCACGGCTACTCCATTTTTGTTCACGCAGGCGAAGTAGTAAGCGCGGGCAGTGGCCGGACATCTGGCTGGGCCCGCGAGCATGCCGGCAGGGATGCCGGCAAGCCGGGACGCTTGCGCTACGCGGCTACGCCACCTCGCGGGCGGGAATGAGCGCCGGCACTTCGGCCGGAAACCAGCTCTGAATGTGCGGCAGGGCGGCGAGCGCGGCGGCGCGGCCGGCTTCGATCATTTTGGGGCCGCAGCCGAAACCGTCCCAATCGATATCGGAAACGTCGGGCGAAATTACCAGGTCGCTCTCCTTGCGCCAGGACTCCTCGGTGCGCGTTTGCAGGATCTGAAAGCAGCGGTTCACCACCTCGAACACGTTGCCGGGGACCTTTTCGCGCCTGGGCGTGGGCAGGTGGACGGAAATCACGCGGGTGGCGCCCAGCTGGCGGGCGAGCGCGGCGGGAATTTCCATGCTCATGGCGCCATCCACCAGCAGGCGTTCCTGGTAACGCACGGGCTGGAACAGTCCGGGGTAGGAGCAACTGGCGCGGATGGGCAGAACCACGTCGCCGTCGCCGTGGAAGCACGACGGGGCGGCCGCTGGCAAGATCGGTGGCGAGCACGCCGAGCGGAGTACGCATCTCCTCGAAGCGGTGGCACTTCAACAGGCGCGCCAGAAAGCGGGCCATGCGCTCGCTGACCACGAAGCCCGTGCGGCAGAGCGTCCACCGCGCCACGTCGCCGAAGCGCATGGCGCAGCCGGCGCGGGCGATTTCATCGGGCGTGGCTCCGCTGGCATAGGCGGCCGCGGCGATGGAGCCGGCGCTCACGCCGGTGATGCAATAGATGGGAATTCCGGAACTTTGCAAGACGTCGAGAACGCCGGCATGGGCGATTCCCCGGGCGAATCCTCCGCCCAGCGCCAAGCCGATTTTCGGCGGCGCCGGCGGGGCGCTCTGGGGAACCAGAGCCGTGTGATGCCCGTTCCGCTGGACCCACCCGGCGCTCCGCAGAGCGGTGAAGAAGCTGCCGACCGCGCGCGCAGCTTTCATATCCCCCTCCCTATGCCTGCAAACATGGCAGGCAATCGAGCGAACAGCCTGCTCTACCGCTTACGGATGTGCAACTCACGATCCAGGTTTCGCATTTTAACGAAAGCTCCGGCGCGGCGAAAGAAAATACCAATCCGCGCGGCAGGCTAAAGCGGGGTGTGCGAAGCGCCACGGAGACGGAGGGTTGGCAATTCGCGCAGAAGCTGCCGTTGTTTTTCGCCGATGGCGGCCCAATCGAAATTGCGGAGGGCGTGGGCGCGGGCGGCCTGCGCGATCTGGCGGCGGCGCTCGGGATCGGCGATCAGGGTGGCGATGCCGGCGGCGAAAGCCTGCGGGCGTTTCGCCGACCCACACGCTGTGGCCGTGCAGCAGGCCGAGACCGGCGCAGCCGGAAGGCGTGGAGACCACGGCGCGCTCCATCGCCATGGCTTCCAGCACCTTGACGTTGGTGCCGGCGGAGACGGTGGTGGGAACGATGACCAGATTGGCTTCCACGTAGAGCGGGCGCACGTCGGCGACGAAGCCGAGCAGGCGGATGCGCGGGTCCGGCGCGGGCTCGGGCGTGTCGGCGAAGGCGCGCCAGTAGGTGAGAGGATCGGCGCCGCAGACCACGGTCAGCTCGAGCCCGGGAAACTGCTCGCGCAGAAGCGGCCAGACTTGTTCGGTGAAGAAGCGGTAGGCCTCGATATTGGGAAAATGGCGGAAGGAGCCGATGAAGAGCAGGCGCTGGCCGGAGCGCTCGGGCGCGGGCTCGAAAGCGATCGAGGTCCACGCCGTTTTCGACGACCGCGGCGGGCACCCGCGGGCCGAGCATGCGGCATCCTTCTTGGACATGACCACCACGCGGCGGTAGCGGCGGACGGCGCGGGTCTCGAAGCGGCGCCAGCGAAACCAATCCCACCAGGCGGCAAGCGTGCGCGTGCGGCGCGAGGATCTGCGCGAAGAGATCGAAGGTGACGTCGTGCTCCACCAGGACATCGCCGGCGTATTGGGCGAGCTGCGTGTATTCCACCTGGAGCAGCTCGAAGCCGAAGGCGCGGCGCTCCTCGGCAAGCGCGCGGCGCATGGCGGGAGAACGGAACTCGTGCACCTCCGGCGGCAGCAGCGTGGACCAGCGCGGCTCGCGGTAGCGGGGCTTGTCCACCAGCACGACGCGGGCGCAGAATTCGAGCACGGGGGCGAGCGCGGCAGGCGCAATTCCCTGCCCCGCGCCATCCGTGAAGGCGAACAGCTCGACATCGAATTCGCGGGCGATCTCGCGCAGCAGGTGGTAGATGCGCACGGCGCCGCCGTGGGCGAGCGGGTACGGGATAGTACGGCGAGAGCACGGCGATGCGGCGGCGCGCGGGGGAGCACGGGCGGCCGTCGAACGTTTGGCGGGATGCGGGCGCGACGGTGCGCTCGCGCCGCGGCCACGGCCACCAGCGCGGGCGCAGCCAGATGCGATCGAGCGGGACGCCGCGCCAGAACAGGAACGAGGCCAGATTGAGGCGAAGGTGGTGGCGCTCCAGGCGCGAATTGTAGGCCAGGATTTTGCGCGGCGCGAGACGGTACGCGGCGCGGCGCAGCGGGCTGGATTCGGGCGTGAGCAGGACGGGCGCCAGGCCGATGCGGTAGCCGCGGAGTTCGCGCTTCAGCCGCGGCCAGTTTTCGGGCGTGGCCAGGAAATGGCGGCGGTGGGGTTCGAGCGCGCGCACCTCTTCGGCCATGCGGCGGCAAAGCTCGGGCGGGCCGCTGGCGAAGGCGACCACCACGGCCTCGGGATCCTTGCCCAGCAGGGCGGAAAGCCAGCGCTTGATTTGCTGCTTGATGCTTCGCTGCTTCATGCGGAGTCCTCGGCAGCGTAAAGAACGGCGCAGGCGGCCAGCGGCGCGAGCGCGGCGATCCCGGTGACGGGCGCGTAGCCGTGGCGGTCGATGAGCCAACCGAACGCGGGCGAGAGGAAGCCGGAAGCGCCGGCGGAGGCGGTGAGAAAGGAGACGGCGAAAGCGGCGCGCGACGCCGCCGAAGACATCGAGCGGCAGTGATACATGTTGACGCTGAAGGCGGCCACGGCGAAGAAGCTGAGGGAAATGCCGAGCGCGGCCAGCGCGGCGTTGGGCGCGGCGGGCACGGCGGCGGTGGCCAGCGACAGCACGGCGGCCACCAGGCAGACGCGGAAGCGGGCGGCGGGGGGCTTGAGTCCGAAATGAATCCAGCGCAGCGAGAACCAGCCGCCGGCCAGACCGCCGGCCGCGGCCAGCACCGGCGGAATCCACGCGTACCACGCGGCCTGCGCCAGGGTGAGATGCTGGGCATCCACGAAATACAGCGTGGTGAAGTTCACCCACAGCGAATAGCCAATCATGCTGAGGGCGTTGGCGAGCACGAAGACCCACAGGCGGCGGTCGCGCAGAAGGTCGGACCCGGCCGTGGGGCGCGGTTCGCAGGCCGCGGCGCGCGCCGCGGCGGCCGGCGGCCATCCAGAACAGGAATCCAGAGCAGCCCGAGCGCGCCGGTAACCACGAACGCATGGCGCCAGCCGCTGCGGAGGGCGATCCAGGTGGCGATGGGCGGCGCCAGCACCATGCCCAGGCTGACGGCGGTCTGGTTGGCGGCGTTGCCGAGGGCGCGCTCGGCGGGCTGCAGGTACTGGTGGATGGCCTTGCCGGCGGCGGGAATGCCGGCGGCTTCGGCGGCTCCCAGCACGGCGCGGCAGGCGCACAGGCCGGCGAGGCCGCGCGTGAAACCCGTGGCGATTCCGGCGCACGACCACAGGCCGACCGCGAGGCTGGCGGCGACGTTCAGCCCGAGGCGATCGACCATCAGGCCGGCGAACGGCGCGGCGAGGGCGTAGGTGACCAGGAAAGCGTTGACGATCCACCCATAGCCGGCATTGGAGAGATGGAAATCGGCCTTGACCGCCGGCGCGAGCGTAGCCAGCGTGGCGCGGTCGAGATAATTGATGGTGGTGGAGAGCACGAAGACCGCCAGCACCAGCCAGCGGAAGCGTGCGGCGGCGGACTCCGGACTCACTGGAACTCGATGGTGGCCACCTCGCCCGCGGTCCCCAGGCGGGCGTTCGCCTTGGTGAAATATTCGATGCGCACTTGGCCTTTCTGCGGCCCGCAGGCCAGCGACGGGGCGTGCCGGAGACTGGCCGGAGACGACGATCTTGCCGGGATCGGGCACCAGCAGGCGGAGAATTTTGCCGTCGGCGCCGGCGACGCTGAGGCGCAGCTGCTTGCCCAGGCATTCCACCTGCTTGAGCGTGCCGCTCAGTTTGGCATCCGGCTGCGGGCCGTCCCAACAGGGCACGGCGCCGGGGGTGGTGGTGGGGGCGGCGCCGCCGTTGTACTTGGCTTCGAGCTCGTGCACATCAGCGCGCGCCTGCTCCTTCAGTTTCTCCACTTCGCGCGCCTCCTCGTCGGCCTGGCGCTGCTTTTCGGCGGCTTCGTAATCCAGGCGCTGCTGCTCGATGGCCACGCGGTTCTGGCGCATGCGCGCGCGCGTGGCGGGATCGGTGGCGGCCTGTTCGGCCTGCGTCCAGGCGTTGGCGGCATCCGTGTAATTGTGGTCGGCGAGATAGCCCTCGGCCAGCGCCTGCCAGGCGGCCAGATTGCGCGGGTTGCGCTCGGTGGCGGCCTTCCAGTGCGCGATGCGCTGCTGCGGATCGGTGTCGCGCTGGGCCAGGAGAACGAAAGGCTCATCCAGCTTGGGGTTGATGCCCGCGGCGTTGAGCAGCGCCGGGCGGGCCTTGGCGTTATCCGGTTCGAGCCGGGCGTACTCGATGTAGCAGCGCGCGCTGGAGCTGCCGGCCCGGACGGCGGCGGCGAAGAAGCCGCGGGCTTCGTCGCGGTGGCCGTCGCGCAGCGCCAGCAGGCCGAGGCCTTCCTTAGCCTCGGCGACGTGCAGATTGTCGTTGAGCAGGCTGCGATACTCGGCGGCGGATGGCGCACCCGCCAGCAGGTCGGCGCGGGCCAGGCGGGCGTCGTCATCGGAGACCGGCCGTTCCGGGAAGTCCGTGGGCGCCACCGGGCGGCTATTGAGCGATGTTGTCTGAAACGCGCCGTCGGCGAGGTGCTGGCGGGCCTGCGCTTCGATCTGCGCCGGCGATTTGCCGAATGCATTCTGATAAGCCGGCTCGTCGGCCACGCCGTGGCGCAGGTTGTAGAGCAGGACGCGCAGTTTGCCGAAGTAATCGGGCGAGGTGACGAGCAAGTGGACGCGCGCCCAGTCGAGATCCGGGCTGGCGGGCGGCGCGCCGACGGTGATGTGGATGCCATTGACCTCGAAGGTGGAAAAGAACTCGATGAGGCCGTGCTCGAACACCGGCGGCATCTGCGCGGTATTCGCATCGAGGAAGAGGCGCGCCAAGTCGGTGTAGACGGCTGGCGGGACCGTCGCTTTCTCCTCGAGAACGATGTTGTAGGACGCGCGGCCCTCGGTGAGCGGCGCGCGCCGCGCAAAATCGCGCGCGTTCTTGAAAACCAGGATGCGCACGGGCATCGGCGCCTGCAGTTCCGGTTCGCCGACCACTTCGCCGACTGCCTGGCGGAACTCGAGGAATCGGACCATGGTTTCGCGCCCCGCGCGCGGTCCGGCGTCGGTCCAGACCTCGAAGGGACCCGAGGCGAATTTGAGCCAATGCGGTTCCGCCGCGAGGACGGCCGGCAGCAATCCCGCGAGGAAGCAGAGGAGCAATAGTCTCCGCATGCCGTACCATTATCCCGCGCCGGCGCCGTTTGATACAATGAAGGTCATCACGGCGCTATCGTCTAACGGTTAGGACGGAGCCCTCTCAAGGCTTAAATACGGGTTCGATTCCCCATAGTCTATCAATGTTTCCATAGAGTTGCGGGATTTCGTCAACCACCGTCAACCACGCGCAACGCGCCAGAGAAAGGTCCGCGACTGAATGGACCCGCAAAACGCGTCAAGGGTTTGGCCCCATTCGCGCACAGGCGCGCCGTGTTGCGCCGCGGGTCGGTGCGTCGTAGCAGGCGTCGGGGTTGGGCAGTCGGCGCGGTCACTGGCGAGATCTACCCGAATGATGCGAGATCTCGTCGGGCCCACGCGCTGGGGTACAATGAAGTTTCAACCGATGGCGCCATCGTCTAACGGTTAGGACGGAGCCCTCTCAAGGCTCTAATACGAGTTCGATTCTCGTTGGCGCTACCAATCCTTTGATCGGTGGTAAGAAACCCGGCAGACGCGCCGGCGCCCGGCTACAGCCGCCACCGCCCCATCGACCAGCCCCAAACCGAGGACTGGCTACCTCGGTCTGGCTTATAGCCTCTTCTGCAGGTCCGAGATTGAAGGACCTTCTTCCTGCCCGGCCTCTTTGGCTCTGATCTCCGAGTTAAGCCTAAGAAACCAACAGAATCCGTCGAAATCCGGAAACAGAGATGCCCTGTGGATGTTCATCGCGCGCAAGCGTTTCAGGAAATCAATTCGATTCTTGCCGCTGATGTCCAATTTCCTGACGACAGGACCGTCTGGCGTATCTGGATGGGTCATCATGCTCATCAGGATCTGGTTGAATGTGGCTTCGCCGATTAACTTGCATAAGAAGAATCCCTGTTGTGCGGCCATCCGGTGATCGGCATGTTGGGGATCAATGCTAACGATAGCCGGCTTTTGCGTTCGATCAAGCACTTCATTGCAGAGCAACGGCCCTACTTTGGGGATCGGAATAGTCGGACACCGCCGGCGGAAGGATCTTGCGTGCTTTCTTCCACCATGGTGCTGCATAAGGCCAAGCCAACTGGCTAAATCTTCATCTGCCGGTAGGTGCCTGATATACTGATGCGCCCGCTGTTTAAACTGGAACAGCAATTCATGTTCGCTTCGCCTCCGGTCAAGGTGGTAGTAGCCTCTGCTGTTTCGAAAATTGTACTCGACTAAGACGGCGCGATCTTCCGATGGGTTCAGCAACCATTCGGCGTCACGCTGACCGCGGAAACACCAGCCGCCGCCGAGCTCATTGAGCCAGTTGAGGAACGCCTTCCATGAGCCAGTGTGCCCATTTCATCCACTGACGCCGTTTGGGGCGGCTTGGGCATGCGGTGAAATGCTTCCGCATCTCGCAGCACGCAAGTTGCGCACCGCATCCCCAGCCGCAGGGCATGCGCGGACCTGGCGGGCGGCCCGCACGCTTCAGGTTCGCCTCGGTCACGAACTCCAGTGTAGGTCCGTGGGCCGCCGGTTACCGGGTGCGCTTCGGGCTGCACTCCATGCGCCGCCCAACATCTGGTGGCGGCAGGAGGTCGGCGCCACCACCATCGAGGCCAGCAAGATTCGCCGGCCACGGCAGCAGCGCGATTACGGATCAGTACACGTTATCGGCCTCAAGCGCCAGGGCGAACTGACGCGCCGCATCCAGGAGAAGCGTGGCGTAGCCCGCATGAGACGCGCCAATCCACAATCAGAAGGTAGTTTAGTACAATCGTCGCATTGGAAGGGGGCAATTGCGATGGCTAACCCGCCGATTCGCATTCTGAGCGTCGAGGATCATCCGGTATTCCGCGAAGGACTGAACACGATCATCGCCTCCCAGCCCGACATGGTGCTGGTCGCTCAGGCGAGCAACGGTGCGGAGGCGCTGGAAGAATTCCGCCGTCACCGACCAGACATCACTCTGATGGATCTGCGCCTTCCGGGAACCAATGGCACTGACACGCTCATCGCCATCCGCGGTGAGTTTTCCCAGGCGCGCATCATTGTGCTGACTACTTCCGACGCGGACGGCGAGATCCAGCGCGCGCTCCGATCCGGCGCCTCCGGCTACATGTTTAAGAGCATGCCAAAGAATGAATTGCTGGGTGTGATCCGCGCAGTTCACGCTGGAAATCGGCATGTCCCCGCGGAAGTGGCGGCGCGCATTGCTGAGCATCTGGGCGAAGAAGATCTGACAGATCGAGAGCTTGACGTGCTTCGGCTCATTCGGGACGGATTCCGCAACAAGCAGATTGCGGACCAGTTGGCGATCGCGGAAACCACCGTCAATTTTCATATCAGAATGTAATGGTCTCAAGAATTTGGACAAAAAATCGGCTTTTCTTAGATGGTGGGCGGCATTGAAAATGAAGGAGAGTCAATGCCCCGAACGCGCAAGAGTCACCCACCCAGCCTGAAGGCCAAAGTTGCCATCGAGGCCATCAAGGGCCACAAAACGGCCGCCCAGATCGCCCAAATGTTCGGCGTCCACCCGACCCAGGTCGGCGGCTGGAAGAAACAGGCGCTGGCCGGCTTGCCGGACGTTTTCGGTAACGGCCGCGAGCAGATCCGCCAGCAGGCCGACGCCGAGAAGGACGAACTCTACAAGCAGATCGGCCAGCTCAAAGTGGAGTTGGACTTTCTCAAAAAAAGAGCTGGCCTCATCGCTTGACGAGCGGCGCCGATGGATCGATCCACAACATCCGCATCTGACCGTGCAGCGGCAATGCCAATTGCTGGAGGTGCCGCGCTCGACCTACTACTACCAGCCGCGGCCCGAGAGCGCGGAGAACTTGTGTCTGCTGCGGAAGCTGGACGAGGTGTACCTGGATCGCCCGTTTTTCGGCAGCCGTCGCATGGCCGTCACGCTGGGGGTCGGCCGCACGCGCATCCGGCGGCTGATGCGGATTCTCGGGATCGAGGCCCTGTATCCCAAACCGAATCTGAGCCGTCCGGCAAAGGGACACGAGATCTACCCCTACTTGCTGCGCGGCGTCTCGATCGAACGGCCCAACCAGGTGTGGAGCACCGATATTACGTACCTTCCGATGCAGGGCGGTTTCCTCTACCTGGTGGCCGTCATGGATTGGTTCAGCCGGTTCGTGCTCAGTTGGGAACTGTCCAACACCATGGAGACCGGCTTCTGTCTGGCGGCGCTGGAGACGGCATTCCGCTTCGGCCAGCCCGAAATCTGGAACTCCGACCAGGGCTCGCAGTTCACCGCCGCGGATTTTCTGGCGCCGCTGAAGCAGCGCGGCATCTCCATCAGCATGGATGGACGGGGCCGCGCCCTGGACAACGTTTTCATCGAGCGCCTCTGGCGCAGCCTGAAGTACGAGTTGATCTACCCCGGCGACTTCGCCAACGGCGCCGATCTGTTTCAGGCGCTGGATCGATACTTCCATTTCTACAACCACCAGCGCCCGCACCAGGCGCTCGGATACCGCACGCCGGCCGATCTGTTCCCGCGCCGGTCAACAAGGAAAAAGTCATCGCCATAATGGGGGGCTTTGCCCCCCATCTGGCCTTTGGCGCTCCGGTGGTCAGTTGGCCGCATAAAGTACGGCAGATGGTAGGTGCGGCAGGAATTTCTCGGGGTTCGTGGTGGGGGCGGGTTGCGCCACGAAGCCGGAGAAATTCGTGAGGCCCAGGGCCTTGCCCCACAGCTCGGCGCGCAGTTGCTGGATCGCGCGTACGGTGGAGAAGCGCGACTGGGCGGCGTGGGCATTCCATTTCGGGACAGGGAGCAAGTCGGCTTTGCGATCGCCGCCGCCGCGGACGGCCCGCAAACTGGCGAGCAGAAGCATGGCGTAGGAAAGCACCTGAAGTGCGGGCACGGCCTCGACCGAGTGACCGTTTCGCACCTGCGCTTGTCCCACCCCCAACAGCGTCTTTTCTTCCCGAAAGTTCGTTTCGATGTCCCAGCGCTGGACGTACGCCTGGACCAGCAGCCGCGCATCCATCTCGGCGTCGGTGCAGATCAGAAACGCGGGACGACGATACAGCAGCTTGGAGTGCTTGCGCAGACGATAGCGCAGCGGCGCGATCACGACCAGTTGCAGAACCTGCCCCAGTCCGGCCGTGCGCCACAGAACCGGCCCCAGGCGTTTGATGCGCATCGAATGCGGTGCGCCGCTGACGGATATGTCGATCGTGCTCCAAGTGCGGGCTTCCTCGGTGCGGATTTGCTCGGGAGTCGGCGCCGGGGCGCCATAGTGTCGCGGGCGGCCGCGATGCGGGGACGCGGGCGCAGAGGAGGATTCCGGCGGAAAGTAAAGTTGGGCGTCCTTGCGAATGCGGCCGATCAGGACGGTGCGGTCGGGCAACTTCTTCAGGACGGTGGCATTGGTGTAGCCGCCATCGACGACGATGTGGAGGGGGCGTAGGGAGCCGCCGGGCTGGGCATCCAGAGCTTGACGCAGGGCGGCGATCTGTTGGGCGGCGACGAGGGGCAGGCGCGTCAGGCGGGCGGTTTTTCGGTATTGCTGCACCGCCTCGGCGGGGGCTTGGTGCGGCGGCTTGGGGGGAGTGGGGGCGTGGAGGAAAGCCACCGGGACCATGCGGGAGGATCCGTCGGGGAGGGGAATGGAGGCGGACATTTGCAGGAAGCGTTGGGCGCGTACGAAGTTGTTTTGAAAGTGTGGACCGAGCGGATCGCGGCGCCAAGCCACGCCGGGAATGTGGAGGCCGGATTTGCGGAGCAAGGAATCATCCAGGCAACGGTCAGGGGCGCGTGGGGGGGCAGTTCGGCGAGGACGGCGCGGCGGACGACGGAGAACAGGTCTGGGGCGGGGAGGCGGTTCTGACTGAAGATCCGGTAAGTGGCGGACCAGTCCCGAAACTGCCCCCGCAGGTGGTCAACAATCCGGTGACGGTATGGCGGCCGAGACAAAGCAACGTGCTTAACGCGAGGGTTTGGGTACGCGGCGAGGCGATGTTGGGGGAACTCGGGGGCGCACTGGCGCCAGAGCGTTGTGGAGGGAGGAGAGGATGCCGGCAGAGTTTTTTTTAGAGCGAAGGGGGGGGGGTTGAGCGCGGCGGAAGGCAAGCAAGCCCTTGTCCTCGATGGACCACTCGACCATTTCGCCGCGGGAGAAATCCATGGCCTGGGCGAGAGCAGAAGGAAAGTTGATGTACCACTGCTCGCTGGCTTGGCGCTTGATGAGTTGGACCTTGGTGGGGAATCCCATCGGGCACCTCCTATCTAGTCAATCAACTAGATACCACCAAACAGCACAGATTACAACAGAAATTACCGAAATTGTTTTTTATCTAGTCAAACACCAAAGGCCAGATGGGGGGCTTTGTAGAGTAGGGCGCAGGCGCGCCGCGATGTCGCACGTTTCCTGCCCCCCCTCATCGAACCGGACGTGCGGTTTTCCCGCATCCGGCTCTCCGATCATCTTCTTCCGGCGGCTTGCGCCGTAATCCTTCCAAGTGGCTCACCTTGCCCACCATGCGGTAAAGCCGACATCGGTCATGTAGAAAGTGATACCCCCATCGCTTCTTGGCAGTTCCCCAGGGGCACTGGTACTTGCGCCGGAGCCAGAGTTGCATCTCGCTCCGGACGGCCCAGTCCACCTTATGGAATGTCCGGTTGCTGTTGCCGACCCGGAAATAGGTACACCACCCATTGAGGATCGGGTTCAGTTTCTGGATCACCACGCCGACCTGCCCGTTCGACGGAACTGATCGCGCTGCTTCGCGAGCCCGTTGACGGACGTTGCGGCACGCCTTTTCGCGTGGCCACATCAACAGCATCCGCCCCGGAGCTTTCCGGAACTCGAAGCCGAGGAACGCAAAGCCTTCCGCCAGCGTTGTCAGCCGACTCTTTTCCTGGTTGACTACCAGTCGAAGAGCGGCGAACTGCTCCTGCAGTTGCTCCCACGCCTCCCGTGCCTGTTGTCCCGTCCGCGCCAGCAGAACCATATCGTCCGCATAACGGACCAGCCGAACATCGCCGACCGCGACACCGTCGCTCCGGCACCATTGACGATCTACCTCGTGCAGAAAGAT
>CAWFIJ010000023.1:0-24586 GCA_963815855.1 Terriglobia bacterium | reverse complement strand
GAGGGGCCGGAACCGCAGCAAGTCGCCAGTAGCGGTAGCGTGGCTTCGGTCGTACCCCGGGACGAGTTACGGAATAGGCGGGCTCGGGAGCGGGGCAACGCCGCAGATGGCTGCGGCGCAGGGCGGTAAAGGCGGGGTCGGGATCAGGAACTGGTTACCCTGGGTCGCAGCCGAGCCGCCACTCATGCAAGCCCCCGTAAAGGTATCGGCATTGACGTAAGGCCTGGTGAAGCCATCCGACAATGATTCGAGAAATGCGACGATCTGATTTTCCTCCTGCTCCGTCAGACCAAGATTACCGCTGGTCATGTCGAGTTGTTCCGCACCTCCGGCATAGGCCAGCAAGTTACTCTTTCCGTGGTTCCTGCCGGGCAATGTCCGGAAGTGACGGGATATGCATATTTGTCGCGCGTATTGTAGAAGTGTACAAGCTGCTTCAGACTCTTGATATAGCCGTTGTGGAAAAAACCCTTCTGGAAATACGGCCCGGGGGCTTCGGTAGTGGGGCATTGCGGCGGTGTCAAGGCAACATCGCGCGCCGTAGACACCTGCATTTGACCGTCGACTGTTGGCGCGTATTGTCTCCAACTGATATTTGGGCTGGCATTAGAGCCGAATCCGCTTCTCAGAAAAGTCCCGAGCCCCAAATCCCGGTAACCGAAGCCATAAGGATTGGGAGTGAATCCATAGGCATCCGGCTTGGTCTGGTAATAAAAAGCCACGCTCGGATTCAGTGGCACGCCCTCGTTGGCGGAGCCAAAGCAGGTAAATAGAGGGTTCACCAGGGCTTTGGTGCTGGTGTCGACCTGCACCGATTTCAGAGTGGTTCCTCTTCCGTCGAGGTGGCATGAATTGCAGTTGCCCTTGCCATCGAACAACTTATAACCCGCCATCTCGTCTGTTGTAAGTTTGTACTTGCCGGCCAGAAAAGCGTCGAATTTCGACGAGAAGGCGCTGACTTGCGCGGACTGCTCGTAGGCGTCAATCGACTGCGCCCAACGGTCATAAACCGTGTTGGCGCGGCTGCGGCCGGCCGCGCTGAGGGGAACCGGCGTGGTCCCCTCGCGAAACACCGCCGCGCCTCCGGGGGTCGCGCAGATCTCCGCTGTATTCCGGGGAAAGCCGATATCGAAAGCGCCCGCGCCCCATATCTGTTCGAAGAGCGGCCGGTAGACCGCCTGCGAGAGCCGGTACGCGATGCAGGCCGTATCGGGGAAGCCCATTTCCTGCGGATCGACGGGAGGCCCCTGTGCCTGTTCGGCGTCGGGAACTCTGAGCAGATATCCGGTGGCTCGCGAATCCCAGAAGTTGCCGCCAAAGAACTGGCCCTGCTCCTGGTTGTATTGGAATACCGGGAAGAATGGTGAATACGTGTGTCGCTGCGCGGTCCGCTTGCCGGCCCGAAAGTGAGCGGATCCCGGGAACGCGACCATGGTGAGGTTGACCGAGGGGATGGGCCCGCCAAACCCGGTGTATGGCATGTGGCAGGATGCGCACGCCTGATTTTTGTTGACGGATATATTTTTGTCGAAAAGCATCAGCTCGCCGAGTGTTTCTTCGAACTCGGTTCCGGTATCTGCAAGAATCGGCGGCTGACCTGCCGGAACCGGAGGTTTCAAGGCGTGCCACCGTGCGAGGGCGCGGCTTTCCACCGTATCCACCTCACGGATCACCCGCGATATCTCGGCCGTCAAATCGGAAGGGAGGATGCCGGGCGGGTACGAGTTGTAATCCGGCACGGATCGAGCGCCTGCTTTGGTTGGGACCAGAACCCTCTCCGGGTGCAGTAAGATCCACAGTGCCAATAGGCACGCCGCTATAATGGGCAGTGCTAGTAACGCTCGCCGGCTCATCACCCGACTCCTTGAGTGTTCGCCCGGAGACACCGGGCAGGACCGCACGAATCCACGGAACAGAGCGCGGCCTATGAGTTCTTCATGTCGCAACAATGGACGGAGCTGCACATGTCACATGACGCGCACGACATATCCAGCTCGGCACAGCACTTTGTCTACGATGGTAAGGGCAAACAGAGTGGGCCGTCCAGATGGCACGGTATGAATACCGACACCGTACGCCGCCAGGAATCGAGAGTCTTAGTTACTACAGTTAGTCGTGTCGCGATGGTGGCATGGGTAGCGACATTGAGAGGGCGGCTTGGTCTGGCAGATCGACAGAAATTCCCGGTGCGCCCGCAGAAGCAATCAGCCAGCCAGCCGATGCCCGCCTGAGAGTGCAGAAACAGCCCGTACCGGATGCGGGCGCCCGCATCGGCAAAGAGTCCGCGGTAGCCGCGGTCGAGGAGCGCCAAATAAGCGTTCTCGCTCACCAGCAACTGGCGCCACGCGCGCACCTGCGATTCGAGCGTGGGCAGTGGATGCCGTTGAATCACAACAAACCGCGCGCCCGGCCACGCGGCGGCAAGCAGACCGATGGCGCCGGAATCCTCGGGCGGCGATTTGAGGAGCAGCGGAAGGTTGCGGCCTTCGAGCAGCGCTTTCTTGGCACACAGCCGGCGCAGCGCGGCCAGAGTCTCCGGCGTGGTACCCGGCCTGCCGTATCGCAGCCCGGATGGCGAGAGCACCAGCCCGTACTCTTCGGGGGTGTCGGGACCGGCAGGATGGAATCGATGCCGCGGTCGGCTGGCGCGGCGCTTAGCTTCCCGGCGAATGCCCGCCGCTCCGCTTCGACGGCGCCGTGCCGGTGATTGTCCAGCCGACGGAGGGGGAGCTTACAGGATCTTCAGTACCACCGATGCCCGCACATCAGATCAGCCGCGGCGCTTTTGCAGGAGCTCGATGATTTCCGCGCAGCCCCGCTTCTCCGCCCAGGCTCCGGGCCTTGCCCAGGGTTCGGCGTCCGCTTCGGCCGGGTCGGCGCCGGATTCCAGCATGAGCCTGGCGACCTTGGCGCGGCCCCAGCGGCAGGCCCAGCCTAAGGCGGTGCTCTTCAGGATGTCGTCACGGGCCCCCACCGTCGCGCCGGCGTCCAGGAGCGCTGCGGCGAAAGCGGCGGTCTCATCTTCCGTGATGTGGTCGTGCATGGCAGCCACCTCGTGGAGCGGGGTGCGGCCGAAACTTCCGGTGACATTGGGGTCGCAGCGGTCGAGAATGAGGCGGAAGCAGGTCAGATAGGTGCCGCGGTCAAAGTCTTTGTTGCCGGCGTAGAGCCAGGGGATATGGTGCCAGAAGGAGAGCGGCTGGGTGAGGATGCCGAACCAGCGCGGGTCGTGGCGGGGCCAGTCGATGCGTTCCAGGGCCATGCCGACGATTTCGGGATCGCCCCCACTGGCGCCAAAGCGGAGGATTTCGGCGGGATCGGCATTGCCGTTGTCGAGCATGTCCCGGATGAGACCGGCCTGGCGATAGATGGCCGCGATGTCAGCGGTGACGGCGCCGCCGCGCCGGCGGAGCAGATCCACCATCTCCCATTGCTTATGGCTATAGGCGCTGTAGACGGCCGAGCCGCTGGAATCGACATGGACGTTGGGGTCGGCGCCACGGGCGAGCAGAATTTCGGCCATCTCGCGCCTGCCCAGCGCGGCGCACGTCCACAACGGATAGCCTTGCGAGTATGCGATCCAATCGCCTTCGCCTTCGGCAACCCGCTCGTTGGGGTCGAAACCGAAATCGAGGAGGAGGGTAAGGATGTCCGGGCGGTTGTGTTTGACCGCGGCGGTGAGCAGGCCGCCATCGTCCCAGCGGATCGGGTTGGTCAGCGCGCCCGCGGCGTGGCGGGCGCGCAGCCATTCGATGTTGCCCTCGGCAACGGCGGCACGGGCCTCCTCATCGCCGTGGATTTCCGGTTGCTCCGCCGGTGCACCGGCCGGCGGCATCTGGCGGCGCTCTTCGTCCTCGATCACGGCGACGATATCGTCATAGCCCCGGTCTTTGGCGAGCATCCAGGCGGTGGTGGCGGCGCGGTGGGGATGGATGCCGGCCCGCGCGCCGGCGCCGTGCCGCATCAAGAGCCGCACCATTTCGGGCGAGCGATTCATGACGGCAAAGTGAATCGGGCGGTGCTCGTCGCCGTAGGACAGGGCCATGTTGGCCAACTCGGGGCGAGCGTCGAGCATCCCCCGCGCCTGGGCCAGATCGCCGGCGCGGGCAGCATCGGCAAGCCGGCGAACGGTGACACCGTCGACGTAGGCTTTGAGCTTGGGCCAGCTTTCGAAGCCGTAGGCGCGCGCCAAGACGAGCTGGGCGTCGTGCAGGGCGAAGGTGGCGCGATCAGCCCGCGTGTAGTGCGCGTGGACTTCCGCTGCAGCTTTCGATTCGCCGGCGAGGAAGGCGTGGAGAAGTTCCTTGGCCTGGCGTTTGAGTTGATCGAGGTCCGGATGCTCGCGCATCCGCCGGGTGGGTAGGGTACCGCTCACGTAAGCTCCTTTCTATTGCGCCCGGTGTCCGCTAGCTCGAGCAGAAAAGAGTTCAGCCATGCGATTGCATAAAAAGGCGATTTCAGAAGGACGCAGTCCTTTCCGCGGACACGGAGGCGCTCTGAAGGCGCCAGAAACATGATAACTCAGGCGGCAGGTCCAACCTCCGGCCGTAGAAGTTCGATCGTGCCGCCCAAACCCGCACCCCGCGATGGAACCGCGCGCAGGCGCCAGACGCTACACTGAGTGCGTGCTCAGACACCGGATGGTCTGTTTCGCAACGGTCTTACCGGGACCGAAGCCCGTTCTGGCCGCTCTCGCCCTCTCCGCTTGCATGCTCGCACAAGCGCCGCCCGCCTCCCGGACCATCGCCGCCGGCGAGCAGCCGATGGCGGTCGCGGTCAACGAGATCACCCACAAGGCCTACGTCGTCAACCACGTCAGCAACTCCGTCACGGTCATCAGCGGGACGACGCACGCCGCTGTTGCGACCGTCAGGACCGGGGCGGGACCGGAAGGCATTGCAGTCAACCCTGCCACCAATCGGGTGTATGTCGCCAATGCCGGCGATAGTTCGGTGACGGTGATTGACGGCGCCACCGACACGGTTGCCGCCACAGTGCGCTCCCGCGGCTACCCCCAGGCCCTCGCGGTGAATGCCGTCGACAACAGGATCTATGTGGCCAACAACTCCGGCCATAGCGTCACGGTCATCGACGGCGCCACCAATGAGACCACCACCGTGCGGGTGGGCCAGGGCCCGCGCGCCATCGTGCTGAACCCGGTGACCAATAAGATCTACGTCGCGAATTACGGCAGCCAGGACGTCACCGAGATCGACGGCGCCACCAACGCTACCACATCCATGCCCACGGGCAAGCATCCCTGGGCCATCGCGGTGGATAGCCGCGCCAACAAGATCTACGTGGCCAACGAGGGCGTCGCCAGCGTCTCCATCCTCGACGGCGCCACGGGCGCGGCCAGAAACGTCGCCGTCGGCGAGATTCCGTTCGCGATCGCGGTCAATCCCATGACCAGCAAGGCGTACGTGGTGACCTATGCGGGCGACACGATGGCGGTAATCGACGGCGCCACGGGCCGCGTCACCCGGACGGTGGCCCTGGCGACGCATCCCTCCGCCATTGCGGCCGACTCCCGCACCAATCGCGTCTACATCGCCAATCAGGGCGCCTCCAGCGTGCTGGTGCTCGACGGCGAGACCGGCGCCACCCTCGCTACCGTAAACGCCGGTTCCATTCCCTACGCGATGGCCCTGGACACTACCGCCGGCCAGGTGTATGTGGCCAACTTCGCGAGCGATAGCGCTACGGTGATCCACGGCGCCGCGCACTGACGCGGCGGAGGCAGCCTGTATGACACTCGCAAAAGACTCTTGTGGCAGGTCAATGAAGAAATACTTCGTTCGTATGGCGGTCGCTTGCGCCGTGCTCCTGCTCGGAACAAGCGCCTGGGCGCAAGCCGCCGGCCAACCCGTTCCGCCGCCCAGGGTGCTGCTCTTTTTTCTCGCTGAATGTGGAGTCGGATCACGTCGGCTTCGCGGCGGAAGCCATGAAGTTCTTTGCCGCACAGGCGGACAAACACAATTTTCGCGTGGACGCCACCAGCAACTGGGCGGATCTGAACGACGAAAACTTGAAGCAGTACCAACTGGTGGTCTGGCTCAACACCATGCCGCCAGCCGCTCAACAACCGGCTTTCGAAAGATATATCGAGGGCGGCGGCGCCTGGCTGGGCTTTCACGTGGCCGCGTATAACGACAGAAATTCACGATGGGCGTGGTTCCGGGAGTTCATCGGCGGAGGAATCTTCGGCGTCAACGCCTGGCCGCCGCTGCCGGCCAAGCTGATCGTAGACGACACCGGGAGCCCCGTAACGCGGGGCATCCCCAAGACCTTCGTCTCACCCACCAACGAATGGTACTCATGGCGGCCTAGCCCGCGCCTGGACAAGAACGTCCACGTGCTGCTGACCCTGGACCCCGCTCAGTACCCGCTGGGCATCAAGGGTCTGATTACGGAGAAGGATCCGGATGTGCCGGTGGTCTGGACGAACACGAAATTCAAGATGCTGTACATGAACATGGGCCACTGTGAGGACGTTTTCGCCAGCCCCACGCAGAACCGGCTGTTTGAAAACGGAATTCTGTGGCTCTTAGGGAAAGTTTGATCGCGGTAATGAATCGCGCCCGCCGTTCGATCCGTCGCTACGGCACCACCGTGTTGAGGGTCAGGAACGTAGTGCTCTTTTGCGATTCGGTCTTGCCCAACGGGGAGTAGAAGGAACGCAAAGTTACGCTGACGCTGGTGGAAGCGCCCGGCGGCACGTCGAAGAGAAACGTCTCCGAGCGCGTTTCATCGGGCGCCAGGCGGGTGTCCGAAATCACCTTGGCGCCGCGCTCAAACACCAGGTACTCGCGTTCGAGTGGCGTTGCCGTCACGGTCCGCGACGGCGCGGCGGTACACGCGTTGCTCGATCAGGTGCTGGCCGCCATCCGTATCGGCCCGAACTTCCAGGATCACTTGCCGCAGCGGCGATCCGGTCGGCACGTAGTGGGCTGCCCCCCGGTTGGTGACCTCCACGTTTACCCTCACCTGCTTGCCATCCCTCGCCGCCGCCAGTCGCGCCTGGACCGCGTCGCCAGCAGTTCCGCGCTTTCGCTGCCCTTGGTCTCGTGCAGGTTGAGCTGGCCGTGCACCCGCAAACTCGGGTCCACAGCCGCGGCGCCCCGGCCCGCCTGGCTCACCGCGCCGCCGGCCCCTGCCGGTACGTGGCAGGTCTGGCAGTGGCTGTGCCTCTCCACGTCGGTGGGCGTCGTGACCACGCGTTGTACCAGGGCCACGCGTCCCACGCCCGGCATGTGGCAGGACTGGCACTGGCGGCCGTCCTTCGCGTACCGGCTGGCTTGCCACTCCGAGAACGTCGCCACCACCGGGAAACCGAGCGAATTCCGGTATTCATGGCAGGACGCGCAGAGCAGCGAGGATGTGTGCAGGGGCGAGAAAAGGGCCGCCGTGCCGGCTGGGAGTGTCGTCCTTCCACGGCCCCGTTCGCGTGCGCGTGAGCTCGAATCTCGCCTTCGGATTCGGCCCGGTCAGGGAGACCTGCCGGATGGAATGGCAGACGTCGCAGGTGACGCCCTCCCAGCTCACCTTCGTGCGCAGGGCCGAATCACCGGTCATCGCCGCCAGGGGCGAATGGCAACCCAGGCACGTTTGCCGCGCCGCCGGAGCCCAGGTCGGCCTCCGTGTAGTGCAACACGTCCTGAAACAGGCGGCTGTCCATGGCGTGCGCATGTCCGGATGCCTTCCACGATTCGTGCGTGCCGCGGTGGCAATCGCCGCAGATTTCGGCGCTGGCGGGCGATTCCACTCCGACTCGGCCGGAATCGGACGGGTTCTGCGCCATCACCGGCGCCCACGGCATCAACATCAGGACAATCGCTATAGACCGAGGGGAATTTACTGGACGAGGCATGGTCTGATTCCTCCCATCTGAGACGGGGCAAATGCGAGTGCCCCGTGAACCAGAGCGTCGTTGGACCAGGCGCGAGGTCTCAGTGTTGCGGTAAGTAAGGACTATAGCAAACGGCGCGTAATTTCGGACCGTGGCGTCTTTTTCAGCCGCCTCAGGCCGGCAGCGGCTTGCCCTTGGTCTCGACCCCGAAGGGCACCACCAGCATTCCCAGTGCGAAAGCCACGGAGGTGGTGGCTACCGGGATGCCCATGCTGCCGTAGGCGGAGATGCCGGCGCCCACCAGGAAGGTGGCGCCGGCCGCGGCAAACCGGCCGATAGAGGTGGCAAATGCCACCGCGCTGCCACGGCATTCCGTGCGGTATTGTTCGGGTAGCCACAGCAGGTAAACGCTGAAGCTCCCGCCTCCCACGCCCACGAAGAAGAGGCCGGGGATGAACACGCGCAGCGCATGGTGAGGCAGGTAGAAGGCAAAGCCGAAGCTGAACACGATAGAGACCGCCATCACCACGTAGAAGCACGCCAGCGCGCCGCGCCGTCCCCACCTGTCGGCCAGGCGCGGCATCAGCAGGCAGCCGAGAATGGTGCCGCAGGCTAGCAGCATGGTGGCCCAGGACGCCGTGCGCGCCGCATCCGCCGCGCGGTAGCCTTCGCGCATCGCCACCTGCGTCACCGCGCCTGGTACGTACACCGACCCGGCCCACAGGCCGACCATCGAGATCAGCAGAAACAGGCAGTTCACCAACGTCCTTTTCCGGTATTCGGCGCTGAACAGGGCCAGCAGCGAATCGTGGGCGGTCCAGCCGCCGCGGTTCGCCATCCGCTTCTCCCAGCGTTCCGGTTCGCGGACTCCCCATCGGACCCAGGCGATGAACAGCGCCGGGGCGCCCCCCGCCGCGAACATGGCCCGCCATCCGTAGTGCGCGCCAACCAGATAGTTCAGCCCGGCGGCGACGAACGTGCCGACATAATAAGCGCTGTTCAGGAACCCGGCCCCGGAGCCGCGGCGCTGGTCCGGCATCTCCTCCGCAATGAACGTGGCCGCGCCCACGAACTCCCCGCCCACGCCGAAGCCCGCCAGCAAACGGAATGTGCCCAGCTGCCAGATATTGTGCGCCAGGCTGCCCAGAAACGTGAAAACGGAGTAACAAAGGATGGCCAGGATCAGGGAGCGGATGCGTCCGAAGCGGTCGGCGAAAGGACCCCACAGGAACGCGCAGCCCCAGCCCACCAGAAATACCGCGAACAGAATGCTGCCGTAAAATCCGAGATTCCCCGCCGTGGGCTGAATGCCCGAAGCCGGCAGCAGCTCCCGCATGGCCGGCACCAGCACCAGCGCGTAGATGAAGGAATCCATCCCGTCCAGCACGATACCCGCCCACGCCGCCCAAAATCCGCGGACCTGGTTCGGTGTCAGAAGATGAGCGGAGGCGCGGGCGCTCAGATGCGGACTCCCATAAAGCTGGCCGGCTGGTGCGCCTGCGGTCTTCGTCCTGGCATTTGGAAAAACGCCCGAGTTCCAATCCTACAGCATTGTGCCGCGCCCCGATGTGGGGCAGGCGGTTTCGCCTGCCAACCCCGGTGGCGTCCTGGCAGACGACAGCGCCCGCACGCGGCCCGGCCCGCAATAGCCGCGTGATACAATGCGCACAAATTTATCGCTCGATTGGAAGGCCTGCAAATGAAGAACTTTCTGAGTCGGCGCGCCCTGATCGCCGCCGGCGTAAGCGCACCGTTGGTGTTAGACGCCCAGGCGGCCGTGGAGGGCCCCGGCGCTCCGCCCTACACCGTGTCCATCAACATCGAAATCATGTTCCCGCGCACCATGCCGCGTGGCGAGCGGGTGGAGGTGGTGGCCGCTCACGGCTTTAAGGGATACAGTTTCTGGACGGCGTCGGAAGAAGAGCTGGATGCCATGCTCAAAATCCAGGAACGGACGGGCATCAAGTGCGCCAGCATTTCGGGCACGGGCAGGGTGGGTGGTTCCACTGGCCTCACCAAGCCCGGCATGGAGCAGGCATACCTGGACGAAGTTACCGCCAAGATCAAAATCGCGGAGCGGCTGGGCGGCGCACGGCCCATCATCTTCGTAGGCAAGGTGCAGCCCGACGTCCCCTGGGAAACGCAGCGTGCGCAGATAGTCAGCGGCCTGCGGAAAGCCGGCGATATCGCCAAGGAGCATGGCATTACGCTGGTCATGGAACCGCTCAGCACCGAACCCGGCCAACAACGCATGGCGCTCGACACCGCGGCCGTGGCCTTCCCTACTATCAACGACGTCTCGCACAACAACGTCAAAGTCTGCTTTGACATGTATCATCTGCAGTTGATGGAGGGCAACATCTCCACCCACCTGCGCGAGGGATTGTCGAAAGGCTGGATCGGGCTGGTGCAGATTGGCGAAGTTCCCGACCGTAAAGAGCCGGGCACCGGCGAGATCGACTACGCGTACATCTTCCGCGTGCTGCGCCAAATGAATTACCAGGGCTACGTGGATACCGAAATGGGCACCACTACCACGCCCGAAGCAGCCATGGAACTGGCCCGGACCATGTCGCTGAAAAACTGACGCCGCCCGGACCGGTCTATGTCGATATCTCTGCGAATTTGCGTCCTTCTGCTCCTTGCCGGCCTGCCGCTTCAAGCGCAAGCGAAGAAGACGGTTTTCCTCATCACCGATGCCGAAGGGGTGGCCGGCGTGTGCCGGCAGGACCAGACAGAGCCCACCAACGTCGAAATGCGGCAGTTGCTCACCGGTGAGATCAACGCCGCCGTGGAAGGTTTCTTCGCGGGAGGCGCCGACGAAGTCCTGGTGTGGGACGGGCACGATGACTCCGAGACGCTCTCCGCCCTCACGATCGAACCGCGCGCCCGCCTGATCATCGGCAAGCTCGGCCCCTCCATGCTCTTCGAGCGCGGCTTTTCCGCCGTCGCCTTTATCGGCCAGCACGCCCGCGCCGATTCGCGCGGCGGCGTGATGGCGCACAGCTTCAGCTCGCTGGGCGTCGAGACCATGCTGCTCAACGGCCAACCGGTGGGCGAAATCGAAGTCAACGCCGCCCTCGCCGGTCATTTTCATACGCCCGTGATCTTCCTCAGCGGCGACCAGGCCGCCGCCGCTCAACTGCACGCCATCGTGCCCAAGGCGGAGACCGTCGCGGTGAAGGAGGGGCTCTCCAACTACACCTGCATTTCGCTTTCGGCCCCGGCCGCGCGCGATCTCATCCGCGCGGGGGCCGTGCGGGCCATGCGCCGCCTGGCCGAAATTCCACCTTACGTGGTGGCCGGTCCGGTGACCTTCCAGGTGGAATTCACCACCCGCAATGCCCTGCCGGTGGAGATCCCGCGCGACGCCGAAATGCTCGACGCCCGCACCGTTCTCTACCGGGGCAAGGATATTTTAGAGGTCTGGAAGCTCTATCGCGCCCGCTGAAGGCCTGCGGCGTTACCGCGGGCCCGCCGGCGCCTTCCGCTGCATTTCCGCCGGAGCGCGCTGGCGGTCCAGCGCTTCGTAGTGCAAGGTCCACGCAGCGGCACGTTCTGCGGCGGGTAGCAGACCTTGGCGTCGCAGGCCTGGTAGCGCAGCGTTCCCTCCACCACCAGGTCGCCCGCCGGGCTGAGCGGCGGTTTCACCTGCGCCTCGGGCGCGATGGTGATGTCCTCCGCCACGCGGAAGCGGCCCTCGAAAACCGGCACGGTTTCACCGATGGCCTTGAGGTGTAGCTGGCGCGCGGCCGGGTAGCCGGGCGCGTGCCCCTGGAAGGCCGGCGTCAGCGGTCAGACTGGAAGGCAATCGGGATGTAGCCCTGGACGCCGGGCGCGTAGACGTGCATGCCCGGCTTGAGCTCGATGTCCGCCACCAGCGCCAGCCGCTGGCCCCAATGCACCGTGGAGAGGCTGGCGGAGGTGGTCAGCTGCAGGTGCTTGGTCTCGATCGACCTGCCCGCCGCGCCGGCGGCGCCGCCGTATTGCCGCACCAGAATTTCCGAGGCCGTGTAGCGTTGGCGGAAATCCTTCTCGAAGTACTTTTGCGTCACCACGCCGGCGCGGTCCAGAATGAATGTTCCGGGATACGGAATGCCGTATTGCGGCGTGTCCTTCGCCACCGTTTCGTTGAGCAGGCCGTAAGCGCGGATCACCTTCGAATCGGTGTCGGAAAGCAGCGGGTAAGGTGATGCCTTTGCGCTCCGCGAAATTCTTGCAGCACCGCCACGCTGTCATAGCTCACCGCCGCCACGCCCAGGCCGCGCTTGCGGATTTGCTCCAGGCTTCTGTTGCAGCTCCACGAGCTGGCCTTTGCAAAAGGGTCACCAGTCGGCGGAACGGAAGAAAACCAGCATCAGGCCCTTGGGCCCGTAGAGGCTGCGCAAATCGCGGCTCTGCCCGTTCTGGTCCGGGAGCTGAAACGCAGGCACGCTCGCGCCCACAGCCGGGCCAGGGCTCTCGCCTGCTGTCTGGCCCCAACCGGCCGCCAGCAATACCGGCAGCGAACAGCCACCACCGTCTGAAAGTCATGGTTGCTTGTTCCAGGCTACCACCGCGACCGCGATTTCTGGCAAATTGCGCTATATTGGAGTTTTAATATCCAAAATGCCGGGAGCGGCTGCTCGCCCCGTGGAGGTGGTATGAACTATCCGGTTTGGGATGTCGCTTTCGGTGCCGGCCTGCTGATGGCGATCGTCTCCATCCTGCACGTCTTCGTCTCGCATTTCGCTGTTGGCGGCGGGCTCTTTCTGGTTCTTACCGAGCGCCGGGCGCCGCCGCACGGGCGATGCCGAACTGCTCGGCTGGCTCAAGCTCCATACCAAATTCTTCGTGCTGCCGACGGTGGTCTTCGGCGCCGTGAGCGGGGTCGGATCTGGTTCACCATCGGCTTGATCAACCCCACCGCCACCAGCCAGCCTGATCCACGTCTTCGTCTGGGGCTGGGCCATCGAGTGGGTCTTTTTCTTCCTCGAGATCACGGCCGCGCTGCTCTATCTCTATGGGTGGGACAAGCTGGATGCCCGCCTGCACATGTGGTACGGCTGGATTTATTTCTGGGCGGCGCTCGCCAGCATGGTGGTGATCAACGGCATCCTCAGCTTCATGCTCACCCCCGGCGGATGGATCGAGATCCGCCTTCTGGACCGGCTTCTTCAACCCGACCTATCTTCCTTCCCTGCTGGCGCGGTTCTACCATTGCGCTGGCGCTGGCGGGAATCTACGCGCTGATCACCGCCAGCCTGCAGAAGGATGCCGCGCTGAAAGCGCGGCTGGTGCGATGGAGCGCGCGCTGGCTGCTGCCCTCACTGGCCGTTCTGCCGGCGTTCGCTGGTGGTACGCGCGCAGCATTCCGGCCGGCCTGTGGGCCGCCGCGCAGGGCGCCATGCCCACGGCCACCCGATTTGCCGCGCTGGCCATCGCGTTCACGGCAGCTACGTTTCTGGTGGCTCTGCTCACCCTTGTCCGCCCGTCGCACCTGGGCCTGGGGCGCAGCGTCCCGCTCCTGCTGCTGGCGCTGGCCGCCATGGGTTCGTTCGAGTTCGTGCGGGAAGCGGTGCGCAAACCCTTCGTCATCGCCGATTATCTGTACGACAACTCGCTGTACGCCAAGGCCATGCCGGGCGATGGCGGGTTCACGGTGGACGCCATCAACCGGACCGGCGTCCTGGGCGCTGCCCGGTGGGTGAGCATGCGCCAGATCGCGCCGGCCAGGAGGCGCGCGCCGGCGCCGAAATCTTCCGTCGTGGAATGCCAGAGCTGCCACACCCGCAATGCCTATCGCGGCGTGCAGGCGTACCTGGCGGAACGCCAATGGGATAAGGACAAGATCGCGGCCATGCTGGGCAGCCTGGACTCGATGCACGGCGGGGTGATGCCGCCCTTTGCCGGCACCGATGCCGAGCGCATGGCGCTGGCAGCGTGGCTCGACGAAGTCCGCGGACCCCTTCCACAGCCGCCTGCAACACTCGACGGCGCTTCCATTTTTCATCACAATTGCGCGACGTGTCATGAGAGCCGGGCCGGCGATGCCGCCCTGGTGTGCCTCACCGGCATGGATGCGGCATCGGCAGCCGCGACGCTCGCCAGCCTGCCCGCCCTGGACCCGCGCATGCCGGACTTGCGCCTGACGGAAGCCGAGCGCGCCGCCCTGGTGCACTGGGTGCAAACGCGCTTCCAGACGGAAACGAGGTAAACATCCATGCAACCCAACGCCATTCCCGTTGCCGACCCCAACCCGCTGCCTGGCCCCTTCTGGCTTTTCAAGCTGCTGCTGCTGGTGACGTTTTTCCTCCATATTCTGGTCATGAACGCCATGTTCGGCGGCGCGGTGCTGGCGCTCGCCGCCCGCTGGCGCGCTCGCCGGGATCCGCATGCGCGCCGGCTGTTCCTGGACCTGTCCGGAAAGCTGCCCGCGCTCCTGGCCGCCACCATCACGCTCGGCATTGCGCCGCTTCTGTTCGTGCAGGTGCTCTACGGCCAGTTCTTCTACACATCTTCCATCCTCATGGCGTGGCCGTGGTTTCTGCTCCTGGTATTTCTGGTGCTGGCATACTACGGTCTCTACATCGCGGCCTCGCCGGGATCAGCGCCCGCCGCCTGGAGCGGCCCGGTGCTGCTGGCCAGCGTGCTCCTGCTGGCCGCCATCGCCTTCCTGCAGAGCAGCAATGCCACGCTCAGCCAGGCTCCCGCGGCCTGGGCGCGCAAGTACTTCGCAAACCCCGGCGGCTGGAACCTGAACCTGGCCGAACCGTCGCTCGTGCCGCGCCTGCTCCACTTTCTGGCGGCCGCGGTGGCGGTCGCGGGCATGGCGCTGGCGCTGGTCGCGCTGCGACAGTGGAAGACGGATAACGGCTATGCCCGCTACGCCTTCCGCCTTGGCGCCCAGGCATTCCTCTACGCCACCATGGCCCAGTTCCTGGTTGGTTTCTGGTTTCTGGTGAGCCTGCCGGTGGCCCAGCGCACCATCTTCCTGGGCGGCGACGGCATTGCCACCGCCTGCCTGGGAATCGGCACCTTCGCGGCGCTGGCGCTCATCCCCGCCATGTCCGGCGCTTTGCACAGGACGATCCCCGTGCGGCCGTTTCGGTGGCGGCAGGCGGCATGGCGCTGGTGGTTCTGCTCATGATCATCGCGCGCGATCGCCTGCGCGACGCTTACCTCCAGCCCTATTTTCACCCCCACCAGTTCGCCGAAAAAACCCAGTGGAGCACGCTGCCCCTGTTCCTGGTCCTGTTTCTCGGCGGCGTGGCGCTATGGGTGGTGATGCTGAAGCGGTTCGGCCTTTTCGACCGGAGCGGGCGCACGGAATAGTTTGTCCGGGCGAATGCGTAGACTAAAATAAGTCGTGTTCGTATACGACGCTACTCTGCTGGCCGCGGTCCAGGCCGCTCCGCAATCGATCCCGGACGTTCTCCAAACTCTCCAGACCATCGACGCCACCTGTGTCGACGCCGATGGTCTGAAATGGTTCAACTGGCTGTACCTGCAGGTGACGCAGGCCGTTGAGGCGCGGGTGGCCGCCGGCGGATTCACGGATTCCGCATGGCTGGCCCAGCTCGACGTCCAATTCGCGCGTCTCTATTTTTCCGCCCTCAAATCCTCGCTCTCCGGCGAGGCCACGCCCGCCTGCTGGCAAGTTCTGTTCGATAGCCGCGACCAAGCCGCAATCGCGCGCATCCAGTTCGCGCTGGCCGGCATTAACGCCCATATCAATCACGACCTGCCGGAAGCCATCGTCGCCACCTGCCAGGTCACCGGCACCACTCCGGATCCCGGCGGAACGCACTACAACGACTACACCGCGCTCAATTCCACGCTGGACGGCCTCATCGAATCCGCCAAGCGCACCCTCAATGTCCGCCTTCCCGGCGGGGCGCTCCCGCCGGTCTCCCATCTGGAAGATACCATCGCCGCCTGGAACGTGAGCGCGGCCCGGGAATCAGCGTGGCAAAACGCCGAACACCTTTGGCAGCTGCGCACGCTTCCCGTCGCTTGACCTCAAGCTTCATGGATATGTTGGACGGCTTCACCACTGTGATCGGCAAGACGCTTCTGGTGCCTGTGCCGTAAACGCGCCCGGCCGCCCCGCCGGCGCTCCCGGATCAGTACACTGTCCCTTATAGGAGACAACCCGGTGCTTCACATGATGCCGCGCAGGAATCTGCTTTTGGGGATGGTGGTGCTGGCCTGGTGTTGCACGGCGGCGGGGTACGGCCAGTCCGCCCAGCAGAAAGCCGCTCCGGCAACTCTCACCATCAGCGGCGACATCGCGTCCCCGCTGGTGCTCAGCGCGGACGACTTCGCCAAAATGCCCCGGGAGACCGTTACCATTCCGGACCAGGACGGAACCAAAATCGAGTATGAAGGCGTCCTGCTGCGCGAGATTCTGAAGCGCGCGGGCGCGCCGTAGGCCAAGGATCTGCGCGGCAAGGCCCTCGCCAGCTACGTTCTCGCCAAGGCGCACGACGGCTACCAGGTGGTCTTCACGCTGGCCGAGGTCGACGCCGGAGTTCGGCAATGAACCGATCCTCGTGGCCGACAAGCGCGACGGCAAACCGCTGTTCGGATATCAGGGTCCGTTTCGGCTGGTCTGCCCCAACGACAAGGCGGGCGCCCGTTCCGTGCGCATGCTGGAAACGCTCGAAATCGTGCGGCTGCAAAAGTGAGGCAGCGCGTGCGCTGATATCCGCCGCCTGTGATTCTCTGCGCCGTGCTGGCGCTGCCTGTGGTGCCGCGCGCTATTTCCGCGACCGCGGATGCCGGGGACTACGCCTGGAATCTGCCCAAGGGCTTTCCCAAGCCGTACGTTCCCGCCGACAACCCCATGACGGCGGCCAAAGTGGAACTGGGCCGATATCTGTTCTACGACACGCGCATGTCGGTCAACGGCAAATCGTCCTGCGCCACCTGCCACAAGCAGGAACTGGCCTTCACCGACGGCCGCGCCGGTGGCGTGGGAGCCACCGGCGAATCGCACTCGCGCAGCGCCATGAGCCTGGTCAATGTGGCTTACAGCGCCGCGCTCACCTGGAGCAATCCGCGCATGAACGAACTGGAAGAGCAGGCGCTGATGCCGATGTTCGGCGAGCATCCGGTGGAGCTTGGCCTGCGCGAAGGCGACGGCTTTCTGCCGATGTTGCGCTCCGACGCCCAGTACCGCGCCTTGTTCGAGCACGCGTTTCCCGCGGAGCGCCGATCCTTCACCATCCAGCAACGTCACGAAGGCGCTGGCCAGCTTCGAGCGCAGCATCATTTCCGCGCGTTCGCCTTACGACCGCTATCATTATGACCGCGACGACAACGCCGTTTCCGAAGTCCGCCAAGCGCGGCGAAATTCTGTTCTTCAACCAGCACCTTTCCTGTTTCCGCTGCCATGGCGGGTTTAATTTCAGCGACGCCACGGTTTCCGAACAACCGCGCGGCCGGAGGTCGAATTTCACAATACCGGGCTCTACAACCTCCCCGGCCCGCTCTCCTATCCGGCGCCCAACGTCGGCATTTTCGAGTTCACGAAAGCTCGCCGCCGACGTGGGAAAATTCAAAGTCGCCGACGCTGCGCAACATCGCGATCACCGCGCCTTATATGCACGACGGCAGCATCGCCACGCTCGAAGGCGTGCTCGATCATTACGCCGCCGGCGGCCGGCGACATCGATTCCGGCCCGCACGCGGGGGACGGCCACGACAATCCCAATAAGGATCACCTGATCGGCGGGTTCCGCCTCTCGCCCGCGGATCGCGCGGACCTCATCGCGTTTCTGCAATCGCTCACCGATGACGCGGTGCTGCACGACTCGCGCTACTCCAACCCCTGGTAGTGCGGATTACGGGAGCTTAGCCGCAGCCGCCGGAGGCGGGCCCGCCAAGCGGAGCGCGTAAATCGTGTCGCCTGCGCCGGCGATGATGTACTGGCGCCCATCCAGCATATATGTCGACGGGCCGTTGCTCACCGGCAGCGGCAGGCGCTGGTGCCAGAGAGGTTTTCCGTTCGCCGGGTCAAATGCCACCAGATCCCCGGAATCGCCCGTGAACAGCAGTTTGCCCGCGGTGGTCAGCACGCCGCCGCTCAATCCGCCCCGGCCGCTTCGGCGCCGTGCTCGTGTTTCCATCGGATCGCCCCGGTGCGGATGTCCATGGCGAACAACGCCGAGCGCGGTATCGATAGTTCCCGCCGCCGCCGCCCGCCATATCCTTCCGGATGGTCGGAGGTGTCGTAGAAGATACGCCATGCCGTATGCCTCCGTGCCGTTAACGTAAAACAGCTCGGTTTGCGGATCGTAGCTCGGCGGAGGCCAATTGGTCGCGCCCCCGGCCGGCATATCGATCATCGAGCCGTCCACCTTCGGCTCCTTCGCCGGATCGGGAATCGGCTGGCCCTTTGGCGTCCACGCCCTTCGCCCAGTTGCCGGTCCCGGAGAACGGCTTGGAAACCAGGTTCTTGCCGTTGGTCCGGTCCAGCACGAAGAACCATCCCGCAGCGCGCTGCCTGCGCCAGCAGCTTGCGCGGCTGGCCGTCGATCACGGCATCGAACAGCACCGGGGTTTCCACGTTGTCCCAATCGTGCGTGTCGTGCGGCGAAGCCTGGAAATACCACTGCGAGCTTGCCGGTGTCGGGATTCAGCGCGACGATCGAGGCCGTCCACAGATTCGACCCCTTGCGGCTCTGCCCCGCGAACACCGGATTCGCGTTGCCGGTGCCCCAATACAACAGGTTCAGGTCCGGATCGTAAGTGCCCGGCAGCCACGTCATGCCGCCGCCGTGATGCATGGCATCCAGGTTCGGCCACGTTTCCGATCCCGGGTCGCCCATCTTCTCCGGCGTGGTGTACCAGCGCCATTGCAGTTCGCCGGTCTCCGGATCGCGCGATTCCAGATACCCGCGCACGTCCATCGCGTCGCCGCCCACTCCCACCAGGATGTGGTTCTTCACCACCAGCGGCGCCATGGTGGTGAAATACTGCAGCTTCTCGTCGGCGACTTTCTTCCGCCAGCGCTCCTTGCCCGTCCTTGCGCGTTGAGCGAGATGAACCAGCCGTCGGGACTCATGAAATACAGCCAGTCGCCGTACATGCCCACGCCGCGCTGGCCCACCAGGTGGCCGCCCTTGATCTTCGAAGTTGTATTGCCAGAGCTGCTCGCCGGTGCGCGCATTGATGGCGAAAATGTGGTCCGGAATGGTGAAGTAGAGGATGCCGTTCACCAGCAGAGGCGTCGATTTGATGGTCGGGCCGCCCACGCCGCGCTGCGGCCCGACGCTGGTGATGCGATACATCCAGTCGATCTTCAGCTGAGTCCACGTTGGACTGGTGGATCTGGTCCAGTTCGCTGAAGCGGCGCCCCGAATAATCGCCGTTGTACGTCGGCCACACGTCCTGGGGCTGGCGGAACAGCGTGAGCGCATTCGGATCCAGCCCCTGCGCGCACAGCCACGCCAGCGGCGCGCCATGAGCAGCAATCCCATGCGTCTTCATTTCAGTGTCTCCAGATAGGCTGTCAGGTCATGGATATCCGCATCCGTGTACTTCGCGGCAGCAGAGCCCGATGTCCGGCCAATTTGGTCTTCGATCTCCACCTTGCACCTGGTCGCGCGGCCACTAATGGTACTCGCCGCGCCGCGTCCATCGAGGATACATCGAAATCCTTCAGGCTTCGGACGACGCCGGCGACGGTTTCCCCGGAGGCCGTGGTCACCTTGGCCTTGCGCCGGTCCGCGCTGCGCCGGCCACAGGAACCGCGCTTGCAGCGCCGCCGCCTGCGGGTATTTCGCGCCGATTTTGGCCATGTCGCCGCGTGGCCGAATGGCACTTGGCGCACCCGCCCGCGCCGTTGAAGAATGCCTCGCCCTGTTTGGCATCCCCGCTGGTCTGGTTCGCGCAGGCCGGCGTAGGTGGCGCCATAAGTGCCGCGGTTGGCCGCCAGTTCCACCTGCTGATGAAGATACTCCGCGATGTTGTAAACGTCGTCCGCGCTCAGGCTCGGGAAACGCCGGCATTCCCGCCTGCGGACGGCCGCCGCGGACCACCGGGCCGATCTCCTCGCCCTTCTCGTCGTGCAGCACCACCACCGACCGCACCAGATTCGGCCCCTGCGCTCCGTGGGCCGATTCGCCGTGGCAGGTGGCGCAGTTTTCTTTGTAAAGCGGCTCGCCCTTTTTCGCCGCGGCCGCGTCCGGAGCCGGTCCCAGCCCGAGGAACACCCGCATGCTGTCGCCTGCGCCTGCCCCTCCGCGCCGTCCTCCCCGCCCGCCGGATCCGGCCTGCGCCCCACTCGGCGCGTCCTGCGCGCCCGCCGGCGGCACGGCCACCAGCGGCAGCACGGCACACAACGCCAGCACCGTCTTTCCCAGCATCCAGCCCCTCCTGTGATTCCCCAATCTCATGCCGCCTCCGGCGTGGCACTTACCCCACCGGTTTCCGGATGTATCCGTAGCGCAGGTTACTGCGCTCCGGGCCCTGCGCTTCATATTCGGCCCGCAACTGCGCAAAGCGGTCCGGCCGCTTCATGAATTCTTCCACCGGGTAATTGTAGAGACGGGCCACGTTGGTTCCGAAGATGGCGTTCTTCACTGGGCCGTTCGCGGCTCCCAGCGGCTGGAAGCCGTACTTCTTCTGCATCTCCTCGGGTATTTCCAGCCGGCGCAAGCCTTCGATCTGCCACTGCGGCCAACCGGTCCAGACGGCGTCCGTCCCCCAGACACATGGTCCACGCCCAGCCCCTTGATCATGATGCCCATCAGCGCCGCCAGCCAGCCGGCTGGTTCGACCAGCGTCGTGTGCGCACATGACTGCCCGACGTCGCCGTACACATTGTTGACGCCGTACTTCGCCGGAATATCCGCCAGATCGCAAACCCAGGAAATCCGGCCGGTGCTTCTCGAACTCCGCCAACGCAACCTCGGGGTCTGCCGCCTACGTGACGGTAGCCGCCGTGATAGATGATGAAGTTAAGCTGCGGCCAGTCCTTGGCGGCCTTGCCGACGTCGTCGACTCAACGTAGGGACGTCAGCTTGGGAAACCGCGTCTTCGACGCTTGGCGCAAAAAGTCCCTTGTGAATGCAGACATTCCTGATGCCCGCCTTCACCATCTTTTCATAGCCCTTGTAGGTGACTTTCTCGTCGTCCATCCGCCACGGATAGCGGCTGGTCTCCTTGTGGGTGTTGTCGCCGATGGTGTAGCCCTTCCAGGATTCCGGATTCCTACGGCGAGGCCGGTCATCGAGCTTTTCAAGCCATTCCGGCTGCCCGGGTGTGAAGATGCAATGGGCGAACATGCGCCGCGAGCCGGCCTTCTCGTTGACCTTTGCGCGCGTCTGATACACCATGTCGTTGGTGAGGAACCAATCCTCGGTATGTCCGAAGGCGCGTGAAGACTCAGCGCCACCTTGGTGTCGCTGTCGAGATACATCTCCTTTAATAGTTATTGAACTTCAGATCCTCGATCGTCTGCTGTGGTCGCCAATGCGCTTGTTCCAGCCGGCCTTGCCCACCGCCTTGCGCATCTGCGACGAAACCCAGTCAGACGGGTGTCGTCGCGCAGGAAATGCGTGTGCATGTCCATGATGAACTGGCCGGAGAGCGCCTTGGCGCGCTCGTTGGCCATCTCCGGCGTTTGCGCTTCCGCCAGGCTCACCTCGAACAGCGTTCCGTATACCTGGTTCAGGGCCACAAAGGATGCCGCCATGCCGGAGGCGGTCTCGAAGAAGCGCCGGCGGGAAACCCCCTGCTTTTTGGCGATGGTATCCGCCACGTCGATCAGCCGGGCCTCGTACTCCTTCTGCTCGGCCGTTTGCGGAGGCGGCAGATATTCCTCGCTCGAAACCACCTGCGTGGGAACGGGAGAAGGAAATGCCGCTTCTTCCGCGGGCAGCAGGTCCTTCATATCCTCATCGCTCAGGAAATGCATCTTAGTCCCTCCAATTTGGGCATCGCCCCTCGGTGGTGGAATTACCTGGCAGTATACTCCCGCCGGAATCAGCGGTGTTCAGGCCAGAGCTTTTCCGTACAGCACCAGCAACCGGCTCCATGCCTTCTCCGCCTGTGGCTCGTTGTAGACCTGCGAATCCGGCGGGCACCAGCCGTGCGCGGCGCCGGTGTACACTTCGATCTCCGCGGGCAGGTTCGCCTTGGCGAACGTCTCCTTCAGAACGTTCTTCTCGTTGGGCGACCGCGCATCGTCGTTCGCCGCGATCGCGATCAGGAACTGCGCCTTGGTCTTCGCGGCCTGAAGATGCGGGCTGTTCGGCGCATCGGTCACCAGTCCGCCGCCATGGAAGGAGGCGACCGCTCCCACGCGATCGGGCACGGCGGCCGCCGTACGAAACGCAATCGGGCCGCCCATGCAATAACCCTGCGTGCCCATCTTCCGATTCTTGGCAACCGCCGACTGCCGGTCCAGCCACCCGATGAACGCCTTCGCATCGGTCATGTGCGTCGTCTCGTTCAGACCTCGCGCCAGCGGCATCAGCTGCTGGATGGGGGTGGCGCCGCCGGCCTCCGCGGTCGGAGCTTTCTTGGTCGCGGTAGAACGGATTCACCACCAGCACCGCATACCCCGATTCGGCCAGCCGCTTGCCCATCTGGCGGAACGCCGGCCGCAGCCCGAAGATGTCCGGCCACATCAGAACGCCCGGCAGCCGTGCCGCTCGCCGGATGCACGAAGTAGCAGTCCGCCGCGCCGTCCGGCGTCGTCACGTTCACGTCCGATTCGGTCACCGTAACGGCGTTCGCGACTCGCGGCAGCATCATGGCGATCGCCCGCTCCCAACATCATGCCGAATTGCTTTCGCGTCACCAGACCGCGAGCTTCGTACTCTTGCCGGTCGTTCTCAAAATGATCCTGATCGCACATATTCCCTCCTGGTCGCCGGCCGGTTGCCAGGGAGAAACCGCGGCGTATCGCGTGATTATATCCGATAAGCTGGAAGTGGTCAGTCTATGGAACGGCTCTGCGGATGATCGGCGTCTTCGACAGCGGCTTCGGCGGGCTGACCGTGCATCGTGCGCTGATCGAAGCGCTGCCGGAACGGGACTTCGTCTATCTGGGCGACAACCGCAACGCGCCCTACGGCACCCGGCCGCCCATCGACGTCCTCAACCTCACCTGCGCCGGGATCGAGCGCCTGTTCCGCCAGGGCTGCACCCTCGCCATCATCGCCTGCAACACCGCCTCCGTGGTGGCACTGCGCTGGATTCAGCAGCAGTGGCTGCCGGCGCGCTGCCGTGAGGACGGAGTGGCGCGCAACGTCATCGGCATCGTGGTGCCCACCATCGAGGCCGCCACCGGCCTTGCCTGGGACGGAGACTCCGCTGCCGCGGAAGCTTCCCGGCGGTCCGGCACCATCGCCGTGTTCGCCACCAGCCGCACCGTGGAGACGGACTGCTACCCGGTGGAGATCCGCAAGCGCCGTCCCGATCTCACGGTCGTGCAGCAGGCCTGCCCCAAGCTCGCCGGCGCCATCGAGCAGGGGATGCCCGCCGCCGGGATTCGCGCGCTGGTGGAGCAGTATGTCGGCGAACTGCGGCAAACGGCCGGCGCCGCGCCCGATTGCGTGATTCTCGGCTGCACCCATTACCCGCTAGTCGGCGACTTCTTCGCCGCCGCCCTGCCCCGCGGCGTACCCATCATCCACCAGCCCCAGGCCACCGCCCGCGCGCTCCAGTTCTACCTTCGCCGCCATCCGGAATACGATTCCGGAAACGGAGGCCGGCGCATCTTCCTCTCCACCGGGTTTTCCGGCCGGGCACTGCCGCTGATCGAGAGATTCTGGGGAAATAAAATCTCTTTCCGGCGCGCTTGAAGCTTGCGCCCCGCCGGGCCAGGAGAGGGCGGGCGGGCGAAAGCCCGCTGCGCAGCTCGGAAAGCACGCCACAGCCGTGCCCTTCCTGCGTGAATGCACCCAATCCGCCCGCTCTCTTAAATCTGGTTTGCTGAAAACACAACACATAGAGTTTGGCTGGAAGAGTGCACAGCTCACCACGTAAACCTGACCGCATGTTGGGCGTCTATGCCAACGAAGTGGTTGCGCATGCGGGCCAGGCCATGACGGCTTTGAAGACATTCGCCAATATCGGCCTTTCGGTGTTACTGCTAGCCACGCTGCTGTGGGGCGGATGCCTGTCGTGTCCTCAATATTTCATGTTCCCCGCTTCCCACGGCGGATGCTGCAATCCGGCCGGGCACTGCAAAAAGGTCCCTGCGCCCGCGCCAACTTCTGGAGCTTGCAACATGCAGGCCGTGGCGCTGCCGGCCGTCTCCCTGGACGCGGCCGCGCACGGGCTGCTGCTGCTCTCGGTGGCGCCCGTGCTGGCTTCGGCCGTCCCGGCGGCCGTTCTGGCCCCACCGCCATCTGCGTTCGGTCCGGCCCACGCATCTCCCCCTGATCTCGCCCTGCTCCACTCCGTCCTTCGCATCTGATCGTCCCCTCCTGAACTCTTCCTGCTTTTACATTTGTCCGCCGGCGTGCCGGCATTGAGGAAAAGGAGTGGAACCATGAGGACTCGCGTCTGGAGCGCGCTGGCAGCGCTCGCGAGTGCAGTGCCCGGATGGGCCGCCGGCCCGGTCCGGCTTGAGGATCTGGTGCGCGAGGCGCTCACCGGCAATCCGGCGATTCTGGCCGCCCAGAAGAGGTACGAAGCGGCGCTCGAACGGCCCGCGCAGGAACACAGCCTGCCCGACCCCACCCTGTCGGTCGGCTACGCCAGCAGCGGCGGACCGCTTCCCGGCCAGGGCCTCGG
>CAWFIJ010000022.1:0-6619 GCA_963815855.1 Terriglobia bacterium | reverse complement strand
CGGCGGAGTCGCGTGCAAATGTTCCCCAGGTGGCAAATCGTGGTCGACAGCCGGCCGATTTCGACGTCCGCATTGGGCCGTTGCCGGCTGCGGATGCAATCCATGAAATTCTTCTCGTGCAAGCCATCCTGGCTTTCGTCCCCGGGCTCCACAATCGGGCCCCGCCCCCATCCTTCGGGTAGACCTTCCAATTGGCCGCGTAACCCGCGCCGCGTATGACGAGCGTCGCGTCGGTACCGATGAAAGCGATGCCCTGCGGGCTGCCCATCAATCGCGATGGTGCTTGGCAAAGCTGCGCAGTTCCCACGTCAGCATGAAGTCGCCGTAATCGTAGGTCAGGACCTGGGTGTCGGGAACCTCCTTGGCATCCTTGAGCCAGTAAATCCCGGAATTGCCGGAGACGCGGGTGGGAAGGCAGTTCTCCATGCCCCCGCGCATCGCCTGGATCCCCCAAAGCGCCACGTCCAGCACGTGCACGCCCTGATTGCCCAGCTCGCTGTTTCCGTAATCCCAGAAGAACCGCCAGTTGTAGTGGAAGCGGTTGATGTTGAACGGCCGCTTGGGCGCCGGACCGAGCCAGACGTCGTAGTCCACGGTTGCCGGCGGATCGCTGTCCGGCGGGTTGCCGATGCTCGGGCGCAGCTGGCACTCCCACGTACTGATCTCGCAGATCTTTCCCAGCTTCCCGGATTTCACGTATTCGATGGCGCTCTGATAATTTGCCGCGCTTCGATTCTGCGTGCCCACCTGGACAACGCGCTTGTACTTGCGCGCCGCATCGCGAACCATTTGCCCTTCGTGGATGGTCTGCGACAGCGGCTTTTCGATATAAATGTCCTTCCCTGCCTGGCATGCCAGGAGCGTGATGCGCGCGTGCCAGTGGTCGGGCACGGCAACGATGACGCCGTCGATATCCTTGTCGTCCAGCACCCGGCGGAACTCCTTGGTAGTCCGAAGGCGCCTTGCGCTGGGCTTTTTCCAATTCCGGGTTGACCTTGTCGAGAATGGCCTGGTCAAGATCGCAAAAAGTCTTGATTTCGCCGCCACGCCCGATCGCGCGAAGGGCGTCGCCGCGGCCCTGGTTGCGCCCGCCGATCAGCGCCAGCACCACCTTCTCGTTGGCGCCTATGGCGCGCGGATTCAAATTCAAGAATGAGCCGGCTGTCAACGCAGCCACGCCCGTCCTTAGGGCAAATGATCGACGGGTTTCGTCGTCCACAAAACCTCCTCTCCGGCAATCGCGCCTGGAACAGGCTGCATGATCCCGACCGGCGCACAACTTTCGCGGTAGAGCGGCGCCGGCGCATAAGGCGCTGCCAACCACCATGAACTATACACCAATCGGGTCCGAAGATGGTTTAATCGGGCAGCCGTTCGGGGTTCGGCTCAGCTAACGCCGTGGATCACCAGCATGGTGCAGTCATCGCCGGGCGAGGCGCCGGCGTGCGCGCGGATGCTCCCGGTCACCCGGTCGATGACGCGGTCGGGGTCATCGCAAGGCGCCGCGCCAATCGCCGCCAGCAACCGCTCCTCGCCGAACTCCTCACCCTCGCCGATGCCCGCTTCGGTCACCCCATCGGAGAAAACCACCAGCGTGTCGCCGGCGTTGATCCGCAGCATGACTTCTTTGGCTTCCCATCGATTCAGCAGTCCGACCACCGGCGCCGTGGAGTGCAGCCGCTCCACCGGCCCGGCGGCGCGCACAAGCAGCGGGGCTGGATGACCGCAGTTGACGTAGCGCAACGTGCGCTGCCGGTCGTCATAATCGGCGAAAAACACGGTGGCGTATTGTTCGGGCGGCGTGCTCGAATAGAACAGCCGGTTGATGCCGCGCAAGAGCTCGCAGCCGTCGCGAATCACCTCGGCCTGGGTGCGGAAGGCCGTCTGCAGGCTGGCCATCAGCAGGGCAGCCGCGATTCCCTTCCCGGAAACGTCCCCCAGCACGAAGCCCATGGCGTCGCCACCGAAATCCAGAAAATCGTAGTAGTCGCCGCTGACATCGCGCGCGGGCAGGCAGCGCGCCGCATACCGCACGGTGCGAAGCCGGCGGGGCGGCTGGGGGAACAGCTTCTCCTGCACGTGCCGCGCGATCTCGATTTCCGACCGCGCCTGCTGCCGCTCCGTGCGCCTTAGGGCGGCTTCGCGAGCCTGCTTCTCGATGGTGCCAAGCAGACGCAGGTTGTCCCAAGGCTTCTGCACAAAATCGGTGGCCCCGCGCTGCATGGCGTCCACCGCCAGCTCCACGTTGCCCCACGCGGTCATCACAATCACCGGTGCACAATCGGGACGCGCGCGCAGTTTATCCAGCAGGTCGAGCCCTTCCTGACCGGACGTGGTGTCGCGCGTGTAATTCAGGTCCATTAAGATGAGGTCGAACGGATGGGCGTCGATGGCGCGCAGCAGGGCCTGCGGAGAATCCACGGTCTCCGCCATGTAACCCGCGCCCTTGAGCAACAGGCGAAGCGCCTCCAGAATGTCCGGGTGGTCGTCGCTCACCAGAACTCTGAGGCCACCCTTGGCCGTAGGTGACGTAGTTATGGTTGAGGGTGCGGTCATGGTTCGATTGCAAGCTGATGCAACCAACGTGCCAGCGGTTTTTTGCGTCAGGTGATTGAGACGAATCAGCCGGGCCCCGGCGCGCGCATTGGACGCTGTCCGTTATTGGGACGGGTTGTCCGCCGCCGGCGGGTGTATCGTTGACCCCATGCGGGGGAGTGCGGGGCTGGACCGGGGATGCCGGTTTGGCGATTGGCTATTCGCCCCCCGCCGGAACGCCGCCGCGATGTCTCCGCACGCGGTGGAAGAGCAGGGCGGCGGGCACGCAGGCAAGCGCCATCCAGCCCAGCCAGCGGAAATTGTCGACATACGCAAGCAGGGCCGATTGCTGCTGCACCAGCTTGTAAAACAGTCCGAAGGCGGAGTTCTGCGCGGCCGCCGGGTCCAGCCCGGAGTGCTGCAGGCGGGCGGCCAGCTGGCCGAAGGCCGAGGCGAATTGCGGGTTGGGCATGGCCACGTTCTGGACCAGGTAAGCCTGGTGCGTCTGGGCGCCGCGCGCCAGAAGCGTAGTCACGGTGGCGATTCCGAAGCTGCCGCCGATATTGCGCATCAGGTTGTAAATGCCGGTGGCGTTGCCCATTTCGTCGTTCCGCAGCCGGCCCATGGTGATGGTGGTGAGGGGAACGAAGATGAATCCGCTGGCCATGCCGTTGATCAGGTTCGGGATGGCCACCGAAGCGGTCGAGATCTCCAGGTTGACGCGGCTCAGCATGAGGGTGGACAGGCCGAGAATGAGAAACCCGCAGGCCAGCAGGAGGCGGTCATCCACGTAGCTGATGATCACGCCCACCAGGACCATCGAAATCATGGAGCCGATGCCGCGTGGGCTCACGGCCAGGCCGCTCGCGAGCGCGGAATAGCCGAGCAGCGTTTGCAGAAACAGCGGTAGCAGGGCCGTAACGCCATAGAGCACGCCTCCATAGACCGTGGTAATCAGGATGCCGACGCTGAAGTTGCGGTCGTGCAGGACGCGGAGCTGCACGATCGGCTCCGCGGTGGTGAACTCGCGGGCCACGAACGCGGCCAGCGCCACCACCGCAATCGCGGACGTCCAGCAGATCCAGGTAGCGGAAAACCAGTCCGCTTCCTGACCCTTGTCGAGTACCAGTTGCAGCGCTCCCAGGCCCAGCGCCATCAGCCCGAAACCCAGCGAATCGATGGCGCCGCGGAAGCGCTGCCGGAGGTAGGGCGGATCTTCGACGAAGCTGCTGACCATGTACAGGGCCAGTAGTCCGACCGGCAGATTGATGTAGAAAATCCAGCGCCAGGAGTAGCTATCCGTGATCCAGCCGCCCAGCGTCGGGCCGATCACCGGCGCCACCACCACCCCGACTCCGTAAGCGGCCATGGCCTTGCCGCGCTGGTGATGGGGGAAGCTCTCGAGCAGAATGGCGTGCACCAGCGGCTGCATGCCGCCGCCGCCGAACCCCTGCAGGACGCGCGCGGCGATCAGCATGGGCAGGTTGACCGCCACGCCGCACAGGAGCGAGGCGGCGGTGAACAGGACGATCGAGGAAAGCAGCAGGCGCCTGCGGCCGATGCGGCGCGCGATCCATCCCGTGAGCGGCAGCATGATCGCATTCGAAACCAGGTAGCTGGTGAGCACCCAGGTGGATTCGTCGGTGGATGCCGAGAGATTGCCGGCGATGTGCGGCAGCGCCACGTTGGCCACGGATGAATCCAGCAGGACCATGAACGTGGCGAACATCACCGAGACGGCGATCACCCACGGATTGGCCGAAGGCGTCCACTCCACCTCCGCCGCATCGGTCTGCCCAAGCGTAGTGGTGCGGGCGCTGCTCACGGATCCGGTTCGGTGCGAATGTCCTGTCTGCGGGAAAACGCCGGACCGCATCCGGCGGGTACCCTGCTGATTCGGCTGACTATACCGCTATTATAAGGCGGCGAGCCGCAAAACCATCAATCGGGCCGAAAACTCCGCTGTGCGCGCTCCGGGCTATTTCAGCGGAAGCGTCAGCTCGATTTTGCCCTGCCCGCCGTAATAGGTGAGGCGCAGGGGCGATGGCTTCCCCTTGGCCGGCTTATCGAAATAAAGATAGCCGGCCGTATCCTCCGTAAGCGTCTGCTCCGGCAGCGCCAGCGCCTCCAGTTCGGCCTGGATGCTGGCGCGGTCCATTCCCGAAGACGACGGCTGGCTGGGCGGCGGATAGGGAGGGTCGCCCACCCCGACGCCGGTGGCGGCGCCCGTGTAGACCCCATTGGTGCTGCGCCCGTTCGGTCCCGCCGGCCCGTGTTCGTAGCCGATGGTCCCTTCCGTGTAGACCTGCACCTTGCCGGGAACGCCCGGAGGCGGCGCGTCCTTTTTGCCCAGCCTCGCGGCGATGGCCTGCGGGCTCACCGGCCGGCCGATCTCCGGGCTGTTGCCGAAGCGCGCCATGAAATCCTTGGCCGCCACGGTCACGTCCTTGTCCTTCGGCGGAAACACGGCCACTTCCACCACGATGTAACCGTGGTTGAGGTTGGTGGCGAAGCGTTTCTTGACCTGATCCGGCGTCAGGACCGCGGCGGCGACGGTGAAACCGCCGGTTGCCTGCCGGTCCGGATAATCCTCCGGCGCCGGCCGCGGCCGGATTCCCGGCTCGCCCGCCAGAACGACAGCCGCCGTGGCAATTCCCGAAAGCAGCACACAGCGAAGAGACATTCCGTCCTCCGTTACGATTCTACTGCCGGGAAGGCGTCGCTGGCCCCAGTATTTCATTAAGACCCCGGTCCACCGGATAGATCCGGCCCGGACGATTACCGGACGGCTTTACGGCAGCTTTTCGAGGACCCGCTCCAGCAGTTCGGCGCTCGCCACGCTGCCCTGAGCCATGCGCGGGCTGCCGCCGCCGCGGCCGCCGGCTGTCTCCAACGCCGCTTTCAAGGTCTTGCCGGCATCCACGCCGGCATCGGCTGAAACGGCCAGCAACACCGACGGCGGCTGGCTGAGCGCCGCCACGAATATCGCCTTTTCCCGGGCGGTGAAGCTCTGCGCCAGCGCGCGCAGTTCCTCCAGGCTGCCGGTTTCGAGAAGCCGGCGGACGCGGCGCAAGCCATCCGGCGCGGGCGGCATGGCGTCATAGAGATCTCTGCCCTGATACACGGCGAGATCGAGTTCCAGCTTGCGCCGCGCCTTTTCCGCCGCGCGCGCGGATTCCGCCTGCGCGGCTACCGCGGCCGGCACCTCGTCCAGGGGGGCCGAAAACAACTGCGCCGCCCTGGCCAGCGCCTCGTAGTCGGCGCGCGCCCGCCGCACCGCGCGCATGCCGCACAGAAATTCCACCCGCACCGATTGGCGGATCTTCTCGGTCCTGCGCAGCAGCACCACACCGATTTCGCCGGTGGAGCGCACGTGGGTTCCGCCGCACGCGCTGCGATCCATGGCTGCGATGGAGACGATGCGCAGCGTACCCTCGCGCTCGGACGCCTTGCGCAGTCCGCGCGCTTCCGCGGCGTTTTCGAATTGAACCGAAACGGGCCGGTTCTCGCACACAATCTCGTTGGCGCGGCGCTCGGCTTCGGCGAGCGTGCGGGCGTCCACCGCGCCGCCTTCGAGGTCGATGGTCGCGCTTTCCGCGCCCAGGTGGAAGCTTACGGTGCGCAGGCCGAAGCGCTCTTCGAAAACCGCCGAGAGCAGGTGTTGGCCGGTGTGCTGCTGCATGTGGTCGAAGCGGCGGGGCCAATCGATCTCGCACTCGACCGTGGCGGCCTCGACGGGCGCCGCGAGGCGATGGGCGATCCGCCCGGCTTCCCCGGCCTCTTCCAATTCCGCCACTTCCACCACCGCCACGCCGCCGATGCGACCGGTGTCGAACGGCTGCCCGCCGGAGGTGGGATAGAAAGCGGTGCGATCGAGAAAAACGGTGAGGCCGTCGCCGGACCGCCCGTCGATCCGGGCGGTGAAACGACGCAGATAGGAATCGGTGTAATAGAGGCGTTCGGTCATGGAAACAGCTATTGTGGCAGAGAGCGCGCGCGCTTGCGCAACCGCCGCCCGGCTGCTAAATTGAAGAGGCTAGCCTGCTATTCTTTGCGCCCATAGCTCAGCTGGATAGAGCGTCTG
>CAWFIJ010000021.1:0-92385 GCA_963815855.1 Terriglobia bacterium | reverse complement strand
TTCTCACCCGCCCCAACGCCCTGCACGTAGTCAACGCCCCCAGCCCCGCCGCCACCGCCTCGCTCGCCATCGGCGCCGAAATCGTGCGCATGGCCGAAGCCGCCGCGGGGTAAGTGGGCCGGGCTTGAATGAAAAATCAAATCATCTCGTTCAGCAGTTCCGGCCGCGGGCGCGGGATCACCACCTTATTCACCAGCATGCCCCTTCTGGCCCACCACCTGCGCCGCCGCGTCCACCGCGCTCTGCACCGCCGCCACGTCGCCCGTCAGCGTCACGAACGCCTTGCCGCCCAGCGCCATCGCCAGCCGGATCTCGATCAACTGCACGTTGGCCGCCTTCACCGCCGCGTCGGCGCCCTCAATCAGCGAGGCCACCGAGAACGATTCCACAATTCCCAGCGCGTTCAGCGCCTCCACCTTCGCCGTGCCGGCGATCGCCGGGAAGACGGACTCGTGCAGATTGGGAATCACGAAAGAATCGATCACCGAAAAGCGGCCCGCCGCTATTGCCCGCAGCCACCGCGGCCTCCACCGCGCCCACCTCGCCGCGCACCATCACCATGTACTTGCCGGAGCAGATGGAGCGCGACAGCACCAGTTCCACCTCCGCCGCCTTGAGCATGGCGTCGCACACCTGATAATCCGGCCGCGATGCTGGTCAGCTCGATCATCCCTATGGAATTTTTCGCCATATTCTATGCCACAATCTCCACCGAATCCGCCGGTCACTGCGCGCACCTCGCCGTCGATGCTCGCGTGGACGTGCGCCCCCAGTTTGTCCGTCCTCCACGCGCCCGATCGCCTGGCCCTTTTTCACCCTCTCGCCCTCCGCGACCACCGGCGACCGCCGCCTCCCGGCATGCTGCCTCAGCTTGATGCGCACCGCGGCCGGGCGGCAGTCGCGCTTCTCGAAAGGCGTCTCCGCTCGTACTCTTCCACCTTCAGCCGCTGCCGCAACTGCGCAGCGGCACGCGCCGGTATTCCTTCATGGGGTGCACCTGCACGGGCTTCTGCTGCACGAATTTCAGTCCGGCGGCGCGGCGGTCGTGCTTGCCCTGTCGCAGGCCTCCTTGGGGTACAGATCCTCGGGACAAGCGTACAAGCGTGCACAGCCCGCAGGCGCAGCACAGCTCCGACCACTGGTTCCAGATTTCGCGCGCCGGTCAGCGTGAAGCCCAGACTGCGCATCACCTTGTGCGGCATCACTTCGTATCCCAGCAGATAGCGCGGGCAGAATTCGGTGCAGTAGCTGCACTGGTCGCAGGCGGATTTGCCGATGTGGTTCATCTCCGCCTGCGAGCGCGTCGCGCCGCGTCATCAGGTAATGGTCGCGCGGCAGCACGATGAGTCCGCCGGTGGTCTTCGTCACCACGTCATCCAGATCGAACGTCAGCGTGCCCATCATCATACCGCTGACGAAGACGCCGAAATCCGCCACCGTAGCGCCGCCCGCCAGCGCCAGCAATTCGCGAAACGGCGTTCCCACCGGCGCCCAGAACGATTTCGGCTGCTTCACCGCGCCGCACACCGAAAGGAACTTATCGCGTGACCGGCATGCCCTGCGCCGGCCTGGTCCACGTTGTACAGCGTCTCCACGTTGTTCACCACGCAGCCCACCTGCAGCGGCATGCCCGCCGGCGGAATCAGCCGGCCCGTGGCGGTGTAGACCAGTTCGTATTCGTCGCCCGAAGGGTAAAAGTCGCCGAGCATCACGAACTCGATCGGTCGCCGCAGGCTTGTGCCTGCAGCGCTTCCAGCGCCTCCGCGTTCTTGGTCTTGATCGCCGAACTTGCCCGCATCTCGCGCCGGTCGCCTCCATCATGCGCGCTCATGCCGGCCAGAATCTCCGCCGGGAAATGCTTCATCAGCTCGGCATCTTTGTGGATCAGCGGCTCGCACTCGGCGCCATTGGCGATCAGGAATTCCACCTGCGACTGCGCTTTGACGTAGGTGGGGAACCCCGCCCCGCCCGCGCCCACCACGCCGCACTCGCGCAACCGTCCGCTCAACCCTCCGCTCGACATAAAGTAGAGGAGCATAGCAGGACGGGGGCCGGGGCCGGGGGCGGGGGCCGGGGGCGGAAAATTCGTCGGTCGGTGCCTCCCGCGCCTGAAGGCTTACAGACAGAGCGCCGGCGACTTCCGGTGGCGCACGCCCCCCCGACCCCGGCCCCCGACCCCCAATCCGTCTATACTGGAAGTTTGAGAGCTTTAGCCCTGCTTTGTGCGCCCCGGGTCGACGGGCGCCCTAAAATCCTTCGGCGACGTCAGTTCGCCGTTCCAGTCAGGACCCCCGCATGAGCACAATCGCCATTCAACCCATCAACCGGGCGGTGCGTTTCTACGAAGCGCCCATCGGCAAGAAGGCCGTCATGGCCGTCACCGGCCTGATTCTGTTCGGCTATGTGGTCGGCGCACCTGCTCGGCAACCTGCAGATCTATTCCGTCCAACCCGGACCAGATCAACCGCTACGCCGCGTTTCTGCACAACCCGGCCAATGCCGTGCCGCTGTGGGCCGTCGCGCGCGTTCTGCTGCCTGGCCGTGGTTCTGCACATCACTGCCGTCGGTGCAGCTCTGGCTGCAGAACCGCGCCGCGCGGCCCGTCGGCTATTACAAGAAGGACGACGTGCCCACTTCCTATGCCGCCCGCACCATGATCTGGAGCGGCCCCATCGTCGCCGCGTTCGTCGATCTTCCACGTCCTGCATCTGACGGTGGGCGCGGTGCTGCCCTGCAGGACGCGACGTCAGCCCCGAATCACGCCCGACGTCCGCGCACAACGTGATCGCCGGCTTCCAGAACTCCGCTGGTCTCGGGCTTCTACATCCTCGCCATGATCCTGCTGTGCATGCACCTCTACCACGGCATCTGGAGCATGTTCCAGTCGCTGGGCATCAGCCATCCGCGCTACACGCCCATGCTCAAGAAGGGCGCGGCCATCGTCGCCATCCTGATCGCCATCGGCAACTGCTCCATCCCGATCGCCGTGATGGCCGGGCTTTCTGACAACTACTGAGGAACGCCAGCATGGAACTCGATTCGAAATCCCCGACCGGCCCGATCGAAACGCGGTGGGACCGGCACCGCTTCAACCTGAAGCTGGTGAATCCGGCCAACAAGCGCAAGCACACGATTATCGTGGTGGGTACCGGCCTGGCGGGCGGATCCGCCGCGGCCACGCTGGCCGAGCTGGGCTACAACGTCAAGTGCTTCTGCTTCCAGGATTCGCCGCGGCGCGCGCACTCCATCGCGGCGCAGGGCGGCATCAACGCCGCCAAGAATTATCACAACGACGGCGACAGCGTCTACCGCCTCTTCTACGACACGGTGAAGGGCGGCGATTTCCGCTCGCGCGAATCCAACGTCTACCGCCTGGCGCAGATCAGCCTCAACATCATCGACCAGTGCGTGGCGCAGGGCGTGCCGTTCGCGCGCGAATATTCCGGCTACCTGGACAACCGCTCCTTCGGCGGCGCGCAGGTTTCGCGCACCTTCTACGCCCGCGGGCAGACCGGCCAGCAGCTGCTGCTGGGCGCCTACCAGGCGCTCGAACGGCAGATCGGCGCCGGGCAGGTGGAGATGTTCCCGCGCACCGAGATGCTCGACCTGATCGTGATCGACGGCAAGGCGCGCGGCATCGTCACGCGCAACCTGATCACCGGCAAAGTCGAATCGCACCTGGCGGACGCCGTGGTGCTGGGCACCGGCGGCTACGGCAACGTCTATTACCTTTCCACCAACGCCAAGGGCTCCAACGCCACCGCCATCTGGCGCGCGCACAAGCGCGGCGCGCTGTTCGCCAACCCCTGCTTCACGCAGATCCACCCCACCTGCATTCCGGTCTCGGGCGATTACCAGTCCAAGCTCACGCTGATGAGCGAATCGCTGCGCAACGACGGCCGCGTGTGGGTGCCGCTCGAAGAAGGGCGACAAGCGCGCCGCCCAGCCAGATTCCCGAAGCCGAGCGCGATTACTTACCTGGAGCGCCGCTATCCCAGCTTCGGCAACCTGGTGCCGCGCGACGTGGCCTCCCGCAACGCCAAGATGGTCTGCGACGAAGGCCGCGGCGTGGGCGAAACCGGCCTGGCCGTGTACCTCGATTTCCGCGACGCCATCCAGCGCCTGGGCAAGCACGTCATCAAGGAGCGCTACGGCAACCTGTTCGACATGTACGAGCGCATCACCGGCGAAGATCCCTACCAGGTGCCCATGCGCATCTTCCCCGCCATCCACTACACCATGGGCGGCCTGTGGGTGGATTACAACCTGATGTCCACCATCCCCGGCCTGTACGTGATCGGCGAGGCCAATTTCTCCGACCACGGCGCCAACCGCCTGGGCGCCAGCGCGCTCATGCAGGGCTTGGCCGACGGCTACTTCGTCCTGCCCAACACCATCAACGATTACATCGCCTCCAGCCAAGCTGGAGAAGGTCGACACCGCCCACCCCGCGGTGCGGGAGGCCGAATCGCAGGTCACCTGCATCACCAAGCGGCTGCTCGAAATCAAGGGCACGCGCTCGGTGGATTCCTTCCACCGCGAGCTGGGCAAGCTGATGTGGGAATACTGCGGCATGTCCCGCACGGCCGAGGGCCTGAAGCACGCGCTCGCGAAGATTCCCGAGCTGCGCGAGCAGTTCTGGCGCGACGTGCAAGGTGCTCGGCAGGCGACGAGGAGCTGAACCAGTCGCTCGAAAAGGCCGGCCGCGTGGCCGATTTCTTCGAGCTTGCCGAGCTGATGTGCCTGGACGCGCTGGAGCGCAACGAATCCTGCGGCGGCCACTTCCGCGAGGAATACCAGACCGCCGGAAGGCGAAGCGCCGCGCGACGACGAGCAGCTACTCCTACGCGGCCGCGTGGGAGTTCCGCGGCGTGGGCAACCCGCCCGAGCTGCACAAGGAGCCGCTCCATTTCGAATACGTGCATCCGGCGCAACGGAGCTACAAGTAATGCGAATCATTCTCCACATCTGGCGGCAGCGGAACGCCGCGCGACCAGGGCCGCATGGTGCGCTACGAAGTCCCCAACGTCAGCGAGCACATGTCGTTCCTGGAGATGCTCGACGTTCTGAACGAGGACCTGATCGCCAAGGGCGAAGACCCGGTGGCGTTCGACCACGATTGCCGCGAGGGCATCTGCGGCATGTGCGGCTGCATGGTCAACGGCGTGGCGCACGGTCCGCTGCCCGGCACCACCCTGTGCCAGCTCCACATGCGCCATTTCAAGGACGGCGACGAGCTGTACCTGGAGCCGTGGCGCGCGCGGCGTTTCCGGTGGTCAAGGACCTGGTGGTGGACCGCAGCGCCTTCGACCGCCTGATCGCCGCCGGCGGGTTCATCTCCGTCGCCACCGGCAGCGCGCCGGACGGCAACGCCATCCTGGTTCCCAAAGAGAACGCCGACCGCGCCATGGACGCCGCCGCCTGCATCGGCTGCGGCGCCTGCGTGGCCATGTGCCCGAACGCCTCGGCCTCGCTGTTCATGGGCGCCAAGATCGCGCACCTCGGCCTGCTGCCGCAGGGCCAGCCCGAGCGCGAGCAGCGCGTGCGTGGCGATGGTGGCGCAGGCCAGCCGCGAGCTGTTCGGAAGCTGCACCAACATCGGCGAATGCGAAGCCGTCTGCCCCAAGGAGATCAAGCTGGAAGTGATCGCCCGCATGAACGGCGATTTCCTGAAGGCCCACTGGTCCGGCCGCGAGCCCCTGCGCGATGACGCCGAGGAGGTCGGAAAAGAGCCGAAGGCAGGCGTGAGAAGGTAAGGAGATTCGGTTCGGTGTCTGCTACCGACCCTCTCCCGTCCTTGCATGTGGGGATTTCGTAGATCCCGTTAGTACGGCTTAACCGCTCGCTCACACTCGCGGCTCTGATGCGCATTCGGAGCCGCGACCGTCAGGGAGCGGTTTGCTTACGTCTTCCCGGAGACGGGCCACTAGCCGGCGAACCGCGTGGCCTCTTCATTCCTTCGCGGCCCCGGCGGCAGCCGCAGCCCCGGTGGCCGTGGGCGAGGCGGTTACGAAAGCCACGCCGATGTGAGGCGGCAGCCCCAATTTCACGTCCACCTCGACACCCTTGAACGGAATACTCCCGACTTGCTGTTTGACGTTATACGCCAACAGCAGTGCTTTGAGCGTGGCGACCAGGGTCCGGTTTTCCGGATTTTTGTCGATCAGTTCTTTGATCTTCTTCGCATCGACGGTGTCTGTCGATGCCACCAGCGTCGCTCCGATCTCCGGGACCAATCCCATGCCAACGTGAAGATCCTTCACGCTAAATCCGAGGCCGCGCATCGTGGGGAGCGCCTCGTTGAACTCGTCAACCATTTTGCCGGCCGCATCCGAAGCGGCACCGGCCAGTTCCTGAGCTTTGCCCATTAAGTCCTTAAGCGCCATCAGACCTCCTTCGCGCATCAAGCGACAAACGGAACCCAAATTATCTGCAGGCGAGCGTGGATCAAGCGTAAACGAAAATCGAGCGCCTCGACAGGGATTTTTCCCTAGTTCGTGCCACGCTGTCTGTTTGCGCACCATCCGCTGGCACACGCACCGGGTTGGCGTCGTCGCCGCAGCCGTTCAGAACCAGCGGCCTTCGTTGTTACCATGGAATTTCACCTATGCTCCTCCCCATCCATGCCGACGACGTCTGCGCGGCGGCCGAGCGCATCCGGCCGCTGGCGCTCCAAACGCCCCTTCTCAACTCGGCCGCCTTCGATCATGCCGCCTGCACGCGCACGCTCTTCAAGTGCGAAAACCTCCAGCTCGGCGGTGCTTTCAAAATCCGCGGCGCCTCCAACCTGGTGCTCTCGCTCGATGACGAAACGCTGCGGCGCGGCATCGTGGCGTACTCGTCCGGGAACCACGCGCAGGCGGCGGCCATCGCGGCCCAATTCAAAGGCGTGCCGGCCACCATCGTCATGCCGGAAGACGCGCCCCGGTCGAAAATGGAAGCCACGCGCAGCCGCGGCGCCAAGGTGGTCACCTACAACCGCTTCACGGAAAACCGGGAGGCCATTGCGGCGGAGATTCTGCGGGAGACCGGGGCCACCCTAGTGCCGCCGTTCGACCACCCGCTCATCATGGCCGGCCAGGGCACGGCGGCGCTCGAACTGCTCAAGGAAACCGGCCCGCTGGACGCCCTCATCACGCCGGTGGGAGGCGGCGGGCTGATCTCCGGCTGCGCCGTCATGGCCAAAGCCCTCCACCCCGGAATCCGCATCTTCGGCGCGGAGCCCGAGGCCGGCAACGACACCTTCCTCTCCCTTCAGAAGGGCGAACGCATCGGCATCCCCATGCCCGACACCATCGCCGATGGCCTGCGCACGCAGAAGCCGGGCGAGTTCACCTTCCCGGTGATCCAATGCCTGGCGGAAAAAATCCTGCTGGTCAGCGACGATGAATTGCGCGCCACGGTGAAATTCCTGCTGCTGAACCTGAAAATTCTGGTCGAGCCGAGCGGCGCGGCGGCCGCGGCGGCGGTGCTTTTCCACAGGCTTCCGTCCGATGTACACTCCATCGGGGTGGTGCTTTCCGGCGGTAATGTGGATTTCGAGGAGCTGGCGGGATACTAGGGATCGGGGATCGGGGGTCAGGGACTGCGGCCGCGAGGCCGAGCTGCGCCATTTCACCCAGTCGTGGCCAGCCGGCTCGCTAAACATTTGAAAATAAAAGATTACGTTTTGGCCAGCCGGGTGCTCTACAGAGAATCTACACTTATGTTTCGATTCGATCAGTTGATCCGCCGCGACATGATCATCCGGGACGTGAAACAGCAGTCATCCCGAAGACCGTACCGGTTTTCGAGGCGCTCCATTTCCGGGGCGCCTGCGACGACTGCGATATCGAAACCGTGGCGCGCAAAAACGGGCTGAATGTCCGCGACGTGGTGGATGCGCTGAACGCCGCCGCGTTCGGGCCCGACACGGACACGAGTCAACATGCAAGCCAACCAATAAACCTCTCGCAAGAAGAGAAGCCACCGTCCGCGGCAGCCAGCCGCTGGACGTGTTCTTTTCGCCCAGAGACCGTGGCGGTGATCGGCGCCACCGAAAACGCCGAGCACCGTGGGCCGCACGCTGCTGTGGAACCTGGTGACCAGCCCGTTCGGCGGCACGGTTTATCCGGTGAATCCCGAAGCGGCCCAGCGTGCTTGGGCGTGAAGGCCTATCCGTCCATCTCGGCGATTCCCGAGGAAGTGGACCTGGCGGTGATCGTGACGCCGCCGCCCTCGCATTCCGGGCATCATCCGCGAATGCGGCGAAAACGGCGTGCGCGGCGCCATCGTGATTTCGGCCGGCTTCAAGGAGATCGGGCCCGGAGGGCGCGGCGCTCGAACAGCAAGCTGCTGGAAGCGGCGCGGGCGGCCGACATCCGCGTCATCGGCCCCAACTGCCTGGGCGTGATGAGCCCGCTCTCCGGCCTGAACGCCACCTTCGCCACCACCATCGCGCGGCCGGGCTCGGTGGGCTTCATCAGCCAGAGCGGCGCGCTGTGCACGGCGGTTCTCGACTGGAGCCTGAAGGAAATGGTGGGCTTCAGCGCGTTCGTTTCGGTCGGCTCCATGGTGGACGTGGGCTGGGGCGACCTGATCTACCACCTGGGCAACGACCCCAAGACGCGCTCCATCGTCATCTACATGGAGACCATCGGCAACGCGCGCGCGTTCCTTTCGGCGGCGCGCGAAGTGGCGCTGAACAAGCCGATCATCGTCATCAAGCCGGGGCGCATCGGCGGCCGCCGCCAAGGCCGCGGCTTCGCACACCGGCTCGCTCACCGGCAGCGACGAGGTGCTGGAAGCCGCCTTCCGCCGCAGCGGCGTGCTGCGCGTCAACAACATCGCCGACCTGTTCTACATGGCGGAAGTGCTTTCCAAGCAGCCCAGCCCGCAAGGGCCCGCGCCTGACCATCGTCACCAACGCCGGCGGTCCCGGCGTGCTGGCCACCGATGCCCTGATCATGGGCGGCGGCGAACTGGCCGAGCTGTCGCCGGAGACCATGGAAGCCTACAACGCCGTGCTGCCGCCCACCTGGAGCCACAACAACCCGGTGGACATCATCGGCGACGCCTCGCCCGAGCGCTACGCCAAGGCGCTCGAAATCGCCGCCAAGGACCCCAACAGCGACGGCATGCTGGTGATCCTCACCCCGCAGGCCATGACCGATCCCACGCGCATCGCCGAGCAGTTGAAGCCGCTGGCCAAGCAGGAAGGCAAGCCGGTGCTGGCCAGCTGGATGGGCGGCGTGGACGTGGCCGCCGGCGAAGAGATCCTCAACCGCGCCAACATCCCCACCTTCCCCTATCCCGATACCGCCGCGCGCGCCTTCAACTACATGTGGCAGTACAGCTACAACCTGAAGGGCGCTGTACGAAACGCCGGCCCTGCCGGAGGATTCCGCCGATTGGACGCCCGACCGCAAGCTGGTGGACGACATCGTGCAGAAGTCGCGCGCGCGAAGGGCCGCACCATCCTCACCGAGTTCGAATCCAAGCAGGTGCTGGCGGCCTACGGCATTCCCATCGCCGCAGACCGATCGTCGCCACCGATGCGGCCGCGGCGGTGAAGGCCGCCGACGAGATCGGCTACCCGGTGGTGCTGAAGCTCTACTCGGAAACCATCACCCACAAGACCGATGTCGGCGGCGTGCAGTTGAACCTGGGCAACGCCGAGGCGGTGGAGCGCGCCTTCCACGCCATCCAGACATCCGTGGCGGAGAAGGCCGGCGCGCGAGCATTTCCAGGGCGTGACCGTGCAGCCCATGATCAAGCTGCAAGGACGCCTATGAGCTGATCATCGGCTCCAGCCTCGATCCGCAGTTCGGCCCGGTGCTGCTGTTCGGCACCGGCGGCCAGCTGGTCGAAGTGTTCAAGGACCGCGCGCTGGCCCTGCCGCCGCTGAACACCACGCTGGCGCGCCGCATGATGGAGCAGACCAAGATCTACAAGGCGCTCAAAGGCGTGCGCGGCCGCAAGCCGGTGGACCTGGCGGCGCTCGAAGTGCTGATGGTGCGCTTCAGCGCGCTGGTGGCCGAGCAGCGGTGGATCAAGGAAATCGATATCAACCCGCTGCTGGCCTCGCCCGACGGCCTGATCGCGCTCGACGCCCGCGTGGTGGTGCACGGCCCCGACGTGACGCTGGAGCAGATTCCCAAGACCGCCATCCGGCCCTATCCCACGCGCTACGTGGCGCCGTGGACCATGAAGGACGGCACGCCAGGTGACCATCCGGCCCATCCGGCCCGAGGACGAGCCGGCCATGGTGCGCTTCCACGAGACGCTCTCCGAGCGCAGCGTCTACCTGCGCTACTTCCACCTGATGAACCTGGAGCAGCGCACCACGCACGAGCGGCTGACGCGCATCTGCTTCATCGACTACGACCGCGAAATGGCGCTGGTGGCCGAGCGGCGCAATCCCGAAACCGGCGAGACGCGAGATCCTGGGCGTGGGCCGCCTGACCAAGATCCACGGCACCAACGAAGCCGAAGTCGCGGTGCTGATCAGCGACAAGTGGCAGGGCCGCGGGCTGGGCAAAGAACTGCTGGCGCGCCTGCTGATCGTGGGCGCGGACGAAAAGCTGACGCGCGCTGACCGCCGACATCCTGCCCGACAACCGCGACGTCATGCGCATCTGCGAAAAGCTCGGCTTCTCGCTCAAGCACTCGCTCGACGACGAAGTGGTGCACGCGGAATTTAAGCTATAGTTTCCTGACCGGGAGATTCGCTCTATAGCAAAATCGCCTGCCGACGCGCGCGGCTCCGATCGGAGCCGTGACTCCAAAACGAAACCAACCTCGCGGTCACGCCCAGGCGCTGAAAACTGCCAACTCTCTCACGCCGCCAGGTCGCGCGGATGATCCTGGTGGCCTTCCATTTCCAGCTTGGCGGCCAGGAAATTGGTGATGTCGCGCGGGGAGACGGTGGCCAGCAGGTGATTCTGATCCGTCACCAGCAGCGGGCCGCCCGTTTCCTGAATCTTGGCCAGCGCGCCCAGGGCGCTGGTGTGCGGCGTCACGGTGTTCGAATCCGAGCAGCGGTGCACCAGCTCGGAAACGTGGCGTCGGTCCCATTCCTCGCGCGGAACCCCCTTCACGTCCTTGGTGGTCACGCATCCTACCAGGTCGTGCGAATCCTCCACCACCGGTAGGACTTTCATATCGTACCGGTAGAAATAATCGTCCACCAGCTGGCGCAGCGAAAGATCGGGGGGCACGGCGACCGGGTTGGGGCGCATGAAACGCTGGACCTCCTCGCCCTCCAGCGCCAGGCGCAGCAGCAACTGCTGATAGGACGCCTGCGAAGCGCCGCGCAGAAAAGCACCGATCAGAAAATACCAGATGGCGGAAATGAAGTACCCGGTAAAGAGCTGGAACACCCCGAACGCCATCAACAGAATGCCGAACCCGGAGCCGATGGCGGAAGCGATTTTGGTGGCGCGCCACAGGTTGCGGGTGAAATGCCAGATGGCCGCGCGCAGCACCCGGCCGCCATCCAGCGGAAACGCCGGAACCAGGTTGAACAGCGCCAGCGCCCAGTTGATCCAGGCGAGATAGGCCAGCACGCCCGCCACTTCCACCGGCCAACCCGTGCCCGCCAGTTGCAGCCCGCGGAAGAAACAGCCCAGGCCGATGCTGGCCAGCGGCCCGGCAATGGCCATGAGGAACTCGATTTTAGGGCTCTGCGGCTCGCCCCCCATCTCCGCCACGCCGCCGAAAATGAATAGCGTGATGCCTTTCATGGGCAGGTTGTAATGGTTGGCCACCAGCGAATGGCACAACTCATGGAAGACGATGGAGCCGAAAAACAGGACGGCGCCGAATATCCCCATGGCCCAGTAATGTCCGATGGGCAGGTCGGGATAAGCGGCGGGAAAGATGATGGCCGCCAGGGACCACGTCACCAGCGCGGCGATGACAATCCAGCTGGCATCCAGGCGAATCTCGAAACCGAACAGCGAGAACAGCTTGACGCGGCGTCCAAACATAGCAGGCTCCCGATTGTGATAAGCGCAATTGACCAGCCAATCGTGCTCAATCCGGCGGCCAGTAGGTCTCTTCTTTCACACTGCTGCGGTCGAACCCGGCGCGCTCCAGGATGCCCCGCAGGTTCCGGATCATGTACGGGTTGCCGCATGCGTAGACGGTCGCGGAGCCCGGCTTGAAGCCGAGCGCGTCCAGGTATTTGCGCGCCACATCCTCGACGCGCCCGCGCTCGCCGTGCCAGCCGGGCTCGAGCCAGATCCGGCTGACCGTCGGAATGTATTCGAACCAGCTGCGCGCCTCCGCCAGCGCCGCCAGTTCCCCGGCGTAGCCAAGCTCGGCGGCGCTGCTGGCGCCCTGCAGGATGACGATGCGGTACGGGACCGCTTCGCCCGCGTCCTGGCGCGCGGCCAGGCGGCGCACCATGCTGGCGAACGGCGCCACGCCGGTGACCGTCGCCGCCATGAAATGATGCCGATGGCCGCTGCGCTCGTCCAGCGTGAAGGTGCCTTTAGCGGCGCGGCGCAGATAGACTTCTCCGCCCACGGGCACATCGTAAAGCTGCGGCGTGAGGCGTCCTCCCGCTACCCGCTCGATGAAAAATTCCAGCTCCGCCGCCCCCGGCGCGGAAGCCACCGAATACGGCCGCTCCACCAGCTTTTCCTCGCGAAACAGGCCGATGGTCACGTATTGGCCGGGCGAGAAATCGATGGGCTCGCTGGTACGCACGCGCACGATCCACAGCCCGCGCGCCACATCGCGGCGCCCGGCAACCACTCCGGAAGCGTGCTTGGCGGGGTCCATCCTGCAATTTGTGGATGCAAACGGAGGGCCGGGAAGGAGGGATCAGGGGTCAGGGGTCAGGGATCAGGCGCGCCGCCGGAACCCGCCCGCGCTCAAGCCAACAGGCGCCGAACTCGCCTACCGGGGACCGTGCGCCCGCGCTCCCTGATCCCTGATCCCGTTCCGCGATACCATGATCCTCTATGAAGACCCGTACTCTGCTGCCATGGGCCGCCGCCGCGCTCATGGCGTGGGGCCTAGACGCGCAGCCGCCCAAACAGCCCCAGCCGCAATACCGCAGCAAGATCGCCATCTACGACCTGGCGAAGCATTCCTCCACCACCATCTACCAGGCCGACCAGGTGATCGAAGCGCCCAACTGGTCGCACGACGGCAAATTCCTGCTGGTCAACACCGGCGGCAATCTCTACCGCCTGCCGGTCCAGGGCGAAGCGAAACTGGAGCAGATCGACCTCGGCGCGGGCGGCTACCGCTGCAACAACGACAAGGGCTTTTCCTGGGACGGCGGCATGCTGGCGTTTTCCGCCTCCAGCCCCACCGCGCACGCCTCGCAGGTGTACATGGCGAAGGCCGATGGTTCCGGCGCCAGGCTCATGGTAGCCGCCGCCACGCCCAGCTATTTCCACGGCTGGTCGCCGGACGGCAAATGGCTGGCGTTCGTGGGCCAGCGCAACGGCAAATTCGAGCTCTACCGGGTGGCGGCCGCGGGCGGCGAGGAGCAGCGGCTGACCTCGGCCGGCGGCTACGACGACGGCCCCGAATACACCCCCGACGGCAAGTGGATCTATTTCAATTCCAACCGCACCGACGGCTGGGACGTCTGGCGCATTCCGTCCGATGGCGGCGGCCCCGGCGACGCCAAAGCCGAGCGCGTCACTAGCGACCCCCTCGAAGACTGGTTCCCCCACATCTCGCCCGACGGCAAATGGATGCTGGTATTTTCTTTCCCCCACGGCACCGAAAACCACAACGGCAAATTGGATGGCGTGGTGCTTCGCATTGCGCGCACTCCCGGCCCCAAGCTGAAGCCCGTGAAGTTCCAGGTCCTGACCACGTTTTTCGGCGGCCAGGGCACCATCAACGTGAATTCCTGGTCGCCCGATTCGGAGAAATTCGCGTACGTGATTTACGAGCCCATGGGGAAGTAGCGGCTAAATCTTCTTCCGCTTTCCTCCGCTTCCGGAGGGCATTCGCGAGCGGGCCGCCCAATTTCCGGTAACGGTATTACGGCCCCGATCTAGAAACAGGCCTGCCAGTCGCATAGGTAAACGCTGCGCGACCAGATCTATCGCTCAAGAACGGCCCGGATCCGGCGTCCTTCGCACCTGCGGCATCAGGCCGGTCCGGGAAGGCGAACAGCCGCAATCCGGGTGTGTACCCGGGGGGAGGAGTCGGACTGCGTGCGCGAGAAATTGGCGCCAGGGATATGAAATGCAGCTCCAACATCCAGCGGCAACCTACGAACGCCAGCGTCATCGAGCCGGCGAAGCTGCACTGGTACTTGAACTTCGGGGCGGGCGAGCGCCTGCTTCGAGAATCAATTTCGAGTACATTATGTAATGAGAGAATGGACCGGTTTCAGACGCGAGTAGGTTTTGGTGTGGCGAAAAGGAGAGTAAATGTCTACAAAAGAAGACGCAATTGGGCGACGTGCGCTTCTGAGCACGGGCGCGGCAGTCGCGGGGCTTGGCCTCTTGGCTGACCTCGATGCGTATCCCCAGAATGTCAACCGGAGTTCAATTCCGTCGGACTTGAAAATCACGGACATGCGCATCGCCGTTCTGAGAGGGCCTGGAGGCCAGGGGGGCGAGGGCCGAATGGGCGGACGCGGCGGCGGCAGGGGACCGCTGCCTCCTGCGACTCCCGGCGCGGGAGCGGCATCGGGCGGCACGATCGTCGTCCGAATCGATACCAATCAGGGAATTTCGGGTTACGGCCAGACGATTGGGGACGGCCCCCAGCCGAACTACGTGCTGACGCATAAGGCCCGAGTGCTCGGCGAGAATCCCTGCAACGTTGACAAGATCTTCCGCAAGATCAAGATCCATGGCGGGTATAACCGCCGGGGGAGCGGCGTCAACGCGATTGAGAACGCGTTGTGGGATCTGGCCGGCAAAGCTTATGGCGTGCCGATCTATCAGATGCTTGGCGGGAAATTTCGCGACAAGGTCCGCCTGTACAGCGAGGGTGACCCGCGCTCGAACTCCATCGCAGACATCGCCGCCGATTATAAGGAGAGAGTCGCCTCGGGGTTTACGATGCTCAAGTATGATCTGGGCGTAGCTCCCATCCTCCGCGGCAAGAGGGGCACGATGTATGCGCCGGCAGGCTATAACGGGGAACCGGGGGAAGGCCCCGAGAACTACTATCAGGGATTGGAGATCAGCGACAAGGGAGCTGAACTCGTAGCCGACCATGTCGCTGCCATCAAGGAGGCGATGGGCGACGCCGCCGACATTCCCATGGCTCACGACCATTTCGGGCACCTCACCGCGAAAAGTTGCATCAAGCTGGCTAACGCGCTGGAGAGGGTCACTCCCTCGATGTTGGAAGACATGGTCCCGTGGTTCCGGGTAGAGGAATGGAAGCTCATCACCAATTCGGTCAGGGTGCCCACCTTGACCGGCGAAGACGCCTACCTGGTGGAATCGCTCGAGGCGCTTTGCCAGGCGCGTGCAGTCGATTATATCCACCCGGATCACCTGGTGATCGGCGGCTTTCTCGAATTGAAGAAGACCTCCGACATGGCGGCCAAGTATTCGGTGGGGATGATGGTCCACAGCAACGCTACCCCGATCGGCTACGCAGCCGGCGTGCACGCGATAGCCGCCTGCCAAAACTTCCTCGCCATGGAATGGCACCAGCCGCAGCCAGCCTGGCACAAAGACCTAACCGACAAAGGGGACCTCGTGGTTAAGGGTTACATCCCCGTTCCGACGGGGCCAGGCCTGGGCATCAAAGTCAATGAAGACGCGATGCGCCCCCTCTGCAGGCAGGGTGAGTTCTTCACCGATCCTACGACGTATTGGGATTCGCAGGTCGGCGGAGACAAGGCGTATACGTAAGAAAAGGGAGGACGTCGAGGCGAGCCTTACACCTTCGGGTTGTGACTGAAGGTATATAGGCTGAATTAGCCTGATGGGCCCGGCGGGCCGGAATACCGCACAATTCCCGATCGCCGGGCACCTTCGCGGCTCCATGCCGTGTAACTGACCACGCAGGAAAAACCTGAAGAAAACGATTCTACTTGCATGGACCGCATGCACGGGTTTGTGGCCTGCCTTTGGCCAGCTCAAACAGACAAAGGAACAGATCCCGTTTTACGAGTCGCAGTGGACAGGCGAACGCTTCCCCGACGGCGACCGAAGGCGCAGGATGATCTGCTCATACGCGCGCTGCGCCTTCGAAGCCCTGCCTATCGAGTCCTCGCAACCAGTCTGTAGGGGATATCGGAAACTGAGTGGCGATCAGGAGCGGGGAATCACTTACGGCTAAACCCGCCGCTGTTCTACCCCTGCTCCAGGTCTTCCGCCAGAATAATCGCTTCGGCCAGTTCGCGCATCGGTCTGCGCAGTCTCCGGCTCTGGTTGCGCAGGCGGAAGTAGGCGTCTTCCTCGGTGGTGTTGTGCTTGCGCTGGAGAATGCCTTTGGCGCGTTCCACAATTTTGCGCTCTTCCAACTGCCGGCGAACGCTCGCCGCTTCTTCCATCAGCCGCGCCTTGGCCACCGCGCCGCCCATCTGCTCGCCGATGAAAATCAGCGTGGCGGTCTCCTCCTGGGTGTGGTTGTGCGATTCGCGATGGTGCACGTTGATGACGCCGATGGATTCGCCGCCGCTGACGATCGGCACGGAGAGAAACGCCTCGTACGTGTCCTCAATCAGCGCCTGAAAGCGCTTGAAACGCGGGTCGGCGGAGGCATTCGAGGGCAGCGCCACAATCGAGCGGTGTTCGGCCACCCAGCCGGTGACGCCTTCCCCCATCTTGATGCGCAGTTCGCCAAGGTCGGCGGCGTGCGGCACCTGCGAGGCGCGCAGCACCATCTCCCTGGCCTCCTGGTCGATCAGGTACACCAGGCAGGCGTCGCATTCCGTCGCCTGCACCGTGAGACCGACAATTTCCCCCAGCATCTCTTCGAGCGAGCGATCGGAACTGACGATGCTGCTGACCCGGTGCAAAAGGGAAACGGAAGAGTCGAAGACCATTGCGGTGCTCATCATGGGACCTTACCGCCATGCTACCGAAGCCCGGGGCGCGGGTCCAATCGAAAATTTGGATAGAAGGGATAGGCGGCATCGGAGAGATCCGCAGGCGCCGGTCCGGCCGTGCTTCGCGGTACACTTGGCAGCCAAGCCGGCCGCTGCCCAGGAATCGCCGTTGCTTTCCGGTTGGCCGGGCTTACAGAAGTTCCGCCTTCTTTCCAGCTCCCGCGAAGTACGCTTCGATCTCCTCCAGCGTTTTGCCTTTCGTCTCCGGCAGGAAAAAAGCGGTGGTGATGAAGTAGATCACGGTGAAGCCGGCGAACGCGAAGAAGATCGTCGAATATCCGTATTTGCTGACCACCGGCAGGAAAACGGCTGCCAGGATGGTGGCGACCATCTGGTTGAGGACCAGCGCGACACTCATGCCATTGGAGCGGATGCGCGTCGGCATCAGCTCGGAAAGCGCCAGCCATACGCACACGCCGGGGCCCACGGAGAAAAATGCCACAAAACTAAACAAGGCGAGGGCCACCAGATCGCCATGCCCGGGATTCGGGACGGTGCCCACCAGAGCCCTTTCGATCTTCAGCGGGGCGGTGCGGGCGGCCTCCAGGTTGGCGAACGGGTTGCGGAAGAACGCCTCGATCCGATTGTTGGGCACGCAGCTTGCGCGGGTGATGGCCACCGGCGCGGACCCGGGGTCGTCGGAACGCACCACGGCGGTCGCCGCGCTGAAATCTCCATAGGAATAGATGACCGTCAGGGAGGCGCGGCCGGCATCGATGGCGCGTCCGGCATCGCCACGGGCAGCCAGCAGCCGGCCGGCTTCCGGCCGATCGAAGCGTAGCGCCAGGGTCTGATCCGGCTGGACCAGGGATTGAATCGTATGCTGGCAGTCCACGCTCAGCTTCTCGGTTCCCAGAAACAGCACGCCGACGGCAACGAGCGAGAAGAAGACTCCGGCCGTGCCGAGCTTGAAGAGGAACTTGCGGCCCTTGCGGTCGACGAGCATCACACCGACCATGGTGAACAGAAAGTTGAAGCTGGTGAACACCACGTATCCCCAGTGCGCCTGCAGATCGGAAAGGCCGCTTTGCAGAAGAATATTGGTGTTGTACCCGATAATGGAATTGATTCCCGTGGTCTGGTTGCACGCCAGGACGATGCAGGCCAGCAGAAACGGGATCACGTACTTGCGCCGCAGCAGGGAATCCGCGGCCTTCCCGCCCGCCCCGGCTGGGGGCTTGGCGGCAGCCGCCGTGGCTTCCATTTCCCGCATCTCGATCTCCGCCTGCTCGGGGCTGCGGGAGCGCAGCAACGCGGCTAGGGCGGCGTCCGGCCGGCCGCGGCGGAACAGCCAGCGGGGGGATTCCGCCACAAAGAAGCTGCCCAGCACGAACAGAACGCCCGGCGGGAGCGAAACCCAAAAGATGCGCCGCCACGCCTGGTCCTTGAAAGCGAAAATGGCAGCCGGGCTGCCCGTTTGGACCACGGCCACCACGCGATAGCTGTAATAGATGCCGATCAGCGCCGCGGTCACGATTCCCAGCGTCAGCAGCCACTGGAAGACGCCGGTTCCCTTGCCGCGGTTCGATGCCGCCAGACACTCAGCCAGATAAAGCGGGACCACCAGACCGATCAGGCCGCCGCTGATGCCCTGCAACAAGCGGCCGAAAAACAGCGGTTCATAGCCGTGCGAGAGGGCGATCATCGGGATACTCAGCACAAAGGCGGCGCCGCTGAGAATCATCAGCGGTTTGCGCCCCAGCCAGTCCGCCAGCAGCCCGGCAAACATAGTGGAAATCACGCTCCCGAGCAGCACCGCGGCCACAATGATGGAAAGCTCTCCGACAGTCAGTCCGGAAGTAGCTTCCAAATACGGCAGAGCGCCGCCAATGATGCCTACATCCACCCCGTAGAGCAGGCCGCCGAGTCCGGCGACGAGCATGAGGAAGCGGCTGTAGCCCTTCTTGGAGTGGTCAGCGGCGGCTGTGCCGCCTTCACCGGGAATGGGGGCAGGCATAAAGTATCACTCTCTTCAGTTTAAGGCGTAAGAATGCATGAATCAGAGATCCTTGCATCCGCCGTCGCGGGCGGCCGTGCCGGCATTCGCGGCGGCCAGCGCGCCGGGCCCGGGTTCGGCGGGCATAGCGGGCAGCGCTTCGGCCAGGGCCGCAGCCTGGTCGCGCGTGCAGGCGATGACGGCGCAGCCGCCGAAACCCGCGCCGGTGAGGCGGGCGCCCGCCGCGCCCAATGCGAGCGCGCGGTCCACCAGCCGGTCCAGCTCCGGGCAGCTGATCTGCAGCCAGTCGCGCATGCTGGCGTGCGATTCCACCAGCAGCCGGCCGAAACGCGGCAGGTCGGCGGCGCCCAGCGCCTCCGCGGCGGCGGACACCCGGTCGCGTTCCGTGGTGACGTGCAGAAACGCGCCGCGCTCTGCGGCGTCGGTGAGCCGGGCGGCGTCGTGGACGTCGGCATCGCGGTAGGATTTCAGGCCGAGGCGCTCCAGCGCCGCGTTCCCCGCCACACGGCGGCTGTTATACCCCTGCCGCGCCGCGCCCGATTTTTCCGCGCGCACGCCGCTATCGGCAATCAGAAACGCCCAGTCCGGCGGCACCGGAATGGGACGCAGCGAAACCGGCTGGAAGCAGATGAGGGACGCGCAGCCCGTGAGCGACCCGAGCACCGCCGCGTGGTCCATGCCGCCGCCGCGCGTGCCCACGAACTGCTCGCCATCCGGCAGAACTTCCATCAGCTCCTCGAACACTGGATTGTAACCGTTGGCGCGCAGCAACCCCAAGGTGAACGCCACCAGCAGGGCGGAGGAAGACGAGAGGCCGGCCGCGGCGGGAAGGTCGGAGGTGATTTCGGCATCGATGCCGACGGGGTCGCGGAGGAACGGGCGCGCCACGCGCGCGGCCGCGCGCAAATAGTTTTCCCAATCGCCGGCCGCCACCGGCGCCAGGTCCGCCGTCCATTCGAACGAGCGCGCGCCGTATCCGGCCGAGGTGGCGGAGATGCAGCGGTCCGCGCGCGGCCGGAAGGCCACGCGTACGCGCCGCTCGAGAGCCATCGGCAGCACGGGCAGCCCGTGATAGTCGATATGCTCGCCGATGAGGTTCACCCGGCCCGGCGCTGTTACAATTCCGTTTTCTCCCGCCACACGGTTCACGATAACATTACATCCATGAGAGCTGCCTGTCTGTGGCGCCGATCCTGGCTTTTTGTGGTCTGCGGGCTGTTGTCCCTGGTACTGGCCGGGCCGGCGCCGGCGCAAACCCTGCTGGTGCTGAACAAGGAGGGCAGCTTGGCGATCGTCGATCCGGCCGCGAAGAAGGTGCTGGCCACGGTGCGCACGGGCGATCAGCCGCACGAAGTGGCCGTTTCGGCGGACGGCAGGCTGGCGTTCGTATCCAATTACGGCGGTGGCGCGGCGCCGGGCAAGACGATTTCGGTGATCGACCTGGCCGCGCGCCGCGAGATTCACCGCGTGGATTTGACGCCGCTCGGCCGGCCGCACGGCTTGTGGGTGGTGGACGGGAAGTGCTGGTTCACGGCCGAGAGCAACCAGGCCATCGGCCGCTACGACCCCGTGACCAACCGCGTGGACAGGATCATCGGCACCGGCCAGGGGCAGACGCACATGGTCATCGCGCTCCCGGACGAGAGCAAGCTGTTCACATCCAACATCGCTTCCGACAGCATCTCCATCATCGAGCGGGCCGGGCTTGGCAACTGGAAGCAGACGGCGGTCCAGGTGGGCAAGGGGCCGGAGGGTTTCGACCTTTCGCCGGACGGCCGCCAGATCTGGTCGGCCAATTCGCGGGACGGCACGGTTTCGGTGGTGGACGTGGCTACGCGCAGCCTGTTGCACACGTTTCGCGTGCAGACCCGCCGCTCCAACCGCCTGAAATTTTCGCCCGACGGCAGGCTGGTGCTGATCTCCGACCTGGATGCCGGCGAGTTGCTGGTGCTGGAGCGGGACACGCGCCGGGAGTTGAAGCGGATGCAACTGGGACGCGAGGTGGCCGGCATTCTGATTACGCCCGACAGTTCCCGCGCCTACGTGGCCGTGACCGGCGACGACAACGTGGCCGTGATCGACCTGAAAACCCTGGAGCTGATCGACCGCCTGAAAACCGGCGCCGGGCCGGACGGGATGGCGTGGGTGCAATGAGTCCGGCCCGATGCAGGCGTCCCACCATGTACGTATCGCTCCAGCGCTATAATACGTATGGAATGTCGAAGCTCACGCTTAGCATCGATCCAGCGGTGGTTTCCCGCGCGAAGCGGTACGCCAAGCGGCGGGGAACCTCGGTCTCCCACATCGTGGAGACCTACCTGGCATCTGTGACTGTGCCTGCCGAGCCCGGGGATCTGCCACCCGTGCTTCGCCGGATGCGCGGCAGCTTGAAGAAGGGCGATATCGAAGATTACCGCAACTACCTGAGCGCGAAATACCGATGATACGGGCGCTGTTCGATATCAACGTGGTGCTTGACGTTCTGCTGGACCGGAAGCCTCACGTTGCCGGCAGCCTGGCGGTATGGGCCGCGGTCGAGACCGGCGGTGCCGAAGGGTTGTTGGCGGCCCATGCTGTCACGACCATCTACTACCTATACTCCAAGGCCGAGGGCGCCGCCAAAGCCCGGCGCAGGATTGCCGACCTGCTGAGCGTTTTCGGCGTGGCGGCGGTTGGCCAGGCAGTAATCAAAAATGCGCTCGAATCGCGGGGACCCGATTTCGAGGATTCGGTCACAGCCGCTGCCGCGCAAGCCGCCGGCTGCGATCTCATTATCACCCGCGATCCAGGCGGCTTTCATGCTGCTCCGGTGCGCACCGTCAGTCCGAGCGAGGCTGCGCCTCTTTTGGCTTCGTAGCCCGCAGGACTTCCCGCCCCGCCATCTGCTACCGTTTCCCCATGGGCGAATTTCTTCCTTCCCGGCGCACGTTTCTGGCCGGCATGGGCGCGGCGCCGATCGTGGCGGCGCTGGCGCAGGACAATGACTGGCTGCGGCGCGTGTGGAGCGCGCACTGGATTCGCGTGCCCGGCACGTCGGCGACGGAATTCGGCATCTACCATTTCCGCCGCGCCTTCGACCTGGCGACCAGGCCCGAACGCTTCGTGGTGCATGCCAGCGCCGACAATCGCTACCAGCTTTTTGCCAACGGCCGGCGCGTGGCCTCGGGACCGGCGCGCGGCGACCTGTTCCACTGGCGCTATGAGACGGTGGACCTCGCTCCTTATCTGGAGGCCGGGCGCAACGTGCTGGCGGCGGTGGTGTGGAATTTCGGCGAGATGGCGCCGGAAGCGCAGGTCACCTTCGAAACCGGCTTCCTGCTGGATGGCGATGGCGCGGCCGAGCGCGTGGCCGACAGCGGGCCCGAGTGGAAGTGCGCGCGCAATGCGGCGTATGCGCCGTCGGAGGTTTCGTATGGCTCGGTGCGCGGGTATTTCGTGGTGGGGCCGGCGGAGCGGGTGGAGGCAGCGGCCTATCCATGGGGCTGGGAGACTCCCGGCTTCGACGATGCCGCGTGGAAGCAGGCGGAGGTGATCGGCCCGGCGGCGGGACGCGAGGCGCAGGACGTGCATTCCCGCTGGATGCTGGTGCCGCGGAATATCCCCCTGGAAGAGGAGCGGCCGGAGCGGCTGCAAACGCTGCGGCTGGTGAGCGGAGTGGCGCGGCCGGCGCGGTTTCCCGCGGCGCGGGAAGCGGTGTCGATTCCGGCCGGGACCAAAGCCACGCTGCTGCTGGACCAGGGCTATCTGACCACAGCCTATCCCGAGCTGGTGGTGAGCGGCGGGCGCGGCGCCACCGTCCGCATCGGCTACGCCGAATCCATGTTCGAGCCGCAGCGCCCCGGCACGCGCGGGCTGGAGAAGGGCAACCGCAACGAAGTTGAGGGCAAGCGCTTCATCGGCTACAGCGACGAATTCCTGCCGGATGGCGGCGCCGGGCGCGCGTTCCGGCCGCTGTGGTGGCGGACCTATCGCTATATGCAGCTCGAAATCGAGACGCGCGGCGAGGCGCTGACTCATCGACGATCTGCGCGCCACCTACGTGGGCTATCCGTTCGACCGCCGCGCGCGCTTCGAATCGGATTCGCCCGAGATCGGCCGCATGCTGGACGTGGGCTGGCGCACGGCGCGGCTGTGCGCGCACGAAACCTACATGGACTGCCCGTATTACGAGCAGCTCCAATATGTGGGCGATACGCGCGTGCAGTGCCTGATTTCGCTGTTCAACAGCGGCGACGCGCGGCTGATGCGCAACGCCATCGAGCTGATCGGCGATTCGCGGGTGAGCGAAGGCGCCACCATGAGCCGCTATCCCACGCGCCTGGAGCAGTTCATCCCCGGCTTCTCGCTGTGGTGGATCGGGATGGTGCGCGATTACTGGTGGTACGTGGACGAGCCGGAGTTCGTGCGCCCCATGCTGCCCGGCGTGCGCGCGGTGCTGAGCTTTTTCGAGGGCTACCAGAAGGAGAACGGGTCGCTCAAGACGCTGCCGTGGTGGCGCTATTTCGACTGGGTGCCGGAATGGCCGAGCGGCAACGCGCCGCAGGATGCCGATGGCGGCGCGGCGCTGTTCGATATGCAGCTGGCCATGGCGTACGGCTGGGCCGCGGACCTGGAAGCCGCGCTGGGCCGGCCGGCGCTGGCGGAGTGGTACACGGGCCGGCGGAAGCAGTTGCAGCAGACCGTGCAGCAGCTCTACTGGGATGCGGGCCGCGAATTGTACGCCGACACGCGAATCGAAGAAGAGTTTTTCCCAGCATGCGCAAACCATGGCGGTGCTGGCGGACGTGATCGCGGGCGAGCCGGCGCGCGCGCTGATGCTGCGCTCGCTCGAGGCGCCGGGGCTTTCGGCGCCGGGCTTGTTTTTCAAATTTTACGTGCACTCGGCGCTGGCCAAGGTCGGCGAGGGCGATGCGTATCTCGACCGGCTCGGCGACTGGCGCGACATGCTGGCGCGCGGCCTGACCACGTTTGCGGAAGTGGTGGACCGGCCCGGGCAGGCCTCGCGCTCCGATTGCCACGCCTGGAGCGCCAGCCCCAATATCGAAATTTTCCGCACGGTGCTGGGAGTGGATTCGGCCGCGCCGGGTTTCCGCCGCGTGAGCATTCGCCCGCACCTGGGCAAGCTACGGCGCGTGCGCGGCACGGTGCCGCACCCGAAGGGCAGCGTGGAAGTGAACATCGAGCCGCAGGGCTCAGGCTATGCGGTCCGCGTGAATCTGCCGCCGCGAGTTACCGGTGAATTCTCATGGCGCGGCACGCGGCGGGAGTTGCAGGCCGGGGAGAATGCCGTTACCGTCGGGGGTTAACCGGCGCGCGCCGGACCTGAGTGGGGCGGACGATCGCATTTTGTCGTCTGCCAACCCCGGGCTCTGTGTTGGCAGACCACAAGAAAACGATGGCTGCCCCACCGGGATTTTCGCTTACCGTTTATACCCGATCATCCGCAGGAATCCGCGCCGCTTCTCCGCGTCCTCCGCCGTTTCGACGCCTTTGGGCGGGACGCCGTCGATCACGCCCAGCACGCCGCGGCCCTGCTCGGATTCGACCACCACCGCCTGCACCGGGTTGGCGGTGGCGCAGAAGATGGAGCAGACTTCGGGGACGTCTTTGATGCGGCCGAGCACGTTGATGGGATAGGCGTCGCGCATTACGATCACGAAGATGTGGCCGGCGGCGAGCGCGGAAGCGTTGCGGATGGCGAGGGCCTTCAGCCCATCGTCGTTGCCGTCGGCGCGCGTGAGGCAGGGGCCGGAGGCTTCGTTGAACGCGACGCCGAACTTGATCTGCGGGACCGTGTTCACCAGGGCCTCGTACAGGTCTTCCACGGACTTGATGAAGTGCGTTTGGCCGAGGATCAGGTTGCCGTTCTCAGGGAGTTCCAGCGGGACGAGTTGGAGGTCCATAGAAAACCAAGAATAGCGCGAGTTGGCGGCGGTGGGCGGCAGCAGCCCTCCGAAGCGCTGCCGCGACCGCCGATACGGCGGCGTCACCGCCTTTACAACATTTCGGCTGGAAGGAGCGAAACTTCAGCGCGGCGGCTACTTCTTGCCGCGGGACTTGGCTTTGGCTTTGGGCGGAGGGGTGGCTTGGGCGCCGTCGCCGACCGGCTCGGTACCGGGGACTTCGGCGCCGGGCACTTCGCCGCCGGGGACCTCGGCGGCAGTGGGATCAGCCACGGCGGCGGCTCCCCCCGGATCCACCGTCTTCAGAACTTCCTGGAACAGGGCGGCCTTGCGCGGGTCGATTTTGGGCGGCGGGGCCAGCTGGTGGCGGTAGTCGTGGTCGCTGTGGCAGGTGCGGCAGCGGACTTTAGCCGGCTCGGCATTCAACACCGAGACCACCGCATGGTTCATGATTCGCTTGCAACGGACGCAAAAATCGTCGATGTCGTCGCCCAATCGCACGTCACGCATAAAAAGGATCTCCTAACTGGCCGCCGGGCTGGCGGCATGGGCGGCCGCTTCGGAATCGGCATGCGGAACTCTGACGGCCGGCTCCGGCAGGATCCACTGCGCCGGCTCAAAGCCGACGTACTTACAGATGCGCAATTGGCCGGGCTCGGCCTCGAGCAGATCTCCCACGCCCAGCGGATCGCCGGATTCGCGCAGCTTGTGCCACGCGTCGTACTCGTGCTGCGCTTCCACCTCTCCGCGGAGCTCGTAATCCTTCGGCTTCAGCGAGGCGCAACCGGAAACGTGCGGGGCCCACTTGAACTGCTGCCGAGGTGAATCCTTCATTCGGTAGATCCGAAAGAGCGGCATAGGTGACTCCATTCTAACCGATCTCAAAACCAGGTCAGGCGTGCGGGCCGGCCGCCCACAAGCCGCTTTCCAGAAGGGCGCAGCCATCGCGCTCGCCCTGTGCGATCCAGCGCTCGATGTTGCCGGCGGACCACACCACGGCGTCGCGCAGCGGCCCCAGATTCGCCGAGGGCTCCAGGCGCACGACTTGCAGATTGGGGCTGGGCCGGCGCTGCCACAACAGCGCGCGGAGCAGGTAGAGCGCGCGCGAGGTCAGGCAGTTGACGGCGATGGCGCGCGCGGCGCCCATGGCTTCCGCCGCCCACAGGGGCAGCGCGCCGCGCAGGCCGCCATCCACGTAGCGGCGGCCCTCGATTTCGACCGGCGGAAATCCGAAGGGGATGGCGGCGGCGGCGGCCAGGTGGCGCCAGGTGATTTCGGGGCCGCGGAACAGGCGCAGGCGCAGGCTGGGACGCTCGACCAGCGTGCAGGCGAAGGGCAGGCGCGGCTGGAAATTCTCGAACATTTCACGGGCCGCGGCCAGCAGCGGTTCGGAGCGCAGGAGGCCGGCGCGATGCGGTCCGAATTGCATGATTTTTCCGATCTTCGGATCGCGCCAGATCCGGCAGAGATCTTCGCCGCCGGCGCCCCCGGCGATGGCCCATGCGTTCCACGCCCCCGCCGACGCGCCCACCAGGATATCCGGCTGGAAGCGCGGCTCGAGCGCCTTCCACACGCCCGCCTCCCAGGCGCCGAACAGCCCGCCGGCCGATAACACCAACGCGGTGGCCACGCTTTCATGGTAAACACTTTCGTGGTAAACAATGGTCATGCGCTTCGATCCCCAAGCCTACGGCCCGGAGATTGCCGCCATTCTGGCCATCGAGGGAAATGGCGAGCGCCTGATGGCGTTGGCGGAGCCGCGCTGCGTTTCCGACGACGCGCGCGCCCGAATCGCGCTGGCCAAACTTTCCGGAACGCTGCGCGCCGGCCTGTACCTGTATTTCGGCTGCTGGACGGACGCGCACGAAGCGGCGCAGGCGGTGAACACGCGGGAGGGCAGCTACTGGCATGCCATCGCGCACCGCCAGGAGCCGGACGCGGGGAACGCGGCGTACTGGTTCGGACAGGTGGGGCGGCATCCGATTTTCACGAAGCTGGAGGAGATTGCGGGCGATGCCGCGCCGGCGCCGTGGAATCCGCGCGCCTTTATGGAAATGTGCGACCGCGCGCGGCGCGACCCCGGCTCGGCGCTAGAGCGGCGGGCGATGGAACTGCAGCGCGCCGAATGGCAGCTGCTGTTCGATTACTGTGCGCGGGACGCAGCGGCTGTATAGCGAGATTGAGAAGCGCCGATGTCCACACCGCCGAAAACGTTCGTCACTCCCGAGGAATACCTGGAGCGGGAGCGGAAAGCCGAATACAAGAGCGAATACTATCAAGGCGAAGTGTTCGCCATGTCGTGGGTGAGCCGGAAGCACGACGGCATCGCCGTGCAGCTCATTTTTTTGGCCGTGCAACACCTTCGGGGCAAAAAGTGCCGGCCATTTACAGCCGAGATGCGGGTGCTCGTCGAACCCAGCGGGTTGTACACATACCCCGATCTTTCGGTGGTGTGCGGTCCGCCGCGGTTCGCGGATGAGCACGTGGACATGCTCACCAATCCCACTCTGCTGATCGAAATCCTGTCTCCCAGCACGGAAAATTATGACCGTGGCAGGAAAGCCAAGATGTACCGGGAAATTCCGTCGCTCCGGGAATTGCTGCTGATCGCGCAGGACGAATACGAGGTGGAGTTGTCGCGCCGGCAAGCCGACGGGACCTGGTCGCTGATGCAGGTGAAGGGGCTCGACGAGTCGATTGAGTTGGCTTCGATCAATTACACGCTCAAGCTGCGGGACCTCTACGCCATGGTGATCGAGGCGGGCGAAGCGGGGCAGGCGTAAATCAGGTAGGCCAGACGATCGTTTTTTGTCGTCTGCCAAGGGGGCGCGGGGTTGGCAGACCACGGAAGGCGATGGTCTGCCCCACCGGGCTACACCAATCCCAGCTTTTTTCCGGCGGCGCGGAAGGCTTCGAGTGCACGGTCAAGTTCGGCGCGCGTGTGCTCAGAGGTGACGATGGTGCGGACGCGGGCTTTGCCGCGCGCGACGGTGGGGAAGCCGATGCCGGTGGCGAGCACGCCGTCGGTCGAACAGCTCGCGCGAAAGCTGGTGGGCCAGCGCGGCTTCGCCGACGATCACGGGTGTGATCGGCGTCTCGCTGATGCCGGTGTTGAAACCGGCCGCCGTGAGGCCCTGCTTGAAGTAGCGCGTGTTCTCCCACAGGCGCTCGATGCGCTCCGGCTCCTGCTTCGAGCACGTCGAAAGCGGCCAGGCAGGCGGCGGCGACGGCGGGCGGGTGCGACGTGGAAAACAGAAACGGGCGCGCGCGGTGGTACAGAAATTCGATCAGATCCCGGCTGCCGCAGACGTAGCCGCCGAGCACGCCGATGGCTTTCGAAAGCGTGCCCACCTGCACGTGGACGCGGCCGTGGAGGCCGAAATGATCGATGGTGCCGCGGCCGTTGCGGCCGAGCACGCCGGAGGAGTGGGCGTCGTCCACCATCATGATGGCGCCGTGGCGCTCGGCGGCTTCCACCAGGCCGGGGAGCGGGCCGATATCGCCGTCCATGGAAAAGACGCCGTCGGAGATCAGCAGCTTGCGGCCGGGCGCGGCGTCGAGTTCGGCCAGAATTTTCTCCGCCGCGGCCACGTCCTTGTGCGGGAAGACGTGGATTTTGGCCTTGGAGAGGCGGCAGCCGTCGATGATGCTGGCGTGGTTGAGCTCGTCGGAGATGATGTGATCTTCGGGAGTGAGGATGGCGGAGACGGTGCCGGCGTTGGCGGCGAAGCCGGATTGGAAGACCACGCAGGCCTCGACGTTCTTGAAGGCGGCGATGCGCTCTTCGAGCTCCATGTGCAGGCTCATGGTGCCGGAGATGGTGCGGACGGCGCCGGAGCCGACGCCGAAGCGTTCCACGGCGCGCAGGGCGGCTTCGCGCAGCTTGGGATGGGTGGTGAGGCCGAGATAGTTGTTGGAGGCGAGGTTGATGACCTCTTTGCCGTCGAAGCGGGATTCGGCGGCGCTCTCCGATTCGAGGATGCGCAGGCGCTGGTAAGTGCCCTCGGCGCGCCACTGTTCGAGCTGATCGTGAAGGTAGGAGAGAGGATTGCTCATCAGCCCCAGGATAGCGCCGAGCGGGAGGCAAGAGGGCTTGGTTTTCAACGCGGAGACGCGGAGAACGCGAAGCAAACGCGGAGCTATGCCCTGTGAAGATTCTCAGCGCCGCCTCCGCGTCCTCCGCGTCTCCGCGTTGAGAGCCGAGCCGGCGCTCTTACGCTCGCGGCTCCGAATCGGGCCAGGCGAATTCGGCCCAGAGGACGGTGTGGTCGCTCGAGCCGGGGGCGCGGCGCGGGTCGAGATCGACCTCGGCCGCGTGGCAGGCGGCGGCCAGCGGGGCGGTGGCGAGGATGTGATCGATGCGCCAGCCCCAGTTGTGCTCGAAGGCGTTGCGGAAGTAATCCCAGTAGGTGTACTGGACAACGTCGGGATGGAGGCGGCGGAAGACGTCGGTGAAGCCCCAGGCAGCCGCGTTCTGGTACGCATTGCGGGCGTCGATGTGGAAATCGGGGTCGTTGAGGCGGCGGTCGGGGTGGTAGACGTCGATGGGCGCGGGCGCGACATTGAGGTCTCCCGTCCAGATGGCGGGCCTGGCGGGATCGAGGCGCTCGCTGAAGTAGCGGCGGATGCGCAGGAACCATTCCAGCTTGAAGGCGTACTTGTCGGAGGGGACGCGCTGGCCCTGCGGCACGTAGCTGTTGATGATGGGGATGCCGTCCACCACGGTTTGCAGGATGCGGCAGTCCTCGTTGTCGGGGCCTTCATGCAGGCCGTGGAGCACGTAGGAGGGCGCGCGGCGGCTGAGCGTGGCCACGCCGTTGTAGCCTTTCATGCCGCGGAAGGTGGCGTGATAACCGGCTTGCCGGAAGGCTTCGGCGGGGAAATCGGCGTCCTGCACCTTGGTTTCCTGGAGGCAGAGGACGTCGGGCCGGCGGCGCGCCAGCCAGTCGAGCACCAGGTCGAGGCGGCGGCGAATCGAGTTGATATTCCAGGTGGCGACGATCACGCGAAGGTGGCCGCTATGCGGCGGCGTCAATCTGAATGGCGGCGCTGGTGGGCTCCGGAATCGGTTCACCACTCGCGCGCAAAAACTCCAGGTGTTCTTCGATGGCCTCCCGGATGAGCTGTTCGACTTGCTCGCGGGTTTCCGCGGCGGCGATGCAGCCGGGCAGGTCGGGAACGTAAGCGCCATAGCCCGCCGGGCCCCGCTCGATGATGACGGTATATCGTCTCACTGCAGATCCTCCCTCGTGAGTCCAGCCACCTTCAGGATACTACCCAACGTCTTCTCGGGGAGTTCGACGCCTGGCGCTCCTGCGACGGTGATCTTTCCGGGCTTGGCCGGGTGCTTGAAATGGCGGTGGCTGCCCTTGGTGTCGATGTGCTGCCATCGTCCGCTTCCAGCACCCGAATGATATCGCGTAACTTCGTGGGCATTCGGTAAGAGCTCTCACGGTCGCTACCGTTCCGTTGCCCTTGTAGCGCAGGCCGCTATTTCGCCGTGTAGAAGAGAATGCAGACGGGGAAATCGGCGTCCTTGACAGGGCTGCCGACCGGGGTGAGTTGGCCGCTGGCCGCGACGCGGAAGACCGAGATGCCGCCGGCATCCTGGTTGGCCGCAAGCAGGAATTTGCCGGTGGGGTCGAGCGCGAAGTGGCGCGGAGCCTTGCCCAGTGTGGGGGTGTTGTCCAAATACTTCAGGCTCTGGCTGGTGGCGTCGATGGTGAATACCGCGATGCTGTCGGCGCCGCGATTGGATCCGTAGAGGCGGGTGCCGGTGGAATTGACGACTACCTCGGCCGGACCGTTCTGGCCCTGGAAGCCTTCGGGCAGGCTGCTGATGTCCTGGAATTTTTCGAGCGTGCCGGTGGGCGGAAAGTAGTGGAAGGCGCTGATGGTGCTGCCCAGTTCATTGATCGAATACAGTACGCGGCCGTTGGGGTGGAAGGCCAGGTGGCGCACGCCGGCGCCGGGCGGGACCGAAGCGGAATCGGGCTGGTTGGGAGTGAGGGTTCCGGCGGCGGCATCGAACTTGTAGACGAAGATTTTGTCCAGGCCGAGGTCGGCCAGCAGCAGGAAATGGTTGTCCGGGGAGAAGAGGACGCAGTGGGCGTGGGGGCCGCGCTGGCGGGGAGTGGGGCCGGTGCCCTGGTGGCGTTCGACCTGGGTGGCTTCGCCCAGGGTGCCGTCGCTATGCACCGGGATGAGGGCCATGGTGCCGTTGTTGTAGTTGGCGGCGGCCAGCCAGTGTCCGGTGGCATCGACGGCCAGGTGGCACGGGCCGGAGCCCTGGGAAGAGACGGCATTGAGCGGGGTGAGCTTGCCGGTTTTGGCATCGATTGCGAAAGCGCTGACGGTGTTGCCGCCCTTGCCGCCTTCATTCACCGCGTAGAGGAAGCGGTGGTTGGGGTGCTCGGCGAGGAAAGACGGATTGAGGGTTTCCGCCGCCAGACCGAGAGACGTCAGTTTGCCTTTCGATGTGTCGAAGCGAAAAGCGTAGATGCCGCGGCTTTGGCCCCTGGAGTAGGTGCCAGCGTAGACCAGGTAATCGGCGGCCTGGGCGCCAATGGCGGCGGCGGTAAGGATCGCGAGGAAGGAAAAGAATCGCACCACAATATGGTACAAGGTCGCGCGGAAGAGTGCAGAAGCAGGGGAGTGCAGAAAACAGCCAGCCGCCGATGAACGCCGATTCACGCCGATGAAAACCCCACAGGGTTTTGCGCTATCGGCGTTGATCCGCGTTTATCGGCGGCTGAATCTCTTACTCGGTCACCTGGAAGGTGCCGAGGAAGCCGCTGCGCTTGAGGCGGTTGTTCCAGGTTTCGCCGAGGCCGTCGCCGGAGTAGGAATTTTCCAGGGCGTAAGCGGGCATGGCGTGGGTGAGGGCCGTCAGCGGCGGATACCAGACCTCTTCGTTGCCGCAGATGTGATCGGTGCTCGCCATGGCGCGGGTGTGGATGGCGGCCAGCGAGCCGGCGGTGAGGTGGGCGGCGCCGCCGTGGATATTGCCGTTCTCAATGGTGAGGTCGATGGGGGCGTAGTGCACTTTGACGACATCGTCGAGCAGGCCGGCGGCCTGGTGTTTGGCGAAATCGGCCAGCGCCTGCCGCTGGGCGGCATCGGCGCGCTCGTCAATGATGAGAACGGATTTGGCGGGATTGGATTCTTCGTAGGCGTTGCCGAGCGTGTGCTCGGAGCGGACCACGGCCACCACGCCCAGGCCGGCGATATCGACGCCCTGCCAGGAGCCCCGGTTGATCTTCCAGCCGAGCACCGCTTCCTTGCCGGCCATTTCGATTTCGCCGTTGGCGAAGCAGGGGCCGGTGTAGACGTCGGCAGTGCGGGCTTCAATATAGTTGCCGGTTACGCCGCGCGAAGGAAGTGACGCAGCGAAAGAAATGGACGCGGCCGCGGACACGAGTGCGGCAGTGCGCAGAACGTTCAGCATCCCAGATTTCTCCCTGTGGGGAATTATAACAGGGGGAGGGGGATTGGGTGTTAGGGATTAGGGAGTGGGGCGTCGGTTTTCGGCGATTTCTTCGATATCCTTCTGCTCTTTTGGGCTATTCTCGTTTTCGGCCCGCTGGCGGGCCGGACTGCGATGGGAGCTCCCTCTCTTCCCCGACCCAAGGGAAGATCAGTCGGCAGGCTCCTGAACGTTGCACGACGTGGAGTCCGAACTTAGGTTGCCGCCGCGGACGGCATCGGACGTCGTTCCGGTTGGCTGCTCCGCCTGGCGAGCCGCCTTTTCGATTCAAACGCTAGCATGAGAAACCGCGGATGCGGCGGACGAGAGGCTGCAAATGCTTGAAGGCAATGCAAATAAAAATTCGAAAATGCGTTGATGGCAAGCAGGTGGGGCAGGCGTCCGGGCCTGCCTTACCTATCCCAAAAAGGTCAACTTGCCGGCGGCGAAGTTGGGGAGGTTCGGGAAGACCGAGGGCAGCGCGGAATCGGGGATGCCGAACCAGGAACAGAGGGTGGCGCCGTATTGATCGATGGACGTGCTGGGAATCCAGCGGCCGCGAGTGTCGGTATCGTCCGGGCCGGCAAGCTGGAAGGTCGGAAATGCGCCGTAAATCTGGCCGCCGCCGACGGCGCCGCCCAGCACCAGGTGATGGCCGCCCCAGGCGTGGTCGCTGCCATCGCTCGAGGTCGGCTGGAAGGTGCGGTTGAAATCGGATTCGGTGAAGGTGGTGACGTTCTCGGCCACGCTCAGCTCCTGGGTGGCATCGTAGAATGCCGCCAGCGCCTGGCTCAACTGGGGATAGAGCGTGCTGAGCGTGCCGGTTTCGCCGGCGTGCGTATCGAAGCTGCCGATGGAGCAGAAGAAAATCTGCCGGTTCATGCCCAGCGCCGTCCGCACCTGAATGATTTGCGCCACCTGCTGCAACTGCTCGCCGAGGCTGGTCTTGGGGAACACGGTTTTCAAGGCCGGCGCCGAGGCCAGAGCCGTGGTGAGCGCCTGGGCGTCGGCGATGCTCATGGACAGAATATTGTTGGCGGCCTGGGCCAGGCTGACGCCGCAGTTGCATGTCAGCAGGCTGTTGAGCGCGTTCCAGCGGGCCTGCGAAGCGGCGGAGGAGCTGAAGCCGGCAAGCTGCAGGGACTGGCCGGGGTTGAGAGCGATGGGCGAAGTCTGGACGCCGGCGCCTTCGAGCGAGTTGCCGGCCACGGACATGAACGTGGGAAACGAGGAGGTGTTCAAGTTCTGCGCGGCCACGTAATCGGCGGCGCGGCCGGCCCATCCGGTGGCGCTGTGGCCCTGCGCCATGGACGTCTGCCACTGCTGCTGCTGGTCGGCGTGGGAGAAGAGGTTGGAAGGAATGGGAAGCTGCGCCGCCTGGTACTGCGCGCGCGTCAGCGGCTGCACCAGCGAGCCGACGTTGGCCACCACCGCCAGTTCCTTGCTGGTGAACAGGCTGGCCACTTCGGCCAGCGAGGTGTGGAATCCATAGGGCGCGCCGGAGACGCTCGAGACCTGGGTGAGGTTGGCGGTGGGCAGGCCCAGCGTGCCGCGAATGGAAGAATAGGCCTTGAAGCTGGTGTCGTCCATGGGAACGATGGTGTTGTTGGAATCGTTGCCGCCGAACAGAAAGACGCAGACCAGGGCCCGGTATTCGGGGCCGGTCTGGGCCAGGGCGGGCAGCAGGCCGAAGGGACGGAGCGCCATGGTGGCGACCGAAGCCGCGCCGGCACGAATGAGATCTCGTCGCGAAAACATGATTGCTTCTCCTAATCCGGCAATCGAAAAAAGCCCTGTCGAGCCGGGCACGTGGTTGTATCAGGGCGAAAGCACTCGCGTGATTTTTCGGAACAAAGCTCTTTCCACATTACTGGATCACCTGGTATTCGCTCGAAGTCAGCACCACGTAGAGCGCCGCCTGCACGCGCGCCTGCGGCGGTGGTCTGCGCGTTGGCGGCGGCTGCCGCGGCCTGTTCGAGCGTGGACGACATGGAATGGTGCAGAAACACGTAGCTGATGTAATCGAGCAAGCCGCTGACGTTGCTGCCGTACTGGCAGGAAGGGCGCGAGGTTGAGCGTGGTGGTGGTGTCGAGCTTGCCGTAGAGGGCGGTGTTGACGGTGTTGCCGCGGCTGGCGGCGGTTTGCGTGGAGTAGATCTGGAATTCGGGAGCGGGCAGCCCGCTCTCCAGGCGGTAGAGCGGCGAGAAATAACTGAAGACCGACGCCGGCTCAAACAGGTTCTGGCCGAGCAGATTGGCCTGGTTATCGATGGTGTTGGAGGCGGTGACGGTGGCGTTGAGGCCGCGCAGAAGGTTGGCCAGGAACAGTACGGGCTCGCGCAGATGGCCGAAGCCGGGATTGGGCGCGGCGCTGGGATCGTCGCCGGCACGGGCTTCCGGATCGGTGAGGATGGCGATGAGGACGGCCTTCATATCGCCGCGCCACGCCGAGGCCGTTGTTGGCGAACACTTCGGCCACGCGCTTGACGTAGGCCGCGCTGGGATTGCTGGTGACCAGGTGCTGGATCAATTGCCGGCTGACGAACGGCGCCATGGTGGGCTGCGCCATCAAGCGCGTTGAGCACGGCATCCAGGTCCTGTTCGGCGGTCTGGCCGGCGGGCAGGGTGAGACCGCCGATGACGGTCTTGGAGGTGGTGTCGTGTTCGGCCGCGACGGCAATCATCGGGCCGAAATAGTAGGCGGGATTGTTGTTTTTGGCGGCGGCGCCGGGGGCGGTGGGATATGTCCAACCGGTGAGCGCGCGGGCGGTGGCGGTGACCACGGCCTGATTGAAAGTGGGAACGGGGTTGCCGCTCGTATCCACCACCGCGCTGCCATCCATATTGAGCTGGTTCAGGCCAAGCGTGAAGAGCTGCATCATTTCGCGGGCGTAATTCTCGTTGGCGGCGGTCCCGGTGGTGGCATTGCCCTTGTTGTTGTTGGCCATGTTGAGGTAGTTGCCCATGGCGGGACTCAGGCTGACGGCCCTCATGATGTCGCGGTAATTGCCGAAGGCGTTGTCGCGGAACAAGCGCCAGTAGGGCGGAAAGGCGTAGGCGGGCCTGGTGGTGACTTCGGAAACCACCCAGATCTGCGAGAGCGCGAAGGCGACGCGCTGGCGAAGCTGGTCCCGGCCGTTGACGGCGTTGGCGAAGAAGGCGGCCTGGACGGGCGCCATGTTGGTATTGGTATTGCCGCTCGAATTGAGCAGCGGCTGATCGGGAAGGTCCGAAGTATTGGTCAGGAATTGCGAGCGGAGCCAGCGGCGGATTCCGCTCTGCTGGAGGTCCGCGATGGAGGCCGCGGTCGGACCCCAGGTGGCCTGATCGAGGAAACGGGCGGCGGCGCGATCGGACATCAGCTGGGCCGATGTGTCGTGCTCGTTCACCTCCTCGCTAGAGGCGGTGGATTGGGCAAAAGCGGGAAGCAGCCAGAGTGCGGCGGCTACCGTGCGGAGCAGCGGATGCATGGAATCCCTCCCGGTACGACGTCAATTGATGAACACGGGAGGGAGTGGGAAGTGGCGGCGAAATTTTAGAAATCGGGGATTAGGGATCGGGGATTAGGGATGGGGGCGCAGAGGTTCCGGGCGCGGCTTCGCCGGATGAGGCGTTGTGCGGTCCTCGGGCGAGAGACGGGGATTTGAGGACCGCGCGGCAGCCGTGTCGCGGCCTGCGCGCCTCAGCGCCCCGATCCCCGATCCCTATTGCTTTGCCTGGGCGGCGAGCTGTTCCATTTGGGCGAGCTGGGAGCGGGCGGATTCGGCGTCCTCGGCGGCGGGGGCGATCTTCAGATAGTTGCGCAACTGTTCGGCGGCGCCAGCGAAATCATGGCGCTGCGCCAGAATCAGGCCGAGCAGGTGCAGGTCGCCGGGGTATTGGCGGCGGGTATCCAGGCGGGCGGCTTCGCGGGCGCTCTTTTCGGCGTCGTCCAGGTTTTTCAGGTAGAAGTTGGCGACGGCGTTGAAATAGAAAGCCTGCGGGAAATCAAAGGCGTCCAGCTGGGTTGCCTTGCGGGTGAGATCCGACCACTGACTGCCACTTCTCGGCCTTCACCTCCAGGATGGCGAGCTCGACGTAGGGGGTGACGAATTTGGGGTCGGCATCGATGGCGGACTGGAAGGATTTATGGGCGCCCTCGGCATCGGAGGTCATTTGCAATTTGCCCAGCTCGCACCAGGCGGCGGCGTAGTGCGGATAGACGGCCACGGCCTTTTCGAAATCCTTGCGCGCGTCGTCCGGCTTTCTCTTTTTGAGCGCTTCCTCACCCTTTTCGAAAGCTTTGCGGGCGTCCTTGGGGGCGGCGAGGGAAACCGCGCTCACGGTGGTGCCTTCTTCGGTGGCCGCGGCGCGGTGCAGCAGGATGGTGCCGATGTCGGGCGAGTCCATGGGGCGATGGCCGGAGAGACTGACGGTTTGGGAACGATAGCCGCCGAGCTTGGCGCGCAGTTCGCACCCCATGAGCGCGCGGTCCTGGGCGTAGGTGCTGGTGGCCGAACCCGCGGGCGACGCTCCAACCGTACCGCCCATAGTGCCCGCGCCGCGCATACCGCCGGTCTCGTCGGCATCCTGCATGACGCCGTTGTTGGGCTGGAACAACTGGATGGAGAAATCGCCCTGCGTGTCGGTGTAGCCTTCGGCGTGGGCGCGGCCGTCGCAGACGCGCTCGATGACCACGCCTTGCGGCGGCGCGGTGCCGTCTTCCAGCAGAACGCGGCCGCTGAGGAAGATCGGGGTGGGCATGGTGGTGGACGTGTTGGTGTTGGTGGGGGAGGGGTTGGTGGAGCGCGTGCCGTTGGTGCTGGAACTCGCACTTCCGATGGAACCGCCCTGCGTGCCGCCGGGAGATGTGCCGCCTCCCCTGACCTGCCCGAACGCGGGTGGCAGAAGCAGGCCGGCCGCCAGAACCGTCACAAGAAACGAAGGGGACATGGAGCCCTCCTTGCTGGCCCATTATGCCACAGGGAAGCTCCGCAAACTGTAAAGTAACTCCCGCCGATTGTTACAATGGCGCGCAGAGCACTCATGCGAAACCTATTCATCCCGATTTTTGCCGGCGCGGTGTTGCTGGCGGGTTGTTCCGAACCGGCTCCCACCGCCGGGCAGAAGAAAGAGGCCGAGCCGGTGACGGGCGAAACCGCGCTCGACCGGATGTACCGCGTAGCGCGGTCATGGGCGCCGGACGCCCAGGTGCTGCACGTGAACAGCATCATTCTGAGCGAAGTGCCGAAGGGTCCGCCGGGAACCGCCGCGGCATGGCAGGCGGTGTTCGTTTCCCCCGCCGGCAGCAAGGCGCGGAGCTATACGTATTCGATCGTGGAAGCGCAAGGCAATCTGCACGAAGGCGTGTTTCCGGGGCAGGTGGAGAGCTGGAATCCGCACGGCCTCAACACCCCGTTCCTGATTGCGGCCGTTAAGACGGACACCGATGCCGCGTACAAAACGGCGCTGGCCAACGGCGGCGCGGAGTACGACAAGAAGAACCCGGGGAAACCGATTTCGTTCGTACTGGAGAAAGTGGAGAAATATCCCGACCCGGTGTGGCGGGCGATCTGGGGCGAATCGGCGGCCACCTCCGGCTTTTCCGTGTACGTGGACGCCACCACGGGCGCGTTCCAGGGGAAGATGCACTAAATGAGAACGGAGTTTTCTTTGACGCAGAGGCGCAGAGACGCAGAGGCTAGGATTTCGAGTCTTCTCCGCGTTTTCTCTGCGTCTCTGCGCCTCTGCGTCGAGATTTTGGGCCTGATCGCGATCACGCTCGCGCCGGCCGGTGCCCAGACGCCGCACCAGCAACTGGCGCGCGACATTTTCAAAGAGCTGATCGAGATCAACACCACCGATTCGGCGGGCGATAACACGCGCGCGGCGGAAGCCATGGCGGCGCGATTCCGGGCGGCGGGTTTTCCCGACCGCGACATTCACGTGCTGGCGCCCATGCCGCGCAAGGGAAACGTGGTGGTGCGGCTGCGGGGAACGGGGACGGGGAAGCCGGTTCTGTTCATCGGGCACCTGGACGTGGTGGAGGCGCGACGGGAGGATTGGTCGTTCGACCCGTTCAAGCTGATTGAAAAGGACGGGTATTTCTACGGCCGCGGCACGTCGGACATGAAGGGCGATGCGGCGGTGCTGGTGGCCACGTTCATGCGGCTGAAGCGCGAGGGGTTCCAGCCCGCGCGCGACCTGATCCTGGCGCTGACCTCGGACGAGGAGACCGGACCGGCCAACGGCGCCGACTGGCTAGTGAAGAACCATCGGGATTTGATCGACGCCGAATTCTGTATCAATTCCGACGGCGGCGGCGGACACATCAAGAACGGGCGCTACATCTATATGTCGGTGCAGGCGGCCGAAAAGGTGTTCCTGACGTTCAAGCTTCAGGTGACGAATCCCGGCGGGCACAGCTCGCGGCCGACCCGGGACAATGCCATTTACCACCTGGCTGATGGGCTTTCGCGGCTGGAGAGATTCGATTTTCCGGTGCGCGTGTTCGACGTGACGCGGGCCACCTTCGAGCGGGCGGCGCCGCTCTATCCGGGCAAGCTTGGGGAAGACATGCGGCGCATCGCGCGGAATCCGAACGATGCGGAAGCGATTGCCGGGCTTTCGGCGGTGCCGCAGTGGAATGCGCAGATCCGCACCACGTGCGTGGCAACCATGCTGGCGGGCGGACACGCCGAAAACGCGCTGCCGCAGACGGCCAGCGCGGTGGTCAATTGCCGCCTGCTGCCGGTGGACAGCCCGGCGGAAGTGGAAGCGACGCTCAACCGCGTGCTGGCGGATGCGCAGATCAAAGTATCGGTGATGACGCCGGCCAAGCCGGCCACCTACAAGCCCATGAACCCGCGGGTGCTGGATGCGATCACCAAAGCGACCGCGAAGATGTGGCCCGGCCTGCCCGTGATTCCCGGCATGAGCGCCGGCGCGAGCGACAGCATTTTCCTGATTGCCGGCGGGATTCCGGCGTATGGCGTGAGCGGCATGTTCGAAGACGAAGACGACGAGCGCGCCCACGGCAAGGACGAGCGGATATTGGTGAAGTCGTTCGACGAGGCGCTGCAGTTCATGGATGCGCTGGTGCGGGAAGCGGGGAAATAATCCGCTAGTGTGGGCGGGATGGTACCCCGCGCCCGGTCGAGTGCGGGCAATCCTGCACTGGAGTTGATTCCGAGGTCCAGCGGAATAGGGCCTTGGCAAGGCCGGGCACACATGGAAAACGCTGCTCTTTGCCGGGCTCGGAGCGGCAGCGCTACGGGAGTTCGATTGCTACCGGGGTGCCGATGAGTCCCCGGGACCTATGGATGTCGACGCGGGCGGTCGTAAACGACGATAGTCTCCGCGATGCGGTCGTGCACCGTGCGCCGGTTGGGGTGGATGAAGTGCGCTGTGGGGGCTATGCTTCAGCGGACCGTCCGGGGCTCCGCCGCGTGCAGCGCACCGCGGCCTGCCGGCGCCGATGGTCTGAGAGTTTGGAGGACGCCCGAGATAGATCGCGGAGCCTGAATTTTGAGGCGCCGGATCTCGATCCGTTCACGCGCCGCGGCCGGCAGCCGCGTCGCTCATCTGCCCGCCGTTAGTGCATCCCCTGAATGAATGCCACCACGCCTTGGGTAAGATCGTTCTCCGCCTGGGCGGTGAACGGAGAGGTCTGAGGCTCGTACCCGCCTTCGGCGAACGCCTGTGAGGTGGGGAGGTAGCCGAACCAGCCGTTGGTATACCCGAAGTAGAAAGTGTGGGCGAAGGGCGACTGGTTGCGTACGGTCATGGCAATCTCGCAGAACAGCTCGACCGGCGCGGACCAGATCAGCGTGTCGTTGATGCGCAGAAACCGGACCGGCAGCTTCACCATGGGCCGGCCCGCCGCATCGGCCGCATATCGGGTGAGATCCTGCGGCCACTCGAGGCCCGGCTTTTGCGGTGTGGAAATGATCTTTTCACCGACCCACAGCGTCGCATCGGCGCTGGCCGGGCCCATGGCGCGAAGCGCCGCCAGGATGTGGTCGCCCAGGAGCACGCGGAATTGGGAAAGGTGGCCGCTGCGCGGGTTGGGATAGACGCTGTAGATCGGGGCCAGGTTGCCCGCGGCACCATTGAGGAACAGCGCGGGCGCGTTCAGTTTCTGCTCGAGGTAGGCGCTGACCGTTCCCGGAACGTCGCCGCTAATGAGCAGATTCTGCTCGCTCAAGTCGGTGCCGTGGATGGCATAATTGGCGATCAGGGCGATCAGGGTGCCGTCCGGGCGCTCAAGGCGCACCAGGTTGATCTGGCGGTCGGCGGGACCGTCCGGATTCAGGCCGAGCGAAACCTGACCGTCTTCGTCCCTGGCGCGACGGTTAATGTTGGCGAAAGCGACGCCCTGCCCGAAGCCGATGCGCGCGGGCTCCAGCTTTGCCCGCGCTTCGCGAACCGCGCGGACGAGGGAGTCCTTGACGAAGCCCGCGTAATCGCGGTCCCACTCGTGGTTCGAGCGCCCGAGTAGTGCCTTGTAAATACCCGGCGCGCCCACTTCGGGCGCGGCGTGGGAATGGGTGACGCTCCACCAGAAGTGGGTTCGCGGAATGCCCATCGTGCGCTCCAGTTCGGCGGCCACGTCGTCGTACACTTCGGGCGAGAAGAGGCACAGGTCGCTGGCGGCCAGAAATACCTCCTCGCCGCCGGCGTCGAGAGCCACAACGCGGTGGTAGATAGGATCCAGCACCCCCGTCGACTGGCGGGGGTCGTAGCCCATCAGCCATTGCGAGCTTTTGGGGGTGATATCCACCTTGACGGCTGAGGCCCGCAACCCGGAAGCGCCGGCGGGCAAGGCGGCAATCATTACCAGGCAAGCGAAGCGCATCGATAACGATGATACTCCAGTTGCGATGGCATTCTCCCCTCGGGCATGAACAGCAGCTCGAGCTCTACCCGAACCTCGCGGCCATATCCAGTAATCGCGATCCTCCGGGGTAAGCTTCACCGTCAGGTCTTTGTCCCCACGCCACTTTACGCCACGGATCCGTAAAACTTCCAGTTGGTTTGGTAATCGCGAGTGAAATTCTGTCCGGTCAAGGCAAGGCGGAGTATCTCGACGGGAATATCGCCTTCCCGGTAAATGGCGTCGTGAAAGGCACGATTACTCATTTTGCCCGAATCGACGAACTCTTTGTGCAGCGCATAAAACTGCAAGGCGCCGAGCATATACGCGCACTGGTAAATGGGCTCATAGGAGCCGTTGAAAGAGCGGCGGACCTCGCCTTCGGCGTTCGTCTGCTCGAAACCGACACGGTCCACCAGAAACGCGACCGCCTGCGTGGCGGTCATCCTGCCCAGGTGGAAGCTCAGCGAGAAAATGATCCGGGCGCAGCGGTGCATGCGCCAGAACAGAGCGCCGACCCGCTGCTCCGGTGTGTGGGTAAAGCCCAGGTCCCAGAGGAGCATCTCCCAGTAGAAGGCAAGGCCTTCGGTCCAGAAAGGTCCGCTGAAAATGCTGCGGTAGGGCCGATAGCGCCGTGTCATGTACCCCTGCATATGATGGCCGGGAATAAGCTCGTGAAAAACCGTGGCGCGCGCGAAGAAGATGTTGTTGCCGCGCAGGCTCTCCAGTTTCTGGGCAGTGGTCATGGTGCGGGCCGGAGAAGAGACATGAATGGTGGCGCCGCCGGTGAAAAACGGGTTCACCAGTTGCCCCTGGGGAGTCATGGCCTCTTCCCAATAATCCACCTCCAGCAGGGGCGGGATAGTGACCAGTTCGTGCTTCTTGAGATAGTCGATAGCTTCCCGCGAAAGATCGCGGACCAGATAGATCATCCGCCCGGGCTCGACATACTGGTTCTTCACCGCCTCCAGGGCCTTCTTCCAGTCGCCGCCGAAACCCATTTCGCGCGTGGCGCGAAGCATTTCCCGGTCGCACCAGGCAAACTCTTTGTCGGCGAGGGCAAGCAACTCGTCGGGCGTGTACGGAATCATGGCATCGCGCACGGCCTCCACCAGCACCTCGTTGCCCACGGGGCCGGCGCCGCTGAGTTCCTCATCTGTGCCCAAGGCCGGCCTCCGCGCCGTCCCGGTATCACGACCGCTCTCGGAACTGCCGCGCCGGGCCGCATCGCCCCGATCCTCACGGGGCTCGTCTTCCGCCGTACCGGCGTCGAGCGTCCCGGAAGCCCCGGAAGCATCGGGCAGGGACTGTGCGTAGGCTTCGAGTGCTTCGTCGGCTTTTTTGAATTCGGCGTCGACCCACCAACTGAAGTTGGGATCGTAGAGATCATGGAAGTTGTACCAGGCGCGCAGCGTGTGGCGCAGCTCCGCCACGCGCGCCGTCGCCCGGCGCAGCACCGCCGGCCCAGCCTTGGGGGGAGCGGACTTGAGGGCGGCAATGGCAGTGGTCATCTCCGCCAGCGCAGTCGCCGCTTTCCGGGCGTCCAGCGTGTCCATGCGCCGGCGCGCTTCTTCGAGGTCGACCACGGTCTGCTGAAAAGGCACCAGAGGAGCCAAATCGGCTTCCCGCTTCGCTTCCTCGGCCAGTTGCTTCCGCTCGTGCAGCAGCCGGTTATACAGCAGGAGGTAGTCTATTTTGCCGGGTTGGCTGATGACCTCGAAGTTCACCCCTTTGAGAAGGCGGAGCCATGTCTCGCAGAAGTCTTCCAGTTTGGCCCGCCGGGTGGCCGAGCCAGGCACGCCGTAGACGCGCTCGAGATCCCGCAAGTCTGCCGCGTAGCGCTCAATGGCGGGCCGCAGCTCACTGGCTCCGGTATCGAGGGGCGAGCCATCGGCCGCCACCGCGCATCCGCAGTCTGTCAGCTTCCCTGCTGCGGCCCCCGTTTTAGCGCTTGCCCGCTGAGCCAGAGCCGCAGGCTCATTCTGCGAGAAAACTCCCGCGCCCAGTAGCGCCTGTCCCCCACGTTTGATTATGCTGCGCCGGTCCAGCCGCATCTTACTGTCTGTATTCCCCCAATCAAACAGCATAGGCCACGACACGCGCAAATGCCAGCGAGGAACGCGTCGGTACGCTGACCGCGACGGCAAGCCGTTCCAGTTCCTGTAACAAGCTGGCCCTCTCGTCACCCGGCGCTGCGCTGGTTGCGCCGCGCTTTATGTGACCGCCGTACCCGGTTCCGCAATCGCTGTTTTTCCGGCCGACACCGGAAATGCGGCGGTTGGGCATAGAATTACGGGATGCCACAGACAGTAGCGATCCTCGGCGGCGGTGTGGCCGGCCTGAGCGCCGCACACGAACTGGCGGAGCGCGGGTTCCAGGTGCGCGTCTTCGAGAGGAAGCCCGTTATGGGCGGCAAAGCGCGCAGCATCTCCGTGCCCGGTTCGGCGCTCCCGGACCACCAGCCGCTTCCCGGCGAACACGGTTTCCGGTTCTTCCCCGGATTCTACAAGCACGTCACCGATACCATGCGGCGCATTCCCTACGGCCACGGGAACACGTTCGACAATCTGACGGTGGCCACCCGCATCCTGCTGGCCAGGTCCGGGCAGTCCGAGATTACCTGGGTTGCCCGCTGCCCCGAGACGTTGGCGGATTTACGGGTATTTCTCACCGAGCTTTTTACTCCGCTCGGTGTTCCGGCCGACGAGTTGGCTTATTTCGTCACTCGCCTGCTGATTGTGGCCACCAGTTGCCCCGAGCGGCGGCTGGCGGAATTCGAACAGATCGCCTGGTGGGATTTCATCGCGGCGCCGCGCATGTCGAAAACGTACCAGGCGTACCTGGGGCAAGGTCTTACCCGCTCCCTGGTGGCGATGCGGGCAGAGGAGAGCAGCACGCGTACGGTCGGCGGCACGCAGTTGCAACTGCTGTACGGCCTGATCTCTCCCGACCGGGTGTTCGACCGTCTACTCTCCGGTCCCACGAGCGATGTTTGGATCGACCCCTGGACTCAATACCTTCGGAAATTGGGCGTGGAATTTCATGCCGGAACTCGTGTGACCGCGATTGATACGGACGGCACCCGCGTTACCGGCGTCCGGGTGGATGGAGGTCCGCAGATCGAGGCGGATTTCTATATCGCGGCCCTGCCGGTGGAGGTAATGGCGTCGCTTCTGAGCGATGACCTGAGGCGAGCGGCGCCATCCATGGCGAACCTGGATAAACTGACCACCAGATGGATGAACGGCATTCAGTTCTACCTGGCGGAGGATGTGCCGGTCGTAAACGGCCATGCCATCTATCTGGACTCGCCGTGGGCGCTGACGTCGATTTCCCAACGCCAATTCTGGTCGAACGTTGACTTCTCGCAATTTGGAAGCGGCAGGGTCCGGGGCATCCTCTCCGTCGACATTTCGGAATGGCAGTCGCCCGGAGTGGTTTACGGTAAGCCGGCACAGCAGTGCACGGCCGCGCAGATTAAAGAGGAGGCCTGGACGCAGCTCAAGCAGCACCTGAACGTTGGCGGAGCGAAGACGCTGGACGACGCGAACCTGCTGTCGTGGTTCCTGGATCCGGATATCGAGTTTCCCAATCCCAGCGCCGCGGCCAACGCGGAGCCCCTGCTCATCAACACCGCGGGTTCGCTGCAGTACCGGCCCGAGGCGCAGATCGAGATAGAGAATTTGTTCCTGGCTTCGGATTACGTGCGCACCTACACAGACATCGCGTGCATGGAAGCGGCTAATGAAGCGGCCCGGCGTGCCGCAAACTCCTTGCTGGTGGCCTCCGGCGCCACCGCTCCGCCCGCGCAGCTTTGGCCCCTGCAGGAGCCTGAATTCTTAAGGCCACTTCAGGAGGTCGACCGCGTCCGGTTTCGGCTCGGGCTGCAACATCACCTTGCGTCCAGCTGACGGGACCAAAGCCGCCGGTGCGCGCCCCTGGCGAGACTTGGGTTGGGGGTGTCAACGGCGTTTCAGGGTGTTAAGAGTTATGTTTCCGGATGAGCGCCGTTGGCACATGCAATTCCGAAAGCCCTGATGAAGTTCACAACTATGGAGGCGATGCTGTCCAACAATACCTCACTCGGTGTAAAACCGCGCGCGTAGACCTAAAGATACTTTCAGAACTAAGTATCCACAATCAAACAAAGTCAGATGTATACTAAGCCGTCCGGGAGAGCGGATAAGGGCAATCCCGGGCCAAGGTGAGGATGATTGTGCCGCTTTATCAGAAGAATCGAATCATTATCCCCTATCGCCTGGGCTCGCAAGACCCTGGCGGGGAAGGTGGCTTTGGCCTCACCCTCCGTTTTGGCATTCGACGTTGCTTCCGTGCGCTTTGAACCATGTGCGGAGGACACTGCTCCCAACACGCGGCCCATCGACCCCGCCAGGCGCGCGCTGGAAGATCAACTGATCGCGGCGGCTTTCAACAACGACATCCAGGGGGTCAGGAGGTCGCTCGACGGCGGAGCCGATGTGAATGCCGTGGATGCTTACGGGAAAACAGCACTGATGCCGGCCGCCGAAGCGCTGGAGTCGTACAGGAAGCTCGACATCATCAAACTCCTGCTCAAAAGCGGAGCGGACCCCCTGATCAGGGATCCCAGCGGGCTGACGGCCCTCGAGCACGCTGTCTTCCTGGATCCCCATGCCGCACCACGGGTGGTGGATGGAATCAAGCTGCTCAAGAAGTCCCAGAGAGAAGATTAGGTAGCGCCTGTTGCCGGTGATTCCGAAGCAGGAACACCGCCGCGAGTTGCGGCCGATCCCGGCAGCTTGCCTCTAGCAGCGCGTGGTAGTAGTCAGTCCCTGACAAAAACATGTGACCTTGGTAATGTTTTGATCGTCTATTTCCGTATGGCGATGGGAACTCGGCGGAAGCGCGAACGACAGCAGGATCTGTGGATCGCGACCAGCGAGGTCGTGGTCCCTCCGGGGAATGCGTTTTACGATCGGCTGAATGGCATCCTGGATGGGCATAAGTTTGATCGGCGGGTGGAGCACCTGTGCCGCAAATTCTACAAGAGTCAGTATGGACGGCCGAGTATGACGCCGGGCGTGTACTTTCGCAGCCTGCTGATCGGGTATTTCGAAGGGCTGGATTCGGAACGTGGGATCGCCTGGCGCAGTGCGGATTCGTTGTCGCTGCGGAAGTTCCTGGGGTATGCCCTGGATGAGCCGACGCCCGACCACTCGACCATTTCGCGGACCCGGCGACTGTATTGGGTGGAGACTCACAAAGCGGTGTTCCGGTGGGTGCTTCGGCTTTTAGTGAAAGAAGGTTGATCCGCGGGCAGACCGTGTCGATCGATGCCACCACCTTGGAGGCTAACGCCGCGCTGAAGAGCATTGTGCGGCGGGATAACGGCCAAGGCTATGAAGAGTATTTGACGGGCTTGGCCGAAGCAGCCGGGATGGAGAATCCGACGCGGGAGCAGTTGGCGCGGTTCGACCGCAAGCGGAAGAAAAAGGGGTCAAACCAGGACTGGGAGAGCCCGAGCGATCCGGATGCACGGATTACCAGAATGAAGGATGGGCGCACGCATCCTGGCACACAAAGCCGAGCACGCGGTGGATTTGTCTACCGGCGCGCTGTTGGCGATCACGTTGCAACCGGCTGACGAAGGCGACACCACGACAATTCACACGACTCTGCAGGAGGCGCAACAGGCCGCGCGGGAGATGGGCGAGCCAGGGGTGGAGGAGGTGGTGGCCGACAAGGGGCATCACAGCGGCAGCGTGCTGAGCGAACTCCACCGCGAGGAGATGCGGAGCTATATCCCCGAACCCGAGCGAGGCCGGCGGAAGTGGCAAGCGGAGGGGAAGTCGGCGGAGCAGCGGCGGGTATATGCGAATCGTCGGCGAGTGCGCGGGGTGCGGAGCAAGCGTCTACAGAAACTGCGCAGCGAACTGGGCGAAAGAAGCTTCGCTCATTTGTACGAGACCGGCGGCATGAGGCGACTTCATCTGAGGGGACGCAACAATATTCTGAAACGACTGTTGGTACACGGTGCCGCGTTCAACCTCTCCCTGATCATGCGGAAAGTGCTGGGCGTCGGAAAGCCCCGGCGGTTACAGGGCCTTTGTTTGCAGCTTCTTGCGTTTCTGTGGCGCACATTTGCACGGTCAGAGTCGATTCAGAGCCCCAGGGAGCGAGTGGGTGCCACTTTATGCTGCAAGGTGCGCGAATCTGTCACTGCATTATGGCCGATCCGAGCTTGCATCGCCGCCTGAGAAATCTCACTTCTACCACGCGCTGCTAGGCGCGGTACTTCGCGGCTGTCTTCTCATTGAGGCGGATGCCCAGACCCGGTCGCTCGGTTACCAGGAGCCGCCCGTTGGAGGCTTCCTCGGGCGGATCGATCAGCTCGGCGCGCCAGGGAACCTCGCCATAGGAGAATTCCAGAATCAAAAAGTTCGGCATGGTGGCGCAGACCTGCGCCCCGGCGGCGTTGCCCACGGGACTGGCGGGACCGTGGGGCGCCACCTTGAGTCCCGCCGATTCGGCCAGCACCCCGACCTTTTTCACCTCCAGCATCCCGCCGCTGTACTTCACGTCGGGCATGAGGATGTCCACCGACCCCGCCGTCATGTAGGGGTAGAAGGCTTTGGCGCCGTAGAGCGATTCGCCGCCGGCGGTGGGCATCGGCTCCGCGCGGCGGATGGCCGGAAGCCCGGGCGGCGGCGTGACCTCCTCCAGCCAGAAAAGCTTCAGCGGCTCCACCCGCGGCAGCAGCTTGAGCCCGCGCTCCACGTCGAACTTGCTGTGCGCATCGAGCAGCAGGTCGCGTTTCGGGCCGATCGCCTGTCGCGCCGCGGTGGCGCGCTCGATGCCCAGCCGCGTGATCTCTTCCACCTTGCCGCCGCCGGAGAGGTCCGCTGGCATATCGTCCCAGGGCGCCAGCTTCACCGCGTCGAAGCCCGCGGCGACGGCACGCTCGGCCATGGAGGCGAACACCGCCGGCGTGCGCGGAACCGTGGAACGGTTGATGTTGGCATAAATCCGGATTGATTTCCGGAGCGCGCCACCGAACAAGTCGTATACGGGGACGTTCAGGGCCTGGCCGATGATGTCCCACGAACATTGCTCGAGCGCGCTGAGGGCGCAGGCGGCGCTTCGGCCTCCCTTCTGCACCTCCGGCCGCACGCGCTCGCGCAGCCACTCGATATCGAAGAGGCTGCGGCCCCGCAGCAGCCCGGCAAACTGCTCGAGATATCGCAGCGTGAGCCCGTCGCTTTCGCCGTGCGAGGCTTCTCCGATTCCGCTCAGCCCGGCGCTCGATCCGAGCCGCGCAAGAACCCAGTCGCCGCGCTGATTCACATGAACGACAAATGTCTCCAGACGGCCCGCCGTGATTTTGGCGGCCGCGGCCGTCCCGGTCGCTGCTGCCGCCGAGAGCCCCAGAGGCAGCCCCGCGAGTAACTCCCTGCGTGTTGGCATGCAGACGATCATACTGCCGTTTTCCGGGAAGATTTCCGTTTTTCCAGCCGAAAGTGGCCGGTGTGCCCTACTGGCCCCTGTGATTCTCCAGATAATCGATCAGTCCCAGCAGCGCGCCCCAATGGTAGAAGCGATCGCTGCTGCGCACGTCGTCGCCTGCCCCGGTAATCGCGTTGTAATTCTCATGTACGTGGCCGTTCTGCTTCCATTCTTTCTCGAACAGCGCGAGGGAGCGTCCCGCCAGTAGCTTGCGGGCGTCAGGCTGATCGTAATTCAGCAGCCCCAGGTACACCAGATAGTTCATCGGGCCCCAAACGCGCCCCCGCCAGTAATCCTGATCGCGAAAGGCGGGGTCGGAGCGCATAATCGAAGGCAGCACCCAATCCCCCCAGAATTCGGATGGGTTCAGCAGGTGCTCCTTGACCATGCGCGCGGCCTGCTCGGCCGTGGCCGCCCGGGCCAGCAGTGGATAGAAGTTGGTGGGAGAGAGGCGGTGGCTAAACGCACCGGTATCGAGGTTCTTGTTGAGAAAGATCCCGGCCTTCTCGTCCCAGAGAGTCCGGAGAGCCGACCGGTACTTCTCCCCGCGAGATCCAAGTTCCCGCGCCTCCGCGTCTTTCCCCAGCGCACGGGCAATTTCGGCGAGCGCGTCGCAGTCAGCGACGTAGAGCGAAATCAGCCCGACATCCGCAAACCGCATCTGGTGCGCGGCCGGGTCGAACGGCGCGTCGTCATACATGGGGCTGTTGTCGAGGCCGGACTCAAATTTGGCGGCTTGCAGCGTGCCCACCGAGTGGTCGTCCGGATTCAGCGGTTGATTCCCGGAGTCGGTACCCCACACCAGGTAGTTGCCGCGGGTGCGGTTTTCCGCCCACCAGCGATTCCACCGCAGCAGCGGGTCGAAGGCGTCGCGCAGAAACCAGAGGTCGTGGAACCGGCGGTAAAGACGGAGCACCGTAATTGCGCCTACGGGCGGCTCCGAACGGTCAAAGCTCTTCCAGCCACCCGCGCGCGCATAGTTCGGAACGAAACCGGCGGGGGTCTCCTCGCGCAGCATCTCCATTGCGTCGGCGTACGCCAGGTCGCGGTTGCCGATTGCCGCCAGCGACGCAGCGAAAAACGTATCCCAATCGAACAGCACGTATCCGCCCCAGCCCTCGGACCACACGCGGCTTACCGGCGAGATCACCCGCAGTTGGGTCGGCTCGTAAATCGTGTCCCAGCCGAGAACTGTTTCGATGGCCTGTGCGACGGACGTCCCCTCAAACCGCCGGCGAGCGAGCACGGCTCTGATCTGTTCCAGTGTTCGCGGACGTCCGGTGCCGAGCCCGACAGGCTCCGTGAAGTTCGCCGCGTAGAATGGACCGGCGGCCGGTGCGGAAGAGAGAGCCGCCTCTTTGGCGGTTGTGTACAAGCGGATGGGCCGCGGCCCGCCGCGGAATTCGATGATGCCGTCCACACGCGACACGCTGCCCGAGCGGTTCCACAGCACCCCGGCGGAGAACACGAGCGTCGGCGGCAGGGCGCTCTTTGAGCCCGCCGGAGTGGCGAGCATCACGAGGTCGTCGCCATCGTGCGCGGTCTCCAGCACCAAAACGTGGTCGCGCCAGGCCAGGCGCAATCGGGTATAGGAGCCGTTCCACGCGTGGGGTCCCGGAAAGACCTGTTCCACGCCCTGGCCCTGGCGCCCAATCAGTGCATCGGACAGGAAGGCGTCCGAGTTCAAGCTGCTGTTGTGCTTCAACCCTACCCGGATGGTAAAGCCTTCCGGAAGCAGTACCTGAGCCGTCACGCTATGAACGTCCCACGTATTCCACCCCCGTGCCAGCCGATTCTGGACCGCTTCATAATCAACGGAGCGAGGCGCCTGGGCAGCCAGGGAAAACGGGATCGCAATTGCGAGGATCCAACGCATGTGTCTCACCTTAACATCTGGAAACAGCAACGGCAGCGCCGCGTTCCGGTGGTAGATCCTCCCTACGCAGGGCAGCATCCGGCGTAGGCGCCCGGATAGAACTTTTCGTCCCAGCCCCGTGCGTGGCCTATGAACCGTCCCCTATTCAGCGCGCAGAGCTTCCGAGGGATCGATAGCCGAAGCCCGGCGGGCAGGCAGATAGCATCCCGCGAGAGCCGCGACGGCAAAGCCCGCAATGACGGCGAGGAGAGCCGAAGGGTCGGTTGTGCTGACGCGATAGAGCATGGATTCCAGAACGCGGGTCGCCAGCAGGGAGCCGATTAGCCCAAGGGTGACGCCCACGGTGACGAGGACGCTTCCCTGCCGTAACACCAGGCGCGTAATGGCTCCTGCGCTGGCCCCGAGCGCCATGCGGACGCCGATTTCGCTGGTTCGCCGCGTCACGGTGTAGGAGAGCAATCCGTAGACTCCGACCACGGCCAGCAGCAGGGCGCAGGCGGCGAACACGGCCAGCAGCGCGGTCTGGAAGCGCTCGCGCACGATGGTGGCGGAGATCAGGCTGTCCATGCTTTCGAGAGTCATCGCAGTAGTGGGATTCAACAACGTGACGATCCGCCTGATTCGCGGCTCCAGGCTGGCCGGTCCGCGCACGACAAGCGAAGCGTCCATGGCCAGATCGGCGTGCTGGAAATAGTCCGCGTATACCTCGGGACCCACCGGCCGCGCCAGACCTTCATTGCGTGCATCGGGCGCGACTCCGACGATTGTCATGAACTGGGGTTTCCTGTCGAAGCCAAGAAATCGGATGCGCTTGCCCACCGCCTCTCCATTCGCAAAGAATTCTCTTTCGAAGGTTTGATTCACGATGGCTACCTGTCCGGCGGCGCGCTGGTCCTCCTCCGTGAACCCGCGCCCTTTGAGAATCCGCGCCCCGAAGGCGCGAAAATAATCCGGCGTCACCATGCAATAGTCGGCATCGGGATCGAGGTGCGGGTCGGAGGGCAACGGCCGTCCCTCGATTTCGAAATATCCGTCGGGAGCGCCTTCAAAAGGCAATCCGTGAATCAATGCGACGGCCTGCACGCCCGGCAAACGCCCGATCTGCTCCAGCATTTGAGAGCCGATGCGGCGTACGTAGGCGGCATCGACCGAATTCCCGTCCGCCGAAGCGGGCCAGGTGAGATCGGCCACGTAGACGCCCGCGGAGGAAAGGCCGGTTGCGACATGCGTCAGACGCCAATAGCTTTTCATGAGCAGCGAGGCGCCGCTCAGCAAGACAATGGCGAGAGCGATTTGTCCGACTACCAGAAGCCGGCTCCAGCGCTGTTGGGCATGGCTTTCGCCTTTACCAGCCCCCTGCCTGAGCGCGACGTTTCCGTCCGCTCTCGCGCTTTCGAGTGATGGCAACACGCCAAACAATATGCCGGCGACCAACGATAACCCCGCGGTGAAACAGAGCACGCCGCCGTCGATCGCCAGGTTTTGGATGCGCGGAATGCTGGCGGGCGCCACGGTGCGCAAGACTCGCACCGCCACTTCCGCGAGCGCGAGTCCCGCCAACGCGCCCGCCGCGGCAAGCAAGACACTTTCGGTGAGCAGTTGACGAACCAGGCGCCCGCCGGAGGCGCCCAGCGCACCGCGCAGGGCCATTTCTTTGCGGCGGGCGACTGCGCGCACCAGCAGCAGGTTGGAGACGTTGACGCAGGCGATCAGCAGCACTACGGTGACCGCGCCCAGCAGCACCAGAAGCGCCGGCCGGACCCCGCCCACCAGGGAATCGTAAAGTGAGCTCACGCGGATGCCTTCGTGTTGATCGTCAACGTATTCTCTGGCGAGGCGGGCGGCGACCACGTTCATATCCGATTGGGCCTGTCTCACCGTCGCGCCGGATTTCAGCCGGCCCACAACGCGATAGTTATGCGCCGATCTGCCGGAGTCGTCGGGGAAAAGATCGTTGGGCACCCAGATCTCTGCGTTCTGGGGAAAGTCGAACCCGGGAGGCATGACGCCGATGACGGTAAACACCATGCCGTTCAGGCGCACGCTCTTTTGAATGGCGTTAGCCGGAGCGCCGAAAACCGACTGTGCCAGCGCGTATCCCAGAACCACGGTGAAAGGTCCGCCTGGTTTCTGCTCCCCGGCACTGAACGTGCGGCCGATGGCGGCCCCGCTTGTCATCACGCGAAAGAATCCGCTGCCCACCGCGGCCATGGGCGCCCGGCGCGCGGGGAAATTTCCCGAGAGGGTAACCTCGTCCACGCCGTAGGCGGCCATGGATTCGATGGTCCGCGTCTGCGCGCGCCAATCGCGGAAGTCGAGATTGGAGGCGTTCATCAGATGGCCATTTTCGGCGGTCTGATTGAGTTGCACCATGCGCTCCGGCTCCGGGTATGGCAGGGCGCTCAGCAACACGGCTTTCACGGCGCTGAACATGGCCGTGTTCATCCCGATGCCAAGCGCGATCACGACAATTGCCGTGGCGGTGAACGCCGGGGTCTTCCGGAGCACGCGCCAACCAATGCGGATGTCCTGCCAGAGTTGCTCGACGGCGTTCCATCCCCATGCCGCGCGGCTGTCTTCCTGCAGCAGCGCCAGGTTGCCGAATTGCCGGCCGGCGAGGGTGATGGCTTCCTGTCGGCCGTACCCCTCTTTCCGCAGCTCATCGATTTTTTCCGAAAGGTGTTCCGCCATTTCGTCGGCCAGTTCGCGCTCGACGCGCCGTCTTTCGCGCCAGCGGAAGAGCGGGTTCATGATTCCGCCGGCCTCATGACCCGGCCGATGCCTCCCAGTAGCCGCTCGAAGCCGGCAATTTCGCGATCCAGTCGCTTGCGTCCGGCCGGAGTGAGTTTGTAGGTGCGCACTTTGCGGTTGCGGGCCGAAATGCCCCAATCGGCCGCCACCCAGCCTTCACGCAGGAGACGCTGCAAGGCTGGATAGAGCGAACCCTCTTCAACCTGCAAAACCTCTTGCGAGGTTTGCTGGATGTGCTGGGCTATGGCGTAACCGTGCAGCGCGCCACGGCGCAGTGTCTGAAGGATCAGCATTTCGAGGGTTCCGGGAAGAAGGTCTTTCTGGTCTTTGCGGCGTTTCATGGATTGGACTCGGTGGAGCCGGTTGCATCGATTTTCTTTACATAGATAATCTATATGTACGTGAATGTCAAGGGGCGAGTTGGCGGGAAGGGGACCGGATGGCAAACCCGCGAGGCAGTGAGCACCGCCTCCGACGCCGGGCGGCGAGGTGTGAGCACTGTTACGAGGCGTAGAATCCTGGCTGTTGTGTCCCTGCCGTATCAGCACCGGCGAGACGGCTGTGTCGGACGGACACCCGTGTCAAGTGCCGCAGGTTTCTGGCGCCAGAGACGGTCCCGCTAGCAGCGTGCGGAAAGACGAACCATCGGCGGCCAGCCATTTGGAAGGGTTTTTCCGCATCCTGCTGGGGACCGCCTCCCGCTCAGGTAGCCCCTATATGTTGCGGTGGGGTCTGACCATCGATTCGTACGGGAGTGAGTCGATGGCAACAGCCTGCTGGAGGAGCCGGAAGAAGAGTTTGCCTCTGCTACGCGATTGCCGTCGGTCAAAGTGGAAGGTGAATTCGTCCGCGTGCCGCAGCGGACACGGACGTCCCTCCGACATCCCCATTTGAAAGAAGGAATATATACAGTATTTGTCGAGCGGCCGATAAGGTAGTTAGCTTGAGTGTTGGCCGCGATAACGCCGCCGCAAATACCGGACTGAGTTGAGAAAGGGAGCGGCGCCAACACACTGACTGATGGAACAGCAAGGAACGGTTGTCGGCACTGTGGAGAACATGCGCATGCAAGATCAGGATGTGATTCGTGAATTCCTAGTCGAGAGTCATGAAAACCTCTCGCGCCTGGATCAGGAACTCGTTGAACTGGAGAAGCGCCCGAAGGACGCGGCGCTGCTGGCCAGCATCTTCCGCACCATTCACACCATCAAGGGCACGTGCGGCTTCCTCGCGTTTTCGACGCTGGAGCGGATCACCCATCAGGCCGAGAGCCTTCTGAGCCAGTTGCGCGATGGCAAGCGGGAACTCGACGCCGTCGCTGATATCGCTCATCCTGGAAACGGTCGACGCCACGCGCAAGGTGCTGGCCTCCATCGAGGCGAGCGGAGAAGAAGGCCCGGACCGCTTTGAGGAATTGACCGAACGCCTGCGCGTCGCGGCGCAAGTTCGACGGACAGGCGTCGAGAGCCAGCCGGCTCCAGGCCTGGCGCCCGCTTCCGCGGCGGAACATCAGGACGACAACGGCGCCGCCGAGCTCTCCGAAGGGCAGAAAGCCGGAAGAGGACGCCGCGAAGTCTTCCGCCGTGGCGGATGCGAATATCCGGGTCGGCGTCGGGCTGCTGGACAAGCTCATGGACCTGGTGGGGGAACTGGTGCTGACCCGCAACCAGATTCTCCAGTTCAACACCGAGCGCGAGGATGCCGCCCTCAACGCGACCTCGCAGCGGCTGAACCTGATCACCACCGAGCTGCAGGAGGGCGTCATGAAGACGCGCATGCAGCCCATCGGCATGGTCTGGAACAAGCTGCCGCGCGTGGTGCGCGACATGGCGGTGGCCCTGGGCAAGCAGATCCGGCTGGAGATGGACGGCGCCGAGACGGAACTCGACCGGACCATCATCGAGGCCATCAAGGACCCGCTGGTGCACCTGGTTCGCAACTCGTGCGACCACGGCATCGAGCCGCCGGAAGTCCGCGTGCGCGCGCGGCAAGCCGCCGCAGGGAAGACTGACGCTTCGCGCCTATCACGAAGGCGGGCAAGTCAACATCGAAATCGGCGACGACGGCGCCGGGATTGACGTCGCGCGGGTCAAGCAGAAGGCCGTCGAGAAAGGGCTTCTGCGGCCCGAACAGGCGGAGAAGCTGAGCGATCGCGAGGCGCTGAACCTGATCTTCCAGCCCGGTTTCTCGACGGCGCAAACGGTGACCAACGTTTCCGGACGCGGCGTCGGCATGGACGTGGTGAAGTCCAACATCGAGAAGATCGGCGGCGTGGTCGATATTTTCAGCCGGCCCGGCGAAGGCTCCACGGTCAAGCTCAAGATCCCTCTCACGCTGGCCATCATTCCCGGCCTGGTGATCACCAGCGGCGGCGAACGGTTCGTCATTCCCCAGGTCAGTCTGCTCGAGTTGATCCGCCTGGAGGGAGATTCCTCGGAAAAGCACATCGAGCATGTGCACGGAACGCCGGTGTATCGCCGGCGCGGGAGCCTGCTGCCCATTGCCTATCTGAATCAGGTGCTGGGGCTGAAATCGGCCGAGCGGGCCGAGGCGGTCAGCATGGTGGTTCTGCAGGCCGAAGACCGGCAGTTTGGGCTGGTGGTGGACGGCATCAACGACACCCAGGAAATCGTGGTCAAGCCTTTGGGCAAGCAATTGAAAGGGCTCACCGTGTACGCCGGCGCGACCATCATGGGCGATGGCCGCGTGGCCCTGATCCTCGACGTGCTCGGCATCGGCCAGCGTTCCGGGGTGCTGGCCGAATCCCGCGAGCAGGCGCGCGCGGCGGCGGAGCAGAAGACGCAATCGGGGATCGAGCAGCAGCGGCTGCTCCTGTTCCGGGCCGGTTCCTTCGAGCGCCTGGCCGTTCCGCTCTCTCTGGTCGCCAGGCTGGAGGAGTTTCCCGCAGCGTCCATCGAGCACGCGGGCGGATGCCAGGTGGTGCAATACCGGAACCGCATCCTCCCCCTGGTGCCTCTGCGGGCGGTGCTCGAACCCGGCGCGCCGGATCACGGACGCAGACGGCCGATCCGGTGCAGGTGATTGTCTTCAACGACGGCGACCGCAGCGTGGGCGTGGTGGTCGACCAGATTCTGGATGTCGCCGAAGAGGCGGTCACGGTGCGCCAGAAGTCGAGCCGCAAAGGCCTGCTCGGCTCGGCGGTGGTGGGCAAGCGGGTCACGGATTTCCTGGATCTCAACCAGGTCATTCACGCGGCCGCGGAGAGTTGGTTTCAGGGCACGGGCGGGTCCGGCGAGCGGCAAGACGAATCCTCGTCGCCGAAGCCTCGGCGTTCTCGCGAGGCCTGATCCGCAGCGGCCTGGACATGGCGGGCTACCGGGTCCTGGAGGCCGCGAATCTGGACGAGGCGATTCGCGGGCTGGAGCAGCAGCCGGTGGACGTCGTCGTGGCGGCGCTGGACCTTCCGCCCAACGGCAGTTCCGCTCTGCTGGCCGCCATGCGCGCGGCGGCCGGAGTGGGAACGGATTCCGGTCCTGGCGCTGGCCGATTCGGCCGAGCAAGTCCAGGCATCCGCCGCCCAGACGGCGGGTTTCCAGGATTGCCAGGCGAAGTTCGACCGGGAGGCCATGCTCGAGTCGGTGGCGCGGCTGGCCTCGGCGCTGGCTTCCGCCGAAACGCGAGCCGGTGTGCGCGGGAGAGGAGAGATAACCCATGGCGACCGATACCGCGACCGTGAAATCCGAACTGGCGCAGACCAGCGGACAGTTCTCCACGTTTTTCGTGGCGGACCTGTTCTTCGGCGTGGATGTTCTCCGCGTGCAGGAGGTGCTGCGCTTCCAGCAGATGACCCACGTGCCGCAAGCCCCGGAGGTCATCGAGGGGCTGATCAACTTGCGCGGCCAGATCGTCACCGCCATCGATATGCGGCGGCGGCTCCGGTTGCCGCCTCGCGCCGGAGACCAGACGCCGATGAACATGGTGGTCCGCACCGACGACGGCGCCGTGAGTCTGCTGGTCGACGAGATCGGAGACGTGCTGGATGTGGATGCCGCCACCTACGAGCGGCCGCCGGAGAACCTCGATCCCGCGGCGCGGGAGATCATCCGCGGCGTCTACAAGCTGAAGGACCGGCTGCTGCTGGTTCTCGATGCGGAGCGAACGGTGGATCTCGCCGTCGGAAGAGTAGCGTAGTGCGCCGCGAAGCGCTCAGCCGCTGCAGGGAAAGGCATTCAGGACAACCGGCGTCCAACGCCAGGATGCAAAGGGGAGATCTGAGATTGGCTTTCACGTTCTTCTTTCGAGATCAACAAGTGCTGGAGCGGGTCGTGGAACACTGCCTCCCCAGCCTGGCGGGCCGCAACCATCCCCGCATCTGGGATGCCGGCGTGGCCATGGGGCAAGAGCCTTATACGCTTGTCCATCCTGTTTGCCGAGCGGATGGGACACTTCGCCTTCAACAATCTTCGCATCGACGCCACGGATGTGGAGAGCACGGGCCAGTTCGCCCAGATGATCGAGGCGGCCTGTACCCGCAAGAGGAGTTGTCGCGGTTGCCCGAGGGAATCCTGGAAAAGTATTTCGAAGCCGAACGGCAAGCCGGGATACTTTCGCGTGATCGACAAGATCCGGCAGCGGGTCGCTTATCAACGGCACGATCTTCTGTCGTTCAAGGAAATCGGTCACGGATTATTCGCTGGTCCTGTGCAAGAACGTGCTGCTCCACTTCCAGCCGCCGGAAAGGATCGAAGTGCTGAGGATGTTTCACCGGGCGCTGGCGCCCGGCGGCTTCTTCGCCACCGAGCAGACGCAGGAGATGCCGCAGGAACTGGCGTCGCTGTTTGAGCGGGTGATTCCCGACGGGCAGTTGTTTCGCAAAGTGGAGGCCGGCGCATGCGGGTCGTGACGTTAGAGAACAGCGGCCGGGTGTATACCTCCCAGGTTTACCTGGTGCTCGGCGATGCGAGCCGGCTGGAGGACGTCAACACGCTGGTGGATGTGGGCGCAGGATCCGGCCATCCTGGCGAGCATCGAGCGGGCGCCCACCGGGGTGGGCAAATGGCCCGTGGAACAGGTGGTGCTGACGCACAGCCATTCCGATCACTGTGCGCTGCTGCCGCGAGGTCCGTGAGGCGTTCCACCCCAAGGTGTTCGCGTTTTCTCCGAACATCGATGGCGTCGATGGCCTGCTGCGCGACGGGGACACGATTCAGAATGGGCGACGCGGTGTTTCGAGGTGATCCACGCGCCCGGTCACAGCAGCGACTCGATCTGCCTTTACAACGAGGCAGAAGGCGTGCTCTTCGCCGGCGACTCGCCCGCTGCTGATCACGTCGCCGGGGAACGTTACGAGGCCGGGTTTCTGGCGGCATTGGAGAAGCTGTGCGCCCGCGATGTGCGGCGGATCTACTTTGGGCACGGCGCCTCCGCTGACCGAGCGCTGCAACGAGAGGCTGCGCGAGTCGCAAAGACTGGCCGCCGCAAGTCGCGCGGCCAGCGGAAGGCAAGAACGGAGTGAAGAATCAGGCGCCGGTGGCGGCGAAGTAACGCAAATCAGGAATACAAAGGAGCAAGGACTGGAATGGCAAGACGGAAGGAAGTCGACGAGCAGCGGCGCGCTGTCGTTGGAGCCGAGCATGCGACCACCCGCGACGACGGTCTCGGAACGGCGCCCAGGCCGTGACTGAGCAGTTCGCGATACGCAGGGCAGATTGCCGCCATTCGCAAGTCGCAGGCGGTGATCGAGTTCGGCATGGACGGAACCGTCCTCGACGCCAACGACAATTTCCTGAAGGCCCTCGGCTACACGCTGGATGAGATCAAAGGCCGGCATCACAGCATGTTCGTGGACGAAGCCTACCGGCAGAGCGGGAGTACCGCGAGTTCTGGGCCAAGCTGAACCGTGGCGAGTACCAGGCGGCGGAGTACAAGCGCATCGGCAAAGGCGGCAAGGAAGTCTGGATTCAGGCCTCCTACAATCCGATCCTCGATCTCGAACGGCAAGCCCTTCAAGGTGGTCAAGTACGCCACCGACGTCACCGCAGCAGAAGCTGCGCAATGCGGATTACTACGGGCCAGATCGCCGCCATCGGCAAGTCGCAGGCGGTGATCGAGTTTCGAGATGGATGGAACCGTCCTCGACGGCCAACGACAACTTTCTGAAGCCCTCGGCTACACGCTGGACGAGATCAAGGGCCGGCATCACAGCATGTTTGTGGACGAAGCCTACCGGCAGAGCGCGCGAGTACAAGGAGTTCTGGGCCAAGCTGAACCGCGGCGAATATCAGGCGGCAGGAGTACAAGCGCATCGGCAAAGGCGGCAAGGAAGTCTGGATTCAGGCCTCGTACAACCCGATCCTGGATCTCAACGGCAAGCCCTTCAAGGTGGTCAAGTACGCCACCGACGTGACGCAGCAGAAGCTGGCGCTGAATGCCATGCTGGCCGACGCCGCCCTGCTGACCAAGGCGGCGGTGGAGGGCAAGCTGGGCACCCGCGCCGACGCCACCAAGCACCAGGGCGACTACCGCAAGGTCGTCGAGGGCGTCAACGCCACGCTGGACGCGGTGATCGGGCCGTTGAACGTGTCCGCCGAGTACGTGGACCGCATCTCCAAGGGCGACATCCCGCCCAAGATCACCGACAGCTACAACGGCGACTTCAACGAGATCAAGAACAACCTGAACACCTGCATCGACGCGGTGAACGCGCTGGTGGCCGACGCCGGCTGCTGACCAAGGCGGCGGTGGAAGGCAAGCTGGCCACGCGCGCCGACGCCAGCAAGCACCAGGGCGACTTCCGCAAGGTCGTCGAAGGCGTCAACGCCACGCTGGACGCGGTGATCGGCCCGTTGAACGTGTCTGCCGAGTACGTGGACCGCATCTCCAAGGGCGACATCCCGCCCAAGATCACCGACAGCTACAACGGCGACTTCAACGAGATCAAGAACAACCTGAACGCCTGCATCGATGACGTCAACGCGCTGGTGGCCGAGACCGGCGTGCTGATCAAGGCGGCGGTGGAAGGCAAACTGGCCACGCGCGCCGACGCCAGCAAGCACCAGGGCGACTACCGCAAGATCGTCGAGGGCGTCAACGAGACGCTGGACGCGGTCATCGGCCCGTTGAATGTGTCGGCCGAGTACGTGGACCGGATCTCCAAGGGCGACATCCCGCCCAAGATCACCGACACTACAACGGCGACTTCAACGAGATCAAGAACAACCTGAACAACTGCATCGTACTTCAAGGCCTGCAGAGACTGGGTGCTGATCAGAGGCATCGCGGAAGGCACACTCTCGGAGCGCGGCAAGCCCAAGCACCAGGGCGACTACGCAGGATCGTGAGGGCGTCAACGAGATGCTGGACGCCATCCTGCTGCCCATCGGCGAAGGCAACCGCGTGCTCACGCTGATCCGCGGCGGCAACCTGCGCGAGAAGGTCGAGATCGCCTGCAAGGGCGATCACGCCAAGATGAAGGACGCCATCAACGGCGTGCATGACTGGCTTGACCGATCTGATCGCATACGTCACCAAGGTCGCCAACGGCGATATGTCGGCCACCATGGCCAAGGCTTCCGATCAGGACCAGATTCACGAGTGGCTGGTGCTGCTCAAGACCAACATCAATGGCGCTGATTGCCGATACCGACACGCTGGTCAAGGCGGCCGCCGAAGGAAAGCTCGGCACGCGTGCCGATGCCGCGCAAGCACAAGGGCGACTACCGCAAGATCGTCGAAGGCATCAACAAGACCCTGGAGATGGTCGTCGAGCCGCTGAAAGTCACCGCGCAAAACGCGACGGCGCTGGCCTCCTCGTCCGAAGAACTGACGGCGGTCAGCCAGCAGATGGCGGGCAACGCGGAGGAGACCGCGACGCAGGCCAACGTGGTGTCGGCGGCCAGCGAGCAGGTCTCGAAGAATGTCGCCTCGGTCGCTTCGGCCTCCGAGGAGATGCAGGCTTCCATCCGCGAGATCGCCAAAAACGCCAACGAATCGGCGCGGGTGGCCAAGAATGCCGTCAGCGTGGCGCATTCCACCAACGAGACCGTGAAGAAGCTGGGCGAGTCCAGCCAGGAGATCGGCAACGTGATCAAGGTGATTACCTCGATCGCGCAGCAAACCAACCTGCTGGCTCTCAACGCCACCATCGAGGCGGCGCGCGCCGGCGAAGCGGGCAAGGGCTTCGCGGTGGTGGCCAACGAGGTGAAGGAACTCGCCAAGCAGACCGCCAAGGCCACCGAGGATATCGGCCAGAAGATCGAGGCGATCCAGGGCGACACCAAGGGCGCGGTCAAGGCGATCGAGGAGATCGGCACGATCATCAACCAGATCAACGACATCTCCAACAGCATCGCCTCGGCGGTGGAAGAACAGACGGTGACCACCAACGAGATCGGCCGCAGCGTGACCGAAGCAGCCAAGGGGGTAGGCGACATCGCCAAGAACATCGGCGGCGTGGCCGTGGCGGCGAAGAACACCACGCAGGGCGCCAACGACACGCAGAAGGCGTCGCAGGAGTTGAGCCAGATGGCGGCCCAGCTGCAAAAGGTCGTCTCGAAGTTCACGTTCTGATCGAATCAACAGTCATGGACGCGGCCTGGCGGATCGAAATCGTCCGCCAGGCCGCGCCCCATCTGCTCAATCAGAGAATTGCAGGTGAATTGATGGCAAAAGCATTGGTAGTGGACGATTCAAGAGCCGTTCGGATGATCCTCGCCAAGACCCTGAAGGAACTCGGGTATGAGGTTCGCGAGGCGGCCAACGGAAGAGAAGCTCTGGAAGTGATCGAAGCCGAGAACAGCGGGGTGACGCTGGTTCTGGCGGACTGGAACATGCCGGAGATCAACGGGCTGGATTTGCTCAAGCGGTTGCGCCAGAATCCCGCAGCTCTCTTCGCTGGTGGTGGTCATGGTCACCACCGAGACCGAACTGGACCAGATGGCGGAAGCCCTGGAAGCGGGCGCCAACGAGTATGTGATGAAGCCGTTCACTAAAGACATCCTCGTGGAGAAGCTCCAGCTTGCGGGAATCCATCCTTGAGGAGCGCGACATGGCCGCGGTGAACAAGCGAATTGCTCCAACCCGGAGAGCGGATTCGTGTGCTGGTGGTGGACGACTCAGTGGTCATCCGCCGCCTGGTCACTCATGCCCTGGAGCAGGATCCGGAGCTCGAGGTGGTGGGGGCGGCGGCGAACGGCGCGATCGCACTGCAACGGATTCCGCAGTTCAATCCCGACGTTCTCACGCTGGATATCGAGATGCCGGAGATGGACGGCCTGGAAACGTTGCGGCGTCTTCGGCGCGACTATCCCCAACTGCGGGTCATCATGTTCAGCACGCTCACCGAGCGCGGCGCGGCGGTCACTCTGGAAGCGTTGACCCTGGGCGCCGACGACTATGTGACCAAGGCTTCCAACGAAGGGTCGCTCGATCGCTCGATGGCGCGCCTGCGGGAAGAGCTGATCCCGAAGATCAAACAGTTCTTCCATCTGCCGGGACGAAGCCGCGCCGCGGCGCGGCCGGAACCGGCACAGGTTCACGCGGCGCCGCCGCTCTGGCGGAGCACGCCAGTCCTGCAGAGCACGAAGGTGCGGCCCAAAGTCGTGGTGATCGGAGTCTCTACCGGGGGGCCGACCGCGCTGGGCGCGATCCTGCCGCAATTGCCGGCCGGGTTCCCGCTTGCCGGTTCTGGTTGTGCAGCACATGCCGCCGCTCTTCACGCGGTTGCTTGCCGAGCGTCTTCACTCCACTTGCCGGCTGCCAGTCGAAGAGGCGAGCCAGGGCGCGCCGGTGGACGCCGGCAAGATCCTGATTGCGCCCGGAGACTTTCATCTGAAGGTGGCCGCCAACGGCGGCGGAGTGCGCGTGTGCCTGGATCAGTCGCCGCCGCAGAACTCCTGCCGTCCCGCGGTCGATGCGCTGTTTTCTTCGATCGGCGAGGTGTATGGCGGCGCGGTCATCGCCGTCATTCTCACCGGCATGGGGCAGGATGGGTTGCGCGGCGCGGAGATCCTCAAGGCGCAGGGGGCGAGCATCCTCGCGCAGGATGAGGCTTCGAGTGTGGTTTGGGGAATGCCCGGCGCGGTGGTGAATGCCGGCCTTGCCGACCGCGTGCTGCCGCTCGACCAGGTCGTGCCGGAGATCCTGCGCATGGCGGATCGAACCTAAGGGGAGATCGGATGCCGAGCCAACCGTCAATCGCGGAGATCCATCCGGAGAACTACCGGTTCCTTCAGGAGCATGTCTATTCCCAGGCGGGCATCGTGCTCGAAGAGGACAAGCACTACCTGTTCGAAAGCCGCCTCGCGCCAATCGTCAGGCAACTCGGCCTTGGCTCGATCAACGACTTGTGCGCACTCATCCAGGCCACTCGCCAGACCGGAGGTCGGCCGCCAGGTGGTCGAGGCCATGACGACCAACGAAACCTACTTCTTCCGCGATCCCGCCCATTACGACGCCATACGGACTGTCCTGTTGCCGCGGTTGAAGGAAGAGCGGCGGGATACGAAGAAGTTGCGGTTCTGGTCGGCTGCGGCATCCACCGGGCAGGAAGCTTACAGCCTGGCCATGCTTCTGCTGGAGGACGGGCTTGAGCGACTGGAACATTCAGATCCTGGGCACCGACTTTTCCTCGCAGGTTGTGGAACGCGCCCGGTCCGGCAAGTACCAGCAGATTGAAGTGAACCGGGGTCTGCCGGCGGCCCTCCTGGTGAAGCATTTTCGCCGTTCCGGCATGGACTGGCAGTTGAGCGAGCCGGTGCGCCGGATGGTCACGTTTTGAAACCATCGACCTGCGCCAGAGCATGCGCGCGCTCGGACCTTTCGACCTGGTGTTCTGCCGCAACGTCATGATCTATTTCGACGCCGAAACAAAGAAGAACATCCTGAAGGAACTCCACGGCACGCTGTTTCGAGGCGGCTGGCTGCTGCTGGGCGGCGCCGAGACGGCATTCGGCGTCGAGGAGTGGTTTGAAAGACAGACCGTGGGAAACGCGACCGTGTACGTCGCCCGCTGAGAGGACACTTATGCCAACCGAATTGAGCATTGAGATACGTGCCGAGCGAACTGGCGCAGATCGTGGAATCCGTGTTCGGGACCATGATGAGCCTGGAAGTGAGCGAGTGCGAGACAGCCCTGGTTCCCCGGCGGGGATCGGTTGACGTCCGCTGTCCATCTGGCGGGCGATTGGAACGGAGCGGTGCTGCTGGAGTGCGACCGGCGGCAGGCCTGCCGTTTCGCGGGCCGCTTTCTTTCCATGGATCCGCCCGAGACGGTGGACGACGTCGTGCGCGACGTGCTCGGCGAACTGGCCAACATGATCGGCGGCAATCTGAAGTGTGTCTTGGCGCGGCGGGATCCGGCTTTCCATGCCCTCGGTGGTGGATGGCAGCGACTATAGCCTGCGGGTCTGCGGGGTAGAGCTCCGCGAGCGGCTCGCCTTTCAATGCGCCGAGGGCCTCTTCTGGATCACGGTACTGACCACGCGATCATGAAGGAGACACCGCAGACCTCACGCGCCCGCGTCACGAACTCAGCAACGGTACAACCGTCCGCCCAGCACCGCCATATGATCTCGCGCTTCCCGCGGCCCAGGTAGGGTCGACCCGTTTGGTACATTCTGCTGTTGTAAGGAATGTCAAAACCGGCGATTGCCAGGCTCTTCCGGCGCTTCACCATCGCTCGGCGGTTCGGCCGGTGCGTTGCCGGCGGCTGCCGGGTTGTAAACATCGTGAAAGTGGACGCGTTCCCGGCGCGCCGCTTTATATAGTCGAACGGGAATGGAAACGAGGCCGAAAACCAATCGGCCTCGCCAAATTATTGCTGACATAGCCCTTCACATCTGAGACGCCAATCGCTGTGGCAACTCACGAACAGTTGAGCCAACCGGCGGATGCACACTAACCGATAAAACGCGGCGGGAAACCTTAGGTGCCGACCTTCCGCCGCCATCGTGTCCTGACATGCTTGGGAGCAAATTTCAAACTGCGTATTCGCGATGAGGTGCCGCCGCTCGATTGGCTGCTGGGCACCCTGCCGTGGTCAGCAGCGTTTCCGGCTGCAGCCCCGCCGCGCTGCACGAACTGGAGCGATTGGGCCTGCTTCCCGGCGCGACAAACGCAATGCGGCCGCCTCGCTCGCGGTTCGGCTGGACTTCCATCCGGGTGAGATCCGCCTCGGCCGCGACTGGCGGCTTATGTTCTGGTCGTCCCCGCCGGCCGGCGGAGCGCTGATTATCCCAGCAGCCGGTGCTCCTTCAGCTTCCGGTAGAGATTTCTCTCGCTGATTCCCAGCAGCGCGCGCGGCGTTGCCGCGATGGCCGTGGCTGGCCTCCAGCGCGCGGCGGATGTGCATCACCTCCAGTTCCACCAGCGTGGGCAGGCGGCCGCCTCCACGGGCGGCAAGCGCGGCCGGCGGCGCGGCGCCGCTGCGCACCGAAGCCGGCAGGTGCTCCGCCCGAATCTCCGCGCCTTCGCACACCACCGCCGCGGCCTCCACGGCGTGCAGCAGTTCGCGCACGTTGCCCGGCCAGCCGTGCGCGCGCAGGCGTCCAGCGCGCTTTCGCCCAGCACCTTGGCGGAGCCGTACCGCTCGTTGAGCATCTCCACGAAGTGGCGCGCCAGCAGCTCGATATCGCCGCCGCGCTTGCGCAGCGGCGGAATCTCCACCGTGATGGTGCTCATCCGGTAGAACAGGTCTTCGCGGAACAGCCCCTTGCCCACCATGGCGCGCAGGTCGCGGTTGGTGGCCGCCAGCACCCGCACATCCACGCGGATCTCGCTGGTGCCGCCCACGTGGCGGAACACCGACGTATCCAGCACGCGCAGCAGATTCACCTGCGTGGCCTGGCTGATCTCGCCGATCTCGTCCAGGAAAATCGTCCCCCCGTGCGCCACTTCGAACAGGCCCGGCTTGGCCTTGTCGGCGCCGGTGAAGGCGCCGCGCTCGTGGCCGAACAACTCGCTCTGCAGCAGGCTCTCCTGCAGCGCGGCGCAATCCACCACCACGAACGGCTTCGGCCTTGCGCGGGCTGCGCGCGTGGAGCAGCTTGGCCACCCGCTCCTTCCCGCTGCCGGTTTCCCCGGCGATCAGCACCGTGGAATCGCTCGGCCCCACCAGTTCCACCAGGTGCAGCATGCGGCGGAACTCCGGGCTTTCGCCGACGAACGAAGCCGCGCTGGTCGGGCGGCGTGAGCGCCCGCTCCAGCAGGCTGGCGCGCTGCCGCAGCGCGCGCCGCTCGATGGCCCGCTGCACGCGGATCTGGATCTCGTCCAGCGGGCACGGCTTGGTGACGTAATCGAACGCGCCCGTCGCGGATGGATTCGATGGCGCGTGTCGATGGAGCCGTGGCCGGTGAGCATGATCACTTCGATCGACGGATTGCGCGCGCGGATGGCCTTCAAGCGCCGCCAGGCCGTCCATCCCCGGCAGGCGCAGATCCAGCAGCACGATCTCCGGCTCCTGCCGCTCCAGTCGCGCCACCGCTTCCTCGCCGGAAGCCGGCGGTCGCAACGTCGTGGCCCAGGCGCCGCAGCTCGCCCGACATCACGTGGCGGAAAGCGGCATCGTCATCCACCAGCAGGATCGACGCAGTGGTCTTCATGTCTGCACCAGCAGCCGGCAGCACGATTTCAAACGTCGAGCCCCGGCCCGGCTCGCTCTCCACGCGGAGGTCTCCTCCCCATCGGCGCACGAAGTTCAGCGACAGGAACAGGCCCAGCCCCGTGCCGCCCTGGCCGGGCGCTGAAGAACGGCTCGAAGATGCGCTTCCGGTCTTCCGGCGCGATGCCGCAGCCGTTGTCGATCACGCGCACGCGCACCTGCTCGCCCGCCTCCGCTTCCACCGTCACCCGGCCGCCCGGCCTTCGATGCCTGCACGGCGTTCAGCAGCAGGTTGATCAGGGTGTGCTGCAGCTCCGCTTCCTCGGCGCGCACGTGCATGCCGGCGGGCAGCGGCCGCACCTCGACCGCCACCGTGTGCTCGCGCGCGGTGGGCTCGATCAGCCGCGCCACCGCGGCGATCACCGGCGCCAGGTCCACCACTTCCCCCTGCGAGCGCTGGCCCGCGCGCCAGGCGCAGAAAGTGCTGCGTGATGCCGCGGCAGCGCAGAATCTGCTCGCGCGCGATGGAGGCGCTTTCGCGGATCCACGCGCGGCGTCGCGTCTCGCGCAGGATGCCTTCCACGCACGTCAGCACCGTGGCCAGCGGCGTGTTCAGCTCGTGCGAAAACCCGGATGCCAGCGTGCCCACCGACGCCAGCCGGTGCGATTCCGCCAGGTGCGCCTCCGCCGCGCGCCGCTCGGAAATGTCGCGCCACACCTCCACCACCTGCTGCAGTCGCCCGGCGGAATCGAGGATCGGCGAGGCGTGCACCTCCTCCCATACCACCTTCCCTCTCCGGCGTGCGCCGCTCGCAGATGCCGCACCTGGCGCGCGCCGGAGGCCAGGCAGGCCAGCGTCGGACAATCGCCCACCGTGCAGCCGCCGGGCGTGAACTCGCGGCACTGGCAGCCCAGCACCTGCTCGCGCGAATGGCGCGCCCGCACCAGAAACGCATCGTTGGCGGCGATCACGTGGCGCTCGGCGTCCAGCACCACGATGCCGTCGTCGATGCTGTTGATCACCGTCTCCAGCCGCTCGCGCTGGTTGCGCACCTCGCCCACCAGCCCGGTCACCGAATCGGCCATGGTGTTGAATTCGCGCGCCAGCCAGCGAGATGGTGTCGCTGCCTCCGGCGGGAACGCGCTGCGCCAGGTCGCCCGCCGCGATCTGGCGGGCGGCGGTCTCGAAGCGCTGCAGCCGCCGCAGCACGGCCACGCCGGATCACCACTCCGATGGCGCCCACCAGCAGCAGCGTGATGGCCGCCGTCCCGCCCACCATCCAGCGCAAGTCGTGCGCCATGGCTTCGCTCAGTTGATCGGTGCGGTAATCCAGGATCAGGATGCCGTTGATCTTGTGGCTCGGGTCGTGGCAGCCGTAGCACTCGGCGCGGTTGCGGATGGGGATGACGGTGCGCAGCACCTGCCCGCGCCGGGTTTCGATCACGCGGCTCGACCCCCGCTGCTCGGCGGGGTAGCGATGGCAGGCCTGGCAGGTGGGCGAGTCGATCTGCAGATCGGCGTCGGGCGCGCCGCTGCCGGTGGGGTAGCGCTCCACGCCCATCCGGTCCAGCAGCACCAGCCGCTCCACCCGCTATTGCCGCGGAAGCTCTCGATCATGCCGGCGATCAGCGTCCGGTCATTCTCGATCATCTGGTGTTCCAGCGCCACGCGGATCAGGTCGCCTTCGGCCAGCGCGGTGGTGCGCGCCATCCCCAGCAGAGATTGCATGTGGTGCTGCGAGTAGAGATAAGCGCCGCCGGCGCACGCGAGCACAACGGCCGCGGTGACGCCCACCGCCAGACCCACAGTCGTGCTGGCGAAGGGCGGCGGCTGGATGCCTTTAGCCACCGGTTGCTGGCATGATGTCACACTCTGACGAAAGCGTCAACACCTGCCGCTTTGTCACTGACATTCTGTCAGGTCGCCGCGGCGGCGCGTTCGGCCGCCCCGCCTTTTCAGTCACTTGGCGTTGGCAGACGCCGTGCACAAGGGGCGTCCCGGAAGGAGACGGGACCAATGGAAATGTTGCTCATGGGAGCGTGTTTGAGCATGTTCGGGCTGGCGGTCGCCTGCCTGGCTTTCGGCGCCGCCACGCGCGAAACCGGGGAAACGCAGGCGGCCGCCGCGCCCGCCATACAAAAGGAAGCGGTGCAGGCGGCGGCTTCGCCCGCGCGCTTCTTCGTCAATCCGCCGGCTGCTGCCGTTGGCGGCGCGCACGCGGGTGCCCATCGAGGCGCTGCTCCTCAGATCGAAAACCACGTGCGCCTGGAGCAGGCCGCGGCGGAGTGCTTCCTGGACGCGCCCAACGCCGCCCTGCTGCACAGCCGCACCATGTCCGCACTGGTGAATTGAGGGTACAGCCATGGTCCACGCAGACCTTTTGCAAGGATTGGCGCCGGCGGAAGCCGAGCGCGTGCTGGCGCTGGGCGAAAGCCGTGGTGCTGACCACCGGGCGAGGAACTGTTCCACCTGGGCGATGCCGCCGAAAGCATCTACGTGGTGGCGCGCGGGCGCCTCCGCCTCACCCTGCCCATGCAGGTGCGCAGCCGCGAAGAGGACGTGATGGTGGAGGAGCGCTCGGCCGGCCAGACCGTCGGCTGGTCGGCGCTGATTCCACCCTACCGGTTTACCCTGACCGCCGCAGCGCCGCTCGAAACCGAAGTGATCGCCATGCGGCGCGAAGCGCTGGAAGGTTACTTCGCCGCACACCCCGAGACCGGCTATGCGGTCTCGCTGAATCTCTCCTGCGTGATCGGCCAGCGCCTGCAGCTTTTCCAGGCGATGTGGGTGCGCGAGATGCAGCGCATGGTGGAGTTGCGCTGTGCCTAGGGGGAAACCGATGAGAGAGCGGCGGGCCGGGCACGCCCGGCCTCTACGGGCGCGGCGCCATTGGAACCGATTTCTCGTAGTGACCGGTCTAGCGCTGGGGCTGTCTGGGGGGGCACTGCCGGCGGCGGATGCGATCAAGATCGCCTTCCGCCCCGCCACGCCGGAACGGGTCGAAGTGCCGCCTCCGCCGTTTTCCGAAGGCATCTTTCCCTGCTCCAACTGCCATGCCGGCCATGACGCCGTGACCGCAACCGGCGCGAACTGACCGCCATGCACACCGACATCGTGCTCAAGCACGACGAGGCCAACCGCTGGTGCCTGGATTGCCATGACGCCACGAACCGCGACTTCCTCCACCTGGCCAGCGGCGAGCGCGTGCCGTTCGACGAATCCTACCGCCTCTGCGGCCAGTGCCACGGCGAAAAATACCGCGACTGGCGCGCCGGCGTGCACGGGCGCCGCATCGGCAACTGGAACGGCGCCAAAAGCTACCTGCTCTGCGTCCACTGCCATAGCCCGCACCAGCCCCGCTTCCACGCGCTGGCGCCCAAGCCGGCCCCGCAGCCGCCTACCCGAACCCTCAAGTAACCCCAGGAGAGACTTATGGTAAGCCGCCGCCTCTTCACCGAAACCGCCGCCGGCGCGGCCGCCGGCATGATCCTCACCGCCTGCGGCCCCAAGCGCCTCTACGAAGCGCCCAAGGACAAGCTGCAGGGCGCGCATCGCCGAAATGGAGCGCAAGTACAAGGAGGAGCACGGCAGCGACATCAACGTGTCCGACGCCGGCCCCATTCCCGGCGTGCATTTCGCCTACGCGCTGGATATTTCCCGCTGCATCGGCTGCCGCCGCTGCGTGTATGCCTGCGTGGACGAGAACAACCAGTCGCGCGACCCGCAGATCCACTGGATCCGCGTCTTCGAAATGGAAAAGGAAAAAGGCGTGGACTTCTCGCACGCCGACCCCTACTACCATCGCGCCGAAGTTCCCGAAGAGAAGCCACTTCTACATTCCCGTAGCCTGCCAGCAGTGCGAGAATCCGCCCTGCACCAAGGTCTGCCCCACCGGCGCCACCTGGGCGGAGAAGGACGGCATCGTGGTGATCGATTACGACTGGTGCATCGGCTGCCGCTACTGCATGGCCGCCTGCCCCTACGGCGCCCGCCATTTCAACTGGACCAAGCCCACCATCCCCGAAAACGAGATCAACCCCAACACCCATTACCTGGGCAACCGCCCGCGGCCCAAGGGCGTGGTGGAAAAGTGCACCTTCTGCATCCAGCGCACGCGCGAGGGCCGCTACCCCGCGTGCGTGGAGGTCTGCCCGGTGGGCGCGCGCAAGTTCGGCAACGTCCTCGACCCGACGAGCGAGATCCGCTACATCATCGAGCACAAGCGCGTGCTGGTGCTCAAAGAGGAATTGAACACCGTCCCGAGGTTCTTCTACTTCTATGCAACCTGAGAGAGCAGTCAGCAGCATCCGCCTGTTCAGCGGCTTTGCGCGCGGCAGCCTGAAACTGATCCTCCGCGGCAACCGGACTTACTGGATGTGGCTCGCGTTTCTGGGCGCGCTGATCGTCTCCGGCGCCCTGGCTTATTGCCGCGCAGGTGCGCGTGGGCCTGGGCCTCACGGCCATGCGCGACCAGGTGAGCTGGGGATTCTATATCGGCAATTTTACCTTCCTGGTGGGCGTGGCCGCGGCCGCGGTGGTGCTGGTGATCCCGGCCTATATCTACAACTGGAAGCCCATCCGCGAGATCGTGCATCTACGGCGAGCTGCTGGCCATCAGCGCCATCACCATGTGCCTGCTGTTCGTGCTGGTGGATATCGGCCGTCCCGACCGCTTCTGGCACCTGATTCCGCCGTTCGGATATCTGCAACTTCCCGAGCAGCATCCTGGCCTGGGACGTGCTGGTGCTGAACCTGTATTTCCTGGTGAATTTCGTCGGTGGCCACGCACATCCTGTATCGCGCGTTCCACGGCAAGCACTACATCAAACAGCTGGTGGTGCCGCTGGTGCTGCTCAGCGTTCCCATGGCGGTGGGCATCCACACCGTGACCGCGTTCCTGTACAACGGGCTGGCGGCGCGGCCGTACTGGAACAGCTCGATCCTGGCGCCGCAGTTTCTGGCCTCGGCCTTCTGCTCCGGCCCGGCGATTCTGCTGGTGGTGCTGCAACTGCTGCGGCGCTTCACGCGCTTCGAAATCCAGGATGCCGCCATCTGGAAGATCGCCGAGCTGATGGCCTACGCCATGTTCCTGAACCTGTTCCTGCACGGCGCGGAGGCGTTCAAGGAGTTCTACTCCAACACCCAGCACGTGCTGTTCACGCGCTACTGGTATTTCGGCATCGGCGGGCACCACACGCTGGTCCCCTACGCGTGGAGCGCGGTGGCGCTGAACCTGGTGGCGTTCGCGCTGTTCATTTCGCCGCGCGACGCGCCGCAACCTGATCACGCTGAACATCGGCTGCCTGGCCACTTACGCCGGCGTGTACATCGAGAAGGGCATGGGGCTGATCATCCCCGGCCTCACGCCGGACACGCTGGGCGAGATTTACGAATACTATCCGACCGCCACCGAACTGCGCGTGGCCGCCGGCATTTTCGCCGTGGGATTTCTCCTGTTCACCCTGATGCTGAAGGTCGCGGTGCCCATCTCCCTCGGCGAATTCATGGACAGGAAACACGTTCCCGACGCGGAACGTGCGGTAGCGATGTAGTGGGGAATGGAATTTTCGGCATTTGCCGAAGCGGACTGGAGGTAAACGATGCCGGGTAATCTGCACCAACATTTCACGTCGGGCGAGACACGGCCCGGTGCCACACCGGAACGCCTGGCCTGGATCGTCGGGGTCATGACGTTTGGCACTTTGATTCTGGCAGGGGCTTATTTCGGTTTCCTGTACCTTTTTGCGGGCCACTGACGCCCGCGGTCAACAACATCGCCCGCTTCCGCTCGTGGCTCCGATCAGAGCCGCGACCGCGAGGGAGTCCCCATGGCCCTGCGGGCCGCCGATCAACGATGAAAGTCGCTCGAGCGTTGCCTTTCGTGTGCGACACGTTCCGCTTTTCCTGGGGAAGGAGGGGCTACTGAACGAAAGCTGGACCCTTGGCCGCTTCGGGCACCTCGTGAATGCGCGCATCGCGGTCGCGGTGAGCTTCGCTCCGCAGCGACAGCAGGGCATGCGCGGGCCGGACGGGCGCCCGCCGAGGTCGACGCCCGGCACCCCCAGGCGCCACGCGCATCGCCGGCACCGGCCCGACCTGCATCGAGTGCACAGTGGGCTGAAGGCTTCCACGGATGCCCGAAGTGCAGAAACCCGCTGAGCGGGCCGGCGGCCTACCAGCCAATTTCGGCTGCACACATGCTAAATTGTTGATTCTCAATTTGGGCCCTCCGGAGAGTCCCCAGTGCACTCAGTGGGTAGTGTGCGGGCAGTGTGCGCGATAGTGAACGGTTGCTATGCCTCCGACAGGCAGATCCGGGTTCTCCTCCGACCAAGCGGTGGTCTTGCGCTACGCTGGCGCGGCAATGGCGGCCCTCGCGGCGTTGGGCGTGCGTATGGCGCTCGACCCCATACTGGGAAGCCAGGCCCCTTACATCCCATTCATAATCGCCATCGTCGTGGCCAGCCGCTATGGCGGGCGCGGGCCGGGCCTGGCGGCTACAGCGATCAGCGGCCTGTCGGTGGATTGGTTCTATCTGCAGCCGCGCAACTCTTTGGCCCTCACGGATCTGAATGAGGCAACGTCCCTGGCGCTGTTCGTTCTGTCGGGGGTAATCATCAGCCTTTTCGTGGGCCGATTGCGCGAGTCCCTCCTTTCCGCCGCCCGCGCGGAGCCTGCGCCGCGGCAGACGGAGGAACAGATTAGCCTCTGGCCGGGGTCTTCTATGGCAAGCCGCGGCCCCGGCCGCAAGCTAAAGCCGCATTACCTGTGGCTGGGCGCCGCGGTCCTGCTGGTGGCGATTGAGGCCTTGCTCTTTCTGGGGACCTGGACGCGGTTTTCAGAGCGTGAAAGCCTGTCTATTCGGGCGCGCGAGGTGCTGGCGAAAATCGAGTCGCTGTTTTCGGAGCTGAAAGACGCCGAGACGGGGCAGCGAGGATATCTCCTGACCGGGCGGGATTACTACCTGGAACCCTACAACACGGCCGTGCGTGAGATTCCAGGCCAGCTCGAAGACCTGCGCAAACTGACCCTCGACCCGGGACAGCAGGCGCGGACCGTCTCCCTGCGGCCGCTCATTTCCGCCAAACTGGCGGAGCTGAAGGAGACGATCGACTTGCGGCGGACCGGAGCCGCCGCCGCGGCGCTCCAGGTTCTGTCGAGCGACCGCGGCAAGCAGACGATGGACCAGATCCGGGATACGATCACCGCCATGCAGGCGGCGGAGGCATCGCTACTGAACGAGAGGAGCCAGCGTGCCGCCGCCGCTGCCAAAGGCATGGGCTTCGTCATGGCTTCCGGCGCGGGCCTGCTTTTGATCGTGCTTCTGGCCGGATCGCGGGATATCGACCGCAACCTCACCCGGCGGCAGCAGGCGCAAGAGGAACTGCGCGAGAGCGAAGCGCAGTTCCGGACGCTGGCCAACGCCATCCCGCAGTTGTGCTGGATGGCCAACGCGGATGGCTGGATCTTCTGGTACAACGAGCGCTGGTATGGGTACACCGGGACGACTCCCGAGCAGATGGAGGGATGGGGCTGGCAATCGGTGCACGACCCCGAGGCTCTGCCCGGGGTTCTGGAGCGCTGGAAGGTCTCGATCGCGGAAAGCCTGCCGTTCGACATGGTGTTTCCTCTGCGCGGCGCCGATGGCGTCTTTCGTCCTTTCCTGACGCGAGTGATGCCCGTGCGCGGCCACGATGGCAAAGTCGCCCGGTGGTTCGGCACCAACACCGATATCAGCGCTCAAAAACAGGCCGAGGCGGAGGTCCGGAAGACCAGGGATCTTCTGGAGACGTTCATCAAGAGCGCACCCGTAGCCCTGGCCATGTTCGACCGCAACATGCGCTGCATCCGTGCCAGCGATCAATGGCTGCGCGACACTGCCGCGGGGGAGGACAGGGAGATTCTCGGCAAGTCCCACTACGAGATCTTCCCCGATATGCCCGCGCACTGGAAGGGTGTGCACCAGCGCGGGATGGCCGGAGAAACCGTGAGGGCGGAGGACGACTGGGTCGCCCTGGACGGAAAGACGCACCGGATCCGCTGGGAAGTTCATCCCTGGGGAGACTCCGGAACGGAAACCGGCGGCATCATCATCGCCTTCGAGGACATTACCGAGCGCAGGCGGGCGGACGAAGCGCTGCGGGCGCAGGCGGCGTTGCTGGACCTGGCGTATGACGCGATTATCGTACGCGCCGAGGGGGACAAGGTCGCTTTCTGGAGTGCGGGGGCCGAGGAGACTTACGGATGGACCCGGCAGGAGGCCATGGGCCGGTTCACCTACGATCTGTTGAAGACCCGGTTTCCCAAGCCGCTGGCCGAGATTGCCGCCGAAGTGGCGGAAAAGGGCCGCTGGGAAGGCGAGTTAGTTCACACGCGGAAGGACGGCGGAGAGATCACGGTGGCCAGCCGCTGGGCGGCGCAGCGCGACGCCGAGGGCCGCCAGGTCGGCATCCTCGAAATCAACCGGGACATTACCGATCGCAAACAGGCGGAGGAGGCGCTGCGCGCCAGCGAGTCCCGCCTGCGCACCCTGGGCGACAACCTGCCGGAGGGCGCGCTCTATCGCTACCGGGTGAATGCCGATGGCCGCGGGCAGGTGGAGTTCATCAGCGCCGGCATCGAGCGGATGACTGGCGTGTCCGCGGCCGAGTACATGGCCGATGTGGCGACGGTGAAGCGATACATTCTGCCCGAAGACCACGACCGGTTCGACGCCGCGGTGGCGTGGTCGCGCGACCGCCTGGCGCCGGTGGAAGTGGAGGTGCGCCATCGGCACCGCGCCACCGGGGAAATCCGCTGGTCGCTGATGCGCTCGACGCCTTCCCGGTCCGCGGACGGGTCCACCGTGTGGGATGGAATCGAGCTCGATATTACCGGGCGCAAGCGGGCCGAACAGGCGGTGGCCGAGAGCCGGGCCAAGCTGGACGCGGCGCTGGCGAGCATGACCGACGCCGTTTTTATTTCCGATACGGCCGGGACGTTCGTCGAGTTCAACGATGCCTTCGCCACGTTCCACCGGTTCGGGAGCAAAGAGGAATGCGCCAGGACGCTGGCCGAATATCCGGACATCCTGGATGTGTACTTCCCGGATGGGACCCTGGCCCCGCTGGACATGTGGGCCGTGTCGCGGGCTCTGCGCGGCGAGACGGTCGGGTATGCCGAGTACATCTTGCGGCGCAAGGACACGGGCGAGACCTGGTGGGGAGGGTACAGCTTCGGCCCCATCCGGGACAAAGACGGCGCCATTGTCGGGTCGGTGGTGGTGGGCCGCGATATCACCGACCGTAAGCGGGCTGAGGAGGCGCTGCGCGAAAGCGAGGCCCGCTTCCGGCGTCTCTACGAATCCGGGATGTTGGGGGTTATTTTCTGGAACATGAATGGCGCGATCCTCGATGCCAATGACAAGTTCCTGGAAATGACCGGCTACGACCGCGACGACCTGGCGGCCAGCCGTATCGACTGGGTCCATATGACGCCGCCTGAATACCAGTCCCTGGACGAGGCGTCGATAGAGGAGCTCAAGACTACGGGCGTCAACGCGGCGCCGTTCGAGAAGGAGTATATCCGCAAGGACGGCTCGCGCGTGCCGGTAATCGTCACCGGCGCCATGCTGGACGACGCGCGCTTCAACGGGGTTGCGCTCGCCATGGATATCGCCGAGCGTAAGCGAGCCGAGGAGGCGCTGCTCCGCATGAGCGCGATCGTGGAGTCTTCCGATGACGCGATTATCGGCAAGACGCTCGAAGGGGTGATCACGAGCTGGAATCTCGGGGCCGCGAGGCTGTACGGCTATACTGGGCCGGAGATCATTGGCCGGCACATCTCGGCCCTGGTTCCCGCAGGCCATCCGGACGAGCTGGCCGCGATTCTCCGAAGGGTGGCAAAGGGAGAGCGCGTCGAGCAAATCGAAGCGGTTCGCAGGCGGAAAGACGGCAGCCTGGTGGATGTCTCGCTGAAGATTTCCCCGATTGTGGCCGCGTCGGGAAATGTGGTGGGGGCTTCCACAATCGCGCGTGATATCACCGGGCGCAAGCGGGCGGAGGAAGAGATTCGCCGGCTGAACGCCGACCTGGAAGACCGCGTGCGCCGGCGCACCTCGCAGCTCGAAGCCGCCAACAAAGAACTGGAAGCCTTTGCCTATTCCGTTTCTCACGATCTACGGACGCCTCTGCGCGGCATCGACGGCTGGAGCCTGGCGCTGGTGGAGGATTACGCCAGCCAGCTTGACGAACGGGCGCACGGTTATCTGGATCGCGTGCGCGCCGAAACGCAGCGCATGGGGCAGCTGATCGACGACCTCTTGCAGCTCTCCCGCGTTACACGCTCGGAGATGGCGACGGGCGTGGTGGACCTCACGTCCATCGCGCAAACCATCGCCGCAGGTCTGAGCGAAATCAACTCCGGCCGGCGGATCGAATTCACGATCGCTGGCGGCCTGGCGGCAACGGGCGACGCTCGGCTTCTGGAGATCGCACTGAGCAACCTGTTCGCGAATGCCGTCAAGTTCACCGGGCCGCGCGCCGAGGCGCGCATCGAGTTCGGCCGGACGGAGCGCGACGGCAAGGGCGCCTTCTACGTGCGCGACAACGGCGTGGGTTTCGAGATGGCCTTTGCCGGCACGCTGTTCGGGGCGTTCCAGCGTCTGCACAAGTCATCGGAATTTCCCGGCACGGGCATCGGTCTGGCGACCGTGCAGCGCATTATCCATCGCCACGGCGGCTGCGTTTGGGCGGAGGCCCAGCCCGACCGGGGCGCGACATTCTATTTCACTTTAGGTGAGTCATGAACAACGATCCCAGGACCATTCTGCTTCTGGTCGAAGACAATCCGAGCGACGTCGCACTCACGCAGCGAGCGTTCGAGAAAGCGCACATCGCCAACGAAATGGTGGTAGCGCAGGACGGCCAGGAAGCGCTGGATTACCTGTGGGGCGCGGGCGCGCACGAGGGCCGCGACGCCGCGGACCTGCCGGCTTTGGTCCTGCTCGACCTGAAGCTGCCCAAGGTATCCGGCTTGGACGTGCTGCGGCGAATCCGCGCCGACGCGCGCACCAGGCGCCTGCCGGTGGTGATCCTGACCACGTCCAAGGAGGAGCAGGACGTGGCCGCGGGATACGACCTGGGGGCCAACAGCTATATCCGCAAACCGGTGGATTTCCGCCAGTTTGCCGCCGCCATCGAGCAGCTCGGGTTATATTGGCTGGTTCTGAACGAGGCGCCGCCGAGAGTAAAGTAGCGCCGTTATGACGGAGCCATTGCGCGTTTTGCAGGTCGAAGATTCGGAAAGCGACGCTGCGCTGATCGTGCGCGCGCTGGAGAAAGCGCGCTTCCAGGTAGAGTGGGAACGGGTGGAGGACGCAGCCGGGATGCGCGCGGCGCTGGCGGAGCGGCCCTGGGACGTGATCATCGCGGATTACCACCTGCCGCAGTTCGACGCGCCGGCGGCCCTCGCGATCCTCCGCGATTCGGGCCGCGACATTCCCTTCATTGTCGTGTCCGGCGTTATGGGAGAGGACACGGCGGTCGAGATGATGAAGTCCGGCGCGCACGACTACCTGCTCAAGGACAAGTTGGCGCGTCTGGCGCCGGCGGTGGAGCGCGAACTCCGCGATGCCGAGAGCCGCCGGGAGCGCAGACGAGCCGAGGAGGCGCTGGCGGCTAGTGAAGCCCGGTTTCGCGCCCTGCTGGAATCGGCACCGCAGGGCGTCATCGCCGTCGATGAGAAGGGACTCGTTGCCCTTGTAAACGTCGGGACCGAGGAGATGTTTGGCTACAGCCGGAATGAGCTGATCGGCCGGCCGTTGGACATCCTCTTACCGGAGCGGCTGCGGGCGGCGCATCTGGAGCATCAGCGGCAGTACTTCGCTCACCCGCGCACACGGCCAATGGGACTGGGGCTCGACCTTTGGGGCCGCAGGAAGAATGGCAGCGAAATCCCGCTGGAGATCAGCTTGAGTTGCGTCGAACACGGCGGAACGCAACTGGCGCTATCCCTGGTGACGGACATCACCGAGCGCAAGAAAGCGGAGGAGCATTTCCGCCAGGCTCAGAAGTTGGAAAGCATCGGCATGCTGGCCGGCGGCATTGCGCACGATTTCAATAACCTGCTGGTGGGAGTCATGGGCAACGCCAGCCTGGCGCAGGATCTGTTGCCGCCAGGCAGCCCCGCTGCCGAACTCCTGGACGAGGTCGTGAAGACCGGCGAGCAGGCGGCCCATTTGACCCGGCAGATGCTGGCCTATGCGGGCAAGGGCCAGTTCGTTGTTGAACTACTGAATTTGTCGAATCTGCTCCCCGAGATTACCGGCCTCGTGCAACCTTCCATCTCCAAGAAGATTGCCTTGCACCTCGATCTGGATTCGGACCTTCCGCCCATCGCGGCCGATCGCGGTCAGATGCAGCAGGTCTTCATGAACCTGGTTCTGAACGCGGCGGAGGCGATTGATGGCGATGCGGGCATGATCTCGGTGAAGACGAGCGTTCAGGACGTGGACGAGCCCTATCTCCGGCGCAACCTGGAAACCGAGCTTTCGCCCGGCAGATACGTTTTTCTCGAAGTGCGGGACACGGGCTGTGGCATGGACGATGCCACAAGGGCCAGGATTTTCGATCCGTTCTTTTCGACAAAGTTCCAGGGTCGCGGACTCGGCTTGGCGGCCGTCGCCGGCATTGTGCGCGGACACAAGGGAGCGATCAGCGTGAGCAGCGTGCCCGGCCATGGCGCTTGCTTCACGGTTTTATTCCCGGCCGCGGAGGGCGCCGCCGCCGCGCAGGTTGCAGCCGGGAATGTGGGTCTCCATGGGACCGGCACGATTCTCGTTGTGGACGATGAACAGCCCGTGCGAGACCTGGCGAGAAAGGTCCTGGAACGGTACGGCTACAAGGTTCTCCTCGCGGATGGGGGGCCCGCTGCGATCAACACCTTCAAGAGACACCCCGGCGACATCTCACTGGTCATCCTGGATGCGAGCATGCCGGGAATGAGCGGCGCAGAGACCTTTCCGGAACTCCGCAAGATACGGCCTGAGGTAAAGATTCTGGTTTCGAGCGGCTACAGCGAGCTGGAGACGATGAAAGCCTTCCCAGTGCAACGCGTTACCGGTTTCATCCAGAAGCCCTACACCTCCCGCGGGCTCGCCGAGAAGGCACGGTCCGCCATGGAATAATGCAGCGCGCTCCGGCGGCGGTCTCACGCTACAGCGCATTGTCCCGACATACCGATGCCTTTCGCTCAGCGGGGCAACACTTCAGGCACCGCGGCGGCGAACTTCTGCCGCTCTCTGTTCGGCGCCGGGCCGCTCGTCCAGGAAACCGGGGTCGAGCTTCAGCCGGGGGTTTTTCAACCATGCGCGTGCGCCCGCCCACTGGATATCAGTCAAGCGCGTTTCGCGGCCGAGTAGCTGCGATCAGGACTGCGGCAGAGGCCGCCGAAACCAAATCGGGCGGGACTGTCCCCGAAAGCGGTATCCGGGGAGGCATGTGCCGAGATGACGCAAGCAATTCTCTCCCTTCCAATCCACTGTTGACATCATCCGATAATTGTATGATTATCGAAGTATAGGCGGTAAAGGAGCGCCGTTCCGTGCCGGCAAAGATCACGCAAGAGGAAGTCACCCGTTATGCGGACATGTTCGCCGCGATGGGCAGTGAGCCGAGACTTCGCATCGTCCGGTTGCTACTATCCGCTCACCCCGACGGCATGTTCGTAGGCGAGATCGCCACCGAGTTGGAGATCACGCCCAGCACCTTGTCGCATCATCTGGAGAAACTCAAGAACGAAGATCTTGTGAGGGTGCAGCGAGAGGGCACCTTCCTGCGATACACCGCCAACACGAAGGCGCTCGAAGACGTGCTCGGCTTCCTGTATGCGGAATGCTGCACGCGGAACAAGGCCGTTGAGCCGAAGAAGGTCGTTTGCTGCGGTTAGGAGAAGACTGATTTGAGCACCGTAAAAGATGTTGTGAAAGAGAAGTACGGCCAGGCCGCGCTGCGCGTGGTTTCCGGCGAAGGCAATGCCTGTTGCGGGAGCAGTCCGTCGAGTTGCTGCTCTGGTGGAGACCCGATCACGTCGGACCTATACGACCAACTGCAAAAGGGTGAACTGCCGGAGGCTGCGGTTCTCGCGTCCCTGGGGTGCGGCAATCCCACTGCGCTGGCGCAACTTTCGCCGGGCGAAGTAGTGCTCGATCTGGGCTCGGGCGGGGGCATCGACGTGCTGCTGTCGGCCAGGCGGGTGGGCCCGACTGGAAGGGCCTACGGCCTGGACATGACGGACGAGATGCTCGCCCTGGCGCGGGAGAACCAGCGCAAGGCCGGTGTCGGAAACGTCGAATTTCTGAAGGGCGAGATCGAGAATATCCCGCTGCCCGACGGGTCCGTCGACGTCATCATTTCAAACTGCGTGATCAACCTCTCGGCCGATAAGGACCGTGTGCTTCGTGAGGCGTTCCGCGTCCTGAAACCGGGCGGCCGCTTCGCAGTGTCGGATGTGGTGACGCGGGGTGAAGTGCCGGAGGAGATCCGGAAGAACCTACTGCTGTGGGCCGGCTGCGTTGCCGGCGCCCTGGAAGAGAACGAGTACCGGGCCAAACTCGCCGCGGCCGGGTTCGAGGCGATCGGTATCGAGCCGACCCGCGTTTACAGGCCTGAAGATGCACTGTCGTTCTTGAAGGACAAAGGTCTCGACCTCGAAAAGATCGGTCCGCAAGTCGAGGGCAAGTTCATGAGCGCTTTCGTCCGCGCCACCAAACCCGCGGCCAAGGGCTGCTGCGGCCCTGCCTGCTGCTCATAGGAGGAATGAAGCGATGTCCGGCTCCCGGCTTTCGTTCCTCGACCGCTTCCTGACGCTTTGGATTTTCGCCGCGATGGCAGGCGGGGTTGGGCTCGGCTATCTGGTCCCCGGGGTGGTACCGTTCCTCAACCGTTTCAGCGCCGGCACAACGTCCATTCCGATTGCCATCGGCCTGATCCTGATGATGTATCCGCCGTTGGCGAAAGTGAGATACGAAGAGATGGGGCGTGTGTTTCAACACCGCCGCGTGCTGCTTCTTTCCCTGGTTCAGAATTGGATCGTCGGGCCGGTGCTGATGTTCGCGCTCGCCGTGCTGCTGCTGCGCGACAAGCCGGAGTACATGACGGGCGTGATTCTCATCGGCCTTGCCCGCTGCATCGCCATGGTGATTGTGTGGAACGACCTGGCGCGCGGCGACCGTGAGTATGCGGCGGGGCTGGTAGCGCTCAACTCGGTTTTTCAGGTCTTGTTCTTCTCGGTCTACGCCTACTTCTTCCTGGCGACGGTTCCGCGATGGCTTGGCCTGAAAGCCGTGGAAGTAGATATCTCCATGGCCGAGATTGCCAAGAGCGTTTTCATCTACCTGGGCCTCCCTTTCGTGGGTGGCGTGCTGACAAGGTTGGCGCTGCTGAAGGCCAAAGGGCGGGCGTGGTACGAGAGCCGGTTCATCCCGCGAATCAGCCCGATCACTCTTATCTCGCTGTTGTTCACGATTGTGGTGATGTTCAGCCTCAAAGGCCAAATGATCGTTCAGTTGCCCTTCGACGTGATCCGCGTCGCGATTCCGCTGACCATCTACTTCGTGCTGATGTTCTTCGCCTCATTCTGGATGAGCAAGAAAGCCGGTGCCAACTATCCCGAGGCGGCGACGCTGTCGTTTACGGCCGCATCCAACAACTTCGAACTGGCGATCGCGGTCGCCATTGCCACTTTCGGCATTCATCACGGAGCCGCCTTTGCCGCCGTGATTGGTCCGCTTGTCGAGGTGCCGGTGCTGATCTCGCTTGTGAACGTCGCCCTCTGGATCAATCGAAAGTGGTTCGGGGGCATGTTTGCCGGTGTTGAAGTGTGCAATCCGCAACGTGTCAGCTCCACGTGAATTCCATGGATCTCCGGCAACGGAAGGCGATATGACGACGCGACACTTCAAGGTGCTGTACCTCTGCACCGGCAACTCGGCGCGATCCATTATGGCGGAGGCGATTCTGAACCAGAAGGGTCATGCGAACTTCACCGGCTACAGCGCCGGAAGCCAACCCGCGGGACGCGTCCACCCCGAGGCGCTGAAACAGATACGCCGGGCCCACATGCCGGCGGAGGGGCTGCGCAGCAAGAGCTGGGATGAGTTCGCCGGGCCCGACGCACCCAGGATGCACTTCGTCTTTACCGTGTGCGACCGGGCGGCCGCGGAGGTCTGTCCCGCCTGGCCGGAGCACCCTCTGACGGCGCGATGGAGCGTGCCGGATCCCGCGGCTGTCGTTGGGACGCCGGAGCAGATGGAGCGCGCCTTCTTCGAGGCGTTCACCTTTCTCGACCGACGGATCACGCTATTTCTGGCGCTGCCGCTTGTAACACTGGAGCGGCAAGTCATCCAGAGCGAGATCGACCGTATCGGCCGGCTGTAGAAGAAACGGCCCAACTAGATGAAAGCCACGAACATGCGAATCCTGGTTCTATGCACTGGCAACTCCGCTCGCAGCCAGATGGCCGAAGGCCTGCTCCGGCACGAGGGCGGCAGTGACTACGAAGTCTTCAGCGCCGGCACCAAGCCGAGTTCGGTGCGTCCGGAGGCGATCGCCGTCATGCGTGAACTCGGTATTGACATTTCCGGCCACCGGTCAAAGTCGGTCGACGAGTTCGCCGGGCAGGCTTTTGACTATGTGATCACAGTCTGCGACAATGCCCGCGACGCCTGTCCTATCTTCCCGGGAGGCACGGTGCGTCTGCATTGGAGCTTAGAAGATCCGGCCGCTGCTGAAGGCACCGAAGAGGAACGGCTGGCGGCATTCCGCTGCATCCGCGATCAGCTTCACGAGCGGGTGAAGGCGTTTATTAAGCAGCACGTGATGACCGCCTAATCGACTGCGTGCGGGGCGACGGCGATTTACACCTATCGCGAAGACTGTCGTGAATTGAGGCCGTGCCGCCGAAAGGTGACTGTCAGGCCGCCCCTACGAACCGGAACGACTCGCAAACGTCCCCCGCCTCCGGCAATCCAAGTTGACGCTTTGCCGATCCACGGAATGGCGCCATCGATCGTCAGGACGGGAGTTGCCCCCGTTCTTGGCGTACAGCCCAACTTGTTATTTTTGGAGTGCCTGGTCTGGAGGCGCGGATCGGAGTCGAACCGATGTATAAAGGTTTTGCAGATCCTTTCGCAAGCAGCAAATGTCTTGAGATTTCAATATCTTGGGGGAAGCATATTGAGTCAGGCCCACAACAGGCCCACGACGGAGTTTGCCACGATAGGACCCGGTCGGATTCTACTGTGGTCGCGATTTTCTACAGTAGGCTCTTTTGTCCGTGGAGAAGATCCAGGCGGTGCTGAATAAGACTGCCTCACAAGCTCCAGCGCCGCCGACTCGGTGTCCAGGCCACACCAAACACCACCCCACCATCCGAAATCGCCCCACGGACCCCGTATCGCTACTGGCGGGGCATCCTGTGAAGCGATGTGAACGTCGATTGAATTCTTGCCCTAGCAGCGCGTGGTAGTAGTCAGTCCCTGACAAAAACATGTGACCTTGGTAATGTTTTGATCGTCTATTTCCGTATGGCGATGGGAACTCGGCGGAAGCGCGAACGACAGCAGGATCTGTGGATCGCGACCAGCGAGGTCGTGGTCCCTCCGGGGAATGCGTTTTACGATCGGCTGAATGGCATCCTGGATGGGCATAAGTTTGATCGGCGGGTGGAGCACCTGTGCCGCAAATTCTACAAGAGTCAGTATGGGCGGCCGAGTATGACGCCGGGCGTGTACTTTCGCAGCCTGCTGATCGGGTATTTCGAAGGGCTGGATTCGGAACGTGGGATCGCCTGGCGCAGTGCGGATTCGTTGTCGCTGCGGAAGTTCCTGGGGTAAACGGGGCTGCGCTTGGACAGATTGGCGCCCTCGGCAAGTTCGCGGAAGAACCCTTCGGCCAGTTGCTGATTCTGTTGGCTGAACAGGTAGAAGCAGAATCCCACGACGCGGGGCTGCACCAGCCGGCGCGCCCAGGCCGAAGAGCGGCCCGCAATGGGCGCGATCCGGGTATCCGCCTTCACGCGCGCGATGACCTCGGTCTTGGTGGGTTTGCAATCGACGCTCTGGACGCGCTGGATTCCGTATCGTTCGTGAATCAGGAGCAGATAGGCGATGGCGGAAGATGCGGTGGCGTTTTCGACGCCTTCCATCTGCGCGACATGAGCCGCCGTGCGCGGCAGGATGTCGGTATCGATGGTGTCCAGCACCTCCGGATCGAGGCCGAAAACCACGTCGGTGTCGAACGGGACATTGGCCTCCACGCAGGCCAGCAAGCGGTGCTGGCCGTCCAGCAGAACTCCGTCGCTGCCGAATTTGACCGTGGCACCGTTGTATTTCCAGCGGCCCTGCTCCATGTCGATGCCGATCTCCAGCCAGTGGCTGTCGATGGGCTTACGGTTCTTTGTGTTCGTTGTTTCCAGCCAGTGCTTCGCAATGGCCGGGGGAATGGTCATTCGAACGTGAATCGGGGTGGTGGCCTTCAAGAGCGAATCGACGTTCGCCCGGTCTCGCAGATCAAGGGAGATTTGCGAGGACGGTTTTGATGAATTCATCTGTCGTCTCCAGTTGTTTTCTGAGCTCTTCACTACGGCTGCTACGGCGAATGCTCGCCGCGAGATCTTGTGGACTCAGCGAGCATGCCGTGATTTCGCCGCAAGCGCGGGATATGCGCCCCTGCCAGTCCGCGGTCACTGCCCCCGCGCCAGCATGCGCAGGATCATCCAGAGGAGCGGATTCGGCTTCATCTTCAGGCTGGTCCGGCACCGGAGCCGAAGAGCGAGATTGTCCCTCGTTGGTTTTGCGCTTCTTCCGCTTGCGCCCGATGTTCGAGGTTTTCTGCTGGTAGCTTCGTCCTTTGCGGTTGACGGTGCGGGTATCTATCTTCCGAATTTCGGAAGATGACTCCAGCTTGTGCCGCCAATTTGCGACCGTCTGCGAATCGACGCCAACGTGCCGCGCGATAACCGAGTCGCTCAACCCACAGGATTTTTCGTGCAACAGCGCCGCCCTTACGGCCCGCTGCTTGTCGGAGTGAGTGCGACGAATGCCATTCGTCTTGTTGGCCCCGAGACTGTACCACTGCGCATCTTGTTGCGTCCCCTGGCGCACATCAGCTGCGATCTCGGTACGGCCCTCCATAAGTGCGGCTTCGACACGGTGGAATCCATCGGCCAGCCAGTAGGTGACGCCATCAAAGAAGACCACGACCGGCGGGAACTTCGCTCCGTTGCGCATGGCGTCTGCGTAATCCTGAACGGCGGTGTAGTCGATGGCGGCGCGCGGCTGCGTGCCGCCATCCCGGCAGATGTCGTCGATCTTCAGGTTGACGATTTCCTTTGCTGTGCTCATGTGGCGCTCTCCACCGGTTGCCTGGGCGGCCAGAGGTGCAGCCGCCCCAAGCCTGAAATTTCAGGAAGCCTCGGGAGCATTAGCCGTAGTGGGTGCGACCTCGAGGTCGTACTTGGTCTGGCAGAGCGCCTCGAACTGCTGCTGGTCGAGGCGAACCGTGGCGAGGCGGCCGCCCTCGTCGTTCTGTTGAATCGCGAGCACGACTTCCTGGCGCTCTGCGGTTTCGCTGACGGTAATGTGATTTCCGTCCGCGCCGCGGACCGTGATGCTCTTGGTGACGTAAGAGGAACTTTTCATTTCGCCTCCTCTTCCGCCGCGGCGGTGACATCCACGCGGGCTGCAATCGATTCCGCCAAGGCGCGAAAATCGGCGGCCCGCGCCGCTTCGTCGGCCGACAGCCGCCGCACGAATTTCATGTCGGCCTTGCCATAGACCTGCTGCTGTGCGTTCTTGGTCTCCACCAGGTCGATCCGAATGATGCACTGGTGGTACTGGATGCCCTGCGTGACCAGCTTCAGAAAGAACTGCCGTACGGCCTTCAGACTGGTGGGCGGCAGGCTGACGACCTCGAGAAACATCGAAGTGCCGTGCAGCATGAAGAGCTGCTTGGATTGCTTGCACCCCTGGGCGCCGCTGCCATCAGCGGCCGAATCCCACTGCGCCTGCGGGCACTTGGCGCAAGGGCCACCCAGGTTCAAGCCGGCCTTGGCCACGCCCGTAATGCCGTCCAGCGACGAGCAATCCGGCGGCTGGTTTTTGATCTCTTTGCCGGGATAGTAGGCGCGGGTATCCCGCGCAAAGACGATCACGCCCTCGATCGACTGCGCGGTCTCGTGTCCCTCGAGGGTGGGGATCTTCCACAGCGCCTCGCCCTTCACCGGCTTTATGCGTGGCAGATCGAATTCCGTGATGCTGCCGGAGGCAATATTCACGGCAAACGCCTCCCGCACCGCATTCGCTTCTTCCTCCGACACCGTCAATGCCTGCGGCGCCGGAGTGCTTCTCGTAAGTTCGTTCGACATAGTGCTCCCTTTATTTGGATTTGGCCTTGGTGCTGCTGAGCAGGTAATAGAAAGAGATGTTCAAGACCGGGCGCAGCGGCTCAGGCAGAGCGGCACGCACGTCCTGTTCCGTGTACAGGTGGTCCCATTCCTCGTCGCGCGCCCGGCAGCGCACGTCATCGAGTACCTCCGTGACGAAGGCATCGAGGGATTTTGTGTTGTAGTCCTCGGCTACGTAGCCGCTGATGGGAGACGCTTTGAGAGCGGCGATAACGGTCTCACGGTCATCCACCGGCCGCGCGCTGGCCTTCTGCGACAGCGCGACCCGCCGCCCATCGACTTCGGCGGCGTCCAGGCCGGCGGCAAGCAGCGCCTCGATGGCCGCCTCCCGCGCTTCCGCCAGATCCTTCGCGGCTTCCTTGAGCGCGGCGTCCAACTCCTTCTTGCGCTGCTCCAGAGACACAAATCTCCTGATGGCTTCCGTATCCACGTTGGTTTTGTCCTTTCCGGTTAGCTCGCGGCGATCTCGGCGAGAATGGCCTCGATCACTTCGGCGCGCTTTTCGAGGGCGCGCATGATGCGTTCGTCCACCGTGCCCTTGGCGACCAGGTGGATGTGTTCGACCGGGCGGGTCTGGCCCGGCCGATGGACCCGCTTCTTCGCCTGCTCGTAATCGGCGAGCGAGAAGCCCAGAGAATAGAAAATCGAGTAGCGGGCGCGGGTGAAGTTGACGCCCACACCGCCGGAACGGATCTGGACGGCGAGCACCGGGGCGTCGCCCTCCTGCCAGCGCTTCAGTTCGTCGCGACGCCCGGAGAGCTCCAGGCTGTTGTACTGCAGCCGGCGGCACGCATCGTGCACGGTATCCAGGTCCTGGTGGAACCAACAGAAGACGACCGCCGGATCGGCGATATCGTCCAGAACGTCTTCCAGGACCTTCTGCTTGCTGTCGTCTACGTGATAGGGCTCGCCGTCATCGGTATGCAGCCAACCGCCGGTCAATTGCGCCAGGCACCGAACCTTGGTCATCGCGTTGCTGACAGTGATGGTGCCGTCCTTCACGCCGGCCACGAAATGTTCATCGAGGCTGCGGTATACCCTGCGGCCTTCCGGAGACAGCTCGCAGTGGTAGGTGACGTGCGTCTCGGGCGGCAGGTCGAGGACTTCCGGGCCGACGCGATACATCACCCGCGCGACTTTCCGCTCCAGTTGCTGCAGGTTGCGCGGCCCGATGATCTGCTTGTTTTGAAAGCCGCCCATCTGGCAGTACTCGCGCTTAAACGGGCCCCAATACTGCCCCAGAATGCTGGCGTCAGTGAACCGCAGAATGGCGAAGATATCCGTATGGTTGTGGGGCATCGGCGTGCCGGTCAAGGCCAACCGGTAGGCGGCGCACTGCGACAAGAGCGCGCAGAACTTGGAAGCTCTCCCGGTCGGGGCCTTGACCTTGTGCGCCTCGTCGGCGATCGCGATGTCCCAACGGATCTTTCGCGCCCATTCCGCGAACGGCGTGCGCCAGGCCGAATCGTAGTTGATGATGCAGACGAAGGGCTGCCCTCGCGATTCCGCGAGCCGTAGCTTTTCCTCGGCCAGAGCACGCTTCCGCGCCACGGAGCCGATTTCGTCATCGAGGGCGGCGATTACGAGCGGGATGCCGACGTGGCGCGCGGCTTCGGTCACCCAGACCTGAACCACACGCAGTGGGCACACGATGATGATGCGCAGCGCGGCCAGGGCCAGAACGATCATCCAGGCTACGTTGGTCTTGCCGGTGCCCATGGACATGGCGAGCAGAATCCCGCGCATGCCGGCGGCAAATCTCTCCATGCAGAATTTGAACGCGGCGGATTGATGGCGCCAGGGCCGGAACAGGAGGCCAGCGGGAACCACGGGGCCGGCTTCCGGCACAGCGACGGATAGTAGCTGTGAATCGGGCGCGCAGGCGCACCCTGGGAGTACCGCGGCGCAAGTTGGCACGTCGGGCTGGAGCACCTCCGCCTGAGGTGCGCCCAAAGGAATATGCAACTGTTCCTGGAGGAGCCGGGTATACTTCTCCGTCACGGGAAACGTCCACGCGCCCAGACTCGAATCCCACTTGCCGCCCCCGATCCTGGCGCAGACAGCCAGATCCGCCATCGACGGCCGCACGATAATGCGCCCGGCGGCGATTGCAAGCTGGCTTTTCGATGTGGCCGATTTGGGCATTTGCAAAAACCGAAGCTTCAGAATGCGCCTGGTGGCCCGGAAAGTCAGTAGAATCTGGGGGGTGGAATTTGGTGGCGCGGTACGAGGTCAGCGGGTGGAATCTGGTGGATCGGTGCGATTCCACCGGTGGAATTTGGTGGAATCTGGTGGCATGGTGGGGGAAAACGCGGTGGAATCTGGTGGAATGTGGTGGCGTGGTGAGTGAAAATCCGGTGGAATTCGGTGGTATCCGGTGGCGTGAGCTGGTGGAATCTGGTGGAATTCTGGGGCATTTCACCCAGGCGATGTTTTTGAGATTCGGAAACTTCTAAGCAGCCAGTTCGGTGACCGGAATGTTGAGAGCGTTGGCCAGCCTTTTCAGCGTGATCGGGGTGGCATTGCGCCGGCAGTGGAGAATTGCGAGCAAAGTCTTCTTGTCGACACCAGACGCCACACCGAGCCGCCCGATACTCAAACCCCTATCGACCCTGGCCTTCTCAAGCCGTTGTGCGATCCGGTTGCGGCGATGCTGGTCCGGAGTGCCGGGCCGGGGCGAATCCGTCTCGGCTGGCGCGGGTGCACGATTCGCTCCAGCCAGAATGCCGGAGTCGGCCTTCAAGCGCTTCTCGCGGGCGGCCCACGCATCGTAGACGAGCTGATCCACCACCGCATAGAGTTCCTTACGGACCTGTATGGGAATGGAGGTTGCCGGCTCGGCGCAACCGTTCTGGGACCAAGCCTTCGGCCGGAATCCGGCGGTCAGCCGCTTCCATCGGTCCCGTGCCTCCTCGGCGACGGCGCCTATCAGGTGTTCAGTCAGGATTTCAAGCTGCGGTGGCGACGGCACCACGGCTCCGTACTCGCCGGCCTCGGCTGCGCCCAGGCGCACGTACGTCTCGACGATCAGATCTCGCAGATGGGCCTGCCGGTCGCACGTGAGCGGAATGGGGAATTCGTCCGAGTTCACGCCCTCCGCGTGCCAGGCCTGCATCGCCTTTCGAATCACTTTCTCGTGTTTGGCCCTGATCAACTCAATCCTTATTACGGCTTCCTTGGAAAGAGGGGGTAGATTTTCCCGGCTCATTCGGTGTCATAGTCTCCCGGTGCCCGCCTGCTGGCGGTATCGTGCCGGAGGCCTTCCGGCCGCCAATCCTAAGCGCGATCCACCTGGATTGAAAGCCTTCATCCCAGTTCGGGCAACCCTATTCATGGGCTCCGCGCCAAATGCAGGGTGGGAGAGGGGAAAGTCCACGATGAAAAGAACGGTGCCTGAAGAAATACTCTGCAAATAGCGCTAAACAGATCATAAGGCCTTCTGATCTGAGATGGCTAAATCTTACGGTACTTCTAGTTTCGTTAGTACCGGTTAGCATCCGTGATCAACCATCAACAGATCCGTGGCGGGTATTTGCTGAGCCGGGCACCTCCACAAAAGCAGCACCCAGAGCGATCAAAGATAAAGATGAGGCTGACCACAGCGTGGCCAGCCTCGCTCGATGAAATCGGCAACGCTTGGCGGTTCAGACCTTCAGGCCGGCGGCCTGCAGTTCGGATTTGAAATCCGTGATCAGGGATTTCACCGAGGTTACCAGCGCCGAGTCGAGCGTCACGCTCACACCCTTGGCCAACGTCGCCTGGTCGGCCGCGCTCACGGCCGCAGCCACATCGCCCAAGGCGCCAAATGCCACGCGCTCGATGGCCAGAGCCGTCTGGGCGCCGGCACCAGGGATCAGCGCCGTGATCCCCTCGACGGTGGAGGCGTCCTTTTCCAACGCCGGGATGACCTTCTCGACGGCCTGCAGGCCGGCGTGAATCTTTTCCAGCGCGATCGCAAACGCGCACCCAACAGACTTCAACAAAGCCATACTCTTCTGTTCTCGCTTTCTGCCCGGAGACCGCCGGGCGCGGGGATTTACTTCAGGGAACCTGCAACGGCGAGCGTAGTGGCGACGCTGGCGCCGACCTGCGCCAAGGGCGGCGCGACGGCCAGGCCAATCCGTGCCCAGGCGGGCAGCGGCTTGCTGGCCTTGGCCAGGTTCGCCATAACGGTGTTCGTGTTCTGGCTGGCCTTGACGCTCCACGCCACGGCCGCCGGCACTCCGGTATCCTTATCCGCCACTGCCTTGGCCGTCGCATCCACCGAGAGCATGGCTTCGGCCGTGCGTTGCATCGCCAGTTCCCACGCCTTGGTGGCGCCTTGGTAACGGTTAAAGAGGCAATCGGGGTTTCCCCCGACCGGTACACCGTTCCCGTCGAGGATGGCACAGTCCGTGAAGGCAGGCAGCACGTCGTCCACGTGCGCAGTGATGCTGTCCACGTGGCTGGCGACCGATTGCGCCTTCTCCAGGATGGGTTTGAGATCGCCCCGCAGTTCCTCGATTTTGTCCATGGCGGTATCCACGCGCGCCAGGGAGTCGCCCACGCGCCGGTCGGCGGTCGTGCGGATCTGCGCCACCTGGCCCATCACGTCTACCCGGAGCGCGGCCACCTGTCGCTCCGTGCGGGTGAGGACATCCCGGCGTGCGGCGGCTACTTGGTTGAGCAGACTCACGCGCGTAAGCCGAAGCTCGTCAGAAACCACCCCCGGCAACGCAGGGGTGGCCTCAGTGGCGGCGTGGAGCAGCAGGATAGCCTGTACTGCCACCCCGGTAGCCGCCGCCAACAGGGCGCAAAACAGGGCCGCCCTCAGCCGTTCCAGGGCCGGACGGCGGCGGGAGTCCAGAGGCACAGCGGCCTCCGGCTGTGGCGGCCCGTATGTGACGCCGCCAGCTTCAATCGATGGCGGGGGGTATTCGAAATTAGGCATTGACGGTCTCCTCCTGGCGCGCACCGGCTATGGCCTGCGCCACGTTGGTCTGATCCGCGACAGCCGTCACCAAGGCGGCGTATTCCGGCGAAGTGGAATATTTCCCGGCCACCGCCACGATCAGCGCATT
>CAWFIJ010000020.1:0-64117 GCA_963815855.1 Terriglobia bacterium | reverse complement strand
TCTTATAGAACAGCCTCCCTGGAGAGCGCCGGCCCGATCGTCTGGCACGCGGCCCTTCACAGCGTCTTCGTCGCCCCGCCGTCCATATCGGTTGACGCACCGTGCAAGGAGTGTCCGTGCGGCAAAAGCGGGGCACGCGCCGTACGGCCGGGTGCGAGTGGGCGGGGCGGAGCGGCCGCGGGCAGGCGTGCTTGGGCGGCGTATGCCGGGTGGGAAGCCGACAGGCAAGCCGGAGCTTGCGCTACGGGCTTTTCCGCGCCCATGTACAGCTATAATCAAGTGGTGCGAATTCTTGTGGTACTGAGTTTGGCGCTCTCGCTGGCGGCTTGCCATCGCAGCGCGCCCAATAACGAGGCGGTGCGCCAGGGCGTCATCGATTACCTGGCGCAAAAAGGCCTGAACGTGCAAGGCATGAATGTTGCCGTGACCAGCCTGAATATGAACGGCAACCACGCCGACGCCACCGTCTCCATCACGCCGAAGGGCGGCAACCCGTCGCAAGGGATGTCGATGCAGTATCAACTGGAACAGCGCGGCGATAAGTGGGCGGTTACCGGACGGAAGGAGGCGGGCGGCACCCCGCATGGCGGCGGAGCGATGCCTCCCGGCATGGAAAGCCCGCACGGCGGAGGCATGCCCGGCGCGGAAAATCCGCATGGCGGAGGGATGCCGCCGGCTACGTCCGGCCCGGGCTCGAAAATGCCTTCCCCGAAGATCTGCCGCCCGTCAAGAAGCAATGAAACGCGTGGTCATCCTGGGCGGCGGCCCCGCGGGAGCATTTGCCGCGGAACAACTGGCTTCGGCCGGGATGCGCGTGCTGCTGATTGACGAAAAACTGGCGTGGGAGAAGCCATGCGGCGGCGGGCTGACTTACAAAGCTTATAGCCAATACCCGTTTCTGCTGCATAACTCGACGCCCAAACGGTTCATCACCGAAACCATGCTGGCGGCGCCGCAGGCGGGCGAGGTGAGCCTGAAACTGGACGAGCCGCTGCTCATCTACTCGCGCTACGATTTGAACCGCATGCTGCTGGAGCGCGCCGAACGCGCCGGCGCGCAGATCGAGAAGACGCGCATCACGGGGCTGGAGCGCGGCGGCTCCGGCTGGCGCCTGACCACCACCGGAGGCGTGCTGGATGCCGATTTCTGCATTGTGGCCACGGGCGCGCGCAACCCGCTGCGCGACGTGGGGACGCAGTTGCGGCCGCAGGATGCCATGTCCGCGCTGGGCTACTATGTTCCCGGCGACCAGGCGAAGATCGATATTCAGTTTCTGCCCCACCTGGAAGGATACATCTGGATTTTTCCGCGCTGCGGCCACCTTTCGGTGGGGATTTGCGGCAAGGGCGAACCGGCGGGCGCGCTGCGCAAGCGGCTGGAGGATTACATGACGCGGCGCGGCATGGCCTGGAAGGGCGCGTCGTTTTACAGCCACCTGCTGCCATCGCTCGAAACCAAATCCTGGAAATCGAACCGGGTGGCGGGCGAGGGCTGGATGGCGGTGGGCGACGCGGCCGGGCTGGTGGACCCCATCACCGGCGAGGGCCTCTATTACGCCATCCGCTCCGCCGACCTGGCGGCGCGCGCGCTGCTTTCCGAAGCCGGCGAACTGGCCGCCGCGCACTACCGCAAACTGCTGCGGCACGATTTCGCGGGCGACCTGGAATTCGGTTCGCGACTGGCCAAGCGCGTGTTCCTGGGACGATTTCTCTATGGGACGGTGCCTTCGCGCATGGTGGAGTTCACGCGGCGGAGCCCGCGCTTTTCCGCCGTCATGCGCGACCTGTTCGCGGGCAAGCAGCCGTACGTGGGATTGAAGCGGCGGCTGCTCGAGAACCTGAACGGCAGCCTGTACGAAATTTTCATGAGCTTCGGCTTCAGCCGGCTGGTGCCGGGAAGGTTGTGGGCGAAGCCGTAGATAGGGATCGGGGATCAGGGGTCGGGGATCGGGGGCGATGAAGCGCGCGGCAAGCAGCACCCGTCGTGCGGTCCTCAAAATCCTTCCGGATTGTTTCCCTGCGTCTCTGCGTCAAAATCATAGTTGACATGGACCATTCGAAATCCGAAGAACTGTTTCGCCGCGCCCAGGAGCTCATTCCGGGCGGCGTGAATTCGCCGGTGCGGGCGTGCCGCTCAGTGGGATCGAATCCTCCGTTTATCGCGCGCGGCCAGGGCGCGCACCTGTACGACGTGGACGGCAACGTGTACATCGATTACGTGGGGTCCTGGGGGCCGCTGCTGCTCGGCCATCGTCACCCGGAAATCGTGCGGGCGCTCGAGCGCGCGCTCGCCTACGGCACCAGCTTCGGCGCGCCCACCGAGCAGGAGATCGAGCTGGCCGAGGCCATCACGGACGCCGTGCCCTCCATCGAAATGGTGCGGCTGGTGAACTCGGGGACGGAAGCCACCATGTCGGCCATCCGGGTGGCGCGCGGTTTTACCGGCCGCGACTTAGTGGTGAAATTCGAGGGCTGCTACCACGGCCACGTGGATTCGCTGCTGGTGAAGGCGGGCTCGGGGATGGCCACGCTCGGCATTCCGGATACGCAGGGCGTTCCCAAGGCATTCGCCGATACGACGATCGCACTGCCGTACAACGATGCCGATGCGGTGGAGCAGGCATTCCACCTGCGCGGGCGCGAAATCGCGGCGGTGATTGTGGAGCCGGTGGCGGGAAACATGGGGGTGGTGCCGCCGGCGCCGGGGTACCTGGAAGCGCTGCGCGAAATTACGCAACGGCACGGCGCGCTGCTGATCTTCGACGAGGTGATGACGGGTTTCCGCGTGGCTTTCGGCGGAGCGCAGGAGCGGTACGGCATCCGCCCGGACCTGACGACGCTGGGCAAGGTGATCGGCGGCGGGCTGCCGGTGGGGGCATACGGCGGGCGGCGGGATATTATGAGCCGCGTGGCCCCGGCGGGGCCGATTTACCAGGCGGGAACGCTCTCCGGCAATCCGCTGGCGGTGGCGGCCGGGCTGGCCATGCTGCGGCACCTGAAGGCGCACCCGGAAATCTACAGCGGGCTGGAGCGGCATGCGGCCGAGCTCTGCGCGGCCGTTCCCGCCGGAGTTACCGTGAACCGCGTGGGCTCCATGTTCACGTTGTTTTTCACGGCGGAGCCGGTGACCGATTACGCCTCCGCCAAGCGCAGCGATACCGATCGATTCGGCCGGTTCTACCGCTCAATGCTGGAGCGCGGCGTGTACCTGGCGCCCTCGCAGTTCGAGGCCGCGTTTGTTTCGGCCGCGCACACGGAAGAGGAGATTCGCCGCACGGTGGCGGCGGCCCGGGAGGCTTTTTCGGCCTAGCTACTTTCCGGCGCAAAATTCGTAAACTGACCACCGACGCGCGGTGTCAACAGACGGCAAAATGCCCGGCGGTCAACCCGCCGGGCAGTCAAGTGATTGATTGAGAGCCCCTTCGAAATTTCACTTTTTGCGTTCGGCTAACACCGTCCCTAGGTGGTGGAGATTGTCGGCGATGACACCGAGGCCCACCCATCGCTTCATTCCGTCATCGCCCCGGTAGATGCACCGGCGAAGACCATGCCGGCGCTTCAGGACGCTGATACGCCCCTCGCAACCGGTCCGCCATTTCTGTCCTTGTTTAAACCACCGCTTCTTCTGCTGGCGCTTTCGCTCCGCGCTTTTTGTGTTGCGGCTCGGGATGCACACGCGCTTGACACCTCTTTCGTGCGCGGCAGCTTCGTTATGGGCTGAGAAGAATCCAGCATCGCCGGCCACCAGATGGGGCGTGCAGCCCAACTTGCGTTCATGCGCATCGATGGCGGGGATCACCAGTTCTGAGTCACTGGGCCGCTTTTCATACACGTCGTAGTCGGTGATGATCTGATTCTCGCTCTCCTGGATTTTGACGATCTTGCCAAACTCGGTGGGCTTACTCGCCTTGCCCTTGCGAATGATTTCGGTGGTGGTCTCGAAGATGCTCACCAACTTCTCAGCAACATGGGTGTCGCCTCCGAAGATTCGCTGTTTGGCTTGCCGCATCACCTGCTGCACTCTGGGTACAAAGAGGTCCAGCTCTTTCCGCAGTCCTTCGAGGGCTGCCTGCTGCATCACGTCCGCAGACCGTTTCACTCCTTGGACAATTTCGCCGGAAAATCGCTTGGCCTGTCCCACCACGCGCCCGACTGCAGACAACAGCTTTTCGTATCCCTGCTGCAAACGCTCCCGGTTTGGTCCGCCCTTGGTGCGCACCACGCGCCCAATTTCCAAAATGCGGAACTTCACACTCCGGCTCCGATCGCGGAGTTTGGTGCCCTGCTGCCCAGCGATCTCTCCGATCCTCTTCATCGCGCGGATCAGGACGCGCACGCCATCACCCAGCAGATTGCTGTCGGTTGGATAGTGGATGTTCGTCTCCACCACCGTGGTGTCCAGGCGCATCTTGCGCCCTTTCACCACCTGCTTCTCCTGGGCGATCTTCACTACTCGCTCATGAATTTTCTCGACCCCCTCCGGCCCCAGCGCCAATCCCCAGCGGCCCATGGTTTTGGCATCGGGCGCTTTGGCGGCTCCCACGCGCGTGAAATCGCGATACACCAAGTTGGCCCGGACTTCGCGCTCCAATACCGCGTAGCTCCAATTGCGGATATGCTTCAGCAGGAGTAGCCGCATCACCACTTCCGCCGGCGTCCCTCGGCGCCCGTGCGTGCGGCTCTTCGGACTCCGTCGCGCCAGCGCCTCATACACGGTGGCCACCAGTTGCTCGTCCTCCAGCACTTGGTCGGCATGCTTCATCCAGTCCTCCCGAAGGTCGCTCACCTCTTCGGCGATGAGACCTTCTCCGAAGTGGAGTTGCTGTCGGCGCGCCTCAATCATGAGCGTTGCTCCGACCCGCGGCCGGGCGTGCGTGACTGCTTCTCCTCCTGCCATTGCTTTCGTAGTTGGTCGCGGTTTAACTGGGCCAGCGAGCAGCCGATCTCCCAAAAGGCAGCCCACGCCTGTTGCGCCTGGCGTGCGGTTTCGGCGTGCTCCGGGGGCACATACAAAGAGTGGCTCTTTCCATCTTCTCGATAGGTAATGTACAGATGCGGCCCATGAAGGCGCTGGGGATCACGGTTGCAGATGCAGCTGGGATTGCCGCAGCGGCGGGAGGTCTCGGAAAGGCCTCCTTGGACCATGACCTCAGTGGCGTGCAGGAGTCGTTTGATGAGCCGTTGTTTCTTAAGCATCGTTTAATATTAAGATACACTTGTCTCAAATGGCCGTCAAGAGAAAAATGACATTAACCGTCAAAAATGTTTCGGCGGGACTTTTGGTGCGTTCTTGCAGCGCCCGGCCGAGGCAGCCGCTGGATCGAAACGCTTTAACAGCTCATTTTTGCGCCGGAAAGTAGCTAGGCGAACGGAAACTCCGCCAGCTTCGTGTAAACCGACCCCTTCGGGCTAAGCTGGCTCTGATACAGGAAAAATCTCCGCGCCTCCGTTCGCCCGAAATCCACCGACGCCAGCCCGGCAATGGCGGTGTGCAACGCCCGCAAATTGGTGGGCTCCTTAATCCGCGCCAGCGTGAGGTGGGGCGAAAAAGGCCGCTTCTCGCTTTCGATCCCCAGCGCCGCCGTGGCCCGATCCGTTTCCGCCGCCAGCGCTTCCAGGCCGGGCGCCTCAATGCCGCACCAGAACACCCGCGGCGATCGCGCATTGGGAAAGAAGCCGAGGCCGCGAATCTCGACCGGTATGGCCGCGCGCGGCGGCAGGGGCGCCAGCGCCGCTTTCACCTCCTCCAGCCGTTCATCCGGCCACCAGCCGATGAACTTGGTGGTGATGTGCAAGTTCGCCGCCGTGCTCCACGAGATCCGCGCGCCCGGCCGCAGCCTTTCAATCAGGCCGGCCAGATGCCCGATAATCTCCGCCGGCAAATCCAGGCCCACAAAAAGCCGCATATCCAAGATCTTCCCACCAATCCCCGATCCCTGATCCCAGCTAAGATAGTTCCTTCATGGTCGAAACCATCGAATGGACCGACGCAGGCGTCGTCATGATCGATCAGCGCCGCCTGCCGCTCGAAGAAACGTACGTCACCTGCCGCACCTATGCGGAAGTCGCCGAAGCCATCCGCAATATGATGATTCGCGGCGCGCCCGCCATCGGCGTGGCCGCGGCCATGGGCGTCGCCCTCGGCGTGCTCGGCGCCGGCGCAGCCGATCTCGACGCGCTGCTTCGAGGTCATCTGCCAGACCCTCGCCGCCACGCGTCCCACCGCGGTCAATCTCTTCTGGGCGCATCGAGCGCATGAAGCGCGTGTATGCCGGCGTCCGCGGCCAGCCGCTCGAAGCCATTCGCCGCCGCCTGGTCGAAGAAGCGCAGGCTGGTTCGCGAGGAAGATATCGCCATCAATCGCGCCATCGGCCGCCACGGCGCCCCGCTTGTGCCCGATGGCACGACCGTGCTCACCCATTGCAACGCCGGCGCGCTCGCCACCGCCGGCTACGGCACCGCGCTCGGCGTCATCCGCGCGGCGGTCGAAGCCGGCAAGCACATCGACGTCTTCGCCGACGAAACCCGCCCCTTCCTGCAAGGCGCGCGCCTCACCGTCTGGGAACTGCAGCAGGACGCCATCCCCACCACCCTCATCACCGACAACATGGCGGGGCATTTTCTCAAGTCCGGCCGCATCGGCTGCGTGGTGGTGGGCGCCGACCGCATCGCCGCCAATGGCGACGTCGCCAACAAGATCGGCACCTATTCGGTGGCCGTGCTGGCGAAGGAAAACGGCGTGCCGTTTTACGTGGCCGCGCCCATTTCCACGCTCGACCTCACGCTGGCTTCCGGCGACCGCATTCCCATCGAGCAGCGCGCCGCCGCCGAAGTCACCCACGTCTTCGGCCATCCCATCGCGCCCGCGGGCACGCCCGTCGAGAATCCCGCTTTCGACGTCACCCCCGCCCGCTACGTCACCGCCATCATCACCGAAAGAGGCGTCGCCCGCGCGCCTTACGAGGAGTCTTTGCGCGCCTTGAGTTCCGCCCCTCCGGCGTAGGCTTCAGTCCAGTTTTCCGGTCCGGGCGATCAGTGTGACGGCCGCGGCCAGCCACCAGATCGCCTGAGCTCCCGCAAATGCCGTCACGGCTGCCGGCAGCGTCAGCGTGAGCAGGAACAGGATACCCAGGCCGGCAAAAGCCGCTGCTAATCCAAAAGCCGAATATCCGAGCAGGCGCGGGAGAATCCGGGAGTTGATGAGAACCGTTCCAAGCGGCAGGAACAGGGCCGGCGCGGCTACGTTGAAATAAAGGTGCTGCACGGCCTGGATGGTCCTGAGACTCACCAGCGGCATCACCGCCGGATCGGGAAACATGGCGCCAATGTAGAACGTGACCTCGATCAGACTCACGGTCATCAGGACGGTCGATCCGAAAAGCGTCATCCAGCCTGCCAGACTCTGCGCCGCTCCGGCCAGATGAACCAGGGCGAGGGCAAAGAGCACGATGAAAACCGGACCGGCCGCCTGCAGCCAGGCTCCCCAGAGTATCGCGGTGAAGTGCTGTTGGCCGAATTGGATCAACTCGGCGCCGGTCGCGCCCGGCGGCGGAGGAGTCGCCGTGGCAAATGAAATCAGGAGCAGGACAACGCCGGCAATGCCGCTTAGCCCGCTCAGGATGCGAAACCGATTGGTGTAGTTCATTTCCAGGTTCCTTGCCTATTTGACGCCCAATCCTGCTGGTAAGTTAAAGAGACCGGCGCGGGCCGGCGTGCCCCCCTTGCGGACCGGTATACTGGGTAAAATGCGACCGATCCTAGCCGTACTTCTCTGTGCCGCCGCCCTGTTTGCCCAACAGGCCCAGCGCCGCGCGCCCGGTTTCGCCCTGACCGATTCCCACATGCAGATCCACGATCTGTATGATTACCGCGGCAAGCCGGTGGTCCTCGAATTCATGCAGACCACCTGCCCGCATTGCGCCGCTTTCGTCCCCGTGCTGCAGCGGATCCAGCAGAGATACGGCGAGAAGGTCGCCATCCTGTCGATCGCCAATCCTCCGGATAACCTCCAGACCGTCGACCAGTTCATTGCCGGCCACCACCTCACTTACCCCATCCTGTTCGATATGGGCCAAGCCGCCTTTTCCTACGTGCGCAGTCCGAAATTCGACCTGCCTCAGGTCTACGTCATCGATGCCACCGGTATGATCTATACGCATTATGAGTATTCCGTCCTCAGCCGCGACATTTTCGAGGGCGACGGCCTGTTTAGAGATCTCGACCGGCTCGTCAAGAAGTAGGGGCCGGGTAACCTCGCCGTAAATCGGATGCCCGGCCCGCCCGACGCTCCCCATTCCGCCGATCCCCGCTCCTCCGCGCTGCGCTTCATTTTCTGCCTGGGCGTGGTCAGCCTGTTCGCCGATATGACCTATGAGGGTGCGCGCAGCATCCTCGGCCCTTTCCTGCAGAACCTGGGCGCGAACGCCGCCGAAGTGGGTTTCATCGCCGGTTTCGGGGAAATGCTGGCCGCCGGCCTGCGCTTCTTCTCGGGCCGCCTGGCCGACCGCTCCCGCGCCTACTGGATCCTCACCATCCTCGGCTATGCCCTGACGGTAGTTTCCGTTCCGCTGCTGGCGTTTGCGCTGAACTGGCCGATGGCCGCGGCGCTGATTGTGGCGGAACGCGCCGGCAAGAGCCTGCGCGGACCGGCCCGCGACGTGCTGCTTTCCGGCGCCACCGCCGAAGTCGGCCACGGCTGGGGCTTCGGCCTGCACACCGCGCTCGACCAGACCGGCGCTGTCCTCGGCCCGCTGTTCGTGGCCGCGGTGGTGGCGCGCTATCACCATTTCGGCCCCGCGCTCCTGCGCCTGGCCTTCCCCGGCGCGGCCACCTTACTGGCTCTGTTTGCCGCGCGCCTGCTCTTTCCGCGAGGGGCTGCGGCCATAGCTCCGCCCGCACCTTCCGCGCCCGCGCCGGCGCTCCCCCGCATCTTCCGCATCTACGCCCTTGCCGCCGGCCTGCTCGCCTGTGGCTTCGTGGATTTCCCACTGCTGGCTTTTCACTGGCAGCAGGCGGGCATTGTGGGCGCGTCCGATATCCCGCTGCTCTACGCCGCGGCTATGGCGGTGGATGGCCTGACCGCGCTCGCCTTCGGCAAATTGTTCGACCGCCTTGGCGTGGCCGTGCTGGCCGTGGCTGCGCTGCTCGGAATCGCCGCGCTGCCGCTCGGCTTCCTGGGCGGGTTCCCGTCCGCCGTCGCCTCGATCTTGTGCTGGGGAGCCGCCATGGGCGCCCAGGATGCCTGTCTGCGCGCCGGCATCGCGCGCGTGGTTTCCATGGACCGGCGCGGCCGCGCCTTCGGCATTTTCAACGGCGTCTACGGCATGATGTGGTTCGCCGGCAGCGCGGCTATGGGCGCTCTATATGGCCTCTCGCCCGCCGCCCTGGTGGGTTTCGGCATCGCCGCCGAAGTCGGCGCGATGGCCGTCTTCCTCTGGCTGGATCGCGCGCGCTTGTTGGAAGCGGCAAATCCGCGCCCATAATAGAAATATGCTCGCTCCGCCGTCCGGCCACCAACGCATCGACCGGCGCAGCCTCGCTCTCCACCAGGCCATCGCGGCCAAACTGCGCGCCCACCCCGAACTGCTCGCCATTGCGCACGAGAACCTGGACCGCTGGAGCGCCATGCCCGGCAATTCCCGGCGCTATTGGGATGCCTGGCGCGAAATCCTCACCCGTCCCCTTCCCGAAATCCTGGATCAGATCCAGGAGGATAGCGAACACATGACCGCTATGCGCCAGTGCACGCCCTTCGCCGGGGTCCTGGAACCCGCCGAGCGCTGGGCCATCTACGACCGCTTCGCGCCCCAGCCGGTGACACACCCATGACGCGTGGGCAACTGGAGCACATCATCCGCGCCGCCGGAACCATCGCGAACGTGGATGACGTAATCGTAATCGGCAGCCAGGCCGTTCTGGGCCAGTTTCCAGATGCGCGGCCCGAACTGGTGGTGTCGAACGAGGCTGACGTGATCATCCGCGATCGGCCGGATCGCGGGGACCTGGTGGACGCCAGCATCGGCGAAGGCTCGCCTTTCCAGCGCGAGTTCGGATATTACGCCCACGGGGTGGATTACACCACGGCCGTGCTTCCGGAAGGATGGCACGAACGGCTGGTTCTGGTAGCGGGCGAAAACACCCGATTTATTCGCGGCTGGTGCCTGGAGGTTCACGACCTGGCCATCGCCAAGTATGCGGCGGGGCGCGAAAGGGATCGCGAGTTCACCGCCATCGTGGCCCGCGAAGGCATGGTCAGCCGCACGGTTCTGGACCAGCGACTGGCCGCGACATCGCTCGATCCGGCTGTCCGGGCCATCGTGGCCGCGCGCATCGAAGCCGATTTCGCCGCTCCGGCCCCCGGCCCGCGGCCCCCGGCCTCCACAAACACGCTATCCTGAATCCACGGGAGGACCGCTGTCCCATGCTCAACCACTTTCCCCGGGCCCTCGTTTGTCTCGCCGCCGCTTTCTTCTGCGCCTCGGCTGCGCCGCTCTACCAGGCTTCGTTTGAGAAGCCGCGGGCTTTCACGGCGGTGCGCGGCCAGGCCGTGCCGGATGCCGCCGTGCTCCACGGCAGCCATCCGTCGCTGCGCGTCGAGCCCTCCGCAACCGCGCCCGACGCCGCCATCCGCCTGGCGCCCGTAAATCTGACCATCGGCAAGCGCTACGAGCTCTGCGGCTGGGTCCGCACCGAAAATCTGGAGGTGCGCGATCTCGATCGCTCCCCCATCGCCACCGGCGCCACCGCTCTCCATGGCCTCCATGCCGTTCGACGTCCATCCGCTTCGGTGGGCGGCACCGAGCCCTGGACGCGCCTCAGCCTCCGCTTCGTCGCCAGCCGCGCGCAGGATGCGGTGCTGCTCACGGTCGCGAACGGCGGCGCGTTCCACGGCAAGGCGTGGTTCGACGGCATCAGCCTGGATGAAGTGGGCGCGCACGGCGACTGGCCGATCGCGCGAAGCCGTCGAAACCTTCGGCCCCGCCTACCGCTACCCCGCCGCCGGCTGGATCTATCTGCACATCGAAGGCAAGCCCTACGAGCGCGGCTACCAGCACGGCCACCTGATGGCGCGGGAAATTCCCGAATACCTGGCCCGCTGCGCCGCCGACCTGGGCGATGCCGGCCAGTGGAACGAGTACCGCACCATGGCCAACGCGCTTTTCCTGCGCGGCTTCGACCGCGAAATTCTGGAGGAGATGCGCGGCATCGCCGATGGCGCGGCCGATGCCGGCGCCAAGTGGCAGAACCGCCGCATCGACCTGATCGACATGGTGGTGGCCAACGTCACCGTGGAGATGGGCGAGCTGCGCTCGGCCATGACCGTTACCCCCACCGGCCTGGAAGATTTCACCTTCGAGCAAGCCCGCCTACGCGCCCGAGAAGAAGGACGAGGATTCCGCGCTCGACCATTGCAGCGCCTTCGCCGCCACCGGCCCCGCCACGCGCGACGGCAAAATGATCGTCGGCCACGTCACCTGGTGGCCCCTTACGCTGGCCGAAGCACACCAACGTGATGCTCGACATCAAGCCCGAATCCGGCCACCGCGTGCTCATGCAGAGCTATGCCGGCGGCATCGAGAGCGGCACCGACTGGTATCAGAACGACGCCGGCGTGGTCCTGACCGAAACCACCATCCGCCAGACGCCCTTCAACCCGCAGGGCACGCCCGTGGCGTTCCGCGCGCGCGAAGCCATTCAGTACGGCGGCAATATCGACGAGGTGGTGGCGCGTCTCGGCACGCGCAACAACGGCCTCTACACCAACGAGTGGATTATCGGCGACGCCAAGACCAACGAGATCGCCATGTACGAGCTCGGCACCAACCACACCAGGCTCTGGCGCAGCTCGAAGAACGAATGGTTCGGCAACACCCCCGGTTTCTATTGGGGCGACAACAACGCCAAGGACCTCGCCATCAACCTGGAATACCAGCCCGATCCCGCACGGCGCGCCGGAGTACATCCCCTACGTGCCGATGCCGCGCGACCTGGCCTGGCAGGACCTCTACCGCGAAGTACAAGGGCCGCATCGACGAGCAGTTCGCCTTCCTGGCCTTCCGCTCCGCGCCGCTGGTCAGCGCCGCCACCATGGACGCCAAAATCGTCACCGCCGATATGGCCGCCAACCTGATGGTGTGGGCCGAATTCGGCAAGCCCAACCAGCGCGAATGGGTGCCCGGCGCCCGCTCCACTTACGCCGGCAATAACGGGCTCTATCCCAACGGCTATTACCTCTTCGACGCGCGCCAGGTTCCCGAAAAACCGGAGGCCGCGCCCGCCAAGCCCGCCCGCACCACGGAAAAGAAGCCCGTCTCCTACGAATCGCGTCTCTGGAAAGGCTGGATTCTGCCCGCTTCCGATGCCGATACCTGGTTCGTCGCCGGTTCCGCCGCGTATGCCCGCATCCTGGCTTCGCCCGAACCCGACAAACAGATTGCCAACCAGCAGATCGAGTATCGCGGCCTCAAGCTCGCGCCGGTGGATCGAGATTGCCCGCTACCGCATGGAGCAGGCCAAGGGCGTGCTCTTCCTCGACGGCCTTCGCCGCAAGATGGGCGACGATGCGTTCTTCAAACTGATGTCGGACTATTTCGCGGCCAATACCACCAGGACCGTAACCGCGCAATCTTTCCTCGACCGCGCCGGCGTGCCGTTCCAATTTCAGCGAGCCGGCCGACGGCCCGGCCTATCTCGTCAGCGACATCAGCGCCGCCTGGCGACCGCCGTGCTCGTCTACGGCACCAACCGAGAAGCCGGCGCCAACCGTTACACCGCCGAGCAGATGCAGACGCGCTTTCTCGATCAATACGAAAGCCGCGTGCCCATCTACAAGGATTTCGAAGTCTCGGAAGACCTGCTGCGCCATCGCGACGTCGTCTTCATCGGCCGGCCCGGAGGCCAATTCCGCGCTGGCCGCCTGGGCCGGAAAGATCGGCCTCGATTATAGCGGCGCCGCCTTCCGCATCGAGGACAAACCCCACGCCTCTGAGCGCGAGGCCCTGCTGCTGGCCGCGAAGAACCCGCTCGATGCCGCGCACATGGTGCTGGTGGTGGCCGGCAATGACGCCCTGCGCACGGTCAAAGCCTCGCGCGACCTGGCCCAGGCCGACCACGTGGTTTACGAAGAAGGCGCGCCCATGGCCGCTCCGGGCCGGCGGCGGCGGTAGGCTTCCCGGACCGCCGCGTTGCGTAGCGCCGGCTTCGAGCCGGCATGCCGGCATACGTCTGCGAACGGGGAATCCCGGCTGGGAAGCCGGGATGGCCGGCTGGAAGCCGGCGCTACGGGATGAATGCGGCCGCTCGCCGAAAGCGGATCGCTTATTCCATGGGCACGGCGCGCTCGAACACCACGTCCACCGTCTCGCCGCGCCGCAAATTCACTTCGCGCCCGCGTGTCAGCAGCACCACCGCCATCCCCACGCCGCCGCCCACGCCCGCGCCGATCCCCGCGCCCGTCCAGCTCCGGTCTGCAATTCCGCCGATGGCCGCGCCGGTGCCGCCCAATTCCGCCACTCGCGCGGCATCCGCCGCCTTGCTGCCGCCCTGCTCGATGGCGCCCTCTTTATTGGTCTTCTGGTCCGTGCCGCCCGAATCCACCGAGCTCAGCTGCGGCGCCACGCGGACCGTTTTCCCGCTGGGCAGCGTCAGGTTTTCGATCCGGATCGCCAACTCCGCCCGGCCCTTCACCCGCCCGCTCCGTTTGGAGCTGGTCACCACTCCCTGTACGTAACTGCCCACCGGCACCACCATGTGTCCGTCGGCCGCGATCGGCGTGGCGGTCGTCATGTACACGTAATCGCCCACGCGCGCCGTCCGCGTGCTGATGGAATTCACCATCCGCAGCCCCACGTGCGCGCCCTTGGGAATCTCCGCGGCCCAGAGTGCGGCGGCCAGAAAAAGGAGTGCTGTAAATCTCATAACCCGTCTCCTCAACGCAGAGGCGCGGAGGGCACGGAGTTTTCGCGGAGCAATTCCAGTTCTCCGCGAGTTCTCAGCGTCCTCCGCGTCTCCGCGTTGCAAATGGATCTCCTACTTCTTAGCAAACCGCCGCAACCGGAAAAGTTCCACCATGGCAATGCACAGATTGACTATGCCGAGGCCGCTGATGGCTCCCCGCGCGTACAGGTTCTCCCAGTTTTGCTGCCACCACGGGCCCAGGGTCGCGAAGTAGCTGTCGTCCCACCAGTCGGTCCAGGGGAAGATCAGGAGAAACAGCCCCACCGCCAGGCAAGCCGCCGCGAAGGCCACCGCCCGGGTTTTGTGGTACCAGCGGTATTGTGGCCTTTCCACGAGTACCGGAGCGGGAAACGCCCGTTCTTCGCGCCCCGGATCGAGCGGCGTCATGCTGCCCCTGCCGTGAACAGATCCATCTGCGGATTGTAATCCAGGGGAAAGCGCGATTGCGCGCGCACCGGATCGAAGCTGAGGCGGTGCAGGGGAGTGGGTCCGAGCTGTATCAAAGCTTTTAAATGCTCCGGGGTGGAGTAACCTTTGTGCGACTTCAAACCGTATTCCGGGAAAACCTCGTCCCATACGCACATACAGGCGTCGCGATAAACCTTGGCGATGATGGAGGCGGCGGCGATCGCGTGGCAGCGCGCGTCGCCCTTGATGAGAGGGCGCTGCGGCAGGGGCAGGTCGATCGGCATCGCGTCCACCAGCAGGAAATCGGGGGCAGGATACAGGCGCATCACCGCCGCCCGCATGGCCGCGCGCGAAGCCTGATAAATATTAATGGCGTCGATGGTGGCTGCGTCCACGGCCGCGATCGCCCAAGCCACCGCCCGCTCGCGAATCCTTTCCGCCAGCGTCTCCCGCCGCTCCGCGTCCAGCAGCTTGCTGTCGTTCAAGCCGCGGATCGGGTTCTCCGGCGAGAGAATCACGGCGGCGGCCATCACCGGTCCGAACAGCGCGCCCCGCCCTACTTCGTCCACGCCTGCCACGGCGTGAAATCCGCGCGCGCGCAGTTCACGTTCCAGCGTCGCTTCGCAACGGATTTTGCCACCCGCAGACTCGGGTCGCATGACTGGACCGCCCGCGCTTCTATTTTACTCGCGTTCGCGCAGACGGGCGGCTTTGCCGCGCAAGCCCCTCAGATAGTAGAGCTTGGCCCGGCGCACGCGGCCCGTGCGCACCACGTCGATGTGGTCGATCACGCGCGCGTGCAACGGAAAGATGCGCTCCACCCCGTGGCCGAAGCTCATCTTCCGCACCGTGATGGTCTCGCCCAAACCGGTGTTGTGCCGGGCGATCAGCGTGCCTTCGAAGGCCTGGAGGCGCTCTTTATCGCCTTCCTTGATCTTTACGTGGACGCGCACCGTGTCGCCGGGGCGAAACACCGGCGTATCGGTCCGCTTGTTCTTATCGATAAACTTAGTCAACAGCGCGTTCTGCATCGAAATTTCCTGGAAACTTCCAGTTTACACGAATTTGCGGACAAAATTCGTGACCGCGCGCTCCACCTGGCCCGGTACGGGCCGGGCGTGCCCGGCCCGCCGTCCCGGGAGCCCAGTTAATTGCTGATCGCGACTCCGTTGAACCCCGCCACGCCGACCGGGCTCGAAGTGGCCGCGAGCGTGAGGTCGCCGTAGGCGTCGATGGAATAGAGCGCAATCCGTCCGCCGCTGCCGTCCGCCGCTGTGTAGATCACCGCCAGCCAGTTCCCGTCGCGAGATACCGTGATGTCGGTCGGCGTTCCCGGCAGCGATACGGATTTGTAGAACTGCCCGCCCTGGCCGTCGCTGAAGAATATGGAGATCGCCGAGCCCGGCGAGTTCCCCGAGTACCAGATGTTGCCCGCCCCCTTCGCCAGCCAGCAGGGCGCGTTGGCCGGGTACGGCGGTTGCGGCCCCTGGACGGCATAGACATTCCCACTCTGGTTCACCAGGGCGAAGCTATCGGGGCTGTGTGCTGGATTGAGCCCCAGGATGTTTCCCCAGAACGCCTCCCCCAAAGGCGTGTTGTTGGCCCCGCTCGGCAGCACCACCGTATTGGACTTGCCGCTCAGCGCGCCGTCGGCCGTAAGCGGCAGTTGCAGAACGGAGCCGGATTTCAGCGTCACGCCCGCCCAGGTGTTTCCCACGGCAATCTGCGCCGCCGAAGTGTCCGGAAGGACAACCTTGCCATCCAGCCCTCCGGAGGGCCCGATATGGCTTTCCGCGCAGTTTGCCCCCACCACGTACAGATGGTTGTTCTGGAGCGCGACCGAAACCGGACCGGTGCAGGAGGGTGCGAGCTTGACGGTATTCCCGACCTGAAAGACATTGCCCGTCCGCAGCAAACCGGTAACGGTGTTGGAGCCGTAGTTCACCACCGCGCCGAAATCGTTATCGAACTGCACCGCCCCGGCGTTGCCGCTCGCGCCCCCGGCTCCGCCGGTGGACAGCGTGGTTACCAGTTCCAGGGAGGGCTTTACGGCCGCGTTCAACGCGAACACCAGCACGCCGTTGCTGGAGGCGTTGTTGCTGGTGAGCACAAAAATCTCGCCGCCCGGTTGCGCGGCTGCGGCCAGCGCGGCCGCCGCCAATACTCCTGCCATCCAGCCAGCGCGGCGTAGGCCGGCTTTCCGGGCACAGGTTCTCCATATCCACTTTCCTTGCATATCCATTTGTCCTTTCAGTTTGATTTCGCGGCTGAGTTCCGCTTTCACCTGCTCAATTCGCTGGTTGCGCGCGTTCGGTTACGCCCGGCCCCGAATTATTTGCGGGGGGCGATTTCGCCCGCCAACTGTCCGCCTGCCAACCCTTCGCCCCCGGCCTGCTACATTAATTTGTTGGGAGCCAGCGTGACTTCGCGACCGGTGCCGGCGAATCATAAACGGAGCGTGCCGGGTGCAGCCTGAGATAGGAGGTGGCCCGCCGCAGGAGGCATCGGGCTCCGCCGCGGAGCTGGAGCGGCTCATGCAACGGTACCAGGACGGAGAGGCCGCCGCGGCAAAGCTCCTGGTGGATCGCTTGAGCACCCAACTCTGCCTGTTTTTCTCGACCCACATGGGCAATCGCGCCGACGCTGAAGACATGCTGCAGGACGCCTGGCTCCGCATCCACCGCGTCCGCCACACCTACCGTCCCGGCGAACCCCTGCTGCCGTGGATATACGCCATTGCCCGCCACGTCCGCGTGGATCACTATCGCAAACGGCAGCGCATCGCCAGCCGCGAGGTCGCCTCCGCCGTCCTGCCCGAGCCGCGCGCCGCTGCCTCCGAAACGCCTCGCGATCTGCCGTCGTTCGCCGAGCTGCTGGCCGCTCTTCCGGAAAGCCAGCGCGAGGTGCTCACCATGCTCAAGGTGAACGGCCTCAGCATCGACGAGGTTGCGCGCGCCACCGCCTCCACGGCCGGCGCGGTCAAGCAGAAAGTGCATCGCGCCTACGATCGTCTGCGCGCTTTGCTGCAGCAGCCGGCGCATGGAAATGCCGCGGCGGGAGGGAAACTGTGAACTGCCGCGACGTGGACGCCCTCATCCTCTCCCACGCCTCGGGTGCGCCCGTCCCGCCGGAAGCCGCGGGCCACATTGCGGAGTGCGACCGCTGCCGGCCCCTGGCCCGCGCGCTGGCGGAACGGCCCGATGCCCCTGCGCCATCGCCCGAGCGGTTGCGGCGCATCGAAGATGCGCTGCTGGCGGACCTCAAGCCGGTCAAACCCCTGCTGCCGCCGGCCGCCCTTTCGCTCGGCCTGATTGGCGTGCTGCTGGTGGTGGTGGCCGGCGGCGTCGCCGTGCTGGGCATCGACGGCTGGCGCGCGCTCAGCCTGTGGCGCCGCATCTCCGTTTTCACCGGTTTGGCTGCCGCCGCCGGCCTGCTGGCTTTCTCCCTGGCCCGCCAGGTTGTGCCGGGCAGCAAACTGCTCCTCCGGCCTTATTTATTGCTGGCCGCCCTGGGCGCGGCGATGTTCGCTCTCCCGGCGGCACTGTTCCAGCCGCGCGTGGAAGCAACCTTTGTCGCCACCGGGCTGGTGTGCCTCGGGATTGGAATCGCGTGCGCCATTCCCGCCGCCATCCTCTCCCGCCTGGCGCTGCGCCGGGGAGCCGTTCTCGACCCCCGGCGCGCGGGCGCGACCGCCGGCGCGCTGGCCGGCTTAAGCGGGCTGGTGGTTCTGGAAATCATCTGCCCGAATTTGAACCGCAACCACATCCTGGTCTGGCACCTGGGCGCCGCCCTCATCAGTGCCGCCGCCGGCTTCTTCCTCGCCGCCTTCGCGGCCCGCTTGCGCAGACCGTAGCCGGGCACGCCCGGGCCGCTTCCGCTTTTCCCCAAGCTGCTATCGTGAGCATGGGCGGCACTGCCCGCCCGCTATGGACCTCTCCGATTTCGATTACCACCTGCCGCCGGAGTTGATCGCGCAGGAGCCGCTCGCCGACCGCGCCGCCTCCCGCATGCTGGTCGTGGACCGCGCCGCCGGCCGCTGGGAAGATCGCGCCTTCCGCGACTTCCCCTCCTACCTCGGCCCCGGCGATTGCCTTGTCCTCAACGATTCCCGCGTCTTTCCCGCGCGCCTCTTCGGCCATCGCGCCGGCGTGGGCGCGCTGCCCATCGGCAAAAACAATCCCAAGCGCCACGAGTATCTCAGCGGCCGGGTGGAGGTGATGCTGGTGCGCCCGGTCTCCCCCGGCGGCAGCGATTGGGAGGCGCTGGTCCGCCCCGGCCGCAAGCTGCGCACCGGCGAGCGCATCCGCTTCGAGGGCGGCCTGCCACCCCAGCAAGCCAAAAGCGGGCTTGCCGGGGGCCCCGGCCTGCCACCCCAGCAAGCCAAAAGCGGGCTTGCCGGGGGCCCGGCCTGCCACCCCAGCAAGCCAAAAGCGGGCTTGCCGGGGGCCCCGGCCTGCCACCCCAGCAAGCCAAAAGCGGGCTTGCCGGGGGCCCCGGCCTGCCACCCCAGCAAGCCAAAAGCGGGCTTGCCGGGGACCCCGGCCTGCCACCCCAGCAAGCCAAAAGCGGGCTTGCCGGGGACCCCGGCCTGGAAGCCGAAATCCTGGCGCGCGGCGCATTCGGCGAGCGCACCCTCCGCTTTTCCGGCGCCGAGCCCCCGGCGGGGCGGCCTACCGCCTCCGGCGGACCGGCCGTGTCCACGGGACCAGCGGCACGGTCACGCCTTCTTACCGGAGACGATCTGTTCGCCGCCTTCGAACGCATCGGCCACGTCCCGCTCCCGCCCTACATCAAGCGCCCCGACGATGCCGGCGACCGCGAGCGATACCAGACCGTTTTCGCCCGCGAGCGCGGTTCCGTCGCCGCCCCCACGGCCGGCCTCCACTTCACCGGCGAAATCCTGGACGCCTGCCGCGCGCGCGGCGCCGCCGTCGCCCACGTCACCCTGCATGTCGGCCTGGGCACTTTCCAGCCGCTCCATTCCGAACGCGTGGAAGACTCGCGCCTGCACGCCGAGCGCTACCGCATCGCGGAGGAGGATGCCGGGCGCATCCGCGAGGCCGCCCGCGTGGTGGCCGTCGGCACCACCTCCGTGCGCACCATCGAAAGCGCGTGGCGCTCCGCCAGCCTGGCCGGCGAAACCGATATTTTCATTTATCCCGGCTTCGAATTCCGCCGCACCGGCGCGCTGCTCACCAATTTCCACCTGCCGCGCACCAGCCTGCTCCTGTTGGTGTGCGCCCTCGCCGGCACGGAACTGGCGCTGGCCGCCTACCGCCATGCGGTGGCACAGCGCTACCGCTTCTATTCCTACGGCGATTGCATGTTGGTGGTGTGACCGCGCCCGCTATTCCCAGGCGCGCTTGGGAACGCCGCGGTCGCGGTCCTTGACGCGGTCGTACAGGTACAGCGTCGAGACCGTCCCCAGCGACTGGTTGTAATAGCTCTCCTGGCCCAGCCCTTCCTTCAGGTCCTCTTCGAACTCGTGCAGCCCCTTCAGGTCTTCCGCCAGGGCCGGTTCCTTCCCGCCGCCCGGCGCGCGGAAGAATTTCTGGTAACCGCCATCCACCAGCGAGCCGATCTCCCCGCCCATCAGGATACCCGCGCCGGAGCTTTCCGCGTGCCCCTCCGCTTCGCGCAAATCGACGGCGTACGGGCCGCGGACCGCGCGCGCCGCGCCCCCCGCCACCGGCGTAACCGTGAAGCCGGCGCGGCGGAGACTCTCCAGCCGCTCCGCGAAAGTCGGGGTCTTCTTGCGCTCTCTCCGGAAGAACATGCTGCAACCATTATAGATTCCCCGACGAGCATTTCTGCTGAGGGGATTCATTATAATGGGCTGGTGGGACTGGCGCGAAAGCGCACGGCAGCCGCGCCAATCCGGTTCCAACCAACCCCACGGGCCCTTAGCTCAGCGGTTAGAGCAGTGGATTTCGAGCGCCTATTGGCCGGTGAGGCCGCCCGCCGGCAACCACAGGGCCCGATCCACTCCAGTACTTGGCAGAACTGCGTGTGATGAACGGCTTGGCGCCGGCATCGCCGAGGTCCTGGTCAAATTGGTTGATCATTCTTGCGGCTGGGCGGCGGGCTTTTCCGCCGGGGGCTGCGGAACCGGAAGGAGCACGCGGAAAGAGCTGCCGCGGCCGGGAGCGCTCTCCACCGTAATCCCGCCGCGCTCGGAGCGTAGGATGCCGGACACCGCGGCCAGCCCGAGGCCTCGTCCCGTGAAATGAGTCGTAAAGAATGGGTCGAAGATTTTGGATTTGGCCTCCTCCGCGATGCCGCTTCCGGTATCGGCGACCTCAATCGCAACGTAACGCCCCGCCGCGACTTCTTCGCGGCGGGCATCGAGGAAGGGCGTCTCGATTTCGGCCAGGGAGGCGGCGACGGTAATCCTGCCCGGCTTGTCTTCGCCAATCGCCTCGCCGGCGTTGAGGACGAGGTTGACGAGGATTTGCTCCAACTGTCGGGGGTCCATGCGCACGGTGGAAAGGCCCTCGGCGGCGCTCACGGCCAACTCGACGGTCTTCGGGATGGAGAATCGGACCAGTTCCCGGACGCGGCGCACGGCTTCGGCGACGTCGAGGTCGCTAATGGTGAACGCTCCCTTGCCGGAATAGGCCAGGAGCTGGTTGGTGAGGTCGGCCGCCTTCTCCGCGCTTTTGAGGATTTCTCCGAGACCGCCGGCCTGACCGGGGCCGACCGCCTCGGCCATCAGGCTGGCGTTACCGATGATGCTGGTCAGAAGATTGTTGAAATCGTGGGCAACGCCCGCGGCGAGCAAGCCGACGCTCTCCAGTTTGAGGGCCTGGCGGAAGCGCTGCTCTTGTTTGCGTGCCGTGATATCCATAAAGCCCGCGACGCCACCGCGCGAACGGTCGTCGTCGCCGATCAATGGGACCGCGCTGCCGAACACGGTGAGAGACCTACCGTCCCTGAATTCGAGATCCAACTCGAAACCTCGGACCGGCTGCCGAGCTGAAATGGCCCGGCTAATCGGCCACTCGTCGGGTGTCAGCTCGCGGCCCTCTTTCATCACCCTAAACTTCTCGCCCTTCGCCGCCTCCGCCACATTGCTCCGCTGCGGAAGCCCAAGGGTCTCGTAGGCGGTGCGGTTCCCGGTGATTACGCTGCATTCCGGATCGTGAGCAATGGTGATACTCACGGGGGCCGCTTCGAAAGTGGCCTCCAGCTCGGCGGCGCGAGCGCGCTCGCGGGCGAGCGATTCCTCCAGCAATTCCTGCGAGCGGCGCACCTCATATTGACGGCGGCGCGCGCGCAAAGCCGTGCGGATGGTCGTGATCAATGTCGCGGCCCGCAACGGGCGTTGCAGCACGGCCACATTGCCAAGGCTCAGGGCTTCCTGAAGAACCGCATTCGACCGCAAAGCGCCGCCGCCAACGGCGACCACGATCAGCGGAAGATCGGACCACGCGGGTTGGGAATTGAGTGTGGCCGCCAGTTGTTCAGAGGAAGCGCGGTTCAGGGCTTGCTGGCTGATTACGGCCGTGCCCGCGCCCGCGCGAATTCCCGCGCATAACTCGTCCATATCCGGGCAAGCCTGCACCGTAATGCCCGCGCTCCCGACAACCGTGCCCACGGCGCGCGCATCCTCCGCCTGGGGCGAAAGCACGAGCACCCGCTCATCATAGTCGTGGTTCATCTTCTTCGGCTTATTCAGCGGCCGGATGCCTTCGCCCGGCCTTCGCGGCAAGATGCGGCGTCCCTGTGAGCAAGCCCTGGAAGTCGCGCAGCACCGTCCCGATGCGGATGCGGTCCGCTTCGAAAATCAATTCGCGAATGGTGTTCTCATGCGCTCCGTAGCGCTTCTTGACGATCAAAACGGCCTTGCGCACCACCCCCTCGGCCTCAAAAGACCGGAACAGAACGAGTGTGTCGGCCAAAAAACTGAGATCCACATTTAATGGGGCTCCGGTGCTGGCGCCTAAAACTCCCGGCTGCGCCACGGTCAGCAGGGTGACGATCTCCCGGCGGTTCAGGTAGGAACACAAGTCGTGCATCTGGAGCATCAGCGCGTGCTCGTCGGGCAAGGCGCTGAGATAGCCGCTCAGGCTGTCGATGAGCACGATGCGGGCGCCATCCGTTTCCACGCCTCTGCGGACCTTGTCGGCGAACTCGCCCGGCGAAAGCTCCATCGGATTCAGTTCTTCCATGTGGATGAGCCCGTCGCGCACCGCGTCGCGAATGTCCGCGCCGAGCCCTTGCGCCCGCATAATGGCGGTCCGGACGCGCTCGTCGAAGAAATATATCTTCGAACGTTCACCCCGGCCGGCCGCCGCCGCGGCGTACTGCACCGCCATGGCCGACTTGCCGGTTCCGGTTGTCCCAACCATGATGGTGGTGGTGCCGGACTGAATTCCCCCGCCCAACATGGCGTCGAATTCCGGAATCCCGCTGGATATGACGGCCGCTTCCGGTAGCGGATGCCCGTTCCCCTGGTATATACTGCGCGGGTAGACGCGCATCCCGGTGCGCGTGAGACCGTAGTCGTGGTTCCCCGCCACGTATTCCAGATCGCGCATCTTCAGCACGCGCAAGCTCCGGCGCTCGCTGCCGTAGATGCGCGCGACATCCAGTTCGATGACGGTGTGGGCGATGGTTTGCAAATGCGGGTCGGACTCGGCCGGCCCGATGAGCACGGTCGTCACTCCCAACCCCCTGGCCACGTGCTTGATGGCCGTGATCTGGAGATAAAAGAGCATGTGGTCCGGTGTGGCCATGCGCAGTTCGGCCAGGGAATCGAGGGCGAGACGGGTGGGGCGGAGTCGCTCCATGTCGGCGATGATGCGCTTGGAAATGTCCGCGATCTCCACCTCGCCGGGATGGAAGAAGCTTTGCGGCACCTGCAAATGCCCGGCGGGAAACAGTTCGATGATGGAAACGGAGTCGAGGCCGATCCCGTGTGAGGCCGCGAACCCCTCGATATCCGCGCTCGTTTCTGTCAAAGTGATGAAGAGGCCCCTGCCGCCCTGCCGCGCTCCCTCGGCCAAAAATTGCAAAGCGAAGGTCGTCCTCCCGGAACCCGGCGGCCCCTGTACCAGGGTGACGCGATTCAAAGGCAATCCCTGGGTCAAAACCTCATCGAGCCCTGGTATTCCGCTGCTCTTGTCGGCAGATTTGTCCATAGACTACGCTCCCCTGTCAGGATTTGCTATCCCCTGTTTCACATACCGTCAGATATCAGAGAGCTCTTCGCGCCGGTATTCGCCCTACGCCCACTGGGCATTTACCCTAAACGCCGTTGACAAGGCACCATTAACTCAAATTCAGGATTTCACGTAAACTCAAATTCAGGATTTCACGTATCGGGGGCAAGATTCAAACCAATGGGAGAGCAAACGGGGCGCTCGATACAGGAACGGGTTTCGCGGCGTCTCTGAGCGCACCACAACCGCGGCGCGGTACTCAACCTGGCCTCGGTCCATTTCACATTTCTACAATCCCTCTTATCCGCACCGACAATTCTCGTATCATGCTGGCCCTTCTCTCCAGCGTGCCTTTCCTGTGCGCTGCGCGGATTATCGCCCTATAACCCCTGGTGCGCTTTATGACATCTGAGGTAGCGTATGTTCTTGCAAACTGCGACGGTCAGGACCGCCGCAGCCATTAACTTCCGATCAGAATGGCAAATCGCTCTAATAGGTACCTAGACGGCAGGGCGGGGGATCATAATAAGTGTAGGCAGTGTCTTAACCGGACGCATACGCGACCGGTATTGCGGACCGGAACAGAGGGCCTAAAGGGAGGGCATATGAGATATCCAGCAATTGTACTGGCACTCTCCGTGATGGCGGCGATGGTGCCCCTATCGTCGTCAGCACAAACGCAGCCCGCGGCGCCACCAGCGCCGACGCAAGCCCAGGAACAACAGAACAACCACAGTAGGGCCAAGGGTGCCGCAGCCGGAGCCGCAATCGGAGCCGTTTCGGGGAACGCCGGCAAAGGAGCGGCTGCCGGAATGGTAGTTGGTGGCGTGGCTACCCGTCATAACCGTCGCGAGGAGCGGCGGGCCGAGAGGTAGGCGAGTGTGCGCAAACAGTCGTGGCCACAGCCAGGCTAAGTTGATGCCGTCAGCCCGGCGGGGTGGATTTACTGCCCCGTCGGCGTGTTATTTCCCGGTGTCGTGTTCATCTACTTACCCCACCTTCCGAACTTCATCGCGGGTCGTTTCGCCCGATGGCCGTTTCTTCCCTTGCATTGCAGCGGCAAGATCTTTGGTGCCTGATCCCCAGCGGGAGACTGCCTTGAGAACATGCGTGAAGGGGACGTCCAACGGATGCACACGATCCGGAGTGAGAACATAGACGGCTCCAGCCAGGGGCGTGGGTACCGAAGGGACGAAGACCGTGAAGCACCCGTCCTCAAGTTCTTCGATGATGAATGCGGGGACCAGGGCGTCCTCAATTTCCGCCAGCGCCGGTTTCCACGCTTGATCCTGACTCTCGCCAGCCAGCCGTTGAGTGAGACTTCGAATGAGATCGTAGCCCGGGATTTTGTGGAACAGAGAGTCCTGGACTCGGCCCCAGGCGGCTCGTCCTGCCGGAATTCGAACCGTCAAGCCGACGAGGAAACACACAAACAACACAAGCAGCAAAGAAATAAGCCTTTCAGCAGGCAGCCAGTCCGGAACGAGTTTTGCTATCGGCAGGACTAACGCCGACAAGGATTTGGCGGCCTTGAACAGCAGCAAGCCGGCGAGGTAGACCGGAATAGCGATAACGACACCGGTAACTAACGTGCTCGCGAAGAATTTCGCGAGCTTCTTCAACGTACTATTGGGTGCTTCCCGATCCATTAGAACAATTCTCCTCGGTTGTGTCGACCGAAGGCGGCCGGCAGAGTGCCGGAAGCCGCAAGTCCGGTTTCAGTCAGCGTATCGGTGCTCCCACCATCGCTACAATAAGCGAACCGCAAAGAGCCAGCAGAATGTTCCCGATGGCATAACTGACTCCGTAGCCGAGCGTGGGAACCTGACTTTCCGATGCCTCCTGGACTGCGGCGAGTCCGGACTGCGAGGTGCCGGCGCCGGCGCAAATTCCGAGCACGATGCCAGGATGCAGCTTGAGCAGATATCTGCCTACCAGTGCCGTGACGATGTTCGGGATAGCGCAGACCAATACGCCGGCAATCAGGAGTGGAATGCCGGCCCTTCGCACGCCAACGACAAACATCGGTCCTGCGCCGATCCCGACGACCGCCAGAAAGGCGGAGAGACCAAGCGAACTCAGCAGAGACAATGCTGCCTCCGGCACGCGGCCGAACAGCGGCCGCCGCGCATGCAACCAACCCACCACGAGTGCGCCGAGCAATATTCCGACGGGCGCGCTCAGTCCAATGTCAAGACCGGCAAGACGCAGCGCCGGTAGACCGATCAAGCCGCCGATCGCAATTGCAAGGCCGAGCACAGCCATGTCGGTGTCGGTGGATGGCCAGGCCGTCGATCCTAACCTGGCCGCTACCCGCTCGACATGCCTTTTCGCGCCAACCAGTCGCAGCATATCGCCGCGTTCCAGAACGAGCCTGGCGCCGATCGGGAGTTCCTGCCCCCCACGGAAAACTTCCCTTACGAAGACACCACGAGTGGGAGCTTCCCTTTCTAACGTCCCGGCCACTTCCGCCAGGGTTCGGTGACCCAAATCGCCCCGCGTCAGCACATGGTCGACTGTTACAACAGGGATGTCGAGAAGGTCGGGGTCGTGGATTTCATACGTGCGGAGCGGGTTCTCCGCGGACGCGAGAATTTCGCCACGTCCTGTAAGCGCTACCCTATCGCCCCTGTGCAGCACCGTTTCCGGGCCGGCGTCGGTTGGACTGTGCGAGTTGGCGACCCGCTCAACGAATACCCGTGCCGGCGAGAAGGCCTGTTCGAGTGCCTCCGCGGTCTTGCCGTTAAAGGATTCCGGTATTGAATACGATCGGGCAACGAAATGCTGGTAAGCGGAAAAGACGCCAGGCTCCTTTCTGTCCATCCCGAGGTCAGCCTCGAGCTGGCGGCAGGCGGATTTCAAGTCGACTCCCATGAGCCAGGGGCCAATCTTACCGATAGTGAAGATGCTCGTAATGATACCGACGAGGTACGTCACGGCAAAAGCGACGGCTGAGCTCGACGTGAGTTGCTGCCGGACCGCGTCGGCGACCGGCAGCTTTGCGATTGCGTCTTCAGCGGTGCCGATCGCAGGTGAAGCTCCCAGCCCGCCGGCAATAAGGCCTGCAGCGCCTCCCGCGTTGAATCCGAAGAACCTGGCAAGGAAATACGCGCTTGCGAGGCCTACAGCGCAGAATAACACTGAAAGCCCGATCTGCGGGAGCGCGCTGCGCCCCAGCCCCCCGAAGAACTGGGGGCCGGTCTCGTAACCCACTGCGAAAAGGAAGAGGGCAAAAAAGGACCATTGCACCGCTGCTGGAGGCGGCTTAATGCCGAGCTGGCCAACGGCCACGCCAGCCAGAATCACGCACACGACCGCATTCAGCTTGAAAGACCCAACGCGGAGCCGGGCAATTGCATGCCCGACCCCAAGCACGAGAAAAAGAGAAACCTCCGGGTGGTTTTGTAATGATGCGGCGAGCCAGGACAATGGCAGCTTCCCTGTAAGCGAGGATTCGCATCACTATTATAGTTTCCGCCCGTGAACTCCCGAATAAGGTAGATATCCGAGTAAGTGTCCTGGACCTCACCGCCCAACACCTTCAAGGCTGGCGCGGCGCCTCAGAACTGCACCTTTCGGAACACCCAGAAATTCGGAAGCATGATATCTCTTGTCCGTGTGGGTAACAGTCTTAGTGTGACTAGTCGAGGTGAGGAGTGATCGCCGCTGCAAAATGGTGCTTAGCGCTCACCTGGACGCTCGCTATCGCGGCGGCCCAGGCCCAGACGCCGGACCTTCAAGAACTGCAGAAGAAGCTTCTGGAGTTCGAGCAATCCACGCAAAAGCAAATCCAGGAGTTGAAAGCCGAAATCGCCGCCATGCAAAAGGCACAAAAGCCCTCGGGGGCCGTGCCAGCCCCGGTCGCTGGTCCTCCACCCCAAGCCGTACCTCCGCCCCCGGCACGTGTTTCCATACCCCCTGAGGTTCCCGTGGTCCATTTCCCGGTGGAATACTACGGTACCGAAACCCGGGACAGACAGACGGCGGGAGAGAACGAGGATGGTGCGCCCCGCATCGAGAACGAGCCGTTGAATCCGGAGTTACTCGGGTACTTTCACCTGCCGGGGACGAGCACGTACATGAAATTCGGCGGCTTTGTAAAGACCGACTTCTTCTACGACTTTAACTTCGCGGGAACCTACTATGGCGCATATGTCCCCTCCAGCTTTCCCTCGATCGCCTACACCGCATTCCGAGAATTCGACTGTATCCATGCGGCCGACCAGGTTCACCTGGGAGACTCGGGAGGGCACTCTGAATAACAGCGGGAAAGAGGTAAAAATCTACTTCGAATTTGACTTCCTGAGCAACTACGACCGAAATACACCACGGCTGCGGCAATTTTACGGACAGTACGAAGACTATCTGGTGGGGCAGACCTGGAGTGCTTTCTCCGATCCGGATGCTTTTCCAGACACCCTGGAATTTGAGGGACCGCCCGGCATCATAGGGTTGAGAAATCCCCAGTTCCGCTATACACATCCGTTCAGCAAGCACCATTCGGCCGGGATCTCCGTCGAGAAATCCGGAACCGATACTCCATTCAGTACCCAGTTCGGGGTGCCGCAGGGCACTTCGAAGTTTCCGGACCTCGTCGGCTTCTACCGTTACGAGAACAACGACGGCCACATTCATCTCGCCACTCTCTTTCGGAATGTCGGCGGCATCGTGCCGAACGAGGACATCTTCAACCTGAACCGCCATGTCGGTGCATACGGCGTCTCTCTTTCCGGTGTCTGGGGAATCCCTATCGGCACGCCGAAGGATAACGTCGTATTTCAGTTGGTTTTTGGAAAGGGAATCTCGAACTACTATAACGACAATTTTGGCCTGGGAACGGATGTGGGGTTCAATGCGGAAGGACACCTGGTGGCGACGCCGACGGGATCCGCGACGTTCGGGTACACACACTACTGGTCGAAGGTGTTCCGCAGCACCATAAGTTATGGAACCGTGAGAATCAACAGCCCTGCCGGCGACCCCCCGACGACTTACCATGTGAGCCAATACGCTACGGTGAACCTTATCGTACAGCCGAGCATCCGGTATCTCTTCGGTGCGGAGTACATTTATGGGTCGCTCAGAAGGAAGGATGACTTCGAGTGGGTCGCGCCCCGCATACAGGGGAGCGTCACTTACTACATCAATCGGCATCCACGCGAGTGATGGGAGGAGAATGATTTATGAGCCGCATATCTATCGGTCTAAAGCCATTGTTCGGCGTCCTGATTCTGGCGTATGCCAGCGTCCTGTCGCAATCTGACCTGGGAGCCCGCGTCGGCGCGGCTGCAGGCGCCGGGTGCAGCCCCGTTGCGCCCCGGGCAGCGGAGGTCAGGGCTGCAGGAGATGAAGCCTACGCGAAGTTCCGAAACGAGACGGCGGGGAAGAATGCGGACTATATTCCCATCCTCGCCAGGGCGGACCCGAATCTGTTCGGGATCGCGATCGTCTCTACAGAGAATGCAGCATACTCCAAGGGGGACGTGCAGTACTCGTTCTCAATACAGTCCATCTCCAAAGCCTTCACGCTGGCGCTTGCGATGAATGAACTTGGGCCGGAGGTGGTCTTTGAAAAGATCGGCTCCGAAGCAACCGGCCGCCCCTTCAACTCGGTGGAGGCGGTAGTCGATATACCAACCCATACGGGCAATCCGATGGTCAATGCCGGAGCTATCGCGACGGTGAGTCTGATTTCAGGCACGGCTGACCAGAAATGGAAGAAGATTCTAGACTTCTATAGCCAGGCGGCCGGAGAGAAGCTCACGATGCTCGATGACGTCTACAAGTCCGAGGCCGCTACGAACCAGGGCAACCGTGCGTTGGCCGCCCTGCTCGTCAAATACAATCGCATCTATGCCGACCCGGTAGAATCCGTGGATGTCTACACTAGGCAGTGCTCAGTAGGCGTGAACGCCAGGCAACTCGCCATGATGGGCGCGACCATCGCGAACAATGGCGTCAATCCCGCCACCGGCGTGCGCGTCGTGAAAGCGGAGAATATCCCGTACATTCTGGCGGCAATGTTCACGGCCGGCCTTTACGATTCCTCGGGAAGTTGGGCCTGGCATGTTGGTCTCCCCGCCAAGAGCGGCGTGGGAGGTGGAATTATCGCCATTGTCCCCGGGAAGGGAGCCATCGCCACCTTCGCACCTCCGCTGGATCAGGCCGGCAACAGCGTCAAGGGCCAGAAGGTCATTGATTATGTTGGGCAGAGGCTCAATTACAACCTGTTCTCTCCAGGGTCTGTCGGACTCGGCATGTGCACCAGTAAAGCCGGCAGAAAGTAGTCAGGATGCCCAGGAGTTAAAAGTGATTGGACAGCCCCTGAAGCCGGCGCTGTGCTGCATGATGGTCCTGTCGGTAGTGGGGGCTCCCGCGTCCTTCACGCTCAACGCACAATCCACATCCGCTGCCGGAACACAAAGCGACCAGGCGGCAAAGCTCCTGCGAGCCATCGATCAATTGGTCGAGCAGAATCGGCGGCTTCAAGAGCAGAATCAACAACTCATGGATGAGATCGGAGCCCTGCGCAAGCTTGTCGCGGCCCCATCAGCGTCCGGTAGCGCAGTTCCACATGTAGTCAAAGCGGATAGCCCTGTGGCTGGGGCGGCGTCCAACCCCGCGATGCCGCCCAAGAACAGCGCGCAGGGCAAAGATCCACGCCCGGCTCCAGCGCCTTCCGGCCAGCCTCCCGCCGATCAGTCATCGCCTCCGACTCCACAAATCGCGTCGGACACCGCTACGACGCCGAACACCGGTGACGACAAAAGCCTCCTGCCGCAAGCCTCCGGAGGTATCCCTACGGTTTTCGGAGAGTTCAATCCAGGCCGCGGATTCGTCGTCGGGAAGGGGCGATACGGAGAACTTGACCTCAGCGGCTATATGGCCGTACGGTATCTGAACCAATTGCCGCCCGACCAGTCAGCCGATGACCACCTGGGCCGTCCGATTCCCATCGAACCCCGGAACGACTTCCAGTTCCACAGGGTCATGCTATTTTCTCAAGGATGGCTGTTTGACCCGAAGTTCCAATACATGACGTTCGTCTGGACCGTGCAGGATACGAATCAGGTCGCCGTGGGCGGCGCCCTATCTTACAACTTCAATAAATACATTTCGCTGGGAGCAGGCTGGAATGCTTATCCAGGCACGCAATCGTTGCAGGGATCTCATCCCTATTGGGAATCCTTTGACCGCGTGATGGCGGACGAATTCTTCCGGCCATATTTCTCGCAAGGCGTGTTCGCCCAAGGGAACCTGCTGCGGACGCTTCAGTATAGGTGGATGGTTGGAAATAACTCAAGCAATCTGGATGTGCCGGCGGTCAAGCTGGATCGGGATCTTACCGGCGGTTTCGCAATCACGTGGCTGCCAACAACCGGAGAGTTTGGCCCTCGTGGCGCTTTCGGGGACTATGAACGCCATGAGAAGCTTGCGACCCGGTTCAATCTGGCTTATACCTTCAGCCCCGAGGACCGCCAAGACCCAATCGGCACGCCGGCGGGCAACACGACCCTTCGTCTTGCGGATAGCCTCAACGTTTTTGACACCGGAGCCCTCGCCAACGGTGTCACGGTGGAGAGGGTGCACTATCAATTGGTCTCCTCGGCCGCTGGGATGAAGTACCGAGGTTTTTGGCTACAGGGTGAAGGCTACTGGCGCCTGCTGGACCATTTCATCGCGGATGGCCCGCTGCCGGTAAGTGCAGTTCGAAACACGGGCTTCTATGTCCAGGCGGCGGACATGATCGTGCCGAACAGATTCGAGCTATATGCTTCCACTTCCTATGTTCTGGGCGAATTCGGACGCCACCCGCATGAATTCATTGTCGGCGGTAACTATTATCCGTGGAACACAAGGAACCTGCGCTTGAACCTTCAGGTGATCAACGTCTCTCACTCTCCGGTGAGCAGCACCTTCGGCTTCTACATCGGGCAGATCACCGGCCAGGTTGTCTCCATCGGGTTCACCGCCCTGTATTGAGTAGATATGAAACGGCTCTGTCTGGCTTCTGGTTTCGGTCGAGTCGGCGCAGCTTCACTCGCGCTCGCGATTATTCTGATGGCCGCCGCACGGCCGGCCAGCGAGCAAAGCGGCGGCTTCGAATTCAACGACTCGCATTTTCACCTGACGAACTATATCCAGGAGGGCACGGATATTCACGATTTCCTGAAGATCATGGGGAACAAGGCCGGCCGTGTAGCGTTGTTTGGAATTCCTCTGCAGCAGGAGTGGTCGTATCGCGTGGATGGAGACCGCGCACCGAAGTACTACCTCGACACCGATGCCCCTTTGTACTACTACTCCTTCACCGATGCCTGGATCGCCATGGCTTACAAGTCGCTGACGCCGGAGCAGCAGGCGCGGTTCGACCCCATGATCACGGGATTCAATCCAACGGATATGTATGGCGTGGACCACATTCGCCGCGTGCTCCAGACATTCCCAGGCGTATTCAGCGGCATTGGCGAATTCAGCATCCACAAGGAGTTCGTATCCGGCAAGGTCGCGGACCCGGTGGCGAGCCTGACGGATCCGGCGTTGGGCCGGATCCTGGACTTTGCCCGCGAGGCGGGACTGGTCGTGCTGATCCACAATGATATGGACCGGCCTTTTGCGGGACAACAAGAATCAGATACGGCACCGCATCGTAAACCAGGAGCATCCGGCCCCCTGTATCTCGACCAGATGAAAGCCCTTTTCAGGCGTCATCCGGGGACGACGATCATTTGGGCGCACACTGGTATGGGCCGCGTTGTCCGCCCGATCAAGAACCACGCGGCCATATTGGCGAAAATTCTCGCGGATCCGCAATTCAAGGATGTCTACTTCGACATTTCGTGGGATGAAGTGGCCAAGTACATCGTTGCGACGCCGGAATCGACGAGGATCGCGGCTGATCTGATCAATCAATATCCGGATCGATTCCTGTTCGGCACCGACGAGGTTGCGCCGACCAATCAGGCTGAGTACACGAAGATCTACTATCAGTACCAGCCTCTGTGGAATTTGCTCGATCCGGAAGCGAGCAGAAAAGTTCGCTTGACAAACTACGAGAGAGTTTTCGACCAGGCACGGCAGAAGGTTCGGGCTTGGGAAGCACAACACGTCAAGCGTCCGTAGGGAAAGGCGGCCTTTGCGCCACTCGCCGGACTAGCCTTGAGGAAAGCCCCCCTCGGAAACGACCACGCCTGAAGGAGGCCTTCCCCCGGAGTTGTCCGGCCACAGTGCTTAGATTCGCCTTATGTGGTACCCCCGGATGCACCCTCGCCAGAGACCGGCGTCCAGGTGGAATCGGGATCGTATGCTGTATAACCCGCTGCAATCTTCGCCGTCCCCGGACCTAAAGCTTTCTGGTAAACGATCCCGGATTTGTCGACCATGAACGTCATGACGCCGGTGGAACCATAGTCTGCGGGCCAGGCGATTAACGCGAATCCCTTAGTCATCACGCCGTTATCGATGTAGCTCATTGGAATTCCAACGTTCGAGCCTTGAGCAGTGAGGATTTTGAAATAATAGCCGTGGTATGGCTCGCCCTTCTTGTATCCCTGGGCAATGGCTTGTGCGACGGTGTGACCGATTGGGCTCGCCTCCTGCCCAGGCTGGCTGGGCCAGTACAAACCGTCCTGCGCCCCAGGCGAACTGACAATCTTCTGGGCGTAATAGGGGACGCCGGCCGCAGTATGTTGTTGCTCTGCGTAGTCGTCTTGTGCTTCCACGTAGCCGCGGCATATATCGATGGCGTCCAGTTCATTGCTGCCGACGCGCCGCATCACGATTTCCTGCTTTCCGCGCGCCGTATCGAAGTACCATTTTCCGTTTACTTCGACGATCGGAATCGGTAAAGGCCAATTGTCATTGCCGGCGAGGAGGGTCTTTTCATTCTGTCGACCGCGATAGGGGACCAAGCTCATTTTCTGGGCGGCCCGTGCCGCAAAGGTGCGGCGGACCTGGCGATCGGCCGCCATATCCCGGGTGGAGACGATCTCTCTTCCGGAGGGCCCCAGAATCTGAATCAGTTCCGGAACATTATCGGTTCTTGCGGCGTTGACCAGTGCTCGGGCAGCCGCGTCGGCTGTCGGATACCCTTTGCCGCCTGGCGTGGCGGCTTTACAGGGCGCCGGCTCAAGAAATGGGCCACCCGCCATGAACAGCAGCAACAACACTATGCTGAATACCTTCATATGATTTCTCCCGGTTCAGTTACCTTCGGCGACCACCGCCGCGACCACCACCTCCGCGGGACCCGCCGCCACCGCGGGAACCACCGCCTCCCCGGAAACCGCCACCTCCGCGACTACCGCCGAAACTTGAGAAACCGCGGTTGCTGCTCATTCGAGCGCTGCCGCCCCCCCGGTTGACGCCCCCGAAAAGGCCTTGTCCGCCGGCGCTGCCGAGACTCCGGTTGCCAATGCGGTTGCCGCCACCTAGCTGTCCAAGACCTCCTGGGGCGATGCGATTAGCACTCCCGATGTTGGACATGCCTCCGCCCCGTTGACCGAAATTGCCCGGCGCCATCCGGTTGGCAACCCCGCTCCGGTTGGCAACCCCTCCGGCCTGTCCGAGACCACCGCCAAGCCGTTGCTGAACCTGCCCGACGGTCGGCCGCGTGGCTACGTGCGCACCGCGTCCCTGGAACCGGTTTGCCACCTGCCGATTGTTGTACGGGACACCGCCGCGGTGACTCGGGTTGTGAACCCAGCGATTGCCGTTTCCGACATTCACCCGATTGAAGTGGTTAATTCTGAGGAAGTTATTATTGATGCCGATGCTGCCGCTTCCCCATCCGGCGTTCCATCCCCAGTTGTCCCAGCCGCCCCAGTTGCCCCAGATGGCGCCTAGCGCCACACCGGTGCCGAATGCAAGTAGACCCGCTCCCGTCGGATAGGACATGGAGGGATATGGATAATATTCCGGCGCCGGCCCCCATACTGCTTCCGGGTTGTACTGGGGAATGCTAACAACTTCGGGGTTCGCCGGTTCAATGATTATATATTTCTGTCCGTTTTCAGCTCCCGTACTTACGGTCTGTTGCGGCGTCGATTTCAAAACACCAGCATTGCTGGCTTTCTCGCGCATGCGCTGAATAGCCTGCATGACACCAGTTTCCTGGGCCAAGAAGGCATTCCCAACGTCCGAAGTCCAGCTCACGTCCTGATCCAGCCGGTTCAGCACATCCGGCAACGCAACCAATGCCTGTACGCTCGCATCCCATTTCTGCTGTTTGACGGCGTCGGCCAAGGCTTGGCCCTTAAGGTTCGAGTGTTGCTTCAGCCAACGCCCAGCCTCTACTACCTCCAGAGGATAAGTCGAAGCAACTAGTACTTGGCTTAATATTGGGTCTGGGTAAAGCGCAATCGGAGCCACGAGGCTATCCAGTTGTTCCGGCGAATACGTCTTCTGCGATTGAGCTTGCGACGCGCCGCCATTGGACTGGGCCTGCTGGGCGAATGCATAAGGATTCTGTGCCATTAACAGCGCAGCACATAAGATGGCAGTTACTCGTAAAAGTACCATACGGGGCCTCTTGCTAGTCACACACTGCTTGTTGGGTCGGGAAATAGCCCGGAATTGGCCGGCGCTTCAGAAGCTGTCGAAAGGCTACGCATATAAAAACCTACACACTTCTTATTCACATTTTATCGCGGGTTCCAATTAAGCTGGTGGAACTGTTTGCCGTCGATTGGATTCGACAGTAAGGGAGGAGAGAGTGTACGGAAGAATGCCAGCACTTTGAAGGCGTCTTCGCGTACCGAGGTCCGATTGGCCTACTGCAGAGCCGCTGCTGAAGAGCCCGGAGACGGCGGCTACTCCCGTTTTGACCGATAACGGCTAAAAGCTGGAATTTGCAAATTAGCAGGGAAAGTCAAGCTAAAAGCACAGGAGCAGAGTTAGTCATGAGATTCTGCGCCAAAGAAGAACATCTCCAGCCGCCACTATCTTCCCCTGTAACTCCGCCGCGCCCAGTAGCTCGCTGGATTGACTAATTTCAGCTACTGCGCTTCATGTCGGCCAGCAGAATTCGGCTGCTGACCAGCATACTCAAATTGAGCCAACATAGCAGACCTCCGGCCACGCCCCCAATGGTAGCGAACGGGAGCGTGGCCTTTTCTTTTCCTTTCCTTCAAAGCGTCATCCCTTGAACTTTCGGCCGGAGCGGTTGCGCTTACACGCCGTGCTGGCACTGTCTTAAAGTTCGCCATCCAGATTGCCGACGCGCTGGCGGCGGCGCACGCGGCCGGCATCATCCATCGCGACCTGAGGCTCGCGAATGTCATAGTGAACGACGACGGCTTGGTGAAGGTGCTGGATTCGGCTTGGCCAAGCTGACCTAGCTGGGCGGGACCGGCGACCTCGCCAGCACCGAAACCATGGCGCGGCGCCCAAGACCCAGGACGGCAAGATCGTGGGAACGGTCTCATGTCGCCGGAGCAGGCGGAGGCGAAGAAGGTGGACACGCGGTCGGACATTTTCTCGTTCGGCGCCCTGCTCTACGAAATGCTCACCGGCCGCCGGGCCTTCCTGCTCGTTGCCTTCCGCGGGCACGAACACGCTATCGGCCGGCGATCCTTCGAGGCCAACCGGAACCACCGACCCGTTGATCGTGACGTCCCCATAGGAGATGACCAGATGTTCAAACGCCGCCTGGATCGGCGTGAGCTTCAGACTCTGGAACAGTATGTTCGCGAGCGTGTAAGTGTCCGTCGCGCTCGCGTTGATGCGGCAGCCAAGCTTCAGCTTGCCGAACTCCCAGGTATAGTATCCGAGGCAGCAGTTGAGCACCTCGGTGAGCCAGTCGCGGAACGGCTTCTGGCTGGTGAGAGCACCCTGAAACTGGAACTGCGTCTCCGTGCCCGTGCCGAGGATCGGCGTCACCTGGGCGGCAGCGATCTGCGCGCAACCGTCGCCGGGATACGTGTTCCCGTTGGCGTCCGTCCAGGAGTTGTTGTTGACCAGGGCGGAGAGCACGAAGGTTTCGAGTTGCTGCGCGGAGAGATCCTGCGAGGTCATCGTGTTGCCAGGCGTCGCGCTATTCGCGATGGGATCGAGATAACCTGCGAACCAATCGAACTTGCCGCCGCGCTCGCGGTCGTCCACGGAGGCCAGCAGCGCCTTCTCTGCATTGCCGGTCGGGTTCGGCCCGGCTATCGTATTGCAGGCCGTGACGTAGGCATTCCAGATCGTGTTGAAGTTGGCGACGAAGGTCGCCTGGTTTGCGCTGGTCTGATCGACGGCCGGGAGATTCTGCCAGTTCGAGAGGTTCTGCTGGAGGATGACTTGCGCCTGGTTCGCCGCGTTGCTCATCGGCACGGAGAAGGCGTTGCCAGTGAACGCGCTCCCGATCAACTCGGGCGGCCTCCGCCGGACGGACGGCGTGCTCGCGCGATGTTTGCACGTACCGCAGAAAGTTAGGAAGCCCGGCGGAAGGGATTCCGGGAGACAATCAGAGGCAGGACTGGCAGGTGCTAGCCATCCACTCCGCTTTCCCAGAGGGTTCTGGGCTGGGGTGGACGGTTGCGATGAACTGCCAGTCCTTCTGCGATGTTAGACCTTTGTTCTTTTGCATACCATACGACAAAAGTCGTAAATCGTCGAGCCGATTCGGTACCGCCGTAACCTTTGGGAGGGATGCAGAAGTGGCAGGTGCTAGGCTACTCCACTTCGCGTTCCCCGGCGACGGCGAGGTTCTGGTCAGGTGCAGGTTGCGATGTTGCTGCCATGCGATTGCGTTCGACACCGCCGTCCCGCGGGGCCCCGCACCCACTGCAACGCTCGTCTTGCCACTGACGCCACCACTTGCAGTTAGGGCATTGCCAAATCCTCGCAACACCGTTATCGAAGATGGTCCGTCCATCCGCGACACTAAACTCGCTTTCGGCCATTTGCAGTAACATTCTACGCTCGTTTTTCTTTCAACTGTGTAAGCACGAATACGTTAAGATCTTTTGGCTCGTCCGGGGAATCTGTGGGTAGCTGGCTGGCTCAGGGGTGGGGTTGAGTGAGGAAACGGTAGAACTTCCGGCACGTGGAGTCGAAGGTGCGCTGCTCGTCTTCCCAGCCGTTATGGATCAGCGGCCCGCCGTCCTTGTGGACTACAGCGCGGACGAGTTCTTCAGCCGCCACCTTTCTCAGAGAAGGGTTTTCATTCACGTCTCGGATGATCTCTCCGCCGAGCAGCCACAGATTGTCGACATGGTTTTGGATGGTCCTTTTCGACAGGCCGGACCCGGCGAGGTGAAGGAGGAAAGGCATGAAGTATTCCACAAGTTTTCGGCCGGGAGGAAGATCCTTTTCCTCGCCCATCCAACGCTCCGGCCACTCCGAAAGATCGCGGCAATCGCGGCAGTAGGGCAATAGCACGGCGGGTGTCAATGGGAGAGAATCAGGATTCGTCTTCATCTTCCTATCGATCCAGTCAATTCATGCGCCTTCCCAGAATTCTAAACCAGTGCCATCCCATTCCGGGATTTGTTTACGGGCGAGCCAGCTTTGCCGAAGACGCGCAAACCGTCCTCATCCCGGTCCGGCCGCGGAAACGATCCACGGCTATTTGCTCGGGCTGTCATCAACCCGCGGCCGGCTACGACCAGTCTCCCACGCCGCGACGGTTTGAATTCATCGGCTTCTGGGGCTACCTGGTTTTTCTGGTCTATTGCATGCGACGGGTCAACTGCAAGCAATGCGGGGTGCTGGTCGAAGAAGTGCCGTGGGGTATGGGGAAACACACCTCGACCAAGGTTCACATGCATTTCCTGGGTCATTGGGCGCGCAAACTTTCCTGGAAGGAAACGGCCGAAGAATTCCGCACTTCCTGGGATAAGGTCCACGACGCGGTGGCGTATCTGGTCACCTGGGGGCTGGAGCATCGCGTCCTGGGAGCGATTCGCGCCATTGGCGTGGATGAGATTCAGCGCGGTAAGGGGCACAAATATCTGACCTTGGTGTATCAGATCGACCTGGGCTGTACCCGACTGCTGTGGATTGGCAAGGAACGGACCGTGAAAACCTTCCAGGAATTCTTTGCCATGATCGGCCCGGAGGTGTCGGCGAAGATCGAGTTCGTCTGCTCGGACATGTGGAAACCGTATTTGGGGGTGATCCGCGAGAAGTGTTCCCAGGCCCTCAATATTCTCGACCGGTTCCACATCGTGGCCAAGGTGAACCAGGCGCTCGACGACATCCGCTCCGCCGAGGCCCGGCGCATGAAGGGGGACGGGTACGAACCGGTCCTGACCAAGTCCCGGTGGTGCCTTCTGAAGCGGCCGGCGAACCTCACGGCCAACCAGAAAGTGAAACTGAAAGATCTGGTGCGCTACAACCTCCAGAGCGTACGCGCCTATCTGCTCAAGGAAGACTTCCAGCAACTCTGGAATTACGAGTCCACCGCCAGGGCAGCCAAGTTCCTCGACCAATGGTGTCGCCAAGTGATGCGCTCCCGGATCGAGCCGATGAAGAAAGTTGCCAGGACTTTACGCGCCCACCGCGAACTGATCCTCAACTATTTTCGCGCCCGGAAAGAGTTTTCCAGCGGCGTAATCGAGGGTCTGAACAACAAAGCCAAAGTCACTATGAGAAAATCCTACGGATTCCGAACCTTCCGAGTCACCGAACTGGCTCTCTATCATTCACTTGGCAAACTGCCCGAGCCACAACTCACCCACAGATGTTTCTGACGAATCGATCTTTTTAGCCCCAAATTGTCAGTACGAGTTTTGTCCGACCCTCAAAGGGGGATCCCAAATCCCACGACTAAGGGAATTGTCAACACTGCCGGCACCCCGCTATAGCAGTTCATGCTCGATCCTTCAGGCGGTTTTCATGATCGGTTGTCCGTTTTATGGATTTGAATGGCCAGACCACTCCCCGTACTTCGCCTAGTCGGTCGGAATCGGTGCGGACTTGACATCGACGGTAACGGGCCTTGCAACATAGAAGTGCAACAACTCCATATCAATTACTTTGCCTGCGCTCTGGTATTGAGGCATCGGCACACGTTTCAGGTTTCCCGCCGCGTGATCCGGTTCGATGATCGAAACGGTAAAACGTGGAGTCTCCCGGAGTGGCAAACAGCAATCGGGAAGCGACCGGACGAAATGACGAGCAAGTTTACCTGTACTGCCATAGCCCAGTCTCGAGATTCTGGACGACTCGGAATGCTCCCGACCTGTTTCGCCGCCCATCGGTGTTCCGACGAGGGTTCCGACCCATTCTCCGGTAGCGACGTTTTGCAGCCGAAACCCTGTGCCAACGAATTGAGCGAGAAAAGGGGAACGTGCGCTTACATCGACGGTGAATCACATCAAGGTAAGATGGTTGAGTAAGCGCACGCCCGTTCCTTTGGTGTCACTTGTTCTGCCGTTCCGTTCTCCTCTGCTCGCGACGGCTATGGCCTGCTCCGATGACCGCACCCTTGGCCGCGTTCCCGCCCATGGCTCCGATTGCGGCACCCGCTGCCGCACCCTGAGCTTTAGGGTGGGAGCTCTGTTGTTGGGTCTGTGTCGCCGCTGGTGGCGGCGGCGTTTGCGCTGACAATTGGGGCACCACCGCCGTCATCACGGAGAGCGCCATTAAGATTGCTGAATATCTCATATGTGCTGCCTTTAGCCCCTCTGTTCCGGTCCGCAATATCTGCCGCGGATGCGTCCGGCGAGGGCACTACCTATATTTATTATGATCCCCTGACCTGTCTGTGTAGATGCTTCTTACAGCGATTTGACATGCTGATCGGAAGTGATGATTGCGGCGGCCCTTAATACCGCAGTTTGCAAAAACATACGCGACCCCAGACGTCATGAAGCGTGCCGTGCGGTTTATAGGGCGATAATCCACTCAGCCTACCGGAACACCTTCCCGATCACAAGATGGCACAGGTGAAAGTGCAACCCTGCCAAGTACAATCCCGTATAGCTCAGGGCCCCACCTTCCGCGTGAATCGTCGCCTCACGAAAAGCGCTGAACTCGTCGCGCAGCAGCGCCGATGACTTCAACGCCGCGTAGGTGTCTTTGGAAACAAATATGGTCGTGTGATTGAAATATACCGGCTGCGCCGCCAAGCGTAACGCCATGGCCGCAAACAGAACCACCCTCATCGCCACACCGCCCGTGGTAGTTTAGGTCGCGATGCTTAGGAATTCAAGCGATCGGGCTGTCAAAACTTATGCGGGGCACCCAATTTAGTATGTGTGACGACAATTCAATGCCGTGGCGTCTCTAGAAACGGATCGGCGGCCGACGTGAACCTGGAAGGCGAGCAGCGCATATTTCGGCACAGAAAGCTATTCTGTGTTCGACTTATCTTGACGTTGCTCGCGACGAAAGCGTTCCCGCTCTTCCTGAAGGACCTGGAGGCCGCGCACCTCCTCGGCGGTGACGTCGGTCCACGGAACGCTGAAGTGCTCCGTGTCGAACTCCAATTCGAGGACCCGCTCAAAGAGGCCAGTCGTCCGGCTCTAAGAGTTTGGGTCGAGCGCCGGATCGAGATCGTCGATGGCCTGCACCAACTCGACCGCGACCGCATGCTTGTGGTGCGGCGGCACATCGCCCACGGTGATCCCGGCGGCGTACCCCTCGGCCTTGTCGGCCACTGCATCGTACAGGTCCATGGCCGGCTCGACGCGATAGCGCAACTCCTCCTGGCCATGGGGAAGATCGGTGGAGGAGACCGCCAGGCGCCGGTATACGGTGATATCTCGCTGCGTCGGGATGTTCATCGTGTGCACGGTGTCGCCAAACGGCGTCCGCAGCTCGATGCGGTACTGGTCGCCCGCGCGCTCGCAATCGGTGACCTCGCAAATAGGTCAGATTGCCGATCACCGTGCCCGCCTCGAACTCGTCGAACTCCGGGCCTTCCTTGTCGAGTCGGATCTGATTGAACAACGCCAGATCCGCCGGCAGGTTCGGCACGAACTCTGTCTTCGACTTCCGCCGGCCGAGGTTGCGCCGGATGGATTTCTGCTGGGCCAGGCGGCCCAGCATCTCGTCCTTTGTCGGCAGCCGCACGCGCGCGGTCTTCGGCTGGTTCGGCACGCGGATGGTGATGCCATCGTTGGGAATGCTTCCGTACATGACCACTCCTGAAGTGATGTGTTAATTCGCAATGGACGGGATGCCGCACTTGGTGACGACCGAGAGCACGGTGTTCTGCGTCGTATTGAACTCCGGTGCGACCGTGACGGTCACGGCTACGATGCCGTCCGTCTCCGTGTTTTCCACCATCTCAAACGCCAACTGCGGGAACGTAAACGTCACCATATTGCCGGAATCATGCTGCACAGAGAGCGTCGCGCTACCGGCGGTCTGCGCGACCAGCGTATTGTATTCCGGCGAGCCGGCCAGCAGCCGCGCGGTGAACTGGAACGTCGGCACGCGGGCGCCAATTTCCATGCGGCCCCGCACCTGGAGACCGTTCTGCTCGCCCGAACCGGGGAAGAAGCCGGCGTTCAGCAGCAGGTGGTTTTTCCACCCGATGCTGCCGGAGAGGATGCGGTTGGCCACCTCGTAGGGAGGGAAACGTCTGCGAGATGAACTCATTTCCCTTGCCGATTTCGGCGGCGTCATTCTCGAACACCGCCTTGGGCGTCGTCAGCGTGGTATCCAGCTTCTTGAACCGCAGGAAGGTGCTACCGGCCGTACCGATGGCGGTCTGTTTATTCTGGTCGAGGCCAAGGACAAGCTGTTGTACTCTCGCGGGCATCTCTTTACTCCTTCACCTGCACATAGCCCGCACCCATGATGGGAATCAGGGCCGCCGGAGTGGCGTCAACGTCCTTCACGTCGCCGGTATTGGGGTGGCGCAGCCGGACCTTGCCGGGCGCGGGCGGGGCGGCGGGCGTGGCGGCCTTCGCCTGCATGTGTTCGACGGCCGCCGCCACCTCAGTCATCTCCTGCTTCAGATCGGGCATTTTAGTTATCTCCGATTTCTGGGATCACCAGAGTGCCCACGAAGCGGTCCATCAGGTCCTCGTCGAGCGCGTGGGCCACGCTGGCGTTAATGGTGGGCCAGTCAGCCATGCATATATATAAGGTTGCGAAGCGGGGCGGTGCGGCCGGCCTTACCCAGGGCCGCCAACGCAACCGCATTCTGCACGGTGGGATCGATGCTGCTGGCCACGCCGGTCAGCAAGTTATTGTGCGCGGCGGCGAACAGCGCCGTTTTGTTCTTGTCGCCCGCATAGATCGCCTGCGGGTTGGACGTAATGATGCCCCAGACGGTGTTCGATTCCAACTGCGCCGCCGCGACGCCCAACAGCGCCGGGACCCGGGTAAACGCCTGGAGATCGTCGTTGATGATGACCTTGCGGGTCAAGGCCACGATCTCGCCGTAGGTCCCGAGCTGATAGCTGATGTTGTTGTTGATCAGGTTGGCGCGGTGGTACTCGCCCTTTTCATTCAACGGCTGCAAGGCCGGCGCGTCCGCCAGCATCACGCGATTGATGGGCTTGAAGTCCTGCGCCGTCACCTGACGGCAGAACGGCTGGAAGGTGCGGGGATACGCCTCGTAGCCCTGGCGCAGGGTCTTGTTGGCGACGTTGGCCAGAATCGCCGGGAAGTCCGAGGTCGATTCGGCGCCGCCCGCGAAGAACTCCGGGCCGCGCGACGGGCCCTTGAGCGCTTCATCCGAGATCCGCGTCACATCCCAACCGCGCGGGTTGATTCCCTTAAGGCTCAGGTACTCCTTGGCCATATCGATGAGCCGGAAGTTGCGGTATTCCTGCGCCATCTCGAGGGCGCGCTTCTGCTCGTCGGTGCCGCAGCCAGCCAGGAATTCCCCGATATCGTTGCCGTTGTGATCGTGGCGCCGCGCCAGGAAGAAGCGGTTGTCGGCCCGGAGCAGCAGTGCCATCTGCATCCGAGCCAGGCTCTGCTCCAACCCATCACGGGTCACCGAAGCTCCACCCTCGCCACGGATCTCGAACTCGTCGCCGTTGAGGTTCTGCTTGCCTTTCTTGGCAATCCGGTCAGTGATGTCCTTGCGGGCCTGATCGGCCGACACGCCCTTGGTGATGAACTCGCTGATGACGCTGCCGTCGATGCCAGCATGATTGGCGACAACGCTCAGCACCTGGATTTCGCTGACGCGCTGCCGTTCGGCCTGGACCGCCTCTTCCCGCGCGGCGGTCAAAGCCTGTTCGTTGACAACACGGGCATCCGCGCCCGTTTCCTGCTTGGTAGTTTCCGGCATTGCAGGTTTCTCCTTTATTTAAGTAAGTAGACACTGGTATGATTGTGCATGGCGCAACGCGATGCCCGGCAACTCGACCACAAGACGCTGGAGGAGATTCGGATTCGAGCGGTTGAGCAGGTCCAGGCCGGCGAGAGTCCGGAGGCGGTCATCAAGGCTCTGGGGTTCACTCGCAGTTGCATCTATACATGGCTGGCGCTGTATCGGGCCGGCGGTTGGGGCGCGTTGAAGGCGCGGGCGCTACGGGGCCGGCCGATGAAGATTTCGCCCGCCCAGATGAAGTGGCTGTATGAAACCGTGACGGGAAAGAACCCGCTGCAGTTCCGGTTTGAATTTGCGCTGTGGACGCGCGAAATGATTCGGATCCTGCTGCGGGAGGAGTTCTCGGTGAAGCTGAGCCTCACCAGCGTGGGCCGGTTGCTGCGGCAGCTAGGGTTGAGCTGCCAACGGCCACTGTTCCGGGCTACGGAGCAAGATCCAGAACGGGTTCGACGCTGGCGGGAGGAGGAGTTCCCCGCCATCGGCCAGATGGCAAAGGCAGCGGGAGCGCGGATTTTCTTCGGGGACGAAGCTGGTGTTCGCTCCGACTACCACGCGGGCACTACCTGGGGAGTGAAGGGCAAAACGCCGGTCGTTCCGCGAACCGGCCAACGCAAATCGATCAACATGCTTTCGGCCGTGACCGCCCGTGGGGATTTGCGCTTCATGCTGGTGCGGGGCCGCGTCAACGGAGTCGTATTTGCGGAGTTCCTGCGACGACTAATGCACAACGCTGCCCACCCGGTGTTTCTGATTCTGGATGGACACTCGATCCATCACAGCCGCCCCGTGCGCGACTTCGTGGCCAGCCAGGAGGGCCGGCTGCGGTTGTTCTTTCTGCCGCCGTATTCCCCGGAACTGAACCCGGATGAACAAGTGTGGAACTACGTCAAACACCATGGGATCGGCAAAACGGTATTGCGCGCTGCGACGGATCTGCGGCGGTTCATGCTGGCTCGCTTGCGTTCATTGCAGCAGTTGCCCTGGACTGTGCGCATGTTCTTCCTCACGCCGCACACACAATACGCCGCTCTGTGAATGGGCGGCATGTTTTGGGCTGATTGCCCGTAGTGCATCGATCACACCGGCGTCCGGCGTGCCGAAAATAGTGACTTCCCAGGTGGGCTGCGCGCTCAGAAAGCACGTGTTGAAATCGGCCGGCACGGTGCAGGGGGAGATCTCGAACGGCTCCCAATCCACCGCCTTGAACATGCCGATTTCCTTGTCGTTCAGGTAGGGCGGCTTGCCCTCCGGCATCCCTTCCGTCTGCAGATCGGTTTTCTCCCGCTTGTAGATGAACGTGCCGAAGCTGAGGTTCTGGAGGATGCCGGTCGAGGCCTTGCGGAACATCTCGGCACCGTCCGGATCGCCGAGATCGAACTGAAGGGTGGCCATGCCCTTGTCGCCGTTCGGCCAGGCACGGCGGACGACACCCACCTGTGCGCGGGTGCCCACCTTGCCGGCGGTGAGCGATTTGAAATCGTCGCCAGTGAAGTGAGTGTCGAAAACGGGCGCGCCGTTATTCAGACGGTCGAAGCGGCAGCCCTCCATGTCGAGCTTGAGCATATAAGGCTCGCCGGTGGCGCGATCGATGCGCGGCACGAAGGCGCCGCTATACCAGACCACGTCGATGGTGCCGTCCTGGGCGTTGGCGGTGCTGGGCAGGACCTGGGCGTCAGCGGAAAAGATCTCCGAGTTGTGCGGTGCAATGGGCGGTCCAACAGCGGCGGCCGGCTCCGTGCTGGCGGTGTTCGAGATTTCAGTTCGCAGAAGCGGCATGGGCGATCTCCTATCCCCTGGTGGCGTTCACGGCGATGTAGCCGTCTTCGCCCAGTTTCTTGAGCTGGTAAAGCGCTTCTGGAGCCAGGCCACATGGCCCTTGAATTTGTCGTCGCCCTCGCGGTGCCACTTCGCAGGTGCTGGTAGAAGTGGAAATTCGAAATGTCGCCAGCGTCGTAACAGAGTTTGCAGAGCTCGGCGAAGCGGCCGATGGCTGCCTGCTCGGCGGCAAACGCGTCGTTGAGCATTTCGGTAATGCTGTCGTGCGTCGCTGCAGGCTTCGGGGTGATGGTGGGCGCGCCCTCGAGGAACAGCAGCCGACTCACCAGGTGCTGCCTTGCGGGCCGCCAGCAAACGCGCGTGCCCGGCGATCATCACCCCGTCCGGCGCAACCAGCAACGGATTTGTCCACCCGAATTCCCGGATAGAAGATGCGATCTGTGCCACTTGGTCGTCCGAGTGAGTGCGCGCGTTCCGGATATAGGGCAGGAGCCGATCCACCGGCCAGATCTGGACTTGCAGATGGGAGAGGTCGATCATGATCAATTGCCCTTGGGCGCGCAGCACGGCGCGCCATTCGGCTTGCGGCGGATGGACCGGGAATCCCGCTGGGGTAGGTCGCCGGCGCTATTGGCCGGGAAACCACGGCCCACCGCCACCTCGCTGAACCTCTGACCGGTTTCAGCGAGGACAGGTTCCGTTTCGGCGAGGTGCTGAATTCGCTGTAGGATCACATCGCAATATGCCGGCGAGATTTCGCAGCCGCACCCCTTACGCCCCAGCACATCTGCCGCGGCTATAGTCGTCCCGCTCCCCAAAAATGGGTCGAACACCAAATCGCCCGGATCGGAGAACGCTTTCACGAAGAACTCGACCAGGACGCGAGGAAACGGAGCGGAGTGACTTCCCTGGCCACTTTCTGTCTTGGCTTCGACGACGTTTGAAGGCCGGGCGATGCCGGTATGCCGGCCGTCGTCGTCCGCTGCCCCTGCATCGCCCGCCGCGGCGCCGCGCGCCCCGGGTACCCAGCACTCCACTCCCGGATGCGGACTTCGGGTTATCCGGCGAGTAATCGAAGCAGTCCGCCGAAACGCGGCCCACCGCCTGGGGACGGAATTTGATTGCCGCCTGGCGGCAGAAGTGGTGGATCGGCTCCCAGGCATTTTTGAAACGGTTGTTCCAGCCGCCTGGCACGCCGTTGTCCGTCTTCCGCCAGCAGAATTCATCCACGAACCGCCAGCTCCACTGCCGCTTGTGGGCAATCACCAGATCCTTCACGTACAGGTGGCGTTCGCCGTCGGCCGCGTGTTCCTTGATGTTCAAGAAATAGGACCCGTCTAGCGCCAGAATCGCCTGAATGTTGTCGGCGACATCGCGGAACCACGTCACGTACTCCTCCGGGGGCACGGGTTGAAAGCCGCTGACCGGATCGTACTCGCGCTGCGTGGCGTACGGCGGCGACGTAATGACAACATTGGCGCGCGCACCCTCAAGCAACCGCTCTACGACGCTGTAGTCGCGGCAGTCGCCGCCTCAGCCAGCAAAGCCGCCAGCTCGTCTTCGCCGAAGCCCAGCAGGGCCAGATCGAGTTCCGCATCCCTCAGCTCCGACAGTTCACCGCAGGATCTCGTCATTCCATCCCGCGTTATCGCTGATGCGGTTATCAGCGATTATGAACGCCCGCTTCTGCGTCGCCGACAGGTGATCGAGCACGACCACCGGAATCTCGGTCAGACCCAGTTTCTTCGCCGCCAGCACGCGCCCGTGGCCGGCGATGATGCCGGCTTCGCTGTCGACCAGCACTGGGTTATTGAAGCCGAATTCGGCAATGCTGGCCGCGATCTGTGCAATCTGCTCCTCCGAATGCGTGCGCGCATTCTTCGCATAAGGCACGAGCCTCGCCAGGGTCCCGATCTCGATTCGTTTCGCCATTGCCGGATCATGGCTCGTACACGCATCCCGTGGTTATGCTCAACTGGCTTGCGGCAGATCCCTGATGGCCCTGGCGAGTTTGTCCAGCATCCGGTTGTTATCTTCGCGGATCAAACGGTGGACCTGAGCAACGTCGGTCAGTGCCGCCAGCGTGCTCGCCAGCCGGTCGGCCTGCGCCAGTGCATGATCCTTCACCAGTGCCGAGAATTGGTTTGCATATTCCCGTATTGTGGCGACCTCGATCAGTTCGCCGGCCTGGCGGCGCTCCGCCCGTTCGGCCTTCTTGGCATCCGCCAAGAGCTTGCGGGCGCGCACCATGACCAGAGCGCGATTCGGATCCAGGGGTGCACCGGAGGTGGAGGCCAGGCCCAGGTTTGCAACAGAATCCACCGAGGGCGCCGGCTTCGCGGCGCGGATGCTAGCCTTCCGTGCCGGCCAACCCCCGCTGCTGCGGTCGACGTTCTTGGTGATCCAGTCGAGGGCTCGCTGCAGGTCCACTCGGCCATCCGGCAACACCGGAACCCGAACCGGGCCAAATACGTCATAGCGGCATTGAAGTCGCTATTGGCGATCCAGATCCGCTGTAGCGCCAGGATGGAGTCCAATGGCGCCTTCGCCACCGCCGCTACTGCCTCCGGCCGGGCCCGGATCGCGGCGTCGAATCCGGCACCGAAGTGGTCGGCAATGAGCCGCGCCTTCGCCGGGCCGATGCTCTTCACATCCGGGTGGTTGGCCAGGTAATTGGCGAGACCATCCGCGTCCAGCTCCAGGTCGTACCCGAGCACCTCCGCGGCGAACTGCCGCCCGTACTTGGGGTGGCGGGTCCATTGGCCTTCGAGCACCACGGCGTCGCCCGGCCGGGCAAACACCTTGCCGGCGAAGGAGATGAATCCGCCTTCCGCCGTCCGGAGCCGCCCGGCGGTGAACGTCGGACCGGAGTAGAAGACCGCCTCTACGGTTCCACGGAGGGAAATCCGCCCTTCCGCCGCCGCCGATTTAGTCATGTGCACCACCTCGCGTGAGCCGCCAGCAGGTAGGACTGCACGAACTGGCAGGCGGCCTGCCGGTTGGAACAGAAGAACGCGAAATCTTCCCCATCATCATCACCGTCATTCCCGCCTGCCGCGTCCGGAAAGTACAGAAGGCGCCGCCGCTCATCAGCCGCCAGCAGCGTCGACCTATGACGCATGACGCCGCGCACGAAGCCGTGCCAGTCGCCCCTCTCCGGGCGGAATCGCGGCAACCGGCGGAGAAGATCGAGAACCATCTCCTGGCGGAGGTCTTCCCAGGCATCCACCGCAAAGCGGCATTTGCGGACGAGATGGCTGGCGCACAGGGACGCCTGGCGGAAGACGTAAGGATCGGCAACGCCCGCAGCGGCGAAGGCCGGGGTCATTGTGACACCCCCTGCGGCCGCGCCTCGAAAACCATTCGACGCGGGATTCCGTACCGGATATCGATCCGCTCGATGGTTCCGTTGCCCAGCCGGTCCAGTTCGGCCAGGAACCGGATCACCTCCGCGCGGAGGTCAAATCCGGTTAGATCGCACTCGCCGCGTGGCGCGGCCTCCCCGTCCAGCTTTAGCTCGATGAACACCGCGGGAGCGGGGTTGAAGAGCGGCTCGCCCTCGCGGACCTCGAGGCCGTCAAGATGGCCGAAATTGATGGTTTGGAAAAGCCTGACGAGCGCCTGCCGTGGCTCGGAAAGGTCCCGGAACCGGGCAGCGCCGGCTGCCGCCGCGGGCGGCGCAATCTGGTTGTTCGTAGCTGATGGTGCCGAAGTCATGTTCGCCTCTGCCGCCGGTAGGCGGAATATTCACACTGGGGGCCCGAAAGCGTGATTACGAGGACCAGAACTAACTGACAACAGGGGAAATAGAGCTGTAGAATTCTTCGGGTGACGCTCTCGGGCAAGGGTGAATATTCACCGTCCGCTTCGTTGAATTCGCCCTGGTCTTCCCGCACTTGAGATCAAGCAATGCCCGAGACGGATCTACAGATGCAGGACACTATACGGCCAGTGACAGCGAATTGATGGATGGTCACAAGCCGAGTTCTCGGGGCTTTTCCGCCGACGGCCTTTCGATCACAGCGGCAGAATGGCCGAAGTCAAAGCCAAAACTCTGCCGTCGGCCGTGCTGGATTCAACTGTCGACGTGAACTTTCGCGAAACGCTCGTCCCAATCGTTGCCGGCTTGGATGGCCGAAAGCAGTACGTACCCGATCCTGGGAGCAGCGGGACCGGGGATGTGTCACCGTCTGCCCGGGGCTAAAGGTCTCTTCAGGTCTGCCAACGCGGTCCGAAAATTGCCTGCGGATCAGGCGAGCGACACGATGCCAGGCCCGCCCAATGTTTCCAATCCGCCGCTTGCGCCCCCGCGCGCCGCGGCTGTTTCCGGCATCCTATTTTCGGCGCTGATGATCGCCAGCTTGGGCATCATTCGCCTGGCCTTCCCTGCGGATCTGAACAAGCCGGGCACCTGGCTGACCAATCCGGCCCAGCGAAACGTAATCGAACTCGCGCTTAACCTTGTTCCGTTTGCCGGGATTGCATTCCTATGGTTCATGGGCGTGCTGCGCAACCGCATTGGGGCAGCGGAAGACAAGTTCTTCGCAACGGTGTTCCTGGGCAGCGGGCTCCTGTTTGTCGCCAGTTTATTCGCCGCGGCGGCCGCCGCCGGAGCCCTGGTGGAGACCGCGGTTGCCGGCAGCATCCAACCCGGCGAAATCCACGCCTTCGCCCGGCATGTCTGTTATGAGTTGCTGAACGTCTTCGGCATCAAAATGGCGGGAGTATTCACGTTCTCGACCTGTACCATCGCGTTGCGCACCGGGATCTTCCGGCGATGGATCGCATACTCGGGATTTGCGTGTGGCGTGATGCTGCTGGCCGTCATCTCGAGTTGGCTCTGGATTGCCCTGCTGTTTCCGTTGTGGATGCTGCTGGTCAGCGTCCAGATTCTGCTGATTGAGCGGGGTTGACGCGCCCCGCGCGCGCCGATTCGGACCCGCACCAGCTTGTCAATCCGCGGCAACTCGCGATCAAAGATAAGCGTCAGCACAAAAATCGGCCGAGAACCGATTGATTTGGCCGCCCAGCCATTCCGATGGGTGGCAGCGTGAACAAGATCGTCGCGAAGGTTCGGCAGTACAAACCGATTATAGAGACAGGAGATTAGCTGGCAGCCATAGTCCCTTTGGCCCAGGCCCAAGCAGTAATCCGCCAACCATCCTCAAGCTTGCGAAGCGCCGTCGTAAAAATCGCACCCGATTGGGTAATCTGCTTGCCGTGTACTTTGAACGTCATGGTCGCGGGACCCACCACGTACGCACTATCGCCGGTAACATTGGCATGCAACGGCGTGCCAATCGCGACCAGGTAGTCCGTAGCCCCTTCGTGCTCGGCGGCAACCAGCACATCCCTGTACCAATTCTCACAGGCTGCAGGGCCGCTCCACACATGTGGCGCTAGTCCGTCGAGGATCGATGTGTTCCGGTTCAGCTGAATTTTGAGTGAGGGCGTAAAGTCCATAGGAGGTCTCGCCGATAGAAGTATTGGAGCGAGACGTGAGCAAGGAACGCCGCCACTGGAACTCAGACGAAAAGATCAAGCTGCTACGCCGACATCTGATTGAGAAGGTCCCCATCTCCACGATCTGCGACGAGGCGCGACTGGCGCCGAGTCTATTTCACCGCTGGCAGGAGCAGTTGTTCGGTAATGCCGCCCTGGCCCTGGAGAGCAACCGGCGACAGCCCGAACGCCGCCAGGATCAGGAGCGCATCGAAAAGCTGGAAAAGAAGATTCGGCAAAAGGACGAGGTCCTGGCCGAGCTGATGGCGGAGCACATCTCACTAAAAAAAGAACTTGGGGAACTCTGAACGGATGCTGGGTGGAGCCGGATACCCGCGATGCGGTGATCGACTTCATCCAAGACTGGGCTGCCAAGACCGGCTTGACGGTTGAGCAGTTGCTACTCTGGCTCGGTGTGAGCGTGGGGAAGTTCTACCAGTGGCGGCGACGCTACGGCAAAACCAACCAGCATAACGGCACGGTTCCCCGGGATTTCTGGCTGCAAGATTGGGAAAAGAAGGCGATCCTGGACTTCCAGTTGCTGTACCCGACAGAAGGGTACCGGCGGCTGACGTATATGATGATCGACGCCGACGCCGTGGCAGTGAGCCCGTCTAGCGTGTTCCGCGTATTGCGGGATGCCGGCCGGCTGCGCTGCTGGGCCGGAAATCCGAGCCAGAAGGGCACGGGCTTCGAGCAGCCGCTGCAGCCGCACGAGCATTGGCACGTCGACATCGCCCATATCAACATTCACGGCACGTTCTACTATCTTTGCGCGGTGCTGGACGGCGCCAGCCGGTATCTACTCGCCTGGGGGCTCCGTGAGTCGATGACCGAAGCTGAGGTGGAGATCATCCTGCAGCAGGCCAAAGAGAGATTTCCCGAGGCGCATCCGCGGATCATCTCCGACAACGGGCCGCAGTTCGTGGCCAAGGACTTCAAGGAATTCATCCGCATTTCCGGGATGACGCACATCCGGACGTCGCCGTATTACCCGCAGTCGAACGGGAAACTGGAACGCTGGAATCGCTCGATTAAAAGCGAGTGCATTCGGCCCGGGGTGCCACTATCGCGGGAAGATGCCGAGCGCCTGGTGACACAGTACATCACGGTCTACAACGAGCAGCGTCTGCACAGCGCGTTGGGCTACGTTACGCCGCTGGCCCGGCTGCAAGGCCGCCAGGCGGAGATCCATGCGGCCCGCGATCACAAACTCGAGGAGGCGCGGCGGCAACGCGAGTTCGCCGCTCGGTCGCAAAGAAAAACTTCAGCTTCGCCCTCAAGCGAGAAGGTCGCGTAGCCGATATTTACTTTGTCAGGCGAAACGGAAGCGGGCTCTGCGGGGACGCAACCATGCCGAGGGATAACCTGGCGGACTCATCGCGGACGATGATTAAATCACGGGCGGTGCAACTCAGCGCCGCCCAGAAAATTCAACGAACACATCGGACCGATAGATCCTCATGCCTTGAAAATCCCCGCCCGAAGGGCGGAATCTTCCTTCCCTTCGGCGAGAACTTCCCCTCATATTCACGCTGAACCAAAACAGATGCGGTATCAGCGAAACACGCCGCCATTGACTTCGCGTCACCTTTGTTGAAAGCGTCGATATACTGCCGTATTACGTTCACTGGATGTTCTGCCGGTATAGATTGCGCAGGCACAGTAGTCTCCTTTCGGATGATTCTTCCGCCTTTGCTTTGGATGCACCTTATTGACCGCTAGCACAAGAGTCTTGAGACCGGTGTGGGAAGTCAGGAACTGCCGTGCGACATGCGCTTTGCCGCGCGCGAGTCGGCGATTCTCAGTCAATTTGGAGCCCGCCGTTCGGAGTGCTCCCCGACGGGGAGCCAAACCATTTTCCTTCAAGCCAAGGCTCCCCAACAGTTTGCGCGGACTCGTTCTCTGCTTTCGAGCGGCGCGCCCGGCTTTCGCGTTTTTTCGCGAGAACTTGCGCCGCCCACGCATTGCGCGCCTTATGGGCCGCGCTAGTCTCCGTCTCCAAAGTACCTCCACTGCTGCTGGCCGCCGTCGACCTGGTCCTTAGCAGAGTAGCGCGCACGTCGAACTCTGTGCGCCCAGCCATCGCAAACCTCACCAGGCACCGTCCCTCAGTGCGGAACTCTCACGGGGGATGAGCGTTTCACGCATCTCACACCACAATCGGCGAGAGCGGATCATACCTTATTTTGGCCGTCGCCGTGCACACTTCGGCAGGAAGCGAATCGGAGTTCGCGCCCGCGATGCGAATCGCCCTAAGAGGAAGCTATGCCAGAGAAGAATGCTGAGCTTGCCCGCCTGCAAGATATCCGTGACCGGAATATCCCCTGGAAGAAATGGGGCCCGTACTTAAGCGAACGCCAATGGGGAACGGTCCGCGAGGACTATAGCGAGAATGGTGATGCCTGGAATTACTTTCCGCACGATCACGCGCGATCGCGCGCTTACCACTGGGGGGAGGACGGGCTGGGCGGCTTCTCCGATGAAAAGCAGCGCCTCTGTTTCGCCCTGGCGCTCTGGAACGGTAAGGATCCGATCCTCAAGGAGCGGCTGTTCGGGTTGAGCAATAGCGAGGGGAATCACGGCGAGGACGTGAAGGAATATTATTTTTACCTGGACAGCACGCCGACCCACTCGTACATGAAGTACCTCTACAAATATCCGCAGCGGGCCTATCCGTATTACGATCTGGTTCAAGCAGCCGGAAGGCGCACCAGAAGCGATTTCGAATACGAACTTCTGGACACCGGAATCTTCGACGATGATCGCTACTTCGATGTCTTCCTGGAATACGCCAAAGCGTCTCCCGAGGACATCCTGATCAAAATTTCCGTGCACAACCGCGGACCGGAGGCGGCCACGCTCCATCTCCTCCCCACCCTCTGGTTCCGTAACACCTGGACATGGTGGCCGGACCAACCGAAGCCTGTCTTGAGAGCGGTGGAACAAGAGGGAATGGCAAGCGCCATCAGCGCATCGCATGTGGAGCTCGGCACGCGGTTCCTGTACTGCGAGGGCAGCGGGGCTCTTCTCTTTACCGAGAACGAGACGAACAACGCGCGCCTGTTCGGTAGGCCCAACGCCAGTCCTTACGTCAAGGACGGGATCAACGATTACATCGTCCACAACAACAGAGATGCGGTGAACCCTGCACAGACAGGCACCAAGGCTGCGGCGCACTACCAACTGAAGGTTGGTCCCGGCGCGAAGGAGGTGATCCGGCTGCGCCTTTGTGTCCCTTCAGCCGTGTTTCAGGGAGACCGGTTCGGGCGGGATTTCGAGGAAGCGGTGGCTGCGCGCCTCGAAGATGCCGATAATTTTTACCGCGCGGTAACGCCGGCCACTGTCGCCGGCGACGAGGCCCGGGTAATGCGGCAAGCCCTCGCCGGAATGCTCTGGTCGAAACAGTACTACTTCATAGATGTCGACCAATGGCTAAACGAACGCTCTGCCGGTCCGTTCTCTCCCGCGAACCGGCCTGCCCGAAACAAGGACTGGTTCCACATGGTGAACGACCACATCATCTCCATGCCCGATAAGTGGGAGTATCCGTGGTACGCGGCATGGGATTTGGCGTTCCACACCATAGCACTGTCCGCGGTTGACCTGGATTTTGCCAAAGAGCAGCTCGGCCTGATGCTGACCGACGACTACCTGCATCCGAGCGGCCAGGTCCCGGCCTACGAATGGAATTTCAGCGATGTCAACCCGCCGGTCCACGCCTGGGCGACCCTGTTCTTGCACCGGACGGAACTGGCCCTTCGCGGCGAAGCGGACCTGGATTTTCTGAAGCGCAGTTTTTCGAAGCTGGCATTCAACTTTGCCTGGTGGGTCAACCGTAAGGACCGCTTCGGCAAGAACGTTTTCGAGGGCGGCTTTCTCGGTTTGGACAACATCGGCGTGTTTGACCGGAGCGCGCCGCTGCCCACGGGCGGTTGCCTCGAGCAGGCGGACGGCACGGCCTGGATGGCGCTGTTCTGTCAGAACATGGCGGTCCTGAGCGGCGAACTGGCCGCTTACGACCCGTCCTACCAGGACACTGCCGGCAAATTCATTGAGCATTTCCTATGGATCGCCTCCGCGGTCAACCGGCTCGGAGAAGACGGCATGTGGGATGAGGAGGACGGGTTCTATTACGACGTGCTGCGTCTGCCGGACGGCAGCGCAAGCCGCCTCAAGGTTCGATCCATGGTCGGGCTTCTGCCGCTGTGTGCGGCCACTGCTGTCGAGAGATGGCAGCGTGAACGGGTGCCGCAGGTGGCAACGCGCTTCCAGGAGCGCATGCGCAAGATGCCCGAGTTGATGGACGCGATCCATCCTACGGGACCGGGGCACTACGGAGTTGCGGACCGCGGCATCATCGCCTTGGTAAGACCGGAAAGGCTGCGCCGTATTCTTGCGAAAATGCTGGACGAAAACGAGTTCCTGAGCCCTTATGGCATTCGGGCGCTATCGCGCTATCACGCTGATCATCCTTACGTTCTGCGTGCCGGCGGCCGGGAGTATCGGGTCGACTATCTGCCGGCAGAATCAGACAGCGGCATGTTCGGCGGCAACTCCAACTGGCGTGGACCCGTCTGGTTCCCGGTCAACGCCCTGATCATCCGGGCATTGTGGGAGTTCTATCTTTACTACGGTGACGCTTTCAAAGTGGAGTGCCCAACCGGATCCGGAAGAATGATGAACCTCTTCGAGGTAGGCGGCGAGATATCCCGGCGCCTCACCAGAATCTTCCTCCGTGACGAGCAGGGACGCCGGCCGGTCTACGGCGGGACGAAAAAGTTCCAGACTGATCCGCATTGGCGGGACCACCTGCTCTTCTATGAGTACTTTCATGGCGACAACGGCGCCGGCCTCGGAGCCAGCCACCAGACCGGCTGGACCGGCATCGTCGCGAAGCTAATCGAATTGAACGGGAAACTCGACCCGCGTGCGCTCCTCGAAGCCGGCGCCAGCCGGGTCTTCCAAAGCAGCGTCCATCCCGCTAGCCTCTCTCCTGCTGCGTGAGTTGCCGCCGAGAGCCCGGAGGGGAGTTCGATAATCGCGCTCGACCCCACGAACACGCGGGCAAAAGCCAGGGTTCGCATGCCTTGGCGAACCGATTGCAAAGTACCAGCGGGGGGAAGAACTTGGCTCAAGACGAGAAAGACTGGACCAAACCCAAAGCGATGGCAATCCCGAAGGAGGGATATTTCGAACTGCAGCAAGGTAAGTACGGGCCGGCCTATCCAAAGACGCCGGCCTGCTACGGCTTTACGCTCCTCGCGAAGATTAAGCCGGGCACAGAAGACGTCATTCGAGGGTATGGAAAAACGATTGAAGGAGCGATCAAAGACACCCCCGATATGCTCGCGCCCCTGAAACTGCATTATCTGCGTTGGGTACTGTTCGACATCGGCAAAGATACGTACTTCATGTATCAAGGCATCTTCGACACTGATTTCGACAAGTACACCGACGACGCAGTCGCTCTGTTCACCAAGTATGGCTTGAACACCATCTTCGAAAATCTGGAGGGCTTTCCGGAGGACTGGAAGACGAACCCGCCCGTCTTCATCAAGTTCGTTCGTGAGCATCAGTGTCCCAGCTTCCTGGAATATGGTGAATACTCGTACGCGAGCGCAGATGAGATCAAAAAGGCGCTCAAGCTGAAGCGGGCCTTCGGAGAAGCGCTCGATCAAATGCAGTGAGTCCCAGTCTCGCTTATGGCTGACACGTACGACTTGATCGCCATCGGATCAGGCCCTGCTGGCGAGGCCGCAACAGAACTGGCATCGTTCTTCGGGCATCGCTGCGCGGTAATCGAGAAGGCCAGGCCCGGTGGAACCGTGACGACCACCGGCGGAGCGCCCACCAAGACGCTCCGCGAGGCGGCTCTCTATTTTTCGGGGCTTGTCGGAGGCGATGTCTACGGAATCAGGATTTCAACGCCTCCGGAAATCGCGACCGACCTGATCCGTAAGCGAACGTGGCGCGTCTGCGATCTATTGCAAGAATTAACAGCGGAGAACATAGCGAAACATAACGTCGACTACATCCGAGGCGCGGGGCGGCTCGACCGGGACGGCAACGTGGTTGTTACCGGCGATGACGGACGGAGGCGCAGGTTCCGCTCCAAAGTGGTTCTGATTGCGACAGGATCACGGCCGCGGCGGCCCCCGAACATTCCGTTTGACCTGGATGGGGTTTGCGACACGGACACGATCCTGCAACGCGGCAGGGTTCCAAAAGACATGCTGATTGTCGGGGGCGGACCGGTTGGCGTCGAGTTTGCGACGATCGCTCATGCCTTGGGCGCGAGCGTCACAATTGCCGACCTTGGTACTCGCCTGATGTCAATGATGGATCGGGAGCTTACCGAGTGCATGGAGGAGCTGTTCCGGTCATGGGGCGTTCGCGTCCTGTTCGGGTCGACCTGCGACGGCATCGCGGCAAAGAACGGGGCCCTGGAGATCAAGATGTCCACGGGCGAGACGCTCTCTTCGGATACGGTATTGTTCGCGGCGGGTCGGGTAGCGAATACCGAGGACTTGGGCCTCGATGCGGCAGGAATTGCCCTCGACGCGCGTGGGCGGATTGCCGTGGACGAGCACTTTCGCACCTCTGTGGAGGGCGTCTATGCGGCTGGCGATGTTCTCGGACCGACGCTCGCCTCGATCGCCATGGAGCACGGCCGCGTTGCGATTTGCAATGCCTTCGGCATTCCCTTCGAGGGAGTCGTGGATCCCGCTCCGGTTTCCGCAATCTACGGGATGCCCGAAGTTTCGGGCGCCGGCCTCACAGAGGAGCAATGCCGCGACCAAGGCCTTGATTACGAAGTTGGACGAGCGGACCTTGCCCACACCCCGCGCGGCGCAATCGCCGGACGGGGTGGACGATTGAAGCTGATCTTCCTAAGAACAGATCGTAAGCTGGTCGGCGTGCATTGCATGGGCGACATCGCTTCGGAGATCGTCGGGATCGGCCAGATGGTCATCCGATGCGGCGGAACGCTGAATACCATCGCGAACATGTCGCTCAACACGCCGACCTATAGTTACGCGTACAAGTACGCCGCGTTTGACGGATTGCGCCGGTTAGCCGCGAAGCAGGAGGCGGGGCAAAACGTGATTGCACGCGCGGCAGCCGGCCGAAAGGGAGTAGAGGAATGAGCTTCGCCCGAGTTTATAACCAACTGCACACTCCGAGGAAATACGCCGCAGGCAAGCGGCGCTTCAGCGTCTACTGGAGCTGGAGCTATCCGTGGGAAGCCAATCGGGATGTCACGGAGATGGATAACCGCTTCTCCACGATGACCGAGGTGCGCCGGGTGGGGTGGCCGAGCTGGGAGAAGGAGGAATTTTCGGAAAGAATGTTCCTGCAAGGGATCGCCGGAACACTGGAGTTGTTCCACTTGTCGATCGTCAGCTTTCAGAACGTGGTCCGCGAGGCTACGGGGCAGCCTGTACCCGTGTTTCAAAGGATCGATCAAGCCGGGCAGCGATTGCCGCTCGACGAGAGTGTGCTCGCCGACACCGATACCCTGATGGTGTTCGGCCTGGACCATCTGATCACGGAACAGGAAGCTTCCCCGGAAGAGATCGAGGCGCTTCGCGGCTTTCTCACGCGCGAAGGAACTTGCCTGGTTCTAGGTCCGCACCACGACGTGGGGGTCTCGGACGACCTGAAAGTGCGGGCCATGGAATATGCGCACCACGGCGACCCTTTGGTTCCCCGGCAACAAAGATTCAGCACGTACGCTCGATCTCTGATGAAGGGACTTGGCGTTCCCATCGAGAATCGCTACGGTCTGCGCCCGGCTACGGTACCAGGAACCAACAAGCTTCTTCCGCTCACAGTCAACAAGGACCTGGACAAGCGAGGATGGCTCGAGGGCGTTGAGACGTTCAACTTCCATATGCACCTGCCGCACTACGCCATAACGACAGATGACCCGAAGGCGATCCATCTGCTGGCGCGGCAACCTGTGGACATGTCCAGGCCGCATCCGTTCATCGAAGCGGGAAACCGGGAGTTCAACATGTTTCTGTGGATGCCGCCCTCAGGGAAACGTGCTGGAGACATTCTGCTGGCGGATTCCACGATCTTCACGACGCTGTTCGGTGGAGACGAGAGTCTCGAAACGTTTTGGAAGAACCTTGCGACCAGGTAATGCATCCGACTCCAAGGCACAAGCCGCGTTGGTTGGGGTACTTACTGTCGATATATATGCTGACCGCCGCGAGACCGGCGCGACCCAGAATCGCGGTGTGTATCCCTTGGGCATGAGCGCCCTCAACTCGGGGATCACGCCCGAATCCGGGTTTAGCTATACGAACCAGTTACTCTTGTATGCGCGCGATCAGGCCAAGGACGATCAAGGAAGAACCCTTCCCGAGACCGGCCTCAACACGGTCGAGATGGATATGAACACTCTGACCTGGGTAAGTACGAAACGGATCTTCGGAGCGCGATATTCCGCGTCAGCCACTCTGCCTTTCGCGAAAAACGATCTGACATCGGATCTGCAAGGCCGGATCAGCGGCGGCAGCGGATTCGCGGATTCCTATTACTTGCCATTCATCCTGGGCTGGAGTGCGGCACGTGTCGACGTTCGAGCCATGTATGGGTTCCTGGCCCCGACTGGACGGTTTGCGCCGGGTGCGAACAACAACGTGGGCTCCGGATATTGGACGCACACCCTTTCGTCGGGACAAACGTTTTATCTGACGCACGACAAGCGTCTGATTTTCTCCGCGTTCGAGATGTACGAATTTCACACGAGGCAGGAGGGCACGGGCATCCATCCGGGTCAGACGTTTGATCTCGACTACTCGTTGATGGGGTTGGTTCGCCGCACGGCAAGCATGGCTCTCCAGATTGGCGTCGCTGGGTACGAGGCGCGCCAGACGACGGCGAAGGTCGGGCCGAATATCACTCCGGAGATATCGGCGGAGCGCTATGCGGTCAATTCTCTCGGATTTGCGCTGATCGCCGCGTTCCCAAAACGAAAGGCGACCCTCGCTTTCCGCTACTTCAAGGAATTCGCTGACCGCTCGACGTTTCAGGGCTATTCGACGCAGGTTTCGGGGGCGATCAGTTTCTAAGCAGAGTTGCGTACGCAAGGAGAACAGATTGGCGGAAACCGTGCTTGAACTGGACGATATTCAAAGCGGGGTGCTGCGCCCGCGGCCGACTCCGTATGCGGCAACATATGTGCTCTTCCGGATCGACGATCGCAACGCGGGATGTGAGTTGATGCGCCGACTGCGCTCTGTAGTCGCTTCAGTAGGGCAATCGGGGTTATCCCAACGCGATACTTGGGTGAGCGTGGCACTGAGCTATCAAGGCCTGAAAGCGTTGGGTGTACCGCAAACGTCGCTCGAGACCTTTTCACCGGAGTTCCAGCAGGGAATGGCGGCCCGGGCGAAATCGCTGTGCGACAACGGCGAAAGCAGTCCTGAGCACTGGGAGAGACCGCTCGGATCAACGGATGTCCACGTCGTGGTTACAGCGGTTGCACCCAGCACGGAACGCCTGGAAGCAGCGTTCGAAAGAGCCCGGCAAAGTTACCGGGAACTCAAAGGCATCGCGGCAATCTGGCGCCAGGATTGTCATGTACTGCCCGGTGAAAGAGAGCCATTCGGATTCAAGGACGGCATGAGTCATCCCGCGATAGAAGGATCTGGAATCCCGGGTACTAACCCTCATGAGCGCCCGCTAAATGCTGGCGAATTCGTGCTGGGTTACCCGGACGAAATGAGCGAAGCTCCGCAGATACCCCAACCCGACGTGCTGGGGCGTAACGGCAGCTACATCGTTTTCCGCAAGTTGCACCAGCGCGTCGCCGAATTTCGCCGGTATTTGAAAGCGCACGCTGTCGCGGCCGAAGAAGAGGAACTCATTGCCGCGAAAATGATGGGGCGCTGGCGCAGCGGTGCTCCCCTGGCGCTCTGTCCCATGCACGATGATCCTGCGCTTGGTGCTGACGCACAGCGCAACAACGCCTTCCTTTTTAAGGAGGACGATGCGATTGGCTACAAGACGCCTGGCGGATCGCACATCCGCCGCATGAACCCGCGGGACTCAACTGTGGCGGGGGTGGTTCGCATCCACCGGATGATCCGCCGCGGCACGTCTTATGGTCCGATGCTTCCGGAAGGAGTTCTGGAGGATGATGGCATTGACCGTGGACTAATGTTCGCGTTCGTCGGCGCCCATCTCGGGCGCCAGTTCGAGTTTGTGCAGTCGGAATGGATGAACGATAGCGCGTTCTTTGGCGGGAGTTCGGGTAGGGACCCCGTGAGCGGCGCGTCCGATGGTTCCGGCACGTTCGATATTCCCAAGCGGCCGCTTCGTCAGCGATTGCAGGGGCTGCCTCGATTCGTGGTCACGCGGGGAGGCGAATACTGCTTCATACCGGGACTGCGGGCGCTGGAGTGGCTCGGGAACTTGACGACCTCGTAGGTGTTGGGCCCTTGCGCGTTCGCCGCCGCAGAGGATGCCCGGCATCTAAATCGCAGACTTCGCTTTTCTCGTCAAGACCATCGACGAACTGAAGCACCTGACGGCTGACTGGCCGAGCGCACGTCTCGTCACCATTTGGAAGAGATTGGGATTGATAGACGCGCCACTCTCCGGCAATCAGAAACCGCATCGACATCGTGGCAAGGCGAAAAATCGCGGCCTTCACCTTTCCTGGGCGCCGCATTCGAACTTGACGATCCATAGCGCCTTCGAGTCGCCGTATTGGAATGGCTCGTCCGCTAATCCGATCCACTCCCGAAGCCTTCGACCTAGCCCGCATTTCTCACCAAGACTCACTGTGCAAGTGAGTTGCGGGAAGAGACGGAGTTTTCAAGATCGCGTTTGACCGCCAAAGTTCGCATTGGTGTGTAGGGTGCCTCGCAGCTCGCTGGAGGGGCCCGGCGCGGCCCTTAGGCGTGGCGCGAAGACATTTTCGGCCGGATTCGTTTGATAGCAGCCCTGTGCAGCCTGGAATCGAGGCCGGAAAAGTGATGCTTGAAGTTTGCCCGTCGAGTCGGTAGATCTCAGCAACGTTGCGGAAGCTCGCCCATCAGCCGCTGATGAGCCGCCGCAAACACGGCTGCGGCGGGGTGGCCGGCAGCCATCGAGATCCAGATTTTGCGCGCCGTAATGCGCACCTGTGCTCCGATCTTCAGCAGCCGTAGGCGGATCGTCCCGCACTGCGCCTGGGCCATGTCGGTGCTCGCCAGAGCGAGCCGGCGCAGAGCCACCAGCACGCTGTAGGCAATGGAAGAGAGGTACAGACGAATCTGGTTGGAGTGCAACGCATGGGTGGAGGTCCGATCAGCGAACAGATCCAACTGCTGTTCTTTGATGCGGTTCTCCAGGTCGCCGCGGGCGCAATAGAAATCCTCGTACAAGCTGCGGGCCGCCATCTCCTCGGTGCCCAGCGAGGTGACCACGAAACGCGGGTTTGCGCCTTTGTCCAGGTATTCGGCTTTGCCCACTACCCGCCGCCCGCGCTTCCAGGATTTGCGCGTGCGATACCGGAAATCCAGAAAACGTCGGGCCGCTTTACCGGTCTTCTTCCACTGCTCCTGCGCTTCTTTCATCAACTTTTTCAGCTTCTTGGCCAGCCGCTCGTTTTTGGCTAGGCCGAAAACATACCCGACCCGGTTCTTCTCGCACCAGCACATGCGCTCGTCGCGGCAGAAGCCCGAATCGGCGCGCAGGATGATTTCCACCTCCGGCCAGGCCAAGCGCAGCCTCCTGACGATACGCTGGACCTCTTCCAGGGACCCGGCCGCGGCGTCGATATTCGACGGCCGCAACCGCGCGCAGACCAGGTGCTCGTCGATGAAAATGTACAACGGCAGATAGCAATAACAGCCGTAGTAGCCATGGAAAAACCGTCCTTCCTGCTCTCCGTGCACGGGATCGTCGGTAGCATCCAGATCCATCACGATGCGCTTGGGTTGGCGCGTCTGGGCCTGGATGTAGAGATCCACCAGCAGACCATCCACGGCTTCTTCGTCCATCACGATCTTCTTGTAGCGGGCGTCGGACTTGGCATCCGCTGGCGTCAACTCCAGCCGGTTCAAACTGCTCTTGCCCGCTCCGGCTTTGCCCCGGTCCTGCTCGCGCCGCCGGTGCTCACCCTCCACGTCTCGCTTGCCAGACAGCAACGCCAACAAGGGATCTTGCCGCAACCGATCATGGTCGTTCAGATCCTCGTAGCCCAAGGCGATGCCGTACACACGCTGCCGCACCAACTCGCTGACGCTGTGCTCCACCAGATCCGCCCGCCGGTAGTCGCGAAAACAAGCGGCGAACTGGCGTAGGATACCCGTACGCTGTTCCACCGGGCGCAACAGCAACGCCCCGGCCTCCGTGGTGATCTGTCCGCCATCGAACCGGGCCACCACGTCACGCGAAAAATGAGGTGCAAATGGGAAGCAAGATTGGGTACACTCTGTCATAGCAAAAGCCGCTCTTTCGTTGGCCTAAACTGCTGTGTGGAAACTCAGTTATGCCATGAAAAGCGGCTTTTTGCCATAGTACGGTGAGAAATCCGGGCTAGCCGCAGCACGGCCATGTCGCCAGCGGAACGCGCCAAGCCCCCGCCGTTGCGGAGGAATGCCAGCATTGCCAGGCCCTCCTGATTTGGCATTCCCCGGCTGTCCGTCAGCCCAAGCCGTTCGAGCGGGTAATCGCGCCAGACGACTCCGGGGTTGGATAGCCGCGGTCAGATTCCAGAAGCACGTTGAAAGTGCAGCGATACGCTCCGGAAGTCTTCTCGAAGATGATCGGCTCGCCTTCAAATGGGGAACAAGGCCTTCAAGCGCTGCCGTAGCAGACTAACCTGCTTCCGGAAGGGCGTCTTCTCGTCACGCGCGGCCGCGATCTTGCGCGGGCCGAACCTGCCGCGCCGGGAGGCAAATAGCCGCAAGATCTGCAGCCCTCGATCACCGGTCCCAGCGCCATGACGCATGTCCGCGAATCCGGATTCTTCGAAGCTGAGTTCGCGGCACATCCCATCCGCGGCAATGGCGAGGGACGTGTCCCCCAACCTCGATCGTCAGATCGCTCCACGTTATTCCAGCCGGCAGACGAGCGTG
>CAWFIJ010000019.1:0-377009 GCA_963815855.1 Terriglobia bacterium | reverse complement strand
GTGGGAGCGGATCAGACGGTGGTGACCGATCCGGTGGACGTTTCGGGGGTGGTGGGGACCTCGGAATTCCGCGTCAACGCGTATGTGGGCGACCCGTTCGTGCGCTTCCGGGATTCGACGGCGGTCACGGTTTCAGTGGTGATGAAGAAGAAGAGGCAGACGGCCGGGAACAGCCGCGCTCGGACAAACAGGCTCGTGCCCCCCACCCCACCCGGCCAGAACCGGGCCGGCCGGGGACCCCGGGAAAATCGGAGAGTAAATGGGTAAGGAACTGTTCGGGACGGACGGCATCCGCGGCGTGGCGGGTGAGTATCCGCTGGATCCGGCCACCGTGTTCGCGTTCGGCGTGGCCCTGGGGCATGACGCTGACGGCGGCGCTGGAAAGCCCGGAAGTGCTGATCGGCATGGACACGCGCGAATCCGGCGCCGTGGATCGCCGAACTGGTGGCCGGCGGCCTGGAGAGCTGCGGGGCGCGCGTCCGCTTTGCGGGCGTGATCACCACGCCGGGCGTGGCTTACCTGACGCGCACCGGGCCGTTCCCGGCGGGCGTGATGATTTCGGCCTCGCACAATCCGTACCAGGACAACGGCATCAAGGTGTTCGGCCATAGCGGCTTCAAGCTGCCGGACGACGAGGAGCACGCCATCGAGCAGGAGATTTTCCGCATCCGCGAGAGCGGCAGCTGGAGCCGCCGCGGCCGAACTGGCGGTGGACGAGAGCCTGGCGGCGCGATACCTCGACTTTCTGGCTTCCACCGCGGGCGTGCGTTTCGACGGCGTGCGCCTGGTGATCGATTGCGGCAACGGCGCGGCCTACCGGCTGGCGCCGGAGCTGTTCCGCCGGCTCGGCGCGGATGTGTCGCCCATCTGCACGGCGCCGGACGGCCGCAACATCAACCTGAATTGCGGCGCCCTGCACGTGGAGACGCTGCGGGAGGCGGTGCTCGAGCAAGCGCGCGGATTTCGGCGTGGCCTTCGACGGCGATGCCGACCGCGCCATCTTCGTCGCCCGCAGCGGCAAGATCGTGGATGGCGACGGCGTGCTGCTGATTGCGGCGCGCGCCCTGAAGGCCGCAGGACCGCCTGGCGCAGGATACGGTGGTGGCCACGGTGATGTCCAACCTGGGCCTGGAAAAGGCGCTGGAGCGCGACGGCATCCGCATGGTGCGCACGCCGGTGGGCGACAAGTACGTGCTGGAGGAGATGGTGCGGCTGGGCGCGGTGCTGGGCGGCGAGCAATCGGGCCACGTCATCTTCCGCGAGTTCGCCACCACCGGCGACGGCCTGCTGACCGCGCTGCGCCTGCTGGAGACGGCGCGCCGCGCGGGCGCGGGCCTGGACGAACTGACCGCCGGTTTGCAGGTGTATCCGCAGAAGCTGGTGAATGTGCGGGTGCGGGAAAAGAAGCAGTTCACCGAGCTGCCCGCGGTAGCGCGGGAGATCCGCCAGGCCGAAGAAGCGTTCGCCGGCTCCGGCCGCGTGCTGGTGCGTTTCTCCGGCACCGAGCCGCTGGCGCGCGTGATGGTGGAAGGGCCGGACCTGGAGCGCGTGGAACGTTCAGCCGCAACATTGCGGAAGCCATCCGGCAGGAGATGGGCGCGTAAAATGCCGCGGCGGGCTTGCGCCCGCCACATTCTGTAAAGAAGCCCGGCATGACAGCCCGGAAGGGCTGCCCTACAATTTCATATGGCCGTCGTTAGTGGTGTCCGCCGCCGGCGACTCCGCCACCGCCGCCGTGGCCGGCGACTCCGCCCATGCTGGAGCCTGCACCGCCGCCGATGCCGCCGCCGCCGCGCGACCGCGCCGCCGTTGCCGGAAGTCCGCCGCCCGCGGCGCAGGAGCCGGGAGTCGCACCGGCAAAGCCGCGCCGGCCGGGCGCGCTATAGCCGGCCAGCACGCCGCCTACCCGGGCTTGCCGTTACGCTGTTGTCTGAACCTATACAACGGATTGGGGCTGAAGAAGGCATTATAGGCCATCAGCGGGCTCCAGAAGGCGTAGCCATAAGGCGACATAAAGCTGCCCTGGCAGGGAACGTAGGTGCCAAATCCGTAATACGGGTTATAGCCCCAGGTACCCCAGGGCTGCGCGTACGGGCCGTAGCCGCCGACCCCGCCGTAACCAGGACCACCGTAATCAGGACCGCCACCGTAGCAGGGTTGATGCCACCATACAGGACTGCGCCGCCGGGGCCGGAGCCGCCGGAGGAATAGGTGCTGTTGGCCTGCTTGGCGGCCGAGATGTTGGCGTCCGCCAGGAGCGCGCCGCGCCGGCGGCTCCAGTGATCGAAGCTGTCGGTATCCTCTACGTTGAATTTTTCAACGGATGCGACTGCGCCGGTCAGCGTCATCATCTTCCCCGCCGGAACCGAAACAGTGTCGCCTTGCAGCGCCACGTCCGCCGTACCCTTGAAAACCTTCAACTGGGCGGCTCGCTGTCGAAACGGTAGAGACCTGCCTTGTTCAGGGTGATGGTGGCGTCCTTGGCAACCACGGTGACGTTGGCTTCCTTGGCCAGATCGTCAATCTCGATGATGCCGGAGCCTTTAAGCAGTTCCACGCGGGTATCGATCAGGCGATTGCTGATCATCTTGAAAGAGGTATTTTCCGCGACGCGGAAGAAGACGCCGGGGGGCAGCAAAACCTCGGCCCGGCCCGCCTCCGTGCGCAGACACCATGTTCTCCTTCACTTCTCCGAATTGGGAAGGCTGCATCACATAGGGCTGCTCGTTGAGAAAAACGTTGCCCTCCACCCAGTTGATGACGCCTGATTTGGCGCCAATAACGGTTTGCGCCGATGCCGGAAGAGCGACCGACACCAGCATCGCCACCGGGACCCCCGAAAGCCACAACCGCCTTCATAGTAGACCTCGCCACTTACAGAGTGGCCACGAGAGCGGGTCATTGTCAAGCGGTTCTTTCGGGCTTGTGGCGAAATCGCACCGACGGACGGTCCCGAGGACAGTCCCTCACAGCGTTTCCGGCCCCTTCCCCCGCTAGCATGTGGAAGGAAAGCCGGGCGAGCGCTTTGAAGCGCTTCGCCGTGTGAGTAAAAGGAGCCCAAGTATGGCAGAACGAGACGATTGGGGTAGGGAACGCAGCCGCTGGGACTGGGACCGAAACCGGAACCGGGAGTTTGGCGAGCGTGGACGGGAAGATTGGGACCGGGAACGCGGCCGCGAGTATTACGGGCATGAGCCGCGTTGGGGCGAATCCGGGCGCGAGTCGCAATGGGACGAATCCGGGCGTGGGTCGCAATGGGGCGAATCGCGCCGTTACTGGCCGGAGCGCGGCGACTATAACACCCGCGGCGATTGGGGACGCCAGGGGAGCTGGGGCGCCTACGGCAACCGTCCGGAATTCGAGCGTGAAAACGAGTGGCGCCGGGGCCACCGGCGAATGGGGCCAGGGAAGCACCGGCGAATGGGAACCCGGCCGGCGGGAATCCTTTTTCGGCCGTCTTGGCGGCTTATTCTCCGGCCACAGGGGCGGATATGGATACGGATACGGCGGCGGCATGGGAAGCTACGGCGGCGGCATGGGCACCTATTCGCAGCGCGGACAGTTCGCCGGGCGTGGACCGAAGAACTGGCAGCGCTCCGACGAGCGGATAAAAGACGACGTCAGCGAGCGCCTGAGCGACCACCCCGACATCGACGCCTCCGAAATCGAGGTGCAGGTGAAGAGCGCCGAAGTCACCCTGATCGGCACCGTGGACGAGCGCGACTCCAAACGCCTGGCGGAGGATATCGCCCAGAGCGTTTCCGGTGTGAAGGACGTTCACAACCAGATCCGCGTGGAAAAACCGTACATGAAGGAGCAGGGCGGGACTGGAACGACGAGCGGCAGCGGCATCGGCACCATGACCAGAAACAAGTGAATGTGAGAAAGGGTACACTGAGGGGTAGAGGTGCCCCTCAGTGCCCGACCAGGATTCCTTTCTGCAGCCGGATGCCGCATTCCCCCTGCCCCGGACGTTCGACTACGGCGACTACATCGAAACCGAACAGGAGATGTGGGCGCTGTTCCCGGAGACCGAAGGGAAGCGCGTGAATTTCTGCCAGTTGGGGCTGACGGCACAGATTTTCGTGGAATCGGCGGAGGCGGGCGAGTTGGGCGCGGATGAAACCTATTTCCTGATGCCGTGCGCCGACCGCACGCTGCGGCCCGTCCGCATGCGCCGCGTGCGGCGGCTGACACTGGAGGAATTCCGCATGAGCCACATCACCGCGTTGCGCCTGTCCGAAAAACTGAGCGGCAGCGACAAGGTGCTGGAAGAGATCCACATGCGGATTCTGGGGCCGGAAATCCTGGGAGCGTAGCTTCCCGGGGAATGATTGAGGCCGGTTTGAGCGGATCACTGTTGCGTGTTCCACGGGGATCGGCCAACGCTCCCTTACGGTCGCGGCTCCGTGTGCGGCCTCATGCAGAGCCGCGACCGTGAGGGAGCGTTGCGCCATGCCCTGCCTCCGCTTATTTCGGGAACAGAACCGGCAGTGCCGGGTCGGCGGTGAACATGCACCGCGCGTTGTGGCCGCAAAGCGGAATGACCATGGCGGTGTGATGGGCGCCGAACGCCTGGTTGACGTGTTTACTGAAGGCCAGGCCGCGCGCCAGGCGCGTCGGACCCTGGGCCATGGCGGGGCACGAACTGTCGAAACCGCCGAGCGGCAGCACGTCGAGTTCCCCGAGCATGTAAGTGACGGGCCGCGAGGCGAGCTGCTTCTTCAATTGGTCATCCGTAAGTCTGGCGGTGTATCCGCTGCGATGCTGTAACCCGTACGGCCATAAGTTGTAAGTGGTGCAGTTGCGGCCGTCCCGGAAGCCCCGCATGGCGGAGGCGGCACGGGCCGACGACGCGCCGTCGACGGGCTCCGCGGCCGGCGCGGGCACGTACCCCGGAGCGCCCGCGCTGACCGGCCAATCGCCCGGTTCCGGCCGGGTATCGTCTAAGTAGGCGTAAGAGGAAGGGTTGGCCACCACATAAGTGATGGGCACGCCCAGTGTCTCGTGCACCTGGTTCGCCATTTCATAACGGTTGACGAACTGTCCGCCGGCGGAATGGCCCGCCACCACGATGTGGCGCAGGTTGGGAAAGGCCTCTTTGCGCGCCAGCTTGTGTAACAACCCGTCGATGAAATCGAACGACGTCAACTTATCGTCATTGAGCGCGGTCCCGCCGGAACGCCAGCTATCGCCGGTGCAACTGTAGCTCACCTCGCCGGGCGCCAGCACATCCTGGCAGCCGCGGCCGGCCGAGGCGATGCGCGGCGCGATCACAACCGTGTCCTCCAGCGCGTTGCCCAGGAAGGCGGCGGCCAGAGCGGTACGAAAGTAATGGTCGGCATCCCGCCCGGTGCCGTGGATCATCACCAGGGCGCGGGTGATGCGCTCGTTACGGGTATCGAGCGAATAAGTGGTGTAAATGAGCGAGCGGGCGGAACCGCCCAGCGCCACCCATTCCGTACAGGAGGCATCGGCGTTCGTGCAGGGAGTCGCGGCGCAGAGAGGCAGCAGGGGGAGCAGCGCGCCCGCCAGAAATTTGAACATGAGATTCACTATAAACCGAAAATGAGCCGCCTCGCGGTTTTCGCTTGCCGGGCGGCAGCAATTCAGGGTAAACGGGTGCGATATTCGATGATGGGATGTAAAATCATGGGCAACCAGGATGGCAGCAAGAATTTCTGGATTACATGGAAAACCACTTCGTTTGGAGGACTCATTCCATGGCTCGTAAAACCGGTTCATTGGCGCCGGCAGTTTTTGGAATCCTGTCTGTCGCATTCGGACAGTTGCCGGCCCAGGTTGTGAGCACGGCCGGCGGCCAGGCGGGAACGGGCGTCTCCAGTGCATTCGCCCGATCCTCTTCAGGGGGAGCGCTGAACTCGCCCGGCAGTGCGGAGTCTTGCGCCGGCTGCCACCGGGCGGCCGTCGCCGGGTGGAAGCTTTCGAGACACGCCCGCGCCATGGACAGCAGCGTGTTTCAGGAAGCCCTGTACTATACCGAGGTCAACCTGGGCGCGGCGGCGCGAGAGACCTGCCTCGGTTGCCACTCTCCGCTGCTGCGGACGACCGGCGACGCAAGTCTCAAAACCAAACTGAGCTGGGAGGGCGTCAGCTGCGACTATTGCCACTCCGTCCGGGAGGTCTCCATGACCGGACCTAATCCGAAGGCCAGATTGGAGTTCACGCGGATGAGGGCAGGACCGTGGAAGGATGATAATCCGAAACACGGCATTGTCTTCTCCGAGCTTCACACATCGTCGCTGATTTGCGCACCCTGCCACGAATACCGGAATGCATTCGGCTTTCCGGTCGTGACCACGTTTTCGGAATGGCAGGCCAGCCGTTACGCGAAGGAGGGCCGCCCGTGCCAATCCTGTCACATGCCGAGCGTGGATCGCATAGCCTTGGTGCAGCGTATCGTTACCACCCCGATTGACCAGGAGAGACACAGTTATTGCCAGGCGTGTCACTTGACGAGCGCAACAAGTGCCGGGGCAACCGGCGCTCCGCCCGCAACCGGCGCCGGTCTGCGCCAGCACGGGAGGCTGAACCTGCACGAGAGCGCGGACCTGTTGACGGGTGCGATCCAGGCGAAGCTCGCAGCCGCTCGGGATGGCAACCGGGTGAGGGTGAACGTGGAGGTTGCCAATACGGCTGCCGGCCACTACGTGCCGACGGGCTCGCCGCTGCGGCAGTTAGTCCTGGAGGTCCACGCCGACACGGCGAGCGGCCAGCACCTGGTTCAGGAGCGGGTCTATCGACGCACGGTCGCCGATCGTGAGGGCAGGCCTGTCGAACGAGAGTACATCGCATTTGACGGCGGCGCCAGGGTGCTTGCCGACACGCGCTTAGCTCCTGACGAAAAGCGCGCCGAAACATTTCTGTTCGACGTCGCGCCGGGCGTCGAGACCCAGGTCAGCATGGTCTTTCGCTACTCATATTCTCCGTTGGCGAAGACCGAATCCCAACGGGAGGTTAGGTTTCTTCCGCTCAGCACGGTGGTGCGATAGCCGGTCGAGAGACGGAGAGATGCGGCTTACACGGCGCAAATCAGATACTCTTCCAGGTCCGGGCCGGTGAGGCGGATCAGGTCCGGGCGGATCTCCAGGCGCTGGAGGGCGAATACGTGCGGGCCGGGGAGGCACAGCGGGGCCAGAACCTGTTCCACCGGGATGCGGCCGCGGACCTCCGCGGTGCGGCCGTTCCAGGCGTAATCAAGGCCGAGAGATTCGACGAGCGATCGCGCCACGGCGGGCAAACTGTCGCGCGGGCCGAGGTTCAGCCATTCCACCAGCACGCGCCAGGTGAAGCCCCACAGCGGCGCGGCGTCGAGATCGACGGCGGGAAAGAAAAGGTCGGGCGGCGCGCCGGGGACGTTGCGCAGACGGTGGCGCGCGCCGTCGCGCAGAAGGCTGAGGGGAACCCAGGCGGTATGAGCGGCCTCCAGCGGATCGAGGATGGTGGCCAGTTCGCCCGGCACGCGGAAGAGGAAGGGAGCGACCAGAATGCGGGCGCCGGCGCGACTGCCGGCGAGGCGCGGCGGCAACGGGCAGACGGCATCTTCGGGGCGCAGGCGGATGCCGCATTCCTCTTCCAGTTCGCGCAGCGCGGTGTTGAGCAGGCCGGTATCGCCGGCATCCCGGCGGCCGCCGGGAAACGACCAGTGGCCGGACCAGGAATCGCCGGCGCGCTCCGCCCGGCGCATGAGAAGAATCGAATCGCAGGGCGGCGCGGCGTGGAGCAGCGCGACCGCCGCTTCGGGTTCGAGCATGAAACCAAACTAGCAGCGGTCGGCGTTCCCGTAAAGCGGGACGGGCGGTTTCACCTGCCAGCGGGGTCGGGGATCAGGGATCGGGGATTGGGGAGCGAGGGATTGCGGGTCGGCGGCGGCGCGTCCGGAACCTGCCGGCAACCCCGTTTGGCAGGCGGAAACGCCTGCCCCACATCTATTGGCAGACGTTGCCGCGGACTATGTTCCAATCGGGCTGGATGCCGGGGGCGCGGCCGATGCAGCGAGGCTGCATTTTGTAGCCGGAGATCCGGTTGTCCGCGATCACGTTGCCGCGCGCGGGGGCGGGGCGCTCGGCTTTGCGGCCCAGGTAGATGCCGCTATCGAGCATGTCGGGTTCGCCGGAGATGTAGCCGCAGCCGTCGCAATGCGACGGTGTTGAGATTGAGCAGACGGTTGCGCGCCACGACGTGCCCGGTGCCGATGACGAAGATGCCGCCGTAGAGCACGTTTTCCAGGCGATTTTCCAGCACGCGGATGCTGCGCGATTGCATGTCCGGATTGGTGTTGTTGAAAACGATGCCGTAGCCGGCGACATCCGGCGCACGCGTTGCCGCGCACTTCGCCATCGTGGAAGCCGTCGAGGTCGATGCACTTGCCGTTGATCTGCTGGAAGCGGTTGCGGGCGTAGAGGCTGCGCTCGACGTTGCCGGCGGTATCGAGGGCCGCGGGGCGTGGCGTCGATCGGCATCGGCGGGGAAGCCGATGGCGCGGCCAACGTTCGATTCCACGCGCACGTCGAAGGCGTGGCCCACCTGGATGGCGTCGCGGCCGATGGTGTCGAAGCGATTGCCGGCGATGAGGCCGCGGCCGTTGCGCGGCGAGGTGTAGAGCGAATGCGTCCAGATGCCGTTGCCGAGGATGTCGCGCAGGTCGCAGTTGGTGACGCGGAAATCGGCCGTGCCCTCTTCGAGCAGGATGCCGCCGGTGGCGTTGTTGCGGCCGGCGGAATTGCGCGAGCCGCTGCCGGACACTTCGACGCGATCGACAAGGACGTGGCGCGAGCGACTAGCCAGCACGGCGAAACCGGCGACGCCGCGGACCGCGACGCGCTCCACCGTGAGGCCATCGACGCCCTCCGCCAGAATGCCGTTGCCGCGCGTGAATCGGGCGAACGGAACGTCGTAGGGCGGCAGGCCGGAGCGGGAATTCCAGGCGTCGCGATTGCCCTCGATGGTGAAATCGTGCAGGCGCGCTTCCCTGCCCCGCACCACGAGGGCGGCGCGGCCGCGGAAATCCGGCGCCATGCGGAGGATGGTGCCACGGGGAGCGCCGCGAACCTCGCCTTCGCACCAGCATTTCCGCGTGCAGTTCCACCACGCCCGGCGGAAACTGGAGGACGGGGCGGCGCGGCGAAGGCAGCAACACCGCGGCAGCGAGCACGGCCGGGATAAGGATCGGCAGACGACGAAGAACGGCCGACCTCACTTAGTGCTCCGCCCGTGGGGTTCGCTTCCTGTCCGAAACCGCTCGCTCACGCTCGCGGCTCCGAGCGGAGCCGCGACCGTCAGGGAGCGGTGCATCCGGAAACAAAATGAACCCGGTGGTCACAGAACTACAGCACCTCGAGCGAGAGCGGCGCGAGTTCGCGCCGGCCCACGGAAATGCGCAGTTCGTGCGATTCCCGGCGCGGTGCCTTCGGGCAGATGGAAATTGAATTCGTGCGTCCGGCGGGTGGGATCGGTGCAGAAGGCATCGAGGCCGCGCACCGGACGGCCGCCGACCGTGGCGCGAAACTGGTCGGGATGGGCCAGGTCCAGCATCCGCACTTTCACGATGCCGCTCGAAGTGCGCGAGCCGAGCAGCAGGTTGACGCCGTCGGTGACCTGCGCCACGCGCGGCACGGCGGGTCCGGCGGGGATGATGCGGATGGCGCCGGCGCACCGCCAGCCCTTGGCAGCGCGGCATGCCGCCTCCTGCGGAACGGCCTCCGCGGCGTGACGGGCAGGAGGCCGGTGCGAATGCCGGGCGGCAGAATGGCATTCACCTGGGTCACGCCATCCGCCGCGGGCGGGTCCGATGTAAGCCACGCGGCAGGGCAGATCGTCTACCGAAACCGAAAGACTGTTGAGGTCGCAATCGGACGGCAGGCCGGCGATGAGCAGCGACAGCGCAGCCAGGTAACCGGCATCGGGCGCGACGGCCTCGCCGGTAAGGGCGTTGTTGATGCGGCGGATGGCGGGAGCGGCGGACGTGGACGCGGGAGCCGCGGCGGGCTTGCGGCAGGTGATCCACATGTACTGCGTCCAGATCTCTTCGAGCGCCAGGAGGTGGAAGTTTTGCGCGCGCGCGAACGCGTGGATTTCCTCGGGCGTGATGCGGACGCCGTTCCAGGTGTCGTATTGCTTGGCGTGCGGCGGCAGGCCGTTCAACTGGCAGCGCAGGATGCCGCCCGGTTTGAGCACGCGCCACGCTTCGCGCAGATATTGGAAGACCACCTCGCGGCTGGGGATGTGCTGGAAGACGGCGTAGGAATAGACAAAATCGAATTTCCCGTCGGGGAAGAGCGCGAGGTCCGAACCGGAGGTGCTGTGCGGGTGGGCGTTGGGCGTATGGCGCAGCAGTTCGCGGGCGAGGCGGATCATCTCGTCGGAAACGTCCACGCCGTGAATTTCGCCGAAGGAGGCGGCCAGCGGGCGCATCAGGCGGCCGGGGCCGCAGCCGATCTCGAGCGCGGCATCGCGGCCGGGCAGGCGCTTGAATTCGGCCGTCAGCACCTTGCACCACGTCGCGGGCGGTGGCGAAGAACTCGTCGTCGTCCTGCTGCGGCGGCCGAAGGCGACGTAGTAGTAGGCATCCTCGGCCGCGCGCCGGTTCCAATCGGCGCGCATCTGCTCCAGAACCTGGGGATCTTCGGTGCCGGCCAATCCCCATCATAGCGCGCGAGGTTGCGGCGGCCGGGGCGTTCGCCATAACCTGGAAATTCATGGCTCTCGTCTTCCGCCGCGTTTCCGCGCCGCCGCTGCGCGATGTTCGACGCCGTCGCGCCGGAGGGCGCGGTGATCGGGATCATCGGCGAAAACGGAGCGGGCAAGGGCCGGCTGCTGCGGCTGGCGGCGGGAATGGAGCAGCCGGAGGCTGGCGCGGTGGAAGCGCCGCGGCCGGCGCGGCTGCTCGGCCCGGCCGATGCGCTCGATCTGGCGCCGGTTCCGCTGCTGCTGCTGGAACATACCTTCGCCCGGCAGGATGCGTTCACTCGCGAACGGGCGGCCTTCGCCCTCGACCGGCTGCGCCGCGCGGGCTCGACCGTGCTGCTGGTCTCCCACGAAGACGAGCTGCTGCGCCGCTTCGCCGATGAAATCTGGTGGCTGCGCGACGGGCAACTGGCCGGCCGCGGCGATCCCGGCGAGATGCTGACGGCGTACCGGCGCCACGTGGCGGCGCGAGCGCGAGCGCGCCGGGGAGAGGCGCGAGCGCGCCGCTGGCGCCGCGGCATGCGCCGCGGCGACGGGCGCGCCGAAATCCTGAGCATCGAAACCCTCGGCGAGAACGGCTGCCCCACCATGGTGTGGCGCAGCGGCGAACTGGCGGTGGTGAAAGTGCGGGTGCGCTTCCACGAGGCGGTGGCCGATCCGGTAATCGGCATCATGATCCGCACGCGCATCGGGCTGAACGTGTACGGCACCAACACGGAGCTGGAGAATCTGAAGCTCGGGCCGTGCGCGGCCGGGGACGCGCTCGAGATCACCTTCGCCTTCCGCTGCGAGCTGTGCCCGGAGGAGTACACGCTGACGGTGGCGTCGCACGATCCCGACGGCGTGTGGCACGACTGGCTGGAGGATGCGGTGGCGTTCGCGGTGAGCGACAGCCGGTATACGGCGGGCGTGGCGAATCTGCGGGCGCAGGTGAGTTTCGGGGAGTTGTAGGACAGGCTTTTGGGCCTGCCTGCCGGGCTTCCGCCCGGCAGGCGACGGGCGGAAGCCCGTCGCGACAGCCCGGAAGGGCTGTCCTACTTGGAGTCCAGAATAAATGTGGGCACGATGCCCGCGGCCGACGAAAAGCCGGCTTTGCCGGTCGAGAGCCAGCTCGAGCAGCCCTGCACTTTGCCCAGGTAGGCGTGCGGGTGCACGTCCACCTGCATCTCGCGGAATTCCAGGTGTGCCGAAGCTCATCAGCGGGAAGACCGAGCGCACCGGCTCCACGCGCTCCTGCACCACGTAGGGCGCGCGCATGGCCTGTTTCAGGGCGCGCTCCCATTCGCGCGCCGTCCATCTCCCAGCCGAAGTAGGTGTGCTGGTCGCTGTAATCGTCGTTGGGCTTCAGCGCCAGCTTCTCGCGGTTCTGGACGATGAATTCCGGCAGGTCGATGGTCTTGTTCGTCGTAGGTGGTCTTGGACGGCGTCACCAGGCGCGTCCACGGCACGTGCTCGCGAATGGCCTTGCGCTCGGCCGCCGGAAATTTGGCGGTCAGCGTTTCGTCGGTGAGCAGGCCGAACATGGCCTTCTTGTGCGCCAGCTCCGAACGGAAGCTGTTCACCACGCAGACCGCGCGGTCGCGGTAGGCCTGCACCAGCGGATGCGTCAGGTCGAAGCGCATCAGGAATTCCTGCACGCCCAGGCGGCGGTAGACCAGGTCGATTTCGAAGGAGCCCTTGCGCAGCACGCGGTTGCGGTATTCCAGCTGCTCCGGCGAGACGATCTCCACCGCGTAGCCTTCCTCGCGGAAGAAATCGCGGAACAGCTCGTATTCGCTCTGCCCGGAATGGTAATGCCGGCCGGAATTCCACGATGGCGATATTCGGCTTCTTGGTGCCGCCGAACTGCTTGTACGACTTCAACAGCGCCTGCAACAAATGTTTGCGGCTGCCGACCTTGGTCAGGGTGTATTTCTTGCGGAACTCCTTCACCGGCGGAGCGTCGTAAAACAGGTCGGCCAGCGCGTCGGCATAGCCGCGCGCCGGTGGGCGAATCGGCGTTGTACTGGACGAAGTGCAGGCTGCCGTTGTTCAGGTGCGTATCGAGCCGCGCGGCCACTTCCAGCGCCTGGTAGCCGGGATCGATGGCGGCCAGCATTTTCTCCGCCGGCAGCAGTTCCAGGCGCGCCAGCAGCGCGGGGCTCGCCAGCACCATCTGCTCCATGCGGTCGATGGCGCCGATCAGCGCTTCGCCGGTTTTGACCAGCGATTCGTACTGCCGGCGGGAAATGAAATTGGGACGCAGAAACGGGCAGATCAGCCGTCCGCCGGCCGAGAGCTTGCGCGCTCTCCATGCGCTCGTGGAGCGCATTCCGCCCACGCCAGCGTCGCGAAACGGGCCGCTCTCCAGTAGCTTGTTATATCTGGCGACTGCGTCGTCCAACTGGGACATTTCTGAGTTGAAAACCTGTTCTATAATTGAGTATCCCACAGAAGTGCGCAAAACGATAGCTTTGGACCCGCGCAGATCAGGATAACAGGTTTGATTTCAGAAAGTTACGCGATTTTAGCCGGATTTGACGCGGAAGCGCACAAAGACGCCCCGAGGGCGGGCCAAGCACGTGCCGCGGCGGGAAGGTGCTGGCTCTCACAGTCTGCCGAAATTGGGAAGCGAAGAGTAAATTACGTGTTTCTTAATGAGATCGGGCACGATTGTCGGCCCGCGGCGGCTGGCCAACCTGCCCCGGCTACAGTCCCTTACTTCTTCTCCTTGGCCATCTTCACGCGGGCATCGTCCAGCTTGCGCGTGACCTTGGCGACCTCTTCGGGGTCGGCATCGTCGGGCGCTTTGCGGAAGCCCTGCAGCGAGGCCTGCCATTGCGCCACCGCTTCACGGGTCTTGCCCAGCTTGAAGTACACGTCGCCCAGGTGATCATGCACGGTGGGATCCTCGCCGATATTCTGCAGTGCGCGCACTGCAGCAGGTCCTCGGCCTCGTTCAGCTTGCCCTGCCGGAAGTAGACCCAGCCCAGGCTGTCCAGGAACGCGCCGTTGTTGGGCACCTGGTCGAGCGCCTTCTTGATCAGTCTGGTGGCCTCGTCCAGCCGCACGCCGCGGTCGGCCAGCATGTAGCCCAGGTAGTTCAGCGCTTCCGCGTTCGCCGGATCGATCTCCAGCACCTTGCGGAAAGCGGCTTCCGATGCGTCGTACTTCTTCATGCGCTCGTACATGGCGCCGCGCATGAAATAAACGGTCTCCTTGTCGTCGTTGGTCTGCGAGAGCTTTTCCGCCGTCGTCCAGCGCCTTGCCCATGTCGGCGTAGCGCTTGGCCTTCTCGTAAAGCTGGGCCAGCGCGAGCTGCGTCTCGCGGTCCTGAATGCCCTTCAGCTCGGCCGCGCCTTCGTCCATCTTGCCGGCATCGGCCAGCACGCTGGCGTGCTCGACCTTGAGCACCTTCTCGTCCGGGTATTTCTTGACGGCCGCGTCCGCCTCTTTCAACGCCGCGGCGTAATCCTTGGCCTGGCGGTAGGTGTCGATCACCTGGATTTCGCCGCGCACGCGCCATGTCGGACGCCGAGCGCGCCCAACTGGCGGAATGCCGTGACCGCCTGGTCGTACTTGCCGCTGCTGCGCGAGACGATGCCGTACTCGTCCAGAATGCGCGAGCGCGCCCGCGCCTCGGCCTGGGAATAGCTGGGCCGCATGGTGTCGTCGAGCATCGACTTCAACACCGCCAGCGCCTGGTCGGTCTTGTTTTCGCCCTTCAGCAGCTCGGCATCCTGGTAGCGGACTTCGAGGTTGTCCGGGCTGATCTCCTTGGCCTTGTCCAGCGCCTCGCGCGCCTTCGCCATGTCGCGCTGCTCGGCGTAGATGTCGGAGATGTTCATCGCCGCTTCCCAGTCGTGCGGGTCTTCGTCGGCGAACTGCTGGTAAATCTTGAGGGCTTCGTCGAGCTGGTCGGAATACATCAGGTCCTGCGCCAGCCCGCGCGCGATCTGCGGATTGTCGGGCGCCAGCTCCACGGCCTTCCGCAGGGCGTCGGCGGCAGCTCTTATAATCCTTGAGCTGCTCGTACTGCTCGGCCAGCAGCGTCAGGGTGCGGTCGCTCGGGGATTCTTGCCGGTGACCTCCTTCAGCTTGTCGATGGCCTTCTGGGTGTCGCCCAAGTCCGCGTAGAGCATGGCCAGCCCGGCCATGGCATCTTCGTTGTCGGGATCGGCGGCCAGCGCGGCGTTGTAGGCCTTCTCGGCTTCCGGCGAGTTGTTGGAAATGCGGTAGAGCCGCCCCAGCATCACCCAGCTCTCGGCATCCTTGGGATCCTTCTGCGTGATCTTCTGGTATTGCTCGATGGCGCGGCGCACGTAGCGCTCGTCGATCCGGCCCGCCTGGCCCTCCCCGATCATGCGCGCGTAGATGCGGCCGAGCATGCGGCGCGCGTCCAGGTTGTCGGGGTCCTGCTTGAGCATGTCCTCGGCCTGGGTCACCGCGTCCATCAGGTGGCCGGTCTGGATGTACAGGTCGGTCAGCTCCTCGAACACCATGCTGCGAGCTGGGGTCGAGCTTGAGCGCCTCCTGGTAGTATTGGATCGCCTTGTCGGCGTAGTCGTTCTTGTTGCCGTCGTTGGCCGCCATTTCCGCGTACAGCCGGCCCATGGCAAAGTTGTAATAGGCCTCGGCCTTGGGATCCTGCGGAGCGTTTTGGGTGGCCTGGGCCGGTTGGCGGACCTGCAGCTCCTGCGCATAAATCATCGAGCCCAGGGGAACCGCGCATATTAGCGCTGTGACAAAGCGAATCATGCCATCTACTTTCTTTCGACCGCCAGGAAGGCCCCGAGAAGGGTCGAAACCATCTTTCTATTGTATACCGGGCCTTCCCGGTCAGAATACAGGATCAGAGCATGCCCTCTGACGTCCCGCCACGTTCCTGTAGCCCCAGACGCGCCGGAACGCCCGCTGGTTGCGGTGGCCGGCCCCACCGGCTCGGGGAAGAGCGAGCTCGCACTTCAGATTGCCGAAGAATTCAACGGAGAAATCGTGAATTGCGACTCTCTTCAGGTCTACCGCCACTTCGATATCGGCACGGCCAAGCTGCCGCCGGACGAGCGCCGTGGCATTCCGCACCACCTCATCGACATCGTGAACCCGGACGAGCTTTTCACGGCCGGCGAATTCGCGCGCCTGGGCCGCGATGGCCGTAGCGGAGATTTCCGCGCGCGGCCGCCTGCCGATTGTGGCGGGAGGCACCGGATTCTACCTGCGCGCTCTGGTGGACGGCCTGTTCCAGGGGCCGGCGCGCGATCAGCCGCTGCGCGACCGCCTGGCCGCGCGCGAGCTGCGCCGCCCCGGCTCGCTGCACCGCCTGCTCCGCCGCTTCGACCGCGAAACGCGCGGGCAGAATCCATGCCAATGACGTGCCCAAAGTGACGCGCGCGCTCGAAGTCTGCCTGCTGACGCGGCGCCCGGCCAGCGAACTGTTCCGCACCGGGCCGCGATCGGCCTGCGCGGCTACCGCGTGCTGAAACTCGGCCTGCTGCCCGACCGCGACGCGCTCTACGAGCGCCTGGACCGCCGCTGCGCGCGAATGTTCGAGGCCGGACTGGTGGAGGAGGTGCGCGCATATTCTGGCGCTCGGCTTCCCGCGGACCGCGAAACCGTTCGAGTCCACGGCTACAAGCAGGCGCTGCAGTTCATAGAGGGCGAGTTGAGCCCGCGGGATGCAATCTTTTACGCCCAGCGGAACACGCGCCAGTATGCCAAGCGGCAGATCACCTGGTTCCGGCGCGAGCCGGGGCTGGTGTGGCTGAAAGGGTTCGGAGAGGAGGCGGGGACTCGGGAGGAGGCGGTAAGGAAGGTGAGGGAGTTTTTGGCGGGCTAGGCGGAACGGGATCGGCTTAGCGAAATCCAAACAGCTTTGCCGCCAGTTCGTCGGTGCTCCACTCGAAGTGCTCTGCGACCTCTCGAAGGATGGACCGGAGCGTCCCCAGCGGAATCGCCTTGTGGGCGGGAATAGTCACGTGGTGCTCGCCAGATTCCGCTGTAGTTAACCGCAGGTGGCTGCCGGTCTGGCGGGTAACTGCATAGCCCAAGCGGGTCAGTGCCGCCGCTAAATCGGCGCCCGACAGGTCGCGCGGCAGCTTCTTGGACATGGGCGGCGCTAAACGGCGAGCAGTTGTTCGCGGACGAAGTGGAGACGGATGATTTTCGGGCGGGATTTCTCGTCGTCGAAGTGGCAGACCACGGCATCACGAACCATGTCGTTCAATTCCTCAAGCGTATCGGCAACCGTGAAAATCGGCTGCCCGAGCGCCTCGGCTGCGTAGCCGCCCTCGGCTGGCTCCGTCACCACGAATATGATCTCGTTCATTTGCAGCTTCCCCGATAAAACAAAAGGCCGCCGGCGCGAACTTCTCCTGCGAAGTTCGCGCCGGCGGCCTTGAAGTAGCGGATTACTCCGCCAGCGATTCTTCGCCGGTATCCTCCGGGAGGCCGCCGGCGTACTGCAGCCGGGTCTCCTCGTCGTAACCGGGGATGGCGTCGAGCGCGGGCTCGGCCACGGGCTCTTCCACCACGTCCTCGCCCGGCGATCTTCACCTGGCGGTAATACTCCATGCCGGTGCCGGCCGGAACCAGGCGGCCCATGATCACGTTCTCCTTCAGGCCGCGCAGGTAGTCCACCTTGCCGTTGATGGCGGCTTCGGTGAGCACGCGCGTGGTCTCCTGGAAGGACGCCGCGGAGATGAACGAATCGGTCGAGAGCGACGCCTTGGTGATGCCCAGCAGCATGGCCTTGCCCTGCGCGGGACGCCCGCCGGCTTCGATCACCCGCTGGTTTTCGGCGCGGAACTTGAACTTGTCCACCACCTCTTCGGGCAGGAATTCGGTGTCGCCGATATCCTCCACCTTCACCCAGCGCATCATCTGCCGGGAGATGACTTCCAGGTGCTTGTCGTTGATGTTGACGCCCTGCAGGCGGTAGACTTCCTGAATCTCGTTGACCAGGTACTTCTGCAGTTCCTTTTCGCCGAGCACGTCCAGGATGTCGTGCGGGATCGCGCGGGCCGTCCATGAGCGGCTCGCCGGCTTTCACCCGCTCGCCCTCCTGCACGTTGATGTGGACGCCGCGCGGCAGCGAGTACTCGCGCTGCTCGCCATCGTCGCCCACCACGTAGATCTTGCGCTGGCCCTTGGTGACTTCGCCGTACTTCACCACGCCGTTGATCTCCGCGATGATGGCCGTCTCGCGCGGCTTGCGCGCTTCGAACAGCTCCACCACGCGCGGCAGACCGCCGGTGATGTCCTTGGTCTTGGTGGTTTCGCGCGGGATCTTGGCCAGCACGTCGCCGGCGTGCACCTCCTCGCCGTCGCGCACCATCAGGTGGGCGTGGGTCGGCATGAGGTACTTCTTGGCTCGGCGCGCTCCTTCGCGGTTAGCGTGCTACCCGCCTCCGGCCGCACGACGATGGTCGGCTGCCGCTTCTCGTCGGGAGAATCCATGACCACGAGCTGCGACATGCCGGTGACCTCGTCCACCTGCTCCTGCAGCGTGAGGCCGTCGATCAGGTCCTTGAAGTGGACCACGCCGCTGACTTCGGTCAGGATCGAGAACGTGTACGGATCCCATTCGAGCAGGATCTGGTTGGCTCTTCACCGGAGCGCCGTCTTCCACCAGCACGCGGGCGCCGTAAACCACCGCGTAGCGTTCCTTTTCGCGGCCCTTGTCGTCCACCACCGCCATGTTGCCGTTGCGGTTCATGGCGATCAGTTCGCCGGCTCTTGCTGCGCACCGTCTGGATGCCGATGTAGCGCGCGAAACCGTCGGACTTGGCGTCCTGGGTGGACTGCTCGCTGATGCGGGTGGCGGTGCCGCCGATGTGGAACGTACGCATGGTCAACTGCGTGCCGGGCTCGCCGATGGACTGCGCCGCGATCACGCCCACCGCTTCGCCGCGCTCCACCAGCCGGCCGGTAGCCAGGTTGCGGCCGTAGCACGTGACGCACACGCCGCGCTTCGATTCGCAGGTCAGCACGGAGCGGATCTTGACGCGCCACGATACCGGCCGCCTGAATGGCCGCCGCCAGGTCTTCGGTGATCTCCTGGTTGATGCCGACGATGATGTTGCCTTCGTAATCCTTCTGGTCTTCGAGCGCCACGCGGCCCACGATGCGGTCGCGCAACGGCTCGATGATTTCGCCGGATTCGATGATCGGCTCCACGTAGATGCCTTCGGTGGTGCCGCAGTCGTTCTCGCTGATGATCACGTCCTGCGCCACGTCCACCAGGCGGCGCGTCAGGTAGCCCGGAATCGGCCGTCTTCAACGCGGTGTCGGCCAGACCCTTGCGGGCGCCGTGCGTGGAGATGAAGTACTGCAGCACGTTCAGGCCTTCGCGGAAGTTGGCGGTGATGGGGGTCTCGATGATCTCGCCCGAGGGCTTGGCCATCAGGCCGCGCATACCGGAAAGCTGGCGGATCTGCTGTTTGGAACCGCGCGCGCCGGAATCGGCCATGATGTAAATCGGGTTGAGGTAGCGGCCGGTGCGGTCGTCCTCTTCCATGGCCTGGAACATCTCGTCGGAAACGCGTTCGGTGACCTTGCGACCAGATTTCGATGATCTTGTTGTAGCGCTCGCCGTGGGTGATGGCGCCGTCCTGATACTGGCTTTCGACGTCCACCACTTCCTTTTCGGCCTCGCGCACCAGGCCGGCCTTTTCGCCCGGCACCACCATGTCGTCGATGCCGATGGAGATGCCGGCGCGGGTGGCGTACAGGAAGCCCGAGCGCCTTGACCTCGTCCAGCATCTGCACGGTGATCTGCAGCCCGAACTTCAGGTAGCAGTACTGCACCAGCTGGCCCAGGCCCTTCTTCTTCAGCAGGCCGTTGATGAACGGCATGTCCTGCGGCAGGTGGTCGTTCAGGATCACGCGGCCGACGGTGGTCTCCATGTACTGCTTGATGAACTCGATCGGCTCGGTGTGCAGGATGTTCTGGTTGTCGAAGGCGTGCACCAGGTCGATCACGCGGCCGGTGTAGCGCAGCTTGATGGGCGTGAGCGTTTCCACTTCGCCCATTTCGAGCGCGATCAGCACGTCGTCGGTGGAAGCGAAGGTGCGGCCCTCGCCCTTGGCGCCGGGGCGCGCCTTGGTCAGGTAGTAGCAGCCCAGCACCATGTCCTGGGTGGGAATGGCGATGGGGCCGCCGTGCGCCGGCGAAAGAATGTTGTTGGACGAAAGCATCAGGGTGGATGCTTCGATCTGCGCTTCGGGCGACAGCGGAATGTGGACCGCCATCTGGTCGCCGTCGAAATCGGCGTTGAACGCGGTGCAGACCAGCGGGTGAATCTTGATGGCCTTGCCTTCCACCAGCACCGGCTCGAACGCCTGGATGCCCAGGCGGTGCAGCGTGGGAGCGCGGTTGAGCAGAATGGGGTGGTCCTTGATGACCTCTTCGAGAATGTCCCACACCACCGGGTCCTGCTGCTCCACCAGTTCCTTGGCCTGCTTGATGGTGGTGCAATGGCCGCGCTGCTCCAGGCGGTGGTAGATGAACGGCTTGAACAGCTCGAGCGCCATCTTCTTGGGCAGACCGCACTGGTTCAGGCGCAGGTCGGGGCCGACCACGATGACCGAGCGGCCGGAATAATCCACGCGCTTGCCGAGCAGGTTCTGGCGGAAGCGGCCCTGCTTGCCCTTGAGCGTATCGGAGAGCGATTTCAGCGGGCGGTTGTTGGCGCCGCGCAGCACGCGGCCGCGGCGGCCGTTGTCGAACAGCGCGTCCACGGCTTCCTGCAGCATGCGCTTTTCGTTGCGCACGATCACGTCCGGCGCGTGCAGCTCGATCAGCTTCTTCAGCCGGTTGTTGCGGTTGATCACGCGGCGGTAGAGGTCGTTCAGATCGGAGGTGGCGAAGCGGCCGCCATCGAGCGGCACCAGCGGGCGCAGCTCCGGCGGAATCACCGGAATCACGTCCAGAATCATCCACTCCGGCTTGTTGCCGGATTTGCGGAACGATTCCACCACGCGCAGCCGCTTGGCGAATTTCAGCTTCTTCTGCACCGACGCCTCGGTCTTCATCTTTTCGCGGATCTCTTCGCGAGAGGGCCTCCACGTCGACCTTCTTGAGCAGTTCCTTGATGCCCTCGGCGCCCATCATGGCGATGAACTTGCCGGGGAATTCCTGGTCGAGCTGCCGCTTGCGCTCGTCGGTGATGACTTCGCCGCGGCTGAGGCCTTCCACTTCGCCCGGCTCCACCACCACGTAGGCTTCGAAATAGAGCACGCGCTCCAGCTCGCGCAGGGTGATGTCGAGCAGGTGGCCGATGCGGCTGGGCAGGCCCTTGAAGAACCAGACGTGGGAGCAGGGGCTGGCCAGCTCGATATGGCCCAGGCGCTCGCGGCGCACGCGCGCCAGCGTGACTTCCACGCCGCACTTGTCGCAGATCACGCCGCGGTGCTTCATGCGCTTGTACTTGCCGCACAAGCACTCCCAGTCCTGGGTGGGGCCGAAGATGCGGGCGCAGAACAGCCCGTCGCGCTCCGGCTTGAAGGTCCGGTAGTTGATGGTCTCCGGCTTGGTGACTTCGCCGTGGGACCAGCTCCGGATTTTTTCCGGAGACGCCAGAGAAATGCGGATCGAATCGAAATCCGCGATCAAATTCGCTCGATCGTACGGAGAGGATCTCAAAATAGCCTCCAATTCAAAAACCTTTATTAGCCGCCGATGAACGCCGATGAACGCGGAGAAAGCACTAAATCATGCTTTTCTCCGCGTCTCTGCGCCTCGGCGGTCGATTATCTTAATCCGCCGCCAGCGCCGTATCCGGCACTTCACGCGGCTTCTTCATCAACTCCACATCGAGACACAGCGACTGCAACTCGCGAATCAGCACGTTGAACGATTCCGGCACGCCCGGCTCGATGGCGGCTTCGCCCTTGACGATGGCCTCGTAGATCTTGGCGCGGCCGTAGACGTCGTCCGACTTCGCCGTCAGCAGCTCCTGCAGAATGTAAGCGGCGCCGTAGGCTTCGAGCGCCCAGACTTCCATTTCGCCGAAGCGCTGGCCGCCGAACTGCGCCTTGCCGCCCAGCGGCTGCTGCGTGATCAGCGAGTACGGCCCGATGGAGCGCGCGTGGATCTTGTCGTCCACCAGGTGCGACAGCTTCAGCATGTAGATGTAGCCCACCGTCACCGGCTGCTCGAACTGCGTGCCCGTCATGCCGTCGAACAGCGTGGTCTTGCCCGAGGTCGGCAGCTTGGCTTCGGTGAGCGCGCTTCTTGATTTCGCGCTCGGTGGCGCCGTCGAACACCGGGGTCGCGAAATGCACGCCCAGCGCCTTGGCCGCCCAGCCCAGGTGGGTCTCCAGAATCTGGCCCACGTTCATGCGGGAAGGCACGCCCAGCGGATTGAGCACGATCTCCACCGGCGTTCCATCCGGCAGGTACGGCATATCCTCTTCCGGCAGGATGCGCGCGATCACGCCCTTGTTGCCGTGGCGGCCGGCCATCTTGTCGCCCACCGAAAGCTTGCGCTTCATGGCGATGTAGACCTTCACCAGCTTGATCACGCCGGGAGGCAGTTCGTCGCCCTTGCGCAGCTTGGCGATCTTCTCGTCGGTGATCTTTTCGAGCACCGCGATCTGCCGCGACGTCATCTCTTCGATTTCGTCGATCTGCTCGTTCAGCCGCGGGTCCTTGTTGGTCAGGCGCATGCGCTTCAGGTCGCGCGATTTCATCTTCTCGATGAGTCGCGCGTCAGCTCGGTGTCCTTCGAGAGCAGGCGCTTGTTGGTCTTTTCGTCGTGCAGGTCGGCCAGCAGCTTCTTGCCTTCGAGCAGCGCGGCCAGGCGCTTGGCGCGCTCGTCGGTCAGAATGCGGATTTCGTCCTGCAGGTTGCGCTGCAGGCGCTGGATCTGCGATTCTTCGATGGCCTTGGACCGCTCGTCCTTCTCCTGCCCCTTGCGCGAGAAGATCTTGCAATCGACGATGGTGCCCTCGATGCCCGGCGGGCAGTAGAGCGAAGCGTCCTTCACGTCGCCGGCCTTTTCGCCGAAGATGGCGCGCAGCAGCTTCTCTTCGGGAGTGAGCTGGGTTTCGCCCTTGGGCGTCACCTTGCCCACCAGGATGTCGCCCGGCTTCACCGTGGCGCCGATGCGGATGATGCCGCTTTCGTCCAGGTTGCGCAGGAACGAATCGGCGATGTTGGGGATGTCGCGCGTGATTTCCTCCGGCCCCAGCTTGGTGTCGCGCGCTTCGATCTCGAACTCCTCGATGTGGATCGAGGTGTAGTAGTCTTCCTTGACCAGCTTCTCGCTGACCAGGATGGCGTCTTCGAAGTTGTACCCGCGCCAGGGCATGAAGGCCACCAGCACGTTGCGGCCCAGGGCCAGCTCGCCCATATCGGTGCACGGGCCGTCGGCCAGCACCTGGCCCTTCGTCACGCGCTGGCCCGCGGCCACGATGGGCTTCTGGTTGATGCAGGTGTTCTGGTTGGAGCGCTTGAACTTGGTGAGCTGGTAGATGTCCGCGCCCACCTCGCGCGAAAGCTGGCCTTCGTGGGCCGCGCCTTCCACGCGCACGATGATGCGCTCGGAATCCACCGAATCCACCACGCCGGAGCGCTTGCAGAGCACCACGGCGCCGGAATCGCGCGCCGTCACGTGCTCCATGCCGGTGCCCACGTAGGGAGCGTCGGCGCGCAGCAGCGGAACCGCCTGGCGCTGCATGTTCGATCCCATCAGCGCGCGGTTGGCGTCGTCGTTCTCGAGGAACGGAATCAGGCTGGCGGCCACCGAGACGAGCTGCTTGGGGCTGACGTCGATGTACTCGATCTCATCCCGCGGCTTGAGCACGAAGTTGCCGGCCTGGCGGGCGTTGGAAAGCTCGGGCACGATGCGGCCCTTCTCGTCCAGCTCCACGTTGGCCTGGGCGACGATGTACTTGTCTTCTTCCCAGGCCGAGAGGTACTCGCAGTGGGCCTCGAACTCGGCCGGCTGCTCTTCTTGCCGCCGAGCTTGCGGTTGGCCTCTTCGGCCTGCTGCCGCGCGCACGATGTCGCCCGACCTTGTAATCGGTGTCGCCGGGATTGAGGATGCGGACTTCGTCGATCACCACGCCCTTTACCACCTTGCGGTAGGGGCTCTCGATGAAGCCGTATTCGTTGATCCGCGCAAAGCAGGAAAGCGACGAAATCAGCCCGATGTTCGGACCTTCCGGCGTTTCGATGGGGCAGATGCGGCCGTAGTGCGTGGGGTGCACGTCGCGCACTTCGAATCCGGCGCGCTCGCGGCTCAAACCGCCTGGTCCGAGGGCCGACAGACGCCGCTTGTGCGTGATCTCCGACAGCGGATTGGTCTGGTCCATGAACTGCGAAAGCTGGCTCGAGCCGAAGAATTCGCGGATCGCCGCCATCACCGGCTTGGCGTTCACCAGGTCGTGCGGCATGGCCGTCGACATTTCCTGGTAGACCGACATCTTTTCCTTGATGGCGCGCTCCATGCGCACCAGGCCGATGCGGAACTGGTTTTCGAGCAGCTCGCCCACCGCGCGCACGCGGCGGTTGCCCAGGTGATCGATATCGTCCACCGCGCCGATGCCCTTGCGCAGCTTCAGCAGGTACTTGATGGTGGCGCGGAAATCCTCCGCATCGAGCGTGCGCTTGTCGAGGCTGGTGGCGTCCGCCTTGTCGAACAGCTTGATGTTGAACTTCATGCGGCCCACGCGCGAGAAATCGTACTTGCGCGGGTCGAAGAACATGCCCTGGAAAAGCTGCGTGGCGGTGTCGAGCGTGGGCGGATCGCCGGGACGCAGCTTGCGGTAGATCTCGATCAGCGCTTCGTTCTGCGTCTTGACGGCGTCCTTTCGGATGGTCGCCGAGATCACCGTGCCGACGTCGTCGCGCTCGGGGAAGAAGATTTCGAACTCCTCGATGCCGGCTTCGATCAGCTTGGCGAGCGCGGTGGTGGTCAGCTCGCTGTTGGCGTCGATCAGCACTTCGCCGGTGGACATGTCGACCACGTCGGCCACCACGTAGGCGCCTTCCAGATCGTTGGCCGCCACTTCCACCTGCGGGATCTTGGCCTTCTGGATTTCCTTGAACAGGGTGGAGGTGATCTTCTTGCCCTGCCCGACCACGGTTTCGCCGGTCTTGGCGTTGATGGCGTAGGAAAGCTTCAGCCCGGTCAGGCCCTCGTCCACGTTCCAGAGCAGCTTCTTGTCCTTGATGCTGATCTTGCTGACGCGGTAGAAAGCGCGCAGAATCTGCTCGTCGGTCTTGTAACCCAACGCGCGCAGAAACACCGAGCCGTAGAATTTGCGCTTGCGGTCGATGCGGACGTACAGGATGTTCTTGTTGTCGTACTCGAACTCCACCCAGCTTCCGCGGTAGGGAATGATCTTGCCGAGGAAATAGCCCTGCCCTGCTGCCGCTCGAAGAACACGCCCGGCGAGCGGTGCAACTGCGAAACGATGACGCGCTCGGTGCCGTTGATGATGAACGTGCCGTTGTCGGTCATCAGCGGAATTTCGCCGAAGAAGACTTCCTGCTCCTTGATGTCGCGGACGCTCTTCTTCTGCGTCTCCGGGTCTTTCGAATACACCGTCAGCCGGATGGTGACCTTGAGCGGAGCGGCATAAGTCATGCCGCGCTCCTGGCACTCCTGCATGTCGTATTTGAGTTGCAGGCCCACCGGGTCGCCGCACTTGTTGCAGAACGTGACCACGTTCTTGTTGAAGGTGCCGCAGTGGTGGCACAGAATGTCGCCGGCGTGGAACGGATCGGTGCGGATGGTCGCGCCGCAGTTGCGGCAGGTGGAACGCAGGTGGTGCAGACCTTTCAGGTTGCCGCACTTGCACTCCCAGTTGCCGATCGAATAATCGACGAATTCGAGCTCGCTGACGCCGCGGAAATCCGAGATCGGGAAAACCGAGTTGAACACGGTCTGCAGGCCGATGTCCTCGCGCTCGTTGGGCAGCAGGTCCATCTGCAGGAACCGCTCGTAGGATTTCTTCTGAACCTCGATCAGATTCGGAATCGGAATCGAAGTCTTGATTTTGGAAAAATCAACTCGCTCGGGGTGCCCGCGGATCGGCGCCGTTATTTTGAATATCCATTCTTATACTCCTGACGGCCGAAGAGCCAAAGCAAAGAAACCGCGCTCAAAAGCACAAAGCAGGGGCCAGGGATGCCCGGCCGCAAACAATGGCGCCCGGGAGAATCAGCCTCGCGGAGCGCCGGACGATGATGACGAAGGGGCAGGAAACGAAGTTCCGGAATGCGATCGTGTGTTCGCCGACCCGCCCGTGGGATTCCGGATAGTCGTGCTGAGTGAAGATGGGGCCCGGGGTAGTGCGGATACACGAATCCCTGCACTTGCCGTGGGTGCGAACAGGCACAGAGATCCCCTCTCTGCAGTTCCGCCCGAACTGCAATTGAAGTACCAGGATTCGGAAATCACAGTCACCAATTGGGGTCGAATCCGGCTGAATCGAAAACCCAACTACTAAATCTAGCAGGACACGCGTCCTGCGTCAAATACAGTACAACAAGGCCTGGGACCAGGGATCCGGGAACTACCTTTGCGCACCGCTAGCGCCAGCCGCGATCCCTGACCCCTAACCCTAACTGCTCTACTTCACTTCGACAGTGGCGCCGGCGTCGACGAACTTCTTCTTGATGGCCTCGGCTTCTTCCTTGCTGACGCCTTCCTTGACCGGCTTGGGAGCGCCATCCACCAGGTCCTTGGCTTCCTTCAGGCCCAGGCTGGTGACTTCGCGCACCGCCTTGATGACGTTGATCTTGTTGGCGCCGGCCGCCGTCAGGACCACCGTGAACTCGGTCTTCTCTTCCACCGCCGGAGCCGCCGCCGCCGCCGCGCCGCCACCCGCCGCCATCACCGGCGCGGCCGCCGCCGCCGATACGCCCAGCTTCTCTTCGAGCATCTTCACCAGCTGGGATGCCTCCAGCAGCGTCAAGCCTTGAATCTGATCCGCAATTGCGTTAATGTCCGCCATTTTCTAAACTCCTGAACTCCTTCAGTAATTCGTAAAATCCTGTCGCGCGGCCGGGCATGCGCCGGCCCTACGAGCTAAACTTGTTTTCCTTCACGCCCTGATCCACCACCACCGCCAGATTGCGGCCCACCGCGTTCATCGCCGTCACCAGCCGCTGCGCCGGAGCGTTGATCAGGTACAGCAACTTGGCGAAGATCTCTTCCTTCGACGGCATGGTGGCCAGGTCGTTGATCGCCTTGACGTCGATCACCCGGCCTTCCACCATGCCCGCCTTGAAGGTGAACGTCGGGTTGGCCTTCGCGTACGCCGTCAGCGCCTTGGCCAGCGCCACCGGATCGCCCGTGGTGTAGGCCAGCGAGGTCATGCCCCGCAGATCCTTCAGCACCTGGTTCGGCGGCCGTGCCTTCGGACGCCTTCTCCGCCAGGTTGTTCTTGATCACCCGATACTTGCCGCCCGCGCCGCGCACCGTCTTGCGCAGCTCGAAATCCTGGTCCACGCGTCAGCTTCTCGTAGCCGGTCACGAACAGGTTCTTCGACTGCTCCAGGTCCTGGCGCAGAGCTTCGATATCTTTCTTCTTGTCGTCCTTGTTTTTCATGGAAACACCTGTCCGGCCTAGCTAGCGGCGGCCGCCGCCTTCGCGCTGAACGGCGTCGTGTCGATGGCCACGCCCGGGCCCATGGTGGAGCAGAGCGTCGCGCTCTTCACGTACTTGCCCTTGGCCACCGCCGGCTTGGCCTTGATCACCGCCGTGATCAGGCTGGCCGCGTTTTCCACCAGCTTGTCCGCGGCGAAACTGATCTTGCCCACCGGCGCGTGAATGATGCCGGTCTTGTCGACGCGGAACTCCACCTTGCCGGCCTTGACTTCCTTCACCGCCTTGGCGACGTCCACCGTCACCGTGCCGGTCTTCGGATTGGGCATCAGGCCGCGCGGGCCGAGAACCTTGCCCAGCTTGCCGACCGAGCGCATCATGTCCGGCGTGGCGATCACGGCGTCGAAATCGGTCCAGCTTTCGGACTGGATCTTGTTGACCATGTCCTCGCCGCCCACGAAATCGGCGCCGGCTTCGGTGGCTTCGCGCTGCTTGTCGCCGCTGGCGATGACCAGCACCTTTTTCGATTTGCCGAGCCCGTTCGGCATCACCACGGTGCCGCGCACCATCTGGTCGGCGTGCTTGGGATCGACGCCCGAGACGCATGTGCACTTCGACGGTCTCGTCGAACTTGGCGAACTTGATCTTCTGGAGAAGCGGAACGGCCTCTTCGAGCTGATACTCGCGGGCCTCTACCTGCTTTACGCGCAGATCTGATATTGTTTACCTGGTTTGTGTGCCATATTTCCTCATTGGTGCAAGCGGTCCGTCCCCAAACAGCAGACGAACCTCCCACTGAGCGTTCTAAAGGGACATCAGCCAGTGTAGCAGACCGGAACAACCGGCCGCAACTGGGCTAACGCTACATAAACCTTATATCCACCGCCGAGGCGCCAAGACGCCGAGGTCTTCTTGTTGCCTCCCCGCGATCAGCCCACCTCAACGTTCTCGGGCGCGTTGGGAACCGGCGTATAGCGCCAAGATCGATGAGTAATCCGCGCCTCGTCGATCCAGTTTTCCTCGGCGCCTCGGCGTCTCGGCGGTGAGTCATAATCACTTTGCCCGGCTCAGAATGTCCATCAGCTCTTCCGGCTTCAGCTCGATCGGGTTGGCTTTCATGCTGCTGGCTTTGGCCGCCTTCACGGCCAGCTCCGGAAAATCCGCTTCGCCCAGGCCGTAGGCGCGCAGCGGCGGAATCTCCAGGCGATGCGTGAGATCCCGCAGCCAACACACTGCGTCCGCGGCGGTCGCATCCGGCCGGCCGGTAAGCAGGCGGGCGACGGCGTCGTAGCGTCGCAGCGCTTCGCTTTCCGGGGCGCGCGCGGCCAGCGCGCGTACGTTCACTTCCACCACGTGCGGCAGCAGCGCCGCGCACACCGCGCCGTGCGGCGCCGGGAACATGCCGCCGATGGGCGCGGCGAAGCCGTGCACCGCGCCCAGCCCGGCATTGGCCAGGGCGAAGCCGCCCAGCAGCGCGGCCCAGGACATGGCGGACCGCGCTTCCCGGTCCTCGCCATGCTCCCACGCGCGCGGCAGGGCGGCCGCGGCGCGCTCCATCCCCTCGCGGCAGAGGACGTCGGTCATGGGGTTGGCGCGCGAGGAAACGAACGGCTCGATCAACTGCGTGAGCGCGTCCAGGCCGGTGGCCGCGGTCACGGCGCGCGGCAGGGCGAAGGTCAGCTCCGGATCGATCACCGCCAGCCGCGCCAGCATGCCGGCGCTGCGCAGGCTGGCCTTGACGCGCTGTTCGGGCGAGGCCAGCACCGCGTTGCGCGTCACCTCCGACCCCGTGCCGGCCGTGGTGGGCACCGCGATGAAGGGCGCGGACGCGTGTTCGAGCGGCTGCCCCGCGCCGATCACTTCCAGGTAATCGAGCGGCTCGCCGGGGTTGGTAAGCAGGGCGGCGATAGCCTTGCCGGCATCGATGGCGCCGCCGCCGCCCATCGCAGATCACCACGTCGCAGCGCTCGTCCCGCGCCAGTTCCGCCGCCGCGCGCACCTGCTGGAGGGTGGGCTCGCCCGCCACCGGCGCCGTCAGGCAGGCCAGCGCCGCCGCTTCCAGCGCCTTGGCCACCGGCGCCGCGCGCTCCCCCGACGCCCCCGTCACCAGCAGCGCGCGCGTGCCCATTCGGGCCGCCGCCGGAGCCACTTCCCGCACCGTGCCCGGGCCGAACAGGATGCGCGTGGCGGTGGCAAATTCGAAGCGCATCCTACCAGCCCTCGTCGCCGGGGAAGACGTTATGGCAGAGCACGCGCGTGCGCGGCTCCGCCAGCCACGGCGCCACCTTTTCCGCCCACACGGCATAGTGCGCCGTCTCCTTGTGCGCGGCCATGGCTTCGCGGCTGCGGTACACCTCTACCAGCACGAAACGGGTGGGATCGTCCACCGTCTGCACCACGTCGAATCGCGCTATGCCCGGCTCGCGCACGCTGTGGCTGGCATTGACGATGGTGGCCTGTTTGAAAGCCTCGATATGCTCGGGCACCACATGCACATGAACATGAAGAACGATCATGCTTCATGGTAGCCCCGAGGCGGTGGGGATTGGGGATCAGGGGTTAGGGCGGCGAGGTTTGCCACAGCAAAGCCGGTGCACGCGCGGTCCGGATCGCAGCCGCCGCTGGCCGGACCGTACGCCGCCGCCATCGTGCCGCGACTCACGCTGCCCCAACCCTAACCCCCAATCCCAAACCCCCGCCCGCGACCGGGGGCCCCACGGAGCGTTACCATATGCGCTTATGAGCCAGTACCTGGCCTTCGACCTGGGCGCGGAAAGCGGGCGCGCCATTCTGGGCTGCCTCTTCGACGGCCAACTGGCGATCGACGAGTTGCACCGTTTCCCCAACACCCCGGTGCGCGAGGGCGATGGCCTGTTCTGGGATATTTACCGGCTCTGGCATGAAATCCGGCACGGCCTCGACGTCGCCGTGACCGAGCGCCGCGTCGCGCTCGATGGTGTTGGCGTGGACACCTGGGGCGTGGATTTCGGGCTGCTCGCCGCCGACGGCACGCTGCTCGAAAGGCCGCGCCATTACCGCGACCCGCGCAACGCCGCCGCCATGCGCGAGGTTCTCGAGCGGGTGCCGCGCGAAGAGCTGTTCGGCTCGACCGGCGTCCAGCTCATGCAGCTCAACACGCTGTTCCAGCTCTACGCCATGCGCATGGCCGGCTCGCCCGCCCTGGCCGAAGCGCGGCGCCTGCTGAATATGCCGGACCTCTTCACCTACGGACTGACCGGCCAGGCGAAATCCGAAATCACCATCGCCAGCACCACCCAGTTTTTCAACCCGTGCACCATGGCATGGGCCGCCGACCTGTTCCCCCGCCTGGACCTGCCCGCCGAAATCCTCGGCCCGCTCGTCCCCCCGGGAACGCTGCTCGGCAGCATGATCGATCCGCCGCACCTGCCGGTGTATGCGGTGGGCGGGCACGACACCGCCTCGGCCGTGGCGGCGGCGCCGGCCGAGGGCGGCCAAAACTGGTGTTACATCAGCTCCGGAACCTGGTCGCTGATGGGCCTGGAGCTGGACCGGCCCATCATTAATGAAGCCTCGCGCGCGGCCAACTACACCAACGAGGTCGGGGTGGGCGGAAAAATCCGCTTCCTGAAAAATATCGCCGGCATGTGGCTGATCGAGGAGTGCCGGCGGGCGTGGCGCCTGGAAGGTACGGAATACACCTATAGCGAGCTGATGCGCATGGCGGCGGAAGCTCCGTTCCGCTCGGCCATCGACCCGGATGCCTTCCTCGATCCGGGCGACATGCCGCGTAAAATCGCGGACCATTGCCGCGCCCGCGGCCAGGAGCCGCCGGCCAGCCACGGCGAATTTGCGCGCACCATCCTGGAAAGCCTGGCGCTGCGCTATTGCGAGGTGCTGGAAAATCTGGAAAGGATTTCCGGCCGGAAGATCGAGGTGATCCACATCGTGGGCGGAGGCTCGAGAAACCGGCTGCTCAACCGGATGGTGGCCAACCGCACCGGCCGGCTCGTCATCGCCGGGCCAGCCGAGGCCACGGCCATCGGCAACATCCTGGTGCAGGCGATGGGCGCGGGCGAATTGAGCGGCCTCGACGGCATTCGAGAGGTGGTGCGCCGCTCCTTCGCGCCCGAAACCTTCACGCCCCAAAAGTAGGACGGCGCTTCGCGCCATCGCAGCGCGCTTCCGCCTGCCGGGCGCAAGCCCGACATGACAGCCCGGAAGGGCTGGTCGACGTGCTTGAGAAGCCGGCGGCCCGGCTTATCCCTTTACCGCTACCGGCGCCAGATCGCGGCTGGAAATGACGCGGTCGATCATGCCGTATTCCACCGCCTGCTGCGGCTCCATGATGTAATCGCGGTCCACATCCTTGGCGATGCGGTCGATGGGCTGGCCGGTGGCGTCCGCCAGCATGCTGTTCAGGATCTCGCGCATGCGCAGGATCTCGCGGGCATAGATATCGATGTCCGCCGCCTGCCCCGCCAGCCCCTGCATGGAAGGCTGATGGATCATGATGCGCGAATTCGGCAGGCTGAAGCGCTTGCCCTTGGTGCCCTTGGCCAGCAGCACCGCCGCCATGGACGCCGCCTGCCCCACGCAGATGGTCACGATATCGGGGCGGATGAACGCCATGGTGTCCAGAATCGCCAGCCCGGCCGTGATGGAGCCGCCGGGCGAATTGATGTAAATCGAAATATCCTTTTCAGGATCTTCCGCTTCCAGGAACAGGAGCTGGGCGATAATCAGGTTCGCCACCTGATCGTCGATCGGCGTGCCCAGGAAAATAATGTTCTCTTTGAGCAGACGAGAGTAAATGTCGTACGCGCGTTCGCCCCGCGAGGTCTGTTCGACCACCATGGGGACGAGGACTGATTGTCCCATCGAGCCTCCGCTATTCGAGTTGATGCGGCCAGTTGCCGGACGGATTCAACCACCCCAGCCGACCAAACTGCGAGCCGGCCGAGGACCCCGGGTTAAGCCCGTTTCGCTGCGACCTGTTTCCTGACCTTGCTCTTCTTCACCGCCGCCAGAGACTTTTTCTTCATCTCCAGCGCCTTGGCCAGGTCCGCGATCGTATTCCGCCCCAAATAATCCATAATACGCGAACGGAGATTGATCCAGCTATCGTGCATCGAGCATGGCATCTCGTCGGAGCACTCGGATAGTCCGCTGGCGCACTGCTGGTAGGGCGCCAGGCCGTCCAGCGCCTCGACAATGTCGAGTAGCCGGATTTCGGAGGGGTCGACACGGAGGGCGAATCCGCCGGTCGGTCCTTTGCTGGAGCGCAGCAACCCCTTGCGGGCGAGCTGCTGCAGAATCTTGGCCAGAAAGTGAGCGGGAATCTCTTCCTGCTCCGCGATGTTCTTGACCATGGCGTACTTGCCTTCGGGCACTTGGGCCAGGTACACGAATGCGCGGATCGCGTACTCAGCCGAACGAGAATAAATCATCCCAATCCCCCGGTTGAAATCGGAGTAAAGCTACGTTGTTATCTTAAAATGTTCTATCGCCACAAGCAAGTAGAATGTTCCCACGCATATGGACGTACACAAATGGACGTACTGGAACGAGACCGAGTACTTAGCCCTTCCGGACTATTCGCGCGGCCGCGCGACGCGCAATTTCCGCAACCCCGTGCCGCGGCCGCGCGTCACTGTTCAGCAAAAGGGATAATCCTGTGAAGGTGACGCGCCGTACTCTACTGTCAACGCTCCCCTGGCTGGCGGCGCTCCGCGTCCTGCGGGCGCAGGAGCAACAGAAGCCCAGCTTTTCCGCCGACGTCAAGGTGGTCAACGTCTTCGCAACCGTCCGCGATAAGAAGGACGAGATCGTCAAAGACTTGACTAAAGACGATTTCCTTCTTGACGAAGACACCCACCCGCAAGTCATCAAATATTTTTCCCGCGAGAGCGACCTGCCGCTGACCGTCGGACTGCTGGTGGATACCAGCGGCAGCACGCGCCGCGTCCTGCCCGACGAGAAAGACGCCAGCGACCGCTTCCTGACCCAGGTGCTTCGTCCGGAAAAAGACGTAGCCTTTTTGATCCATTTCGATTTCGAGGTGGAGTTGATGCAGGATGTCACCAACTCGCGTGACGCGCTCGAAAAGGCGCTGCGCCAGCTCGATACCGCGCAGAACCGGCAGCGGAACAACGGCGGAGGAGGCGGATATCCGGGTGGTGGGGGCGGCTATCCAGGCGGCGGCGGTTATCCGGGCGGCGGCGGCCGGCGCGGCGGCGGCACCCTGCTCTACGATTCCGTCTTCCTCGGCTCGGACGAGATCATGCGCAAGCAGGCCGGACGCAAGGCGCTGATCCTCCTGAGCGACGGCGAAGATCAGGGCAGCAAGAAGTCGCTTTTCGGCTCGGTCGAGGCCGCCCAGCGCGCCGACACCCTCATCTACACCATTCTCTTCACCGATCCCGATGCCGGCTACAACAATTTCGGCGGCTTCGGCGGCCCGCGCATGGGCCGGCGCGGCGGCATGGGTTATCCTCGCGGCCCCATGTCGAACCGCCCCGACGGCAGAAAGGTCATGGAACAACTGGCACGCGAAACCGGCGGCCGCTTCTTCGAGGTCTCCCACAAAATGCCCATCGGCAAAATCTTCGCCCTGATCGAAGAAGACCTGCGCAGCCAGTACAGTATCGGCTATACCTCCGACCAAACCGCCGGCCCCGTCTACCGCCACATTCACCTCACCACCAAAACCAAAGGCCTTACCGTGCAAACGCGCGACGGGTACTACGCGTCCTAGTTCTCCGGCACGCGCCGAATGGGAGCCGCGACCAAGCGGAACGCGATACCACGGGCGCGCCAGACCGCTCCCTTAGCCGCTCCTCCGTTCGGTGCAAAACTGCGGGTCACGCCTGGGGCCGGGTATACAATGTCTTCTAACGCTCCGTGCGCAAAGCACCGGAGAGTGGGCCGGTTCCACCGGCCATGGGAACCAGATGGGGAATCCTCGAAGCGCCGGGGCGGCGCCTGCGAAACAACCGTCCCTGGCCGCCGTCATCCGAACGATCTTTTCCAAAGGCCCCGGCGATGCCGATGACCGCGGCGTCGCCGCGCGGCGGCGGCGCTTCGTCCGCTGGGCGGTGCTCGGCACGCTTGGTGTGAATTTCCTCATGTTCCTGCGGTTCTTCTTTCCGCGCGTGCTCTACGAGCCTAAAGCCCGGTTCCGCATCGGCTACCCGGCGGATTTCGGTTTCGGCGTGGATACCAATTTCCAAAGCTCGCATCGTATCTGGGTGGTGCGCAATACAGAAGGCATCTTCGTCATTTATGCCGTGTGCACCCACCTCGGCTGCACGCCGGACTGGAAGCCGGAGGAAAACAAATTCAAGTGCCCGTGCCACGGCAGCGGCTACGATTCCGAAGGCATCAACTTCGAGGGTCCGGCGCCGCGCCCCATGGACCGGGCGCAGGTCGGCCTGACGCCCGATGGCCAGATCGAGGTGGACCTGAGCCACCTCTACTCCTGGCCGAAGGGCGAGCGCTCACAATTCGAAGATCCGGGGGCGATCCTGCGGATCTGAATCAGCATGCCGGAAAGCAACGGGCAAACGAACGGGGCCGGGGGCCGGGGGCCAGGGGCCGGGGGAACGCGCGAAAAGCTCGCGGCCTTGGCCTCGAACGTGCGCGCCCGCGCTGGCGAAGAGCTGAAACAGACGGTTCATGCGCCGCACAAAACCGACCTTTGGAAATCGGTGCTGCGCGTCAAGCACGACGAAACCCCGCGCAGCCGCTCCCTGGGGGTGCTGAGCAACGTATTCCTGCACCTGCACCCGGCCAAGGTCAACCGCGACGCTGTTGCATATAACTACACCTGGGGCATGGGCGGCATGACGTTTTACGTCTACATCACCCTGGTCTTCACCGGCACGCTGCTGATGTTCTATTACCACCCTTCCAAGGTTGTAGCGTTTCGCGACATACTGTATCTCGAAAACGACGTCCCTTTCGGCAAGTTGCTGCGCAACATGCACCGCTGGGGCGCCCACCTGATGGTCATCATGGTGGAGTTACACATGTTTCGCGTCTTTCTCACCGGCTCTTATAAGAAACCGCGCGAATTCAATTGGGTGGTGGGCGTAATTCTTCTAGTTCTTACTTTGCTGCTCAGCTTCACCGGCTATCTGCTGCCGGACGACCAGCTCGGTTTCTGGGCGGTCACCGTGGGAACCAACATGGCGCGCGCCACGCCGCTGGTCGGCGCCGCCGGCCCGTTCGGTCCGCAACTGGGGATGACGCCGTTCCACGACGTGCGCTTCGGCCTGCTCGGCGGCTCCATCGTGGATGCCAGCGCCCTGCTCCGCGCCTACATCTGGCACTGCATCGGCATTCCGATCCTGGCTTCGACGTTCATGATCGTCCATTTCTGGCGCGTGCGCAAAGACGGCGGCATCTCCGGCCCCGCGCCGATGATGCTGGAGAGCGAGATCAAGGAGCAGCGAAAAGTTTGAGGGCTTTCTTTTTGACGCAGAGACGCGGAGGCGCAGAGGTCTATTTCGTTCTCCGCGCCTCTGCGTCTCTGCGTCAAAGGGAGGGCTGACATTCTATGGACTTCCACCAACTCTGGACCATCCTGAGCGCGCCGGATAACATCGCCATCGTGGTTTTGCTGCTGGCGGTGCCGTTCTACGCCTGGTACGGGTTGCGGCAGGCCTTCGCCAACGACCGCCTGATCGCGCGCCTGGAAGCTGATCCCGAGTTGGCCAAGACACATCACCGCAAGACACAACCGTACCAGCCTGGGTGGGACAAGGAAGTCCACGTCTGGCCCTACCTGCTGCGCATCGAGTTTCTGGCGGCCATTATCGTCACCGTGCTGCTGCTGGTGTGGTCCATCACCATCAACGCGCCGCTCGAAGAGCCGGCCAACTCCACCCTCACCATGAACCCGGCCAAGGCGCCGTGGTACTTCCTCGGCCTGCAGGAAATGCTGGTCTATTTCGACCCGTGGATCGCCGGCGTGGTCATGCCGACGCTCATCATCCTAGGGCTGATGGCCATCCCGTACATCGACACCAACCCCCTGGGCAGCGGCTATTACACGTTCAAGCAGCGCAAATTCGCCATCCTGACTTTTTTCTTCGGCTTCCTGGTGCTCTGGCTCACCATGATCTTCATCGGCACTTTCATCCGCGGGCCGGGCTGGATGTGGTTCTGGCCGGGGGAGACCTGGGATCCGAACCGCGTCGTGTTTGAGGTCAACCGCGACCTGCCCGATATTTTCGGCATCACCAGCCGCTTGGGCAAATTTCTTTTCGGCGCCGCCGTCATGGGCGCCTATTGCGCCGCCGCGGGTGCGCTGATCCACAAGCTCATCACTTCGACGCCCTTCAACCGCAAAATCTACCGGCGCATGAGCGTGCTGCAATACACCGTAATGCAGTTCTTCCTCATCGGCATGCTCTCGCTGCCGGTGAAAATCCTGGCCCGGCTGCTGTTCCGCATCAAATATGTCTGGGTCACTCCCTGGTTTAACGTATGAGCGGAGATCCCGGAGAGCGAGACCCGGTCATTTATTCTTCCCTGGGCAGGGCGCTGTGCATCTGGTCGGCGCTGCTGGTGGTGGTGCTCGGCTGGGCGCTTTACGATGAGGCTTACGGCATCCGGCCGTGGAAGGGTTACGAGGCGCGCTTCCGCCGGCTCTACGCTGCGTACCTGGCCAATGCCCGTTTGGGTGAAGCCGGGTTCGAGCAGCGCCTCAAAGCGTCGCCCGAATACCGCGGCCTGGATGCGGAGATGCAGGCCGCGGAAAAAGCCGCCCTGCCCGAGGCTTCCGCCATCGACCGCCGCATCAACCGCGACCTCGAGCCGAAGATCCTGGCGCTCAACGATTCCTTCCAGGAAATCCGCGGCCAGCTCACGGCCCTGACGTACCAGGTGGAAGTCTCCCACAGCGCCTCCCGCAAGAACGCGCTGCGCCGCCGGATGGCCGCGCTCCAGGCCGAGGTCCACACCATCGAACTGCCGGGCGAGCCGCCGCAGGCAATGGATTTCGCGCGGATCTCCGCCCGGCTCCAGGCGATGAAGGATGAAAAGGCGCACCTGCTGGAGCGGCGCGTGGAGGTGATGCGCCGGGCCACGGCTCTGCGCGCCGCGCGCGACCAGTACCTGGCCGACCGCATCCCGGGTGCGAGCCTCGCCACTATCGCCTCCGTCCAGCGCGCGCTCGACCGGTTCGACATCCGCATCCGCCAGATCCACGTCGCCGACACCGACCTGGTGGACCGCTGCGAATCCTGCCACCTGGGCACGCGCGAGCCCCTCAAACTGACCGCCGCGGCCATGGGCGGCGAAGCGGTTTACGCCAGCCATCCCAACCCGGAACTGCTGAAGATCCACGATCCCGAAAAATTCGGCTGCACCCCCTGCCATGGCGGCAACGGCGTGGCCGTGACCAGCGTGGAAAAAGCTCACGGCTACAACCAGCACTGGCTCTGGCCGCTGCACCACCGGGAGAATATCGAGGCTGGCTGCCAGCAATGCCACGCCCGCGAGATCGTCACCGAAATGGCCGGCACGCTCAACGACGGCCGCGAAATCTTCCGCCTGCGCGGCTGCGCCGCCTGCCATCGCTACGAAGGGTTCGACCGCGAGGCCGACGAAATGACCGCGACCGCGCAGCAACTGCGCGCCCTGGCGCAGCAGAAAGCCGAGATGCTGCGCCAGGCCGGCTTCCGCATCCAGCAGGGCGACCAGGCCCCGACCAACGCCGAAGCCCGCCGCCTCTACCAGGAGGCCACCGACCTGCAGGTGCGCTCCAGCCAGCTTGACGCGAAGATGGAACAGCTCGACCAGCGCTCTCACGAACTGGTGCGCGAGCAGAAGAAGACCGGACCGAGCCTCAAGGAAGTGCGCATGAAGCTGCGCAAGGAGTGGATTCCGGTGTGGCTGAAGGACCCGCACGCCTGGCGCGCAGGCACCAAGATGCCCACCTTCCGGCTGGACGATGCCGAAATCCGCGCCATCGCTGCCTTCGTCTGGCAATCGGGCGTCGAGGGCACGCTCGCATCGCAGCCGCCGGGCGACGCCGAAAAAGGCAAGGAAGCCTTCGAGACGCGCGGCTGCCTGGCCTGCCATTCCATGGGCGAGGGTGCGCAGAAGCAGGGCGCCAACTTCGCCGCCAACCTCAGCCGCGAAGGCGAAAAGGCCAACTACGATTACCTGGTCCGCTGGATTCTCAACCCGCGCCGGCGCACCGCCCCCTACTGCGCGTTCGAAAAACGCGACCTCACCGAAGCCGATTACAGCCGCCACGGCCTCCCCTACGTCTTCGACCTGGACCACGACAAGTGCCCCAACGACGGCCACCAATTGCAGGTGGAGCAGATGACCCCCATGCCCAGCCTGCGCCTCAGCGAAGAGGAAGCGCGGGACATCGCCAGCTACCTGATGACCCGCAAGCGCCCCGGCGCGAGTGGGGCAGACGATCGTTTTTCGTCGTCTGCCAGCCTCTACCCTCCCGCCCCCTATATGGACGATCCGAAGCTCAAGGCCCAGGGCCTGGCGCTGGTGCTCAACTACGGCTGCGCCGGCTGCCACGAAATCGCCGGCCTGGAAGAAGAGCAGCGCGTCGGCACGGAGCTGACCCGCGAAGGCTCGAAGCCCATCGAGCGGCTGGATTTCGCCCTCCTCCTGCCCCAGGCTGAAGCCGAGGGTTGGCACACGCACAAAGGCTTCTTCGACCACAAACTGGCCGACCCCGCCGTCTACGACCAGGGCAAGGAGAAGGCCCCGCAGGACCGGCTCAAAATGCCGAATTTCAATCTGGCGAAGCCGGAGATCGACGCGCTCACCACGCTGCTCGAAGGCTCGGTGGATGCCACCGTGCCGGAGCGTTATTGGTACGCGCCCGCGGACCAGCGCCAGGACATAATCGACGGCTGGTGGGTGGTGCGCAAATACAACTGCATGAGCTGCCACCGCATGCGCGTCGGCCAAGCCACCATTTTCGACACCCTCCCGCGCTACCAGGACCCGGACTGGAAGGACCAGAAGCCGCCCACGCTCATCGGCGAAGGCGCCCGCGTTCGCCCGGACTGGCTGATGCGGTTTCTCGAAAACCCCGCGCTCAGCGACAAAGAAACGAATCGCGACGGGGTGCGCCGGTATCTAAAAGCGAGAATGCCGACGTTCTATTTCTCCGGCGGCGAAGTTCGTAAGTTAGTGCGGTTTTTTGCAGCACTTTCGTCGCAGCCGGAGCCGTTCGTCGAGGAGCCGCTGGAGCCGCTGACGGCGGAAGAGCGCGGCATGGCGCGGGCGCTGTTCACCAGTCCGGGCGCGCCCTGCCTGAAATGCCACATGACCGGGGACCCGCTGCACGACGCCAAAGCCACCGCGCCCGATTTCACCATCGCGAGGGAGCGTTTGCAGCCGGGCTGGACGCGGCGCTGGATGCTCGACCCGGCGGCTATTTCGCCGGGCACCGCCATGCCCTCGCAGTTGTTCACGCACGAGGGCGGCCGCTGGGTTTTTGCCGGCCCCAAGCCGCCGGGTTTCGAAGGCTATCGGAAGGACGAAGCCGACCTGCTGCTGCGCTACATGTTCGAGTTCACCCCGGATGAATTGAACCGGCTGCGCGCGGGAATGAAGAACTAGGGGTCAGGGCGTCCGTAGCGCCGGCTTCCAGCCGGCCATGCCGGCATCTTGCCGGCATTGCCCGGGGGCCGGGCGTGATGACGAAAACCGCGCCCGCATGGGAGCGGTGACGCGGGAGTTTGGAACGTATACAATGAAGAGACTGCCTCCAGCAACCTGCACCATTCGAAATCTGGCACGCCAGATCAGGGGACCGTGGTATGGGCACAGGGGACAACGAAGGATGACTGTCAGAGGGTAGAGGGATAAGGGACGCTGTCGGGGCGAGGCTTCGCTCTCCCTTGCATCGATTGATGCAGGGCCGGGGCATGCCCGGCCCGCTTCCGCACTCATGCGCGATTACATCGAACTGACCAAGCCGCGAATCACCTGGCTGATCCTCATGAGCACCGGGATCGGCTATTTCTTCGGCCTTCCCGGCGGCGCCGGCTGGTGGCAATTCCTCAAGAGCATTCCGCTGCTCTCGCTGCTCCACACCATTCATCGGGCACGGGTCTGATCGCCTCCGGCACCGCGGCGCTGAACCAGTGGTACGAGCGCGAAGCCGACCGCAAAATGCGGCGCACCGCCGACCGGCCGCTGCCCGCCGGCCGCATCTCTCCCGCCGGCGCGCTGGCCTTCGGCGCTGGCCCTTTCCGTGGCCGGCTTCCTGGAACTGTGGCTGGGCGTGAACCTGCTGGCCGGGCTGATCGGCGCCTTCACGCTGGCCAGCTACCTGTTTCTGTACACGCCCATGAAGCAGCGGACGTGGTGGTCCACCACGGTGGGCGCGATTCCCGGCGCCATGCCGCCCATGATCGGCTATCGCGGCCGCGGCCGGCACGCTCACGCGCGAATCCTGGGTGCTGTTCGCCATTCTGTTCCTGTGGCAGTTCCCGCATTTCTATTCCATCGCCTGGATGTACAAGGACGACTACGCGCGCGCGGGCATCCGCATGCTGCCGGTGGTCGAGCCGGACGGCCGTTCCACCGCGCGGCAGATCGTGCTGTACGGGCTGGCGCTGATTCCGGTGAGCCTGGCGCCGGCGCTCCTGGGGATGTCGGGGCGCATTTACCTGGTAGGAGCTTTGCTGCTCGGGCTGTGGTTTCTGTATTCCGGGCGTGCGCGTGGCGCTGGAGCGCACCATCGTGCGCGCGCGCGGCGTGCTGCTCACTTCCGTGTTGTACCTGCCGCTGATCTACGGGCTTATGCTCCTAGATAGGCCTGGTCTGTGATTCAAGTTCAAAACCTGACCCATCGCTACGGGGACCGCGTCGCGCTCTCGAACGTCAGCTTCGAAGTGAAGAAGGGCGAAATCTTCGGCCTGCTGGGGCCGAACGGCGGCGGCAAATCCACGCTCTTCCGCATTCTGTCCACCATGATGGTGCCCACCGACGGCCGCGCCATCATCGCCGGCCACGACGTGGAGCGCGACCCGCCGCCGTGCGCCGCCAGGTGGGCGTGGTCTTCCAGACGCAAAGCCTGGACAAGGCGCTCACCGTGGAGGAGAACCTGCGCGCGCAGGGCCATCTGCACGGGCTGAGCGGCGCGATCCTGCGCGACCGCATGGAGCGCGCCATGGAGCGGCTGGGGCTTGCCGACCGCCGCAAGGACCTGGTGGAGACGCTCTCCGGCGGCCTGCGGCGCCGCGTGGAAATCGCCAAGGCGCTGCTGCACCGCCCGCAGGTGCTGCTGATGGACGAAGCCTCCACCGGCCTCGATCCGGCCGCGCGCCGCGACCTTTCGCGCCACGTGGAGAACCTGCGCGAGAAGCGAAGGCGTCACCATCCTGCTCACCACCCACATTCTGGAAGAAGCCGACCGCTGCGACCGCCTGGTGCTGCTGCACCAGGGCAAGATCGTGGCCGCAGGGCAGCCCGCGCGAACTGCGCTCGCGCATCGGCGGCGACGTGGTGGTGCTGGAGACCGGCCGATACCGCCGTCGCTGGCCGCCGGGATCGAGCAGCGCTTCGGCCTGCAGCCCTCGGCGATGGACGGCCACGTGCGCGTGGAAATCGCAGAACGGCCACCGCTTCATCGCCGAAGTGGTGGAGGCGTTTCCCGGCGCCATCGATTCGGTGGGCCTGCACAAGCCCACGCTGGAAGACGTGTTCGTGCGCGAAACGGGAGCAGCATTGAGTAGGAACAGGGCGGAGGGGGAGGAGGCTTCGGTGAATGCTTTATTTTGCCCGCCGCCACGCTCTGGCAGCGCGAACTGGTGCGCTTCTGGCGGCAGAAGAGCCGCGTGCTGGGCGTGGTGGCCTCGCCGCTGGTCTTCTGGCTGTTGATCGGCTACGGCTCGAACGACCTGGCGCGCTTCTACTCGGGCGCGCTGGTGCTGACCGTGATGTTCTCGGCGATCTTCTCCACCATCTCGATCATCGAGGACCGCCGCGAAGGCTTTCTGCTCTCCATGCTGGTTTCGCCCGCGCCGCGCACCAGCATGGTGCTGGGCAAGATTCTGGGCTCGGCCACGCTGGCCTGGATTCAAGGCCTGATCTTTCTGGCCTTCGCGCCGCTGGCCGGCGTGCAGCATTCACCTGCTCGAGCTGATTCCCGGTCGTCGGCCGCCATTTTTCTGATCTCGTTCACCCTCACCGGCCTGGGCTTCGTGATCGCCTGGAGGATGGATTCCACCGCCGGCTTTCACGCCATCATGAACCTGCTGCTGGTGCCCATGTGGATGGTCTCGGGCTCGCTCTTCCCCATGGCCACCGCGCACGGCTGGGTCAAGGCCATCATGTGGGTGAACCCGCTGACCTATTCGATCTCGCTGCTGAACTACGCGCTGCGCCTGCCCAACGCCGCGCCCGGCCCGGTGGAGAGCCTGGCGGTGACCGCCGGCTTCGGCCTGGTGCTGCTGCTGCGCCTCGCGGCATGATGGCCGCGCAGAAAGCCACGCGGAGCGCGGCATGACGATCGTGGAGCCAGGCTGCCAGGTTGCCATGGGCCGGCGTGGCCTGCCGGCGGTTGCTGGTTCGCTCGCCGCGTGCATCCAGCCCAAGCCGCTCGCCCGTCCTGGGCGAGGTGCCCGAGTTCCAGCTCACCGCCCAGACCGGCCAGCCCTTCGACAGCCAGTCGCTCGCCGGCCACGTCTGGGTGGCCGATTTCATCTTACACCACCTGCCCCGGCCCCTGCCCCATGATGAGCTCGCAGATGCACCAGCTGCAGACCGCAACCGCCGAGATGTCCGGACGTGAAGCTGGTCTCCTTCACCGTAGATCCCGCGCACGACACGCCGCCCGTGCTGGCCGCATACGCCAAAGCATTTCAAGCCGCGACCCCGCCCGCTGGTACTTCCTCACCGGCGAGCAGGCCGCGCTCAACGATCTCGGCCTCGACAGCTTCAAGCTGAACAGCGTGGATGGCAGCCTGACCACAGCACGCGCTTCGTGCTGGTGGACCGCCAGCTGCCGCATCCGCGGCTACTACCTCAGTTCGGCGAGGACGGCTTCATGCCGCAGCCTGATGCACGATATCCGCCAACTGGAGCGTGAGCCATCGTGACCCCCGTCCTGCCCACCATCAACGCCTTTCTGAACGCCACCGCCGCCGTGCTGCTGGTGTGGGGCTACCCGCTGATCCGCCGCAAGCGCATCCAGACCCATCGCAAAGTGATGACGACGGCGTTCGTGACCTCCTGCCTGTTCCTGGTCTGCTACATGGTCTACCACGCGCAGGTCGGCTCGCGTGCGTTTCCCGCACACCGGGGCGCATCCGCACGGTCTACCTGAGCATTCTGGGCACCCACACGGTGCTGGCCGCCACCGTCCCGGTGCTGGCGATCATCACGCTGCGCCGCGGCCTGGCCGACCGCTACGACAAGCACCGCCGCATTGCGCGCTGGACGCTGCCCATCTGGCTCTACGTCAGCGTCACCGGCGTGGTGGTGTACGTGATGCTGTACCATCTGTAGCGAAAAATTCACCCTCGCGGTAACACCAGAACCAACGCGGCTATCCCGCCCAGAAACGCGGCCAGGATCACCCAGCTCAACGGGTGCGCGAAATTAAACGTGTAGCCGATGCCGAAGCGCTTCTGAACGAACAGCGCCGGATCGTCGCGGTTGTAATAGATATCGCCCAGTTTCCAGCACTCGTCCGGAGTCGCTTCCGCCGGCTGGTTAGCCGTGGCAACCCGGTACGACCACACCAGCACCACCACGATCAAAGCGAAAACCGGAATCAAGAATACCGCCGGTGGGAAATAAATCAGCGGCATCAGAGCCACAGCTGTGAAGATGCCTCCCAGAAAATACATCATCCCGATCATCAGCGCCAGCACCGGCCGGCGCAGAGGGGCGCGCCGCGACCCGTAGTACACCGCCAGCCCCATTATCAACATCAGCAGCATGAATCCGGCGGCGAACAACAGCGGTCCGTAGACGCCGTGCACGGTTTTGACCGCCCAGCCGTTGGCATGGCCGTTGAAATCCCAGTGAATCGAGTAGCGCGCCGGGATGTCGTTCCAGTGCGCGCGCAGATAGAGCGCCGCGGCCAGCGGAAACGCGAAGGGGACCGCGGCCAGCCAAGTCCACCATAGCAACCGGTCGGGGACGGCGGAGATGCTGGCTTCGCGCACTGGAACGGCGGAAGGCGCCGCGTACGGACGCATGCGCCCGCGCTCGCGTAGAAATTCGGCCATCGCCGTTACCACTGGAACGAGCGGCGCCAGGCCCAAGCCCAAACCAGGGTGCGACGCGTCCAGCGTCAGCGAAACCGCGCAGGCCAGTATCATCGCGGCGCCCACCCATGCGTGGTATCGCCGCAACGCCGCGCGCGCCGCCCCGGTTTCGCGGAATTCCGGCGCCACCGTGATGGCGAAAAGGAACCGCCGCGGAGAAAAGTGGGGTACCAGCAACATGACAGTGCCGGTGAAGACGCTGGAGAGCATGGAAATCAGAATTGCGATCGTCATGGCTTTAAGCTTTCTGCCAGGGAGCAAAGTTCGCCCGCCACGCGTTCCGCCGGGATGCCGGCTGCGCGCATGCGAGCCACCAGCGCGCGCAGTTCGGTATGAAATTCCCGGATTTGTTCTTTGCCGGCGGGTTGGCGCGCCCCGCGCTCGATAACCGTGGCTCCGCGCCCGTGCTGCAGATCCAGCCAGCCCTCGGCGGCAATCGTGCGATACGCCTCCCCCACCGTATTGAAGTGGATCCCAAGCTCGATGGCCAGTCGCCGCACCGACGGCAAACTGGTCCCCGGCGCCAGACTGCCATCCACCAGCAGAACGCGAAGAGCATCAGCGATCTGCCGGTACGCCGGCACGGACGAGCTCAGGTCGATGCGGATTTTGGGCGGCTCAGCCACCGTCTACTGTACACATACAATGTACAGTGAGCCTGGCCGGTTGTCAACCACCCCGTCCCAACGCCTCCCGCGCCAACGCGTGCAGGAAACGGCCGCCGAGCAGGCCCATCGCCAACAGACCGCCAAACAGCACCACGGCGTCGATGCTCTCCCGGCCCTGCCGCTCCCAGTACACATCGCTCAGGTTGAGCCAGAGGGCGAACTCGTCCAGCGTCAGCGCCGCGCCCACGCCGTACAGGAACGCCATGATGCGGCCCGGCCACGGCGAGGGCGTGCCCACGTCCGTGCCGATCTGCAGCAGCCAGCCGTACCCCACAATCAGCAGCAGCAGGATGCCCCAAACCATGTGGTGAATGTGCAGGCCGCCCGCCTCTATGTTGTGGAACGGCCCGCGCCCGGCGCGAATCGCGTGCGTCAGCACGCGCACAATGGCGAAGGTGACGTAAAACGAGGTGGCCGCCACCAGTTGCCGCTCGCGATGCCGCCGCGCGAAATAGGCGCGGTAGATATCGCGCACGCGCCGCCGCCCGGCGGCACGCACGGCCAGCGCCAGCGCCGTGGTCACGAGCACCAGGCCCGCGAAAACCGCCAGGGCAATCCGCCCCGGATGCACCAGCAGCAGCGCGCCGGCGGGCACGGCGTTACAGGCTCCGCAGGTGGAAGCCGCCGTCCACGTCCAGCACCTGCCCGGCGCAGTAATCGAGCAGGCCATCGGCGATGGCGCGCACGGCCTTGGCCACGTCCGCACCTTCGCCCATGCGCCGCTGCGGCAGCAGGCCGGCGGCGATCTTCTCCTCGTACACCTGCTCCACTTTGGCGATCATGTCCGTGCGGATAATGCCGGGCCGAATCTCGAACACCTTCACCCCGCACGCCGCCAGCCGCTGCGCGTAGAGCGCCGCCGACATGCTCAGGCCGGCTTTCGAAATGCAATACTCGCCGCGGTTCACCGAAACGGTGTACGCGGAAATGGAAGTCACGAAGACAATGCGCCCGCTACCCTCGGCCGCCATCCAGCGCGCCGCCTCCTGCGTCAGAAAATGCGGGCCCTTAAGATTGGTGGCGATCAGCTCGTCGAAGCTCTCCTCCGTCGCCTCCAGCATATCGCGGCGCTCGCGCGGCGCGATGCCGGCGTTGTTGACCAGCAGGTCCAGGCGGTCGAAGCGCTGGCGCGCAAATTCCACCAGCGCCGCGCGGTCCGCGCGCGACGAGATATCGCACTGGAAAATCTCGCAGCCGGTCTGGGCGCGCAATTCCTCGGCGGCATCGCGCGCGCGCCGCGGTAAGTGGCGATCAGCTTATGGTCCCGGGCGAACTCCGTGGCGATGGCGCGGCCGATGCCTCGGCTGGCGCCCGTGACGATCGCATTCACGCGCGTTCCCGCAGCGCGCGCGCCACCTCCAGGCCCTGCTGGTAGGCCTGCTCGTATACTTCCCGGCTCTCGACCGCCGTGAACGGATGGTTGGCGTGCAGCCGCTCCAGCCCCTTGCCCACCGCGTAAGTGCCGGCGTACGCGATGGCGCCCTTGGGAATCAGCCCGCCGCCGAACGGAATCTTGCCCACCAGTTCCCGCGCCAGCGCGCGCCAGCCGAAGGCGCCGGCCACGATGGCGGCAATCGATCCTTTCTGCTGGACGAACCCGATCTCGTCCCCGCACGCCGCCGCGATCAGGAACGCCATGCGGATCTGGTTGGCGGTGAGGAAGACGGTGTCGGAAGCGAATTCGCCGAACGCCCACGGCAGCTCGATCAGGCTCGGCACCACGTCCGGCAGCGCCGTGGCGATGGCGAAAAGCGCATTCTCCCGCGCCACCGCCTGGATGGTGCGCTCCACCACCGGCTGCCGGAACGCCGGGAAATTGCCGCGCCAGCGGCAGCGCCAGATCGTCGTGGTCGCGCAGCATTTCGCTGACGGTCGCGTCCGGATCGTGCCGGTCCAGCGCGTGCGCGCCGGCCTCGCGGCCGCAGCCCCGGCCCGTACAGCACCAGGTCCACTTGGGCGGGCGTGCGCCGGTCCGTCATGCGATGCGCGCGCCGCAGCACCTGCACGCGCGTTTCGCGCGGCAAATCCGGCGTGACCAGAAAATCTTCCAGCTTGCTGTAGCCGGATTCGCTCGAAGCCACCAGCCCGATGTGAATCTCGCGGCCGGCGCGTTTCCGCATCTCTTCCGGATTCAGCAGGCCGAATGCGGCGCGGGCCTGCTTCAAGGCTTTCATCATATTGGAATCATGCGGGGCGGCTGCGCGCCGGAGAGGCGGAACATGACGTGCAGCCCCTTCCGCCATTCTACCCCCAGCCCGATTCGCTCCACTTCGATCGCGGGTGAGAAGATAGCCCAATATGGTTTCCGTGGTGGGATGAAATTCCAGCGACGGCGACACCAGCAGCAGGCGCGGCGGATCGGTCCGCAGCTCGATGCCGGGAAAATAGCCGCAGCGCGTGAATTCGCCGCGGTCCAGGTGCCATTTCACGCGGATCCAATAATCCAGCGCCTGCAGCGGCAGGTGCAGATCGGCCGACGCCTTCAGCTCGATCACCGCCAGCCGCCCGCGCGGTCCACCGCCAGCAGATCCATGACGCCGCGCTCGCCGCCGGCGAATGCCGGCACCTGGCCGTAGATCGGGTCCGGCAGCAGCGTGGCATCCAGCGCTCGATCTGCGCCCGCACCTGCGATTCCAGCCACGCTTCCGGAAACTGCCGGTAGAGCGGATGGTCGCGATCGCGCATCGGGCGATCGCGCGCGGTCCAGCTCTTCGCGCCATGGCGCGCGATCTCGCGGCAGATGGTGCGGGCGCGCCGGCCGCCGCTCGCGCCAGCCCGAACTGCAGCTCGCCGCCCGCAGCTCGGCGAACTCGATGCCGCGCACGCGCAGGCTGGTGCGGCCGTCGTGCTTGCGGATCCGCTCCACGCCCGGCAGCGCGCCCACATCTTCCCACGTCTGCGGATGGTTCGGTTCCGGCCGCCGGCACGGGTCCAGGCGCGTATCCAGGTTGCCGTGGTCGCGCGGATCCACGCCGCATCACGTCATCCTCCGGCGATAGGTGAACAGCTCGAAGCGGGCGGCCTGCCGGATCCAGGCACAGCAGGCGCAGCGCCGCGGCGCGCTCGCGCCCGGCGGGCAGATACAGCGCCAGCCCTTCCATGGTGAGCCGCCGCTCCCGCTCGCGCAGGTAAGCCAGCCAGATCAGGCCGAAGGAAAGCACGGCCGCGGCGTCGCCCTCGGGCGGGCAGGCGATGGCCGCCCAGCCGTGCTGGCCGTGGCGCAGAAACGCGCGCGGAAAGGCCGGCGAGAGGCTGTATTCCAGGTTCGGTTCGGCGCTCACCTCGGCCAGGTTCCACTGCGGGAAACTGCCGGCGCAGGAACAGGCGGAAGCGCTCGCGAAACACCAGCCGTGCCGCTGCGCCGGCCCAGTTCCGCGCCCGCGCGCCGCGCCAGGTCGAGCAGAAACACCTGCCCTCGCCGCCGCGCGAACCGCTCCACCGTCAGCTCCAGCCGCCCGGCCGACAGCCTCTTGCACGTCCAGTGACGCGCCGGGTGAGATTGCGCGTGCGGTCCCAGGCCTGCAGCGTGAGGCGCTCGCCGCGCACTTCCAGCACGAAGTTCTCCGGCCGATCGGCAGCAGTTCTTCGCCCGGCTCGAGCAGGGCCGGCTCGCGCGCGCGCCGAAGAAATTCCTCAATCGCCGCGCGAGCCTCTCCGGCGCTGCGGCCGGCGCCCCGGGATGCGGGTGGCATGGAAGAAGGATTATAGCAGCGGGCCGGCCGGGTCGCGGCGCAACAGGCTATACTGCCGGTTGGAGAAGCTCACATGGCCAAAGTCTCGGTTGAAATCGACTCCCGCTGGGTAGCCATTGTCCGTTCGCCGCTGTATTGGATTGTCGTGATGTTGCAGGGCGTCTCCGTGTCGTTCGCGCCGCTGTTCCTGTACTGGAGCGGCAAGGGAATGTTCCCTCCGCGCCAGCAATGGATCGTCGTGCCCTCCTGCTTCGCAGCCATCTACGTGGTGGGCCTGTTCTACATGGGGCTGGGCGGAGTGGTCATCGCTGAACTGCGGAAGAAGCCGCGCGCGGGCTAAGGATTACTCCCCGAACTTCGCCGCCTTCCGCTCCGGTCCCAGCGCCGTCGCGATAGCTGCGAACAGGAACACCACCAGCGCGGTCCCGGACATCGCCGTGGCATAACTGGTGCGATGCGCGATGGTGGCTTCGATGCCCGGAATGGCGCTCGAAAACAGCACCCCCATCTGGTATCCGAAACCCGGCAGAAAGCCGCGCACGGAATCCGGCGAAAGCTCGGACAGATGCGCCGGCACCACCCCCCACGCGCCCTGCACCATGGCCTGCATGATGAATCCGCCCGCGAACAGCAGCGGAACCGTGGGCGCCCACACCCACAGCGGAATCGCCAGCACCCCGCCCACGAGCGCCACGATCATGGCCCGCCGCCGTCCGAAGCGGTCGCTGAAATACCCGCACAGCGTCCCGCCCAGAATCGCGCCCACCATGGAAAAGGCGCTCAGGCCAGTTCCGCATCGCCACCGAAAAATGGTGCTGCCGCTCCAGGAAAGTCGGGTACAGATCCTGCGTGCCGTGCGACGTCAGGTTCATGGCCGTCATCAGCACCATCATGTAGAGGAACAGCTTCCAGTGGGAGAGGATGGCGCGTCCCAATTGCCCCCAGCTATCGTGCTTCGTCCGCTCCCACACTTCCGATTCCTTCACGTGCCGGAACGACGAACAGCGCCAGCAGCGCCGGCAGTCCGCCGAGGAAGAACAGCGGCCGCCATCCCAGCCGGTTAAACAGGAAACAGGTTGCACAGCGCGGCCAATAGAAAGCCCATCGCGTAGCCCTGCTGCAGGAAGCCCGGAAGCAGCCCGCGCAACCGCGGCGGCACTTTTTCCATGGCCAGCGACGCGCCCACGCCCCATTCCCCGCCCATGCCCACGCCGAACAGCGCGCGCAGCACCAGGAACGTGGTGTAGTTCGGCGCCAGCCCGGAGAGCACCTCCATCACCGAGTAGAACACCAGGTCGAGCATCAGCGGCACGCGCCGCCCGTAGCGGTCCGCCAGCAGCCCGAACAGAAACGCGCCGATGGGCCGCAGCGCCAGCGTGGCGGTGAGCGGTCAGCGCCATTTCCGCATCGGTCTTGTGGAATTCGCGGCCGATGGCCGTCAGGCACGAAACCACCAGAAAGAAATCGAACGCATCGAGCGTCCAGCCCAGATACCCGGCCAGCAGCGCCGCGCGGTGATCGCTCGAAGCGGAAGAAGCCACCGAAGAAGCCACGGTAGGCCATTGTAGCAGCCGCCCGTAGCGCAAGCCTCCGGCTTGCCATGCCGGCATCCTTGCCGGCATACGTCCGCGCCCCGAACGCGGGCCTGCAAATTCAGTTCCCCGCGCCCGCGCCCTGCGCCCTGCCGCCACGGCGGGCACAAGCGCCCAAACCACAATCGCCGCCAACCCCGCCGCCGCAATCCACCCCTGCGCCGCCAACCCCGCCATGGGGTTGCCGAACAACTCCGCCAGCGGAGCCCGCAGCGACCACGCCGCCAGACCACCGCGTACGCCAGGTAATTGTTCCGTGCCGAAGAACACGCAGTACGCGGCCATGCGCCGCGATGCCCGCCAGCGCCATGCCGTATTGCAGCGCGAACTCTCCCGGCGTCCGCATCTCCAGCGGCAGCCCCGCAAAGGCCGCCAGCAGCCCCGCGCGCCAGCGCCATCCACGGCCGCGGCAGCCGGCGAAAGATCACGACCGCCAACGCCAGCGCCGCGCCCTCCAGCAGCACTCTGGTCAACCTCGCCAGCGCGCCCAGCGCCGGCACGCGGTCGCGGGCAGAATTTCGCGATCCACATCGAACAGCGCCTGCGCGTGGAAGCGCGCCGGCAGCAGCATTTCCAATTGCCGCAGCAGCAGCGCCAGCCCCACCGCCGCCGCCAGCGCGACCAGCGCATCCGCTGCCAGCACCCTCCGGCCCTTGCGCGTCAGCGCCGGAAGCAGGTCCGGGTAACAGCGAAGTCAGCAGAGCCGCCGCCGCGCCGAATAGCAGGAACGCGAACATCACCGAAATCAGAATCCCCACGTAGCTCATGGCGCGAAACGTGGCCAGCGGCACCGCGGTGGGATAATTCTCCAGCAGCAGCGGCAGGGTAAGCAGCGTGCCCACAGCCGACAGCGCCGCCGCCGCCGCGGCCGCAATACCGAGCGTCACCTTCCACCGCACCAGCCCCTGCCGGATATTGCGGATCAGCACCCACAGCCCGAACACCGCCAGCGCCGCCAGCAGCCCGAAGCGCAGCGCGATCACCGCAATCGAAATGAAATTCTGCCGGTCGCGCGCGCGAATATAATCCTCCGGCAGCTTCCAGTACGCGCGCAGCGCCGCCGGCCGGTCGCCCGCCACTTCCGCCTCCACGCGGTAATGCGCTTCGTCCAGGTTGCGCGGGTCGCCCGCGCGCGCCTCCCACACCAGCGTATGGTCGCGCGCGCTTCGGCTTCTTTTCCGAGCGGCTCTCCTTCAAATCCATCGCGCCCGTATCCTGCCCCAGCGCGGCCGCGAACGCGGCGCCAATCCCGCGCGCCGCGTCGTCGCCGATATCCGCGCCGGCCCGGTCCTCCGGAAACACGTGCTGGAAACCCAGCACCGCGCCCGTCTCCGGGTGCACCGCCACCTGCGCCTCTTCCTGGTCGAGCGACTTGAAATAGCGCACCAGCCAGAAGCGCACCGGCCGGTAGCGCGCGAACATCCGCGAGGCCGCGGCCACCGCCTCCCGCTCCAGAAAATACTTGCCCGCCAGGCTGTCGTCGCGCTCGCCCCAATGGGTCTCGGGAACCGTCACGTGCTGGAAGCCCGCCGGGGTCCATGCCCTGCGCGCGCAGAAACGCGTCGGCGGCGGCGCGCGCCTGCTCGGCCGTCAAGCTGGTATGCGCGGCGACTCGCCGAAGCGCGCCGCCGGAACCGCCAGCGCCGCCGCGCCCGCCGCCAGCAGCGCCAGCGCCGCCAGTCGCGCGCGCGCCGCCAGCGGCCGCCACGTTCGCATCGGCTCCCGCGCCGGCGCGGGCTCCGCCGCCGGAGCTTCCGCCGGCGCTGGCTCATCCCCGTTCAGCAGCCCGGTTTCCGGCTCGAACCCGCCCTTGCGCCAGTACGCCGCCAGCGCCACCAGCACCGGCAGCACGATGATCCCCGCGCTGGCCGCGCCCGAAAGCCGGAAATACAGGCTGTGCGAGCGCATCAGCAGCATGGCGCTGTACATGGCGTCCACCGAATAGTGCCACACCAGCGTCGGCAGAATGCCCCAGCGCAGCATGATCATTCCCAGCGCCACGCCGCCGATTCCCACCTCCACGCCGCGAATGTAGAACGGCTGTTGGGATAACCGGCGTGGCCGAACCCCCAGATGAAGCCCGCCAGCACCACCGCAATCGGCCGTCGACCGCACCAGCTTGCGCAGAAACGGAATGGCGAACATGCGGAACAGGAACTCCTCGGAAACCGCCGGGAAGAAGCCGCCGAACAGCACGAACAGCCAGGGGAAGCGCGTGTTCAGCAGGTCGCTATACGGCACGTCCGCCGGCGACCACGCGCCCGAAATGCGAAGCCACGATGTAGAACGCCGTCTGGTACGCGATGAAGATCGCCGTCAGCGGCGACGCCCAGCATCGCGCCCAGGAAGAAGCGCTTGGTGCGCAGCCCGCGCAGCGCGAAACAGGTTGCCCAGCGAAATTTTGCCCGCGAACGCTTCGCGGTAGAGCGTCTCGGCGCCCGCCGTGAGCACGAACAGCAGCCCGCCCGCCGCCCAGCGCCGGCCATCAGCGCGCTGCAGCACCTGTCGCGATAGAAAGCTGCCGTAGGAATCGGTGGTGGGGTAATCGAATTCCTGCAAGCGGAAATGCGTTGAGCTGCGAGAGAAACGACAGCGCCATGCCGATTCACGCCCACCACCGCCGCGCGCCGCCAGCGCACGTCCTGCCGCCGCACCCGCATCGACAATAACGACCACCAGCCCCACCATCAGCGCCACCATGAACGCCGCGTCCACCGTGGCCGAGGCGTCGTTCTTCGAGCGCAGCCGCTCGTAATCGCGCGTCCACTGCTCCGGAATTTTCAGGTATTCGCGGTATCCGCCACCTCGTCTCCCGCCAGCGAGACTTCCATCGCGGTAGGTGGCGTCGTGCAGGTTGAAATCGCGCTCCTTCCAGGTGAAGACGCGGTCGGTGCGATGCGGCCGCGCGACTTCGGAAACCTCCACGAAATCGAGCGCCGCCGGGTCGCGATGCATGGTGCCGCGCAGGAAGTCTTCGGCCACGGCGCGCGCTTCCGCCTCCGCCGGTGTCGGGCCGCGCGGCGTCCTCCGGCAACTCGTGGGCGAAGCCGGCCAGCTCGCCCGCCGGCGTGAGATCGGCGCGGAACTCCTCCTTCTGCAGCGGCCGGAACCAGCGGTACGACCACCGCCACAGGCGCACCCGCGCGCCCATGATCCGGTTGGCCTGTTCCAGCCCGAGCTCGCGTTCCAGGAACGTCTTGGCGTTGTTGTCGAAGCTGAAGCTGGAGGCTTGCCGGTAGCCGCCCAGCGCGTAGCCCTGCCCGGCGAGGAAGCGCGCCGCCAGCGCCTGGCCCTCCCCGCGGCTCACGCGGAAATCGATGGAGGCTTCGGGAAACGCGCGATAAAAATTGCGGACGGAAAACCACGTGGCGCCGGCCAGCAGGACCAGCGCAGATGGCCATGAAACGGTAATCGGAGGTCCGGAACCGATCCTTCATACTGCCTTTCAAGCGCGGACCGGACGGTTCCCGGTCCGCTAGGGTTTGGCCGCCCAGTGCAGCCCGATGCCTCCCAGAATACATTTGCTGCACGCCACGTGGCGGTAGCCGGCGCGGCGCAGCACGCGACGAAAAATCGTCAATCGAGACGAAATCGCGCAGCGAATCGGGAATGTAGGTGTAGACGCGCGGGCGGCCGTGCAGCACAAATCCCCAGAACACCCCCTGCGCGTAAAGATACGCCAGGTAGAGCCGCCGCATCAGCGGGTTCGCGGGCAGAAAAAAATCCAGGCTGACCAGCACGCCGCCCGGCCGCGTGACGCGCTCGATTTCCGCCAGCGCCAGCTCCAGGTCGGGAAAATTGCGCAGGCCGTAGCCGATGAAGACGCAGTCGAATGCCGCGTCCGGAAACGGCAGCCGGCCGGCATCCGCGCAAGCCGCCCGCCGCACGCCCTGCTGCCGCGCCAGCCGCAGCATGCGCTCGCGTGAGATCCACCGCCACCGCGCGGCGCCCGGGAAGCGCGCTTCCACCAGCCGCGAAAAGTCGCCGGTGCCCGAGGCCAGGTCGAGCACCCACGGCCGCTGCGGCAAGCTGCGCCCGCTCCACCAGCGTGCGCTTCCAGCCGCGGTCCATCCCATAGGAGAAGGCGCGCGTGATGAAGTCGTAGCTCGGCGCGACGGTATGAAACATATCGCGCATCAATCGTGTGTCCTGCTTTTCGGCCGGCGATGGCATAGGCAGCCGAATTGTAGCAAGGAACAGGGGCCGGGGGCCGGGGGCCAGGGGCCAGGGAGGCGTTCGCGCGTTTGAACGTGCGCGTTGTTCCCCCTTCGGGAGCGCCGTGCGCGCGCCCGCTACCGTGCGCATCCCCGGCCCCCGGCCCCTATTTCGCAAAGCGCCGGAAAAAGCTGTCCTCGTTCCACTGCGGGCGCGCGGCGTCATCCGCCACGCGCTCCAGCAGGTCGGCGATCACGTGGTCGAATAGCGCCGCGGCGGCCGCGTCCACCGGCTGGCCCAGATCGTCCGAGGGCTTGTGGTAACGGTCGCGCACCCACTTCTGCCGGATCTTCTCCTCCGGCGAGCCGAACTCGTAGCCGAACTTGAACGCCAGCGCCGGAATGCCGCGCCGGATGAAGCTGTACTGATCGCTGCGGATGAAGCGGTTCTGCTCCGGCTCCCGGTCGGTCTGCACTTCCACGCCCAGGTCCCCGGCCGCGGCCCGGATCTGCGTCGCCCAGCGTCGATTCCGCCAGCCCCTGCACCTCGATCACCTTCAGCGGGTAGAGCGGCAGGAACATATCCAGGTTGATGTCCGCCACGATCTGTGCCGCCGGCACCGTGGGATGCGCGGCGAAATATTGCGACCCCAGTTCGCCCTTCTCCTCCGCCGTCACCGCCAGGAACAGCATGGACCGCTTCGGCGCGGCGCCCGATTGCCTTCATCAGCCGCGCCACCTCCAGCACCGACGCGATGCCGGAAGCGTTGTCCATGGCGCCGTTGTAGATGCTGTCGCCGTTCACCGGTCGCCCCACGCCCACGTGGTCCAGGTGCGCCGACATGATCACGTATTCGCCCTTCAGCTTCGCGTCCGAGCCGGGCAACATGCGCGGCCACGTTGGGCGCTTCCATGGCTTCCCGATGCAGCGTGGCCTTGGCGCGCAGCGTGGCCGCCAGCGGGAAGCGCGGCAGCGGCTTATTCTCCTTGGCCAGTCCTTCGATCTCCGCAAACGTGTGGCCGCTTCCCGCGAAAAATTTCTCCGCCCCGCGGCGCGTGATGGTGAGCGCGATTTGCTCCCCCTCCCCTTGCTGCAAATCACGATCGGCAAGGACCACCGAAGGCGGCGGCGTGAAACTGGCGCCGCGTCCGCCGGCTGCCGGCGAAGGCGCATTCGGCCGCGGGTTGGGCAGCGACGCCATCCCGATCGCCCCCGCTTTGTGAAACACCGCCCAGCGCTCGCCAGCCGATGAAAAATGCGATTTCACATTCCCCGACGCTTCCACCGGCCCGGCCGCGTTCACGTACACCGCAATTTTGCCGCGCAGGTCAAGCCCCGCCAGGTCGTCGTAGTGTGCCTCCGGAATCGACATGCCGTAGCCCGTGAACACCAGTGGCGCTTCCACCACCGCCGGCATTTCGGCGCGGCTGCTCAGGCTGGCTTCCTCCCCTACCGCAACCGCCTCGGCCTTGCCGTCCCGCAGCAGCTCGATGGACGGATCCGTCAACGTGCGCGATTCAAATCGCACCGGCTGCCGGTAGCCGGACGTGCCCGCCGGCGCGAGCCCGATGCGCTCGAACTGCGCTTCGACATATTTCACCGCTTCGATGAATTCGGCGCTTCCGGTGTTGCGCCCCTGCAGCTTGTCAGCGGCCAGAAACTGCACGTGCGCCCACCAAAGCCTGCCTTCGGCGGCGTAATCGGCGGCGAACAGAGAGGTCCCAAACAGAGCCGCTGCTAGCAGCACGACCGTCAGGGAGCGATAACTACACTTGATGCCCAGCACCACCCTAGCTTACCGAATGATCAGCCGCACCGGGCCGAGCAGCCCCGAGGGCTGCGGCGTCACCGCATTCATATCCTGCGCCTGAAACCTCTCGCCGTATTTCGCGATGAGCGCCTTGTAATCCGGCAGCGGCCCCTTGGCCAGCACGTTCAGCGCCGAATTCGCCACCACGATTCGGATGGAGTTTTCTCCCGCGTGCAGCAGCCCGGTTACCTCGACCTCGTACGGCGGGCACCACACCGCCCCCGCGCGCTTCCCGTTCACGTACACAATCGCCGCCTCCCGCACCGGCCCGTCCAGCATGGCGCGCATGCCGCTGCCGGCATTGTGCTCCGCGGCGCTCACCGGCGTGCCCTCGCCAAAGCTGAGCGCCATGCGGCCTCTGGCATCGGGAAGCGTGACGGTGCGCTCATAAGTGGCCGTGCCGGAAAAGTACCGCCGGCCTTCCTCTTCGCTCCAGGAGTGCAGCGCCGCCATGCGGACGGGCCCCGCCGAACCCGCAAATATAATCTGCCAGCCGGCGCTCAGATCAACTGCGCGGCGCGCCGTGCGCGGCCGGGCGGCGGGCGCCGCCTCATGCGAAAACAACATCACGCGCGATTCGTAGGGCGCCAGCCCGAGTTCCATCGGGTTCGCCTCCGCGCCGCTGATTTCGCCGGTGAACGGATCCCACCACGCCGCCCGCACACCCGAAACGCGAAACCGCGCTTTTGTTTGGACCGCGTGGTTGCTCGTGTTCACCAGAAAATAAATTTCCGCATCCGCCAGATGCCGGTGCACGAAGCCGATCTCCGGCGCGGCCGTCACATCCGGCGCCAGCGCCCCATGCAGCGCGTCTCCCAGCTTCGCCTCATCCGCCACCACGCGCAGCTTGCTCGCCAGTTCCCGAATCTTCGGCGTATCCCCTTGCTCCATCAGTCCCGGCGCCAACGAAGGCGCGCGTCGCGTGGCGATCACCGTCGCGCCGGACGCCACAATCTTCTGCAGCGTCTCGAGCGGCATCCGCTCCACTCCCGGCAGCACCAGAATCTTGTACGGAATGCCGACCTTCGCAATGGCCGCAGTCGTCGATGAAGTCGAAGTTGTAGCCGGCGTCCAGAATCTGCGGGATCACGTTCGGCCCGATCAGCCGGTCCATCGCCTCGTTGACCGAATCGTGCCCAGGCGTGAAGCTCGCGCAGGCGTCGTCGGTGGGCAGATAAACCGCGACGTCGTTGGCCGGCTTGCCCTGCCGCAGCAGCAAGCTGACGCGCTGCAGATATTTCGTGATATCCGGCATCACGATCCACCACGGATTGTGATTGATTGAACACCGCGGCGGCGTAGAAGCGCCATCCCGGCTCGCCGGCTTCCGGCGGCGAATACGGCCAGCCGTGGCCGATGAGCTGGTTGATGCCCTGCAGAAAATGCAGGTCGGCTTCGGCCTTCATATCGAGCGGCGTGGCGCGGAACACCGGCGAATGCAGCCACGTCCACGTCTCCGAAGAAGTGACCGGCCGGCCGTAGAGATGGCTGGCCGAAGACGCCCAGCGCGTGGCCGAAAACCGCGCGCCATTGCCAGCCTTCGCCTTCCGGCAGATCCACCAGCGCGTTGCTCGAAAGCGTCACCGGCGGAGTGCCGTAGGTCTGCGAGCGGAAGCGCGTGCCGTGCCGCTCGCGCCCATTCGCGGATCGGCGTCAGATAATTCTCGTCGGCCAGTTCGGTCAGCGTCTTGCCCCAATCGTGGCGGATGGCCAGCGTCTTCGGTCCGATATCGCCGGCCAGCGCGGGCAGGTACGGCGTCAGGTCGTAGCCGCGCCGCTTCCGGAATTCGCTCCAGGAAATTCGGGAGTCCAGTCCGACCCGTACACTTCCAGGCTGTCGCTGAAAACCGCGTACGGCGGGTTCGGTCCGGCCGCGGCCAGCAGCTGTTCCGCCGACCGCTTTGAGATGCGTTCCGAATCGCCGCGCGGTCGTAGTGATCGAGCACGAATCCCTCGGCGCCCACCGCCGCCCGCTTCACCATCTGCCGCGTGCGGCTGGAGATGAAATAATAGGTGACGCCGCCCACCTCGGCCTGCCCGATCAGCTTTTCGCCCGGGCCCAACATGCGGCGCCGCGCCATGCTCCGACCCGCAGCCTCCCCGCCGCCTGCGTGATCGGGACGTGCGGCCCGCCGATACGGCCAGCCGCTCGCCAGCGTCAGATCCATGCGCAGCCCCAGTTCGCGCGCCTTGGCGGCGGTGAAGCGCAGAGCGTCCAGGAATTCGTTCGAGAGATACGGAAAATTGCCCTCGAGCTCCAGCGGATACACCGGCTGCACCTCGAAGCCGCCGATGCCGCCCTCCTTCATCAGCCGCATCTCGCGCTCCAGTTCCGGCTTGGTCACCGCCGGCCCGAACCACCACCAGCGCATCATGATGCGCGCGTCATCCGGCGGATGCTCAAACCCGCGCCGCAGATCCGCCGTGGATTGCGCCCCGGCCAGCCCGGCCGCCAGCAGAAGCAGGCTCCATCGCATGCTGGCATGGTAACGCAAGCAGGGGTTGGGGATTAGGGATTGGGGAGCGGGGCTCGTCCGCAGGTCGGGCGTCAGCTCCAACAGGAAAACCAGAGCGTTCCGCGCCCCGAGCGTTCGTGCCCCCTAACCCCTAATCCCCAATCCCAGCTTTTCCAGCAGCACGTCCGCCTCCGCCCGCCCAAATACCAGCGGCGGCTTGATCTTGATGACGTTGTGCCGCGGCCCGTCGGTGCTCAACAGGACGCCGCGCTCCTTCATCCGGTTCACCAGCTCCGTGGCTTCGCGCTCGCCGGTCATCTCGAAGCCCAGGAACAGTCCCAGCCCGCGCACGTCCGTGATCGACGCGTGCCGCCGCTCGAGCCCGCGCAATCCGGCCATGAGATATTCGCCGGTCAGGCGCGCGTTTTCCTGCAAGCCTTCGTCACGAATCACGTCCAGCACCGCCAGCCCCACCGCGCACGACACCGGGTTGCCGCCGAACGTGTTGAAGTACTCCATACCGTTGGCGAACGAGGCCGCGATTTCCGGCGTCGTCACCACCGCGCCCATCGGGTGCCCGTTGCCGATCGGCTTGCCCATGGTCACGATGTCCGGCGCCACGCCTTGCGCCAGCGCCGGGTGACCGTGTTCCAGAGGTGTGGAACAGGGCTGGTCCGCCGGAGGCGGCATGCCGCCCTGCCAAGGGCCCTGCGTCTCGAACATCCAGAAATGCGTGCCCGCGCGCCCGAAGCCGGTCTGCACTTCGTCCGCTACGCATACGCCGCCCGCCGCCCGCACCGCGGCATACCGGCGCCCGCAGATAGCCCGGCGGCAGAATCACCTGCCCCGCGCAGCTCAGCGCCGATTCGCAAAAGAACGCCGCCACATCCCGCGGAACCGCCGCGGCATGCCCCGCCCGCTTCCCCCGGCAGCGGCAGCACCGTCACGTGCGCCGGCCGCCCGCGCCCGCCCGGCCCGTTGAACTTATACGGCGAAATGTCGATCAGCGCGTTGGTGTTGCCATGGTACGCCGTGTCCATCACCATCACGCCCTCGCGCCCGGTATGCGCCCGCGCCAGCCGCAGCGCCAGCTCGTTCGCCTCGCTGCCGCTGCACACCAGGTACACCACGCTCAGCGGCTCCGGCAGCGTCGCCGCCAGCCGCTCGATATATTCCACCAGGTTCCGGTCCAGGTACCGCGTGTTGGTGTTGAGCCGCGCCATCTGCTCCGCCGCCGCCCGCACCACCCGCGGATGGCAATGGCCCACGTGGGCCACGTTGTTCACGCAATCCAGGTACGGCGCGCCCCGCCGCATCGTACAAATACGCGCCCTCTCCGCGCACTATGTGCAGCGGCTCCCGATAGGAGATGCTCAGCGACGGCCCCAGGTGCCGCCGCCGCCGCACCAGCAGTTCGTGTAGCAAGCTTTCAGCTTGCCATGCCGGCATTCCTGCCGGCATCCGTCCCCCGGCAGATGGCACCATCCCCCCAACGTTCATTCCCGCCAGCCGCTCGATCAGCTCCCACGCCGGCGCATTGCTGATTTTCAGATATTCGTTCTCCGGCGCCTGCCGCGTCTGCCACCCACAGTAGCAAACCGACATGGCCAGCCGCGCCGCCGCCAGTGGATACAGGGCCGCGCGCTCGCCGCTCGAAAGCGGCCGCAGCTCTTCGTATCCCGCCGTGACCTGCTCCGCCGCCGCCAGCGGGTCCGCCTTGCCGAGCATGGCGTACGCCAGCGCAACCGCCAGGTCGCACACGGTCGCCGAGTAGACCACGTCGCCGAAATCCAGGATCGAAACCACGCGCCGGTCCCGCACCAGCACGTTGTAATCGTTAGCGTCGGCATGGATCACGCTCGCCGGCAGGCGCGCCCAATCGATGCGGCTCCATTCCTCGAAAATGGGCAGAACCAGCCGCCGCTGCCGGTCGTCCAGCAACCCCATGTGCGCTCGCGCCTGCTCCGCCTGCCGCAGGTCCCAGTGCAGGGTGCGATGCGCCGCGGGGTGGTCGAAGCCCTCGAGCGCCAGCGCTATGCGCGCCAGCGCCCGTCCCAGCGAGGCCAGCAGTTCCGCCGAATGCGGCGCGGCATCCGCCACGCAGTCGCCCGGAATCCACGAGAGCAGCCGCACCAGGTGCCCGCCCGTTTCGGCGATCTCAGCACCCGAACGCGCCGGTATCACCCGCGGCCATTCCAGTTCGCCCGCGCCGAGCCGCACGCGCGCCATCGCCTGGTTCTGCAATTCCAGAACCGCGCGCGATTCGCCGCGGTTGGAAATTTTCAGGACGTAGCCGGCAATGCGGAAGTTCTGATCGCGCTCGCTCGCGAGCGGCGTTGCCGCGCCCTCGATGCCGTATATTTCCGCCGCCATCCGCGCCGCATCTTCTGCCGTAAACCGCGGAACGCCGCTCAGGACAGGAGTCACAGGGCCAGGATAACTCACAGGTCCTCCGGCCGTAGCCCGGTGTGCTTCGCGATTCGGGCCAGCATACGCGGCCCGATCTCGTGCTGGTCGGGGTGCGAAAATTCGTAATCAGGCCACCCCGGCCGCTCCAGCAGCCGGTGAGACCCGCGCTGGCGCTTCACGCGCCAGCCGATTCTTTCCAGTGCGGCGAGGACCCGCCTCGCTTTACTGGCTGGCCAGTTGCTCATCCGGAAGGGTGAAGCAAACCCCGAGTGCCGAGGAGGGCAGCTCGCCATGTGCGATGCGATCGGCGATCACCTCGATCGCCAGCCGCTCGGTGTTGCTGATCGCTTCGTCGCGAGTGCCGCCATAGCTCATCACGCCCGGCAATTCCAACGCCTCCGCTATCCAGCGCCCGTCTTCCTCGCGATCCAGTTCGATGGTGAGGTTCACGCCCTTATCATACCGCCGGGCTGGTCCTCATTATCGCGCCCCCGTTTCCTTGTACACCTTCCCGCCCTTCATCACGAACGCCACCCGCCGCACGGCGGTGATGTCCTCCAGCGGGTTGCCGGCCGTGGCCACCAGGTCCGCCTGCATGCCCTCGCGCAATCGCGCCGATCTGGCCGCCCATGCCGCATCGATTCCGCCGCCACCGACGTGCCGCTCATCAGCGCGTCCATCGGCGTATCGCCGCCATCCTTCACGCGATAGATGAATTCCTCCGCGTTGCGCCCGTGCGAGCCCGCCACCGCGTCCGTGCCCAGCACGATCTTCAGGCCCAGCCGCCGCGCCCGGCGCAGCACGTCGGCCGCTCAGCGGCAGGCCTTTTTCCATGTAGGCGAAGCCCTCCTCGGTGTAGTTGCCGATCCCCAGAAACTTCGGCTTGTTCTCCAGGTAGTTGTGCAGCACCAGGAAATTCGGGATCGAAGTACACGCCGCGGTCCTTCATCAGTTGCAGCGTGGCGTCGTCCAGAAACGCGCCGTGCTCGATGGACGTGCAGCCCGCCACCACCGCCGCCCGCGCCCCGTCCGAGGCGTGCGCGTGCACCAGCGTGCGCAGCCCCAGCTTGTTCGCCTCGCCGCAGGTGGCGCGGATCTGCTCCACCGTCATCGTCATCTTGCCGCCGTCGCGAATGCTGGCGGTGGCGAACAGCTTGATCAAATCGGCGCCGTCCGCCTTTTTCCTGTCCACGTACGCGCGAATCTGTTCGGGCGTGCCGGTGGCCTCCGTCACCGCCGTCAGCGACGTGATCAGCCGCGGTCCCGGAATGGCGCCCGCCGCGATCATGTCGCGCAGGTCCTTGTCCAGCTCCGCGCCCACGCTCTGCATGGTGGTGAAGCCGCCCATCAGCGTGGCGTACAGATTGGCTTCGGCGTAGAGCGCCGCCTGCTGCGGGGTGGATTTCGACCCCGCGCCCGCCCTGCTCCAGGCGCTCGTCCTTATTGAAATACCAGGTGGGATGGGTGTGGGTGTCGATCCAGCCCGGCATCACCGTGAGCCCGCTCAGGTCGATGGTCGGCTTTTGCCTTCGCCTCCGCGATGCGCGCGATCCGCCCGTTCTCCACCACGATTTCCTGGTTGCGCAGCACGTGGCCCTTGCCGTCGATCAGCGTGGTGGTGCGGATCACGATCGGCTGCGCCGCCGCAAGGCCGGCCGCGAAAAGCCAAAGCAGGTATTTCTTCATGGTTGACTTATAATATCGTGCCCTCCACCCCTCCGCGCTCTCCAATCCACGAGGAAGACACGCCCCCCGCCGCATTTACAGTCGCCCTAAAGACTCTTCCCGGCGTCTCCGCGTCCCGGCGGTGAATTGCGTTTTCTCCGCGCTTCCCCAGCGTTCTCCGCGTCCCTGCGTCAGAGACTCCGTCTCAGCCTTTGTCACGCCACCAGCACGGTGTGCAGCTCGCTCTCCTTCGGCTTCTTGCAAACGTCCACGAACATCGGAATCGACATCAGCGCGCCCGCCATCAGCAGCGCCCAGCCCGCGCCTTTGCGCTGTCCTCGCCCGAGCCTCTCGGCCAGCAGCAGTCCGAATCCGGCGCCGGCCAGGCCCCGCGCCCCGGAAATCCACGCCACATCGGCGCTGGTATAGGTTTTTTCACTCATAATGGCCAAGGCTGCACGCGCCACGCCAGCGCCCGAAAACACACATGCGCGCGCAATTCTGCTAGCTTGTCCAGTATGCGACTCGCCTGGCTGCTGTCGATTGCCGTCCTCTGCCCCGCCCAAACCGCCCCGCTGCGGGTAGCCATCGCAGGGCTGGTGCACGGGCACGTTTCCGGATTTCTGAACAACGCCGCGCGGCGGACGGACGTCCAGATCGAGGCCATCTTCGATCCCGATCCCGCCCTGGTCGCCAATTACGGCGAGCGCTACCACATCCCCGAAGCCGGCCGCTTCACCGATCTCGCCCGCATGCTCGACACCGTCAAGCCCGAAGCCGTCGCCACCTTCACCGCTACCATCGATCACCCGCTGGTGGTGGAGGCCGGCCGCCGCCCGCCACATCCCCGTCATGATGGAGAAGCCGCTGGCCGTGGACATGAGCCGCCGCGCGCCGCATCCAACAGGCCGCCGCCAGCGCCGCCATCCCCGTCATCGTCAATTACGAGACCACCTGGTACCGCAGCCACGCGCGAGATCTGGACGCTTTTCAAAGAGCGCAAAGCCGCCGGCGAGATCCGCCGCATGGTGGCCATGGACGGCCACCAGGGGCCGCAGGAGATCCACGTCCAGCCCGAGTTTTTCGCCTGGCTCACCGACCCCGTCAAAAACGGCGCCGGCGCCATGTTCGATTTCGGCTGCTACGGCGCCAACCTGATGACTTGGCTGATGGACAACCAGCGCCCCCTGAAAGTCACTGCGCTCGCCCAAACCCACAAGCCGCAGATCTACCCGCGTGTGGAGGACGACGCCACCATCCTGGTCCAATATCCCAGGCGCCGAAGGCATCATCGAAGCCTCCTGGAACTGGCCGTTCAACCGCAAGGACCTCGAAGTCTACGGCCGAGACCGGCTACGCCATCGCCACCGGCGGCGACAATCTGCGCGTGCGTCTGGCCGGGCGAACGCGCCGAGCAGACCCGCGAACTGCCCGGGACTGCCCGCCCGACGAGCACGATTCCATCGCCTACCTGGCCGCCGTGGCGCGGCACCGCATCAAGCCCTCCGGCCTCAGCTCGCTCGCCAATAACCTGGTGGTCACCGAGATCCTCCAGGCCGCGCGCGAATCCGTTCGCTCCGGCCGCACCGTCGTGTTGCAGTAGAATAGCATTGGTCTATCCCGAATTCCGATTCAGGAGAGTTCTCATGCAACGCGCCGTTTTCGTGATTTTCGCCGCTTCGCTGGCGGGCTCGCTTTATGCGCAAGACCCGATCACCGAGGCCAGACAGCAGTACACCAGCGTCAAGAACAACCTGCTGAAAGCCGCCGACAAGATGCCGGAAGACGCTTACGCCTTCAAGCCCACCGATGCCCAGCAGACTTTCGGCCAGCGCATGATGCACGTGGCCGGCCAGATCCGCACCTGCGGCATGATCGCAGGCAAGCCGGGATCCATCGATAACACCAAGACGGCCAAGGCCGATGTCGTTTCCGCCCTGAAGGCGTCCTTTGACGCCTGCGACGCCGCCTGGGACGCCATGAACGAAACCACCGCCCATGAAATGATCGCCGGCCGCGGCGGCCAGCGCACCAAGATCGGCACCCTGATCGGCAATACCAACCACGACAGCGAAATGTACGGCTACATCTGCACCTACATGCGCCTCAAAGGCGTGGTGCCGCCCTCCAGCGCAGGCCGGTAGTCCTCCGGCCGGTGATATTGCTCCCTTACTGTCGCGGCTCCGATCAGAGCCACGAGCGTGAGCGAGTGTCGCGGCATGCCCGGGCCGCGCCCTTGACTGAACCGCACGCCAGCCCTCATCCGATCGATGAAAGCTGCCGGCTAAGTTGCTAAAATCAAAGTTCCAGCGGAGGGAAATCATGGCTGTGAAGCCCGCCGCAAAGCGGTGGTGGTGGATGTCGGAGGTGTGAAGGTCGGCGGCAATCATCCCATTGTCGTGCAGTCCATGACCAACACCGACACCGCCGACGTCGCCTCCACGGTCAACCAGGTGATGGCGCTGGCGCGCGCCGGCTCGGAACTGGTGCGCGTCACCGTCAACACCGAGCACGCGGCCGCCGCCGTTGCCCAGAATCGTCGACACGCTGGCGACAGTTCGGCGTGCGCGTGCCCATCATCGGCGACTTCCATTACAACGGCCACATCCTGCTCAAGAAATATCCGCGAGTGCGCGCGCGCGCTGGCCAAATACCGCATCAATCCCGGCAACGTCGAATATCGGCCGCAAGACGGACGACAATTTCCGCACCATGATCGAGGTGGCCATCGAGAACGGCAAGCCCGTGCGCATCGGCGTGAACTGGGGCTCGCTCGATTCCGCCCTGCTCACCCGCATGATGGACGAAAATTCGCAAGCTGGCCGAGCCGAAAGACGCGCGCGAGGTCACGCTGCGACGCCATGGTGGCGAGCGCCGTCGAATCGGCCCGCGCCGCCGAGCGCTACGGCCTGGGCCGCGACAAGATCATCCTCAGCGCCAAGGTGAGCGGCGTGCAGGACCTGATCGACGTCTACCGCGCGCTGGCCGCCGAGTGCGATTACGCCGCTGCACCTGGGGCTGACCGAAGCCGGCCTGGGCAGCAAGGGCATCGTCGCCACCACCGCCGCGCTCGCGCCGCTGCTGCAGGAAGGCATCGGCGATACCATCCGCGCCTCGCTGACCCCGCTGCCCAACGGCGACCGCACCGAAGAGGTGATCGTTTCGCAGCAGATTCTGCAATCGCTCGGCATCCGCAGCTTCACCCCGCAGGTCACCGCCTGCCCCGGCTGCGGCCGCACCACCAGCACCTTCTTCCAGGACATGGCCGACCAGATCCAGACCTATCTGCGCGAGCAGATGCCCATCTGGAAGGCTACGCCATCCCGGCGTCGAGGACCATGAAGGTCGCGGTGATGGGCTGCGTGGTCAACGGCCCCGGCGAATCCAAGCACTCCAATATCGGCATCTCGCTGCCCGGCACCTTCGAGGAGCCCAAAGCGCCGGTGTACGTGGATGGCCGCCTGATGACCACCCTCAAGGGCGACCGCATCGTGGCCGAGTTCATCGACATCCTGAACGGATACGTGGACATCGCACTACGCGGCCCTTGAAACCGCTGGAACGGTCTGATGTCCAAGCGATTCACTCTGGCCGAAGCGCAGAGCCTGCTGCCGCGGGTGGAGCGGCTGATCGAAGAAGCCATCGCGCTCAAAACGGAATACGACGAAGCCGGCGGCGAGCTCGAATCCCTGCAAAAGCGCGTGATGATGATGGGCGGCGTGACCATGGATCGCGAGCATGCGCTGCATGCGCGCCAGCGCCGCGACAACGCCGCCACGCGCCTGCGCAACGCCATCGAAACCCTGCAGGAGATGGGCTGCATCGTGAAAGATCTCGCCATCGGGCTGGTGGATTTCCCCACCACGCTGCGCGGCGTCGAAGTCTATCTCTGCTGGAAGCTGGGCGAGCCAAAATCGAATATCTGGCACGGCGTGGACGAAGGCTTCCGCGGGCGCAAAGCCATCGACCAGGATTTTCTCGATCACCATGAAGGCGAGCCCAGCCGACTGAAACCGAAATCAAGCTGACCGCGCCCGGCGCCGCCGAAGCGCGCCGCCGTCTCCGCGCCGCCGGCTTCCGCATACACCGCCGCCGGGTCTTCGAAGACAACACGCTCTTCGATACCAGCGGCCTCAAGCTGCGCCGCGCCGGCATCCATGCTGCGCGTACGCCAGGCCGGCGATCGGGCCACCCTTACGTACAAAGGGCGCGGGGTATCCGGCGCCAGGCACAAGACCCGGGAAGAACTGGAAGTGAAACTCTCCGCGGCCGGCGCGATGACGGAAATCATCGCAACGCCTCGGCTTTCGCCCGGTCTTCCGCTACCAGAAATATCGCACCGAGTACAAACAACACGGAACATCGGGAGTGGCAACCCTGGACGAAACGCCCATCGGCATCTACCTGGAGCTGGAAGGAACTCCCGCCTGGATCGACCGCACCGCCCGCCGTATCGGCTTCCGCGAAGAAGATTACATCACCGAGAGCTACGGCCGCCTGTACCTGGACTGGTGCAGGAAGAATCGGGTCAAGCCGGGGGATATGGTGTTTGAGGATAGGGGTCGGGGATCGGGGATTGGGGATTAGGGGCGCGATCCGGCGCTCCTCGGTTGGCGAATCCGGATCCTGCAGGATCCGATCGCCCCATCTGCCAAAACGTGACCCCGGTGCTCGCTGACCCCTGACCCCCAATCCCTGGTCCCTATTCCCGTCCCGCCGCCGCAATGTAATTCGACTCGGGCACCTTATACACCGGCTTCTTCTCCTGCCCGGGTTGGTCCACCTTCACCGGCTTGTCGGCGCCGGGGGTGGCGTCGTTGTTGGTCTTGGGCTTGTCCGGCGCGGCGCCGGGCGCCGGCGTCCCCTGCCCTTCTTCCCACCACACCACGCTTTCCGCGCAGTACACGCTGAGCACGTCCAGCAGGTGCTGCAGCGAGGTGGCTTCATCGCTGTCAAACCCGCGCTGCTCGCCGGCTACCGCCATGGCGGCGGCGTCAGGCTTGATGGAGTACTGCTGCTCCGATCCCATCACGAATTTGCCGTTGACCATCGACCCTTTCTGCACCACCCAGACCAGCTGGTGCGAATTCAGGTCCCAGGTTATGCTCTTCAATTTCCGCACCTCGTCGGACTGCGCGGGGGGGTTGGCTGCCGGATCGTTGGCCGGTTTATCCGCGGCAAATAGCGTAGCCGCAAAAGAGAGCAGAAAGGCGAATGCGGTCTTCATAATTCCTCTTTCGATTCGATCGCCGAATCCGCTCTCCCCCAGTGCAGTTTGCGGGCCGCGGCAGGGCGGCAGAGCCCGACGCCGCCGTGTGGATTGACACGGCCGCCGCAGTGGGGCAGGACGGTATTCTGCGAGCCGGTTGCCGACGCGCGCTTCAGGCGGGCTGCCACCTGCCCACTTGAGACATCAGTGTCTCAACCGGCCTTGTAAGTTGTTGAAAACACAAACAACCGCTGAGACACGCTGTCTCAACCGGCGGTTCAGGGGTTGGCGCGCCGCACCAAAAACACCGCCACCTCCGCCAGCAGATTCGGCAGCAGCGTCACCTTGCGGTGGCCGGACAGAAAATAGCGCCGCTCCACGATCAGCCCTTCCTGCGCCGCCAGCTCCTCGAAATCGTGCACGCGTCAGGAAATGGATGTTCGGCGATTCGTACCAGTCGTACGGAAACAGCTTGGTCTTCGGCGCGCGCCCGGTCATCAGCATGGACAGCCGCACCGTCCAGTGGCCGAAATTCGGAAACGCAACGATGGCCCGCCGCCCCACGCGCAGCATCTCGCGCAACACCTTCAGCGGCTGCCGCGTCTCCTGCAGGGTCTGGCTGAGAATCACGTAATCGAAGGCCTGGTCGGGATAATCCGCCAGCGCCTCGTCGATATCGCCCTGGTAAACCGAGACGCCGCGCGCGATGGCGCTGCGCACCTTGGCGCCGGCGATCTCCACGCCGCGCGCCGTCCACGTCCTTGTTCTCCGCCAGCCATGCCAGCAGCTCGCCTTCGCCGCAGCCCAGGTCGAGCACGCGCGCTGCCCGGCTCCACGATCTCGCCGATGATGGCGTAATCGCTGCGCCCCAGCAGCTCGCGGACGAAAGCCGGTTTGCGGGCCGGGTGCCCCTTGGCCTGCGCGCTCATGCCGATTTCTCGAAGGTGCTGGCCAGGAAGCCGCGCACCAGTCGCGCTCTGCTCCGCCACGTCCACCAGGAACGCATCGTGCCCGTAGTTCGACTGCAGCTCGCAAGTAGGCCACGTCGCAGTTGCGCGCGCGCAGCGCGCGCACCATCTCCTGCGACTGGTAGCTCGGATACAGCCAGTCCGAGCTGAAGCTGATCACCAGGAAGCGCGCCTCCGCCGGTTCGAACGCGGCGGCCAATGGAGCCGTGTGCCGTTGGTCAGGTCGAAATAATCCATCGGCCTTGGTGATGTACAGGTACGAATTGGCGTCGAAGCGGTTGACGAACTGGCTGCCGCGATAGCGCAGGTAGCTCTCCACTTCGAAATCCACGCCGAAGTCGAAGCCGAAGTTCTCCTTCTCGCGCAGGCGGCGGCCGAACTTCTCGCGCATGGATTCGTCGCTCATGTAAGTGATGTGGCCCACCATGCGCGCCACCGCCAGGCCGCGCGCGGGCGGCTGCCTGCCGTAATAATTGCCTTCGTTCCAGTCGGGATCGGCCATGATGGCCTGCCGCCCCACTTCGTTGAAGGCGATCTGCTGCGCGCTGTGCCGCGCGGTGGTGGCGATCGGAATGGCGGACAGCACCGCTCCGGATACGCCACCGCCCATTCCAGCGCCTGCATGCCGCCCATCGACCCGCCCGTGACCGCCAGCAGGCGCGGAATGCCGAACCAGTCGATCAGCATCTTCTGCAGCCGCACCATGTCGCCGATGGTGATCACCGGAAACGACATGGCGTAGGGGCAGCCGGTGGCCGGATTGATGGACGCCGGCCCGGTGGTGCCCCGGCAGCCGCCCAGCACGTTGGAGCAGATGACGAAATATTTGTCGGTGTCGAAGCCCTTGCCGGGGCCGATCATGTTGTCCCACCAGCCGGGCTTGCCGGTCTCGTGGCTGATGCCGGCCGCGTGCGCGTCGCCCGAAAAGGCGTGCAGCACCAGGATGGCGTTCGATTTCGCCGCGTTCAGCTCGCCCATAGGTTTCGTACGCCACTTCCACCGGCGCCAGCGTGGCGCCGCTATCGAGCGCCAGGGAATCGAAGCGGACGGTGCTCGATTCGACGATCATGCGGCTTTCGGTTGGCAGGCGGAAGCGCCTGCCCCACTCAGATTCGTCGCGCACAGCAGCACCAGCGCGATCCACAGCAGGTCCGCCAGCAGCAGGTGCAGGATCTGCATCCACACCGGCGCCAGCAGCGCCAGGTTCACCAGGCCGGCCCCAAGCTGCGCCACCAGCAACCCGCCCACCGCCCAGGCGAACGGCCGCACCGCGGGCCGCGTGAACCCCGCGCCGGCCGCATAAAATGCCAGCCACGCCGCCGCGCCGGCGGCGATCATGGGGTGGAAAATGCGCAGGCGCAGAAAAATGCTGGCGGCCGGGTCCAGATCCTGCGCGAATCCGTCGGCCAGGCTGTGGACCGGGAACAGGGTATCGCCCAGAGCCGTGATGGCGCCGCTGATCCCCAGCACCACCACCACCGCCAGGCTGATTCCCGCCAGCCAGCCATCGCGCCCGCGCACCCGCACCGCCGGCCGCCCGGAGCCCCACCACGCCGTCAGCGCGAGGCAGGCCAGCAGAGTGAGGGTATTGACGAGGTGGGCCGAATCCGAGTACGCGCGCATGGGCGAGGCGTTGTTCGCCACGTGCCCGAGCTTCACCAGCGCCGCGCCCAACAGCGCTTCGGTTACCAGAAAGATGCCCGAAAGCGCCGCGCCCAGCCGCACCGGATGCCCTTTGGGAAACGCGCGAAAGGCCCAAAGCAGGAGCAGCAGCACCAGCGGCCCGTCCAGGCCGCTCGAGGCGCGATGCGAAAATTCGATGAGCATCGCGGTGCTCGGGGAATGCGGCGCGATTTCGCCGTTGCACAGCGGCCAGTGATTGCCGCAGCCCGCGCCCGACCCCGTGGCCCGCACGTACGCCCCCCACAGCACGACCGCCACGTTGTAACCCAGGATGCCCCAGGCATAACCGGCGAATCCGCGTAGTCCTCCGGCCTGGCCCGCGGGGGCCCCGACTGCCGCTTTGAGCATTAACCCTTCATTGTACAGCGGGCGGGATGGCGGCTGAGTCGAAAGCGGGTGTTTCCACCAAGCTGGCACGCATGGATATCCTAGGTGTATGCCCAGGGGGGACCGGATAGCGTTGTTTGCCCCAATTGGGACTTGCGCCGGTGTAGAGGATTCCAATATCCTAAATTTTTGTTCTGAGGAATACATGTCATCCAAGATCACGTGGACTAAAACCGACGAGGCGCCCGCGCTCGCCTCCCACGCACTACTCCCGATCGTCCGGGCGTATGCGAAAGGCACGGGGGTGGAGGTGGAAACGGCCGACATCTCGCTCGCCGGCCGGATCGTCGCCAATTTTCCCGAGCGTCTTCGCGACGACCAGAAGATTCCCGACGAACTGACCCGCCTGGGGGCGCTCGCGCAGACGCCGGACGCCAACATCGTCAAGCTGCCCAACATCAGCGCCTCGATTCCGCAGCTGCGGGCGGCGATCGCGGAACTCCGGGAAAAGGGCTATGACACACCCGAGTATCCCGAGGATCCGTCCACCGAGGAGGCGCGTGCGCTGCAGGCGCGGTTTGCCGTTGTCCTGGGCTCGGCTGTGAATCCCGTTTTGCGCGAGGGCAATTCGGACCGCCGGGCGGCGGCGTCCGTGAAAGCCTTCGCCCGGAAGCATCCGCACAAGATGATGAAACCCTGGCCGGAATCCGGTTCGGTGACGCGGGTCGCCCACATGAACGACAAGGATTTCTATGGCAGCGAGAAATCGACGACGGTTGGCGCCGCGACCGGCGTGCGCATCGAATTCGTGGACGCCGCCGGCGCGGTCAAGGTCCTGAAGCCGAAACTCCCGCTGCTGGAGGGCGAAGTCATCGATTGCGCGGTGATGAACGTGGCGGCGCTGCGGAGATTCTATGCGGAACAGATGGCCGCCGCCAAAGCGGACCACGCGCTGTTGTCGCTGCACCTGAAGTGCACGATGATGAAGGTTTCCGACCCGATCATGTTCGGGCACTGCGTGTCCGTATTTTTCGCCGATGCCCTGGAGAAGCACGCAGGCGCGATCGCGGAGACCGGCGCCAACGTCAACAACGGGCTGGCCGACATCCTAGGGAAACTCGACCACCTTCCCGCCGCGAAGAAGGCCCAAATTGAGGCCGATATCCGCGCCTGTTATGACAAGGGCCCCGGCCTGGCGATGGTCGATGCGCGCGCCGGCAAGACCAACCTCCACGTCCCCAACGATGTGATCGTCGATGCTTCCATGCCGGTGGTCATCCGCGATGGCGGCAGGATGTGGAACCGGGACAACGCGCTCGAGGACACCGTCGCCATGATCCCGGACCGCTGCTACGCCACCATCTACCAGGTGGTGATCGAGGACTGCCGGAAGCACGGGCAGTTCGACCCCGCCACCATGGGCAGCGTCTCGAACGTCGGGCTCATGGCCAAGAAGGCCGAAGAGTACGGGTCGCACGACAAGACCTTTATCGCGCCCGCGGACGGCACCATTCGCATCGTGGACGCGAGCGGCAGGACGCTGCTGGAACAGAGCGTGGAGCGCGGCGATATCTTCCGCGCCTGCCAGGCGAAGGACGAAGCCATCCGGGACTGGGTCAGGCTGGGCGTGACGCGCGCGCGGGCGACCGGCGCGCCGGCGGTGTTCTGGCTGGACCCGGACCGCGCCCACGATGCGGAGATCATCCGGAAGGTGAACGCCTATCTGCCCGAACACGATGTGGCGGGGCTGGATATCCGGATCATGAAGCCGGTAGACGCGATCGAGTTCGCGCTCAAGCGCGTGCGCCGCGGCGAGGACACCATCGCGGTCACGGGCAACGTGCTGCGGGATTATCTCACCGACCTGTTCCCGATTCTCGAGCTGGGGACGAGCGCCCGCATGCTCTCCATCGTGCCGCTGCTGCGGGGCGGCCAATTGTTCGAGACCGGCGCGGGCGGTTCGGCCCCCAAGCACGCGCAGCAGTTCCTGGCGGAAGGGCATCTGCGCTGGGACTCGCTCGGCGAGTACTGCGCGCTGGTGCCCTCGCTCGAACTGATCGCAACCAAGACCGGCAATCCGCGGGCGGCGCTGCTGGCGAAGACGCTGGACCAGGCCATCGGCCAATACCTCGAAGACGAGCGCGCTCCCTCGCGTAAGGTGAACGAGATCGACAACCGCGGCGCGACGTACTATCTGGCGATGGCGTGGGCAAAGGCGCTCGCCGCGCAAGACGAGGATGCGGAAATGAAGCAGCGCTTCGCCCCGGCAGCCGCCGCGCTTGCGGAGAACGAAGCTAAGATTATCCAGGAACTGCTGGCGGCGCAGGGCAAGCCGGTGAACATCGGCGGCTACTATTGCCCCGATGATGCCATGTGCGCCGCGGCCATGCGGCCCAGCGCGACGCTGAACGCCATCATCGAGCGCCTCAGCGGTGTCTCGGCAGCGGCGATGCGGTAAGAGGGGCAACGCCGGATAATTGCACTAAAATGTGATTGAGCATGTCTGCAAAAACCCCCATCACGGTCGCCCATGGCGACGGCATCGGCCCGGAGATCATGGGCGCCACCCTCCATATTCTGGAAGCGGCCGGCGCGGCTCTCGACATCGAGACCATCGAGATCGGCGAGAAGGTTTATCTGCGCGGCAATACCGCCGGCATCGAGCCCAGCGCCTGGGAATCCCTGCGGCGCACCAAAGTCTTCCTGAAGGCGCCCATCACCACGCCGCAGGGCGGCGGCTTCAAGAGCCTCAACGTGACCACGCGCAAGACGCTGGGCCTGTATGCCAACGTGCGGCCGTGCGTTGTCCTACCACCCGTTCGTCGAGACCAAGCATCCCGGCATGGACGTGGTGATCGTGCGCGAAAACGAAGAGGATCTGTACGCCGGCATCGAGTACCAGCTGACGCCGGAAGTGACCTCGTGCCTCAAGCTGATCTCGCGGCCGGGCAGCGAGAAGATCGTCCGCTACGCCTTCGAATACGCGCGCCGGCACAACCGCAAGAAGGTCACCTGCTTCACCAAAGACAACATCATGAAGATGACCGACGGCCTGTTCCACAAGGTCTTCGACGAGATCGCGCGCGGAGTATCCGGACATCGAGAAAGAAGCCTGGATCGTGGACATCGGCGCGGCCAAGATGGCCGACACGCCGGAAGCGTTCGACGTGATCGTGATGCCGAACCTCTACGGCGACATCCTCTCCGACGTGGCGGCGCAGATCGCCGGTTCGGTGGGCCTGGCGGGGTCGGCCAACATCGGCGACCAGTGCGCCATGTTCGAAGCGATCCACGGCTCGGCGCCGCGGCGCGCGGGGCAGAACCTGGCGAATCCGTCGGGCCTGCTGCTGGGCGCGGTGCTGATGCTGGTGCACATCGACCAGCCGGAAGTGGCCGAGCGCGTGCACAACGCCTGGCTGCGCACCATCGAAGACGGCATCCACACCTACGACATTTTCAGCGAAGGCGTGAGCAAGCAGAAGGTCGGGCACCAAGGAATTCGCCGGCGCGGTGGTCGCGCGGCTGGGGCAGAAGCCGAACACGCTGAAGCCGGTGAGCTACGCGCGCGCGGACAGCGCGCCGGCCGCTGCCGCGACCGCGGACGGCAGCGCGGCCGCCACGGAGATGGAACTGGCGGGCGTCGATGTGTTCGTCGACTGGCCCTCGCGCAACCCCGACGAACTGGCGGCGACCATGGGCAAACTGGCGGGCGACGGCTTGAAGCTGCAGATGATCGACAACCGCGGCGTGAAGGTCTGGCCCGACGGCTGGCTGCCGCCGAGACCTTCTGCACCGATAGCTTCCGCTGCCGCTTCCTGCGCGACGGGCGGACGCCATGGGCCAGCTCATCGGCACTGCTGCGGCGCATCGCCGAGGCGGGCATCGAGATCGCCATGACGCAAACGCTGCGCAACTTCGACGGCAAGGCCGGCTTCACGCTGGCGCAGGGGCAATAACGATGGCAGAGCAAAACGCACCGCTGGTGGCTGTCATCATGGGCAGCAAGTCCGACTGGGAAACCATGCGCCAGGCCGACGAAACGCTGACGGAATTCGGCGTGCCGCACGAGTGCCGCGTGCTTTCGGCGCATCGCACGCCGGCGGAAACGGCGGAGTACGTGGCGGCGGCGGAAGCGCGCGGCATGGAAGTGATCATCGCGGCGGCGGGCGGCGCGGCGCACCTGGCGGGTGTGTGCGCGGCGCACACCGTGCTGCCGGTGCTGGGCGTGCCCATGGAGAGCGCCGCGCTGAAGGGCATGGATTCGCTGCTCTCCACGGTGCAGATGCCGGCCGGCATTCCGGTGGGCACGCTGGCCATCGGCACGGCCGGGCGCGCAACGCGGCGCTGCTGGCGGTGGCGATTCTGGGCGGCAGCCGGCCGGAACTGCGCGACAGGCTGCGCCAGTTCCGGGATCGGCAGAAGCAGAAGATTCTGAAGGAAACGCTGGGCTGAAGCGGGCCGGTTCGGTCTTTTGACCGATGGCTCCCGCCCACCGGGCGTGTGATAGAGTCACCCTGAGGGGGGACTCGCCATGGGCCTGAGGGACCTCGTCGGGACCGTCACCAGCACCGTCGGCGTATTGGTGGTGGCCGCCGTTTTCCTGCCGAACGCCGCCACCAATCACCTCACTGACCTGTTCGACGGCAAGACGCCTGCGTCCCCGGGAGATGCCGTTCTGGTCCCCGACCTGAAGCGCGCCGCGGACGATTTGGCCCGGGTACTGAAAGAGCTCGGCCCGCGGAATAGCGCTTCGCCCGCGAAGCCCGCCGGCCGGAACGAAGCGGCTCCCAAAGGCAAGCCGGCTGCCCCCGCCCCGCCGAAACTGTACGAGGGCCGGATCCTCTTCGAGCCGGAGCGCACCATGCAACTCCGCCACGCCGAGGTGGTTATGGTGCGGATGGATGCCGGCGCCAGCCCGGACCTGCTGGCGGGCATCGATCCGAAGCGTTACAAAATCGATTCCGTCAAGGTGGGGCGGCGCATGCGGGTCCACCTGGACGGCGACCCTCCCGACGCCTTCGAGATCGTGCCCATGCTGCCGCCCGACGAACAGCAGGCGGTGACCAACCTGGCGGCTTCCACCTGGATGTGGAACGTGACGCCCAAAAAGAACGGCGCCGCCGCGCTGCTGCTGCACATCTGGGCGCTGGCCAAGGTGGAAGACAGCGACACGCTGGTCCCGCTGTTTCAGAAGACGGAGACCATCCATGTGCGCGGCATCCCTCTGCCGGAGGTGAATGCCGGCGGCTTTTGGGAGAAGGTGCTGGAAGGAGCAGGGGAACACATAGGGGAAGCGATCGCCCTGCTGATTGGCGCCGGTCTGATGGGCTTGGGAGGCAGAATTGCCAAATGGTGGCGGAAGCCGAAGAGCGCCGCGGCGGCAGCACCGGCGGCGGGGACTCCATAGCGGCCGATGCCACGGTAGCGCCGGCCGCGCGGCGACCCCCGACAACTACCGCGCCATGGCGGCAGCGAGCGCCGCGCGCACGGCTTCGGATTCGGCGGCATCTTTGTATTTGCCGCGGGGCCAGAAGAAGCCGCGCAGTCCGTCTTTCTTGCGGCGCGGCACCACGTGCACATGCAGGTGCGGCACGCTCTGGCTGATGCGATTGTTGACGGCCAGGAAGGAGCCGTCCGCCGCGAGCGTCTCTTCCACAGCGCTCGAGAGCCGCTGCGCATTGCGGAAAAACGGTCCGACCTGCGCGGGCGGCAAATCGGCCAGGGTCTCGCAGTGCAGGCGCGGGATGAGCAGCGAGTGGCCTGGGAATAGCGGCCGGTGATCGAGAAACGCCAGCGACAGCTCGTCTTCGAAGAAAATATCCGCCGCCGCGCGGCCGGCCGCGATCCGGCAAAACAAACACTCCTCCGGCATTTGCTCCTATGATATCCATATGGGGCCTGGGGCTCGTATTTCGCGGCGATCGCTCAATATGGCGCTGTTGGGGGGCATGGCCGGGCGCCTGGCCGCGCAATCTGGCAAAGGCAAGGAATTGGCAGCGGTTTCACGGCGCTACCCCGACCCCGCCACCGACCTGGACGTGTTCCGCCTCACCGATCCGGCGTACGAGAGCACGCTGCCGGCCTATTACAATCGCGCCATCGCGCGCAACAGCGCCGCGCTGCTGTTCGCATCCGGGCGCGCCGGCCCGCTGCAGGCCTTCCGCATGGAGATGAAAACGGCCGAATGGCGGCAGTTGACCGACACCGAAGAGCTGGATGGAGCCTCCCTCACCTTCACCCCGGACAACCGGTCTTTTGCCTGGTTCGCCGGGCGCTCGCTCTGGCTTTGCCCGTTCTCTTCCTTGCGCGAGCGCAAGCTGTATGAAGTGGCGGAGGGATGGGAGCGCGCACCGGGCATGAGCATCGGGCCGGACGGCACGCACGCGGTTTTCGCCGAGCGAAAGGGCGAGGGCTCGCGCCTGCTGCTGCTCCCGCTTTTGCGCGGACCGGCGGCAACGGTGACGGAAGCCGCGTTCGTGATGAGCCACCCGATTGCCCGCCCCGCGCGCGCGCAAATCCTGTTCCGGCAGGAAGACCGGGCGCTGTGGCTGGTGGACGCCGATGGCCGCCAGAAGCGCCAGCTGAAGCTGGCGGCGGGACGCGTGGGGCCGGCCAACTGGTCGGGGGACGGCCGCTCCCTCTTCTATCTGAATTTTCCGGAGGACCCGGCGCAGTTGAACAACATCCGCGAGCACACGCCGGACACGAACACCGACAAGCTGATCGCCAAAACCAGCCAGTTCGCGCATTTCGGCTTCAACCGCGACAACTCGGTGTTCGTGGGTGCCAGCCGCAACCGCGGCTCGCCGGACATTCTGCTGCTGCTGCGGGTGACGCGGCGCGAGCTGACGCTATGCGAGCACAAGAGCAGCCAACCGGCCGACACCGCGCCGCGCTTTTCGCCCGACAGCCAGCGCATCTTTTTCCAGAGCGACCGCGAAGGCAAATCCGCGATTTACGATATTCACGTGGACGAGCTGGTGGCGAAGACGGACGCGGCGGGCTGACGGGCGAATCGGCCAACCGCCGCCCGATGCTAAAATCCGCGTTCGGGAGCGACCCATGGAACGCGGCTTTTATCTGGATTTGGCGAAGACGGGGCTGCGCATGCCCATCGGCACGGACCTGGTGCTGCATGAGCAGGCGGATGCGGCTGCCATTGTGCTGGACGGGCGGCGGTTGGGTGAGGTCATCGCCAGGGCGGCGCGACGGTACCAGACGCCGCTGGCAGCGCCGCTGATGAATCTGTCCCTGGAAAAGGCCGATCTTTTGTGCAGCCTCGGCATCGCCGAAGGCGAAGCGGAGGCATTCCATTTCGACCGGGAGATCGAGGCCGGGGACATGGCTCGCGCCGGAGCCGCCGCGAACCATCCGTTCCTGCCGCGGCAGCAGGCGCACTTCGATGCCATTCGGTGGGTGGGCGAGGAGCCCGGCCTGGTGTCGGTGGGGATGTCGATCGGGCCGTTTTCCCTGATGACGAAATTGATGGCCGACCCCATTACCCCGCTGGCCATGGCGGCGAGAGGAGTGACGGCGGAGGAGGATGCGCAGGTGCGGATGGCGGAGCGCTGCCTGGAGCTGGCCGAAATGGCCATCCGCCGCTCGCTGGGCGCGCAAATTCGCGCCGGAGCCCGCGCCGTCATCGTCTGCGAACCGGCGGCCAACCGCGTCTACATTTCGCCCCGGCAGATGGCGGTGGCGCCGGAGGTTTTCGAGCGCTTCGTGATGCAGCCGAACCTGCGGGTGAAAGCGAGGCTCGAGGAGGGCGGCACCGACCTGATTTTTCACAACTGTGGCGAGCTGACCGGCGCCATGGTCGGACAGTTCGCCACGAGGCTCCATCCGGTGGTGCTCAGCCTGGGGAGTTCGCGCCGGTTATGGGAGGATGCGGCGTCGGTGCCCGCCGACGTGGTGCTCTTCGGCAACCTTCCCACCAAGCTCTTTTACTCGGATACGGCCATGCCCATGGAACGCGTCCGGCAGATGACGGAGGAATTGGCCGGGCATATGGCGCAGACCGGACACCCGTTCATCCTGGGCTCGGAATGCGACGTGCTGCACGTACCGGAAGCGGCGGAAACTATCCGCCGCAAAGTGGACGCGATGATGAGCTGCGGCCGCGCGCAGCCCATCACCGCTTGAGGCGGTTACCGGGTGGCAGAGTCCTTGGGCGTGGCCAAATAGCCGACGATTTCCTTCTTGGTGACCTTATTGATCACCAGCTCATAGGGCGTGTGGCCGCCGCGCGTAACGTAAAACTGCACCGGCTCGTTGATGGTCTTGTTGTCTTTTTCGCTGGTCTTGTCGTCCGCGATCACGGTGACGCTGTATTGGCCTTTTTTGACATCGATCTTCTTGAGCTGCAGGGAGACGTCGCCGAAGCGCTGGGGCTTCTTGGTCTTATCGAGCTTGATGTCGATGTAGTTGCGCTCGCCCTTCAGTTTGAGGGCGGCCAGCTCCGTGCCGTTGGTGGCGATGAGGCCGCTCTGCACGCCCATGTCGCCGCGCACGGATTTCAAATCGGCGATGGTCTTATCCAGCTGGGACTGGGTCTGCGTAACCTGGGTCTTCACGCTGCCGACATCGGTCGAAACCCCGGCCACCTTGGCGTCGGTGGCCTGCACGCTGGTTTTGACGTCGGAAATTTCGGAGCTGACCTGCTGCTGCACCTTCGCCTGCTCGGCTTCGAGCTTGCGGACCTTCTGATCGGCGTATGCCTGGGCCTCAGTCTTGCCCTGGCTGGCGGCTTGGCGCGCCTGGGCGCGGGCGGCGTCCAGCTCTTCGCGCAAGGTGTCCAGGTGGCGCTTCTGCGCCTCGCTCATGACGTTGGCGCTGTCGCGCAGATTGGTGAGTTCGGTGGAAAGCTTTTCCTGCACCTGGGCAACGTCGGTGCGCACGTGGTCAATCTGAACGTAGAGGTAAATATTGGCGGCGACGAGCGCGATGATGGCGCCGGCCACCAGAGCAGGCATCAGGCTGGAGCGTTGCTCCGGCTGGTGATAAGTCGGTGTGGGGGTCACAGTTTGGAAACTCCTTATACGGGGTGGATTATCAGGTTGTGCGGGCCGGCCCATTTGTCCGAACCGGGACATCCCCGGCCCCTTACACCAGTATAGATCGTGCCGGACGCGGTTTCGGTTTCGCCAAAGCGGCGGCCAACGGGTGGCGGAACCCGCTAGAGTTGAGAAGAGGAGCACAGTGGCTGGGGGGGAAGGGACGGGCGTGCCCGCCTGCGGGAGGCGGCGATCATTCCACGGCGGGTTGACCGGCCAGCTCCAGATCCGCGTTCACCATCAGGCGCACCAACGCCTGAAAGGGCGTGCGGTTGCACCATCCCAGGCGGGCGCGCGCCTTGGCGGCGTTGCCCACCAGCAGATCGACCTCGGCGGGGCGGTGCAGCTGCGGATCGAGGACGACGTACTCGCGGTAATCCAAACCGGCCATGCGGAACGCCATCTCCACAAACTCGCGCACCGAGTGCGTCTCGCCGCTGGCCACCACGTAATCGTCCGGCTCCGGCTGCTGCAGCATGGTCCACATGGCTTCCACGTAATCCGGCGCGTACCCCCAGTCCCGCCGCGCCTCCAGGTTGCCGAGGCGCAGCTCGCGCTGCCTGCCGGCCACGATGGCGGCCAGGCCGGCGGTGATTTTGCGGGTCACGAATTCGTACCCCCGGCGCGGCGATTCGTGGTTGAACAGGATGCCGGTGGAGGCGTGCATGCCGTAGGCCTCACGGTAGTTGCGGGTGAGGTCGAATCCCGCCACTTTGCTGATGCCGTAAGGCGAGCGCGGGTGAAAACGCGTTTCCTCGGTCTGCGGGATCTGCTCCACCTTGCCGAACATCTCGCTCGATCCGGCGAAGTAGAAGCGGCAGCGCGGGGCCGCGTCGCGCAGCGCCGCCAGCACATAATGGGTGCCGTTGATGTTGGTGTTCAGCGTGGAGAACTCATCGTCAAACGAGTACGTAACGAAGCTCTGGGCGGCCAGGTGGTAGCACTCCTCCGGCTGCACCCGGCGGACGATGTGAAATATGCTGGGGTCGCTTTCGAGCGACCCCGCGTGCAGCTCCAGGCGGTCGCGCAGGTGGGCGATGCGCCGCAGCCGATGCGCCGGATCTTCGAGCGCCACGCGGCGCACCAGCCCGTGCACCTCGTACCCCTTGGCCAGCAGCAGCTCCGCCAGGTACGAACCGTCCTGTCCCGTAATGCCCGTGATCAATGCCTTGCGGCCCAATATGGTTCTCCCTTGTGTGAGGCGGCTTCCGGCCGCGTCTCGAAAACTCTCAGGTTAGCGTTTTTCGGGGAGCGGATGGGATGCGGGACGCCGGGCGCCGTCACAAAGCTGCCGCGGCGAACAGAAGGAGAAGCACTACCGCTCGAATCACGGTTCGCATGGTTGCCGTCCGTAATCGATCATGCACGGCTACGGCCAGACCACGGGCGGGCCCGACCGTCCCCATCCACACCAGCCCGAACCCGCCGGTGTGCGCAAAAATATTTCTCCGCCCGCCGCCTGGCGCGGTTCTTCCTGCCTGGTTTTTCCACGTACCCTGTTGCGCGGCTGCGCGGGCTTAAAATCGCGGCAGAATCAGCCCTTCGGGAGGTCTCTCGATGAATCGCGCAGCCATACTGGTCTCAAGCGCCGTTGTGGCGGTGGGCATCTTCGCCGCCTGGTCTTTGCGGGCCTCGGACCCGCCGCCGACGGCCGGCACGTTCCAGCCCGTCTATTCGCCTTATCCCGCCGGCCTGCTGCCGCCGGACCTGCCGTCCGAACTGCGCCGCGTGGAAGCGGAAGTGGACCGCGTGGAGCAGCGCGCGATGCAGCAATGGCACGGCTTGGCGATCGACCGCAACACTCTCCTCCTACAGATCCAGGCGCTGGGCAAGCTCGAACTCTACGACCGCAACCTGTCGGTCAACCGCAATCTCGCGTGCACTTCCTGCCACATGCCCTATACGGGCTTCACCGGGCCGATCTCATCCGTCAACGCCACCATTGCGAACTACCCCGGCTCGGTTCTCTACCGCATCGACTCCCGCCGGCCGCAGCCCTATACCTACGCGCCCTATTCACCCGCCCTCCACTATGACCCCAACATGGACCAGTTTTTCGGCGGCAACTACTGGGATCTTCGCGCCACCGGCGCGCGGACGCAGAACCCCTCGGTCACGCAGGCCGAATTCCCCCCGGTAGATCCCGACGAGCTCGGTTTCGCCGATAGCGCCTGCGTGGTCTACCGTCTTTCGCAGGCCGCCTACCGGCCTCTGTTCGAAACCGTGTGGGGAACGGCCGCTTTCCATATCCGCTGGCCCGCCAACATCGAAGCCGTCTGCGACAGCCCCGGCTCCGGATCCCCCAGCAGCAATGTGGCGGAGCCCAGCCGCCAACCCGTGCCGCTGGCACCGGCCGACCGGGAGCAGGCAGACAATACCTATGGCAATTTCGCCCGCGCCATCGGCGCCGAAGAATATTCGCGGCACGAAAGCGCCTTCAGCTCCAAGTTCGATTACGCCGTGGCCCACCCCGACCGCACCGTCCTGAGCGCCGACGAGTTCGCCGGCTGGGGGCTTTTCAACGGCAAAGCACGCTGCAACCTGTGCCACGTGGACGGCACCACGGGCAACGCCGGCGCAGTCCCGCTGCGGAATATGCCGGTGGCGCTGCCGCTGTTCACGGATTGGTCGTCCGAGAACCTCGGTGTTCCCAGGAATCCCTTGAACCCCGTTTACTACGAGGACAGACCGGACCGCTACGGCCGGGTAGCCAACCCGGCGGGCCCGGCGTTCCGCGACCTGGGCCTGTCCGCGTTCCTGGAGAGCAAGGACGGCAAAATCAATCCGGACAGCAACTGGACGGCCGCCGCCGACAAACACGTGGGCGAATTTCAGACCGCAACGGTGCGCAACGCCGACATGCGCCCGTGCGCCGGTTTCGTCAAGGCTTATTTCCATAACGGCTACATCAAAAGCCTCAAGGAACTGGTGCACTTCTACAACACCCGGGACGTTTACCGCAAAGATGTGGAACCGGGCCAGTGCCCCGCGGGCACCGTGGAAAAGGTCACCTGCTGGCCGCGCGCCGAGGTGCCCGAAAACCAGAGCCACAAACTCGGCAACCTTGGACTTACGGATCGCGAAGAGGACCAGCTGGTTGCTTTCATGAAGACCCTGACGGACGGCTACACCACGCCCTATCCCGATATGGACGTCTACTCCGGCGCCTGCACGGGGGGCGCGCCGGAGAAGCGCGCGTCGGCACGGTGAACAGCGCGGAGATGCCGGCCTGGAAGCCGGCAAGCCATAGGCTTGCGCTACGGTTGCGGCACGCCGTCGGCGGGCTCGAACAGGGCCGCCACGGCGCCGGCCGGGTCCTCGATCACGCAGTACCGGCCCGCCGGCGTGCGGCGCGCGGGCAGCCGCACTTTGCCGCCTTCTGCCGCGCAGCGCCGCATGCTTTCGTCCAGGTCCGCGACGGTGATGTAGATCAGCCACAGCGGCGGGAGCGCGGCGTTGTCGCCCACGGCGTGGCAAATGCCGGCCACGGGCGCGGCGCCGCCGGCCGGGTGCATGCAGTAATCGTTGTGATCGCCCATGCCCACCGGGGTAGACGTCCAGCCCGCGACGTGTTCGTAGAAGGCGCGCACGGCTTCGGCGGCGGGAACGGTGAGGTCAATCCAGCCGATCTGGCCGGGAGCCGGGGCGTTCATGCGTGCAGTATATCTCAGCCGGCATATCTCAGCCGAGCATATCTCAGCCGACCCAGGCGGTCTCGAAGCGCTCGCGCGTGACGAACGACTTCTGCGTGCCCACCGCGAGGGTGGAAAGCGCGGCGTACACGTTGGCCTTGGAGACGGCCTCGGCTTCGCCGGCGCCATCGGCCAGAAAGGTGGCAAACGCGCCGATAAAGGCGTCGCCCGCGCCGGTGGTATCGAGCGGTTCGACGGCGTAGGGAGCGACGTGCTCTTCCCCCCACAGCGCCCCGTTCGCGCCCAGCGTGACAATCACCCCGCGCAGGCCGCGTTGCCGCAGGCTGCGGGCGCAGGCCCGAGCCTCCTCCAGGCTGCGCACCGGCATGCCGGCCAGCGCCTCGGCCTCGGTCTCGTTGGGGATCACGTAATCGGCGTGGGCCAACTCGGCCAGATCGAGCGGCTGCGCGGGCGCGGGATTCAGAATGGAGCGGATGCCGTGCCGGCGCGCGAAGCGGAGGGTATAGTAGACGGTCTCGACCGGCACCTCCAGCTGGAGCACGATGCAATCGGCCTGGCGAAGGAGGCCGGCGGCGGCATCGATATCGGCGGGCGCCAGCCGGTCGTTGGCGCCTTTCACCACCAGGATGCGATTCTGGCCGGAGCTGTCCACGAAAATCGGCGCCACGCCGCTCGACACCCCCGGCGTGATGCGCACGTGGGCGGTATCGATGCCGCGGGCGGCGAGATTCTGAATGGTGGCGGGGCCGAACAGATCGTCGCCCACCCGCGCCACCATGGAAACGCGCGCGCCGCATAGCCGCGCCGCCACCGCCTGGTTGGCTCCCTTGCCGCCGAAACCGAGATGGAATTCGCGTCCGAAAATGGTTTCCCCGGGACGCGGGAAGGCGTCGGTAAACGTGGTCAGGTCAATGTTGGCGCTGCCCACCACTACGATATGAGGCTCCGGCATAGTTGGCTCGATGAACCGGCCAGTGTAACGAAATCCGCGGGGGGAATCCAGCGGCGGCGTTGCGGCAGAGCAGTTTCGGGCATTGCGGAGGCTTGGGTGGGAAACGGCCCGGTGATGCGGTGCGCTCTCCCGCCTATAAGTTCCCGACCGGTGAGGCCGATCGCGGCACTTCTACGGTAGCGTCACATATCGCTACTTTAGGCCACCCGTCGTGGTGATCGTTGCTCGATAAAACGGTTCCAAGCGTTTTCGAAAGAGAGCGTTGGCCGGGCCAAAGGAGCCGGTCAGGAACGTACTTAGTACCGAAAGTAAACAGCATCTTTCTTCGCCGTCGGCAATAAACTGATTTGGTGCGGCTACGACTATTGCTCATCTCTCTCCTGCTTCCGCTCACGTCCTGTATTCCCGTGGATGACTTCGGATCGTACTGGGACCAAACGAGCCTCGATCCGCAACTCAGAGGGAAATGGAAGCGGATCGCCGCGTCGCCGAACCAGACGAGGGAGCATGGGTATCCAATCGGCGATATCAGCGAATTCGTCGAACTGGCTGGCGCGCTTGAATTGAGGCCAATCGTCGGCGAGAACGAGCCACTGTGGCCGGTCAAGACGCTCACCACTGGAAATCATCGATGGCTCGTGATCGGGCGGAAGCGTGGCTTCTTGTTGGAATACCAGTTTGACGGCGGCTACCTCGATTTCTGTCCCGTCGACGATAGTGACATGGCGGAGTTCATCAGAAAGCGTTACCCGGAAGCGCCGAACCTCGAAACGAGTTCCGGTGTCGGCCTTTCTGTGAAAATCACGATCTTCGATGCGACGGCCTTCGCCCTTCTTCGCGACTACCCTGGGGCTGACAACTGCACGGAGAGAACTTTCGCCAAGTTCGAAAAGCTCAGATGAGGCATCAAAGGCGCAGTTGTTGAAACGCGCCCTTACCGTAGAATGGCCAAGATGCCTCTACGGTTGTGACGCGTCGAAGTGTCAGCCGTCCGGGCGAAACGGATCTCTGCCGGCCGGTTACATCGATCGAAACCGCTCCTGCACGGCCGTGCCGGCTTCCTCGACGGCCTCGGCGACGCGCTGCCAGATTTCGGGCGACTGGCGGTGAATGGACAGCGCGTCCAGGGCGGCGGCGGCTTCGGCGGCGCGGGCGTGGCGCAGCAGGGCGAGGAGAAATTCGAAGGCGCGCGGCTGGCGCGAGGCGCTGAGGGCGCGCGCCAGCGCTTCCCGCAGGTCCGGGTCGCGGGTGGCGTCCCAGGCCTTTTCGAGCGCGTCCACGGCTTCGGGCAGGCGGGACGATCCCAAGGCCAGCGCGGCTTCCGCCTGCACCTCCGCAGCCGGGGCTTCGAGAAAGCCGCCGATAAACGGAACGCCGGCCGCGTCCTCCAGGTGGAGCAGCGCCTCGAAAACCTGGCCGGTGACGGCCGGTTCCCGGTCGCCCAGGCGTGCCTTCAGGCGCAGCAGCAGCCGCGCCTCGCCGCCGCCCATTTCCGCGACGGCCCGCGCGGCTTCCAGGCGGACGGTCTGCGCCGGGTCGGCCAGGCCGTCGACAAGGCAACGCAGCACCTCCTCACGGGGCGCGTCGGTTCCGGCGGCGAGCGCCAGCAGGCAGGTGCCGCGAAGGGCGGCGGCGGTGTCTTCCCGGCCGCCCCACACCGGCTCCATCTGCACCCAGCGCGCGCCGCGCAGATAGGGCGCGGATTCGCGGCAATCGAGAGCCACCAGGGCCTGGGCGATGGCGTTTTTGCCCCAGCACTGCGGGTCGCGCTCCAGCGGCTTTTCGAACAACCGGGTAAAGGCGCCGAGCAGATCGGGGACGGTTTCGCGAAGCTGAAGATCGGAGGCGATTTTCGCGGCCTTGGCCACCACCAGCCCGACGCGATCCGCCAGCGCCTGGCGCACCCCCGCAACGGCCGCCGCGGACGGCCCTTCCGCGGCCAGGCTGCCGAGCCGTTCGATGTCTTCTTCCACCCTGCGCTTCGCCATTTTGCCGCGTTTCCCGGTACACTCCAGCATAGCGGCGCGGGGTGATGCCGGCATGGATGCCGGCATAGCCGGCTGGAAGCCGGCGCTACGGAAGGGCCGCATCTTTTTTTCACACCGGCGCATCCAAATGCCATGAAACGCACGGCAAACGCGCAATGGCGCGGCGATCTGAAATCCGGTACGGGCACTATGTCCACCGGCACCGGCATGCTCTCCAACGCTCCCTACTCCTTTCGTACGCGTTTTGAGGATGCGCAAGGCACCAATCCCGAGGAACTGCTGGCCGCGGCGCACGCGGGCTGCTTCTCCATGGCCCTTTCGGCGCAGTTGACGCAGGCGGGACTGACGCCGGAGAGCATCGAAACGCGGTGCGAAATTTCACTGGAGAAACAGCCCGAGGGCTTCGCCATCACCGCCAGCCACCTGGACGTGAAAGCGCGGGTTCCCGGCGCCAGCCAGGAAGCGTTCGACAAGGCCGTGCAGGCCGCCAAAACCGGGTGTCCGGTTTCGAAGCTGTATAAGACGAATATCACGGTGAACTCGCAGCTGGTGGCCGCGGCGTAGGACTTTGGGTTCACCGCCGGCTCATTATTCAACGCGGAGCCGCGGAGGGCGCGGAGATTACGCGAAGGACTGCAAGGCATTTGCTCCGCGGTGCCTCGGCTTACTCCGCGGCTCCGCGTTGCATGCGGATTCGGCGGCGGTGAATCGCACCGTCCGAAAGCGCACGGAGGTCCGCCGCGTGCACTTGATCCCGCAATATGGCGCCGCGCAAAGCGCTGCGGGTCTGGGTGTTGGTAGTGTTTGTACCGGCGGGCTTATCCGCGCTCCGCGCGGCCGATATCGCGGCCCCTTCCAGCTATGAAGGGCGCCCCATTGCGGCGGTTCGCTTCGAGCCCGCGCAGCAGCCGGTGCTGCGCGCCGACCTGGACCGGCTGGTGCCGTTGCAGCCGGGCGCGCCGCTGCGGCTGGCGCAAATCGAGGAGACCATCAAGCGTCTCTACGCGACCGGCGAATACTCCAATATCGAAATCGACACCGAACCCGCGCCCAGCGGCGTAACCGTGGTGATCCGCACCGCCGAGCAGTGGTTTGCAGGCGGCGTGGAAGCCGATGGCAAAATCAAATCTCCGCCCAACCGCGGCCAACTGGCCAATGCGGCGCACCTCGACCTGGGCGCTCCCATCGATGACGCCGACTTGCAGAACGCCACCGCCGCCGTCCGCGACCTGCTCCTGCGCAACGGCCTTCACCACGCCACAGTCGATCCGCACATCGTGCGCGACGCCGAGCATCAGGAAATCTCGGTTACCTACCTGATCCATTCCGGCGAGCGCGCCCGCCTCATGCTGCCGGTGATTATCGGCATCCCACCCTCCCCCCGCCACAACTTGCGCAGGCCGCGAAGTATAAGGGCTTCTGGTTTCTTCCATGGAAGCCGGCCACCCAGGACAACATCCAGCACGGCCTGTACAACGTTCGCAAGCTATACGAAAAGAACAGCCACCTGACCGCCTCGGTCAAGTTGAACGGCACCGATTACCTGGCCGCGCAGGACCGCGAGCGGCCGGTGATTGCCGCCAATGCCGGCCCCAAAATCGAATTCCGGGCGGAGGGCGCGAAAATCTCGCGCGGCAAGCTCGAAAAGTACGTGCCGGTGTATTACGAGGAGACGGTCAACCCGGACGTGCTGGTGACCGGCGCGCGCAATCTGCGCGACTACTTTCAGGACAAGGGCTACTTCGAAGCCACGGTGGATTTCCGCACCTCGGAGCTGGGCCCCGGCGTGCGCCGGATCACATACATTGTCCACACCGGCCAGCTGCACAAGCTGGTGAAGGTGGAGATCCGCGGCAACCATTACTTCACGAAGCGCGACATCACCGAACGCACCTACATCCACGCCGCCGGCCTTCTCATCCTGCGCCACGGCCGTTACAGCGAAGGCCTTGCCCGGCGCGACTCGAACGCCATTCTCGCGCTCTACCGGGCCAACGGCTTCCGCGATGCGAAAGTCACCGATCACCCCGATCGACGATTACCAGGGCAAGACGGGCAACGTGGCCGCCATCGTGCAGATCGCGGAGGGCCCGCAGTTCCTGGTTTCCGCGCTCGACGTCGAGGGCGTCTCCGGCTCCGACCGGCAGACCATCGTCAACCTGCTCGCCTCGCAGCCGGGCGAGCCCTTCAGCGACGAGAACGTCGCCATCGACCGCAATTACCTTCTGCAGCTTTTTCAGTCCAAGGGCTATCCCGAGGTGACGTTCCAATCGAGCGCCTCTCCGGGCCCGCAACCCGACCGCATGGCACTGGTTTACCGCATCACGCCCGGCCCGCCGCGCTTTGTCCGCGAAGTGCTTATCTACGGCCTTCGCAACACCAACTCGAAGCTGATCCGGCGCGCCATCCTGCTCCATCCGGGCGACCCGCTCTCATGGACCGAGATGGGCATCATCCAGCGGCGCCTCTACAACCTGGGCGTCTTCGACACGGTGGATATGGCGATCCAGAACCCGGGCGGCGATGTCGAAAACAAGTACATCATCTATCACCTGATGGAGGGCCACCTCTATTACATGGCGATCGGCTTGGGCGCCGAAATTGCGCAAATCGGCGGCAGCGAGACCAGCCTGGACAATCCCGCGGGCACAACCGGCTTCGCGCCACGCGCCGATTTCCAGCTCAGCCGGATCAACCTTTGGGGCCTCGGCCACAGTGCCGACATGAAAGTCCGCTACTCCACCCTGGAGCGCAGCGTCTCGCTCGATTACCTGATTCCGCGCTACCAGAACCTGGACGGCCGGAATCTCGCCTTTACCGCGCTCTACGACAACATTCGCGACGTCCTCACTTACACCGGCACCGCCTACCAGGGCTCGGTGCAGGTATCGCAGAAGTATTCGAAGGCCACCACCTTTCAATTTCGCTACACGTGGCGCGACGTCCAGGTGGACGAGGGCACTCTGAAAATCAACCCGCTGCTCATCCCGCTCGAATCGCAGCCGGCGAAGATCGCCTTTTTCGGCGGGAACGTGGTGCAGGACCGCCGCGACGACCCCGTCAACGCCCACCGCGGCTACTACAATTCGGTCGACTTCGCCCTGATCGATCGCTACTTCGGCGGCAACAAAAATTTCACGCGCCTCCTGGCCCGCAATTCCCTCTACAAGACCGTGCGCCACGACTGGGTGCTGGCCAGCAACACCGAGTTCGGCTGGATTCATCCTTTCGGCGTTCCCGCCGGCATCAGCCCCGCGGTGTACGTCCCCATCCCGGAGCGCTTCTTTGGAGGCGGCATCAACAGCATGCGCGGCTTCCCCGAGAACCAGGCGGGGCCGCGCGATCTTCTGACCGGCTTCCCCCTGGGCGGCAACGCGCTGCTGTTCAACCAGTCCGAGCTGCGCTTCCCCTTCCTCGGGCAGAACCTCAGCGCCTCCGTTTTTCACGATATGGGGAACGTCTACACGGACCTGAGCAGTATCTCGTTCCGGGTCAGCCAGCGCAACATACAGGACTTCAACTACATGGTGCACGCCGTAGGAATGGGCTTCACCTACCGCACCCCTTTCGGGCCGCTGCTGGTGGACCTGGCCTACAGCATCAACCCGCCGACTTTTTTCGGATTGAAGGGAACTTACAACCAGCTTCTGTTCGGCGGGGCCACGCCGGCCATACAGAACATCAGCCATTTTCAATTTTTCATTTCTTTCGGACAGGCATTCTGATATGCGATCTTTTGGTCCATCCCGGCTTCTGATACTGGCGGCATTCTTTCTGGCCGCCGCGGTCATCGACCGTATCGCGGTGGTGGTGGGTAAGAACGTGATCACGGAAACCGAACTACTGCGCGAAGTCCGGCTGGTGGAATTCCTGAATAACCAGCCGCTCGATCTCAGCCCCGCCACGCGGCGCGCGGCCGCCGAGCGGATGGTGGACCAGCAGTTGATCGCCGGCGAAATGAAGCTGAGCGACTTTGCTATGCCCGCGCCGGCCGAAGCCGACCCGCTGCTGGCGCAGGTGGAGCGGCGTTTCCACGGGCCGGCGCAGGTCCAAACCGCGCTCGCGAAATATGGCCTCACGGAAGCCGATCTGCGCCAGTATCTGCTCTGGCAGATTGCGGTGCTGCGCTTCACGGAGATGCGCTTCCCGCCGGCCAATCCCAGCGAACCCGAAGCCTCCGCCAACCGCGCCGAAGAGGCCGGCCCATCGGCCGCCGAGGACCGGCAGTTGGAGGACTGGCTGAAGCAGGCCCGCGCCGGCACCCACATCGAATTCAAGCCGGGGGCCTTCCAATGAGCCGCGGCCCGAAGATCGCGCTGATCGCCGCCGGCTCTATCGTGGTCCTGATCTTCGTGGTGGTGGTGGCCGGCATCCTGATCCTGCGCAGCACCTGGTTCGCCAACCAGGTGCGGCAAAAGGTAATCACGTCGGTGGAGCGCTCCACCGGCGGCCGGGTGGAGGCGCCGCGGTTCCGCTTCGAATGGAACCACCTCCACGCGCAGATCGACAATTTCACCCTCCACGGCCTGGAACCCGCGGGCGCGCCGCCGCTGCTCACGGCGCGGCGCATCGAAATTCAGTTCAAGCTGCTTTCGCCGCTGAGACCCGGCGTCGATATCGCGAGCCTGGTGGTGGATTCGCCGCGCCTCAACGTGATGGTTGTTGCCAACGGCACGACCAATATTCCGCACCCGACGCCCGCTTCGAGCGCCGGCCAAACCCTGCGCGACGTGGTCCACCTGGCCATCGGCCGGTTCCAGGTGATCCACGGGTCGCTGAATTTCGCCGACCGGCCCTCCGCCTTCGACGCCCGCGGCGAAAACCTGGTGGCGCGCTTCGCCTACAACCCGCGCCGCCCCGGCTACACCGGCGAGCTCGATATCTCCCCGCTCATCCTGCAATCCGGTTCCCGCGCGCCGGTGGATCTCAACCTGAGACTGCCGCTGGCGATTGACGGCAACCGCATCGCCGTCTCGAACGCGCGGCTGGCCAACGCACAATCCGCGGTGGATTTTTCCGGAGAAGTCAGGCATCTGGATTCCCCCAGCGGTTGGGCGCGGGTGCGCGCTGACGTGGCCCTGGCGGACCTCAGCCGCGCCTCCGGCCTGAACCTGGCGGCTGGGCGCGCCGCCGGCCAGCCGCGGCTTCACGCCGATATCAATGCCGATCTGGGCCCGCACCGGGTGGACATTCGCAGCGCACACTTGAGCCTGGGGCAGAGCCACGTGGATGCCCAGGGCACGCTGCTGAGCAACGGCCGCCTCAGCTTCGATGCCCAACTCGCCCTGGCGCAAGTCGCCCGCATGCTGAACTGGCCGGTGCGGCCGCAGGGCACGGCCAACGTCCACGGCAATCTGGAGTTGCGGAAGCAGGGATGGCTGCTGAATGGCGACGTGGAAGCGCGCAATTTCACCTGGGTCCATGGCGCCACCCAGCTTCGCGGCCTGGATTTCTCCGCGGCCGTGACCGCCGATCGCAGCCAAGTGGACGTGCGCGACATCCGCCTTAGCGGCGCGCCGTTCGGACCCGGCGGCAGCTTCACGGGCGCGGCGCGCGTGGCGAATCTGCGCGCCTTCCAGGTGAGCGGCGATCTGCGCCGCGTGGACCTGGGCTTGATGAGCAACCTTTTCCTGGCCCGCCGTTCCGGCTTCGCCGGCGTGGTTTCGGGGCCGCTCCAGTTGCAGGGCGATTTGAAGAATTTCAGTGACCTCACGGCCCGGGCAGCGCTCGCCATCGCTCCCGGCGGCCGGGGCATTCCGGTTAGCGGCCGCCTCAACGTCAGTTACAACGGCCGCGCCGATTCCGTCGTCCTCGGTCCTTCCCGGCTGCAACTGCCGCACACCGCCATCGAGCTGGCCGGGTCGCTCAACCGCCGCATTGACGTCCGCCTGGTCTCGCGCAACCTGGACGATCTGCGCCCGCTCGGCCCGATTCCCATCCAACTGGTCAACGGCACCGCTACCCTCACGGCCATGGTGACCGGCCGTCTGAGCGCGCCCAACATTCAGGGCCACGCCGCGCTCACCAATTTCGCGGTTGCCGGCCGCCGCTTTACCAGCTTTTCGGGCGACGTGGCGGCATCGCCGAACGGCGCCTCCGTCAGCAACGCCGTGCTGGCCCGCGGTCCGCTCGGCGCGCAGTTTTCCGCCAGCGTCGGCCTGCGCAATTGGAGGCCCGCGGCCGGGGAGCCGCTGCGCGTGGATGCCGTTGTCCGCAACGCCGACCTGGCGGACGTGCTCGCGCTGGCCAGCCCCTCCGTCCCAGCCTCCGGCGCAGTCACCGCCGATGTTCACCTGGCCGGCACACTGGGCAGCCCGACCGGCAATGCGGCCGTCACCGTTTCCAACGGCTCCATCGAAGGCGAGCATTTCGATTTGCTGGCCGCCCGCGTGATGATGACCCCGCAGGAAATCGATCTTCCGACCTTTTCCCTGGCCGCCGGGCCCTCCCACATCGAAGCCAGCGCCGACTACCGCCACGCCGTGAACCAACTCAACCGGGGCGTGCTGCGCGCGCGCGTTGCCGGGAACCAGGTGCAGCTTGCAAATTTCCGGCCGCTCACCGGCACCCATCCGGGCCTGGCCGGCCTGCTGAATGTGAATGCGGATTTCACCGGCGATCTCCAACCCTCGCCGGCCGGCACCAGGCTGCAGATCGCCGGCCTGGACGGCAGCTTCTCGGTTCGTAGTTTGCAGATGGACGGCCGCAGCCTCGGCAGCCTTAACGCCGCCGTCAACACCGCCGGGGGCGCACTCCACTACACGGCCAATTCCGATTTCGCCGGCTCCACGATCCGCGTCAACGGCCAGTCGCTCCTGGCGGACGATCACGCCACCACGGCCGCCATCCAACTGGCGAATGTTCCCATCCAGCCCGCACTGGCCGCGGCCGGCGAAGATCTTCCCCTGCGCGGCCTGCTCTCCGCTTCCGCCCGGGTTTCCGGCACGCTCGCGGACCCGCGCATCGCCGCCACCGTGAATGTGGTGAACGGCTCGGCCTGGCAGCAGCCTTTCGATCGCCTGGAAACCACGCTGGCTTACTCCAACACGCAGGTGGATGTGAGCGGCCTGCGCGTCACTCTCGGCCCCGCATATCTGGCCGCCTCCGCTTCCCTGTCCCACCCGGCCGGCGATTACCGGCAGGGGCAGATTCGCTTCCGCGTGGAGAGCAGCCCGGTTCAGGTGGCGCAGATTCGCCCGCTCGAAAACGCCGAGCCGGGCCTGGCCGGCACCGTGCAATTCACCGCCGCGGGGGCGGCCGCTTTGCGTCCCGGCGCAGCCCCGCTATTTTCGGCCCTGGATGCCGACCTGAATGCGCGCGGCCTCAGCATCTCCAACCAGCCGCTCGGCGATCTGACGGCCAGCGCCCACACCCGCGGCCAGGAGACCGTTTTCAACCTGGCGTCCGATTTCGCGCGTGCCAATGTGCGAGGCTCCGGCCGCCTGGAGCTAACCGGCGATTACCCGCTGAGCGCGCAGGTGAGCTTCACCAACCTGACCTATGCGGCGCTGCGGCCGTTCCTGGGGGGTACCGCCGGGCCGCTCGAAGCGACGGCGGATGGCTCGGCCGGCATCGGCGGCCCGCTCGATCGCACCTCCGAACTGCACGGTTACCTCCAGGTGGCCCGGTTTGAGCTCCATTCCGCACCGCCCTCCGCCGGCCGCCAGACCCCCACGCAGGTCGATATTCGCAACTCCGGCCCCATCACCGCCTCGTTCGGTCACGGCCTGCTCACCATCCAGAGCGCGCGCTTCTCCGGCCCGGCCACCCAGCTTTCCCTTTCCGGCACGGTCGCGCTGAGCGGCACCACGGCCGTCAACGTGCGCGCCAGCGGCACGATCGGCATGCAATTGCTGGAGGCATTCGAACCGGGCCTGTATTCTTCCGGCCAGGTCGCCCTGGCCGCCGCCGTCACGGGCTCCATCGCGCACCCCGCCTTAAACGGACGGCTCACGCTTACGAACGTGTCCCTGAGCCTGGCGGACGTGCCGAACGGCATCTCCCGCGCGAATGGCGTGATCGTTTTCAACGGAACCCAGGCCGTAATCCAGAATTTCACCGGCGAAAGCGGAGGCGGAAAGGTGACGGTAAGCGGGATCGTCAGCTACGGCGGCCCGCAAGGCCAGATCCGTCTCACGTTCGCCGCCGATCACGTGTGGGTGGAGTATCCGCAAAACGTCACTACCGAAGCCAACGCCCGGCTCACCCTGGCGGGCACCACCGGGCGCAGCGTCCTCTCCGGCGACATCACCATTCTCAACGTCGCGCTGCACCCGCAATCGGACCTCGGCTCGCTGCTGACCCAGGCCGCGTCGCGACCGGCGATTACGCCTTCCGGCATCGCTTTCCTGGCCGGCGTCGACCTGGATGTCCATATCCGCACCGCGCCCGACGTCCAGTTCCGGACCAGCCTGGTGCTCAACCTGCAGGCCGAAGCCAATCTCACGCTGCGCGGCACGCCGGTCTACCCCGGCATGTTGGGCCGGGTGGTCATCACGCAAGGGCAGGTGCTGTTTTTCGGCGCGCGGTACACGCTCGACCAGGGCACGATTTCCTTTTTCGATCCCAACCGCATCAACCCGAGCCTCAATATCGCGCTCGAAACCACGGTGCAGGGTATCGACGTAACCGTCAGCGTGACGGGGCCGATGGACCGCCTCAATCTTACCTACCATTCCGATCCGCCCATGCAGTTTTCGGACCTGCTCGCCCTGCTGACCGCCAACCGCCCGGCCCTCAACGATCCCGTATTGGCCGCGCACACCCCGGTGGTGGCCGAGCAGAGTTTCCAGCAGGCGGGCGCCTCCGCGCTGTTCGGCGCCGCGGTGGCGCAGCCGGTCACCGGGCGGCTGCAGCAACTGTTCGGCGTCACCACGCTGCAGATCAATCCGCAGGTTCTGGGCACCCCCACCAGCAACACGGCGCAGGCGACGGTGACGCTGCAGCAGCAGATCTCGCCCAACATCACCATCACGTATATTCAGGACCTTGCCCAAGCCAACCCGCTCGCGGTGCAACTGCAATGGGACATCAACCCGCGCTGGTCGGCCGTGGCGCAGCGCGACATCAACGGCTTCTTCGACCTGGATTTCTATTGGAAGAAACGGTTTCGATAGCGGCTTGTTTCGAAAAAGCCCAAACAGACGGCAGTGTAAGGCCGCGCACTGGAGCGGACTTTGCAACCTCCGAATGTGAAGGAGACCATGATGTCCAAACTGGCAAGTATTGCATTCGGTGCGGCCATCGCTATCGCTCCGGCATTGCTCTCGGCCCAGGCGGGCGGGGCTGGGGCTGCCGGAGGCGCTGCCGGCCAGGGCACGGGAGGCGGTGCCGGCATCGGCACAACCGGAACCGGCTCTGGAACCGGCTCGAACAGCAATGGCGGGGCACTCAACAACACCGGTACCGGGAGCGCCACCAACCCGGGCGCGGTCCCGAACAGCGGGACCGGCGTCAACAACAACGGGACGATGGGGACCGACAATAACGGGACGATGGGTGATAACGGGATGAACGGCAGCAACGCCGGAACGTCCAACAACGGCGCCATGGGAACGAGCAACCCGAACGGCACCGGCCAAGTCGGCACCGTTAACGGAACCGGCACGGGCACTGCCGCCGCTCCGGCCAACAACGGCAACCTGGGAACCAACAACGGCTACGGCTACGGCACTAACGGCGCGATCGGCACGGGCAACGGCAACGTCAACTCGTCGAATCGCACGATGCCGCAAACGGGCTTGGGCTGGCTGCCTATGCTGCTGAGCGGCGGGTCGCTGAGCGGCGTGGGTCTGGCACTGCGGCGGCTGCGCAAATAACCGTCCGCCTGTTTAAGGGCCGGTTCCGGCCGGCCCTCTTTTTTCCATGCGATTAATGTCTATTCTGGTCTTGGGCGGGGCGCTGGCGGTGACGCCGGCGCTCGTCCGCGCCGCGAGCGGCAATCCAACGACTTATCCTGGCGACCTGACTGCGCCCTATCCCCGCGACATGGGCCCTAACGGCTCCCAATTCGAGCGGTATAACAACGCAAGCGTCAGCGACACGGGCGCAGGCAGCTTCGCGGCCATGTGCGGCCTGGATGCGCGGCTGAACCTGAGCGTGAATTTCACCGGCGCGCGTCCCGCCGGAAGCAGCTGCGACTGCGATTTCCGCGCTGAAGCGGGAGAGATCAACGGGTATCCAAACCGGTTGAACGCGGGAACCTATTCGAACAGGAGGGCAACGGCACAGGGGACCCGGCGTTCCCGACACGCCCGCGTACGCGCCTATCCCACCCACAGGGCTCGCCGCCACGCGGAAGCCGCCCGGTTCGAAGCGGGTTATCGCCGCCCCAAAATCGCGGCCTCCGCGAATCGGTCCATGCCCCGAACCTCCGTCCAGTGGATCGCCTTTTTGCTGGGCGGGTTCTGTCTGAGCGGTACGGGGCTGGCTCTGCGGCGTCTACGCATGCGCCGGCTGTGAGCCGGAAGCGAAAAACCCCGGACGGGATTCGACCTAGACCTGGACGGCTCGCGCCAGGCGCACGGCGGGGTTTTGGCGCAACTGCACCAGCACGGATTCCGGAGCGGATCCGTCGATGGACACTACCGCGATGGCTTCGAGCGGTTCGCCGGGAGCGGTGGGGGCTTCGCGGCGGCCGAGGGAAAAGTTGGCGATGTTGATGCCGTTCGAACCGAGGACCGTGCCGACGTGGCCGATGACGCCGGGCACGTCCTGGTTCTTCATGAAGATGAAACCTCCGGCCAGCGGGGCTTCGCAATAGATCCCGTCGACCTGGGTGAGGCGCGGCTTTTCCAGCAGCACCGCGCCTTCGACCGCGGTGGTGCCGGCGTCGGTTTCGAGCTCGATGCGGATGGAATCGGTGTGGACGGAGCGGCGCTCGTGGCCTTCCACCACGCTCCAGCCGCGATGCTCGGCCACCTGCATGGCGTTCACCAGGTTCACCTTTCCGGCGGTGGAGCGGCGCAGCACGCCGGCCAGACCGGCATTGCGCAGCAGGCTGGTGTTGCCGCCGGCGATTTTGCCGGAGTAAGTGAGGCGCACGGTGCGCGGATTTCCGGTGGCGATGTGGGCGGCGAAATTGCCGAGGCGCTCGGCCAGCGTGGCGTAGGGGCTGAGGGCGCGGTACTGCTCCGGCGAAAGCGCCGGCATGTTGACGGCATTGATGGCGACGCCGCTCTTGAGATATTCCACCACCTGCTCGGCGATGCGCACGCCCACGATTTCCTGCGCCTCTTCGGTGGAGCCGCCGATGTGCGGAGTGGCCAGCACGGCTTCGGAGGCGAAGAGCGGAGTAACCGGGTTTCACCGGCTCGGCGGCGAACACGTCGAGCGAGGCGTCGGCCACCTTGCCCGACGCCAGGGCCTCGGCCAGCGCGGCTTCGTCCACCAGTTCGCCGCGCGCGCAGTTGACGATGCGCACGCCGTCCTTCATCTGCGCGAAAGCCGCGCGTGGAAAGCATGCCGGTGGTTTCCGGCGTGGCGGCCACGTGCAGCGTGATGTAGTCGCTGGCGGCGTAGAGGTGCGCACAGCTCCAGCAGCTCCACGCCGAGATCCTGGGCGATCTTGGAGGTGACGTACGGGTCGTGGGCGATGACGCGCATCTCGAAGGCGCGGGCGCGCTTGACCACCTCGCGGCCGATGCTGCCCAGCCCGATGATGCCCAGCGTTTTGCCGCGCAGCTCGTTGCCGAGAAACTTCTTCTTTTCCCACTTGCCGGCGCGGGTGGAGGCGTTGGCCTGCGGGATATGGCGGGCCATGGCGAGCATCAGCGCGAGGGTGTGCTCGGCCACCGAGATGGCGTTGCCGCCGGGCGTGTTCATGACCAGCACGCCGGCTTCGGTGGCGGCGTCGAGATCGACGTTATCCACGCCCACGCCGGCGCGGCCGATGACGCGCAGCTTGCCCGCCTGGGCCAAAACGGCTTTGGTGACCTGCACCGCGCTACGCACCAGCAGGGCGTCGGCGGCGGCGAGATGCTGCGCGTATTCCTTGGGATTCGAGACGATGACGTTCCAGCCGGGCTGGGAGCGGAACAACTCGATCCCGGCGGGCGCAAGGGGCTCAGCGATCAATATGTTCATAAGTTGGGGGCCGGGGCCAGGGGCCAGGGAGGCGTCCGTTGATCTCGCCCCTTCCCTGTCCCGACATCCCGCTTTCGTTAGACCTTGACGGCTTCCGCTTTGACCGCAACCGATTCGTAAATTCCCTGGACGGCGGCGACGCCGGAGCCGTACTGGACGCGATGGCCGTTGGCGTTGAGAATGATTTCCAGTCCGGCGATGACGGCGAACAGATCGGCGAAATCGAAGTAGCCGAGATGCGCGATGCGGAAAATCTGGCCCTTCATCGATCCCTGGCCGTTGGCGATGATGGCGCCGAAGCGGTTGCGGAATTCCTTCACGATCACGCCGGAATCCATGCCTTGCGGCGCCTTGATGGCGGTCACCGACGAGCCGGGCGAAGCCGCGGCGAACAACTCCAGGCCCAGCGCGACGGCCGCCGCGCGCGTGGCCCGCGCCAGCAATTGCGCGTTTTCGATGAGGTGCGCCATGCCGATCTGCTTCACGTATTTGAGCGCTTCGGCCAGCGCCAGAATCAGCGACGTGGAGGGCGTCCAGCTGGATTCGCCGGCGTCGCCGCTCTTCTTTTCCTTTTTGAAGTTGAAATAATAATGCGGCAGGTTGGCGGTTTCGGCGAACTTCCAGGCCTTGGGGCTGATGGAAAGAAACGCCAGGCCGGGCGGGATCATGAACGCCTTTTGCGAGCCGCCGATCACCACGTCCAGGCCCCAGCCGTCGATATCGAGCGGCATGGTGCCCAGGCCGGTGATGGCATCCACCACGAGGATGGCGTCCGGTCCGGCGCACGGCCTCCGCCATGGCGGCGACGTCGTGCGCGGCGCCGGTGGAAGTTTCCGAAGCCTGCAGAAATACGCCCTTGGTGGCCGGTTCGGCGGCCAGCGCGGCTGCGCACCGCTTCCGGGCTGACCACCTGGCCGTAGGGCGGCGCTCAGCACGGTGGCATCCAGCCCGTAAGCCTTGGCGATTTCCACCCAGCGCTCGCCGAATTTTCCGGCGGAGCAGACGATCACCTTATCGCCGCGCGAAAACAGGTTGGAGACCGTGCCGTCCATGGCGCCGGTGCCGGAGGCGGCAAACATCAGGACATCGTGGGCCGTGCCCATCACCTCTTTCAGGTCCGCGAGGCACGAGCGATAGGCCTTGCGAAAATCCTCCGTGCGATGGTGGATATCGGAAGCCATCATGGCGTGCAGCGCCGGCGGATAGAGAGGCGTCGGGCCGGGAGTGAGTAAGCGTTGTTTTCGGATGTACATCGTGAGGGTTAGTCCTACAGGATATCAAAGATTGCGCCGGCGGACGCGGCCAACTGCGCGCTTGCGCTCACTCCGCCCGGCCGCGCGCGGCGGTTGGGAAAGGGCAGCAATCGGCGAGCCGTGCGGGGCGCCCCTCCGAGGCATCGATGGCCTGGCGGGTTTCGCTCAGCGTGGTGGTGAGGGAATCGTTGGAAAGACGGTTCAAAATGGGGTTCAGCAGCCAACGCAGGGAGTCGGGAATGTCGCGCGTGAGGGCGAAGGCTTCGAGCTCGATGTAGACGCCGCCATCGCGCTCGTCGTAGCGGACAATGCTGTGCAGACGCCACAGGAAGCCGCTGCCCTGGTCGGGGGGCAGCAGGCGCGCGCCGGCCTCGCCGTAATTCCGGATCTCGCGCATGCGCGTGGTGCTGACAATATCGTAGCCGCGCCGGGCGTTCACGGCGACATCGCGCGCCTGGTATTCGCCCTGGACGGCGGCGTTGACGAACAGGACGCGGTGCTGCCAGATCATGGAGAATTGCGGGCCGGCTTCCGCGCAGGCGAGCAATTTGGAATCGGCCACCGCGGGTTTGAAGATGTCCTTGTAGCGGGCGTAGTCGTGAATCACGGCGCCGAGGGTTGCGAGCGTGGCATGGGGGAGAAACGCCGCGCCGATCCAGTGGTGGATGAGCCCATCGGGGACGTGGAAATCACCGCGGCCATCGGCGGGCTCCACCAGGATCTGGCCGCGGCGCAGGCGGCCGGCGCGGCCGGGAGCCTCGTCCATCCACAGAAACGGCCGGCGCCCATCCAGCCGCGCTTCCATCCCGGCATCGGATTGGCGGATGTAGGCATTCCAGGCGGCCAGCGTGGCGGGGTGCAATTCGACGGCGCCGAGCCGGCCGGGGCCTGCCGCGGCCATCCACACGAGGGCACCCATTCGCACGATCCGGATTGCCTGGCTTTCCATTACGATTCCGGAGTATGGAGAGCATTTGTCAGGCCACAACGCCGGCGGCCGGCAAGCGAAACCGCCTGCCCCGCAGGGACGGGCGGATTGTCACCTTCGGCCCCAATACTGTTATATTCGGCCTGATGACGACCAGCGGCGCGGGTCTGGTAGCGCACAGCGGAGGACCCACGGCGGTGATCAACGCCAGCCTTCTGGGAGTGGTGGAGGAGGCGCGCCGGCACGCGGCATTGGGCGCCCTCTATGGGGCGCGCTTCGGCATTGCCGGCATTCTGCGCGGTGAATTCATCGACCTTTTCGCACAACCGGAGGCCACGCTGCGCGCGGTGGCCGATGCGCCCGCCTCGGCGCTGGGAACTTCACGGCTGGAAGTGAGTGCGGACGAACTGGAGCGCGCCCTGGCCGCCATGCGGGAACGCGACATCCGGTATTTTTTCTATACCGGCGGCAACGGCTCCATGGGCACCGCCAGCCAGATGGAGCGCGTGGCGCGCGAAATTGGATACGAACTGCACGTCATCGGGATTCCCAAAACCATCGATAACGATCTCACCGCGACCGATCACACGCCCGGATATCCCGAGCACGGCGCGATTTTTCGCCGCCGCGGCGCGGGACATCGGCGCGGACAACCGGGCGCTGCCGGGGCAGGTGGTATTCGTGGAGGTGCTGGGGCGCAACACGGGCTGGGTGGTGGCGGCCACGGCGCTCGCCCGCAATCAACCCGATGACGCGCCTCACCTGATCTATCTGCCGGAACGGCCGCTGGCGCTCGCTCAATTGCTGGACGACGTGGAGCGCGTATTCCGCCGGCTGGGGCGGTGCGTGGTGGCGGTGTGCGAGGGCCAGCTCGACGAGCGCGGCGAGCCTTTCGGGGCGGACGTGCGGGCGGGGTCGCGCGGCACGCTGGCTTCCAACCTGGGGCACCGCCTGTCTACGCTGGTGCAGGAGCGGCTCAAAATTCGCGCGCGCGCGGAAAAGCCGGGCCTGCTGGGCCGCTCGAGCTGCGCCGAGCGCCCGCGCCTGGATTGGACCGAGGCGAAGATGTGCGGCGAGGCGGCGGTGCGCGCGGCCTGCGCGGGAGTATCCGGCCAGATGATCACGATTGTGCGGCAGCCCGGACCGGCCTACGCATCCACCACGGGGCTGGCGCCGCTGGAGCAGGTGGCCTTCGTGGAGCGGGCATTTCCGGCGGAATGGAGAAGCCCTGCGGGGAACGACATTCTGCCGGCGTTCCTGGAGTATCTTGTCCCGCTTACGGGCCCGCTGCCCGCGCACGCGCGGCTTTGGGGGCTGGCGCCGTGACCGGCAGGTTCCGTGTGGTTCGGCCGCCTGGATGCCGGCTGGAAAGAAGGCGTGGACAAGCTTGAAAGCTCGCTCCACGGCATCCTGGAAGCGCCGCGTGCCTCCGGGCGATCCGCTATAATCCCCCTTTATGTCTTCTACAGGGCCCGCCCCATCCGCTCCCAACGAGAAGGCGCGCCTGCGGCGCACGCTCGGGCTTTGGGACCTCATAATCTACGGCATCATTGTGATCCAGCCTACGGCGCCGATGTCGGTTTTTGGCGTGCTGAGCAATCGCGGCAAGGGACACGTTGTCACCACGATTCTGATCGCAATGGTGGCCATGCTGTTCACCGCCATCAGCTACGGGAAGATGGCGCGCGCCTATCCCAGTGCCGGGTCGGCGTTCACTTACGTTGGGCGGGAAATCAATCCCGCGCTTGGCTACATTACCGGGTGGAGCATGGTGATGGACTACATGATCAATCCCATGATTTGCATCATCTGGGTTAGCCAACAGGCTCATGTATTCGCTCCGGCCATACCGTACTGGGGCTGGGCGACGCTTCTGGCCCTGCTGTTTACAGGGCTCAATATTCAGGGTGTTCGCACCTCGGCTCGCGCGAATGCGGGCTTGGCGGCGGGCATGGGCGTGGTGATCGCGATATTCTTCGCCTGTGCGGTACGGTTCATCTTCGGACATCCCCACCACGGCGCTGCCTTTTTCACGGTGCCGTTTTTCGATCCGGCAACTTTTAGCGCAGGGAACGTCCTGGGTGGCACGTCCATTGCCGTTCTGACATATATCGGGTTCGATGGAATCTCCACGTTGTCGGAAGAGGTGGAGAACCCGCGGCGCAACATCATGCTGGCAACGGTCCTCACTTGCGTGGTCATCGGAATTCTCTCGGCAGTGGAATGCTATGCGGCGCAATTGATATGGCCGGCGTCGCAGCCTTTTCCCGACGAGACGACTGCTTTTGTTTACGCGGCGGGACGGGCTTGGAAACCCCTCTTTGCCATTGTCGGATTCACCCTGGTGGTGGCAAATTTCGGTTCCGGTATGGGGGCGCAGCTCGGCGCCGCCCGCCTGCTCTTCGGCATGGGGCGCAGCAATGCGCTGCCAAAATCGTTCTTTGGCGCCATTGAGCCCAAGCGGCGCGTTCCTCGCAACAATGTCGTGTTCGTGGGCGCCATCAGCCTGCTTGGCGCCTTCCTGCTAGATTACGACCTCGGCGCGCAGATGCTGAACTTCGGCGCGCTGATCGCATTCATGGGAGTGAATGCCGCCGCCCTGATGCGCTACTATGTGCGCGAAAAAGAAAAGAAGCTTTGGAATCTGCTTGCACCCGCCTTGGGGTTTGCTGTTTGCCTGTTGCTGTGGTTGAATCTCGGCCGCACGGCGCAGATCGCCGGGAGCATTTGGATGGCGGCTGGAATCGCCTTCGGCGCTTGGAAGACGCAGGGCTTCCGGGGCGAACTGGTCAATTTCGACATTCCCCCGGAAGGTGCAGATGCTCGCGATTGACAGGCATTGGAACCGGGCCTTGTTGCGCAGGACTCGCTGAGACATCTTGACGCGAGCCCAGCGTTCCGGCGTAGAATCGAATTCTCGGAACTGCCTCCGGAGTGATTTCTATGCAAGCAAAAGCGGATTTTCCTCAAGCTGAGATTTCGAACGGGGCCATTCGCGCCCGGCTGTATCTGCCCGACGCGGAGAAGGGATTTTACCGCGGCACGCGGTTCGACTGGTCCGGCGTGATCGCCAGCCTGGAGTTCGCCGGCCACAATTATTACGGCCCCTGGTTCAACCGCATGGATCCGGCCGTCCACGATTTCATCTACGCGGAGGACGGCGAGATTGTGGCCGGCGCGCCGAGCGCGAGCTGCGGACCGTGCGAGGAATTTTCTACCGCCGGGATCGCGCTGGGTTATCGCGACGCCCAACCCGGCGAGACGTTCGTCAAGATCGGAGTAGGCGCGCTGCGCAAGCCGGACGACACCGCCTACGACGAATACCGCGTCTACGAGATCGCCGACCACGGCCAATGGACGGTGCGCACCGAAGCCGGCGCGGTGGAATTCGCGCAGGAGCTGAGCGAGGCCTCCGGCTACGGCTACCGCTACCGGAAAACCGTGCGCCTGGTCGGCACCGGGCCGCAAATGGCGCTGGAGCACAGCCTGCAAAATACGGGGCGGAAGGAGATTGAGAGCAGCGTCTACAACCATAATTTTCTGGTGCTCGACGGCCAGGCGCCCGGCCCCGATTTCCGCATCGCGCTGCCCTTCGAGCTGCGCTCCGCGGGCGGGCCGCGGCCGGAGCTGGCGGAAATTCGCGGGCGCGAGCTGAGTTACAGGAAGAAGCTGGAAGGGCAGGAATCGGTGGCGATTTCGCTCGAAGGCTTCGGCGGCAGCCCGGCCGATTACGACATCCGCGTCGAGAATGCCGCGCTCCGCGCCGGCATGCGCATCACCGCCGACCGCCCGCTGGACAAGCTGCCGCTGTGGTCGATCCGGTCGGTGCTCTCCATCGAGCCGTTTATCGCATTCGCGATTGAGCCGGGCGAAGAGTTCACGTGGACGCAGTCATATAGCTACTACACGTTCTAGCGACCGCGGGCCGAACCGGCCCCTGCGAGACCCTAATATTCCACCTTCACCAGGAACAGGCCCCTGGCCGGGGCGGTGGGGCCGGACTTTTCCGGGAGCGCGGCCGGATCGGCAAGGTTGCCTCGGCCGGCTTCGATGAGCGTTCCTACGATGTTGCGCACCATGTGCTTCAGGAATCCGCTGCCGCGGATGCGGTAGGTGAGGCGGCAATCGCCGCGCTCCAGCACGGAGGAAAACACCGTGCGCACTTTGGACTGGCCCTCGGCATCGCGATCGTCGGCGGCGGCGAAGGCGGAAAAATCGTGCTCGCCGGCGAACGACGCCGCACAGCGCGCCATGCGCTCCTCGTCCAGCGGATAGGGGTAATGGTGCACGTACGGCCACTCGAAAGGGCTACAGACTTCGCTCCGGAAGATGCGATATTCGTAAGTCTTGGATTTTGCCTGGAAGCGCGGATGAAAATCGGGTCCGGCTTCCTCGACCGAGAGTACGCGGATGGTGGGCGGCAGCAGGCGGTTGACGGCGCGGCGCAGGTTGGCCGGCGGGATGGGATTGCCGATGGTGAATGCGGCGACCTGGGCCAGGGCGTGCACACCGGCGTCGGTTCGTCCGGAGCCGGCCACGTGCACCGGGCTGCCTTCCATATCCGAGATGATCTGCTCCAGCACGCCCTGGATGGTGGGCAAGCCGGGCTGCACCTGCCACCCATGGAAGGGTGTGCCGTCGTAGGCCAGGGTGATTTTGATGCGGCGCATCAGGCGGGGCGGGAATCCGGGGTCCCCGGCGAACCGGTTTTTGGTTCGCTGGGGCGGAAATCCGGGGTCCCCGGCGAACCGGTTTTTGGTTCGCTGGGGCGGGATCCCGGCTTCACAATCGGAACTCCGGAGCTGCACAGCGGGCATGCCGCTTCTTCATAGGACGCCACGCGCAGGGTGGCCAGCGCCACCCGCGGCACGCCCACCGCGGCCTCGCCGCCGCTGCGATCCATGATGGAGCCGGCGCCCAGCACGCGCGCGCCGTCGGCGCGCAGCAGGTCCACCACCTCCTGGGTACTGCCGCCGGTGGTGATGACGTCTTCCACCACCACCGCGGCCTCGCCCGGCCGCGTCAGGAAGCCGCGGCGCAGGCTCATCCGCCGGGTGGCGGGGTCGCGCTCGGTAAAGATAAAACGCGCGCCCAGCGCCCGCGCCACCTCGTGGCCGATGATCAGCCCGCCCAGCGCCGGCGATACCACGGTGTGGATTTCACCGGCGATGGTCTGGCGCAATTCGCGCGCCAGCATGCGCCCCAGTTTCTCGGCCGTTTCCGGGTGCTGCAGCACCAGCGCGCACTGCAGGTATGCCCCGCTGTGCCGCCCGCTGGTGAGGCGGAAGTGGCCTTCCAAATACGCTCCATTGGAGCGAAACATTTCCAGAACCGACTCGGCTTGCGGCGTCACAAACGCCTACTATACCATTGGAGTTACATCGGAACCGTGCGCCAAATGCGATCCTATTTAGCCTTACTGTGCAGTTTATCTTTGCTCATGCCCTACGCCGGTGTGGCCGCGGACAAGCCGCAGCAGCCGGACAACGCCACGCTGCCGGTCGCCGTGGAGCGCCAGGGCTTCCTCAGCCGGCTCACGGATGCGTACCGCGTGCCGTACGCGCCGCCCGCCACCGTTTCCAATTCGGGCCGTTTGGAATCGCTGCTGCGCGCCGGCAATCTCTACCTTTCTTTGCAGGATGCCATTGCGCTGACCCTGGAGAACAACCTGGATATCGCCATCCAGCGCTACGGGCCGGGGCTGGCGGACGCGGCCATTCTGCAAACGGAAGGCGGGGCGTTCGCGCGCGGCGTGAACACCAGCGTGACTGCCGGACCCTCCGGCGTAACCGTGAGCACTTCCGGTACCACGCCCGGCGCCAACCAGAGCGCGGTCTCCCAAGCCAGCAGCGCCAGCGCTTCGGCGGTGGGCGCCAGCGTGCTGCAGCAGACCGGGCCCAATCTTCCGGTGCTCGATCCGATGATCGTCGGCAGCACCAACTGGGCGCACCAGACCACCCCGGAAGCCAGCCCATTCGTTACCGGCACCAGCGCGCTCATCGCGCAGCAGGACACCTCGAACGTTGCCATCCAGAAGGGCTTCCTCACCGGCACCACCGTCAGCCTGGGACTCAACAACTCCACCGTCAGCAGCAACAGCACCCGCAACGTTTTCAGCCCCGCCACCAGCTCGTCGCTGGGGATCACCATCTCGCAGAATCTGCTCCAGGGCTTCTCACCCGCGGTCAACTCCCGCCAGATCCACATCGCCAAGAACAACCGCGAGCTCTCCGACCTGACCTTCAAGCTGCAGGTGGAGACCACGGTCGCGGCCGTCGTGGAATTGTATTGGGAATTTGTGGCATTGAAGGACCAGGTGACGGTGGCGCAGGAATCCATTGCATCGGCGCAGCGGCTCTACGAAGACAACCGGCGGCAGGTGGCGGTGGGGACGCTGGCGCCTATCGAAGTGACGCGCGCGGAGGCGCAAATCGCGGCCGGCGAGCAGCAACTGGTGGTGGCGCAGACGCAGGTGCTGCAGCAGGAGGTCATCCTCAAAACCGCGTTGAGCCGCAACGGCATTGCCAGCCCCACCATCGCCGATGCCCACATCATTACGACGGATCGCATCACCATTCCGGAAGTGGAGCCGATTCAGCCTGTCCAGGAGCTGACGGCGATGGCGCTGGCCTCCCGCCCGGAGCTGGCGCAAAGCCGCATCCAGATCGAAGACCAGCGCCTGAGCATCGTCGGAACCAGAAACTCCCTGCTGCCGACCCTGGCCGCGGTGGCCACGCTGTCCAATAACGGCCTGGCCGGACAAATGGTGCCCAACGCCGCCGGGAGCGCGTTCTACAACGGCGGCTATGGCACCGTGCTCACCCAGATCTTCGCACGCAACTTCCCGAACTACGCCGCCGGCTTCAACCTGAACATTCCACTGCGCAACCGGGTGGCGCAAGGGCAGATCATCAATGACCAGCTGACGCTGCGCCAGCAGCAACTGGGGTTGCTGCGGCTGGAAAACCAGGTGCGGGTGGACGTGCAAAACGGGCTGATCGGCCTGACGCAGGCCCGCGCCGCCTACCAGGCTGCCGTCAAGGCGCGCGTGCTGCAGGAGGCAACGCTCGACGCCGACCGGAAGAAGCTGGCCATGGGCGTCACCACCGTATATAACATCATCGAAGACCAGCAGGCGCTGACCGCAGCGGAATCCAACGAGGTTACGGCCAAGGCAGCTTACGCGCGCGCCAAGGTCGAAATGGAGCGGGCCACCGGCCAGATTCTGATCGACAACAACATCTCCATGGACGAGGCGTTCCGCGGTGTAGTGGCGCGTCCGCCGACCCCGCTGCCGGCCGCCGCCGGGTCGCAGTAAGGACACAGCCCGAGTGTCATGTTTTTGCCGGTCCGTGTCCTTTTGGAACAGGAAGTTGACACCCCGCGTGCCAATTTTGCATACGGAGTTACGGGGGTGGCTTTCTAAGCCTTGATTCTGAATGAGTTGGGATTTGGCGAGGCGATTGCTTTCAGACAAGCCGTGACTACTGTCTCACAGGCCCACGGAGAGACGATTGAGCCTCTGTATTGTCTCCCGCCTAAACAGTCACCTCGCATAAAACCCTTCTAGCAGTCCATCGATATCCTCGCAACCGTTTTTTTCGTGGGCCTGTGGTTAGTAGCCGCGGTGGTAGAGGCGGTTTCGCCTCAACCAATGGCGCGCACGCGGCATCGCCCGGACCTACAGTGGCGCGGGCCGATTTGTAGCCGTGCACGCAGTTCCGGCGGCGGGTGAAATCGATTCGGGTACTATAAACCTATGGCCAAAGTAATGTTTGAGGTGCCGTGCCCGTGCTGCGGGGCAATCCTGAAGATCGATCCCGAAACCCGCGCGGTCATCGCGCACACGGTTCCGGAAAAGCCCCGCGCCATCGAGGATCTGGCCGCTGAGGTGGAAAAACTGAAGGGCGCTGGCGCCCGCCGGGAGGAGGTCTTCCGCAAGCAGTTCGAAGCCGAAAGGACCCACGGCAAGGTCCTGGAGAAGAAATTCGACGAGCTTTTCAAGCGCGCCAAGGAGAATCCGGACCTGACGCCTCCCAAGCGGGATATCGACCTGGACTGAGGCAGTGGGGCAGACCATCGTCTTTCGTGGTCTGCCCAACCGCCTGGCAGGCGACAGAACAACGATCGCCCGCCCCACTCCCTAATTCCCGTTAAACTGAACTTTACCCGGTTTTACCGGCGCATCGTCTTTTTGGGAGGCAACTTGCGTCTATCCACCAGGAGCCAGAGAATTGATCTTTCGGGCGGTCGAAGATGCCGACCTGATTCGCCAGGCTGGCCGGGGCAGCGTGGAGGCTTATAACCTCCTCGTGTCCCGGTGGGAGAAGCGTGTGTACAACTATCTCCTGCGCATCACCGCGCAACCGCGAAGACGCTCTGGACTTGACGCAGGACGTTTTCTTGAAAGCCTATCAGAACCTCCGCAAGCTCGACGACCCGGGGCGTTTCGCTCCCTGGCTGTACCGCATCGCCCACAACGAGGCCTATTCCATGTTCCGCAAGCGAAGGCCGGAGAGCGATGTGGAGGACGTCGAGCCGGAGAGCGTACGGAAACCGGAATCACGGTGGGGGGAAGCTCGGTCTTTCCCATCGAACTGAGCCTGGCGGTAGCCAGCGCGCTGGAGCGGCTTTCGCCGGACCAGCGCGAGGCCGTGGTGCTGAAGATCTACCAGGGATTCAAGTTCGAGGAGATGGCCGAGATTCTGGCCTGCCCGGTTTCCACCGTCAAATCCCGGCTTTATACCGCGCTCGAACTGCTGAAGACCGAACTGGCTCCCATTAAGGCACGAGGTGTGTCATGAGTTGCTCGCCATTCGATTTGCGGGACTACTTCCTCCAGGAGCTGGCCGACCCGCAGCAGCGCCAGGTGGAAGCCCACGTCAAAACCTGCCCGCCTGCCGGGAAGAACTGGAGCGGCTGCGCCTGACCCAAGCCGCCCTGTTCTCCCTGCGCGACGAAGAAATCCCGCAGCGCATCGCGTTCGTCTCCGACCCGGTTTTCGAGCCGTCGCCCTGGCGGCGCGGCGTGGACCGCGTTCTGGGATTCCGGCGCGCGGCTGGGATTCGCGTCGGCCGCCATGCTGTCGGCGGCGCTGGTGGTGTTCGCGCTGCAACCGGCCGGCTCCCGCACCGGTGCGTACAGGTGGCGCCGCCGGTGGTCCGCGCGGCGGCGGTTTCGGAAACCGACATCCAGGCGCGCGTGGACACGGCCGTCGCCAAGGCTGTGGCGCAGGTGGCAGACGCGCCAGGACCAGCAGACCAGGCAGATCCTGGCCGACCTGGATGAATCGCGCCGGCGCCTGCTGGTGGCGGCGCAGGAATTCGATTACGACCACCGGCGCGATGGCGCAAGCCTGATCAGCGCCGGCCTGATGGGCCCGCCGCGGCAAGGCGGCACGGGAGAAGCGAAATGAGATTGCATACGTACCGCTCGCTTACGGTCGCGGCTTTGATGATGGGCCTGGTGCCGCTGGGCGCGCAGATCGTCGCTTCAAGGCCGCTCCCGCCGGCGCACCGGCCGCGGCTCCGGCTGCTGCCCCCGCGCCGGTGATCGAGGCCAGGACCATCAAGCCGTCGCTGATTTCGATCTACAACATCGAACGGGCTTTCGACGACAAACTGCGCACCTTGGGCGAGCCCAATACGGTCGACCTGCTGGGCGCCACGCGCGGCCTGTATCTGGGCGGCTACGGCGCCGTGTTCACGGCGGAAATCAGCCTGGTGTCGCCGCCGGCCATCTATCCGTTCCACCCCGTCATCAGCCCGGCGGAAAAGGCGCAAGTACACCAGCGCCAAGCTGGCAGCGCCTGCCGAAACTGCGCGAGATGATCAAGGAGATGGCGCGCTCGATCGCCGCCGGCCTGCCCAGGTGCCCGATACCCAGCAGATGGTGGTGGCCGTCCGCCTGGTCTACCGCACTGGGAAGACACCACGGGGCTGCCGGGACAGATCATGGTGAAGGCGGACCGGCGCTCGGCGCTGGCCGGCAATCTGCAAAGCGAAGAGGAGTAAGGTGGCGGCTCCCCTTCCCTCCACTCCGGAGCCGGACTTCGCCGGCGACAGCGCCGGCTTTCGAAGCGGTCGAGACCTGCCCCGCTCGTTCGCCGGAGTTGCCGCGGCTACCTGCGCCTGGGCGAGATCCTCATCGAGCGCGACAAGATCGAGGCGGAAGACCTGGAGCGCGCGCTCGAACTGCAGCAGCGAGCGCGGCGACAAGCTCGGCAAGATCCTGGTCGACATGGGCTCATCGCCCAGCGCGACGTGCTGGCGGCGCTCTCCGATCAGCTCGGCATCCCGCTGGTCGACCGTGGATGGCGCGCCGCCCGTCGGCGCCCGAAATCGACGGCCTCTCGCACCGCTTCCTGCGCCAGTGCCGCGCCTTCCCGCTGGCGCTCGACGGACTCCATGCTCACCCTCGCGATGGCCGATCCGCTGGATTTCGAGACCATCGCCGCGGTGCGCGCGTTCTCCGGGCTGCGAAGTCCGACCGGCGCTGGCCGCCGAGCAGGAAATCCTCGACGCCATCGAGAGCTACTACGGCGAAGGCGAGCGGCAGACCGTCGCCGGCGACGGCGATGACGAGCAGGCCGACGCCGACCTCGAACACCTGCGCGACATGGCCAGCGAGGCGCCGGTCATCCGCCTGGTGAACGCCATGATCGCCGAGGCCATCGAGAAGCGCGCCAGCGACATCCACATCGAGCCGTTCGAGAAGGAATTCCGCGTCCGCTTCCGCGTGGACGGCGTGCTGTTCAACCAGGAGCCGCCGCCGCGCGAGCTGAAGGCCGCCATCATTTCGCGCCTCAAGCTGATGGCCAAGCTGAACATCGCCGAGCGCCGCCTGCCGCAGGACGGCCGCATCAAGATCAAGATCCTGGGCCGCGAAGTGGATCTGCGCGTTTCCACGCTGCCCACGCTCTACGGCGAAAGCGTGGTGATGCGCCTGCTCGACCGCTCGGCGGGCGATTTCTACGACCTGCGCCGCCTGGGCTTCGACGACCGCATGCTGGCGCGCATGGAGCACTTCACCAGCCTGCCGCACGGCATCTTCCTGGTGACCGGCCCGACCGGCAGCGGCAAATCCACCACGCTCTATTCGGCGCTGAAGCGCATCAACCTGCCGGACAAGAAGATCATCACCATCGAAGACCCGGTGGAATACCAGATGGACGGCATCAACCAGATCCACGTGAATCCGCAGATCGGGCTGACCTTCGCGGCCGGGCTGCGGCACATCGTGCGCCAGGACCCGGACGTGATCATGGTGGGCGAAATCCGCGACCGCGAGACGGCCGACATCGCCATCCGCGCCGCGCTCACCGGCCACCTGGTGTTCTCCACGCTGCACACCAACGACGCGCCCAGCGCCATCACGCGCCTGACCGACATGGGCGTGGAGAACTACCTGATCACCTCGTCGCTGGTGGCGGTGCTGGCGCAGCGGCTGGTGCGCGTGATCTGCAAGCACTGCAAGGAGCCGGCGGGCACGGCGCTTTCGCCCGACGGCGAGCATGATCGAGACGTTCCGCGGCGCGGGCTGCGCGGAATGCAACGGCCGCGGCTACATCGTCGCGCGTGGGCATCTTCGAGCTGATGGAGCTGAACGACGAGATCCGCAAGCTGATCATGGCGAACGCCGACGCCTCGGTGCTGACCGCAGGCCGCCCGCCGCAACGGCATGCGCAATCTGCGCGAGGACGGCTGGCTGAAGATCCGAGACGGCGTGACCACGGTGGAAGAAGTGATGCGCGTGACGCAGGAGTTCTGATGGGGACGGGGGCAGGGGCGGGGATGTGGTCGTGCGTCGTCGCAGCGTCGGGAGTGCAGCGAGCTTCGTGTCCCGACCAGCCTGGCCCCTGGCCCCAGAGGTCTGATGGCCACCTTCTTCTTCCGCGCGGTCGCCGCCGACGGCAAGGTCCGCACCGGCAGCCTCACCGGCGACGACGAAAAGCTGATCGCGCGCGAGCTGCGCAAGCAGGGGCTGACGCCGGTCTACGTCGGCGTCGCGCCGAAGAAGCGCGTCGTTCGAGATCAAGCTGCCGTCGTTCGGCAGGCGGCAAGCGGCGCGACGTTCTGTTCTTCACGCAGGAGCTTTCCACGCTGCTGAATGCCGGCGTGCCGCTCGACCGCGCGCTCTCGCATCACCGCCGAGCTCACCGAGCGCGCCGCCTTCCGCTTCATCGTGCTCGACGTGCTGCGCGTGCTCAAGGGCGGCAAATCGCTGGCCGACAGCCTGGCCACGCATCCCGACTACTTCTCCGATCTGTACATCAACATGGTGCGCGCGGGCGAGGCCTCGGGCGCGCTGGCCGTCGATCTTCGAGCGGCTGGCGGAATTCGAGCGCTCGCGCGACGACCTGCGCAACTACATCATCTCGTCGATGATCTATCCGGCGCTGCTGGCCTGCGTGGGCCTGGCGTCGATCTTCATCCTGCTGAATTTCGTGGTGCCGCGCTTCGCCACCATCTTCGACGACACCGCACATGAAGATCCCGCTGCCGACGCAGATCATGCTGGAGGCCAGCAACGTCGTGCAGTCGTACTGGTGGATGGCGGCGGCGCGTGCTGGTCGCGGCTGTCGATCGCCTGGCGCATTTACACGCGCACCGCGGCGGGCCGCCTGTGGTGGGACGGCGCGCGGCTGAAGATTCCGCTGCTGGGCGACGCGCTGCTCAAGGCCGAGACCGCGCGGTTCGCGCGCGCCATGGCGACGCTGGTGGCCAACACCGTGCCGCTGGTGCAATCGCATCGGAATCGCCGCGCGCCACTCTGAACAACCGCACGATCGCCGGCGCGCTGGCGGGCGTGGCGCAGGGCGTGAAGCGCGGCGAAGGCATCGCCGTGCCGCTGCGCAAGGCCGGCGTGTTTCCGCCGCTGGCCGCGCACCTGCTGACCGTGGGCGAGGAGACCGGCCGGCTGGACCAGATGTTTGCCCGCATGGCCGATATTTACGAAAACGATACGCGGGCGGCCATCAAGCGCTTCACCTCGATGTTCGAGCCGCTCGTGATCCTGGTGATGGGCGTGATGGTGGGCGCGCTGATTCTGAGCATGCTGCTCGCGATCACGAGCATTAACGACGTGGCGGTGTGAGACATGAAGCAGACGGAAACTGACGAAAACGAGCGGCGACAAGCCGGCGTCACCCTGATCGAAATGCTGGTGGTGGTGACGATCATCGGGCTGTTTGTGGCGCTGGTGGCGCCCGAGCATGTTCGAAGAAGGCCGACAAGGCGCGCGTCACCGCGGCGCGCGCGCCAGATCCAGAACTTCATGACCGCGCTGGGCTCGTACAAGCTGGACACGGGAACGTTCCCGACCACCGAGCAGGGCCTGGAGGCGCTGCGCGTGAAGCCGGACGGACGTGAACCAGTGGAACGGGCCGTATCATGCCGCAGGACATTCCCAAAGACCCGTGGGGCCACGACTACGTCTACAAATACCCGGGCGATCATGGCGATGAGCCCGACATCGTCTCCCTGGGGCCGGACGGCCAGCCGGGCGGCGAAGGATTGAATGCCGATATCGTCAGTTGGAAGAATCAGTAGGGGGGCCGGGGGCCGGGGGCCGGGGCCGGGGAGGCGCACGTTTCGGGGCCGCGCTGCCGCTCCGACTGCCCAGACCAGTGCCTAACGTGCGCCCGCAAACTACCGCAGCCTCCCTGGCCCCCGGCCCCCGGCCCCGGCCCTCAGCGGCGCGCGGGCGTCACCCTGATCGAGATGCTGGTGGTGGTGGCGATCATCGGGCTGATCGCGGCGGTGACGGCGCCTTCGGTGTCGGCGGGGCTGGACAGCGTGCGGCATGGCTTCGGCCACGCAATCGATGGCGACGTTTTCTGAACTCCGCCGTGAACCGGGCGGAGCGGCGGCAGCAGCCGGTCGAACTGGTATTCTCGCCCAAGGAAAACAAGCTCGACATGTTTCGAACGACCCCGGTTTCAACGCGCGAGCTGACACTGCCGGACGGCATCCTGCTGGAGGCGGTGCTGCCGCAGAGCCGAGGACGACGACGCAGGGCTGCCGCCGCCTGGTCCTGATGCCGGGCGCATCGATTCCGGGCATCGGCGTTCAGCTTGCCAACCAGCGCGGCGGCCGGCGCATCGTGCGGCTCGATCCCATGACCGGCTTTCCGCGCGCGGAGAGCGTCACATCAGAGTGAGGCGCGCGCCAGCGGATTCACGCTGCTCGAGATGATTGTCGCCACCACCATCATGGCGATCGCGATTGTCGGGCTGCTCGCCGGCATCTCCGGCGCCACCCGCAATGCCGCGCGGCTGCGGGATTACGACCGCGCCGTGGAACTGGCCGCGAGCGCATGAACGAGCTGATGGTGGACCTGCGTCTGCCGCGCGATACACCGGTGACCGGCACCGTTCGACCCCGCGTGACCGGCGGCCTGGAGGCCGGCTGGCGCGCGCGCGTGAGCACGTTCGAATATCCGCCGGAGGTCCGCCCGGGCGAAACTCGCGCTCGACCGCGTCGAACTGGAGGTGTGGTGGAAATCCGGCGCGTCCATCCGCACGTTCACGCTGGAAGCCTACCGCCCGCGCGTCAGCACTCCGGATGACGTGACCGCCGCTGCCGCCGCTGGCGCCGCAAAGGGCAACCCATGATCATACGGGGGCCGGGGGCCAGGGGCCGGGGGCCGGGGAAGCGCCCGGTATTTTGCGGGTACCCTCCGCTCCACCCCGGAGCCCAAAAATCAGGAAACACCGTACACGTGCCGCGAACCGTGCGCGTCCCCGGCCCCCGGCCCCTGGTCCCCGGCCCCCGCTCCGGCACCACCCTGCTCGAAGTGCTGATCGCGGTCACCCTCCTGAGCCTGCTCACGGTGGGCATGGCGATGGCCATGCGCCTCGGCCTGTTCGCCTTTGCCCACACCAATTCCCGCCTGATGGACAATCGGCGCGTGGCCGGGGCGCAGCGCATCATCGAGCAGGAACTGAAAGGGCTCATGCCGGTGGTGGCGCCGTGCGGCGCCGGCGGGCCCGGGTCTCCGCCCGCTGTGATTTTCCAGGGCCTGCCCGACGGCCTCACCATGGTATCCACGTTCTCGCTGCAGGAAGCCTGGCGCGGCCGACCGCAGATCCTGGAGTTTTTCGTGATACCCGCCGAAAAAGGCGGCGTCCGGCTGGTGGTCAACGAAACTCCCTACACCGGTCCTCTGTTCGCCGGCGCGCTCTGCCTCGGGACCGCGCCCGATGCCACCACCGGCGCGCCCATCCCGCAATTTCAACGCCCCAGCTCCACGCCCAATACTTTTGTTCTGGCGGATAACCTGGAGTACTGCCGCTTCCGCTACCTGACGCCGGCGCCGAAGCTCGGCGACCCGGGAGTGTGGATGCCGTCATGGACCATGGCCGGCTGGCCCTACGGCCTGCGCATCGAGATGGCGCCCGTCGAACCCAATCCCGCGCGCCTGCAACCGGTCACCGTCACCGTGCCGGTCTTCGTGATGCGCGACCCGGGGGTGCAGTATGAGGACCGATAGGGGCCGGGGACCTCTTGGGGGCGGGGGCCGGGGGCCGGGGCCGAAGTGCCCGGTTCTCGTGCGCATCCGTTGTTTCCGAAGAGCAACGGGCGCCGCACCGCGATACCGGACGCGTCCCCGGCCCCCGGCCCCCGGCCCCCGGCCCCCAAGAGGGGCAGCGCGCTCCTTATGGTGCTCTGGCTTTCGGCGGCGCTGGCGGCCATCGGCTTTGCCCTGGCCAGGACCGTGCGCGGGGAAGCCGAGCGCACTTCCACCGCGCTCGATGGCCTGCGCGCCTACTATCTGGCGGTGGGCGGGCTGGAGCGCGGCATGACCGAACTGCTCTGGTCGGCCACGTTTCCCGATCGCCGCATCATGCCCCAGGGAACTACGGTGCTCAATTACAACTTCCCTTCAGGCGTGGTGAGGCTGGAGATCGTTCCCGAAGCCGCCAAGCTGGATGTCAACCATGCACCCGTAGGCGATCTGGTCCGCCTGCTGCTGGCCCTCGGCCAGCCTCCGGGGGCGGCCCAGGAGATCGCCGCGGCCATCGACGAATGGCGCCATCCGGCGGATAACGGCAGCATTTTCGATGGCGATTATATGGCGCAAGTTCCGTCTTTTCGCGCACCACACGCGTCTTTTCAGGAGATCGAGGAATTACTCCTGGTGAAAGGCATCACGCGCGACTTGTTCTACGGAACCTACATCCCGGCGGATCCCGACCGGCCGCCCGGCAGCCCGCGGCTTTTGCCCCGGGAAGGCCTGATCAACTGCCTGACCGTTTACGGCGGCGACGGCCGGGTGGACGTCAACACCGCCTCGCCCGCGGTGCTGGCCGCTATCGGGCTGCCGCAGTTCGCCGTGGACGCGCTGCTGGCGCGGCGCCCCTTCACCCAGCAGGCACTGATGGAGTTCCTGACGAATCTCGACGTCAGCGCCGGGCGGCTGCGGGTGGAAGGAAACTTCATCGTCACCATGCGAGCCACCGCCAGGTTGCGTACCCCCATGGGTCTTTCCGACCTGAAGCGCGCGGTGGCCGCGCAGATCCGCTATTTCCAGCCGGGCGCGCGCAACGCCATGAACGTGCTGCGCTGGTACGACACGGCCTGGAGCAACTGACGCCCGATGCCCACCGCCCTCCCCATCCTCGACGATGCTCGCAAGCTGCTGGCCTTCGGTTCCGGCATCGGCATTGAGATCCATCCCGGCCTGCTCGAAATCGTGGTCGCGCGCGTGCGCCCCACCGGGATTCGCGTGCTGGGCCGGCTGGCGATTGCAAACTACGCCGCGCGCCCGGCGGCGGAGTGGGGCGCCGAGTATGGGCGCTTTCTCCGTTCCCTGGGCGTGGGCTACCTGACCGCTACCGTGCTGCTGCCGCGGCGCGAAGTGATCGTGCGGCAGGTTGCGCTTCCCGGCGTGGCGGCCAAAGATATGGAGGGCGCCATTCGCCTGCAGTTGGACCAGCTGCATCCTTACGGCGAGGAGGAAACGGTCTGGGGCTGGTCCCCGCTGACGCATGGCGCCGTGCTGGTGGGGATTGTGCGGCGCGAAGTCATGGAGCGCTACCGGCGTCTCTTCGCCGAGGCCGGCGTGCTGGTGGCCAGCTTCACCTTTTCCGCCGCCGCCGTGCATGCCGCCATCCGGGTGAACGGAGCGGCGCGTACCCGCGGCCAGGGATTCCTGGCGCTGGGGCGCAATGCCACGGGCGCGGTGGAGGTATATGGCGAGAGCCCGGCGCGGCCGGTTTTTTCCGCCGAATTTTCCCTGCCGCCGGAGCGCGCCGCCGGCCTGGCGCTGGCCGAACTGCGGCTGCCTCCGGAAACGGAGCCGCGGCGGCTTGACGAAATTCTTCCCGCGCCCGCCGTCAACCCGGCGGAGAACGATCTTTCCCGCAACGCACTGCCGTACGCGACGGCGCTGGCGGGGGCTTGTCCCCGGCTCGCGCCGTCCGCCAATGTGCTGCCGCCGGAATACCGCCGCTCCAGCTCGCGCGCGGCCCTCATTCCGACGCTGGTGCTGGCGGGGATGCTCCTGGTGGCGGGCGCCGCCATACTCTTCTGGCAGAATTATGCGCAGCGCCGGTACCTGCGCCAGTTGAACGCCGAAATCGCGAAGCTGGAGCCGGTGGCGGCCCGCGCCGCCACACTCGACCGCCAGATCGCCAAGGCCCGCGCCCAGGCCGAGCTTCTCGACCGCGTTCGCGCCTATACCCGCGACGACCTGGACTCCCTCAACGAGCTCACCCGGCTGATCGCCCCGCCGGCCTGGACCAACGCCATCGACATGAACCGCGATTCGGTGCGCATCTCCGGCTCCGCGCCGGATGCCGCTCCACTGGTGAAGATTCTGGATTCCTCGCCGCTGTTCCAGAACTCCGCTCCCGACGCCATTATCCGCGCCGGCGCCGCCGGGGAAAACTTCACCATACACACCGGCCGGAAGGTGCGCCCGTGAACGGCAGGCTGGACCGGCGTCTCCTTTATCTGCTGGCCTCGATGGCCGTATCCGTGGTTCTGCGCTACATGTTTTTCGCCGGCGACAGCCAGCAGGTAGTAGTGGTGCCGCCTTCCGATTCCATTCCTCTGGCCGAACAACGCCTGGAGCGGCTGCGCCGCGTGGCCGCCACCGTGCCCGCCAAGGAAGCCATGCTCAAGCAGGCCACGGCGGAACTGGCCGTGCGCGAAAAAGGCATCATCCGGGCGGACACCGGCGCGCAGGCGCAGGCGCACCTCCTGGACGTGATTCACCGCGTGGCCGGCCTGGCAGGCCTGGATGCGCGCGGCGCCGACCAGCTCAGCGAAGTGCGGCCGCTCGGCGCCGATTACGGCGTCGTCTCGGTCACCCAGAGCTTCACCTGCGGCATCGAGCAGCTGGTCAATTTCATGGCCGCGCTGCACGCCGAGCCCGAAATCGTCTCTACCGGCGACATTCACATCAACGGCGGCAGCGACAAACAGAAAAATATCCGTGTGCGGCTGAGCCTCTCCGGCGTGGTGCCGAAGAGCCTGGCCCCGAAGAGGAAAGGCCCCGGCGTATGACGCGAAAATTGCTCTTGCTCGACCTCGTCCTGGTGGCGGTGATGGCCGCCGCCGGAATCCAGTTCCGCAAGGCGTGGGTGGCAGTCAAGGCGCGCGAAGCCGCCACCCTGCGCCGCACCGTAAAACCGGTGGCTTTGCCGCCGCTGCCGCCGCTGGCGACCGAGCCGGCGGTGGCGCCCGCCACCTACGTGGAGGTCGCCGCCAAAATGCTGTTCGATCCTTCGCGCAACCCCACCGTGGTCATCGAGAAACCGCCCCCGCCGCCGCCCAAGCCCATGCCGCCGCTGCCCTTTTATCACGGCATGCTGAACCTGGGCGACGGGCCCATCGCCATTCTCAGCGTGACTGCCAGTTCTCCGCACGTAGCCGTTCATCCGGGCGAGCCGATCGGGCCCTTCAAGCTCCTCGACGCCAATGGCGAGGAAGTGCTTCTCGAATGGGACGGCAAGCAGATTCGCAAAACCGTGGACGAGTTGACCGACCACAAGCAGAATGGCGCGGTGCCGCAGCAGGCGGATGCGCGGACCGCGGTCGCGGCGCCGGAGACGCGCACGGAGGCCCCGCAGCCTGAGCAGCAGAAACCCGCGCCCAAGGCCGGACCGGGAGATATAACCGCGTTCGGATTCCGCACCTGCAATATGAATGACGGCCTTGCGGCCGGAACCGTGATGGAGGGTTTCCGCAAGACGATGAACGCTACGCCCTTTGGCCAGACATGTACCTGGAACCCGGTGAAATAAGCGGGTCGGGCCGTATCCGGCCCGACCCGCAAAAGGTGAAATGATGAGATCTTTCCGCTATCTTCGTCCGGCTGTGCTGGCGTGTGCGGCGGCCGGCTGCCTGTTGGCGCAGGCCGTTCCCCCCGGGGCGCAGACTCCGCCGCCGGCGCAGACCGCCCCGCCCGCGCAGACCGCTCCGCCGGTGCAGACCGCTCCGCCGGTGCAGACCGCTCCGCCGGTGCAGACCGCTCCGCCCGCGCAGACCACTCCGCCCGCGCAGACCACTCCCTCGGTGCAGGCCGCTCCGCCGGCCCAGACCGCTCCCTCAGTGCAGGCCGCTCCGCCGGCAGCTCCCGCGGCGCTTCCCGCGGCTCCGCACCTGGCCGACAACCGGGGCTTCCTGCTGGGCGGCGCGTCCCTCACGGAAATGGTCGACGTGCTGGCCAAGATGATGAAGATCAACTACATTCTGGACCCGCGCGTGAAAGGCTCGGTCACCATCTACACCTACGGCGAGGTCAAAGAGGTGGATCTGATGCCGCTGCTCGAGACCATTCTGCGCGTCAACGGCGCCACCATGGTCAAGGTCGGCGACCTCTACCGCATCGTTCCCGTCAACAGCATCTCGCAGCTTCCGCTCTCCGCGCAGATGAATATCGATGAGAAGTCGCTGCCCGAAGACGAGCGCATGATCCTGAACCTGATCTTCCTCAAGTACGCCACCGCCGCCGAAATGGACAAGCTGCTCTCCCCCTTTTACGGCGAAGGCGCCGCGCACTCCATTTACGAGCCGGCCAACCTCCTGATCATCGAGGACAACAGCCGCAACATGAAGCGGACCATGGACCTGATCGCCATGTTCGATTCCGACAGCTTCGCCGGCCAGCGCGTGAAGCTCTTCGCCATTCAGAACAGCCGCCCCAGCGACCTGGAGAAGGATCTGGAATCGGTGTTCAAAGCCTACGCGCTCTCCGAGAAGACCGCGGCGGTGAAGTTCATGCCCGTGGACCGCATCAATACGCTGATCGCCGTGGCTCCCAATCCCGGCATTTTCGAGCAGGTGCGCACGTGGATCGACAAGCTCGATGTCCCGGTCAAACTCACCGCCGGTGCGGTGAGCAATTATGTGTACCGGCTGAAATACGGCAACGCCATGACCGTTGCCATGGCCATCATGGCGCTGTATAGCGGCAATCCCATGGCCATGATGGGGCTCGCCCAGATGATGGGCGGCGGCATGGGCGGGATGGGAATGGGCGGTGGCATGGCTGGCATGAGCGGCGGCTACGGCATGGGCGGCGGTTACGGCATGGGCGGCGGCTACGGCATGGGCGGAGGCTACGGCGGTGGCTACGGCATGGGCGGCATGGGCGGCGGTATGGGTGGCTACGGCGGCGGATACGGCGGCGGATACGGCATGGGCGCATACGGCGCGGGCATGGGCGGTTACGGGATGGGCGGCTACGGCGGCGGATACGGCATGGGCGCCTATCCTCAAACCGCCGCCACGGCGCCCCAGACCAACGGCACGGCGACCACCGGCGGAGCCGGCCTCACCGGTCAATACCTTGGCGGCGGTGCCGCGGGCGCTACGGCCCCCGGCGAACGCATGCCCCACGTCATTCCCAACCCTTTCGACAACACTCTGCTGGTGCAGGGCACGCCGCAGGAGTGGGAGCAAATCCGCAGCCTGCTGCGCCAGCTCGACGTGGCGCCGCGCCAGGTGCTGATCGACGCCAAAATCTACGAGCTGGACCTGAGCGGGGCCTTCGCGTCCGGCGTGGAAGCGTACCTGCAGAATAGAAATTCAAGCTCAACCAGCACCGGATTCGGAACAGCCGTGAATGTCGTCTCAAGCAGCGGCTTGGTCGCCAGCGGGGGCGGGCTCGTGCTGCGCAGCTCGGAGTTGCTGGCCGCCGTTTCCCTGGCCGAATCCCAGAACAAGTCGAAAGTGGTTTCCTCGCCCAGCATCATCGCCACGGATAGCATTCCGGCGTTGATGAACGTCGGGCAGACCGTCCCCGTCCTTACGTCGAGCGGCGTCGCCATCACCGGCAGCTCGTTCAACTCGATCAGTTCCCAGAATACCGGCACCACGCTTTCCATCCTGGCGCGCGTGAATTCGAGCGGCATAATCACCATGATGATCGACCAGGACGTGAGCGAGCCGCAGGCGACCAGCAGCAGCAGCATCAGTTCGCCAAGCTTCAGCAATCGCCACTTCACCACCCAGGTGACGGTGCAGGACGGCGACACCATCGCCATCGGCGGCTTCATCCAGGACAGCAAGACCGACGCCACACAGGGCATCCCCTTTCTCGACCGCATCCCCGGCCTGGGATACCTGTTCGGTTCGAAGAGCCACAGCACGGCGCGCACCGAGCTCATCGTCTTCCTGACCCCGCGCGTGATCTACGACGCCACCCAGATTCAGGACGCCACCGACGAGATCAAGAGCGGCCTCACGCACCTGCAGAAGGACATGCGGGGAATGCAGTAAAGCCCCGAAGCCCTGCTCCCAACGCGGAGCCGATTTGCGATCTCCGCGTACCCTCCGCGGCTCCGCGTTGCAAGCGGCGGCTGATCGGCGCTTTATAACCCGCGCAGCCCCGGCTTCGGCCAGCCTTCCCAAACGAAGGCCGCGAATTGCCGCGCGACCTCAAATCCCACCCGCCGGTACAGGTCCACGGCATCCGTGTTGGCCGCGGTCACCGTCAGGCTGGCCGAAACGCACCCCATCGCCCGCAGCATCTCGAGCGATTGCCGCAGCAGCGCGTGTCCGATGCCCGTACCCCGAACCGCGGGCGAAACGCAGATCTGCGTGATGTGGCCGCTGGCGCCGGCCACCAGGCTGGCCAGCGAGATGCCGCACAGCCGCCCCGTGGCCGCTTCGAAAGCCGCAAACGAAGCCGGCCGGTAGAAGGCCCCGCAGCCGGGATATTGCATGATGTTGTACAGGAACCGCCGCGCCCCGGCTGGGCTGCGGTACTGATCGTTGATGCGGCTGTCCACGTGCCCGGCGTATGCCGCCGAAATCAACTGCGACGCCGCCTCGTGATACTGGTCGGACCACTTTTCGATGTACATGGGCCGGCGCACGCGCCCTTCCGCCAGGTCGGCGCGCCGCAGGTCCACGCGCATGAAATTGCGCTCGTAGAGTTGCAGGCAGTCGCGGCGGGGGATGGCGCGCTCCGGCGCATACCGCACCATGAGCAGCTGGGATTCGATCCGGCTCACCGGCCGCGCCGCCATGATCTCGGCGAGCGCGGTTTCGAGCAGCCGGTCCTCCCGCTCCGCCGTGCGAACTTCCCGCCGCACGAACAGATCGCCGATCAGCCCCTTGTTATCCTCCAGGACATAATAAAGGTACCCGGTGACTTCGCCATCCTCCACCAGGGCGCAGCCGTTCAGCGCCCGCAGGTCGACGAAGCGGCGCACCAGGTCGGCCGATTTCTCGAAATCCCACTCCAGTTCCTGGCGCCATGCGCCCGTCTCTTCCTGAAGCAGGGGTTCCAGCTCACGCGCCGGCAGGCGCCGCAGATCGACGATCTCCGGGGGCCGCAAAAGGGCCGGATGAAGCCGCGCAGCCATCGGCCGTTATTGTAACCCGTCTACGCGCATTTACCCACGTCCCCCCAAGCCGTAGCACCGGCTCAACGCGGAGCCCTTGGCAGGGCGGCATGCCGCCTCCGGCGGACTGGCCCTGTTCAGAGAATCGGCAACCCGGTCATCCCGCGTTGCCGGAGAGACGCGACGAACGCAGAGGAAACGCGGAGACATTTTTCCCTCCGCGCGATCTCCGCGTTCTCCGCGCCTCCGCGTTGAGGTTCGAACCCTCACCACAGATAATCCTTCGCCGCCTCCCGCTTATCGTACCCGTCCAGCACGTGCACTACCCGGATTTTCTTCAGCGCCACCGGCGAAAGCTGGCCCACCGGAATATAGATGATGGTGCGCCCCGCCCGCGACGCGATGGCTTTGAAGATGCTGCGCGGCGGTTTGGCGGCCACGTAGACGACATGCCGGTGCATCGAATAATCGATCGCCGCCAGCAGCAGGCGCTCCGATTTCAGCTCCGCGAATTCGTAATCGGCGTCCTGCCACACGTCGTACATCCGCCGCGGCGGCAGGCTCATTAAAAACCCGCCGTACTCCGCCCGCCCGATCCCCGGCCCCACCAGGTGGTCGAAGGGGAACGTGGAATAAAACGCCATGTCCGACTCGTTCTGGTTTTCCCCGAGCCAGGTGGTCATATACGGGTAGCGGTTGTCGCGATCCTCGTCGAAAATCACCACCACCGCCCCCACCTCACCCTGAATCTTCTGGTATTCGCGGACGTAGATTCGGCCTTCGTACCATTTGCGGATGGTTTCGCGGATGTCCACGCCGTCCAGAATCGAAGTGGTAAACGGCTCCACGCGCACCCGCTCCTCGGAGAGGATGCTCTTGCCTTTCTTTTTTAGAAAACGGCCGTAGTCCTCGATGATGAGGTCTTCCGGCGGGTAGGAGCAGATGCTCGTCCCGTTCAACTGGCTGGCCCACTGCCCCGGAAATTTTTCCTTCTGCCGCTGCTTCAACCCGTAAGGCCGCATCCGCCGTTTGGTGCTGGGCAGACGGCGCCGCAGCCGAATGCGCCGCGTATCCAGCCAGACTTCGTCCCCGGAAATCTTGATGGTCATGGCGTCGGAGTCCAGTTTTTGCGCTGGATAGCGGCTGGCCGCTTCCCACACCTCCCAGGCGAAATTGTCGTCCACCACCCCGCGCGCCGCCACCGTGAGATCGTAGATGCCGGCCGTTAAGCCGTGGTCCGCCAGGGCCAGGTTGCGCGCATAACGCGCCAGCAGGCGCCGCTGCCAATGGGCGATCCGTTCCCCGGTGTTGGTTTCGTATTCCTTCTCCGCCTCCCGGAACACCGCCAGTTGCGCGTGGCGGCGGTCGATCAGCCGGTCGTCCGCAAGCCGCTCCCGGAACTGCTCGTATCGCCATTCGAGCGCCGGGTATTCCATGGCGATTTCGCCCAACGATTCCGGATGCGGGTTGAAAAGCTCGACGCCGTCGGTCGGCGGCGCCGCCGCCCTCCGGGAAGGCTCCGTCTGCGGCTCCTCCATGGCGTCCAGCACCGCATCCAGCAGGTTGAGCGACAGCACCACCATCGTCCGGGCCAGCGGATCGGCGCCCTGCAGCTTCCAGGCGATTCCGCCCGCCAGCCGCGCCATCGCCTCCGAACGCGGTTGCGGAAACAGCCGATAGGCCTCGACGTATCGTTCCAGGCCGATGTACCGGATGGAGTACGGGTCGGGATAGGCATCCTTCAGGTGCGGCCGGTCGCCCGTGTCCGGATCCGCAAACACAATCTCCGCGCCGGCTTCGAGCCCGGTCCGCACCGCCTCCGTAAACGGATCCCCCGGCTCGACCGGCACGTAGATCGCCTGGTCCTCTCCCGCGCTTTCATCGGGATAGAAGAGCAGCGACATCTCGGGCAGGCGCCGCACCGCGCGCAGCCAGGCATCTGCGAGCGTGACAGGCAATTCCACCGCCACCACCTGCGGCCGCTCGCGCAGAATCGCCCGCCGCACCTCGATGGCGAACTCCATCCGCCCCGGCGCTACCGGAAAATAGGTGAAGCGCCCGCGGCGCAGGCTGCCCGGATCAGACGGGAGATCGAAGGCTTCGGACATAACGGAGCGCTTCCTCTCCCAACACCTGCGTCACCGCGATCTGGAGCGCCGCCGTCTCGTGCGTCCGCTCGGTGGCCAGGCTCTTCAGCTTGATCGCGAACCGCGCCACGTTGATGCCGTCGCGCACCGTGTAGCGCTCGTCGGCGGCATGCGCCATTTGCAGAAAATCGGTTACGTAATTGAGAATGCGCTCCTCAGCGAACGGCAGGTTCTCGCGCAGGATCTGCAATTCCTCGTCGCGTTCCGGGAAATCGATGAAGATCTGCGGCTGCAGCCGGGAGTGAATGTACTCCGGCAGCTCGAACGTGGAGGCGTCGTCATTCATGGTCGCCACCATGCGGAACTGCGGGTGCGCCTTGATCTTGATTCCCGCCACGATCGACTCGACGTAGCGCCGGTTGTCCAGCAGCGGGGCCAGGCTCGCCCAGCTCTTCTCGCTCATGCGGTTGCCTTCGTCCAGAATGGCGATGCCGCCGCGCAGCATCGCCGTTACCAGCGGCGAAGCTACATAGCGCAGCTTTCCCTCGCCTTCGATCACCGGCGTAATCAGCAGGTCTTCCGGCCGCGTGTCGAGCGTGGCCTGGAGAATATACACCTCCCGCCCCATGCGCCGGCCGGCCGCGTAAGCCAGGGTCGTCTTCCCCACTCCCGGCTTTCCGAGCAGGCGCGGATTCATGGGCAAGTCCTGTTCGTTGACCACCATCCAGGCGGCCAGGAGCTGCCGCATCAGCTCATCCTGACCGACCCACTCCACCGCCAGCTCGTCCGGGTGGGCCAGGTGCAAGGTGACGCCTTCGATTTCGAGAGTCATACGCTACCCTCATTATCGGGCATCTTATTGCAATAATTGAGCGTCAAAGTGCGCGCATGACGATTTCGTGTACCTTGAGCAGCAGTTCCACCTCCTGTAAGGGGATCTCGAGTTGCTCCGCAATCTCCCGCGGGGGATCGCCGCGGCGATGCAAACGAAGGGCTTGCGACCGCTTGCTCAGGTTCAGGCCCGGCCGCAGCGGCATTGCCATTTCGGGCGGCTTACGCGGCTCGCGCCATTGCGCCGCCAGCCCCTCGACGGCCCGGCGCAGCGTGGCGAGCGATGCCTCCTGCTCCTCTTCGGCCGCCAGGGCGCGCCGTTCGACGGCTTTGAGCCGCGCGCGCAGGCGCAACATCTCCAGGCACCAGCACCCCAATCCCGCCAGCAGCGGCGTGTATCCCAGCGCGAAAACGACCGGGATTCCGGTCATCGCAGGCCCCGCAGACGGTCGCGGCGGCTGACTATCTCCAGGATGCGCACGCCGTAGTTACCCTCCACCACCACCACTTCTCCCCGTGCCACCAGGCAGTGATTTACCAGGACTTCCACCTGGTCGTTGATCCCGGAATTCAGCTCCACGATGGAGCCGGTGGTCAGCTTGAGGACGTCGTTCAGCGCCAGTTGCGTTCTGCCGAACGAGATACTGACCGGCAAATCGACATCCAGCAGCAGATCCACGTTGGCGGCACGGAACGGCCCCGCTTCCCTGTCCGCCACTTCCAGGTCCTGTTTTTCCTCCGCGGCAGCCGCTGGTTGCAGCACGGCCAGCAGGCGCGGCGCCAGAGCCACGGCCATCGGCAGAGGCGCCGATTCCCCGAAGCGCATGGTGACCGAGGCCCAATCCGGCGGCTGCGGATTGGGCGCGCGCTCGACACCCGTGTCGCAGGTAGTTTCATGCCCAACCGCCGCGCCGATGGCGCGCGCCATGGCTGCCAGCGACTGCCCCAGAATCTCGCACCAGGTATTGCGAGCGTCGGTTTCGGTGATGTCCTCGAGCCCGGCGGCCTTGAGCGTCAAGGTGCCGGCGTATTCCCAGGTTGCGCGGGGCGCCGCCACCCAGGCCATCATCCCCGCGCGTTCCTCCGGGTCCGGACCGGCGGATTTGAAAGGCTGCTCCCACCACATCAGGGACGCGCCGCTTTCCTCCGCCAGCACCGGCCCCGCACCCATCCGCCACTCCACGGCCGGGCGCTGGTCCGCCATCGATTCGAGCACCTGCGCCATGCTCTCCGCCCACGCGTCCAGAATCGGCCGCGCTGGCTTGGCGCGGTCCCGTCCCCCCGCGTCCTCCCCCTCTCCCACGCTCATTTGCCGATCCCCCCGCGCGAGACCGGCCACTGTTCGGCCAGACGGCTGCGCAGCCGCAGGATGGCTTGCGATTTGAGCTGCGAAATCCGCGATTCGTGCAGGTGCACGATCTCGGCGATTTCCCGCAGCGTCAATTCCTCCTCGTAGTACAGGCCCAGCACGGTTTTTTCCATGGCCGGTATGGCTTCGATACCGGCGGCCAGCAGCCGCTCCAGTTCCGTGCGCTCCACCAGCGCCGAAGGCATATGGCCCTCTTCATCGGGGACGAATTGCAGCAGGTCTTTGCCGGGTTCCGCTCCCGCGCACTCCAGGCTGGCCATATTGAGGCCGCGGATCTCGACCAGCCATTCATGGTATTCGCCGATCGGAATGCCGAGTTCGAGCGCAATCTCCTCCTCGGTGGGGGAACGCTGCAGCCGCTGCTCGGCGGTCGCAATCGCCGCCTCGATCTGCTTCGCCTGCCGGCGCTTCTGTCGCGGCGCCCAGTCGAGCCCCCGCAGGCTGTCCAGGATGGCGCCCCGGATCTTGTATTCGGCGTACGTCTTGAGCTTGACGTTGTGCGCCGGATCGAAGTGATCGACGGCCGAGATCAGCCCGATGACGCCGGTCGATATCAGGTCCTCCAGCGAGATGTTTTCCGGCAACCGCTCCTGGATGCGCCGCGCGATCAGCCGTACCTGGGGTAGGTGCTCCAGGATGAGCCGTTCCCGCTCCGCATCGCTGATGACTTCGGCCGCGGCCGATGAATACGCCATTTCGTGCCCCGTTATGCCGCCGTGCGGCCTTCCGAAGCCGGTTGGGAGTCCGCACCCGCCAGCACCAGCTCCACCAGCTTCCTGCGCGTGGCCGCTTCCAGATCTTCGGGCACGCGCTGCCCCGTCGCAAAGAACGAAAGCGCCTTGCCCGTGCGCGCCGCTTCGTTGAGGATGGGACCGAACGAACCCGTTTCATCCAGCTTGGTGAACAGCAGTTTGTGCACCCCGAACATCTCGTAGGCGTTTACCGCGCGGGTCAGATCGGCCGGCTTCATCGAGGCCGGCACGACCAGGTGAGTATCGATATCGGCGCGCGTGGCCAGCATCCGCGCTACCCCCGGCGCCGCATTCATATCCGGACGGCCCAGGCCGGGTGTGTCGATCAGGATCAGATCCTTGCTCCGGTTCTCCTCGATGGCCTGCGCCAGAGCCGCGGTCGTTTCCAGCACCTGGCACGCGATCCCCAGAATCACCGCGTAGGATCGCAACTGGTCCGCCGCGGCGATGCGGTAGGTATCCATGGAGAGCAGCAGCGCCGGGCGGCGGCAGGCCAGCCCATAGCTCACCGCCAGCTTCACCAGGGTGGTCGTTTTCCCGGCTCCCGGCGGCCCGACCAGCGCCACGATGCGCGGCGCGGCGCCATTGCGCCCCAATTCCGGCACCGTCGAAATCCGCGCTGCGATTTCCGCGGCCAGCGCTTCGCCAAATCCCGCCGGCTCCCGGGCCGCCGGCTGACCCGGCGCGCCCCGCCGCCCCAGCCGCTGCTCGGCCGCTTCCACCAGCTCACGCGCCAGTTCCGGATGCACGTCGGCGCCGACCAGCGCGGTGTAGGCCCCGGCCGCATCCACCGAAGCTCCCAGCCGTTGCGCCGGGGCGAAGACGGAACGCGCCAGCGTGCGCCGCATTCCTTCGAGTTCCCGCTTCAGACCGGCGATTTCGCCCGACAGCCGGTCGGGCGGTCCGCCGCCTGGCGCGGGGATGGAAGGCGCCGCCGGTTCGTTCGTTTCCAGATCCGAGGCGAAGATTACTTCATACTCGCCCAGGTGTCGCGCATCGCCGAGCGAACGCCGTGTCCTCACCAGCATGGCGTCTTCGCCCAGTTCCTGGCGGGCCTGCGCCATGGCGTCTTCTACCGCACTCGCAAAATAGGATTTGACCCTCATCCGTCCTCCGCTCCAGCCCGTACGCTCCATCTATCGGCGGCCCTGCGCTTTTTCTGTAGGGATCGGATCGGGGATCAGGGATCGGGGCGACGGGGTCTATAGCATGAGGAATGGATTCGCGCCGACACTGGCCGCCGCAAGCCCTCGCCGCCCCAATCCCTGATCCCTGTTACGCGATCGTCCCCAGCGACTGTACCCGCGTTCCCGGTGGGACTTCGTTGTGGGCTATGGGGAACAGGTTCGGATTTGCCGTTTCGGCGATTTGCCGCAGGAAATGGCGCGCGCCCGCGGATGTAATCGCCACTACCGGCGTTTCGGGGGAGCCTACGCGCGCCGCAATCCGGCTCAGAATGTCGCGCATCGCCTGCGGCGCGAGCGAGAGATGGCTGTTCTGCTCGCCGTGCTGCACCGCGGACTTCCACGGCCTGCTCGATCGCAGGATCCAGGAACTACGCCGGCAGTTCGCCGGCCGGGTTCAGGTAGGGCTTCACCACCGTGCGGCGGATGCGCCTGGCGCACGTACTCGGTGAGCAGCACCGGATTGCGCGTGGTCGCGGCCGCTTCGCCCAGCGCTTCCAGGATGGTCACCGCGTCGCGGATGGAGACGCGCTCGCGCAGCAGGTTCTGCAGCACCCGCTGCACCGCGGCCAGCGGCAGCAGCTTGGGCACCAGGTCTTCCACCACCTTGGGATTGTCCACGCGCCACGCGGTCCAGCAGCTTCTTGGCGTCCTGGCGCGAGAACAGCTCGTGGGCGTGGCGCCGGATCAGCTCCGCCAGATGCGTGCCCAGCACGCTGACCGGATCCACCACCGTGTAGCCGGCCTGCGCGCGCGCGTTCCGCCTGCTCCGCCGGAATCCACCAGCGCCGTCATGCCGAAGGCCGGCTCGCGCGTCGGCGTCGCCTCTCCGCCGGCGGCTCCGCTTCGCCCGCCGGGATCGCCAGTTCGCAGCCCTGCGGCAGTTCGTAGCGCGCGATTTCGACGCCCTTGAGCGAGATCGACGTATTCGCGCGCGCGCAGCGCCAGGTTGTCGGTCACGCGCACCGGCGGCAGCAGGTAGCCCAGGTCGGTGGCCAATCTGCCGGCGGATGCCGGCGATGCGCTTGCAGCAGCGGCGATTCCTGCCCGCCCTCCACCATACTTCGACCAGTCCCAGCCCCATTTCGATGGCCAGCGGCTCCACCTTCAGCAGCGCTTCGAGATTTTCCTTGGCTGCGGCCGGGCTTGGCCGCCGCTGCCGGCTTCGCCGCGGCCGTGCCGTTCTGCCGCATGCTGCCAGCCGGCGCTGCCCAGCCCCGCCGCCCAGCAGCAGGAACGGAATGCTTGGGCAGCCCGGGAAGAGCGCCAGCACGCACCAGCACGCCGCTCGCCAGCAGCAGCGGCTGCGGGTTGCCGAAGATCTGCTTGCGAAATCGGCGCCCAGCCGCTCGTCGGAGCTGGCGCGGGTGACGATCAGGCCGCCGGAAATCGAGATCATCAGCGCCGGAATCACGGTCACCAGGCCGTCGCCGATGGTCAGCACCGTGTAGGTTTCGCAGCGCCTTGCGCAGGTCCATGCCGTGCTGCAGGACGCCGATCAGGAAGCCGGCGACGATGTTGATGCCGGTGATCAGGATGGCTGGCCACGGCGTCGCGCTGGGTGAAGCGCGAGGCGCCGTCCATGGCGCCGTAGAATTCGGCTTCGCTGGCCAGTTCTTTGCGGCGCCGCTTGGCTTCGGTTTCGTCGATCAGGCCCGGCGTTCAGGTCGGAATCGATGGACATCTGCTTGCCGGGCAGCGCGTCCAGGGTGAAGCGCGCGGTGACTTCCGAGATGCGCACCGCGCCGTGGTTGATGACCACGTACTGAATCGCGATCAGCACCAGGAAGATCACCGCGCCGATGATGTAGTTGCCGCCCACCACGAAGTTGCCGAAGGCCTGGATCACGTCGCCGGCCGCGGTGGTGCCGGTGTTGCCGTTCAGCAGAATCAGGCGCGAGGACGGAAATGTTCAGCGCCAGCCGGAAGAGCGTCAGCAGCAGCAGCGTGGTGGGGAAGACGCTGAATTCCACCGGCCGCGTGATGTACATGCGCGACCATCATCACCACCACCGACATCATGATGTCGGTGACGATCAGCAGGTCGAGCACGAAGCGGCGGCAGCGGCGTGATCAGCGCGATGACGATCGCCAGCACGGCCAGCGGCACGGCCAGTCTCGCCGCAGCGCCGCCAGCGGCCAGCGGCTGCCAGCTCCAGCCTGGGCCGCCGCTGCGGCAGCCGCGATCGCTTTCGCCGCTTCATACGCTTACCTTGGCACTCCTGCCATTCATCAGTTTGAAGATGTAGGCCAGCATTTCGGCCACGGCGCGGTAGAGATGCGCCGGGATCTCCTGCCCGACTTCCACCGATTTGTACAAGCGCCTGCGCCAGCGGCGGATTCTCGATCAGCGGCACCTGGTTCTCGACGGCCTTCTGGCGGATGCGCAGCGCCAGATAGTTCTTGCCCTTTGGCCACCACCTTCGGCGCGCGCCATGGCGTCCATGCGGTAGCGGATGGCCACGGCGTAATGCGTCGGGTTGACGATCACCGCGGTGGCCTTGGGCACCTCCTGCATCATGTGGCGGCGCGCCAGGTCGCGCTGCAGGCGCCGGATGCGCGGCCTTCATCTGCGGATTGCCTTCCAGTTCCTTGATTCGTCGCGGATCTCCTGCTTGCTCATCCGCAGGTCCTGCTGGTAGCGCCGCTTCTGGCGGAACAGGTCCACCGCGCCGAACACCATGAACAGCACCGCCGCCTTCCAGAACAGGTCCATCAGGGAGGCCGGCCACGACGGTAGCCGGTCTCCGACTCACCAGCGGCAGCGACAGAGCACGCCGTATTTGTCGCGCACCACGGCGTATACGGCCCACAGGAAAAGCGGGCAGCAGCATGACCGCCTGCAGCAGCATGGGCAGATTCTGACGCGGCAGTTCGCGCAGCCGGGACAGCGGATTCAGGCGCGCGACATCGGGCGCCAGCTTCTTCAGCTCAGGCCCAATTGCGTGGTGGCCAGGCGGAAGGCCAGGGTGGCCACCGTCACTGCCATCCCCGCCGCCACCAGCGGGCAGCATCCTGCGTCCAGAACAGCGCCCAGGCAATGTGCGACAACTCGGTGACGCTCAGGTCGCCGCCGAAGGCGCGGCCAAAGCAGCGCCTGCGCCGCCGAGCAGAGACCCCGCATCCACGCGGCGCCGCCCGCTCCGAGCAAGGCCAGAAAAACCATGAACTGCAGCGCCGATGACAAACTCCCGGGCCGCGGGGAAACTGCCCTTCCTTGCGCGCCTTTTCCAGCCGCCGCTGGGTCGGTTGCTCGGTTTTGCCGGAACGGTCGGGCACGGAGCCTTAAGACCGCCCTTCCGGTTTCCACCGCGCCGGCTTCGCGCGGTTGTCACAAACATGAGAGCCGCATCGGCATATCCGCACTGTCGGGCCTCAACGAATGTGGTCGCACGGTGCTCCAGGCCAGGCCGCTGAACTCCAGCATCAGCGCGCGGAAACAGCACCGCCACCGCAGCTCAGCACCACCAGCGCGCGTCAGCATCTTGGCCGGGAACGCCAGCGTGAGCAGCTGCAATTGCGCGTTCACGCGCCCCAGCAGCGCCAGCGGATACATCCACCAGCATGAGCATCGCCATCACCGGCAACGCCAGCCGCAAGCCGAACGGAGAACATGGTTCGACCCCAGCTGCAGCAATGGCTGCGCCGACGCCGGGCCCGAGCACGAAGCTCCCCGCCGGAATGCGTTCCAGGCTGTCGGCAAACAGCCGCATCACTTCCCGGTCCAGCCCCAGCGCGAAGAACAGCATCCCCGCCACCAGTTGCGCCAAGACCAGCAGCACGCCGGAATCGGCCTGGGTGTTCGGGTCGATGGTCGAGGCGATACGCATAGCCCGCCTGCAAGCCCGAGAACCTGCGCCGCCAGCACGAATGCTTCGAGGACCAGCCACGCCAGCGCCGATGCGCGACCCCCAGGGCCGCCTCCGCCGCGATCCACACCACCAGCGTACCCGACGAGCGGCACGCCCTCGATCTGCGGCCAACGCGGATACAGCGCGATGGTGAAACCCAAGGCCAGCGCCACCCGCGCCGGGGCCGCCGCGCCGTTCACCCCGGGCAGCGGCACAACACCAACGCGCCGCCCACGCGCGCCAGCACCAGCAGGAATCCCAGCAGCGTTGCCACGGAGAGATCAGCTACCGCGCATACCGGCCCGAGATCCCCGAGAAGCGCCGCGGTGTACGCCATCATCTTCTCGCAGCATCCACGGCAGCAGCAGCAGGAAGCCCATCAGAAACGCCACAGCCGCGGAATGGTGCTGAAGGCCGTGTCCTGAATGGACGTGACAATCTGCACCAGGCTGATCGCATGCCGGTCACGAAGCCGATCGCCAGCAGCGGCGCCGCCAGCCAGAACGTCAGTCATCAGCGCCTCGCGCACAATCTCGACCACCGCTTCCGGCGTCATCCCGATCCACTTCGTGCCGTTGCCACGGCCGCTCGAGCGCGGTATATCGAAAGCTCTTCATGAGCGATCCGACCACCAGGTTCCAGCCGTCCACCAGCACGAACAGCAGAATCTTGAAGGGCGCCGAGATCATCACCGGCGGCAACTGGACCATGCCCATCGACAGCGTCACCGAAGCCACCACCAGGTCGATCATCAGGAACGGCAGGAACAGCACCGCGCCGATCTGGAAGCCGGCCTTCAGCTCCGAGAGGATGTAGGCCGGAATCAGAACTTTGCAGATCCAGGTCGGCCGGCGTGCGCGGCGGCGGCGCGTGCGTGATCTCGACGAAACAGCCGGATGTCCTTCTCGCGCGCGAAGCGCACCAGGAAGGCTGCGCAGCGGCTTCGCCGCCTCTCGACCGCCTGCGCCACCGTCGATCTGCCCGGCTTCGCAGCGGCTCCCAGCCCTGGTGGTACATCTCCGCCGCCACCGGCTGCATGATCAGCGGCGGTCAGAAACAGCGACATTCCCACCAGCACCTGGTTGGACGGCGTGGTCTGCGTGCCCAGCGCCTGGCGCAGGAAATGCAGCACCACCGTGATGCGCAGAAACGGCGTGATCGACATCACCACCGCCGGCAGCAGCGTCAGCAGCGTCAGCAGAATGACGATCTGCATCGGCACGCGTCAGCCCGGCTCCGCTCTTATCCGGAGATGCCGAACAGCGGCAGCGGCTCCAGAAGGGCCGCCTGAACCTGTCAGTTTCCCCGCCAGCCCGCCTGCCAGCCACAAGTCCCACGGCAGCAGCATCACCGCCGCTCCCCCACGCCCGGCTCCAACTGCCGCGCCGAAACCCGCTCCAACACGCCGCAGCTCGACGGGCGAGCAGGCCACCAGCAGCGCCTCCTCCCCCACTCGCACCAGATGCAACGTGTGCTGCGGCGACAGCGCCAGGCGTTCCAGCGCTTCCAGCTTGCGCCCGCCCGACGCGGGCGCCGGGCACGAGGCCCGCCAGACCGCGCCGCTTGAGCCACCACAGCGCCGCGCCCAATAGCCCCAGCACCGCCCGCCGCGGCCAGCACCTGCCAAATGTAATCCATGGCGAAATCCTTTATCCTTCCTCGCGAAAATCGGTGATGCGCACGCCCAGCGCGTTTTCGATCACCACGATCTCGCCCGATCCGCACAGCACCCCGCCGATGTAGATGTCGATGTTCTCGCCGGCCGAGCGCGCGGTCTCGATGACACTGCCCTTTTCCAGCGCCAGCAGCTCGCGCGTCGGCATGGCGCGGCGGTCCAGTTCCACCTCGATCTCCACCGGGATCTCCCCCAGCGGGGCGATCTCTTCCTGAGGATCCATCGGCGGTTTACTAGGGTGAATCAGGTTAATCGTGTCCTGGGCCAGCTGATCGGCCGTGGTGACAACGCGCGCATTGGCTTCGTATCCGCTCTGGTACACGATCAGGTTGGTGAATTCCGTCGCGATGTCCACCGTCGAGGCCTCGAGCGAGCCGCCCACCACCGTGCCCGCGCCCGCCGGTGCCCGGCACGCCGATGGAGGGCGCGGCCGTGAACGCGCTGAGCTGCGAAGTTGTTGTTGCCCACCGCGATCAGCGAGTCCGGATTGCGAATCGATGCCAGCGCCACCTGCCCCACCACCAACTGGTCGCCGTTCGAATACTTGGCCAGGATCTGGCCCGCCGCTGGACAGCCCCACCGAATCCAGTTGCCCCGCCGCCAGCCCGTCCTGCGAACTGTGCCGACTCCGCCGACGGCTGCGCGAACTGGGTGATCGCGCGGCGCCCGCGCTGGTGTACAGGTTCCAGTTCAGGTTCATGTCCGAGCGCGCCATCCGTCAGGCCGGAGAGCGAGAAACTGATCGGACTGCCCGCCGCCGGGCTCGGTCAGGTTGCCGTTGCTGTCGAAGGTGAGCGTGCCGCTGGCGCCGGAAATATCGTACGGCGTTCCCGCCGTTCCCCCGCTCACGTCGCCCGCCCGGCACCGTGACCTGGTAGCTCCACTGGTTGGCTCCGGTCTTCTGGAAATCGACCGTCAACACGTGCGAATTCCCCAGGCTGTCGTACACCGTGATCGGCGTAGAGAAATCCGAGGTGGAGTCCGCCGTGGCCGCCGAGTTCAGGTTGAGGTCCACCGTGAAATTGCTGGTCGCGGTGGCGGGGCTTGAGCGATCCGGTCGGCACCACGATATTGCCGATCGGCCCGTTGGTATTGATCTGGCCGGTGGTCGGGTCCACCATCCATCCCTGCACCGCGTCGCCGGTGTCGGTCAGCAGGTTGCCGGAGTCATCCGTCTGGAAATTGCCGGCGCGCGTGTACTGGGTGGCGCCGGAAGGGTCCTGGACGATGAAAAAGCCGTCCCCCTGAATCGCCCCATCCAGCACGCCGCCGGTGGTCTGAATGGCCCCCTGGGTGAATTGCGCCACGGTCAACGGCTGGCCGACGCCGAACCCGACCTGCGTCTCGCCGAGGTCGGCGCCCAGCGACTGCGTCACCAGGTCTTCGAAGCAGACCTCGCTGGTCTTGAATCCGGTGGTGTTCAGGTTGGCCAGGTTGTTGCCCACCACGTCGATGGCGGTGTCCATGGCGCTGAGCGCCGAGAGTGCGGTGGAAAAAGAAGTAAACATAATGAGATCTCCGTCTAGCCATTGCGTTTGAGAAGTGGAAGATGTGGGGAGCTTGCGCCCGTGAGTTGATCCAGATCCTGGCGGATGGCCGTGACGTCCTGGCTCATCGTCATGGACGTGTCGAGCTGCTGAAACTGCGCCAGCTCGGTGACAAACTGCGTGCCGTCGGTCGGACTCATGGGGTCCTGGTTCTCCAGCTGCGCGATGAGCAGCTGCAGGAACATGTTCTGGTTTACCGTGCTGCCGCTGCCGGACGTGCTGCTGCCGCTCGAGGCGGTGGTGCCGCTGGTCGAAGTGGTCATGGTGTCATTTTTCCTCTCTGGTTCCGCGGAGCGAGGAGATCAGCCGGGAGAACTCCTTGCCCTGACTACTCGTGGATGGCGTCTGCGGGCGCGGGCGCTCCTGCCCCTTTTCCTGGCCCGGCTGTTGCCGGCCGCGCCCGTTCGGATCTCCCTGGAATTCACGCGCGGCGCCGCCGGTGTGGTCGATCTCGAGCGTGCGCTGGCCCCCGCCCGCCGCGCCGGTGCGCCACTCGTTGCCGTGGAATCCGCTCTGCTCCAGGCGCGCCGCCAGCGCCGGCAAATCGTCGCGCATGGCATCGGCCAGCCGCCCGTCGGGAGTGCGCACGGCCACGTGCACCTCGCCCGAGCGCTCCACCAGCCGCACTTCCACGCGCGGGCCGGTACCCGTCAATTCCAGCTTGATGTCATGCGCCACCGGACCGGTGGACTCGCTGGCGGCCGGAGCATTCGCGGCGATGGCCGTGGAGGGCTTGCCCGGCGCATTGATGCCGGCGCGGCGTCAGACTGCGCGCCCGCCTCCTCCGGCGCGGCAGAGCCCCAGGCAGGCGACACCACGTCCTGAGCCGAGCCTCCAGTGGTACCCCGGGGCTGGCCATTACCGGCATCCAGGCCGGCGCTGTCCGGCCCGCCCGCCCGGCGCACGCGCTCGCTCTCCCCCGGCGACAGCCGGGCCGCAAACGCCAGTTCGGCTGCGGGCTGCTGCTGGCCGGCGTCATCCGCCGCGGCCGGTGAAGCCTGCTTTGAGTCGGCCCCGTTGTTGTCCCGCAGCAATCGCGCGTCCGCCACGCTCGGGTCCAGGGCAGGCGCCGACAGGGCCGCGAGGCCGGATGGATCGCCGGAGCTATCCGCCGGAGAGGCGCCGGAATCGGCCGCCGGGGCGCTGGCCTCCGCGCCGTCGTGGCAGCTTCCGGACGCGGTCGGCTGCGGCGCCGCCTGCCGATTGCCTGCCGAGCTCCGAGGTGTCCGTCGATGTCTCCGAACTCGCCCACCGGGTGACGGATCTTCCGCCGCGGCTCTTGACCGCCGGACGCATGGGCGTCTGCCAGTGCCGGCCGCATCGCCGGCTGGGACGCAAGGTCCAGCCGGGAGCGGAGTGCGGACGGCACCGATCCACGCGCCAAGACCGCATTCTTCAGAACTTCCTGGCCCGGGTTCGCCGCCACCGCCGGTTGCCTGCCACTCGCCGCATCCGCCTGCCCCCGCTGCCCGTCTGGGTCCACGCCACCTGGCTGGAGCGCCGGGGCCGCGCCGCCGGGGCAACGCACCCGCGCGCACGGATCCCGGGTGGCGGCGTCGTTCGGGACGCCGCACCGGCCGCGTCGCCCGGTCTGCGGTTCCGCCGCTGCCCGCTAGCACCGCTCCCGCTAATCGCAAGCCGTCCCTTTTTGATTCGGCGCCCGGCACCGGAAGCGGCGCCAACCCCAGACCGGTAGACTTCCGTTTCGCCAACTCCAGTCTGGCGCGGGGTGCGCGCCTGCGGCCGCCGCGGCCCCCCGGCTTCCCCGCTTGGGCTGCGCCGGCGCGCCGGCTGAGGGGGGTGGGCGGTGGCCGGCTCATTTTCGCCCTCCGCCGCCAGCGTCGGCGGGCATCTCGGAATCGCCGGTGGCGGCGAGCTCTTGCATCAAATCCAGGAACGCTGCCGCCGGCCCGGCGCCACGCCCCACGCCCACCGCTTTTCCGGCGGCGGAGTGCCGGGACCAGCGCGAGCCACGGGATCGAAACCTGGAAGCGCCAGGCGGGAAGCGTCGCTCACGCGGCGTATTTTGCAGATGGCGGGCCAAACGCGGGCCGCGCATTTTCAATGTCTTCGGGCGTCGCGCCGAGACAAGATTTTGCCGTTCGCGCGGGCGCGGCAAAATCTTGTCGCGCGGCCTCCTCTTCCAATTGCGGATTTGCAGCTATTTATCCCTCTTTTGCCTTTGGACCCGTGCTTGCATTCCGCTCATTCGTCATGGACCCCTTGACCGCGATCGCCGCCAGCGGCTTGCGCGCCCGCATGGAATCGCTCGACCTGCTGGCCAACAACCTCGCCAACGCCTCCACCGGAGGCTACAAGGCCGACCGCGAGTTCTACAGCCTCTACACGGCCCCCGAAGCGGACGCGGAGAACTTCCGCCATGCCGGTGATCGACCGGCCCTGGACCGACCTCTCGCAGGGCGTGCTCCACGCCACCGGCAATTCGCTCGACGTGGCGCTTTCCGGCCGCGGCTTCTTCGCCGTCAACGGTCCGTCCGGTCCTCTTTATACGCGCAACGGAAATTTCCGGCTCAGCCCGGCGGGCACGCTCACCACCGCCGATGGATATGCCGTCCGCGGCGCGGCCGGCGCACCGCTGACCCTCCAGACGGCGCAGCCCATCGACATCTCGAGCGACGGCACCATCACCCAGGACGGCGTCGCCGCCGGCAAGCTGGAAATCGTGGATTTCACCAGCGCCGACGGCATCGTGAAACAGGGCGCCAATTACTTCCGCACCGGCACGGCCTCGCCCGCCGCCCCGCCCGCCGCCACCGCCGTGGAGCAGGGCAAGCTGGAGGATTCCAACACCGGCAGCGCCGAAGCCGCGGTACGGCTGGTCAGCGTCATGCGCCAGTTCGAAATGCTGCAGAAGGCCGTCACCCTGGGCGCCGAGATGAACCGGCAGGCCATCGAGCAGGTGGCCAAAGTCTGAGAGCCGAAGGATGTAGCGACCGCGAGGAATCGGGAAGGAGACGCATGATTCGAGCACTCTACAGCGCCGCCAGCGGGATGACGGCGCAGCAGATCAACGTCGATAACATCGCCAACAACCTGGCCAACGCCAATACCGCCGGCTTCAAGAGCCGGCGCGCGCAATTCCAGGACCTGCTGTACCAGAACATGGTCCAGCCCGGCGCTGCCGCCGGCCAGCAGACCGTCGTTCCCGCCGGCCTGCAGCTGGGCCTGGGCACGCGCAGCGCCTCCAACGAGATCATCTTCACCCAGGGCAGCTCAACGGAGACCGATAACCCGCTCGATCTGGTGATCCAGGGCCGCGGCTTCTTCCAGGTGCAGCTGCCCACCGGGCAGCTCGCCTACACCCGCGCGGGTCCTTTCAGCTCGACCGGGACGGCAACATCGTGACCTCCGACGGCAACATGCTCGAGCCGCAGATCACCATTCCCGCCCAGGCGCAGCAGATCACCATCGCGCAGGACGGCACGGTCAGCTATACGCTGCCGAACCAGACCGCGGCCCAGCAGGCCGGCCAGATCCAGCTCGCCAATTTCCAAATCCCGCCGGGTTGAACAGCCTGGGCAGCAACCTGTTCACGCCTACCGACGCTTCCGGGCGATGCCCAGATCGGCGTTCCCGGCGGCCAGGAAGGCCTGGGCACGCTCATGCAGGGCTACATCGAGCAGTCCAACGTCTCGGTGGTGGAGGAGTTCATCAACCTGATCGTGGCGCAGCGCGCGCTACGAAGCCAATTCCAAGGTGGTGCAAGCCGCCGACCAGATGTACCAGCAGGTCAATAACCTCTCGCGATGATCCCGCTGACTGCACTTTCGCTGGCCGCCTGCGTGGCCGTCGGCGCCTCGAGCGACCACATTCTGCTGCGCGACCTGGCCCCCGCCTTTCCGGCCGCGGCGAGTTGCCTCGCCGGATACCCCGGTGGCGCTGGCGCCCGCGCCGGGAGTGGTCCGGCGTTTCTCGGCTCCGGAACTGCGCCGCATCGCGCTCCGTCTGCATCTCGACACCGAGCCGACGGGCGAAGTATGCGTCACGCGGCCGGTGGCGGCGCCCGAGCCCGGCCGCTTTCTGGCCGCCATGCGCGGCCGCCTTCCCCAGGCCTCCATCGAGACTCCTGGATTTCAGCCGCTGGCCGGTGCCCGAAGGCGGATCGAATTTCCCCTGTCCGGGCTGCACCAGGATTACTGGAGAGGCGACGTGGTCTATGCCGGCAACCTCCGCTTTGCCGTCTGGGCCAAGGTAAAGGTGCGGGTCCCGGTACGGCGCGTGGTGGCCGCTCGGCGACCTCCCGCCGCACCGGCCCGATCGAAGCTTCCGCCGTCCGGCTGGATGCTGTCGAGGCCGCGCCGGACTCGGAGCGTTACGCCGATTCCGTCGCCGCGGTGATCGGGAAAACTGCCGCGCCGGACGGTTGCCGCGCGGCGCCGCGATTCGCGCCGACTGGCTCGACGATCCACCCCTGGTTGCGCGCGGCGACACCGTGAAGGTGGAGGTGCGGAGCGGCGCGGCCGTCCTCAAGCTGGACGGGCGGGCGCTGGCGGACGGCACCGGCGGCCAGATCATCCCGGTGCTCAATCCGGCCACGGGAAAGCGCTTCCGCGCCCGGATCGAAGGACCGGGGCACGTCCTGATGGAGAGTCTGCCATGAAGACATTCTTCGAGCGGCCGGCGAACCGGCCTGATCGGTTGCATCCTGCTCCTGGCTCTTCTGCGCGTTGCCGGCGGCGGCCGGCAGAAGAAGGCGGCCGCGCCCGCCAACACGCCGCTCGACCGCTACGTGAGCGAGGCCGAAGCCCGTTCGGCGGAAGCCGGCGCGGCCACCCCCGGCTCCATCTGGATTCCCAGTTCGCGCCTCGCCGACCTGGCGCGCGATGTCCGCGCCAGCCAGGTGGATGACCTGCTCACCATTGTGGTCAGCGAGCAGGCGTCGGCGGTGGCTACCGGCGCCACCAAGACGCAGCGCGCCAGCAGCACGCAGAATTCGATCGCGGCGCTGGCCGGCTTCACCGGCACCGCCGGGCGGGTGGCCAACCTGGCCAACGTCTCCGGCAATACCCAGCTCAACGGCCAGGGCACCACCAGCCGCACCACCACCCTCACCACCACGCTCACCGCGCGCGTGGTGCACGTGCTGCCCAACGGCGCCCTGGTGGTGGAAGCCGCCAAGGACATGCAGGTCAACTCCGAGCACCAGACCATCACCGTGCGCGGCGTGGTGCGCCCGGCCGATATCGACACCACCAACAGCGTGCCTCCAACCGCATCGGGCAGATGGAGATCCACATCAATGGCAAGGGCGTGGTGGGCGATGCCATCCGCCGCCCCTTCATCCTCTACCGGCTGCTGCTCGGCCTGCTCCCCTTCTGACCATGCGCCGCCTGGTTTCAGTTCCTGCTTGCTGACTCTCCGCCTGGCGCTGGCGGCAGTTGCCGGCCCGGCAGCGCCGCCTGCCCCGCCGGTCGCGCCTCTGTTCGGTGGGCCGCTCGCGCGTCTGAAGGACCTGGTGGCCATTGAAGGCGTGCGCGACAACCAGTTGATCGGCTACGGCCTGGTGGTCGGGCTGGCCGGCACGGGCGACCGCCGGCAGACGCTGTTCTCCGCACAGAGCCTCACCAATCTGCTGGAGCGCATGGGCCTCATCGTTTCCCCCACCGCCATTCAGGTGGCCAACACCGCCGCGGTTCTGGTCACCGCCAACCTTCCCGCTTTTGCGCAGCCGGGCCTGCGCATCGATGCCACTGCCGCCGCCGTTGGGCGATTCGCGCAGCCTGCAAGGCGGAATCCTGGTGCTCACCTCGCTGCGCGGCGGCGATGGCCAAGTCTATGCCGTGGCGCAGGGGCCGGTGGTGACCGGCGGTTTCTCCGCGGGGCGCGGCGGCAGCAGCCAGGCCGTCAATCATCCCACCGTGGGGCGCGCGCCGGCGGGCGCCATCGTGGAACGTCCCGCGCCCTCGGTGGAGCCGCGCGGCACCGGTCCGCCTGCAGCTTCTGCGCAGCGACTTCACCACCGCCACGCGCATCGCCGACGCCGTCAACCAGCGCTATCCCGGCGCCGGCGCGCGCCGAAAGCGCCGGGCCTGGTGGCGGTGGCGATTCCCCCGGCCTTCGCCACGCGCCCCACCGAGTTCGTCTCCGAGCTGGAGAACCTGAACGTCGATGCCGACCGCCCCGCGCGCGTGGTGATCAACGAGCGCACCGGCACCATCGTGCTCGGCAAGGATGTCCGGGTCCAGCCGGTGGCCATCCTGCACGGCAACCTGAGCGTCCAGATCCAGACCACCATGGAAGTGTCCCAGCCCGGCCCTCTCTCCCAGGGCACCACCCAGGCCGTGCCCCAGACCAACGTTTCCACCCGCGAAGAGAAAGCCGCGCAACGTGGTCCTGCAGCAAGGCGCCACCATCGAAGAACTGGTGCGCGCGCTGGCCGCCATCGGCTCCACCCCGCGCGACATCATCGCCATCCTGCAGAACCTGCGCGCGGCCGGCGCGCTCGACGCCGAAATCGAGGTGCTGTAACGATGAGGATCGGGGACCGGCCGAAACGGCCGTGCGCCATGCCCACAGGTTTCGGATCCGCCAACCCCCAACCGAAATGCCTCGCCCCCGGATCCCCGATCCCTGACCCCTTCAGAATAGATATGAACGAGCTTCGCATCACGCCCATTCCACGGCGCGCACGGCCGACACTCCGGCCAAAATCCACGGTGCCGCCCAGCAGTTCGAAGCCTTGTTAATCGGCCAGATTCTGCACACGGTGCGGGAAAGCGGCGGCTGGCTGGGCACTTCCGATTCCTCCTCCGATTGCGCCGTGGACTATGCCGAGCAGCAACTGGCCCTGGTCATGGCGCAGCGCGGCGGGCTTGGCCTGGCGGACCTGATCTCCAAAGACCTCGGCAAGCAGCAGGAGGCACAGGATGCCTCCTCTACCTCCGCGCCATAATTGCGTTCGCGTTTCCTCCATCCCCAAGGACCGCGTTCTCGGCCGCGTGATGGTGCCGGTCAGTTTTTGACGCAGAGAATAAGCGCGACAGAGGAAAACGGATGAAATTCTGTTCAATCCGAAACCTTGTAGGACAGCCCTTCCGGGCTGTCGAACAGGGCTCGTCCGCCGGAGGCGGCATGCCGCCCTGCCAAGGGCTCCGCGTCAAATGCTTTTGCGCGCCTCGCACATCAGCGCCAGCAGGTTTCCGTCCGGATCACGGAAGAACGCCATCCACAGATCGTGGTCCGGCATGCGCGCGACCAGGTGCGGCTCGCGTTCGAGCGCCACGCCCCGTTCGCGCAGCGCCGCCCATGCCACCCCTATCTCCGGCACTTTGAAATACATCGCCGAGTTCGAAGGCTCCGCCGGCTTTTCGGAAACGCTGAGCATGAGCCGGATGCCGCCGCAATCGAAAAATGCCATCCCCGGCACCTGGAACAGCAACTTCATCCCCAGCGCATCGCGGTAGAAGGCCGCGGCTTTCTCCGCATCGCGGACGGTGATCCCGATCTGTCCGATGGCGCTCAGTCCAAACGGCGCGGCTGTGGCTCCGGCAACACTTCCCATGTGCCTCCTCGCTCCAGCGGCGGCCGGCTCGACCGGACGCGGACTGGCAGCCGTTCATCATATCGCACGCGCCGCCCGGCGGGAACCGCGGATGTGATCATGTGCCGCAGCAGGTAGCGGCATGCGGCCGCGCGATCGGGGTCAGTCGTCCGGGGGGCTTCCAGAATGCTCTTCCAGACCTCCCGGCGCTCTTCCTCCCAACTGCTGCCAGTCATCTCTTTTATCTTTTCGGCGCCAGCTTCCCATTCTTGATCGAATCGCCGTCGTCGTCGGTCCGCTAATGTTCCCGCCCCTTCATGCCGATAGAAATGGTGGAGCCTCTATGATCCGGTTGACGCGACTGAACCGCGTGCCCATGGTCCTCAATTCCGATCTGATCGAGCACATTGACGTCACTCCCGATACCGTCATAACCCTGACCACCGGGCAGATTCTGCGCGTGCGCGAGAGCGCCGACGAAGTTGTCCGCCGGATCGTCGAGTTCCGCCGACAGGTGTTTGGTCCCGACAGTCCGTTGCCAGGCTCGCCCGACGAGGTCTTTGCGACCGAAACCGGACCCGGGGCCGCTCCACTAGTATTGGTGGAACGCCCCCCGGGCGGACGGCCCCGGACCCGGGTGCCAAGGGCAGCGGCAGGGAGCCGCTGGAGCCGCGGGACTGAGCCATGGCAGAAGCGAAACCGGGCTCGACCAAGGCCACTACAAGGCCGGATCTGGCCACCATTCTGGGAATCGCCCTGGCGCTGGCCGGTATCCTGGGCGGGCTGATGCTGGAAAAAGGCAAAATTCAGGACGTGGCCCAGGTCACCGCCGCCATGATCGTGCTGGGCGGCACCTTGGGGGCGGTGCTGGTGACCACCCCGCTGCCCGTCTTGCTGCGCGCGACTGGCCCAGCTGCAGGCCGTCTTCTTCGAGCAATCGAGCTCGCACCGAAGCCGCCATCGAGAACCTCATCGGCTACGCCACCAAGGCCCGCAAGAACGGCATCGTCAGCCTGGAGGCGGAAGCCGCCGTCGATTCCCGACCCGTTTCTGCGCAAGGCGCTCAGCCTGGCGGTGGACGGCACCGATCTGCAGGAGATGCGCAACATGATGGAGATCGATATCGCCCTGGGCGAGCAATCCGCCGAGGCCGAGGCCAAGGTCTGGGAAGCGGCCGGCGGATATGCGCCCACCATCGGGATCATCGGCGCGGTGATGGGACTGATCCAGGTGATGAAGCACCTGGAGGACATCAAGGAAGTGGGCCACGGCATCGCGGTGGCCTTCGTGGCCACGGTCTACGGGGTGGGCTGCGCCAACATCTTCTTCCTGCCCGTCGGCCAACAAGCTGCGGTGCGCGCATGCACGCCGCCCGCCGATCGCGATATGACGCTCGAAGGCGTGCATGGGAATCGTGGAGGGCCTGAATCCCACCCTGATCCGGATGAAGCTGGAGGCCTACGACACCGATCCGCCGCAAGCCCAAGAAGAGCCAGGCGCCGCACGCTGCCAAGGCAGCCCGCGCAAGCCGCGCCGCCGCGGACTAGACGGGCGCACGCGACGCGCGTCATGAAACGCAACCAGCACTACGGCACACGACAACCACGAGCGCTGGCTGGTTTCCTACGCCGATTTCATCACCCTGCTGTTCGCCTTCTTTGTGGTGATGTTCGCCTCCACCCAGGCCGACCAAGGCAAGGCCGCGCGAGGTTTCCGCAGTCCGTGCGCGAAGCGCTTGAGCACGGCGCAGTTCTCCAACACCCTCGCCACCGTGCTCGGCCGCGGCAGGCACGAGAGCCGCCACGCCAGCCTCTGAACGCCGAGCGCGTCGAGACAATCCGGAAAACCTGCCGCCTGCCCGCCCGCCCCGGCCGCATCCCGCCGATCTTTCCAAATCGCTCGCCAGCCTGCAGAAAGGCCTGGCGGCCGGAAATCGCAGGCGGGAAAATCAGATCAGCCTGGAGCGCCGCGGCCTGGTGATCAGCTTGCGCGAAGCCGCCTTCTTCGCCTCCGGCGACGATGCCGTCGCACCCGGCAGCTTCCCATCATCGCCAAGATCGCCGGCGAGATCCGCGCGCTGCCGAACCCGGTGCGGCTGGAGGGACACACCGATTCCGTCCCCATCCACAATTCCCGTTTCCGCAGCAACTGGGAGCTCTCGGCCGCGCGCGCCATCGCCATGCTGGAATTGCTGCGGCCAGCGTTTCGATATCCCGCCGGACGCATGGCGGTGGCGGGCTACGCCGAAAACGCGCCCGCCGATACCAACGACACCCCAGCGGCCGTGCCCACAATCGCCGCGTCGATCTGGTGGTCCTCTCCGCCGAGGCGGAGCTGACCGAACCCAAGGCGGCACCCGCTTCGGTGGAGCCGAATCCGGCCGTTCCAAAACCCGCCGCTCCAAAATAAAAGCGCCGCCCGAAGGCGGCGCCTGGTGTTCCGGTCCCGTTCCGATATGTGGGGAAGGCGGCTGCGCCTACCCACTCCGTCCGGCTCGCCTTACTCTTCCGCGCCCTCTTCCGGCTCGCGGCCTTCGCGCTGGGCTTTCAGGCGTTCCTCGCGGCGCTTGGCGCGCTCGGCGGCGCGCTTCACCAGCTCGGAACCCACCAGCTCGATCATGGCCTGCTCGGCGCCGTCGCCCTTGCGGGGGCCCAGGCGCGTGATGCGCGTGTAGCCGCCGTTGCGCTGGCCGAAGCGCGTGCCCAGCGTATCGAACAGCTTCTTCACCGATGCGGGCGTGCGCAGCACCGCCGCCGCCTGCCGGCGCGTGTGCAGCGTGTCCGCCTTGGCCAGCGTGATCATCTTCTCCACCAGCGGCCGCACGGCCTTGGCCTTGGGCACGGTGGTGATGACGCGCTCTTCTCAGAATCACGCTGGTGCACGAGATTGCGCAGCAGCGCGTTGCGGCTGTCCACCGGCCGCTTCAGTTTGAATCCGCCAACTCTGTGTCTCATGCGCTATCCCTCGATCGGCTCGCTGCTGGCCCTCGTCCTCGGGGCCGTAATCGCGTCATGCCCGCCGGCTGCGGCGGCGGGGCCACCAGCCGGCCGTGCGCGTCGATGCGCATGCCCAGCGACAGCCCCATGTTGGCCAGAATTTCCTTGATCTCGTTCAGCGACTTGCGGCCGAAGTTCTTGGTGCGCAGCATTTCCGCTTCGGTCTTCTGCACCAGCTCGCCGATGGTCTGAATGTTGGCGTTCTTCAGGCAGTTGTAGGAGCGAACGCTCAGCTCCAGCTCCTCCACCGAGCGGTTGAGCACCTCGTTCATCTTGTCGAGGCCGCGCTCGGAGATCTCCTCGGCCTGCTCCGGCATTTCCTCGAAGTTGATGAAGATCGTCATGTGGTCCTTGAGCAGCTTGGCGGCGTAGCCGATGGCGTCCTGCGGCGAAACCGCGCCGTTGGTCCAGACTTCCAGGGTGAGCTTGTCGTAATCGGTCATCTGGCCCAGGCGCGCGGCTTCCACCGCGAAATTCACCTTGCGCACGGGCGAATGCACCGAATCGATCGGGATGTAGCCGAGCGCCAGGTCCTCGTCGAAATTCTTGTCGGCGCTGACGTAGCCGCGGCCGCTCTTCAGGCGCATCTCGATGGACAGCCTGCCGCCTTCGCTGACGGTGGCCATGTGGACGTCGCGGTCGAGCACTTCCACGTCGGCGTCGGTCTCGATCTGCCCGCTGCGCACTTCGCCCGGGTGGTCCACCGTCAGGCGCACGGTCTTGATCCCCTCGCCCATGATCTTGAAGGGAATCTGCTTCAGGTTGAGGATGATGTCGGTGGCGTCTTCGACCACGCCCGGAATCGGGCTGAATTCGTGCTCGACGCCTTCGATGCGGACGGCCGTGATGGCGGCGCCTTCGATGGAGCTCAGCAGCACGCGCCGCAGGCTGTTGCCGATGGTGGTGCCGAAGCCGCGCTGAAACGGCTGCGCCGTAAACATGCCATACCGCTCCGTCAGCGTCTCGGTATTGGCGACCAGTCGCTTGGGTTTTTGAAAGCCCTTGAACATAAAAAACCTTTCTCGGATGCGGGATCAGGCGTATCGGCGAATCCGCGGTCCCTGATCCGCTGATCCCTGATCCCTTACTTCGAGTACAGCTCGACGATCAGCTGCTCGTTCATCTGGATCTGCACCAACTCGCTGCGCTGCGGCAGGGCGGTGATGCGGCCCTTCAATCCTTCCCGGTCCACGTCGATCCAGTTGGGCGCCGGGGCATGGGCCGTGGCGTCGCGCGCGGCCAGAATGGTGGGATTGTTCTTGCTGCTCTCGCGCACCGACACCACGTCGCCCACCTTCACCAGGGCCGACGGAATGTTGCACTTGCGGCCGTTGACCTCAATGTGGCCGTGCCGCACGACCTGGCGCGCCTGCGCGCGGCTGGTGCCGAAGCCCATGCGGTAGATCACGCTGTCGAGCCGCCGCTCCAGTGCTGGCGAGCAGGTTTTCGCCCGTGATGCCCTTCTGCCTGCGCGGCCTTTTCGATAGGTGTTGCGGAACTGCGCTCCAGCACGCCGTAGATGCGGCGCACCTTCTGCTTTTCGCGCAACTGCAGGCCGTAGCCGACGATCTTCGCCTTGCGGTCCTTGCCGTGCTGCCCGGGAACGAAGTTGCGCCTCTCGATGGCGCACTTCTCGCTGTGGCAGCGCTCGCCCTTCAGAAACAATTTCATGCCCTCGCGCCGGCATAGCCGGCAAACCGGGCCGATGTATCTTGCCAAGTTCTTCTCCTTACCTTTCCTTCAGGTGCGGTTTACAGCCATGGCAGGCCTTCGTCCCGCTTTTCGGCAGCCACTCAATCGGAGACGCAGAGAACGCGAAGATCCCGCGAAACTGAACTCCGTGCCGTCTCTGCGCTTTACTGCTCGCGCTGATCGGAGCCATCGCTTAAACTCTCCGCTTCTTCGGCGGACGGCAGCCGTTGTGCGGAATCGGCGTCACGTCCCGGATGGCGCGCACTTCGATGCCCGCCGTCGACAGCGCGCGCACGGCCGATTCGCGGCCCGATGCCGGGCCCGCTGACGCGCACTTCCACCGTCCGCAACCCGCTCTCATTCGCCTTGTTGGCCGCCGTCAGCGCCGCCTGCTGCGCGGCGAACGGCGTACCCTTGCGCGAGCCGCGGAAACCGAGCGAACCGGCGCTCGACCAGGCGATCACGTTGCCTTCCTGGTCCGCGATGGTCACGATCGTGTTGTTGAACGTGGCCTGAATGTGCACGATAGCCGTTGTGGACGACGCGCTTTTCCTTCTTCTTGAAGCTCTTCTTCTTGCCTGCTTTCGCTGGTGCTTTTGCCATGTTCGCTCTCAGCTTACGTCTTGGCCGTGGCTTTCTTCTTGTTTGCCACCGTGCCGCGGCGCGGTCCCTTGCGCGTGCGGGCGTTGGTGTGCGTCCGCTGTCCGCGCACCGGCAGCCCGCGGCGGTGCCGCAGCCCGCGGTAGGACCCCATCTCGATGTGCCGCTTGATGTTCATCGAGATCTCCTTGCGGAGATCGCCTTCCACCGCGCCTTCTTCTTCCAGAATCTGGCGGACGCGATTGACCTCGTCTTCGGTCATCTCGCGCACCTTCTTGTCGAAATCGATGCCGGCCCGATGGAACAGGAGCGCGAGCGGGTACGGCCGATGCCGTAAATGTAAGTCAGCCCGATCTCGGCCCGCTTCGCGGGCGGCAGATCCACGCCGGCGATACGTGCCATGTTGTTCCTATCCTTGCCTCTGTTTATGTTTCGGATTGACGCAAATGACCCGCACCACGCCCTCGCGGTGGATCACCTTGCACTTGTCGCAAATTTTCTTGACCGATGCTCGAACTTTCATTGGCTCAACCTTTAGGGCCGGGGGCCAGGGGCCAGGGGCGGGAAGCGTGTCACAGCTTCCGGCGAATCCTTCCCCGCGTCGGATCGTGAGGCATCAATTCCACCTCCACCCGGTCGCCCGCGACCAACCGGACAAAATTCCGTTCCGCCTCGCCCACCAGGTGGGCCAGAACCCTTGCTGCGTTCTCCAGCACGACCTCGTAAACCGCCGCCGGCCGCTCTCTAACCACGACAGCCGGAACCTACCCCGGCCCTCGACCCCTGGTCCCCGGCCCCCGTCACGGCCTCGTCAGCACCCACGGCCCATTCTCCGTCACCGCCATGCAGTGCTCGAAATGCGCCGAATTGGAACCGTCCTTCGTCACCGCCGTCCACTTGTCCTTCAAAACCATCGCTTCCGGGCCGCCCCGCGTTCACCATCGGCTCCACCGCCAGCACCATGCCCTCGCTTCAGCCGCGGATTTTCGTTCTTCCGGTCCACGTAATTCGGAACCTGCGGCTCCTCATGCAGCTGCGTCCCGATGCCGTGGCCCACATACTCCCGCACGATCGAAAATCCGTTGGACCGCACATGCTCCTCCACCGTGCCGCAAATATCGAACAGCCGGTTGCCCGACCGCACGCTGGTCGATCGCCAGTTCCAGCGACTTCCTGGTCACCTCGCAGCAGTTTCTTCGTCTGCTCGCTGATCTCGCCGATCGGCACCGTGAGCGCCGAATCGCCGTAATACCCGTCCAGCTTCACGCCCGTATCGATCGAAACGATGTCGCCCTTCTTCAACATCCGTTTCGGGTTCGGCATGCCATGAACGATCTCGCTGTTCACCGAAGTGCACAGCACAAACCGGTACTGCTCACCCGCCGCCGGCACATAATAACCTTTGAAGGCCGGCCGCGCCCCGGCGTCCGCCATCATCTTTACGGCGGCGACTTCCAGGTCCCAGGTTGTCACCCCTTCCACCGCGATCTCCCTCAGCTTCTGCAGATACCTGCCAGACCAGCAGTCCGCTGCGCCGCATTTTCTCCAGTTCAGCGGGAGTCTTTCGAACGATCATCCGTCTCCATCGCCTGACAAATCTTCTGAAAAACCATCCTGGGGCGGATCGTCAACTCGCATCCACCTCCATCACCCGCCGTCCGGCGGACGGCAAATAATCCAGCACGGGCCGGGTCTGCCGCTCGTACGCGTCCAGCCGCTCCCGGATCACCGCCTCCCGGTCATCGTCGCGAATCACCAGCTTCTCGCCGTCCAGATCGCACATGCTCGTCCACCTCGCGGCGGCCGGGAAACCAGGTTGTACAAAGTTCCGCACCGCGGACACTGCCGGCGTCCCGTCAAACGCGCGATAATTACATTGTAATCAACGACGAGATAAATTACCAGTTCCCGGATCCCGCGCCGGTCCAGCCACCCGGTCAGGTGCGCTCGCCTGGTCCATGGTCCGCGGATACCCGTCCAGAATAAAGCCTGCGGCGGCGTCCGGCTGGCTCAGCCGCTCCTGCACCATGGATTGACCACTTCGTCGGAAACCAGCGCTCCCGACTGCATCCGCGCCGCGGCCCCAGTCCGTTGCGTCCGCCCTGCCGGATGTGCTCCCGCAGCATGTCCCCGGTGGACACGTGGGGGATTCCCAGGCATTCCGACAGCATCTTCGCCTGCGTCCCTTGCCCGACCCCGGCGAGCCGAACAGCACAATCGCCTTCAAAACGAACACCTCAACGGAGACGTTCGGCACCGGTGCCCGTGCTACCGATTCCTCGAAGGCCGGTCGCCGAGGCGGCATGCCGCCTGCCAGGCTCGCGTTGATCAAACATCCACTAGAACGTGCTCCTCCTGCCGCGAATGCGGCCCGGAGCGCGGCGTGAAACCCTTCGTAGTGCCGCATGATCAGCTGCGCCTCGATCTGGTTGATGGTGTCCATCGCCACGCCGACCACGATCAGCAGCGACGTCCCGCCGAAATAGAACTGACGTTCAGTCCTTCCAGCAGGAACGCGCGGCGACGAGCCGGTCGATCCAGTTGCCCAGCAGCGGCAGGTGCTGCAGGTGGATGCCCGAGATCATGATGTCCGGGAATCAGGCACAGGATCGCCAGATAAATCCCGCCCACCAACGTGATCCTGGTCAGGATGGTGTTCATGTAATCGGCCGTGTTGCGGCCCGGGCCGGATGCCCGGAATGAACCCGCCGTACTTGCGCATGTTGTCGGCCGCTTCGTTGGGATTGAAAATGATCGAAACGTAGAAGAAGCAGAAGAAGATGATGCCGGCCACGAACAGCACGTAATACAGCGGCTCGCCGTGCGCGATCGATCGCAGCGTGTCGGAAAGCCAGGCGCTGTTCTTGACCCAGCTCATCAGCGCCAGTTGCCGGGAAACGCCAGGATCGAAGAAGCGAAAATCACCGGAATCACGCCGCCCGCGTTCACCTTGAGCGGCATGTGCGTCGACTGTCCGCCCATCACCCGCCGTCCCACCACGCGCTTGGCGTACTGCACCGGAATCCGCCGCTCGCCGCGCTCCACCAGCACGATGAACGCCACCACCGCGACCATCATCACCAGCAGCGACGACAGCGTGATGCGCGCCCCACTCGTGAGTCACGAACACGTTGGTGTAGATGCCGCTCGATGGCGTTCGGCAGCCCCACCACGATGCCGGCGAAGATGATCAGCGACATGCCGTTGCCGATGCCGCGCTCGCTGATCTGCTCGCCCAGCCACATGATGAACGCCGAACCCGTGGTCAGCGAGAGCACCGTCAGCATCACGAAGCCGAAGCCCGGACTGATCACGATTCCCTGCCCCATCCCCATCAGCCCCGAAGCGATGCCGATCGACTGCAGCACGGAAAGAATGATGGTCAGGTAGCGCGTCCACTGCGTGATCTTGCGCCGCCCCAGCTCGCCTTCCTTCTGCAGTTTTTCGAGCGTCGGGACCACCACCGTCAGCAACTGCAGGATGATCGATGCCGTGATGTACGGCATGATGCCCAGGGCGAAAATCGTCAGCCGGCGGATGTTGCCGCCCGCGAACAGGTCGAAGAAGCCGAAGATCGAGCCCTGCTGCCGGTCTGAAGAACTCCTGCCCAGCGCTGCAGTGTTGATTCCGGGCGTGGGAATCTGGCTGCCCAGACGGTACACCGCCAGCAGCCCCAGCGTGAACAGGAGCCGCTTGCGGAGATCCGGAACGCGAAACATGTTCGCGAATGCTTCAAAAAACTTCATGGATCCCTGGCCCTCCGTTCCCGGCGCTACTCCTGACTGCGGCGCGGCCGCGCCGATCACCTGCGCCGTGCCGCCGGCCTTCTGAATCTTCTCCAGGGCCGATTTGGAGAACATGGTGGGCCTCCACCGTGATCTTGCGCGTCAACTCGCCGGTGCCGAGAACCTTCAGGCCGTCGCCCAGCTTCCGGATCACGCCCAGCTCCATCAGCCGGTCGGCGCTGAAGGTATCGCCCTCCAGTTTCTCCAGCCGCCCCAGGTTGACGATGGCGTAATGCTTCTTGAAAATATTGGTGAATCCGCGCTTCGGCAGGCGGCGGTGCAGCGGCATCTGGCCGCCCTCGAAACCGCGCTTCTGGCTGAAGCCCGTGCCCGCATGCTGGCCCTTGGCGCCGCGCGTCGACGTCTTGCCGTGTCCCGATCCCATGCCACGGCCGATGCGCTTGCGGGCCTTCTTTTGGCCGGCGGGAGGCTTTAAGCTGCTGAGGTTCATAAAATCTCCTGATTGGACCAGGGCTGGAGATTGGGGATTGGAGCCGTTTCCGTCGCCCGCGTCCCCGAATCCCTGATCCCTGGCCCCATTCCCTACTCCACGACTTCCAACAGGTGCGGCACTTTCTTCACCATGCCGCGAAACACCGGCGTGTCCGGCCGCTCCACCACCTGGTTCAGCTTGCGCAGCCCCAGCCCCTTGACCACCCGCTTGTGCTTCTCCGGCGTGCAGATCGGGCTGCGCACCAGCTTGATCTTGATTTTGCCTTCCGCCATCTACAGTTTCTCCACCGCCAGGCCGCGCATTTCCGCCACGGCGCCCGGTCACGCAGCGATTCCAGAGCCACGATGGTCGCCTTCACCACGTTGTGCGGGTTGCGCCGGCCGATCGATTTGGTCAGCACGTTGGGAATGCCGCAGGCCGTAATGACCGCCCGCACGGCGCCGCCGGCTATCACCCCGGTGCCTTCGGGCGCCGGCTTCAGCAGCACCTGCGAACTGGCATAGCAGCCCAGCACCTGGTGCGGGATCGTGGTCTCGAGCGAGTTGACCCTGCGCAGCGCTCTTCTTGGCCGCCTCGATGCCCTTGCGGATCGCCGAAGGCACTTCCTTCGCCTTCCCCACGCCGTACCCCACCACCCTGGCCGACGGGTCGCCGATCACCACCAGCGCCGAGAAGCTCAGGTTCTTGCCGCCCTTCACCACCTTGGTGACGCGGTTGATCGCCACCACCTGCTCCTTCAGGTTCAATGCCGCCGGATCGATGCGTTTTGCCGAATTCGTCATGAAATTAGAACTCCAGTCCCGCTGCCCGCGCCGCATCCGCCAGCGCCTTCACGCGCCCGTGATACGGATAGCCGCCGCGGTCGAACACCACCTTGGCGATGCCCTTCTCCTTGGCCCGCTCCGCCACCAGTTTGCCGATGGTCTTGGCCGCCGCCAGGTTGCCGCCATTGGTCCGCGCGCCCTTGTCCACCGAGGACGCCGATACCAGCGTATTGCCCTTGGTGTCGTCGATGACCTGCGCGTAGATGTGGGCCACGCTGCGGAACACCGCCAGCCGCGGCCGCTCCGCCGTGCCCCGCAGCTTGCGCCGGATGCGCCGGTGAATGCGCGTGCGGATTTCTTTCTTATCGATATTGCGGATCATTTGCTACTCGCCCCGGTCTTGCCGACCTTCTTGCGCAGCGCTTCGCCCGTGTACCGGATGCCCTTGTTCTTGTACGGGTCCGGCTTGCGAAGCGCGCGGATGTTCGCCGCCACCTGCCCCAGCAACTGCCGGTCGTGACCGGTCAGCACCAGGTGCGTCTGCTTGTCGATCTTCAGGTCCACGCCGTCGGGCAGCAGCAGTTCGATGGGGTGCGAATAGCCCAGACTGAACGTGGCGATCTTGCCCTTGACGTCGGCGCGGTAGCCGATGCCCACGATGTCCAGCTCGCGCGTGAAGCCCGCCGACACGCCCTGCACCGCGTTCGCGGCCAGCGCGCGGGTCAGCCCGTGCAGCGCCGCGTGCTCGTCGGAGTCGCGCTTCAGCTCCAGCCGGCTGTCCGCCTGCTCCACCGTGATTCCCCGCGGAATCGGCACCTTGAGCGTGCCCTTCGGCCCGGTCACTTCCAGTTCTTCGCCCACCCGCACCTTCACGCCGCTCGGCAGCGGGATCGGCTTTTTACCAATTCGAGACATATTGAAAATCCTTATTCACCGCCGAGGCGCAGGGACGCCGGAAAAACAAATCCAAATGTGTTCCTCGGCGTCTCGGCTTCTCGGCGGTGATATTCATTTCCAGCCCTTTACCAAACCCGGCACAGAATCTCGCCGCCCAGGTGCTCCTTGTGGGCGTCGCGGCCGGTCATCACGCCGCGAGGGGTGGTCATAATGTTGATGCCCATGCCGCCCAGCACGCGCGGAATCTCGGTCTGCCCGACGTACACCCGGCAGCCCGGCCGCGACACGCGCTCGATGGCGGCGATCACGGGCGAGTTGTTGGCGCCGTACTTCAAATAAATCTTGATGGTCTTCTTCGCGCCTTCTTCCGCCACTTTGAAGTTCATGATGTAGCCTTCTTCCTTCAAAATGCGCGCGATTTCCGTTTTCAGCTTGGAAGCCGGCACATCCACCTTCGGGTGGCGCGCCTGGATCGCGTTGCGCACGCGAGTCAGCATGTCGGCAATGGGATCGCTCGTCATAAAACTCCTTCAGCGGGGCCGGGGTCCGGGGCCGGGGGCCGGGGGCGTCTCGTGCGCCTCCCTGGCCCCTGGCCCCCGACCCCTGGCCCCAAAGTTTCTACCAACTCGCCTTGATCACGCCTGGAATTTCGCCATTCAGGGCGAGCTTCCGGAAGCACAGGCGGCAGATGCCGAACTTGCGCAGATACCCGCGCGGCCGCCCGCAGCGCCAGCAGCGGTTGCGGTGCCGGGTCGGCAGCTTCTGCACGCCCGGCTTATTCTCGGCCTTGGCCATCTGTGATGCCCGGCGGATTTTGTCCAACTTCAAGTCTTTCGCGATCTTGGCGGTTGTGGCCATTCGTATTCCTTTTTGGGGCCCGGGGCTGGGGGCCGGGGCCGGGGAGATGAACGTAACCATCCCCGGCCCCCGACCCCTGGCCCCTGGCCCCCGTTTCTATTGCCGGAACGGCATCCCCATGCCGCGGAGCAGCGCCACGCCCTCCGCGTCGGTCCGTGCGGTGGTGGTGATCGAAATGTTCATGCCCTTCGTCTTCTCCACCTTGGAGTAATCGATCTCCGGAAAAATCAGCTGGTCCCGGATACCCAGCGTGTAATTGCCGCGGCCGTCGAAGCTCTTCGTCGAAACCCCGCGGAAGTCGCGCACGCGCGGCAGCGCCACGTTCACCAGCCGGTCGAAAAACTCGTACATGTGGTCGCCCCGCAGGGTCACCATGCACCCGATCGACTGCCCTTCCCGCAGCTTGAACTGCGAGATGGATTTGGTCGCCTTGGTAATCACCGGCTTCTGCCCGGCGATCTGCCCCAACTCGTTCACCGCGCCGTCCATCAGCTTGGCATTTTGCGTGGCTTCGCCCAGCCCGATGTTGATCGAAATCTTCTCGATCTTCGGCACCGCCATGACGTTCTTGTAGCCGAACTCCTTGGCCAGCGCCGGAACTACTTTCTTCTGGTAGTGCTCTCTCAATCTTGCCGCCATCGGATCCTCATTTCCTGTCGAGCAGGGCGCCGCACTTGCGGCACACGCGCGTCCGCCGCGTCTTGCCGCCGGGGGTGTGCTCCACATGGTGCGCGATGCGCGTCGCCTTGTTGCAGCCCGGGCAGACCACCATCAGGTTGGAAACCGCAATCGGGCTTTCCCGCTCCGCGATCCCGCCCTTAATCTGCTTGCTCGGGTTGGGACGCGTGTGGCGCTTGATCATCATCACGTGCTCCACCAGCACCCGCCCGTTTTCCGGGTTTACGCCCAGTACCCGCCCGGTCTTACCCTTGTCCCGGCCGGAGATCACCTTCACGGTGTCGTCTTTCTTTAACTGAATGCGCACCGGTTCGATTTTGCGCTTTGCGATAGCCATTTAAATCACCTCGGGGGAGAGCGATACGATTTTCATGAACCGCTTGTCCCGCAACTCGCGCGCCACCGGCCCGAAGACGCGCGTGCCCACCGGCTCACCCACGTCGTTGATCAGCACCGCCGCGTTGGAATCGAAGCGGATGTAGGTGCCGTCCCTGCGCCGCGTCTCCTTGCGCATGCGCACGATCACGCACCGCACCACCTTGCCTTTTTTGATCGCCGAATCGGGAGCCGCTTCTTTCACGCTGGCCGTGATCACGTCTCCCAGGCCGGCGCGAAGACCGAGGTCGCCGCCGCGCGGCAGGATGCACGAAAGCTTTCGCGCGCCGCTGTTATCGGCCACCTCCAGAATTGTTCGCATTCCAATCATAGTCGCTTCGCTCCTGGGCTTGAGGAACCCGGAAAGCGGCGATCAGTCGAAGCGGCGCCGAAGCCCGATTCCACGATCCCCGATCCCCCGATCCCCGATCCCTATTTCAATTTCACGTCCAACTCCGCGGGCTGCGCGCCCACCTGCGCCGCCCGGCGCACCACTTCGGCCAGGCGCCACCGCTTCAACTTGCTCAACGGGCGCGATTCCACGATGCGCACCACGTCTCCCATCTTCGCCGTGCCATCTTCGTCGTGGGCATAGAATTTCTTGCGTCGCGCGATGATCCGCTTGTACAGCGGGTGCGGCACCCGGCGGCTCACTTCCACTACGATGGTCTTGGCCATCTTGGTGGAGACCACCTCGCCGACCTTCTCGTTTTTCAAGCCACGGACTTCCGTTTCCGCCATCTTATTTCTTCGCCTCGGCCAGCTCTCTCTCGCGCAGGATGGTGTACATGCGCGCCCGGTCCTTCCCGATGCCGCGCACCTTCTTCAACCCGTCCATCTGTCCCATGGACATCTGAAACCTGAGACGAAAGAGCTGCTCGTCCATTTCCCGCAACTGGTTGCGGATTTCTTTGTCGTCGAGATCGCGAACTTTCTGCGCCTTCATAAAATTCCCTTTTCACCGCCGAGGCGCCGAGGCGCCGAGAAATTCAAAATGCGTTCTCGGCGCCTCTGCGTCTCGGCGGTTAAAATCCACTGCCGCTATTCCCCCGACTCCCGCGTCAGGAACCGCGTCTTGATAGCGAGCTTGTGCGCGGCCAGCCGGATGGCGGCTTCCGCCGTGGGGCGATCCACGCCCTCCATCTCGAACAGAATCTTGCCCGGCCGTACCACCGCCACCCACTGCTCCGGCGCGCCCTTGCCTTTGCCCATGCGGGTTTCGGCGGGCTTCTTGGTGATCGGCTTGTCCGGGAACAGGCGGATCCACACCTTGCCGCCGCGCTTGATGGAGCGGGTCATGGCCACGCGCGCCGCTTCGATCTGGCGGTCCGTCACCCACCCGCACTCCATCGCCTTCAGCCCGTACTCGCCGAAGGAAATCGTCGATCCGCGCCACGCCTTCCCGGCCATGCGCCCGCGCTGTTGCTTCCGGAATTTCACCTTCTTCGGCATCATCATGGCGGTTTACTCCTTGGGGTTCTCGTTTTCCGGCTTGGGTTCCGGTTTGGATTCCGGCTTGGATTCCGGCTGCGGCTCCGGCCGCGTTTCCTGCTTCCAACCCGGCTGCTGCGCCGGCGACATCAGCGGCGGCAGAATCGGCGCGTTCGGCCGCGCCGCCGGACGGGGCAGGTCGCCCGGACCCGTCTGCACCGCCGGTCCCGCGGTCTCGCCCACCGGCACCGGCGGCGGACCCGAGGGCCCACGCTCGCCGCGCTCACCCCGGTCGCCGCGGTCGCGCCGCGGTCCGCGGTCGCGCCGTTCCCCGCGGTCGCGCCGCGGCTCCGGCTCCGGCAGCAGCCCGCCGCGCCGCTTGGTCGTGTCCAGAATCTCGCCCTTGTACAGCCACGCCTTGATGCCGATCACGCCGTACGTCGTGTACGCTTCCGTAAAACCGTAGTCGATGTCGGCCCGCAGCGTGTGCAGCGGCAGTTGCCCGTTCAGGTACCATTCGCTGCGCGCGATTTCGGCCCCGTTCAGCCGGCCCGAAACCCGCACCTTGATGCCCTTGCAGCCGAAGCGCTGCGCCGAATCCACCGCCTTCCGCATGGCCCGCCGGAACGCCACGCGCTTTTCCAGCTGCAGCGCGATCGATTCCGACACCAGCTGCGCGTCCAGCTCCGGCCGGTGCACTTCCTGGATGTCGATGAACACCTCGCGCTTGGTTTTGCGCGCCATGTCCTGCTTCAGCTTCTCGATCTCCGCGCCCTTGCGCCCGATGATGATGCCCGGCCGCGACGTGCGGATGGTGACCCGCAGCTTGTTGCCCGGCCGGTCCACTTCGATCGAGCTGACGCCCGCCGATTTCAGCCGGTCGCGCAGCGTCTCCCGCAGTTCCAGGTCTTCCTGCAGCAGCTTCGCATAGCCCTGCTTGGCGAACCAGCGCGAGCGCCACGGCTTGTTGAAGCCCAGCCGGAATCCGTAAGGATGAACTTTCTGTCCCATCTATTTCTCTTCTCCCGCCTCGCGCGCTTCCGCGCCCCGCTCCGCCACCCGCACCACGATGTGCGACAGCCGCCGCTGGTAGCGGTACGCGCGCCCCATCGGCGCCGGCCGGACGCGCTTCATCCGCGGCCCGTCGTTCACGTACGCTTCCGTCACGTACAACTGGTCGACGTCCACGTTTTCGTCGCGGTGTTGCGCGTTGGCGATTGCCGACTGCAGCACTTTCTCCACCGTGGGCGCGATCCGCTTGTTGGTGGTGCGCAGCGTGGTCAGCGCCGCTCCCGCCTTCTGGCCCCGGATTAAGTCCACCACCAGCCGCGCTTTCTGCGGCGAGATTCGAATATATCTGGCTTCCGCTTTGGCTACCATTTCTAACTCCAGGGGCCAGGGGCCGGGGGCCAGGGGCCGGGGAAGCCCCGTACCCTGCCGCCAGCCTGTTCAGCCCCGTACCAGTCCAAAACTTTCCTTATCAGCCCGCGCCGGAAACCACCCTGGCCCCCGGCCCCCGACCCCCGGCCCCTAGGCGGGTTTTGCCGACTTTTCCGTCGCCGCCTTTACCGAGTGGCCCCTGAACGTCCGCGTGGGCGAAAACTCGCCCAGCTTGTGCCCCACCATGTTCTCGGTGATGTAGACCGGAATAAATTTCTTGCCGTTATGCACCGCGATCGTGTGCCCCACGAATTCCGGCAGAATCGTGGAACGCCGCGACCACGTCCGCACCACCTTCTTCTCGTTGGCCGCGGTCAGCACGGCCATCTTGGTTTCCAGATGCGTGTCGGTAAACGGTCCTTTTTTAACTGATCGGCCCATCTGCGCTTACCTCTTCTTACTCTTTCGCGTCACGATCCACTTGTCGGTGCGTTTGTTGTTGCGCGTCTTGAAGCCGCGCGTCGGCTGGCCCCACGGTGTCACCGGGTGCCGTCCGCCCGAAGTCTTGCCCTCGCCGCCGCCGTGCGGATGGTCCACCGGGTTCATGGACACGCCGCGGTTGTGCGGCATCTTACCCAGCCACCGCGTCCGCCCCGCCTTGCCCAGCGAAACGTTCTCGTGGTCCAGGTTGCCCACCTGCCCGATGGTGGCGTAGCAGTCCAGTTGCACCCGCCGCACCTCGCCCGAGGGCAGCTTCAGCAGCGCCATCCCGCCCTCTTTCGAAATCAGCTGCGCCTGCGTCCCCGCCGAGCGCGCCATCTGCCCGCCCTTGCCCGGCCGCAGTTCGATGTTGTGCACCACCGTGCCGGCCGGCACGTTCTTCAAAGGCAGCGCGTTCCCGGTCAGAATATCGGCCTGCGCCCCGGACATCACCTTCTGCCCCACCTTCAGGCCGTCCGGCGCCAGGATGTAGCGCTTCTCGCCGTCAGCGTAGTTCAGCAGCGCGATGTTGGCGGAGCGGTTGGGGTCATATTCGATCGACGCCACTACCGCCGGAATGCCCTGCTTATCGCGCTTGAAGTCCACCACGCGATACGCCTGCTTGGCTCCGCCGCCGATGAACCGCGACGTCACCCGCCCCGTGCTGTTGCGCCCGCCCGTCCGCTGCTTCGGCTCGAGCAGCGATTTCTCCGGACCCTTCTTGCTCAGATCGGCGCGCACCGTGACCGTGGTAAACCGCCGCGACGGCGTCACCGGTCGAAATGTCTTGATAGCCATATCAGATCTCCAGGGCTTGGGGATTGGGGATTGGGGATTGGGGGAAATCCGCGCGCTTTACGCGGCCCCGATCCCTAATCCCTGATCCCCAACCCCTAATCCCCATTTAGATTTCCGCGAACTCCGGCACCTTCTGCCCCTTCTTCAGCTTCACGTACGCCTTTTTCCAGTCGGGGCGGTAGCCGGCGAAGCGTCCGCGCCGGCGCAGCTTGCCTTCGAAGCTCGCCGTCCGCACGTCTTCCACCTTCACCTTAAAAAGCTTCTCCACCGCCGCCTTGACCTGGGTCTTGTTGGCGTCCGGCGCAATCTCGAAGCACAAAGTGCGCTCGTTGTCCTTCTTCGCCACGCCCTTCTCGGTCACCAGCGGGCGCCGAATCACTTCGTATACGTTCATTTCGCCAGCGCCTCCGAAAATTTCCGCGCCGCGGCTTCGCTCAGCAGCACGCTCTCGTGCCGCAGCAGGTGGTACGGGTTGACCTCGCGCGTCGGCAGCAGCGTCACGCCATCCAGGTTCCGCACACCCAATGAAAGATTTCGGTTATCGCCGTTATCCACCACCAGCACCGTGCGCCTCGCCTCCAACTTCACCAGCGCGCTCACGGCATTCTTGGTCTTGTGGTCGGACAGGTTGAACGCCTGCACCACCTTCAGCTCGCCGTCCCGCACCTTGGCCGAAAGCGCCGAGCGCAGCGCGCCCTGCAGCATCTTCTTCGGCAGCTTGTAGCTGTAGTCGCGCGGCACCGGCCCGTGCACCGTTCCGCCGTGCCGCCAGATCGGCGACCGCACCGAACCCATGCGCGCCCGCCCCGTGCCCTTCTGCTTCCACAGCTTCTTGCCGGAGCCGGCCACTTCGCTGCGCGTCTTGGTCTTGTGCGTGCCCGACCGCAGACCAGCCTGGTAATGGCGCACCGCTTCGTAGAGCAGCGCCTCGTTGACGTCCGCCCCGAACACTTCGTCGGCCAGCTCCAGCTGCCCGACCGTCTGGTTATTCAAATCCACTACATCGAGAGTCGGCATGGCCGTTACCTCTTGGACCTCCGCACTACCACGTAGCCGCCGTTCGGCCCAGGCACCGCGCCCTTGACCACCAGCACGTTGTCCTCGGTGACCACGTCGATCACCTCCAGATTCCGCACCGTCACCTTCGCGTGCCCCATGTGGCCTCCCATGCGCATGCCCGGAAGCACGCGAGACGGAAACGACGACGCGCCGATCGACCCCGGCGCGCGATGGAACATCGAGCCGTGCGAACCCTCGCCGCCGCGGAAATGGTGCCGCTTGACCACGCCCGCAAACCCGCGCCCCTTGCTGATCCCGATCACGTCCACCATGTCCTTGGGCTTGAACTGATCCACCAGCACCTGGTCGCCCGGCTTGAAATCGTCGTCCCCCGGACGCAGGTGGAACTCGCGCAGAAACTTCGCGCCCTCCACCCCGGCCTTCTTCAAATGGCCGGTCGCCGGCTTGTTGATGCGCTGCGGCTTCACGAACTCCATCAACCCGAGCTGCACCGCGTCGTAGCCGTCCGTGGTGGGCGTCTTGCGCTGCACCACCATGCACGGACCCGCCTTGAGCAGGGTCACCGGCACGGCCTGCCCGTCCGGCCGGAACACCTGCGACATTCCAATCTTCTTGCCAAGGATTCCTGGGCTCATCTCAAACCTCAGGGGCCGGGGGTCGGGGGCCAGGGGCCGGAGAATTTTCCGACGCCTGCCCTGCCGCCTTCCGAGCCCAAATTCTTCTCAACCACTGGAGCCGGACCGACGCCGGAAGCCTCCCCGGCCCCCGACCCCTGGCCCCCGGCCCCTACTTCCCAAACGCCTTGATTTCCACGTCCACGCCCGCCGGCAGATCGAGCTTCATCAGCGCGTCCACCGTCTGCTGGGTCGGCTCCAGGATGTCCAGCAGCCGCTTGTGCGTCCGGATTTCAAACTGCTCGCGCGATTTCTTGTCCACGTGCGGCGAGCGCAAAACCGTGGTGATGCTGCGCGACGTCGGCAGCGGGATCGGGCCGGCCACGGTCGCGCCGGTCCTCTTTGCCGTATCCACGATCTCCGTCGTCGATTGGTCGAGCACCCGGTGATCGTATGCCTTCAAGCGGATGCGGATGCGTTCTCTTAGCGCCATTCCGATGCCTACTTTATGATCTCGGTTACCGTGCCGGCGCCCACCGTGCGGCCGCCTTCGCGAATGGCGAAGCGCAGCCCCTTGTCCATGGCGATCGGCGTGATCAGCTCCACCTTCAGGTCCACGTTGTCCCCCGGCATCACCATCTCCGTGCCTTCCGGCAACTGCGCCACTCCCGTCACGTCCGTCGTCCGGAAGTAGAACTGCGGCCGGTATCCCTTGAAGAACGGCGTGTGCCGCCCGCCCTCTTCCTTGCTCAACACGTACACCTGCCCCTTGAACGTCGTGTGCGGCGTGATCGACCCCGGCTTCGCGATCACCTGCCCGCGCTCCACTTCGTCCTTTTCCACCCCGCGCAGCAGCAGGCCCACGTTGTCGCCCGGCTTCGCCCGTCGTCCAGCAGCTTCTTGAACATTTCCACGCCCGTCACCACCGTCTTGCGCGTGGGGCGGAAGCCGACGATCTCCATTTCCTCGCCCACCTTGCAGATTGCCCCGCTCGATGCGCCCCGTCACCACCGTGCCGCGCCCCTGGATCGAGAAGATATCCTCGATCGGCATCAGGAACGGCTTGTCCATCATCGCGCGCCGGCATCGGAATGTAGCTGTCCACCGCGTCCATCAGCTCCACGACCGTCTTCTCCCACTGCGGCTCGCCGTTCAGCGCCCCCAGCGCCGACACCCGCACCACCGGCAGATCGTCGCCCGGGAACTGGTAGCTCTTCAGCAGCTCGCGCACTTCCAGCTCCACCAGGTCGAGCAGCTCCGGATCGTCCACCATGTCCACTTTGTTCATGCAGACCACGATGTACGGCACGCCCACCTGCCGCGCCAGCAGCACGTGCTCGCGCGTCTGCGGCATGGGGCCGTCGGTGGCCGCCACCACCAGGATGGCGCCGTCCATCTGCGCCGCCCCGGTGATCATGTTCTTGATGTAATCGGCGTGGCCCGGGCAATCCACGTGGGCATAGTGCCGCTTGGCGGTTTCGTACTCGATGTGCGCCACCGCGATCGTGATGCCGCGGGCCTTTTCCTCCGGCGCGTTATCGATGGAATCGAAGCTCCGGAACTTCACCTTCGGATTGTTCTTGGCCAGCACCTTGGTGATGGCCGCCGTCAGGGTGGTCTTGCCGTGATCGATGTGTCCGATCGTCCCGATATTTACGTGCGGCTTGCTGCGGTCGAATTTTTCCTTTGCCATAATTAGAACCTGTCTGACGCGAGACGCGGAGACGCGGAGAACCCGATTGCCTTCTTCTCTGCGCCTCTGTGTCTCGCGTCAAGATCTTGATCTCCTTATCTGGTTATCTTGCCCTGGACCTTATTTACGATCTCCTCGGCGAGCCTGCCCGGAACCTCTTCGTACCTGCCGAAATGCATGGTGAAGCTGCCGCGGCCCTGCGTGCGCGATCGCAGCTCGGTCGCGTAGCCGAACATTTCCGAAAGCGGCACCGATCGCCTTGATGATCTGCGTGGTCCCGCGCAACTGCATGCCCTCGATGCGCCCGCGCCGCGAATTCAGGTCGCCGATGACGTCGCCCATGTACTGCTCCGGCACCACCACTTCCACCGCCATGATCGGCTCCAGCAGCACCGGCTTGGCCCTGCTGCACCGCTTCCTTGATGGCCAGCGAACCGGCGATCTTGAACGCCATTTCCGACGAGTCCACCTCGTGGTAGCTGCCGTCGTACAGCGTCACCTTGATGTCCGACATCGGGTAGCCGGCCAGGATGCCGCCTTCCAGCGCTTCCTTGATCCCGACTTCGGTCGGCTTGATGTATTCCTTCGGCACCGTGCCGCCGGACACTTCGTTGACGAACTCGAATCCCGGCCCTGCGGCAGCGGCTCCACCCGGATCTTCACGTGGCCGTACTGGCCGCGGCCGCCGGTCTGCTTCACGTGCCGCCCTTCGCGCTTCCGCGTGCTTGCGAATGGTCTCGCGGTACGCCACCTGCGGCTTGCCCACGTTGGCGCCCACGCCGAACTCGCGCATCATGCGGTCCACGATGATTTCCAGGTGCAGTTCGCCCATCCCCGAAAGAATCGTCTGCCCGGTTTCGGGATCGGTATTCACCCGGAAGGTGGGATCTTCCTGCGCCAGTTTCTGGATCGCCATCCCCAGCTTTTCCTGGTCGGCCTTGGTCTTCGGCTCGACCGCCAGCTGGATCACCGGCGTCGGGAAATCGATCGATTCCAGCACGATGGGATGCTCGTCGTCGCAGATCGTATCGCCGGTCGAAACCGTCCTCAGCCCCACCGCCGCGCAGATATCGCCCGCCAGGATCTCCTGGATCTCTTCGCGCTTGTTGGCGTGCATGCGCAGCAGGCGGCCGATGCGCTCCTTGCGCCGCTTGGCCACGTTGTACACCGAATCGCCGGATTTCAGCGTGCCCGAGTACACCCGGAAGAACGCCAGTTGGCCGACGTACGGGTCGGTCATGATCTTGAACACCAGCGCCGAAAACGGCTCGCTGTCGGACGCGTGGCGGATCAGCGTCTTCTCCGGATCGTCGACGTCCGTGCCTTCGACCGGCGGAATGTCGAGCGGCGAGGGCAGGTAATCCACCACCGCGTCGAGCATGGTCTGCACGCCCTTGTTCTTGAACGCCGATGCCGCAGATCACCGGGAAAATCTTCAGCGCGATGGTGGCCTTGCGGATGCCCGCGCGATTTCGTCGTTCGATGATCGCCTGCCCTTCGATGAACTTCTCGAACAGCTTGTCGTCGAACTCGGAGATCGCCTCGATCATCTTCTCGCGGTATTCCTTGGCCTTCTCCACCAGGTCGGCGGGAATCTCCAGACGTCGTACTCCGCGCCCAGCGTCTCGTCGCGCCAGACCACGGCCTTCATTTCCACCAGGTCGACCACGCCCTTGAACTGGTCTTCGGCGCCGATGGGAAGCTGGATGGCCACCGGCCGGCACTTCAGCCGCTCCACGATGGTGTCCACGGAGTGGTAGAAATCCGCGCCCACGCGGTCCATCTTGTTGATGAAGCAGATGCGCGGAACGTCGTACTTGTCCGCCTGCCGCCACACCGTTTCCGATTGCGGCTGCACGCCGGCCACGGCGTCGAACACCGCCACCGCGCCATCCAGCACGCGCAGGCTGCGCTCCACTTCGGCGGTGAAATCCACGTGGCCCGGCGTATCGATGATGTTGATCTGGATGTCGCGCCACTCGCAGGTGGTCGCGGCCGAAGTGATCGTGATGCCGCGCTCCTGCTCCTGCTCCATCCAGTCCATGATGGCGGTGCCCTCATGGACCTCGCCGAGCTTGTGGGTGCGGCCCGTGTAATACAAAATCCGCTCGGTGGTGGTGGTCTTACCGGCATCGATATGAGCGGCGATGCCGATATTCCTCATCCTTTCGAGCGGAATCGTTCTTGGCATAAAATTAAAACCTAATTCTTTGACGCGGAGACACGGAGACGCAGAGAAACACAATACCTGCTTGTCCTCTGCGTCTCTGCGTCTCTGCGTCAAGGTGTTCTGCCTCGATTTCTCCCTACCACCGGTAATGCGCGAAAGCCTTGTTCGCCTCCGCCATGCGGTGGACATCGTCCCTCTTCTTGATCGCGCCGCCGCGCAAATTGGCGGCGTCGTTCAATTCGTTGGCCAGTTTCTCCGCCATGCCTTTTTCCGGACGCGTCGCGGGCATTGGTGATGATCCAGCGCATGGCCAGCGAAGTCCGCCGGTTCTGCGGCACCTCGATCGGCACCTGGTAGTTGGCGCCGCCCACGCGCCGCGTCTTCACTTCGAGCAGCGGCTTGGCGTTCTCCACGGCCTTCTTGAACGCCTTCAGCGGATCGTCGCTGGTGCGGTCGCCGCAGCTTGTCCATGGCGTCGTAAAAGATGTCCCTGGGCGGTGTTCTTCTTGCCCTGCCACATCATCGAGTTCACGAACTTCTCGACCAGCGTGGAGTTGTACACCGGATCCGGCACTACTTCACGAACTACGGCTCTTCTTCTGCGTGGCATAGGATACCTACGATTTCGGCCTCTTGGCCCCGTATTTCGATCGGCCCTGCTTGCGGTTGGCCACCCCGGCGGTGTCCAGCGCGCCGCGGATCACGTGATAGCGCACGCCCGGGAGGTCCTTCACGCGGCCCCCGCGGATCAGCACGATGGAGTGCTCCTGCAGGTTGTGCCCGACCCCGGGAATATAAGTGGTCACTTCGATTCCGTTGGTCAGCCGCACGCGCGCCACTTTCCGCAGCGCCGAATTCGGCTTCTTGGGAGTGGACGTGTACACGCGCGTGCAAACTCCGCGCTTCTGCGGGCAGCTATTGAGCGCCGGGCTCGAAGTCTTCCAGCGTGGCGGTTTTCGCCCGTTACGCACAAGTTGGTTAAACGTCGGCACGAATTTCCTCTCGTGGCAATACAGCCGCACCGGAATCGGTCACTCCGCCCCGGCCGCGGCTCGGATCCTTTGTGGGGCAGGCTTCAGCCTGCCAACCTTATTTACGTGGCGCAACCCGTCACACCCGGAACCGCTCAAAATCAGGTCCGGAGAACCAGGTCGCAACTGCGAGGATTATGCTTCAGACAGGCCCATGAACAAACACCGGCGGAACCGGCGCATCAGCGGGACCTCACCACTGGCCGGACCCGCCACGGACGGGTGGTAGCACAGAGGCAGCTTTGCTCTCGCGAAACTCTCCCATAATACCTGAAGTGTGGGCGCTAGCGCAAGGGCCGCAAATTTGCCTTCCCGGACGGAACCGTGCGAAGCGGTGCAGACGGCTTTGCGCCGGCGCCGCCGGGCGCAACCGGCTCCCCGCTATTTATCCCCCAGCGGTTCGATCATCACATCCGAGAACACCGCCGTCTCCGCCGTCTCGGCGTCGTGCGAGCAGATGAACAGCCCGGCGTATACGTCCCCGTTGATGCGCCCCTCGATCGATCCGGCTTTCTCAAACGGCGCGCCTTCCTTCGCCAACCATACTGTATACAGGTTCCCCCGGTGCTCGATCGCCAGGCGGCTCGCCGCGTCCACCGGAAACTGGAATTCGCGCGTGACGTCGTCCGGCTTCTCGCGGAATTGCAGGGACGTCAGCCCGCTGCCGTGCACCACCACGTCCACGTAGGGAGATCCGCCCTCCAGGCTCCGGCGCAGCATGATCCCCGCTTTCCGGTGCGCTTCCTTGCCGGTGCCGACAAACCGCACCGTAGCCTGCATGCGCACGTTCCCGGAAACCTTGCGCCAGACGTAGCAGAACTGGTCGGCGTTGGCCCAGATATTGGCGCCCGCGCCCGTCAGCCGGTACTGGCCGGTGGCGGCATCGTACTGCGCCGATCCCTTCAGCGCGGGATTGCCCACGTCGGTCCGGTCCTCGAATGTGCCGATTCGGCCTCCGGTCTGCGCCGCCAGCCACGCGCCCACCCCGAGCGCCAGAAAAACGGGAATTCGTGCGATTGCCGCCATGCCGCCTACTCTATCGCACTTCACGGGTGGTTGGGGCCCTCTATTCAACGCAGAGCCGCGGAGAACACAGAGGCGGCGCGGAGATTATTTTGGGCCGAATTCCTCCGCGGTTTCTTCGCGTTCTCCGCGTCTCCGCGATGAAGGGAAAGGTGAGCCTACAGCTTCGCCTTCACCTCAAAATCCCACACCTGCATGTTCAGCTTGCCGTCGGTGTACTCCACCACGGCATATTCGCCGTTGGGCAGCGGATCCTTCGGCCAGATCTTGTACAGCCCGTCCGGCGTCATCTGCTGGGTGAGGACGTCGACCATTACAGGCTGCTCGATCACCTGCTTGGTGACCGGCACGATGGTGAGATCCTCCACCACCCGGTACTCGCCTCTGGGCCGCAGTTTCACCATGCCGAACCGCTCCGTCTCGGAAAGCTGGATGTAAAACTCCTGCGAGGGGTTGGTAATGACGGTTCGCGAATGCGTCTCCTGCAGTTCCAGCCATCCCTTGCCGCTCACCGCCGGGATGGGGGACAGGATCTTCAGCCATTCCCGGCCCTTGTTGGTGTGCACCACAGGCTCGGCCTGCTTGATGATCTTCGTTTCCGACCCGTCGATCCAGTACGTGCCCGGGTTCTGCGGGATCCGCATCACCTCTTTCTGGATGGCCCGCGCCGCCGCATCCTCGTCGGAAAGTACTTTCGTTTCTTTTTCGATTTCCGCCTGCCGCGCTTTGGCCTCGGTTTCGGTGCGTTTCAGATCCACCAGCGTGGCCGGCACCTCTTCCCAGTCGCTGCGCTCCACGCTGTAGAAGCGCACGCGGTCGCTTTCCACCTTGTATTCGCGCACAATCTGGTAGGAGCCGTCGGCCATGTACAACTTGAGATTGGCCGCCCACGCACCCGCCGCCAGTGCCGCCAGGAGCAGAACAAGCTTCTTCCCCATACTTCTATCGACTACTCTATCGCACCCCCGGTTTCCCTGCCGTATCCCGCCTTGCCAATCCTGAATCGCCGCCGGGGGTCAAATTGCCTTTCCGGCTAACAATCCCCGAACCGGAACGTCCCCCATTTCGTATACCAGAACATCCCGCTCCCGTTTGCGGCCATAATAGAGAGTTCAAGGTACGCAATTATGTCGATCGCCCGATCCTTCATCGCCATCCTAATTTGCCAGGTGCTGGCTCTTCCGGGGTTTGCCCAAACCTATGCCATTACCGGGGAACGCCAAGGCGGCTTCCTCGACTGGTTCGCCAACAACTACCGGGCCCACCCCATGTCCATGACCAGCTTCGAGGATTCTCCGCGCATCGATGAGCTCATGCGAGCCGGCAACATTTATTTATCGTTGCGCGACGCCATCGCCCTGGCGCTCGAAAACAACCTGGATATCGAAAGCGCCCGCTACACCCCCAAGCTCGCCCAAGCCAACCTTCTGCGCGCCGACGCCGGCCAGTTGCTTCGCAACGTCTCCAGCAGCATTTCGAGCGGCCCCAATTCGGCGCAGGTAGGCGTGCTTGCCAGCAACGCCCTTGGTTCCGGCGGCACCAGCAGCAGCAGCACCGCCAGCGGCACCGGCGGCGTCCTCAGCGGCCTGAACGTCCAACTCGCCGGCACCGCCATCCCTAACCTCGACCCCGCCTTCTACGCCCAGGGCCAGTTCACCCACAACACCACCATCGAAACCGCCACCAACATCACCGGCACCAACTTCCTGGTCACCCAGTACAAATCGGCCATCTACGGCGTGCAGCAGGGCCTGCTCACCGGCACCAACGTCCAGCTCTACATGACCGATCAGTTGGGCGTTTCGCAGAATTCGCCCTACAACATGTTCAGCCCCTACAGCCAGGGAACGCTTGCCATAGGCGTCACCCAGAACCTGCTGCAGGGCTTCCGCCCCTCCGTCAACGGCCGCGAGATCCGCGTGGCCAAAAACCAGGTGCGCATTTCCGATCTCACCTTCCAGAACCAGGTGATGGCTACCGTGGCCAGCGTGGCCGGCCTCTACTGGGACCTGGTTTCCGACATCGAAGCTCTTAAGGTCCAGCAGCAGACCCTCGAGCTCGATACGCGCCTCTACCGCGATAACCAGCGCAAGGCCGAGCTTGGCGCCCTTGCGCCAATCGACGTCATCCAGGCCGAGGCCGAGATGAAAACCGCGCAGCAGAACGTCACCACGGCCGAAACCCAGGTGCTGCAGCAGGAGACCATTCTCAAAGTCGTCCTCACCCGCAGCGGTCTCAGCCGCACCGAGATCATCAACGCCCACATCGTTCCCACCGACCACTTTGAGGTCCCGGCGCAGGAAAAGGTCGTGCCCATCCAGGATCAGATCGCCCAGGCGCTCGCCACCCGCCCCGACATCGAGCAAAGCGACCTCGGCATGCAGGACGCCCGCATCACCACCCTCGGCGTCCGCGACAACATGCTGCCGCAGCTCACCGCGCAAATCACCGCTTCCAACAGCGGCCTTGCCGGCCAGATCAACCCGCCCTACGGCCAGGCCGCGCAACTCGGTCTCGAACCCGGCATCAACAACTACTTCCTTGGGGGCTATGGCAACGTGCTCGGCCAGGTGTTCAACCGCAATTTCCCCAACTACAGCGCCAGCATCGCCCTCACCATCCCCATCCGCAACCGCGCCGCCCAGGCCGATTACGCCACCGACCAGTTGAATTACCGCCAGCAGATCATCCAGGACCGGCAGCTCCGCAACAACATCCGCCAGGGCGTGATCAATTCGCGCGTGGCCCTCTCCCAGGCGCACACCGCCTACGACACTAGCGTGGAAGCCCGCAAGCTGCAGGAGCAGACGCTTGCCGGCACCCGCCGCAAGTACGAGCTCGGCACCGCCGCCATCCTGGACGTGGTCATCGCCCAGCGCGACACCACCACCCGCGAGCTAGCCGAAGTCCAGGCGAAGAACGCCTACATCCACGCCCAGGTCAACCTGCAGAACGCGGTGGGGACCGTGCTCAAGGATTACGAAGTTGATATCGAGCAGGCTAAAACCGGCGTCGTCGGCCGCCCCGCGGACCTGATCCCGGTGGTGCCTCCGCCAGCAGCCGTCCAGCGGTAGGAAGGGGTTAGGGATTGGGGATTAGGGGTTAGGGCGGTGAACGACCCGGCCCCGCGTGAGGCTTTCGTGCGGCTCTCGGGCGGTGAGGACCGTGCGGCGCTATCTAGTCCGGAATGCGCCTTCGCCGCCCCAATCCCCAATCCCTAACCCCCCAATCCCTCGCTACAGGTATCGCTGCAAATCGTCCGTCCGGAAGCAATGCGCGAACGCCGTCTCGCGGCTGATTCGCCCGACCGCACCAGCTCCGCCAGCGACTGCTCCATGGTCATCATGCCCTTCGGCGCGCCCCACCGAAATCTGCGAGCGCAGCTGATGATCGTCGCCCTTGCGGACCAGCGCGCGCACGGCGTCGGTGGCGATCATGATCTCGGTCGCGGGCCAGCGCGAGTACGCCATCCACGCCCGGCACCAGTTGCTGCGCGATCACCGCCGCCAGCGCCAGCGAAATCTGCTGCCGGATCTGCGGCTGGTTGGCCGCCGGAAACGAATCGAGGATGCGCGCCACCGCCTGGACGGCGTCGTTGGTGTGCAGCGTCGAGAGCACCAGGTGCCCGGTCTCGGCGGCGGTCAGCGCGGTCGCCATGGTCTCGGCGTCGCGCATCTCGCCCACCAGGATCACGTCCGGCGTCTGCCGCATGATGCTGCGCAGCGTGACGGCGAAATCCGGCGTGTCGCGCCCCACTTCGATCTGCTCGATGATCGAGCTGCGGTTGGCGTGCTGGTATTCGATGGGGTCCTCGATGGTCACCACGTGCGCCGCGCGCCGCGTATTCACCAGGTCGATGAGCGCCGCCAGCGTCGAGGTCTTCCCGCAGCCGGTCGGCCCGGTCACCAGCACCAGCCCCTGCCGCCGCTCCGCCAGCTTGGCCAGCGATGCCGGCAGGTGCAGCGATTCGAGCGACGGAATGCGCGAGGGCAGCAGCCGGATGCTGGCCGCCAGCGTGCCGCGCTGGTGGTGGATGTTGATGCGGAAGCGCCCCAGGTTCTCGCGCATCGAAGCTCAGGTCCACCGATTTCTTCTTCTGCAGCTCCTCCAGTTGCCACGGCTCCAGCAGCGGCAGCACCAGGCTGCGCACGTCCTCCGCTTCCAGCGGCGCGCCGCCGCCCGCCGTCAAGCGCGCCGTTGACCCGCAGCATCGGCCGGCGCGCCCGCGATCAGCAGCACGTCCGACGCGTTCCGCGCCGCCGCCGCCGCGCAGCAGCTGGTCGAGCGACGCGGTGGATTGCGCGCGCCCGCAGGCGCGCCCGGCGTCTTCTGGCTGGGCGCCGCCCGGTTCAGCTCCGCGACGATCTTGGAAAGCTCGCTATCGTATTCGCTCATTCCTCCAGCTTCGCACGGCAAGAACAGCGGTCGCTGATTAGCTTTTTTCAACGCGGAGACGCAGAGAACGCGAAGGAAGCGCGGAGAAAGATAGGGGTTCCTCCGCGAAATCTCCGTGTCCTTCGCGGCTCCGCGTTGAATAGCAAGCCTCATCGCCAACCCCGACCCCGACCCCATTTCCCTGCTACCCTTTTTCCGTGAAGCTCCTCATCTTCTCCGACATCCACAACGATTGGAAAGCGCTGGAAAAGCTGCTCGCCGTCGAAGCCGACCTCTATCTCGCCGCCGGCGACCAGGTCACGTGGGGCAAAGGCCTCGACCGCTGCGGCGACATCCTCGCCTCCCGCGCCGACAAGGTCTACGTCCTTCCCGGTAACCACGAATCCGCCGCCCAGATCCGCGACATGTGCGATCGCTTTCACCTCCATGATTTCCACGAGCGGCAGCTCGCCGCTCGGCCGCTGGCATCTCGCCGGCCTCGGCTATTCCAACCCCACCCCGTTCAACACGCCCGGCGAATACAGCGAAGCCCAGATCGCCGAAAAGCTCGTCCCCTTTGCCGCCCTCGATCCGCTGGTCCTCGTCTGCCACGCCCCACCCTACGGCACCGCCCTCGACCAGATCCGCCCCGGCCTCCACGCCGGCTCGCGCTCGGTCCGCGAATTCATCGAGGCCCACCACCCCGCCTAGTTCTTCTGCGGCCATATCCACGAAGCCGAAGGCGCCGAAATTCAGCTCGGCCCCACCCGCGCCCGCAACGTGGGGAAGCAGGGATATCTGCTGGAGTTGGCGGATTAGGGATTGGGGATCGGGGATTCGGGCGGCAAGCCGGCAGGCACGCAGGGAGCCTCCGAACGGCCCTCAGACTTCAGTTCCCTGAGAACCGCGGCGAGCCCTCATCGCGGGCCGCGCAGCGACCCGCGCCGCAAGCCCCGCCGCCCCAATCCCTGATCCCTAATCCCCGTCCCTTCGCTATAATCAAATTGATCCCCCATGAATTTTGACGAGTTGGAACGCGAATATCTGCCCCTCCGCGAACAGGCCCTGGCCGTGCGGAGGTATCTTTGACGCGGCCGCGCAAAAACAGAAGCTAAGTCAGACCGAAGAGCGCATCGCCGCACCCGATTTCTGGTCGCAGCCCGAAAAAAGCCAGAAAATTATGCAGCAGCGCAAGCGCCTGGAAGAGGCCATCGCCAACGATGAGCGCATCCGCTCCCTCACCGACGACCTCGACACCCTCTTCGAGCTCGCCCGCGAGGGCGAAAACGTCGAGGGCGATCTCACCCGCGAAATCAAATCCTACGGCGCGCTGCTCGAGCGCCTGGAAACCGCCATGCTCCTCTCCGGCGAGAACGACGCCCGCAGCGCCATCGTCACCATCCATCCCGGCGCCGGCGGCACCGAAAGCCAGGACTGGGCCGAAATGCTGCTCCGCATGTATCTCCGCTGGGCCGAGCGCGACGGCTTCGAGACCGTCATCACCGACCGGCTGGAGGGTGAAGGCGCCGGCATCAAGTCCGTCACCTTCGAAGTCAACGGCGAAAACGCCTACGGCCTGCTCCAGTCCGAAATCGGCGTCCACCGCCTGGTCCGCATCTCCCCCTTCGACGCCAACGCCCGCCGCCACACCTCTTTCGCCTCCGTCTTCGTCTACCCGCAGGTGGATGACGAAATCAAAATCGACATCAAACTCGACGATCTCCGCATCGATACCTTCCGCTCCTCCGGCGCCGGCGGCCAGCACGTCAACATGACCGATTCCGCCGTCCGCATCACCCACTTCCCCACCGACATCGTGGTGCAGTGCCAGAACGAGCGCTCCCAGCACAAGAATCGGGACAGCGCCATGAAGCAGCTCCGCGCCCGCCTCTATGAGTTCGAGCTCGAAAAGAAGCGCGTGGAAGCCCGCAAAACCGAAGATACCAAGCTCGAGATCAACTTCGGCAGCCAGATCCGCAATTACGTCCTCGCCCCCTACCGGCTGGTCAAGGACCTGCGCAGCAAGCTCTCGCTCGGCGACGTCGACCGCGTGCTCGAAGGCGACCTCGATTCCCTCATGCACGCCTTCCTGGTCTGGCGCAAAACCGGCAAGACCGCCGGCGACAGTCAGGACGAGCTGCCCGAGTGAGCGTCGCCCATGCCGCCGCCCTCATCCGCGCCGGCAAGCTCGTCGCCTTCCCCACCGAAACCGTCTACGGCCTCGGCGCCAACGCGCTCGATGCCGAAGCTGTGGCCCGCATCTTCGCCGCCAAGCGCCGTCCCCGCTCCAGCCCGCTAATCGTCCATGTCGATTCCCTCGAAATGGCCCGATCGCTCGCCGCCGCGTGGCCCGAATCCGCCGAAATCCTGGCCCGCCGCTACTGGCCCGGTCCGCTCACGCTCGTCCTGCCCAAGCAGCCTTCGATTCCCGATATCGTCACCGCCGGTCTCCCCACCGTCGGTCTGCGCATGCCCGCCCATCCCCTCGCGCTCGAACTCATCCGCGCCGCCGGCGTCCCCATCGCCGCCCCTAGCGCCAACCGCTTTACCGAGCTTTCTCCCACCGTCGCCGCCCACGTCCCCGAATCCCTCGCCGATTACGTCCTCGATGGCGGCCCGGCGCACGTCGGCATCGAATCCACCGTTCTTTCCCTCGCCGGCGATCCCGTCCTGCTCCGCCCCGGCGTCATCCCCCTGCCCGAAATCGAAGCACTCATCGGACCGGTGCGCATCGCCGCCGCTCCTGCGTCCGGTGCCCACGCCTCCCCCGGCCAGCACCCGCGCCATTACCGCCCCGCCACCCCGCTGCTCCTGCTGGCGCCCGGCCAGCCCACTCCGCCCGGCCGTGGCGCCTGGCTCCGTCTGGGCCGCGAAATGCCCGCCGACCCCGTCGCCTACGCCGCCGTCCTCTACCAAACCCTGCACCGCCTGGACCGGCAAAACCTGGACTGGATCGCCCTCGAACCCCCTCCCGACACCCCCGCCTGGGCCGGCGTGCTGGACCGCCTCAAGCACGCCGCCGCGTAAAGTTGTTCTCCCGTGTTCCCTACAACCCGATCGACGGCATTGGGGTCGGGAATGCTCTCAACCTCGCCAGTCCGTCCACAAGCTGCTCCAGTTCGGTCTCCCGCTGCGAATACGCGGCACACATCGAACGAACCGTTTCGGCTTGGCGGTCAAGCCGCTCCAGGAGCGCGTCCACCCTGGAGGAGAAGGTGCAAAGCGTCGCTTTGACGGCGGCAAGATCGTCCTGCTGGACGCCCAGATCCCTGGCCAGCGCGTCGAAACGCTCCGCAACCCACTGCGCCAGTTCGTTCGTCCGGTTCTGCAATGCCGCCAGCTCCGCCGCCTGCCGGGCATCCGCTTCCTGCAACAAGGCAGTCGAAGTATCGATGCGTTGCGACACCGATGCCGAGGATTCCACCGCCTCGCTGCGGAGTGCCTCCATCCCCGCTTCGTGCCGGGCATCGGTTTCCCGCAGGCCAACGGCCAGTTCCTGCAACCGGCCGTCGACGGCGCTGTTCGTAGACCGCTGCTCCGCTACGAAATCGGACAGACCCTGCAGGCTGGTTTGAATGGTCTCCAGGCGCCGGTCGACTGCATCCCCCACCTTTCGGGTCTCGCTGCTGATGTGATTCTCCAGTTCCTTCATCGCCACCACCAATCCCCGCGCCAGGCCATAAGCGATCTTGTTCACCAGCGGAGCAAGCGAGAAATCCTCGGCGGCTTCGAGCGGGAAGGCCGCGCCCGCGGATGGCAGGGACGCCGGATCGGGCATCCGGGTTTCGGGCGCGCGCTTCCCGGCGACCGCATCGTCGAGCAGTCCGGGAGCCTGACTCAGGTCGAGCTTCGGGATTCGCGGCGTCTCCTCTTCGAGCCTGGTTCCCGTGGCAATGTTCGTTGCGTTCGTTCCCATCTTCAAATCCTTTCCCGTGCTTTCGAAAACATGGATCACACCAAAAACTGCTCCGCCAGCTCGGCGCTGCCGGCGAGCGCCGTCTGCCAGGCGGCTTGCGCTTCCTCGTGCCTGCCCAGAGTCATCAGGGCATGGCCCAGATTGAGCAAGGCTTGCGGGAAGTCGGCTCGCAATGCCAGCGCCTGCCGGTAGTAGCGGACCGCCTCCGCCGCCCGCCCGCGCTTTTGCAACAGCAGCGCCAGGTTGTACAACAGGTCGCTGGTCGCTCCCTCCAGTTCCACCAGTTGCTTGTGCAGCGTCAATGCCTGCTCGTAGTCCTGCTGCTCTAATGCAATCGCCGCCAGAAAGTGCAGGGCCTCGACGGATTTCGAGCTGGAGCCGACCGCCTGCCGGAATGTCTCCTTGGCCTTTTCGATGTCGCGCATTTTCCAGTAAGCCACTCCGATGTTCAGCCAGGCCTCCGGGCATTTCCGGGGAAACGCAAGGCACGCCTGGAACGCCTGGATGCCGGCGGGCAGATCGCCCAGCAGCAACCGCACATAGCCCAGCCGGAACCACGCGTCCTGAGCGTCCGGATAGTGCTCCACCATTCGGCAATAGAGATTCTCCGCCTGCCGGAGGTCCTGGTGGCGTTCGCAAAGCAGCGCCAGGTTCCACAGCGCCTCCCTGAGCTGCGGAACCAGCGCCAGCGCCTTCCCATACGCCTGCTCAGCCTCTTCCCATCGGTCGGTCTCATGCAGAACCGTTCCCAGGCTGAGGAATGCTTCGGCCGACTGCGGATCGAGCGATGCCGCGCGCGCATACGCATCGGCCGCTTTCTCGTGAAACCCTAGTTTCTGGAGCGCCAGGCCGCAATTGAACCAGCCGGCAAAGTGAGTAGGGTGGGCTTCGAGCAGAGCGCGGCAAAAGCCGAGCGCGGCATCGAAGTCATGCCTGGCAAACGCCGCCAGGGCGGCCGCCTCGAGTGCGGCCGCGGAGGCGGGTTGCACTTCGATCATCCGCGCCGCACAACGCGCCAGCAGCTCCCAATCCCCGTCGGCCATGGCCAGCGAGATCACGTTGCCCAGCAATTCTTCCGACCGCGGATCGCGCGTCAACAGCTTCTGGTAGATTTCGGAAGCCTCCTGGCGCCGGTCGAGCAGGTGCAGCGCAACCGCTTTCCCGCGCAGGGCGGCCTCGCGAAACGGCTGCCGCTCCAGGCATTTCTCGAAAGCGGAGAGCGCCTCGGGGGGCCGCTCCAAATGAAGTTGGGAAATTCCCAGGCCCAGGTACGAGCTGGTCCGGCGCGAATCCAGATCGATGGCCCGTTGAAAGGCCGCCGCGGCTTCCTCCCAGGCTTGCAGTTTTTCCAGGCAGACGCCGCGGTTGTAGTGAGTGGCGCTATCCACGCCATCCAGGCGAAGGGCCTCCTGGTAAGCGCCCGCCGCCGCCTGGAAATGCCGCAACTCAAATTGCAGATGGCCGATGGCGCTGTACAGTTTCGCCGATTGCCGGCCCTCGCTGCACGCGCGGCAGAGTTCCGCGAGGGCTTCTTCCTTCTTCCCGGCAATCGCCAGAGACGCCGCTCTGACCATCGATTCCGGCACCGATAAACTCATTTCCCTCCTTCTTTCCCGCAAAACGCCCGAGGGTCCCACCCAAGAGGCGCAAGCTCGCTCTCCGGAACCTTCGGGCCCACGGCCGCGAGTGCGGGCCGCGAGCTGTCCGGCACATCCACGCGATTGAGCGGCGCCGTGCCGGATGGCAGGAAATCGGGCGCCGGAATCCGGTTGTGCCGCTCGATGGCGAGACCGCTCCAGGCCGGAGGCGAAGGCGGCACATCGGGCTCAAACCACGCCGCCGATTGAAGCGGCCACATCGGCGCATCGACGCCCGCGGCCTCAACGCCGGCAACCGGGCCGGCTAATGGCGCCGGAGCGCAGGCCCCGGTGGACTCCTCCGCCGTGGCCGACCGCTTTGGCGGGTTTTTTCTGGTCGCCCGAGTCGTGCCGTTCGGCGCGGCCGGGCCCGTGCCTGCGGTCGATTCGGGAAGATCCGCGGGTTTCATATCCGGAGGCTCCTCTTCACCGCCAGGGCGAGCGCGATGATGTCGTAGTGGGCCGGACTCTGCGGGGCGTATTCGCCGATCCACTGTCCCGCTCCGAAGGCCTCCACAAACGCCGTGCGCTGGTGAATCGCCGGCCCAACGTTCTCGCTATATCGCCGCACCTGCTCGTCGATCTGCCGTCCGGCATCCGTGCGGCGGTCGATCTTCGACGGCATGATCAGGCATTTCGGGGTGTCGCTGCGCCGCAGCACGCGCGCCTGGCGAATCAGGTTCACGACGGCTTCGGTCGCCACCAGGTCCACCCGCTCGCGGTGACGGGGACCAACACCAGGTCGGCGATTTTTCCGGCCGCCAGCGTCGCCGCCCGCACGTGCGCCGGCGCATCCAGCACCACGTAGCGCTCGGAGCCTTGCCGCAACCGCCCGGACCAGCCGTTCGCCGTCGGCATCGTTTTCCAACGGCATGAACTCGCCCCGAACCGGCAGGCGGCCGTGGGACAACCAATGGGTCGCCGTCCCTTGCGAGTCGTTGTCCAACAGCAGAACCGAATCGCGAGCCGCCGGCGAGCTCGCAGGCCAGATTGACTGCAATCGTGGATTTTCCGCAGCCGCCTTTGAGATTCAGGACGGCGATGATCACCGCCGGCTCACGTCGTCTATACCGCACTACGCCGGCAAGAAATCGGGTAAGTCCCCCGCCGTTTCCGATCGTCGGATGGCTGGACACCTTATTGATTTCCGTCCCGAAACATGATCTGTATCGCCACCGGGGACGCGATCGCCCGCCCATTCAGGGTTGCGGGCTTGTATTTCCACTTCAGGACAGCGTCCTTCGCGGCCGTTGCCAGCATCGGCTGACCGCTCAGGATCTTGACGTCCTTCACGTTTCCATGCTCGTCTATCAGCGCTTCCAGACGAACCATGCCCGTGAACTTGAGGCGGCGCGCCAGCGGCGGATAGGCCGGCGTTGTGCGTTCGATGAGCTGCGCCTCCTGGACCTGGCCGCCCTTGGGCGAGGCCGGCTTTACGGTGGAGGCTGCTGCGGGGGACGGTGGGCGAGGGAGGGCGGCCGGCGCCGGCGCGGGAGCAGTCACGCGCGGAACCAGTTCGGCAGGCAACTGGGAGACCGTGGGCGCCGGGGTGACCGCCTGCGGAGGCACCGCCGGCAGCCGCGAGTCCCCAACCTGAGATCCCGTTATCTTGGCCTCTACCGGAACGAACTTACGTAACGGCGCCGCAGCCGATGGTTCCCGTCGCCTGCCCCCGTCGCTGGACGCACTGCTCCCGGCTGCGGGGGGCTGCGGCGATGGCGCCCGCGGCACCTCCCCTGGCGGCGTTTCACCAACGGCCGCACCGTTCGGCGCGACCGCAACCTGCGTTTCGGCCGGAAGCCGTGCCGCCGCGGCCGCCGGTGTGCGCGAGCGACGGAACCTGGGCGCCACCGCCATGGCTGAGACCAGCGCCAGCGATATCAGCACAACCGCGCCGGCCCCGGCCATCAGCCCGCGCCGGGACACGGACAAAGCGCTTGCGCGAAGCCCCGCGGCGATCCGTAAATCCGGCCGGGGTATGGGCGGCCGTCCCGCAGGCGCCGCGGAATCGGAATTTTCCTCCCCCGTCGCGGGAATGGTATCGGACGACAACTGGCCGAGCGCGCTCCGGGCGGCCGCCAGATCTCTTTCCAGTATGGGATTGCCGGGAAACAGGGAGAGCAGGTTGTGGAGCAGATCCGCGGCCTGGGCGAACTGCCCCTGCTGCATCAGCTCCAGTGCCTTCTCCCGGCCACGCTCGCGGAAGTTCTCTTCCTCGGCCGCGGAACGCGCCTGCTGTACCGCAGTCAGCAGCGCGCGCGCTTCCGGGCGGTCCTGAACCGCCACCATTTGTGCCAGGACGCGCTCGGCTTCAAGCAGTTGGCGCTGGGCGAAGAGGACCTGCGCCCTTCCCAGCTCTTCGCGATACTTCCGCTGGGATTCCAGCTCCGCGCGCAATGCCTCGAGCGCGGGTTCCGGCCCGAGAACTTCCAAACCCCTGCGGAGAACCTGTTCCGCCTGTTCCAGTTCGCCATCCGCCACGCACTGCCGCACTTCGCCGGCAACCGCTTCACGCTCCGAGCGGCGCCGGCCGGCATCCGCCTGGCGCTCTAATGCATTCAGCTCTGGGGTGTCCGGGAATTCCTTACGGGCGTCTTCCAGCAGCGTGAACGCCTGGCTCCAGGATTGCGCCACTATTTTCTGCCCGATCAGTTCCAGCCGCCGCGCCAGTTTCTTCTCGCGCTCGTGCGCCAGCAGCCGGTTGCGAAGGCGCTTCTCCGCTTCAGCCAGCTCTCCGGATGCCGGATACAACCGCGACGTCTCTTCGAGAATCGTCAGGGCCGCCCGCCATTGTTGCGATTCCTCGAGCATCCGCGCCCGGCCCAGGGCCGCCTGCACCTGCCGCTTCTCCTCCCAGCGGGGAAGCAGGGTTTCCAGCTCCTCCAGGCGGGAGATCAGCGCCGGCTGAGCCTGTATTGCCGCCGCTTTATCTTTGAGGAAGTGGACCGCCATGTCGATACGGTCCTGATCGGCAAGCCAGTTCGCCTCCTCGATAGCCGCTCGAGCCGCGGCCGCGGATTCGAACGCCTTTTTCCGAAGCTCCACATCGCGACGCCGCGCCACCAGCGCCGGGTCGGTTGGATAGATGAGGAGGCCGGCGTCCAAGGCCTCGATAGCCTGGTCGAAATGGGATTCTTTGAGGAAACCTTCGCACTCCGCCACCACCCGGGCGACCACGCTGGCCCGTTCCAGCGCTTCCCGGGCTTCCGCCAGCAGATTCGCCACCTGGGCCTGGTCGGGGAGCTCGCCGTTATGAGACTTTAGCCGATTTATGGCATCGCGCAGGAGTTGGAGCGGATCGCCGGAGTCAGGCTGGGGGGTTGAGGCCGCGGTTAGAATCTCCGGATTGGCAGACAAGTCGGCCCCACTTGCCAGTACACGGGGCTGAGGACTGGTGCTCATCGAGATTGCAAGATTTATAACAGAACGCGAATTGTGGTGTCCAGGAGAAGCACGTCCCGCTAGTACTTTTTCCACAACTATCTAAAGATATCGGATCAACTCCTTAGCGAAGCCCGGTTGTTCAAAGATTGTGAATAAAACGAGGAAGGGAGTATTTGTAGTGGTAGCGGGACCCGCTTCAGCAGGTGGCGGATATTTTGGGCGGCACCGCCGAGGTCGTCCGCAAGCACCCCGGCAGGTGGTGCAAGGGCGGCAGGACAGCAAGCCGGTCACACGAGCATTCCGGCTCTCTAAACCTATGAAAATACGAGGAATTTGTGGTGCGGAGAGGGGGACTTGCTCCCTTGTAGCTGATTGATAATAGGCAAGTTATACAAAACACGAAGGCCTGAATTTTCCAAAAGTTCCAGAAACACCAATCCAAGTCACACCGCCAGTCACACGGGCCGAAAACCCTAGCGTTTTGACATAAACCGGGGTTACCAAGCATCTGGCTACCATCACGATTTCGAACCTAAGGGCGCCACCTCGGCGCCCTTTTTCATTTCCAAGGAGCCACAGAATGCAAGTGCGTCCTTGCCCGACCCGGGCGCGCCGATTCAGTGATCTGTCCGTACCCCGCCAAATTTTGGTCAGGACTTGCCAAGTCATCAACTTCGGGTCCATTCGCGGGCTGGAGATCCAGGGAGGGGAGCCGGTGTTCGATCCTCCGCCCGCCCTGTTGATGGACGTGAAACTCGATGGCGGTGATCCTCCCCGCCCGGAGACTGAGCTTGCCGATTTCGACTTGGCCCGGGAGGTGATCCGGCTCATGGACCGGCTGGACCAGATAGTCACGACCACAATCGAGCTTCTTGAGGTTCGCGCCGGGATTCCAAGACGCGTGGTTTTCAGGGCGGCACCCACATTCCCCATTCGCGCGGCGGCAAGATCCTGAACGCGTGGCGTGCTGGTTGGTTGGCGCGCCAGCCGTAGAACCAGCCGTAGAAGTTGTCGTATTCCAAGAACCAGGGAACCAAAAAAGGCCCGCTCGGCTCTCCGCCTGCGGGCTTCCGCATTTCTGGAGTCAAAAATGACCAGCAATCCCAAGCCGGACCGGGAGCGCGCCGGCAACACCAGGCCCAAAATCCATCTGATCGCCCAGCCGGTCGTCCTCTCCGAGAAGGGGTTGCCAGCGAATGAGGATGCGGAGCGCTTCGTTCTTGGCTCACTGCTCCTGGATGACCCTCGTTTTCGTGAGGCCGCGGTGCTCACACCCGACGATTTCTCGGTTGAGCGGCACAGGCGCATCTTCAAGCGCATGCAGGGTCTTCAGGCCCGAGGCGAGCATATCGACCGGGTGACGGTAGCTGAAGAACTGGCTCACCACGACGAGCTCGGGCCCGACGGGCTCAGCTACCTGGCCTCGCTGGACGACGGGCTGCCCCACATTCCCCATCTTGATGCTTATGTGCGGATAGTCTTGAAAAAGAGCAAGCTCCGGCAGGCCATCGTCATCACGCAAAAGGCGATGGACGAATGCCTTTTGCAAATTGCGGAGCCCGCGACCATCCTGGCCGATCACGCTGACCGCATCGAATGGCTGAGGGCTTCTTTAGAAGACGGCCGCATTCGGCGTGTCGAGGATCTGCATCCATCTTCGCTAATCGCGCGCCCACCGAGCTAATCGCGCGCCCACCGAATACGTCATCAAACCCGAGTTGCCAGTTAAGTCGATTGTTTGCCTGACTGGAGACTCGGAGAGTGGCAAGACCACCCTTGCCTGTTCCTGGGCTCGGGATGCTTTGAGAAATGGCCATGCGATTCTCATCCTGGATCGCGACAAGAATCCACGAGACCGAATCTGTGACCGCCTAGAACGTCTCGGGATCGAATTCGATGGCGCGTTCTTCCGTGTTTGGGATTGCGAGCAGGAGGAGGAACCGCCCCAGCCGGACGAGCCCTCATCATCGACTGGGTAAAGCGCATGGTGGCCGAAACCGGCAAGTCTCCGCTGGTGATCGCCGATTCCTTGGTCAGCTTCTTCGAAGGTGAAGAGGATGAAAACTCCGCCGTCGATATGCGGGCGCTGTTCAACCGGTGTCGCGCGCTGACTAAGTTGGGTGCCACGGTGATCGTGATCCATCACACGAACCGAAATGGCGAAGCCCGCGGTTCTAGCGATTTCAAGCCAGCCAGTGACAGGCATTTCTGGTGAGCAACCACGACCGGGACGGTGGCCGGCTTCTGGACGTGATCACGCTGCAATGCGAGAAAAGCCGATTCGGGCTTTCAGGCCGAATCGAACACCATTACGCCGAGGGCAAAATGGCGCGAGTCGAAGATCGCCCGCCCTCCAAGACAGTCGCGGAGCAACTCATCGAAATCCTGAAGGGGAGCCCTGGAATCCTGACGCAGAGATTCGAAGCTTTGGCCGTCGAACAAGGAGTGAGGAGGGAGCACGCTCGGGATTTCCTAAAAAAGTGCGAGGTCAGCGGCAGCATTAAAGTCCAATCCAAAGGGAGGAAGCGCCAACATTTCTGGTGCGGCGCGGAGGAAGGAGCGGGAGCGAGCGGCCGGCTCCAGCGACCGAGTTGAAGAGGTGCAACTCCCGATTCAAAACTATTTGCCGCCGAGCGCGCTTTTTGGCCCGCGGGTTGCATCTGCCGGCGGATCGGCGGATACTTATCGGGCGCCACTCGCAAGTCTCTGAAAACAAATTATCTGCCAATCCTGCCGAGCCATATCGGCAGAACTGGCGAATGTCCTGTCTGCCGATCCGCCACCACCCTTTAGGGTGGCGGATACGGCGGATGCGATCAGGAGTTCAGCAGAAACGGTGTTGGCAGCAAGAACATTTTCGTTTAAAATTGTAGTGGCAGTTGTCGGGCGGTTCGCCAGGCCGGCGCCGCGGGCGCACCTTGCGGAGGATTCCTCAACCAAACGAGGTGAGGCATGCTTTCGCAGGAAACGGCAACAGAAACCCTCCAAATCCAGATCTGGCCCATCGACCGGCTGGTCTTCTACGCCCGCAACCCGCGGAAGAACGACGCCGCCGTGGATCGCATGTGCGGCAGCATCCGCGAGTTCGGCTTCAAGATCCCGGTGCTCGCGCGCAGCGACGGCGAGGTCGTGGATGGCCATCTGCGCCTGAAGGCCGCGCGCAAGCTGGGATCGTGGCCCGGCGGCGACACCACCGCAGATCCCGGTGATCCTCTGCGACGAATGGACGCCGCGCAGGTGAAGGCCTTCCGCCTGATGGTGAATCGCTCGGTGACCTGGGCCGACTGGGACGAAGAACTGCTCGCTCTGGAGTTGCAGGAACTCAACGCCGCGGACTTCGATCTCAGCCTGACCGGCTTCGACCCGGGCGAGATCGACGACCTGCTGGCGATCCCGGACGAGGAGCGCGCCAACGCCGCGCCGCCGCTTCCCGAGAATCCGGTGTCCCGCGCTGGCGACCTGTGGCTCTGCGGCAAGCATCGCGTGCTCTGCGGGGATGCCACGAGCGCCGGAGGATGTCGCGCGGCTGCTCGGCGAGCGCAAGCCGATCCTGATGGTCACCGACCCGCCCTACGGAATCGAGCTCGATTCCGAATGGCGCGACCGCGCCGGCCTGAACGGCTGCGGGCCCGGCCGAGGCCAGCTACATGAAGCACCGCACCGAGGGCCACACCGAGACCACCATCTCCGGCGACACGCGCGCCGACTGGTCGGAGGCCTTCGAGCTGGTGCCGAGCCTTCAGATCGCCTACGTCTGGCACGCTTCGAAGTTCACGCGCGAAGTCCTCGACGGCCTGCTGCGCATCGGCTTTCGTGCACCACCAGCAGATCATCTGGGATAAGGGCCGCACGGTCCTCACGCGCACGCTCTACTGGTTCCAGCATGAGCCCTGCTGGTTCGTGCGGAAGAAGAACGCGCCCTGGTACGGGAAGGCCGGCGAGAACTCCACGATCTGGGCATCGCCGTCGCCGAAGTTCATCATGGGCGGCTCGGACGAGGAGAAGTACGATCACCCCACGCAGAAGCCCGTCGATCTGATGCGGCGCCCGATCCTGAACCACCTGAAGCGCGGCGAGCTGGTCTACGAGCCGTTCCTTGGCAGCGGCACCACGCTGGCCGCCGCGGAACTGACCGAGCGCGTCTGCTGCGGCATCGAGCTGGATCCGAAGTACGTCGATGTGATCATCGCAGCGCTGGCAGACGCTCAGCGGCAAGACGCGCCACGCTCGACGGCGACGGCCGGACGTTCGAGGAGATCGCCGCAGGAACGCCGGAAGGAGGCGGCATGAATCGCGCGCTGCCGCCGGGAGATCGCGGAAATCGAAGCTGCGCTGCTGGCCGGCCATCCGGACGTGGAGGGGCTGTGCCTGGCGCTGGCGGACTGGTCGGCGGAAATCCGGCTGATCGAGAAGGAATTGGGGTTCCCACCTTCACTTCCCCTGGTCCGCGAGGAATAGCCGCCCTTGCGCCACAGTTGGCCCACGTTGGCCCAGGCGGTGTGGGTTGGACGTGTGCTGGCGGAGCCACCGTATTATGCCAATAGCCTCCATTCGGCGGCGGGTCGGCGCGCTGGAAAGTGTAATCGCCATAGCGCCGCTGGTGGCGTACCCGCCGCTTACACCCGTCGAAATGGAAGCGGTCGCGCGGCGGGCGCAGATGGGGCAACGACTCACGCGCGACGAGGTGGCGCGCCTGCACCAGCACAGCCCCATCGTCGCAGGCGAACTGCTGATCACGGCGCGCCGGGGACTGGTAGTCGTGAAGCGTTACGGCGGCGTGGACCTGGGGAAGATTTGAGCTGCGGAGAAGCAAGCAAGCCCGCCGCGGCCGGAGTCGGGCGGGCCAGGAAGGAGGAGCCGATGTTACTGGTTGATGCGGTAGGTGCGCTCGCCGCCTTCCGGCTTGAAGGACTCGACCGTGTAACCGGCCTTCTTCATCGCGCCCGCCATGAAGCCGCGAACGGTGTGCGCCTTATGCCGATGTCGGCATAAGGCCCATTATGCCGACGTCCGGATTATGCCGACCTGTGTTGGCTACCCGGCCTGTGGGGCGGTGATCGCTGCGATGGAGTCGGCATAATCAGTGACGTTTGGCCACATGCTACGGTCTCCTCTTTCAAATCTAAAAGAGGAGTTTTCATGTTGGTCAACCCCATCGAAGCACCGGCCGTATGCTCACGCGATGCCCTTTTGCACGACTTTGAAGGCGAACTGCTGCAGCAAGGATACCCACCAAGTACCGTTCGCAGAAAGAAGAGACTGTTTGCCGATCTGAGCGATTGGCTGCAGGCTCAGGAATTAACCGCGGGCGATCTGTCATTCCGACTGGCGGATCGTTTCTTACGCGACCGCAGATCCGCAGGCTTCGCTAGACACAAGACGCACAGGACCCTGCGTCCGATCCTTGATTATCTCCATCGACTGAAGCTAGCTCCTCCCCTTGAGGCGCCTGTGGGTGAAGGCCCTGCAAGCGTAATTCTGGACCGGTACCGGCGCTTCTTGACCATGGAGCGTTCCTTGATAGCCACTACGGTCGAGCGGTATATCGATCGTCTGCGCCCATTTCTGGATAGCAGGAATTCTGCAGATGCCCTGGAGCTTGGTAACCTGCGCCCGGCCGATATCATCTCGTTTGTGGTGGCGCGGTGTCCTCGCCAAAACAGCAGCACGGCGAAGTTATGATGGTGAAGATCCAGAACGGCGATGTTGTCCATCCTTGTATAAGGAAAAAGGGCAGATGCCAACTCGACCAGATCAACCCGAGAAGCAGCGAAGCCTTGGCGGGTCCGTAAGGCGATTGCCCGTAACGCGACTGAAGTATAGGCAGGGCGAATCCCCGCCAGCCAGGCTCCTCGCCGATGGGACCGCCGACCAGCGACAGAATGAAGTAGTAGCGAAAGTTCAGCAACGCGGCCCAGTTCCACGCAGTGTATCCGCTCCGGGTAAGTCCCAACGCCGAGAGCACCCAGCGAGCGAGGAGAACGCAGAGCATTCCTACAATCGTACCTGTCAGGATCTGACGCAGCGAGGTCCAGAAACGAAACCCACACAACCGCCCGTAGCAGAATTTCTGCGCGATGAGAGCCGCCAGCGTGGGTCCGAAAGACGCAACAGTGATCCAGAGAGGAAACACGATGCTCCCGGAAGCAATCGAGAATGTGTTGGGCAATCTGGTATGGAAAACTCCGAGCCCCGACGGGCCGAGGACAGAAGGCAGCATTCCGAGCCAGGAGATGCCGAATGCCCCTGCGAAAAATGTTGCTAGCGGATGTCGGCGCAAGTTGATCATGGGCCGCGGTCTCCGTCCATGCTATAACGAATTTCGGGGACATGCTACGCTCCCCCCCAAACTCACTCTGCTCGCTCGGCGCCCGTCCGGTGCGCGCCTCCAGTTGCTACTTCTCCGTCTCGCGGGTCCAGGCCTGCGAACGGCCCAGGTAATTCAGCGACAGGCAGCGAAACCCCCAAACCGCGGGAGGCTCACCGCCCGCAGTGTGCTCCACACCTCGGCCCCGGCCCTTCCCGCTATAATCGAATTCAATGCGAGCCTGGAATCGGGCCAAACTCCTCTGGGGCTATCTTACGCGGAAAAGCAGGCTGAACGCGCTGCCGGTGGAGTACATCGTCGAGACCACGGCCAAGTGCAACCTCTATTGCCCGATGTGCCCGCGCGAGGCCTACCCGCAGCCCAAGGCCGATATGTCCGACGCCGTCTTCGAGCGCCTGGTGGCGCGAATCCGCCGCCACCGCCGAACACATGATGCTGATCGGCCTGGGCGAGCCGTTCCTCGACCCCAAAATCTACGACCGCATCGAATTCTGCCACCGCCACAGCATCTCCACCCTGCTCTCCACCAACGGCACGTTCCTGAACGAGAAGAACTCCGCCCGCCTGCTGGCCACGCCGCTCGAACAGCTCACCTTCAGTTTCGACGGCGCCGAAAAGGAAAGCTTCGAGTTTTACCGCAAGGGCGCCAATTTCGAAAAGGTGCGCGACAATTTCGTCCGCTTTGCGCGCCTGAAGCGGGAGCGCGGGTCGAAGCTCCAGATCGTGGTGCAGATGATCCGCATGGAGCGCAACGCGGGCGAGGTGGACGGCTTCCTGAAGTTCTGGAGCGCGGTTCCGGGCGTGGACCAGGTGCGCATCAAGGAAGACGAAACCAACATGCTGCGCCCGGACGCCGGGCACGGCGGCGAAGACTGGAAGCATCCCTGCCATTACCTGTGGCGCGGGCCGATGTACGTGAAGCAGAATGGCGACGTGTACCCGTGCTGCCAGAGCTACATCATGAAAGGCGAGGGGCCGGTGGGGAACCTGGAGACGCAATCGCTGGCCGCCATCTGGAATTCGGACGAGATGCAGCGCATGCGCCGCCTGCACGCCACCGGGCGCGCCGGCGAAATCGACGTCTGCGCCCGCTGCTGCACCACCATCCCGCATCCGGCGCTGGTGCTGGGCAGCCTGATTTTCCACGGCCGCACCGTGCGCCGCCTGCTGCCCGTCATCGAGCGGCTGACCTATCTTTCCCGGCTGCCGAAATCCCTGCTGAAGCCGCCACGGGCCCTGGCCAAGCCGCCGGAGTTGGTGCAACTGGCGGGACAAAAACCGCCGGGCGGCCCCCGGTAGGTGCCGGGCAACTCAGGAATCGGAACCCCACTACGCCACTTCCCGCCAGTTTAGCCGGTTGGCCAGGATCAGCCGTCGCGCCTCCGCCGGCGAGAGCTTGCTGATACGCTTCACTTCCGCCCGCTTGCGCAACATGCGGGGGGCGAGGCGCAGCGCGGCCAGGTCGCCGCGCACCAGCGCGCCCGCTATGGCCAGCTTCCCGGACAGGCCGGGAAAGTGCGCGGTATCGCCCGCGCCCCCGGCAGCCATGGCCGCGCCGGCCGCCAGCCGCAGGGCGAAATAGAACGGATTCAGGCAGAGCAGGCTCCAGGGAAACAGCTTCAGCGCCAGCAGCACGCGGTTGCGCTCGATCAATTCCAGCCGGCGCGCGGAATCCTTCCCCATGGTGGCGCCGCGATGGTGCCGCACCACCGCGCGTGGTGTGTAGATGCACTTCCAGCCCGCCAGCCGCGCGCGCAGCCCCAATTCGGCGTCGTCGCCATAGGCGAAGAAATCCTCGTCGAAGCCGCCGATCCGGTCCAGCATGGCGCGGCGGTACATGGCGGCGCAGCCGTCCGGCCAGAGCACCTCCTCTTCGCGGTCGAACTGGCCGCAGTCCACGGCGCCGCTGCCGCGGCCGCGGTTCTGGCCGTCGGGGAAGATCAGGTGGCCGGCCTTATCGATGCGGCGGGGATCCTCCCAAACCAGCACCTTGCACGCGGCCATGCCCACGTCGGGACGGCTGGAGCAGGCGCGGCGCATCTCCGCCAGCCAGCCCGGTTCGGCTTCGGCATCGTTGTTGAGCAGGGCGATGAATTTGCCGCGCGCCGCCGCGATTCCCTGGTTGTTGGCGGCGCAGAAGCCGCGGTTTTCCGTATTCCGGATCACACGCGCGCCGAACTCGCGCTCCGCCATATCGGCCGAGCCGTCGGTGGACCCGTTGTCCACCACGATCACCTCGAAGGCGGCATCCCGCTGTCGCGCCAGCGATTCCAGGCATGCCCGGAGCAGCGGGCGCCGGTTCCAATTCACCACCACGACCGAGATCAAGTGCCTATGCTAACAGACGCCCCGCGCGCCTGTTGTAAGATGGCTCTAAGGGTCTAGGTACCGCTATGAGCTCCATTGGCGAGACGTTGCGCGGCGAACGCCGGAAGCGCAACCTCGAGCTGGACCAGGTTTCCCGCGAATTAAAAATTCCGCGCCGGTTCTTGGAAGCGATCGAGGACGAACGCTTCGAAGGACTCCCCGCGGGAGTTTTCGTCAAAAATTTCGTGCGGCAATATGCCAACCTGCTGGGGTTGGACGGGGAGGCGATTGCGGCCGAGGCGCAGCGCGCCGTTACTCTGCAACCGCTGCCGGGCGAGCCGGGCGGGCCCAACCTGGCGCAGCCCGAAATCCACCTGCCGCGCATGGAAACGTGGGAATCGATAGGCGACCGGCGCCGATGGGCTTCCACCCTTCCGGCGCTGGCGCTGGTAGTGGTGGTGATGCTGGTTTGTTCGGGAGTGTACGCTTTCTGGCAACGGGTGCACCACGAAACCACCGCGCAGACGGCGGAACCGCCGGCCGCGGCCGTGCATGCGCCCGCCGCCGCCCCGCCCGCACAGCCGGCGCCCGCCCCCGCCGCCCCGCCCGCACAACCCGGCGGAACCGCGCCCGCCTCCAACCAATCCGCTGCCGCGCAGCCGCCGGCCGCCCAGAACCCGCCCGAGCCGAATTCCGCCGACCGCCCGGCACCGGAGAATCACGCCGCCGTGCCCGCCAATCCTCCGGCCGCCAATGCTCCGGCCGCGGCGGCGAATTCCCAAACCGCCGCTTCACCGGCCAACGCTACCGCCAATCCTCCGGCCGCCACCGGCCCGCTACACGTGGAATTGAGCGCCCAGGAACCGGTGTGGGTGTTGGCACGCCAGAACGGAAAGTACCTGTTTTCCGGGACCCTCGATGCCAACCAGACGCGCACCATCGATGCCAGCGGCACGCTCGTGCTGCGTGTGGGCAACGCCGGCGGCCTCACCGTCAGCGTGAACGGAAAGCCTGTAGGGACGCTGGGACCCAAAGGGCAGATTCGTGAAATTCAGTTGACTTCAGGCGGTGTCCAGATTCGGGCCGAGCCCAACCCTTCGCCCACCGTCGGAGTACCGGCCAAGCCTCATCAGCCTAAGCCTTCGCCCACCGGCGAAACACCGGCCGCCCCTCAGCCCAAGCCTTCGCCTACCGGCGAAACGCCGGCCGCCCCTCAGCTCAAGCCTTCGCCCACCGGCGAAACACCGGCCCCGCCTCAGCCCAAGCCTTCGCCCGCCGGCGGAACGTCGGCCACGCCGCCTCCCGGCGTTCCCCGCTGACGCATCAGCGCCCTCTGCCGCCTGCGTTCCAGAATCAGCAGTTCGCGCCGCCGCCGCTGCTTCACCCGCTCGTCCACCTTGCGCCAGAATTTGCGGAAATAGCTGACCGCCGAAATCAGGGCGAAGAAAATCACCGCCCACATCAGCAGCGTGCCGGCCAAGTGGTATTCCGGATGGTGGATGCTCGCCAGGATGACGGAGATGGCCACCACTTCGGCCAGCATCTTGGTCTTTCCCAGGTCGCTGGCCTTGATGGTGTAGCCTTCCGCCGCCGCGATGCTGCGCAGGCCGGAAACCGCGAATTCGCGGCCGATGATGAGGATGGCCATCCAGCCGGGAAGGGCGCGGATTTCCACCAGCGAAATCAATGCGGCCGATATCAGCAGTTTGTCGGCGATGGGGTCGAGCAGGTGCCGATGGTGGTTACCTGCTGCCAGCGCCGCGCCAGGTAGCCGTCCAGCAGGTCGGTGGCGGCGGCGGCCAGAAAGATGGCCAGCGCCAGCCAGTCGTTGGTGACGGCCACCCCGCCCACCTGCGAGTACGAATACGTTCTGCAGCAGCAGCGCCGCCACCAGCAGCGGCACAAAAAAAATCCGAAGAATCGTCAGCGCGTTCGGCAGGTTCACCCAACCTAAATATACCGCTAGTTCGGCCCGCCGTCAGGCACTCAGGCGTACGCCTTATACTGATAGTTATCCATGCCGTTGTCCCGTCGTCAATTTTTCCTCGGCAGCCTCGCCGTCCCGGCGCTGGCCGCCAAAAAGCCCGCCCCGGAGCGGCCGAATGTCCTGCTCCTCCTCGCCGATAATGTTCCGGCGTGGGCGCTGGGGGTGTACGGCAATAAAGAAATCCGCACGCCCAACCTGGACCGCCTGGCGCTGACCGGCACGCGTTTCCGCAACCACTTTGTGGCCGCGCCGGCGCCGGAACCAGGGCGCGCCTCCCTGCTGACCGGCCGCACGCCCATGCAGCCGGCCGCCGCCGGGCTGGACAAGATCCTGGAGCCGGCGGGCTATGCGTGCGGCGCCTCCGATGCGCCGGGCGCCGCGAAATTTCTCGATTCCCAAAGCGCGGGCAAGCCGTTCTTCCTGACGGTAAACCTTTCCAGCCCGCGACTGCCGTACGACGGCGTGGCGCCGAAATATCGCGACCTGTATGCATCCGCGCGGTTCGACGGTTTCAGCCGCGATCCCGCGGCGCCCAATGCCCGCCTGGGCAAAGAGATGCTGGCCGATACCGTGGGCAGCCTGCGCAAGTACGCCGCCGCCCTGACGGCCATGGACGACGAGGCGCAAACCGTGATGGCGCGGCTCTACGGCGGCAAGCTGGCCGAGAACACGCTGGTGGTGTTCACTTCCACCTGCGGCGCGCTCCTCGGGCGCCACGGTCTGTGGGCCGCGGGCGAGGCCTCGCAGCCGGCCAACATGTACGACGAAGTCGGTAGGTCACGCCCATGGCGTGGAGCTGGCTGGGCCGCATCCCGGCGGAAGCCGTCCGGCCGGAGCTGGTGGGAAGCTGCGATTTTGTGCCGTCCATCTGCGAACTGGCCGGCGCCGAGCTGCCCTCCGGAAGATTCAGCGGCCGCAGTTACGCCGCGCTCGCCACCGCCAGGCCGCTCCCCAGGAAGCAGCCCTGGCGCACCACCGTATTCGCGCAGCTTCAGGAAACCGGGATGGCGCGCATCGAGCGCTACAAGGTGGTGGAGCGCCCGCAGGGTCCGGGCGAGTTATACGACCTATTCACCGATCCGGCCGAGAGGACGAACCAGTATCAGACCCCGGAGTTCGTTTCCGTACGCGACCAACTGCGCGGCGAACTGGCGGCGTGGAAGCAGAAGTACTCCGCGTAAGACCGCACGCTGCGTTTCAGCCGCGGATGAACCCATTTGGCCGCAAGCGGCCCACCGCGGAAAAAACGCGTGAAGAAGCCGGGTATCAGGCAGCGGCCAGGCTTCTGGCAAATTCGGGCCGGGGGTCAGCCGGATACCGCGTCTGTCCGGCGCGGGCGTGCTGGACCCCACGCCCAGGAGCCCGCTACTTCCCCGTGTAACCGTCCAGGCTCTTGTGCTCCTGGAAATACTTCCCGGCGTCCGTGAGGCTCTTCTTCATGAGCTCCTTGTCGGCCGGCTTCACCGTCGTGTGGCAGAAGGTGCAGGATTTCTTCGTCTCTTTGGCAAACGTCGGCGTACCGTACGAAGACATCGTGCAGACCAGAAAACCCGCCCCGAGGAGGGCCGTCGGAAGAACCCACTTCATTGCGCGCATTGCTCTCTCCTTGACGCCTCAGGCTGAAAACACACCCCGAGGTCTGAATCTCATTATAAGCCAGCTGTCGATATTCACTACAAACGATGCATTAAAATTCTTTAAAAAACGGGGCAAAGTGCGCAGCCTGCGGGGCCGGCCTCACAAATTCGCGTTTGGTTCCAGACTGCGCCACAGGTACCAGCTCGCCACCGTGCAGTAGGGCCGCCAGCGCTCCGCCATGCGCTCGATGTCCGCCGGCTTGGGCAATTCCTCCAGCGCGTAGGCCCGCCGGATGGCGTTCCGGATCCCCAGGTCGCCCACCGGCAGCACGTCGGTCCGGCGCAGGGCGAAAATCAGAAACATGTGCACCGTCCACTCGCCGATCCCCTTCACCTGTGTCAGGCGCTCGATCACGGCACTCATCCGGCCATTCCCGCATCTCCTCGAACGCCAGCAGCCCGTCGCGGGTGTGCCGCGCCAGGTCGCGGATGTACGCCGTCTTCTGCGTGGAAAGACCCAGTGCCCGCATGCGCGCCGGACGCAGCTTCAGTACGCTTTCCGGCGTGATCCGCCCGCCCGCCGCCGGCCGCCAGCCGGGCGAAAATCACGCTCGCCACGCGCCCGCTAAGCTGCTGGTAGATAATGGACTTGACCAGGGTTTCGAAATTCGGTTCGCGGAACTGGATGGCATATTCGCCGACGCGGTCGATAATCTCCGATAAGATGGGGTCTGATTGCCGGAGGTGTTGGATGGCTTCTTGCATCGTGAAACAATCCCTGGGGAGGATACGTCACCTCCATTGTACCGGGATGAAAACCCTAACTGTCTTCGCTCTCACCGCCGCCGCGCTTTGTGCGCAGGCGCCCGCCCAGAATAAACCCGCCCAGGATGACTCGCTGCCCACCATCAAAGTGGATGTCGATATCGTCAACATCCTCGCCTCCGTGCGCGATAAGCGCGGCGCCCTGATTCCCAACCTGGAGAAGAACGATTTCACCGTCCTCGAGGATGGCAAGGCGCAAACCATCAAGTATTTCACACGGGAGACCGACCTCCCCCTCACCATCGGCCTGCTGATCGACGTCAGCGGCAGCCAGCGCAACCTGATCGAAATCGAGCGCGCCGCCGCTTCCCAGTTTTTCTCCCAGGTGCTGCGCAAGAAGGACGAAGCTTTCCTGATCAGCTTCGGCGAAGAGGCCGAACTGCTCCAGGATTTCACCAATTCCGCCCGCCTGCTCACCGACGGCATGCGCGACCTGCACGTCAGCTCCGGTGTGGGCGGCATCGGCCCCGGACCCGTTCCCACCGCCGGCGGTCCCCGCGGCACGGTGCTTTATGATGCCATCTATCTGGCCGCCAACGATAAGCTCAAAACCGAGGTGGGCCGCAAGGTGATCGTGGTGATTACCGATGGCGTGGATGAGGGCAGCCGCCTCAGCATCAACCAGGCCGTCGAGGCCGCGCAGAAAGCCGACGCCGTTATCTACAGCATCGATTACTCCGACCCGCGCGCCTACGGTGGCTACGGGATGATCATGCTGGGCGGCGGTGGCGGCGAATTCGCGCTGCACAAAATGTCGGACGAAACCGGCGGGCACGTGTACAGGGTGGACCGCAAGCACTCGCTCGACGAGATCTTCAACGAGTTGCAGGAGGAGATGCGCAGCCAGTACGCCATCGGCTACACTCCGATCAACGATGTCAAGGACGGCTCCTACCGCAAGCTGGACCTCAAGACGTCGAACAAAGACTACAAAGTACAGGCCCGCAAAGGCTACTACGCCATTCCGTCCGAATCGCACTAAACAGTACCCGGCCCGTAGCGCAAGCTTCCAGCTTGCCATGCCGGCATCCCTGCCGGCATAGGTCGTCGGAGCATGCGTCCACCGTTGCCGGGCGGCGGGCACCGCTCCTCTTGTGGGATGCGGCTGCGAGCGGGGTATGCCGGCACGGCCGCCTGGAAGGCGGCGCTACAGGACAAGCCGGAGTGGGTTTTCGACGCTGCCCTGCCGGCATCCGCACCGCACAATCGCGAAAGCGCTGTCCTACTCCGTCGCCGCTGCCGTTTTCCGCGCCGCGAAGTACATTTCCAGCGCTTTCCGTAGCGGCGGCATGGGCTCCAATCCGACGCGTTCCATTTTTGCGTTCGAGAGCGCCGAATAGCGCGGCCGCCGCGCCGTCGTCCGGTATTCCCGCTCGTTGGTAGCCAGCAGCACCGGCTGCAATCCGGCAATTTCGAAAATCGCCTGGGCGAAGCGGAACCAGGAAACGGGCGACCCGCCGCCGATGTGAAACACGCCCGCCTGCCCGCGTTCCACCAGGTCTACGGTGCGCGCGGCCAGCAGCGGCGCAAACGTCGGCGACGCCACGTGATCCTCCACCACCCGGATCGGCTGCCCCGAGCGCGCCAGCCGCAGCATCAGCTCCACGAAATTCCCCCGCGCCGTGTTCAGCCCGCCCGGCCCGAACACGCCCGACGTCCGCACCACCAGCGCCCGCTCCATGTATGCCTGCGCGAACAGCTCGCCCGCCAGTTTCGAAACCGCGTATGCGCCCAGCGGGTGCGTGGGATCGTCCTCCGCATACGGATGCCGCGCCGTCCCGTCGAACACGTAATCGGTCGAGAAATGCACCAGGCGCGCGTCCATCTGCCGGCACGCCAGCGCCAGGTTGCGCACCGCCAGCGCATTCACCGCCAGCGCCGCCTGCGGCTCCTGCTCCGCCACGTCCACCTGGTTGTAAGCCGCCGCGTTCAGCACCACCTGCGGATCGTAGCGCGCCAGCGCGCGCTCAATGGCCGCGGCGTCCGTGATGTCCGCGTGCTCGCGGTCCCACCCCGTGGCCGCGTATCCGCGCTCGCGCAATTCCCGCACCAGTTCCACCCCGAGCTGCCCCGAGGCGCCGAAAACCACCGCTCTACGACTCATTTGACCCTCAGCATAACTCATCGCCTCCGTCCCTGCGCTCGGGAAACCGCTTTATGATTCACCGCCGAGACGCCGAGGCGCCGAGAATTTGAATTCCTCCTCCGCGCTCTCGTCCAGCGGGCATCCGCCATTCCCCGACTGGTGCGGTGAAATCCTCTTAGGCCGTTATATCCTCGGCGTCTCGGCGTCTCGGCGGTGAATCCTCCAGCTCCGCCAATATCCGCGCCGCCGCCTCCTTGCCCCGCTCTCCGATTTCACCCACCGGCCCTACGCACGACGGGCATCCCGCTTCGCACCCGCAGCCCGCAATCAGCTCCGCCGTCTGCCGCGCCAGTTGCTCCGCCACGCGGAACAGCGGCCCGCTCTGGCCGATGCCGCCGGGGTACGCGTCATAGAGGTACAGGTTGGGCTCGAATGCCTCGCCGCCCACCGCTTGCTCGCTCAGCGCCACCCCCAGGTCGTGCGGGTCGCACATCAGCAGCAGCGACGCCACGGTGCGCAGCGCATTGCCGAGGCCCACGATTCCGCTCACCCGCTCCGCCGGCGCGAACTCCCCGAGGCGCGCCAGAAACGCCGCTGGAAAGTGCAGCCAGAACGCCGTCGTGTGCATTTCCTGCTCCGGCAGCGAAAGCTTGCCCGCGCCCACGTTCTCGTTGGTATAAAACTTGATCTTCTTAAATCCCACAATCTGCCGGTTCACCCGCACGTCCCCGTGCGCGCGCCGGGCGCCGCCCATGCCGGCGCCCTCGAATTCCGCCAGCGTCTTCACCTGCGTATAGTCGATGGCATCGGTGTAGTAATCGCAGTCCACCTGTTTCACATAGGCCTTGCGCTCTTCGTAATCGAAGCGCTCCACGTGGAATTGCCGGCTCTCGTGCAGATAGATGGCTTTCTCGTGCAGGGTGGTCAGGGCCGCGGTAAACGCCACCTCCGCAATCACCCTGGCCTCTCCCGTAATATCCACCACCACGAAATTGTCGCTCGATACGGCGCGCAGGCTGACGGCATCGGCCGGATAGCTCTGCTGGGTCCAATGCCACGCCCCCGCGCTGCGGTGCAGGAATCCGCCCTCCTCCAGAAACGCGCATAGCTCGCCCGGCGCATGCCGGCCGAAGCTTTCCCCCTCCCGCAGCGGCAGCTCGAATGCCGCGCACTTCAGATGGCCGAGCAGAATTTCCAGGTTGTCCGCGTTGATGCACGCATGTTCCGGCGAGCGCCCGAAAAAATAATCCGGGTGCTCCACGATGTACTGGTCGAGCGGCGCGCTCGATGCCACCAGCACCGCCGCCGAGCTGCCCTGCCGCCGTCCCGCCCGTCCCGCGCGCTGCCACGTGGAGGCAATCGTCCCCGGATACCCCGCCAGGATGACCGCGTCCAGCGAGCCGATATCGATTCCCAGTTCCAGCGCGTTGGTCGCCACCACCGCGCTTCAGCTCGCCCGCGCGCATCTGCCGCTCGATCTCGCGCCTCTCCCGCGGCAGGTATCCGCCGCGGTAGCCGCGCACGGTCGCGCACGGCAGCGGACTCCGTTCGCAGGCGTCTTTCAGGTACGTGAGGAGAATCTCCGCCGCCAGCCGGTTGTTGGCGAACACCAGCGTTTCCAGGTTGCGCCCGATGAACTCCAGCGCCACCCGCCGCGCCTCGTGCAGATAGCTGCGGCGTATTCCGAGCTGCCGGTTCACCACCGGCGGATTATAGAAGATGAAAAATTTCTCCCCGCGCGGCGCGCCGTTCTGTTCCACCAGCGCGAACGGCTCGCCCGCCAGCGCCTCGGCCAGCTCCCGCGGATTGGCGATGGTGGCCGAGGAGCAGATGAACTGCGGCTTCGACCCGTAAAATTCCGCGATCCGCGCCAGCCGCCGCAGCAGGTTCGCCAGGTGGCTGCCAAACACGCCGCGGTAATAATGCAGCTCGTCGATCACCACGTAGCGCAGATTCTCGAAATAGCGCGCCCACTTGGTGTGGTGCGGCAAAATGCCGGAATGGAGCATGTCGGGGTTGGTTAAGACTACGTTGGCGCGCTGCCGGATCGCCTTGCGCGCATCCTGCGGCGTGTCGCCGTCGTAGGTGAAGGCGCGAATGTCGGAGCCCATTTCGTCGAGCGCCGTCCGCAGTTCGTCGAGCTGATCTTCGGCCAGCGCCTTGGTCGGAAACAGGTACATGGCGCGCGCCTCGGGCTCGCGCAGCAGCCGGTCGAGCACCGGCAGGTTATAGCAGAGCGTCTTGCCGCTCGCCGTGGGCGTCACCACCACCACATTGCCGCCGGCCTGGATGCGCTCGAACGCCTCCGCCTGGTGGCAATAAAGCCTGGCGATTCCGCGCCTCTCCAGCGCCGCCCGCAGCCTGCCGTCCAGCGCGGCGGGAAATTCGGTGAACGCGCCTTCCGCCGCCGGCTGGCGGTGAATCGCGCGGATGGGCGAATCGTCTTCCCCATGCGCCGCCTCGAACTGGCGCACCAGTCCCTCCAGCGAGCCCTTCGGCGCCGGCGCTCCCGGCGGAGGGAAATCGGGAACGGTAAGAGAGGAGTTCATTGCTTCGCCTTTTCTTTGCCAGCTTATAACACCGGCAACGAAGAGGCAAGCCGGGTTTATCGGGCGATCAGGAGGCTGAGTTGCGGCTCGCGCACGAATTCGTAGCGTTCGAGCGTCGCGGCAATCGTAAACGACAGCCGGTTCCCGCCGTTGCCGAACATCGGCTCCGAGCGAACCACTTTCCCCACGCAGCGCAGGCTGACCGGCTGCGGCGCCACATCGTTCAGCTTGATAACGTATTCAATTGGACCGCCGAGGTCGGCGGCCGTCCCGCTCGTGAACAACACGCCGGTCGAACTGATGTTCTTGGTGAAGCCGGCGAGCGATACGCGTTCGGCTCCGGCGCGGATGATCGCCAGGGGCAACTCCAAATCGAAACGCTTGGTTTTTCGCTGTTCCATTTGACCCGTGACTTAATGCTAAGTGCTAGCAGTAACTAGGTCAATACTGTGGGCGCTTCCGTGGGGGCCAGCAGTACCGGGTGGGAATATCCGTTAGTACTGTTTAATAGTACTGGCAATTTAGGGAAAGTTCGGAAATGCGTGTGGGACCGGGAAGGGACTTCCCGGTCCCCGGCCGGCTAGGACACCTTCACGAAAATAATGACCAGCGTGTACAACGCCAGCGATTCGATCAGCACCAGGCCCAACAACAGCGCGAAGCGGATCGCTCCCGCCGCGCCCGGATTGCGCGCCATGCCTTCGGCCGCTCCGGCCACCGCTTTGCCCTGCGCCAGGCCGCACAGCCCGGACGCAATCGCCATCGAAAATCCGGCGCTGATCGGCACCCACTGCCCGCCCGCAGTGGGATTGCCCGGCGTCTGCGCATACACCATCGTACTTGCCAGCAGCACCAGCGCCACCAGCAGCAGCATCTTCTTTGTCATTCTGGTTCTCCTTGTAGAAATCGCTCCCAGGAGGTGGTTCCCGTCATCCTCGTGCAGCCGGGCTCACACTGCAGGAGCGGCATAAAGCCGGTATTAATGCTCGTGCGCCACCGCGCCGGCCACGTACATCATGGCCAGCAGCATGAAAATATACGCCTGCAACAGCGCCACGAATGCGTGCAGGCCCATGAAGATCGCCGGTACCAGAAAATAGGTGAGGCTTAGAAACACCATCGTCACCGCCTCGCCCGCGAACATATTCGCATACAGACGAATGGTGAGCGAGAGCGGCCGTGCAAAGTGGCTGATGACTTCGATTGGAATCATCAGCGGCGCCAGCACGATCATCGGCCCGGCGAAGTGCGCCAGGTACTTGCCGAGTCCGTTCTCCTGAATCCCCACCATGTGGTAGTAAAGGAAGGTCGCCACCGCGCATCCCAGCGGCACAGCCGGCACCATGGTCGGCGATTCGAACTGCGGCACGATGCCGATCAGGTTCATCGCCAGGATAAACAGGAAAATAGTGCCGAAAAACGCGATGTAATGCGGCCCGTTGTGCCCCACCTGGTCTTCCGATTCCCCGCGCAGGAAGTTATACACCAACTCAAACGTATGTTGCAGCCGGCCGGGACTCTCGGGCGAAAGCATCGGCTTCAACACGGCGAACAGCACCATCAGGATGGCCGCCACCAGCAGCTCCATCACGATGTAATTGGCCCACGGCCGCGCCGCGGTGGGCATCCGGACCAAGCTCAGCGCCCAATTGCCTGCGCCGGCCAGGTGGTCGTTGAAGATCTTGGTGAGCCAGAGTTCATGTTCCCGCATAGATCAGTTCAAAGAGGATTTCCAGGATGACGGCGCCCGCCGGGACGAACAGTCCGGCCAATGCGGCCGGCAGGCTGATCCGCGAATAGCGTAGTGTAACATACGCGGCGCCACCCAACAGCAGGTAGCGGGCGCCGGCCATTAGGGCCACGCCGGTGCGGTCCGGCCGGCGGCTGCCCAGCGCGTTGACCATGCGTTTCAAAATCCGGTAATTCAGCCACCCCGCCAGTGCCCCCGCCGCGAATCCCGCGCCCCAGCTCCACCCGCGCCACGCGGCTGCCCCGATGGCCCCGGCCGCCGCCAGCGCCAGCATCATCCGGCTGATCCGGCCAAGCGCCCGCTCGAAGCGCTCGTCGTCATCCGCCATTGCGCGTGTCCCGCAGCAGCTGCCGCACCAGCTCGACAAACCCGGCGGCAATCCCGAAAATCAATCCGGGAATGTAGATCCAGTGCGTGTGAAAGGCTTTATCCAGCAGGTAGCCGACGACGTACCCGATCAGCGTGCAGAGCGGCAGCATGAAGGCCAGCGACGTGTATTCGCCCACCATCGCCGGCCAGGGCCTTTTGGATGCCACGACACCAGTGTAGCGGTTGCCGCGCCGCGGGCTGCTACTTCTTCGAGAGCAGCCGCTTCAGGTCGGGCTGGAATTCCTTGAACAGATTGCTTCCCGTCTGGAACATCAGCCCGAAATCTCCCGCCTTCACACCCTGGTCGAGCGGGCTGTACCGGCGCGGATGCCAGTACATCGGCAGCATGGTCCCCGCGTAGATTCCGCCCAGCCCGGAAATGTCGAAAACCCGGGTGCCGGATTCAGTGCGGGTGAAGAACGTGCGCCCGACCGCGTGCGCCACGCGCCGCATCGGGCGGCGGTCCGGCGATTCCCAATAGCGCGTGTCGTGGTGCAGCAGGGCAGCCATGGAGGCGTGTACGCCGCCGTCGATCAGGGTGGCCCCGAGGCGGTCCTGCGCGCGGTGAAGATATCCCTTCGCGCCCAGGCTCCACTCCCGCGGCGCCCGGCCGATGTGCTCCAGAAACGCCGTTCCCAGGATCAGCGCCGCCGGGCGCGTGCCCAGCAGCGATTCGTGCAGAAATCCGTGCCAGCGCTCGTGCGAGGTGAGCGGCACATAGGTAGCAGCCGAAGCCGCGGGCGCCGCTTCGGCCGGAGCGATCGCGGCGTCATCTCCGGCCGGCTCCTGCGCCCAAGCGCAAGATGCGGCCGCAAGAGCCAATAACAAACCGCGGGGCCCCGAGTGCAGCAGCTTCAAACGCCGACTTCCCTCGCTCGGATGATACTATCATCGCCGGCTGTGTTTGCAAAGGCCAATTTCGCACATCGCATCGCGCAACTTTGCGGGTGTGCGCCCCGGCACGCACGCTACCTGATTCCCAGCCGCAGCAGCACGTTCAACCCGAACGCGAAAATCCCCGCGCCCAGCAGCACGCAAACCGGCAGCGTCAGCACCCAGGCCAGCAGCAGATTGCGCAGCGTGTCCATCTGCAACCCGGAGCGGTTGGCCGCCATGGTCCCCGCCACGCCCGAGGAAAGCACGTGGGTGGTGCTGACCGGCAGGCCCATATGGTCGGCCGCCAGAATCGTTCCCATGGCCACCAGTTCCGCCGAAGCGCCCTGCGCGTAGGTCAGGTGCTCCTTGCCGATCTTTTCGCCCACCGTCACCACGATGCGCTTCCAGCCGATCATGGTGCCCAGGCCCAGCGCCATCGCCACCGCGACCTTCACCCAGACCGGAATGAACTTGGTCACCTTGTCCATGCTGCGACTTCAGCGCCGCGGCCGACTTCTGCTCCGTGCGGATCGTCGAGCTTGTGCTGCTTGATCAGCTTGCCCAGCGCTCTCCGAGGTCAGGTACAGATCGCTGCGCAGCATCTCGCCGCTGGTCCGCGATCAGCTCGGCTCAGGCTGGCTTTGCCGCTCAGGAGTTCGGAAATCTCGCGGCACTTGGTTCCGACCGCGGCGAAGGTGCGGTCGGTCACTTTGCCGGTGGTCTTCAGGTACGCGGACAACTCGTCGGCGGCGACCTGATACCCGCCCATGGCCACGCCCGGCGCATGGCGGTCCATCTGGAACGAGATCGTCTGGGTGGTCGCCGCCAGCTCCTTGATCGGCGGCCTGGCTGGTGCCCAGATCCACCGCGAAACGTCAGCGGCAGAATGCCCACCAGGATCAGCATGATCAGGCCCATGCCCTTCTGTCCGTCGTTGGAGCCGTGCGCGAAGCTGACGCCCGTGCAGGTCAGGATCAGCAGGCCGCGAATCCAGAGCGGCGGCGCCTTGTCCTTTTCCGGCGCCGTGTACAGATCCTTGCGCTTGATCAGCACCTTGCACAGCAGCAGCAGCAGCGCGGCGCAGCCGAAGCCCGACGATGGGAGAAACCAGCAGCGACATGCCCACTTCCGATGCCTTGGCCCAGTTGACGCCCTCGCCGAACTCATGCGCGCTGCGACAGCCACGAATTCGCCAGTCCCACGCCCATGATCGCGCCGATCAGCGTGTGCGAACTGGAGGCCGGCAAGCCCGAAATACCACGTGCCCAGGTTCCAGATGATGGCCGAAATCAGCAGCGCGAACACCATCGCGAATCCGGCGCCGGAGCCCACGTTCAGCACCAGTTCCACCGGCAGCAGCGCCAGAACGCCGAACGCCACCGCCCCGGTCGACGTCAGCACGCCGATCAGGTTCCAGCAGCCCGACCAGATCACGGCGATCGGTCGGCTTCAGAGTGTGGGTGTAGATGACGGTGGCGACCGCATTGGCCGTGTCGTGAAATCCGTTCACGAATTCGAAGCTCAGCGCCATCCCCAGCGCGAGCAAAAGAAAGATTCCGCTGCCGATCGAGATGGTCTGTCCAAATAGCTCCATGCCCCCTCCGGGAAAGTTATGAGTCTAAGCCGCGCATGTTTCAGTGTGATTACGACGGCGGAGAATTCCGTCCCGGGCCTTATAGGGCTTGGCGAAGTTTGTCCAGCCCTCGCGCCAGGGCCGAAATGGAGAGCATCAGGCAGACAAACGAAATCGCAAATACGCCGAACAGGATCAGAATGGCGGGGATGCGCCACCACTCGCCACGCAGGCGGCTCCATGCCGCCAGCGTATAGCTGCCCCACACGGCGAACAACAGGCATCCGAGGAAAATGCGGACAAACGCCATGCATGCCGCCAGCGCGGCCTCGAAAAGGGTCAACTGGGGCTTGAAGGAATAGGGAAGGGCAAAACTGGCGCGGTTCCATTTCCCGGCCGGACCGTCAGGCCGGATCAAGCTGCCAGCTCCGGAGCGAAAGCGCGCACTCCCTGAGTATACGCGGTGTAGTGGGGTAGGCCTCCTGGCCTGCCCCACTTGGGTACTACGCGAACAGGTGCTGCGCCCGGCTCAACCGCTCCGGCGCGCTGATGCCGTGCGGGCACTTCACGGGGCAGTCGGCGCAATCGCCGCACCGCACCTGCTGCAGTTCGGCCGCCATGCGCTGGAAATGCTCCCGTCCCAGCGCGAACTGGCCGTAGCCGTCGGCGTACATCACGAACCGCACCATGTCCCCCACCGGCAGGCCCTTCGGGCATTGCCCGTCGCACTTGCCGCACATGCGGCAGAAGTACGGGCCGATTTGCTCCAGCCGCGCCGTCAGCACCTTGGAGTCGGCGTCGGTGAAGCTCTGCGCCATCACCCCGAAGTTCTGCTCCAGCTGGTCGATATCCGTCATGCTCGGCACGGTCGTGCAGATGTTCGGATTCTTGATCGCCCACTTCAGCGCCGCGCCGAAATAGTCAGGCGGCTTGGGCGGCTGCTGCGCGCCCCGGCCACGGCCGTTTGCCCGCGCCATCACCTTCATGGCGATCACGCCCACGCCGGCCTGGTGCAGCTTGTCAATGGCCGCGGTGTAGCTCGGGTCCGATGCGAAACTGTACTGCACCTGGACCACGTCCACAACCTTGACGTCCAGAACGCGATCCACAATCGCCGGCAAATTGTGCGTGCTGACGCCGATAAACCGGATCTTCCCCTGCTCCCTGGCCGTGACCGCGGCATCCAGCAGTTCGTCGGAAACCTGCGTTACGCTATCCTTGCCGTGCAGGTGCCACACTTCCAGGTGGTCGGTGTTCAGTTCCTTCAAGCTGGTGTCCAGTTCGCCGAGTGCGCCCTCTTTGTCCTTGGCGTCCACCTTGCTGGCCAGGTAAATCTTCTTCCGGCCCTCCCCCAGAGCCGCTCCCACCATCCGCTCGTTCTGTCCGTTCTGGTAGTGGCGGGACGTATCGAAGTAATTGATGCCCATGTCCACAGCCCGGGTGATCACGGTCGCGTCGGACGTGATCATGGTGCCGTACCCGACCGTCGAGACTTTCAGACCGGTCCTGCCCAGAGTGCGGTACGTGATTTTGCCCGGTGCCGCCTGAGGCGTCGCCGGAGCGGGATCGAACGCGGTGGATGCCAGGCCGGCCGCCGGCAGCCCCAGCCCTACAGCCAGAAAACCGCGCCGTGAGGTTTCGGGTTTCACTAGTGCCTCCTTAGGATATAAAGATTCAGAAATCCGAATATATTATAGGCGCAGCGGACGCGGAAGTCCAATCGAGTCAAAGTGTTGTAATTTTCACCGCCGAGACGCATAGACGCCGAGGAAAATTTTTGACCTCTCGCTGCCTCGGCGTCCCGGCGGTGAAACAATCCCCCTGCTACACTGGAGTGCGGAAAATTTATGACGCGCCGTGACCTTCTTCGCGCGGGAGCGGCGTTCGCCCCCGCTTCTTCTCTCCTTTTCGCGGCTCCGGCAACGGGCGGCGACTGGCGCGCCCAGGGCATTCTGCACCTGGCGCAATCGCCCCACGCCAAAGTGCGCAACATCCCCGTCCGCGCCGTGCGGATGGGCGAAGGCTTCTGGGCCCCGCGCCGCGCGGTCAACGTGGAAACCAGCATCCCCACCATGCTGCAGTTGCTCGAAGAGCATGGCATCGTGGATAATTTTCTGCGCCTCACCGGACGGAGCAACGCGCCGCGCCGCGGCCCGCTCTATACCGATTCCGACATTTATAAGTGGATGGAAGCCGCCGCCTTCGTCCTGCAATCGTCCGATGACCCGAGGCTGCGCGCCGACTGCGAGCGCCTCACCGGCATTATCCTCTCCGCCCAGGAGCCCAGCGGTTATCTGAACACCTACTGGAGCGGCGAGCGGACCGCGCAGCGCTTCACCCAGATGGACCGCGGCCACGAGCTGTACTGCCTGGGCCACCTGCTGCAGGGCGCCATCGCATATTACCGCGCCACCGGCGATACCAAACTGCTCGATGGCGGCATCCGCTACGTGGATTACCTGGTCCGCGATTTCGGCCCAGCCAAACGGCCGCTTCTGACCGGCCATCCCGAGCTGGAAATGGCGCTGGTGGAGCTGTACCGCACCACCCGCGACCAGCGTTACCTGGAGCTGGCCGGCTACCTGCTGCACGGCGATGGCGAGCGGCTGCGCATGACCAAGGCGCAGTATACCTATAACTTCAGCGGCAAGCCGTTCACCTCGCGCACCATCCTCGAAGGCCACGCCGTGCGCGCCATGTACGCCTGCTGCGGCGCCACCGATTATTACCTGGAGACCGGCGATTCCAGCTACCGGAACACGCTCGAAACGCTGTGGCGCGACATGGTCGAGCACAAGATGTACATCACCGGCGGGGTGGGCTCGCGGGCGCAGGGCGAAGCCTTCGGCCAGCCTTACGAGCTGCCCAACCTGCTGGCTTACACCGAAAGCTGCGCCGCCATCGGCAGCATGATGTGGAACTGGCGGATGCTGGCCGCCACCGGCGAGGCCCGCTTTGCCGACGTCATCGAGCGTGCCCTCTATAACGGCGTCAACTCCGGCATGTCGCTGGCGGGCAACATGTATTGCTATCGCAACCCGCTGGAGCTGACCGGCGACCCCTCCGACACCATCCGCAACCCCTGGTACGACACCACCTGCTGCCCGCCCAACCTGGAGCGCATCCTGGGCTCGCTGCCGGGGTATCTCTACGGCACAAGCGCGGACGGCATTTACGTGCACCTCTACCACACCAGCGCGCTCGATTGGCGCCTGGCCGACGGCACGCCCTTGAAGCTGGAGCAGACCACCCGCTATCCCTGGGATGGCACGGTTGAAATCACCGCCGAGCCCGCGCGAAACGCCGAATTCACGCTCTTCCTGCGCGTACCCGGCTGGAGCGCTTCGGCCCACGCCACGGTCAACGGCCAGCCCGTGAGCGGCGCCCGGCCGGGCGAATACCTCGCCATCCGCCGCGTGTGGAAACGCGGCGACCGCGTGCGCCTAGAACTGCCGATGGAGCCGCAACTGGTGGCCGCCAACCCGCGCGTTTCCGATGACGCCGGCAAAGTCGCCGTCGAGCGCGGCCCGCTCGTATACTGCCTGGAAGGCCTGGACCAAAACGGAGCCGCGCTGGCGGATTTGTCGATCGCCGCCAATCCGTCGAAAATCCACGCCGCCGAATTTCGCTCCGGCGTGCTCGGCGGCATCGTTGAAATCAAAGCCCAAGGCGCCGTGTCGGCTCGGCCATCCGCGCAGGCACCGCTGTATTACCCGTTAGCCGCCGCTCCGAAAGCCGCGCGCCCGGCCGAACTTAGCTTCATCCCCTACTACACCTTCTCCAACCGCGAGCCCACGGAAATGGCGGTGTGGGTGCCGTACCGGTAACGAGACCCCCGTAGCGCAAGCTTTCAGCTTGCCATGCCGGCATCCCTGCCGGCATACGCCGCCGGAGCACGGATGCCGGCATGGCCGCCTGGAAGGCGGCGCTACGGAAGCATCGACCCCGTCACCGCAACTCAAAAGTTTCTTATCCTCATTCCAAAGCACTTTCCGCGAATGCCCTCTCGCACGCCTCGTTTCCCGTGCTACCGTCTCCATCGACGAAGTGCTGTTGGCTCGGCTGGGAGAAGCCGGGATCGAAGCCGCGTCCGGCTCTGGCATTTAGTTCGCGCGAAAATGCTAAACTCCGGAGACCACGCGTGCGGCGTTCCAGCCGGCAGCACCCGCGGAAATCTCCCCGCAGCGGGGAGACAGGGAGCGCTCCTTGCAGTCCAGCCCGAAAACGGGCCGTAAAACGAACCGAATATCCATCCAAATCCGCTAAAATTGCGTGCGGCAGGCGCTTTCGCCCGCCAACCCGCCCCTCCACCATCCCTCCACTGCCGAGGAACTACACTATTTCTATGCCTTCCTCCCGGCCGGGGCCGGCCCTCCGCGTGAGCCGTCTGCGCAAAACCTATCGCGACGTCGTGGCCGTGGACGGGCTCGACCTCGAAGTGCGCCACGGCGAATGCTTCGGCCTGCTCGGCCCCAACGGCGCCGGCAAGACCACCACCATCGAAATCTGCGAGGGCCTCACCACGCCCGATTCGGGCGAGGTCGAGCTGCTCGGCCTGCGCTGGGACAAGGACGCCGCCGAGCTGCGTCAGCGCCTCGGCATCCAGTTGCAGGACACGCAGCTTTCCGACAAGCTCACCGTGGCCGAAACCCTGCGCCTGTTCCGCAGCTTCTTCCGCTCCGGGCCGGATACCGCGGAGGCCATCGCGCTGGTGCAGCTCGAGGAAAAGCGCAACGCCCGCGTGGGCGCGCTTTCCGGCGGGCAGAAGCAGCGCCTGGCGCTGGCCTGCGCGCTGGTGGGCGATCCCGACCTGCTCTTCCTGGACGAACCCACCACCGGCCTCGACCCGCAGGCGCGCCGCCAGCTTTGGGAGCTGATCGAACGCCTGCGCTCCGCCGGCCGCACCCTTCTCCTCACCACTCACTACATGGACGAAGCCGAGCGCCTGTGCGACCGCGTCGCCATCATGGATCACGGCAAGGCCATCGCCCTGGGCACGCCGCGCGAGCTGATGGCAGCGCATGGGGATCGAGCACCTGATCGAGTTTTCCGCGGCCGATGGCGCGCGCCGGCCGGACCCCGCGCCGCTGCAGCGCCGTGGAAGGCGTGCGCGCCGTCCAGGCGGATAACGGCGTCATCCGCCTGCAGGTGACCGAGCTGCACCGCGCCGTGCCCGCCCTGCTCGACGAGTTGGCGCGCCAGGGCGTCCCGCTCACCGAATTGCGCACCCACTCGGCATCGCTCGAAGATGTTTTCGTCGCCCTCACCGGGAGGCATTTGCGCGATGAGTGACCTGGCCGCCATTCTGCACGGCAGGGCGGGGGAGAACGCCGCCGGCGCACCCCGTCCGCGCACGCTGGCGGATCATCCGCTGGTGCAGTTGACGCTGGTGCGCTTCCGCGAATTCGCGCGCGAGCCGGAAGCCATCTTCTGGGTGTTCGTGTTCCCCATCCTGCTGGCCGCCGGTCTCGGCATCGCCTTTCGCAACCGCCCGCCGGACGTGCTGCACGTTGCCGCCGTCACCCCGCAGCTTGCCGCCGTCGCTCCAGCCGGAAAAGCAGCTGGAAGTGCCGCCAGATGTCGCCCGCCGCCGCTGCCGAGGCGCTGCGCACCGGCAAAGTCACGCTGGTCGCCGAGCCCGGCCCGGGCGGCGCCGTGGTCTACCATTTCGACGACACCAATCCCGAGGGCCGCACCGCCCGCCTGCTGGCCAATCGGCGCCGTGCAGCGCGCCGCCGGCCGCACCGATCCGCGGCCCGCCAGCGATCGCCTGGTCCGCGAGCCGGGCTCGCGCTACATCGATTTCCTGGTGCCCGGCCTGCTCGGCATGAACCTGATGGGCAGCGCCATCTGGGGCATGGGCTTCGCCATCGTCGACGCGCGCCGCAAGAAGCTCATGAAGCGGCTGATCGCAACGCCCATGCCGCGGCATTATTACCTGCTCTCGTTCCTGCTCTCCCGGCTGCTTCATGCTGGTGGTGGAGGTCGGCGCGCTGCTCGGCTTCGGCCTGGCTGGTGTTCGGGGTGCCGGCAGCGCGGCTCGCTGCGCGACCTGTGCGCGATCTGCGTCCTCAGCTCGCTCGCCTTCAGCGCCCTGGGCCTGCTGATCGCCGCGCGCCCGCGCACCATCGAAGCGGCTTCCGGCATCGATGAACCTGGTCATGATGCCGATGTGGATCGCCTCCGGCGTCTTCTTTTCCGCCGCCCGTTTCCCGGCCGTGCTGCAGCCCTTCATCAAAGCCCTGCCCCTGACCGCCGCCATCGACGCCCTCCGCGCCAACATGCTGCAAGGCGCCGGCCTGGCGCAGTTGGGCTCCGAAATGGGGATTCTCACCGCCTGGCTGGTGGTGTGTTTTGTGCTGGCGCTGAAGCTGTTCCGCTGGAGGTAAAGTGGGACAGCCCTGGCGGGCTGAGCGGCGGGCAGAAGCCCGCCGCGACGGCGCGGAAGCGCCGTCCTACGCCTTCCCTATCGCCTTGCCGATGAACTCCCAAACTTCCTTCTTTGCAAACGGCTGCATCTGCTCCTGAGCTTCCGCCGGCCAGTTCGGGCGGTCGGCCCAGACCTTGCCCAAGCCCGAGGCGACCTGCGGGTCGCCGCCGGTGAAGGCTCCCACCAGCTTGCGCCAGCGCGCAGCCAGGGCTTGCGCGCGCTCGCCGGCGGGGTCTTCGCCCAGCGCCGCTTCCACGTCGCGGAACAGATCCATCCACGCGCGGCTGGCCTGCTCCTGCATTTCGGGCGTCCAATTGCGAGCCCGCTCTTCCACTTTTGCCCGCGCCTCCGGACTGTAATACTTCGCTTTCCAATCGGTATCTTCCTGCATTCGAATCGCCTCGATGATTTTCTTCAGTGTCTCCGGCTTCGGCTCTTTTTCCGCGGCGCGGAGGGCGCGGATGGCGCGTTCGAGCAGCGCCCGCTTCTCCTCCAGTACCTCGCGCTGCAAGCGCAGCGCGGCCGGAAGATCGCGGCCGCCGCGGTCCAGCAAGTCCCGAATCTGCTGAAGCGGCAGCCCCAGGAACCGCAGCGCCACAATTTGCTCCAGCCGCTCCAGGTCACGCTCCCGATAGATGCGGTAGCCCGCTCCGTTCCGAGCCGGCCGGAGCAATCCCAGCCGGTCGTAGTGGTGCAGCGCCCGCACCGTCACCCCCGCCATTTCCGCGAATTCCCGAGCCTTCATAACCGGACAGCCCCATCATCAGGCCTGACGTCGCGTCAGGGTCAAGCGAAATTTTCAGCGTGTGTTCTCAACGCGGAGACGCGGAGGACGCGGAGGACACGCGGAGAAACGCACGCCTCCGCGAGTTCTCCGCGCCTCCGCGTTGAAGGCAATTCTCCTATTTCACCTGCAGCGTCCGGTCCGAGCCGTAGAAGGTCAGCAGCGGATGCTTCACCACGGCGCGAACTTCGTACGTGCCGGGGGCGAGATCGGTGACGGTTGCGGTGTACGCGCCGGCGGCGGTGCGGCGCGTGAGCGCGGTCGCCGTCCATGCGCCGGCCCGCTCGTTCACGTCCTCGCCGGTGATGGAGCGGTATTCGAAACCGGCATCGAGCGCGGTGGCATCGCCGAAATCCCGGATGTCGGCCTGGAACGTCGCCGCGCGCCCGGCCGCATTCCACTGCGGCCGTCCCGTCAACACCTTGGGCGGCTTGATGGCCGGCTGCACGTGGGTCAGTTTGAGCACCACCGGATTCGGCCACTTGCGGTCGTTGTAAATCCGCTGCGCGAACATGGCGCGGACGTGCAGCCCGGTGTCGTCCTGGCTCCAGGTTGTCCGCGGTACCACGCCGGGCTGATATTCCAGCACCTGGCCGTTCTGCGAGAGCACGCTGGCTTCGGTTTGCGGCGTGGCTCGCACGGTCTTGAGCACGACGTCCTTCCACTTCCCGTACTGCCACGGCTCCCGCACCGCCACGTAGAGCGTGTCCTCGTTTTTCTTTTTGGTGAACCAGTAATTGTTCTCGTTGGTCACCACCCACGGGCGCACGCCGTAAATCATCTCCGAGTTGAGGAACATCCACAGCGCCACTTCGCGCAGCCGCTCCTCCTGCTCCGTGGCCAGCTCGCCATCCGGCTTCGGCCCCACGTTCAGCAGCAGGTTGCCGCCCTTGGCGCGCGTCTCGATGAGGGTCGCGATCAGCTGTCCGCCGGATTTGTAAGTCTCGTTGGTCGGCTTGTACTGCCACTGCGTGCCCATGGTCAGATTGGCTTCCCATGCGCCTTCGAGGGGCACGCCGGGGATGTACTGCTCCGGCGTTTCCAGTGCGCCGCGCGTCACCACCACGTCCGGCTGCAGCGTCCAGGCCAGGTCGCGCAGCCCCTGCGCCTCGCCATCGAAGAAGATGACGTCGATCTTCCCGTAGTGGGTCATCAACTCCCGCACCTGCGCCTGGTCGTACGCCATCAGGCCGGGATTGGCTTTCGGCTGCACCTCGGGTGTCAGCCGCTGCAGGGTCTTGCCGTTCTTATACAGCCACCAGAAATCGTCCGGGGAAAAGTAAACGCCGGCGGCCAGGCCCTGGTCGCGGAATGCCTTCAGCAACTCGGCGGTGATGTCCCGGTGGAACGGCGTGTGCATGATGCCGAAATCCGTGGTGGCGGTGTCGAACATGCAGAAGCCGGAATGGTGCTTGGTGGTGAAGACCACGTAGCGCATGCCCGCCAGCCGCGCCAGCACCGCCCAATCCCCGGGATCGAATTTGCGCGGATTGAACGTCTTCGGCAGCAGGGTAAAGAAGCGCTCCAGGTAATCCGGCGAGGCGCCCACCAGCGAATGGCTGATCACCGAGCCCAGCTGGGAATCGACGCCCCAGTGGATGAACATGCCGAACCCCTGGTCGCGGAACCACTCCAGCCGCTCGGCCCGATTGAGGTCGGGGTCGCCCTGCGCCCACGCGGGGGCGGCGGCCGCAAGTGCGAGGAAAGTCGTCAGGAAACGAAAGCCGGATGATTTCACGAGCGTACTCCGCAATGCTCCATCATAGCCGCCCGGAAATGCCGGTAGAAAATGCGCTCTCAACGCGGAGACGCTGAGAACGCGGAGGACTCGCGGAGATTCCTCATGCGTCTCTCCGCGCTTCCTCTGCGCACTCCGCGCCTCCGCGTTGAACAGATGCTATCCGCGGCTGTGAATGCGCTCGTTCACCTTTGCAGGTGTTTTTCCAGGAACACGATCCCCGCGTCGTCCGGATGCTCCCGCATTCCGACCTTGTCGCCGAGCTCCATCACCATCCCGGTTTTGGCGGCGTCGAAGCGGTCCCAGCGCGGCAATCCGGGGCCGTTGGGGTCGAGTGTTTTTGCGAAATTCACCCAGTAAGACGACACTATGTCCGCCAGCTTGATGTCGTAGGGCGCCGGCTGCGCGTTGCGGAAAGTGTCGCTGTCGCGCAGGGCTTCGATGTGGCCGATATTGTTCGATACATAGGCTAGGTCTTCGCCGTGCGGCGCGCCCAGCAGCAGCGCGTCCGGCGCGGTGCCGTTGGGAGGCCCGCCGGCGGTTACTCGGGTGAAGTAATAAATGAAGGACGGCAGGCCGGCTTTGGCCTCGGCTTCCGCCCACAGGCGCATGTTGAGCCCCATGCTTTCCGCGGTGGTGGCGCGCTGCCGCGACGCCGCCGCCTGGGCGTCGGAACCCGCCGGGTAAAGCTTCAGATACTCGGCGGCATCGGCGCCGAAGCGCTCCCGCGCCTTCGCGGTGAACTCCTGCGCGCTCATGCGGCCGCGCGTGAACAGGCGGCCTTCATCCGAATTCGACCCCACCAGCGCCGGCACGCGGTTCTCCATCCCCTTGCGGAAGATTTCGAGCGGCGGCGCCGGCAGCACGTACCCGTCGTTGACCGGCGAAGCGCCGAAGCCCGCGGTGATGAGCTTGGCCGCCGGCTGCGCGCGCAGGTCGGCCAGCGATTTGGCGCCCATGCGCCCGGCAAACTTTGCACCCGCGTCCTCCGCCTGCGCCAGCGAGCCGTTGGCCAGCAAGCCGCCGAAGGAGGCGCCGCTTTCGCCGATCACCGCGCGGAACAGCCCCTTGGCCAGCGGCGAGGCCTGCAGGCAGCTTACCGCCATCGAGCCCGCCGATTGGCCGAAAATCGTCACCTTGGCCGGGTCGCCGCCGAGGCGGGCGATGTTGCGCTGCACCCATTCGAGCGCTGCAACGCCGTCCATCAGCCCGTAATTGCCCGAGGCGCGGCGGTCCGATTCCCTGGTCAGCTCGGGATGGGCAAAGAAGCCGAGCACGCCCAGCCGGTAATTGATGGTCACCAGCACCACGCCCTTTTTGGCCAGTTCGGTGCCGTCGTGCAGGAGCATGGCGCCGGTGCCGTCGCGGAAGCCGCCGCCGTGGATCCACACCATCACCGCCAGTTTTTCCGAGGCGGATTTCGCCGGGGTCCACACGTTCAGGTAGAGGCAGTCCTCGCTACCGCGGGTCTGTTTCGGGTCGGTGCGCAAGGGCTGCACGCAGGGCGGCGCGAACCGGTCCATCTTGCGCACTCCGTCCCACTTGGCGACGGGCTGGGGCATGCGCCAGCGCAGGTTGCCGACCGGCGGAGCCGCGTACGGAATGCCTTTGAAAACGGTAATGCCGGGCGCGGAGGTGGCAACCCCGGAGATGGCGCCGCTATCGAGGCGCACGGTGCCATCGATGGCGGCGGCGAGCGGCAACACGCTCGCCACTAAAAGAAGAAGGTACTTCACAATTCCTCCTGGGATGAGGATGTCTTAAACTCCATCTTGCGCTCGAATGCGGACGTTTACAAGCGTTGCCCTGATGGGGGCAACGCGGCAATGGCCCGGTTTAGCCAGCGGTGCGCATCCTGCCCATTTCACGCGAGTTCCAAAATTTATTCGTGGTTGGCACTCCGATTGCTTGGTTCCCCGCCGTAACGTTCGTACCGCCGCCTGCGCCATCCCTGGTAACACTCATGCCTGTCAACCGAATCTTGAAGCATCTCGGGCGCCTGCTGGCAGTTTGCCTGGCCGTTGCCGGGCTATCGGCCTCGGAACATCAGGGGGTTGTGAAATCCGGCAGGCTCCCGGTGCCCGGCGCCACCGTAACCGCCACTCGAGGGGATAAGAGATTCGTCACCACTACGGACGACCAGGGGGCGTATGTGTTCCCCGACCTGGCGGACGGGGTCTGGACGATCACGGTCGAGATGCTGGGCTTTGCCAAACACTCGGAAGACGTCGGTATTGCCCCCATGGCCCCCAGCCCGGTGTGGGATCTGAAACAGCTTTCCGCGGCCGACCTCAAGGCCGCCCTGGCGGCGACGAACAAGCCGAATCCGCCGGCTCCCGCCCCCGCTGCCACGGCGCAGAATGGCGAAACGAAGCCAACTACAATTGTCGCCTCCAACACCCAAAATGCGACGGCCCAACCCGCCGCCTCTACCTCCGCCAGCGCCGCGCCCGCATCCCGCGGCGGCCGGGGAAGCTACGGCGGGCGTGGGCAGGGGCAGGGCGGCAACCGTCCTTCGCTACGGAACTCCCCGGGCCAGAACGGGCAAAACGGCGGGCGCGGCGGATTCCAGCAGATGGACCTGAACGCCTCCGCGCTGACCGAGGGCGCCAACGCGCTGCAGACCGATGGCGCCGAAGCCGCTTCCCCCGACCAGGCGCAGAGCGCCAATGACGCGTTTGTGGTGGGCGGCAGCATCTCGAGCGGCGTCACCATGCCGCAGACCAACGATTGGTTCGGCGGCCGCGGCGGCATGGATGCGATGGGCTTCGGGCCGGGAGGTCCGGGCATGGGCGGGCCGGGCGGACCGAACGGAGACGGCATGCAGGCTCCCGGCGGCGGGCCGCAAATAGCCGGCGGACCGGGCGGGCCGGGTGGACGCGGCGGGGGCGGATTCGGCGGCGGGCGCGGCGGATTCGGCGGCGGCGGTTTTGGCGGGCGCGGCGGCGGGCGCGCCGGCGGACGCAACCCGCGCGGGCGCAATCCCAACGCGTTCGGCAACGGCCGGCGCGACCCCCGCATGCACTACAACGGCAATCTCGCCCTCATTTACGGCAACTCGGACCTCAACGCGCGGCCCTATTCGCTCACCGGGCAGGCCACGGCGAAGCCTTCCACTTCCAACGCCCGCCTTACCGGGATGATCGGCGGCCCGCTGAAAATCCCCCATATTCTCAGCGGCCAGCACACGTTTTTCACATTGAATTTCCAGTTCACCGACGCCAGCAGCGGCAGCACCATCAGTACCCTGGTTCCCACCGAGGCGGAGCGCAGCGGCGATTTTTCCAACGTCCTCAGTCTTTCCGGCCAGCCGGTCACCATCTACGATCCGACCACGCACACGCCCTTCCCGAACAACGCGATCCCGGCCAGCATGATCAACCCTATCGCCACGGCCATGCTCTCGTACTATCCGCTGCCGAACTTCCCGGGTAACTCGCGCTACAATTACCAGACCGCCCTGGTCGGCAACAACCACCAGGACAACATCAACTCGCGCGTCAGCGAAACCATCAACTCGAAAAACCAGGTGAGCGGCAATTTCTCCTACCAGCACGCAACGGGAGTGCTGCCCAGCCTGCTCGGCTGGACGCAGAACACGTTTCAGAGCGCTTCTAACTCCGGTATCAGTTGGACTTACCATTTTACTTCCCACTTATTTAGCACTGCCGGAGTGACTTTCAGCCGCAACGTGCAGGACACCACGCCTTACTGGGCCAACCGCGCCAACCTTTCGGGCGAGCTGGGCATCACGGGCAACGACCAGAACCCCAACTTCTGGGGTCCGCCGTCGCTCTCCTTCGCCAACGGGTTTTACGGCCTTTCCGACGGCAGTACCGTGCAAAACCGCGCCCAGACCACCGCGTTCAACGAGAGCATCCGCTGGTTCCACGACAAGCATAATTTCACCTTCGGCGGCGACATCCGCCGCGTAGATAACGATCCGCTCTCCGAGCAGAACGCCCGCGGCAGCTTCACCTTCACCGGCACCAACACGGCTTTGAACGGCCAGGGCGGCTTCGATATGGCCGATTTCCTGCTCGGCCTGCCCGATACCAGCCAGATCGCCTACGGCAACGCCGACAAGTATTACCGCAACGGCTGGTTCGACCTCTATGCCGTGGACGACTGGCGCATCTCGACCAGCCTATCGATTAATATCGGCCTGCGATGGGACTACCAACTCCCCACCACGGAGGAATACGGCCGCCTGGTGAATCTCGCCATCGGTCCCGGCTTCGCCACCGCCACGCCGGTTTGCGCCACTTCCATCGCCGGCTGCACGGTGAATTCGCAATTGGGCTACACCAACTCGCTCATGAATGGAGACGCGCGCGAATTCCAGCCGCGCATCGGCCTGGCATGGCGGCCCTCCAATAACACCGTGGTCCGCGCCGGTTACGGGATTTACTACAACACCACGGCGTACCAGTCCATCGTCAGCCAGATGGCGCAGCAATCGCCGCTCTCGTTCAGCTCCATCGTTTCTTCCACCCAGACGCCGCTCACGCTCGCCAATGGTTTCCAGACGACTTCCGGTTTCCCGACCTTCGCCGTCGATCCGAATTTCCGCATCGGCTACGTCAATAGCTGGCAGATGTCCGTGCAGCAGACGCTGCCATGGTCGCTGGTGGCGACGGTGACTTACTCGGGCGCCAAGGGCACGCACCAGATGGAGGAATTTATCCCCAACTCCGCCCCGCCCGGCACCACTTACTGGTGCACCACCTGCCCGACTAACTTCTATTACCTGACCAGCGGCGGCAACACCATTTCCAACCAGCTCTGGCTGCAGATGCAGCACCGCTTCCACAACGGCTTCATGGCCAATGTCGTGTACGCCCACGCCAACATGATCGACGATGGCTCGTCGGGCGGGCGCGGCGCAGGGGCTTCCATCGCGCAGGACTGGCTCGACCTGGACGCCGATCGTGCCCGCTCGAGCGGCATCCGCGCCAACACCCTGAACGCCAACATCCAGTATTCGACGGGCATGGGCGCGCGCGGCGGCGCGCTCCTCAAGGGGGTGCATGGCAGGCTGCTGCGCGACTGGACGCTCATGACCGGCATCAGCGTCAGCAGCGGCGCGCCGGAAACCCCCAACGTGCTCACCAGCACCCTGGGCGGCACCGGCATCACCGGCCCGCTGCGCGCGGATTACACCGGCCTGCCGGTTTATCTCCCCAACGGCAGCCTGAACCCGGCCGCATTCGTGGCGCCGCCGGCCGGCTCCTACGGCAACGCCGGCCGCGATATCATCACCGGGCCGATGACCTTCAGCCTGAACGGCTCCGCCAGCCGCATCATAAGGCTCGCCGAACGCAAGAGCCTGGATCTGCAGCTGAATTCCACCAACCCGCTCAACCACGTTTACTTTACTTCCTGGAACACCACCGTGGGCTCCACGCAATATGGCTTGCCCTCCGCCGCCGGCGCCATGCGCTCCATCAGCTTAACCTTGAGGTTCCGGTTCTAACATGCGACTCATTACCGCCATATTTCTCGCCTGGGTTTTGACCGCGGCGGCTCAGCAGCCCGCGCCGCAGCCCGCCGCGCCCGCTCCCAAAGCGGTCAAATTCTCCACCAGCACGCAACTGGTGGTGGAGGACCTGATCATCAAGGACAAGAGCGGCAACCCGCTGACCGGCCTCAAAGTCAGCGATTTCATCGTCACCGAGGACGGCAAGCCGCAAAAGATCGGCTTCGTCGAATTCCAGAAGTTGGAGCAGGGCGCCGCGCCGCTCGCGCCGCAGCCCGAAGGGCCGAAAGTGCTGCAGGAGCGCGTCGAGCCGGCGGTGAAGAGCGCCACGGCCATCCAGATCGCGCCCGAAAAGCCGGGCGACATCAAGTACCGCGACCGCCGCCTGATGGTCATGTTTTTCGACATGACCTCGATGCCGATCAGCGATCAGATTCGCGCCCAGGCCGCTGCCGACAAGTTCGTGCGCACGCAGATGACGCCTTCGGATTTGATGGCGATCATGACTTTTTCGAGCGACATCAAAGTGGTGGAGGATTTTACCGACGACCGCGACGCGCTGCTGTCGGATATCAAAAAGCTGACCATCGGGGAAGGCCAGGGCTTCGACGAGCAGGTCAGCGACGACAGCGCTTCCGACACCGGCGCCGCCTTCACCCAGGACGATACCGAGTTCAACATTTTCAATACCGACCGCCAGTTGGCGGCGCTCGAGAATGCCGTGCAGATGCTGGGCTCGCTCAACGAGAAGAAGGCGCTGGTCTATTTCGCCAGCGGCATGACCCGCAACGGCATCGATAACCAGGCGCAATTGACCGCCACCATCAACGCCGCGCTCAAGTCCAACGTTTCGTTTTATCCCATCGATGCGCGCGGCCTGGTGGCCTCGGCGCCTTTGGGAGACGCCACCAAGGCTTCGCCGGGCGGCGCGGGCATGTATTCGGGCAGCTCGGCGCGCTCGGCGCAGAGCAACTTCCAGGGCCAGCAGGAGACGCTCTATACGCTGGCCGCCGATACCGGCGGCAAGGCGCTGCTCGACAACAACGATCTCGCCGTCGGCATCGTGCAGGCGCAGAAAGATATTTCCAGTTACTACATTCTCGGCTATTACACCACCAACGATAAGCTGGACGGTAAGTACCGCACCATCAAAATTGCCTTCCGCGACCGCGAGCTCTCCGCCCGCGTCTCCAAGTTCGATTACCGCCGCGGCTATTTCGCCGGCAAAGATTTCCGGCAGTTCAACTCTACGGATAAGGAGCGCCAGCTTGCCTCCGCGCTGATGCTGGGCGACCCCATGACGGATATCGATATCACCATGGAGATCGATTATTTCCGCCTGGCGCGCGACCGCTATTTCGTGCCGATCGTGGCCAAAATTCCCGGCAGCGAACTGGAACTGGCGCGGCACGGCGGCGCGGAAAGCACCACCATGGATTTCATCGGCGAAATTAAGGATGCCGCCGGAAAGCAGGTGGCCAACGTGCGCGACTTCGCCAATTTCAAGCTGAAGGGCGAGACGGCAGCGGAGCTTTCCAAGCACCCCATCGAATACGATTCCGGCTTCACCCTGCCGCCCGGGAAGTATTCGCTGCGCTTTGTGGCCCGCGAAAACACTACCGGCAAGGTGGGCACTTACGACGCGAAGTTTACGATCCCCGATCTGACCACCGAGCAGCAGCGCCTGCCCATCAGCTCCGTCATCCTGAGCAGCCAGCGGCTGGACATGAGCCAGGCTGTGTACAACGCCGAGAAGGACAAGAAGATCCTGGCCTCCAATCCGCTGATCGAAGATGGCAAGAAGCTGGTCCCGAGCGTCACCCGTGTTTTCAACAAGGCGCAGGAGATGTACGTGTATCTCCAGGCTTACGAGCCGGCTGCCGCTACGACCGAGCCGCTGGTGGCGACCGTCAGCTTCATCCGCGGGCGGGTGAAGGCGTTTGAAACCGCTCCGCTCGAAATCACCGACGGCCTGGATGCCAAATCCAAGGCGCTGCCGCTGAAGTTCAGCGTGCCGCTCAGCAAGCTGGCGCCCGGCAAATACACCTGCCAGGTTTCCGTCCTCAACCCCACCGGCCACAAATTCGCCTTCTGGCGCGCGCCGGTGGTGGTGATACCGTAGGCACGCTGGAAGCCGTCACTTCAACGCGGAGGCGCGGAGAACGCAGAGAAATCGCGGAGCGATTCCTCTCTCTGCGCGGTCTCCGTTTTCTCCGCGTCTCCGCGTGGAATGGCAACGCCCGCTATTCTCCGCCCCATTTCAGCAGCTCTTCCTCCGGGGTGTCGAACTCGTCGGGCTCGATCTGGTGCAGGCAAATGCTCTGCGTGGGGAGGATGCCGCGCCACTGGTCGACCAGCTCTTTGTAAGCTTTGCCCACCGGGCGGATCTTGCGGTCCAGGTCGTAGAGGCCGAGCGGGTTGACGTGGCCGTTGTCCTCGCGCAGCGCCGTGTCCCAGTCCACCTGGTCGGTGAGGCTGTACCAGGTGAAGCCGATGATGGGCACGCCGTCCTCCTTCAGCCGCACCATGTTGGCCCATTCCTTCCACAGCCAGCCGGGCGCGCGCGCGGCGTCGCCGAGATTGGTTTCGGTGTGCATCACGGGCAGGTGGTAGCGCTCGTAATACTGGCGCGTGATCACGTAGTAGCCGAAGATTTCACCGGCGGGTTTCACCGGCCCGTGGCTGGGCACCACGTGTTCATTGGTGACGTAATAATCGTTGCCCATCACGCAGTAGGGGCGAAGGTGCGCCGCCTGGCGGATGAACCAGTGGTATTCGTCGCGGGTCATGCCGTGGTCCATCAGGTATTCGTACATGACGCCGCGCACGTCGTGGCCGTAGGAAAGATCGAGCGAGAGGAAGCGCTTGTGGTTGAAGGCGGCGGCGCGGCCCTGCGCGGCGGGGTCGGCGGCGTGAAAATACTCCGACGATTCGCTCTGGATGAAGAGCGCGTGCGGCTGCACCTTGAGGATGGCCTCTTCCGCCAGCAGGTTGGCCTTGGCCAGGTGCTTGAGCGCGGTGACGAAGCCCACGTCCGATTTCAGCCGCTCGTTCCACCAGCCGTACTGGCCGGAAAAAGTGGCGGTCACGAAGATTTCGTTCACCGGGGTATAGAAGCGAACCCAGGGAAAGCGGGCGGCGAAGGCGCCGGCGTACTGCGCGAACAGCCGCGGCCAGTCGGGGTTCTGAAAACTGCCGGCCCAGGCGGGGACTCCGAAATGGCACAGGTCGGCGATGGGGTGGATCTCCAGGCGGCGGAGCTCGGCGAAGGTCTGGTCGGCGAACTCCCAATCGTAGCGGCCGGGGCCGAGATGCTCGCGGTAATAGGGCGGTCCGTAGCGCAGAAATTCCAGGCCCAGTTCCTTAACCAGGCAGAAGTCCTCCCGCCAGCGCTGGTAGTGGTGGCACTTGGCCATCTCGTCCACGCGGAGGTCCCTGCCGTCCTTCCCGGTGACCACCGGGTAACTGTTCTCAATGCCGGTAGCGAACAGAAAGGAATGCGGGCGGTTGTGTGTGAAACGCCCGCCACCGGCCCCGGGGATCGCTCGTTTCATGAGCGCCGGACCACCTCCGCCAGTCCCAGCACGCCGGCCAGCGTCAGCGCGGCCACCGCCGCAGGCGCGGCCACCGTGGCCAGCCGGCGCCGGGTGGAACCGTACTCCAGGTTGTGCATCTGGTGCCCTTCGAACTGCTGCCAGCGCATGGCGGCGGCGCCGAATGTTTTCACCCCCATGCCTTTCATCAGCTCCGGCATGGCGGTTTGCAGCACGGGGTGGCCGGGCACAAAATGAACGCGGGGGTGGTTCTTGTATTCGGGGCGGGCGGCATCGTCGAAAACCACGTACGGTCCCTGGCGCAGGTGCTCCTCGAAGTGCGGGTCCTCGATGTCGCCGCACATCACGGTGGGGGTCCCCTTCAGCCACACCACCTGCTCCAGTTCGCCGCGCCGCAGCATGCTGTCAAGTACGCTCTTGACGTGCCCCACCGTGCCCTCCAGCGTCACGCCCTTCCCCACCAGGAAATTCACCGGCAGATAGTCGAAGCCCTTGTGCCCCGGCCAGGCCTTGAAGGCGACTTTTTCCAGCGCGACCCCCATCCAGGTGAGCGGCTCGCGGAAGCCCAGGCCGCGCGCCTCGCCCTCCTTGGCGAAGCGCAGCTTCCGCCAATCGCGGCCCATCAGCATGGCGATGGCAACGTCGGTGGCCACCGGGTCGGCGCTGGCCATGATACAGCCGCCCCAGCGCGGCAGGTTGGCGATAGGCCCGTCGCCTTCGCCGCAAATCAGCGCATCCACCACGCACAGGTCGGGACGGCTGACGGTCATCACGTCGACGAAGCGGGCGATCATTTCTTCGTCCCCGTGATGCTGGTTGCGCCATTTCTGGTTGACCACCCCCACCCACAACTTCATCGCTCCGGAGATGGGCTCGATGTGGTGGTTCTTGGCCTTGGGCACGGCAATGACGACATCGGCATCCAGCAGCGGCATGGGCAGCGGCGCTTCCTGGACCACCTTGCCTTCCGGGATGGGGACGACGCGGTTGGGCACGGCGTCGCTGCCCAGGTCGATCAGTTCGGCGCCTTCGCGCTCAGCGATGGCCGCCATGCCCGTGATGCGCATGCATTCGAGCGAGGAGAAAAAGCCGCCGCTCGATTCCCCCACCTGGATCCGCTCCGCGCCGGCCTCGCGCGCCAGGCGGATGAGAGCGCCCACCACCAGAGGGTCGGTGGTGCAGCCCGCCTCGGCGGAGTAGTAGACGGTTTGATTAGGCTTGATGAGAACCGTCTGGCCGGGTCTGACAAACGCCTGCATACCGCCCAGGTGGGACAGCGCTTCGCGGGTGAGATCCAGCACGCGCTCGATGGAACGGTGCTTTTCCGGGGTATGCGCGATGGCTACGGGGACTGACATGCCGGGATAGGAGGTGCAATTGTGGGACCGTGAGGAAGGGGAGAGTGTTACGGAGGAACCGGGTGGGGGATTAGGGATTGGGGGTTGGGGATTGGGGGCCGAGGCGTCCGCAGCGAAGGGCTGGTGCCCGGCGCTCCTGAAGGTTCAAATCGGAGGTTCAACGCGGTGACCGCACCGCCGCGGCCCTAATCCCCAATCCCTAAATCCCCACCCCCTACTTCGGCGTCGGCGTCAGGCCGGCGAACGCGGGGTTGGGGAAGTTCACCGTCGATTCGCGACTGGTCTTATCCAGCCACTCGCGGTAATGCTCCTGCTTGAGCTGGGTAAAGATCTCGTCGCGGACCTCGGAAAGGGGACGGACGGTGACCTCATCGGCGCGGAAAATGTAGAAGCCGTTCGGCTGCCGCACCAGGTCGCTCACTTCGCCCTTACCCAGTTGGAAGACGGCGGTGCGCATGGCGTCGGGGACGTTGTCGTCATGGCGAAGGGTGAGGAAATCGCCGTCCTTGGCGCGCGAGGTTTCGTCGTCGGAATTCTCTTTCACCAGCTTGACGAAATCGGCGCCGCCGCGGATCTCGGCCAGCAGCTTTTCGCCTTTCGCCTTGGCCTGCTCCTCGGTAAGCTTTTTGCCGAAAGCAATGTAAATGGCGCCCAGGTGGATCTGCGTGTAGTCCTGCTTGTGCTGATTGTAGTAGTTGACGATTTCAGAGGGTTCCACGCCGGCATTGTTCAAGGCATTGCTGAGCGCCGCATTCATGAGCACCATGGTGCGGTTGTATTCCAGCATCTCCTTAGTAGGGCTCTGCCGGTCGAGCTGGTCGGCTTCGGCCATCTTCGCCAGCTTGCGCATCAGCGCCCACTGTTTCATGAAGTTGGGGCGGTCCTGCAGGGCCCGGCTCTGGTTTTCCGGCGGCAGCGCGGTAAGAATTTCCTTGAAATCCCCCATGGTGAATCTGGTGCCGTCGTCAAAGACCGCGACCACTTCGCTATCGGAAATGTCTGGAAGTTGCGGACGTTGCGCCGCCTGCTCCTGTCCCCACACCGCGCCTAGGCAGAGAAATACAGCGAGACAAAGTTTCATGACCAAAAGTACGTACAGTCTAACACGATGAGCGGCCGCGTACGGACGGCCCGGCCGGCGGCTTCACCTCGGCTGCGAGCGCGGCTCTCCCCGTTGCACCTGCGCGCGGCGGCGGCCCTGCTCCAGGTTGCCGGCGGCCTTCTGTTTGGCTTCATCGCTGAGCTGGATGTGGTTGTTGACCGCGATGGCGCCGGCGGTTCTGGCCATGCGGGTGGCCACGCCTTTGTGCTGCATCACGTCCGTGCGGCCCTCAATGGTGGCTATGCCGCCCTGCACCCTCACCTGGAATTTGTCGGCACTGATTTTGGACTTGGCAAACTTCGCCCGGATGAGAGCTTCGAGTTGGATATCGGTGAGACGGGGAGCGGCGTTGGGCACAACCTGCCGCTGATGCGCCTGCGCCGGCCGCTGGTCGGCGGCAGGCAGGGCGGCGTGCAAAGCCAGCGCCAGCAGGAAAAAAAAGAGCATTCGCATACCTTCCTAGTCTCCGAAAGGTGCGAATGCTCTCAAAAAACTGATTCGAGAGGCGCCCGGCGCTTAACGGGCGAATCGTTTGCGGAACGCGATCAACCCGGCCAAAGCCGAACCGAGCAGACCGAAGGTGGCGGGCTCGGGAACGTCGCTGCCGGGCGAATAGGAGTAGTCCACCTCGGCTTCCAGCGTAAAGTTCCCGACAACATTGGTCGTGAACGAGGCGCCGGTAGTGCCCTGGGTGGTGTAGTTGTAGGTGCTCCCGGAGAGAGTGAAGCAGCCGGTCGAAGTGGAGTCGAGAGTGCACGTGCCGCCGCCCGAAGTCTCATAGCTCGAAGGGCTACCGCTGGCGATCATCAGGCCGTCGACGCCGGCTTCGCCCGTGCCCGAATAGGATAAGGGGATGTACTCGATATTGGTCACGCTGAAACCGCCGTAGGAATTCGTGCTATCCGCGGCAACAGTCTGCTCCGTGCAGTTGCCCGGCTCCATGCCTGGTGGGCAACTATTGCCGTACGTGCCCCAGGCGACCGGGTACTGACCGCCGGCAAACAGCGCGACTTGCTCGCCAAGGACGCTTTGGAGCGGGTCCGGCCCGGTGGCGAAATTGTCGCTGCCGTCCGCGCTGTTCGCAAACGAGTGGGTCAGGTCTACGGTACTGGAAACCGTCTGGGTGACAGCGGAGTCGGTTGAGTTCGTGAGATCGAACGTAGTCACATTCTCCTCGGCGTAGAAATACAGGGTCACCCCCGTCAGGGTTCCGAGTGAGGTGTTGAATTCCGGCAGTTGTAATGAGTAGCTTGAGTCGGTCTGGTTCAGGCTTATGGCAGTTGCGGCGATCACGTTCGCGTTCGCGCTGCCAACCGTCAGGGTCGCGAGCATTAGCGCCGCCAGCAGAAGTCGTATACGCATGTACCTTTTAGCGCCTCTCTTGTATGAAAATATACTGCCTACATCTTCAGCAGGTTACCATGGTCATGGGGACCTGGCAGTACTACCGGGTCAAATATGGTTCTAGTACTGTGTGAATAGTCGGATTACGGTAATTTACCTCACACTTCTGCGAGACTATGGTAGTGCCAGAGCCGCCCCAACCGCCTATCCTCCGGCGCCGGCGGAGGAGCCACCGGCTTCCCCTGGTTCCGGCGGGGCCGCAGGATCTCGGGCCGCGTCCGCCGCGGCGCCGGCTTTCCATCCTCCTGCTGGCGATCCGCGGCCTGCGCGCGCTGACGCACAAGAGCAGATGGCGGGCCATCGGCGTGGCCGCAATGGTGGCGGGCGCGGCGTACGGATGCTGGGCGGGGGGTTCAGCCGTCTACCAGCACTTCAGCACGCGCACCATCGGCGTGTGCGTGGCCACCGATTTCTCCTACCGCGAGGAGAAGCCGGATTGGCGGGTTTCCCTGCCCCTGCAGTTCGCGGAAATCAACCGCATGTTTCAGGGGACCGGCGTCAAATGGAACGCGTGGGACGGCGGTGAAGCGTATGAGCCCGGAGCGCCGGGAGACATGTTGTGGCGGGCGGGCATTCTGGCCGGGCATCCGCCCTGCCAGGCGGACGTGATTCTGGGCCTGACCGCCCAGCCGGACGCACACGTCAATTCGGTGGCGCCGCCTTTCGCCCACACGTTAATGGTGGAGGACAGCGCGGCCAATACCGAGGCCATGTCCGCCACCGTGATTGCGCGGGCGTTAGCCAAGCTGTTTGGCGTTCCGGGCAGCGCGCAGGCCCTCATCCTGACGGACGCGCAGGGTGGGATTTTCGACCAGGCAGCCGTCCGCATCATCCGTGGGATGCGCCGTTACGATTTTGCCCAGGGCATCTCGGCCCTCTCCGGACGAACGGAGAGCCGTGCGGTGGAGGTGCTGGCGGATGCGCTGGCGGGCAAAGACCCGCACCCGGCCGCCGAAGCGAACCTGATCGTCGGGGGCGCGTTCAGTGCGGCGCTGCGATACGACGATGCCGTCCGGCACCTGGGCGCGGCGGCGCGCCTGAACCCGCAGAGCGCCTCCGTGCATTTCGAATACGCCATGGCTCTGCAATCGGCCTCCCGCAGCGACGAGGCGATTGCGGAACTCAGAACCGCCGCCTCCCTCGACCCGGCCGATGCCAAACCGCATGCGCTCATGGGTGTCATCAATCTCAACCGCCGCCACGTAGATGAAGCGGTAGACGAATTCCGCGCCGCCACCGGGCTTGAACCCCACAATGCCGGCTACCAGGCGGCTTTGGGACAAGCGCTCTCGAAGCAGCCGGGGCAGATCCGCGAGGCCTCCGCCGCTTTCGAGGAGGCCATGCGGCTGAAGCCCAACGAGCCGGGGGCATTCGCCGGCCTCACCCGCGAAAACGCGGTGGAACAAACGCTGCTGCAGGCCATCCGGCAAATGGAAGCGCAGGTCAACCAGAAGCCCTCATCCGCCGATGCCCATCTGAAACTCGGTTTGGCCCAGGCCGTTGCTGGAGATGCCGCAGCCGCACGAAGCGAGATCCAACGCGCGCTGGAACTGGAGCCGGGGAATGGCGCCGCGCATTTAATGCTGGCGCGGCTGGAATACCTGAGCGGCCATTACCAGGCGGCGCAGTCGGAAGTGGTTAAGGCGCGGGCGGCAGGCGCCAGGCCCCCGGCCGGATTCGCCCAAGCCATCCAGCGCAAGCTGGGCCGTGCAGGGGAGGCCTCGCGGTAAGAACGCCGGTGGCAAAATCCGCCGTTTTCCTCCCCCGTTCCGGATGGAAACGGCAATTGTTTGAACGAGTTTTGACGGGCTGACCCGGCTTTTGGCGGATTAATCTGCGATGTCTCTTCCTTCACAATTGCGACGCAGGCTGAAGTTCATCTTCTGGAGTGGCATCTCCTGGACGAAGCGGCTGCGCGCGGCAGGCGTCGGAGTGCTGGCGGCGGGTTTCGCGGCGGGGTGCTATTTCGGCGCTGTCGCGGTTTACCGTAGCCACCGCACCCGCGTCATCGGCGTGTGCGTCAGCACCGATTACGAATACCGCGCGGAGAGGCCGGATTGGCAGGCCAGTCTTCGACCGCTCTTTGAGGCGGTGAACCGCAGGTTCCTGGGGACCGGCGTGCAGTGGTTGGCAAAGGACGGGGGAGAGTCTTATCCGCCCGGAACCAGGGGGAACATGGTGCAAAGGGCGGCGCAACTGGCGGAGAATTCCGGCTGCAAGGCGGACGTCGTCCTGGGCCTGACCGGGCAGAGGGAGGCCAGGAGCGTGGTCGCTCCGCCGTTCTCCCACGTCCTCCTGATTCAGGACAGCGCGGCCGACGACCCGGCCATGAGGGCCAACCTGGTGGCGTGGTCGCTGGCGCGCCTGTTCGGAGTGGGGGGCGTGCGTCCGAGAGGACTTGATGAACTTGTTGATTGAAAGGAATCGACTCGGGTCGTGACTCGCTCACCCGATAGCCTGATCCCCTCCGTCGTTGGGCAACCGGCGCCGGAGAAGCGGGATGACAAAGCCTTCAAGTGTCGGCAGGAAGGCGAGGCGAATCTGCGGGCCGCAACACAAGTGAACGCCGTTTCAGCATCGTCAACTCCACCAGTGAGTAGGCCGACTCAACTGGATCTCTTCCCGGGGCGAGCCTGTGTCCTCGAGGCGAAGCCTGCCACGATTCGGAGTACAGCGAGAATGGAACCGAATCGCCGGGACGGTGTATCGGGCGGCGGCACGCAGAGAAAGTCCGTCAAGTTAACCGGAGAGACCCTGTTCGGTCCGGCGGAGGAGTCTCCGCACGGTAGGGAGGCGCATAAGGGCGAAACCCGAAAGCGCAGCAACGACGCCGGGCAGGGAATCGGAGGTGGCCACAGTACCGAAGAACTTCGGGAGAACCGAAGGGAGGGAAGGGCCGCTACTTTCATCAAGCGAACGAAACAGGGAAAGGCAGCCGGACTGCGCCCGCAAGGGAACGCTCCATCCCGGCCCAATCGAGCGAAGCGCAAAGCGCCCGCAAGATTAGACAATGCCCGCAAACTGCAACGGACGCTATACCGAGTGGCCAAGCAACAACCGGAAAGGAGGTTCACGCTTCTCTACGATAAGGTTTGTCGGCAGGACATCCTGCGCGAAGCCTGGCAGAGGGTGAAGTCCAACAAAGGGGCGGCGGGAGTGGACCAAGTGGATATCGGCACGATCCGGGATTACGGCGAAGAGCGGTTTCTGGGGGAAGTTGAACAGGAACTCCGGAGCCGGCAGTACCGGACAGCGTTGGTGCGGCGGGTACACATACCCAAGCCCGGACAGCCGGGGAAAACTCGGCCGTTGGGCATCCCGACGGTGAAGGACCGAGTGGTGCAGATGGCGGTGAAGATCGTGATCGAACCATTGTTCGAGGCCGATTTCATGCCCTGTTCATTTGGATTCCGCCCGAAGAGGACACCGCGGATGGCGCTGAGCGCGATTGTGCAAAGCGTCAACGAGGGATATTCATTCGTGGTGGACGTTGACTTGAAATCCTACTTCGACACGATCTCGCACGAACTCCTTTTAGAGTTGGTGGAACGCCGGGTCGGAGACACTCAAGTTCTGCGGCTGATCCGAGCTTGGCTGAAAGCGGGAGTTATGGAGGAAGGCAAGGTGACTCACCCGGACCGGGGTTCTCCTCAGGGCGGAGTGATCTCGCCAACGCTGTCCAACATCTTTCTGCACGAGGTAGATCGTCAATGGTGCCGGAGCGACGGTGTCGCGGTCGGCGATGTTCGGCTGGTCCGTTATGCGGACGATATGGTTCTGCTGGCGCGGACGGGAGAACAGGCACGGGAGGCGTGGGAGCAACTGCAGGAGCAGTTCGCCGCTCTTCGACTGGTAGTCAATCAGGAAAAGAGTCGGCTGACAACGCTGGCGGAAGGCTTTGCGTTCCTCGGCTTCGAGTTCCGGAAAGCTCCCGGGGCGGATGCTGTTGATGTGGCCACGCCAAAAGGCGTGCCGCAACGTCCGTCAACGGGCTCGCGAAGCAGCGCGATCAGTTCCGTCTAACGGGCAGGTCGGCGTGGTGATTCAGAAACTGAACCCGATCCTCAATGGGTGGTGTACCTATTTCCGGGTCGGCAACAGCAACCGGACATTCCATAAGGTGGACTGGGCCGTCCGGAGCGAGATGCAATTCTGGCTCCGGCGCAAGTACCAGTGCCCCTGGGGAACTGCCAAGAAGCGATGGGGGTATCACTTTCTACATGACCGATGTCGGCTTTACCGCATGGTGGGCAAGGTGAGCCACTTGGAAGGATTACGGCGCAAGCCGCCGGAAGAAGATGATCGGAGAGCCGGATGCGGGAAAACCGCACGTCCGGTTCGATGAGGGGGGCAGGAAACGTGCGACATCGCGGCGCGCCTGCGCCCTACTCTACAAAGCCCCGGCCCCGACGCTGGCCGACGCTTCGAAGAATTTCGACGCCGCCGACGTGCGCACCATCCGGAGCATGCGGGATTACGATTTTTCCCGCGGCTTTGCGGCCCTGGCGGGCGGTGGGGAATCGCGCGCCGCCAGTGGACTGGCACAGGCGCTGGCGGGTAAAGCGGCGCATCCGGACGCGGAGGCCCACCGCATTCTGGCGCGGTCTTTTGCCGCCGCCCGCCAATACGATGACGCCGTCCGGCATTTGCGCCAGGCGGTGCGGATCGACCCGCGGAACCAGGCTGCGCACGTGGAGCTGGCCCTGGCGCTGGAGGCCGCTTCGCTCACCGACGAAGCCATTGCCGAACTGAAGACCGCCGCCGGGTTGGAGCCCGGCAACGCCCGGCCGCACGAGGCCATGGGCCTGATCTATCTAAGGAAGGGCAACGTGGATGAAGCCATCGGGGAATTCCAGGTTGCCGCCCGGCTGGACCCCAAAAACGCCGGTTACCAGTCGGCTCTGGGGCGGGCGTATTCACGCCAGCCGGGTCGCATACGGGAAGCCTCGGCTGCGTTCGAAGCCGCTTTGCGGCTGCAATCGGCCGATCCCGCGGCGCAGGCGGCCCTGACCCGTGAGGCCGAGATGGAGCAGACGTTGCTGGAGCGCGTTCGGCAGGCGGAAGCGGAGGCCAGAAAAAGCCCCGGGTCGGCCGAAGCCTGGCTGAAACTCGGGCTGGCACACGTGTATGCGGGAGACGCCGGGGCGGCGCGGCCGGAGATCGAGCGCGCGCTCCAACTGAAGCCGCGGTACGGCAAAGCCCACCTGGTGCTGGCGCGGCTGAATTATATGAGCGGCCAGTACGCGGCGGCGGCTTCGGAGCTGGATGCCGCCCGCGCGTCCGGCGCCAGGCCAGCCGCCGGGTTTGCCGACGCCGTTCAGCGCAAACTGGCGAGTTCGGCCGGGCAGTAGGTAGGAGCTGGGGATCGGGGATCAGGGATCAGGGATCGCGGCGGCGAGGCTTACGGCGGGGATGCGGGCGCGCGCGGCCCGGGCACCGGGGTAAAATGAGGATGCTCCTTCCCATGCTCAAACGCCTCCGCCTGACGCTCGAAATGATCAAGTTCGAGCACTCCGTCTTCGCCCTGCCGTTCGCCCTCACGGGCGCGCTGCTGGCGTTCCGCGACAGCGGCTTCGCGGCCGCGCGCAGATCGGGTGGAAGCTGGCCTGGATCGTGGTGGCGATGGTGGGCGCGCGCTCCGCCGCCATGGCCTTCAACCGCCTGGTGGACGCTCGACATCGACGCGCCGCAACCCGCGCACGCGCATGCGCCAGCTTCCCGCCGGGCTGCTCACGCGCGGCTTCGCCTGGGGCTTCGTGGTGGTTTCCGTCGGCGGTCTTCTTTCTGGCCGCCGGCGAGCTTGAATCCGCCTCTGCCTGCGCCTGGCGCCGCTGGCCCTGGCCATCGTCTTCTTCTATTCCTTCACCAAGCGCTTCACCTCGTTTTCGCACCTGGTGCTGGGCTTCAGCCTGGGGATCGCGCCGGCGGCGGCCTGGATCGCGGTGCGCGGCTCGCTCGACCCGCGCATCCTCTGGCTCACCGCCGCCGTCACCTTCTGGACCGCCGGCTTCGACGTCATCTACGCCTGCCAGGATTACGAATTCGATTGCGCCGAAGGCCTGTTCAGCCTGCCGCGCGTCGCTCGGCATCGCGCGGCGCGCTGCGCGGTGGCCCGCGGCGCTGCACGTCGCTCATGGTGCTCTGCCTGCTGGCGCTGGTCTAGTCGCTGCATCTGGGCGTCACTCGCCCTGGCCGGAGTCGGCGCCGTCGCTCGCGCTGCTGCTCTACGAACACAGCCTGGTGAAAGCCGACGATCTCTCGCGCGTGAATGCCGCTTTCTTCACCATGAACGGCTACGTGAGCGTGTTATTCTTCTTATTCTGGGCTGCTGATATCTTCCTGCTCAAACCGGGTGCCTGAACATGCAAGTTGTGATTCGACGATCGCCGCCTCGTTCCCATTCGCGGAAAAGGTGGAAGCCGGCGAGCGGCTGTCTTTCGACGACGGCGTGGCGCTCTACCGCACCGCCGATATCCTGGCCCTCGGCTACCTGGCCAACCTGGTGCGCGAACGGCTGCACGGCGACACCACCTATTTCAACGTCAACCGCCACATCAACCCCACCGATGTGTGCGTGGCCAGTTGCCGGCTGTGCGCCTTCGGCAAGCGCGTGCGCGATCCCAAGGCCTACACCATGTCGCTCGAAGAGGTGTGGCACCGCGCCGGCGAAGGCTGGAGCGAAGCCGTCACCGAATTTCACATCGTGGGCGGGCTGCATCCGGAGCTGACGCTGGACTGGTATTGCGAGATGCTGCGCGGCCTGAAGCAGCGCTTCCCGCAGGTGCATCTGAAGGCGTTCACCATGGTGGAGATCGCCTACCTGGCGCGGCGCGCGAAAATCGCCGTGCGCGAAACGCTGGAGCGGCTGCGCGACGCCGGCATGGATTCGCATGCCCGGCGGCGGCGCGGAGATCTTCAACGAGCGCGTGCGCCGCATCATCTGCGACCACAAGATCGACGGCAACGAGTGGCTCGAGACCGCGCGCACGGCGCACCAGTTGGGCCTGCGCTCCAACTGCACCATGCTCTACGGCCACATCGAAAACGAAGAGGACCGCGCCGACCACCTGGTGCGCTGCGCGCCCTGCAGGACGAGACGCGCGGCTTCGTGACCTTCATCCCGCTGGCCTTCCACCCCGACAACACGGCCGCTCCACCACATCCCCAAGACCACCGGCTTCGCCGACATCAAGAACATCGCGGTGGCGCGCCTGATGCTCGACAACATTCCGCACATCAAGGCCTACTGGGTGATGATGACGCCGCGCATGGCGCAGATCGCGCTGCGCTTCGGCGCCGACGATATCGACGGCACCATCGTGGAGGAGCGCATCTACCACGATGCCGGCGCCACCACCAGCCAGGGCCTGCGCCGCGCCGAGCTGCTCGCATTGATCCGCAAAGCCGGCCGCAACCCGGTGGAGCGCGACACCCTCTACCGCCCGGTGGAACGCGCCGAATCCACGTTCACCGTCCTGGTGTAGCGTGTGCCGCGGGCCGGGCGTGCCCGGCCTCTATAGCTGCCGGATTTTGACGTTCTTGAACCAGACGGCGCCGCCGTGGTGCTGCAGGGAAACCGCGCCGGCGGGGCCGGCGTGCTCGAAAATTTCCTGCACGTGCGGGGCCCGGGCGCCCCAGCGTTTGGCGGCGGTGTCGAGGCCCGCGCGGGAATGCAGCTCGCCATCGAGCACCATCACGCCGTTGATCCAGTGCTCGAAGTGATCGCCTTTGACCACCAGCCGTCCCGTGTTCCATTCGAGCGGCGGATGCGCGGCCATCTTGCGCGGCGGAATCATCGAATAGAGCGCGCCTACCTGGTGCACGCCGCCATCGGCGGCCGCGCCGGCGGTCGGATCGATCAACTGAAATTCGTAGGAGATGGTGTATTCCTGCCCCTTGTGTTGGGCGGCATGGCGGCCCGGGGAAACGGGAGACATCAGGGCGCGCTCCACCGTAACTTCGAAGGGGACCTTGGGATCCGGCCTGGAATTGTCCAGGAGAACGGTGCGCTGGATGCGGTATTTGACGCCGGTGTTGCCCTTGGGCGAAATGCGCCAATCGAAGGTCAGGTCAAAATCGCCGTAGGATTCGGCGCTGACGAGGTCTTCGGTGATGCGCGGGTGGGGGGTGGTTTTCAGGCAGCCGTCTTCGATGACCCAGGCATCGCCGGGAGGGTTCTCGCTGGCCGGATTGCGCCAGCCGTTGAAGGTGTGGCCGTCGAAGAGGAGCTGAAAGCCGGCCTGCTTTTCGGCCGGGGTGAGGGTGTTATCGGCGGCGGAAGCGGCCAGGCACGCCGCCACGCAACAGGAGGAGGGTTTTCATCTGCATGATGATATCAACCGGCGAGGGCGCGGTGGGCGGCGGGGCGCATGAGGATCTCTATTCAACGCGGAGGCGCGGAGAGCGCTGAGATCACGCGGAGGTAACCCGGAATACCTCGGCGACCCCTCCACGTCCTCCGCGGCTCCGCGTTGAAGAGAAGTCCGAACGCCGGTTGGCAGGCGGAAGCGCCTGCCCCACATCAGGCTCTCGGCAGCAGCGATTCGGCGCGGAGTCGTCTCCATGAAGGCGATGAATTTGCGCGCGTAAAGGTCGAGATTCTCCAGGCTGCCGCCGCCGCGCAGGGGAGAGCACATCTCATACGCACGCTGCCGCGGAAGCCGCCGGCGTGGAGGGCGCGGAGGAAAGCGGCGTAATCGATGAAGCCCTCGTCGATGGGCACGGCCTGGCACCACGGCGCGGCGGAGGCGTAATTGGCGAGGCCGGGCTGGTACTTAGCGGGGCAGGCGCTGGTAATTGGCGATGGTGGTGTGGGCGCGTCAGCGGCGCCAGCAGGCGCGCGGCGGCGGCCAGGTCCGCGCCATGCAGGGCGGGCGCCCAGGCGTCGAACAGCGCTTTGCAGTTGGGCTCGCCGACGGCCTGGACCAGCTCGATACTGGGCTCTCGAATCCGCAGGCGATATCGTGGTGGTTCTGGACGCCGATGGTGACGCCGAATTCGGGCGGCGCGGCGCGCGCATTCGCGAACGCGCATTCACGACCAGCAGCCATTGCGCGGTGAAGCCGCGAGGCGGGGTGCTCGTAGCCGGTGAAGATGCGCAGCAGGCTGCCGCCGAGATCGGCGGTGAGCGCGCGCCAGCTCGGTCACGATAGTGCATCTGGATTTCGACCTCCGGCATGCGCGTGCTCCAGGTCGGCGGTGAAATTGTTGTAGCCGGCGACGCAGAGGTGCGCCAGGCCGCGCTGCTCCAGCCGCGCGCGCAACTCGGCGGCGCTCGGCCGGGCCCTAGTCGAGCAGGGAAAGATGCGGGCGGCGGGCCATCAGCTCGACGCCGTCAAAGCCCAGCTCGGCGGCGTGGTCGATGAATTCGGGCGAGCGGCAGAAAGTGCCTGCCCCCACGAGCCGGAATAGCTGACGGAATGCAACAGCGTGGGAAAGCGGATAGTCCAGTTCCTCCTGAGACATTATGCAATGCGCGGGAGGCGAAGGCAAAATCCAGCGCCCGAGACGCGCGGGAGACGCAGAGGCCGCGCGGAGCATTCATCGGCTCTCTCGGCGTCTCGCCGTCTCGGCGGTGAAGAAAGGCTTCAGGGCGCACTTCGTGCGCCGAAACTTGCGCGAGGCGGGCGGTTTTCCCATATTCTGGCGGGACCAGGGATGCGGAAACCATTTTATGGCTGGTGGATCACGGCGGCGGTGTTTGTCGCGTTCGGGATCACGGTGGGCGTGCCGTATTACGGGATGCCGTTTTTCTACGACTATTTCATCCGGGAGTTCGGCTGGACGCGGGCGGATATCACGCTGGGATTTCCGCTGGGCGCGGCGCTGACGCTGTGGGTGGGGCCGGCGCTGGTGCACCGCTACAGCCCGCGGCGGATGCTGCTGATCGGCACGCTGCTGACCTTTCTCGCCGTTCCTGGGGTTCGGCGTGATGGGCGCGGGGCTGGCCTTTTATTATCTGCTGTGGGCAATTTACCGGGGCGGCAATATTTTCTGCGGGCCGATTCCGTACCAGGTGATGCTCTCGGAATGGTTCCGGGAGAAGCGCGGTACGGCGATGGCGGTGGCGTACCTGGGGGTGGGGGTTTTCGGCGGGATTTCCGCGCGCTACATTGCGCAGCCGCTGACGGAGGCGTACGGATTTCGCGCCGGGCTGATCGGGATTGGCGCGCTGATGTTTCTGGCCTGGCCGATCGCGCTGTGGGTGATGAAGGACCGGCCGGCGGACATCGGCGCATACCCGGACGGGGCGGCGGCGCCGGCGGGGAAGGCCGAAGCGCGGGAGGAGCCGAAAGCCGTTCGGGTACCTGCTGCGGCAGCCGGCTTTCTGGCTGCTGCTGGTGGGGAGCTTTTGCAGCATCGGCGCCATCGGGTCCATCAACCAGCACATGAAGCTGATTTTTCTGGATGGATTTCATAAAGCCGGAATCGGCGGGGCGCATGCGCAGACGCAGTTGAACAACATGTTCAGCGCGTCGCTGCTGTGGATCGGGCTGGTGAGCAACGCGGGGCGCATCCTGATGGGCTGGCTGGCGGACCGGTTCTCCGAAGAAGCGCGTGATGGTGGCGACGTATCTGCTGGCGGCGGCGAGCATCCCGCTGCTGTTTCACCTGACGGTGCCCGCTACGCCGTGGCTGTTCACCATCGTATTCGGGCTGGCGATGGGGGCCGATTACATGATGATTCCGCTGGCGGCGGCGGAGCAGTTCGGGCTGGAGAGCCTGGCGCGGACCATGTCGATTATTCTGCCGGCAGACACGGTGGGGCAGGCGTGCGTGCCGTACCTGGTGGCGCGGCTGCGGCAGAATTCGAGCGATTACGGGAGCGCGCTGATGGTGGTGTTCGTGCTGGCGCTGGTGGGGGCGGTGGCGATTCTGCTGCTGCCGAAGGCGAAGCAAGAGAGCGCGGGACCGAATCGGCCCGCCGGGACACCCATTGCGGGCCGGTGAAAATCCTATCGGGCACGGGACTTTCGGCGGGCAGAGCAGGCGGGTAACTTGCGGCGCCGTTTCATACCGGGCGAAAGCGCCGGTAATGACGGCCGGATAGGCCTCCTGCCGCACGGTTCAGGCCATCGCCAGGATTTTGTCGAGGGCGGCGGAGACGCGCTGCAGCTGGTCGGGCTGGTTGGGATTGCGGCCGATTTCGGGGGAGAGGTAGCCGCGGTAGCCGACTTTCACGAGCGCCTGCATGACGGCTTTCCAGTTGACGTCGCCTTCCAGGAGATCGGCGAAATGGGGGGCATCGGTGGGGGCGGCGAGCTTGTAATCCTTGATGTGGATGCGCTTGATGCGCGGCCCGAGGGTGAGAATCCAATCCTCGGGATAGCCGTACTGCACGCAGTTGCCGGTATCGAAATGGGAGCCGATCCAGGGGCTGTGGAACTGGTCGATGAATGACCGCATTTCGAGCGGGCTGAGGAGGAACTTGTTCCAGACATTTTCCGGGTCGAGGAAGATTTTGGCGCGCTCGGCATCGGGCACCAGCTTGGCCAGCTCGGCGCTGAAGCGGTCCCAGGTTTCCTGGGAGCCGACTTCGAGGGTGGGGCCGTTGCCGAGGCGAACGGCATAGAGCAGGAGCGCGCCGACAGTTCAGGTCCTGGGCGATGGCGATGCCTCGGCGGATGGCCTCGACGCCGCGGGCGCGCACGGCGGGGTCGGGCGAATTGAGCGGGTTCTGGTGGAGGGGCTCGGAGACCCAGAGGGTGGCGATGCGGATGCCGGCCTTCTCGGCGGCATCGGCCATGCGGCGGGCGTCGTCGCGGGTGATATCGAGCGGGAGATCGGTGCCGACGGCGATCTCGATGGCATCGAACCCGGCGGATTTGGCGCGGGCGAAGCATTCGGCGCGGGGCATTTCCTTGGGGAAGATGATGGAGCAGATGCCCTTGGTGAAGCGCGGCGATTGGGCGGGCGCGGGTAGGGCGGCGGCGGCCAGCGGGAGGGCGAGAAGTTGCGGCGGGTCATGGGGGAAGTATATCGGGAAATGGGATTGGGGATTGGGGATTGGGCACTAGGGGCGGACAGGCGCGCGCCGGGAGGAACCCATCCGCGCGGTCCCGTGGTCCCATGAACCATCCGAGGACCGCACGCATGGGTCCCTCGCGCGGCGCGCCTCTCGACCAATCCCCAATCCCCAACCCCCAATCCCTGCTTCCTAGACGTCGACGCCGAGATCGCTCCAGGTGACTACCTTTTCCTGGATCATGGCCTGGTGTGCCGAGGATGGCGGTGAGGGCGGCGGCGGCGCCGATCTTGATGTCCACGGGCGGCGGCGCGCCCTGGGTGATGGAGGCGTAGAAGGCGGCCATGTGCGCGTATTGGTCCTCCTGCTGCTTGGGCGACCAGCGTGACGGGCTGGGCGTCTTTCGCGGAGGGTACATGGTGCCGGCCATCAGGTCGATGGCGCCCTTGGAGCCGTAGACGTAAACGTACTGGTTGCCGTTGGGCATGGACGCGGGGTGAAAGACGTTCTGGGTGAACGACATTTTGACGCCGCCGGGATAGTCGTAGGTCAGGCTGCCGCAATCGAAGATGGTGCGGCCGGGAGGATCGTTCTTGTAAAGCTGGATGGCGCCGAAGCCGCAGGCGCGGGTGGGATGCGCGCCGATCGACCCAGTTGCACAGATCGAGATTGTGCACGGACTGCTCGACGAGGTAGCCGCCGGACTTGGCGACGTCGAAATACCAGTCGCCGGAGGATCCGTCGTGGGGCAGGTCGGCGGCGGCGTGGCGCTGGGCTTTGACCATGAGGACGTCGCCGATGGCGCCTTCGCGAATCTGGCGGACCATGTCCTGGTACATGCTTCATGGAGCGCAACTGCTGGCCGGCGACGAAGACCTTTTTCGAGGCCTTTGGCGGCCTCGAGAATGGCGCGCACCTGCGCGGGGGTGACGCCGATGGGCTTTTCGCAATAGACGTTCTTGCCGGCGCGGAGGGCGGCGATGGCCATTTCGGAGTGGAGGTAGGGCGGGGTGGCGATGAAAACGGCGTCGATATCCTTGCGGTCGATGATGCGGTGCCAGTCGGTGTAGGTGGCGGGGTTGTCGCGGGCGGCGGCGGTGGCGGCTTTGTCCAGCCGGTCGGGCTTGAGGTCGCACAGCGCGACCACCTTGGCGTTGGGTTGATGGAGCACTGCCTGGAGCAGGAAGGAGCCGCGATTGCCGGTGCCGATCATGGCGGTGGCAACCTTTTGGGCCGAAGTATCGGACTGCATGGCATTGGCAGCCACAGCCGAACCGAGCAGTAAAGACCCTGCGATTCACGTTCATAAGACCTCTGGAATAAGTGTAGCGAAGCCAGAGGGCGGAGGAGAGCGGAGAGTTGCTTCGACGCAGAACGGAAGACCGCTTTGTTGGACTGCTGGCGGGCCGTATGGGCTTCGCCGGCGAGGGTATGCCGGCTCGAAAGCCGGCATGGCAAGCTGGAAAGCTTGCTCCACGAAGGCTCGCCAGCGCTTCTCCGCGTCTCTGCGTCTCTGCGTCAATTTGCAATCAAAGCCGTTACAATAACTCTACGATGCCCGAATTCGACGTGGTCGGCGTGGGGCTGAACGCCACCGATACCCTGCTGATCGTGCCGCATTTTCCGGCTTATGCCGGCAAGGTGCCGTTCGAGCAGGAGATTCTGGCGCCGGGCGGACAGGTGGCGAGCGCCATGGTGGCGTGCGCGCGGCTGGGGCTGCGCACCAAGTACATCGGCACGGTGGGCGACGACGAGCGCGGGCGCATCCAGATGGAGAGCCTGAGCGGCACGGGCATCAACCTGGACCACGTGCAGCGCCGGCACGGCTGCCCCAATCAATCGGCGTACATCATCATCGACCAGTCCACCGGCGAGCGCACGGTGCTGTGGCGGCGCGACGATTGCCTGCGCATCGACGCGGACGAGATCACGGACGAGCAGATTGCCTGCGCGCGGCTGCTGCACATCGACGGGCACGACACGCCGGCGGTGGCGCGCGCGGCGGGCATCGCGCGCGCCCACGGGATTCCGGTCACGGTGGACGTGGATACCATTTACCAGGGCTTCGACCAGCGTGCTGCCGAACGTCGATTACCTGGTGGCGAGCTCGGAATTTCCGGCGGCGTGGACGGGCGTGAACGACCCGTTCCGGGCGCTGGAGACGATTCAGAACGAGTACGGCATGAAGGTGGCGGCCATGACGCTGGGGGCGCACGGCGCGCTGGCGCGGTGTGGCGGGCAGTTCCTTTATTCGCCGGCGTTCGTGGTGAATTGCGTGGACACCACCGGCGCGGGAGACGTGTTTCACGGGGCCTTCTGCTATGCTGTTTTGCGAGGTATGGGGATGCGCGAAGCGCTGGAGTTTTCCAACGCCATGGCGGCGCTGAACTGCACGGCCCTGGGCGCGCGCGGCGGCATTCGCGGCCTGGAGGAAGTGCGGGCCCTGATGGCGCGGGCCGAACGGCGCTCGCACGCCGGAGCTCGCGGCGCGCGCGAGCGCCGCGAAATAGATGTTCCCGATCAAAGTCACACAGCCGAGTTATTCCACGCCCGTCGGTCACGATTGCGCTGATCGTGGCCAACATCCTGATTTTTCTGCACGAATTCTGGCTGAGCGTGGTGGACCCGTATTCGTTCAATCACTTCATGCGGCTGTACAGCCTGCGGCCGGCGTATTTTCACGTGGAGAATATTCTGACCTCCATGTTCCTGCACGCCGGCTGGCTGCACGTGCTGGGGAACATGCTGTTCCTGTGGGTGTTCGGCGACAACGTGGAAGACATTCTGGGGCACGCCAAGTACCTGGTGTTTTACCTGGCTGTGCGGGACGGCGGCGGCGGTGGCGCAGGTGCTGATGGACCCCGACTCGCGGGTGCCGATGGTGGGGGCGAGCGGCGCGATCGCGGGCGTGATGGGCGCGTACCTGGTGAAATTTCCGCGCTCGCGGGTGGTGATGCTGACGTTCCTGCTCTTCATCTTCACCTTCGAGGTGCCGGCGTGGCTGATGCTGATCTACTGGTTCGCGCTGCAGGTGTTCGGCGGGGTGGGGGCGGTGACGGAAGCGTCGCAGGGCGGGATGGCGTTTTTCGCGCACGTGGGCGGATTCCTCGACCGGGATGCTGCTGATGAACGTGATGGGGCCGCGCAAGCGCTATTGGCGGCGGCGGGACCTGTACTGGTAATGAAACGCGGTGACGCTTTACACGCGCGCGGGTGCCACCTGTGCGACGACGCCAAGAAGGTGCTCGGCGGAGGCGCGGCGGCAGGCCGAGTTTACGTACGAAGAAAAGGATATCGACGGCGATGCCGGAGCTGCGGCGGCTGTACAACGAACAGGTGCCGGTGATTGCCATCGACGGGCGCAGGGCGTTTCGCTTCCGCGTGAAGCTGGAGCGGCTGGTGCGGGAGCGCGAAGAGTTGCTGAAGAAACTGGAGGCGCGCCGATGAGACGTGGACGTGCTGGCGATTGCGGCGCATCCCGACGATATCGAGCAGACGTGCGGCGGGACGCTGATCCGCATGGGCGAGCAGGGATACCGCACGGGCGCGCTGGACCTGACGGCGGGCGACATGGGGACGCGCGGCACGCCGGAGCTGCGCGTGGCGGAATCGGAAGCGGCGGCGCGGCAGATGGGGCTCGACGTGGCGCGGCAACCTGCACTTGCCGGACGCGCGCCTGGAGAACACCATCAGCGCGCGCATGACGCTGGCGGTGAAGATCCGCGAGCTGAAGCCGCGCGTGGTGATTCTGCCCTACTGGCAGGGGCGCCACCCGGACCACTACCGGTGCTGCGAACTGGGGTACGAGGCGTGCTTCCTGGCGGGGCTGAAGAAGCTGGAGGAGTATTCGGAGCCGCACCGGCCGCAGAAAATCCTCTATGCCAGCCTGTACGCGGATGTGAAGCCTTCGTTCATCGTGGACATCAGCGCGCAGTTCGAGCGGCGCATGGCGGCGCTGCTGAGCTACGCCTCGCAATACGGGGAGAGCGCGGAAGGCGGCACGCTGTTTCCCAACGAAGCGAAATCCGCGAGCGGCTGGGCGCGATCGCGCGGTTTTACGGCAACCAGATCGGCGTGAAATACGGGGAGCCGTTCGTGGTGAAGGAAGCGATCCGGATCGACGACGTGGTGGCGATGCCGGTGCGGTCGATCTGAGGGGCGGCGCGGCGGGTTTCATGCGTGCCCGGGGTATGCCGGCAAGGATGCCGGCACGGCAAGCTGGAAGCTTGCGCTACGGACTGAATTTCGGCGGGGGGATTAGTCCCAGTTTTTGACCTGGGGCCAGATCTCCCGCAGCGGCTGCTTCAAACCCTGGCAATAATACACGTCGAAGTGCTCGTAGGGCATGGAGTACGGATGGGACACGCTGCCTACCTTTTGCACGCTGGCAAACCGGCGCTCCAGATAACCTGGCGGTTCCCCTGCATCACGATGACGCTGGCGCCGGTGTAATCGCGCGGTCCCCAGAGGAAGTAGCTCTGGTGGCCGCTGATGGCGGGCGGCAGGCCGTATTTCGGACCGAACAGATCGATGGCGCCGGCCTGGCCGTAGTTCTGGCCGAAGATGGCGGTCTGGCGGCGGATATCCGGGGGAAGGGCGTTGTAGACGCGCGCCACCAGGGCCGTCATCTCCTCCCAGCCGAACTGGTCGGCGAAGATTTGCGGCAGCGGGCCGAGGCTTGTGGGTCTCGAGGCGGGGCTGTTCAAGGTGCAGGGCGTGGGTGTAGCGGATGTACTGCCCTGGCGGAGAGGACTGGAATGGCGACCGGCGCCAGCAAGGCGCCCGCGATCAACAGGAGCGTCGGATACGCGAACTTCACCCAGGCCAGGCGCGGGCGCGCCAGCCAGGATTCCCAGGCCACGCCGCCGGCGGCGAACAGCAGCGGGAAGGCGGGGAAGAGGTAATAGACTCGCGGGCTGAGCGCCAGAACGGCGACGGCGGTGAAGACCCAGGCCCATCCCAGCGCGCGGTAAAGTTTTCCCGTGGCCCTGCCGAAGTAATGCCAGAGACCGGCCAGCCAGACGGGCAGGCTGAAGGGCAGCATGGAGAGTGTTTCCTGGCCGAAAAATGCCAGCGGACCGAGCGGGACGTCGCGGCCGGAGCGGCGGATATTGGCCTGCAACTCCAGAAAGGGGAAATGGTGCTGGAAGTTCCACAGCAGGTTGGGAAGGAAAATCAGCACGGCGATGCCGCCGCCGATCCAGAGCCAGCGCGAGGCCAGCAGGCGACGCTGGGCCGTAAGCAGCAGGCCGAGCACAAGGCCCCCGGCGAACAGCGCCATGGAATATTTGTTTTCGAGGCCGAAGCCGGCGATAACGCCGAACCAGATCCACAGCTTGCGATTGCCGGTTTGGATCATGCGCACCACCAGCCACGCGCAGGCCAACCAGAAGAGCGGCTCGAAGGCGTTCATGGAGAGGAAATTGTCGAGACCGAGGATGCCGGGGGCGGCGAGCGCGGCGATGGCGGCCAGCGCCTGGGCGAAGCGGCCGCCGCCCAGGGCCCGCGCGAGAAGGGCGGTGAGCCCGATTTCGGCGGCGCCTGCAACCGCCGGAAGGAAGCGGATGGCGGCCAGCGATTGGCCGAAAAGATGGCGGCCGATCCAGGCGATGAGCGCGATGAGCGGCGGCTGGTCGACATATCCCCAATCCAGATGCCGGCTGCAGGCGAGGTAATACAGCTCATCCACGAAATAGCCGTAGTGGCGGCCGGCGTAGAGGTGTACGAGGAGCTTGACGGCGGCTATGGAGGCGACCAGTGCGGCAGCGGAGGTGATGCGCTGCCGCGGGTGAATTATCGACGTTTTGTGGCCTTCCGCGTTCAAGCAGCTTTTCCTGAAATCAAGGATCGGAGCCGCGACCGTCAGGGAGCGGGAGCGCGACCAAAACCACCGTTCCCTGACGGTCGCGGCTCTGATCCTCACGGTACAACAGATTGCTCTCCGCCGCTATCATAGAAAGAGTGGCGCAAATCCTGGATGGCAATCGCGTTCGCGATGAAATACTGAGCGAGCTGACGGCCGCGCGTGGCGGCGCTCGCGGCGTGCGGACGGCCGCCCGGGCTGGCGGTGGTGCTGGCGGGCAACAATCCGGCGTCGGAGATCTATGTCCGGAACAAGATCAAAGCCTGCCAGGAGCTCGGGATCTATTCGGAATCGCTGACGCCGCCGGAGACGGTGACCACCGACGAGCTGCTGGAAATGGTGGAGCAGCTTAACGGACGCGCGGATATCGACGGCATCCTGGTGCAGCTTCCGCTGCCGGCGCAGGTGGATGCGAAACGGATTCTGCTGGCGGTGGCGCCGGACAAGGACGTGGACGGATTCCATCCGTGCAACGTGGGCAACCTGGTGGCGGGCCTGCCGGGGCCGCGGGCGTGCACGCCGGCGGGAATCATCGAGATGCTGAAGCGCTACCGCATTCCCATGGCCGGCAAGCGCGCGGTGGTGGTGGGGCGCAGCGACATTGTGGGCAAGCCGGTGGCGCTGCTGCTGCTGCACGAGCACGCCACGGTGACGATCTGCCATTCGAAGACGCCCGACCTGCCCGGCAGTCTGCCGCGCAGGCGGACATCCTGGTGGCGGCGATGGGGCGGCCGGCGATGATCACCGGCGGCTTACATTCAGCCCGGTGCGACGGTGATGGATGTGGGCATCAACCGCATCGAGAGCCGCGAAGAAGCGGCGCGCATCTTCGGCGGGGCTCCGGAAAAGATGGCGGCATTCGACAAGAAGGGCAGCGTCCTGGTGGGGGACGTGCACCCGCTGGATGTGGCGGCGGCGGCGGGCGCGTATACGCCGGTGCCGGGAGGCGTGGGGCCGCTCACCATTGCGATGCTGATGGTCCAACACGGTGGCGGCGGCCGAGCGCCGGGCCGGATTATGCTGAAGGTTGGGCTGACCGGCGGCCTGGCTTGCGGCAAGAGCTTCGTGGGGGAGGAACTGGCGCGGCTGGGCTGCCTGCTGGTCCAGGCGGACGAGCTGGGGCACGAAGTGCTGGCGCCGGGCGGCGAAGCCTACGCCGGCGTGGTGCGGGAATTCGGAGGGGAGATACTGTTGCGGAGCGGCGAAATCGACCGGCAGGCGCTGGCGGCGCGGGTGTTCGGCTCACCCGAGCGCCTGGCCCGGCTGAACGCGCTGGTGCATCCGCCGGTGGTGCGGCGGGAGAGCGAGCTGATGGCGGAATTCGCCGCGCGCGAGCCGCACGGCATCGCGGTGGTGGAAGCGGCGATTCTGATCGAAACCGGCAGCTACCGGCGCTTCGACCGCATCATTCTGGTGACCTGCCGGGAGGAGCAGCAGGTGGAGCGCGCCATGCGCCGGGAGGGCGCGGGGCGGGTAGACATCGGGGCGCGGCTGGCCCGGCAGATGCCGCTCGAAGAGAAACGAAAATTTGCCGATTTCGTCATAGATACATCGGGAGAGAAAGACGAGACGCTGCGCCAGACACGGGACGTTTACGAAGCCTTACGGAGAATTGAATCATGAGAGTGTTGCGACCGTTTGTGTGGGCTGCCGGGATGGTGGCCGTTTTCCTGTACCTCACGTCGTCGGGGCATTGGGACATGGCGCGGGTACTGGGGCCCGTGCGCAACGCCGGCCGCATCTGGACGGAGCCTGCCGCGGCCGCCACCGCCGGCGGCTACACCCCCGACGAGCAGAACAATATCGAGATCTATCGCGCCGCCCATGAAGCCACGGTGAACATCACCTCCATGGTGGTGCAGGAGGACTGGTTCTGGGGGATGTCGCAGTCCGAGGGCGCCGGCTCCGGGTTTATCGTCAACTCCGACGGCGAAATCCTGACCAATTATCACGTGGTGAGCGGCAGCGCCGCAATTGACGGTGACGCTGTCGGATAAGAAAACCTACAAGGCGCACGTTCTGGCGCGCGACCGGCGCAACGACCTGGCGCTGATCAAGATCGAAGCCGGGCGCAAGCTGCCGGCGCTGCGGCTGGGCGATTCCGAAGGGCTGGTGGTGGGGCAGAAGGTGCTGGCCATCGGCAACCCGTTCGGGCTGGGCGGCACCCTGACCACGGGGATCATCAGCTCGCTCGACCGCACCATCCGCACGGAGGGCGAAAGCCTGGAAGGCATGATCCAGACCGATGCGGCCATCAATCCGGGCAACAGCGGCGGGCCGCTGCTCGATTCGCACGGCACCGTGATCGGCATCAATACGGCGATTCTGGGCTCGCAGGGGAATATCGGGCTGGGGTTCGCGCTGCCCATCAACCGCGCCAAGGAAATGCTGGACGAATACACCAAAAATGGCCACATTTCGCGGCCGCTGCTGGGGCTGAGCGCGCTGCCCATTTCGGGCGATTTAGCGGATATGCTGAACCTGCCGCGCGACGGTGGACTGCTGGTGCAGCGGGTGGAACCGGGGATGCCGGCGGCCGAAGCCGGTTTACGCGGCGCTTCCCGGCGCGCCATTGTGGGCAATTACCCGATCGGAATCGGCGGCGATTTGATCACCGCGATTGACGGGCAGGCGGTCGATGGGAACGGCTCCCTGCAGCGCGCCATGAACCGCAAACACGGCGGGGATTGGATCGATTTGACGGTGTACCGGGAGGGCAGGAAAATGCAGGTCCGGGTGAAACTGGGCTCGGCTCCGCAGGAGTTGTAAAGGGGGAGAGTGGGACGGGCCAGACATGCCTTGGGCGTGCCCGGCCCCTGGGGGAGGGCGGTATCGGCGCGACGGGCCGGGAGCGCCTGGGCCCCTAGGCGACGGCGACGCCCTTGGGCTGCGGTTCGGCGACCGCCTTATTTTTGCTGCCCGGCGGACGCCCGCGACGCTTCACTTCCACTTCCCCGGCGGACATCCAGGCAGGAGGACGGCCGCGGCGCCGGCTGCGGCCGCGCGCCAACCGCTCCAGGCTCACAATGGCCTCTTCAATTTGTTGCCTTTCCTGCCGCAATTCCGCGAGAATTTTACTGACATCCATAGTAATTACTCCTCCCGGCAGGCCGGCAAAACAATCCGCGCAGCCGCCGAATGGCCCGGGGTCTACCCTCCGAGTCTTTATAGCTCTGATTTTCCGCTTAATTTCCTGTAATATCAAGCCTCCAATTACAAATGCTGTAATGGCAAATGCCATTTTTGTACCCAGAGGTATCAACCAGTACGCCTGTCACTTCTGGGACTTTATGGCTATTTCGGCAAGCGTCTTTTCCAATAGAAATAAAAGGGAAGCCCCAATAAAATCAAAACAATTCCCATGAGGGACTCGCGGGGGGAATCTTTGAGAGTCGAAAGTACCAGGGCAGTGGCGACCGTTACAAATAAAATCGGTACCCAGGGGTAGCCGAGGGTGCGATAGGGGCGCGGCAGATCGGGGCGTTTCCTGCGCAGAACAATTACCGCGGCGGTGGTCATGCCATAAATAATCCAGCTGGCGAAAATCACGTAAGTATAGAGCTGTTCGTAGCGGCCGGACAAAACCAGGACGGCAGCCCAGGCGCTGAGCGCCAGAATGGACACGCCGGGTGTGCGATAGCGCGGATGGACGTGGCCGATGGAGGCGAAGAAATAGGCCGTCGCGGGCGGCCGCATAGGGCACGCGCGCGCCGGAGAGAATGGAGCCGTTCAGGGCCGCGAAAATGCTGATCATGGCGGCAACGGAGACGGCGGCGGCGCCGGGGGCCTGGAGAATGCGGCGCATCATTTCGGCCGCGACGCGCGTGCTCGAAGCCACTTCGGCCGCGGTGAGCACATGAAAATAAGCGGCATTTGCCAATAAATAGATGGCAATTACGGCAATCGTGCCGCCAATCAAGGCGCGCGGCAGGTTGCGCTGCGGATGGCGGATTTCCGACGCCACCATGCTGACGTTGTTCCAGCCGTCGTAGGCCCAGAGGGCGGCCACCAGGGCGGCGAAGAATCCGGCGGCGGTGAGCGGGGCTGCCGGAGCGGAAGCAGCCGCGGCGTGGGGCGTTCCCAGCGCCAGGCCGGCGAAGATAATAAAGGCGATAAGCGCCACTTTCACCACGGTGACCGCCACCTGGACCTCGCCGCCCAGCTTGACGCCGTAGTAATTGAGCCAGGCGAGAAGCAAAATCAGCGCCATGGCGAACAACTGGCCGTAGCGGAATTCGAGCGGCCCGCCGTGGGGCCCGAGGGGCAGATGCAGGGTATAGAAAACCGCATCCAGGCGCGGGAAAAAATTGGTCAAATAATAGAAAAATCCGGTGGCCGAGGGTGGCAATGGAGCCGCTTTTGGCGACCCACATCTGCGTCCAGCTATAGAGAAATCCCCAGATCGGGCCGTAGGCTTCGCGCAAATAGACGTATTCGCCGCCGGCCTCCGGCATGGCGGCGGCAAAGCTCGGCGTAGCTGAGGGCGCCGGCAGAGCGTCAGCAGGCCGCCGAAGACCCAGACGAAGAAGACCATGCCCGGGGTGCCCACACGCTGGATCATGGCCCGCGGCACCAGGAAGATGCCGCTGCCGATGACGGTGCCGACCACGATCGACCCGGCCGCCCAGGGGCCCAGTTCGCGTTTCAGTTCAGGCTGCATTTCCACCTCTCGTCCCGGCGGCCTTCGTGGGCCCAGAGGGAATGCCGGCACGAATGCCGGCATGGCAAGCCGGAGGCTTGCTCCACGACGTTCACGAGGCGAAACGGGCATTGTCCACTTTTCCGGGGTGCGGCGTCAAACCTCGCGCGTCTGGAACAGGGACAGGAGCCAGCCGACGGTGAATGTGGTGCAGGTTCCGATGAGCACGTACCACGTCCAGGCGATCGGCGTATAGAGATAGACGGCAGAGCATGGTGAGCAGACCGGCGGCGATGCCGGCAATGGCCGCGTTTTCGCCGGGGCCGCCGCGTGAGCACGCCCAGCAGAAAGACGCCGAGCAGCGCGCCGAAAGGGATCGAAGCGATGGTCAGTCCGGCCTCCAGTACCGAGTGCGAATGCCGCGCGGCAATGGCGATGGCCAGCAGCACGGCGCCCCATATCACGGTGGCCAGGCGCGCCAGGCGCATGGAGCGTGGCCTCGGTCATGCCGGACCGCAGCGCGCGCACGAAATCCACCACGGTGGTGGAGGCCAGGGAGTTCAGCGCCGCGCTCAGGTTGGCCATGGCCGCCGCCAGGATGGCCGCCATGATCAGGCCGGCCACGCCCGGCGGCAGGTTGTGCCAGATGAACTCGGGATAGATGCGGTCGTGGATTTGCCCAGTGTGGAGGGCGCGGGAATGTGATGGTCGCCGTAATAAACGAACAGCAGCACGCCGATCAGCAGGAACAGGCGTGAACTGCACCAGGATCACCACCCAGCTGGCGAGCAGCGCGGCGCGGCTCTGCGCGCTCGTCTGCGGGCGCTGAGCAGGCGCTGCACCATGAGCTGATCGGTGCCGTGGCTGGCGGTGGTGAGGAAGCAGCCGCCGAGCATGCCCGCCCAGAACGTGTAGGTTTCGCGAGAAGAATGCCATGTCGGGGGAGAAACGGAAGTCGAAAATCTGAAATTTGTGGGCCGCGCCGGCCACCGCCACCACGTGCGCCCAGCCGCCGGGGATCTGGCCCAGGATGACGAAAGAAGCTGATCACGGCGCCGGCGACGTAGAGGGTCATCTGCACCACGTCGGTCCAGATGACGGCGGTCATGCCGCCTTCGAAGGTGTAGAACAGGGTCAGCACGACAATCAGAACGATGGAGGCCACTTCGCCGGTGCCGAGGACGATCGAGATCACCAGGGAAATGGCGAACACCCGTACCCCTTCGGCCAGGGCGCGCGTCACCAGAAATATGGAGGCGGTGAGTTTGCGGATCCGCTCCCCGAATCGGCGGCGCATCAGTTCGTACGCGGTGAACATCTCCCCGCGGAAGTATTGCGGCAGGAACAGAAACGAAATGACGATGCGGGCCAGCAGGTAGCCGAGCACGATCTGCAGGAATCCCAGGTTGCCGGCGAAGGCCAGGGCGGGCGTGCCGACAATGGTCAGGGTGCTGGTTTCAGCCGAAACGATCGAGAGGCTGATGGCCCACCAGGGCGCCGTGCGGCCGCCCAGGAAATAATCGCGCAGGTTCTTCTGGCCGCTGGCGAAGCGCGCGCCGAACCAGGTGATGGCCACCAGATACGCGAGAATGATGGCCAGATCGAAGTAACGCATGGATCGAGAAGGAGCAGGCCCTTCCAGCATAGCGTTGATCTGATATGATTTGGGATTCGGAACCCGGTGTCCGGGAACGGAGTCGAATCAGTTGCGCCACGCAGGTGGTTTGGCTATACTCCGCAATTGTTATCGGACGCATGGCGGGATTCGGGAACCGACGCCAAGTTGCGGAAGCGAGCCAGGAAGCGATGATGGTGAAAGCGAACCGGGCAGGAGGCACACACGTGTTTCGTCATATGGTAAAAAACTTTGCGGCCACGGCCGCCTTAATGCTAGCCGCCGCCGCCGGCCCTTGGGGCGCGGCGCAGGCGCAGGCGCCGAAGAGCGCCCCAGCCGCGCAGAAGAACTACAAGCCGGGAGAGTACGAGATGTACACGGCTTGCCTGAAAGACGCCGGGGCGCAGAAATGGGCGCAGGCGCTGACCGACCTGGACGCGTGGAAGGGGAAGGTTCCGGCCTCGGACTTCGCCAACGAGCGCAGCGTCCTTTATATTCAGACCTACAACGGGCTGAAGCAGTTCGACAAGGTGCTGGCGGAAGCCACGCCGATGCTGGCCAAGGATCTGGATGCGGTCTTTCCCGATCCCAAAGGCGGCCCCGGCCAGGTGCTGGCCGTGCTGATGACGTCGGCGGTAGCGATTCAAGGCCTGCCCAATCCGAGCGACGAGCAGACCGCCACGGCGCAGAAGGCCGCGCAGATGCTGAACGACTATAACCGCAAACCGGCAGGGCTGGACCAGGCGGCATGGGACGGCGCCCGCAAGCAACTGCAGGCGGCGGCCAAGGGCGCGCTGATGATCATCGCGGTGCGGCCCGGCACGGCCGCGCTGGCCAAGAATCCTCCCGACTGCGATACGGCGGCCTCCGCACTGGCCAAGGCGCTCGGCGATTACCCGGATAACGCATTCATCGCGTACAACCTGGGCCAGGCGTACCGCTGCCAGGCGCGCAAAGACACAACGAAGCTGGACGTTATTTATCCGAAGGCGGTGTACGAGTTCATCCGCGCCATGGTGATCGACCCGACGCTGGGCGGGACCCAGGACGGGCCCAAGATGACCGGCGTGCTGACTAATCTGTATGTGAATTATCACGGCGCCACCGACGGCCTGGACGAGTTGAAGCAGCAGGCCAAGGCCAGCCCGCTTCCGCCCGACAATTTCATGATCGAGAGCTCGGCGGCGGTGGCCTTGCGGAAACAGAAGGAATTTCAGGAGAAGTACCCGCAGCTCGCCCTGTGGATGGGGATCAAGAGCTCGTTGGCCGGCACCGGTGGTCCGCAGTACTTTGAGGAGCAGCTGAAGAATTCACAGGTGCCGAAACTCAAGGGTATGCTGGTGGAAGGGAAACCAGCCTGCCGGTCCAAGGAACTGCTGGTGAGCGTGCCCGAGCCGAATCAGCAAGGCACGGCGCAGACGGTGATCACCCTGAAGCTGGACGAAGCGATGACGGGCAAGCCGGAAGCCGGCGAGATCGAGTGGGAAGGCGTTCCCTCAGCGTTTACGCCCGACCCGTTCATGCTGACCATGGACACGGAGAAGGCGAAAGTGGAAGGCGTTAAGACCACGCCGTGCGCCGCGCCGGCACACAAGGCCCCGGCCAAGAAGGCGGCGAAGAAGGGTTAGCAGAATTACCTATGTTGCTATTTCATTTCTGGAAGCGCACGGCGGCGGGTGCCGCCGCCGCGCTGCTGTTGACTTGTGCGTACGCGCAGGCACCGGCCACAGGCCAAGCCACTGAGAAGAAGAAACAGGTAAAAGACCAGGGCGAATTCGAGATCTACAACCAGTCGATCAAGGACGCCGCCAATCCGCAGAAGGAAGTGCAGGACCTGGATACCTGGTCGCAGAAATACCCGACTTCGGATTTCAAGGACGACCGGCTGTACATGTATATGCAGGCGTACAGCGCCATGCAGCCACCGCAGCCGCAGAAGGTCATCGACTACGGCCAGCAGTTGATGGCCAAGAACCTGAACGAAATCTTCCCCGGCGCGGCCGGCGGGCGCAATGTGCTGACGGTGCTCTTCCAGGTGGCCTGGAACGTGGCGGCGCTACCCAATCCCACTTCCGAACAACTGGCGCTGGGCGATAAGGCAGCGCACGAGCTTCTGGATTTCGCGCCCAAATACTTCGTGGCCTCCAACAAGCCGGCGTCGACCAGCCAGGCGGACTGGGACAAGGCGCGGGGCGACATCGAAAAGCGGGCGCAAACGGCGCTGAGGGCCATCGCGCTGGCTCCGGCGAACCAGGCGCTGGCGGCGAAGAATTACCCCGCCGCGGAAGCCGCGTTCACCAAGGCGCTGGGCGAGTACCCGGACAGCGCGGCGGCGTCTTACGGGCTGGGGCGGGCATTGGTGGGCGAAGCCGCCGCTAATCCGGACAAGTCGGCTGACCTGAACGCGCGCGCCATTTATGAATTCGTGCGGGCGTCGGTGGTGGATCCCACGCTGGGCGGGCGCGTGCCCGCCAAGGAAATCACGGACTACGCGGCCAACGTCTACACCAAGTTTCACGGCAGCGCGGACGGGCTGGACCAGTTGCAGCAACTGGCCAAGGCCTCGCCGCTGCCGCCCGCGGGTTTCAGCATCGAAACGGCGGCGGCGGTGGCGGCGCGCAAGCAGAAGGAGTTCGCGGAGAAGAACCCGCAGCTCGCCCTGTGGATGGGGATCAAGAGCCAGTTGGCCGACACCAACGGCCAGCAGTATTTCGAGGGCCAGCTGAAGGATGCCGATGTTTCCGGCCAGAACGGCGCGAAGGCGCTGAAGGGCACAATTCTGGAGGCCAAGCCCGCCTGCCGCTCCAAGGAGCTGCTGGTGGCGATTCCCGAGCCGGGTTCGACCGCGGCGCCGCACGCGGAGATCACGCTGGTGCTGGACCCGCCTTTGACCGGCAAGCCGGAAACGGGCCAGACCATCGAGTGGAACGGCGTGCCCAAGGCGTTCAGCAAAGATCCGTTTATGCTGACGATGGAGACGGAAAAAGATAAGATCGAGGGCTTGAAGACCACGCCGTGCGCGGCGCCCGTGCACAGAGGCGCGACCAAGAAGAAGCAGTAGCTGTTTTGGCGGGGCGCAGCGGCGGGCTAAAGTATGGGCGCGCCGATGAACGCAGATAAAGACCAGCGTTATCAGCGTCCATCTGCGTTTATCGGCGGCTGATTTATTTTGGGGTTTGGCGCGGAGGATGGAAAGTCCCGCTCCCGGGTGCGGCTAGAGCAGGAGGGCGGCGGTTGCCAACCGCCGCGCAGGAAACCATCCTGCCCCACGACTGCTCTCATTAGCATTGGCAGGCCGGCGATGGTTGCCACCGCTCGCTTACGGCTGCGGCTCGGAAGCGGCGCTGCGGAGCGGCACATCGGTGTTAGTACCGATCCGTTCCTGCACGGTGCGGGCGATGACGGCGGCATCCACGTCTACGCTCGTGCGCGTGCGGCGCTCTACCAGTTCCACTACGCCGGCGGAGAGCTTTTTTCCCACCACTACGCGCCACGGGATGCCGATCAGATCCGCGTCCTTGAATTTCACGCCGGGGCGCTCGTCGCGATCGTCGAGGAGCGCGTCGAGGCCGAGCGCCAGGCATTGGTCGTAGATGGAGCGGGCGGCTTCGGCCTGCGCCTCGTCGGCGATGTTCGCCGGGGTTACGACGACGTCGAAAGGGGCGATGGGCGGCGGCAGCGCCATGCCGTCGGCATCGTGATTCTGCTCGATGGCGGCGCACAGAATGCGCTCGATGCCGATGCCGTAGGAGCCCATGGCGGGCGCGATCTCTTTGCCGTCGGCATTGAGGACGCGCAGCCCGAGCGCTTCCGAATACTTGTAGCCGAGCTTGAAGATGTGGCCGACCTCGATGGTCTTGCGCACATCCAGGACGGCGCCGCAGCGCGCGCACAGGTCGCCGGCGGCGGCCTGGCGCAAATCGTGCACCTCGGCTTCGAAATCCTCGCCGGGGGTGACGTGGCGCAGGTGATAGTCGTCGCGATTGGCGCCGGCAATCATGTTGCGGCGGCCCTCCAGCGCGCGGTCGGCGAGGATGGGCATGTTGCGGACGCCCACCGGTCCGAGCGATCCGGCTTCGGCGCCGAACCATTGGCGAATTTCGGCGGGCATGGCGGGGCGGAACTCGGGGTCGCCCACGACGGCGGCGAATTTGGTCTCGCTCAACTGGTGGTCGCCGCGCAGCATCACCAGCACGGGGTTGGTGTCCGCCACCAGCACCAGGCTTTTCATCTGCGAAGTTTCGGGCAGGCCGGTGAATTCGGCCACCTCGGCGATGGTTTTGCGGCCGGGGGTGTGGAACGGCTCCGGCTGCAGGTCGCCTTCCGGATCGGGCAGCATGGGCGGGGTGGGCGCGGCGGCGGCCTTTTCCAGGTTGGCGGCATAGCCGCAATGGCGGCACAGCGCGACCAGGTCTTCACCCGCGTCGGAATCCACCACGAACTCGTGCGACTGGCTGCCGCCCATGGAGCCGGTGTGCGCCTCCACCTCGCGGTATTCCAGGCCGCAGCGGTCGAAAATGCGGCGGTAGGCGCGGCGATGCTTTTCGTACGCGGCGTCGAGCCCGGCGGCGTCGGGGTCGAAGCTGTAGGAGTCCTTCATGAGAAACTGGCGCACGCGCAGCAGCCCGGATTTCGGCCTGGGCTCGTCGCGGAATTTGGTTTGAATCTGATACCAGATCTGGGGGAGCTGCTTATAGCTGCGCAGCTCGCCGCGCGCCAGCGCCGTCACCGCTTCCTCATGCGTCATGGCCAGGCACAATTCGCGGCCGCCGCGGTCGCGCAGGCGAAAGAGGTTGTCGCCCATGCTGTCCCAGCGCCCGGATTCCTGCCATAACTCGGCCGGATGAAGCGCCGGCAGGAAGATTTCCTGCCCGCCGATGGCGTTCATCTCCTGGCGGACGATGCGCTCGATCTTGGCCAGCGCGCGGTGCGCCAGAAACAGGTAGCTGTAAATGCCGGCGGAGAGCTGGCGGATGTAGCCGGCGCGCAGAAGCAGCCGGTGGCTGGCCACCTCGGCTTCGGCGGGCGTGGCGCGCAAAGTAGGAATGAATAACCGGCTCCACAACATACGCTGATTCTACTGTCTGGCGATGGCCGGTGGGGGCGGGACCGGCCGGAACACGAACGGCTTACCACGGCAAAACGCCGGAAATCCCGTGATGACGGTATGGACCGCGACGGCGTCTCCCCTTAGGATGAAATTGAAATTCGGGCGTCGTCGTGAGGCGGCTCATCGCGTGCAGGCGCCTCGGGCGACGCTCCGCCGGGGCGGACGGCACTCTATCCGCCCCGGCGTTTCTTCGCGGTTTTCGATCCCGTAATGCAAGGGATGGCGGGCCGGCCGGGCCCCTACAGTGTGCAGTGCCAGGGAGTGGACGGCAGCGTTTATTCGGCGGCTGCGCGCCGAAACGCCGCTCGCGAGGCTGGCGTCTGCGAACCGGCCCGGGAAGACGGCCGTTCCGCCAGCCACTCCGCACGATCGCGTGCCGCCTGGTCGAGCCTGCGAAGGGAGTCGATGGCGCGCGCGTAGTCGACGGGCTTCCACAGCACGCCGCACGCGCCCAACCGGTAGACGTCGGAGAGGAAGGGCCAATCCACTCTGTCGGCCGCCACCAGCGCCGCCGCCAGCGGATGGGTTCCCGCCACCATGCCCAGGGCATCGCGCCAGTTTCCGTCCAGGAAAAGGACGTCCGTCACCAACACGGTGGCGCCCGTCACAGTGAGGTAGAAGTCGGCCTCTTCCAGGGTTTCGGCCCGGTGCGCGCGGATTCCGGAGAACTGCAGGACGGTGGCCAGCGTGGAAAACTCAGCCGCGAAGCAGGTGAGAAATACGGACTCGATCCGCTCAACCATAGCCCAACTGACGATAGCGCCCTTGGCGGCGCTCGTCAATCCTCCTGAAGGAGAATATGGCCCGGACCACCCCCGGATGGGCAAGTCCTCCCTGATCTTTCCCCGGAAATTACCGTGCGGGCGGGATGTCTCGAACCGGCACCTGGACGAATACCATTCTGATATAGACTGGGCAGGCGAAAGGCGCCAACCGCGCGCAAACATGACGCAAACCGGAATCTCCTCCAAAGACATTGACGCCCTGCGGCGTTTCGACACCTGCACGATTGCCAACGCGATCGAGAGGCTCAACGTGCGGCCGCGCAACGAAGGATTCATGCCGGACAGCCCGCCATGCATGTTCCGCAGTATGCCTCCGGTGGCGGGATATGCGGTGACCGGCAGAATGCGAGCGGCGTCGCAGCCGGTCAACGGCCACTGCTATTACGACCACATGGATTGGTGGCGCTACGTGGCCAGCGTGCCGCCGCCGCGAGTGGTGGTGGTGCTGGATGCGGACGATCCGCCGGGCGTGGGAGCTTTATTCGGGGAGCTGCACGCGCACATCTGCCGGGCGCTGGAGTGTGTGGTTATATCACGAACGGCGCGGTGCGCGACCTGCCGGACATCGAGCGGCTGGGATTCCAGCTTTTTGCCGGCAAGCTTTCGCCCTCCCACGCCTATGCGCACATCGTGGATTTCGGCGAGCCGGTCGAAATCGGCGGGCTGCGCATCCAATCCGGCGATCTGCTGCATGGGGACCTGCACGGCGTGCAGACGGTGCCGCTCGAGATCGCGGCCCAACTGCCGGCCATCGCCACCGAGGTGTTGGCTGATGAGCAAACAGTTGATCCAGATGTGTCTGGACGGCAATTTTTCCATCGAGCGGCTTGCCGCCAATATCTCGGGAATTCACGGAGGCACAGAAATGCTGACGAACAGAGGGCTGGGACCGGAGGGCAGCCGTGGGGTTGCGGCGCTGATTGCCGCAACTATCCTCGCCGCCGCCGGGTGCTCGCGCGGGGTAAGCGCCGCCGGGACGATGCCCGAAAATTCGGTTCCCACCGTGGGAGTCGCTCCGGTCGCGGTACAGCCGATCGCCCGCCAGCTCACCGTTTCCTCCGAGCTGGTGCCGTTTCAGGAGATCGACGTTTACGCCAAGGAATCCGGCTTTGTGCGCGATCTGCGGGTGGATTACGGCTCGCGCGTCAAGCAGGGCGACTTGATGGCGGTGCTGGAGATTCCCGAGCTGGAAACCCAGCTGGCGCGCGATGCCGCCGCCATCAAACAGGCGGCCGACCAGATCACGCTGGCCGAGAACGAAGTCAAGCGCGTAAAGGCGCAGCGGGACGTCGCCCACCTGCAGTACACGCGGCTCAAAGAGCGTGTCCGACAGCCGGCCCGGCCTGGTGGCGCAACAGGAAGTGGATGACGCCCAGGGCAAGGACCTGGCGGCCGAAGCCCAGGTGGAGGCTACCGAATCCTCTCAACTGGCGCGGCAGAACCAGCTCGACGAAGCCAAGGCCAAGGAGCAGACCGACAAGGTGCTGTTCCAGTACGCCCGCATCACCGCGCCTTTCAGCGGCGTGGTGACGCAGCGCTACGCCAATTACGGAACCCTGATGCAGGCCGGCACCAGCTCCAGCACGCAGGCCATGCCGCTGGTGCGGCTTTCCGAAGACGACCGTTTCCGCCTGGTGATCCCGGTGGCCGAATCCTACGTCAAGTACATCAAGATCGGCGACCCGGTGGACGTGCGCGTACCCTCGCTGGGCAAGAGCTTCTCCGGCAAAGTGGCGCGATTTTCCGTGGACGTGACGCAGGACACGCGCACCATGCACACGGAGGTGGACGTCCCCAACCCGCAGCACGTGCTGATGCCCGGCCTGTACGCAGACGCCATCCTGACGCTGGAGCATAAGAAGAAAGCGCTGGTGGTGCCGGTGCAGGCCGTGACCCAGACCGGCAACAACGAAGGCACCGTCCTGATCGTCGATATGAACAACCGCCTGCAGCTCCGCCCGGTGGCGCTGGGCCTGCAAACCCCCAATCATGACGAGATACTCAGCGGGTTGAACGAGGGCGATCGCGTGGTCGTCAGCGACCGCAGCGGATTGAAGGCGGGCACCGTAGTCAAACCGCAGGTAGTCACCTCGTTGCAATATGAGGGCCCGACCGACAGCCAGTAGGCTCATGCGGCGCGCCGCTGGGTAATCGCCATATGCCTCGATTCTCGATTCGCAATCCCTATTTCATTGTCGTCATCTGCCTGGCGCTGCTGGTCATCGGCGTCAACAGCATTTCGCGCATGCCGGTGGACCTGTTCCCGGTCGATCAATCTGCCGGAAGTGGTGGTCGCCACGTTTTATTCGGGCATGCCGCCGCAGGATATCGAAACCGATATCACCGACCCCCTGGAGCGCTTCTTCACGCTGGCCAGCGGCATCGATCACATGGAATCGCGCTCGCTGCCAGGGCGTCAGCATGATCAAGATCTATTTCCAGCCCGGAACCAGCGCGGATGCGGACGTGACGCAGATTTCCAACCTGGCTCTGGCCGACCTGAAGCGCCTGCCGCCCGGCACGCTGCCGCCGGTGGTGCTGAAATTCGACGCTTCCAGCCTGCCGGTCTGCCTGCTTACGGTCAAGGGCGAAGGGCTGAATGAGACCCAGCTCCACGACCTGGCCCAATTTCAGATTCGCAACCAGATCCCGGGCGCGGTACACGGCGCCGTAATTCCGCCTCCGTTCGGCGGTAAGTACCGGCAGATCATGGTCTATGTGGACCCGTATAAGATGTTCGCCCGGCAACTTAGCCCCATGGACGTGGTCTCCGCCGTCAATGACTCCAACCTGATTTTGCCCGCCGGCGACGTGAAGATGGGCCCGTACGATTACTATGTCTACTCCAACAGCCTGGTCGACAAAGTTCCCCAAATAAACGACATCCCGATCAAAACGGTGGGGGCCAACCGGTCCGCCGACAGCCTTTCGTCCACGCCGAAATGGGTCTCCGTCGGCGACATCGGCAAAGCCGAGGACGCCAACCAGATTCAGTACAACATCGTGCGCGTCGACGGCCAGAAATCCGTCTACATCCCGATCATGAAGCAGGGCGGCGACACCAATACCATCGACGTCGTGAACGGGGTCCGCGACCTGCTGCCGCACCTGGTGGATCTTCCCCCGCAGTTGGTGACGAGACGTGGTGTTCGACCAGTCCGTCTACGTCAAGGAAGCTCTCGAAACCGTACTGCATGAAGGACTGATCGGCCTGGTGCTGACCAGCATCATGATTCTGATCTTCCTGGGCAGCCTGCGCGCCACCTCGGCGGTGCTGCTCTCCATTCCGCTTTCGGCCCTGGCCACCTTCGTGGTGCTTTCCCTGATGGGGAGCACGGTGAATACCATGATTCTGGGCGGCCTGGCGCTGGCGTTTTCGCGCGTAATCGATAACTCCGTCATCTCGCTGGAGAATATCTACCGGCACCTGGAGCTGGGCGCCTCGCCCGCCGTGGCGGCCGAAGTGGGCGGCGCGGAAGTCAACCTGGCGGTGCTGGCCGCGACCCTGGTGGATGTGGTGGATTTCTTCCCGGTTACTTTCCTGTTTGGGGTGAGTAAGTTCCTTTTTTCCGCGCTGGCCCTGGCTTTCTGCCTTTCCCTGCTCGCGTCTTTCGTGGTGGCCATGACCGTGATTCCGCTGTTCTGTTCGAAATTCCTGAAGAGCGTTCCGGCGCACGACGGCGGCCACGAGCAGGGCGGCGAGGAAAGCGAAGGCGGCGGGCTCTGGGACCGCTTCACCCGCGGTTTCAACCGCGCCTTCAACAAGCTGCTGGACCGGTACGAGCGGACGGTGCGGTGGGCCCTGAAGCGCCCCGGCCTTACGGTGGCCGCCCTGGCCGGGCTGTTCGTCGCCAGCTTCGCCATTTATCCGCTGCTCGGCCTGGCGTTTTTCCCCCGCACCGATGCCGGCCAGTTCACGATTAACGCCAAGGTGCCCACCGGCACGCGCATCGAGATGACCGATCAGTACGTAGGCAAAATCGAGGGCCTGATCCGGCAGAACATCAAGCCCGCGGACCTGAAGATGATCGTCTCCAACATCGGCGTGGTGCCGGACTTCTCCGCACTCTACACCACCAATGCCGGTCCCTATACGGCCACCATCCAGGTGGCGCTGAACGAGCCGCACAGCCAGAGCAGCTTCGATTACATGGACAAGGTCCGCGACGCCATTGCCGCGCAGTATCCGGAAGTCCGCACCTTCTTTTCCAGCGGGTCCATGGTGGATGCCATCCTCAATTCCGGCATGCCCGCCCCCATCGACGTGCAGGTGAGCGGCTCCGATCTGCCGCAGGACTACAGCCTGGCCCAGGGTCTTGCCGCTCAGTTCCGCCAAGTTCCCGGGGTGGGCGAAGTGTATATGCCGCAGGATATGAACTATCCCGGCATCCAGTTAAATGTGGATCGGGTCCACGCCGGCGAACTGGGCCTGAGCCAGAAAGATGTCATCGATAACGTCATCACCGCGCTGAATTCCAATTACATGATCGCGCCTAATTACTGGGTGGATTATAAGACGGGGAACGATTACTATCTAACGGTGCAATATTTCGAGCACGGCAACGCGGCCATCAACAACATGCTGGATCTGAGCGAGCTTCCGCTGCGCGCGCCGAATTTGCCCAAGCCCACGACCCTCGACTCCGTGGTCAAGCTCAACCACGTCGAGACGCCGACGGAAGTCGACCATTACCAGATTCGAAAGATCACCGACGTGTACGTGACGCCGTCAGGCGAAGACCTGGGCAAAGTGACGAAATTCCATCCAGCAGGTGATTGCGGGAACGCGGCTGCCGCGCAACGTCAACATCGACATGCGCGGCATGGTGGAAGGCATGCACCAATCCTTCATCAGCTTCGGCATGGGCTTCATCATTTCCTTCATCCTGCTCTTCCTGATTCTGGTGGCGCAGTTCCGCTCGTTTATCGACCCGTTCCTGATCATGCTCGCCATCCCCATGGGCTTCATCGGGGTGCTGGTGATTCTGCTGCTCACCCACAGCACGCTGAACGTGATGTCGCTGATGGGCGTGCTGATGCTGATCGGCATCGCCGATTCCAATAGCATCCTGATCGTGGATTTCGCCCACCGGCTGGAGGAGCAGGGCATGCCGGTTGCCGATGCCGTGATCACGGCCTGCCGCGTGCGCCTGAGGCCCATTCTAATGACCTCGCTCGCCACCATCATCGGTATGATTCCGATGGCCATGAAACTGGGCACCGGCGCGGAGCAATACGCTCCCATGGCACAGGCCATCATCGGAGGCCTGACATCCTCCGTGCTGTTTACGATCTTCATCGTGCCCGCGGCGTACTTACTGATTTATGGCCGCCGGCGCCGCCCGGCTTCTGTAACTCTTGTAACACCGGCAGTTCCGTAGCACTAATTCCATTGGAGATTATATGCGCTGGAATCATTTGGCGATTTTTCTGGCGGCGGCCGCGGTTGTGGCGGCGCAAACGCCTCCGGTACGATTGACGCTACAGCAGGCCGAAGCCCTGGCCATGCAGAACCATCCCGAAGTGCTGGCCGCGCAGGACACGGCGGCGGCGATGGGCCAGCAGGTAGTCCAGGCCCGGGCGCCGTACTATCCCGTGGTGGCGGGCGACGCCACCGGCTCGGGCGCCAACCTGGGGGCGCGGATCGGCGCCGGCCAATTGACCACCTCCCGCCTTTTCGATCGCTTCGGCACCGGTCTGAATATTCAGCAATTGGTTACCGATTCGGGCCGCACTCCCAACCTGGTGGCCGCCGCCCGCCTGCATCAAACCGCCGCGCAACAGACCTATCAGGCCACCCGTTTCGATATTCTGCTGGCGGTGAATCGCGCCTACTTCGACGTGCTGCGCGCGCAGGCCACCATCAAGGTGGCGCAGGAAACGGTGGCTGAGCGCCAGACCATCGTGGACCTGGTGACGGCTCTCGCCAACAACAAGCTGCGCTCCATGCTGGATGTCTCGTTCGTGGACGTCAACCTCTCACAAGCCAAGCTGCTGCTGATCCAGGCACAAGACCAGCAGCAGGAGGCTTATGCCGAGCTGACGCGCGCCGTCGGAGCGCAGCAGAACGCGGTTTACACGCTGACAGAGGAGCCGCTTCCGCCCGGTCCGCCGCCCAGCGCCGAGCCGCTGGTGGCGGAGGCCGTCGCCGCGCGGCCGGAACTGGCCAGCCTGCGCGCCGAGCGCGAAGCCGCGCAGCGCTTCGAGCGCGCGGAGCGCGACCTGAAGTACCCGAGCGTCAGCTTCATCGGCGTGGGCGGATACATGCCCTACATCGACCAGATCACGCTGCCGCGCGTGATTCCCAGCGAATACGCCGGCGCGGGCGTGGACGTTCACATTCCGATTTTCAACGGCCACCTGTTCACCGCGCGCCGGGAAGAGGCGCATTACCGCGCGCTCCAGGCCGACCAGCAACTGCGCAACGAGGAGGAAGCGATTGCCCGCGACGTGCGCACCGCCTGGGCCGCCGCCAGCACCGCCTTCCAGCGCCTGGATGTCACGGCGGAGCTGCTGCGGCAGGCCACGCTGGCGCTGAGCCTGGCGCAGGGCCGCTACGATCTGGGACTCGCTTCCATCGTGGAGTTGACGCAATCGCAATTGAACCTGACGACGGCGGAAATCGAAAACCTGAACGCCAAGTACGACTACCAGAGCCAGAACGCGGCGCTACAATACACGGTGGGCGGGCTCCGCTAGCCCGCCGCTATGCCGAGCCGCGAACCGGTGCTGTTTTCCGAAACCCAGGCGCTGCGCAACTGGCACGCGCGCATCGTGCTCGCCTTTCCTCCGGCTGCTCTGCTGTTCATCGCTGTGCGCCAGGTGGTGTGGCATCGGCCGTGGGGCAAGCCGCCGATGAGCAGTGGCGGCCTGATTTTTCTGGCCGTTCTCCTCCTGGCCGTCTATTTCCGCCTGATCACGGTCAAGCTCGTGACCGTGCTGCGGCGCGGGGAAATCGAGGTCGGCCTGCGCGGGTTCTGGAAGCGCCGCCGCATTCCGCTGGCGCAGGTGCAGGCGGCCGAACCGGTCGCCTACGATGCGGCCCGCGATTTCGGCGGTTACGGCATCCGCACCGGCCGCCGCGGCGCCGCCTACATCGCGCGCGGCAACCGCGGAGTGGAGATTACTACGGCGACGGGTCGGAAGATCCTCATCGGGTCGCAGGAGGCTGAAGCGCTGGCGCGAACGATCAGGGACGCGCGGAAACAGATTGCGCCGGCGTAGGGGGAGCGGCGCGGGCGGGCCGGGCATGCGCGGTCCCTACGGAGGGGACACGCGGGCGTAGAGTTCGACGAGGCGCTCGAATTCCAGTTGTTCGGCGCGCAGGCCGGCTTCCGGCCACGCGTCCACCGCCTCTTTTCCATATACGCCGGCCAGGTTGTTGCGCAGCGTCTTGCGCTTGTGGCGGAACGAGAGGCCGGCGAAGCGCAGGAACCCGGCAGGATCGGCCACGGCGGCCGGCCGGGGTTCGAGCAGCACCACGGCGGAATCCACTTTGGGCGGGGGGCGGAAGGCCGCGGGCTTTACCTCGAACAGCAGGCGCGCGCGGGCGTACAGGGCGGTGGAGACGGTCAGGTAGCCGTAACTGCGGTTGCCGGGACGCGCCACCAGCCGCTCCGCCACTTCCTTCTGCAGCAGGAAAACCGCCCGCCTGGGGTAGAGCGGCAGCACCTTTTCGAGGATGGGAGAGCTGATGTAATACGGCAGATTGCCGGCGATGACCGCCGGTCCCCATTGCGCCAGGTCGGTTTGGAGCACGTCGGCGTGGATGACCTCGGCCGGCAGGCGCGCCCGCAACCCGGCGGCCAGTTCCGCATCCAGCTCGACGGCCACCACGCGATCCGCGCGCGCCAGCAGCTTTTCTGTGAGCGCGCCGCGGCCGGGACCGATTTCGACCACCAGGGGCTCACGCTCCGGACATGCCGCCGCCGCGATTCGCTCCAGGACCGATCCGCGGATGAGGAAATGCTGCCCGAGCCGCCGGCCCACTAGCTGCGCACGCGAATGGGCGGCGTTTCCACGCTGCGGAGGATCTGCACGGCCTTGACCTGGCCCGGAATGGGAACGCCGAGATTCGTGGCGGGAATGAACTGGCCGAACATGATAATGTTGGTCAGATCCGGGGTGAGCTCGCCGCGCACGATCGACCAGTCGGAGACGCGGCCGCTGGCGTCGATGGTCAGATACACCACGTCGGCCGTATCCGGCGTGGCGGCGTCGGCGCGCTCGATGCGCGGCGCATTCCCGGTATCCGGCGAGGACATGTAGGTGCCGCTGGGCGCCAGGATCACCACCTGGCCGCCGGGACTGGTAAAGAACATCTGGTCGGCCAGGGCGTGGCGGAACATCAGGCTGGGCACCAGCAGGCCGAAGATGATGATGGAAGAGGCCAACCCGCCGGCGAAGGGAAATGCCAGCGGCTTCATGAGATTATCGAACCACAGGGCGAGCCAGCCCGCCCACCCGGCAAAGCGCGCGGCCACACTGACCCGCGCCAGTTGGCGCGCGCGCTCGTGAGAAGCGAGCACGCGCAGTTTCTCGGTCAGCCCGGCCGGCAGCGGCGCGCGGTTCAGGCCCGCCAGCGCGCGACGCAGGCTCTCCAGCGATTCCAAACGAGCGCTGCAGTGGCGGCAGGACGCTAAGTGCGCCAGCACACTCTCCCGCTCCGCGGCCGGCATTCTGCCGTCCACGAAAAAAGAGATTCGTTCTTGCACGCGATCACAGCTCATAACTCACTCTGCCGTTTTCGGCACCAGTCGCAACGCCGGCGCGGTCTGCAACCGGTTTGCGAGCTCTTCCCGCAGCGCCTCGCGGCCCCGCAGGATGCGCGATTTTACGGTCCCGAGCGAAATGCCCAGGACCTCCGCAATCTCTTCGTAGCTCAAATCCGCGATGTCGCGCAGCACCACGGCCTCGCGGAAACTCGGGTTGATCCTCCCCATCGCCCCCTCGATCATGACCTGCTGCTCATGGTCAAAGGCCATGTCGAACGGAGAGCGGCTGCCATCCGCAATGACTTCCTCCCAATCGCGCTCCTCCTCGGCACCGGTTTCGAGTTCCACCTCGCGCCGGCGATGCCGGAAAAACCAGCGCCGCGCGTTGTGCGCCTCATTCACCGTGATGCGGTAAATCCAGGTCTTCAGGCTGCCCTGCCCGCGGAAGGCGGCGACGTTGCGGAAGACCTTCAAAAAGACCTCCTGCACCACGTCGGCCGCTTCGGCCGGATCGTTGAGCAGGCGTAGCGCCAGCATATAAACCGATTGCTGGAAGCGTGCGATCAGCTCTTCGTAAGCGCCCTCACCGCCGGCGCGCAGTTCCTCAACCAGGCGAATGTCATCGCCTTCCGCTCCGGCCTCCGGAGCCCGTCCCGGGTTCATCTCCAGGATCGAGGTGATCATCGGCAGCTTCACAGTTAGCCCGCTCGCATCTCAGGCTAACAGAAATCCATTCGCTACGGTACTAGACTCCGGGAGGCGGGGGAAAGTTCCCGAACCGGGGGCCGGGGGCCAGGGCCTCGGGTGTTTCCCGTTCCCGAGCGGCGCACTACACTAGCTGATAGCCGACTGCTATGAACATCCGACTGATTGCGATTTTGCTATCCCTGGCGCCGGCGGTGGCGCAGACGCCCATCCGGGCCCTCATCATCGACGGGCAGAATAATCATGACTGGAAATCCACCACGCCCGCGCTACGGGCGGTGTCTGGAGGAGAACCGGCGGTTTCAGGTGGATGTGCTGACCTCGCCTCCGAAAGGCGGGGATTTCAGCGGGTTCCAGCCGGATTTCCGGAAATACCGCGTCGTGATCTCCAACTACAACGATTTCGGCGGCGGCAACGCGTGGCCGGCGGCCGTCCAGACGGCGTTCGAGGAGTACATGCGGGGCGGCGGCGGTTTCGTTTCGTACCATGCCGCCGACAACGCGTTTCCGGCCTGGCCGGCCTACAACCTGATGATCGGGATCGGCGGCTGGATGGGGCGCAACGAGGGCGCCGGGCCGTATTGGTATTTCGCCGGCGGCAAGCTGGTCTCAGACCCCGCGCCCGGTCCGGCCGGAAACCACGGCGCGCGCACGCCGTTCCTGGTGGTCACGCGCGACCGCAACCACCCCATCACGCGCGGGCTGCCCGAAAAATGGATGCACGCGCCGGACGAGCTTTACAGCAAGATGCGCGGGCCGGGGAAGAACATGACGGTGTTGGCCACCGCCTGGAGCGACCCGGCCAACCACGGCACCGGCCACGACGAGCCGATGCTCATGGTCTTGACGTACGGCAAGGGCCGCGTTTTTCACACCACGCTCGGGCACGACGCGGCGGCCATCGGATGCGTAGGCTTCCGCACTACGTTTGCGCGAGGCGCGGAATGGGCAGCCACGAGAAAGGTGACAATTCCCGTGCCGGCCGATTTTCCGACGGCGGATAAGGCGAGCACGCGGCCGTAGCGCATCGAGCCGGAGGACCCCGCGGCCATTTCGGCTTCCAGGCCGGATGGCTCCGTCCGGCAGGGCGCATGCCGGCACGGATGCCGGCATGGCCGGCTGGGAAGCCGGCGCTACGGTTACCTGGCGGCGCGGACTTTGGGGCGCTCTGCGACGGCCTCGCGCTTCACCAGCTTGTTGAAATTACTCTTCTGGCCGCTGGCGACGGTGTCCTGTACGATCAGCGCCAGGTCGCGCTCGTCGAATTTGCGAAACCAGTCGTCCCAGGCGGCGCACGCGGGCTGCGGCGGACGTGAACTCCCGCCCAGTTCCGCCCGTACGCTAACCTGAGGTTTATGCCCCTCATACCCGCCGCCGAGCTGACGCGCTTCTGCCAGGAGATTCTGGAGGGCGCCGGAGTGCCGGCCCACAAGGCGGCCGTTGCCGCCGCCTGCCTGGTGGCTTCCAATCTGCGCGGCGTGGATTCGCACGGCGTGCAACTGCTGGGATTTTACGTGGACCAACTGCTGGCGGGCGAGATGGACCCGGCGGCGGACGGGCGCGTGGTTTGCGAATCCGGCGCCTGCCTGCTGCTGGACGGCGAGAACGGGGTGGGCCAGTGGATCGCGGAAACCGGCTGCGCGCATGCGGTCCGGCTGGCGCGCGCGCATGGGATGGGCATGGTGGTGGCGCGCGAATCCAACCATTTCGGCGCCGCCGCCTGGTGGGCGCAGAAGATGAGCGCCGCCGGCATGATCGGGATCGTGGTGTGCAATGCCTCGCCCATCGTGCCGCCGTGGCAGGGCAAGGAAGGGCGGGTGGGAACCAATCCGATTTGCATGGCGCTGCCGGGGCCGTGGCTGCTCGATATGGCCACGACGACCGTGGCCGCCGGCAAAGTTTTCAAGGCCTTCATCAACGGCCAGCCGGAGATTCCCGCGGGGTGGGCGTTCGACGCCGACGGCATTCCCACCACCGACACGGCCAGGGCATACAAGGGCATGCTGATGCCGCTCGGCGGCTACAAGGGCAGCGGCCTGGCCATGATGGTGGAGATTCTGTGCGCGGTGCTCGGCGGCGGCGCCATGGCGACGGAGCTGGGCGGCATCCGCTACCGCGGCAAGCTGGTGCGCGTGAGCCAGACGTTTGTGGCCATCGATATCGCCCGCTTCATGCCGCTGGAGGAATTCACGGCGCGGGTGGAGAAGCTGGTGGGCATGATCAAGTCGACGCCGGCCGCGCCCGGCTACGACGAGGTGCTGGTGGCCGGCGACCCGGAATGGCGCACCGAAGCCGAACGGCGCGCCTGCGGCATCCCCATCGCGGACGGCAACTGGGAAACGCTGGTGAAGGCGGCGGAGAGAGTGGGAGTGGCGTACAGGGGATTGGGGGTTGGGGATTAGGGATTGGAGCGGCGGAGCCGCACGGCGTCCCTCGCGGCGGTATGCGGTCCGGAAGGGGCCATGAACCGCCGTTGGCCCTCAGCGCGAGGATGCCCGTTTCTGGAGCCAGCGGCGAAGGGACTCCTGTGTCTCGCCGGATCTGCGGCCCGCCAGGAGACTCTCCACGCTGATATCTTCGTCCAGATCGGGCCAGTGTATCCCCTCACCGGCAGCGATCAGCCGCCAGTTGGCGCGCTCCTCTGGCGTGCCGTGCGCCACGCGAGGGAACCAGGCGAGCGGCACCGCGATCGTCCTGCCGTCGGCAAGATCGGCGATCAGAGCATCGTCGCTTACGCTTATGCTCACGGCGAGCGCTTCCCCAGGTTCAGTTCCCGAAATACTCATGCCATGACCTCAATAAGAAAATCGCGTTTTCGCGCGAGGCGAACCGGTTCGAGCCAAAACTTTGCTGTTCCCTCTTCCCGCTCCAGATGCACATGGGGAGGTTCATCTCGATCCGCCGAGTAAAAGAAGAACCGGTATGGTCCGAGCCGAAGAACTGTTGGCAAACGATCCCAGTGTACACGGCCCGACACGCTTGCGGGGTCCTCGCGGGGCAGCGTAACGGAACATTGAGCGGCACGCGCCAATCCCTGATCCCCGACCCCTGGCCCCGTTACAATGGAATCGTGCTGGTTTCCATCGATTCCGCGCCGCCTCGGCCGAAGTGGCTGCGCGCCCCGGCGCCGGCGGGGCAGAATTACCAGGATTTAAAATCGCTCATCGGGCGGCTGCGGCTGCATACGGTGTGCGAGAGCGCCGCCTGCCCCAATGTGGGCGAATGCTGGAACCACCGCACGGCCACGTTCATGATCCTGGGCAACGTCTGCACGCGCCGCTGCGGCTTCTGCGCGGTGGAAAAGGGCGCGCCGCTGCCGGTGGATTACGACGAGCCGCAGCGGGTGGCGGAAGCGGTGGAGGCCATGGGTCTGAAATTCGCGGTGATCACCAGCGTGAACCGCGACGACCGCGCGGACGGCGGCGCGGAGCTGTTCGCGCTGGTCATCCGCGCCATCCGCCAGCGCGTTCCGGGCTGCGGCGTGGAGGTTCTGGTGCCGGATTTCCAGGGCAGCCGGGACGCCGTCCGCACGGTGATGGAAGCGGCGCCGGAAGTTTTCAACCACAACACGGAAACCGTGCCGCGCCTCTACCGGCAGGTGCGGCTGGGCGCGCGCTACGAGCGTTCGCTCGACGTGCTGGCATACGCCAGGGAGCTGGCCCCGCGCATCCCCACCAAGAGCGGCCTGATGCTGGGGTTGGGCGAGCGGCCGGAGGAGGTGCTGGAAGTGATGCGCGACCTGCGCGCCCACCACGTCGATATCCTCACGCTGGGGCAGTATCTGCGCCCCTCGCCGCGGCACCTGCCCATTGTGCGCTACGTGGCGCCGGAGGAGTTCGCCGAATTCCGCCGCGCGGGTTTCGAGATGGGATTCGCGCACGTGGAATCGGGGCCGCTGGTGCGCAGCTCCTACCACGCGGCGCAGGCCGTAGAAGCATGACCCACCAGGAACGGATTGCCGTCGCCACCAAAGGGCATGGCGACATGCATGACCTGACTGCGGAGGTGGAGGCAATGGTAGCCGCCTCGGGCGTCCGCACCGGCATGGTCAACGTGTTCAACATCGGCAGCACCGCTTTAGTGGGCACCATCGAATTCGAGCCCGGCCTCGAGCGCGACCTGCCGGAGATGCTGGACAAGCTGATCCCGCCCAGCCGCAATTATGGCCACGAACAGGCCTGGCATGACGGCAACGGCCATTCACACCTGCAATCCACGCTGCTCGGGCCCTCCCTGACCGTCCCGGTGGCCAACGGCAAAATGGTGCTGGGGACGTGGCAGCAGATCTTTCATTTGGAATGCGACGTGCGTGCGCGGCGGCGCGAGGTGGTGGTCACGGTTTACGGGGACTGACGCGTAGAGCCGCCTTTCCAGACGGCCATGGCGGCTTTCGAGCCGGCATACCCTCTGGACGCCGGATGCCGGCACGAATGCCGGCATGGCAAGCTGAAAGCTTGCTCCACGGAAAGTCTTAGCCCCGGCAAATTGCGTCTAAAATAACTGGCAGGGGACAATCCTGCCAGGGCCTCTGAAAATGACCACCACACCGCCGCAAGCCACCATTATCCTGGCACTCTTGTTCGTCTCTTCCGCGTCGGGACAGGTGATCTTCAGCCGGCGCGTTTACCGGGAGCACGGTGCGAGCTACCAGCAGATCTGGACCTGGAGCCCGGCCGATGGCGTGCTCAAAGCGCTGACACACTCCCCGCGGGACCACTACCATCCCACGTGTGACAGCGGCATGATCCAGTTCACATCGCCTTCGCGCGACGTAACCGACGACGTGAGGTTGTGGCGCTTGAATCCGGCCACCGGCGAGGAAAGCGTGAGCGGCCCCGCGCCGGAGCCGAAGGAACAACTGGGCTCGCCGGCGCCGGGTTGCGATCAGTTCGCGAAGCTGGGAGAGCTCGAAGCCTGCGGCAACGAGGAGACTCTGGTGGTGTCGAGGTCGGGCAGGCAGATCAGCCGGTTCCAGATCGAGGTCAACGCTTGCCCGATCGACAACCACGGCACCATGGGCAAGTGCGAAACTCCGATCCGCTCTCTCGACTGGACCGAGGACGGCAAATGGCTGCTGATCGGCGAGGAGGGTGTAAATGACGGCAGCGGCCAGCGGCAGGATGACTATTACCTGGTCAACCTCGCCACCATGCTGCTCAGCACGGTCGCGAGCGCCTACACGGCGTTCTGGCTGCCTGGCCGCGATCAAATCGTATACGTCACCCCGCAGGACCTCGCACCGCTTCCGGGCGAACAGCGGAAACACAACGTCTGGGTGCAGCAGCTCATGTTTTTCGATCCGGTCAAAGGGACGCCCGCCGCCATCACCTCCGGCCTCACCAACAACGTGGACCCTGGCTGGTGCGAGGGCGCCCGCTAAGCGCCGGCATTCGAGCACGTGAGGTGTTCGATCCCGGAGCGTTCCGCGGTTTCACCAGGAGTAGCGAGGTTACACGCGGCGCGCAGGCAGGCGGCTGGCGCCGATTCCTACCGCCAGCATGACCACGTTGCCGATGGCGCCGATCATGTAATCGTGCCAGGGAAAATTGAAGCGGCCCAGGTTCAACACCGGCTTCGCTCCCAGGGTGAGCGTGGCCCAGGCGGTGAACAGGAAGCAGGCGACAATGCCGGCGTAGGCGTCCGCCTGTACGGCGCGGGGATTGAGAAACGCCAGCAGGAACAGCCCGGCCAGCCCGCCGCTAACGATGGCGGAAGCGGAAAACCAGAGCGAAAGCGCGCCGGTCTGGGTGTGGGAAAGCACGATGGCAATGCCGATGGCCAGCAGACCGCAGGCGCACACGATGACCTTGGCCACCGCCAGCCGCCGGCGGTCCGTGGACTCGGGGCGCAACTGCCGGTACATGTCTTCCACCCCCACCGCCGCGAAGGAGTTGAGATCGCTTGATAGCGCGCACATGGCCGCGCCGATGAGCGCCGCCATCACCAGCCCCGCCAGCCCCGGCGGCAGATGCGTGGCCAGGAAGTACGGATAGGCCTGGTCGCCCTTGGTAACATACGCGGGCAGCTTGTCGACGCTGAGCTGGAAGTACGCCCAGGTGCAGGTGCCGATGAGCATGAAGAGCGTCCAGACCGGGACGGAGAGCAGCGCGCCCATGGCCACGCCGCGCAGGGCGGCGCGGTCGGATTTAGCGGCGAGATAGCGCTGCACCAGCGTCTGGTCCGTGGTGTAGCGCTGGAGGTACCAGAAGAAGCCGTAGATGGCGAGCACCCAGGTGGTGGGCTTGGAGAAATCGGACGACGTGCTGCCCAGCGAAAAGCGGTGATGGGCGAGGGCCAGGTGGAACACCGCGGCGGGACCGCCGGGCGGCAGGAAGAGCAGGAATCCGAGCGAGACGAAAATGCCGGTCCAGATGATGATGCCCTGCGCCACGTCCGTCCACACCACCGCCTCGAAACCGCCCTTCAGCGTGTAGCTGACGGTGAGGAGGCCGGAGATGAGGATCACCTGGTCCATGTTCCAGCCGGTCATGCTGTTGATGGTGAGGGCGAGAAGGTAGAAGACCAGCGCCATTTTGGAAAAGTGGGCAAGCGTGAAGGCGAGCGAAGCATACACGCGGGTGGGGCGGCCGAAGCGCTTTCCGAAATATTCGAAAGCGCTCATCCCCACGGTGCGGCGGTAGAACGGGATCACCACGGCCCCGGCGATGGCGAGGGTGACCAGCAGGAACAATCCCGGCACCAGCATCGACCAATCCTTGGCGAAGGCGGCGCCGGGGAAGGCGATGAAGGTCACGCTGGTGATCATGGCCGTGAGGAAAGACAGCCCGAGCGCCCAGGAGGGCACGGAGCGCTTGGCGGTGAAGTAGCGCTCGGTGGTGGTCTGCCGGCGCGAAAAGCGGAAGCCGATGCCGGTCAGACCGAGGACGTAGGCGCAGATGACGGCGAGATCCACCCAACGAGCATGCATGCTGGCCGTGATGGTATCACGATGAGCGACGGGATTCCGGGCGGACGCCGGGCAAAGTGGGGCAGGCGGTTAGCAACCGCCGCGCAGGATACCATCGTGCCCCACTGACGGGCCGGGCATGTCCGGCCCCTACGCGCTGTGGGCCCGCACGGAGGCGTGCAACTGGGCGACGGCTTCCTTCGATTTTTCGAGGAGCAGTGCGTGCTCGGCCGAAGTGCCCACGAACAGCATGCCGCGCTCGGTCCAGAATTTGGACATGGCCACGCTGCGCGTCTGAATGCCGGGAATCACGCCGTGCTCTTTGCACTTGGCGATGATGGTGTCGATGGTGGAGACTAACGAGGGGTGATCCATCTGCCCAGGGACGCCGAGCGAAATGGAAAGGTCGGCCGGGCCGACCATCACCACGTCGAGGCCCTTGACGGAAAGGAGTTCGTCGGCGCGGTCCACGGCGGTGCGGGTTTCAAACTGCACCACCGCCAGGGTGTTGCGGTTCTGGTGCGCGATGATTTCCGGAAATCCCTGCGCTTCGTAGCGGATCATGGTGGCGTTGACGCCGTAGCCGCGCTTGCCTTCGGGCGGGAAGCGTACCCAGCTGAGGGCCTCGCGCAGCACCGCCGGATCTTCCACGCGCGGGAAGATGATTCCCTGGGCGCCGGAATCGAGCAGCCGCGCCGCCAGCGTATATTGCAGCTCGCCGATGCGGACGATAGGCGTGATGCCCGCGTCGAGCGAGGCTTTGATCATGTCGTGCACCGTTTCGAGGTTGTACGCGCTGTGCTCCATGTCGATGAAGACATAATCGAAGCCGGCAGCGGCGAAGGTGCGGGGGATCTCCGCCGAGCGGTAGCACTGCAACCCGCATCCGAATACGGCTTGGCCGCGCAACATCTTCTCCCGCGATTGATTGGCCTGCATGTCGGTGTGTGACTCCTTTTTCCCGGGGGTAAACACCTATGCTAGCCTATCGCCGCGGGGGCGTGAGCGAGCGGCTGGTCTTCACACCTCGGGCAGCAGGAAGGGCGCGCGGTACGGCTTGGTGAACATTTGCTGCGCCTCGGGGTCGGGACAGGTCAGGGTATTGGGGTCGAACCGGATGGTGCGGCCGAGGCGGTAGGAAATGTTGGCGAGGTGCAGCAGTGTGGTGGAGATGGCGCCTTCCTCGATTTCGGCGGTCAGTTTGCCGCGGTCGCGCGAGCGGACGGCGGAGAGGAAGTTGGCGAAATGGTCGCCGCCGCGGTTGGGGACGGAACCGAAGCGCCGTTCGAAGCGATAGACCACGTCGTCCAGCGTGCCGCCGGACTGGCTGCGGCCGGGACCCGGACGGCGCTCCTTCCCCAGCCACGTCTGGTAATGGGTGTCCACACCGTCGATCGCCATGTAGCCGCCGCAGCCGTAGAAGAGGTCGCCGATGCCGTTGCCCTGGTCGCCGGCGGACTGGCCGATACCGGCCTCGCCGTTGACCATCCAGTGGCGCTGTTCGAAGACCAGGCTCTTGTTGCACCCGGGGCATTCGAATTCGAACGAGGCCACCATGGCGTTGGGCGTCTCCTGGTCGTCGTCGAACATATAGTGCCCGCCCATGGCGCTGATGCGGACGGGATAGGTTACGCCGAGGCCCCAGCGGGCGATGTCGAGTTCGTGGATGCCCTGGTTGCCGATATCGCCGCTGCCGTAGTCCCACTGCCAGTGCCAGTTGTAGTGGAAGCGGTTGCGGGTGAACGGCCGGGCCGGCGCCGGTCCCGTCCAGAGGTCGTAGTTCACGCCCGGCGGGACGGCCTCGGGCTTGGCCTTGCCGATGGTGTCGCGCCATTTGTAGCAGAGGGCGCGGGCCATATAAACGTCGCCGATTCCCCCGGAACGGATGTGCCCGATAGCCTCCTGCACCACCGGAATGGAACGGCTTTGGGTGCCGTGCTGCACGATGCGCCCGTAGCGGCGCGCGGCCGCCACCATGCGGCGCGCCTCCAGGATGGTGTGCGAGCAGGGCTTTTCCACGTACACATCCTTCCCCGCCTGGCAGGCCCAGATGGTCTGCAGCGCATGATGATGGTTGGGGGTGGCGATGGAGACGGCGTCGATCGACTTGTCTTCAAGGAGCTTGCGGAAATCGGCGAACGCCGCGGGCCGGGGGCGGCCGCGCGATTCGATCTCCCGCAGGCGCGTGTTCAGAAGGCTCTCGTCGACGTCGCAGAGCGCGGCGATCTGGACGCCGGGCTCGTCGATGTAGGCGTTGATGTGGTCGTGGCCGCGCCCGCGCAGCCCGGCGATGGCAACCCGGATGGTGTGGCTGGGACCGGCCGCCGGGGCGGCATGACCGATGGCCGCTGCCGCCGCCGCGCCACCGGTTAGAAACGTTCGGCGATCCATAGAAATCTCCTTTATCCGATCGATTAGCCGTTCGATTCGGTCGAATCGTCATTGTCACTGACCGCACGCACGGAATTCTGCGTACGAATTCACACCTGGCGCGGGAGTGTGGCTTTACATAAGCAAAATCCGTGCAATTGCGCGCCATGTCGCCGGCTTGGTCCAGGAAACCAGCGGTTCCATAACCGGACTCCTTGGACGGGCTGTCAACGCGCCGCGGGTCGCGAACCCGCCCACAAACGTCCACCGGCGGGCGATTCAGACCGGGGAATTTCGGAGGGCTGTTTCCGAATTCGGGGGAACATCGGCAACGGTGACGGCGTAACAGGTTGTGAGGCGGCGCGGCTCCATCTGGAAAGCGCCTCTGGAGACAAAATGGAAACCTTGCTGCAGGACATTCGCTTCGGCATCCGCATGGTAGGCGAAATCACCGGGCTTTGCGGCGATAGCGATTCTCACGCTGGCGCTCGGCATCGGCGCCAATACGCGCGCTGTTTTCCGTGGTGAATGGCGTGCTGCTCAATCCGCTGCCGTACCAGCAGCCGGACCGCCTGGTGGCCGTCTATGCCAGCAGCAAAGAGTTTTCGCACTCTTCGATCGCCTATCCCAATTTTCTCGACTGGGTGCGCAACCAGCGCTCTTTTTCCTCCCTGGCGGCCTTTCGCGAGGAGGATTACAACCTGACGGGCATGGGCGAGCCCGAGCGCGTGAAAGCGGAAATGGTCTCCGCGAATTTCTTCTCCGTGCTCGGCGTGAACCCGGTGGCGGGCCGCCTGCTTCGTCCCGAGGAGGACCGGGTGGGCGCACAGCCGGTGGCGCTCATCAGCGGCGGATTCTGGAAGCGGAAATTCGGCTCCTCGCCGGAGGCGGTGGGGAAGACGCTGACGCTCGACGGCAGTGGGCTACACCGTGGTTGGCGTGATTCCCGCGGATTTTCGCTATCAAAGCGGCAATTTTCATACCAGCGACGTTTATGTGCCCATCGGCCAATGGAACGACCCGACCTTTCGCGACCGGCGCACGGGCATGGGCATGGACGCGGTGGGCCGGCTCAAGCCGGGAGTGACGCTCCAGCAAGCCCAGGCAGATATGGACAGCGTGGCGCAGGGTCTTGCCGAGGCATATCCGGACGCCGACAAGGGCAAAGGAATCGCGCTCCTTCCGCTCAAACAGGACGTGGTGGGCAACATCCGGCCATTTCTCCTGGTGCTGCTGGCCGCGGTGGGATTTGTTCTCCTGATTGCCTGCGTGAATGTGGCGAACTTGCTTTTGGCGCGCTCCACCGGGCGCACGCGCGAATTCGCTATTCGCGCGGCGCTGGGCGCGGGCCAGGGACGGGTGATTCGCCAGCTTCTCACCGAGAGCCTGGTGCTTTCCTGCGCCGGGGGTGGTTTGGGCCTGCTGCTGGCCGCCTGGGGAACGCAGGCGGGCATCGGGCTGATGCCAGAGGCCCTGCCGCGCGCGCAGTCCGTGCATATCGATTCCCGCGTTTTGCTCTTTACCCTGGCCGCGTCCGTGCTGGCGGGAATCTTCTTCGGACTGGCGCCGGCGCTGGGAACCTCCCGCGCGGGACCTGCACGCAACGCTGAAAGAAGGGGGGCGCGGGTCGAGCGGCGCGCGGCACCGGCTGCAAGGGCTTTTCGTGGTCGTCGAAATGGCGATGGCGCTGGTGTTGCTGGTCGGCGCGGGGCTGATGATCCGCAGCCTTGCCAAGCTCTGGAGCGTCAATCCGGGCTTCAATCCGCGCCACGTGATCACTTTCGCGGTTTCCTGTCCCACGCCCCCGGGTACGACGCCTGATGCCATTCGCGCCTCCATGCGCCGGCTCCAGGATACGGTGGCTGCCGTTCCCGGAGTGGAGGCGGCCTCGCTCAACGCGGGCGCGATGCCCATGTCCGGCGATTCCGAGGTGCCGTTCTGGATTGACGGCCAGCCCAAGCCCGCCACCGATTCGGAGATGAAGACTTCGCTGTTTTACGTCGATCGAGCCGGATTACTTGAAAGCCATGGGGATTCCGCTGGAGCGCGGGCGATTCCTCACGCCGGCGGACAATGAGCATTCCCCGTTCGTCATCGTCATCGACGAAAAATTCGCCAGGCTGTACTTCCCGGGGCAGAACCCTATCGGCCAGCGCGTGCACCTCGCGATTCTCAACCAGGTGGCCGAGATTGTGGGAGTGGCGGGGCACGTCAAGCAATGGGGCCTGGCGGAAGATGCCCACTCGCCGATCCAGGCGCAGTTCTATATGTCGATTGCGCAGGTTCCCGACCAGTTCATGCCGCTCATGGCCCGCGGCGGGATATTCGTGGTGCGGACGCAAGGGTCGCCGGAAGTCGAGATGGGCGCCATCCGGCGGGCGCTCGACGAAGATCAACGGCGCGATCGTGGTCTACGAGACGCGAGACCATGGACAAGATCATTTCCAATTCGCTGGCGGCGCGGCGATTTTCGATGATCCTGCTGGGCATCTTCGCCGCGACTCGCACTGGTTCTCTCGTGCGTCGGCATCTATGGCGTGATTTCTTACCTGGCCGGGCAGCGCACGCATGAGATCGGCATTCGCATGGCGCTCGGCGCAGAGCGGAACGACGTGCTGCGGCTGATCCTGGGCCACGGCGCGAAGATGGCGCTGATCGGGGTTGCGGTGGGCATCGCCGCCTCTCTCGCGCTGGCCCGGCTGATGGCCAGGCTGCTATTCGGGGTGAGCGCTTATGACCCGCTGACGTTTCTCACGGTGGCGTGCCTGTTGATCTTGGTGGCGCTGGCGGCGTCCTACATTCCGGCGCGCCGGGCGATGCGCGTGGATCCCATGGTCGCGCTGCGATACGAATAACCGCCGCGGCAAGGCAGTAGAATAGCTGCTATATGCAAATCACCTGGCTTGGACATGGCACATTTCAATTTCAACTTCCTTCCGGCCAAGTCATTCTGATGGACCCGTGGACGGACGGCAATCCGGCGTATCCGAAGGGCCGCGAAATTTCGCGCGTGGACACCATCTGCATCACGCACGGACATTTCGACCATATCCACGACGCGGTGCCGCTGGCGAAGCGGTTTGCGCCGGAGGTCTGCGGCATCTTCGAGACCTGCGCGTGGCTGGAATCGAAGGGCGTCGAAAACACGCGGCCGATGAACAAGGGCGGATCGCAAAAGCTGGGCGACGTGACCGTCACCATGACGCACGCGGTGCATAGCTGCGGAATTCTGGACGAGGGCAAGATTATTTACGGCGGCGAAGCGGCGGGTTACGTGCTGCGGTTCCCGGACGGGCGCGCGGCCTATTTCGCGGGCGACACCAACGTGTTCACCGACATGCAGCTGATCCAGCAGCTCTACCAGCCGGAGCTGGCGTTTCTGCCCATCGGCGACCTGTTCACCATGAGCCCGCGCGAAGCGGCGCTGGCCTGCCGGCTGCTGCAGGCGAAGCGCGTGGTGCCCATGCATTTCGGCACGTTTCCGCCGCTCACCGGCCGGCCGGAGCAGCTTGCCGCATTGCTAAAAGATTTCGAGACCGACGTGTGGACGCTGGAGCCGGGGAAGACGGTGGAGTGGTAGGTTGCGGTGTGTCGCAGCGCGGAGTTTTGACGCAGAGACGCAGAGACGCTGAGGAAAACAGGAGAGATTTTTCTCTGCGCCTCAGCGTCTCTGCGTCCAAGAGTCCTTGGAAATGTCCTCGCGATTTCTCCGTGCTCTATTTCACCCACTTCGCGATGGCGTCGATGACTTCGGGGGCGACGTGGCCGGGCTTGCGGTATTCGGCTTCGGTGCTGCGGCCCGCGCCGGTCTCGAAGAGGTGGTTGAGCGAAGCGTAATCCTGGAAGGCGACGTCCTTGCGGCCGGCGAGGCCGGTTTTCCAAAGCGCGAAATCCTTCATGGTCACCTGGTAATCGCGGCCGCCCTGCAGGAACAGCATGGGGATGGCGAGCTTCCTGGCGGTCGCCACCGGGTCGTAATCTTTCAGGTCGAGCAGGTAGGAAACGGGCATGCCGAGCAGCGGCGGTCCGTCGGTATCGGCCGGCTCCAGCGCCTTGATGCGCTTGGCCTCTTCTTTGATGCCCGCGATGTCTTTGGCGGGCAGTTGCAGGTATTCCACCTGGTCCACGATGAGGTCTTCGATGTGGCGGGCGTTGGCGGCGAGGAAGATCAGGCCGGCCAGTTTGCCGTCATCGGCGGCGATGCGCGGCGCGGCGTAGCCGCCCAGGCTGTGGCCGAGCACGTAGATGCGGCGGGGATCGATTTCATGCTGGGTGCCGCAGCAGGTCGGCGGCGCGGACGGCATCGTTCAACGGTTTCCTCGTCGATGGTCATGCCGGTAAGGGCCGCCATTCTGGAGCGGTATTGGGCGGTGCGCTTTTCGTAGCGGAGCACGGCGATGCCGCGGGAGGCGAGGCCCTCGGCCAGGTCGCGGAAGGGCTTGACGGCGCCGATGGACTCATCGCGATCGCTGGGGCCGGAGCCCTGCACCAGCACCATGGCCGCAAAAGGGCCGTTGCCGTTGGGCAGAGTCAGGGTGCCGGGAAGCTTCCATTCGTCGTCGCCGACGGTGACGGCGCGCTCGTGGAAGGATCCAGGATTGCTGTAGGCGGGCCGCTGCCAGGGGGTGCTGCCGGGAATCAGAAACAGGCCGGCGATGAGGCCGTGGCTGTTGACAATGCAGCGGAAATTGATGGTCTCTTTGGCGAATTCGACGGGGATGACGACGATGGTGTTCGGTCCGGCGGGCTGTTGGGCGGCCTCGCCAATTTTTCCGACATCTCCGAAGGACTTGATCTGCACGCCCAGCTTGGCCATCTCAGCATCGGGGAAGGCCTTCTGCATATCCGGCGTGAACACCGGGGTCAGTTCGGCGTAGCGGGCGCCGAGGAGCGAATCGAGCGCCTTCCGCGCGGTCGCGGCCGGGTCCGCCGCCGGCTGGGCCAGCAGCAGGCCGGCGGAAAAACAGCAAAGAATAGCGAAAAGCTTCACGTCTTTATCCTATCAACTCGCGGCAGGACGGCCCTTCGGCCCGGCGCCGGAGCCCCCGGCGGGCGCATATAATTGGAAAACATCCCAACCGGAACTGACAGGAGGGCCATCATGGCAGACTACGCGCATCCCGAGGCTTTGGTTTCCACCGAATGGGTGGCGCAGCATGCGAACGATCCCAACGTGCGGGTGGTGGAAGTGGACGTCGATACCAAGGCGTATGACGAGGGCCACGTGCCCGGCGCGCTGGCGTGGGCCTGGAACACGCAACTGTGCGACACCGTGCGGCGCGACATTCTTTCCAAGGAACAGTTCGAGGAGCTGATGTCGGCTTCCGGCGTGACGCCGGAGACGACGCTCGTGATCTACGGCGACAACAACAACTGGTTCGCCGCATGGGCGTTCTGGCAGGCCAAGATTTACGGCCATGGCGACGTCCGGCTGATGAACGGCGGCCGCAAGAAGTGGCTGGCGGAAGGGCGCGAGCTGACGAAGGACGCGCCGCACGTGAAGCGGACCCAGCTATCGCGCGCAGGCGCCGGACCTTTCGCTGCGGGCCTTCCTGCCGCAGGTGCAGAAGGCTTCCGAGCGGGCGATCGGCGGCGCATGGTGGACGTGCGCAGCCCGCAGGAATTCAGCGGGCGAGATTCTGGCGCCTCCGGGATTGCCGGAGACCTGCCAGCGCGGCGGCCACATTCCGGGCGCGCGCAATATTCCGTGGGGCAAGGCGTGCAACGACGACGGCACCTTCAAATCCGCCGACGAACTGCGCGCGCTGTATCGGAGCGGAAGGCATCGACGGGTCCAAGCCGGTGATCGCCTACTGCCGCATCGGCGAGCGCTCCAGCCACACCTGGTTCGTGCTGAAGTACCTGCTGGGCTTCGACAACGTGACCAACTACGACGGCTCCTGGACCGAGTGGGGGAACCTGGTGGGCGCGCCGGTGGAGAGGGGCGCGGCCGGCGCGGCGCGGGGATAGCGTATGAAGGCCGAAGAATACCAGGAGCGGAAGATCGAACTGGCGGGCTGGCCGGTGAATGTGGCCAGCTACCGGCTGGGCAGCCGAGTGGCACGCCAAGGCCGACAACGTTTCTCCCGGCGCCACGCTGGCGCGCGCGACGGGCGCCAGCCGCGAGGAGGCCGAAGCCGAGGCGGTGAAGCGGGCGGAGGAACTGCTGGCGCGCACGCGGCGGCACGAGGTGTAGTGGGGCAGCTTGGTAAGCTGCGGCGGATTGAAAATCCGCCCTGCGCGTCGGGAACCGCGGCCGGGCGGCGGTTCCCAGCCGCGGCGCAGGATTCCATCCTGCTCAACGGCGCCGGCGTGTTGAGACACCGTGTCTCAACCAATCCCTGTAAGTCACTGAAACGAAAGGGCAGGATTTCGAAGTTCAGACACGCATGTCTGAACTGGCCTGGCTCAGGAGCTCCCACGCCCGGTGTACGTGTTCCGGGCGCGTTGCATAATTGCCGACGGCCAGGTGCAGGATGAAACGGCCGTGCAGCACGGTGCTGGAGAGGAAAACTTCGCCGCTCGCATTCACGCGCTCCAGGATGACGGCGGTTGTCGTCGTCGCTGCCTCGGATAGCGGAAACACACCACCGAGAACGGGGCGGGGGCGGCGCGCTCGAAGCGCGGGTCGGCGTCCATGGCGGCGGCGAATTCCTGCGCCATGCGGACGTGGCTCGCGCAGCATTTCGGCCAGGCCCTCGCGGCCATAGGAGCGCATCACGAACCACAGCTTGAGGGCGCGGAAGCGGCGGCCGAGCGGCACGCCGTAATCCATCAGGTTGACGGCGCGCGGATGGCCGGCGGTCTGGAGATATTCGGGAACCAGGGAGAAGGCGCGCCGCAGCACCTCCGGCCGGCCGGTGTAAAAGACGCTGCAATCCATGGGCGTGAGCAGCCACTTGTGCGGATTGGTGACGAAGGAATCGGCGCGCTCGCAGCCCTCGAATGCCCAGGCGAATTCGGGCGCCAGGGCGGCGGAGCCGGCGTAGGCGGCGTCCACGTGCAGCCAGAGGCCGTGCTCGTCGGCAGATATCGGCGATGGCCGGCACGGGGTCGACGCTGGTGGTGGAAGTGGTGCCGACGGTGGCGGCGACGCAGCACGGGCGCAGGCCGGCGCGCCAGGTCGCTTTCGATGGCCTGGCGCAAGCGCGTCCGGGCGCATGCGGAATTCGCCATCCACCGGGATTTTGCGCACGTACTCCTGGCCGATGCCGACGGCGATGGCGCCCTTCTCGATGGAGGAATGCGCCTGCTCGGAGGTGTAGACCACCAGGCCGGGCGCGCGCCGCGGGTGCGCGAATTCGGGGTCGGCGGCTTCGCGGGCGGCGGCGATGGCGTGCATGCTGGCCGACCGAAGCGGTGTCGTGGATCAGGCCGAACCAATCGGCGGGCAGGCCGCTCCACTGGCGCAGCCAGCCGAGCGCCACCTGCTCCAGCTCCGTGACCGCGGGCGAGGTCTTCCACAGCATGCCGTTGCCGTTGAGCGCGGCGGCCAGCATTTCGCCGAGGATGCCTTCGGGCGGTGGCGGAGTTGGCGAAATAGGCCAGGAAGCCGGGGTGGTTCCAGTGCGTCATGGCGGGCACGATGAGGCGCTCGAAATCGGCGAGGATGGCGTCCATCGGCTCGCCGCGCTCGGGACCGCAGGCGGGGCAGGGCGTCGGTCAGCTCGCCCGGTTCGACCGGCGGGAGCACGGGCAGGCGCCCGGAGTTGTTCGAGATATTCGGCGATCCAATCGATCGCCTGGTGGCCATAATGGCGGAATTGTTCGGGTGTCATGATCAGCGCACGGTCACGGTGCCGCTGGCTTCGAGTTTGGCGCGCGCCTCGGCGGGCAGCTTCCAGTCGCGGTCGAAGCGGCCCTCGGCCACGACGTTGGCCAGCGATCCCTTGAACAGAACATAATCGCCGAATGCGTGGAGCAGGCGCAAGCGGGCGGGGAGGAACGACGGGGTGGCGGGCGCCGGCGGATCGCCGTTCCACCAGGGCAGGCCGGAGTTGACCAGCACCAGGCGGCCCTCGACGGGCGCGACGAACACCAGGCCGTAATCGGCGGCGCCGGGATCGAGAGCGAGGGGCAGAAGCGGCGCTAGGCGCGCGATGAGGCGGTTGCGTTTCGGCGGTGCCGAAGAGGATGGCATCGGCCGCGGCGAGATCGGCCGAGGTGACCTCCGTGTCGGCCTTGACCGGCAGGGATAGAGTGAGCGGCTCGCCGGGCTGCGGACCAGGCGGCAGCTTCCTCCGCGACTTGCCGGCGCGCAGCCACATCCCGCGGGCCGGAAGCGCCGACGGTTCCGTAGACGTAGATCTGCCGGCCGTTGAAAGCCGCGGAGAGCGGCCCTTCCGCGCCGGGCCGCTTGCCGGAAGGGGAGAAGAGGCCGGCATGCCAGTGGCCCGCGACCTTGGTAAAGGAAAGCGATTCGGCGGGGCGGGCGCGCAGCGTCTCGCCGTCGATGAGGATGCGGAGCGGAGCGGCGGGCCGGGCCGGTTGGCCGAGGGTGAGGGTGAAACCATCGACGTTGGCGGATGCGACGGAAATTTGCGCTGCCGGAGCGTCTGGCATCCACGGTGGCGGGAGTGCCGGGGGTGAGGCCGTCGATGCGCAGCCAATAAGCGGCGCGCTAGCGATAGGAATCGGTGCGGAAGCGGACGCGCTCCGGCGAGCGGGTGCGGCGGAAGGGCGCGAACCATTCGAAGATGGCGCCGTGGCGATAGGCGAGAACCCAGGAATTGTGCTCGACGCCGGGATATTCCAGGTAGCCGGCGGAGACGCCGAGGTCGAGGAAGCGGCGCTGCCAGGCGCGGGCGATGGCGACGGGCGCGACCGGGTCCTGATCGCCCGCGAATATGCGCACCGGCAGGTTGAGCGCGTTGCCGGCGAGAGGCTCGAGGTCCGGTGCGGGCGTGGGGCAGACCACGGCGACGGCCGCCCACAGGTCCGGGCGGGTGAGGGCGAGGCGGAGGGCGCCGGCGCCGCCCATGGAGATGCCGGTGAGGTAGACGCGGTCGGGATCGATGGGGAAGCGGCGCTCGGCATCGGCCAGAACGTCGTAGACGTCCTGTTCGGCGATGCCCTCGTAGCCCATGGTGCCGCGGGCGAGAGGGCAGGCCACGATCATTTCCGGATCGCGCAGGGCGGGGACCGGATCGGGGCCGAGGCCCAGCACCTGGCGGAGATTGATGGCCGGGGTGGTGTGCTCGGCGTGCAGGCTGATTACGAGCGGGAACTTGGAGCCGGGCGGCAGCACGCGCGGAGCATAGACGGCGTAGGGCTGCGGGGAGCGATCGATTTCGGAATGAAAAGTGAGGGTCTGGAATTGGGCGAGGGCGGGCAGGCAGAGGGCGAGGGCGAACGCCGCACAGCGGCTAATCGCCGGCCATGCCGGGATACGTGTCCCAGAGAGAGCATCCCGGCTCGAAAGCCGGGATGGCCGCCTGAAAAGGCGGCTCCACTGTCGCTGGTGTCCTGTGCTCCGAAATGGCTGACAGTCGCTCCCTTACGGTCGCGGCTCTGCATCAGGGCAAGCGGTACGCGGGACAGCACGCTACGCATTGGCCGAGAGCTTTCCGAATTCCGCCATCCAGGTCGCGGAACCATTCGCGGAATTTGTCCAGCTCGCGCTGTTTGCGGGCGGAAAGGGGCGCGGTGGGAGGACCGGTCTTGAGGCCGTGCATGGCCAGGCAGGCTTTCCACAGCGCGGGGCGAGGAAAAACGGCGGCCCACTCCAGCAGCGAACGCAGACCGCCGCGCAGTGGTTCGGCGGAGCCGGGCGTACCGGCCTGGAGCGCGCGGTGGAGCGCGACGAGCAAACGCGGAGCCGCGCAGGCGGCGCCGGAAACCACGCCGGCGGGCGCTTCGCCGAGCAGCGCCCCATCGCCAGCCAGCACGTTGCCGGAAACGCTCCGGCTTCCGCGACCGCATCCACCATGCCGGCGAAACGGCCGCCGGCGAGCAGAGCGGCGGCGGTCTCGGGCGCGATGGTGCCGGTCTCAGGAGAGTGATAGAGCAGCGAACGGGCGTCGCGGCCGGCTTGGGCGGCGAACTGCTCGTAGAAGGCGCGCATATCGTCCTGATCGTAGCGGAAGAACAGCGGCGGCGGCACCAGCAGGGCAGCCGCGCCGGCGCCGATGGCCTCGCGCGCTAACTCCACCGAGGCATCGAGCGTGGCGCTGCCCACCCCGGCCAGGACGGGAACGCGGCTGCGCTTGGCGGCCAGATACACCAGGCGGCAGCGTTCCTGCGCGGTGAAGGCCGGGTATTCGCCTTCGGAGGCGAACAGGACGATGCCGTCGACGCCGGCTTTGGAGAAATAGTCGATCAGCTCGAAGGCGGCGCCGAAATCGATGTCGCCCTTCGGGCCGCGCGGCGTGACCGCGGCGGCATGTACCCCCTCGAAGCCGGTCACATGGAAACTGTAGCACGGGCGGAAGGGGCGGGCGGCGGCGAACCAGGACGCGAGGCCGTGGCTGCGACGCAGAGGCGCGGAGAACGCGGAGGAAACGCGGAGAAAAGCCATTCACCGCCGAGGCGCCGAGGCGCCGAGGAAGAGCAACAGGAATGGTGAACGTAAACGGGCAACGGGCGCGCGTCTTGCTTGGGGTACAGAGAACGCAGAGAGCTCCTGGGCTGTCAGCATCTTGTTGGGAAAAGTGGCTTGCCAGGCTGACACGCTTGTAGTAGGATCTCAAACAGGAGTAGTAGGCTGTGGCGCAAGCGAAATTCACACCGCTCGAACTTCAGATCATGCAGGCGCTGTGGGACCGGGGACCGGTGGCGATTCGCGAGGTCCAGGAAGCCTTTCCGGAAAAGGACCGGCCGGCGTACACCACCATACAGACGACCGTCTACCGGCTGGAAGCCAAGAAGGCGGTGCGGCGGGTGCGCAAGATCGGCAATGCGCACATTTTCGAGGCGATGGTCTCGCGGCGGGCGGCGGAAAGGCGCCTGCTGGACGAGGTTCTGCGGGTGTTCGGCGGACGCAGCCAGCCGGTGATGGCCCACCTGATCGAGACCGGGAAGCTGACGCTCGATGACGTGCGCGAAGCGGAGAAGACGCTGCGACGTTTGTCGAAGAAGGAGAATGCGGAATGATCGCCAACCACCTGTGGCAATCGACGGCTTTTGCGGCCGCCGTGGCTTTGTTGACGCTGGCGCTGCGCGGGAACCGGGCACGCACGCGGCACTGGGTATGGATGGCGGCGTCGCTGAAATTTCTGGTGCCGTTCGCGATTCTGGCGGCGCTGGGATCGCAGGCGGGTTCGCGGACGGCGGTGCGGCCGGCTGCGGGCGCCGGCTCGCGGCGCAGGTAGAGGTGATAGCAGCGCCAATGGAATGGGCTGCATCTCCCAACCTGCCGGTCCGAGCCGATCCGTGGCCGGATATTGCGTTCGCGGTTTGGGCGGCGGGGACGCTCGTCGTGAGTGCGCGGTGGTGGATGCGCTGGCGCGGACTGCGCGCGGTGGCGCGGGAGGCACGGCCGGTGGAAATGGGGCTGGGGATTCCGGTGCAGACCTCGCCGGCGGCGATGGAGCCGGGGATGTTCGGCATCCTCCGGCCGGTACTGCTGCTGCCGGAGGGGATTGCGGAGCGGTTGACCGCGGCGCAATTACGGGCGATTCTGGCGCACGAACTATGCCACGTGCGGCGGCGCGACAATTTGTGGGCGGCGGCGCACATGCTGGTGGAGGCGCTGTTCTGGTTTCATCCGCTGGTGTGGTGGATCGGGGCGCGGCTGGTGGAGGAACGGGAGCGGGCTTGCGATGAAGCGGTGCTGGAATCGGGCGGCGACCCGGAGGGGTATGCGGAGAGCATTCTGGCGGCGTGCCGGTTGTATCTGGAATCGCCGCTGGCATGCGTGGCGGGAGTGGGCGGAGGAAACCTGCGCCGGCGCATCGAGCGGATTATGGGAGAGTGGGCGCCGCGGGAGTTGAGCGCGGCGGGCAAGGCGCTGATCGGCGCGGCAGCGGCTCTGGCGCTAGCAATGCCGATGGCGGTCGGATTCCTGCATGCGCCGGCGGCGCGGGCGCAAGGGGATCAGACAGGACCGAAGTTCGAGGTTGCATCTGTCAAACCGGCGCGTCCTGACGTGGAGGAAAGGCAGCTCGCTTTTCGCCCCGGCGCCAGACTCTCGGCTTCAAACGCCACAGTGAAGCAGCTTATTCTTGCGGCCTACGAAATCATGCCTTTTCAACTCTCAGGCGCGCCGTACTGGGTGGAGTCCGAGGGATTCGACGTTGAGGCCAAGCCGGCCGATCCAAAGACCACCCGGGAGCGGTTCCGGGAAATGATCCAGGCGCTCCTGGCGGATCGGTTTCACCTAGGGTTTCATCGGGCGACAAAGTCATTGCCGATCTACGAACTTCTGGTCGCGAAAGGCGGGCCGCGACTCGAGGGGGCCAGGAACGACGATCCGGACGTCGATATGCGAAGCTCCCGCGGGCGGATGACAGGTATCAGGGCCACGATGCCGATGTTCGCGTCGGCACTATCCCGACCTCTGGAACGGAAGGTTGTGGACGAGACTGGCCTCAAGGGTGTGTATACATTTGAGCTCAAGTTCGTGCCTGACGAAGGATCGGGTCGGCCGGCTCCGCCGGAGCGGAGCGGACCAGCACGGGCGGACGACAGTGAGCCCTCCATCTTCACCGCGTTGCGGGAGCAACTCGGGTTGAGCCTGAAACCCACCAGAGGTCCCGTCGAGATCCTCGTGATCGATCACGTCGAACGGCCGTCCGGGAATTGACCAATGCGCCTGTGGTGTACTGGACAGTAAAGATCTCGCGGAAAAATGCAGGGACCGGCTAAACAAAACGGGGCGAACGGCGTCTATTCTGTGAGGATGGGTGGCGATTCGGGCGAACCGGAAACGGCCTGGATGCGTAAGGCCTTATGACGATGCGCAGAGAGCCGAGGCGATGAGGAAGGCGGTGCGGTTGTGTGTGCTGGGGTGGCTGGCGGTGGCGATGCTGGCGGCATCCGAGCACCGCGGGGTGGTGAAATTCGGCGGGCTGGCGCTGCCGGGGGCCACAGTTACGGCCACTCAGGGGGATAAGAAGTTTACGGCCGTGACGGACCTGGATGGCGCGTACGCGTTTCGCGACCTGGCGGACGGGAACTGGAACATCCAGGTCGAGATGCAGTGCTTCGAGACGTCGCGGCAGGAAGTGGCGGTGGCGCCGAACGCACCGGAGGCCGTTTGGGAGATGAAGCTGCTGCCGGCTGCGGAACTGGCCAAAGTAGAGGCGTCGGCGCCGGCGGCGAATCATTCCCTTACGGTACCGGGCCGCTCCCTCACGGTCGCGGCCCAGACGGAAGCAAGCACGGCTCCGGCCCCGGCGGCGGCACCGGCCAGGAATGGGAAGAAGAAGAATGCTGCGGCGGCGGCGGAACCGGCGAATCCGGAGGGAGGGTTCCAGCGCGCCAGCGTGAACGCGGCGGGCGACGGCGCCAAGGCGGCGGAAGCGGACAGCGCGCCGCAGGAAATGAACGCGGAACCGGCGGACGGGCTGCTGATCAACGGCAGCGTGAACAACGGATCGTCGTCGCCGTTTGCACAATCGGCGGCCTTCGGAAATTTCCGCAGGGCGGGACGGTCGCTGTATAACGGCAACCTCGGAATCACGTTCGACAATTCCAACCTGGACGCGCGCTCGTTTTCCATTACGGGGCAGGATACGCCGAAGCCCGCCTACGACCGCTTCACCGGGCTGTTCTCGCTGGGCGGGCCGCTGCCGTTCACGCACAAGATGCAGAACCGGCCGATGTTCGTCCTCAACTACCAATGGACGCGCAACCGCACGGCCTCGATTGCGGACGGGCTGATGCCGACGGCGGCGGAGCGCGCGGGCGAAGTGGCGGCGCTCGACCCGCTGACCGGCGACCCGTTCCCGGGCGGGGCGATTCCGGCCAGCCGCATCAGTCCGCAGGCGCAGGCGCTCGAGGCGCTTTACCCGCTGCCGAATTTCACCAGCGCGCTTTATAACTACCAGGTGCCGCTGGTGGCGATCAGCCATTCCGATGCGATGCAGACGCGGGTGAACAAGACGGTGGGGCGGATGAACCAGCTCAACGGCATGTTCGCGTTCCAGAGCATCCGCGGCGCAAACCCATCGATTTTCAATTTCCAGGACACCAGCCGGCAACTGGGGATGATGAGCAACATCAACTGGCTGCACCGCTTCAACCAGCACGCGTTTCTGACGCTGGGAGCGCAATACAGCCGGATGACGCTGCGCAGCACGCCGTTTTTCGCCAACCGGGAGAATATCTCGGGTACCGCCGGCATCGCCGGCAATCTGCAGGACGCGGCGGATTGGGGACCGCCCGGACTGACGTTCGCCAGCGGCATTCAGGCGCTGAGCGATGCCAACGAGTCGCTGACGCGCAACCAGTCGACGGGCGGATCGGCGGACCTGTTCTGGAGCCGCTCGCCGCACAACATTCATTTCGGAATGGACGCGCGGCGCCAGCAGTTCAATTCACTGGGGCAGCAGGACCCGCGCGGCGCTTTCGCCTTTACGGGGGCGGCCACGGGATCGGATTTCGCCGATTTCCTGCTGGGACTGCCGGACACGGTGGCGCTCGCCTTCGGGAACGCGGACAAATATTTCCGCACGGCCATGTGGGACGCGTATTTCACCGACGACTGGCGGCTGAGCCCGGGCTTCACGCTGAACGCGGGGATGCGATGGGAATACGGCCAGCCCATCACGGAAAAGTACGGGCGGCTGGTGAACCTGGACGTGACTCCGGGATTCGCGGACGTGGCGCCGGTGGTGGCGGCGAACGGGACCGGACCGCTGACGGGGGCGCGCTATCCGGATTCGCTCATCGACCCTTACAAGCGCGAGTTCCAGCCGCGGATCGGGTTCGCGTGGCACCCGTTTCTGGCTTCGTCGCTGGTGGTGCGCGGCGGGTATGGCATTTATTACGACACGTCGGTGTACCAATCGATTGCCGCGCAGATGGCGCAGCAGGCGCCGCTTTCGCGCAGCCTGAGCATGCAGGGCGCGGGGCTCGAACATGGCCACGGCGTTCGGGGCGGCGGCCACCAACACGCCGGACACGTTCGGCATCGATCCGCACTTCCGGCCGGGATATTCGCAGAACTGGCAGCTTTCCCTGCAGCGCGACATGCCGGGGTCGCTGGTGATGACGGCTACCTATCTGGGTATCAAGGGCACGGCGCGCGGCAACTCTTTCTTCCTAACACGTACCCGACGGGCGCGGTGAACCCGTGCCCGCTGTGCCCGACCGGGTTCACGTATGAGACTTCGAGCGGGAATTCGACGCGGCAATCGGGGCAACTGCAGATGCGGCGGAGGCTGCGGGCGGGGCTGGCGGCGAGCGTGCAACTACACGTATTCGAAATCCATCGACGACGCCGCCGCGGGCGGGCGCCTGGTGGCAGCGCCCGGGGCTTCGACCACCGGGCCGATGCCGACAGTGGTGGCGCAGAACTGGCTGGACCTGACGGCGGAGCGCGGGCTTTCGAGCTTCGACCAGCGGCATGTGCTGGCGGTGCAGGCGCAGTACAGCACCGGGCAGGGGCTGGGCGGCGGGGCGCTGATGGGCGGATGGAGGGGCGCGGTGCTGAAGGAATGGACGTTCGTGACCTCGATCAACGCGGGCACGGGAATGCCGCTGACGCCGGTGTATTTCGCGGCGGTGGCGGGGACGGGCTCGACCGGGAGCATCCGGCCGGATTACACGGGAGCGTCGCTCTATGCGGCTCCGGCGGGGCGGTTCCTGAACCCCGCGGCGTTCACGGCGCCGGCGGCGGGAGAGTGGGGCAATGCGGGCCGCGACATCATCACGGGGCCGGCGCAGTTTTCGCTGAACGGGTCGCTGGGGCGCACGTTTCGATTGGGGGACCGGCGCAGCATCGACCTGCGCTTCGATGCCACCAACGCCCTGAACCATGTCACCTACCCGAGCTGGAACACGACGATTACCAGCTCGCAATTCGGCTTGCCGATGTCGGCGAATGCGATGCGCGTCGGTGCAGACGACGCTGCGGTTGAGGTTCTGAGATGAGAGGACTGCGGACGAGTATTAAGGCGGGCGAATGCGCGAAGACCGGGGTATGCCGGCTTGGAAGCCGGCATGGCAAGCTGAAAGCTTGCGCTACGGGGTTCATCGTGTTTGCGGTGGGTTATGCCGCTTTCGGCCAGCAGCAGGCGCCGGTGGCGAAGTTCACGGCGTCGTCGCAACTGGTGGTGGAAGTGGTCTCGGTGAAGGACAAGAACGGCAACCCGGTGGCGGGGCTGACGGCCAAGGACTTCGTGGTGACCGAGAACGGCGCGCCGCAGAACGATCACGTTCTGCGAATACCAGAAGCTGGACGACACGCCCGCGGCGGCGGCTGGCGCCGGAAATCAAGGCGGCTGCGCCGGATCGGCGCCCGCGCCGGTAACGCAGATGGAGATTGCGCCGGAGGCTCCGGGCGATATCCGCTACCGCGACCGGCGGCTGCTGGCGCTGTATTTCGACATGACGGCCATGCCGGTGCCGGACCAACTGCGGGCCCTGGCGGCGGCGCAGAAAGTTCATACGAGAAGCAGATGACCAAAGCCGACCTGATGGCGATCATGAAGTACGACGGCGGCGGCGGTGCGGGTGCTGCAGGATTTCACCGACGAGCCGCGAGCAACTGCTCGGCGGTACATCGCGCAGATGGTGGTCGGGCGAAGGGCAGGGGTTCGACGAAAATGCCGACGACGACAGCTCGGCCGACACGGGCGCCGCATTCGGCCAGGACGATAGCGAATTCAACCTCTTCAACACCGACCGGCAACTGGCGGCGCTGCAGACCGCGGTGAAGATGCTGGGCACGCTGAACGAGAAGAAGGCGCTGGTCTACTTCGCCAGCGGCGTGACGCTGAACGGCGTGGACAACCAGGCGCAGATTGCGGGCCACGGAACAATGCGGCCATCCGCGCCAACGTGGCGCTGTTTCCGGTCGACGCGCGCGGGCTGGTGGCGCATGGCGCCGCTGGGCGACGCCACGCACGGTTCGCCGGGCGGCGCGGCCATGTACACGGGCGGCTCGGCGGGCGCGATGATGGGCGGCTTCCAGCAGCTCGCAGGACACACATGTACGCGCTGGCCGCGGATACCGGCGGCAAGGCGCTGCTCGACAACAACGACCTCGCCATGGGCATCGTGCAGGCGGAGAAGGCGATCTCCGATTACTATGTGCTCGGCTACTACACCACGCAATGCCAACCTGGACGGTAAGTTCCGGCGCATCAAGATCACGCTGAAAGAGATATCGGCCAAGCTGGATTACCGGCAGGGTTACTTCGCGGGTAAGACGTTCGATAAGTTCACCACCGCGGACAAAGAGCGGCAGCTCGAAGACGCCCTGATGCTGGGCGACCCGATCACCGATCTGACCATCGCCGATGGAGGTGAATTACTTCCAGTTGAACCGCGCCGAGTATTACGTGCCGGTGGTGATGAAGATTCCGGGCAGCGAGCTGGCGCTGGCGCGGCGGGGCGGCGCGGAGCGGACGCTGATCGATTTCATCGGCGAAATCAAGGACGAGTACGGCACCACGGTGCCAGAACCTGCGCGACAAGGTGGACATCAAGCTGAGCGGAGAGACGGCGGCGCAGCTGGCGAAGCGGCCGATCGAATACGACACCGGTTACACGCTCCTGCCCGGCACTTACAACATCAAGGTGCTGGCGCGCGACGATGAGACCGGCCGCATCGGCACTTACATGGGTAAATTTGCGATCCCGAACCTGAATAAGGAAGACAAGCGGATTCCCATCAGCTCGGTGGTCCTGAGCAGCCAGCGCGTGGACCTGCGCGACGCGCTGTACACGGCGGGGAAAGACAAGGACGCAGATCGCCAACCCGCTGGTGCAGGAAGGGCAGAAGCTGATTCCCAGCGTGACGCGGGTGTTCAGCCGGAGCCGCGACATGTACGTCTATCTGCAGGCTTACGAGCCGGCGGCGGCCGCGGTGCAGCCGCTGGTGGCGTTCGTGACGTTTTATCGCGGCCAGACCAAGGCGTTCGAAACCGCCGCCGCTGCCGGTGACCGAGGGCATGAACAACCGGCTCAAGACCGTGCCGCTGCGCTTCAGCCTGGAGCTGTCGAAACTGCCGCCCGGCCGGTACGCTGCCAGGTGACGGTGCTGGACCCGGCGACGCAAAAGGCGGCGTTCTGGCAAGCGCCGGTGATGCTGGTGCCGTAAGACAGGGGCCGGGTTGGCAGACCACAAAAAACGATGGTCTGCCCCACGTCTGGTTTAGGCGGCCTTGCGACGGCCTTCAATGGCGTCGAGAACGCCCTTGCGGTTTTTGTGTTTCTTTTCGTAGCTTTCGATCTGCCGCAGATCGCCGCGGCCGAGCGTCCGCAGTTTAGTTTTTACCTGCGGAATGGTCATGTGCTGGTAATTGCGGATGGGCAGTACGCGATCGGGGGATTTGCCGGCGCGATCCTTTGCCTTCTCGCCCTTGGTTTCGCCGTACTGCGCGCGCTGCTTGTTGACGATGCGCGCGGCCACTTCCTTGGAGCGGCTTCCGTAGCGGCCGGACTTTTGAAATCTGCTCTTCAGTTCCTCGTACTCTTTTTCGCGCTTCGGACTTGCACCTCTCGGCATACGAATGGTTCTCCTCCGGTTCACTTAGCAATTAGCGGCCCACTTACATGGGTTGTTTGACCCTTTCCCGGGAGTGAATTTCAGTCGCGTGGGATGGCGCCGGCCAACACGGCCACAGCCGCGCCCAGAACGAAGCCGAGGGCGAGAGCGGCGGCGGTCTTTTGCGGGTCGCGGAATTCGATGAAGCGCGAATCCTGGGGAGTGATTTCGAGGGCGCCACAGGGGCAGAGCGCGACGCGTCCGCCACCGCCGCCGTTCTGCGCCTCCGTATCGCCCTTGGGCCCACCGCCACCGCCTCCGAATGCATAGCGCACCGCGGCCACCGGGATGACGGTCCGATCGCCGGAGGTGACGGGATCGCCGTAGACCATTTTCACCGAAGCCCTGCCCGCCACGCGATCGGCCATGCCCTCCAAGAACTGTTGGATATTCATGCACTCATTGCATCACGGACGCGAGCGGCGGCTTTGGATCAGAAATCCCAATCGGCGCGATTAAATCTTTCGTCTTCCACTCCCTGGTGGGAGAGGAGGATAGACAATGGCGGCATGCGATTCTCTTCGTACGGAACGGAAGGCTTTTACGACGAGATGTTCGAAGCCGGCGGCGAGGCGCGGGCGCACGCGCGGCTGCTGCTGGAAACCGTCGAGTCGCTGTCGGACGGCCAGCTGCTGCGCTACAAGCACGCCGCCGAGCGGCTGCTGCTGCAGATGGGCATCACCTTCAACGTCTACGGCGACTCGGCGGGCACGGAGCGGATTTTCCCCTTCGACCTGATTCCGCGCATCGTTCCGGCCGACGAATGGGACCGCATCGAGCGCGGCCTCAAGCAGCGCATCCACGCGCTCAACGAGTTCATCGACGACATCTACCACGACCAGAAGATCCTAAGGACGGCGTCATTCCGCGCGAGGTGATCGCTCTCGGCGGCGTCCTACCGCCAGCAATGCCACGGGCTGAATCCGCCGTGGCGGGTCTGGTGCCACATCACCGGCACCGACCTGGTGCGCGACCGCGACGGCCAGTATTACGTGCTGGAGGACAACCTGCGCGTGCCCTCCGGGCGTTTCCTACGTGCTGGAAAACCGCGAGGTGCTGAAGCGCATCTTCCCGGCGGTCTTCGAAGGCCTGCCGGTGCGGCCGGTGGACGAGTACCCCAGCAGGCTGCTGGAGATGCTGGAATCCATCGCGCCGCACGGCGCGTCGACGGCCCGCGGGTGGTGCTGCTGACGCCGGGCATCTACAACTCCGCCTATTTCGAGCACAGCTTCCTGGCGCAGCAGATGGGCATTCAACTGGTGGAGGGCCGCGACCTGGTGGTGGACGGCGGCGGCGTCTTCATGCGCACCACCAAGGGCCTGGAGCGGGTGGACGTGATCTACCGCCGCATCGACGACGATTTTCTGGACCCGGAGGCGTTCCGCGCCGATTCGCTGCTGGGCGTTCCGGGGCTGATGGCGGCCTACCGCGCCGGCCGCGTGGCGCTGGCCAACGCGCCCGGGCAACGGCGTGGCCGACGACAAAGTGATCTACGCCTACGTGCCGGACATGATCCGCTACTACGAGGGCGCCGAGCCGATTCTGCCGAACGTGCCGACCTATCTCTGCTGGCGCGACGAGCGACCGCGCGCTACGTGCTGGAGAATCTGGACAAGCTGGTGGTGAAGTCGGCCAACGAATCGGGCGGCTACGGCATGCTGGTGGGGCCGCACTCCACCGCGGCGCAGCGCGAGGAGTTCGCGGGCAAGATCCAGGCCAACCCGCGCAACTACATCGCCCAGCCGACGCTGGCGCTTTCGCGCGTGCCCACCATCGTGGACGACCATTTCGAAGGGCGGCACGTGGATCTGCGGCCGTACGTTCTGTACGGCAAGGAGATCTACGTGCTGCCGGGCGGCCTGACGCGGGTGGCCATGCGCAAGGGCTCGCTGGTGGTGAACTCGTCGCAGGGCGGCGGCAGCAAGGACACCTGGGTGCTGGCGCCGCGCCGGCGGAGCAGGCAGGCGTCAGCCAGCGAGGGGCAGACGCAATGACCAGCCATCCAACCCGCTGCTCAGCCGGGTGGCCGAAGCGGTCTACTGGATGGGGCGCTACATCGAGCGCGCCGAAAACGTGGCGCGCTTCATCGACGTCAACCAGAACCTGATGCTCGACCTGCCCAGCGGGTACTCGGCCACCAGTGGCAGCCCATTGTCGACACCACCGGCGACCGCGCAGCTGTTCCGGGAGCGCTACGGCGAGGCCACGCAGGCCAACGTGGTCCAGTTCCTGGCGTTCGACCCGCGAATACCGCAATTCCATCTACTCCTGCGTGCTGGCGGCGCGCGAAAACGCCCGCTCGGTGCGCGAGACCATCTCCTCGGAGATGTGGGAGCAGATCAACAGCCTGTACCTGCTGATCACCAGCCGAGAGCCGCAAGCCGCTGCCGGAGGCGCTGCCGGAGTTCTGCCACGAGGTGCGCATGGCCTGCCACCTGTTTCAGGGCATCACCGACGCCACCATGAGCCACAACGAGGCGTGGCACTTCATCCGGCTGGGCAGCCAGCTGGAGCGCGCCGACAAGACCACGCGCATTCTGGACGTGAAGTATTTCATCCTGCTGCCCTCGGTGAGCGACGTGGGCACGCCCTACGACGACATTCAATGGTCGGCGGTGCTGAAATCGGTGAGCGGATTCGAAATGTACCGCAAGCGGTACGGGCGGATCGCGCCGGAGCGGATCGTGGAGTTCCTGCTGCTGGACGGCGAATTTCCGCGCGCCGTGCGGCTATTGCATCCAGGCTGGCGGACCAATCGCTGCACGCCATCACGGGCACGCCGCGGGGCGGATTTTCCTGCCGCTCCGAGCAGCGGCTCGGGCATGCTGCGCTCGGAACTGAATTACGCGCAGGTGGACGGCATTCTGGCCGCCGGGCTGCACGAATTTCTGGACGCGCTGCAGGTGAAAATGAATACAATTGATGAATGCCTGCTCGGCGGATTTTTTCGCCCAGCGGCCCGGCAGCGGCCGCGGCGGCACGGTAAGGGGAGCTGCGACTCATGACCTTCTGCCTGGGAATCACGGTGGAGGAAGGCCTGGTGGCCATTGCCGACACGCGCGTGGTGGCGGGCAACGAGTGCCTGGTGGCCCGCAAGACGGCCAGCTACCAGGGACCGGGCTTCGCCTTTTTCGTGATGAATTCCGGCCTGCGCTCGCTGCGCGACAAGATCCTGCTGTATTTCGAGGAGGCCTTCGCGCGCGAGATCGGAGACGCGCGACCGGCTGTTCAAGGTGGTGAACCTGTACGCGCAGCAGGTGCGGCGGGCGGCCGAGGAGGACGGCGACGCGCTGCGAGCGGGCGGAGCTGAAGTTCAACTCGTTCGCGCTCATCGGCGGGCAGATGGCGGGGGATTCCGGCGCACCGGCTGTTCCTGGTGTATCCGGAAGGCAACTGGGTGGAGATCGGGCCGGACACGCCGTACCAGATCATCGGCGCGTCGGGATTCGGCAAGCCGATTCTGGAGCGCTCGCTGCAGCGCTCCGATTCCATGCAGTACGCGTTCAAAGTGGGGCTGCTGGCGTTCGACGCCACGCGGCTGTGCGCGGCCGACGTGGATTTTCCCATGGACGTGATTCTCTATTCGAAGGGGAGTTTCGAGCTGGTGGAACACCGCTACTACGCTGGACGACCTGCGGCCGATTTCCAACTGGTGGCAGGAGCGCATGCGGCGCAGCGTGCAGGAACTGCCTTCGGAATGGGTGGAAGCGGCGTTCGCGCGGCTGACGCGGACTGCGGTGGCGCGGTGAGGACATATGCGGGCCGCGAACGATGAACGGGGTCAGCTTAACGGCCAGATGGCGGGTTCCAATCCGCCGAGGTTATCGCCTGCCGTTCATCGGCGGTCATCGGCAGCCAATGCCTTCTAAGAACTTATGCGGATCGCGGCGACCCATTCCACATTTACCGCTACAGCCAGCCGGTCACGCTGGAGCCGCACCGTTCCGCCTGCGGCCGCGCGACTGACGCCGTGCAGCGGCTGCTGAGCCACCAGCTTTCGATTACGCCGGCGCCGGCCGGGCAGTCGGCGTTTTCGGACCAGGACGGCAACAGCGTGGTGCAGGCGTGGTTCGCGGGCCAGGTGCAGGAACTGGCGGTGGAAAGCTCGTTCGTAGTGGAAACGCTGCGCGCGAACCCGTTCGATTTTCTGCTGCCGTCGGCGCAGCGAACTGGCGCTGCCGCTGACGGCTGCCGGATAATTTGCGGCAGGCGCTGGCACCGTACCTGGCGGGCGGCTGCGAAGTGCAGGGAATTCGCGGGGAAGATCGCGGAAGCGGCCGGGCGGCAGTTGATGCCGTTTCTGGACCGCCTCAGCGCGTCCTTATTGGATGAGCTTCCGGTACGTCCTGCGGCACGACGGTCCGCCGCGCCCGGCCGGGGAAACGCTGGCGGCGCGGGAAGGCTCCTGCCGCGACCTGGCGGTGCTGTTCTGGAGGCGTGCCGGGCCCTGGGCGTTCCGGCGCGGTTCGTGAGCGGCTACGAAATCGGCGGCGGCATTGGGCGAACATGGCCTACATGCACGCGTGGGCGGAAGTGTACATTCCCAACGGCGGCTGGCGCGGTTACGACCCTTCGCGCGGGCTGGCGGTATCGACCGAGCACGTGGCCGTGGCGGCGGCGGCGGATCCCGACGCTGGCCGCACCGTTATCGGCACGTATCGAGGGTCGGCGAAGGCCATGATGACGTTTCAGATTCAGATGCAGGTGGGGTAGGGCGGGGGCTTTGCCGGTTTGGCGGGGCATGCCGGCTCGGACGCCGGCATGGCAAGCTGGACGCTTGCGCTACGGGGCGCACTGACGACGCGCACCGGCGCTATCATCGGCTTGGGAGGCCAAATGAGTCTCACGAGCACCGCTATCCGCGCGCCGCGCGGGACCAAGATGAGCTGCAAGGGGTGGCACCAGGAAGCCGCCTTGCGGATGCTGCACAACAATCTGGATCCGGAGGTCGCGGAAAATCCGGACCAGTTGATCGTGTACGGCGGCGCGGGGAAGGCGGCGCGGGACTGGCCGTCGTTCCACGCCATCGTGCGGGCGCTCGAATCGCTCGAAAACGACGAGACGCTGCTGGTGCAATCGGGCCGCCCGGTGGGGATTTTCCGCACGCACGCGGAGGCGCCGCGGGTGCTCATCGCCAACGCCAACCTGGTGGGGCACTGGTCGAACTTCGAGGAATTTACGCGCCTCGAAAAGCTCGGGCTGACGATGTACGGGCAGATGACCGCGGGTTCGTGGATCTACATCGGCAGCCAGGGAATCGTGCAGGGGACGTACGAGACGTTCGCGTCGCTGGGGCGCAAGCATTTCGGCGGCGGCCTCGCGGGGAAGATCGTGGTCTCCGGCGGGATGGGCGGCATGGGCGGCGCGCAGCCGCTGGCGGCCACCATGAACGGGGCGTGTTTCCTGGGGATCGAGGTGGACCCGCAGCGCATCGAGCGGCGGCTCGAAACCGGCTATTGCGACCGCATGACGCGCAACCTGGACGAGGCGCTCGAAATCGTGGGCGCGGCGGCGAGCCGGTTTCGGTGGGGCTGGTGGGGAACTGCGCGGACGTGCTGCCGGAGCTGGTGCGGCGCGGCTTCGTGCCGGACGTGCTCACGGACCAGACCAGCGCGCACGATCCGCTGAACGGGTATGTGCCCAACGGGATGACGCTCGAAGAGGCGCGGGCCGCTGCGCGAGCGCGACCCGGAGGAATATGTGCGCCGCGCCATTCGCCGCGATGGGCGTGCACGTGGAGGCGATGCTGGCGCTGCAGAAGCGCGGCGCGGTGACGTTCGATTACGGCAACAACATCCGCACGCAGGCCGAAAAAGGCGGGCGTGGAAAACGCGTACGACATTCCGGGCTTCGTGCCGGAGTACATCCGGCCGCTGTTTTGCGAAGGGCGCGGGCCGTTCCGCTGGGTGGCGCTTTCGGGCGATCCCGAAGACATCTACCGCACCGACCGGCTGGCGCTGGAGCTTGTTCCCGAAGGACGAATCGCTGGCGCGGTGGCTGCGGCTGGCGCGGGAGCGGATGCATTTCCAGGGGCTGCCGGCGCGCATCTGCTGGCTGGGGTACGGGGAGCGGGCGGAGTTCGGGCTGGCCATCAACCGGCTGGTGCGGCGCGGGAGAATTGAAGGCGCCCATCGTGATCGGGCGCGACCATCTGGACGCCGGCTCGGTGGCATCGCCGTACCGCGAGACGGAGGCGATGCGCGACGGCTCCGACGCGATTGCCGATTGGCCGCTGCTGAACGCGCTGGTCAATACGGCGGCGGGAGCGTCGTGGATTTCGATCCACAACGGCGGCGGCGTGGGGATCGGGTATTCGCAGCATGCGGGCATGGTGGTGGTGGCGGACGGGAGCGAGGAATCGGACCGGCGGCTGGAGCGCGTGCTGACCAGCGACCCGGGGACGGGCGTGGTGCGGCACGCCGATGCCGGCTACGAAGAAGCGGTCCGATTCGCGCGGGAGCACGGGATCCGGCGGCCCATGGAGTGAGCGCGCCGCGGCACTCGCGGGAAGGGCCGGCGCCGTCAGTGCGCTCCGCTGGTTGCCGCATGCGGGACGCCCAGGTACGGGAAGTGCCGCATGACATCGGTGTGCGGCTTGAGGCCGGTGGGCGGGCACTCATTCTTCGTCAGGAAGGCGAGGCGATAGTTGATCACGTCATCCGTGAAGACGCGGCCGTTGGGATACTGCGCGGGCCTGGACGGATCGAAGCTCAGCACGTCGGGAAGGGTGCCCTCCCGGTCAATAGCCGTAATCGCTTCCTCGCGCGTGTAATTGCCGGTGTGCCCCATCAGGTGCACGAACTGGTCGAGCCACCGGCGGCGGTCGTTGACGGGTTCGCCGGCGTTGTATTCTTCCTTGGTGTCATCGGTATTGAAGAAGCTGCTGACGCTGGGATGGCCGGCGCGATCGACGTGAACCAATCCGCCGTTGCGCCTGACGCTGCATCGCCCCCAGATGTGGAGCTCGGGTTGGGGGTCGAGTTCGCTTGTGGGCAGTTCGATCACGGTGGAAAACACGTTGGCTCCGGCATTCGAATCCACGCCGGTCCAGGGAGACTTGCCTCCGAGGTGCGGCTCGGTGAAGTTCCGTTTGCCCCTGGTGTCGAACAGGTTCTTGATGCCGTCGAAGTCGAAAAAGAACGCATCGCTGCGGCTGCCGGCGAAGAAGGTAATGGGGCCTGCGCGGATGATGTTCGGCCGGGCGCCGAAGGAGACCTCGGCGCCGGAGACGATCTTCGTCCCCACCGCTTCGGGCGAGCGCGACTCCGCGCCCTTCGCCATGAACACGTCAACGGTCTGGTTTCCGTTCTCGGGTTTCGAGAAAATGTAGCTGAACGCGATGTCCGTCAGGTAATCGCCGTCGCGATCGATGTTGAGGCGATAGATGGCGTCGGGATGGAGTGCGTCCGCATTGGGATTGGCGTTGAGGATGATTACGGTTCTGTTCCCGTCGGCAGGCGACTGGAACGCATACAGGTCGCAAAGATCGAGCCGTTGATCGCCCAGGGGCGGGCCGAGACTGAGCCCGGTGAAATGGTTCGACATGGTACGCATCCTTTCGTCGAAGAGCCTGGATCCTCGACCGGCGAGGCGGGTCTCTCACCTGCTTGCCATAATAGGAGGTCCCAGGGCAATTGGGACGCGAGGCGGGCGGACGCGAGTGGATTCGCTCACAACTGCCGCCCGGAGGCGAGCGCACGCACTTTCGGCGTTTCCCGGCGGCCCGAAATGTTTTGCATTCCATGCATGAATTCTCTGTTTGGAACTGCCGCCAGTTGCTGACGCTGGCGGGACCGGCGCGGCCCCGGGCCGGTGCGGAGATGAGAGAAATCGGCATCATCCGCGATGGCGCGCTGCTGGTGCGCGGCGGCCGCATCCAGGCCATCGGCACGCGCGCGGAAATCGAGCGGCTGATTTCCAGGCAAACGGAGATTGTGGATGCGGGCGGGGGCGTGGTGCTGCCGGGGTTCGTGGACGCGCACACGCACCCGGTGTTTGCGGGCAACCGCGCCGATGAATACGAGCTGCGGGCGGAAGGCGCGACATACGCGGAGATCGCGGCGCGCGGCGGCGGGATACGCTCCACGGTGCGGCGCACGCGCGAGGCCAGCGAAGACGAGCTGGTCGCGGCGGCGCGGCGCTACCGCACGTGGTTTCTGCGCGGCGGGACGACGACCATTGAGGCGAAATCGGGCTACGGGCTGACGGCCGAGGCGGAGCTGAAGATGCTGCGCGCCGTCCGGCAACTCGATGGCGAAGGCAGCCTGCGGTATGTGCCGACGTTCCTGGGCGCGCACGAGGTGCCGGATGAATTTCGCGGGCGGCCGGGTGAGTATGCGGAGCTGGTGATCCACGAGATGCTGCCGCGCGTGGCGGCGGAGCGGCTGGCGGAATACTGCGACGTGTTTTGCGAGCCGGACGTGTTTCCGCGGGACGAGGCGCGGGCGGTGCTGCGGGCGGCGAAGGCCTGCGGGCTGGGGTTGCGCGTGCATGCGGATCAGTTCACGGCGGATTACGGGTCGGTGGTGGCGGCGGAAATGGGCGCGGCCACGGCCGATCACCTGGAAGCGGCCACGGACGCGGGTTTGCTGGCGCTGCGGGCGGCGGGAGTGCAGCCGGTGCTGCTGCCGGGGTCGGTGTACGCGCTGGGATTGACGCGCTATCCGGCGGCGCGGCGCATGATCGAGCTGGGGATGGCGGTGGTGCTGGCCACCGACTTCAACCCCGGCTCCTCGCCCACGGCTTCCATGCCGATGGCGCTCTCGCTGGCTTCGACGCATCTGAAAATGACGCCGGCGGAAGCGATTACGGCGGCCACCATCAACGCCGCGTACAGCCTGGGGCGGGGCGGCGAGATCGGATCGCTGGAGCCGGGGAAGCGCGCCGATTTCGCGATCCACGATGTGGCGGATTACCGCGATATCGCGTATTTCTTCGGGCGCGAAACGGCGCGGGCGGTATACATCGGGGGCGAGCGCATGGAGATATGATGGGTGGCATGTCGAACGACCAGGCCCGACAGATGACGCGCCGCGGGTTTGCCCGCGCCGGCGCCGCCGCCTCGCTGGCGGCTTTGCTGCCGCGCGGGGTAGTGGGAGCCGCCTCCTCCGCGCGCAAAGTTTTGATTCACGCGGACCGGGAGATCGGGGTGGTGCGCCCCGAGTTTCATTCGCATTTCGCCGAGCACCTGGGGTCGTGCGTTTACGGCGGCATCTGGGTGGGGCGGAATTCGCCGGTGCCCAACGTAAACGGGTTTCGGACGGCGGCGGTGGACTACCTGAAGGCGCTCGGGGTGCCGGTGCTGCGCTGGCCGGGCGGCTGCTACGCGGACGATTACCACTGGCGGGAAGGCATCGGGCCGCGGCGGCCCAAGCGCGTGAACATTCATTGGGGCAACTACACCGAAGATAACGGCTTCGGCACGCACGAATTCGTCGCGTTTTGCCGGCTGATCGGGGCGGAGCCGTATTTCGCCGCCAACGTGGGCACGGGCTCGCCGCGCGAGATGCGGGACTGGATCGAATATTGCAATTACCCGGCGGGCAGCGCGCTGGCGGACGAGCGCGCGGCCAACGGATCGGCCGAGCCCTTCGGCGTGCGCTATTGGGGCGTGGGCAACGAGCTGTGGGGCTGCGGCGGCAACATGCGGCCGGAGCAGGCGGCGGACGAGTTCCGGCGCTTCGCCTCTTTTGCGCGCACGTTCGGCGGCACCCGTCTGTACCTGGTGGGCTGCGGGCCGAACGGCAACGACCGGCACTGGACGCGCGGCTTCATGGACACGCTGGCGGGCGGGCGGCCCATGCCGGACGGCTACTCCATGCATTATTACGAGAACGGCGCGCTGGCCTCGGAGCAGTTCACGCCGGAGGCCATGTACGCGCAGCTGAACCTGTTCCCGCGGGTGGAGCAGTCCATCGTCCAGCAGCGGGAGCTGCTCGATACCTACGATCCGGCGCGGAAGATCGGCCTGATTCTGGACGAGTGGGGCGTGTGGGACCGGATTCCGGCGTCGGATGAGCAGAAGTACGGCCGGCTGTGGCAGCAATCCACCATGCGCAGCGCGGTGGCGGCGGCGCTGGGGTTGAACCTGTTCAACCGGCAGGCGGACAAGCTGTACATGTGCAACATCGCGCAGATGGTCAACGTGCTGCAATCGGTGCTGCTGACGGAAGGGCCGGAGAGCCAGAAGTGCGTGCGCACCACCAGCTACTACGCCTTCCAACTGTTCCAGGCGCATCGCGGGAAGATGGCGGTGCCGGTGGAAGCGGATGGCAACCGGCTGCCGGACCCGGCCGCGCCGCCCGCGGGCCGGGTGGCGCCGGCATCGCCGCCGCCGGATTTGTCCGTTTCGGCATCGCGGCGGGACGGCGAGCTGGTGATTTCTTTCGTGAATCCGCGGCACGATCTGGATATGGAAGTGGATTGCGAGGTGCGGGGAATCACAGGTCGCGGCGGCCGGGCGCAGATTCTGCACGACGCCGACCTGAACGCCGCCAACGGCTTCGACGGTCCGGAACGGATCACGCCCAAGACGCACGAGGTGACGGTGGAAGGCGGGCGCGTGCGGCTGGCGCTTCCGGCGATGTCGGTGGTGACCGCTCGGGTGAGCGGCTAGGCGGGCACGCCCTGCGGGATTGGCAGGCAGGCGCAACCGCCCGCTCTACAATGGCCCGCGATAGACAGTCTGGCCCGTAGTTTGCTACAATGAATTACGATCGTTTGTGGTACTTTTGTCCCTTCACTCCAACACGCCGTCTTTGTACCCTGCAATCCCACCCACCAGTTTGAGGAGTAACTCTTAGGAAATCTATGGCTTCCAACAATTATTCACAGGGCGCCCAGGTCGAACACCTGAAGTTCGGTTTGGGGACTGTAATGTCCAGCAGCGAAGAACGAATCGTGATCAAATTTGACGATCACGGCGAGAAGAAGTTCGTCACCGGCATGGTGATGGGCAGTTTGAAAAAGAGCGACCGGCAGCGCCCGGTTGAAAAGAAGGGTGCCCGTCGCAAGAAGAGCGCGCCCGCCACGGCATAGCGGGCCAATTCTGAGGAACATTCGTTGAACGCACGCCAAAAAAGGTTGTTTGAAGAGGCCCGGAAGCGCAACCCGGACCTCAAGATTCCCAGCGAAACGCAGCCTCCGTCGGACCTGACGGAAGCGGATCTGGCCCTGATCAAGCAAGGGGTCGGGGACAAGAGCACCCGCCCTTCGCAAGCGGCGTCGGAAGGCGGCGAAGGCGGAGAAGCGCCTTCCGGGGAACAGGCCGGATCGGTGGTCACGTATTTCGAAGCCAAGGGCTTCGGTTTCCTGCGGCCGGACGACGGCGGCAGGGATATTTTCTTCCATGTCTCGCGGCTGGTAGAAGGTCTGGCCACGGATCTGCGGCCGGGCACGCGCGTGCTGTACGAACTGGGCATGGACCGCACCGGGAAGATGGCGGCCAGCAGCGTCCGCATCGCGCCGCCGCCGCAATCATAACGTCCGGGACAGCGGTCTGCGGTAAGCTGATAGGGGAAGTCGGGAGCCGGAAATCGGAAGCTTCCGCCTTCCGCTCCGCGGCTCCTGATTCCCGAATACTGTCTTATTATGTTCGACAACCTATCGGAAAAACTGCAGCGGGTTTTCAAAAACCTGCGCGGCGAAGGCAAGCTCTCGGCCGAAAACATGGAGGGCGCGCTGCGCGAAATCCGCCTGGCGCTGCTCGAGGCCGACGTCAATTTCCGGGTTGTCAAACAGCTCATCGAGAACATCAAGGTGAAGGCCATGGGCGAGGAAGTGCTGACCGCGCTTTCGCCTTCCCAGCAGGTCATCAAGATCGTCCACGAGGAGCTGATCAAGATCCTGGGCAGCCACGAATCGCAAGCTGCGCTTCGCCAACGAGCCGCCCAGCGTTTTCCTGATCGTGGGGCTGCAGGGCTCGGGCAAGACCACCTCCACCGGCAAGCTGGCGCGCTGGCTGTCGCAAGAACGGGCACCGGCCGCATGCTGGTTTCGGTGGACGTTTACCGGCCGGCGGCGCGGGAGCAGTTGAAGGTGATCGCGCGGGAGATCGGGCAGCCGATCTACGAAGGCGCGCCGGAGGAGACGCAGCCGCTCGAACTGGCGCGGATCGGCGCGCCGCGAGAGCGCCAACACCGGCCGCGACGTGCTGCTGGTGGATACCGCCGGCCGGCTGCACATCGACGACCAGCTGATGGCCGAGCTGCAGCAGCTGAAGGAGCAGCTCAACCCGGTGGAGATCCTGTTCGTGGCCGACGCCATGACCGGGCAGGACGCGGTGAAATCGGCCGACGAATTCCACAAGCGGCTGGGCATCACGGGCGTCATCCTCACCAAGATGGATGGCGATGCCCGCGGCGGCGCGGCGCTTTCCATCCGGCATCGTCACCGGGCAGCCGCTGAAGTTCGTCGGCGTCGGGCGAAAAGTTCGACGCGCTCGAGCCGTTCCATCCGGACCGCGCGGCCAACCGCATTCTGGGGATGGGCGACATCCTCTCGTTCATCGAGAAGGCGGGCGAGGCGATCGACAAGAAGAAAGCCGTCGAGATGCAGCGCAAGCTCATCGAGAACGACTTCACGCTGGAGGATTTCCGCGACCAGTTGCGGCAGATCCGCAAGCTGGGGCCGCTCGAATCGCTGCTCGGACATGATGCCCAAGGTGGGCATGCTGAAGGAACTGAAGGACGTCAAGGTGGACGAGAAAGAGATCAATCACGTGGTGGCGATCATCGATTCGATGACGCCGCAGCGAGCGCGCCAACCACATGATCATCAACGGCAGCCGGCGGCGGCGCATCGCCAAGGGCAGCGGCACGTCGGTGCAGGAAGTCAACCAGCTGCTGAAGCAGTATGCGCAGGCGCGGAAGATGATGAAGATCGTTTTCCGGCGGGCTGCTGGGAAGAAAGCTGGGCAAGAATGAAATTGCCGGCCGGGTTCCCGTTCGGCGGATATGCCGGGGCTGTAGAGGGGCCGCGGGCCGGGACGTGTACACGTCGCCGCGGCGCCAGGACCGCAATTAAAACTGGAGTTCAAATGCTGATGATTCGTCTGGCGCGGTTTGGCGCCAAAAAGAAGCCGTTTTACCGCGTGGTGGTGATCGAGAAGGAGCGGGCCCGCAACGGCCGCAGCCTGGAAGTGGTGGGCCACTACAATCCGCTGACCCATCCCGAGCATGGTGGACCTGAAGCACGAGCGCATCGAGTATTGGACAGAAAAGCGGCGCGCAGCTGTCCGACACCGTCAAGCGGCTGGTGGAAAAGAACCCCGCCGTAGTCGCCCAGCCGGTGGCGAATGATCGATCGTAACTGTAAGGAAGAGAACGGCTACGGCCTTTGTGAATGCCGTGGGAGTCGGCCCTGCTGCGGTCGTCATCGGGTACCATGTGCTTGAGGGAGGCCGGGTGATGAAACAGTTGATCGAAGACATTGCGAAAGCTCTGGTTGACATCCCGGAGGAGGTCTCGCGTGCGCGAAGTGCAGGGAGAGCAGGTCACCGTGCTGGAGTTGAAGGTGGCCCCCAGCGATCTGGGCAAGGTGATCGGCAAACAGGGCCGCACGGCGCGCTCCATCCGCACCATTCTGGGAGCCGCCGGAATGAAGCTGAACCGCCGCTTCACGCTGGAAATCCTGGAGTGAGCGAAGCCTGGGTCACGATTGCCCTGCTGGGCAGGACGCGGGGCAATCGCGGCGAACTCACGGCGCTGGCGCTCAGCAGCAAGCCGGAGCGCTACCAGACTGCCCGCGAAGTATACCTGTTGGCGCGGCCAGGACCCCGGTGAAAAGCGCGAGGTGGAAGCCGCCTGGTTCCACGACAGCACGCTCGATCTTCAAATTTCGCGGTATCGATTCCATTTCCGATGCCGAGCATATGGAGCGGAGCGGAAGTGCGCGTACCCTTCACCGAGCGCGCGCCGCTCGAGCCGGGCGAGTTCTTCCAGTCCGACCTGGTCGGCTGCGAAGTGGTGGAGCGGGGCACGGGGCAAAGCCTGGGGCGCGTTTCCGAGTGGCAGGATGGCGGCGGAAGCGGGCTGCTGGCGGTGGGCAATCTGCTGATTCCTTTCGCCCGGGCGATCTGCGTGGCGATCGACCCGGCGGCCCGGCGCATCGAAGTGGAATTGCCGGACGGGTCTGAAGGAATTGAACCGGCCGTGAATTTTCACGTCCTGACCATCTTCCCCGAGTTTTTCGCGGGACCGTTCGCGCACGGCGTGGTGACGCGCGCGCGGGACGCCGGACTGCTCGAAATCCGCATCCACAATCTGCGCGACTGGACGCACGACCGCCACAAGACGGTGGACGACCGCCCGTTCGGCGGCGGCGAAGGCATGGTGCTCAAGCCCGAGCCGATCTTCGAGGCGGTGGAATCCATCTGGCCGCGACCACCCGCGGCGGCCGCGCAAACCGGCGATGCAGGCGCCGGGCATGGCGGGCCCGATGGCCGCAAGGTTGCTTCTCTCCGCGCAGGGCAGGCTGTTCGACCAGGCGATGGCGAACCGGCTGAGCCGGGAATGCCGAGCTGCTGCTGATCTGCGGCCGCTACGAGGGCGTGGACGAGCGGGTGGCCGAGCACCTGGCCGACGAAGAGATTTCGATCGGCAATTACGTGCTGAGCGGCGGCGAACTGGCGGCGGCGGTGGTGATCGATGCGGTGGCGCGGCTGCTTCCGGGAGTGCTGGGGAACGAGAGCTCGGCGGCGTTCGAGTCGTTTCAGGAAAGCGGGCACGGCGAGGGCATGCTCGATTGCCCGCACTGGACGCGCCCGGCCGATTTTCGCGGCTGGAAAGCGCCGGAAGTGCTGTTGAACGGGAACCACGCGGAGATCCGCAAGTTCCGGCAGCGGGCGGCGCTGGAGAAGACGGCGCGGCTGCGGCCGGATATGCTGCAGCCCGGGACGCGGGGCTAAGCCGCGATGGCGCACGGAACCGCGCCGGTCACCCTCAACAGATCGGCCGGGGCGAGCAGCATCTGCACTCCGCGCACGCCGGCGCTCACCGCGATCGCGTCCCAGAGTTCGGCGGTCTCGTCCACATACAGCGGGTACGCTTTCTTAGCGCCCAGCGGCGACACGCCGCCGCGGACGTAGCCGGTAAGACCCAGCACTTCCTTCAGCGCCACTAACTCCACCCGCTTGTTCCCACTGGCCGCGGCCAGCGCCTTCAAATCCAATTCCGTGTTTCCCGGGATCGAGGCCAGCAGCACGCCGGTGCGGTCGCCGCGCACCACCAGGGTCTTGAAAACCTGTTCGGGCGGCAAGCCGACCGCCGCGGCAACGTGCGGCGCGCTCAGGTCCGACTCATCCACCTGGTATTCGCGCAATTCGTAGCGAATGCCCGCGCGTTCCAGCAGCCGGACGGCATTGGTTTTTGCCATCGATTCGATTGTAGCGAGTCGCCGCCGGCGGCCGTTGCCCCGATTTCAAAAAGAATTTCAGGCCTGTTTCCATGTACTTACAAGTATCTTGCCGTGTTCACAAACATCCCCGGTGCTAGTTTCTTCAGCAGAGAAGCAAGTGGCTTCGCGACAGCGGGGCAGGCCGGTTCGCGCCGTGCCTGCCCTCCCGCGAGGCCGTTTGCTTTTTTAGGGGAACGGGAAATGGCAACCAAGGAAGCGATCGAGACCGCATTGCAACAATTCGAGGACCGAATGAAGGAGCCGAATTTCAAGCTCAGCCTCGCGGAGTATGTGAAGCTCCTCCAGTTGCGGCAGGAACTGGCGGAAGAGGACATCAGGGAGATCAAAGTGTCATGGGTGGAAACGGCAGACAAATCGAACGATCAATAATCTATAAGCCGCTTCCTTCCCAGCGGCGCTTCCACGACCTGGCCTGCCGCTTCAAAGGTTTCTCGGGGCCGATCGGCAGCGGGAAGAGCCAGGCGCTCTGCCAGGAGGCCATCCGGCTCAGTTACCTCAATCCCGGGCGGGTGGGGTTGTTGGGAGCGCCCACTTATCCGATGCTGCGCGACGTGACGCAGGCTACGCTCTTTGAAATTCTGGATGCCAACCGGATCCCGTACGAGCAGAACAAGGCGGAAAACACCATCCGCATGCTGGATTCGCGGTCCCGGATCCTGTTCCGGCCGGTGGAGGAATTCGAGCGCCTGCGCGGCACGAACCTGGCCTGGTTCGGGGTGGACGAGCTGACTTACACGCAGGAAGAAGCGTGGCAGCGGCTGGAAGGGCGCCTGCGCGACCCCAAGGCAACGCGCCTGTGCGGCTTCGGCGTCTGGACCCCCAACGGTTACGACTGGGTCTACCGGAGATTTATCCGCGACCGCGATGCCGGTTACGAGGTGGTGCTGGCCAAGCCGAAGGAGAATCGGTATCTGCTGGCCAAGACGCCGGATTTCTACCTCCGTCTGCAGGACAGCTACGACGAGAGCTTCTATCGCCAGGAAGTGCTGGGCGAGTACCTGGCCATGGACGGGTCGCGTGTTTATTCGCGCGTTCGACCGCACGGCGCATGTCGCGAACCCTGGCGGTCGAGCCGAACCTGCCGCTGCTGTGGGCGCTCGACTTCAATGTCGATCCCGATGTCCAGCGTGATCGTGCAAAAGGTGGGCAGCCGGTACCACGTGCTCGACGAGATCGTGCTGCAAGTACGCCACCACGCAGGCGGCGTGCGAGGAGTTTCTGAAGCGGTTTCCGAAGCACCAGGGCGGAATCATTATTTACGGGGACGCCGCCGGCAAGCATGCGCAGACCAGCGGGGCTTCGGATTACGAGATTATCGCGCAGACGTTCCAGGCGCATATCGCCTGTGCGGCCGCAATACCGGGTGCCGCGCCGCCAACCCGATGGTGCGCGGAGCGGGTCAACCTGGTCAACGCGCTGCTGCGGTCGGCGTCGGGCGACGATTCGTGTCTTAGTGGACGAGAAGTGCAAGGAACTGATCGAGGACTTCGAGCAGGTGAGTTACAAGGCAGACAGCAACCAGATCGATAAGGACCGCGACCGGATGCGGACCCACTTATCCGACGCGCTCGGGTATCTGTCTGTGCGAAGAGTCGCGGCCCGCGGATCGGAGAAAGGTCACGGCCGATATTGGCCGGGTGAAGGAACATGTTGAATCTGAATCGGGAACATCCGGATTACATCGCGCGCAAGGCGATGTGGCAGCAGTACCAGGATCTGTACGCGGGCGGCGAGCAGCTGCGCCGGAACGCCGCGCGAGTACCTGGTGCGGCGGCACAGCGAGCCGGGCGAGGTCTACCAGGAACGGCTGGACCGGGTCTTCTACGAGAACTACATCGGCTCGATCGTCGACTGGTATGCGGCCACGCTGATGCGGCGCGAGCCGGCGCTGCTGTTCGAGGGCAGCGACGAATGCCGCCAAGGAGTTCTACGCCCGTGCTGGCCGGCGATTGCGACTTGAAGGGCACCAGCCTGAGCGAGTTCTTCCGCCGCGCAGTTCGTGGAGACGCTGGTGTGCGGGCGCAGTTACTGTGGCGGTGGACTTTCCGCGCACCGGCGGCGCCGCGCTGACGCGCGCCGAAGAGGACGCCAGCGGCCGCAGCCGCGCGCTACCTGGTGGATTACAGCCCGGATGAGGTCATCAACTGGAACTACGACGAGAGCGGCGGGCTGGAGTGGGTGGTGATCCGGACCTCGTGCCTGCAGCAGTCGCAAGGTGACCGATGCGCAGTGGGAGACGGAGACGCGCTGGATCTATTACGACCGCGAGAATTTCCAGATCTACCGGCAAGGCGGCGGAGAGCAAGGCGGTCGAGCTGGTGGACGAAGGGCGGCACGGGCTGGCCGCGCTGCGGCCGCGTGCCGCTGTTCGAGATGCAGGTGTCCGAGGGGCTGTGGCTGATGAACAAGGCCGCGCTGCTGCAACTGGAGCACTTCAATAAGTCGAACGCGCTCTCCTGGGCGCTGACGATGGGGCTGTTCGCCACGCCGGTGGTGTACTCGGACCGGGAGTGGAACCAGATTGTCGGCGAATCCTATTACATCCAGCTCGGCTCGGGAGACCGGTTCGGCTGGACGGAGCCGGAGGGCAAGGTTTACCAGATCGCGGCGGACAACCTGGTGCGCTTGAAGGACGAAATTTACCGGGTCTGCTACCTGATGAACCAGGCGGGCACGCGCTAGCGACGACCGGCGCTCGGGGGTGAGCAAGCAGCGGGATTTCAGCGTCACCAAGGAGGTGCTGCGGGCCTACGGCGACACGGTGAAGGACGCCATGAAGCAGGTGCTGCGGGCGATCGCGGCGGCGCGGCAGGACGCGGTGACGATCGACGTTTCGGGACTGGACGAGTTCGACATCGACGACTTCAGCAACGAACTGGACGATGCCAAGAAGCTGCTGGATCTGGGGATCCATTCGGAGACGCTGAAGAAGCAGGTTTTCAAGAAGCTGGCGCTGAAGTACCTGTGCGACGCGCGCCAGGAGATCAAGAACAAGGTCGCGGAGGAGATCGAGGACTAGGGACCAGGGGATCGGGGATCAGGGATTAGGGATCAGGGGCTGGCGGCATCGGCGCCGGGGCGGCTTCACGTAAAGGCCTGACGGCCGAATCCCGAGCACGCTCGGGAAATCCAGGGAGCAATGACGGCGTACAGCCGGTACGCCGATCCCTGACCCCTGATCCCCGATCCCCTGGGTCAGGAGGTTTATGGAAGGTATCGACATACAGGCGATCGTGCAAAGCGGCGGTTCGAGGAATACGTGAGCGCGGAGCAGGCCAAGAGCGAGCCGGCCCACCAGGCGGAACTGGTGGAGGAACGCAAACGGCGGGAACAACTGGAGCGGCGGCGTCAACGAACTGGTGGAGGAGAACAAGCGCAGCCGCCAGTGGCGGCGGAAGCGGAGCGCAGTTCGGCGGTGCGCAGCGAACTGCAGCGGCTGGGAGTGAGCAAAATCGATCTGGCCTACAAAGCGGTGCAGGACGGGATCGTGCGGACGGAGGACGGGCGGCTGGTGGCCCGGAGCGAAAACGGAGAGCTGCCGATGAAGGACTATCTGGCGGCCTTCGTCAGCGAGAATCCGGAGTTCCTGCCGGCGCGGATCGCGGGGGGATCGGGAATGACGGCGAGCGCTGAAAGCCCCGGCAGCGGGGCGGGAGCCGGTGGACCTGGAGCGGATCCGTCCCGGAATGAGCGCGGAAGAGATGCAGCGGGTGCGCGAGGAAATCGTGCGCGTGGCATCGCAGACCCTGCGGGGGATGTAAGGGCGGGGATCATCCCGCTCCAACCAATGTAAGGGCCGAATTCGTTCGGCCCAGACGCAACCAAGAAGGGAACGAATTGCAGGAATTACTTCAACAACGTCGCCAACGCGATTGTGAAGCTGGTGGCGGCGGATGCTCTGCCGGCTGCTGGTCGGGAACCTCGTGATGGGGAACCTGGTCAATCGCGATTACGAACCGGTGCTGGCGCAGGCCGGCGACACGGTCAACGTGCCGATCCCGCCGACGATGGTGGCCAACAACATTCTGGAAGGCGGCACGGTGCAGCCGCAGAACCCGACCCTGGGCAACGCGCAGATCGTGCTGAACACGCACGCCGAAGCGACGTTCCAGATTCCGGATGTGACCAAAGTGCTGGCGGTTCCGGACCTGCTGAAGATCTACATGGAGCCGGCGGTGGCGGCGATCGCGCAGAGCATCGAGACCACCTGCTGGGCCTGTACGCCGGGTTCACAGCAACACGCCGGTGGGAACGGCGGGAACGACCATCACGGAAGCGACCATCGACGCGGCGGAAACCGCGCTGTTCCTGGCGCAAGATCCCGCCCACGCGAGCAGAAGTTCATGGTGGTGGACGCGGCGACGTATTCGGCGTGGCGGCAGATTCCGCGGTTCAGCGAATTCCAGACCGCGGGAGACGCCGGGCTGCAGGCCATGATCGAAGGCACGATCGGCAAGATCAAAGACTTCTTCGTGTTCCGCTCGCAGTTCGTGCAGAAGACGGGGAGCAGCCCGGTGAACACGCACAACATGGCGTTCACCAAGGACGCCATCGGCCTGGTGATCCGGCGCCTGCCGCAGCCGCTGCCGGGCACGGGCGCGCATCGCGGAGTACGCCGAGCTGGGCAATTTCGGCATGCGCGTGGTGATGAGCTACCAGCCGAACACGCTGGCGCAGCAGTTCACGGTGGATGTGCTCTACGGCTGCGGCGTTCTGCGCAACCAGGCGGGCGTGCAGGTGAACACGTAGGATCCGGAATCAGGGACCGGGGCGCAGCGGATGCCTGGCCCCAACATTTCGAAAAGGAGACGAGATGAACCTGAGAATGTACTACGACAAAATTCGCGAGTGGGAAGCCAGGATCGGCGAGGAATTCATGGTGCTGGCCAGCCTGGAGACGCCGGACGGCGGCAAGGCTGGAGTGAAGACGGAAGCCGGGAAGCGGACCGGCGGCGCGCATGATCGTGGAAGGCCGGGCGCGGCTGGCGACGCCGGAGGAAGCCGAGGAATTCCGCGAGGAGCAGGCGGCGGCGAAGCCGAGGCGGAGCGTGCGGCCGCGGCGGCGCGGGTGCAGGTGGCGGTGGTGAGCGGGCCGGAGCTGGAAAAGCTGAAGGGCGGGAGCAAAGCGAAGGCATAATATGGCGCTGTTTACGGACGGGCCGGCATCGACTATCGAAGATCTGGCGGCGCAGGATTCGCAGATTCTCGACGTGGCCAGCGTGGAAGGGATCGACCTCACGCGCAAACTGGCTCTGGCGCAAGAGGCCGCGGCGATGGATCTGGAAGCAGCGCTGGGCGGACGCGGATCGACTTCCTGGCAGTTCGGTCTGCGGCTGGCCCTGCCGCGCCCCACGCTGGAGAATATCGTGGTGACGCCGGCGCTGCGCCTGTGGCATACCTACCGCACGCTGGAGATGGTCTACGGAGACGCCTACTACAGCCAGTTGAACGACCGCTACGCCAAGAAGCGCGACAGTTCGGCAACCTGGGGCGATGGGCTTACGAGCGGCTGATCCTGACGGGAATCGGGATTACGCCGCGGCCGGTGCCGCGCGCGGCGACTCCGGACGTGGAGCCGGCGGCGGGCGCGACGTTCCGGACGGCACGTACTACGCCACCATGGCGTGGACCAACGCGGCGGGCGAGGAAGGGGCGAGCGCCGATACCGGCGGCGATCACGGTGAGTCGGCAGCGGGTTTGTGGTGACGCCGAAGCCGTGCCGGGCAGGCCAGGAGGCCTACCCCACCTGGAACGTTTATGCAGGCACAGCGCCGGATACGATGACGCGGCAGAACAGCGCGCCGATCGCGGCCGGGCACGGCGTGGACGCAATCGAGCGCATTGACTCACGAGCGGCAGCGCGCCGGGGCGCGGGACAGGCGCCCAGCTACTATCATGTGGTGCCGCACGTGACTGCAGAGGGGATGATGAGCACACAGATTGGAAGCGCGGCGACGAACGAAGCTGGTGGAGGTGCTGACGGCGGGGCTGACGGCCGCGAGCGCCGGCCCCGCGACGCTCGGCCGTAGTGGTGGAGAACGTGGCGGCGGATATCGCCGAGAAAAGCGCCGGAGCGCAGTATCCGGTGGCGGTGGTGTATTGCGAGAAGATCGCCAACGAGCTGAGGGAGAAATTCCGCAGCTTCTCCGGCACGGTACAGATGGCGATTGAGGTGCGGCATTCGCGGACCGGCTGGAGGGCATCGAGTACGCGCTCGAACAGATGACCGACACGGTGACCGGGATTCTGAGCGCGAGCCGCGGCGACTGGGGGAACGGCATGTTTTACAACGGCGCCTACCAGGTGAGCTACGGCAGCGTGAAGCGCGGCGGGAAGAATTTTCTGCAGACGGCCAAGGTGAGCTGCGAGATGGGAGTGAGCAGTGAGATCTAGCGACGGGGCTCGAGGTTAGGGAAGATACGTATGTCTTCATATATTTCTTCGAATGCAAACAGATTTTACACGGCGCTGGAAAGCGCCTACGGGCAGGCGGCGGCCATCACGGCGGCGAACCGCATTCCGGCGCTGAAGCTGACCGTCGAGCAGCAGCTCGAGACGCGCGAGCGCAAAGACAAAACGGGCAGCCGGACGTTTCCGGGAATGCCGGCGGGCGGCCGGCTGCGGACCAACTTCGAGCTGCGCACGTATCTGACCAGCTGGAGCGGCACCGGCACGCCGGCTTATGGCCCGCTGTTCCAGGCGGCGCTGGGCGGAACGCCGGTGAATTTCGCGGGCGGCACGGTGGCTTCTTACACCGACGGCCGGACGGCTGGCGTTCACGGCGGCGCACGGGCTGAGCGCGGGGCAGGCGGTGGCGTACGGCGGCGAGATCCGCTTCGTGGCGGCCATCGTAGATACGCAGACGGTGCAGTTGAACGCGCCGTTCACGGAGCGCCGGCGCCGGGCGCGACGATTACGGCCGCCGTGACCTATGTGCCCGCGACGGAGCTGCCGAGCGCCACCGTCTTCGATTACTGGGACCCGGCCACGGCCGTGCAGCGGCTGCTGTGCGGGGCGGCGGTGGACCAGATGGAGATCCTGCTCAACGGCGACTACCACGAGGTGCACTTCAAAGGACTGGCGCAGGACGTGGTGGACAGCGCCAGCTTCGCGGCGGGCGAGGGGCAGTTGAACAGCTTTCCGGCCGAGCCGGCGCTGGGCGCGTTCGATTTCTCGATTGTGCCGGGAAACATGGGCGAGGCGTGGCTGGGGACGCCCACGGCGCAGTTCTTCACCATCACGAGCGCGTCGGTGACGGTGAAGAACGCGCTCGATACGCGCTCGACGGAGTTCGGCACGAATCTGCCGCAGGCGATCGCGCCCGGCGAGCGCACGGTGACCGCCGATTTCGAGCTGTTCGAACTGAACGATGCGGCGACCGCGGGCGCTGTACCAGGCGGCGCGGCAGCAATCGCCCATCAGCATGATGTTCCAGTTGGGCGCAGTGCAGGGACAGCTGATGGGGGTGTATCTGAAGAGCGTGATTCCGGTGGTGCCGGAGTTCGACGACAGCGAAAACCGGCTGCAGTGGAAATTCCAGGCCTCGCGGGCGCAGGGCACGGTGGACGACGAAATCATGGTGGCGTTCGCGTGACCGGGAATTTTCGCTTGACGCGGAGACGCGGAGGAACGCGGAGAAAAACATGGACTACGAGAGCGTGGTGACGGTGGCATCGGAGGCGCGGCCGGGAGTGGAGCTACGGGTGGCGCGGATGTCGTTCGGGCAGGCGGGTGGAGCTCATGAAGCGGGTGCGGGAACTGGCGCGGCGGATGGAGTTTTGGAGGCCGGCCGCTGGGCAGGGGAGGCGCCTGTGGCGGCGAGGCGGAACGGGACAACGGGTGGATGTCCATCCGCGGTGCGGACGAGCGCATGGAGGCGGGGCTGCTGCGGGCGGAAATCGACCGCCTGTTTGTGTTGTGGGGGGTGACGGGAATTGCGGGCCTGCGGGTGGACGGGGAAGAGGCGACACCGGAATTGCTGGCCGAGCGGGGACCGGAGGACGTGTTCCGCGAGGCGCTGGCCGCGGTGCGGCGGCAGGCGGGGCTGACGGAGGAAGAAAGAAAAAACTGATTGTCGCCTTCCATTTTCAATTTTCCAACCAGGCCGGTTGGGAGTGCGACGCGTGCCGGAGAGGCGGCCTGGAGCGGAAGTGCGGGGATGCGGGTTTGGGGGCCGGGGACCAGGGGCCGGGGGCCGGGGACCGGTGTGGGCAAGGGGCGGGGTCGCGTTGGAGGAATGTCCGAAATCCTATATCACCGCCGAGAGCCAAGCTTGGTGGAGGAGTTTTGGGTGCGGAAACGGATTGGCGGGGGGATGCGGGTGGAGGAATTGAGCGCGCGGCAGGTGGAAGCATTCGTGATTTTGGAGAAGGCGCTCGCGGAGGAGAAGAGAAATGGCCAACGGCACGGACGACGAACTGGATAGCATTTTCGAAACGCTCGCGGGAGGCGTGAGCGGAATCGCGGGCGGGGTGATGGGCGCGGCGGCGCAGGGGTCGCAAGGGGGCGGCGGGAGCACGGCGGACTACGGTGCTCGACGACGTCCTGAAGAGCGGGCTCGGGCTGATGCCGATAGTGAGCGGCATTCTGAGCCTGTTCGGCGGCGGATCGAGCACGCCGGCGCCGCTGGTGGATTACCAGATGCCGGACACGATCGACTACCAGGCCGCGGAAGTGAACGGGCAGATCGTGGGCGGAGACTCCGACCAGTCGGGCGGAGGCGCGGGCTTATGGCGGCAGCGGTCCGGCGACAGAAGGGGCGGGCATCAACGTGACGGTGCAGGCGATGGATTCGCAATCGTTCCTGGACCGGAGCAGCGACATCGCCGCGGCGGTGCGCAACGCGATGCTGAATCTGAGCCCGATCAACGACGTGGTGAACGACTTGTAAGCCGGGGAATGGAATGGCGACTTTTCCGATTTTGAAAACGGGCGCGGTGGCGCAGTATCCGGCGCGGCGGACGGTGCAGTACCAGAACCAGGCGCTGCGGTTTCTGGACGGGACGGAGCAGCGATATCGCGACAGCGCCGGGCCGCTGCACCGGTGGACGATCCAGCTGGCGCAATTGGACGAAGGCGAAATGGCGGCGATGGAAGCGTTCCTGACGGCGAACCAGGGAGCGTTCGCCACGTTTTCCTTCACCGACCCGTGGGACGGGACGGTGTACCCGAATTGCGGACTGGCGAGCGATGAGATGGACCTCACCAGCGGCTGGCGAGATGACGGGCAGCACGCAGGTGGTGGTGGTGGAGTACCGCGCATGAGCACGCTCTTCTATCCGCAACTGATGCAGTTTCCGGTGGTGAAGCAGCGGAAAATGCGAACGGTGGTGAACCGGACCGCCGGACGGCAGGGTCATCAGCCTGGCGGACCCGGCGGGCGAGACCACGGAGTGGCAGTTGCAGTACGCGGAGCTGAGCGACAGCGAACTGGCGGCGCTCGAAACATTCTTCGCGTCGGCGGAAGGGACGCTGAACGGGTTCACGTTCCTGGACCCGGAGGCGAATTTGCTGGCGTAGAGCGGGACGCTGGACAACGCCGCCTGGACGGCGGGACCGGCGCTCGCAGGTGACCGTGGCAGACGGGATATTACACGCTGCAGAACACGGGCGCGGCGGCGCAGAGCCTGACGCAGACGCTGGGCGCGGCGCCCTCGGGATACATGTACTGCCTGAGCGCGGAAGTGCGGGCGGCCGGCCGGCGCAACGGTGACGATGCTGATCGGGAGCCAACAGGCGGCGTACGTGGTGGGGGCGAACTGGCAGCGGATTGTGTTCGCGGCGCGCGGATGCGGCGACGTTCGGGCTGCAACTGGCGGCGGGGGCATCCGTGGACGTGAACGGGATGCAGGCGGAGGCGCAGGCGGGAGCCTCGGTGTACCGCGCGACGACGGCCGGCGGCGTCTACGAGGAGGCGCGGCTGGGGACCGACCGGCTCGACATGGTGACCGCGGGGCCGAACCGCCACGCCTGCCAGGTTACCGTCATTTACAACAGCCACTTATAAAAAATCAGGGCATCGGGATTGGCGAGATACAATGGCGACGCAGGCTATTTACGCGGAGAAAGCACTGGCAGTTACGGACACGCCGCTGCTGATCTTCGATTGCACGCTGGTGGACGGAACGGCGGAGCATTGGTCGACGCACGCGGTGACGGTGAACGGGACGGCCTACGCGGCCCGCGTGCTGCAGCAGAACGTGTTCGAGATGCAGATGGCGTCGAGCCAGGGCGTGGATGGGATTCCGGGCATCTCGGTGGTGCTGGCCAACGCCGATTCGCACTTTTCGGAAATCGAACAGGCCACCGGATGGAAGGGCGCGCTGCTCACGGTCAGCTTCCTGTTTTACGATTTGCGCAACGACGTCCCGGCGACGGACACACAGGTGGTGTTCCAGGGAATCTGCAATCCGCCGGACGAGAGCCGGGAAGCGACCTTCCGGCATTACGGCGAGCAACCGGATGAGCCTGCAGCGGCTGCTGCTGCCGGAGGTGCGGATCCAGCGCCGGTGCCCGTGGAACTTTCCGGCGACAGCCGCACAGCGGACGGAAGCCGTCGACGGCGGGGCGGACGGGCAGTACTCGATGTATTACCGGTGCGGATACTCGGCGGGGAAACCGGCGGGAGCGGGAACCTGAACAGCGGCGCGCCGTACACGACCTGCGGCTACGTGCGGGCGGACTGCCAGGCGCGGGGGATGTGGCTGAATTTCGGCGGCATCGAATTCGTGCCGCCGGCGATTGCGGTGCGGACTTCCGGGGACAAGAACTATCACACCTCGGCCATCTCGGTGAACGAGGCGCTGTACAACGACTTCGTCCCGATGGTGTACGGAACGGCGTGGTACGCGCCGCCGGTGGTGTTCGCGCGCAACGACGGCAACCTGACGCGGATGGAAGTGCTGCTGGGCATCGGCGCAGATGCAAGGCGTGCTGACGGTGCTGGTGAACGACGTCCAGATCCCGCTGGGCGTGGCCGGGACGAACATGACGGGCACGGGATGGTACAACATTCCGACGCTGGGGACGCGCGACGGCAGCGTGCGACCCGAACTTCACGGATTCGACCGGGCAGCCGGCGGGCGATCCGTACGGCAGCATGGCGTACCTGGCGGTGGTGGTGCCGAACCGGATCAACGACGGCACGTCGCTGCCGACCGTGAAGGTGCTGGCGCAGGGGCTGACGGTGCCGGTGTACGGCGACGGACGGCACGGCACAGGGCGAACAGTTCACCAACAATCCGGCGTGGGTCCTGCTGGATATTCTGCGGCGGATGGGATGGAGCGCGGCGGAGATCGACGTGACCAGCTTTGCGGCGGCGGCGGCGTATTGCGACCAGATGCTGAGCACGCTCGATCTGAACGGCAACCCGATTCAGCGTGCCGCGCTTCCAATGCAACCTGGTGCTGCAGAGCCGGCGCAGCGCGGGGGAGTTGACGCGGGCGGTGCGGAACGCGGCACGGCTGCTGCTGAACTTACGGGCCGGACGGGGTGATGCGAGTGCAGCGTGGAGAACACCATCGCGGCGGAGCAGCCGACGCAGCCGGCGTGGTCGAACAGCACGGAGCCGTCAACGGCGGTTGGCCGAGCTACGAATTCGGCGACGGCAGCAACGGGTTTTCGGGAATTCTGCGGAAGCCGACGGGCGAACCGAGCGTGCGCGTGTATTCGCGCAGCATCGCGGACACTCCCAACTGCTACGCGGTGGAATTTCAGGACGCGCTGAACGGCTACCAGCAGGACAGCTATTCGCTGGTGGATCCGGACGACGTGGCGCTGAGCGGGCAGCAGGTTTCGGCGACGCTGACGGCGCTGGGGATCGCCGAATTACGACCAGGCCGGCGCGGATGCTGAAATTACCCTGGATAAGTCGATTCACGGAAACACTTACATCGAGTTTGAAACCAGCGTGAAGGCGTTCGGGATCCGGCCGGGCGACCTGATCACGGTCACCTATCAGAAGGAAGGGTTCAACCGGCAGCCATTCCGGGTTCTGAAGATCTCGCCGGCGACGAACTACCGGACCATGACGATCACGGCGCAGATCCACGACGACGCGTGGTACGCGGACACCGAACGGGCAAGCGACTTCGACACCGGGGAGCCGGCGGCAGGACAACGCCGGCGTCGGGCATTGCCGCGGCCGCTGGTGGGCAGCGTGGTGGACGCGAACGGGAACATCCAGTTCGGAGTCGTGGAGACGGACACGACCGCGAGCGACGGCACGATAGAGGCGAGCGTGACGTGTCAGCTTCGTCGCGCCGGCGCCGTCGCGGAACGGGCGCAGGGCCGGGCATGCCGCTGCTGAGCCTGGCGGCGACGATCGGAGCGGGGGCACGCTGGCCGGCGGCCAGACGCTGTACTACGGCGATCTCGGCGGTGGATGCGAGCGGGAACGAAAGCGGGCTGTCGTTCCTCGTGATGGCGTCGATTGCGGCCGACGGGAGCAGCGTGACGCTGACAGATCTGAGCTTCGCGGCGGGCACGGCGTCGTTTAACGTGTACCGGGGCGCGACGCCGGCGGAGCTGCTGCTGGATCGCGACCGGGCAGGCGGTGGCGGCGCAGTTCACGGATGCGGGCTGGCGGCTCAATTGATTGCGCCGCCGGATGCGAATTTCGATCACGCCAATTTCTACTGGCGGATGGAACTGCAGCCGGAGGTGGCGGCGACGGTGCAATCGGCGACGCACGGTGGGGAACGGAACGCTGCAGATGACGGCGAACCAGTACCGCGGGGCATGATGGCGCGGATCACGCGGGGAACGGGCGCGGGGCAGGAGCAGACGATCGCGGCCAACACGGCGACCACGCTGACGCTGGTCTCCAGCCTGGGTGGTGGAGCCGGACGCCACCAGCTTCTTCGCGGTGGCGGAGAGCGGGTGGAAATTCGGCGCGCTGGCGCAGAGCAGCCCGGTGGAGTTCGCGATTCCCAACCTGGCGGGCGAGACGGTGCAGATCACGGGGCGCGCGGCCAACGTGAACGACGTGGAGTGCGCGGCGGAGCTATCGACGGTGACGCGCTGGCAGATCGGCGGCGCGGGCGCGGAGGGCGGCGATGCGGACGTGCCGCCGGCGCCGCTGTTCGGACTGGGTGCGGGACCGGCCGGGCGGAACCGCGGATACTGAGCGGCGTCTCGTTCACCGACCTGACGAACACGACCACGATTTCATCGGGCACGCTGACGCTGCACTACTGGGACGAACTGAGCGGGCAGCCGGCGGGAGCGCTGGCCGGCGCCATGGCGGCGGCGGATACGACGCTGAACCTGAGTGCGGCAGCGAACGGCGGCGGTGGGAAGCTTCCTGCAAATCGATGCCGAAGTGATGCAGGTGACGGCGGTGGCGAACGGCGGCACGCAATTTACGGTGACGCGCGGAATGCACGGCACCACGGCGGCGGCACACGCGGCCCAGGCGCCGGTCTACACGCTGGTCGACCAGACCGCCATCGCGCCGTTCCCGGCGGGATTTTTCGGCAGCCCGTACAGCGGAAGCTGGAGCTATCCCGGTGCCGCTGCCGGATGTGCGGGTGGCGAGCGCGGAGCTGTTCCTGACCAACGAACGCGGCAACAGCCCGGCGAGCAGCATCAACCTGACGCATACCGACGATTGCGGGCTTGCGGACGCTGTCGGGCGGGCAGTATTCGATTCAGGTGGACGGGATTCCTGGCGGTGGAGCAATCGGCGGCGCCGGCGCTGGTGGTGGAGAGCGTCGCATTCGGTGCGGGACGTGTTCGCGGTGCTGGGGACGGCGGCGGACGCGCCGGTGACAGCTCCAGTTGAACGTGAACGGGGCGGCGTACTGCACGCTGACGTTTCGCGACGGGACAGACGATTTCCAACAGCCACCGGCGGAGCACGCTGCCGCCGCTGCCGCAGGGAGCGCAGGTGACGCTCTCGGTGCTGTCGGTGGGGCAGACGCATCCGGGGGCGGATTTGACGGTATCATCAGGCTGTAGGGATTGGGACTCAGGATGGCGGATCAACTTACTAAACTGCGGCCGGATCGGGACCTGCAATGCTATTTCCAGCAGCCGTCGGCGGTGGCGGCGCTGAGCGGGACCAGCGCGAACGGGTTCACGGTTTCGGGATGCTGGCGGCAGCAGTTCGATTGGGCGGTGGTGGAGTGGAACCGCGACAATGTGTTCGAACATCCGGCGCTGCGCAACCTGCCGGACGGCGACCTGAGCGGCGTGCAAGCTGAGTTACCAGGAGACGCGGACGAACTGCATTCCACTGGATTCGACCAGTTATGACTCCGTGGGATGGTCTTATTTGCGCGTCTGGGAGGAATCCGGGGGAGACGAGAACTTTCATTGCGTGCCGTTGACGGCCGTATGCCACGCTCGATGTCGGGCAGCGATACGCAGGCGACCGCGCAATTTGTATTGAAGGGCTCGCCGACGGCGGGAGATTACGTCGAGCTGGCGTGGCTGGACCAGCACTCGAATTACCTGGTGACGGCGGCGGACACGCTGGAGACCATCGTGGCCGGGTTGGCCGGATTCGTCAATCGGGCTGGCGGCCGGAGGAGTAACGGCGGCGGCGGACGGAACCACCTCACACTGACATACACCGGCGCGGCGGGAGCGAACGGCAACCGGGTGGGGATTTACGGCGGAGTCAGCGGCGCGGGGACAGAGGCGTGGTCGCCGGCGTGGCAGATGTTCAACGGCGGGGCGTCGCCGGCGACCTGGCAGGTGAACCTGGATTTCAGTAATCTGACCGATTCGACCGGCGCCAAGGTGACTACCACGAACGTCCGCAAGATGCGATGGACCTGGGCGGCGGACTGGCAGTTCCAGAATTTCGGGCGGAGTGAATTTTCGATTGGACGTGAGTAACTGGCAGGTAAGTGGCAGCAACCTGAGTTACAGCGTGGCGGGGCCGGGGAGCTGGCGGGTGGAGGACGGTTGCGGGGCCGGGGGCCAGGGGCCGGGGGCCGGGGTGGTGTATACGGGGACCTGGGCTCAGGAAGCTGGGAACTATTCCGGCGGGACGATCCAGCATTCGACCACGCCGGGGAGCGCGGCGACCATCACTTACACCGCGCAGGGGCAGCACTGGTTGTATCTGGGGACGCGATATACGAACAACGGCGGGCAATTGACGGTGCAGGTGGACGGCGGAGCGGCGACAACGGTGCCGCTGGCCAAGGCGCTGGAGGATGTGCTGGTGCGGGTTCCGCTGGGGCCAGTTTTCCGGCCGGGCGCACACGGTCATCGCGACGCACACGGGCGACGGCCGGAACGGATGTGTATTTCGATTTTCTGGAAATCGCGTATCCCTCCGACAGCGCTGCCCGCATTCCCGGCGCTGCCAACCACCACACTGGCGACGGACTGGGACACGGACGCGGTGGAATTCGGGCTGGCGCCGGAACGGGCGGCGTGGCTGATCGACACGCTGGGGTTTGGCGGCCGGGCGAACCATTACGCGGGCGCGCTGTGGTTCTACGAACTTGTCAATCCAGGTCTCGTCTACGCCTCGGCGACGGTGACGTTTCAGCGGCGCGCCGGAGTTCGGCAAGACCACGACTGTCACCTTGGGCGGGGACGCCGATTTCGCATTTGAACCTGATCGCGGATACGGCGGCGAGCATAGCGCAATGCTTCGCGCTGCTGATCGCGGCGGGGTCGTCGGCGGTGTGGGCGCGGGCCGATGGGGCCACCCTCACCATCACGGCGCGGGCACTGGGCAGCAGCGGAAACGGGCTGACGCTGACCGCGGATACGGGCGGCAGCACGCAGCTGACGGCAACGGTGAGCGGCAACCTGGCGGGCGGAGCGGACGGGGCATGGCTGACGGACCTGACGGCGGCGCCGCGGATCAACCGGGCGTGCCGCGACTGGACATCCAGCTTCTTGGCGGCGCTGAAAGGATACGGAATCATGCCCACGGTCTCGTTCAGCATGGAATTGGGGAACGGGGACGATTCGACGGCGGCGGGGATTGCGCAGCGGTATCCGGACGGGACGGCATGCCACGTGAGCACGCCGGCGCTGCAGACCAATTTCTCGGCGGCGAGCACGGCCTTCTGGCAGCAGGTGTACGCGGACATGGCGGCCGTGATGAGCGCCGCAGGGGTGACGCCGTACCTGCAATTCGGGGAAGTGCAATGGTGGTACTTCGCGGGGGCGAGCGGAATGCCGTTCTACGATGCGTACACGACGTCGGCGTTTCAGACGCAGTACGGCGGGGCGATGCCGACCATCGCGAGCCCTGACGCCGACCCGGCGCAATATCCGCAGGAGTGCGCTTTCCTGCCGGGGCTGATCGGGCAGTTTTGCGCGGCGGTGATGGCGTACGTGCGGCAGAGCCAGCCGAACGCGCTGTTCGAGGTGCTGTACCCGGCGGATACGAACAACACGGCGCTGATGGAGGTGGTGAATTTTCCAGCGGCGGAGTGGACGGCGGCGAACCTGGCATGCCTGAAAACGGAAAATTTCGGATTTACGGCGGCGCGCAACCTGGATGAGGCGGCGGCGGCGATTGCGCTGCCGGGGGCCAAGGGATTTCCGAGCGCGCAGACCAGCCACCTGGTGGGGATCGGCGACTACACCACGCCGTGGGTGAAGGAATGGGCGCTGGCGATGGGGGCGGGAGTGGAATCGGCGGTGCTGTTCGCGCTCGACCAGTTCTGCCTGATCGGCTACGGGCTGCCGCTTGCGAGCGGGACGGGGCGGGCGTTGTTTATGGGGAAGGGGTAAGGTTGGCCTGTGGGAATGCCGGCTGGGAAGCCGGCAATGGCAAGCCGGGAGGCTTGCGCTACGGGGTTGCGGCGGATTTGGTTTTGGGGAGGGCCTGATAGGCGCAGGCGACGACCACCAGGAACATGGTCAGCACTTCCGAATCGCCGAGGTTGTATTCGAAAAAGCCTTCGGCGAGGGTGGCGAGGATGACCGCGATGCCACCGTGGAGCAGATAGCGCGCGTCCGAGCGGCCGGGCGGCAGGACGCGCAGGCCGCGCCAGAAATCGTACAGCATCTTGCCGAGCATCCACATGAGGATGAGCATCACGGGGATGCCGCGCTCGGCGGAATACTGCAAATAAATATTGTGGAGATGGCCGTACCAGCCCTCCGGAAGCGGGCGCGGGACATCGGCGGGAATCCATTCCTGGAAGTGGTATTTGGGGCCTTCGGGGCCGAGACCGAGCAAGGGATGGGCTTCGATCATGCGCAGGCCGGTGCGCCAGGTGACGACGCGAAAGGCATTGGAGTCGACCGCCTGGGGATGGAAGAGCGAGGTGAAGCGCTCGTGGATGACCGGCGGGGCGAGGAAGTAAGCGGCTACCAGGAGCACCGGGGCGGCGAGCACAAGCCAGCGGCGATAGCACCAGAAAAGATAGAGCGCTGCCAGCGACAGGCCGACCCAGACGGCGCGCGTCTCCGCCAGCAGCACGGCGAAGGACATGAGCACGGCGCAGGCGAGCCATACCCAGGTGCGGCTGCTCTTGGCGGGGCGATGGGCGGAATCGCGCGCCCCACGGGGGCCGAAGAACAGGAACGCGCCGATCATGATAATGGAAAACATCTCCTGGGCGGCGAAGGTGTTCCAGTGGCTCATGAAGCCGGTGATGCGCTCGGAAACATAGAAGGAGTAATCGTTCTGGTGGAGCTCATGAGCGTGCTGGATCTTCTGCACGAACTGGACCAGGCCGCGGATGCCGGTGATGCTGCCGAATCCGGCCCAGGTGAGGAAGAGCCAGCGGATGAGGCGCAGATCGCGGACCGAGGAATAGACGACGAGCAACTCGGCGAAGACGTACAGCTTGCGGATTTGAGGCAGGCCCTCGGCGGGGTGTCCGGAAAAGGCGAGCGCCAGGAAGGTGCCGAGAACGAAGAGGGCCAGAGGAAGTTTGATGGGCGGAAGCGCGAGCTTTTCGCCGGAAAACAGGAGAGCGGCGAGGGCGAGGCCGAGCAGGATCTGCGAAACCGCGATGGAAAAGAGGATGGAAACGGCGGAGGCAAAGGCCAGCCAGCCGGCGGCGCAGGAGAGGAAAGGCTCGCTATCGCGCGCGGGGCCGGGGGCGGGGGGCCGGGGGTCGGAGGGCGTCGCGGTCATGGGATCTATTTCAGTATGGCAGATGGGGAAACGAGCGCCTCGATCCAGTTAATAATGACGCGGTCGAGCCAGAAGCGGTGGGGGCCGCGGGCGAGGAAGCCGATGTGGCCGCCGTGCGCAGGCGCAAGCAGTTCGAGGAAGGGATTGGAGCGGACGGCGGGGGAGTCGAAGATGGAGAAGGGAATGAAGTGATCGTCCCGCGCCTGGATGAGGAGCGTGGGGATGCGGATGGCGCCTACAAAATTGAGGGCGGATTGCGTGCGGTAATAATGATCGGCGCCGGAGAAGCCGAAGGCCGGGGCGGTGATGCGGTCGTCGATGGCGATGAGAGAGTGCAGGCCGGCGAGGTCGCGGACGGAGTAGCGGCCGGTGGCGATGAGGCGGGCGCGCATGCGGCGGACGAAACGGCGCTCGTAGAGGCGGTTGGCGGGCTCGGAGATGCGGCGGGCGCAGGCGGCGAGATCGAGCGGCGCGGAAACGGCGATGGCGGCCTGGATGAGCCCAGGGGCGCGATCGGCCAGTTCGCCGGCGAGCTTGAGGACGACGTTAGCGCCCAGGGAGAAACCGACGAGGATGACGGGCGTGGCGGGGTTGGCAGGCGAAACCGCCTGGCCCACTTGGGAGAGCACGGAAAGCAGATCGGTGGTCAGGCCGGCGTGATAAAGAGTGGAGCAGAGGTGCTCCGTGCCGCCGCAGGTGCGCATGTGAAAACGGTGCACGGAGAAGCCAGCCTGGAGCGCGGCGAAGGCGAGGCTGCGGATGTATTCGGCGGCGCCGGAGCCTTCGAGTCCGTGGACGAGGATCAGATGGGGCGCGGGTTTGGCTGGCGAAACCGCCTGCCCCAGTTGCGTTTGGACCAGGACCTGGACGCCGGGCTCGGTTTGGAAAAGGCGGGGTTGGAGCGGCCAGCGGGATGCGGAGCCTGGACGCGGCCAGTAGTGCGAGGCGATGGTCTGCAGATGCGGGTTGCGGAAGAGCGGATCGAACGGGAGCATGGGCCGCGCCCTTATGGTTGCGGCGGCGTGACAACTTTGACGTCGGTGACGAAATAAGAAGGTTCGGTGACCACGACGGTGGCCTGAATGTGGTCGCCTACGTGGAGCTTCTGGAAATCCGAGTCGGGCTTGACGGGGTATTCCATTGTCATCGCCTCCATCCAATCGTCGATTTTGCCGGCGGCGATGGTGGCGGTTTTGGCGGCGGGATCCAGGGCTTTGACTTCGCCCTGCATGGGGTAGCGCTTGGCCTGGGTTTTGGAGCCGCAGGCCGCCAGCAACACGGCCAGGGCGAACAGGAAGAACAGACGCACGGTACGAGGCATTACCTCAACAGTATGCCACCGAAGCGCCGGGGCCGCCGGGGCGGCCAAAAAGTAGTAATATCTTCATATCGATGCTCCGCCGGATGCTGGGTCTGTTGATGCTGGCGACTGGTGCGTTCGGACAAGGCGACCCGGGCCACGTGACCGCGCGGCGCCTCAACCGCGCGGAGTACACCAACACCATCCGCGACCTGCTGGCGGTGGATTTCCGCGCGGAGAAGAATTTCCCAACCGACGACTCTGGGCAACGGCTTCGACAACATCGGCGACGTGCTCACGATTTCGCCGGTGCTGATGGAGAAGTACCTGGAGGCGGCGGAGAACATCGCCTCGCGCGCTGGGCGCCGACCCGCTGCCGGCCAAGCCGCTCGAAATCCAACTGGCGACACGCAAGACCACACCGCCGGCGGCTGGACCGGACACGCTCGAAGGCGCAGCGCGCCTGGATTTCGACGGCGATGTACACCATCCGCTTCGGCCTGCCCGGCGAGCGCGCCGCGGACGCCAAGCCGGTGACGCTCGGCTTCTGGATGGACGGCAAGCTGCTGCACAGCCCAGCGCGCGGAAACCAAGCCCTCCAAGCTGGTCTATTTCGACCCCTACTCCGACGAGACGATGCGGCTCGTACCTCCCCGCCGGCGACCACGTGTTTCGCGCCGGCTTCATCGACGACGATTTCGCGGCCACCCTGGACGCCAAGGATCTGTACAACAGCAAGAAGAACAAGTTTCTCGATTCCATCACGCTTCATCGGGCCGTTCCCATCGAAGGTGGAACGGGCCAGCCGCAAGAAAATTCTGATCTGCGATCCGAATTCCGGCCCGGCATGCGTGAACAGGATCCTGGCCACGCTGGCGCGCCGGGCGTACCGGCGGCCGGTGACGCGCGGGCGAGGCGGCGGCGCTCGAAAAATTCGTGGCTGAGGCGAAGGCGGACGGGCAGACGGCCGAGCAGGGCATCCAACTGGCGATCGAGGCCATGCTGGTTTCGCCCAATTTCCTGTTCCGCATCGAGCACGACGCGCATCCCCACGGACGCGCCAGAGCGCGCACCCGCTTTCCGACGTGGAACTGGCCTCGCGGCTGAGCTATTTCCTGTGGAGTTCGATGCCGGATGACGAGCTGCTGGCGCTGGCCGAAGCGGGCAAGCTGCACGGCCCGGTGCTGGACGCGCAGGTGAAGCGCATGCTGGCGGACGGCCGCTCGTCGGCGCTGGCCGACAATTTCGCCGGCCAGTGGCTGGAGCTGCGCAACCTGGACGTGGTGAAGCCGGACCCGGAGAAATTTCCCGAGTGGAACGCCGAGCTGCGCGACGCCATGAAGACCGAGACGCGCCTGTTCTTCGAGTACGATGCTGCGCGAGAACCGGCCGCTTTCGGATTTCTCGACGCGCACTACACGTTCCTGAACGAGCGGCTGGCGAAGTTCTACGGCATCCCGGGCGTCAAAGGGCCGGAATTTCCGCAGGGTGGAACTGACCACCGGCCGAGCGCGGCGGCCTGCTGAGGCAGGCCAGCGTGCTGACGGTTTCGAGCTACCCCACGCGCACCTCGGTGGTGCTGCGCGGCAAATATATTCTGAACAACATTCTCGAACGACCCGCCTCCGCCCCCGCCGCCGGACGTGCCGGCGCTGGATGAAGCCGCGGTGGGCACGCGAGATGTCGCTGCGCCAGCAGATGGAGACGCACCGCGCCGACGCCGATGTGCGCGTCGTGCCACAACAAGATGGACCCGCTGGGCTTCGGCCTGGAGAATTACAACGCCATCGGCAAATGGCGCACCATGGACGGCAAATTCCCGGTGGATGCGAGCGGCACGCTGCCCAACGGCAAATCGTTCTCCACGCCGGCGGAAATGCGCGCGCTGCTGATCAGCCAGTTGCCGCAGTTCGCGCGCTGCCTCACGGAGAAGATGCTGACCTACGCGCTGGGGCGCGGCCTGCAGCCGTACGACCGGCGCAGCGGTGGACGACATCACGACGCGATTGGGCGGCGGACGATTACGCTTTCAGGATCGCTGATTTTCGAGGTGGTGCGGAGCTTTCCGTTCCAGATGCGGCGCGGGGAGCGAATCCAGCAACCGTGACAGCACGAGTGCACCGAAAGAGGTAGCGCGGCGATGATCACGAGGAAAGCGCTGCCGGACGCAGAACGTTTCTGCGGGGAATGGGGACGGCCGTGGCGCTGCCGTTCCTGGACGCCATGGTCGCCGGCGTTTGCCGCGGCGCGGCACAACAGCCGCCGGTGCGCATGGCGTTTGTCTATGTGCCGAACGGCATCGATCATGCGCAACTGGAACCCGGCTTACGAGGGCAAGCTGCAGCGAATTGCCGCGCATTCTGAAGCCGCTGGAGCCGTGCAAGGACGACATCCTGCTGCTCGGCAACCTGACCCACAACACCGGCCGCGCGCTGCTGCGATGGCGCCGGGCGATCATGGCCGCTGCTGCGGCATCGTACCTGACCGGCATGCAGGTGAAGAAGAGCACCACCGAAATTCAAGGCCGGCGTCTCCTTCGATCAGATCGTGGCGAAGGAAGTGGGCAGGCAGACGCGCTTCCCGTCGCTCGAACTGGGCTGGAAGACGCGCGCCAGGCCGGCGATTGCGATTCCGGCTATTCCTGCGCGTACACCAATAACCTGGCGTGGCGCAGCGATACGCAGCCGCTGCCGCCGATGCTCGAACCCGCGCGCGCTGTTCGAGCGGCTGTTCGGCAATGGCGCGGCGCTCGACCCGGAGGCGCGCGCACGCGGAAGCGAAGTACCGCCGCAGCATCCTGGATTTCGTGACCGACGACACGCAGGAAACTGGAGCGCGACCTGGGCCCCACCGACCGGCGCAAGCTGGACGAGTATCTTTCCTCCATCCGCGAAGTGGAGCGGCAGATCGAAAAAGCGGAGAAGGACAACGCGCAGATCGATCCGCACATGGATAAGCCCTACGGCGTGCCGGCCGATTTCGCCGAGCATTTCAGCTGATGACCGACATGACGACCATCGCCTTCCAGGCGGACCTGACGCGCGTGATGACGTTCCTGGTGACGCACGAAGGCAGCTCGCGCGCCTATCGCGAAATCGGACATCTCCGACGGCCACCACCCGCTGACGCATCACCGCAACCAGGCGGACGCTGATGGAGAAGGTACTCGGCCATCAACGAATATCACATGCAGCAGTTCGCGGCATGGGTGGCGAAGCTGAAGGCCACACCGGAGGGCGACGGCAGCCTGCTCGACCACTGCATGATCGTCTACGGCGCCGGCCTTTCCGACGGCAACCGGCACCTGCACGAAGATCTGCCGACGGTGATTGCCGGGCGCGCCAAGGCAGCCATCAAGACCGGACGGCGCGTGGTGTACCGCGAAAGAGACGCCCATGTGCAACCTGTTCCTGAGCATGATGGACCGCATGGGCGTGCGCGTGGAAAAGTTCGGCGATGCGACGGGACGGCTGGAGGGGCTGGACCTGACGTAGCGGTCGCCGCTTTCTGGGGACATCCTTCGGGAGCGTCGTATGCCGCCTTGGAAGCCGGCAGGCCGCCTGGAAGGCGGCGCTACGGGCGTTACCGCAGGATCTGGAACAGGTTGCTGTAGTCGTCGGTCCAGAGGCGGACGTGGCGCGTCGATTTGATTTCGGCGGAGCTCGACAGCTCCTCCTTGCCGAAGCCGGCGGCGGGCGAGGTGAGGAGCACCCAGGTGGCGCCGAAAACGTCCTGCGTATCGTCGTCGTCGGTATCCACCACGCGCGCCAGTTTGCCGGTGGCCCTGGCCTCGGCGGCGACCACCGGCACCAGATCCAGGTAGCGGTTGGAAACGTGAACCGCCAGCACGCCATCGGGGTTGAGATGGCGGAAATAGACCTGCATGGCTTCGCGGGTGAGCAGGTGGACGGGGATGGAATCGCTGGAAAAAGCATCCACCGCCAGGACGTCGAAATGCTCGGGAGCCTCGCGCTCAAGCGACAGGCGGGCATCGCCCATGGCCACATCGAGCTTGGCTTTGCAGTCGCCCAGGAAAGTGAATTCGGTGCGGGCGAGGCGAAGGACCAGCGGGTTGATTTCGTAGAACCGGAAGTAATCGCCGGGGCGGCCATAGGCGGCCAGCGTGCCGGTGCCCGAGACCGATGACGCCGACGCGCAGGGCCTTGGATTTTCCCTTTTCGCGGATGGCGACGCCCACGCCAGTGTTGGGGCCGTAATACGTGGTCGGCAGATCGCGGCGGGCGGGGTTGAGGAACTGCTCGCCGTGATTGATGGTGCCGTGGGTGAGGGTGCGGGTGGCGTCGAGATCGCTGGCCGGACCGGAGTCGCGAACCTTCAGCGCGCCATAGAAATTGCGGACGGTGACGCGGTAATCGGCGGTGAGGCCGCGCACCTGGAAGGCCAGGTAGCCGATGAGGAGCAGGGCGATCAGCTCGACGGCGATGCCGCCCAGGGCGCCGCGGACGCGCAGCTTGCGCAGGCCGGCAAGCAGCAGAAGGCAGCCGAGGAACAGCAGGACCAGAACGGCGTTGGTGAGGAACTCATCCGGCGCTTCCCATTTCTTCAGGAAGAGCAGCATGAACCAGTCGCCGAGCGAAACCACCCGGTCGCGGAAATCGTACAGGGCGGCGCCGGCCAAGCCGACCGCGAACGCCGCCGGCACGGCGATGCGCGGCGGCAGAAGCTGGCGGAACCAGGCCATTTCGGTATCGCCGGAGAGGACCACCAGCGTGAGCAGCGCGCACGCCGCCAGGCCGATCTGCAATTCGTAGAGCGCGGAAAAGATGTGCGGCGCCACCAGCGCCACCAGCAGGCCGCCCAGCGCGCCGCCCGCCGAGATCATCAGGTAAAAGTGCGTCAGGTAGCGCGGGTGCGGCTTGAGGCGCGCCAGTTCCCCGTGGCAGACCATGCAGCAGGTGAACAGGCCCATCGAAAACAGCGGCACCAGCAATCTTGATGGGCATGTTGCCGAAGGCGTCCACGCCGTCCGCATACGCCATGCCGCCCAGCGCCACCGCCAGCAGTTGCAGGTACGGATTGCGGCGGTACCAGCCGCTGCCTTCGAAGCACAGGATGAAGGTGAGCAGGTAGATGCTCAGCGGCAGCACCCAGAGGAACGGGATGGCGGCCACGTTCTGCGATGAGATGGTTGGTGATGGCCAGCAGCAGCACCGAGGCGCAGGCGGGCAGCAGCAGCCACAGCGCGTACTGGCGCGCGCCGGGCCGCTCGGCGGCGGCGCTTTCTTCCGCGTGCTCCGATGACCAGCGCTGCGTGCCGGAGCGCCACGCGGTAACATGCACAGCACCATGAACACGCCGTAGGCCATGGACCACATGGCAGGCCTGCTGTGGGTGCCGAACACCGGCTCGAACAGCACCGGATAGCTGAGCAGCGCGAACATCGAGCCGGCGTTGGAGAGCGCGTAGAGCCGGTACGGCATGGCGCCTTTGAAGCGGCGCGCGTACCAGGCCTGCAGCAGCGGGCCGGTGGTGGAGAGCAGGAAATACGGCAGCCCGACCGTGAGCGCCAGCAGGCGCAGGATGGCCGAAGGTGGGCTCTTCGGTGCCGCGCCGGCTTCCAGGCGAGGCTGGGGATAGATGGGCAGCGCGACCACGCTCAGCCAGCAGCAGGCCGCAGTGCAGCAGCATCTGCATGCGCGGCTTGAGATAGCGCACCACGGCGTGGGCGTACAGATAGCCCAGCAGCAGCACCATCTGGAAGAAGAGCAGGCAGGCGGTCCAGACCGCCGCCGATCCGCCGAACCAGGGCAGAATGATCTTGGCGATTACCGGCTGCACCTGAAACAGCAGGAAGGCGCTCACCAGGATCGTGAGGGCGTAGAGAAGCATGAGAGCTAACCTTTTGACGCAGAGACGCAGAGGCGCGGAGGATGCATTTTTCGATTCTCCGCGTCTCTGCGTCTCTGCGTCAATTACTTATAAGCCGCGAACCCCGGTCACCCGCTCGCCGATCACCAGCGCGTGGATGTGGTCGGTGCCCTCGTAGGTCTTGACGGTTTCCAGGTTGCAAAGGTGACGCATGATGGGATATTCGTCGGTGATGCCGTTGGCGCCCAGCAGGTCGCGGCTGAGGCGGGCGCAATCGAGCGCCATGGCGACGTTGTTGCGCTTCAGCATGGAAATGTGGGCGGGCTCGAGCTTGCCCTGGTCCTTCAGCCGGCCGGCGTGCAGCGCCAGCAAGCTGCGCCTTGGTGATCTCGGTGATCATCCAGGCCAGTTTTTCCTGCACCAGCTGGTGCGAGGCGATGGGCCGGTCGTCGAACTGTTTGCGCAGGATGGAATACTGGCGCGCGGTTTCGTAGCAATCCATGGCCGCGCCGATCACGCCCCAGCCGATGCCGTAGCGCGCCTGCGAGAGGCAGGAAAGCGGCCGCCTTCAGCCCCTTGGCGCCGGGCAGGCGGTGGCATTCGGCGACGCGGCAATCGGCCAACGACAGGCTGGAGGTGACCGAGGCGCGCATCGACCATTTGCCGTGAATTTCGGAGGTGTGAAAGCCGGGCGTGCCGCGCTCCACCAGGAAGCCCACGAATGCCCTCCTCGGCGCGCGCCCAGACCACGCGCCACGTCGGCTGACGCTGCCGTTGGTGATCCAGGTCTTCTCGCCGTTGAGCATCCAGCCGTCGCCGTCGCGGCGGGCGGTGGTGCGCATGCCGGCGGGGTTCGAGCCGAAATCCGGCTCGGTCAGCCCGAAGCAGCCGACGGCCTGGCCGCTCTGCAGGCGCGGCAGCCAGTTCTGCTTCTGCTCCTCGGAGCCGTAGCGTGAGGATGGGATACATCACCAGCGCGCCCTGCACGCGAGACGAAGCTGCGGATGCCGGAATCGACGCGCTCCAGCTCCTGCATGATCGAGCCCGTACTCCACGTTGCTCATGCCGGCGCAGCCGTAGCCTTCCAGGTTGGCGCCGAGAAAGCCCAGCTCGGCCATCTCGGGAATCAGCTCGGAGGGAAAGCGGGCGTCGCGGAAGCAATCGCGGATGAGCGGGCGCGATGCGCTCTTCGGCGAACCGCCGCGCCGTCTGCCGCACCATCAACTCCTGCTCATCGAACAGGGAGTCGACGCAGAAATAGTCCACGCCTTTGAAGGACATGCGAGTTCTTTCTACTATTGGAACACAGGCGGGGAAGGGGATTGGCGGCTGGCCCAGGGCGCAGCGCCGGGTCGAAGACGCATGTAGGACGGCCCTTCCGGGCCGTCATGCCCGCCGCGACGGCGCCGAAGCGCCGTCCTACGGACCACGCGCAACCGCATATTACGGCGAGGGCGTGGGCGCGTTGGTGTGGAAGTATTTCTTGTAGGCTTCAATCCAGTTGGTGGCGATTTCGCGCTGCGCGGTGGCCAGGTCCAGATTGCCCAGGCAGACCTGTTCGCGCAGGTGGCGCTCCAGCGCGTCCTTCACCTGGGCGTTCCAGGCGGTGCCGCGGTAGGATTGCGGCCACAAATTGCGGATGTCGTCGGCGCCGCCGAGCGCGGGGGTAATCAGGTAATCCACCTCGTAGAAATTCGGCTCGGCGTCGCGAATGCCGTATTCCTGAAACACCTTACGGCGCAGGTCGGCGGGAACGGATTTGTTGTTGGGGTCGGATTCGCGGCAGACTTCCTCGCGGCTGCGCCGCACGGTGGCGCCGGGGGTGAGGCGGGGATCGGGAACGGCCACGGCAGCGGCCTGCAAGCGGCGCGGGCGGTCGAGGCCGGCGGCGAACCACACCACGGCCAGGCCGGCGGCGGCGGCCGCGAACCAGGCGAAGGCGCGGAGCGCGGCGGAACGCGAAGAACCGCGCGCATCCTCCATCTGCGCCAGTTGCGCTTTCAACAGGGCCCGCGGCCCTTCCGCCGAAGGCAGCGGCGCCGCGCGCCGGTGCAGGCGAACGTAATCCGCAATGGCGCTTTCCAGCTCCCGCCGCCGCGAGCGGCAGGTCCAGCAGGCTTCCAGGTGGGAAGCGGCGCGCGCCGCCTCCCGCGGCGTGAGCTCCCCGTCGATGGCCATCAACAGGTCGCGTTCGGAGAGATGGTTTTCCGGCTGCATACGGTCACCGCTCCAGCGCGCGGGTCATCCGCGCCAACGATCGTTCCAGGGATTTCGCCACCCCGCCTAAGGAAATGTCCAGCACCTGGGCGATTTCGCGATAGCGCAGGCCCTCGGCCCGCAGGGCGAGGCAGCGGCGGTCCAAGTCAGGCAAAGCCTGCAAAACGGCATCCAGGCGCGCGCCGGCCTCGCCGCGCAGGCAGGCGTCCTCCGGGTTGGGGGAGGAATCGACGGCGGCCTGCTCCGGCGCTTCCGCCCATTCCACCAGGCTGCGGGAATCGCGCCGCGAACGCTGCAGCCGCTTGAGCCCCATATTATGCGCCACGCGAAACAGCCACGCGGCCAGGTTCCGGCGCTCGCCCCCGCGCTGCAGATGCTGAAACAACGCCAGAAACGCTTCCTGCACGATCTCCTCGCAATCCTGCACGGCCAGCGAGCGGAAGCTCAGCAGATAGCGGAGCAGCGGGTTGCGCAGGCGGTCGAACAGCGCGACCACCTCGGTTTCGAGAGGCGATGGCTCGTGCGCCCGCGCGGCCAGGCTGGCTACCGCGGCCAGAATTCGGGATTGCGGCAAATCGGTCATGCCATCTGCGCTGCCGGAAGGGCATACGGGGCCGACGGCACCCCTCCCGGTTTCTACTAATATAATGCCTGCGCGCCGGGTCTTGTTCACGGCAAATTTCGCGGAAGCGCGAAAAAACCGTGAACAACCAGCCCCGGCGGGGATTATCCTGGCATGGGATGCTCGGGAGGTACCCGAACTGTCGGCGCGCGTCTGGCCGGGTTTGCCGCCGGTTGGCTGCTGGCGGCCGCTTTGAGTGCCCAGGCTGCGGGAGCCGAGCTGAAAATCCAGGTGGTGGACCCGTCCGGAGCTGCCGTGCGCGCCTCGGGCACGCTGCGGGGCGAAGATGCCGCCGCGCGCCGGTTCCGCACGGATGCGCAGGGCGGATACGTTTTTGCGGACCTGCCGGCCGGCGAGTACCGTCTGGAGCTTTCGAAAAGCGGGTTCGCTCCCGCATCGCTGACCGTTGCCGTGCCGGCGCCGGGGCCGGTCCGGGTGGCGATGAAGCTGGCCGCGGAAACCTCGCGCATCGAAGTGGTGACGGCCACCCCGCTGCCCGGCGCCGAAATGGCGGTAGATCAAGTGCCGGCGCCGGTTCAGATTGCCACGGCGCGCGACATCGACGCCTCCGGCGCGCTGGACTTGTCCGATTTTATGAAGCAGCGGCTGGACGGCGTGCACATCAACGAAAACCAGGAAAACCCGTTCCAGCCCGACGTGAACTACCGCGGCTACACCGCCTCCCCGCTGCTGGGGACGCCGGAGGGGATTTCCGTCTACTTGGATGGCGTCCGCCAGAATCAGCCGTTCGGCGACATCGTGGCGTGGGACCTGATTCCGAAAATCGCGATTGCGGAGGTGGCGCTGGTGCCGGGCTCGAATCCGCTGTTCGGACTGAACACGCTCGGCGGCGCCATCTCCGTCCAGACCAAGGATGGGCTGAGCGAGCCGGGGACGACGCTCCAGGTGAGCGGCGGCAGCTTCGGGCGCCGCGCCGGCGAATTCGAGCACGGCGGCTCCAACCGCAAAGGACTGGACTGGTACGTGGCCGGCAACTGGTTCCGCGAGGACGGCTGGCGCCAGGATTCGCCCTCCGAGGTGCGGCAGGGGTTTGGCAAGCTGGGATGGCGGCGCGGCAAGACGGCCCTCGGGCTGAGCTTCGGCTATGCGGACAACTGGCTGACCGGCAACGGCCTGCAGGATTTCCGCTTTCTGCAGCAGAATTATGCCGGCGTTTACAGCATCCCGGATATCACCTGGAACCGTTCTCCTTCGCTGAATCTAACTCTGCGGCGGGATGTTACGAGTAACTTCACTGTATCCGGCAACGCTTACTTCCGCTACATTCGCGCCGATACCACCAATGGAGATATCAATTCGAACTCATTCGACCAATCCATATATAACTTATCCTCCGCGGATATCAACGCGCTCAAGGCGGCGGGTTACTCCGGTTTTCCCACAACGGGCAATTCGACCACCGAGCCGTTTCCCTCCTGGCGCTGCATCGCCCAGGCATTAGAGAAGGCCGACCCCAGCGACCGCTGCGACGGCATCATCACCGATACTTACGACAAACAGCATAACTTCGGCGCTTCCGGACAGGCCGCCTGGAACCGGGGGCGGAACCGGTTGATCGTGGGCGCGGCCTGGGACCACAGCGACATGAGCTTCCAGCAGGGCTCGCAATTCGGCTATCTCAACCCGGACGGTATCACCATCACGCCGATAGATGCCTTTGCGGACGGCTGACCAGCTCCGGCGGCGTGCCCGTCGATACCCGCGTTTTCCTGCACGGCATGGTCGACACCCCCGGCATTTACGCCTCCGATACGATCTCCGCGGGTAACTGGAGCTTCACCGTGTCCGGCCGGTATAACCGCACCACCGTCGATAATATCGACCGCCTTCCCCCTGGCGCGCCCGGCAGCCGGGGATCGCTCAACGGAGATTATGCGTTCGGCCATTTCAATCCCTCAGCCGGGCTGTCCTGGCGGGCCACCCGCTTTTTCGGCGCTTACTTCAGCTACAGCGAGGCGAGCCGCGCGCCCACGGCCATCGAGCTGGGCTGCGCCGATCCGAATTTCCCGTGCAACCTGCCCAACGCGCTGGTGAGCGATCCGCCTTTGAAACAGGTGGTGACCCGAACCGTGGAAGCGGGCGTGCGCGGCAGCTTTCGCGAAAACGTGCGCTGGAGCGCCGGATGGTTCCGCGGCGAAAACTACAACGACATTCTGTTTGTGGCGTCCGAGCAGACCGGCTTCGGCTACTTCACCAATTTCGGCCAGACGCTCCGCCAGGGCGCCGAGGCGAGTGTGAGCGGGCACATCGGGCACGTGACGCTGGGCGGCAACTATACATTTCTGAACGCCACTTACGCCAGTTCGCAAGCGATCGATGGCGGCAGCAACAGCACCAATGACGGGGGACCGGGACTCGACGGCAATATCAGCATCCAGCCGGGCGACCACATTCCGCAGATGCCGCAAAATATCCTGAAAGCTTACGCGGAGTACCAGCCGACGGCCAAAATTGCCGTGGATCTGGATTTCGACGCCGTGGGCAGGTCGTACGCGCGCGGCAACGAAAACAACCTGGACCAGCCGGACGGAGTGTATTACCTGGGGCCGGGTTACTCGCCCGGTTACGGCGTGGTGAACCTGGCCGGACATTACCAGGTGAGTAAGAAGGCTCAATTGTTCGTCGAGGCGAATAACCTGCTCAACCACCGCTATTACACCGCTGCGCAGCTCGGCCCCACGCCGTTCGACAACTCCGGTAACTTCGCGGCGCGCCCGTTTCCGGCCGTGGACGGAAACTACCCCATCCGGACCACCACCTTCCTCGCCCCGGGGGCTCCGATCGGTGTGTGGGGAGGCATCCGGTTCCGCTTCTGAGCGCTGACCGCGGCCTTGCGTGGCCGGCGCAGTGGCCGCACGTCATTGATTCCAGAAGACGTTCGTCAATGTCCTATGGGGAGCGGGGATTTTGAGCGGAATGTGGTATATTGGCGGGTGACCAACCGGTGCCCGGCACCGGAGCGCGCCCAGCGGTACGGAGAGGTGGCTGAGTGGTCGAAAGCAGCGGTTTGCTAAACCGTCGTACGGTCAAAAGCTGTACCGGGAGTTCGAATCTCCCCCTCTCCGCCAGACCTAAACTCTTCAAACTGTTACGCGGGATTATTTGCAGGGCAGACGCCTTGGCAGTTTCGCGGCGAATTGGCACCCGAATTTGGTGCGCGCCGCGGTGTCGCATAACCCCGGCATGAGCGCAAGCGTGGGAAGTCAACAGCTGGATTTTTCACCCCAGGAGTTCGGGGTGACGACTGCGCGATTCGCTAGTCGCCGCGACGCGCCGTCCTGATTCCGAACAACGAGCGGCATTCTTGTATTGTCCCCACCATATTACGAATAATTGTAATTGTTCATAAATATTGATTTGACTCAAACAGCGCTTGTCAATACTATGACGGACGATCGAATTTCCGAGCGGAGCCTGGGGGGAGCGGTTCGCGACCGGGGAGGAGTGCCCTGACTACCGATGGACGGAAGAATTCGAATGCGTGCGCCTCGCGATGCGACGGCACAAACCCGGTAATTTCATTTAACCGCCCCATGCCTGGGTTCCGGTCAGCGAGGGAGGAGCTTATCCTTATGCATCGCATTTGGGATCTGGCAATTGTCACGTCGGCTGTCGCGGCCCTTCTCCTCTCGGCTCCAGCCGGGTTGCGGGCAACGGGAAACGCAACCGACGGTCCGGGCGACCATGCAGCCTGGACCACCGGAAACAAGCTGGCGGTCGGCACCTCGGCGGATACGACGAGCAAAGTCTGGTTCACGGTGGCGCGGGGCATCACTACCGAGGTGTTTTATCCCCGCCTCGATGTGCCCAACATGCAAGACATGCAATACATCATCACGGACGGGTCCACCTTTGCCGAGCTTGAACGCGACGCCACCAATCACGTCATCTCCATGCCGGATGAAATGGCACTTGAGTACACCATCACCAACACCGACAAGCGCCCGACGCCCAAGTACAGGATCACGAATACGTACATTACGGACCCCAGCCAGAACACGCTGTTGATCCGCACGCATTTTCAGTCCTTGGATGGCGGCGCTTACGAGCTTTACCTGCTCGAGAACCCTTCCATGGCCGGCGGCGGCGCCAACAATAATGCCTGGTGGGACCCCGCGAATTCGGCTCTGATCGCAAGCGGCGGCGGGAATCCCTTCGGTTCGCCGTTAACGGTCTTTTCCGCGCTGAAGGCGGCCAGCCCCAACGGCTTCATCGCGCACGACAACGGCTACGCCGGCGCAGCAAGCGATTGCAACGTTGACGTGACCGCGCATAGGACGCTCAGCAACCAGTTCGACGGCGTGGCGAGCAACGGCAACGTGGTACAGTGCGGCCAGATCGGCGGTCTCGGTGCCGACACCACGTTTACCGTGGCGCTCGGCTATGGCGGCGATGCAGCCTCGGCCGTGGCCGCTGCCAACGCATCGCTTGCATCCGGCTTCGCCGATCGCGAGGCGGCCTACCGCGGCGTCGCACCCTATAGCGGCGGCTGGGAGGGCTACGTAAAGAATCTCCGCCCGGCGCCCGCAAGCGTTTCAAACAACGCGCAGCGCCGCCGCCCCTACTACGTCGCCGCGATGGCCTTGCACGCGGCCGAAGACAAAACGTTTCGCGGCGCCAGCATAGCCGGCTTCGCGACACCCTGGGGCGACTACGTCAACGGCGACACTCTCAACGACGGATACCACCGCGTCTGGGGCCGCGACCTCTACCAGCAGGCCACGGGCTTGATTGCCGCGGGCGATTCCGCCCAGGCCCTGCGCATGGCGAAGTTCCTGTGGGACTACCAATACATCGCCAGCGACGGAACCTATCCGGGCGGCTCGTTTCCTCGCTTCAGTCCGGTCAGTGGCAGTACTCCCGCACTCTCGAGGCTTCTCGAATGTTGCGAACAATTTGACGAGGGATCTTTCGCGACCGTGCTTGCCTGGATGACGGGCCTCACCGACAACGCCACCTATCAGAAGATCAAGGCGGCGGCCAATCGCATTCAGAGTTCTGGTCCCGTCACAACCGAGCGCTGGGAGGAGCAGAAGGGCGAGTCCCCTTCGTCGATCGCCGCCGAGATTGCCGGCCTCGTTGCCGCCGGGGACATAGCCCGCCAGAACGCCGACCCGGCCAGCGCCTCGAGTTGGGAATCGACCGCGGATTCCTGGCTGGCAAGCCTGGCCGGTTGGACGTTCACTACCGCCGGACACTGGGGCGGCGGCCAATATTACGAGCGCATCGATCAATCCTCAAACCCGAACGACATGAGCCAGATCAAGTTCGACGAGGGTCTGTTTTACGCGCACGACATTGTCGATTTCGGGTTCCTGGATCTGGTGCGCCTGGGCGAACGCCCGTCCGGCGACGCGAACATCTCCGCCTCGCTTGCTCCCACCGCGTCGGCCTTCGACGGTAATTCGCCCGTCCAGGTCACGATGCCGAACGGCGATGTTTACTTCCACCGCTACGACCACGACAACTACGGGGAAAGTAATGCGGATTGTAGTGGCTGGCAAGACGGGAAACCCGATAGTAATTTTGGGCGGCTTTGGCCGGTGCTTTCGGGTGAACGCGGCGAGTATGAGCTGGCTAACGGGCGCTCGGCCGCCCTCTACCTCCAGTCGATGGCCGACGCAGCCAATGAAGGCTATTTCGTGCCGGAGCAGGTTTGGGATCGCGCGGACGTCTCCTGTTACAGCGTCGGACGACCGACCGGCAGCGCCGCGCCCCTCAATTGGGCCGAAGGACAGTACCTCCGTCTGGCTCAGTCAATCGATGCCGGTTACAACCTCGATACACCTTCCGTGGTCAAAGCGAGATATCGCGGCGCCGGCCCGATTCGCGGCATCGCAGGTAAGTGTATAGACGATGCGAACGCCGCCACCACCAACGGCAACGCAATCCAAACATTTACCTGCAACGGCACGAACGCACAGAGCTGGGCCTGGAACAGCAGCGACGGAACGCTGCGCGCGCTGGGCAAGTGCATGGACGTTACGGGAGGCGCGATCACTAACGGAACCCAGGTCCAGCTCTGGGACTGCAATGGCACCGGCTCCCAGGAATGGCGGTGGCGAAATCAGAGCAGCCTGGTGAATCCACAGTCTGGCCGTTGTCTCACGGTGACCGATGGAAGCACCGCTGCGGGCGCTCGTCTCGAGATCTCGGACTGCAATGACAGCGCATCGCAAGCCTGGTACCTGCCATAGCGAGTGCGCGAGGGCAAGCCACGGATTCCAGTTGCCGCCCGCTTGAGGGCGAGCGAACGCCCGCAGTTCCCGGGCGTAGAGCCTACTCCGATAGCAGCCCGACCGTAGTTGAAAGTTGAGCGGCGGTTCCTCCTGATTCCTCAGTCACCGCTCCTCCTTCTGTCCACCCGGGGCCGCTTTCGTGCGCTTGTCCCACCCGTGGAAGGGCGAGAAATCGCCCGCGTTCCAGGCGTCGCGGAGTCCGGGGGCGCTCAGATCCCAGTCGGGGCGGATCTCACTCGTCACGGCGCGCAGGTCGTGCCAGAGATCGACGGCGGATGGGCGGCCCCAGAACCAGTAGCCGTTGTAGATGCGGTGGATCACGAGGCCGGGCTTGAGCACGAGCGTGTGCGGGATCATCGGGTTGTGCTCCGGATCGGTGTACTCCTGAATGTCGAGGTCCTTCTGAACCGTTCGGTCAGGGTCGGAGAGGAAGGTCCACTGGGCGCCGACGGACGCACGGAATTCCTGGAGCGTATGGTGGTCGTCGGTAGAGATCGTGGCGATCCGGGTGTACGCCACGGCCAGCTTCGGGTAGAACGCGGCGAGCTCCAGATGCTGCTGGTGTTCCTTCGGGCAGTAGTGGCCGCGCGCGAGCGTGAGGATCAGCGGGTCATCACCCTGCAACTCGCTGAGCCTGCGCGGTGTTCCCGTATGATCGGGCAGTTGGTAGTCGGGAAAGGCGCCTCCGGGGACGATATCAGAGCGCATGGTTGGACTCCTTTCGATGGAGATCGCATGGTGTCGCTGACGATGGTAGCTCCGCCGGCGCCTGGTCTGCCACCATGTACGCTCTGCGCCAGCGGGGCGACGCGCTTACCGCAGCGTCAAAGTTCCTGTTTGCCGACGACTTACATGTCGCATCGACCGTCTGGTGCGATCCATGTAAATGAGGACGTAAACGCACTGTCGCCGCTGACAAAAACTCCGCTGGGATCAGGTCCGCCTTTGTACAGTGCGGCACGATGCTTTCGGTTCGGTGGCGGAGGATCGGAAACTCTTCAGACTCCGCGCGCGGGATGGCCTTTCTCAGCGGAATACGAGCCGCGTCGTTGTCGATCAACGCGCGGCCGGAGCACACCGGCGTGGGCTGGTGACGATAAGGATGATTCCCGGCGGCCATTACCGGCGCGTTTGGCGCCAGATTCTGCCCGAAGGCTGAACCTGGAAGGTTATGGAATCGTAAACGCCAGCAGGCTGTGGCCGGCGGTTACGGCCACGTATTCTTTACCGCCGAACTCGTAGCAGACAGGCGCGGCATAGACCGGGGCGCCGGCCTGAAAGTCCCAGAGCGGCTTACCGGTGGCCGCGTCCAGCGCGAACAGGTTGCCCTCGTTGGTGCCGCTGAAGACCAGGCCGCCGGCGGTTGCCATCACACCCGCCCACGGCGGCGAGTGTAGCGCGAATTCCCATCTCTTTTCTCCGGTGAGCGGATCGAGCGCCCGGATCGCATCCGGAGGGCTCCACTCCCGGTATGCCGCGCATGCCGCCGGCGCTGAAATAGCTGCCGGCGCGGTACTCCGCCGTGGCGCTGTAGAACACGGTCCCTTCCTCCCGCACGGCGACATAAAGCAGGCGTGTATCCGGGCTATAGGAAGGGCTGTTCCAGTTCGTGGCGCCATGAATGCCGGGATAGACTATGGTGCCTTCCGGTTTGGGCGTGATGTCCGCCAGGGGCACCGGCCGCCCGCGTACATCCAGCCGTTTGGCCCAGGTCTGTTTGGCGTACGGTTTGCCCAGCAGGAATTCGCCTGTCGCACGATCGAAGAGGTAGAAGAAGCCGTTGCGGTTCGCCACCGACACGAGCTGGCGCGGCCGCCCCTCGAAAAGCGAGTCGAGCAGCACCGGAACGTGATTGGCGTCCCAATCGTGCGTGTCGTGTGGGGTGAATTGGAAGTGCCATTTCAGCTTGCCGGTGGAGGCGTCCAGGGCCAGCAGCGATTCGGCGTATAGATTGTCTCCCGGCCGCACGTCGCCGTTGTAGTCGGGACCGGGATTGCCGGTTCCCCAGTAGATAAGATTCGAAGCCGGATCGTAAGTGCCCGTCAGCCACGTTGCCGCCGAGCCCGTCTTCCACGAGTCTCCCTCCCAGGTCTCATGGCCGGGCTCGCCCGGTCCCGGCACCGTCCAAAAACGCCAGAGCCGCTCGCCGGTTTTGGCATCGTACGCGTCGAGGAAGCCACGAATGCCGTACTCGCCGCCAGAGATGCCGACGATGATCTTGTCGCGCAGGGCCAGCGGCGCCGCCGTGATGGAGTAGCCCTGCCGGTAATCCGCCACCTTCACGTCCCACAGCAGGTGGCCGGTCGTGGCATCGAGCGCCAGCAGGTGCGCATCGAGAGTGCCGAGAAAGACGCGCCCATCGAGCACCGCCACGCCGCGATTCACCTGGCCGCAGCACACGCCCACATCGCTCGCGACGGCGCGGCGGAACAGCCAGAGCGGCCGTCCGGTCCGCATATCGAGCGCGGCGGCGTTGCTGGGCGGCTCGGACAGATACATGACGCCGTCCGCCGCGATCGGCGTAGTCTCGAACGAATTCAGGTCGTTGGTCTGGTAGATCCAGGCCGGGCCGAGCCGCGCCACCGTTGCCGCGGCCGATTGCGGACAGGCTGCAATAACGATGGCCGGCGTAGCCGCCCGAATAGGTCAGCCACTTGCCGGAAGCCGCCTCCGCGTGCACGATTTCGCTCGTAGGAAACCTGCGCCGCGAGCAGCAGAGGGAAGAGAAAAACCAGAGCGGCCTGCTTCACGGCGTTCCCTGCAGGTTTGCCAGGTAGGCGACCAGGTCTCTGAATTTCGGAATCGGACAGCACCCCGGCGTAGGCCGGCATCGGCGATTTCCCCCAGTCTTTGTCGAGCTCCCGCAGTTCATCTTTGCGGAACGAATACACGCGGTCCGCGGCGTCGCGGATCTGGATGGTGAAGGTATCCTCGTCGACGCGCACGCCCGTAATCCGCTCACCATCTCGAGTTACGGCGCGTACCTGGAGGAAATTGTCCGGCATGTAGATCACGCGGCGGTAGAAGGCGAACGTGTCGGGAATTTCCGACTCGGGGTTGAGCAGGACGGCGCGCAGGAAAGCGGCGCCGCGCCGGCTTCCGACCGATGTCAGGTCCGGTCCCAGGCGTCCGCCGCGAACTCCCACCGTGTGGCACCGGCCGCAATCGGCTTTCGTCCAGAACAGCCGCTCGCCCTTGCCTGCGTCGCCGCCCACGCGCGTCTGCTGCGGCCGGTAGAGCCCGCGGATGTAGCCCACCAGCGAGCGATTTTCCTCCGGTGTCATGCGCGTGGCCGGCATCTCGGTTCCGGGAATACCGAGGGCGATGATCGCCGAAAGGGCCGCGTCATCCGGGGCGCGCGGAAGCGTTCGCACCGCCAGGCCCGGTCCGCGGCCGCCTTCCCCCTGGGGACCATGGCACGGCGCGCAATGCGCGCGGAAGAGGACCCCTGGGCTTTCGGCGGCCAGCAAGCCCCACCCTCCAGCCAGCATCCAGGTGACGGCGCGCCACATGCCGATCTATTAGATCACAGCGAGCGGCGGCCCGGCCGTGGCGTTTCAGCGGCCATGAATCTTCACCAGGCCGCGGCCGATCTCCCGTGTCGTGACTTTGCCGCACAGGCCATATCGCGCGAGCCAAGCATCGCGCGCGGACAAAGTCTCACCACGGAAATCTCGAGAGAGCCGGCGCTGAGAGCTGCCAATGCGGAAACGGCGGAACAGGCTCGCCGAAAGGTGGGACGGAGCCCGGCATCTAGCGGATTTCGAGTATGTCTTCCTTCACCACCGAGCGCGTGCTGCCGCGGAATTCGAGCCGCGAGTCGCCCATGGCGTGGAATACCCGGACGCGGCGGGAGCGGGCGAGCGGCTGCCCATCCAGGCTGCGCAAGGTAAATAACGGTGCGGCCTCGTAACGGCGGCCGCCCCACGCCAGAGATCGGAATGCCACAAAACCGGGGCTCTCCACCAGGAATCCGAAAGCCGGCAGTTCGATTGCGCCGCCCAGCTTCGACTGCCACTGGAACGGCTTTTCCCCGAGGTTGACCACCACTGCAAGGGTTTCGTTGCCGTCGCTGAACACGCTGCGTTCCACCTTGCGGTCGGCAGTGAGGAATTCGTGGCGCGTCATCGGCATTTTTCCGGTGATCTCATTTACGGGCGAGAGCACCTCGTGCGTGTTCTTCAGGAAACGGTCCGCCGGGTGCATGCCTTCCGCCCATCCGTTGCCGGCGCGGACAAATAGCGCGAGGTCTCTCCCGTTGGCGGGTGGAGCGCCGGGTTCGCGGCGCCGAAGCGTCCTTCCAGTACAGGTGATCGGGAACGCTGTGGTAGTTCAACGTCCGGCCGAGGATCATATGGTCTGAGCACATACTCGGCCGATTCCGCCGCGTCGTATCCGTACTTGCCGTAAGCCGCGATGGCGTCGTGATAGACCAGCTCAAACAGCGGAATCGCCACGCCCCCAGTCTCCCGCAGCAGGTTCTTATTGGCGAAATACGTCCCGGAAACCCCGGTGATCCCCTCGAAGTAGTCGGCGTGGGGGATAGCCCATTCGCGGCCATCCTCGCTGCCGAAGCTGCCGAAAACCCCGCGCGCGTAATCGGAGATGGCCTGCTTCCATTGCATGTCGCCGGCCTTGGTGAGGGGATGAAGGGGATCGAAGCATTCGTATAGTCCGGCGGCGTAGGTAGTATCGATGAAGTACGAATTGGCGCCGGTCAGCTTCTTGACGGCGGCCAGGTTCTGCGGACGTCGCGCCAGTTCCACGGCCTTGCGCGAGCAGGTGATGTAGGCGCGCCCGCCGTCCCACTGGCCGCCCTTCATCAGGCTGCCGTCGGCCGCCTTGCTGATCCACTCCTCGCTCCAGGAGGGCGAGTCCCGGTACATGTCCTGGTAGTTGTCATGCAGAGCTGAACAGGTAGCCCAGCTTCATGACGCGGCGCGCGCAGTCGGCGAGGCCGGCATTACCGCCAAGCTCCGCGGCCGCGGGCAGAATGTCGGGATGCTGGTTGTCGTACCCGCGCCTGGTCCAGCCGCCCAGCCCAAACAGCACCCGGTCGATCTTGAGGTCGTTCTTGATATGTTCGGCCACCTGCGCCGCCTCGTCGAAGGTCCAGTTGACGCGGTGTGAGACCTCTTCCGTGCTGGATTCGTTCATGCGGCGCCGGAGCGCCTGCCAAAGCTTGATGTTGGAGGCGCCCAGGTACTTGGCACGTTCGGGGTTTTCGCCGATTTTGCGGTCCCAGGTGACCAGCAGGCCGGCGGCGCGCGCCACCTCGCGGTAGGCGGCGGCGATGGTCACGTAGTCGCCCTTCCCCAGAGGCCGCAGCCGCAGCGACTGCGCCGAATGCCGCAGCACGGCTGAAGTCGCAAGCGTCTGCCCGCCCGCCTCCACCGCGCTTTTAGCCTCGATTGCCAGGTATGGGTCGGTCCAGGTAACGAGCATGGCGGCTCCGTTCCTCACCAGCCCGACCATGTTCATATGGCAGCCCTCGTAATCGCTGGTTCCGAAGCGGCGCGTGAACGCCACACCGCTGTCGGCAGGGATCAGCAGGCCCTCGCGCACGGGGATGACCAGGTATCCATGGTCCACCGCGGCGATGGACAGGGCTTCATCGAGCAGCCGGATCTCCTGCACTTCCAGGCGCGGCGCCGCTGCATAGGAGAAGTCCACCGTGCGGCCGTCTTTTTCCGCGCCGATCGAGACCCGCACCCAGTCGTCCTTGCGGCCGGGAATGGGGCGGAAGGTCAGCGTCAGCGTGTTCCCCGCGCCGGCGCCCTCGAAAGCGGCCAGGGGATAGCTCGCCGCCTTACCGTTCTCCAGCAACGATATTTGCCCGAACCGTCCGGCCGCCGAGGACCACGCCACGTTCGCCGTTTTATCGGTGAGCTGGTAAGAACCATCCGCCGGTGAAGCCTCGAAACGCAGCGCAGGCGTCTCGATCACCGCCAGCCGGGTCTGCGCGTGGCATAGCACCCAGGCCAACATCAACGCAAAGGCGAATCGCATAGGATTATCCGGTAGCCGGCCGCAAGTATAACATCAGTAGCCCGGCCGCCGGCCGCCACCTCCGCGAATATCCGAATAGAGGAAAGAGTAAGGAAAGCGCGGGTGCTAAACCGAACCGGCACTCGCCCGCCGGCCGGCGCCGAGGGCAGCGGGCGCGGCTGGGATTTCCTGCAGGTAGCCGGATGCAAGTGCGCGTTTGACCCAGTTTCTGAGAAGCTGACGGGTCCGGCTGCCGGTCACCGCATAGCGTTTGCTCAACTGCGAGCACGACCAGTTCCGGATGAAATAGAGGTCGGCCAGGCGCCACTGAATATCGGCACGCGACTCGCGTGGAAACGTGGGGACCGGGGAAGGGAAGGACACGCGGTTACTCTGAATTCCCTCGCGCAAACCGCCCAGCCTCATCTGACGGATTTCCAAATTCCACCTCCGGACGGTTGCCCTAAAGCCACCGTTCCAGCCCTGGAATCTTCCGAGGACTGACCAGATTCGATTTTCTACATCCTTCGTGAAAAAGGTATAAAAACCGAATGCGCCACGGCCCGCGCCGCTGTCGGGGCCGGGCATGCAGGAGGCGTCATCCTCCAAACCGAGACAGCGTGTCTCAACCGTTTCTTGTGTTTTCATTAACTTACAGCCACGGTTGAGACAGCGTAGTCTCAACCATACCGGCCAGCGTGGGGCAGGAGTTTTTGATTTCAGAGGCCTACGCCGGTGGCAGCGCTTCGCCGTAGACGTGAAACGAATCGATGGCCAGCCCGCCATCACGGCTGACGATGCGGAGCATGTGATCGCCCCCGGTGAGGTTTTCCGCGCGGAACACGGTTACGCCGCTGAGCCGCGGCAGATTTCGCACCGCCAGGCTCACCGTGTCCGCGAGCTTGCCGTCCAGCCACACCTCCGCGCTGCCGAAGCCCGCGGATTTGTCCGCCAGCCAGGCGATGCCCGTCCCGCGAAAACGCAGCTGGGCGGAACTTCCGGCCGATGCCGCGTAGCGGGCATCGCCCTCCGCCCCAGGCGCGCAAGCACCGCTCCAATTGCCCTGGTAGGCAATCCTGGCATCCTGCGCGGGCACGGTCACGGCGACGGGCAAAGCCGCTGTCCTGAGAATCACCGGGATGGTCCATGCTTTGTACACGCCGGAAGGAACGTCGCGGAACGGGCATCCCGAGGTGAACAGGTGGATCCGCGCTCCGCCCTCCACGCGTTCCTGGAACTTCGCGCACAGGCTGGGACCGTACATGTGGTTGCCGGTGAGGAAGCGGTCGCTGAAGGAATTGATCGGGCGCCACGGTCCCCACACGTGCGCCGCCTGGTAGAAGTCGTAGCGCATCTCGTTCGGCTCGAACCAGGTGGTCATCCGCTCGGTGTTGTACCAGACCACCATCACGTACACGCCTAAAGCCGGAACATAGCAGGGCGGCGTCTGTCCGCAGTGCGTCGGGCTGGCAAGGACCGGCGCGGCGTCCGCGATCTGCCGCGACCAGCGCCCGCTTCCCGCGAAATAACTCCAGTCGGACGCGTCCATCCCCGCCAGCTGCGTGCGCGGAACGCGGCCCAGCGTGTACCGGTCGCCGTCGTTCCAAAACCCGTTGTTCGACATCGCATACACGTAGCGGTCCGCTTCATCGTGGGTCACATGGCCGCCGTTCTTTCCGTAATGCACGAAGAACGGTGCGCCGAAGGCCGCGCCGGGCCACATCGGCCGGCGGTAATTCTCGGCCGCGGCGCGCGTCCAGGTGCGGCCGCGATCGGTGGACTTGATCAGGCTGGAGTTCAACGCCGTCTGGCGCAGCCAGTAATCACCGCTGTCCTTGCCGTAGGCGTTCCGCGAGACGAAAGCGTAGAACACCGAGTCAATGCACTCCTGCCCGCACACTTTCCAGGTGGCACCGTCGGCTTCCTTCTTTCCCGCTTCACCGTATTCGTCCATGCTGTTGACGGGCGCGCCCGTCAGGCTGTGCGGCCCGTCTCCGGACAGGCGATTGAAGCCGAGGTTTCGCGGCTTAGTGCCGAATCCCCGCCCGTCGCAGTGGAACGCATAGAGGTTGTCGTCGTCCGCCCAGAAGGGGTCCCAGGTGTCGCCGTTCGATTCGTCCCACTTGTGCAGGTGGTGGAGATCGAGCAGCACGTCCCGGATCGGGAACGAATCCGGCCCGGCGGCGGGCCGGCCAGTTATCGGAAGCGCCAGGGCAGCGGCGCCTGCGAGCAGATTCCGGCGGGTGAAGGGAACGGAGGCACGGGTGGACATAACCAAATCATATGTCCGGAGCTGAAAAACCGCATCTGCCCGCGCAGTGCCGGTCGTTACCGCGCCGTCCAGCCGCCGTCAATCAGCAGTGTCTGCCCGGTGATCAACGAGGCGGCGGGCGATGCCAGGAAGACCACGGCGCCCGCCACCTCCATCGGCTCGCCGATCCGATGCAGCGCCGCGATCCGCTCCTCTACGTCCGCGCGGAAGGCCGGATCGCCCAGGCATTCGTCTGTGCCGGGAGTCCGGATGAACGTGGGAGCCACGGCATTCACCGTGATGTTGTGTGCGCCCCATTCCACCGCCAGGCATTTCGTCATGTGGGCGATGGCCGCCTTGGTCACGCAGTACACCGATTCGGTAGGCAGCGCCACAAAGCCCGCCTGCGAGCTGAGATTGATAATGCGGCCGTACTTCTGCCGGATCATCACGCGTCCGGCCGCCTGGCTGGCGAAGAACGTGCCCTTCACGTTCACCGCCATGGTGAGGTCGTAATCCTCCACCGTCACATTCTCGGCGAGGTTTCCCGGCGCGATGCCGGCATTGTTCACCAGAATGTCGAGCCGGCCGAAATGCGCCACGGCGTCCTCCACCGCGCTGCCGCACCTGGTCGAGATGCGCCATATCCATCTGCAAAGGCAGGGCGCGGCGGCCCATCGCCTGAATTTCCGCGGCCAGCCCCGCGTCCGCCTGCACATCGCGCAGACCCAACGCGACGTCCGCGCCCGCATGGGCCAGCGCCAGCGAGATCGCCCGGCCCAGGCCGCGGGCCGCGCCGGTCACGAGCGCAATCTGATTGGTAAGGGTAAAACTGGGAAACGGATCCATCCCGTTCAGGATACCTGGACACGCGCCCGAACTGTAGGGGCCGCGGATGCCCGGCCCGCGAGCGCCGGGGAGCTTGCGCCCTCTCCGGTCTTCCCGTACTAGCCTTGTATGATCATGTCGTTTCAGCCGGAGGGGGATGCTTGGCGGCCGCGCTCGCTGCGGCCGTCGCGAGACGACTACAGGGTGCGGACGATCCCGTGGTGATTCCCGGGAAGCGGCCCATGATTCTGCATAGCGACCGGCCGGAGGACCTGGAAACGCCGCTCCGCTACCTCGATTCGTGGATCACTCCGGTGGATTCGTTCTTCGTGCGGCAGCACCTGCCGCGTCCGCCGGCCATCGACTCCGGACGCCTACCGCCTCACCGTCAACGGCATGGTTCCCCGCCCGCTCCAACTCTCGCTGGCGGATCTGCGCAATCTGCCGCAATACACCGTGACGGCCACGCTCGAGTGCACCGGCAATGGCCGCGGCTTCTACAGCCCCAAGGTTCCGGGAATCCAGTGGGGACGCGGGGCCGTGGGGAATGCGGAATGGCGCGGGCCGCGGGTTTCCGACGTGCTGAAAATGGCCGGTGCGGCCGAGGGCGCCCCCTTCCTGGAATACGACGGCGCCGATGCGGGCGTGGCCGCCACGCCCGATTTTGTGCGCTCCCTGCCCATGCGCAAAGCCATGCATCCCGCCACGCTGCTGGCCCTGAGCATGAACGGCGAAACGCCCGCCATCCACGGCTTTCCGGTGCGCCTCATCGTGCCCGGCTGGGACGGCACCAGTTGGCTGAAATGGGTAACGCGGCTCACGCCCTCCGCGCAGATCAGCGGAGGCTTCTTCATGAACCCCGCCTATCGCATTCCGAAATACAACCTGCCGCCCGGGAACGCCCGCCCGTCCGGCGGAGCTGGAAGTGATCGAGGGCATGCCGGTGAAATCCTCCATCACCGCGCCCGAGGATCAATCCAGGCTGCCCGCCGGCGCGGTGACCATTCGCGGCATCGCCTGGGCCGGCGAAGAAGCCATCGAGCGCGTGGAAGTCTCCACCGATGGCGGCAGCCGCTGGCGCGACGCCCAGCTCTCCCAGCCCAAGCTGAATTTCGCCTGGCGCCTGTGGACCCTCGACTGGACGCCCGCCCAGCCGGGCTATTACACCATCCTCTCCCGCGCCACCGATAGCGCCGGCCGCGTGCAGCCCATCGTGCCGCCGTGGAATCCCTCCGGCTATTTGTGGAACGGCATCGACCGCATCGGCGTCACCGTGGAGGCCGCATGAAACTGATAGCAGCGATTCTGGCCGCCGGCGCCCTGTGGGCCGCGGACCAGGCCACGCTCGACCGCGGACAAAAAGAAGAGCGCAATTGCATCGCCTGCCACAGCCTCCGCATCGTCCATTCGCAGCGGCTCTCGCCCGCCGCCTGGAGCAAAGAACTGGACAAGATGGCCGGCTGGGGCGCCAAGGTCACCGACCGCGATGCGCTGCTCGCGTACCTGGTAGCGAACTACGGCGCCGACAAACCGCCCGCGCCCGCGGAGATGTCCGGTGACGGAACCACTCGGAAGTAACGCCGCCAGTGGGGCAGGATGTATCCTGCGCGCCGGTTGCCAACCGGCGCCTTGGGCGGGTCAACCACCCACCGCAGGTTACCAACCTGCCCCACAGACGGGCCGCGAACGCAGTTTGTTGATGCGAAAAATCGCCGTGGTCCAAGGCTGTAGGACAGCGCTTCTGCGCTGTCATGCCGGGCTTCCGCCCGGCATGCGGGCGAAGCCCGCCGCACGCCCGCCCCCGTCTCAGCGCTTCACTACCGTCAACGTCACCGCCGAGGGATACTCCCGCGAGTGATGAATCACGTTGTGCGCCACCACGCCTTTGGCTTCGTCGTAATTGTTACCGCCCGTGTTCAGGTTGCGGTCGAACCGGGGAAGTTGCTGCTCGATACCTCGATGCGAATCCGGTGTCCCGCCGCGAAATAGTTGCTGGTGGTCATGGGCTGGATGGTAACTTTGTAAACCTTACCCGGCTCCATCCACGCCACCGGCTGCTCGTAACCGTTCCGGTACCGCACGCGCTGGATGGTCTCGTCCAGGTTGTACGCGGTGCCGTCGGGATCCACATCCACCAGCTTCACCGTGACATCCGTATCCTCCACGTCGGAGGAAAGGTATAACGTGGCCTCGATGGGTCCGCTGGCTTCGATTCCTTCTTGCAGCGGCTCCGACGTATACACCAGAATGTCCGCCCGCGCTTCCATTTTCCGCTGGTCGAACGCGCCGCCGGTCACCGCGTTGCCCGTGCAGCACACGTTGCCGCCGTATGAGGGCACGGGGTTCATGGGATCGTAGGTGAACCCGTCGGCGTGGTCCGCGCCCGGCACGGACGGCGCCAGCGCGCCATCCCCGGTCAAGCTGTTGGCTTTGCCTCCGCCGGCCAGGAACAACGTCATCGGCTGTGCGCCCGCCGGCGGCCATGTATCGGCTGTCTGCCACTTGTTCAGCCCCATGGTGTAATACCGGACCTTCGGCATCTTCTGCAGGACCTTGTTGTCCTCGCCCTTCAGAAAATGGTCGAACCAGCCGTAAGTCAGTTCCGAGTAATCCAGGCGCGCGTCCCCCATATCGCGCTCCCCCACCACGGTGTGCTCCGTGGCCCGTGTGTAACTGCAGTGCAGCGTGGGCGCGATCACCGCGTATTGTTCGGCCGCGATATCCGGCCGCGCCGTCTTGCGGACGTAGTTGTAAGCCGCCAGGTTGGGCCCGATGGAAACGTCGTACCAGGACATGAACCAGAAGCCGGGAACGTTGATGGGCATATCGTCGTGCCACAGCCCGCCGCGGTACCACTCCGGCGAATTGGGAGTGCGCTCGATCATGGCTCCGCCCGTCCCCACTTCCATGTGATCGGCAAATACCCCGCGCGGTCCGTCCACCGCCTTCAGGATGTCCTTTTCGGGCAGATGCGCGAGCGCCTTGGACCAATCCACCGGCGGCATCTGCACGGCCAGGTCGAACAGCCGGGAGGCCGCGATCAGGTCCTGCTGCGAGGTGTTGGGCGGAAACATCGGCCGCACCTGGTTCTGCTCGCCGTAGATCCATGAGATGAACAGCATCTGCACGGCCCCGCCGCGGTACCAGTTCCCCTGTTCATAGTACGGCTTCACGCGCCCCACGCCCGCGCCGAAGCCTTGCGGGATCATGGCCGCGAACGCCGGGTTGCCTTGCGCCGCCACCCCCAGTTGCCATTCCGCCGTGGAGGAGCAGCCGATGGTCCCCACCTTGCCGTTCGACCAAGGCTGCCCGGCCATCCACGAGATCGCATCCGTGCCGTCCGTCAGCGGCGGTCCCAGAATATCGTAATTGCCTTCGGAGAAGAAATGGCCGCGTTCGTTCATTTCCACGTAGGCATAGCCGCGCTTCACCGCTTCCAGTTCGGCGTGCATGTCCCGCGGCGCGCCGTTCCTCACGTCCCAGAAGTTGAAGTTATACGGCGTGCGCACGAAGATGACCGGCACCTTCCCTGTAGCGTTTTTGGGCCGGTAGATATCGGCGGCCATGCGCTTGCCGTCGCGCATTGGGACCATCACCTTGCGGTCGATGACGGCGACCTTCTCCAGTTCCTTTTCCGTGGCGTCGCGCGCCTGCCGCTGCGCCGCCGTCAGAGGAGCGTTCGGTTGGGCCAGAAGTGCGGGGAGGAAAAGAAACGAAATCGCGATAAGACGCATAAGCCACAGTCTAGCTCAATCCAGCGCTCCGTTCGATGGCTCCGCCTGCCAGCCGGCGGTCACAGCCCCGCGGCGCGGGTGCGAACCGCGTAAAGCGAGGACTGCGTGAGAATGAACAGCGTGCGGCGATCTTTGCCTCCGAACACCAGGTCGATAGGACGCTCCGGAACCGTGATGACGTCGACCGGCTTGCCCGCGGAGCTGTACACAAAGATCTGTCCGGCCGCCAGATACACGTTCCCCTCGCTGTCCTGCGTCAGGCTCTCGCCGCCCTGCTCCGTGAAAATCTTCAGTCCCGTCACGCTGCCGTCGGCGCTGACGGTGCCGCTGTAAGTGCGCTGTTCCGATTCGTTAGTGACATAGAACGGCTTCCCCGGAACCGCTTTCACCAGCCCGTATGCCTGCAGGATATATGCGAACTTATATCCGAAATACGGCGGGCCCTGCACATACGCATCATCCGCCGGAATGAACAGCGTGCCATCGGGTGAGACATACTGGTACGGCTTGCGGGTCGTAATCATCCGGGTGAATAACTGATCGAGCGATACATACTCGTAAGTCTCGGTCGAAATCGTGTTGCTGAAATCCCCGTTCACCCAATAATTTACCGGCAGGACCGCCGTCATCCCCGCACGTTGCGAGGCCGGCTCGGGCTCGAGCACCGTCACCTCATCCTCGGGTCCGTCCGGACGGATGGCATAAACCGTCATGCCCTTTCCGCCGGAAGAAACCACGAGCAGGTTCCCGGCCTTGTCGAAGGCGAGGTTTGCCGGATCGAGCGGGCTGTCGCGGATGATCCGCAGGTCTTTCGTTTCCGGCGTCCATCGGTAGATGCGCTGCCAATGGGAATCGACGAAGTACAAGCGTCCGGCGGCGTCCACCGCCGCACCGGAAATGTTGTAGAAGCCGTCCGAGAGCTTTTCCACCGCGGCGCGCGGTTCCAGAACGGCGGAGGGCCCGCGCCGCGCGGCCGGAGCGGCGCTGCCGTTGGCGTCCAGCCACGCGAACTCCCTGTCTCTTACCTCCGCGTGCGCGGTCTGGTCCACAATGCAGTCTTCGAAAGACACCTTGCCCGAGCGCGTGTACTGGCGGCATCCCGCCTGGTCGCATGACGCGGCCGCACTGTTGTTGTCCACGTGCACGTTGCGGAAGCGGATGTCGCGCGAATCGTATAACCGCACCGCGTAAGGGAATGGGTGGTAGCTTCTAACTACCCGGTAGCCATGGTAATTGGCAATGGTAATGTTATGCGACCGGCTGATATCCAGCGAATAAGCCGACGCGCTCTCCTCCCGTTCCCCCTCCGTCTGTAACGCGTAAAGCTCCCAATTCGCTACCTGGTCGAGCTTGATTTCGGTGCGCACGTGATGTTCGGCCGATAACTCATACACGCGCCCGGGAGTGGAGGTGTCCGATATGTAGAGACCGGCTTGCGCGAACGTGCTCGGCGTCCAGATATTGGCAAACGTGCCGCCGCCGCCGTGCGCGATCCAGAGGCTGGGATATTGCGAGTCCCAGCGGCGATGCGGATCGGGGTCGGAAGAAAGATTGGCGCTGTACGGGCTGACGCGCTTGCCGTCCGGCCCGTTCGTTCCGTGCCCTCCCAGGAAGCGCACGTCGTCCATCAGCGAATCCTCGCCCGCCATCCACAGCGCGCCCACCGCGCGGCTGTTGATGCCGCCCGTATACAGGCCGATCCCGGTGACGATGTTGTGGCCGCCGCGCGGGGCTTCGAGGATTGGACGCGGCGCGCCCGGTCCCTGGAACGCAGGCGTGGAATCCAGAACGTCGAACTGCGTCTGGTCCGGGTGCAGGCCGATCAGGACGCTGTCCGGGCGAAGCTTCAGCGTATCGCTCACGATGTAGGCGCCCGAGGGAATATAGAGCACCGGGTGATCCGCGATGGCCTTTTGGATGGCCGCGGTTTCGTCCGTTACGCCGTCGCCCTTCACGCCCAGCGAGCGCAGGTTGACCCACGTGCCGGCCGGGGGCAGCGCCCGGATGGCATGAGGCAAAGCCGGCGGTAGAGTTTTCAGCGGGGCGGCGTCATAGCGCGTCTTGATTTCGCCGATCCCGCCCAGCGCCGGCAGCGTGAGTCCGTGGGCGAAAACCTTTACCTCGTAAACCGCGCCGCTCCCCGCCAACTCGCGCCCGCTTTCCCGGAACCGCGCAAACACGGGCACGCGGCTGCACACCACGTTCTCCATGTTGATCTCGGTCATCCGGTTCCTCTCGTTCGAGATCACCACCGCGGGCCCGCTGATGTTTTCGAAGCGCGCATTCTTGACCCATAGCTGGTCGGAGTAGCGCGGGTCGATCGCAATGGCCGTAGGCACATTGCGGAACTCGTCGTTGACCAGCGTCAGCCCCGCTTCGTTCTCGCGAATGGCGGCTTCGCGCTGGCCGTCGAACGTCGAATCGATCAGGGTGAACTGCCACGCCGGCGACGGTTTGCGCGTCAGGATGCCATAGCGTCCGCCGTGAAAATGCAAGTCTTCCGCCTCGTTCCCGATATCGTTCAGCCCCGCGAGGCCCGAGCCGATCTGGAAATCGATGTGCGCCAGGTAGGCGTGCTGGGCCGCGTGGAAACGGATTCCGACCGCGCCGGCGTTATCCCGCCCGATCTCGAAATCCACGTTGCTCATGGCCGAATAAAACGTGCCCGGTCCGGCATCCGGCATCCCCGCCACCGGCGGCACCGTGCCGGGAGGCGTCGGCAGCGGGCGGAAATTCATACCGGCGAATCGGCCGCCTCCGGCCCTGCCGCCGCCCGCACCGGGCCTCCGCGGCCGCCCGCCGGCGAAGAAAAACATATCGCCGATCCCCTGCTGAAATCCCGGAGTCCCGTCCGCCAGCACGAATACCGGCCGCGTGGCTCCATAACCGATGACGCGGATCCCCGGCCACACAAAAATGGTCCGTGTAATCCGGTACCGCCCTTGCGGCACGAAGAGTATCCCTTCGCCGGTGGTCTCCTGCACTTTGTCGATGGCGCTCTGAATGCCCGCGCTATCGTCCGTCTGCCCGTCGCCGCGGACGGGAAACTGGTCGGAAGTCAGGTAGACCGCCTTGGCATCGTCCAGCCGCAAGGGGTAGAACGAAGCGGCCGCGCCAAGGGAAATCGTCCCCGCCAGAAACGCGCCGAACAGAAGAAAGGCTCTCATCGCCCGATTATCGTAACTCACGGCTTCCCAGACGTGGGCTCGGCCCTGCAATGGGTCGCGAGCGAGGTCCTTGCAGGAGCCGGCGCTATGCTTCCTTGTCCCTTGCTGCCGGCGCAAACGGAGTCCAGCTCGGATGGTCTTCGCGCCCCATCTGGACAAGGTAGACCCCGGCGTCCTCCGGAGGGTGCACCAAATGCGCATCAAGCAGATTGACCGTGTTTGTCAGCCAGCCCGGGAAGCTCGCGTCGAAGAACCCATAGTCAGTCTCTCTACCGTAGGGGTTTGCGGCGTGCATGAGCGAACCACATCTCCCGTGCGCATCAACTAGGTTTTCTTCGGTCAAGTAGTCACGCTGACGGGGTAAGAGATCCATCTTGGCGCCCTGCTTCGCACTTGGCACCTGTATAACCGGCTCGGGATAGAAGCGCGGGTTGATCTCACGGAGCCTCCTCACGAGCTTGGCGGCTTCCCAGTGCTTTGCGAAGTCGCTGTAGACGGCGGAGTACAATTCTTTATGCGCAGTGAGGGACGCGAATGCAATTAGCTCAAACATCTTTCGGAATTGAAGGCCAACGGTCTCGATGTTTGAGGCTACCTGTTCATGTTGTCGCTGTTTCTGTCAACGCTGTCTTTATCCATATCTATGTGTTCCCGATAGGCCGTAAAGTGGGGATACCCGAAACTCCCCCTCACGCCTCCGCAATCGTCTCCACCACCGCATCCCCGTTGCGGAACGGTTCTTCCCGCAGCTCGATTCCCAGCCCCGGAGCGTCGGGCGCGGTCACGTATCCGTTTACCGGGGCGGGCACATCCTGAATGAAGTGCGGGTACACGTCGTTGTACATGTGGTACACGCTCTCCATGATGAAGAAGTTAGTCAGCGACGTGGCCGTGTGGATGGACGCGAACCACAGCACCGGTCCGCCGCCGGTGTGCGGGCAAACCGGAAGCTTGTAGGTGTCGGCCATATTGGCGATCTTGCGCGCCTCGGAGATGCCGCCGCACCATGTCACGTCCCACATCACCACGCCCACCGCCCGCTGCTCGAACATCTCGCGGAAGCCGAAGCGCGTGGCCAGCCGCTCGCTGATGCAGATGGGAATGCTGGTGGAGCGGGCCAGCGTCGCATACGCCCCCACGTTGTCCGCCAGCATGGGGTCTTCCAGGTACATGATGTCGTACGGCTCAAGCGAATGGGCGATCTCGACGGAACAGGTCAGGTTCCATTTGCTGCTCAGGTCCAGGAAGATGCCCATCTCGTCACCCGCGGTTTTGCGGATGCGCTGGATGGGGTCGAGCGATTCGCGCAGCTCCGCCTTGGAAATGAAGGTGCCGCCGTGCCGGGCGGCGGCATTCACCGGTCCGCGGTCGTAGGGATAAATTTTGACTCCCTTGATGCCCTTGCTGAGCAGGAATTCGGTCAGCTTCTCGGGCGCCGTATGCTCCCGCATGCCGTTGACCGGCCAGCCGTTCATGGTGTTGTAAACCTGCAGCTTCTGCTGCGATTTTCCGCCCAACAGCCGGTAGACCGGCAGCCCCGACGCCTTGCCCAGAATGTCCCACTGCGCAATGTTGAGCGCGCTCAGCATACGCGTTTCCGCGCCGCCCCAGGGTGCATAAGAGATCTGGTAGAAGAGGTCCTGCCACAGGCGCTCAATGTCGGCGGCATCCTTGCCCAGGATCATGTGGGCGTACGCCTTCAGCACGGCCACGTGCGCCTCATGCCCGGCTCCGGAGTACGATTCGCCGATGCCGGTGATGCCCTGGTCGGTGTGCAGCCGCACCCAGGTCCAGTCGGGCGCGATGCCCGCAATCGGCCGCTCCTTATTGAAGCGGACGGCTTCGATTTTGGTGATTTTCAGCGGGCCCACGCGCGCCGCCGCTGCCCGTGCTTCGGGCGTCCATAATCCCGCCCCGAGCATCCCCAGCGATGCCGCGCCCGCCGCTCCCAGGAAATCGCGGCGGTTCATGGATGTGTTCGGCCCTGCCAGTCTCATGCAGGATACGATACCGTGTCCCACCGCCCGCGGCAATGGTGGGGCGGAACTTTCCTCTCAACGCGGAGCCGCGAAGGACGCGGAGGCAGCGCGGAGAAATCGTTCCTTAACTTCTCCGCGTTCTCTCTGCGCTCTCCGCGTCTCCGCGTTGAAAGTTACCCGCTCTCTTACCCGTGGTTGATTTCGCTCTTCGTTCTTGGCGGCGCCATGCTCCAGAGATGGTCGCCCGACCGCTCTTTGTCCCACTGCGGCGTGGGCTCGAAGAAACCGGTGCCCGGCTGGAGGTGCGCCTTGACGGCGTCGTCGTTGAGCGTGACGCCCAACCCGGGTTTGTCCGGGACCGTGATGTACCCCTTGTTGATGATCGGCTTGTCCAGGCCTTCCACCAGGTCCTGCCACCACGGCACATCCAGCCAGTGATTCTCCAGCGCCAGGAAATTCTCCGTGGCCGCCGCGCAGTGCACGCTGGCCATGCAATTGATCGGCAGCCCGGCATAGTGCATCATCATCGGCACACCGTATTCCATGGCCGCGTCGCCGATCTTATGCGTCTCCAGGATGCCGCCGGAGGTGGAGAGATCCGGATGGATTTTGCTGATGGCGTGCTTCGAGCACAGGTTGATGAAGCCCTCTTTCAGGTAGATGTCTTCACCGGTGCAGATCGGGGTGGGGCTTTCGTCGGTGATGTGCTTCAGCATGTCCGTGTACTGCCACGGAATGACGTCTTCCATCCATGCCAGGTTGTATTTCTCGTAGGCCTTGCCCAGCCGGATGATGGAATTGACGCCCAGATGGCCCAGGTGGTCCATGGCCAGTGGAATCTCCATGCCCACCGCCTCCCGCACCGCCGCCACGTATTCGCACAGCTTCTCGATGCCCTTATCCGTAACTTCCATGGCCACGAACGGATGCGGCAGCACCCGCGCTTCCCACGGGCTCAGCCCGGAAGGAACCGTCACCGTGCCGGGAGTATCGGACACCATCTCGATGCCCAAATCCATCTTGAGCCAGGTCAGCCCCATTACTTCCTTGCGCTCTTTCTCGCGCTTGGCGTAAATCAGGGGATCCTTCGATTCCGTGGTGTCGGCGTAAATGCGGATCTTGTCGCGGAATTTGCCGCCCAGCATCTGGTAGATGGGGACGTTGTACACTTTGCCGATGATGTCCCACAGCGCCACCTCCACCGCCACCACGCCGCCCGCCTGCCGCCCGTGATAGCCGAACTGCTTGATTTTCTCCCACAGGTAATTCAACCGGAGCGGGTTCTCGCCCACCAGGCGGCTCTTCAGGAACAGCGCGTAGGTGGCGCTGGCCCCGTCGCGCACTTCGCCCAAACCGTACACACCCTGGTTGGTATCGATGCGGATAATCGTGCATCCCGCGCCGAACATGGGCATCGGGCCTTGCGCGTTCCCCCGTCCCGCCGGCACGTTCCGCGCCGGACGGTTGGGCGCCACGCCCTCTTCGCGGCCCCGCACCACGGTGGCCACTCGCACATCGGTGATCTTGAGCGTCGACGGGCTCGAGTTCGTGTTGACGTTGTGAACCTGGGGTTCGGGGTCCGCCTTGGCATTCCGCCCCAGCAGGGCTCCACCCACCAGGGCGGCCGAACTCTGGAACAGCCCGCGCCGCCCGAATCTCCTGTCATTCCGGTCAGACATCTGTCTTGATCTCCTCTTCCCCGGTCTCGCTGGCTTGAAACCTTTTGGATCGAAGCGCCCTTACCCGTAGCACATGGAAAGGAATCGCGTCAAGCCGCTCGGCGCGATGCTCCTGTCGCGATGCTCCTATAATGTAGGCGGCGCCACCCTCATGAAGGCAAAATGGAAAAGCCCGCTACGGCCAAGCGCCGGGGTTCCGATCCTGCGCGGCGCAGTGATCCTGGCGGTGCTCACGGCGGCTGCTTACCGGCTGCATCTGAATACGGCGGCGGCGGGTTTCGCCTATTTGACCGCGACCGTCCTGAACTGCCTGGATTCCGGGCCGGCCGCCGCGGCCGTGGTTTCGCTCGTGGCGGTCGGGTGCCTGGATTTCTTCTTCATCGAGCCGCGCCTCTCCTTTACCGTGGCCGATCCCGTTGACGTTGCCGCGCTGGTGGCGCTCCTGACCACGTCGCTGGTCGTCACCGGGCTCGCCTCCAAGGCGCGCGAAGAGGCCGCCGTCGCGCGCCGCGAGCGCCACAATCTCGAACGTCTCTACGCCCTGGCCCAGCGCCTTCTGGCGCTCGACCCGCTGCGCGGCGGCCATGCGGCTATCCTGGAGACGCTGCGCCGGGTGCTCGATCTGAAAGCGGCCTGCATTTTCGACGGCGCCACCGCCCAGCTCGATGCGGTCGGCGAATCCGGTCTTCTGCGCGCGCGTACTCGCGATGCTTACATCATGGACAAAGAGGCCACCGAGCCCGCCAGCGGCATGGCGCTGCGCTGCTTCCGCCACGCCGGAAAGGCCACCGGCGCGCTCGGCCTCCTGGGTTTGAGCGACACGGAACGCATGGCTGGTCCGGTGGTGGCGCTCGCCGGCGTCGCCCTCGGCCGGGAACAGGGGGCGCGAAGCGAGGCTAATGCCGCCGCCGAAGCCCGCGCCGAGACCCTGCGCTCGGCCATCCTGGACGCGCTCGCGCACGAGTTCAAGACGCCGCTCGCCACCATTCTCACGGCCGCCGGCGGCCTCCTCGAAATCGGCCGGCTTTGCCCGGAACATGCGGAGTTGGCGGAAATCGTCGAAACCGAATCCGAGCGGTTGAGCGCTCTCACCTCGCGTCTGTTGCGCCTGGCGCGCCTCGATTCCGAAGAGGTCCGGCCGCGCCTGGAAACGGCGGATATCGCTTCCCTGGCGAGCATCTGCCTGGACCGCTGCGGCCGCCAGTCGCCCGGCCGCGAATTCCCGTTGGTGGTGTGCCAGCCGCCTCCGGTGATCGCGGCCGATCCGGAACTGCTGCAGCTTGCCTTGAGCCAGTTGCTGGATAATGCCTGTAAGTATTCGCCGCCCGCGTCTCCGGTCCGGGTCCGCGTGGAGTCTGCCGGGCACATGGTGTACGTGACGGTTTCCAATCGCGGCGGACCCATCAAGGACGCCGAACGCCGCCTGATCTTCGAGCGCTTCTACCGCGGATCGGAGGGCAAGCCGCTGGCGGCGGGCTCCGGGCTCGGGCTTTATATTGCGCGCAAGATCGCGCTGGCGCACGGCGGCTCGCTCGATCTGGCTCCGGTCCCGGCCGATAGCGAAGAAGTGGCATTCCGGCTGGCGATCCCGGTATTGAAGGAGGTGGAAAGTGCCGAACCGAATTTTGATCGTGGATGATGAGCCGGCCTTGCGGCGGGCTCTGCGGATGTCTCTGGCCGCCGGCGGTTTCGCGGTGGACGAAGCCGGCAGTGGCGACGATGCCATCCAAAGGTTTGCCCGCAGCCGCTGCGACCTGATCCTGCTCGATATCAACATGCCCGGCCGGGACGGGATCGAGACCTGCCGCCGCCTGCGCGGCCTGGCGCCCGAAGTCGGCATCGTGATGCTCACCGTGCGCGATGCCGAAGACGACAAGGTGCGCGCGCTGGAGGCCGGGGCCGACGATTTCGTCACCAAGCCGTATCGCTTCCGCGAGCTCCTCGCGCGCGTACGCGCCGTCCTGCGCCGCGCCCACGCCGGTACGCCTGCCGGCGGAGTGCTGCACGCCGGCGACCTCGAGATCGATCTCGACCGCCGTATCCTGCGCAAATCCCACACCGAAATCCATCTCTCACCCACCGAGTTCGATCTGATCGCCTATCTTTTTCGCCACCCGGGCGCCCCGCTCACCCACGTCCAGTTGCTGCGGGCCGTGTGGGGGCCGGAATACGGCAACGAGCTGGAATATCTTCGCTCCTATGTCCGCATGCTCCGCAAGAAAATTGAGGACGATCCCGCCAGGCCCCAGTACATCCTCACCGAGCCTTGGGTAGGATATCGATTTCGTAATCCGTCCGACCCCGATTCGCCCCTGCCCCAGACCCAGGATCTCTAAGCAGTGGTAGCGCATGCTTCCAGTTGCCATGCCGTCTTCCATGCCGGCATTCCTCGCTGCCTGCGCGTTTGATCGTCCCAACACTTTCCCCTGATCGCTTCGCACTGTTTCGCCCAATTCCGCCGCGGGTGTTCATGACTTTTTCAGCCGCCGGGCGTCATGATCGGCTTAGCAGGCCACTTGCCTATGATCCAATCGGCTACCCGCTCTCTTCCGCGCTACCTCCTGTTGCTGGCGGCGTCTGCTCCCGCTCTGTATCCGCAAACCCCGTCCCTGCCTGGCTTTCGGGCTACGGCGCAACTCGTGCTGGTCCCCGTCACGGTTCTCGACCGCGGCGGCCGCACCGTGAACGGCCTGCGCGCGGAAGATTTCCGCATCTTCGAAGACCGCCGCTCGCAGCAGATCGTCTCATTTTCCAGCGATGAGACCGCCTGCTCCGTGGGCCTCGTGCTGGATGTCAGCGGCAGCATGCGCAGCCGCCTCGCCCAAGTGAGACAGGCCGCCCGCGAGCTGCTGGAATCCTCCAATCCCGAGGACGAATTCTTTCTGCTCACCGTTTCCACCCGGCCCGTGCCGCTGTCGAAACCGACCACCGACGCGGCCGCGCTGGTGAACCAGGTTCAGTTCGCGCAAACCGGCGGCTGGACTGCCCTCAACGACACGGTTTATCTGGGCTTGCGCGAAATGCGGAAAGCGGCGCATCCCCGGCGCGCGATGGTGGTGGTCTCGGACGGCATGGACAACCACAGCCGCTATTCGGCGCACGAGTTGCTCGAATCCGCGGTCGAAGCCGACGTCCAGATCCATACCATCGCCATCGACAGCGGCTCCGGGTTCAAGAAAGGGCTGGAGCTGGAACAAGCCCGCCGCGGGCAGGATCTCCTCGCCGAGATCGCGGAAAGAACCGGCGGCATTCACGTGGTCGTGCGCAGCGCCGACGGTTTACAGAAGGCCATCGCCGAAGTATCGGAGGCGCTGCGCCGTCAGTACGTCATCGGCTACCGCCCGGAGGATACCGGCCAGGCCGGCAAGTGGCGCCGCATTCAGGTAAAGTCCGAAATTCCGGGTACCCGGACTTATGCGCGCGGCGGTTACTATCCGTAACTCACACCACGATCTCGCCTTTCGAAACACGACGGAGCCGCGACCGTAAGGGAGCTGCCGGGTGGCTCCGGAACTTCGCGGAGGATGCGCCCGCGGCCTCCATCGCCTCATGTAGTAGCCTTTGGTGTAGGGTATCGAATGAGCGCGCTGAAGGCAGAAGAGCTGCATTCCATCCTTTCGCAAGGCCGTGTGGACCGCGCCGTCGCCATCCTCACCCGGCTCGATCCGGCCGTCGCCGCTGACGCCATCCTCAGCCTGCCCTTCGAACAGCAGCAGATCCTGTTCCAGCGTTTGCCGGTGGAGTTCGCCGCCCGGCTGGCGCCGGTCTTCCCGTATTACCATACCTTCGTTCTCCTGCACGCTCTTCCCCTGGATCAGATGGCCGCGGTAGTCGAGAAGATGAATGCGTTCGAGCGCTGCAACTTCTTCGACGAATTGCCCGAGGGCTCCTGGCAGCAGCTTGTCGGCGAGCTTCCCCGCGTCGCGGAAGCCGCCATCGAGCAGCCCGCGCCCGCGGCGGAGGCCATCATCGAGGCCCGCGAGATCACCAAAGATTTCGAACGGGCGGGCGGCGCGCCGGTTCAAGTCATCGCCCCCACCGACTTGCGCATCGAGCCGAACCTGATCATCGCGCTTCTCGGACCTTCCGGATCGGGCAAGTCAACCCTCCTGCGCATGCTCGCCGGCCTCGCTTCCCCCAGCTCCGGTGAGGTCCTCTGGCACGGCCAATCGCTGGCCGCGTCGAGCCCCAACGCCGCCATCGTGTTCCAGAGCTTCGCCCTGTTTCCCTGGCTCACCGTGCTGGAAAACGTGGAGGTGCCTCTGCTCGCGCGCGGCATGGAGCACGCGGAGCGCCGCGAGCGCGCGCTCCGCACCCTGGAATCGGTTGGCCTGAAGGGGTTCGAAACCGCCTATCCGAAGGAACTCTCGGGCGGCATGAAGCAGCGCGTGGGGTTCGCGCGCGCGCTCGCCGTCGAGCCCGAGATTCTCTTCATGGACGAGCCGTTTTCGGCTCTGGACGTCCTCACCGCGGAGAACCTCCGCGGCGAATTGCTGGAGCTCTGGCTGGGCAAGAAGATTCCCACCCGCAGTATTTTTCTGGTCACCCACAACATCGAGGAAGCCGTGCTGCTTGCCGACCGCATCCTGGTGCTGGGGCGCAATCCGGCCGGCATTCGCGCCGATTTCCGCGTTCCTCTCGCCCAGCCCCGCGACCGCAATTCCGCCGAGTTCCTGCTCTACGTGGACTACATTTACAAGCTGATGACGCAGCCCCAGTTGAAGGCCGCGCCGCCCCACGCCCCGGGGTCCCGGCCAGCCTCTGCAGATGTTGCCGCACGCGCGGCGGGGGCGCGCTTGCCGGTTTGCTCGAGCTGCTCAACGACCGCGGCGGCAAAGAGGACCTGTACCGCATCGCCGACGAGCTGCTGATGGAGGTGGATGACCTTCTGCCCATGGTCGAAGCCGCGACGCTGCTCGCCTTCGCCCGGTCGGAAAGCGGCGATGTGGAAATCACGGCGGAGGGGAAGGCGTTCGCGGAAGCCGATATCGCCGCGCGCAAGAGCCTGTTCCGCGAAGCCGCGCTGGCCAACGTGACGCTGCTGCAGCAGATGGATGCCGCGCTTGTGAAGAAGTCCGACCACGCCATGCCGCTGGAATTTTTCCGCGACATTCTGCGCGAGCACTTCTCCGACGAGGAGGCAGGCAGGCAGCTCGATACCGCTCTTGAACTGGGGCCGGTATGGCGACCTCTTCACCTACGATTCCGCCAACGACCGGCTCCTCGGGCCCGCTGCGGGCGCGGAGCGCGGCACGGTTCCGCTCACCTCATGACAAGCCGTTCCCCGCGCACCCTCATCCCCCTGCCCGCGTGGAATCGTGCCAAAGCTGCGTCGCTGCTGACGGACCTGCCGATGGCTCTCGCCGGCCTGGCCCTGTTCTACAGTCTGCTCGCGCTGGCTCACTACTGGGCGGCTCCCGTCGAAAGCCAGGCGCACATCGACCTCAGCCCCACGGCGCTGCCGCTCTATGCCCTGTTCTCGGTGGGCCGCATCGCCGTGGCCTATTTCTGCAGCCTTCTGTTCGCCGTGGTTTATGGCTACATCGCCGCTCACAATGCCAGGGCCGAGCGCCTGATGATTCCGCTCCTCGACACCCTGCAATCCATCCCGGTGCTCTGCTTTCTGCCCGGCATCATGCTCGCCATGGTGGCCCTGTTCCCCACCGCCCAGTTGGGGCTGGAGCTCGGCTCCATCCTGCTGATCTTCACCGGGCAGGTGTGGAACATGGCCTTCAGCTTCTACTCTTCCCTGAAGAATATCCCGCGCGAGATGCTGGAGGCGGCCCAGATTTACCGCTTGAGCTGGTGGCAAAAGCTGATGCAGCTGGAACTGCCCTACGCCGCCATCGGGTTGATCTGGAATTCCATGATGTCGGTGGCGGGAGGCTGGTTTGCGCTGATGGTTTGCGAGATGTTCGTCCTGGGCAATCGCGACCTGCGCCTTCCCGGCCTCGGCTCCTACCTGCAAACCGCGTCCAATGCGGGCGAGATGCGCTCGATTGTCTGGGGCCTGGCTGTCATGATCGCGGTCATCGTTTTGATCGACCAGCTCGTCTGGCGTCCGCTGATTGCCTGGAGCGAAAAGTTCAAATTCGAGCAGGTCGAAGCCTCGGAATCCGCGCAGTCTCCCATGCTCGCCTTCCTGCGCCGCTCCCGGCTGCTCGCGCGGGCCGCGCGCGTTTCCATCGCGCCGGCCGGCGAGGCCCTGACGTTGCACTTTGCGCGGGCGCAGCAGAATTCCCGCCCCGTCTCTGCCGCCGGCCGGCCGCGGGCATGGGCCGGGCATGTTGTCCCGGTCGTCGTGGCGGCCGGCATTCTTTACGCCATTGGCCGCATGGGCGCGATGGTCACCACCATTTCCCGAACCGAGCTGCACGACATTTTCCTGGGCGCGGGCGCCACCTTTCTGCGCGTCGAGCTCACCCTGGCGCTGGCCGGCTCTGTGGACTATCCCCGTCGGAGTCTGCATCGGATTGAATCCGAAGCTCTCCGCCATCGCCCAGCCGCTCGCGCAGATTGCCGCTTCCGTCCCCGCCCCGGCACTGTTCCCCCTGGTGCTGCTGCTCCTCATCCGCATCGGCGGCGGATTGGGAATCGCTTCCATCATTCTGCTGCTGCTCGGCACGCAATGGTACGTGCTGTTCAACGTGATTGCCGGCGCCACCGCCATGCCCGCGGACCTGAAGGAAGTCTGCGGCGTTTTTCATCTCAGCCGCGTCCAGCGCTGGCGGAAATTGCTGTTGCCCGCCATCTTTCCGTACCTGATTACCGGCCTGGTTACGGCTTCGGGCGGTGCCTGGAACGCCAGTATCATCGCCGAGTATTTCCGCTTTCGCGGCCAGACTTATTCCATCACCGGCCTAGGCGCGGTCATCAGCCGCGCCACCGATAGCGGAAACTTCCCCGTGCTGATCGGAGCCACCATCGTCATCAGCCTGATGGTGGTGACCGTCAATCGTCTGCTCTGGCGCCGCCTGTACGCCTTGGCGGCCACCAAATACAAGCTCGAATTGACCTGACCTAATTACGCGTTCCGCTTCACGGTGGTCAGCGGTTCCAGCGCCTTCAGAATGTCGTCCAGGTATTTCGATGCGGTTGCATCCATCGGCATGGCGCCGTTGCGCTTCAACGGGCAGGCGATCACGCCGCGGCGGTACAGCACCTCTTTGTAGCAGCCGCCCAATTGCGTTTCGAAGAAGAACAGCGGCGCCATCTCTTTATAGATATGCATCGCCCGCTCTTCGTCCCCGTGCTCCAGCGCGTTCCATAGCGCCACTACCACGTCGGTGACGTGGCACCCGGGCATCTGCCCGGCGCATCCGCGCCGGTGCTCCTCGATGAGATAGCGCCCGCCCGCGCCGCCGAAAATCCCTTTGCACGTGCCCTGCGCCGCTTTCAACACCGCCGTCATCTTGAACGTGGTGGGGCTGGCCTCTTCCTTAAAATATTTGACTTGCTCGATTTCGCGGCACAGCCGGCCCATCAGTTCCACCGGCATCGGTACGCCCGCGGGCGGGTCGTGATCCTGCACGAACACCGGCAGCCGCCCGGCTTCCGCAATCCGGCGGTAGTAATCGAAAAGCACCGCGGGCGCGCCCACGTCGTGCGGCGGCATCGCCATCACCGCATCCGCGCCGATAGCCCGTGCGTGCGCCGCGAACTTGCTGGCGTTCTCCGCGGTGGACGCCTGCACCCCAATCACCACCGGCACCCGCCCCGCGTTCTGCTCCACCAACACCTTGTCCAGTTGCAACCGCTCCTCGTCGCTCAGCGCGGTCCATTCGCTGGCATTTACGGGGAACACCAGGCCGTGGGCCCCGCACGCCACGCAGAAATCCACCATGCGGCGAAAGCTGGGCACGTCGATCTCGCCATTCTCCCGAAAGGGCGTGGAGGGAATGGTGAACACGCCGCGAAACGGCTCCCTGGCTTTCTTCGCCTGCGCGCCGGCGGTCTGCGCCGCCAACGCCGCGCCCCCCATGCCTCCCAGGAATTCCCGGCGTCCGGGATTCCGTATTGCGTCCGCGTCTTTCATGGCAATGCCTTCCTTATTTCTGCGTTCCGCCGGTCCGCCGCTCCCAGCCGTTTTCGAACAGCCGCAGGAAATTGTTCTGGCCGTAGGGGTGTTTGGCCATGGCCTTCTCATCGAACGTCACCCCGATTCCGGGAGCGTCCGGCGGCTCCAGGTGTCCCGCTTTCACCTGCGGCACGCCCTGCATGATGTCGTGCACCCAGGGCTCCAGGAAGTCGTCGAAACACTCCTGAATCAGGAAATTGGGAATCACCGCGTTGATGTGCGCGTTGATGGCCGTGTTGTAGGGGCTTTGCGCCTGGTGCAGCGCCACGAACGCCTCCCCCGCCTCCGCAATGGCCGCCGCTTTCATCGCCCCGCCGATCCCGCCGATTCCCAGCGTTTCCGGCTGCACGATGTCCACCGCCCGTCCCGCTATCAGTTCCAGGACCTGCCCCAGCCGGGTGAACCGCTCGCCCGTGGCCACCGGAACCTTCACCGCCCGCGCCACTTCGAGCGTGGCCTGAATATCGGTGGACATGACCGGCGTTTCCAGCCAGAACGGCCGGTACGGCTCCAGTTCCTGCGCCACCCGGATGGCGGTGGAAACGCCGAAGCGGTCGTGCGCCTCGATCAGAACATCCGTATCGTCCCCCACCGCTTTCCGCACCGCCGCCACAATCTCCAGGGATTTCTTCTCTTCCCCCGCGTCGAAAAACCGGTACGTGCTGCCGAACGGGTCGAATTTGAGCGCCGTGTACCCCATCGCCTTCACCCGCGCCGCCTCTTCCGCAAACGCGTTCGGCTCCCGCTCCCCCTTGTACCAGCCGTTGGCGTATACGCGCAGCGACGGGTTCTGCTTTCCGCCCAGCAGTTTCCACAGCGGCGCGTTCAGGCTCTTGGCCAGAATGTCCCAGCACGCGATGGTGATGCCGTTCATGGCCACGCTGTTGCCCAGGAACAGCCCCTTGTGCATTTTCTGCCATAGCCGCTCCGGATGCAGCGGGTCCTCGCCGATCACGAATCGCTCCAGTTCGTGAACCTGCGCTTCCGGGCCTTTGGTCGCCAGGCCGCCGGTCGCCTCTCCCCATCCGCTCAGGCCCTGATCCGTGTTGACCTTCACAAATACCCAATTCTTCCATGGGTTGCCCACTACGAACGTCTGCAGTTGGGTGATTTTCATGCTGCCCGTGACCGCCGCCGCCGCGGCCGGCTCGAAGGCCGCGCCCGCCGCCCATGCGCCGGCCATATTGCGCATCACGCCGCGCCGCGTCATATCGTCCATAGCTGGCCTCGCTTCCTTACCGAGGGTATAACACATAACGGTCTCGAAATCCGCATAAGTGACGGACAGAAGGATCTGAATCTGCTATATATGGTACCGGCCGCCCGGTGGAACAAGCTGGTTCGCCGTGCGCCCGGAGGTGAACCGAATGCTGCAAATTCACACCACGCAAAGGCTCGACCAGGTGGAATCCGGGTTACGCGCCTCTGCCGAACGCCACGGCGGCAGCGTGCTGGCCGTCAGTCACACCGGCCACCTGCTGCGGGGCGAACCGGGCATGGAGAATCTGGATGCCCTCACCTTCACCCTGTGCTTCTCCAGCGTTTACGCGCCTCTGCTCCGCGCCGATCTCCGCTTCGCCGCGTTTCTACCCGCCCGCGTCGCGGTCTGGGCCAGGGGAGGAGGCGTTTTCCTGGAGGCCGTCTCGCCGCGCTCGTGGTGCCGCCTGCTCAACCGGCCGGAAATCGAGCCGCTGGCCATGCCGCTCGAGGACGTCCTGCTTCTGGTGATGGAGGAGGCCGCCCACCGCCCCGCCCATGCGGCCGAGGCCGAGCGGCGTCCCACCGAAGAGATGGTCAACATGCGCGCCGCGCTCCCGCAGCGCATCGATTGTCACGGCAGCAAAGTGGAAGAACTGGGCGGCACCGGAGTGCATGACGCGCAGGGCGGGTAAGTCCCGCCGCTTACCGCCGGCATTGCGATATACTCTCTTTGGCCCGCGCAAAACGCCGCGCCGGCAGCGGTCCCTACTTCAGACTGAGGTGCAAAACCATGGCAGACCAGATTGTGTTCGACGTTCATTTCGAGGCCGCGCCCGGCCGTGAGAAGGATTTGGAGCAGGCACTGGCGGCGGTGCGCGCCGGGTCCCGCACCGAGCCCGGCTGCGCGATCTACGAGCTCAGCCGCGACCCCGAGAATCCCGCCAAATTCCTGCTCTACGAAACCTTCCGGGATTCCGCGGCCCACGCCGCCCATCTGGCCGCCCCGCATTTCCTGGAATTCCAGAAATTCCTGAACATCGAACCGAAACCGACCGCCGGAATTACTGTAACCACGTGGCGGACGGTAGGGTAAGACCTGTCAGGGCGGCGAGAGGCTTTCGTCAAAAGAAGCCTCATCCCCGGGAGAGCTTTCGCCCTAAGCCGAGATAGCGTCCGGAACTCTACTTCTTCTTCACCAGCGGCGTCAGCACCAGGTTGCGGAATTCCACCGGTCCGTGGTCGCCCTGCAATTCGATCGATCCCGGCTTGTCTTCATAAGGATCGAACGCGATTCCGGTCAGCCCGTCGATGACGCCCTTCTCGTACAGCTTTTCGCCGTTCAGCGTGGCCGTAACTTCGCGCCCCACCAGGCGGATGTCGTACGTCTGCCACTCGTCCGGCTTCCTGCCGGCATTCACACGCGGCAGAATGCGGGTGTACAGCGCGCCGGTTCCGTGCATCCCCGGCGGGCGGCCGTAATCGGATGCGATCTGCACCTCGTACCGCCCGCGCAGCCCGATCCCGCTGTTGCTCTTATCCGCCAGCTTATATTCGGCGTGCAGCTCGAAGTTCCAGTACTTGGCGGCGGTGATCAAATCGTCGGCGTGGCCGGTGCCCTTCAGCAGGCCGTCCTCCACCGTCCAGCCCTCCGCCTTGGGGGAAAGCACGCCCGTCCAGCCCTTCAAATCCTTGCCGTTGAACAGCACGATCGGTTTGCGTTTCACCCAGGACCCGTCGTCGTGTTCGTCGATCTCCGGAGCGCGGAAGCCGGAGAATGTCAGCGATCCGCGGTCGCCCGACATCTCGCCCTCCATTTTCCCGTTCACCAGCTTTACGGTGTAATTGATGGTCGTGGTCTTGCCGTCGCGGCCGGTGCGGCTCCACACATAGTGCAGTACCCCGTTTTCAATCCTGGCGTTGGGGATGTCGTCCAGGCTGCCGTCCGGCGAGCCCACGAACTGCAGTTTCACATCCGGCGTTCCCGCGCCCGTGATCCCCAGCCACCACGCTTTGGTCGTGGTGAATTTGATTTCGGAGGGCGGTGCGTTCACCGCAATGTCCCAGCGGCCGTTGAAATCCTGATCCGCGGCGCCGGCTAACGTCGCCGCGCCCGATAGAGCGATCAGCGCGAACAGCAAACGCGATCTGCGCATCTCTTGCGTCTCCCTCTTCCGCCGCAGCGGAGCGAAACATCGATCGATCATTATCTGCCAGCCCCCTTGGGCAGCGCAAATGCCACGTAGGCGCACGGCCCTTTGCCCTCGCCGGCGGCGTTATTGGCCGGCGGCCCGTCGGAGCCGAACCCCACGAAGGACCCCGTGGCGTTGAACGCCACGAACTCCCGGCCATCCACCTCGTACACCGCCGGCACGCCCTGCGAGCCGCGGGGCAAGTCCAGTACGCGTAGTTCCTTGCCTGTCTCCTTGTCCAGGATGCGCAGCTTGCCTTCGTTGCCGGCAAAGAAAATCAGTCCGCCGGCCGTCACCGCGATGCCGCTGCGCTGGAACAGGCTGCCGCGCTCCATCGGGCCCGGCCCGGCCTGCGGCGCGTCGCCGTAAGGCACCTGCCATTTGATCGCCCCGGTGTTCAAATCATACGCCGTGAGGGTTGACCATGGCGGGCTGATCGCCGTCGGAGCCAGGCCGCCGTGCCCGTAATACCGGATCTTCGGCGCCTCCGCGTCCTTGGGATACGGCAGTTCGGCCGTGGGCGCCTGAATATTCGGCTGCCTGGCTGCGGGCGCCGCGGCGGGATCGCCGAGGAACGTGACCACCGCTTCCAGCGCGTTATCCGGCAGGCTGCTGAACCCCGGCATCTCGCCCTGCCCCGCGTTGATGAAGGCGAGCGTATCCCGCTCACCGCGCTGCTTCACCACTCCCTGGAGCGACGGCCCCATGCCGCCTTCCAGATTCTCGCCGTGGCACTGCTGGCAATTGCGCTGGTAGACCGCCCGGCCGAACTGCGCCGGCGTCGCCTGGGCCGCGCCGCGCCCTCCGCCCCCGCCGCTTGCCTTAGCCGTGAGCTTCATCAGCACGGGAACGTTTTTCGCCACCACGTAAACCGCGCCTATAGTGGGGTCGGCGGCCGAGCCGAAGAAGTTCGCGCCGCCGTTGTGCCCGGGCATATAGACCGTCTCCTTTTCCAGGTCCGGCGGCGTGAACAGGCCGTCGCTGCGCGCGCTCAGCAGGCGATCCTTCCACTGCGCGCGCTCCTCAGGGGTCAAAAAGAAGCTGTCGAGATCGTCCGGCGTGAATTTCTGCCGCGCGAACGGCGCCGGCCCGGTTGGAAAAGGCTGGGTGGGCCAGGATGCTTCGCCCGGAACCCTGGATTGCGGCACCCGTTGCTCCACAATCGGCCACAGCGGTTTGCCGGTCACGCGGTCGAACACATATAGAAAGCCCTGCTTGCTGGCTTCGGCGATGGCATCCACCTTCCTCCCGTCATGCCGGACCGTGACCAACTGCGGCGCGGTGGTCGCGTCGTAATCCCATAAGTCATGGTGGATGAGCTGGTAATGCCAGAGATACTTTCCCGTGCGCGCATCCAGGGCCAGCAGGCAATCGGAGAATAAGTTGGCGCCCTTCCGGTCGGCGCCGTAGAAATCGTAAGTCGGAGAGCCCAGCGGAAAGTAAGCGATGCCGCGGGCTTCATCCACCGTAATCTCGCCCCACGTATTGGTGCCGCCGATGTACTTCCACGCGTTTTTTGGCCAGGTGTCGTAGCCGTATTCCCCCGGGTGCGGCACGGTGTGGAAAATCCAGGCCATTTTGCCCGTCCGCACGTCGTAGGCGCGCAGATCGCCGGGTGGCGACATGTACTCTTCGCCGGTGGCGGAGCCCAGGATGATGAGGTTCTCGAACACGCGGCCGGGCGTGTTGGACTGGATGCGGCGGATGGTCTTGGGGTCGCGCCCCAGCCCGATTTTGAGATCCACCCGCCCGTGGTCGCCGAACGACTCGATGGTGGCGCCCGTCCGCGCGTCGATCGCCTCCAGGTAATTGTTCACCGCGATCAGCAGCCGCCGGTCGGAGCGGTCTTGGCTTTCCCAATAATTTATGCCGCGATTGCCCAGCCGCGGAAAACCGGGGCGCGCCGCCAAAGGATTGGGCGCGGCCTCGAATTTGTGGGTCCAGATCTCCTTGCCGCCGGCCGCGTCGAGCGCCACCAGCGACCCGCTCCGGGCCAGAACATACATCATGTTACCGACAACCAGCGGGCTGAACACATAACTGGAGTTATCCCCGGTCGGATAAGTCCAGGCAACTTCCAACTTATCCACGTTCGACCGGTCGATCTGCTTC
>CAWFIJ010000018.1:0-303166 GCA_963815855.1 Terriglobia bacterium | reverse complement strand
TCAGCTCTGTGGGCGGCTAGCTCAGCTGGGAGAGCGCCGCGTTCGCAACGCGGAGGCCGTGGGTTCGAATCCCCACGCCGTCCACCAATCCCAAGTATCTGATTCTTCGGGTTTTGCGGTTGCCTTTTCGGGCGTGTACAAATTTTGTACAAAGAGATTCCGCATGAGGGTGGAAATCCGCTCCTGTCGCGCGACGGACCATTTCGCGTAATGCTTGCGCACGATGTTGGGGCTATTGCCGAGAACGTCCGCCGCTTCCTCAAACGTCCCACCGGCCCCGAGGATTTCGGTAGCCAGGGTGTGCCGGAAGCGGTGCGCATGGGGCCGCGTGTCACGCCCGACGCCTTGAACACGGCCGCGAGGGTGCGCGTCACATCCCGAATCAGGGCGCGGGTGGTTCCGTTGCCGCTCCAGAAGAAATAGGGGCATTCGCCGGCCGCACCCCTCGGGGCTGGCAAGGCATCGAGCGCAAACCGGAGTTCCGCCGGCATCGGCAGGCGCACTGGGTTGCCGTTCTTCGCCGTCCGTAGGTAGATCCAGCCGTCCTTTTCCCGGTCCTTCGCCAGCAGGGCCACGTCGGACACGCGGAGAGCGGTGTACCGGAGCAAGAGCACCATCGCACGTGCCCGCAACCGCTCATAGGCGGCAGAGCCGATGCCGTCACACGCGGCCAGGATCTTTACAACGTCCGCCGGGCTGTACGGTTCTTTATCGGTGGGTTTGATGTTGCGCGGCATCGCTACGCGCTTCGCCGGGTTGCGCTCGATCCATTCCCGGTCCTCACAGAACCGGAAGAAATGCCGGAGGGCCTGCAGTTCCTTTGTCCAGGTGAGCAGCCCGATTTCCCGGCTTGCGCGGAAACCATCAATCAGTTCGGGTGCCACCACCGAAACGAGGGAGACGCCCTGGCCCTTGGTGAAGTCGGCAAAGAACCGCATGATGCGCTTGTAGTTCCGCTTCGTCTCCGGCGCCAGATCCGCTCCGGCCGCCTCGAAATCGGCGATAGCCTCAGATAGCGTCTTTTCGGGCTTGGCGTCGGGTGCTTCCCGCTGTTCCAGTTTGCGGAGCGCTCGCTGCCAGTCGCGCATCTTCAGGGATTCCCGAACCTGCTTGCCGTTCAATTTCGCCGTAGCACCAGATGGGGCAGGAGCATTTGGTCCAACCCTGCCCCTTGCCGCGGTGCGGGCATCGCTGGTGTGGCGTCGGTAGAGGTCCAGCATGGTCAGTCCTGTTTCGTGGTCGGCGCCGGCTTTTGGCCGAGTGCCCAATCCAGCAGCCATTTAATGTGTCCGATCTCGATTCGAATCGGTACTTGAAGCGGAAATCGTCCAACCGCTTCAAGAGGGCTTTTACGAAAAGCATGTGAACGGGCTGTTTCTCTTTTTCCATATCCACCTCGGAGTGTACCATGTATTTTATGTCTTGACAAGCATCGTGCACCTGATGTACTTTATGTACATGGCAACCATGATTCAGTTCCCCGTCCGGCCGGAATCCCCCGAGCCGAATCCGCCCACCGTCGCGCGTGGCGTGGTTCCAATGGCAAAGCCGACCCGCAAGCCGCTATCGCTTCGGTCGCGGTTTCGGTAGTGAACAGCCGGCAGGGTCCGGTTGCCATCCTTCGGCAGTATTGATTTGCAGCACGAAAGGAATTCAGGTGAACGCATAGTGACGCAAGCACGCGCGCCACACGCGAACAGGAGAGAAAGACAATTATGACGCGCAGAAACGTATTCACGGCCGCATTGACGGCCCCACTCACGATGGCCGCCGCTGCCATCGCCCCACTTCGAAACACGAAAGCACCGGGTGTCCCGGTCCAACTGGCAGCCCCGCCCGTCACCCAAGCGGAGCTTCAAGCGGTGATTGATTCCTGGAACCACACCGAACTACTGGCCGCGGATATCCGCCGCCGCCTGGAATCGGGATCGGGCATGGAGCGCGGCGCGCTCGGGGTGTCCACCGTCGGGATGCAGTCGCTTGAGAAGTGCCTCGAATACTCCGGCAAAGACGATTCGGTCGGTAACGTTTGTGGCCTCGACATCGAACCGGTTGCGGACTTGGCGCACTATATCGAGCTGGTGAAACAGCATCCCAACCCCGGAGAGTACGTCATCATCTAAAACCGCCGCCCTGTTCCATTGGGGGACCGTTGCAGTGCTCGGTTATCAAGATCAAGCAACTTTAATATTTACGGGGAGAAACGAGAGCATGAAAAGAGAAACGAAAACGAAATCGGTCGCCGAACCGAAATGGGCGCCGAAAGAGCCGCCAACGGCAGCGCCCGCACTCGCCGCGCTTGCGAAGGGTGTGCCGATCCGCCTGAAGCGAACACACAGGGGATCGATGCAGATACAGAAAACGGCCCGCGGGTTAGAATTTAAGGTCAGCAGGGCGCAACTGGCCCTCATCGCCGCCTGCTTGGACATTGCGCGCTGCTACAACGATGAGCATCTCGACTACCACACCAAGGGCCTGCGCAAAGACAACATGTACCCGGGAGATTCCCGCTGGCACAGAGACCCCACGGTGGCCGCGGCAAACAACCGTCATTGGGATATGGCGTCGGAGCGATCACGTAAAGACCTGGAAACCATGGAAGCCGAGCTTGCCCTTCACGGGAAACAGGCGGGTCTCGGCGTCGTAGTCTGACCTCCGCCACTCCACCCGCCGGGCGCCGTCCTCCGCGGCGCCCTTCCCCTTCCCCTACCTAGTTGATCGTTACGGTACCCGTCGCCGTCGCTGTGTCCTGGTTGCTGTCCGTGACCGTCACCGTATAGCTTGAAGTTCCCGCCGCCGCGGCCGTTCCGCTAATCTCTCCAGTGCTCGACATACTCAGACCGTCCAGCAATCCGGTTGCCGAGAACGTGTACCCAGTCCCCACGCCGCCCGTTGCCGTCGCGCTCACCGGCGTAATTGGCGTGCCGTGTGTTCCGGAGACAGCCGGGGCCGCCGCTTCCAGTTCGGGATAGATCGAATTCTCCGCGATGAACCGTTGCACCGCGGCGTTGTAAGCAGCCGCCGCGCTGACGATATCAGTGGGAGCACTGGCCGGAAGTGGTGCCATTGGTTGCACGCCGAGGGAAGGAACGACCAGATACATATTCAGGTACTGCTGCACCAATCCAACGACTGAAGCGGGTTGGAATGGCTGCGGCAGGTTTTGCCGAAAGGCTTCCATCGCGTTCAAGGCACCCGCGCTCAGAATGAACTTGAGGGGATTCGTGGGCGTGTTCCCGCTGCCATCGTCCCAGGTAATAGTGATTGCGTTCGCGTATATCATTTTGCCGCCTTTGTTTTGGGAGTTGGAATGTGTGTTGGTATCTCAGCTACGCCGGTGTGTGATACTCCACCGGGCTGCAAGGGGCGCACGTTTCCCGCCGTTACGAACTGCGACTTGAGCCAATGGAGAACGTCATGCCAGAATAACGGCGGTTGTTCGTCGGCCGAGATTATCGCTTGATGAATCGAGACACGCAAGCTGCTTTCATCAACTACGCCGCCGCCGTCTCTCAGGTACGCCTGTTCGGCTTTCCAGTCGTCTCTATTCAGTTGCAGACTTTTGAGCGGATGCGTCTTCGCCGCTTCCGCTTCTGTCAGTGCGGCGTCTCTCTGCGCTGCCAGAATTGTATCTACTTCGCTTTTTGGCAATTGTGCCAGTAAGCGCGCGGCCTGTTCGTATTCAGTCATAGTTATTGATTCTCCATCCATGCGAGTAGAGTACCCGGTGTGGGGGCGTAAATCTCATAGTAATACCCCACAGGAATCAGTAATGCAAGCGTAAGTGGCAGAGTGCCAGTGCTGAAATTGAGTTGAAATGCTTGCTGGTTTGCCGTAGCACCTAAACCCGACGTACTTGGACCAGCAAAGGCATAGATAGCCGTATTGGTGTACACATACGAAGTCACCCAAGCGTAAATCGGTTTGCCTGTGTTGTTCTGATATATCGTATTAAGCGCCCGGCTGCCCGTAGGAGATCCGAACCACGGACTACCACTAGTCAGGGTGATAAATGCGTTGGTCGCGGCGCTGTGCTGAATGCTGTGTCCTTGAACGCAAGGCCAGTGCTTGATCCTATCGTTTGATTTGGTACAGGCTGCACGAGAATGTCGTCCACATCCCAGTAGCCGGTCGCGGGCTCCGTGGAAAGCGTCTGAATTATCAGCATCATGTTTGCCGCATTAGTCGGTGCAGTTACCGTGTTGCTGATGCCAGCAGCTATCCAGGCGCTATGTATCCCGTCACAGTGCCCACGGCTGAGGTACTGAGCAGATTATCGCTTGCGTCATACCATGCCGCCGAAGCCGAAAGCCCCGGCGATCCACCTGGATTGTTTGACCGCACGGCAATCTGAATGTAGGTTGGTAACCCTGCCTGAACTGATGTTAGGACATTCGGGTAAATTCCAACGCCTGCCCCGGTGAGTCTCGCAAAGTTGCTTCCGCTGTTGCCGCCCGTCCCTAGAATCTGAACTGTAACGAGCGTCGGATCGCCCGCGATTAGAGCCTGCCAGTATTGCGTGGATGCCCACGACGCCCCTCCGGGTAATGGGCTGGCCCACAGGTAGCCCAGAGCCGTTGATTCAAAACTCGGGTCCGTGATTGACGAAGCCCCAGGATTCGTGTTTGGGACCTCAAGCTGCTGAGTCTTGGGGTTCACCCCGAGGTTTCCCACGGTATGGGGATTAGCGTTCGGCGCGGCCCTCGGGGCTGTTGCAGGAGGGGGGGTGATCCACCGGGCGCCAAATCTATCTATGCACGCCATCTGAGTTGGTCCGCCCACCTCCGGCTCGACTGCGCGCATGTGGTTTACAAACCTTTCGGCCGCGGCATAGGGTCCGGCCGCCCAGGTGGTCGCCTCGCCAACTATATTGCCGAGGTCGCGGGTGGTATGAATCCAGACGTTTTTACCGGGAAGTAACTCGGAACAGGAGAATTCGCGGCAGTCGATGCGGCCATCGATAACCCAAAACTGGTGGACAAGAACATCCGGCCGCCCTTCGCTGGTGCCCGCTAAGGCGTAAGCGTGAAACGGCCTGATTCCGGCAAGTTGGTCCTTTGCCAGAATCCCGATATTTCGCTCCATCTCGGGCATCAGGGCTGCATCTAACTGTTTTGCGAAATCGCGTAGGTTTTCTATCTTTGAGCCCCGGCCCAACACGCTGGCCTGATGCGCCTGCGTGGTCGCAAAGTAGGTGTATCCATTCGCGCCGTAAAACACGCCCGGCGCAATTTCGAAAATCTTCTGCTCCGCATCCGAAACAACGTGCGTCGCTGTCTTGTCCATAGTGCGGCTGTCCGTTGCCAGCACGACAGTATCGTCAAACTTGAAAGCTATTAGTATGCTCATTTGTTCCTTCAAACCCTCCGGGTAAAAATGGGCGCCGGGCAAGAAAAACCGACGCCCCGTCAAACCCCACGTTCGAACGGAGAAAATTACCCGCCGAAGGGCAGGCGCCCGGCCAGAAGGTCTTTCATGCACTCGTCGCGCATGAAGGCCTGATCCTCCTTCGACCAGCCGCCTGCGTTCGTTCCGACGAGTTTCTGGAAGCGGGCTCTTTTTTCGGTGTTGATCTGCTCTTGTGTCGGGTCCTGTTTTGCCGCGGCCGGCTTCACTCTGGCCCGCTTGATAAGTTCAATCTCGGCATCCGTCAAGGTTCCGAGTTCATGATTCTGCATGTGTGTCTCCTCAAAGTTCTGAAGTTCCTGTCTCATCGATTCGAGTTCCGCGAGCGCTGACTGGCGGTCGCTTTCGCTAAGCTCAACCGGAGCCAGCGGAGGCTCCGGTGTTGGTTCGGGTGGGGCCGGTATGGCCGCCTCTGTGGATGTTCCGGGCTTCCCGTCTGTCGGCCCGGATGCGTCTTTTAGCAGGGGCGGTTTACCGGCTGCATAACCGCAAGGCATGGGCTTACACCTCGCCGAGACTAATTAGGCGTTGACGATCCACCGCAATAACGCGCACTTCCTTGGACTGGCGCAGTTGCGTCTCGATTCGAAGGTCCTCGTCGCGCTGACGTTTGGCGGCCCTGTACGCCTCGATCTCCTCGGCGGTCGCTACCCGGTGGGTCTGTTCCACGATGCGTTGCGCGGCATTCCGGCGCGTGGTTTCGTGGGTGACGCCAGCACGCCAGTCCGGCGAAAGCGGCCGGTCGATACTGGTGATATAAACGCTCCCGGTCGTATCCGGTTGCAGGGTGGCCTCGATCTTTTGGACGGCCGCCAGTAGGGTAGGACGTTGTTATCGCTGCGTTAGTTGCTCATTTTAGTGTTTCCTTTCGGCCTTGAAGTTTATTTGCCCGCGCGCGGCGCGCAGAGTGTTGTAGATAGTTTGCAGTTTGCCGGCTGTCTCGCGGAGCGTTCGCGCATCGGCCCGTAACTGGTCCCCGAGCCTGCCCTCCTCTTCGAATCGTTTGCTCCGGATTTCGACCTCGCCCTCCGATGCCGCGAGTTGATCCATGGCGCCTTGATGCTCGGCGAGACGGGCGAACCGCTCCGCATCGATCAGCTCCGCCGCGGAGATTTTCAGGTCTGCCTGCGCCAGCGTCAACGCGATATTCGTTTCCAGCGCCGTTTCGTCCGCAAGCGTCAACGTCAGGCTGTAAACCTCCGCCCGTGCCGCCAGTTCCATGATGCGCTTTGCTTGTTTGGCGATATCGTCGCCGCCCTTTTCGCCGGAGAATCGGCGGAGTTCAGATTCCGCCGTCTCCTCGATGCAGGCCGCGCGCTCCCGCTTCACGTCCCCGAGTGCCCGGTCAATTTCGCCGCGGGCGGAGCCAAGGACCGCCGAGTGCTTTTGCAGGCCCTTCACCGTCTCGCGGGCTTTGTCGTTCCGCCCTTTGGCGGCGTGCAGTTCGGGCGGTACCACCATTTCAACCGCTGCCCCGCCGGGGGTTAATACCTCGTTCATGCGGCCCTCCGGGTACCATCGTCGGGCAGGATGTGAACGTGGTAAGCGATCAGACCGCGAGTGTTTTCAGTCTCGCGGTATTCGACACGTTGCCCCGCGGCGGGATATCCGGATTCTTCGAGATTACAGATCGAACCTAAGCGGAAAAAGACCTCTTCGCCTCCGTCATCCGGCCTAAGGTAGCCAATCTGCCGCTCACTGATCCATTTTTTGATTGTTGCTCTCTTCATCGTGTTCCTTTCCCTTGGGCGCCGATTCCCGGCCCCCAAACCTTTCAGCACACCCGCGCGTAATGGCGGTTGTTGCCCGTTCCCAGGTCAAAACATTTCCTTCATTTCGCGTTTTAAAGCCCCAGGACGATTTCCCCGCCCTATGACTATGGGCGATGCCCTGAAAATCGAAAACAGCCCGGTTTCCGCCCACGCGCGGGGCAATCCTTAGATGATTTGGTTGCCGTGGTAGCCCATTGATCCCTTTCCGGTCTGGGACAGCGCAAGACAAACCGCCGCAACCAGATCGTCGGCGTCGTTCTGGCGCCACATACCCGCGTCCGCCTTGAGCATCTGCGCCATCCAGTCTTCAACCAAGGGCAGAGATTCGCTGATCCGGAAAGCTTTTGTTTCGATGAGTGTTTTCAGCCTGCGCAATAATTCATGCCGGCTACCGAGCCCGGTTCCGTCCTTCGGCACCAGCGGGTAGATGCTGATGGACCTTTCGCGCAACCCATTCCGAAGTACTTTTGCTTCTTCGGATTGGCCCTCGGCATCGACTACGAGTTCCCTGAACCGTTTTGAATCGTTGATCTGGTATTTTCGGTGCAGATTGAGGATTGCCGCGCTCAACTCAGCCAGGGCGGTCGCAGCGGGAAATCGTTCCAGCTCCGTCACTTTCCAAAACCGCTTCATCGGCACCTCGTAGGTTGTCGCCGATCTGCCGCCCTGAGGTTCTTTCCAGGTGGTCACAACCGCAATGGCATGGGTGTGGCCCTGCTTGCCGACTGTAATAGCCGCTATGTCCCTATCCACGATAAAATCTCCTTTCCAGTATTTTGGGCTCCGGTTTCGCCATTATCGGCTTTGGGGAATCATCTTCGACCACGCATCCATCGACCTGTTCCTTGGAAAAATACCTGCCATCCGCCGCCTGCAACATCAACTCCGTAAGGCCATGCACCAGCGCGTCCAGCCGGTCTGGGCTTTCGTTGCTCGCGCCGGCATCCCATGAGGTCAACTGATCCTCTAGTTCGCCGAACACCCCGCAATGGCTCACCTTGCCCTGCTCGTAAAGCGCCGCTACAGGCTCCGCGCGCACGCGCTTGCCGGAATGCGCGTGAATCAGTTTGATCGGCAGGTTCGGGCGAACGCTGTTAAGAGTGTTCGTCACGATTTCGCCGCACGGCAGGTTCGCTTCACTCACGATCCGGTCCGCCTGGTGTTGATCGAACAGGTTGACCGCCTGCCGTGCCCAGCCATCGGGCGTGTACTTGCCGGAGGCGTCATGCAGCACGTACCCGCGGCTGTCTAGTTGCCCCAGACCGCAGACCACCAGGCCCGTTTCACAAGCGCCAATCGATGTTGCCATAGCCGGATCAATGGCGACCACGATCCGCCGCAACGGAGGCACCCTGTCCGGAGCGATTCGCGTCCGCTCGATGTCCTCCACCTTCCATAGTGCCCCGGGCGTGTCCTCCAATAATTCGGCATCAAGCTCCTGCCTGCCGAGGCGTGTGCCCTTGTACTTTGCCAGGATGCTGTCCAGGAATTGCGGCGGCAGGTTCCCGGCATTCTCGTAAGACGTGCCACGCACCAGCGCCGTCTTTGGATCGTTCACCAGCGCCTTAATCAGCGGTGTAGGCCGCGGCGTAGTCGTTACCAATGCCCGCGGGCGCTTCCCTAGCCGGAGGCCCATCTGGAGGTTGTCCCAGACTTCCTGCCCGCATGGGTATTTCGCCAGCTCATCGAGCCACGCAATGTGATGGGACGGACCGCGGAGAGTATCCGGATCGGCGCCGCTGTAGATCGTCGCCTGACAGCCGTTCCGCCAGCTCAAACGGCGCTTGCTGGGCTCGTAAGTGGGCCGCGTGGCCTTTGGGCTAATTGCCAGGATGCCGGATTCGCCCTCCACTAGCACATCCCGGGCGTCCGCCGCATCTTCGGCTACCAGCGCGATACGGCCCACTGTGCCGGATTCGGCCTGTTCCCTGATCCACTCCGCGCCGGTCCGAGTCTTGCCAAAGCCGCGGCCGGCCAGGATCAGCCACGTTACCCACCAGTCGCCCGCAGGCTCAAGCTGATTCTGGCGTGCCCAAAACCTCCAGTTGTACCGAAGTTTCTGCGGGTCCAATTTCGATAGGATTTCCCGCTGTACTTCGGACGGCAGCATAGCGAGCGAGCTGATTGGCGATAAACGTGAGTTGCTCATCGTATTCCTTTCTGGACACGGAAAGATTCAGCCTGAACGCTGAGTTCTAAAGGCGCTTGCGGCAGGACCTTAATAGCGAGGTCAAACCACCGATTGACAGCCCAGATTTCGCCCTTTTCAACAGCACGTTTCAGGGTGGCGAAAGCGGCAGCCCGAATCTCAGGATCAAAGAGGCAGTCTTTGAATGCTTCGTACTCAGCCTGAAGCTTGGATTTACCGCCAGGATTCGGACACACACCTTTTGGAAACGGCCTGCCGGGCGCTTGCCCCTTCTGAAGCTTGAACGTCGGATTTCGGTTTGCCATTTATCCCCCCTTCTGTGACTTGAAGCCGCTGTGCCGCTTTCCAGACCGCGCCTGCGATAGTGGTGGCACCCACCGCCTGAACCTGCCCTACCCGGTCGCGGTACTGCACGATGGCGCGATTCTTTTGGCGCCTGCCCGGCGGCAGGTCTTGAACCAGGAGGTTCACCGCATGGCTCTCAAGCCAGGCCAGAACAGCCCCCGCGGACGGAGCGTGTGTACAAAGGCGTGTACCCGCTAATGCGCGGCGTATGGAAGTCGTTGATTCTGTTTGCATAGTGGTTATCTGACCCCCTGCTCCACTCGAATGTGTGTACGATTCTAATACCCTGCGCCCGCTACACTACGCTGAGTCGTTTCTGATTCGTGAAGCGAATCGGTCGCGCTTCGCCTTCGAACCATTGCGAGCCGCCGGTTATCCCGCATTCGGCCCTGAATGCTCGCCAGTCGAGCCCGCGCTTTCAACCATTGGTGCCGCGCTGCCAGAACTGCCACCGCAGTTACGCTGTTATCGCCCCGGTATCGCCGTTCGTCCAACTCCTCAAGCAGTTCTCTAGCTCTCTGCTCTTCGCCGTAGGCCCGTTCCTGCTCGGCTGCCAGTTCGCGGTATTCAGCGTTCAGGTTGTTCATCCCGATCTCCATTCGGCGAACAGTGGACCGGCTTCCAGGACTTCGGCAGATTCCCAAGCCCGAAGATGGCAAGAGGGCATCCCGGCCCGTGATCCCGCTCATAGAGCGCGGCGTTCACCCGTCCGATAGCTAGCTCCATTTCCCGCTGCTCATGTTCTTTTGCCGTCCCAATCCAATGGACCTTAGCGGGCTTGCCGCATCCCGGGCAGACCCACTTCTGGTATCGGCGTGATCTCCAATGTTTTTTGACCAGGACTTCGATTCCCGGAGGTGCAGTCCGGACTTTCGCAGTAGATCTCCTACACGTAGATCCCGCATTTTGAGTCTCGATTCGTTTACGCTTGCCATTTTTCCTTTTCCCCTTTTCCTAACGCAACCGCTGCAACAGCACCCCCTCTAAAGAGGGGGGTTGTGTGCGTTACGGATGGTCGAGGGTGTTATGTTACGGATGTTACGCGCCCGTGTTACGCTTCATTGGCATAGCCAACAGGACGCCCTACCCTCCCCTATCCTATTGAAATGATTGGACCTAATTCCTCGGTTGACGGTCGCCCTCACAACCTTGTGGCTCGTCCCAGGGCCTCTGCTATCTCTGTTACGGTCGTGTGTTGCGCCGAAATTCGCCGAGCGATTTTTTACGGGAGATGTTACGCCGGTTTCCGGGTCCGGAACGCCGTCGATTTGGGTGAAATCGGTAGGCCTTGCCGAAGTCGACGCGATAGGTCACGGGCGGAAGCAGTGGGCCCAGGTTGGCTTGCGATGGTCAGAGGTGATGTACTTGGGATTTTGGCTCTCTCTCGGCTGATATGAACCACGTGGTTCGGGCCGAGTTATGGAAAAACGTGCTGCCGAATGGCTTCCGGTCACCTGTATCGGATCTGTTGATATGCGCAATACTTAGAGTCCGATGCCTAATTGCTGCACGCAACGGAAATAGCCGATAGCGGATTCCGCTGATTCCGGCGGCCCCTCCTGCATACGCGATACCATCGAGCACGGCATACTCGATGCAATTGTCCCGGATCTTCCGGCGGAGCCCGTCAAGCTCGCGAATCAAGGGCCGGTCACAGTGTTGGTACAGGACGGGCGGAATTGCTCCCCTAGGGGAATAACTTATTCATTCTCGCCGGATGGGCTTCCTCGGTGAATTCCCAGTCGACGAATATCGTCTCCGCCCTGACTCGCCAGTTCTCCCATCACCCGAGGGCGATGAGGGATTTTACGACCCGCCATCCCCGAACAATATCGCGGCGTGATCACTGGCAGCGTCCAGCCGTCGACCGTTATCGTCTCGTCCTCTTCGTCTCCCCGCCTCGGCCGCTCGAGGATCACCGCCGTAGTTCCGTCCGATCCGCCGTATTACCCGTAGCATAACTCCTCGAATACGCCGGGCCAATCGAATCCTTTGGCGCCGGTACGTTCCGCTACCGCCTTAGCCCGCTGATTCGGCCCGTGGGTCCGCTGATGTTGAATTCTGCCGATGCCAAGATGTCATCAATACCGCGCGTGCGCCGGGATGCCTGCTCCGCACCATGGAGCATTCCCGTTAAGCTGCCGTGCTCCCACCGCGACCCGATCTAGCTCTATCGTGGTGCCGAAGGTGGGGATGGTCATCACGTATCGGTCTTCGTCGATCTTTCGGAATTCGCGCGTAACGGCCTCCATCGGAGGCAATTTCTTCGGTGGTTGCCGGCGGGCATGCTCCGCCGCGAGTATTTGCTCGAAATCTGCCGTTCCGTTGAAATCTGGTTCTGTCGGTTCGGCTGTCATCCCCGCACCTCCCGTAAATATGCGTGCGCCGCGCTCATGGGCAGGCCCACGAATCGAGAGACCGCTATGGCGTCGAGTTCTTCGCGCTGGCGCGCCCAGCGAACCATAGCCGCTGCCATACAGGGGTGGCGCTCGCACCACCAGCGATATTCCGCCACTAGTGCGGTATCCCCCAGTGCCTTGAGCCGTCCTAGCATGGCAGTGATGTTGCGGATGGCGTCGAGGTCCGCCGGCCTGTCGGTGGAGTCAAATAGCCGCGATTTTTCCCAATCCAGAGATTCTTCGCTGAGTGTCACGACCGCGCGGTGCCAGTACCGGGCAGCAGGTAGATCCCGCTCGAATTCCCGACGTTCCGCGGCCCACCGGGCGCGATCCTCGGGTGTCCACTCTGGCCGCTCCCGCTCCGGCCAGAGGCCCCGAGACCGTAGCGCTGCGATGACATCGGACTGCGGGCAGCCGGCGTAACAGCGCACCAGCACGCGCCCGTCCCGCTCGGTTATACCGAGTGATGGCGTGCGGTCCTCATGCGCTGGGCAGCGGGCCGTCCAGCCGCGCCCACTCTTGCGCCCATCGAGTGCGCGGGCAATATCTGCGGCGGTCATTATCGAAGGGCGGAATCCGCCAGTTGCGCCTCAGCCAGGCGCTTTAAGAGCACAACAGGATCATTAACCGCCGGCATCCCCTCGGCCGCGATGCGCATGAGCTCGGCATGGGGAATGAGCACGCGCCGCCCGTAGCGCTGCGCCTTAATGCGCCCGAGGCGCACATCACGGGTTACGGTGTGGACAGACAGGCCGATGAGGGCCGCCGCTTCCTCTTTGGAATACAGGAGTTTTTCCGTTCGTACGTTCATGGTGTTCCTCTCGTTTAGAATTCTGATGCCGCCCACATCAAAGGGTGCGGCGCCGAAGTTTGATGCACGGTAGGGCCGTGAGAGGCGCAATCGGAGCAGCTTTAGAGTCAGGCCAGAACCGAATCACGCTGCGCCCGTCCCAAAACGATGCATCTTTGGGAAACTCACGGAAGTCCGAAGTAATTTGCCGAAGATGCCGTACCCTGGTTGGACTTCCGACGCCAAAGTAATCACCCGATCCCACCATCCATAGCGCGACGGGGCGCGACACCCGGCCCAGCAGTTTGCGCTCGCCACGAACCTGAATCAGTGGATCAGGCGATTCTCAAGTGCTGCTTTCAGGGTTTCGCCGCGTAGGTCCATAGTCTGCCTTATCGCTGGTTCCCACGTCTTCCGACGTTGACAACCTTAATCTGGCTCTTAACTTCTACCGGAAGCACCGGTTATCAATTTTTCGCCACCCTCGTTTAAGGGAGGACCCGATTGGCTCCGGGTAGAAGCTTGACGGCCCTAGCCGCCCGATGAAACCCCACTATAGCACGTTTATGCGCATACGTCAACATCGATATTTTCTAAGCCCACAGTGGATCGATTTTTGTTGACACGGGCCGCTATTGGCGTATACTGCAAGTATGACCAGAACAGCCAAGGTAGTTAAGGCGTTGCGGGGAAAGCTCGGCCTGAGCCAATCGGCATTCGCCGCAAAACTGGAAACGACCACCACCACGGTTTCGCGCTACGAAAATGGTCGGATCGAGCCCAGTGAGGAAGCATTGCGAAGGCTGGCCGAGCTCGCAGCGTCCTCCGGCCTAAATGATTTGCGGGATTTTTTTGAGAACCAACGGACGGTCGGGATTCTGGCGCGCGTCGAAAAGTTGCCTTCGCCCGGCACGCAGCGCCGCGTATCCGTTGATGATCTATCGTCCTGGTTCGAGAAATGGGCTCACTCAGTGAGTGGCTGATTAAGCTCCGGACGAAAGTCAACGAAGTAAGGATGCCGCAACCACGTTCAACCGACAGGAAAGGGCCGAATCGTTGCTTCAGATCAAGAACGCGCAGTTTGAGGTTAGCGACAAGTTGGCTGAGCAGCGGGCATCCTCAAGGTCCTTCAAGCAGAAATCTATCCATACCTGCCACCTGAAAAGACCAAGCATCAACAGGAGAATTTATGAGTCAAAATCCAAAAACCGATGAACGGCGCGATAACGACGGCCTGCACAAGCGGCGCGGAATTTGGTACTACTGCTTAAACGTCAATGGAGAACGCCGGTTCTTTTCTACGAAGAATCACAATTACCAGGAAGCCCGGAAGGTGCGCGCGGAAGCGGTAAAGGCGCAGCTCGAAAACCGACTGCCCACTGATGCGGCAAAACAGCGCTTTGAAACGCTGCTTGCCCAAGTCCTTGAAGACCGCAAGCCGCACCTTGCCGAAAACACAATCCGGCTCGAACGGGAACGCTCCGGCCCGCTTCTGAAACATTTCTCCGGCCGGCGGGTTTCCGAAATCGATGCCGCGCGCCATCCGCGGCTTCCAGACGGCCCGGGTGAAACAGGTGGGCACCCGGACGGTGAATCTGGAATGCAAATGCTCCGCCAAGTCCTCAAAGCAGCGAAGATTTGGGGGCCGGTCGCCGATGACTTCAAAGCCCTTGAAGGAAGACCGCCGCGGCCCCGGCCGCGCGCTTGAAGATGACCAGGAACGGCTGCTCTTCCAGAACCGCCCGCGTCAAGGCCCGGATGGGATGCGGCATTTTACGCGGCGATGATCGCGGCCAATACAACGATGCGCGGATGCGAAATCAAGGGCCTTCGCGCTTCAGGACGTCAACCTCGTGGACCGCGAAGTAACGATCAGGACGATCGAAAACTGATACGGGGCGTCCGCCGCATCCCGCTGAATGACGGCGCGCTTTGGGCTTCGCTCGGCTGATGGAGCGCGCCAGCGCCCTCGGCGCCACCAAGCCGCGAGCACTTACCTTTTCCCGCGACTTCCTGTACCGGCAAACGAAAGCAGCCGGTCGCGGAACCGGCTACGATCCGACGCGGCCACAAAAGACCTGGCGTAGCGCGTGGCGCGTCACTGGTAAAGGAAACCGCCCGGCGGGCGGGCAGGGAAGCGGCGCGCGAGCCGTGGAAGCCGGCCGCGGATGGCGGGCTGGGATCGAGGCCTGGAAGCGCGCGGCCGCGCAACTCCGCGGCCTACGGTTTCATGATCTACGCCACCTGGCAATCACGAAGCTGGCCGAATGCGAAGCCAGCGACCAAACCATTATGAGCATTGCCGGCCACCTGGACCGCTCCATGCTGGAGCACTATAGCCACATCCGCGCCGCGGCGAAGCGCAAAGCCGTCGACACCAAAGCTGTTTGCGATCCGCTCCTACATTCCCGAGGAAGCGCCGGCCGAAATCACAAAGAGGGTACAATGATCCCCAGCGTGTACATCCGCGTGTACATCTCCGAATTTCCTCTTGCCAGAATCACCGTAATTTCTTTATTTTGTTGGTCGGGGCGGGGCGATTTGAACGCCCGACCCCCTGCGCCCAAGGCAGGTGCGCTACCAGGCTGCGCTACGCCCCGACATTTGCTGGTCTCTTCATTCTAAGCCACTTCTTGACTCGCTGCACACCGCGGCCGGCAAAACCGGTCAAAACAGGCCCGACCGCGGCAAAACCGTAACAAAAACCCCATCGTTCTGTCAAAAACTCCGGCTGCTCTTATTTGCCTGCGGTTCAGCTTCTGGGTCCGGCGTCATGCTGATAACGGCGTTGCCTGTACGTCACCCGCACCGCGGCGAATCCGGCCATGCCGCTCCGAATCCGGCAATCGCAATGTTCAGTTGCCAAATCCGAGATCTTCTCCTTCGTGCAGCGCCAGGCCAATCTGCTCCAGGCCACCATGGCGGCCGTTGTACCACAGCAGCCAGCGCTTCCCGTCGAAAATCGCAAACGGTTTGTAACACGCGTCATGGTCCCACGAGTCTTGCCCGGAACGGATGATCGGATTATCCGGATGACGCACCCAAGCCGTGATGCCGTCGCGTGATCGCGCGATCCCGATCTGGGCGTGGTCAATGTCGCGAAAGCCGATGTAGAACATGTAATACCAGCCCCGGCTGCGCACTACCTGACACGCCGTCACTCTGCAATCATCGAATACCTTTTCTGTTCCCGGGCCAAAAATGGGGTTGCCCGCGTGCTTGGTCCAGTGCAGGCCATCCGGACTGGTGGCATATCCGATGGCGTTCGGCTCATACTGCTCGCCGCCCGAATACCACATGCGAAACAGCTTCGTCCTCTCGTCCCAGATGACGTGCGGGCACATCACGGCCACTTTCTCCCATGGCTGGTCGGGGGATAGCACGGGCTGCGGACTCATGCGCCTCCAAATCCTGCCGTCGGCGCTGGTGGCATAACCGATCCAGGAATGCCCCTCGGCCTGGCCGGTGTACCAAAGGTGATAACCGTCGGCTCGCTTCACCACGGAGGGACGGTTGATGTCGTTTTCCCAACGGCTGGCCGGGTTCGGACCGAATACGATTTCCGGCTCGCTCCAGTGCATGCCGTCCCCGCTTGTGAATAAGGCCAGGCTCTTCCTCGGACGCCAGGAGCCCCACATGCGGTACTCTCCGCCTTCTCGCATTACGGCCACGTCGAATACCGTGCCGTACCGGCCGCCGATGACCGGATTGCCGTCGTATTTGCGCCAGCCGCCGGCGGTCTCCGGCAGCTTGGCGGTGAGCCTCTGCAGCCGCGCGGCGCTTGCAATCTCTTTGCCGCCGGCATACACATGGAGGCCCGGTCCCTTGTGATATCGGTTCCCGCTCCGGTCGTACAGAATGGTGAGGGTAGTGCCGTGATAGGGAATACCGTCCAGGCAGAAGTATGTCAATCCGCCTTCAGCCAGCAGAGGGTTGACTTCGACTAACTGGTCGATCCGCGGCCGGAGGCCCACTAATCCCGAGATGATCAGGTCGCCGTAGCCCGAGTGGTTGTAGTCGCGGCCGCGGTCCTTGTGAGCGTCGTTGTTCCGGTACAGAATTTCGCGGGCCAGCGGCTCACCGGTAATGGGATTGTAGTCTTCGTCGATCCATGGGATGACCTTACCATTCGGCCGTTTGAGGTATTGGGTGTGAGCGTAAGTGCGTAGAAGTTCCAGATAGTCTTTCTTCCCTACATAGTTCTGTTGGTATCCATTCAGAAGGTTGGCCATGGCCACCAAAGTCTGGGTCGTCGCGAAAGGCCATGATGGACCATTCCAGAGGCATTCGTGCGGGTTGCCGAACATGAATTGCGGGCTGCGCCTCTCGGCGGTCGTCGGACCGTACGGAGCATGGAAGCCGCCTGGATCCATCAACTGCTTCCACGCAATCTCGTAGCCGGGATCCGGCAGGTTGAAATACCACGGCACATAGCCGTGCAACTCACGGACGCCAGCCAGACGCGCTCCTTCGGCCCGGGGCAGCACTTTGAAAAACCCCGCGTCCGGATCCCATAACCTGGTTTCCACGCCCGCCTTCAACCTCGCGGCTCTTTTGCGGAATTCGCTTGCAGTCTGCCTCTTCCCGGCCCAATCGGCGATGTTGGCAATGGCCACGGCATCGCCGTACATGTAGCTGTTGATGGTGGCTCGATATCCGCTGCCGCCGATCGAGACCTCCATGCCGTCGCGGTCGTCGATCTGCCAGAAGAGCCCGTTGGGGTCGAGATGGGTCTTTTCCCACTGCTCGTAGTTATCGACGAGACCCGGCAACAAATCCATCGGCAACTGCTGGTCATGCGTCACCATTGCGCGTGCCTGGAGAGCATCGGCGGCCCAGAAGCTATAGCGGCGCGGGTCCCCGTCCTTCGAGAACCAGAACCGCGCATAGTCGTCAAGATATCGCCGGTCGCGCAGCCACCTTCCTTCGTAAAACTGATGGCCTGCGGCACAACTGATTGTGTTGAATTTGCCGGCCCACGGCACGGGAGGAAGAAATTCCGTGATTACGAAGCCATCGGGGGTCTTCTCGATGTGCTTTCGAAAAGTCCACCAGCGGAAATAATAGATTTCCTCCAGTCCTTTGTCGGAGGATTCGAAAAAGGGGATATTCTCACGCAACCAGCTCCAGGCGGACTTGTCGTCGATGTAAGTGACAACCTGCTCGTCGTCATCGTGATTGAACGCTTCGACATAATGGCGAAACGACTCCGGATTGAGCACCATCGTCGCACTCTGGGCGCCCGGCGCCGGCGCGACGGCCAGCAGGGCGAAGCAGACTGTAAAGCGAAACATGGCCACGATTTCCCTCTTGACATCTTGGTGAACGATACCGGCCCGCATGCCCCTATTATGCTCCGGCATGGTTAATCCCGTATCAGAAGCAGCTTTTCCGGGGCGCCCGGGTTTCCGCAATCACTTGCGGCCGACGGATACAACGTACCAGGTTGTCACCGGCGTTCCAATTGGCAGCTTCCATCCGTCGGTCGTCTTTTCTGCCTGCACGGGATCGCCCATCGGCTTGCCTGACCCATCGAGCGCGGCCGCACTTACCCGCCGGACTCCCTCGAGGTTGCGCAGAGTTATGCTGCCAGTGACCGGTTCGATCAGGGTTGGCGAATGCCCCTGGCCATCCGGGCGAACCAGGCTCGTGCGGGCCTCGTTCCATTTCTGATCGGTGTTGGCCACGCGAGATCCCGTGTTCAGCAGCATCTTGCCCGAACGGGCCAGCGGCTTGTCGTCGAGCGAGGTCAGTACAATGGTTGCGAAAGTGTTGCGGATGTCCGCTCGCAGGTTACGGAGCGCCTTGCGGTTCGCCTTGATGAAACCGATCAATGCTTGCGCGCGGTCCGTCTCCACCGTCACCAGCCCCGTTTTCGCCTCCGAGGTATACCAGCTCAGCTCCCTGGTATCCGAGACGAATGGGCTGGCGCCAGCCGCGGTAATTTTCGCGGTCGGCGGCCCGTCGAGCGATTGGATGCGAACCGCGTGTTCCAAGGGTAGAGAGAGCGGAAAGCCGGGCGTGAAGTAAGGTTGTTCGCTCCCGGCCCGTAACCCGGCGGGCAGTAACCCCGATTCGATTACCTGCTCGCGTGAATATGTCCTCGCCACCGTTTGCCGCGCCGGCTTGACATCGCCACGCAGAAACATCAGCGCACCCGCGGCCATCTCGGTCATGCGGACCGGGTCCAGCGAAAGGTCGAAGGGGTCTCCCACATAGGGCGCCCAGTCCGGCGACTTCTTGGGCTCGAAAGTGTACATGATAACCATGTCCCAGTCCTGGAAACCGGCGTACGCTGCGATGATGGGAATCCCTTCGCTTGCATACTCGTTCGGAAACGGATGGTTGGTCTCGCTGACCGTGTATGGCTTGCCGGCGAACGGCGTGCGCGAGAGCTGCACCACGGTGGAGTGCAGGGGATCGTTGACCATGGGCACGTTGCCTACGCCGATGTATTGATTCCAGTAGATATGGCCGTCCAGGATGTCGAGCTTGGAAAGGCTGGTGAGCATGGTCCATGGAGGGCCGCTGTGCCCATGGTCGGCTGTCCCGATGAGAGGCTGCTTTACGCCCAGGCCCCGGAGGTATCCTTTCATGTCCTGATAAAACTTGTTCTCCAGGTCCATGAAGAAGCGAACCTCGGTCTCGTACCGGTCCTTCGGCGCCGTGGCCTTCTGGTCGCCGATGAGACGCGGAATCGGCGCGTCGCCCTGAACCCCAGCTTCCTCGCGAAGCTTCTGCAACTGTTCGGTGGTCAGGTTCGCCCGCAGCCACGTGTTGTAGATATCCGTCCAGCTCGTCCGTCGTAGAACTTCGTCGGCGGGTTGTAGCCCTGGCCAGATACCGTTCTCATTGAGCATCTCGACGATGGCGATAGCCGGCTCATTGCGGTATTCGGTCCTGGTATAGGGGTTGATGTGCGTCAGCAGGTTGTGGGCATACTCCTTCTCCAGCTCGATCAGGCGCTTGTCGTACAGGGCGAGGCCCTTGCCCCAATTGATGCGGGCGGCGTCCGGTCACGCCGTCGCCTTCTTTGTAGGAACGGCCGACGTTGAGGTTCAGGTCCATGTAGATGCCGTTCTTCTTCAGTTCGGATACCAGGAAGTCCAGCCGGTCGAGTTGTTGCGGATCGAAGGAGCGAGTATCGTTCCTGGCTGGCGTCGATAATGCCGCGTGGGAGCCCACTTGTCGATGAAATGCAGGCGGACAATATTGACGCCGTAACGGGCCAGAGTGCGGGCGTACATCGGCGTGTCCTCCTTAGCGGGAAGTTCGATCGAACCCGGACTCCAATCCGTCAGGTGAACGCCCCAGAAGCGGATGCGCTTGCCATTGGGTTCACGAAGTGGGCGCCCTGAATGCGAATAAAGCCGTCTTTGCCTGCGGGAGTTTCGTGGAGGAACGACAGATCCGCGGGCGAGGCTGTGGCCGCGCGATGATCCATCACGAACGGTCTGAGTAAGCCGTCGTTCCACTGCGCTAACGCGGACGCGCAGAGGAAAGGAGACGCACAGGTCATAAGAAATCGAGCGATGGAACTCATGCACAGATTGTACCGGCAGGCGCGGCTGGGGGCGACCGGGTTCGCCGCTCGCGACGTCGCCGGAGCTACTCCGGATACACAGGCGCGCGTAACCGCTTCCGGTGGCGCGGTGGCTTGTAAACCCCGCCGTCGCGCATCGGCCTGGTGGGCCACGGCAGCCCGGGTTGCCCCACAACTCGCTGCGTGCTATGGAAGGGGACGGAGTCCTTGTGGGCAATACGAACGATTTTCTAACCCGCCGCGGTTTGCTGGGGCGCGCTTTGGGAACCGCCGCGCTGGTTTCGTCATTTGAACCGGAAGCGCCGCTGCAGGCTCAGGCTGCCGCTGCGCCGCCGCGGATCCGCGATTCTTTCGACTTCGATTGGAAGTTCCTCAAGGCCGATGCCGCCGGCGCGCAGCAGCCCGCCTTCGCCGACGCCGCCTGGCGCAGCCTCGACTTGCCGCACGACTGGAGCATCGAAGGCCCGTTCGCCCAAAATGAGCCCAGCGGCGGCCCCGGCGGCAACGCGCCCACCGGCATCGGCTGGTACCGCAAACATTTCCGCGTCCCCGCGGCGTACCGGAACCGCAAGGTCGCGCTGGAATTCGACGGCGTCTATCAGAACAGCGAGGTCTGGCTCAACGGCCACTACCTGGGCAAGCGGCCGTTCGGCTATATCAGCTTCGCCTACGACGCGACGCCGTACCTGAACCCGGCCGGAGAAAACGTGGTCGCGGTCCGGGTGGATAACTCGCGCCAGCCGGGCTCGCGCTGGTACTCCGGCTCCGGCATCTACCGCCATACCTGGCTCACCGCGGTCAATCCCGTGCACGTGGCGCAGTGGGGCACCTTCGTCACCACGCCTCGCATCGGCAGGGATCGCGGCCACGGTGCAGGCCAGGACGAAGGTCAAAAACGATCAGCCCGCCGCGGCCTCCTGCACGCTGGCGAGCGCCGTGGTGGCTCCGGATGGCAAGGTGGTCCAGACCGCCGAAGCCTCCCAGGAAATCGGCGCCGGACGGCGATTACGAGTTTGTGCAGCAGTTCGAAATCGCAAATCCGGCGCTCTGGAGCGTGGCCGCGCCCGCCATCTATAAGCTCCGCAGCACGGTGCGCGTGGGGCAGCGCGTGATGGACGAATACGAGACGCCCTTCGGCATCCGCGAGGCCGTTTTCGATGCGGACAAGGGCTTCCTGCTGAACGGCGAGCACGTCAAGCTGAACGGCGTGTGCCTGCACCACGACTGCGGCTCGGTAGGCTCCGCCGTGCCCGAGCGCGTGTGGGAGCGGCGCCTGGAAATTCTCAAGGCGATGGGCGTCGAACGCCATCCGCACCAGCCACAATCCCCCCGCGCCCGAGTTCCTGGACCTGTGCGACCGCATGGGCTTCTGCGTGATGGACGAGGCTTTCGACGAGTGGAAAGCCGGCAAACCGCAGGTCCGCGGCAACGGATATTCGCTGCTACTACGACGATTGGCACGAGCGCGACGTCACCGATTTCGTCGCAGCGGGACCGCAATCATCCTTCGGTGGTTCTGTGGAGCTGCGGCAACGAGATCGGCGACCAGCTCACGCCGCACGGCGTGGAGCTTCTGCGCGACCTGCTCCACATTTTCCACCGCGAGGACCCCACCCGGCCGGTTACCGCCGCCTGCGACCAGATCGCCGCCGAGCCCCGGCCGGCGCCGGTGGAGTTCCTGAACCTGCTGGACGTCGTCGGCTACAATTACGCCGACCGCTGGCGCGAGCGCCGCGAGTTGTACTACAGCATCGACAAACAAGCGCACCCCAACTGGCGCATGATCGGCACGGAGAGCTCGGGCATGGGCGGCATTCGCGGCGATTACCGCTCGCTCTTTCCGGAAGCCCAGGCTTCCGCTGCCCGGCGCCCGCATGCGCGCACCGCGCGGCCTCGATACCGAACAGCTCTGGCGGTTCGTCGGCACCCACGATTACGTGGCCGGCGATTTCATGTGGACCGGCATCGACTACCTGGGCGAATCCTTCTGGCCGAACCACGGCGCCGGCGCCGGCTGCATCGATAGCTGCGGCTTCCCCAAAGACGGCTACTACTTCTACCAGAGCATGTGGACCGATAAACCCATGCTGCACCTGTTTCCGCACTGGAACTGGAAGGGGCGCGAGGGCCAGTTCCTGGCGGTGACGTGCTACACCAACTGCGACAACGTGGAGCTGTTCCTCAACGGCAAGTCCGTGGGGGTGAAGGGCTACGCGTTTCCGCGCTACGGCATGCAAGGGCGCTACGGCCAGCAGGGCCCGCAGAAGATGAACGGCGTCCGCACCACCAACGATCTGCACCTTGCCTGGGACGTGCCCTACGAACCCGGCACGCTCAAGGCGGTGGGGACCAGAAACGGGCAGACGGTGGCGACGGTCGAGATCGCGACCACCGGAGAGCCGGCCGCGATCCAGCTCGCCGTGGACCGGGAGACCATCCGCGCCGGCCGCCGCGACGTGGCGCACGTGAGCGTGACGCGTGGCCGATGCCGAGGGGCGAGTGCATCCGGACGCCGGCAACGAAATCACCTTCGAAATCCAGGGCGACGGCAGGCTGATCGGCGTGGATAATGGCGACATGTCGGATCTGGAAGATTACAAGGGGAAGCGCAAGAAACTGTTCCACGGCAGGTGCCTCGCCATTGTGCAGGCGGGAGGCAGCCCAGGCCCGATCCGCGTAACGGCCACGTCGCCCGGCCTGCAGCCGGCCACGGTAACGATTACAACCAGGGCGTAGCAGCGCGACTACGGTCATTCCGAAACCGCTCCCTAAGGGTCGCGGCTCCGATCGGAGCCGCGAGCGTAAGCGAGCGTTCGGCTAGGAACTGACTCACGATCGACGTTACAATTGCCTGCATGTCCATTTCGCGTCGCCGTCTGATCGCCGCCGCAATGGCTTTGCCCATGGCGGCGAAGGCCGCCCCGCCGGTCCTGAAAGTCGTCGTCGCCGGCGGTCACCCGGGCGACCCCGAATGCGGCTGCGCGGGCACCATCGCCCGCTATACCGAACTCGGCCATGACGTGGTTCTGCTGTATCTCAACCGCGGCGAGGGGTTCTGCGGCGCAGCCGGCCTGGATCGCTGCGCCGGCATTCGCACCGCCGAAGCCGGGGAAGCCTGCCGGATACTCAAGGCCCGCGCCGTCTTCGCCGGACAGTACGACGGCCGCGCCATCGTCGATGCTCCCCATTACGACGCTTTCACCCGAATCCTCGCCGCCGAGCACCCAGACGTGGTCTTCACGCAGTGGCCGGTCGATGGTCACCGCGACCATCGCGCCGTCTCCATGCTCACTCTGGATGCGTGGTTGAACTCCGGAAAAAACTTCGCGCTTTATTATTACGAGGTCGCCGGGGACACCATGATGTTCTCGCCCACGGACTATGTCGATATCTCGGCGGTGGAATCGCGCCGGCACGACGCCTGTTATGCCCATGCCTCGCAGCAGCCCGGGAAGTGGTATCCCAAACAGGTCGAAATCACGCGCCGCCGCGGCGTGGAGAGCGGGTTCGCCCAAGCCGAGGGATTCCGCCACCATCCGGAAAGCAAGCGCGGCTTCCTTCCGTGAGAGGGCTCGGGCTACATGCGCGAAGACGCACGCTCACGGGTTCAAGCTGATGATTTCCGCGTGCACCGAGTTCCCGTCCACGCTCATCCGTGCCAGGCTGAGCGGAAGGCGAAACCGCCGCGGTCCGGCACTGCCCGGGTTCAGATACAGGACGCCGTTCCGGAGTTCCTGCGCCGCCTTGTGGGAATGCCCGAACACGACGGCCGCGAACCCCTTTGCGGCGGGGTCGAAATCCAGGTCCGCAATCCGGTGCAGCACGAAGATCCGGACACGGCCAATCCCGACCGCCCTGGTCGCGGGTAGTGTCCCGGCCCATGGCCCGGCATCGACATTGCCGCGAACGGCGTGGACGGGAGCAACGCGCCCGAGTGCCTGGAGCACCGCGGGGTTGCCGACGTCCCCTGCATGGATGATCAGATCGACCCCTGCAAGGTTCCGCAACGCGTCCTCGCGGACCAGGCCGTGAGTATCGGAGATGACGCCAATGTTGCTCATCGGAAAGCCTTAAAAAGTGGAACTTTTGAGCCGCGGGCGCTGAAATCATATGGTACGGGTTCGATGGACGGATCGAACCCGGCGTGGGGTGCCGGAAAACGACTGGGGGATTCTTGCAGCGGCCGTTTCATCTGTGCGGGCCGGCGATCCGGGACGAAAATCAAAAAATCTGGTTGATATGAGAATCTTGCGGTGGTTGGGGATTTTTGCGGCTGCTCTGCTTTGCCAGGCGGCTGCGCCGACTTGGGATACCAGCGGAAACGGGATGCTGAACGGCACCTACTATTTCCGCGAAGTGATCTATGCAGTCAGCTCCGCGGATGACGACGGGATGTTGTCCGATGCCGAAGTGGCTTACGGCACCATCAGCTTCAACAGCGCCGCCGGAACCTACTCCAGCACGAGTAGCAGCAGCGTCACGGTGTATGAAGCCGCGGAAGGAGAGGGGGGAACAACGTCCGTAGCGGGAACCTACTCGGTAGCCGCTTCCGGGTATGCGATCCTGTCGCATCCGCTGCTCACCGGCGCTCTCATCTACGGAACGGTTTCCCAGCAGGGAATCTTTATCGGCACTGCTACCGGGACCGGCTACAACGATCTGTTCATCGCCGCGCCGCTGGCTTCGCCTGCGCCCACGATTTCCAGCTTCAATGGATCGTACTCGCTGGCGGGCGTGGACCTTTCGAGCGGCAGCCCGCTGGATAACCTGAGTTACCTGCTCACGCTGAATCCAAACGGCGCGGGAAGCCTGGGAAGCCCAACCGTGTCCGCCTACGAAGGAGAAGCCGGCTCCGAGGTGTTCAACCAGACGCTGGGGAAGACCACGTACACTTTCAGCAACGGAGCCGCCGTGGTGACGTTCCCGAACTCGACGACAGCGGCGCTCGCTGGGCAGAAGTACCTGTATTTTTCCCCGGACGGAAACTTTGTGTTCGGCGGCGGGCCGGAATGGTTCGACATGCTGGTGGGAGTGCGCGCGGCCAGCGGTACGCCGAATTTCAGCGGTCTGTACGTCCAGGCGGGGCTGGACCAGGACGATTCGCAGCTGGACGGCGGTGAAGGCTATGGACTGTTGGACACCTACTACGGGTCGCTGAACGCCGTCGGCGGTTCGACCATCGAGCACCAGCGGGTCTTTGATCTGCTGCTGAGCAGCCTGGCTTGGGACGAGACATTCAGCGACAGCTACTCGCTGGGTTCCGGCGGAACCTACAGCACGTCCTCCATGCGATACGTGGTAGGCGCTGACGGGATCCGTATCGGGTCGGGAATCGGTCCTTACCTGGGGCTCAACGTGGCGCTGCCGGCGCCGACGGTGAGCGGTAACGCGGGCGCCGTGTTCCTCAACCCCATGGGGGTGGTGAATGCGGGCAGTTTCGCACCGTTTACGGAGACGTGGGCGCCGGGCGAGCTGCTCACTCTGTACGGCTCGAACCTGGCGCCCAATCCGCTGACGGTTGCCCCACAGGTGCCGTTTCCGACCACGCTCGACGGCGTGCAGGTGATGGTGAACGGAGTCGCCGCGCCGATCTACTACACGACGCCGGGCCAGATCTCGGCGATTGTCCCCTATGCCGCCACCACGACGGTGGTGCAGATCCAGGTGGTGAACGCCCTCGGGCAGTCGAACGTGGTGACCAATTTCTCCGGCCTGACGGCACCGGGGGTGCTCACGCAATCGCAGGACGGCATCGGCTATGGCGATGTGGAGCACGTGGACGGATCGCTGGTCACACCGCAGAATCCGGCGCAAATCGGGGAGACCGTGGCGGTGTACCTGACGGGTCTGGGGGCGGTGAACCCGCTGATCACGGACGGAGCGGCGGGGCCGGTTAATCCCACAAGCCAGGCGACGAACACCATAACGGCTTACCTCGATTCGACGTCGACGGCCAATTCGGTGCAGGCCACGGTGGGATACGCGGGGCTGGCGCCGACACTGGCGGGGCTGTACCAGGTTAATCTGACAATTCCGAGCGGGGCGACCGCGGGGGACAACTACCTGGAGCTGGCTGGACCGGATTCGGACTCGCTGGTGTCGCTGATCTCGATTGGGGGAAGTTCCACCGCGTCAGTTGCCGATAGCGTGGTGAAGGTGGCGCCTGCTTCCAGGCGCAGGCGAATAATCAGCGGGGCGCCATCCGGTGCACCCATGCCGTCCCGTTCATTCATCCATTCACTCCTGCATTAGGGAAAAGACCCGGCGATAGGTAAGAAACGGGCTAGGGTAAGTAACCAGGGGCTGGCCAAATGACCAAGGGCATAGGGTAAGTAACCCGGGTATATGACCCGATGGTTTGCGTCCGTGCGGACAGGTCGGCCACCGCCTGCGAACGACAACTAACATGCCCAGATTCCGTAACAGTCCCAAGGGCATAGTGGGCGGGAACGGCACAACACTTGCAGCTGTGGTTCGTACAGGAGCCCGATAAGATTAATGAGGCGTCGCGCGCGGCCTTCACAATTACCCGGTCCACCCGTCGCCAATCTTGAAGTCGTCGAGGCCGCTCTACAGGACTACGCCGTAATCGCTCTCGATCGCCATGGCAAGATCGTCGAGTGGAACGAATACGCAGAGAGAGTCTTCGGCTATAAAGAATCGGAGGTGAAAGGAAAGTCGTTCGATCTGCTATTCAGCCCCGAGGATCGTGCCGCGCACGCCGGGAAGAACGAGATGCGCCGTGCCACTCACGTCGGAATGGCGGAGGAACAGCGTTGGCATGTAAGGAAGGACGGTTCGCGGGTCTGGGTTTCGGGGACCATCCGCGCGCGGCGAAACGAACGTGGAGAACTGGAGGGCTTCTCCAAAATCGTCCGCGACACGACCAGCCGGAAGTTGGAGGAATCGCGACTGCTGGAGCGGGAGCGGTCCGCGCGGGTTTGGGCGGAAAGCAGATGGAAGGGCTTGGAGGAGATTCTTGAAAACGTGCCCGCGATGATCGGGCTGCTACGGCTGCCGGAGCAATCGTACGTATTCGCCAATCAATTGTTGCGTGCGCTCTCCCCCATCGATTTGATCGGCCGCACCATTCGCGAAGCGCATCCCGAGGTCAGCCCCGTAGTCTTTAAAATTGTGGACCGGGTAGCGGCGACCGGGCGTGCCTATACCGCGAAGCAATGGCAAGTGCCTCTGCTGTCCGTGCATGAGACGACCGAGCGGCCCTACCTGGACGTCGTCATACAGCCGATGCGCAGCGAAGCGGGGCATTTCGAGGCGATCCTCATGTTTGCGTCGGATGTGACGACTCTGGTGCGCGCACGCCAGGAGGCAGAGCGCCTGACGGCCAAACTGCGGATGAAAAGACAACGGCTCGAGAAGGAAATTGCCGAGCGGAAACGGGCGGAGGATCTCGCCAGGGAACAGGCCGCCCTGCTCGACCTGGCGCAGGATTGTATCGTCTCATTGGCGCTGGACGGGACCATTCTTTTCTGGAACCGCGGGGCGGAGCAGGAATACGGTTGGAGCAAGGAAGAAGCGCTCGGCCGCAATATGCACGAACTTCTGCACACGGAGCTTCCCCTGCCGCGTAAGGAGATCATGGAGGACCTGCTGGCGCACGGACAGTGGAGTGGCGAGGTGAAGCACACCGCCAGGGACGGGCGTGTGCTTGAAGATCTGAGCCGCTGGGTGCTGCGAGCCGAGAACGGTGCTCCGTACGGGATGCTGCAAATTGACCGTGACATCACCGATCGCAAACGCGTCGAATCCCGGCTTCGGGAAAACCAGAAGCTGGAGAGCCTCGGCATTCTCGCCGGGGGGATAGCCCATGATTTCAACAATCTCCTCACAAGCATGATTGGTAACATCGGCCTGGCCTGCCAGATAATCGAGCCGGGGTCTCCCGTCCAGCATCTGCTCGCCCAGGCGGAGCAAGCCGGTGCCCGGGCGGCGGACCTCATCAAGCAAATGCTGGCCTTCACGGGCAAAGGCCAATTGATGGTCGAGGCGGTTGACTTGTCGCAAGTGGTGCGGGATGCCGTCTTACTCCTGCGCGGATCCATTGACGACGAGATCGGCATGGCATTGGACTTAGGCGACCAGTTACCAGCCGTCCGTGCCGATCCGAGTCAATTGCACCAGGTCGCATTGCACCTGATCCTCAATGCCGCGGAAGCCGTCGTGGGGCGGCCCGGCAAAGTGGTGGTACGGACCAGCGTGCGGGAGGTCGATTCCTCCGCCGCGGAGGAGCCGTACGACATTGGTCGTCCGGATCCTGGCCTGGCGATTGTTCTCCAGGTTCAGGACAATGGCTCGGGTATCGATCCCGCCATTCGCGCAAAAATCTTCGACCCGTTTTTCACTACGAAATTCATGGGCCGGGGATTGGGACTGGCGGCTGTCGCGGGAATTGTGCGGACGTTGAACGGAGCCATTCGGGTGGACAGCACGCCGGGGGCCGGCACCACGGTTACCGTCCTCTTTCCCGCCGGGAAGGCATAGACCTCGGCTTACCACGGTTATTGACTGCGTCATGGGGGGACTTCCGTTCCGACCACCGGAATGCGGCATTTCCCTGGCCGTGCCATGATAGAAAGCGAAACCGGGAGCCTGAACTTTGACCACCCTCGCAACGCAGTTATCGCCCCATCCCCCGCTTCCGGCGGCATATGACCGCCAGATGGAAGACGTCGGATACATGACCTGCATGACCCTCGTCCTGCTCGGCAACTATGCCCAAACCGGCCATTTTGGCGGGCCTCTGGCATATACGCCGTATAACGTCGCGGTGCACCTCGCCGGGCCGGAGTCGGGCGGCCTGCGCTACGATTACCGCCGGCCCAAGCACCCTTACGCCGACAAGTTCCTGCTGGCCGGAGGCCACTGCATTCCTACCTGTTACGCCCTCTGGATGATCATGGGGCAGGCGTTGGCGCGCAGGTTTGCGGTCACCGGCGATCCGCGCTATCGCGTCGATCCCTCCACCGCCATGCTGCCGGTGGATGCCCTCGGATTCCGCCGCGGCGCGGGCGCCCTCAAGACGCTCCTGTCAAGCCTGGACCTGGAAGATCATCCGCTGTTCGCCCAAGCCAAAGGGCGCGGTATCCGGGCCTTATCCGGCCACTCCGAAGCCACCGACCTTACCAACGACGTGAATGGCGGCCCTTCCGGAATCGGCGTCGCCACGGCCGCGGGCAAGGCAGCATTCTGGGATTTCCTGGGCGCCCCAAGCTCCCCCAAGGTCATCGCCTTCGAAGGCGAATTTGCCATGACCGAAGGCCATGCCCAGGAATTGAAAACCCAGGCGCTCGCCCTCCAGACCGGCAAACGCTTGCGGATTCTTTTCTCCGACAATAACAGCGGCATCGACGATTCCCTGCGCGGCGGAGTGGTGGCCGCCAAATACGACGCGTACCGCATCGTCGATCAATGGACATCCTACGGCTGGAACGTCTTTGCCGTCGAGGACGGCAACGATTACGGCCAGGTGGTGGCGGCGCTCAAAACCATGGAGGAGTGGGACCCGGCCGATCGCCGTCCCATGATCGTGATCGGTAAGACCGTCAAGGGCTACTGGCCTGGCGCGGTTCGCGGTGAGATCCCGGCGTACGGCCCGCAGGTGACCGGTTATCCCAGCCATCCCTACGCGCTCAAGATGAACTCGGACTATTTTGTCGCCCTCGCGAAGACTTTCGAGCGCCATTATGATGTCGAATTCAGCGGCATCCGGCAGGGGCCCGTGGCCGATCCGCGGGAGCGCCTGATCCAGTTCAAGACGAACATCGACGTGGTCATGTCGCTGCTCGAACGCAATGGCCTGGGCGACTGGCTGGCGGACCGGCTGGTCGCCATCGGCGGCACCGTCGCCGACGAACTTCCCCTGCGCATCGACGCGCGCCGCGATCCCTTTCTCGATGAGCGCCTGCGGGTGGCGAATTTGCCCCGCGAGCCGCGCAAGCTTTCCGTCGCCAATCCGCTTTCCGGAAAAACCAGGGAAGTCGGCGTCACCCTGTTCCGCAAACCGGGCGAAGTTGCCGGAGCGCGCCGGGCCGTTTCCGAAATCATCAAGTGGATGAACTATGTGACGGACAACCGCTTCTTCACCGTCGCCGCCGATCTTTCCGAATCGATCAACGTCGAGCACGGCAGCCTGTGGGGCCATTACGATCCCGAAACGAATCCACTCGGCACCCGCCTCAAGGCCGCCATTCAGGAAGCCGGCAATGTCTCCACCGCCATCGGCCTGATCAGCCAGAGCGCCTCCCTCGACCCCTCCAAATTCGCCGGCGTCTGGGCGCTCAGCGGCACCTATGGCTCATTCACGCCCTTGATGTACACGCCCGCCCGCGTATGGAGCCAGCAAAATCAGGACAGCCGGTTCCGCATGGGTGTGCTCCACATTCTGGCCGCGCATTCCGGCCCGGAAACCGCCGCCGATGCCCGCACCCACTTCGGCATTTTCGCCCCGCAGGTATGGAAGCTCTTTCCCCGCGGACAAATCATCCAACTGAGCTTCTGGGACTACAACGATGTGGCGCCGGGCTATTTCGCCGCGGCGGAGATTGCCGCGCGCGACCCTAAGGTCGGCATCATCGCCATCGAGGTGGCGCGTCCCGATTTTCCGGTGGCCGACCGCAGCCGCTTCGCCGATTCCGATATCGCCGCCGCCGCCAAAGGCCTCTACGTCATCCGCGACTTCGCCCCCGGCCGGCCGCGCCACGGCTATGTCGTGGCCCAGGGCGCCAGCTCCACCGCCAACGTGGTCAAGGAGCTGCCGCATCTGGAGGCGGCCGGTATCAACGTGAAAATCGTGGCCGCCGTCAGCGAGGAATTGTTCGACCGCCAGCCCGCGGACTACCGCAGCACCGTGCTGCCTGCCGGGGCTCTTTATGACCTGATGGTGGTCAGCACCGGCACCCGCCGCGCCTGGCCCATCCGCGATGTCGGCCCGCTCACCGACGCTTATTCCCTCACTTCCGATTGGGATAACCAGTGGCTCAGCGGCGGCCTCGAGCCGGAGGTGATCGCCGAGGCCCATCTGGACCAGGCCTCGATTTTCGCCGCCATTTCCCGCTTCGCCCACGAGCGCACCCAGCGCCTGGCGCGCCAGCGCGAACTGTTGGACACCGTATAGAGAGGATGCCGGACGCATCCGTTCGGCCGATTCGGGGAAAATGGAAGCATGCAGAGCATGTGGAGCCTGGGTGGGCTCTCGCCCCGCGAAGCGCTGAAACGCACCATCCGGGAGAGCTGGCAGGACGAGGTCTTCGGCCTCTCCGCGCGCCTTGCATTCTATTTCTTCATGGCTTTCTTCCCCGGCCTGCTGTTGCTCCTGGCGCTGTTCGCGCGGTTGGCCGGCACCGGCGCCGGCATGCGCGAAACCATGGCCGGCGCGCTGGCGCATTTCCTGCCCGGACGCGCCGCCGGGCTGGTGGCCGGGGCCATCAGTGACCTCAACGCCAGCGCGCACGGGCGCGGCATGCTGCTGGCGATGGGAATCGCGAGCGCGCTGTGGGCCGGCTTCAATGCCTCATGGGCGATGATCGTGGGGCTGAACGCCGCATACGAAGTGCGGGAGGACCGCGCGTGGTGGGAGATCGCCCTGGCCGCGGCGGGGCTGGGGCTGGCTCTGTTAATCGTGGCCTTCGCGACGCTGCTCATCGCGCGCTTTGCCGCGCCGCTGGCGCGCGCCGGCGTCCTGGAGGCCATCCTGCGCTGGGCGGTGACCATCGCCATCCTCATGATCTCCTACGCGCTGTTCTTCCGCTTCGGCCCCAACCTTAAGCCGAGGCGCTGGCAGTGGAGCACGCCCGGCGCCGTATTGGGCGGCGTGCTGTGGGTGGCGCTGACGCTCGCGGCGCGCGAGTACTTCGATCGGTTCGCCTCCTATCAGGAGGTCTACGGCCGCACGGCTTCCGCCGCCATGCTGCTGATGTGGATGTACGTCACCAGCGCCACCGTGCTCATGGGCGCGGAGTTGAACTCCGAAATCGAAAAGGCGGCAGGCCATCGGGCGGACGTGACATCTTAGGAAAGGCTTCCCATGCCGCGGTTACTCCTCCGGCTCCGGCCATACTAGCGTCAATATCAACGCCACCCCGATTCCGATAAACACTTCCGCGCAGCGATGAAAGGCGATCTGCCATGGAGGAGCCGCCCGGGGAATCAATAACACAACCCCCAGCGTGACACCTCCGAACCGAAATGCGCTTCGATCCGCGTGGACCACGGCACTTAGCAGTCCGAGGATGAATATCCCTATACCGAAAACCAGCACGTTCGACCCAAAATGAGTCGCCGCGCTCGCGCCGACTACTCCTCCAAGCACCGTTCCGACGGCACGCTTCCAGGAGACATCGAGCGCCGCGCCCAACGAGGACTGGGTAATGACCACTGTTGTAATCGGCGCCCAGTACGCTTCCGGCAGCCCGAATAACCGCGCCACCAGCAGCGAAGCCACCGCCGCTACCGCCGTCCGGACGGAATGCACGATGACCGGAAACGCCGCCCGCCTGACTCTCTTCCACCCGCGCAATTTATTTGTAGGCAAGAGCCCCCCAGTGTTTCAGCCTTTTAGTTTAGGGGATCTGCTTGCGAAGCTTGCCGGACGTTTTTTACTCCGGTTGGAGGTGGCGCCGGCATTCGGCGATTTTTCCGGGAACCTCTTCCCGGAGGCGACCGGCGTCGAGGACGCCCAGGAGTTTGCCGTCCAGCTTAAGAGATTCGAGGTACCGGCCCGAGCTCTCGAAACGGACCGCTGCTTCCCGCCAATCCGAGCGCGCCGCCGCCGCATCCAGGCCGGGCTTGAGGGCCCTGTCTCGATACACCTCTCCCAGCTCCGCGCTCGACCAGGCCAGATGGAAAAGGGTCGATTGGTTGCGCGGGTCCCGGTCCACCAGCGATTCGAAGGTTCCAACCGCTTCGCGGAGCGACCGGATTGCCAGCGGCGCATTACCGAGGTCCCTGTACATCAGTCCCCTGGTCACCAGTGTCTTCGCCGTTTCCAGCCGCGCCATCAGGTTCTGCGGATCCTCGGCGGCGATGCGCCGCTGCAGCGCCAGGGCGCGCTCCCCGTCGGCAATCGCCTGCGTCTGGGCCGCTGCCGCGTGCTCCGCCCACGCCAGATCGATGAGGTGGTAGGACAGCAGCATGGCGAAACGGGTGTTGGCGGGCGCTGCCGCCAGCTCCCCGGAACGGATCGCAACCGCCTGCCGGTAGTAGCGAATGGCGCAATCGAAGTCGTCCAATTGCTTGCACGCCGATGCCACGCCGTCGTAGCTTGCCGCCAGATATCCCCTCAATCGGTCGTCCGCCGGCGACTCGCCCAGCGCCTCCTGGTCTACGCTGACCGCCTTCCGCCAGGCGGGCAGGGCAGCTTCCCAGTTCCCTACCGCGCCCAGATTGCCGGCCGTGATGTGGAGGACGGTGCTCTGGAAACGTTTTGAGGACGAATCCTGGTTCGCCAGCGCTTGCGCGAACCGGGCCGCTTCCAGGCGGGCCGCCGCCCGCCCGGCCTCGTCCCCGCGTTGTTCCTGGATATCGGCCAGGCTGAGGTCCACGTCGCAAAGCATCTGCTGCGTCTCGGAATCGCTGTGCTCCGCCAGGGCGGCAAGCAGCAGCCGGCGGGCGTTTTGCAGGCTGATCAGCGCCGCCGAGGTATCGCCCAAGCTGCTGCGGGCGTTGTCGTTTTGAACCCGGCCAATCTTCTGGTAGCCCGCGGCCAATTCCAATTGCAGATCGCGCCGGATTCCTCCGCCGGCTTCCAGCTTCTGCAGGTACTCGAGCGCCTTCTCGGCCAGGAGTTTGCGGGCCGCGGTCGAACCGGGCAGGTCCTGGATGGAATCGTGCAACTCGAAGATTACCGAATGGGCCAGGGCCCGCACATCGTTAAACCGCGTCTCTGCCAGTCGGCCCTCCCACCAGATGGTGACCATCGCAGCCGCGGCGCCGAGGGCGGTCGCCACGGTGAAAGCCAGCGGCCAGCGGCGGCGCTTGACCAATTTGCGGAACCGGTACAGCGCGGCGCCGCCGGAGGCGCGCACGGGCAGGCCGGCCAGAAATCTCTCGATTTCGTCGCGCAGTTCCTCCACGCTGCCATACCGCCCCTCCGGCTCCTTACGCAGGGCTCTCAATACGATGCAGTCCAGATCCCCTTTCAACTGCCGCGCCGTGACGGGAATTTCATCGGCGGCACTTCCGCGGTGCCGCACGATAGCGCTCGGCGCCCGCGGTTCTTCTTCGATCACCGCCCGGCATGCTTCGAATGGCGTCTTGCCTTCCGTCGGGAACGGGGTGGCTCCGGCAAGCAGTTCGCAAAGCAGCACGCCGAGCGAATAGACGTCCACCGCCATCGTAGGCCGGCAACCGGCAATCCGCTCGGGGCTGGCGTACTTAGGTGTCAGAATGAGGGTGGTCGAGACTGGGAGCCCGGGCGCTTCGCCGGTGTCGCGGAAGATCTCGGCCAGTCCGAAATCGACTACCTTGGGCGTGCCGTCGGAAGCCACCAGAATGTTGGCGGGCTTCAAATCGCCGTGAACGATCAGTTTGCGGTGCGCATGCACCACCCCCATGCAAATCGCCGAGAAGAGCTCGAGGCGCTGCCGCAGATCGAGCCGCCGCGCTTTGCAATAATCCGTTACCGGCACGCCATCCACGTATTCCATGGCGTAATAGAGCTGGCCGCCGCCGGTGGTCCCACCATCCATCAGGCGGGCGATGTGCGGATGGTCCAGCTCGGACAGAATCTGGCGCTCGTTACGGAAGCGGCGCATCAGGTTGCCATCCAGCAGGCCCCCTTTCATCACCTTCACCGCAACCTGCTGGCGGTACTGGCCGTCATCGCGCTCCGCCAGGTAGACCACCCCCATCCCGCCTTCGCCGAGCCTCCGTATAATGCGGTACGGCCCCGCGTGATCCGGATCCGCGGAAGCCTCCTGCCCCCTGCCGCGCCATCCGGTGATGTCTAAGGGGTCACGGGAAGCACCCTCGTATTCGAGATAGGCCTCGACCTCCCTCCGAAGCTCCGGGTCGCCGGCGCAGGCCCTATCCAGATACTCCGGCCTTTGGTCGGCGGACAGGTCGAGAGCGGCTTGCAATACCGCCTTAACCCGCTCCCAATCGGCCGGGTTCACGGCGTGCCCTTACCGTCAATTTGCCGCGACAGCCAAACCCGCGCCGTAGCCCACTCGCGCTCCACGGTGGCCGTCGAAAGGCCGGTGACCTCCGAGACCTCGTCAATAGTCAGGCCGCCAAAAAACCGCAGTTCCACGATAGAGGCCATTTGCGGGTCGATTTTCTCCAGGCAAGTGAGGGCGCGGTCCAGGTCTATGAATCCGATGCCGCGGTCGGGACCAGCCGGAACCAACGCTGCCGCGTCCTCGATTGCGACTCTGGAGACCCTCCCCAAACGCTTTGCCGCATTATGGCCGGTTGCGTAATCGGCCAGCACCCGCCGCATCATCCGGCCCGCGATGCCCAGAACCTGGGCGCGATTAGACCAGTCGATCTCATGCTGCCTGGCCAAACGCAGGTACGCTTCATGCACCAGTGCTGTCGGCTGCAACGTATGGTCCTGGCGTTCCTTCCGCATCCAACCGGCGGCCATTCTTCGAAGTTCGGCATACAGGGCGGGCATGATAGCGTCGAGCGTGGGTCTTTTGGGGGGTCCGCCGTCCGCCGGCCCTGTCCCATCCGGCGGGGTCGCCCGTATTTCCGGCTTGCCTGAGGGAGGATTCCCGAGTTTTGCGCGTTCCATAATAGGTGGCGGACGCGTGTTCATTATAGTACAAACAGGTCCTGATTACCGCTTCCTGCCTCGGAGGGCGTCCGCCTTGGCGGGGCTGGAACCCCCAGTGCGTGACCGCCGCCGTGCTGGCGGCCGGCTTGAACACAAAGGCAGGCCCTAAGTGGCCGGATGCCCCTTCTACGGATTCCGGTGGCCTGAAAGTTCACCCAGGTTGACATACGAAGGAGGGAACGCCTGCGGTTTGGACCTCGATCGGAACGGATCGTGTTTCATGGAAGCAGAGCGACGGGGCGTGAACTATTTTAAGTGCCGGATCGCCTGCATCAAGCAGGGCCTGCTCCATGGCTCGAAGCATTTGATCCGCTTTGACTCCGGTCAGGGTGCGCCGCAATCGTTGGAGGAATGGGAGCAATGCCAAAACCGCATCGGCCCACAAAATGCCCCTCCGCTGAACCGTGAGTTCGGCTAATTCGACGCGGTGGTGCGGTGCGGGATCCTCCGCGTTCAGCGCCCTCCCGCCCGCCGGCCGCCTTCACCCGCGCGCCGATGGCGTCCCCCGGGGCGCCTCAGACCATCTCCGGTTCCGCCGCTTTCACGCGAATTGTAACGGAGCGGCTTCCCAGAATGGCGTTGGTTGCCGTAAGCCGGACCGTGCCCGCCGCTTCTTTCGCCCGCACCCAGACCGCCGCCGCGCCCCCCGCCAGCACGAGCGGGTTCTCGCCGATGATTTCTCCCGGTCCCGTGAGCGAAAGCGAAACCGCCGCCGTGGTGAACGGCCTCATATTGCCGTATTCGTCCGTGACCATCAGGACCACGCGGGTGGCGTCGCGCCCGTCCCCATCGAGTTCCTTATCGTCCGCGATCACCTTCAGGTCCACGTCCTTTCCGCTGCCGGAAAGGACCGCGTTTTGGCCGGTTTGCCGCCCCGTTGACCCTCGATCTTGAGATCGCCCCAGGGGCTCAGCGGCAAATCGCCCAGGTCCATCATGAAAGGCGGATGCGTCAGGTGCGCATAAGTCTGCGCGGTCCGGATCGAGTTCCAGTTTCAACTCGCCCTCACAGTAGATCTTCAGATGGTCGCAATTGGAGACGATCGGCACGCGCCCGATGCCGCCCGCGCCCGACTGGTCGCCCTGCGACCAGTTAGAAGCACGGCTCCAGCACCACCTCCTCTTCGGGATCGCACTGCGAGCGGTAGAAGATAGGCCGCCGGTTTCGGGATGCGGAAAATGTCGCGCCACGCCGTGATAGCAGATGTGGTCGCCCGAGCCGAAATTGGCGTGCGTGTTGTAGTCGAACGCGCACCAGCCGATGCCGCCCGCGTAGCGGTCGTCCGACGCCAGTTGGTTGTGCACCCGGGCGTGGCGCAGCGCGTGCTCCATCACGCGGTCCACGTTGTCGTAGCGCTTGGTCGGGTACATGTGGCCGTTGAATTCGGTGTTCAGATAAAGCGGATGGTTCGGCGGCCGCAGCGGAAAGCCGAAATCGTTGACGCGTGAACACGTCTTCGAGCAGCTCCGAGTCGTGCAGGTAGCGCATGCCGCCGGTCTGGCGCGAGTTGTCCAGCTCGTGCGCCAGGGCATTGGTGCGCGTGTAGAAATCGTGATCGTCCTGCGACTCGTTGATGCGCACGCCCCACAGAACGATGGACGGATGGTTCCAGTCGCGCCGGATCATCTCGCCCACGTTGCGCACGGCCAGGTCCTGCCAGGCCTTGTCGCCGATGTGCTGCCAGCCGGGGATCTCCTCGAACACCAGCAGCCCGAGTTCGTCGCAGGCGTCCAGAAAGTGCCGGCGACTGCGGATAATGCGAGGTGCGCACGATGTTGCACTTCAGCTCCCGCCTGAGGATCCAGGCATCGCGGCGCTGCACGCGCGCCGGCATGGCGCCGCCCACGTACGGGAAACGTCTGGTGCCGGTTCAGCCCGCGCAGCTTGACGCGCTCGCCGTTCAGCATAAAACCCGCGGGCGTGAACCGCGCTTCGCGGAAGCCGATGCGCGTGCCATATTCGTCCCGCGATTCCCCGTTTGCCAGCCGGACCGTCACGCGATACAGCTTGGGGCTTTTCAGGCTCCACAGCTCAATTTCCGGCAGCGATTCCAGCCGTACCACGTGGAATTCGGCCTCGCCCGATACCGGCACGCTCGCCGTCTTCAGCACCTTCGTTCCGTCCGCCAGTTCCGCCGTTACCGTGGCGCCCGGGCGCAGCGGTCCCTGCACATAGCAGCGGATCTCGACCGACCGGTCCGCCGCCATCGGATTCACCGGCCTGGCGTACACGTTGTCGATAAACGTCTGCGGCACTACGCGCAGCCGCACGTCGCGGTAAATGCCGCCGAACGTCAGATAGTCGATGTTCTGCCCGAACGGCGGAATATCGGCCCGCTCGGTGGAATCCAGTTCGACGGCGATTACGTTATCGGCGCCCGGTTTCAGGTGCGGCGTAATCTCGAAGCTGAATGGCGTATAGCCGCCCTTGTATTCTTCGAACCGGTGCCCGTTCACCGTGACCGTGGACGCGGTCATGGCCCCGTCGAAATCCACGAACACGCGCTTGCCGCGCCACTCCGGCATGGCCCGCAAATGGCGGCGGTAGGCGGACACATACTGGAACGCGCTTTCATCGAAACTGTGCCAGGGAAGTCTCGCGTTCGCGTGCGGCAGCGTGATCTTCTTCCATTGCGAATCGTCGAACCCGGGAGCCGAAACTCCAGGGCGTGTTTTGCCCCCGAACAGCCAGTTGCGGTTCAGGTCGTACGCGCGGCGATGCGGGTCGGCCTTGGGCGCGGCGGCGGGTGTCTGCGCGGCCAGCGCCCCGGCGGCGGAGCCCAGGATGAACATCCGGCGGCCCAGTTGATCTTTGTCGTTCGCCATCGAACGCTAGCCTACCATATCGGACGCGTATGTCCGATGGAAGGCGCCGCCCCAACCGGGACCGGGAAGCTCGCGCCTCATCCGTAGCAGCGGATCTCGAATACGCGCGCCAGCCGGTCGCCGTTCGTGGCGCTGATTTCCAGCCGCAGAGTCCGTGGCTCTACCGCATCGAATATGTGCCGGCGCAGCCTTTGGAAGTTTCCCTTTACCTCGGCCAGAACCCGCATCTCGCCCCCGGCGGTAAACGCCGTCAGCCTGTAATCCTTCGCCGTCTCGGGCTGCGGCGCCCGCAGAAGGTTTACGTTCTGGCTTTCCTGGGCACTGAGGGTAAGCTGGCGTTTGAATCCCGTGTCGAAGGTGATTTGCACCAGCCGGATGCGGCGTGGGTTCTCCCAGGCCAGTTCGATCCACGCCGGCTTGCCCTGCTCCACCGGCGCGGCCCAGTGATGCACTTCCACCGGCTCGCCGTGCTGGTCCGGAATATCGCGCACGAACCCATCGATCACCAGCGCGTGCCTGGGCCGCTCCTTCTTCGGCGGACGCGGTGACAGCGGCGGAGCGCGCCAGGTCCGATGGATCCCGGTTGCCGCGCCCTTTGATCGTCTGGTCGTCCCGCAGCAGCGTTCTGCTGCAATCGCTCCACCTGTCCCGGATCGCGTGCCAACTCGCGCGGCAGAATCCCGTGCGCGACACACTGCGCCGCCGCCGTACCGACCGCCTGGCCTTCACCGCGCACGTCGCCATCACGCGCGCCGAGGTGAACGCCACGTAGGTCGCGCTGATGTTGCGGCCCGCCATGAACAGGTTAGAGATATTGCGGCTGTACAGCGACCGCAGCGGAATATCGTAAACCTCGGGCGGCCGAACCGTCGTATTGGGCGGCAGGTCGGGCCGGTCGAAGCCTTCCGGCGGATGCGCGTCCATGGGCCAGCCGCCGATCGCCACCGCATCGGCAAACCCGCCCTGCATCAGATCCTGTTGGGTGAGCACGTGATCGCCCAGCAGGCGGCGGCTGCCTCGTTTGCCCGGCATCATTCCCACCCAGTCCATCGCCCAGAAGCCGCTCTCCGCAAAATCCCCGCTGTTCTTGATGTAGTCCCACACCCCCATCACGATGGAAAGCAGCTCGAAGCGGATGCGCTCGTTGTCCGCAATGATGTCCTTGTCCCCGCCCCATTCGATCCACCAGTAGCCGTATTCCCAGGTCTCGATGCCCCGGTGAACCAGTTGCTCCCGCGTGATCTTGCGTGCCCAGGACGGCGGTGTAAACGGCATGTGGCGCCGGTAAAGCCGCGACGTGAACAGGATGCTGGAACCGAGGGTGCGATAGTCGGGCGCCTCCGGGGCCAGCGACTCGTTGTACTCCGCGCGCCCCTCGCGCCCGCTCCGCATCTCGGCGCCCGCCTCCAGCGCCAGCCGGGAATCGCCCGTGCAGTCGCAGAACATCTTCGCGCCGAATTGCGATAGATGTGCTCGCTCTTATCGCAGCGCGCCATGACTTCGGTGATCCGTCCGCCCTTTACCGAGGCCGTATAAAGCACGGTTTCGAGCAGCAGCGTGATATTGGGCTCGCTGATCACCTTGTCGTACAGCAGCAGGTCCCAAAGCTCCCAGCAGCGCTGCGGATTGTTGACCGCGTCGGCCAGGCGGAGCTCTTCGATCAAACCCCCTTCGCGCCACCCCGGACGCGCGGTGTGGTGATTCGCGCCCACCACGTGCATCTTCACTTCGCTCGACGAGTTGCCCCCCAGCCGCGAACGGTCCTGCACCAGAACCACCTTCGCGCCATTCCGGGCAGCCGCAATCGCCGCGCAAACCCCCGCCAGCCCGCCGCCCGCCACCAGCACGTCGGTTTCCAGGCGCACCAGCCGCATGTGCTGTTCCGCGGGCGAGAAGGGCGCGTTCACGGGAGCGGCGGATTCAAATGCCGGCTTGGGCGCCGGCACCTGCGCGCCGCCTTCGTCCGCCAGAACAATCAGGGAATAGCTGCCCAAACCGAAGCGGGTGAAAAACTCACGCCGATCCATGCGGCCTATTTTAGTTCATGTCGCGCAAGCAGGCATATCATGGCCGCACCGCACGCCCGGACCTGCACGCCTGCCTGGTGCGGGCAACGTCCGATTCCGCCCACCTCGATTCCGTGGCCTTCCGGTATCATTGAACTCGTGGCCAACCGACGACACGCCGGTTCCGGGTCAACCACGCCGGTCCCGGAACCTTCTCTCGCCGAGCGCGCCCGCACTCTCACCTCCATTGGCCGGGTCGGAAGTCTCTCGACTCATTCCCAGAAATTTCCCGGCTTCCCTTTCGGATCCATGATGCCCTTCGCGGCGGATAGTCGCGGCCGCCCCGTATTTTTCATCAGCAGCATGGCGATGCACACCCAGAATTTGCAGCAGGACGAGAGATCCAGCCTGCTCGTCACGCAGCCGGATGTCTCCGGCGACCCGCTCGGGTTCGCTCGCGTCACCCTGATCGGCGTCACCAAAGTGGCGCCCGCCGCGGAGGTGGCCGATCTATACCTTTCCTGCCACGTGAACGCACGTTACTGGCAGGACTTCACGGATTTCGACTATTACCGCCTGGAGACCGAAGGCGTTTACTTCATCGGCGGCTTCGGTGTGATGGGCTGGGTGGCGTCGGAAGAGTACGCCGCGGCGGCGCCTGATCCCCTGGCGGCGATTGCACATGAAATCGTTCAGCACGTGAATACGGATTCTCCCGATACCCTGCGCCGCATTGCGGGACGGGAGACGGGCGAGATGCCGGATGAGGCCCATATGACCGCTATCGACCGTCTTGGCTTTCATCTTCGCCTGAAGACCGGCGAACGCGTGCACGGGCTCCGCATCGCGTTTCCGCGCGAGGTGAAAGACGCCGACTCGGCGCGATCCGTATTCGCCGAGATGGCGCAGGCTTGATCCCGGCTCAGACCGTGTATTCCCATGTCCGCGGACGCCGCCATTAGCTAAGCTGGTGGTAGATACCATGAGAAAATCCACGCTGCTTCTTATGGCCGCCATGGCGCTGGCGCCCGCCTGCGGGACCAAAGATCCAACCCTCGTTACCGGCATCGACCTCAAGGGAATGGACAGGGCGGTCGCCCCCGGCGACGATTTCGACGCTTACACCAATGGTGGATGGATTAAGGCCACCCCGATCCCTCACGATAAGCCCGCCTACGGCATTTTCTCCATGCTGGCCGATAATACGCGGCAGCGGCTGCGATCGTTGTTCGAGGAATCGGCCCAATCGGGCGGCCAGATCGGCGACTATTACTCCAGCTTCATGGACGAGGCGGGTATCGAACAGAAGGGCCTCGCTCCGTTGCAGCCGCAACTTGACTCGATCGCCGCGATTGCCGATCGCCATGCTTTGGCGCGCGCCATCGGCGGGGACCTGCGCGCGGATGTGGATGCCCTCAACAACACCAATTTCGAAACTCCTCACCTGTTCGGCGTCTGGGTGACTCAGGGCCTCACCGACCCCACCCGCAGCTATCCCTACCTGCTGCAGGGCGGCCTCGGAATGCCGGACCGCGATTATTATCTCTCCTCGTCCGAACACATGGCGGGCTTGCGCAAGCAGTACCAGGCGCATATCGAAGCGATGTTCAGGCTGGCCGGCTTTGACGACCCGGCCGCCCGCGCGGCACGCGTCATGGCGCTCGAGACCGGCATGGCGCGCGCTGCATGCCACGCGCGTCGAATCCGAGGACGTGCATACTCCGGTCACGTGGACGCGCGCCGAACTGATGGCCAGGGCGCCGGGACTCGATTGGCCGGCCCTGCTCAAAGCCGCCGGGCTTGCCGACGCGCCTGTGTTCATCGTCTGGCATCCCAAGGCCATTCCCGGCCTTTCCGCGCTGGCCGCATCCGAGCCTCTGGACACCTGGAAGGACTGGCTGGCGTTCCATACGGTCGAGGATGCCGCGCCCTTTCTTCCGAAGGCATTCGTGGAGGAGCGCTTCAATTTCTACGGCAAGGCGCTCAGCGGCACTCCGGAACTGCGCCCCCGCTGGCAGCGCGGCATCGATTTCACCAGCTACGCGCTCGGCGACGCGGTCGGCAAGCTTTATGTCGACCACTATTTCCCGGCCGCCACCAAGGCGAAGGTCCAGGCCATGGTCGCGGATCTGATTTCCGCCTTCCGCCAACGAATCGACGCGCCTTACCTGGATGTCGCCCGAAACCAAGGTGAAGGCCAAGCAGAAGCTGGAGACGCTGAAAGTCGGGGTTGGCTATCCCGACAAGTGGCGGGATTACGGCGGCCTCGAAATCATCAAAGGCGATGCCCTCGGAAACCAGCAGCGCGCCGAACTGTTCGAATACCAGCAGCAGCTTGCCAAGCTCCACCAACCCGTAGACCGCGGCGAATGGTGGATGACCCCACAAACCGTGAATGCGGTGAATCTTCCGCTGCAAAACGCGCTGAACTTTCCGGCCGCGATTTTGCAGCCGCCCTACTTCGACCCCAATGCCGACGCGGCGCATAACTACGGCTCCATCGGCGCGATTATCGGGCACGAGATCAGCCATAGCTTCGATGACCAGGGCAGCCAGTTCGACGCGCAAGGCCGCATGGCCAACTGGTGGACCAAGGACGACTTTGCACATTTCAAAGCCGCGGGCGAAGCCCTGGCCGCGCAATTCGACGCCTACCATCCGTTCCCCGACCTGGCGGTGAACGGCCAGCAGACCCTGAGTGAAAACATCGCCGATGTGGCCGGCCTGCTGGCGTCCTATGATGCCTACCGGCTCTCCCTCCGTGGAAAGCCGGATGCCGTAAAGGATGGCTTCACCGGCGATCAGCGATTCTTCATCAGCTTCGGGCAGAGCTGGCGCGAGAAGGCCCGCGACGCGGAATTGCGGCAGCAGATCGCTACCGATGGCCACGCCCCCGAGCAGTACCGCGCCGATACGGTGCGCAATCTGGACCCCTGGTACGCCGCTTTTGCGGTGCACAGCTCCCAGAAGCTGTATCTCGCGCCACCGGACCGCGTGCGCGTCTGGTGACGCCGCCAACCGCTCCCTTACGGTCGCCGCTCCGATGCGCCTTCAGAGCCGCGACCGTAAGGGAGCGGTTGCGCCTCTTGCTGTCGGCATTGCTCCGGGGAGCGTATCCACCTCCGCGCCGGCGCTCGAAATCCGCCCCAACCGGGCCGCCCCGTACCAAAAACAAGACAAAATAGATCCCGACAGTCCCAATCTGTATCATAATTAATTCCCAGGTATGCACCTTCGCGCCGTTTCCGCCTTGCTCGCGGTTGCCGCCATCCCGGCGTCCGGCGCCGCCTCCGGCCTGGACCAGCAGTTTCAGACCGCCGTCCGGCCTTTCGTGGCGAAATATTGCATCGCCTGCCATAGCGGCCAATCGCCGGCCGCGCAGTTCGATCTCAAGTCCTACACCACCCTGGAAATGGTGACGCGCGACTATCCCCGCTGGGCGCTCGTCCGGGCCAGGCTGACGGCGAAGGAGATGCCGCCCAAGCCGATGCCGCAGCCGCCCGCGGAAGCTCCGCCAGCAGGTGATCGACTGGATCCAGGCCGTGCGCGCGGAAGAGGCGCGCAAGAACGCCGGCGATCCGGGCATGGTGCTGGCGCGCCGGCTGAGCAACGCCGAGTACAACTACACCATCCGCGACCTCACCGGCGAGGACCTGCAGCCCACCCGCGAGTTTCCGGTCGATCCGGCCAATCCCGCGGGCTTCGACAACTCCGGCGAATCGCTCACCATGTCGCCGCGCTGCTCAACAAGTACCTGCAGGCCGCGCGCGAAGTGGCCGATCACATGGTGCTGACGCCCGATGGCATCGACTTCGCGCCGTATCCCATGCTGGTGGAGACGGATCGCGACAAGTATGCCATCCAGCGCATCGTCGATTTCTACTGCCGCCAGCCCACCGATCTACGCCGATTATTTCGAGGCCGCCTGGCGCTTCAAGCTATCGCGCCGCTCTCGGAAAGCCCGCGCGCGACGCTGGCCTCCATCGCGGCGGATGCGAAAGTGAGCGCCAAGTATCTGCCGATGGTCTGGCAGATCCTGCAGCGAGCCAGGATGCCGGTCGGTCCGATCGCCAAGCTGCAGGCCATGTGGCGCGCGCTGCCCGCGCCGGCGGCGAACCAGGCGGACGCCGCTGCGCGCGCAGTGCGTCGAGATGCGCGATTTCGTGGTCAGGATCCGCAGCCACACGGCCATGCAGTTCGCCGCGCCGGTGGTGAAGAGGATTGCCGGCCGGATCGCAGCCGCTGCTGAACTGGAAGCTGCGCGAGTTCGCCGCGCACCGCCGCGATAGCGACCCCAACGATCTGCTGCAACGATACCGATCCGCCGCCGGTGGTGCCCGTCATCCCGAAATATCCCGGACTGCACCAGGAAGCCGCGCCGCGCTGGGCCGCGCTCTCGGCGAAGGCGCGCGCCGGCGATCCCGACCTGGTGGTTCCCGCCGGCCGAGCGCGGCCGCTATGAAGCCGCGTTCGCGCGCTTCGCCTCGGTTTTCCCGACGCCTTCTACGTCAGCGAGCGCGGCCGCTATTTCCCGGACGATTCGGAGGACAAGGGCCGCCTGCTGAGCGCGGGCTATCACAACATCATGGGCTATTTTCGCGACGATACGCCGCTCATGGAGCTGATCCTCGACGAGAAGGGCCAGAAGGAGCTCGACCGGCTGTGGGACGAGTTCGATTTCATCGCCGACTACACCGCGCGCACCTGGGTGCAGTATTTCTTCAATCAGAGCGGCGAGGTGCAAGGCAAGGGCGCCGAATCCGGCACGCCGCGCCCGGCGGATCACGAGGTCACCGACACCGCGGTCATCCTGGCACTGCGCGACGCCTATCTGGCCAAGGCCGCGGCCGATCCGAACAACGATCCGGTCGCGCCTGAGGCGATCCGCGACCACTTCGAGCGCGTCAACGACACCCTTCGCGCTCTGGAAAAGGAGCACGTCGACGCCGAGCCGAAGCATCTCGAAGCGCTGCTCAACTTCGCCGCGCGCGCCTACCGCCGGCCGCTGACCCAAGGCGGAGCGCGACGATCTGGTGGCCTATTACCACACGCTGCGCGACAAGAACGGGCTGTCGCACGAAGACGCCATCCGCGATTCGATGGTCAGCATGCTGATGTCGCCCGATTTCCTGTACCGCATCGATCTGCTCGATCCCGACAGCTCCGCCGCCGCGGCGCAGCCGGCTTCGCCAGCTCGCAGCCGCCCCTATCCCCCTATGCGCTGGCCAGCCGGCTGAGCTATTTCCTGTGGTCCAGCATGCCCGACGAGGAGTTGCTGGCGCACGCGGCGGCGGGCGATCTGCGCAAGCCGCGACGTGCTGCTGGCCGCAGACGCGCCGCATGCTGAAGGACGACCGCGTGCGCGGCCTGGCCACCGAATTCGGCGGCAACTGGCTCGATTTCCGCCACTTCGAAACCAACAATACGGTGGACCGCGAGCGCTTTCCCAGCTTCAACAACGATCTGCGCGAGGCCATGTTCCAGGAGCCCGATCCGCTTCATCGAAGACGTGATCCGCAACGACCGCTCGGTGCTCGACCTGCTGTACGGCAACTACACGTTCGTGAATCCCGTCGCTGGCCAAGCATTACGGCATGCCGGCGGTGAAGGGCGGCATGGACACCTGGGTGCGCGTGGACGACGCCGCCCGCTACGAGCGCGGCGGCCTGCTGCCCATGGCCGTGTTCCTGACGCGAAAACTCGCCCGGCCTGCGAACCAGCCCGGTGAAGCGCGGCAACTGGGTGGTGCAGAGGGTGCTCGGCGAAGTCATCCCGCCGCCTCCGCCGGTGGTGCCGGAACTGCCGGCGACGAAGCCAAGTCCGATCTGCCGCTCGCGACATGCTGGCCAAGCATCGCGCGAACCCGGTCTGCGCCGCCTGCCACGCGCGCTTCGATTCGTTCGGCCTGGCGTTCGAAGGCTACGGGCCGGTGGGCGAGGCGCGCACCAAGGACCTGGCCGGGCCGCCCGGTGGATACCCACGCCGTCTTCCCCGGCGGCAGCCGAGGGCACCGGGCTCGAGGGCGTCCAGACTTACATCCGCGAGCATCGCCAGACGGATTTCGTGGATAATTTCAGCCGCAAACTGCTGGCCTACGCGCTGAACCGCTCGCTCGCAGCTTTCCGACGAATCCCTCATCGAGCGACATGGAAACCCGGCTGGCCGCGCAAGGAGTATCGCTTCGATGCGCTGGTGGAGACCATCGTCACCAGCCCGCAGTTTCTGAACAAGCGAAATCCGGATTCGCCACGAATGCCCCAGCCCAATCCAAGAGGTGATGAAGATGCCCCGATCCACCCGCAACTCCGCACTCCCGCCCAGCAAGGCATTTCCCGCCGCGCCGTCCTGCGCGGCGCCGGCTGCACCATGGCGCTGCCGTGGCTGGAATCGCTGCACGCCTTCGCCGATACGCCGCCCGCCTCGGCCTTCCCCAAGCGCTTCGGCGTGATGTTCCTGGGCAACGGCATCAATGAGGATCACTGGAGCGCCGAAGGCTCGGGCGCGGCCATGAAGCTCAGCAAGACGCTCCAGCCGCTGGAGCCGCTGAAGCAGAAGATCAACGTGATCGACGGCCTCTTCGTCAAGGCGCTCACCGGCCAGGGCATTCATCCCGCGCAGACCGGAAGCCTGCTCTCCGGCGCGCACATTTCGAAGGGCGCCATCATCCACTCCGGCATCAGCGTGGACCAGATGATCGCCAACCGCGTGGGCGACGACACGCCGCAGTCCAGCATCGTGCTGGCCTGCGAGCAGCCCATGACCGGCTACCACGAGACCAATTTCTCGCTGGCCTACAGCTCGCACATCTCCTGGCAGACGCCCGGATTCGCCGGTGCCGGTGGAAGTTTATCCGTCGCTCGCCTGGGACAACCTGTTCGACAATCGCGGCAGCCTGCGGAACATCAGCATCCTGGACCGCGTGAAAGACCGCGCCGAGGCGCTCAGCCGCAAGATCAGCTCCACGCGACAAGAGCAAGCTCGACGAATATCTCACCAGCGTGCGCGAAGTGGAAAAGCGCGTCGAGGGCATGCGCAAGAGCAAGGACAACGCCGACGACGCCGCCAAGGCGAAAAACACCGTCGCAGCCACCATGGACCGGCCCGCCAACGGCTTGCCCGAAGACCTGCGCGAGCACGCCCGCCTGATGTGCGACATCATCGCCATCGCGTTTCAGACCAACAAGACGCGCGTCGCGTCGCTGATCATCTCGCGCGATCTTTCGGCCATGTATTATCCGTTCCTGGACGTGAAGGAAGGCCACCACGCCGCCTCGCACAACAACAATTCGGACGGATACGAGCGCATCGCGCGCTTCCATGTCAGCCAGTTTGCCTATCTGGCGTCCAAGCTGGACAGCATGAAGGAAGGCGACGGCACGGTGCTCGACAATACCTGCCTGATGTTCCTTTCCAATCTGTGGATCGGCCGCAAGCACGACAATTTCCGTCTGCCGCTGGTGCTGGCCGGCGGCCTGGGAGGCACGCTCGAAACCGGCCGCACGCTGAATTATCTGGATGCCGGCGAGGACAATCGCAAGATGTGCAGCCTGTATCTGTCGCTCATGGATCGCTTCGGCATCAAGCTGGACCAATTCGGCGATGCCCACACCCGCCTGGAAAGGCTATAGTGCCATAAGGAGCCCCTATGCCTGGTCCTCAGATCGCCCCCCCCTCCGTAGCGCCGGCTTCCAGCCAGCCATGCCGGCATCCCTGCCGGCATACGTCCCTCGTGGAACGCGCCCGTGCGACGCGCCTCCCCGGCCTGCTCTGGTGCGTTCTTCCGCTCCTCCTCGCCGCCCAGGCCCCCCGCCCCACGCCGCCCACCCGCGATCCCCACACGCCCGGCTATGTCACGGCCAAAGAATTGCCCGACGGCGCCAACGCTCCCGCCAATGCCGACGGCAACTTCATCCTCGGCCCCACGCACAACCCCGCGCCGGAGATGACCGCGCAGGAAGGCGTGCCGCAGGGAACGGTCTTCAACTTCACCATGGAATCGGCCGACAGCAAGATCTATCCCGGCATCGCGCGCGACGCCGGCACCTTCGGCACGCCCGACCCCGCCGACCCCGCCAAGCTGATCGTCACCACCAGCCATCCCGCTCCCTACACGCGCCAAGTGGCCGTGTATGTTCCCAAGCAATATGTCCCCGGCACCGCCGCGCCGTTCATCGTCGGCGCGGACGGACCCGACCGCGCGCTTGTTCACCGCCCTCGACAATCTGATCGCCGAGCACCGCGTGCCGGTGATGATCGCCATCTCCATCGGCAACGGCAGCGGCGACGCGCAGGGCAGCGAGCGCGGCCTGGAATACGACACCATGTCCGGCCGGTACGCCGAGTTCGTCGAGAAGGAAGTGCTGCCGCTGGTGGAGAAGCAAGTACAACGTGAAGCTGACCAAGGATCCCGACGGCCGCGCGACCATGGGCGGCAGCTCCGGCGGCTCCTGCGCCTTGATCATGGCGTGGTATCACCCGGAGCTGTACCACCGCGTTCTCACTTACTCCGGCACTTACGTGAACCAGCAGTGGCCGTCGAACCCGCGAGACCCCGCACGGCGCCTGGGAGTTTCACGAGCACCTGATCCCCAACAGCCCCGCCAAGCCGATCCGCATCTGGATGGAAGTGGGCGACCGCGACCTTTTCAATCCCAACGTCATGCGCGACAACATGCACGACTGGGTGGTCGCCAATGAGAACATGGCCAAGGTGCTGGCCGCCAAGGGCTATCACTACCAGTTCGTCTTCGCCCGCAACGCCGGGCACACCGACCGCGCCGTGAAACAGCAGACCCTGCCCGAAGCTCTGGAATATCTGTGGCAGGGCTACCCAATCAAGGGCAGGAACGATTAAAGCCCGTTCACCGGCCAGCTCTTACGAGTACTCCCATCGCCGTGCCAGTCGGCGGGCAATCGCGAAGAGCGCCACCGCCACACTCACCAGCACCAAAACCTGGGGCCACAAGTGGGAAACCGGCTCGTCCCGCCAGAAGATTTTGGTGAATCCGTCTATTGCCCAGGCGTTAATCGTGAGCAGGCCCGCCTTTTGCATAGCTTCCGGCATCAGAAAGCGCGGGAACATGCTGCCGCCAATAGACGACATGACCAGAATTACCAGCGTCGAGAACGCGCCCAATTGCGCGCGCGTCTGGCAGGTGCTGGCCAGCAACATGCCGAAAGCCGCCACCGCTACCGCCGTGCACACGCCCATCACCACGAATCCCGGAATGTGCGACCAGAAGTCGAGTTTGAACACAGCCCATCCCCAAAGAAACATGATGACCAGTTGCGTGAATGCGAGCACCGAATTGTAAACCAGCTTGCCCAACAGCAGCGCGGTCATGGTGACGCGCGAGCTGAGCACGCGGTCGAGCGTTCCGCTCTCGGCTTCGTCCAGCAAGGCTCCCGCCGCGCCGCTCGCCGTGAACAGCAGGAACATCACCCCGATCGCCGCCGCGTAAAACGAGACCATCGGATTGTTCTTGTTTTCGCCCACCACCGCGCGTGAGGTCACCGCAATGATTTCGCCTCCGCTGCCGTTGGCCGACCCCGTCCCGCCGCTCTCCTGCCGCTCGCGCAGCCGGCGAATCCCTTCCTCCAGGCGGTCGCGCTGGTCGCTCGTGAGCCCGCCCGCATACCGGTCGAAGTATTTCGATCCCTGCTCCGCCATCACGTCCGGCATGGAGGTCATGGCAACTTTCTGAAGCAGGCCCGAGATTACCTGCGGCGCCACCAGATCGCTGCTGTCTTCAAGCAGTTGGATACCCGGGTTATTGCCATCCTCGCCGCCAAATGAAATCGGATTCGCGCCGAAGCCGCGGGGAATGATCACGGCCACCGGCGCTGCTCCCTCTTTGACCGCTCTCTCCGCCGTCGCCGCCGTGTATTCCGGTTGTTCGGCGTCCCGCACTGGCGCCGGCCGCGTCTTCACCACCAGCGAGCCTTCCTGCTGCAGACCGCGAACCAGCCGCCCGGAGGCCCGGCTGTGGTCTTCGTCCACCACCAGCACCGTGACCTTGGGCGTGGTGTCGTGGCGTCCGCCGAAAATAACGGCGAAGATGCTGAAGAACACCACCGGCAAAACGAAGCTCAGCGACAGGGCGGCCCTGTCGCGGCGCAGTGAAACCATGGCGGTGCGAACAATCGAGAGGATCAATCGCGCAGCTCCCTTCCCGTCAAATGCAGAAATACCGATTCGAGATTCGGCTGCCGCAGCGACACATCCAGCAGTTCGAGCCCCGCCTTGGCCGCGTCCTCCAACAGGCCCGCGATCTCCACCGGATGCGCGATCGTGAATTGTGCAATGCCGTTAATCGTCTGCCCGCCGCGCGCGGTCACCCACCCGGCCGCGTCATCTGGCGGCCCGCCGAAATGGGCCAGCACCTGGCTGCTGGTGCCGAATGCATTCCTCACCAGCTCGCCGCGGCTGCCCAGAGCGATGATCCTGCCGTGATCGACAATCGCGATGCGGTCGCACAGCCGCTCGGCTTCTTCCATGTAGTGGGTGGTATAGATGAGCGACATACCTTCGCCACGCACCTTCTCGATCATCTCGAAGATGTGGTTGCGCGATTGCGGGTCCACGCCCACCGTGGGTTCATCCATCAGGACCAGCCTGGGTTGATGAATGAGGCCGCCGGCCATATTGAGCCGGCGCTTCATTCCCCCCGAGAGATGTTTGACCAATTCGCCGGCGCGGTCACTCAAGGTCGCCCAATCCAGGCACCGCGTAACGGCCCGCTCCAGTTCCGTGCCGCTCAGCCCGTGATAGCGGCCGAACGCCTGCAGATTTTCGCGGCACGTCAGCCGCGGATAGAGCGCCAGATCTTGCGGGACCCATCCCATTGCCTCGCGCGCCGCGCTTGAATCGGCCGGCGCGCCGAAAACGGTGATCGTGCCGGCGTCTGGAATCACGCGCCCCACGATGCTGCGAATGAGCGTGCTCTTGCCCGCGCCATTCGGCCCCAGCAGACCCAGACACTCTCCCGCCTGCACCTCCAGCGTGATGCCGTCCACGGCAGTCAACCGGCCGAAACGCTTGACCAGCGCTTCGATGCGCAGGGGCGAGAGTGAATCGCAGGTGCTCTGGGCCGGGGAGGACAAAGGGCAATCTCCTCGTAGCTCTAGGCCATACTATTTTGCAACGGTATCACACCTATGCCATCCCCGCCCGGCCCTCGCCGGCCTCAGCCGTCCTCGCGCAGCGTTGTCACCGGGTCCACGTTCGCCGCGCGCCGCGCCGGTAGCAGCCCCGCCACAATGCCGAGCGCGGCCATCGCCACCGACGCCAGCGTGAGCGCCCACGGATCGAGCGGCGACACCTCGAATAACAGGCTCTTCATGACTCGGGTCAGGGCAAAGGTCCCGGCCATTCCGAGAGCCAGCCCCACCCCCACCATACTCAGAGCGTTCCGCAGAACGTGCGAGAGGATATCCGGCCGCCGCGCTCCTAGCGCCATGCGGATGCCGATCTCCCTGCGCTGCAGCGTCACCGTGTGGGACAGCACGCCGTACAGCCCGATCGCGGCCAGCAGCATCGCCATCGCCGCGAAGGCGCCGATCAGCCCGGCCGGCCGGCTGGCGCCCGACCAGCGTCCGCTCCCGCACCTGTGTCATGGTCGCCACTTCGCCCATCGGCAGGTTGGGGTCGATCTCGTGAACCGCCCCGCGCATCGCCGCCGCCACTCCCGTCACCTGCGGGTCCGCGCGAATCAAGAGCTTCACTTCGGTCGATGGCGCCTGCGCCAGCGGCACGTAAACCACCGGCGGATCGGGCGTGCCGGGCGAGGAGACCCGCTCGCTGCGGATCACCCCCACAATCCGCACCTCCGGTATAAACTCTCGCTTCTCCACGTATCCAGGCGTGGAAACGCGCACCACCTTGCCCACCGGGTCGCTGATATGCGCCACCGCTGCCAGCCGCTCTGCCAGCGCCTGGTTGATCACCACCACCCGCGGCGTCCCCTCGCGGTCCTGCCCGGTAATGCCGCGCCCGGCCAGCACCGGAATGCCCAGCGTGGCGAAATATCCCGGGTCCACGCGCTTGAACCGCACGTGCATCATCTCCGCAATTCCGGGGATCAGCAGCGCCTCGCCGTTGTTGATCCACTGCAGTGGCAAATGCGTGGCCAGCCCCACTCGTGAGACGCCCGGCGCGCCCCGCAGCCGCTCGGCCACGGCCCGGTAAAAAAGCGCGGCCTTCTCCGGCGTCGGATACGCGCCGGCCGGCAGGTCGATCGACGTGGCGATCACGTCCTCCATCCGCACTCCGGTGTCGAGCTGCTGCAGTTTCAGCAGGCTGCGGAGCAACAGCAGCGCGCCCGACACCAGCACCAGCGAGAGCGCCACCTCGCCCACGACAATGGCCCGCCGCAGCCGCGCGTGCGCGCCGGAAGATCCGCGCGCCGAAAGGTTCAGCGACTCCGCCGGATTGCCGAAAGCCGCCCGCCGCGCCGGCAGCGCCCCCGCGGCGAGCGCCACCCCGAACGCCACCGCTGCCGCGAACGCCAATACGCTCAGGTTCAGGCCGACGTCCGCCGTGAACGGAAGCGACTCCGCCAGCATGGGCCTGGCCGCGCGGATCAGCAGGCCCGCCACCGTTATGCCGGCCGCGCCGCCCATCAGGCACACCAGCGTGCTCTCCGCCAGCAGTTGCGTGACCAGCCGGCCGCGGCTGGCGCCCAGCGCCGCCCGCACCGCCAGTTCCCTCCTCCGCGAGGCGGCCCTGGCCAGCAGCAGATTGGCCACGTTCGCGCACGCAATCAGCAGCACCAGCGCCACCGCGCCAAAGGCCACGCCGATCGATCGCTCCAGCCCGTCACCGATCAGCAGGCGCCCGAGCGGCTCGATCACGATAGCCCCATCGCGATCGTCCGCCGGCCGCGTGTCCGCCAGCGCCGCATAGATCGCTTGCAGGCGCTGGCTCGCGCGGGCCGGCGGAACCCCGCTCCGCAGCCGCCCCCATACCGTCAGCCAGTGAATGCCGCGCGCCTGCTGGTCCGGCGTAAAAACCAGCGGCTTCCAGAACCTGCGTCTCATCGCGATCGAACGCCCCGACCGGCAACACGCCCACCACCTGGTGCGGTTGGCCGTCCAGCATGGGACGGCGCTGCAAAATGTCGGGGTCGCCACCGAAATCATTCTGCCACTCGGCATGGCTCAGCACCACTACGGGCGCGGCTCCCGGCCGTTCGTCTTCCGCCGTGAACGTGCGTCCCAGCAGCGCGCCCGTGCCGAATACCCGGAAGTATTCCGCCGTCACCGCTTTGCCGGAGAGCCGCTTGGATTCGTCCCTGCCGGTGAGCGCGGCAGAGACCGGCTGCTCCGCCGACAGCGCTTCGAATTCGGCAGCGGCCAGGCGCTGCCAGTCCAGAAAGTCCGGAGCGCTGGTCGCGTTCACGATTCCCGGCCGCGGCGCTTCCCACACCCCCACAATGCGCTCCGCCTGCGGGAACGGAAGAGGCTTCAGCAAGACTGCGTCCACCACGCTGAACATGGCCACGTTGGCGCCTATCCCCAGCGCCAGCACGCTCACCACAATGGCGGTGAAGCCCGGCGTGCGCAGCAGGCAGGCCAGCCCGTACCGTAGATCGCTCAGCAAATTTTCGATCCATCGAAAACTGCGCTGGTCGTGGTGCTCTTCCTTCACCTGGTCGATTCCTCCAAAGCCGATGCGCGCCGCCCGCCGCGCTTCCCCGGGTGAGAGCCCGCGCGCCAGGGCGTCCCTTTCCGCCATTTCCAGGTGGGCCAGGATTTCGTTCTCCAGTTCCCGCTCCAGCCGCCCCCGGCAAAACAGCGCCAGCAGCCGTTCGCATCCACGGCGCAGCCTCATCGCGGCGCCTCCAGAAAGCGGGCCACCAGCGCCGTCGCCTTCTCCCAGTCCGCCACCTCCACGCGCAATTGCTTCCGCCCCGCGCGGGTCAGCGAATAGAACTTCACTTTCCGGTTGGTATCCGACATTCCCCAGTCCGCGTGAATCCAGCCTTCCTGTTCCAGGCGGATGAGCGCGGGGTGCACGGATCCCTGGCTCAACCGCAGAAACCCGGAGACCTGCTCGATGCGCCGGGCGATCGCGTAGCCGTTGAGCGCCCCCATCGTCTCCAGGGTCTTCAGGATGAGAAGATCCAGCGTTCCGTAAGGCACTTCCGATTGTGCTTTCGACATGTCGATAGCCGACAGTATAGCACTGCACGCGCCCCTGCGTGCGAGCCCGGGGGAAGGTAAAATCAGCCGCGCCCGATGAACGGCATCTTAGTGGCCATCATGGTCATGAATTCCACGTTGGCGTCCAGCGGCAGTTCGGCCATGTACAGAACCGCTTCGGCCACGTGCCGCACGTCCATGCGCGGCTCAACCAATATCGTGCCGTTCGCCTGCGGCACGCCCCGCGTCATGCGCTCCGTCATTTCCGTGGCGGCATTGCCGATATCGATCTGTCCGCACGCGATGTTGAAGTCGCGCCCGTCCAGGGAAATGCTCCTGGTCAGTCCGGTAATGGCGTGTTTGGTGGCCGTGTAGGGCGCGGAGTTGGGCCGGGGCACGTGCGCCGAAATCGACCCGTTGTTGATGATGCGGCCGCCCTGCGGCTGCTGCGCCTTCATCATCCGGATGGCTTCCTGCGCGCACAGGAACGCGCCCGTCAGGTTAACGCCCACCACCGCGCTCCACTGCTCGAAGGTCAGCTCCTCCATCGGCATCGCCGGGGCGCCCATGCCCGCGTTGTTGAACAGAACGTCCACCCGGCCGAACGCCTCCCTTGCCGTGGCGAACAGCTCCTTCACGGAGGCCGGATCGCTCACGTCGGCACGGCACCGGCAGCATCGCGCCGCCGGAAGCCGACGCCAGATCCGCCGTGCCCGCGAGCGCTTCCCGCCGCCGCCCCGCCAGCAGCACGGAGTAGCCCGCCGACTGCATCGCCAAACTCACCGCCCGCCCCACTCCACTGCCCGCGCCGGTGACTACCGCGATTTTTGCGCTCATGCCTCCGATTGTGTCACGCCACACCGCTCCCGGGCGGCCGGCGGATGGAATCGACTCCCTTTTCCCTGCCCTTCGGTGATACCTTAATTTCGATGCCCCTCCATCCCCTGGCGGGCCAGCCGGCGCCGCCGTCCATGCTGGCCGACATCCCCCGGCTCATCACTGCCTATTACACCGAAAAGCCCGATCCCGGCGAAGCCGCCCAGCGCGTCAGCTTCGGCACCTCCGGTCATCGCGGCTCGTCGTTCGACCGGTCGTTCAACGAAGCGCACATCCTGGCCATCACCCAGGCGATTTGCCGCCACCGCGCCGAAAACGGCATCACCGGGCCGCTGTTTCTGGCCAAGGACACACACGCGCTTTCCGAGCCCGCGTTCGCCACCGCGTTGGAGGTGCTCGCGGCGAACGGCGTCGATGTCTGCGTCGACGCAGCCCTCGGCTATACTCCCACGCCCGCGCTCTCGCTCGCCATCCTCACCCACAACCGCGGCCGCCAGACCGGCCTGGCCGATGGCATCGTCATCACCCCCTCGCACAACCCGCCCGAAGACGGCGGCTTCAAGTACAATCCCCCGAACGGCGGACCCGCCGATACCGCCGTCACCGGCTGGATCGAAAAGCGCGCCAACGAATCCCTGGCGGCGGGCCTGACGGACGTTCGCCGCTGCCCCTATGCCAAAGCGCTGGCCGCCGCGCACGCGCTTCGATTTCGTCACGCTCTACGTCGACGCGCTGGCCGCGGCCGTGGATCTCGATGCCATTCGCGCCGCCGGCCTCTCGCTGGGCGCCGACCCGCTGGGCGGCGCCGGCATCGCCTATTGGCCGCGCATCGCCGAACGCTACGGCCTCTCCCTCGCCCTCCAGCACGATACCGCCGACCCCACCTTCCGCTTCATGTCCGTGGATTGGGACGGCAAAATCCGCATGGATTGCTCCTCGCCCTACGCCATGGCCGGCCTGATCGCGCTCAAAGACCGCTACGACCTGGCCTTCGCCTGCGATACCGATCACGACCGCCACGGCATCGTCACGCGCAGCGCCGGCCTGCTCAATCCGAATCATTACCTGGCCGCCGCCATTTCGTATCTCTATTCCAACCGCCCGCAGTGGCGCGCCGATGCCGGCGTGGGCAAGACGATGGTTTCGAGCAGCATCATCGACCGCGTCGCCGCCAGCCTCGGCCGCCGCCTGTTGGAAGTGCCGGTCGGCTTCAAGTGGTTCGTCGACGGATTGCTGGATGGCTCGCTCGGCTTCGGCGGCGAGGAGAGCGCCGGGGCGTCGTTCCTGCGCCGCGACGGCGCCGTCTGGACCACCGATAAGGACGGCATCATGCTCTGCCTGCTGGCGGCGGAAATGACCGCCCGCACCGGCCGCGATCCCGGCGACATTTATCGCGCCCTCACCGACCGCTTCGGCGCGCCCGTCTACGAGCGCATCGACGCCCCCGCCACGCCCGCGCAGAAAACCGCCCTGGCCGCGCTTTCGCCCGAACAGGTCGAGCGCCAAAGAACTGGCGGGCGATCCCATCGAAGCCATGCTCACACGCGCGCCCGGCAACGGCGCTCCGCTCGGCGGCCTCAAAGTGGTGACGCGGCGCGGATGGTTCGCCGCCCGCCCATCCGGCACCGAAGACGTCTACAAGCTCTACGCCGAAAGCTTCGCCGGCCCCGACCACCTGCGGCAGGTCCAGCAGGAAGCCCGCGCCATCATCGCCGCCGCCATGCCCGCCCAATCGTAACCAGCCGCTCGCTTACATTACGCTCGCGCTCCGAGCAGAGCCGCGACCATCACGGAGCGGTTTCGAAATCACACGGGACGCCCTGCCAGCGGCCCGCTGGCCCGGTTCGCTTCCGCACTGCCCCATTCCGCCTGCGCGGGTTACCCTCGGGAAAGGAGGGGATGCGGTTTGGTTCCTTCCATCTTCAGGAGTCCTGGAATGAACCGCACACTCGCCTTCGCCCTTTCCGCCGCCCTTTTCCTGGTTCCCGCCGCCGCCAAAAACAAGCCCGGACCGGACCCCGCCGCCGCTACTCCCGATCCCGGCAAAGGCCTCAACTTCTATTCCATGGAGCAGGAGATCGCCCTGGGCCGGCAAATGTCTCAGGACGTGGAGTTGCAATCGCGCCTCTGCGACGACGCCGTGGTGAACGAATACGTCAACCGCCTGGCCCAGAACATCGGGCGTAATGCCGATTCGCGCTTTCCCCTCACCGTCAAAGTCATCGACTCCGACGAAGTGAACGCGTTCGCCCTCCCCGGCGGCTTCGTGTATGTCAACACCGGTCTGGTGTTGAACGCGGACAACGAAGCCGAGTTGGCGGCCGTGCTGGCGCACGAAATCGCACACGTGGCCGCGCGCCATGGCACCAAGCAGGCCACCCGCGGACAACTGCTGCAATACGCCGCGCTGCCGCTGATCTTCGTGGGCGGCTCGGCCGGCTTGCTGATTTACGAAGCCGCCACGCTGGCCGCGCCCATCGAATTTTCACACTTTTCCCGCGGCATGGAGATGGAGGCCGATACGCTCGGTCTGAAATACGTGTACCAGAGCGGCTACGATCCGGCGGCTTTTGTCGATTTCTTCGAGAAGCTCCAATCGCAGCAGAAGAAGAACCCGAACGTGTTTGCGCGCGCGTTCTCCTCACACCCCATGAACAACTCGCGTATTCGCCACGCCCAGGTCGTGATCCAGAACGACTTGCGGCCGGAGCCGCGCTACGTGCTGGACACCTCCGAATTCCACGCCGTACGCGAGCGCCTGGAAGCCGCCAGGAAGCGCCGCGAGGCCTACCGCAGCTACCCCCTGCCCGCCCTGCGCCCGCGGCCGGAAATGAAATAGGATGGTATCCGGCGCGCCCGTTGCGGGGCGGCGCCGGTCGTTCGTAGCACAGCCCTTCAGGCTGTCATGGCGTGCTTCCGCCCGGCATGCGGGCGCAGCCCGCCGCTCCCCTCACACCATTTCCACCGCGCCGTGATCGTCGCAATGGCCGCTGTGCGGGTGGTGCAGATGGCCGCGCACCAGGTAATCGGTGTGGTCGCCGTGCGGAATCGCTTCGTGCCCGCAACCCGGCCCGTGGGTGTGGCCGTTGCAGCTGTTCTGCGGCGTGCACTGCACCGGGTTCCGCGCGTTCTCTTCCAGCCGGTGGTCGTCTACGTGGCTGCCGTGGATGTTGTGCATGTGCCCGTCGTGCAAATAGTCGACGTGGCCTTCGTGCCGGATCGCGGTGTGCCCGCAGCTGCTGCTATGCGTGTGGGTGTGCCCTTCGTGTGTTTGACAGGTCATAAATGCGCCTCGTTCGCTTCCCCATCATCGCGCCGGCCATTCGCTTTGTCTGTGCGGAAACTGCCCTCCCATCCGCGGCCCCGGCATGGTACCTGTAAGGTCTGGCACATGCAGCGGGCGAAAACCGAATCCGATCTGATCGAGCGCTTGCGCCGGCGCGCCGCCCTGCCGAAGGGCACGGAGATCGTCGCGGGCATCGGCGACGATTGCGCCATTTTCCGCCCGCGCGGCAGCTCCGAAGATCTGCTCTTCACCACCGACCTGCTGCTCGAAGACGTCCATTTCCGGCGCGCCACCCACGCCCCCGCCGATGTCGGTTGGAAGGCGCTGGCGCGCGGCCTCAGCGATATCGCGGCCATGGGCGGCGAGCCGCGCTTCTGCCTGCTCTCGCTGGCGCTCGCGCCCTGGACCTCCGCGCGCTGGTTCGACTCCTTTTCCTCCGGTCTAGCGCAGTCTGGCCCGCCGCGAACGCGTTCCGCTGATCGGCGGCGATCTCGGCCATGCCGCGAAACTGGCCTGCGATATCGTGGTGTGCGGCGCGGTCCCGCGGGGCACGGCCCTTCGCCGCGGCGGCGCCCGCGCGGGCGCATGCCATCTACGTTTCCGGAAGCCTGGGCGGCTCCGCGCTTGGCCTGGCCGGCGGACCGCCGCGCGCGCGGCGGCGCCATCTTCGCCCCGAGCCGCGGCTCGCGCTCGGCCGTTTTCTGCGCGCCCGCGTCCACGCCACCGCCGCCATGGATCTGAGCGACGGGCTCTCGCTCGACCTGCACCGTCTGGCGCTGGCCTCCGGATTGAGCGCCGAAATCGAGGCGCCGCCGGTTTTTCCGGGCGCCACCCTCCAGCAGGCGCTCGACGGCGGCGAGGATTACGAACTGCTCTTCACCGCCCCGCCACGCGCCCGCGTACCGCGCCAGTTCGAGGGCTTGCCGCTGACCCGAATCGGCACCATGCGACAGGGCCGCGCCGGCGTGGTGCTGCTGGACGGCGCGCCGCTCCCGCCCCGCGGCTACGACCACTTGCGAAACCTATGAGCCTTCCCGACCCCGCGCCGGTCATCCATCTGATCGATGCCTTCCGCGCTTCGAAGACCATGTTCGCCGCCGTCTCGCTCGGCGTTTTCGACCGCCTGCGCCAGGCTCCCGCAACCGCGCCGGCGCTGGCCGCCGCGCTCGGCGCCCGGGAGGACGCGCTGGAGCGCCTGCTGGATGGATGCGCCGCGCTCGGCCTGCTGCGCAAATCGGACGGCGTCTACGCGAATCAGCCGGTGGCCGATGTCTACCTCTGCTCCGCCAGCCCGCACACCCTCCGCGGCTACATCCGCTATTCCGATGAAGCGCTCTATCCCATGTGGGCGCACCTCGACGACGCCGTGCGCGAAGGCACGCCGCGCTGGACCCAGACCTTCGGCGGCGAAGGCGGCATCTTCCAGCATTTTTTCCGCACCGACGAAGCCATGCGCGATTTCCTGCTCGGCATGCACGGCTTCGGCATGCTCACTTCGCCGGCCATCGCGGCCGCGTTCGATCTCAGCCGTTTCCGCACACTGGCCGATCTCGGCGGCGCCACCGGCCATCTAGCCATCGCCGCCTGCGAGCGCTACCCGGGCCTCCGCGCCATCGTTTTCGACCTGCCCCGCGTCGCGCCCTTCGCCCGCGAACAGGTAGCCGCCTCCCCCGCGGCCGAGCGCATCGAAGTGAAGGACGGCGATTTCTTCCATGACGAACTTCCCGCCGCCGACCTCTTCGCCCTCGGCCGGGTTCTGCACGACTGGCCGGAGCCCAAAATCGCCCGATTGCTCGACCGCATCTTCCACCGCCTTCCCCCCGGCGGCGGCCTGCTCATCGCCGAGCGCCTCCTCGATGACGATGGCGTCGGCCCGCTGCCCGTCAACCTCCAATCCATCAACATGCTGGTCTGCACCGAAGGCCGGGAGCGCACACCCGCCGGGTACGCGCGCCTTCTCCGCGCCGCCGGCTTTGCCGAAGTCCAAACCCGCCGCACCGGCCTCACGCTCGACGCCATCCTCGCCGTCAAAGTGGGGCAGGATGGTATCCTCCCCAATCCCCGCCCCCCAACCCCCAATCCCTCGTAGAATAGAGAGTTGATCGTCACCCTCACCGTCAATCCAGCCATCGATCGCATCCTCAGCGTCGACCGCCTCGCCTTCGAGGACCGCGCCTACATCAATTCCACGCGCGAATCCGCCGGAGGCCGCGGCATCAACGCATCGTATGTGATTCATTCCTTCGGCGCCGAAACACTCGCCGTGCTACCTTCCGGCGGCGGCTCCGGCAAGCGCCTGCTGACGTATCTGCGCGGCTTCGGCTATCGCGTGGCCGTGGTCCCCATCGCCAACGAGATCCGCACCAATCTGACCATCACGGACCGGCAGGGCCTCACCGTCAACCTCAACGAGAAGGGCCCCGAGCTGGGCGAAACCGACCTGGCGCACATCGAGCGGGCGGTGCGGCGCGCGCTGGCCGGCGCCTCCTGGCTGATGATCTGCGGCAGCCTGCCGCCGGGAGTGCCGGCGACGTTTTACGCCCGGCTGGTGGACATCGCGCGGCAGAAGAAGGTGAAAACCCTGCTGCGCGCGGGCGGCGAGGCGCTGCGCCAGGGCATCGAAGCCCGCCCTACCGTGGCCGCGCCCAACCAGCCGGAAGCCGAGCGCCTGCTCGGGCGCATGCTGCTCACGCGCACGCACTATTTCGAAGCCGCCCAACGGCTGCGCAGCATGGGGCCGGAATCCGTCATCATCTCGCTGGGCAGCCGCGGCGCGGTCGGCGCGTTTTCGAGCGGACTCCTGGAAGCGCTCCCGCCGCGCGTGGATGCCGTGTCTCCCATCGGAGCCGGCGACGCGCTCACCGCCGCATTTGTCTGGTCGATGCGCCGCAAATCCAATGCCGCCGATGCCCTGCGCTGGGCCGTGGCCGCCGGCACCGCCTCCGCCTGCCTGCCGGGCATGAGCTTCGCTACCCTCCCGCAGACCCGCGAAATCTACCGCCAGGTGGAAGTGCGCCGGGCGGAATGAAGATCACCGCCGAGGCGCCGAGGAACCCCTAATTCGACGCAGAGACGCAGAGACGCGGAGGGAAACGCGGAGAGAGCCTGTTTTCACCGCCGAGACACTCCGCTCCTCAAGAAAGACAGGGTGCCCTCCTCCACGGAGGTCGCATTCAGGTTTTCGGGAGTCGCCGCCGGCAAAAGGGGCCTTCTCCGCGTTTTTTCTCCGCGTCTCTGCGCCTCTGCGTCAAATTGGGAACTGCGCGTCGTGTTACACTTCCTTTAGTAATGCTTCCTGACCTGAAGTTGGTGATCCGCCTGCAGGAAATTGACAACCGGCTTACCGAATTGACGCGCGAAATTGCCGCGTTGCCCGTGCATATCGCCCAAATCGAGAAGAAGCTGACGTCGCATCAGCGCAAGCTCGACGCCGACCGCGCCGCCCTCACCGCCAATCAGAAGGAACGTAAGAAGTGCGAGGTCGATATCCAGGCCGAGGATCAGAAGATCTCGCGCCTGAAAGACCAGATGCTCGAGGCCAAAACCAACGAGCAGTATCGCGCCTTTCAAAGCGAAATCGAGTTCTGCCAGAAGGCCATCCGCAAGGCCGAGGACCGCATTCTGGAGCTGATGACGGAATCCGAGCCGCTGGACCAGAACGTCAAGGCCGCCGAAGCCGCCCTGCAAACCGAAAGAGCGCAGGTGGAGGCGGAGAAGCAGCAGGCGCGAGAGCGAACCGCCGTCGACCAGAAGGCCGCGCAGGAACTGCACGCCGAGCGAGCCGTGGCGGTCAAGCAAATCACTCCCGCCGTCTATCAGCGTTACGAGCGCGTGCGCAAGGGCCGCCGTGGCGTCGCCGTGGCCGAAGCCGTGGAGGGCCGCTGCTCCGCCTGCAACCTGACCATGCGCCTGCAATTTTTCCAGGACCTCAAGAAGGGCGACCAGATTCTCTCCTGCGAAAGCTGCACCCGCATCCTCTACTACAGTCCCCCCGTCCCGGTGGAAGACCCCGCCGGCGAAACTGCCGCCATCCGCTAACTCACATCCCAGACGAGACAGCATGTCTCGGGTCAATATTTCGACATAGCAGAATCAACAGCTTGCCCGTCTCAGTTGAGACTGCGTGTCTCGTTTGCGCTTCGCGCGACGCCCGCTTCGGTGATAGCATCATGGCTGAAGTTCGCAACCGGCTATGACCACCCGCAAGCTCGCTCTCGCCCTGGCCGCGTCGTCGGCCGCCGTTCTGCTGGTTTTCGCCCTCCCGCAATCGCCCCCGCCCGCGCCGCAGCGCGCCGGCCGCGCTTCCTTCAGGTCAGCATCGCCTTCCGCGTGGTCTTCGGCTATCGCCGCATGGCGCCGCTCCCTTACGATGGCAGCGTCGCGGTGAGCGGCGGCCGGTGCTGGCGCTCGAGCCGTTCCGCTTCCTGGATCATGACACCCTCGCGCCGCCCAATTCCTGGAAGCTCCAGATCCATCGCATCGCCTTCGAGAACCAGCCGGATGCGCCCATGTCGATGGCCTCCGGCGGCAGCACGCCGCAGAACCTCGTGCCCGCCGGCCTCATCGTCACCGTGGATGCCCCCGCCTCCTCCGCCGCCTTCCACACCGCCCAGGGCGATTTTTCCATCCCTATGCGCGACGTCGCCTACGGCCGCCAGCTCTGGTTCCTCGATTCCGACGTGATGGTGGAGCGCGTTCCTTTCCCCGAGCGTCTTTCGCCGCAGAACAACGAGCAGCACGATTACCCCTCCGTCGCCGTGACCCGCGCGGGCGAAGTGTGGACGGCCTGGCAGGCCTACCAGGACCGCGGCGACCACGTCTACGTGCGCCGCGGCGCCGGCCGGCCCGAGCGCATCACTACCGCCCCGGGCGACGTCTACCGCACCGCCATCGCCGAAGATCCCGAGGGCCGCATCCACGTGGCCTGGTCGGAGCGCCATGGCACCGACTGGAACCTCTTCGAGCGCGTTTTCGACGGGCGTAACTGGTCCGGCGTCGCCCAGCTTACGCATGGCGACGTCCCCAACATCTTCCACAAATTCGCCACCGGCCCGAACGCGCTGGCGCTGGTGTGGGTCGGCTACGACGGCGGCGAATCGTATCTCTATGCCGCCGCGTACGCGCGCGGCGCCTGGTCGGCGCCGCAGCGCATCGGCGGGCCGAGCGTCTGGAGCCCGGACGCGGTTTACGACCGCGCCGGCAATCTCCACGCCGCCTGGGACAGCTACGTCAACGGCAATTACGACATTTTCTACCGCGCCGTTGCCGCCGATGGCACGCCCGGCGCGGTCGAGCAGATCACCAAATCTCCCGGCTTCGACGCCCATCCCTCGCTCGCCATCGACGGGCAGGGCCGCCCCTGGCTGGCGTGGGACCAATCCGGCGCCAATTGGGGCAAGGACTGGACGCATGAAGACCAGAACCGCTCCACCGTCTTGTATAAGGACCGCTCCATCAACGTCATCGTCAAGGATGTCGGCGCGTGGAAGCAGGCGCCCGATCTGGGCGCCGCCGTCCCCGACCGCACCCGGCGCTACTGGCAGCTTCCGCACCTGGCCGCCGACGCCAACGGCCGCATCTGGGCGCTGTTCCAGGTCCGCACCAGCACGACCAATAACCGCATCGACTACTGGGCCGCGGGCGGCCTGTGGGATCTGTATCTGACTTCGCTCGACCACGGCGCCTGGCAGCCCGCCGCGCTGGTTCCTGATTCCACCGGCCGCAACGAAGCCCCGTTCCAGATTGTCCCCGCGCCGGCCGGCGTGTGGATGGCCTGGGCCACCGACGGCCGGCATTTGGCCGGCGAGAGCGGCAATTACCAGGCCGCCACCATGGTGCATTACGACGTCTATGCAGCCGCGGCCGCCGCGCCCGCTCCCGCCGGCTCTCCCGCGCTCCCGCCCTTCGTCGAGCGCGCCGGCGGCACGCAGGTGGTGCATCCGCACGAGAGCGAGGACGTGCGCCGCGTCCGCGACTACCGCACGCGCGTGGGCGGAACCGAATACCGCATTCTGCGCGGCGATTTCCACCGCCACACCGACATCTCCAACGACGGCGCCGGCGACGGCTCGCTCGAAGATTACTACCGCTACATGCTGGACGCCGCCTCCATGGACACCGGCATCGTCACCGACCACAACATGGGCGGCGACATCGAATACAACTGGTGGCGCACGGAAAAATCCTACGACCTGTTCCTCATCCCCAACCGCTACACGCCGCTGTTCGGCTACGAGCGCAGCGTGAATTATCCCAACGGCCATCGCAACGTGGTCTTCGACCATCGCGGCGTGCGCACGCTGCCCGTGGGCACGGCCGAAAATCAGCGGCCAGGTCAACAGCGGCTCGCTGGTCTATCCGTATCTGCGCCAGAATCGCGGCATCTGCATGGAGCACTCGCTCGCCACCGGGCAGGGCACCGACTGGCGCGATAACGACCCCGACCTGGAGCCGCTGGTCGAAATCTACCAGGGCTACCACGCCGCCTACGAATACGAGGGCGGACCGCGCGCCGAAAGCGCCGCCAACCACCTGCTGGTGCACGGCACCTACGAGCCCGCCGGCTTCTACTGGAACGCGCTCGCCAAAGGCTACAAGCTGGGCGTGCAGGCCAGCTCCGACCACATCTCCACCCACACCAGCTACGCGCTGATTTATTCGCCCTCGGTGGAGCGCAGCCAGATTGTGGACCAGATGCGCCGCCGCCACGCCTACGCCGCCACCGACAACATCGTCCTCGATTTCGAGGGCGCCGACGGCGCCGGCCAGCACCTGATGGGCGACATTTTCGATGCTTCGCGCGACCTCAAGCTGCGCGTCAGGGCCATCGGCACGGAATCCATTACCCGCATCGACCTGATCCGCAATAACGAGATCATCTATTCCGTCGCGCCCGCCAAAACCGATGTCGAATTCGAATACTCCGACCGCTCGCCCCAGCCCGGCACCAACTGGTATTACATCCGCGTCACGCAGATCGACCGCAACCTGGCCTGGAGCTCGCCCATGTGGGTGACCTACCGGTAAGCGCGTATGGAATAATGAATTCAGCCATGGAAGAGATCACCCTGCAGGTACAGCGCGACCAGGAGTCCGGCTGGCTGGTGGCCTGGTGGGACGATCCGACCGGCGCCGGCGGCATAACTACCCAGGGGCAGGACCTCCGCGATTTGCAGGAACAGATCACGGAAGCCGTGGCCACTCATTTCGAGGAAGGCGCCGCGCCGCGCCGAATTCGCATAGCGGGTTGCCGAAGAAGCACTGGCCGCAGATGAACGCGGATTGTGACCGCAGGATTTCATCTGTGTTCATCTGTGTTCATCTGCGGCCGAATGGATTTTTGCTGCATCCTGTCACGTAAGGGCTTTCGCAGAACCGCGGAGCTGCGTTGGCGCTTACACTCCCGCAGCAAATACACATCTTTCCAGAGTTGAATTCAGCTTACAATAGAGGTATGGGGTATACACCCTCAACCTCCCGGCCCGGATTGTTCGGCTCCGATTAATTCCCTCCCCGCCCCAGCGGCGCGCGTGGCGCGTGTTTCCTTTTTCGCGGCGCGCAGAGTTTAAACCCCACAACTGAATATCAGGAGGTTGGTATGACCCATACCGTGGAACTGGTCCGCCCGGACCTGCCCCAGATCATCGGCCCTGTGCCCGGCCCATGCGCGCGCGCCGTGATTGAGCGCGACAACCGCACTGTTTCTCCTTCCTATACCCGCTGCTATCCGCTGGTGGTGGCGCGCGGCGAAGGCGCGATGGTGGAGGATGTGGACGGCAACCGTTTTCTCGATTTCAACGCCGGCATCGCCGTGGTCGCCACCGGGCATTGCCATCCTCGCGTGGTGGAAGCCATTCAGGAGCAGGCCGCGCGCCTGATCCACATGTCCGGCACCGATTTCTATTACGAGGAGTTGGTGGCGCTGGCGGAGAAACTGGCGGAAATCGCGCCCGGCGACGCCGCCCGCCGCGTCTCCTTCGGCAACTCCGGCGCCGAGGCCATGGAAGGCGCCATCAAGCTGGCGCGCTACGCCACCGGCCGCGACAAGCTGATCGCGTTTTACGGCGGGTTTCACGGCCGCACCCTGGGCGCGCTTTCGCTCACCGCGCGCAAGGCGGTGCAGCGCCAGGGCTTCGGCCCGCTGTTGCCGGGCGTGGTGCACGCTCCCTATCCTTATTGCTACCGCTGCCCGTTCGGCCAGAAGCCGGAAAGCTGCGCCACCGAGTGCGTCAAGTTTATCGAAGACACGCTGCTCAAGACCGTGGCGCCGGCGGAGGAAGTGGCCGCCATCGTAATCGAGCCGGTGCAGGGCGAGGGCGGCTACGTGGTGCCGCCGCAAAAATTCTTCGACGAATTACAGCGCCTGGCCCACCAGCACGGCATTCTGCTGATCGCCGACGAAGTCCAGTCCGGCATGGGCCGCACCGGAAAAATGTGGGCTTCCGAGCATTTCGATTTCGTCCCCGACATTCTGGCCGTGGCCAAGGGAATCGCCAGCGGCATGCCGCTGGGCGCCACCGTCGCCCGCGCCGACCTGATGACGTGGCCGCCGGGCGCGCATGCCTCCACCTTCGGCGGCAACCCGGTTTCCTGCGCCGCCGCGCTGGTGACCATCGCGCTGCTCGAAGAGAAACTGGTGGCGCATGCGGCGTCGATGGGCGCGTATCATGATGGAGCGCCTGCGCACCTGGCCCGCCCGTTTCCCCAACGTGGGCGACGTGCGCGGCCTGGGCCTCATGATCGGCATCGAACTGGTGCGCGACCAGAAAACCAAAGAGAGGGCCCCCGACCTGCGCGAACGGATTCTGGAAATGGCCTTTCATCGCGGCCTGCTGGTGCTCGGCGCCGGCGAAAACAATATCCGGCTTTGCCCGCCCCTTGTGGTCACGCGCGACCAGTGCGATTTCGCGCTCGATATCATCGAGGAATGTCTCGAAACCGCCGGTACTTAATCTCGCGTCCACGACGGTGATGAGCGGGGAGATGTCGCGGTCGGGAGAGCTACCGCCGTTGCCGGTGGGGACGGTCGGAGGGGTTGGCGCGACGGTTACGTTCGCGGGGCTCGTCGCGCCCGGGGGAATTTCAGCTCAACTTGGTGGTGCCGCCCTCGCTCGCCAATGGTGACCAGCCGGTTTCCGCAAGGTGCAACGGCTTGACAACCCGGACGGGAACGCTGATCACCGTTCAACAATAGCGGAGGCAGTTGCTTTCCGCTTCGGATAGGCCACCTCCCGCTGGGACTAACTGGCCGAAGTGTTGGCGGCCGTCAGCTGGCTGTTGCTGGTGGTCCAGATGCCCTTGATGCTGCCGCCCGCGCCCAGGAAAAGAGCCGCGGAGGCCAGCGCCACGAACGCCATCAGCAGGGTGTACTCGATGAGGTCTTGTCCCTGTTCGTCATTCCAAAGGTTGCGCAAAATCGTCGTCATTTGATGTTCACTCCAGGTGGGCGGGTAATTTGATCCCGGCCGCACTTCGCTATCTTCCCAGTTGTTTTACATTCGGTCCAGGTGAACAGCGTACTGTTGACGTACCATAACGAATTACTAACGGCTCCCGGGTCAACCGGGCTGGAAGCCCTGGCCGTTCGCCCGCAATTAAGCCTGATCTTCGCAATGCCCCAAGTGTATAATCACCCAATGTTCGCCACACGCAAAACCCTTAGCGCCCTCGCCCTCGTCCTCCTGGCGGCCTGTAGCCATAAAGCTCAGCAGCGCTTCCGCAGAGGCTTCGGAAACCGCCGTCATTTACAGCGCCAACGGCTGGTCGCAGGCGGAACGCGACCAATACTATCATTTGGCGGAAGGCAGCGAGCTCATGCCCTACGCGTTGCTGGCCAATCTGAAAAGCATTAAAACCGGCAAGCCCTTTCTCCAGGACATGGAGCGCTTCGGGTTTCTGCCGGATCATGCCGGTCCGGCAAATCCGTACGGCTTGCCGGTCGGCATGACCGTAGTCCCGGTCCAGAAATGCAGGCACCGCCGGAATTGAGATCGTCGGCTTCAATTGTGCCGCCTGCCACGTCGGCGAACTGACTTATCGAGGCAAGCACGTGCGCATCGACGGTGCTCCGGCGCTGGTGAACCTTCAGGGGTACCAGGTCGAGTTCAAGGATTCGCTCGAAGCCGCATTGAAGAGTCCGCAAGAGCTGGTGGCCCTGATCGTCGCCATGGAGAAGCAGCGCAACACGCCCGATACGCCGTCGGACGACAGACGCCGGCAAGTACGCCGCTGAACCGGCGGTGCAAAGCGCCGGGAATGTGCAGGCCGCGCCCGACCGCGGACTCATCCTTCCATTCCGTTTCTTCGGCTGTCGCGGATGCGGACACGCACAGCGGCCGGTCCGACCTTTCGACGCGCGGCTGAAGGACGACATCGCAGTTCTGAAAGCGCGGCTGGCCTATCTCAAGAACGGAAAACTCCTGGTCGATGGAACCGAACCGGGACCCGGACGGGTCGATGCCTTCGGCGCGGCGCGCAATCTGCTGTTTCCGCAATACGCCATGAAAATGCAGTCGCCCGTGAGTTTCCCGTTCATCTGGAGCGTTCCCGATAATATCGGGCGAAAGCCGGCGGATTTCACGTGGATTCACTATGACGGGAATACGAATTCCATCCTGGAGCGAAACATCGGCCAAGCCCTGGGAATGGGGGCTGTGTTCGACCCGGAGACCTACGAATCCACGTTGCGGATCGGCAACCTGCACCAATTGGAAGTGCTCACGCACAAACTGCAGCCGCCCAAATGGCCGGCGGACGTGCTGGGCGCGATCGATGAAGCCAAAGCGGAAAGAGGGAGAACAGATCTTCAACCAGAAATGCGCCGGCTGCCACCAGGATAAGATGTACGCCCAAATGCAGATGGGGACGGATCCGAATCGCGCCAACAGTTTCGGGCAGCCGGTAGGAACGATCCCGTTCCCCAAAGCCGTTGCGCCCATCCTGAGCGGACTGAAGAAGAGAGCCTTTGCGGACGACGGCATCAGCCCCGCGAGAGCAGGCGCGGCATGGATGCAAATCCCGTGATCTGGCGCGCCACGGCGCAGTATCTGGCGCGGCCCCTGACAGGCGTCTGGGCCACCGCCCCTTACCTGCACAATGGTTCGGTGCCCACGCTGTACGACTTACTGCATCCCGACCGGCGCCCCGCCAAGTTCGCGGCCGGAAACCGTGAATTCGATCCGGTGAAAATCGGCTACCGGTCAGCGATCTGGATGCCACGGGTCCGAACGTCTGGGTCTACGACACCACCCAACCCGGCAACAGCAATATCGGCCACAGCGGCGAAGCATTCGGCACTACGCTGCCCGAAGATCAGAAATCCGCGCTGCTGGAGTACTTGAAGAAGTTCTAACAAATTAGAGCGCGGCGGCGCTGCTGGCGCTGCGCTCGAACGGCTTCACTTTCCGCCCGCGGCTCAAAACATGTGTTGGTGAGATCCGCCGGGGCAGAGGTTGACCGGCATCCCAAGTCGAAGGTTGTGCATGCGCCAGCCTTGGTCGCAGGCTTGCACCCTCACGGCGCATGGGCCGATAGCTCCGAACCAACGGAAGTCGAATGGGCGGCGGGCCGTCAGAAGGCAATCAGGCGGCTCCAGGTTCATGGCATGGGCGTTCGGGTGTGTTCTCCTCTCCTCGTTCTGTCTCGTCGTATCCGGCCAACAGGATGTTTCCCCCTCCGGCGCCGGCGACGACACGGACGTCCCGGTATCCCCCGGTGTTCCCGGAACCAATACCACCATACGGGTGCATTCGGACCTTGTGCTCATCCCCGTGACTGTTACCGACGGGCGTGGAAGAGCGGTATCCGGCCTGGAGAAGGAGCACTTCACGCTCTTCGAGGACAATGCCCAACAGGACGTTACTTATTTTGCGGCGGAGGACGCGCCCGCATCCATCGGCATTGTTTTCGACGCCAGCGACAGCATGGGGCCGAAGCTCCGCAAAGCGCGCGAGGCCGTCAACGCTCTCCTCGCCAGCATCAATCCGGATAGCGAATTATTCCTGGTAAAGTTCGCCAGCAAGGCCCGAATTCTCGTCCCCATGACCAACCGCCCCGAAGAGATTCGGAGCGCCGTAGAGACGTTGCAAGTGGATGGAACCACTGCCCTGTTGGACGGCGTCCGCCTGGCCATGTCGGAGATGGCGCGGGCGCGCTATCCGCGAAAAGCCATCATCATCATCTCCGACGGCGAGGACAATTCCAGCCATTGGACGGTCAGCGAGTTGAGGGAGGCCGTTCGCGAACAGGACATTCTGATGTATGCGATCGCCATTACCAACCCGGCGCAGTCCTACGCCTCGCCGCTCGAACAGATGGGAGAGGCTTTGCTCAAGGAAATCGCCGGCCAGACCGGCGGCTGCATGTTCCGGGTCAACCGGGTGCAACAATTGCCGGAGATCACGGGCAAGATTGCCGGCTGGCTGCGTAGCCAGTACGTGCTGGGTTACGTGCCCAATCACTCAGCGATGGGCGGGACTTATCGAAAGGTCGAATTAAAGGTCGCCAGACCGCATGGATTCCCGCGGCTCCACGCCGTCTGGCGTCAGGGTTACTACGCACCAAAGGAGTGAATGGGCTGCCCCACGATCAGGCGCCCGCGGCCGTCCCACTTACGGCGGTCAGTAACTTGCGGCCGTCCGGCGAACCCAGACCCGTGCAGGCATCCCAGCCGGGGCCGGCGGCATATGCGCCATTGTTTCCGGAGGTGATGTCGTGGAGTGCTTTCTCCGCCGCGGCCTGGTACAGAGTCGGATTCAGAAAGCCGACCGGCTTCCCGGCCTGCTGGTTGATGAGCGCGACCAATGCCGCCCACAGGGGCGCCACCGCACTGGTGCCTCCGAAGACGGCGCTCTTGCCATCCACCCGAACGTCATAACCGGTGGAGGGATCGGCATCCCCCGAAACGTCCGGCACACCGCGCCCTTTATAATGAGACGGGTTTACCGAGACGGGCACGCCGGCGTTCGCCTGATACGCGGGCAATGGGAAGCTCTCACTCACCCCTCCGCCGGTCGCACCCTCGGTCGAACCCTCGTTCCATACGACTTCCTTCGTAATTTTCCCGCCGGATGACTCCAGCCGCGTACCGCCGCAGGCCAGCACGTTGGGGCTGGACGCGGGGAAATCCACGTGCGCCTCGCCGTCGGTCACCCCATCGCTCGAGCCGCTGTCTCCCGCCGCGCAGCATACCGTGATGCCCAGTAGGGCTGCGTCCTGAAACGCCTGGTTGAAGCCGCTCAAGGATTGCGCCGTCCAGGTGGATTCCGCCCCTCCCCAACTGATCGAGATGACGGAAGGCTTGCGCAGCGTATCGTGCACCGCCGTGGTGACGGCGTCCAGGAAGCCCTGGTCCGTATTGGGCGCGAAGTAGACCGCGATATTCGCCGCCGGCGCAATCGCGCCCACGATTTCGATATCGAGCAGCACCTCCCCATCGGCGCTGTTCGGATCTCCTGACGGCTGGTTCTGACCTCCATCGACGGAGACCGAAGTCACGGCGGGCATGGTTGAGATTCCCAGGCCGGTGAAGTACGTCTGAAGATCCGAAGCCGTGAAGCCGCCGCCCAGCTCGATAAGCCCGACGGTCTGCCCCGCCCCATTGCCGGCCGGATAGTCATATAGGCTGGAGACGGCAATCGGCGTGTACGAGGTATCGCCCGCCGCCCGGGGACCAACCAGAGGGCTCAGCCGCCGGAAATGAGCTTTCGCCTGCGGCCGTTCATCGAGCCCGAACACGCCGACGATGATATCGGACAGGTCGGCGGGTACGTACAGCGTTCCTACGCGGCCCCGGAACGAGCCCAGCGGGCTTTGGAAAATCAGCAGTTCCGTGGTGAAGGCCTCGTTCATGTTGGCCACGGTGCCCGCCAGCACTACGCTGCGGCGTGCCAGGCTTACCTGGACGACGGTGAGGTCGTACTCGGCGGCGAAGCGCTCCACGCGCTCGACGTCGGCGGGCTCCGCGCCAAAGCGGCTGGCGAATTCTTCCCGGGAAAATGTCTCCGAGCCTGGTTCGGGAAGCTGTGAATCCCGCCGCCGTAGAAGAACCGTGACGGTGATCATCGCTTTCGGACTGGCCGTCCCGATGATCTGCGAACCGGCTATCGGCCGCCGCTCGCTCCCTCTTATTGCAACTCTTTCAACCGGCATGGAATGGCTCCAGTTCAATCGTTCGCCTTCTGAGTTTATTAAACTTTGGCGGCGCACGGGGCGCGCCATATGAAGAGCTCTGCAACGGTTTTGTATCTTTGGTATAAATGTTCGTTCTTTTCAGGAGATCCAAATGAACGGCTTAACGCGTCGCGACGTTTTGAAAAGCGGCATGGCGGCTCCCGCCGCAGCCGCCGTAGGAATCCCCGGTGTGGCAGCCCTGGCAGGGCCCGCCCAGGCCCAAAGCACCCCGGCGCAAGCGCCCCTCCGGGAACGGCTGCTGCTGGACTTCGGCTGGCGGTTCCATTTCGGACATGCCGACGACGCCGCCAGGGACTTCGGGTTCGGCGGCGGCAGATCGGGGGGATTCCAGAAGACCGGGAATTTTCTTTCCCCCAGCAGCCTGGCCTTCGACGACCGCGACTGGAAGCCCGTCAACCTTCCCCACGATTGGGTTCTTGGGCTGCCTTTCCAAAACGACCCTGGCCTGTCGAGCAAGGGTTTCTACCCGCTGGGCCGCAATTACCCGGAGACCAGCGTCGGCTGGTATCGCCGCGTCTTCGAACTTCCGGCCGCGGACGCGGGCAGGCGCATCTCGGTGGAATTCGACGGCGTCTACCGCGAAACCATGGTCGTGCTGAACGGCTACTTCGTCGGCCGGCACAGCGGCGGCTACGATCCGTTCAGCTTCGATGTCACCGATTTCGCCACCCCGGGAGGCCGCAATGTGCTGCTGGTCCGCGTGGACGCCACGCTCAGCGACGGCTGGTTTTACGAGGGCGCCGGCATTTACCGGCACACCTGGCTGGTCAAGACCGCCCCGGTGCACGTGAAGAAGTGGGGCACGTTCGCCCGTGCCGAAGTGAAGCCGGGTGAGGCCGCGCTCTCCATCCGGACGGAGGTGGAGAACCACGGAGATGGCGCGCGGAACGTGCGCGTGATCTCGACCGTCCTGGACCCCTCCGGCAAGGCGGTGGGGAAAGCCGCGACCGCGCCGGCCTCCGTCCCGGAATGGGGCGAGCGCACTTACGAGCAGCAGGTTGCGGTGACGCAGCCGGCCCTGTGGTCGCTGGAAGAGCGGAACCTGTACAAGCTGGTGACCGAGGTGGAATCCGGCGGCGCCATTACCGACCGCTACGAAACCCGTTTCGGCATTCGCGACCTGAAATTCGATGCCGAAAAGGGCTTCTTCCTGAACGGGAAATCCGTGAAAGTGAAGGGCACCTGCAACCACCAGGACCATGCGGGAGTGGGCGTGGCCGTGCCCGATGCCGTGCAATACTACCGCGTCCGGAAGCTCCAGGAAATGGGCTGCAACGCTTACCGCACCTCGCACAATCCGCCGGCGCCGGGTCTTCTCGACGCCTGCGATGAGCTGGGAATGCTGGTGCTGGACGAAACCCGGATGATGTCATCGAACCCGGACGGGCTGGCGCAGTTCGAGCACCTGGTCCGGCGCGACCGGAACCACCCCAGCGTATTCGCGTGGTCCATGGGGAATGAGGAAGGAGAATCCATTACCGCGAGGGGGCGCCTGATCCTGACCGCGATGAAGCGAGTGGCCTTGAAACAGGACGGCTCGCGGCCGGTGACGGTCGCACCGCCGCCGTTGGGAAGAGGGCTGGGGCAGGGCGGCCTCACGGTCTGCGACGTGATGGGGTACAACTATGCCGACCCGCCCGCCGAGGAGTACCACAAAAAGAATCCGAAGATTCCGATGATGGGCACGGAGAACGTCAGCGCCGTGGGCACCCGCGGAATCTATGTGACGGACCGGGCCAAGGGATTTGTCGGCTCCTACGACCCCTACACCACCACGGGCCGCGCTTCCGCCGAAGGCTGGTGGCGGTTCGTCAACGCGCGGCCATGGGTGGCGGGAGGCTTCATCTGGACGGGCTTCGATTACCGCGGAGAACCGTCGCCCTACCAGTGGCCCAACATCAGCTCGCAATACGGCGTGATCGATACCTGCGGGTTCCCCAAGGACACGTTCTTCTACTATCAATCGTGGTGGACCGATAAGCCGGTGCTGCACGTGTTTCCGCACTGGAACTGGCCCGGGCTCGAAGGGCAGGAGATCGCGGTCTGGGTTCACTCCAATCTGGACCGGGTGGAGCTGTTCCTCAACGGCCAGAGCCTGGGCGCCAAGGACATGCTGAAGGACCAGCATCTGGCCTGGAACGTGAAGTACGCTCCGGGCACCATCGAGGCGCGCGGCTATAAAGACGGGCGGCAGGTAATGACGGCCAGAAGGGAGACCACCGGGCCGGCTGCCAGGCTCTTGTTGCGGGCGGACCGGCGGGAGATCGCGGCGGATGGCGAGGACGTGGCAATTCTCGCGGTCGAAGTTCAGGACGCCGAAGGACGCGTGGTGCCGATCACGGAAAACGAGGTTACGTTTAAGGTTACCGGTCCGGGCCAAGTCATCGGCACCGGAAACGGCGATCCCACCAATCACGAACCGGACCCCGGACCGGCGCGGAAGGCGTTCGGAGGGCTGTCGATGGCAGTCGTGCAGTCCGGCAAGACCGCCGGGAACTTAACCGTGGAGGCGACATCGCCGGGGTTAACGCCGGCGGCCGTGACCATCGCCGGCAAGGCGGTGCCACTCCGGCCGCAGGTGGCCGTCTGGGAGCGCGAGGTCCCCACAGGTCCAGGTATCACCGGGCTGTGGCGGCCCGCGGCTTCGATGGCTGCCGCCGCCAGCGGAGATCCAATGGCCCTGATGGGCGCCAACGTGGACATGGTGTTCACGTTGCGCCAGGACGGGACTGCAATTACCGGAGAGGTGGAAGCGTCAGGCGGCGGCGGTTTTATGGGAGGCACGGCGGGCGGAGCCATCGAGAACGGACGCATGGATGGGGCGAACATCTCGTTCCGCGCCGGGGGCACTACGTACACGGGCACGATCGACGGAGACCGGATTGAACTGCGCAGGAGCGCTCCCGCCGGACTTCGGGGCCTGCCGGGCGGCCAACCCCCGCCCGCGGAGACGGGACCGCGGCCGGCGATCGGTCCGCCTCCGGCCGGCTCCGACCCGTCGTTTGGAGCGGGCGGCGGTGGCCGTGGCGGTCAGGCGCCCGCGCCGCTGATACTGCGCCGGGCCGCGCGTTAGACCCATGCACCGTGAACGAGAGTCAACAGAAGAAAGCGAGTCGCGGAATGGTTGATCGAAGGACTTTCATTAGAACCGCCGGCGCGACGGCACTGGCCGCGGGGAGCGGGATGGCCCAGGGCGGTTCCAACCCGAAGCGCATCGAAATCGACCTGCGCCGGGAGACCGGGCCGTTTCCGCATTACTGGGAGGAATGCGCGGGCTCCGACCGGACCGCGGTTGCTTTCCGCGCGCAGTGGCAACAGGACCTTGTGCGCGCGCGGGAACTGACCGGAATCAAGGCCGTGCGCTGTCACGGTTTGTTTGACGACGAGATGGGGGTTTGCCGTGCCATCGGCCAGGATGGCCCCCAGCTTAGCTTCCTGTACGTGGCGGAAGTCTTCGACAAGATGCTGGAACTCGGAGTGAAGCCTTTCGTAGAGCTCAGCTTCATGCCGTTGCCGCTGGCAAGCAGCCGCAACACCGTCTTCTGGTACAAAGGCAACACGTCGCCCCCGGCGAAGATGGAATACTGGTCCCAGCTCATCTCCGCATTCACGGCTTTTTGCGTGAAGCGGTACGGCATTTCAGAAGTAGGCAAATGGGACTTCGAATGCTGGAACGAACCCAATATCGCGTTTTGGGCCGGTCAGCAGAGCGACTATTTCGAACCTCTATCGGGCAACCGCGCTTGCTGTGAAATCCGTCGACCGGCGAATCCGCGTGGGGGGACCTGCAACCGCCATGGTCGCCTGGATACCGGAGTTCATCGATTACTGCGCCAGGAACGATGCGCCGGTGGACTTCGTCTCGACCCACATTTACGCCACCGATCCGCAGGAAACCATCTTTGGCAGGGACAATGCCGTCCCCATCAACGAAGTCATGCCGCGGGCGTTCGTCCAGTGCCAGGACCAGATTCGCGCCTCGAAGCTGCCGAAGCTGCCGCTGCTGATCACCGAGTGGGCTTCGCAGAACCCGGCATTTATCGGGCAGATGCTTCGGGATTGCGCCGGGCTGACGGAGAACATGTCGTACTGGACCTTCTCCAACGTTTTCGAAGAGGGTGGGCCCGCCACGCAGTTCTTCAACTCGACATTTGGAATGATCGGCCAGCGCGGCGTCGCCCGCCCATCGCTCCACGCCATGGCCCTGGCGCACAGACTCGGGGACAAAAGGCTTGCGGCTTCCGACGGGCCGGTTCTGGCCACGCAACGTTCCGATGGGTCGCGCGCAATTCTCGGCTGGAATCTCCCCACCGGACGGCCGCGGCGAGGACCCGGCGGAGGCGGATTCGGAAGAAGATCGGACCCGCTCGCCCAGGCGAAGAGCGAGATGGAGGGCGAGCCGCTGAGCCTCACACTCGCTTTCGCCGGCCTTCCGGAAAACGCGCGGGCACGGGTGACATCGATCGATATGATGCGCGGCTCCGCACTTCCCGCCTGGCAGGCGATGGGGAGCCCTGAATACCCGACCACCGCCGAGGTTCAGAAGCTTCGCGAAGCCGCAGCCCTGCCGGCCGCCGGGGAGCGTCCGATTCGGAGCGGCGAACTAACGATCGAGCTGCCGCCCTCCGGGCTGGCGCTTGTGGAGGTCGGGAAATGAAACCGCGCTACCGGAACTGCCTCCTGTGGGCTTCGCTTGCCGTCTGCGGCGTGCCGGCTCAGGCGCAGCACTGCTTTCCTTTGACTGGTACGTGGAACCTGAACATGTCCAAGAGCATGTTCGGCACAGACAAAATACCCACCCAGCAGCCTGAAAAGGAAGTGCTGACGATCCAGCAGAACGGAGCGGAAATCCGTGAGACGTGGGAATACCGGGGTTCGCTCGTCAAGGGCAGCTCCAGCTACAGTTTTGTCGCGGATGGGACGGAACAGAAGCCAAAGAACCTGGCCCCGACCGCCGGCGCCGGCACGGATTCGGCGGCGACGGAAGGGAACCCGTTCGGGATTCGCCGGGGAGGGCCGGGCGTACCTCAAAGCCTCAAGCCCGAGTGGGAGAACTGCACGCTGATCGTGACCGAAACGGGCGGCGGCCGGGGAGGCGCAAGGAAAAGCAGGTACGTGCTAAGCCAGGACGGAAAGCAGTTGACGATCAACCAGGAATCCGCCGGCGGCATGGGAGATTCCGAAAAGAAATTGGTTTTCGACAAACAATAACGCAGGGGAGGAACACTTGCCGACGAAGGTACACTTCCGGTGGAGAGCCGCGCAGGCCTGCCGTTTGGCGGTGACGGTCTTGGCGATGTCTTCGATGGGTTCCTCGACGGCCGGCGCTCAGACCAGGAACGAACTGCTGGCGGGCTTTCGCAGCGTGCCGCCGGAAGCGCAGCCGCGCGTGTGGTGGCATTGGATGAATGCCAATGTAACCAGGTCCGGAATCGAAAAGGACCTGGACTGGTTTAAGCGCGTGGGCATCGGCGGCTTCATGAACTTCGACGGCGGCGGAATCGGCGGTGGCGCGCCGCGAGTGGTGGAGCACCCCCTCATCTACATGACGCCGGAGTGGAAGGATGCCTTCCGCTTCGCCATGGAGAAGGCCGACAGGCTCGGTTTGGAGACCGCGGTGGCGGCCTCGCCGGGCTGGTCGGAAACCGGCGGACCATGGGTCAAGCCCGAGGACGCCATGAAGAAGTACGTCTGGACGGAGACCTGGATTCAGGGCGGGCGAAGGTTCCCGGGCAGACTGGCGCGCCCGCCGACGGCAACGGGAACGTTTCAAAACCAGAAGGGCGGCGGCTTTGGCGCGGCGGAGAACCTGCCGGAATATTACAAGGACACGCGGGTGTTCGCCTATCGCGTGGATGCGGAGGCCCGTAGCCAGGCCGATCTGTCGCCGGCGGTAACAGCCAGCGGTCTGGCCGGCCAGCCCACACCCGGACTGGATGGCGTGCCTCTCAACGCGGCGCAGCTATGCGATGGCGACATAACCAACGCCATCTACATCGCCGAGACCAGCTTCGCCAATCCCACCTGGGTGAGTTTCGAATACAGGCAGCCGGTCACGGTCAATGGCGTCACCATCGCCTCAAACGGCACGTTCGGCGGCTGGCTGGACGTGGATACCGGCCCGGTGATGCGGGTGGAGGCAAGCGACGACGGCAAGACGTGGCGCCCGCTGCGCGAGAGCATCTACAACGGGGTCCAGCGAACCGTCACCATTCCGGAGACGCGGGCGCGCTACTTCCGCGTGGTGTTCCTGCCGGCCGCTCCGCAAGCCGACGTGCCCGGGTTTGGCGGCGGCCGCGGCGGCGCGCCCACCACGCCGGGAGCAATCCGGCATACCACGCCCGCGGCCCCGAATGCCGCGGACCGCGGCGGACAGCGCCGGCCGGGAATCGCGCTCTCCGAACTCATCCTGCGCACCACCCCGACCGTGAACCTGTTCGAAGTGAAAGCCAACTTCGGCCAGATTCACGATTACTATGCGATCCCAACCCCGAAGGAGGGTATCGCCGCCGCCGTCAAATTATCCGACGTGGTCGACCTGACTTCCAGAATGCAGCCGGATGGAACGCTCGACTGGGACGCTCCGGCCGGACGCTGGGTGGTGGTCCGCATGGGCTACAGCCTCACCGGACATCAGAACGGCCCGGCTTCCGCCGAGGCCACCGGCCTGGAGGTCGACAAGCTCGATCCCAAGCGGGTTGCCGCTTACATGGATACTTACCTCGGCATGTTCGAGAGCGCCACCGGGAAGGATCTGATGGGCAAGCGCGGGCTGCAGAACATCCTGAACGACAGTTACGAGGCCGGGTACCAGAACTGGACCGACGACATCCTGGAGCAGTTCAGGACGCGGCGCGGCTATGATCCAACACCCTACCTGCCTACGCTGGTGGGTACGCTGGTGGGGAGCGCCGAGGCTTCGGACAAATTCCTGTGGGACTTTCGGCGCACTTTGAACGAAGGCATCGCGCGGCACTACGCCGTCATCGCCCAAAAAGCTCACGAGCGGGGCATGGGCAGCTACGCCGAAGCGCAGGAAGACCGGCGCGGCTGGTTCGGCGACGACATGGAGATGCGGCAATACGCCGACTATCCCATGGGCGCGTCCGGCAACATCCGGAATTTTCCGCCGGGGAAGCAGGGCGTGGAAACCTACCGCGTGGATAACCTGGGCGCGGCGTCGGTGGCGCACCTCTACGGCCGCAGGTACGTGGCGTCGGAGACGTTCACCGGCGCGCCCGTCGGCTCCATGCCGGAAGACCTGAAACGAATGGCCGACATGCAGGCTCTGGCGGGCGTCAACCGCTTCGTCATCCACACCTCGGCGCACCAGCCGCTCGATTACGGACCGGGAATCTCGCTGGGCGGCATCGGCCACTTCTTCACCCGCAACGAAACGTGGGCCGAGCTGGCGAAGCCCTGGATGGAATATCTGGGCCGCGTTTCCTACCTGCTGCAACAGGGCAGATTCGTCGGAGACGTCGCCTATTTCTACGGCCAGGAAGCTCCGATCACCGGCATCTGGGGCCGGACCAGGCAGACGGATATCCCGGTGGGATACGGCTACGATTTCGTGAACGGCGACGCGATTCTGAACCAGCTCGCGGTAGACGGCAACGGCAAGTTAATAACTAAGTCCGGAATGAGTTACAGCGTCCTCTACCTGGGCGAACGCGCGCGGCAGATGACCTTGCCGGTGCTCCGCAAACTGGAGGAATTCGTCCAGGACGGCGCCACGGTGGTGGGCTCCAGGCCGGCCAACTCGCCGAGCCTGGCCGATTCCGACGCGGAGTTCCAGCGCATCGCGGCCGGGATGTGGGGTTCCGGCGCGCCGGGCGAACATCTTTACGGGAAGGGCAGGATCTTTGCCGGCGGGACCGCGGCCCAGGCCCTCGAACAGATCGGGGTGGCGCGAGACTACGCTCCCGCCATGGGTGGCGGCGACATTCCCATCGGCGCCATTCACCGCAAGCTGGCCGGGGGCGACTCTACTACGTGGTCAACCAGCGCAACAGCAGGCTGAACCTCGACGTCGGCTTTCGCGCCGGTGGCAAGCTGGTGGAGCTGTGGGACCCCGTAAGCGGCGAAATCCGCGAGGCCTCCTATCGAAGCGGGAACGGCCGCACGACCGTTTCGCTGAGCCTCGATTCCATGGGATCCGTCTTCGTGGTGATGCTCCAGGACGGCCCCCCGGCACGGATGGTGGCCGAAAAGACCGCGACCGTAGCGGGCAGCATGGAGGGCGAGTGGGCCGTGGCTTTCCAGCGCGAGCGCGGCGCACCGCCCGGCGTGACACTTCCCTTCCTCGCGTCGCTCTCCGGGCACAATGACCCGGGTGTGAAGTACTTCTCCGGGACGGCCGCGTACGCCAAGAAACTCAACGCGGCCGCGGAATGGTTCGCGCCGAACCGCGAGATCTGGCTCGATCTGGGTGAGGTGCATGACATTGCCAGGGTGGTGGTGAACGGCCAGGACCTCGGCATCGTCTGGCGGGCGCCGTTCCAGGTGAACGCCACCGGCGCGCTCAAGGCCGGAGAAAACAGGGTGACCATGGAAGTGACGAACAGCTGGTTCAACCGGCTTGTCGGCGACCAGCAGGAGGGTATGAAGCAGGTGACCTTCTCGCCCAGCCCGGGAGTTACAGCCACCACCCCGCTATTGCCCTCCGGGCTGATTGGGCCGGTAAGCATTGTGCTGAAGAACTAATGATATGTCACGGCCAGTTCGTAACCGAACGCTCCCTGACGGTCGCGGCTCCGATCAGAGCCGCGACCGTCAGGGGGCGGTTTCGGGATGACCGGGACAGCGACTAATGCGCCGGGTCATAAGTTGGCTGAATAAACGTGCGCCGTTTTCGTCGAAATGTGGTTGTTCTCTATTTTCGGTCTTCTTCGAGCCGGACTGGATGGGAGCTCCCTCTCTTTCCCTGGCGCCCGACTACCTACCGGTCAGTTCGGGAACGCGGGAAGAGATTCAGTCACACAGGCCATGAACGTTGCACGACGTTGGATCCGAACTTAGTTTGCCCCCTGCAGGAGTGGCATCGGACGTCGTTCCGATCGGCTGCAACTTGCCCAGCGAGCAGCTCTTTTCGATAGGAAGCTACCACGGGCGCTCTGCGCCACAGCGAGGGACCCGGCGTAAGCGGATGAAAACACCGGAAATAAAAATTTCGAAGGACGGGTACGGCAGGGAGAATGCCCGGCGTTCGACCGCGGTGGTGACGCGAATTTTCGCGGAGCCAGGGCCGTCAACGTGACGATGACAATTCACCCGGCGCCGGAAACGCAGGCGAGGGCGCCGGCGCCACACGCCCATTATCAGAGGGCATGATGATCCATGCCACTATGTAGGCGATGAAGCCCACCCCGGTGCCAAGCGCAATTGCCAGCCACACCACCCGGACCAGAGTCACATCCGCATCGAAATAACGGGCGAACCCGGCACAAACGCCTGCAATCTTCTTGTTGCGCTTGTCCAGCATCAGTGTCCGCCTGAGGTTCGGTTCTTCGGCGACCGCCGTTCTCCGCCCGCAGCGGCTGCAATAGCGGTCATCATCCCGCAGTGGAACGCCACATTCCGTGCAGAACATTTTCATCCTCCGCATGCAGTTACGCAGGACGGCAAACCGATGTTCCCCAGGGCCGGATGTCCCGATACGCCGAGGGCGTTTCCGTGCCGCGCGCTACGTGCTAAAACCGCTTCATGGCCGATGTGATTTCCGAGTATCAGAAGTGGAAGCAGCAGGGCGATAACCTCAAGATGGAAGCGAAGCATGCCATGGAATCGCGGTTCCGCGAGCTGCTCACCGAGGCGGTATCTCTGGCGGAAGAGTACCGCGCCGATTTCGGGGCGCCCCTGAAACCGCCTCCTGTCATCACCGCGTTCCGTTATAAAGCCGCGGCGCGGGCGAAGCCGAAGAAGCCGGCGAAGCCGCCCGCGGCCAAAGCGCCGGAGACCGCCCGCCCGGAAACGAAACCGCAACCGCCCAATCCGAAGATCGGCCGCCTGCAGAAGCGGCTGGTGACGGCCAGGAAGAAGCTGGACGATGCCAAGACGGCCGGCACGCCAACCCGGCCCTTCGAAGATCGCATTTACGAGATCGAAGACGCGCTGCGCCTGGCGGGTCAACCGGCGTAACCGCGCCGGGTCAAGGCTGGTGCGGGATGAAACAGTGCCCGCTGTTCCACAAACATGCCTGCCTTCGGGACCGACAGCTTGCTTTTGATATGGCTTTTGATATATCGTAAGATATATGAAAACTGATTGGCAATCCTACGGACGAGCTTGGCCTTGGGTGGGCGGCATGGCTTTCGGACGCCGGTTTTTCGAGTCCGGTGAGATGCCGCTCGCCCTCCTGTCCCTGCTCGGCGACGGCCCCAAGCACGGCTACCAGCTAATGAAGGACCTGGAAGATCGCTCCGGCGGGCTCTACAAGGCCAGCGCGGGCAGCATCTACCCCACGCTGCAGCAACTGGAAGACGAGGACCTGATCCGCTCCGAGCAGCAGGACGGCAAACGTGTGTATAGCCTCACCGACGGCGGCCGGGCGGAACTCGAAAGAGAGTCGGAACGAGTGCGTCGCATCTGGGAGCGGGCACAGAAATGGGAGGAATGGGGCCAGCACATGCATCCCGAGATATTTTCCGTGCTCAAGCCGATGGGGGGTCTGATGCAGGCTGCCTGGCGCGCAGCCGGCCGCGCCTCCGGGAAAAACGACCTGGAAGATCGCATTCGCGAGATTCTGGACCGCGCGCGAAAGGAATTGGAGCAACTGTAATCCGGTTTGCGCTGACAAGCCGCAAGCGCGGCGACGCCTTCGGATCAGCCGCTGGAGATGCCGGTTCGATACTGTGTGCGTTCAGGGTTTCCGCGCCCGGCCGCCTTTTTTCAGCGTTCCCATCATCTGCTCATTCAGGGCTTTGAGCCGTTTAAACTCCGCGATCCACTCCTTCAGGGTCTTGCTGCTGATGGTCCGCACGCCGATAGTCCTGTCCAGCCATTCGTCGGCCGCACCGCCAGTGAACAGAAAGTAGTTGCCGGCCTTGGCCAATCGCTCGGAGTGTCCCAGGCGCGCCAGTTCGTCGTTTACCGTCTTCAGCGAGAGGCGGAGAGGCATGTCGCTTCAATTATGCCGCATGCCGTCCGGATCGCACCTGGTCTTTAGAGCGACCGCAGGAAGTTGATGATGTCTTGCTGCTCCCGAGCCTTCAGCCTATTGAAACTGTCGATGACCTTATTGGCCTCGCTACCGGGGCTCTTGTGGGCTTCGATAGCCTCCACCAGATTGCTGGTTCGTCCGTCATGCAGGAAAAAGACGCGTTGCCCGACGCCCCAGAGCGGCGCGGTCCGGAACTCATCGGGGCCTGCGCTGCCTTGCGTGATGCCGTCCGCAAGACCTTTACCCATGTGGTGGACGAGGAGGTCGGACCAGAGATTCACCGTCTGGTTGGAGAGCGCGGCGCTCGGGCCCGTCGAGGAGCCGCTGGCAATCATCTTGCCTGTGGTAAACGAAGGCGTGTGGCAGTGGGCACAACCTATCTTTGTGAAAACGGCCCGTCCATTCACGGTGGACGGCGTGTCGGGCGCCGGAGTGGGCGGGGCCAGCATCCGCATGAAGTCGGCAAACGCCTCGATGTCCGAGATGACGGCTGTATTGGGATTGGAAGTGGGCGTGGAGGTCGGCGTGAAGTTGAGTGTGTCCTTGGGCGTGGCGTTGAAGAGACAGCCGGGAGTCTCGTCGCGCTCCTGGGGGAAGAGTTGGTTCGTGATTCCCATCTCGACGTTGTATGCCTCGCCCGCGAACATGAGCAGGGACTTGTTCTGCGCCTTCCATCCGAAGCGGGTAATGGTCCCGTCGTTGGCGCTGAGGTTCGCATTGCCGCTCAGGTGCGCGTTGGCGTGACCGGAGATGCCCAACCCTGCCTTCACAGACGCGTTGGCCTTCATGTTCGCGAGGATCGCCGAGTCGGGAATTGCTTCGATGAGCCCGGCGCCAAAGACAGGCGTCGGAATGCGGAAAATGATGTTCGGATTCCCGCCCTGGCCGGAGAGCGGGTTTCCGGCGGGCAGAAAGTCGGGTTGGGCGATGTTGCAACCCGCGGCGTCACTGCGGCCGGTGATGACGAAAAGGTTGTGCACTCCGCCATCGTTAGTTCCGTTCGGATTCCGCTTAAAGCGCGCTTCACGGACGGGACCATTTGGCGTGATGAACCATGGCACCACGTTTCTTGCCCCGTTGAGCGTGGCAACTCGCGATCAAGGGGTTCTGCGCAGGGCTCGTTCCGCCGGCAGCCGGCTGCGAGTGGCAAGACAGGCACTGGTTTGAGTTGAAGCGAGGCCCGAGCCCATTGTTGTTGCCTCCCTTCACGACCTCGATTTCGGCGAACCTGGCGTGTCCATCTCGTAAAGAACGCGGTTTCGTCCGCGGTAAGGCCTTGCAGCGGACCGCCGGCGCCCGCCGCACCGCCCCGCACCCCGGGATCCCTGGGCGCTTTGATGGTTTGCGCCGGACATACGAAAGCAGGACGTTGCCAAAGCCGCGGCAATGAATGCGTATAAGGCTCTTAAAGCAACCTTCTGGTGCGTGATCATAACCCTCCCTCCGCCTTCCGAAGGACCACTACAGCGGGTACGATTCGAGTCCAGTCCTCACCAGGAGATTGTACTGTAATTCGATCGCGTTCGAGTGGACAAGTTTAGAACAATGCGGCGCAACCGGGCTCCTGCCGGGAAAACGCCGCGGCAGTTTCTCGATTCCTGAAATGCGCTCCGGACGGCCTCTTTGGGGTCGTGGGTCTCTTCCTTGGCGCTCAGCATGTTCTGCGGGACCTGCAACGTCACGGAAACGCGGAACAGCTGATGGACCGGAACTTCTTCCACCGCGCAGCGCAGGAAAAAGAAATAGCCGGCGCGCGTTTGAAGATGCGTTCGAGGTCCGCGATCCGCATCTCGATCAGGCTCCGGAGCGCGGGCGTCGGCTCAACCCCTTGAACTCCAACTGGGTCTCATGGCAGCCTCTGTCTATGCTCGCTGCAAGTCAGTGGCCGCGTGCGGTAAATTACCAACGCCAATTTTCCTAACCTTTTTCATCTGCCGAAGTATTTCGATAGAGAGCGTTTTGAGCAGTGCGATTCCAGGGAACACGCCTTATGCAAAATCTCGTAGGAGGATAAAGGGGGACACGGTGCATAACCTGGGCGGCACAATTCGCTATACGTTGCGGCAGTTCCGGAAGTCGCCGGTGTTTACCGCGGCCGCTATCCTGACGCTGGCTTTGGGAATCGGGGGAACCACCGCAATCTTCACCATGATCCAGGCGGTGATGTTGCGCTCGCTGCCGGTTTCGGATCCGGCGCTTCTGTACCGCGTTGGAGACGGTGACGACTGCTGCGTGGAAGGCGGCCCGCAGGACCGGTGGGGAATGTTCTCCTTTCCGCTCTACCAGCGGTTGAAAGCACAGACACCGGAATTCGAGGAAGTGGCTGCATTTCAAGCGGGCGGCCAGCGTTTGGGCGTTCGGCGCGAGGGCAGCGGACTGGCCGCCCAGCCGCTGCGCTCGGAATACGTAACGGGCAACTATTTCTCGACGCTCGGAGTGCGGCCGTTCGGCGGCCGCTTGCTCTCTCCCGGCGACGACCAGCCCTCCGCTCCACCGGTTGCCGTGTTGAGCCACCAGGCTTGGCAGGCGGAATACGGAGCGGATCCTTCCGTGGTCGGCTCGAGTTTCGTTGTGGAAGGACATCCCTTCACGGTGATCGGCGTGGCTCCGCCGGGATTTTTCGGGGAGACGTTGCGCAGCGACCCGCCCGACATCTGGATTCCCGTGCAACAGGAGCCCCTCATCGCCGGCGATGGCGCCCTGCTGCACCAATCCGTCGGCGCATGGCTGCGGGTAATCGGCCGCCTGCGTCCCGGCGCTTCCACGGCGGGCATGGCGCCCCGCTTGACCGGAATTCTGCGGCAATGGATGGTGCACGATTCCGGCTATCCCTCCAACTGGATGGCGGACGTGATTCGATTGCTTCCCAAGCAGGTGATCCACGTGGTTCCGGCGGGCGCGGGAGTCGCGGAAATGAAGGAAGACTACGGCCGCAGTCTGCAGATCCTTCTCGGGGTCTGCGGCATGGTACTGCTGATCGCTTGCGCCAATGTGGCAAACCTCATGCTGGCCCGCGCGGTGTCGCGCCGCGGACAAACCGCCCTGCGCCTGGCCCTGGGAGCCGGCGGGCGGCAGATCGTCGGGCAGGCGCTGATCGAGGCAATTCTGCTGGCCATCGCGGGGGGAATTGCCGGACTGGCCGTCGCGGTACTGGCCGGGCGGATTCTGCTGGCCTTGGCCTTTCGCGGTTCACACTTCATTCCCATCAGCACGATACCGTCTCCCCTTGTGCTGGCGTTTGCTTTTGCCGTTGCCTTGGCCACCGGCATTATTTTTGGCGCGGCTCCCGCCTGGTTCGCCACCCGGACCAATCCGCTTGAAGCCTTGCGCGGCGCCGGCAGGAGCACGGGCGACCACTCCTCCTTCACGCGCAAGGCGCTGCTGATCGTGCAGGCGGCGCTGTCCGTGGTGCTGGTTGCCGGCGCCACCATGCTGGCGCGAAGTCTCGACCGGCTTGAGCATCAGCAGTTCGGGTATAAGACGGAAGGCCGCGTGGTGGTGTCCCTGAACCCTCCGCCGGCAACTTACACGCAGCCGCAACTGGCATCGCTCGACCGGCAGATCGAAAGCGGATTGGATCGCTTGCCCGGGGTAACCGGATCCGGGCTGGCGCTCTACAATCCGCTGACCAATAACTGGGGAGAGCTCATTCTGGTATCCGGCCACCCCGCGCCCAAGATGAGCGAAGAGGCGGGCGCGTCCTGGGACCGCGTGAGCGCCCAATACCTGCAGAACCTCGGCGTGACTCTGACCCGCGGACGATACTTTGCCGCCAGCGACAACGAGACCACGGAACTTGTGGCCATTGTCAACGAAGGCTTCGTGAAACGCTTCTTCAAACGGAATGAGGATCCGCTGGGGCAGCACTTCGGCCTCGATCTCCCGCAGAATGCCGGCACGTTCCGCATCACCGGCATCGTGCGCGACGCCAAGTTCGCCGGCTTTGCGCTGCGCAGCCCGGCCCGTCCGATGTTCTATGTTCCGCTCGCGCAGAACGTGGCTTATCGGGACCCGCTGATGCAGAGAGTTGAACTGCAGTCTCACTTCATCACCGGGCTGCTGCTGGTTACCAACATTTCGCCGGGCACCCTGGAGCCGGAGCTCACGCGGATTCTGGCGGGAGTGGATCCGAACCTGACGATCAACAGCGTACGGACCTTACGGCAGCAGGTGGAACTGACCTTCGACCAGGAACGGGCGGTCGCCGGCCTGGCCGGATTGTTCGGATTCGTGGCGCTGTTGCTGGCGGCGGTGGGACTGTACGGCGTCACCGCTTACACCGTGGCACGGCGTACGAACGAGATTGGAATTCGGATGGCGCTGGGGGCCGACCGCGGCAACGTGGTCCAATACATACTCCGCGGAGCCTTGATCCACGTGGCCGCCGGGCTGGCGCTGGGAATTCCGCTGGCCATCGCGGCCGCACGGCTGATTTCCAGCCAGCTGTACGAAGTCTCCTACTGGGACCCGCTAGCGCTGGCCGTGGCAGCGGGGGCGCTGGCAATCTGCGCCGGCGCCGCGGCTATGATTCCCGCCGGCGTGGCCGCATCCATTTCGCCCATGACCGCGCTCCGAACGGAGTGATACCAGGCCCTCGCCGCCGGCGCTTCGATCAAAGCCTAGTCCGCCTGCTGGTAGTGAATCTCGAAGGGCTTGTTGGTGATGAACAGCACCGTCACATCCGCGGCGGCGGTGGCGCCGTGCTCCATCACCATGCCCTCGGGAAACCAAACGAAGGCGCCGGGACCGTAAGTGCCGGCATTCGTCACCAATGTGCCCTCCAGGACGTACATCCCGTGCGCGCATGGGTGCGTATGGCGTGGATTGACGAAGCCCGCCGGATAGCGCACCAGGCGCACCTCCATTCCGGTTTCCGGGTCGGAGATCAGATTCTTGCGAAACAGCGGCCGGCCCACCTGCTGGTTGAATCGCTCCTCCCACGGCAGTGCACCGGCGTCGATGGCAATGAATTTTTGGCTCATGTTCTTTGATTATCGGACCAGGTGCGCCTTACCGCACCAGCGCGGAAATCGCCTTGAAGCAATCGTGGCGGGCATCGCGGAGCCATTCGAAAACAATCGATTCGGTGTTAGCCACTATCACACCGGCGGCGCGGAGCCGCTCCATCGCGTTGGCGTGGTTGGCGGCAGTGCGCGAGCAACAGGCGTCCGCCACCACGAACACGTCCCGGCCGGCGGCGCGCAATTCGAGCGCGGTCTGCAGCACGCAGACATGCGCCTCCATGCCCGCCAGGATGGCCTGCGGACGGCCGGCGCGGTCGAGCGTCTGCCTGAAGGATTCGTCGCCGGCCGCGGAGAAGCGCGTCTTCTCGATGGCGGCGGCATCGGGAAGCAGCGCGGCCAACTCCGGGACGGTCCGTCCCAGCCCTTTCCGGTACTGTTCGGTGGTCAACACCGGTATGCCGAGCCCCACCGCCGCTTGCACCAGGATGCTGGCGTTGCGCGCCACGCCGCGAAACGTGGCGGGTTCCATGGCCGCCGCCAGGCGCTCCTGGATATCGATCAGAATGAGAACGGAATCGGCCGCGCCGGCAAGCATTGGTTTGGTCATGTTTCCGCCATCGTACCGCACCCCGGCACAGGCAATGCCCGGCAGTCCCCGCCGGCCCGCCGCCGGCCCGCCGCCGGTACAGACGCTCCGGAGATTCGATTTCGCGCAAGCCGGCCGCTTACTTCGCCTTGGGCAGCATCTTGACGTTCGGCGGCAACTGGAACAGGCTGTCGTTCAAGCTCTGGTTGATCGCCACCGATTCCGAGTACATCTCGAAAACTTTCTCCCCGTTGCGGTCGCGCCGGATATTGAGCGGCCACTGGGCGCCGCCGCCCACGTCCCGGTACTTGGCGAACACCGTCACTTCGGTGTCGAAATCGTCGTAGTCCGGGTTCTTGCGCTTGTACACCTGCCGCACCGGCAGCTTTGAGAAGCGGTCGAAATATACGGTCACGGTCAGGTCGTGCGCGTCCGTGATATCCACCACTTCCACCGGCCGGTTGTCCCAGAAATCCATGCCCTGCGAATAGAAGGAAAGGCCCGGCTCGTTCAACCGTTCCCGCAGGATGTAGAGGATGTTGCGCAGGGTGCTGTCCTGGTAACGGGTGAGGCGCTCGTCGGGCAGCGGCTGCGCGCCGCGGAAGGTGATCTCCCACGCGCCGTCCGGCCGGAACAGCAGGACATCCTCCTCCTGCTTGCCGTATGTCTCGCGCTCCCACAGTTGCAGCTTGTCCGGCACCGGCTGATTCGGCGGCTCCAGATAATGCGTGTAGACATGCGCCACGGAAAGCCCGGAGATCTGGCCCCGGTAGAACGAATAAGCGCGCCCCGACTCCACGCGGTCCTGCATGTGCAGGAAGGCGTCGCCGCCCAGCGCCTGGAGCGCCTCGTGGACCACCCGTTTACCGCGCTCCTGCGCCGTTTCCGCTCCGTGCGCCAGCGCACAGCAAAGCAGAAACGCGGCGATGCAACTGCCCGATACTCCCTTCATTGCCGCCTCAATAAATCCACCAGTTGCAAGCCCTGGTTAATCTTCCACTCCTGAGTCGTCATAACTGCCGCTACTTGCCCATTCTCCAATAATCTTACGAGGAATGGCAGCTTCAAACCCGCCACCTCGTGGAAATCCAGCAGGTCCTCTTCCATCGCCACAGGCAGGCCGGCCGCGGTTTTTCCTTCGTACAAAACCTTGGCGGGCAGCCCGGTCCCGGCATCGAAAATCACCTGGACCGCCAGCCCGCCCTCCCGGATTTCGATCGCCTGGTCATCCACCGCATAGACCGTCCTGCCCTCCATGCCGCCGCTGAGCAGCAGCCGCGGATATAACCGGAAAAGGTCCTCCCGCATGCGCTCGAAATTCACGCCGCTCAGGGCCGCGCTTCCCCGTCCGTTCGAAATCCAGCCGGACTTGCCGTCGGTATAAGCAGATAGCCTCTGCTGCCCCTGGATGTCCTGCCGCAAAAACGCAGGCGCGACCCAGCGGTCGGTCTGGAGCGACAGGCCGCCGCCCGCCTGCACCGAATATTCCCAGCTCACGGTTCGCATCGCGTCCCGCAGCGCCGTCCACTTCTCCATGCCGCCGCTGGCGGCAAGGGCCTTCCGCAGCAGCCGTCCGGCCGCTTCCGCATCCCCGGCCGGCGGCGCGCCATTCTCCGGCGCCGCCATCGCCAGCGCCATCACCGGCCGTCCCGTGCCCGCCAGTTGGCGGCCCAAAGCCTCCGGGTCCCCGATCGCCACCACCGTGAAGCGGCCCCATTCCAGCCGCTCTTTCGCCACGCGGTGTACCTCCACGCGCGTAACCGCGGCAATGGCCTTTTGATATTGCCCCACAAACCCGGCCGGATACCCCTGGAATTCGAAATCCAGATCCCGCGCCAGGCGCTTGAATTTCGAATCGCCGGCCAGCGCCAGCGTTTCGAGCGCCGCGTCCTTGGCCGCGCGCAGCTCTTCCTCGCTCACCTCCGCGCCGCGCAGCCGCTCCATTTCCGCACGCACCAGCTCGATCATGTGCGGGAAATTGAAGGATGCGGTCTCGCCCGCGATCTCCGCCGTCCCCGCGTACCCGAATCCCGGCTCCCAGGAGGCGCCGATGTCCGCCGGGTTCACCGCCGTCGAAGGCACGCGCTCGCGCAGCCTGCTGTTCCGCCCGCCCAGAAGGTTCATCAACACCGCCCAGACGGCGGAATCCGGATCGCGCCACGTGCCGCCCAATTGGCCCATGGCGAAAGCCGTGCGCGACAGGTCCCTGCCCGCCGCCACGTAGATGCCGGCCGTAACCGCGCGTTTCGCCGGCGGCAGCTCCGCCGCCTCCGCCCCGGTCCAGCCCGCGAACAGCTTTTCGATCTCCGCTCGCAAAGCGGCCGCGTCGAAATCTCCCTCCACCGCCAGCGCCAGCCCGCCCGGAACGCACGAGCGCGCGTAGAATCCGCGCACGTCGGCGGCGCGGATGCGGCCGATGCCGGCCTGGTTCTCCTGCCTCCCGTACGGCGTTTGCCTGCCATAAAGCTCCGCCGACATCTGCTGCCGCGCCTCGGCCAGGACGTTTTCATGGCGCCGCAGCCCCGCCGTCATCTGCGCCTTCGCCAGTTCGATCTTCTCCAGGCGGAAGCCCGGCGTGGCCAGCAGGTCACGCACCACCCGCAACACATCCACCGCGTTTTCCCGCAGCGCGGAAAAGCGAAGGCCGGCCGTGGCGGGGGTGACGGCGGTGGTGATGCGCGCGCCCATATTGTCCAGCGCCGCGTCGATTTCGCCGCCGGTCTGCTGCCGCGAGCCGCCCGTCCGCAGCACCGTGGCGGTCAGCCGGGCCAGGCCGGGCTCATCCGCCGGATCGAGCGCGCTCCCCCCGCGCCAGATGGCGGCGCCGAACACCACCGGCAGCTCGTGATCCTCAACCAGGTAGATTCGCATGCCGTTGGCCAGGCGGATGGCCTTCAGCGGCGCGCTCTCGATGGCGGCCAGCGGCGGCACGGCCGGATGCGGAACCGCCGCCGCCTTCCCCGCTTCCCCGGCTTTTGCTTCTTCCGTTTTCGCCTGCCACGCGTAGAGCGGCAGGGCGCATGCCAACAAGGCTAGCGCTCCCCACCGCCCGATCATTTCTGCGTTCCCGGCTGCGGCACCGGCGTTCCCGGCCCGGTCAGCCCCGAATATGCCATGGTTCGGTGCGCCGCCACCAGGTATTTCACCGCCACCCGCTCGACGTCCAGGGCGGTGGCCGCGTTCAGTGCATCCAGCTCCCGGAATACCGCCTGCCAGTCGCCGTAGTTGGCCGATGTCGAGGCCAGGATCCCGGCCGCTCCGGCGTTGTCCTCCATGCGCTGCAACACGTCCGTGCGGGCCTGCGCTTTGGCGCGCACCAGCACCGCCTCATCCACCGGCCGGCCCTGCAGGCTTCGCAGCACCGCCGCCCAGGCCGCTTCCACCTCGTCCAGCGTGCGGCCCGCCGCCGGCACCAGCACCAGGGCGAACAGGTGCGGGTAACGTCCCCCCGGAAACGTGGCTTGCACCCGCGCCGACATGATGAGCCTCTTTTCCTGTCTCAATTCCTTCCCCAGCCAGCTGTCCGGCCCCGACGCCAGCATCACCTGGATCAGTTCGAACACCGCGTCGTCGCGGTCCAGCTGATCCGGCCGCTTGTAGCCGATGGCCACCATTGGGGTAGACGCGCCGGAGGCGATCACGGTTCTCGGCCCGGTCTGCGCCGGCTCCTCCGTGGGCACCGGCGCGGGCATGGCGCGGCCCGCCATGGTACCGAAATACTTCTCCGCCAGCCGCCGCGCGTCCGCCGGATTCACGTCTCCCGCCAGCGCGATGGTGATGTTGCCGGGCACGAAATATCGGGCCACGAATGCGCTGGCGTCCGCCGGCCGCAGGTGGTCCACATCGCCCGGCCATCCGTTCAACGGGTTCCGGTAAGGATGGGCGGTGAAAGCCGCCGCCGCCAGTTCCTCCATCAGCCGGCTTTCCTCTTTGCCCCTCGCCGGGCTCCGCAGTTCGTCCGCCAGCCGGTCGCGCTCGGGGTAGAAGCCGCGAAATACCGGATGCGCCAGCCGCTGCGATTCCAGGGAAAACCAGAGCTCCACCCGATTCGAGGGTAGGGTGCACGCGTATTCCATGGCGTCCGCCCCGGCGGTGGCCGCCAGGCCGGTCGCCCCTTCCCCCAGCAATTTCCGCGAATACTCCAGCGGATTGCCGTACGATTGCACCCGGTCGAGCGCCAGCCGGTACTCCATCTGGAGCGAGATCACCGTGCCATCGTTCGCCTTGGGACCCTTGTTCCGCTCCGTCTCCAGGCGGGCGTACGCCTCTTCGAGCGCAGCCGCCGCCTTTTTTTCGGCCGCCGCATCCCGGCTCCCGACGGTCTCGGTGCCGTCCCCGGCCTCCCGTTCCATCAGCCGCGCCAATCCGCTTTGGCCGCCGGGTATGTCGGCCGCTCCCGCCCTTACATAAATATGGAAAGAAACCAGCGGCGTCTCGTGCCGCTCGAGGACGATCCAGTGCAGGCCGTTGGCGAGGGTGAACTCCGTCACCTGCTTCCCGAAATCGGCCCCGCCCGGTGCCGGCGCGCCCACCGCTGCCGACAGCAAAACGGCGAACATCAGAAGTGCTTTCAACTCTCCTCGGCTCCCATCCCATTGAGCATAGCAAGCCCCCAATCCCCGGACGTTATCGCGGGACCGGTACCAGCTGGTACCGATATCGGCGCTTGCGCGCGCGCCAAAGTGCCTCATAATGGTGTCTGCAACCCTAAATATGGCAAGGCTTGAAGAGGATCTCTCCATCCAGCGGATTAACGGCGAGCGCCGGGGCGACTGGCGGTACCGCCTCGGTCTGGATCTGAGGTGGAATGTGGTTCGCCGCGGCAGGGTGTTCGAATCCGGCATCGGCCGCACCGTGGATCTGTCGAGCGGCGGCATTCTGTTCGACGCCGGGCGTGCAGCTCCCCGCCGGGGCAGGCGTGGAAATCTCGATCGCCTGGCCCGCTTTGCTCCACGGTGTCGCGCCCATGCAGCTGGTAGTCTCGGGGCGCATCGTCCGCGCCAAGGGCTCCCGCGCCGCCGTTCGCGTAAGCCGGCACGAGTTCCGCAGCGCCGACGTCGATCGGCAATCCCTCGGCTCCGGCGTTCGAGCCGGCCCCTCCCGCGAAGTTCGGCACGCTTGCGTGAATTCGGGTCTAATCGGCCGGAGTGGTTCCAGCGCCCCATAGTACAATGGAGGGAACTGGAGCTGTAGACTCAATGACCTTACGAAATGCCGCGGTCCTGTTTGGGCTCGCGGTTCCCGCGTTATCTGTGTACGCGGCGGCAGACGCCAATCTTTCCCGTCCCAAGGCAGGCAAGGTCGAAATCATGCGGCTGAATGAAGTGAAGCCCGGCATGAAGGGGACTGCCTGGACGGTTCTCCAAGGCACCGAGCCGGAACCCATCCCCATCGAGATCATCGGCCGCCTGAAAAATGTGTGGGGACCCAACCAGGACATCATCGTCGCCAAGATGCTGGGCAAGGCCATCCGCACCAACGTCGCCGGCGGCATGAGCGGCAGCCCGGTTTACATTGACGGCAAGCTGGTGGGAGCGGTAGCCCTGCGCCTGAGCGTGTTCTCGCCGGACGCCATCTGCGGCATCACCCCAATCGAGCTGATGCTCGAAATCAACAATTTCGATAAGTCCCACCCCGAAAACGCCCGGACGCCCGACAAACTGGCTTCCGCGGAGCACGGCGTGCCGCCCGGCGAAGGCCAGGTTTCGCTTCCCAGCCAGATGCTGGCCGAGGCTGTTTCGGCCGGCGCCAGGGGCGCCCTTCCGCCCATCCAGCAAATGGTCCCGATCGAATCGCCGCTGGTCTTTTCCGGCTTCAAAGACAGCACCCTCCAGGATTTCGGCCCCATGTTTCAACAGCTCGGCATCGCCGTTTCGCAGGGCGGAGCGGCGGGCAGCACATTGCACGGCGCCAAGCCCGCTCCCGGTTGGGAGCATGCCCTGAATCCGGGCGATACCATTGCCGGCGTGCTGGTGGATGGCGACGTCAGCATCACCGGGGTCGGCACCGTTACGTATAACGATGGCAAGCGCGTACTGGCTTTCGGCCACCCCTTCTTCAACCTGGGGCCGGTGGACATGCCGATGAGCAAGGGCGAAGTGGTGATGACCCTCGCATCCGCCTTTCAGCCCAACAAAATGGCCAATGCCACGGACGTGGTGGGCGCGCTCCACCAGGATCGCCATAGCGGCATCATGGGGGTGCTCGGCGCCCAAGCGGACATGGTTCCGGTGACTGTGCGCGTGCGCTCGCTCGACCCCACAGAGAAGGTGCGCAACGAGCGCGATTTCCACTTCAACGTTTTCGTCCACCAGAAGTGGACCCCATACCTGATGATGATGACGTTGTATAACTCCATCTCGGAGCTGAACGAATTCACCGACGAGGCCACTTACAAGCTGAGCGGCAAGGTGCAGTTGAGCGGGCAGCCCAATATCGATCTGTCCACCATGCAGACCTCCGGCGACAGCCCCATGCCCGCGCCCATGATGCTGGCCGGCTGGTGGGGCGACAAATTCAACCGCCTGTACATGAACAACGTGAAGACGCCGGACCTGTCGCGTGTCGACGTGACGGTGGACCTGCTGCCGGAGCGCCGCGTCGCCACCATCGAGAATGCCTGGGTAGCCAATCCGGAAGTGCGGCCGGGCGACGATGTGCCCGTGACCGTACTCCTCCGCCCCTACCGCGGCCAGCCCATCGAGCGCAAGCTCACCGTCAAGATTCCCGCCGGCCTCGCCACCGGCGACCACCGCATCGTGCTCAGCGACGCCGATACGGTGAACCGCATGCAGAACATGGCGGGCATGATGGACCACTTCCTGGACCTGCCGGAGACGGTTTCCCTGCTCAACCAGGAGCGCACCAACAACAAGCTCTACGTCTCGCTCGTGCAATCCAGTCCCACCGCGTATTACGACGACAAGACGCTGCCCGCGCTGCCTTCCTCCATCCTCAACGTCATGCAGGCGGGGCGCGCGCCCACCCGGTCCATGTTCACGTCGCCGGAAACGGCCTCCCAACAGATGTCGCTGCCGTTCGACTACGTGGTGACGGGGAGCTATTCGCTGCGCATCCACGTGAAGTAGGGGACGGGGCATCCCGGCCCGCACCGATTGAAGAAACGAAACCAATGCTGAAACATTTCGCGCTGCCGCTCGTGGCGGCCACTGCCCTGCTAGCGGGCGAGACCCATACCTGGACGCAAGGGGATTTTGCGGATTTCCAAAAAGGCGTGGTCAAGGACCTGTCGCTGCGCAGCGACGGTCTGCTCACCCTGGCTCCGCGCTCCCACCAGATGTTCGATACCGGATCCGCCTATCTCTGGGCGCTGGCCCGCGATTCCAAGGGCAATCTCTATACCGGCGGCGGCACCACCGCCAAACTCTACCGCATCGCGCCGGACGGCAAATCGAAACTGCTGGCCGACCTCGGCGGCGAGGAAATCCACGCCATCGCCGTCGATTCCAATGACCGCGTCTACGCCGCTACCTCGCCCGGACGGCAAAGTCTACCGCGTCGGCGCCGGCGGCAAGCCGGAGATGTTCTATGATCCCAAGGCGAAATACATCTGGGCGATGGCCTTCGACAGCCACGGCAATCTCTTCATCGGCACCGGCGACGAAGGCGAAATCGACCGCGTCGCCCCGGACGGCAAAGGCAAGGTCTTCTTCAAGACCGACGAAACCCACGTCCGCTCCATGGCCATCGATGCGCGGGACAACCTGATCGTCGGCACCGATCCCGGCGGCCTGGTGCTGCGCGTGGCGCCCGATGGCTCGGGCTTCGTGCTCTACCAGATGCCCAAGCCGGAAGTTACCTCGGTAGCCGTGGCCGCCGATGGTTCCATTTACGCCGCCGCGGTGGGCGGCCGCCAGGCTTCTCCCCTCTCCGCACCCGCGCCGGTCGCACCCGCGCCCATCAGCGTCAGCGTGAACGCCCCCGGCGCCCCTTCCGCACAGGCCGCGCGCATCGCGCCCCCTTCGGTTCCGGCTTCGCTCGGCGCCTCCGCCGTTACCGGCGGCTCGGAAGTCTACCGCATCGAGCCCAACGGCAACCCGCGCCGCGTCTGGAGCGGCGCCCAGGATGTGGTCTACGCCATCGCCTTCGACCATCAGGGACGCATCCTCCTGGCCACGGGCAATAAGGGCAACATCTATCGCGTGGAATCGCCCTCGCTCTACACCCTGCTCCTCACCATGCCCGCGGCGCAGATCACCGCTTTCCAGCCCGGCCCGGACGGCCATCTCTATGCCGCCACCGGCAACGTGGGAACGGTGTATGACATCGGGCCCGGGCTCGAAGACCGCGGCACCGTGGAAAGCGACGTCTTCGACGCCTCTCTCTACACTCTCTGGGGCCGGCTGAGCTTCGAAGCCAACCTGGACGGCGGCGCCGTTTCCATCGAGACCCGCACCGGCAACCTCGACCAGCCGCAAAAGAACTGGAGCGCCTGGTCCGCCCCCGTCACTTCCCCCAAGGGCGGCCGCATCGCCTCTCCGCCCGCACGCTTCATCCAGTGGCGCGCCACCCTCGCCGCCTCCACCGACGGCCGCTCCCCGGAACTGGAGTCTGTGGATGTCGCCTACCTGCCCAAGAACGTGGAGCCCCGCATCGACCTGGTGGAGACCACCCCGGCCAATTACAAGTTCCCTCCGTCTTCCACTGCCCTGGCCCCGGCCACGCCCTCCAGCCTGAGCCTGCCGGCATTGAGCCGTACGGCGGCGCCCTCGCCCGCGCTTTCATTTTCCGCGGACACCGGAACCACCCTCACCCCCGCCATGCAGTACGCCAAGGGTTACCTGGGCGCGCGTTGGCTGGCCTCCGACCCCAACGGCGATTCGCTGGTCTATAACGTCGAGATCCGCGGCGTCAACGAAACCGCCTGGAAGCCGCTCAAGGATAAGATCACGGATAAATATTTCTCCTTCGACTCCACCGCCTTTCCCGACGGCGAATACCGCCTGCGCGTGACCGCTTCGGATTCTCCCGGCAATCCTCCCGGCGAAGCCCTGGCCGCCAGCGCCGAAAGCGAGCCCTTCCTCATCGACAATACGCCGCCCGCCATCACCGGCCTCGCCGCCACCCGCAATGGCAGCAAAATCCAGGTGCGCTGGCACGCCGCCGACGCCCTCAACAACATCACCAAAGCCGAGTATTCGCTGGACGGCGGCGACTGGTTGGTGGTGGCCCCGGTCACCCGGCTGTCCGATTCGCCCGCCCTCGATTACGACCTCACCATCGACGCCACTCCCGGCGAGCACACCATCGCCGTCCGCGTGGAAGACGATTACGCCAACGTGGCGACGGATAAAGTGGTGGCGAAGTAGGGCCTCCGAGGTTCTTTATTCAACGCGGAGTCGCGGAGAATGCAGAGGTATCGCGGAGGACGCTCCCAAAAGAGCCCTCCGCGGGCCGGAGAAATTTCATTGTTCGCCCTTCCTCCGCGAGTTCTCCGCGTCCTCCGCGTCTCCGCGTTGAACGGAGGGCTGCGGGTTTGACTCTACGCCGTCTCCCGCAGCCTATCCAAAAAGTGATACAGCGAGATCCCGACCGCCGCGTTCAGCAGCCCCTGAATCAGAATCCGCTGCGCATCGAGCGCCAGCATCTGGCCCAGCAGCGCGCGCGCCAGCACCCAGTACATCACCTCGTGGAAAATGTAAAAGAAAAACGCCAGCAGCAGCCGGATAAACGCGTGGTCCACGTCCAGCCGTAGGCCGACCGAAGCTGCGAAATAGCCCACCAGCGTGTCCACAATCCCGAAGATCCCGAGCGGGGTCTTGGACAGCGAATCCTGCGCCAGCCCCACAAACGCCCCTACCATCAGACCGCTGATCTGGCTGCGCTTCATGAGCGCGAAGTACACCACCACCAGCAGCGGCATATCGATGAAGTGCGCAAACGGGAAGAACAGCGGGACGTAAATCTGGAACAGGATTGCCAGCAGCGGAACCACCACCAGCACCCAGGCGCGGAAGCGCGAGATGCGGCTTTCGCGCTGGCTGCTGAGCAGGATGCGACTGCTGGAGGAATAGCTCATTGTTGCGGGGTGACGGCCGGAGCAGCTTGCTTGGCGGGCGGCTTGACGGCCGCCGGGCGCGGCTCGGGAGTCTTCGCCGCCTCCCCCGCGTTCCGCGTCCCTTCCGGCGCCGCTTTCTTCGTCGCGTCCGCCGGCTGTTTCTGAGCTGCGTCCCCCGGTTTGGGAATGGCGGGTTTGGCCGCCGTCGCCGGACGCGGCTCCCCGGTCTTCTTGGCGTCCGGTTTGCCGCCGCCCGCGGGTTTAGGAGACGTGGCGCCGGGCGCCGCGGCTGCCGGCGGCGGCAGAGGGCTGGACGGAAGCTTCGTAAAATCGGGCGGCTTGGTGCCGGGCGGTCCCGAGCCGAAATTGTGGTTCTCCGCCGCGCCCACCGATTGGTAGATCTGGCGCAGCTTATCCGCCTCCGTGCCCACCGGCGCTCCCGGCGTTCCCGGCGCCGGCGCCGCCTGCGCCTGGCTCGCCGGCGGAGCGGGACCCAGGAAAACCGGCTGATTCGCCGGCGGCGCCGCCGGAATATCCTGATGCACCGGGTCCAGAATGATCAGCACGTCCTCCAGCCCGTGTTGCAATCCCGCCGGCTCCACCAGAATTTCCTGGAACGGCTGTCCCGGATGCACGTCCCGCGCCACTCCGACCGTGAAGCCGCGCGGAAAAATCCGGTCGTCGCCCGACGTGTAAAACATCTCGCCGGCCGGCACTTTCTCGCCCGGAGACACGTAGTCCACCTTGCACATCGGGGTCCCCTGGCCTTTCAGCGTGCCGCGCACCTGGCTCTTCTGTCCGATCACGCCGGCGGCAAAATCCGGATCGGTGACCAGCAGCACTTCGGAAGCCGTGGGATATGCCGCCATCACCTCGCCCACAATCCCGTCGGGCGTCACCACCGCCATGCCGCGCATCACGCCCTCGGCCGACCCCCGGCTGATGAACACCACTTTCGAGTTCGCCCCCGCGCCCGTCCCGATCACGCTGGCCGCCAGCATTTTCGAGGGCGTTCGCGCCTCGAACATCTGCAGAGCCTTGGCGCGCTCCGCGGTGGCCAGCTGGTTTTGCAGAAAATTGTTCTCGAGGCGCAGCCGCCCCAGCTCGTCGCGCAGCCGCCGGTTGTCCTCGCTGGCGTCGTGCATCAGGATGTAATTGCGCACGAAGCCGATGCTGCCCCCGCGGAACCACTCCATCACCCGCGCCGCCGGTGTGACCGCGCTCACCGCCCACACCCGGATCATGCGCACGTCCTGGGCGTTTTTTACCTGTACCGCCAGCAGCACCAGCTGCGCGAACAACACCAGCAGCAGCACCGTAATATTGCGGTAGCGATTGAGAAACGATTCCATGCTTGGCCCGTAGCGGCCGGATCCATCGGGCCCGGCCACACCTCTATTATGAGGCCAGGCCGGATGTATCCGGCCCCTACTTTTAGTCTATCGAAATCTTGCGCAGGAGCCGGAAATCGCTGAGCATGCGGCCGGTGCCCAGTACCACGGACGCCAGCGGGTCGTCGGCGATGGAGACGGGCAGCCCGGTTTCCTCGCGGATGCGTTTATCCAAATTCTTGAGCAGCGCCCCGCCGCCGGTCAGCACGATGCCGCGGTCGCTGATGTCGGCGCTCAGCTCCGGCGGTGTGCGTTCGAGCGCCACCCGAATCGCATTCACGATGGTGGCCACGCACTCCCCCAGCGATTCGCGAATCTCGGCGTCGTCGATGGCGATGGTGCGCGGCACCCCTTCAATCAGGTTGCGCCCCTTGATCTCCATCTTCAGAGGCTTATCCAGCGGGTAGGCCGAGCCGATCTCGATCTTGATCGATTCCGCCGTGCGTTCCCCGATGAGCAGGTTGTACTTGCGCTTCAGGTATTGCATGACGGCATCGTCCATCTCGTTGCCCGCCACGCGCACCGAGCGCGAATACACGATGCCCGAAAGCGAGATCACCGCCACGTCCGTGGTGCCGCCCCCGATATCCACCACCATGTTGCCGGAGGGCTCGGTGATGGGAAGGCCGGCGCCGATGGCCGCCACCATCGCCTGCTCCACCAGGTGCACCTCGCTGGCCTTGGCGCGGTACGCCGAATCCATCACGGCGCGCTTTTCCACCTGGGTAATTTCGCTCGGCACCCCGATCACGATCCGCGGGTGCACCAGCATTTTGCGCCCGTGCGCCTTCTGAATAAAGTAATTCAGCATGCGCTCGGTCACTTTGAAATCGGCGATGACGCCATCCTTCATGGGCTTGATGGCGACAATGTTGCCCGGCGTGCGCCCGAGCATCTCCTTGGCTTCCTTGCCCACCGCCTCGACTTCACCGGTGTTCTTGTTGATGGCGACTATGGAAGGCTCGTTGACGACGATGCCTTTGCCCTTGGCGTAGACCAATGTATTGGCCGTTCCCAGGTCAATCGCAAGGTCCGAGGAAAACAGGCTGAACAGAGAGCGTAGATTCATCGATCAATGGTTGCGAACTTCGGGAAGGGACAAGATTTGGAACCGCGACGAAGTCCTTTTGCATGGTAGCACGCAGAACGGCCCGCACAAATCCGCAAATGTGGCGCAAGCGTCAGATGGCAGGGTAGCTCAGTCCCGCACAGTCCCTTTGGCACGCGGCCCCCGCAACCGCTCGCCTGCGCACGGGCCGATCGGAGCCGCGGGCGTAAGCGAGCGGCTGAGCCGCGCTTCCCTTGCTACCGCTGGGCGACGGCCGCCGCGGCGGGAGCGGAAGGAGCGGGCATCCTCCCCGCCAGGGCCGGCTGTTCGGCGGGATGGCTCAGGCGGACGATGGAGGCGGCGGCCATGGTTCGGACATTGAGGTGACTGTCCTTCAGCAGCGGTACCAGCCGGGGGATGGTTGCGGAATTGCCGCGTTCCCCCAGGCTTTTGGCGGCCTCGGCGCGCACTCCGGGGCGGTCACTGCCAAGCGCCCGTTCCAGCAACCCGACATTGTAGGGATTCGGATCGTCGGCGATGCTATCGACCGCGGCTACGTCCCCGGGGTCACGATTCCCGTTGAAGCGGCCAGCGTAGCTTATCACCGCGATCCCCGGTAACGCCGGAGGAAACGCCGCTCCGGCGGCGCCTGCCGCGGCCGCAAAAGCCATGGTTTGCGGGTGGTTTATGCGCCGGGCGGCTTCCCGCCTGGCGTTGACCACGAAGCCCGGCCCACCTGACCGCTGTCCGGACATCACCGCCACCACCATCGCCTGGCCCGTCGGATCGCCCAGACTGACCAGCGATTGAGCCGCGGCGAAGGCCACCTCGTCTTCTTTATCCTTTAACGCCGCCCTGAGCGCGGGAATGGCCTGCTGCGCTTTCATGTCGCCCAGACCCAATGCCGCGGCTTTGCGCACGCGGGCGCTCTTGTCAGTTCTGAGAAAAACGACCATGCGGTTCACCGCTCGCTGGTTTCCCGCGCCCATGCTTCCCAGTGCCGCTACCGCCTGCAGCCGCTCATGGACTTCATGGGAGTTTGCCGCTGTGTCCAAGACCGTCCACGACGACTGCTCCAGCCCCGCCGCCGGCGCTACCCTCAGGCTGACCCCGGCAGTGAATATCGCAAGAACAATTACGGGTTTCATGACACCAATACCTTTGCAGATGGGAGGCCGACGGGTCGGATCGCACGGAATCCGCTACTGCCGCCTGGCGCCGGCTGCATCGGCGGGAGCCGGAGCCTCCAGCCACAGCTCCTCCGCCGGCCGCGTGGTCAGCCGGATAATCGAGGCCGCCGCCATGGTGCGCACGTCGCCATGGCTGTCTTTGAGCAGCGGCTGCAGTTTGGCGACGCTGCCCGCATTTCCCCTTTCTCCCAAGTCTTTGGCAGCTTCCGTCCGCACCAGTGGGCTGCTGTTATTCAGGGCCCATTCGAGCAGCGTGACCGCGTACGCATCCGGATCCTTCGCCAGGCAGTTGATGGCGGCAATTCTTCCGGGGTCCGATTTTCCGCGCAGACCGTTGGTGTCGGTGAGGGCTTGGATCCCCATGTATCCGGGGCCGATGAAAGGTCCCGCGGCGCCTTCCACGCCGAACAGCGCCGTCCCCGCCGGATGGTGAATCCGCCTCTCCGCCTCCCGGTGGGCATTGGTCATGATCCCCGGCGAATCCGACTTCTGGCCGTCCAGCACCGCGACAAGCATCTGCCGTCCCGCCGGGTCCCCCAGGTTCATGAGCGCCTGCGCGGCCCCGAATGCCACTTCGTCGGTGTCCTTCAACGCCGACTTCAGGTCCGGAATCGCCTGCTGGACTTTCATCCGGCCCAAAGCCAGCGCCGCTGCCTTGCGCACGCGCGCGTCCTTGTCCTTCTTGAGAAAGACCAGGAGCCGCTCCACCGCCTGCTGGTTTTCCCCGCCCAGGGTTTCCAGTGCCGCCACCGTTTGCAGACGCGTTTCGGTGTAGCTGCATTTCCCCGCCGTATCCAGTACGGTCCAGGACGCCTGCTCCGGCCGCTCCACCGCCGCCCCCACCACCAAAGCGCTGCTGATACCCAAAATAACAAACCCCGATATGAGTCCCATGGCACTGATACCAATGCACTTGGCGGACCCACGCGCACTATCGTACGGTACAAAGCTGGAGAGACTTCCATTAGCGCGCCGGAACACGGACAATATAGGTATGGATTCCCTACGCGCAGATTGGACCGGTTTCGGCGAAGAGCGTCCGGCGTGCGGCTTGGCCATCGACGTGTCGACCATCGTCACCCGGATTGAAAGCCTGAGCGAGGCTCGCGCGCTGCCGGAAGGGTCCGTTATCGGCGATCTGCACGGCGGCCTCACTTTCACCGACGCCATCGCCGCCGCCCTGGAATCCCGCAGCCATAGCGGCTGGCAGGAAATACAAGCCGCCAACGGCGAGGTCTGGACCGTCATCGTCGTTAACTGGTAAACCGGGAATCCCTCCTCCTGCCTGCCGACTCCGAAATTCTGACTCCTTTCTCCTGAATTTTGATACCATGAGGGGCTAGTCCACAAAGTAGCCCCTATGGACCACATCCTTTCGATTGTCCTATTTACGCCGCTGGCCGGGCTGGTGGTGCTGCTCTTCATTCCCGTCGTCGAATGCGCGCGCCATCAAGCTCTGGGCCAACGTGGTCGTCCTTCGTGGGCTTCCTGGTTTCGCTGCCGCTGGTCTTCAATTTCGACCGCGCGCAAGGACTTTCAGTTCGTGGAAAAAGCCGCCTGGATCCCCTCCCTCGGCGCCAGCTACCACCTGGGCATCGACGGCCTCGGCCTGCTGCTGGTCATGCTGACCACGCTGATCGGCTTCATCGCCATCCTTTCCAGTTGGAACGCCATCCACGACCGGCTCAAGGAATACTACGCCTTCTTCCTGCTGCTGCAGACCGCCATGCTGGGCGTCTTCATGTCGCTCGATTTCCTGCTGTTTTTCGTTTTCTGGGAAACCGTGCTGGTGCCCATGTATTTCATCATCGCCATCTGGGGCGGCCAGCGGCGCAGTGTATGCCGCCATCAAGTTCATGATTTACACGCTGATCGGCTCGCGTGCTGATGTTCCTCGGCATTCTGACGCTTTACTTCCAGCACTACGCGCAGTTCCAGACGCTACAGCTTCGATATCGCCGACCTGATGCGCACGCAGCTTCCGCGACGGCGTGCAGTGGTGGGTCTTCTGGGCGTTCTTCGTGGGCTTCGCCGTGAAAGTGCCGATGTTCCCGTTCCACACCTGGCTGCCCGACGCGCACACCGAAGCGCCCACCGCCGGCTCCGTGGTGCTGGCCAGCGTCCTGCTGAAGATGGGGACATACGGTTTCCTGCGCTTCTCCCTGCCGCTGCTGCCCGATGCCGCCAAGAATCCCGACCAGTCGTCACCATCGTCGCGGTGCTCTCCATCATCGGCATCGTGTACGGCGCGCTGGCGTCGCTGATGCAGAAGGATTGGAAGAAGCTGGTGGCGTACTCCTCGGTCAGCCACCTGGGCTTCTGCACGCTCGGCATCTTCGCGCTGAACCCCGCGGGCATCTCCGGATCCATCATCCAGCAGATCAACCACGGCATCTCCACCGGCATGCTCTTCCTGATCGTCGGCGTCGTCTACGAGCGCCGCCACACGCGCGAGATCTCCGAATACGGCGGGCCTGCTGCAAGGTGATGCCCATCTTCACCCTGGTCTTCGGCTTGGCCGCGCTCAGCTCCATGGGGATGCCGCCGCTCAACGGCTTCATCGGCGAAATCACCATTCTGGGCGGCGCGTTCCAGATGTCGCACGTCTGGGCCTTCTGGGCGGCGGTGGGAATCGCGCTCGGCGCGGCCTATCTGCTCTGGCTGTTCCAGCGCACCATGCTGGGCGAGGTCAAGGAGAAGAACCGCCTGCTGAAGGATCTTTCCTGGCGCGAAATCGCCGTCTTCGCGCCGCTGGTGGTCTGGGCCTTCTGGATCGGCCTGAACCCGCAGCCCTATTTCCGCATCCTGGACCGCCCGGTGGCGCAGATCGTGGAGCGCGTGCACCCCGGCTACTACGCCCAGCAGCACCTGCCCAACCCCCTGGATGAGGGCCGCCAGACCGCCGCCGTACGCTAGAAACGTCTCTTTAGGGCCGGGCATGCCCGGGGCATGCCCCGCGGCGCCGTTGCCATCCTCAAAATTCCCATACACGTTTTCCCGCCTCCGCCAGTTCTATCTGGTAGGAGATGAGCGTTCTGGCTTTCACGGCGATGGCGGCGGACCGGGACCGCGTAACAGAATCGGCCAGGCAGGGCGATCTGGCGGCCTTCGACGCCGTGATGCGCCGCCATGAACGCCTGGTGCTGGCCACCGCGCTGCGCCTCACCGGCAACCTGGAAGATGCGCAGGACGCCTCGCAGGAGGTTTTCCTCAAGCTCTACCGCAACCTGGCCAGGCTGGAGGACCGCGGCGACCTGGCGCCATGGCTGTACCGGGTGACGGTCAACGTCTGCCGCGATCTGCGCCGGAAGAAGCCGGCGGTCGCGGACGAAATCGAGCCGGAGGCGGACCAGGCCGACCCGCAGCAGCGGGCAATCGAGGAGGAGCGACGGCGCGCGCTGGCACTGAGCCTGCGCATGCTGCCGGAAAAGGAGCGCGCCGCGCTGGTGCTCCGCGACCTGGAAGGCTTATCCACGGACGAGGTGGCGCGCGCTCTGGGATCGAGCGAGGCCACGGTCCGTTCGCAAATCTCCAAGGCGCGGGTGAAGGTGAAGGATTTTCTGGAGCGTTATTTCCGGAGGCGGACATGAGGTGCAGGGAATGGGAAGAGCGGATCGCGCTCCGGGCGGGAGGCGACCTGGACGATCAGGCTGTCGAGCGGCATCTGCAGGAATGCGCGGAGTGCCGGGAGTTCGCGGCGGGGCTGCGGGAATCGCTCGACCTGCTGCGCGGCGCGCACGCGGAGGAGATTCCCGCGGCGGCCTTCACGGCGGTACGGGCGCGGGTGCTGGCACGGTTGGCGCGGCCATGGTGGAAGCGGGCCTGGGTGTATGCGGCGGCGGCGGTGGTGCTGCTGGCGGCCGGCATCGGATTACGTCGGCCGGGGCGAACTCCGGATGTGGGGCAGGCGGTTTCGCCTTCCAACCAGCCGCCGTCCGGTGGGGCAGACCATCGTCTTTCGTGGTCTGCCAACGGTTGGCAGGCGAAACTCCGGAACGGACTTCCTGCGGTCGCGCCTGCGCCACATCGGGTGCGGTTGGCAGGCGACAAAAAACGATCGCCTGCCCCACATCGGAAGGCCGAAACCATCCTGGTAAAAATCGAAACCGGAAACCCGGACATAGTGATTTATTGGATCGCGGAAACGAAGGGAGAAGAATGAAATGAAGCGGGCACTATTGATGTTGGCGCTGGCCGTGGCGCCGCTGTGGGCGCAGGAGACCGGCAATGAACGAATCGCGCGCATCGTGCATCTGAAGTATGCGGACCCGAATGCAGTGATGTATCTGGTCCGGCCTTTCGGCGTGGACGCCACGCCGGATCAGAAGCTGATGGTGCTTACGCTGAGCGGCCGGAAGTCGAACGTAGACGCGGCCGAGAACGCCATCAAGCAACTGGACGTTCCCGGCGCGGCGCAGAAGGATGTGGATCTGACCGTTTATTTCGTGGTGGGCAGCAATGAAACCACTCCCACGGGCAGCCCCATCCCGCCGGACCTCCAGACCACGGTGGCGGCATTGAAGCAGACATTTCCGTTCAAGAGCTATTCGCTGCTGGACGCGCTCTCGCTGCGCTCGCGGGCTGGAACGGGCGGCTCGGCCACCGGAGAACTGGCAGGCCTCCGGCACACTGAGTTCAGCGTCAAAAGTGTCAGCCTCGAGGGCGAGGGGAACATGGTACGGATTGACCGCCTGCACGTGGAAGTGGGTGCCATAACGCAGACGGCCGATGGGAAGGGCGGGTACAGGGGGATCTCGTCTATTCAAACCGACACGGTCGACGTCAGGGAAGGCCAGAAGCTCGTCATCGGCCGCAGCAGCCTGGAGGGTCCCGGCAAGGCCCTCTTCCTAGTGCTGATCGCCCGCGTGGCGCAGTAGCGCCGGCTTCCAGCCGGCATACCCGCACCGGAGCCGTGCGCCACCCCCACGGCTTACCTTCGAACTCCCTCGCGCCGCACGGTATACTAGACATTTAAGACTCGACTTACCGGATTCGCATGGCTGAAATGAGCGTTATCTGGCTGCGCGTGGCAGCGGCCTTGTATTCCATCGGGCTGCTCCACGCCATCCTGACCCTGGTACGCCGCCGCGAGCATCTTTTTCGCGTGGCCCTCGGGCGCTTTCAGCCTCGGCTCGGTTTTCCATTTCGTCTCCATCATCGAAGAGGGCCTGCTCAACAACCGCTGCCCCATCGGCACCGTTTACGAAACCCTCTCCATGTGCGCCTTGCTCTTCGCCGTGCTCTACCTGTTCGTGCACTGGCGCTACCGCATGGCCAGCCTCAGCGTGTTCGTCTTTCCGCTGGTGTTTGTGATGTCGCTGGTGGCCACCCTGGGCAACCCGGTCACCACGTGGGCCAACCCCGTGCTGCGCCAGACGTGGCTCACCGTGCACATCGTCCTGGTCCTGCTCGGCTTCGCCGCGCTCCTGCTCACCGCCGGCGCCTCGCTCCTCTACCTTTTCCAGGAGCGCGAGCTGAAGACCAAGAAGCCCAGCAAATTCTACTACCGCCTGCCCGCCCTGGGCACGCTGGACGAGCTGATTTCGCGCTCCATGGCGGTGGGGTTCGTGCTGATGACCCTGGCGGTGGTCGCCGCCACCACCTGGGCGTCCATCTACCTGAAATCGGACTGGATTGCCGAGCCCAAGATCGTCATCTCGTTTTTCACCTGGGGCGTCTACATGCTGCTGGTGGTGCTCCGCACCACGGCCGGATGGCGCGGGCGCAAGGCGGCGCTCATGACCGTCACCGTGCTCGGCTTCTCCGCCCTCACCTGGGTCGCGCACGCCCGGCTCGGCATCGCCATCCACCCATGAAACTGCTCCTTACCGGTGTGAGCCACAAGACCGCGCCCGTCGAGGTGCGCGAGTGCCTGGCCTTCCGCGAGGAGACGCTCGCCGAATCGCTCGCGGATCTGAAATCGCGCGAGGGCGTGGTGGAAGCGCTCATCCTCTCCACCTGCAACCGCGTCGAGATCACCATCACCACCGACGATTCGGCCGATCCGCGCGCGGTGGTTGACCAGTTCCTGGCCGAGCGCAAGGCGATCGACGCCGCTGCCATCGCCCCGCACTTGTACCGGCACGAAGGCCGCGACGCCATCCATCACCTGTTCCGCGTGGCCTCCAGCCTGGATTCCATGGTGATCGGCGAGCCGCAGATTCTGGGCCAGCTCAAAACCGCCTACGCCGCGGCCAAGGATTGCGGCGCGGTCTGCGGCTGGCTGGACGGCCTGACCACCCGCGCCTTCAGCGTGGCCAAGCGCGTCCGCTCCGATACCGGTATCGGCCAGATGGCCGTCTCCATCAGCTATGCCGCGGTGGAACTGGCGCGCAAAATCTTCGGCTCGCTCGCGAACCGCACCGTCATGATCGTGGGCGCGGGCAAAATGTCGGAGCTGGCCGCGCGCCACCTGCGCCGCTCCGGCGCCTCCCACGTCTTCGTCACCAACCGCACGCATGAACGCGCCGTGGAAATGGCCGAGCTTTTCCAGGGCACTCCGGTCGAATACACGCGCTTCGTCAGCATGCTGCCGGAGGTGGATATCCTGATCGCCTCTTCGGGCGCGCCGCACTACATCCTGCACAAGGAAGAGATGGCGCGCGTCATCGCCGCCCGCCGCAACAAGCCCATGTTCCTGATCGATATCGCGGTCCCGCGCAATATCGAGCCCTCCGTGCAACGAGCTGGACAACGTCTTCCTTTACGATATCGACGACCTGCAGGAAGTGGTCAACGCCAACCTGCGCGAGCGCATGAAAGAGGCCGACCACGCCGAGGCCGTGGTGGCCGAAGAGGTGGAGCGCATGATGGCGCGGCTCAAAGTCGCGGAAGTCACCCCCACTCATCGTCGGCCTGCAGGAGCAGCTGGAACAGATCCGCGCCGGCGAAATGGAAAAGGCGCGGCGCAAGTACGGCCCCTTCACCGCGCAGCAGGAGGAGGCCATGGAAGCGCTCACCCGCGGCATCATCAACAAAATCGCGCACGGCCCCATTTCCGAGCTGCGCAACCACGCCGGCCACCCCGAGGGCGCGCACGTGGTGGCGGCCATCCGCAAGGCGTTTCATCTGCGAGACTAGAAATATGGTCTTAATCGTCGGCAACCGCTCCCTTACGGTCGCGGCTCTGAATCGGCTATCGGAGCCGCGACCGTCAGGGAGCGGTTGGCACGGCTATTCCTTCCCGGGTTCTCATTCATGCTCGTAATCGCATCGCGCGGTTCGCAGCTCGCCTTGTGGCAGGCCCACTGGGTTCAGGGGCAACTGGCCGCGGGCGGGCGCGAAAGCCGCATCGAAATCATCAAAACCACCGGCGACAAAATCACCGACGTGCCCCTGGCCAAGGTGGGCACCAAGGGCCTGTTCACCAAGGAAATCGAGGAAGTCCTGCTCGATGGCCGCGCCGACCTCGCCGTCCACAGCCTCAAGGACCTGCCCACCGAATTGCCGGACGGCCTGGTGCTGGCCGCCGTGCCGCAGCGCGAAGACCCTCGGGACGCCATGGTCGGCAACCGGCTGGCGGATCTGCCGGAAGGCTCGCGCATCGGCACCAGCTCCCTCCGCCGCGCCGCGCAATTGCGCCAGCTGCGCCCCGACCTCACCATCGAATCCGTGCGCGGCAACGTGGACACGCGCCTGCGCAAGCTGGACCAGGGCCAGTTCGACGCCATCCTGCTGGCTGCCGCCGGCCTGAAGCGGCTGGGATGGGCGGATCGCATCGCCGAAATTTTGCCGCCGGAATTCATGTGCCCCGCCGTCGGCCAGGGCGCGCTGGCCATCGAAACGCGGCCCAGGGCGCCGGCCACGATGCCTGCGCCGCGCTCGACGATCCTGCGACGCATACCGCCGTCACCGCCGAACGCGCCTTGCTGCGCGCCTTGGGCGGCGGCTGCCAGGTGCCCATCGGCGCCCACGCCACCGTTACCGCCGGCTGGCTGCAACTGACCGGCATCGTGGCCTCGCCCGACGGCACGCAGCTCATTCGCGCCCGCGCCGACGGCCCGGCGGCGGATGCGGAATCGCTGGGCCGCGCCCTCGGCGAAGACCTGCTCGCCCGCGGCGCCCGCGAAATTCTGCAGGCGGTGTACTCCGCATGAAGGTCGCGGTGGGGTAGGAATGTTATCCTGCGCGCCGGCTGGCAACCGGCGCCGGCCGGGGGGCGGGTTGCCAACCCGCCACAGGTTACCAACCTGCCCCACGATGCCTAAGGTCTATCTGATCGGCGCCGGCCCCGGCGATCCGGAGCTGCTCACCGCTCAAGGGCCGCCGCATCCTGGAGCAGGCCGACGCCATCCTCTACGACCACCTGGCCCCCGCCGCCCTCCTCGACCTCGCCCCCGCGCGCGCCGAGCGCATCTACGTCGGCAAAAAACAGGCCGACCACGCCGTCATCCCAGGAGGAAATCTGCGCGCATGCTCATCGAGCGCGCGCGCCGCGGCCGCACCGTGGTCCGGCTCAAGGGCGGCGACCCGTTCATCTTCGGCCGCGGCGGCGAAGAGGCCGAAGCCCTGGCCGATGCCGGCATCCCGTTCGAAGTCGTTCCCGGCGTGACCACCCCCCTCGGCATCGCCGCCTACACCGGCGTACCCGCTGACCCATCGCGACCACACCTCCGCCGTCACCTTCGTCACCGGCCACGCCGTGGAGGCCATCGACTGGGACAAGGTGGGCCACTCCGAAACGCTGGTGATCTTCATGGGGCTGACGCAGTTCTCCGCCATCGCCCGCGAGCTGATGGCGCGCGGCCGCTCGCCCGAAACGCCCGCCATGGCCGTGCGCTGGGCCACCCGCCCGGACCAGGAAACGCTGGTGGGCACGCTCGGGACGCTGGCCGGCACTGATCGCCGCGCGCGGCATGAAGCCGCCCGCCACCATCGTGATCGGCGAGGTGGTGCGCCTGCGCGAAAAGCTGGATTGGTTCGAGCGCCTGCCGCTGTTCGGCCGCCGCATCGTGGTGACGCGCGCGCGCGAGCAGGCCGGCGCGCTGGCCGCGCAACTGGCCGCGCTCGGCGCCGAGGTGGTCGAGCTGCCCACCATCGAAATCGCCCCGGCCTCCGATTACGGCCCCCTCGACCGCGCCATCGCCCAGCTCGCCTCCTACGACTGGCTGATCTTCACCAGCGCCAACGGCGTCCGCTCGTTCCTCGATCGCCTGGACCGCTCCGCCGCCGACCTGCGCGATCTCCGCGCCCGCATCTGCGCCATCGGCCCGGCCACCCGCGCCGCCGTCGAAGCCCTGCATCTCAAAGTCGATCTGATGGGCAAGGAATATGTAGCCGAAGGCCTGCTGGCCGCCTTCGCCGCGCACGACCTTGCCGGCCAGCGCATCCTGCTGCCGCGCGCCGCCGTGGCGCGGGACCTGGTCCCCGCCGAGCTCGCGCGCCGCGGCGCTTGCGTGGACGTTGTCGAAGCCTATCGCACCGTGGTGCCCGAAGCAGCCACGGAGCGGGTGCGGGCCGTGTTCGCCCGCAAGCCGGATTGGATCACCTTCACCAGTTCTTCCACCGTGCAGAATTTCGTGGCGATGGCCGGCGCCGGCGCGCTCGAAGCGGTCCAGGTTGCATCCATCGGCCCCATCACCAGCGCTACCGCGCGACGCCTGGGCATCGCGGTCACCGCCGAAGCCCGCGAATTCACCATACCCGGCCTGGTGCAAGCGATCCTCGAAATGTCGCCCCGGTAATACTCAGCTCTCGATGAGGTCTGATTGGAAAGGCGAGCTTGCTCCGCTTCCGCGGGTATGCCGGCAAGGATGCCGGCATGGCCGCCTGGAAGGCGGCGCTACGGGGGCGCACGCCGGGCCAAACTACAACGTCTGCAGAAACGCCTTGGTCCAGCGGATGCTAGCTTCGACGTCCTCAACTTCCCGCGCGGCCGCTTCCGCTCCCGTGAGCTTCGGCGGCGCTTCGCGCGGCTTTCCCTTCTCCGCCAGCGCGACGAAGCGCTCGAACTCCCACGCGGGCGTCTTGCGGTACGCGTCCCAGAATTTGGGGTCGCGGTAATTGAAATAGCGCGGGCCGGTCACGATAATCTCGAGCGATAGCGGACGGCCCGCGCACTTGGCCGCAAATTCGCGGATGTAATCCTCGATCCCGACGTTGCCTTCACCCATCCGCGTCCACGCCACCGCCGCGCCCCGCGCCGTCTCCCACACGGCCGTGTCGCGCACGTGGCTGGTGAGCACGTACGGCGCCAGCGTCTCCAGCGTGAGGTGCGGATCTTCAATCGTCCACAGCGGGTTGCCCGAATCCAGGCACGATCCCACAAACTCCCGCCCGGCTTCTTCGATCAGCATTTTCACTTCGCGCGCCTGCATGTCGCCGGCGTGGTTTTCGATGGCGATTTTGAGCCCCGCGTCCATCACCCGCGTGCGCACGTTGCGCAGCACCCGCACGGTGCTCTCGATGTGCCCCTCGATCCCCATCGCGCCCATGCGGTCCGCCGAGCTTCCCAGCACGCAGCGCACAATCGGCGATCCCACCGTGCGCGCCGCCGCCAGCATGCGCGTGAGCTGTTCCTCGGCCGTCCCCTTGGATATATCGAACAGCGTGGAGGTCGGGCAGATGGAAAGCATCCCGATTTCCACCTCAATCCCCAGCTCTTCGGCGTGCGCCCGCACCCGTTTCAGGTTTTCCGGCTCCAGCCCGCCCAGGAACCGCACCTCGCTGAAATGCACCACCCGGATGCCGTGCTTCGCGCAGAAGTCCAGGTACTGCGCGGGCGTCCAGCCCTGCGAGCGCAGACTGAACAGGTCCAGGCCGAATTTCACTTTGCCGCCCGTGGCCGCCGCCCTCGCGCCGCGCGCCGCCAGGGCCGCCGCTCCCGCCGCCAGCAGCGCCCGCCGGCTCATCATACGCTCTTCACCTCCGGGTGCGCCCACGGCTTGCGGTAGGGCCGCCGCAGCAGGCGGTTGGCCTCTTCGTCGCGCGCAATTTGACCCTTCTGCTCATCCCATTCGAGCGTGCGCCCCAGCTTCATCGACATGTTGGCCAGGATGCAGCACGAGGTGGAAATGTAGCCCTGCTCGATGTCCGCCACGGGCTTGCCCCGCGTCGCCATATTGGCCAGCAGGTCTTTCATGTGGTAGCGGATGGCGGGCGCCACGTGTTTTTCGAGGCGCGGCTCCGTCTTGTCCACCGGGTATTCGTCCAGCTCGTACTTCACGTCTTTGTGAATGGGCTGCGCGCCGCGCCCGGCCGGCAGGAAATCGTAGCCGTACACCCCGGCTTTCAACGTGCCTTTTTCGCCGTAGAGCGTGGCGCCCCACGGATAATTGGGGTCAGCCGAGGGCCCGAACCGCCGGTGCTGCCACACCACGTCCACGTTGTCGAACTCGAACATGGCCGTCTGCGTATCGGGAATATCGTTCTTCCCGCCCTTCAGAATCCGCAGCCCGCCGAATGACGATACGCGCTTCGGCCAGCCCAGGTCCATGAACCACCGCACCATGTCGAACATGTGGATGCCCATGTCCCCGATGGTGCCGTTGCCGTATTCCATGAACGACCGCCAGTCGCGCTGCACGTCCGGACTGTACGGCATCAGCGGCGCCGGCCCGGTCCAGAATTCCCAGTCCAGCGTCTCCGGCACGGGCGCCGGCCTTGCCATGTTCGGCCGCCCGCCGCCATAGGAATAGATCTCCACGTGGCCGATGGTCCCGAGCCTTCCCTCCTGCACAATCTGCCGGCACTCGATCAAATGCGGCGTACTCCGGCGCTGCGTCCCCACCTGCACCACGCGCTTGTATTTCCGTGCCGCCGCCAGCATGGCCTGCCCCTCCACAACGTCCACGCTGATCGGCTTCTGTACGTAAATATCCGCGCCCGCCTTGCACGCCTCGATCATGGCTAGCGCGTGCCAGTGGTCCGGCGTCGCCACCTCCACCATGTCCAGGTCCTTTTCCTTCAGCATCTCGCGGTAATCCGTGAACAGGCGCGGCTTCTTGTGGGAGGCCTGCCGCTCGACGGCCCATTGCGCGGCCACCTCCATCGCCTGCTTATCCACGTCGCACAGCGAGACGATCTCCACCGGCGATATTTGCACCAGCCGGAAAATATCGGATTTGCCGTACCAGCCGCACCCGATCAGTCCCACGCGTTTCGGCGCCGCATCCGCGGCCTCCGCCCCGAGCGCCGAGAGCGTCACCCCGGCCACACCCGTTTGCATGAATTCCCGACGATTCATCCGCACCTCCCGTGCCGGCGTCTAGTTTAACGGATTTCGCCGCACGAGTTGAAGCCGCGAGTAGCCGCGGGAACGGAGCGGCGACCTCAGAACGGGCATGACGGGTTAATCAGCCCCGCAGGCATGTCGGCTGGAAAGCCGACATGGCCGCCTGGAAAGGCGGCTCTACGAAGCGGGGCAGACAAGGCTCGTTCGCTCGCCTCCAATAAAAAAGGGGACCCCGGTCTCCCGGAGTCCCCTGCAAAACAACCGCCTTTAGAACACCACGCGCAGGCTTACCTGCAGGCGCCGCGCCTGCGTTCCATCGGGGAATCCGCCGTCCGCCGTGCCGTAACCCCATGCCGTCGGCGTTGCGGTCAGCGTTCCCTTGGTGGTCTCCGCGTACTCCTGCGTCGCCATCGAGGTGGGCGACCACGAGTTGCTGATGTTGAACGCTTCGAAATTCAGCGACAGGTTTACGTCGCGGTCCTTCACCTTGAGGGGGATCAGCTTGGTCAGCCGCGCGTCCGTGTGGTACGAGGCCGGCGTGAAGATCGAGTTCACGGGCAGCCACGGCGCCCGCGAGTTCCCGCTGAAGCCGTCGATATACGAGCTCGACAGCCCGCTGATGGCCGACGAGCTCACCCGGATGGTCGGGCTCCCATACGGCCGTCCCGCCGCCAGCGTGGTGATGCTCGAAAGCTGCCAGTTGTTGACCACGTATTTCGCGAAGGCGCTGCCCGAGTGCGTGATGGTGGGCGCCCACACGAACGAATACACGAAACGGTGCCGCTGATCCAGCCAGCCGCTGGCCCGCTCGGCCGAATTGTTGCCGTTGAACGCGGAGGTGACCGAGCTGAAGAAGATGGCGTTGCTGGCCTGTTCCTGCCCGTCGTCGATCTCGTGCGACCACGTGTACGAACCCATCATCTGGATGCCGTGCGTGAGCCGCTTGGTCAGCGTCACCGCCAGCCCGTCGTAGACACTGTCCACGCCGTTGGTGTCTCAGATACACCGCGCCGAACTTCGTGCTGGGCCGCGGCGTCCCGTATACCGGTGCGGTATACGATGCCGATCGCCTGGTTGGAGCTGTTGTCGATGGTGTAGGTGTACGATGCCCGTGGCCGCCGCGTTCAAATCCTGCGATCCCATCAGGTGGACGCCGCGGCTGAAAATGCCGGATACCGTCAGCGCCATATCGCTGGTCAGTTGCCGTTCGAGCGTGATGTCGCCCTGCGACGAGTACGGCGTTTTCAGGTTCGCCTGCGCGAACTGAATGGTCGCCGCGCCCACCGAAGCGCCTGTGGGCGCTGCCGCCAGGGCATTCGGGAACACCGGACCGGCGGCCAACTGCGTTGAGTTGGTGGCGGTCAGCGAATCCGCAATCTGGTAGATGCCGTTGGTGGTCCACAGGTCGTCGATCAGGCCGCCCAGCAGACGCGCATAGAACATCCCGTATCCGCCGCGGATGATGGTCTTGTCATTCACCCGGTACGCCAGCCCCACGCGCGGCGCAAAATTCGAGCTCGGCGTGTGCATGAAGCCCGTGTTCGGCCAGGCCGGATTGGGCACCGGGAAATTCAGGCTCATCGATTTATCCCAGCGCACCCCCAGGTTCAATGTCAGTTTCGACGTGGGCCGCCACTGGTCCAGCGCATACCAGGCCAGCTCGTTGATCCGGTAGTCGGCCACCGGGTTGCCGAAAGTCTGCGAGTAGCCGGACCAGTTCTTCGCGCCCGTGGCGGCTGCTGTAATCCTGCGCGAACTGCGTCGGGTTCAGATAGGTGTAGGAGCCGAACGCATTGCTGATGTAGTAGTTGTAGTCCTCGGTGGTGAAGAAGTTGAATCCGAACTTGAGCGTGTGCTTGCCTTGCACCAGGTGGCGTCGTCGGAAAATTCGTAGCGGGTTTCGCTCGGCTCCACGCGCGGCAGATATGTGGCCGGTCCAAGCTGCACGCCGCCCACCGAAACGTCCAGGTATCCGAGCCCGCCGCCGAGTTCCGCCTGGTCGAAGGAGTCCGCCTGACGGTCGGTATCGATGCCGAAGCGGAAGCTGTTCACGAAGTTGCTGGTGGGCACGAAAGTCCAGGCGAACTTTGCCGTTGCGCACGCGCACGGAATCGTCGCCGTTGCCGGTAATGCCCGCGCCGGAAGTGGAGCTCAGCCCGGTCTGAATGCCGTTGGGCGACAACCAGCGCAGGAAATTGAATTCCGCCGTGAAGGTGTTCTTGTCGGAAAGGTGGTAGTCGAGCCGTGCCGAACGCCAGGTCGTTGTCGTCCGTGCGCGGAATCTGCCCGAAGAAGCGCGGCAGCAGCGCGTTGATGGCGCTGCACTGCGCCGCCGTCGCCGGAGCCGCGCAGCCCACCCATTGCTGCGTCGCCGTATTCGACCACGCCCGCCGAAACGTAGCTGTCCACCATGGGGAACAGCCGGTGCGTCAGGTCGAAATCCAGGAAGTAGAACAGCTTGTTCTTCTTGATCGGGTCCGCCCACCGTGGCGCCGCCCTCGACGCGCTTTTCCGAAGGATTGAACGAAGCAAACGGATCGTGGGCATCGAAGCCCGTGCTGCGGAAATAGTAGAAGCCGCTGCCGTGCACGTCGTTCGTGCCGCTCTTGGTGACCGTGTTGACCACGCCGCCCATGGCGCGTCCGTATTCCGCCGAATAGTCGCTCGAAACCACCTGGAATTCCTGCACCGCGTCCTGCGAAATCTGCGACTGGATGCGCGTGCGGCCGGCGTTCTCGTCGTAGAACTGCTCGGTGTTATCGTTGCCGTCGATCAGGAACGAATTGTTCCCCGCCACGCCGCGGAACGTCAGCAGCCCGAAGGTGGCGTCGTTGGTCACGCCCGGCGTCAGCAGCACGAACGAATCCACGCGCCGCCCGTTGATCGGCAACTCCTCGATCTGGCGGCTGTCCACCAGCGTCGAAACGTCCGATTTGGTGTCGTCCACCATCTCCTGCGTGGCGGACACTTCCACCTGCGTGACGCTGCCGCCCACCGTCAGCGCCACATTCAGGTTCAGATTCTGGCCGACCGCCAGCACCAGGTTATCGGCTTGGTACTGCGCGAACCCCGCCGCCGTCACCGTCACTTTGTATCCCGGTCCCGGCGTCAGAGCCGGAGCCGTGAAGATTCCGGCCGCGTTGGTGGATAAGGTTCGAATGGTCCCCTGTCCCACGCTCGAAATCACCACTTGGGCACTCGGCACGGTCGCATTTGATGGATCCCGGACAACCCCGGAAATGCCCGCCACACCGCCCGCGTTCTGTGCAAACATGGGGGCACTCAGAAACAGCAACAGCACAGGTAATAGACTTCGCTTCATTAGGCTAACCTCCCGTTATTCGCCGCATTCGACAGGCGGCTTTTGCCCGGCCAGGACTCCCAATCCATGGCTCGGGCATAGCACCACAAAACTGGAACTGGACCCGCAGTATAGCGTAAATTGCCGCATTTTAAGATGTTCATATGGTTAAATTCCGATGAAAAAAGATGTCAGAAATTCTACAATCGGATATTTAAGATCTCTTTAACCTTTGAAGAATCCATACAACCCATATGCCGTGCACCCGTGTACGGACCGGCCGTGCCCGGCTTCCGCGCCTGACGGCAATCGCGCGCCCAACCAAAAACAAAAGGCCGGCTTCCCTCCCGTGGAGGGCAAGCCGGCCTGAACCCAACCCGCAAAAACACGCGGGTCTCGACCGTTCTTCTTAGAAATTCAGATGTAGCGCCAGTTGCAGGAACCGCGAACTGCCGAGCGTATGCTGGATGTACCCCAGGCTCCCCTTGGGCGGGTAGGACGGCGGCGGCTCGTAGCCAGGGAAGAACTGCACGTCATTGTTCGGCGCGTCGAAATCCGGGTGATTGAAAATGTTGAACGCGTAGGCATTGAAGCGCAGCTTGAACTTTTCGTGAATCAGGAATTCCTTCCCCAGCGTCATGTCGAAGCGGGTCTGGAACGGCGCCCGGAACAGGTTCCGCCCCGAAGTCCCGAACAGCGATTCGTAATTGTCGCAGCCCGAGGCGTCGCACGCCGGCACCCCGTTGGTTCCCGGCTGCACGAACTGCGGCGCGAAATCGCTCGAATTGAGCACCGGAGATCCCGCATTCACACCGGTGGTCCCCTGTAGCTGGGCTTGCTTGGCGCTCACGCCGGGAGCCAACGGCACAATCGGATTCAAGATTTCGACGCTGGTTCCGTAATACATGTTGGCGATGGCGCCGGAATAGTCGTACACGCTGTACGGCTGCCCGCTTTGCGCCACCGTCTGCCCGCCGATCACCCAGCCATTCAGCAGTTTCCCCGCCGTCTGGTCGTTGGTCAGCTTGGGAATCTGGTAGCTGTAGTTGATCAGAAACACGTGCGTCTGGTCGTAATCGGAGGAGGCGTAATTGGACGGCAGTTGGAACGGGTTGTTGCCCGTCATGAACAGCCCCAGGCCGCTCTGCTCGTCGAGCGAGTGCGACCAGGTGTAGCTGGCGGTCAGCATCAGGCCGCTCGAAAACCGCTTGCGCGCCTGTAATTGCAGGGCATTGTAAGTGGAAATCCCCTCCGCCTCATAGAGCACGGAATTCATGTCGTACCCGACGTACGGCACGCGGACGGGCGCGTTGCCCGCATATTCGTTAGTCGAAACCGTCTCCAGGTCCATTTCGTTGAGGCCGTAGGAATAGGTCTGCCCGTTGACCGGGTGCTGCGCCGTAGCCAGCAGCGGCTGGTTGAAGGGAATCGGGATCACCCCGTGCACGCCGTGGTTGCCAACGTATCCCGCGCTGAACAGCCAGTTGTTGGATGCCTGGTATTGAATATCCACGGTCCAGTTTTCCGTGTACGGCAGCTTGTTGTTGATATCGTAGCCGCCGAACGTGAACGGCCCGTACAGGTTGCCCGCCGGAAATTTCCCGGATTCGGTTTGCGCGATGTTCGGCAGCAGCGCCTGGAAACCAGCCGCGCTTCCCGCCGCTGTCGGCAGCCCCGCGGTGCCGAAGGGATTCGCGAACGTCGCACCGCTGGCCGCCGCCACTTCCGAAACAAACGGCGGCGCGATGGTCACCCCGAACGGCCCGTTGACGCCGCCGCCCGCGCCGGGCGAAAATTCGCTGAAGAATTCGCCGCGGTCGTAATAAATTCCCGCGCCGGCCCGCACCGTCCACTTCGCCTTGGGCGACCAGGCCACGCCAAACCGCGGCGCGAGGCCCCATTGCCGCTGCGTCATTAGCGAATCGCTCGCTCCCGGAGTCCCGAATGTCGGGTTGTTGCCTGCAATCTCCAACCCCGAATTGGTAATCGTGTCGGTCGACGAGTTGTAGCTGTAGAGGTTGCCATTGAATCCCGTCAGCTTGCCGTATTTCTCCGTCAGCGGTCCTTCGAAATCCCACCGCAGCCCCAGCGTGACATTCAGATTGCTGCGCACCTTCCAGCTATCGTTGACGAACGTTCCCACGGTGTTGGAGCGGTAATAGCGGCTGGCCGCGCCGGCAAACGCCGTCGAGTACTTGCCCGTGCGCACGTTGCCTTCCACAAAGTTGGTCAGGCTGCTGAAGCCGATGCCGTCCACGTTGGTGTCGTTATTGATCACATCCAGTTGGGCGTAATCCCACAGCCCGCCGAACGACAGCGTGTGCGGTCCCTTCACCCAGTTCAACGTCGTCCCCAGTTCGCCCTGGTTCTGCACCATGCCGGCATTGGCGAAGCTCTGCGAAGGTCCGAATTCCAGGCTGTTGGCCAGTGTCGGATCGAAGCTGGAAATAGTGATCTGCGGGAACGAGGCGGCGCCCAGCAGGTTCATGCCGAACTGGCCGGGCGAAAAATCCTGCCCCGTCTCCGCAAATGCCTTCAGCCGCGTCAGCCCGATGCGCTGCGACCACGTCAGGTCGGGCGACAGAATGGTGGTGTTGTTAATCGACGCTACCTGGCTGCCCGATTGCATCTGCTGGCCGAAGCCCAGCAGCGCGCCCACCGCCCCGAACGGATTGGTGGTCGGGTCCGTCTGAAAGAAGTACTTGCCCGTCAGCCGGTCCCGGTCGCTCAACACGTGATCGATGGTGCCGATCGCCTGGTTCACGTTGGAGGTCGCGTTCGGCCCTTGCTCCACGGCGTCATAACCCAGGCTCTTGGCCGTGGCGGCGTTGGTGATCTGCGGCGAGGGAATCAGGAATTGCCCGTTCGGCAGCGTCGCCTGCAGCAGCCCCAGCGACACCGGGCTGATCTGGCTGGCCGCGATGGTCGCCCCGTTGGTCGCCTTTACCATGTTCACGATCCCCTGCGGGCTGCGGTCGTTCGTCAGCCCTAGCGGCACGGTGATGTCCTTGGTGGCATCCGAGGCATCCGCCACCCGGATGCCCTGGTAAGAAACGAAGTAAAACAACTTATCTTTCCTGATCGGCCCCCCGAGGGTCATCCCGAACTGGTTGCGGTTCAGAAACGGCACCTTGTCCGTAATCGCCGGCGACGCGTTATAAAAGAACGGCGCCGCGTTCAGCGCGCTCCCGCCCCAGTATTCGTACGCCGCCCCGTGAATTTCGTTGGTCCCGGATTTGGTGATCACGCTGATGTGCGCGCCCGAATTCGCCCCCTGCGTGGCGTCGTACATAGCGGCGTTTACCGAGATCTCCTGGATCGCCTCCACCGGCGGCGTGGGGAGCGCCTGCCCGATGGCCCCGTACACCGATGTGCTGGTCTGGATTTCTCCACCCGCGCCGAAACTCTCCCCCGTATTCTCCACGAACCGGTTCTCGCCCACCTGGCTGGTGGAATTTCCGTTAAAAAGGTTGTTCGTGCTGATGCCGTTCAGCGAGAAGCTGTTGCTGGTGTCGCGCTGCCCGTTGGCGAAAATCGCCTGGTTTCCCAGTCCCGAGTTGCTCCCCGCCCCGCCCGCGAAATCCGCGTGCACGCCCGGCGTCAGAATCGCCAGTTGCGTGAAGCTCCCTGTCGCCAGCGGCGTGTCCTGAATGGTCAACTGGTCCACCACGTACCCATTGGTTGTGTCCACCTGGTTCATCAGCGGCGTCCCGGTCACTTCCACCGTCGTCGACACCGTTCCCACATGGAGGTTTCCATCCACCGTCGAGGTCCGGTCCGCATTCACCAGCACCGCCGTGTGCGTTTCCGTGTCGAACCCGTCCTTTTCAAAACTGACGTGATATGTCCCCGCCGGAAGGTTATTCAGCAGGTACGACCCGTTCCCCTGGGTCTTCGCCGATACGGAAAGGTCGGTCGCAATATTCACCGCCTTCACCGTCGCGTCCAGCACCGCCGCCCCGGTCGAATCCTTCACCGTACCCGTGATTCCGCCCAATACTGCCTGTGCCTTCAACGGTTTATGAACACCACCGGCCAGCAGCAACAGTCCCAACAGAACCGCGCCGCGAAAGAACGTCGTCATGCTTTTCATCAGACACACTCCTCCAACTCGCGTGAGACTAAATGTAAGTACGGACAGGCTAGCAGACAAACCGTAACGGTTTGATGAACTTTGCCCCATAGCATCCCGTCGTGATTAGGGCAAGTATAGCTTAAGAAAAGGTGTTTTTCTAGACAGACTGAGGGCGAAATTTATACCCGCACCCGCCAAAAATGGCGGCTGCTTTGGCCAGCGACCGCGCCGCCACCATCGCCCGGAACACGTGCCTCAGCCCCTGCCGCTCCGCCTCACGGCAGAGCCAGAGCCCGCTGCGTTTGGTGATCCCGGTTTGTCGTCGGCTGAGACGCCCCCTCACGCCGCCCCGTATTGCCGGAACCACTCCCGCATCCGCTGCCACCCGTCACGCGCCGCGGCTTCGTTGTAGGTTGGCCGGTAATCGGCATGAAACGCGTGCCCCGCCTCCGGGTACACCACGATCTCCGCGTTCTTGCGCGCCGCCGCAATGGCCGTCCGCATCTGCTCCACGGTTGCGAGTGGAATCGACTGGTCCTGCGCCCCGTACAGCCCGAGCACCGGGCAGCACAAATCCCTCGCCACACCCACGGGATGGCGGGGGTGCAAATCGTCCTTCTCCCCCATCAGCCGACCGTACCACGCCACCGCCGCCCGCAGACGCGCCGAGTGCGCCGCATACAGCCACGCAATTCGCCCGCCCCAGCAGAAACCCGTGATTCCCAGCCGTCCCAGGTCGCCGCGCCCGGTCCCCGCATACTCGGCGGCCGCGTCCAGATCCGCCATCACCTGCGCGTCGGCGGTCTTCGACACCACCTTTTCGGAGATCTCCCGGTAATCCTGCATCCTGGAAACGTCGCCCTGCCGCCAGAACAGTTCCGGCGCAATGGCCAGGTATCCCCGCTTCGCCAGGCGGCGGCACACGTCCTGGATATATTCATTGACTCCAAATACTTCCTGCACCACCAGGATCACCGGAAACGCCGCGCCTCGCGCCGGCATCGCCTGATATCCCGGCAGGTCCACATCGCCGGCGGGGATCCTCACCGCGCGGGCATCCAAGCCTTCCGCATCCGTCAGTTCCGCCATGCCCGGATTTTACCGCCAACGTTATTGCTCAATCCCGTACGTGCGCCGCGGTTTTGTGAAGGTATATTCAATGTGGCGGTCGCGCAGTACCAGTGTCTCGCCTCGCCGGGCTAGGTGCGGCGTACGCCTCTCCACGTCCGCAAGAAATCCCGCCGCATCCAAAGGCGCAATCATCATCTCCGACGCCAGGCCGAAGCGGATCCGCACTCCCCGGTAACACGGCATGACCGCGTTGCCGATTCTTTGCGTACGGCCGCTCCGCCAGAGGCGGCATGCCGCCCTGCCAAGGGCTCCCCATCGCTCCGCTTCCGCGTACGTAATCGCCGCATACGGAATCTCCCGCCGCGCCAGCGCATCCCGTACCACCAGTCCCGCCCCCGCCGTCTCATAAGTTTTCGGATACGCGCACAGCAACAGAACCAGCAACACCGGGCCGCCGATCCAATAGCTGGCGCCCAGGCTCACCGCTGCCACCGCCAGCAGAATTCCCGCTACCACACACCAATCGATTCGCGACCTGTAAGTCATTTTGACACCTTGGGATTAGGGGTTGGGGATCAGGGACGCGAGCCGCCTCGTTTCCGCGGGTCGTGCCCGGTGCCCCTGTTGGCTTTCCAACAGGGACACCGGAACCAAACCACCGTCCCGGCCGGCGCGCATCCCCGATCCCTAATCCCCAATCCCTGCTCCCCTATCCCCGCTTCGCCTTCAACTCCGCCAGCAGCCGGTCGATCTCCCGTTCCTTCTCCATCGCCGCGAACTTCTCCTCCACATCGTCCGCCAGCAATTCCGACCGCGCCTGCGCCGTCGCCTCGCTGTGCTGCACCTTGCTCTTCAGCCGGTCGAACGCCGCGGCCTTCGACCCGTCCCCCATCGCCGCCCCGCGCTTCGGTCGCCTTTCCCATGGCCCGCGACCGCCGGTGCTGCGCGATCAGTAGATCGCTCTTGGCTTCCGCCTCCACCAGCTTCTGCTGCAGCTTCACCAGCGCGGTTTTCAGGTTCTCCACCTGCGTCTTCTGGTCCTCCACCTGCTGCCGGAAGCTCTCCGCCATGGCCTTGTAATTCATGGAACGCTCCAGCGCCGCCCGCGCCAGCGCCTCGTCGCCCTTGTCCACCGCCATGCCGGCCCGCTTTACCCATTGCTGGCCGGCTTCCTCGCTCTCTCGCAGCTTGCGCTCGAGAACATGCTGGTCGGCAATCGAAATCGCCACCTGCGTCTTTACCTGGAGCAACTGGTTCTGCATGTCCAGGATCACCTGCTTGATCATCTTTTCGGGCTCTTCCGCCCGGTCCACCAAATCGTTGAGATTCGCCCGAATTAACGTTGAAACTCTCTCCAGTAGTGCCATAATGATTCTCCCTTCCGCCGGGCGCCCGGGCCGGCGCCGGAAACCTCCCCGGCACCCGGCCCCCGACCCCCGGCCCCTCTTTTATTCCCCTGCCGCCTTCGCCTTCTCCGCCGGCTGCGTCTTGTCTCCGATCAGCCGCACCTTGGCGAACAGATCACCGAGCGGCATGCCCGACAGCGTCTCGAACAGCGCCGGCACCTGGGCCGCCATCTTGGTGATATCGCCCGTGATCTTGCTCATGCCCGCGGTATCGCCGTTGCCGGTGGAAACGATGGTGATCTTGTCCACGTTGGCCAGCGGAGCCGCCAGCGCCCGCACCACCTCCGGCAGCCCGGTGATCAGCTTGTCCACGATCGCCGCCTGGTTGAACTCCTTGTAGGCTTCGGCCTTCACGTTCATCGCCTTGGCCTCCGCCTCGCCCTTCTTGAAGATGATCTCGGCTTCGGCTTCGCCCTGCATGCGGATCGCCGCCGCATGGCCTTCGGCTTCCGTGGTCAGCCGCTGCTTCTCCGCCTCCGCCAGCGTCTCGATGCGCTTGCGCTCGAACTCCGCCGCCTTCAGCACCGTCGCCGTCAGCTCCCGGTCGCGCCGCGCGATTTCCGCTTCCTGCACCTTGACTTCGTGCTCCTTCTCCACCTGGTGGATGGTGACTTCCTCGGCGCGCACCTGCTGCTGCATCACGTTGGTCTGGATCTCGTAGGCTTTGTCCGCCTGCGCCTGCTGCTTCTTCACCATCTCCGTGTATTCGGCCTTCTTCACTTCCAGGTCGCGCTGCGCCTCCGCCTGCTTGGCCTGCGAGAGCGTCTCCGCCAGCACCCGCTCCTGGTCGGCCTGCGCCTTGGCTACCGCCGCTTCGCGCGACGCCACCGCGCGCTTGATGGCCGTATCCCGGTCGGCTTCCGCCGCCGCCACGTCCGCATCCCGCTTGAATGCGCGCGATGTCCGGCCGCCCCATGTTGGTGATGTATTCGTTCTTGTCGCGGACTTCCTTGATGGTGAACGAGATTACTTCGAGGCCCATCTTGTTGATGTCGTCCGCGCAGGTCGAGCGCATCCGCTCCCCCACCATCTCCGGCTGCTTGACGATCTCTTCCACCGTCAACTGCCCGATGATGCCGCGCAGATGCCCTTCCATCACCAGCCGGATCAGCCCCTCGCGCTCCTCCGGCGGCTTGGTCAGAAACTGCTCCGCCGCCGTCAGAATCGATTCCGGATCCGACTTCACCTTGATTTGCGCCACCGCTTCCACCGTCACCGCCACGCCCTGCCGCGTGTACAGATCCTGTTTCGGAGCCACGTCGAACGACATCAGCTCCAGCGACAGCCCCCGGCAGTTCTCCACCATCGGGAAGATCACCGTCCCCCGGCCTTTCACCACCCGCGTGCCGCGGAACCCATAAACGATGAGCGCCTCATGCGGCCCCGCCTTGCGGAACAGCTTGGCGAACATCATCATCAGAAACACGATCGCCAGCACCATCAGCAGCGCGATCACAACCGTCGGATTCTCCATAACTCCTCTCTTCAACCCCGCTCAACAAGTCCGCTATTCGCTCGCTTCCAATTTCCGGAACTCCGCCCCCAGCGGATCTTCCCACACCCTCACGTACGCGATCCCTTTCTCGTACCGCGTCACCATCACTTCCGTCCCCTTCGGCAATCGCCTGCCCGTCCTCGCTCCGCGCTCCCGTCACCCGGCGCGTTCCTTCCTGCGAATAAACCAGCTCCCCCGTTCCGCCGGCGCGAATTCCGATGCTCAAGTTCCCCAGCACCCCGGTCATCTCGTAATCCGCCGGATCGAGCGGCGCTTCCCGCCCCATCAGCAACTTGGCCAGAAACCAGAACACCACCGCCGCCGCCCCCGATCCCGCTGGCCAGCGCCACTACCAGCGCCAGCACGAACCACACCCCGTAATACCGCTCCAGCAGATACCCTGTGCCGCCGAACCACGCCAGGAACGCCGCAATGGTGCCGAAATTGAACCACGACAGGTCCGCCCGCCCGCACCGCCGCGCCGCCGCGCCGGCACGTGTATCCCGTGATGGATAGTGCAGGTGCGGCAGGTGCAAGTGCGCGCTGCCCGCTAGAAACGCCAGCACGCTCAACCAAACCCCACGATGAAACACGCCAGATAGAAATCCGCCCAGCTCATGCCCGCCGCCTTTCACACCCGGCCGCGGCTCTTGCCCGCCGCGCTCGGCAACCCTTCCGTCCCGTTTCCGCCCGCGCCCTGCCGCTTCCCCAGCACTTCGAGCAGCCGCTCCGCCAGCCCCGGATTCTCCAGAATCGTCCCCAGCAGGATCACGCACATCCGCGAATCCGCGTGCCGCGCAATCGCCAGCAGCGCCCGGCTCAGCTCCGCATCCCGGCCGAACCGCTCCGCCCCGCTCACCAGCCACAAATCCAGCTTGTCTTCGCTGCGCCCCGACGTCCGAAATCAGCTCGTTCTGATACCCCTCCGGGTCGTCCACCAGGTACCCCGGATGCACCTTGAAGAACCGCGCCAGCAGCATCCGCGAGGAGTCCGTCAGGTGCGGCCGCGCGCCGCTCTCGATCTGCGAAAGGTAGCTCTGGCTGATCGATTTCCCCAGCTCCTTCTGGATCATCCGCGCCATCTCCTGCTGCGAAATCTCGCGGTCCAGGCCGCGCAGCGTTCCTTCCACTTCCCGCAGGTACCGGATTTTTTCTCCAAGCTTCATATCGCAATCTGCAATCATGCTATTGCAATTTGCGATTGCTGTCAAGAGGGAAAATATCGCCTCTTGCGGTCCGCCAACCTGCCCGCTCCTGTAGGGGGCCGCGGACCTCCGCAGAACCGGAATTTCGCCTGTGAATCGGTGATACGCTCTAGCCATGGATCTTGTAGCCATCGCGCGGCGGGAGATGACGGAACGCGGCTTTGAGCCGGAGTTTCCCCGGGACGTCCAGCGCCAGGTCGAAAGCCTTCACCCCGCCGCCGACCCACCCGCGCCCGACCGCCGCGACCTTACTTCCCTTCCCTGGTCCTCCATTGATAACGACGATTCCCGCGACCTCGACCAGATCGAATGGGCCGAACGCGCCGACGGCGGCATTCGCGTGCGCGTCGGCGTGGCCGACGTCGATGCCACCGTCCCCAAGGGAACCCCCGTCGATTGTTACGCCGCCCACGAAACTACCACCGTCTACGCCGCCGTCCACACCTTTCCCATGCTGCCGGAGCGCCTCTCCTTCGATCTGACTTCCCTGGTCGCGGGCGAAGAGCGCGCCGCCGTGGTCATTGAATTCGTCGTCACGCCCGATGGCGAGCTCTCCCAGACCGCCATCTTTCGCGCCCGCGTCCACAACTGTGCCAAGCTCGCCTATAGCCACGTCGGCCCGTGGCTGGAGGGCTCCGGCGCCGCACCCTCTGCCGCGCCCGAAATCCAGGCGCAATTGAGGCTCCAGGACGAAGCCGCCCACGCCCTGCGCGCCGCCCGCGGCCGCCGCGGCGCCCTCACCTTTCGCCGCGAAGAGCTCCGCGCTGTCATGGACGATGGACATGTCAAGGATATCGCCACCCGCCAGAGCAACCGCGCCGCCGATCTTATCGAAGATTTCATGATCGCGGCCAACGAAGTGATGGCGCTGGCGCTGCGTTCGGCCGGCGTCTCCTCCATCCGCCGCATCGTCAAGGAGCCGGAGCGCTGGGCCCGCATCGTCGAACTGGCCGAAGGCTACAACGAAAAGCTCCCGGCCGAGCCCGATTCCGGCGCCCTCAACCAGTTCCTCCTCCGCCGCCGCCAGGCCGATCCCACCCACTACCCGGATATCTCCCTTTCCGTCCTCAAGCTCATGGGCCCCGGCGAATACGTGGTCCTCACGCCCGGCGGGGAAGCCGAAGGCCACTTCGGCCTGGCCGCTCACGACTACACCCACTCCACTGCCCCCAACCGCCGCTTCGCCGACATGGTTACGCAGCGCCTGGTGAAAGCCCTCATCGGCCCGCAACCGTACACCGCGCCTTATAGCGATGCCGAACTCGGCCAGATCGCCGCCCGCTGCACCATGATGGAGGATGCCGCCCGCAAGGTGGAGCGCGACATGGTCAAGCGCGTTGCCGCCGTCGCCCTCGCTCCGCGCATTGGCCAGACCTTCCCCGCGGTGGTCACCGGCGTAACCGAAAAGGGCGTTTTCGTGCGCATCCTCGAACCTGCCGTGGAAGGGCGCCTCATGCATGGCGAGCACGGCCTGGATGTGGGCGACCGCCTCCGCGTCCGCCTGCTTTCCACCGACCCTTTCCGCGGCTTCATCGATTTCGGGAGAGTAAATGGACGATAAAATTTCCCTTCTCCGCCATACCCTGGCCACCCTCGCCTACCGCGCCGGCAAAGCCCTGCGCGGCGCGCCGCCCGAGTTCGCCGGTTTCCGTGTCGCTTTGGCAACAACCACCGCCGAGGGCCGCACGGCCGGCGAAATCCTCGCCCACATGGGCGACCTGCTGGATTGGGCCCTCTCCATCGCCAACGGGCGCCAGGCCTGGCACGATTCCCCCGCCCTTTCCTGGGACGAAGGCTCGGCCCGTTTCTTCGCCGCGCTCGAAGCCCTGGATGCCCGCCTCGCTTCCCCCGATCCGCCCGCCGTGTCCCCGGAAAAGCTCTTCCAGGGTCCCATCGCCGATGCCCTCACCCACACCGGCCAGATCGCCATGCTCGGCCGCCTGGCCGGCTGCCCGTTTCGCGGCGAGAATTATTTCGTTGCCGAAGTCAGCGCCGGCCGCGTCGGCGCCGATCAGCCGGCGCCGCGCAGAGAATTCGACGAATAGGCCGCCTCTAGCGTGCGGCCCTCAACTCGATCGTGACTTCCCCCGCATCGCCCGCGGCCAGCCGTTTGAGCACCGCTCGCCCTTCCCCTGCCGCGCGCATCTCGAAGCGCACCGGCCCGTCTCCGGCGTCCACGGAAAAGCGTAGCGCCTCCCCGTCCCACTTCAAATCGCGCATAGGCAGGGCGGGTGATGCCGATCCGTTGTGCGATCCGTCGCCCTGGTCGTGGAGAATATAGAATACGATGCTGCCGTGCAGTTGCGGCGCATCCCGCACCTCCAGCGACACCGCTTTGCGCCCGGCCATCGACCCCTCCCACCTGCCAACCGGCGCCGTCGCGGCCAGCCCCGAAACGGATGCGAGCATCGCGGCCAGCATCCACCAGTACCGTTTCTGTCGCATGTTTCGCCTCCGGCTACGCCGGCTTCGCTCCGTTCAGCGCCGCCGTCGCCAGCGTGCCGCCCAGGCCCATGGTTTCCACCGCGGAGGAAGGCACGATCACCATCGAACCGCGTTCCTTGATGGCCTCGTACAGCATATTCATGGCGCGCAGATGCAGCGCCACCGGGTTGTCCTGGTAGGTGATTGCGGCCTGCGAGAATTTCTCGGCAATCTCCGTCTCCGCCTGCCCCAGAATGTTGCGCGCCTGCCGTTCCCGCTCCGCCTGCGCCTGCCGTGACATGGCATCCTGCAGCCCCGCCGGGATCTGCACGTCCCGGATCTCCACCGATTGCACCGTAATCCCCCACGGGTTGGTCTTCTCGTCCAGAATGCGCTGCAACTCGCGCCCCAGCATCTCGCGTTCCGCCACCATCTGGTGCAGATCGTGCCGGCCGATCGATTCCCGCAGCCCCGTCTGCGCGCTCAGCGTGATCGCCTGGTTGAAATCCCGAACCTCCAGAATCGCTTTCTCCGCGTTCCACACCATCCAGAACACAATTGCGTCCACGTTCACCGGCACCGTGTCGCGCGTCAGCGTGGATTCCGCCGAAACACTCTCCACGCGCACCCGCTGGTCCACGAACCGGCTGAGCGAATCCACTATGGGAACAATCACGAACAGCCCCGGCCCGCGCAGCCCGCGGTACCGCCCCAGGCGCAGCACCGCCACTTTCTCCCATTGATCGGCCACGCGGATGGAGAACAACAGGTACACGCCCGCCAGCGCGCCCGCGATCACCGCCGCGGGGTTGTCCAGCACGGCCGTAACCGCCGCGCCCGCCCCCACGCACAAAACCATCAGAGCCACTCCCACGCTGCTCAGCCGCAGTTGAGCCAAATCCTGTTTCATCGCGTCATCTCCTATCCTTACGGGCCCCATTTTGACGATCATGCAATTCCTCGATCAACTCTTCCACGGTGAAGCCGGCCGCTCCGGCGCGCGCCACTACGTCGCTTACCATCTGGCCGAGTTGCCGCCGGCGCTCCACCTCGTCCCGCTTCACCGGCTTATGGCTGATGAATGTGCCCGTCCCCTGCTCGGTTTCGAGCACGCCCCGAATCTCCAGCTCGCGGTACGCGCGAATCACGGTATTGGGATTGATGGACAGATCCACCGCCGCCTGCCGCACCGTGGGCAGTTGCTCGCCGCCCGCCAGCGCGCCGGAGGCGAGCCCTCCCAGCACCTGATCAATGAGTTGCCGGTACACCGGAACCCCGCTGTCGGCTTCCAGCCGGAATGCGAAAACCTTTGGCCGCGTTTTACCGCTCATCAATTGTATAGTGTACTAGTTTAATAGAACAGTCAAGCGGAAAGTTTGGGAGGCGGAAAATTTGGGGATGTATTCGGCGGGAGCGCCTATGCCGGCATGGATGCCGGCATGGCCGGCTGGAAGCCGGCGCTACGGGGTGGTGAGGCGAGAGAGGGGGCGGTTTCGGATGCGGCGGGAGCGGGCGATTTGATCTAAGCTAAGGCTGATGTCCACCAAGCGCCGCACGTTTTTGCAGCAGGTCGCTTTTGCGGGAGCCGCCGCGCAGACCCCGCCCGCTTCCCCGCCGCCGGCGCCCTCCGGCGCTCTGCCCGATCTGCCGTTTCCCCGCACCTTCACCGGCCGCCATCTCACCGCCATCGCGTTCCCGCTGGGCGGCGTCTGCGCCGGCTCCATCAGCCTGGGCGGCCGCGGCCAGCTTCGCGATTGGGAAATTTTCAATCGTCCCGATAAGGGAAATGCGCCGGCCTATGCGTTTCCCGCCATCTGGGCGCAGGCCGGCAACGGCAAGCCGGTGGCGCGCGTGCTCGAATCCCGCATACAGCCGCCCTACGCCGGCGCGGAGGGCCTGGGCTCGCGCAATGCGCCGGGACTGGTGCGGCTGGCCTCCGCCAGTTTCACCGGCGAATTCCCGCTGGCCCGCATCGAATTCGCCGATCCGGCCCTGCCCGTGCGCGTTTCGCTCGAGGCCTTCTCGCCGTTCATCCCTCACGCGCCCGACGATTCCGGCCTGCCGGTGGCCATCCTCCGCTACCGCGTCTCGAACCCCGGCACTTCCGCGGCCAAGGTTTCCATCGCATGGTCGATCGACAATCCCACCGGGCGCACGCCCGCGGCGGACACGCGCGTAAACGAACACCGCACTTCGGCGCATCTCCAGGGCCTCTTCATGAGCAGCCCCGACCTGCCCGCCGCCGATCCGCTGAAGGGCAGTTTTGTTTTGGCCGCGCTCGAGCCCGGCGGCGCCCATGTCACCTATCTGCGCGGCTGGCAGCGCGACCGCTGGTGGAACTCCCCTATGCTCTATTGGGACGATTTCTCCGCCGATGGCGAACTCGGACCGGAGCCGGCCGCTCTCAGCGGCGTGGGCGCGCTTTGCCTGGGGCGCACGCTCGCCGCCGGCGCGCATGCCGACTACACCTTCCTGCTGGCCTGGCATTTTCCCAATCGCACGCCCCGGCGCTGCGGCTGGAACGCGCCCCACGGCCAGGAGGACGCGCTGATCGGCAACTGGTACACCACTCGCTTCGCCGATGCCTGGGCCGCCGCCGAATACGCCGCCGAAAACCTACCCGCGCTGGAGCCGAAGACGCGCCGCTTTGCCGCCGCCCTCAGCGAATCTACCATCCCGGGCGCGGTGAAGGACGCCGCCAGCGCCAATCTTTCCACACTGGTCACGCAGGTTTGTTTCCGCACCGCCGATGGCGAGTTCCACGGCTTTGAGGGCGCCAACGACCAGGCCGGCTGCTGCCACGGCAGTTGCGCCCACGTCTGGAACTACGAGACCACCACCCCGCACCTGTTTCCCACCTTCGCGCGCTCGCTCCGCGCCACCAGCTTCGGCTACGACCTGGACGAAGCCGGCGCGCTCCACTTCCGCGAAAACCTGCCGCATGCCCAGCCGCTATGGGGTTTCGCCGCCGCCGATGGCCAGATGGGGCAGATTCTGCACGCGTATCTCGATTGGCGGCTGAGCGGCGATCTGGACTGGCTGCGCGGCCTGTGGCCCGGCATCAAGCGCGCCATCGAGTTCGCCTGGACCCCTGGCGGCTGGGACGCCGACCGCGACGGTGTTCTCGAGGGCGTGCAGCACAACACCTACGACGTCGAGTTCTACGGCCCGAACCCGCTCTGCGGCATCTATTATCTGGGCGCTCTGCGCGCCGCCGAGGAGATGGCCCGCGCGGTGGGCGACGCGGATTCCGCCGCCCAATACCATCGTCTGTTTGAAAGCGGCAGCCGCTGGACGGATGCCAACCTCTTCAACGGCGAGTATTACGTGCAGCACATTCGCGGCGTGGCCAAAGACAAGATCGCGCCCTCGCTGCGCAGCGAGATGGGGTCGGACGATACCGTGAACCCGCAATACCAGGTGGGCGAAGGCTGCCTGGCCGACCAGTTGATCGGCCAATACCTGGCGGACGTGGCCGGGCTCGGGCCGCTGGTGGCGCCGGATCACATTCGCAAGACGCTCGCGTCCATCTACCGCTACAACTACCGCCATACCCTGACCGGCCATCAATGCGTGCAGCGCACTTACGCGCTCAACGACGAGGCCGCGCTGCTGGTCTGCGATTACGGCAAGGCCGAGCGCCCGCGCATTCCCTTCCCCTATTACGCCGAAACCTGGACCGGCATCGAATACCTGGTGGCCGCGCAGATGCGCTTCGCCGGCATGACCCGCGAGGCGCTCGAAATCTACCGCAATGCGCGCCTGCGCTTCGACGGCGAAAAGCGCAACCCATGGGACGAGCCCGAATGCGGCCACCATTACGCGCGCGCCATGTCGGCCTGGAGCGGCATGCTGGCCATGAGCGGCTTCCGCTACCACGGCGGCGAGCAATCGGTGGAGATTCAGGCGCCGGCCGGCCACCGCTCGCTCTGGGCCACCGGCACCGGCTGGGGCACATTCCAGGTGACGGCCTCCGGCGCGGCGATCCACGTGGAGCACGGAAGCCTGCCGGTGCGCGTGTGCGCGGTGAACGGCAGGCAATTTTCGCCCGGCCGGACGGTTGGCGCAGGCGAGGATCTGCGCCTGTGAAGCCGGTGGTGGCGCTGGTGGGCGGCTTCCTGGGCGCGGGCAAGACGACCCTGATTCTCAAGGCGGCGCGAATCCTGCAGGCACGCGGCACGCGTGTGGCCGCGGTCTTGAACGACCAGGGGGACGACCTGGTGGACACCGAACTGGCGCGGCGCAGCGGCACGCCGGCCGACCAAGTGAGCGGCGGCTGCTTCTGCTGCCGGTTCCCGGACCTGGTGGAAGCCCTGGAACGGCTGGCGGCGCACGGCCCCGAGGTCATCTTCGCCGAAGCCGTGGGAAGCTGCACCGACCTGGTGGCCACCACGCTGCGCCCGCTGCTGCGCGATTACGGCGGGCAGTACCGCATGGCGCCGCTCACCGTGCTGGTGCATGACGAGCCGCGCGAACCCGATTTGCAGTTCCTCTTCGAGCGCCAGGTGGCGGAGGCCGACCTGGTCATCCGGCGCTACGTGGATGTGCGGGGCTGGCTCGACCTGCTGCTGGCCGCGGACTCCCCGGCCGCCACCAAAAGCATCGCCGTGGATTACGCCCGCTACGCCGAAGCCGAAGCCGCGCTGGGATGGCTGAACGCGCGCGCCACCGTGCGGCCCTCGCCGCCCTTGGCGCCGGCTCAGGTCGTGGGTCCGCTGGTGGATGGGCTGGACGCCGCCCTCACCGCCGCCGGCATCCGCATCGTGCACCTGAAGGCCTTGGCGCAATGCGAATCCGGCTACGTGAAAGCCGCGGTGACCGCCAATGGCTGCGAGCCGGCGGTAGAGGGCGCGCTGGACGCCTCGCCCGCGCGCGAGCACGATCTGCTGCTCAACCTGCGCGCCCTGGGTGCGCCGGAAATCCTGCGCGAAATCGTTGGGCGTGCGCTGGCGGACCTCGGCGCGGGGCAAGTCTCCCTCACTGCTTTCCGGCCCGCGCCGCCGGTGCCCTGGCATGCGGCGCGGCCATGACGGGCGTGCGCATCGACAAATGGCTGTGGGCCGCGCGATTCTTCAAGACGCGCTCGATGGCCGCGCGCGCCTGCGAACTGGGCCGCGTGGAAGCCAACGGGCAGACGGCGAAGCCGGCGCGCGAGGTCCGGCCCGGAGATATGCTGCAAGTGAAAACCGAAGGCGGGCTGTATGAAGTGGAGGTCCTGCTGCTCAGCGAAATGCGCGGACCGGCCGCGGTGGCCCAGACCCTGTACCGCGAAACCGAAGACAGCCGCGCGGCGCGGCTGAAGCTGGCCGAGGAGCGGAAAGCGGCGCCGCATTTCGAGACCCTGCGCGAGGGCAAACCCTCGAAACGCGACCGCCGCCAGTTAGGCCGTTTGCGCGGAAGATTGTAGGAGACAGCTTGCGGGCTGTCATGCCGGGCTTCCGCCCGTCACGACAGAGCCGCCCACGGAACCGCCGCTACCGCATCGCTCCGCCTTCCGTCTTCATGGCCTGCGCGTTGCGCCAGGCCTGCTGCTGGTATGGGCCCTCAATCTGCGCGCACTGGTCGCTGAACTTCGCGGCTTCCATGACCCTGGCCTTGCTCAAGGTCATCTTGCCGTAGTTGTAGTTGACCACGCCCAGGTAAAAGAGCGCCCCCGCCTCCATACCCTTGTCGCCTTTGACATAGGGCAAAGCGGCGCGGAGGTTCTTATCGGCGTCGATGTACAGGTTCTTCTGCGCGCTCACCATGCCGGCAATCCAGTAGCCTCGCCCCAGGAAGGCGGCCTTCTGCTTGTCCCATTCGGCTGTTTCCACGCCTTCCGGCTTGGCGCGCTTATTGGCCGCGGCCACCAGGCGTTTGGCGTACACCGAGGCGCGGTCGTTCTGCTTCTTCTCCAGGGCCGTGTTGGCAGCCACCATCAGCAGGTCGGGATTATCAGGAAAATTTTTGAGGCCGTTTTCCGCCACTGTGGCGACCTTGGCTTCGGAGCCGGCTTTCGCCAATGCATAAAGGTAAACCGCATAACCCTGGTCAAGATATTTGCTCTTCGGGTTCTGCTGTTCGAGCGTGGACATCAGGTCCACCATGTCGGCCGGCTGGGCCTGGATGGCGGTCGCATACAACGCGTACTCGGTGGCTTCTTCCACCTCTTTGCCGTACGCAACGCGCTTCTTCCACGCATCCTGGTCGTCGGCAGCGGTTGATTGCGGCGCGGGCTCGGCGGCGACCTCCTTGGCTGCGGCGTACGCGTCAACGGCGGCTTTCTTGACCGCCGCGGGATCTTTCTTGGCTTGGGCGTCTTTCAGGCTCTGGTAGGAACTGTCCAGATCTTCGGCTGCTACAGCGGCGGAGCCGGTTCCCAAAAGAAGCGCCACGACTAAAGCACATCGGACCATGGCAATTCCTCCCTTCAGATCGGAATCAACCAAATTATATGGCACAGCGCGGCGCTTGAAAAGGGGGGGCCTGTCCGGGTCGGCGTCCTGCGCCTTGCCGGGGCCCGTGGTTTACTCGTAGGAAGGAAGTGTTTGCAACGGAAATTTCGCGTTTGCGCCTGCTTGGGCCGGTCCATCTGGCCATCCTTGCCGCCGTTCCGGCATCCGCCGCGCTGCTGGCCCGCATCGGCAGGAGGAGCCGGCGGAACGCCCGCCGCATCCGAATCGGGCTGGGAGCGGTGATGGCGGCAAACCAGGCGGCCTGGTACATCTACGAATACCTGGCGGGCGGCTTGCGCTTCCCCTACGGCCTGCCGCTCCAGTTGTGCGATTTCACGGCCTTGTTTACCATCGTCGCGGCCTTCACGCTGGCGCAGTGGTGTTTCGAGTTTGCGTATTTCGGCGCCCTGGCGGGCAGCGGAATGGCCATCCTCACACCCGACCTCTGGGCGGCGCCCACCTCCTACGCCAGCATCTTCTTTTTTTTCTTCCATGGCTTGAGCATCGTGACCGTGCTGACCATGGTGTGGCAGCGGGATGCGCGGATCCGCCCGGGGGCGGTGTGGAGAGCTTTCGGCCTTCTGAACGTGCTGGCGGCGGCGATCGGCGCTTTCGATTGGAAATTCGGCACCGATTATGCCTTCCTGCGCGCCAAGCCGGCACACGTCTCCCTGTTGAACGTCCTCGGCCCGTGGCCCGTGTATATCTTCGCGGGCGATGCCCTGGCGCTGGCGCTGTTTGGCCTGCTGGCGCTGCCGTTCCGAGCTAGAATGGCCACGTGGCGAGACAACTGGTGGAGTGCGTGCCGAATTTTTCGGAAGGGCGGGACGCGGCCCGGATCGACGCGATCATAGCGGCCGTGCTGGCCGTGCCGGAAGTGGCGCTGCTCGACCGCGAAGCCGACGCCGATCATAACCGCAGCGTGCTGACGTTCGTGGGCCCGCCCGCAGCCGCCGCCGAAGCGGCGTTCCAAAGCGTGCGGAAGGCCGTCGAGCTCATCGACCTCACCCGGCACCAGGGCGCGCATCCGCGCATCGGCGCGGCCGACGTGGTGCCATTCATTCCCATCGAGGGAGTGACCGTCGAGGAGTGCGTGCGCCTGGCCGAGCACCTGGGGCAGCGCATCTGGGACGAGCTGCGCGTGCCGGTGTATTTCTACGAGGCGGCGGCGCGGCGCCCGGACCGCGTCAACCTGGAGAACATCCGGCGCGGGCAATTCGAAGCGCTGCTGCGCGAAATGGGCACGGTGGCGGAGCGCGCGCCGGATTGCGGCGAAGCCGTGTGCCATCCCACCGCGGGCGCGGTGGTGGTGGGCGCGCGCAAATTTCTGATCGCTTACAACATCAACCTGGGCACGCCGGACGTCGCCATCGCAAAGAAGATCGCCCGCACCATTCGCTTTTCGAGCGGCGGTTTCCGCTATGTGAAATCGATGGGCGTGGATCTGGCCTCGCGCGGCCTCGCGCAAGTCTCCATCAACCTCACCGATTTCGAGCAGACGCCCATGCACCTGGTGTTCGAAACCGTGCGCCGCGAAGCCGAGCGCTGGGGCGTGCCGGTGGTGGGGAGCGAAATCGTCGGGCTGATTCCCAAAAAAGCTATCGAGATGTCGGCCGAATATTTTCTGCGCTTCGAAAATTTCCGGCCGGAGCTGGTGCTGGAAAACCGCATTGCCGCGGCGCTTGCGGCGCGCGGCGGCCTGCCCGAATTTCTGGATGCCCTGGCCGCCCCCACCGCTACGCCCGGCGGCGGCAGCGCGGCGGCGGCGGCAGCAGCCATGGCAGCGGCGCTGGGCTCCATGGTCACGCGGCTGGCCAAACAGGATCCGGGCGCGTTCGAAGACGACCGGCGTTTCTTCACCGAAGCCGTGGACCGCGACGCCGCCGCGTTCAACCAGGTAATGGCGGCCTACCGGCGTCCCAAACCGGAGCGCGGGCCGTACGTGGAGGAAGCTCTTCACGGCGCGGCCGAGGTGCCGCTCGAAGTGCTGGAACGGGCCTGGGCGATGCGGGCGCGCCTGGAAGCGCTTGACGTTCCGGCCAAATTCGGCTCCGATGTGGCCGTGGCCAAAGCGCTGGCCGCCGCGGCGTGCACCGGGGCGATGGAGAACGTGCGCATCAACCTGGAATCTATCGCCGATGCCGAATTCAAATCCGCCGTCGAGGCGCGAGTTGGGCAGGCAGTCCCGCCTGCCGACGGCCGCGGCCGGCCGTAACCCAAGCTCACCCGGCGCGGCCCGAACCGGTGTGTGATTTCGACCAATACCGACTCATGTATTTTTATGTAAGTTGGATCTAACACCGGTTTAGAAACAAATACAGTGAGGCTGTACGGGTTACCCGGCGCAGTGTAAGTTGGCCATGGCGCTCGATGGGAAGCCTCCATCCCTGCGTCTGCTTTGACACGAAATTGCCGGCCGGCGGCTTGCAGCCTTGGCCCGGATGCGTCGGGACTGCCGATGGTATTCCGAATTTCCACCCTTTGATTCCGGAGCGAATACACCTGACCGACGGAATAGTCGAACGAATAACTATCTTCGCCGCCGCAATCGAAGCCGAGTAGACGCCGGATCCGCAGCGGGCCGGTCAATCACGTGTGCGATTCACCTGCGCGCCCGGTATTGTGCGGCGCCGGACGCCCGCACGGAACCAAAACTGTTCAGACAGACACCGCATGTCCGATCAGACCTGGCAGTCGACCTGGAGCATCGACCGCGCCGCGCCGGTGCTGTCGGAGGATAGCGGTCAACCCGGCCCCATCGAAGCTTCCGGGTGCGCCGGGGCAGCCGTACTCCGTGACCGCACAGCCTTCGTCACCGGGGGCTCGCGCGGAATCGGCGCGTCCATAGCGCTCGCGCTCGCGCGCGCCGGCGCGTCAGTCGCCGTCAATTTCCGCGAGAAGGCCGAGGCGGCCGAGGAGCTTTGCTGCCGCATCCAATCCGAGGAGGGCGTGGCCGTCCCGGTGCGCGCCGACGTCAGCGATTCCGTGGAGATTGCGCGCGCCATCGACGCCACCGGCGTCCGCTTCGGGCGCGCGGTCGACATTCTTGTGAACTGCGTCGGCGGCCAGGTGGTCTCCCGGCCGTTCCTCTCCATGCACTGGAACGACGTGCAGCAGACAATCGACCTGAACCTGAAAGGGGCTTTCCATTGTTGCCAGGCGGTGCTGCCCGCCATGATGGAGCGAAAGGCGGGATGGATCGTCAACATCGGGTCCATCGTGACCTGGTCCGTACCGCCGGCGCAATGGAGCGCTTATGCCATGGCCAAACTGGCGCTGAAGAACCTGACGCGCTCGCTGGCGCTGGAGGTTGCCCGCCACCGCATCCGCGTCAACATGGTCTCGCCCGGCTTCACGGAGACCGGATCCACCCTGGAACTCCCCCGCCGAATGCGTGACTTGCAGGCCATGCGCACTCCGCTGCGCCGGCTGGCCGAGCCCGCGGACATTGCCGACACCGTGCTTTTCCTCTGTTCCCCCGCCAGCCAATTCATCACCGGCGCCGACATTCCCGTTTGCGGCGGCGCTTCCATGTAGGCGGACCGGATGTCCGGCCGCTACGGATCGGCGTTATCTCTTCGCCGATGGATCGGCGGGTCCGTTTTCATCCCCCAACGGCTGCTCTTCGGCAGGAAACAGCACCAACAGCGAGGTCCCCCGGCCGGGGTCGCTTTGCACACGAATGGCACCATGGAGCGCGCGCACGATTCCGGCAACGGCGGCCAGTCCCAATCCGCGGCCGGTGAATTTGGTGGTGTAGAAGGGATCGAAAATGTTGGGGCGCACGGACGGGTCGATGCCCGGGCCCGTGTCCTCCACCTCGATGCTGGCATAGTAGCCCGGCGCGGGGTGGCCGATATCGTAGGCAACGTCTTCGGTCCCGCCTTCAATCTTCTGCACACCCGTCCGCACGGTCATCCTGCCGCTCTGCCCGCCCATCGCTTCGGCCGCGTTCAGCATCAGGTTCATGGCCACCTGCTGCAATTGCAGCGCGTCGCCTGCGATGCACGGCAAGCGTTCCGCCAGGTCCAGTTCTACGTGCACGTTTTGCGGAATCGATCCGCGCACCAGCGTCATCGCGTCCCGCACCGCCTTGGAAAGGTCCACGGGAGTAACAAACATATGCCCTTTTCCGGCGTACGCCAGCATCTGCCGGGTGAGGAAGGCGGCGCGTTCGCTGGCCTCGACGGCTTCCTCCAGCAAGGGGACCAGCGGCGAGGACGGCTGGAGCATCTCCTGCGCCAGGCTGATATTCCCCATGATTCCGACCAGCAGATTGTTGAAATCGTGTGCGATGCCGCCGGCCAGCACGCCCAGGCTTTCCATCTTCTGCGTGTCGCGCAGGTGCGCCTCCAGCCGTTTGCGCTCGGTGACGTCGCGGGTCACTTCCAGCCAGCCGCTGGGCTTGCCGTCTTCGCCTTTGCGCAGCACCCAGCGCGACCAGACCTCCACCTCCTTGCCGCCGCGGCCGCGGTGCGTCAGTTCCCCCGACCATTGGCCCTCCGCATACAGTGTTTCTTGAATCTGCGCCAGAGGCAGGGGAAACTCCGTGTTGAGCAGTTGGTGTATGGTGCGTCCGAGCGCCTCCTGTTTGCTCCATCCGTACATTTCCTCCGCGCCCCGATTCCAGAACTCGATGGCGCCGTCTGTGCGTATGGCCATGATTGCGTCGTGCGCCAGGTCAAGCAGGCTGGCCTGCTCTTCCATGGCCGCCGCGCGTTGGCGGGCCAACTGCCGCGAGTGCACGCGGTCCGTCACGTCCACCGCGAAAATCAGCAAGGCCTCGTAGGGAAAGTTTTTGCCGCTAATCGGCTGGTACGTGATGTCGAAATAGCGCACCTCCGCGTTTGCGCCGGTGCCGAACTGTACCGGGAGGTCTTTAGCGGTCTGGACCGTACCCGTTTTCACCGCCTGCTCGAACACCTCCAGCGCCCGGCCGGCTTCCGGATGCGCCTCATGCACCGTACGGCCGATCAAATTCCGGCCGCGCAGCACCTCGTGCAGCATGCGATTGGCGAATTCGTAGACGCCTTCCGGCAAGCGCACCAGCCCGACGCTGGCTGGAATTCTGTCGGCGATTTCTTCCAGTTGCTTCCATTGCCGCTCGGCTTGTTCGCGCGCCGCCTGCTCGCGCTCGAACAGCGCCTCTTTTTGCAATTCGGCCAGCTTCTGGCTGGTGATGTCGCGCGCAACTTTGGAATACCCGGTCAGTTCTCCGGCCTCATTTTGCAGGGTGCAAACCGTTCCACTTAGAAAGACCCGGCCGCCATCTTTGCGCATGTGCCAGCGCTGGTCCTCAGCCGATTCCCGATTGGTGGCGTTGCGTAGTTCCTGGGCCGGCCGTCCGGCCGCCTGGTCCTCCGGCGTAAACAGGTCGGCAAAATGCCGGCCCTTAATCTGCTCTCGCGTATAGCCGAAAATCTTCTGCGCTCCGGAACTCCACTCCACGATGTGGCCCTCCCGGTTGAGCGTGATTACGGCATATTCCTTAAGGCTTTGGCTTACGGTTTTAGGGCTGGCCGGGTCTGGTTCGGATGACGCTGAATGACCGGAGCGATGATCCATGCAAACCCTTCTAGAATGGTTGCAAATTCATGGCCAGACAAAAGTCCGTAACTCAACAACGGGGCTGCCCAGCCGGAATGTGACCCTGAAAGAGCACCGCCCCCCGTGCCACGGAGGGAATGCGGATGCTACACTAGCGAATTGCTCCCACGGATCTCCCGCGCCGGCGAGTGGTTTCTCCGCTCCGGCATTCAGCAAGCCGATGGCGGCGTCGCCCGCTATTACCGCACGGACCTGGCGCAGCACGCTCCGGTCTCGACCGAAATCACCGGCTATGCCGCCGCCGCGCTCTGCCGTCTGCACACGCTTACCGGAGAAGCCGTGTACCTGGAGCAGGCGGCAGCCGCCGCGCGCTACCTCAGCCGCGTGGCTTGGGACCGCGCCCTGGCCGCCATGCCCTTCGAGCTTTCCGAGCCGCCCTTAGCCTATTTTTTCGATTGCGGCATCATCGTGCGCGGCCTGCTTTCGGTGTGGCGCGCCCGCGGGGAATCCGAATTTCTCGATACCGCCGCTGCCATCGGCCGCCACATGTTGCGCGATTTCCGCGCCGACGACGGCTTCCACCCGGTGCTGGCGCTGCCTTCCAGACACCCGGCCGCGCGCGACGCCCTGCGCTGGTCGCGGTCCACCGGCTGCTACCAGTTGAAGGCCGCGCTGGCGTGGCTCGAACTGGCGGAAGCCGCCGGCGAGGCGGACTTCCGCAAGCCCTACGAGCAGGTGCTCGAATTGTCCCTTTGCTCCTACGCCGGCTTCCTCCCCGGCCATCCGGAGCGCGCCCGCGTGATGGATCGCCTGCACCCGTTTCTCTACTTCCTGGAAGGGCTGCTGCCGCGCGCGCGCGACCCGCGCTGCTGCGCCGCGCTTTCCGCCGGCATCGGCCGCGTGGCCGGACTGCTGGGCGAAATCGCTCCCGAATTCGAGCGCTCCGACGTTTATGCGCAGCTCCTGCGCGTGCGCCTGTTTGCCGACCGGGCCGGCGTGGTGCCGCTCGACCGCGCCGCCGCGAACCGTGAAGCGTCGCGCCTGGAGGAGTTTCAAGCCGACGACGGCGGCTTCTGGTTCGGCCGCCGCAACCGCGAGTGGCTGCCCTACCGCAACCCCGTCTCCACCGCTTTCGCCCTGCAGGCGCTGGCGCTGTGGCAGGGCGCGGCCGCCTCGCTCGCGGATCTGGTTTGAATTTCCGGCACACGGTCGCGCGCGTGGCCGGCGCCTTCCGCCCCAGGCGGCGGCGTCCGCTGGCGCCGGCGGAAACACCGCGCGGGCCGGGCATCAGCGTAGTCATCCCCTCCCGCAACGGCCGCGCGCTGCTCGAAACCTGTCTGGAGAAGATCGCGGAGCAGGCCATTCCCGTGCCGCACGAAATCATCGTGGTGGATAATGGCTCCGATGACGGCAGCGCCGCCTGGCTGGCCGAAGCCTGGCCGCGCGTCCGAGCCGTGCTTTCCGCCGCTCCCCTCTCCTTCGCCCGCGCCGTCAATCAAGGCATTGCCGCGGCCCGCTTTTCGCACGTCTGCCTGCTCAATAACGACATGCTTTGCGAGCCCGGCTTCTTGGCCGCGCTGTGGGATGCGTTCGCCCGGGTTCCCGATCTGTTTTGCGCCACCGCCCAGATCCGCTTCCCGCCCGGCGTCCGCCGCGAGGAGACGGGCAAAGCCGTAATGGCCGCGGACCACCCCGACGATTTCCCCATCCGCTGCGACGTGCCCCTCGCGGGCGAGGATCTCACCTGGGTGCTCTACGGCAGCGGCGGCTGCTCGCTCTACGATGCCGCCAGGCTGGCCGCGCTGGGCAATGTGGATGAGGCCTATGAGCCGGCTTACGTGGAGGATCTCGACCTGGGCTGGCGCGCCTGGCAGCAGGGTTGGCCCACGGTTTACGTGGCCGGCGCCGTGGTGGAGCACCGCCATCGCGCCACCACCTCGCGCTATTACACCGCCGCCGAACTCGACCGCGTGCTGGAGACGAATTACCTGAAGTTTCTGGTTCGCGCCGTGGATTCCCCGGCGCTGTTTCGCCGCCTGTGGGGCGAAGCTCTCGGCCGCCTGCGGCGCACCGGCCGCGCCCCGGGTCTGGGCGCCGCCGCCGCGATTGCCCTGAAAGGAGGCTGCATCGCACCCGTACGCCTGGCCGAGGATGTGTTCCTAGCCCTGGCGGATGGCTCGGTCGCGGTCTTTCACGGAACCGGATCGGGCGTGGGGATTGTCACCTGTTCCGCGCTGGCGCCGCCGCCGGCCGCGCTGCTGGCACAATTTGCCGCACTTGTGCTGGTGCGGGGCGGGACCGATAGCGCGGCTTTCCGCGCCGCGCGCCTGCTGGCCGCCCGCCGCTGGCCCGCCGCTACCGTGACGACTGCAGCGTTACCCGAACCGGCGCACCCGGCAATTTCCAGGTGAGCTCCACGATCGGGGCCGGCCCCTTCTTCTGCCGGTGCATGGGCAGCTTCGGAAAATAAAGATAACCCGCCACCGGCTCCGCCGACGAGCCTTCCGGCAGGGCCTGGTGCTCCAGGCTGGCTTGCAGGGGCGCGGGCAGGCCGTTGGGAGTCACCGGCTGCGCGGTGGCGCCGCCCGGCATCAGGCTCAGCACGAAATCACGCGCAGCCACGTCCACTTTGTGGTCCGGATCGGGGTACACCGCCACTTCCACCACCATGTAGCCGATGGCGTTCATGTCTTCTTCGAATCGCTCCCTGGTCTGCTCCGGGGAAAGCAGCGCAGCGGCGACGGTCATGTTGGCGGCGTTCAGGCGCGCCGGATAGTCCGACGCGCTGGGCCGCGGCTGGATACCGTCGGCGCCGCTGGCGATGCACGCCCCGACCGCCACGCACATAAGAAAAATGGCACTACGCATGCTCTCATCTTACAACGCGGCTAAGTGGGCCAAACCGGGCCTGGTGTGGCTGGCCGGCACACCCCGGCCGAACCTTTCACCGCCGCGAGCGTCCCGGCGGTCAATTCCCAACAGCCAATCAGGAGCATCCCCGCGCCCGCTCCGCGCGCTAAGATAGCCTTCATGAATCGAAGGCAGTTCTTCGCATCCTCCGGCGCCGCCGCGCTGGCCTCCGCGCCTCCGGCTGCCTCCGCCGCCGCGCCGCCCGTGCTCATGAAGCTGGGCTGCCAGAGCGCGCCCACCAACGAAAAGCACGTCGGCTTTCTGGCCCGCTACGGCGTGCGCAATATCTGCGGCTATCCGGAAATCGGCGGCGGCCGCCTCTACGCCACCGTGGACGAGCTCCACCGCATGCTCGATATCGCCGCCAAATACTCCATCAGCGTGGACTGCCTGGCCCCGCCCTTCCTCGCCTCCAGCCACATCGACCGCGAAACGCATCCCGCCATCATGCTGGCGCAAAGCCCGGAGCGAGACCGCGACATCGAAGCCATGCAAACCCTCATCCGCAACTGCGCCGCGGTGGGGATTCCTTCCATCAAGTACAACATGAGCATCCTCGGCGTGCTGCGCCTGCCCACGCGCACGCCGGGCCGCGGCGACGCCACTTATAGCACCTGGCGCCTGTCCGACGCCCATCCCGCCACTCCCCTCACCCGCGCCGGCCAGGTGGATGCCGATGCCGCCTGGGAGCGCATCACCTATTTCCTCGACCGCGTGATTCCCGTGGCAAATGAGAACAAGGTCCGCATGGCCTGCCATCCCCACGACCCCGGCGTGCCGCCGGAAGGGTACCAGGGCGTGGTGCGCGTGCTCGGCACCGTCGACGGCCTGAAAAAATTCGTGAGCATCCGCGAAAGCCAGTACCACGGTTTGAACTTCTGCCAGGGCACGGTTTCGGAGATGCTGGCGGATCCCGGCAAGCAGATCTTCGACGTGATCCGCTATTTCGGCACGCGGCAGAAAATTTTCAACGTCCACTTCCGCAATATTCGCGGCCATCGGAACGATTTCGTGGAAACTTACCCGGACGAAGGCGATGTGGATTTCGTCAAAGTGATCCAGGTCTACCGCGAGGTGGGCTACCCTTACATGCTGATGCCCGACCACGTCCCGGTTGCGCCGGACGATCCGCAAGGCCTGCAATCTTTCGCCTTCTGCTACGGCTACATTCGCGGCCTGCTGCAATCGCTGGCGTAAGCCGGCGCGCCACCCTGCCCGCTTTCCGGACGCATAATAGTCGGATGCGCTTCGTTTTTCTCCTGGCGGCGGCTGCCGCGTTCGCGGCGGACGTCCAGTGGCCCATCGCCGGCGGGCCCGACAACATCCGCTTCTCCCCGCTGCGCCAGGTGGCTCCGGCCAATGTCGCCAGCCTCCACGTGGCCTGGCGCTACGATTCCCACGACGAATTCCCCGATTCCGAAATGCAATGTAATCCGGTGGTGGCTGACGGCGTCCTCTACGCCACCACGCCCCGCCTGCGCGTGGTGGCGCTCGACGCGGCTACCGGCCACCAACTCTGGAGCTTCAATCCCACCCCGAAGGATGCGCAGCGGCGCCGCGTCCGCAACCGCGGCGTGACCCTTTACCGCGACCGCCTCTTCGTCGCCCAGGAGCAATTCCTCTGGGCGCTCTACCGCAAGAACGGCAAGCCCATCCGGTCCTTCGGAGACAACGGCCGCATCGACCTTCGCAACGGGCTCGACCGCCCGCCGGAAACGCTCACCGTCGGCTCCACCAGCCCCGGCGTGATTTTCGAGGACATGATCATCATGGGCAGCATCGTCCCCGAAACGCTGCCCGGCTCGCCAGGCGACATCCGCGCTTTCGACACCCAAACCGGCAGGCAGCGCTGGATCTTTCACACCATTCCCCATCCCGGCGAGGACGGCTACGAAACCTGGCCCAAGGACGCCTGGAAGATTTCGGGCGGCGCCAATGCCTGGGCCGGCCTAACCGTCGATGCCCAGCTCGGCGTGGTCTTCGCCGCCACCGGGTCCGCCTCTTTCGATTTCTACGGCGCCAACCGCATCGGCGACAATCTCTTCGCCGATTGCCTGCTGGCCCTGGACGCCCGGACCGGCAAGCGCGTCTGGCACTTTCAGGCGGTCCATCACGACGTCTGGGATCGCGATTTCCCGGCCCCGCCCAACCTGGTCACCATCACCCGCGAAGGTCGCAGGATCGCCGCCGTCGCGCAGATCACCAAGACCGGCTTCGTCTACGTATTCGACCGCAAAACCGGCGAGCCCCTGTTCCCCATCGGCACGCACCGGGTTCCGCCCTCTCCCGTGGACGGCGAGAAGCTCTCCGAGGTCCAGCCCTATCCGCTCCAGCCGCCGCCGTTCGCGCGCCAGGCGCTCACCGAAGACATGCTCACCACGCGTACGCCCGAAGCTCACGCCGCCGCGCTGGAGCGTTTCCGCCAGGTCAACGCCAGCGAGATGTTCTATCCGCCCACCACGGAAGGCACCGTCATTTTTCCCGGTTTCGATGGCGGCGGCGAATGGGGCGGCGCGGCCTTCGACCCCGCCTCCGCGCTGCTCTACGTGAATGCCAACGAAATGGCCTGGATTTTGCGCCTGGTCCCGCGCGAAGCCAAGGATGCATACCAGAGCAACTGCGCCAGCTGCCATCGCGCCGACCGTGGCGGCACGCCCCCGGAGTTCCCGTCGCTGGTGGATATCGGCCAGCGCCGCAGCCGCGCCGAAATCGCCGCCATCATCCGCCAGGGAGCGGGCCGCATGCCCGGTTTCGCCTCGCTCGGCGCGGAGACCATTCGCGGGCTGGTCGATTTCCTGCTCACCGGCAAGGAAATGGAAGCGGCGCAGGCCGATCCCAATTTCCTCAAATATCGCAGCGATGGCTACAACAAGTTTCTCGATCCCGATGGCTACCCCGCCATTCAGCCGCCCTGGGGCACCCTCAGCGCCATCGACCTGAACGCCGGCGAGATCCGCTGGCAGATCCCCTTCGGAGAGTATCCGGAGCTGGCCGCCAAGGGACTCAAGGACACCGGCAGCAACAATTATGGCGGCCCGGTCGCGACCGCCGCCGGCCTGCTGTTCATCGGCGCCACCAACTTCGATAAGAAGTTCCACGCCTACGACAGCCGCACCGGCAAGCTGCTCTGGGAAACGGAATTGCCCGCCGCGGGCAACGCCACTCCCGCCGTCTACGAAGTGAACGGCCGCGAATATATCGCCATCGCCTGCGGCGGGGGTAAACAAGGCGCTCCCAGCGGCGGCAGCATCGTCGCCTTTGCGCTGCCGAGGTGAAGATCAAAACCCGGGACGGGCATGCCCCGCCCGTACAAACGGCACGCGAGCCCGTGCGGCTAATGGGCTCGCGCGGCGGACACGCGCATGGGATAGAACTCGAAGCGGTTCAGGCCGGCGCGCACCGATGGGTCAACTTCCCCGAAACCCCGCGCGTCCTGCTCGTCCGCCACTTCCAGGATTCCCAGGCCGAAGGCGCCGCCCGGCGCAAACACCGGACCGTAGAGCAGCAGATCGCCACAGTCAAAATGCTCCCGAAAATACTCGCTGTGTCGCTCCATCAAGGCATTCTCTTCCGGCGTGATGTCCTGGGGAAAGGTGGGCCGGGGCGGAATCAGCTTGAAATAGTAATGCCGCTTCTCCATGCGAGCATCATACAGTAATCCGCGCACCGCGCTTCAAAATTGAAAATAGATGAACGGAATGGCCACGTCCATTACGCCGAAGATCTCGACCACCAGCAGGGTCAGCGCCAGTGCCGTGGCATAGGCCAGCGGAGGAGCCTTGATCACCCATTCGAACCACTCCAGCTTTTCTTCCGCCACCGCCAGCGCCAGCGCCACCAGCGCCAACCCGATCTGCCATCGCTCCGTCATCGGCCGTCCCGAGGGCACCGTGAACATCTGTTTCAGAATTTGCAGACTCTGCGGCAAATCCGCGGCGCGGAAGAAAACCCAGCCCACCAGGGTCAGCCCGAAGGTCGTGACCGCCCGGAACGGGTAGAGCCACGCCCAGCGCTTTGCGTCCAGCCGCCCGATTCCCAGCACCCGCTCGATGCTCAGCAGCGCGCCCTGGTATCCGCCCCAGATCACGAAATTCCAGCTGGCCCCGTGCCACAGTCCGCCCAGCAGCATGGTCAGCATCAGGTTGCGATAGGTCATCCATTTTCCGTGCCGGTTGCCGCCCAGCGGAATGTACAGGTAATCGCGCAGCCAGGTGGAAAGCGAAATGTGCCAGCGCCGCCAGAAATCCGTGATGCTGGCCGCCAGATACGGCCGCCGGAAATTGATGGGGAAATGGAAGCCCAGCAGCTTCGCCATGCCGATGGCCATGTCGGTGTAGCCGGAGAAATCGAAATAGATCTGCAGTGCCGAAGGCGAACACTCCGCTCCACGCCGGCGACATTCCCGGATAGGCCGCCACGTGGCCGAAATATTCGTTGGCCACCTTCGCGAACTGGTCGGCGAACGCCATCTTCTTAGCCAGCCCCAGCGCGATCAGCAGGACGCCGTGCATCACGTCCTCGGCCGAAGGCGCGTGCCAGTCCAGCAGGTCGCGGAAGAAATCGTGCGCGCGCACGATCGGCCCCGCCACCAGTTGCGGGAAGAAGCAGATGAACAGCGCGTAGTCCACCGGATTGGTCACCGCCGCCTGCGTGCCGCGGTACACGTCCACCACGTAGGACATGCTCTGGAAGGTGTGGAAGCTGATGCCCAGCGGCAGCACGATATCCCACGGGGTGGCGTGCCCGCCCAGCAGCAGATCGATGTTCGACCGCAGAAAATTGAAGTACTTGAAAAATCCCAGAAACGCCAGGTTGGCGGACAGGCTGCCGATCAGAATCAGCTTCCGCTTCGCCGGCGCCTGCACGCGCTCCAGCCAGATGCCCGCCGTGTAATCGATCGCCGTCAGCGTGAGCAGCAGCGCGATGAACTTGTAATTCCAGCTGCCGTAAAAATAGTAACTCGCCAGCAACAGGATATATTTCCGCAGCGCGCGCGGCGCGGTGTAAAACAGCACCAGCACCACGCCGAGGAAGATGAAGAACTGCACCGTGTGAAAGAGCATGGTTATTTCGCCAGCATCCGGCTGATCTCGCGCGCCAGCATGGGCGAAAACAGCGCGATGCCGGCGCGGTTCAGATGGATGCCGTCCTTGAACAGCTCCGGCCGCTCCAGGGATTCGAAAGCGTGCTCGTCGGCCAGCATCACGTTGGGAACGGAAGCGAATTCCCGGATCGAGCTGCTGATCTTATGGTCCAGTCCACGCGGGCCGCGGAATCGCTCCGCTCGGCAGCCGCACGAAAATGACCTTCGTCCGCGACCCGCGATAATGAGCGAGGATCTTCCCGAACCACAGCCGCCGGAACGCCGCCAGCCGCCCCGTCTGCGGCCACGGCTCGCGCATGATGTACCCCACGGTGTCGCGCTGATCCTGGTCCACGCCGGGCGGAAATTTCGCCGTCCTCGTTTTCCAGTCGATCTCCAGGCCCGCCAGGCTGCGCGTGGTCTCCTGGTAATCGTACGTCCATTCCGCCCAGTGCAACCGGCACAGCGCCGCGTAATCCAGCCGCTTTTTCGGCTGTGAAAGAAACTCCAGTATGTCGCGCTGGAACACCGTCCCTTTCAGAGCGGCCCCACGCAGCGCCTCCCATTTGAGCTGCCGGTCCTGAAAGGAAAGCGCAAACGGGAGGATGTCGCTCCACCGCAGTCGCACAATCGTATAATGCAGCGCGCGGATGTCGTCCCAGGGATTGAAGGCTTCGTCCTCGTCGTCGTAATCGGGCACGCCCAGCACCACCGCACGGTACCGGTTGGCCTTGGGGTCCAGGTCGCGGATCATGTAATACCACGAGCGTGCATCCGTGCCGGCGATTCCACCATGCCCGAATACCAGGCCCGTCTCACCGGTAATCGCGTTGGAGAGTTTGGGCGCGTACGCAAAGCGCGAATCGCCGAACGTGACCACCAGATTGTTCCCGTGCGCCTGCCGTTCGCGCAGCAGCGTCAGCTCGAATTGTCCGGTGGATGAATCGGGCTGGAGAATGGAAGGGTAAAGAGAGGTGCGGAACAGCAGTGCGTCCAGCGCGAACAGTCCCGCCACGGCGAGCAGAAATGCCACGGCCGCGTGCCGGACACCCCGCCCGCGCGCCACGCGCTCACCCACTTGAACCGTTCCCGCACCCGTCATGAATATGGAACCCTAAGTGCTGCGGCGCCGGCCTCACCCAACCCCGGCAGCGCCAGCGCGAGTCCCGATTCTAACATGCGAACAACCAGTCCAGGCTGCGCCCGTGGTGGAGAATCGTTCGCCGGCGTTCATTCCGGGCACAAACGGATTCTCCCACAGACAGACATCTTCGAGAGTGCGGGTTGCAGGCGGAAGCGCCTGCCCCACTCTACACCGCGGCGGCCGCTCGCCCGGCGTAGGCCCGCAGAACATCCGCCGCCCGGCCGGTCATTACCACCCTGCCGGCATCCAGCCAGATCGCCCGGTCGCACAGCGCTTCCACCAACGCAGGTGAGTGCGAGACGCACAGCAGCGTCCGGCCCTCGCTGCGCAGCGAATGGATCTTATCCAGGCACTTCGCCTGGAATGCCTGGTCGCCCACAATCAGCACTTCGTCGATGAGCAGGATTTCCGGGTCGCAGTGCACGGCCACGGCGAATGCCAGCCGCAGCATCATGCCGCTCGAATAGGTCCGCAGCGGCTCCTCGATGAAATCTCCGATACCGGCGAATTCCACGATTGCGGCATAAAGCTCGCTGGTCCGCCGCCGGCTCATGCCCATCAGCGCCGCGTTCAGCCGGATATTCTCCGCGCCAGTCAGGTCCTGATGAAATCCGACGCCCAGTTGCAGCAGCGGCGCCACTCGCCCGCGCACCGTCACCCGGCCCTGGTCAGGCGCGCACAGACCCGCCACCAGGCTCAGCAGCGTGCTCTTCCCCGCCCCGTTCGGCCCCACGATGGCCACGCTCTCTCCGTGGTCAACCTGGAAAGACACGTCGCGCAGCGCCAGAAACGGGTCCTTCCGGCGCCCCTGAAACAGCAGCCCCAGGTAGTTGCGCAAAAGTTGCCGCCCGCCGGCGCGCGCGAAATGCTTGGAAACGTTCTCGAATTCGATTAGCGGGATGCCGCTCATAAGTAATCGTAAAACTGGCGCTTCAACCTGGAGAAGAGCGCGAATCCGATTCCGAAAGTCGCAACCGAGGCAAAGCCCAGCTTGAGCAGCAGCGAATGCGCCGGCGCGGCGTCCTCCAGCAACACGTTGCGCATTGCCATCACCAGCGCCGCCACCGGATTCAGCAGATAAACCTCCGCGTACTTCCGCGGAATCATGCTGAACGGATAGAAAATCGGGACCATCCAGAACAGCACCGTATTGGCCGATTCCACCACGTAGCGCATATCGCGCACATACACGTTCAGGGCGGAGGTGACCAGCGCCAGTCCGGCCACAAACACGATCTCCATTGCCCACACCAGGGGCAGCCACAGCCAGTGACGGTTCGGCGAAAGTCCGGAACCGAATACGAATACCAACAGCAAACCGACCTGGATCAGCAGGTGCTGGCAGTTCGAAATCACCGCCGATATGGGGATCAGTTCCCGGGGGACAGCCACCCGCTTGATCAGCTGCGCGCTATCCACCAGCGATATCGTGCCGGAAATCCAGGCCAGCGAAAAGAAATTAAACGGCACCAGCCCGCACAGCACGAAAACCGCCATGTGCGGGATAGTCTTATTGGGGAAAATGAAGGTCAGAATCAGCGACATCACGCCCATGAGGATGAGCGGATTCAGCAGCGACCAGAACACGCCCAGCGACATGTTCCGGTAGCGAGACTTAAAGTCCTTCTGGGTCAGGGTCGAGATAACGAATAAGGAATCGCCGTACCACACAGGAGCCCCATGACGAAAAGTGTAAGTATAGCATGGGGACCAATGAAATCGAGCTTGGAACTGCTCCCGACCGGCGTTGCCCGGCGGCTGAGCTCGCTGCCCCTACGGCTGGTAGACCGCACTCGACGTATCCGTTTCCCACAGCCGGATCCACCCCACGCGCACGCCCACACGAGCATCCAGCCCGCCGCTCACCTGTTCGTAAATGTAGCGCGCCATGTTTTCAGCCGAGGGGTTGAGCTTGTCGAACGGCGGAAAATCGTTGAGCCATTGGTGGTCCATGCGGTCCAGCACGCCGTGCACCACCTTCTTCAGCTCGACGAAATCCACCAGCAGGCCATTCTCGTCCAACTCCCTGCCTTCCACCATCACCTGGCAGCGGTAGTTATGGCCATGCACGTTCTCGCACCGCCCGTGGTAATTGCGCAGCGCGTGGCCGGCGGCGAAGGTTTCCTCGATGGTGACTTGAAACATACTTATCTTTCCAATTAGTAAGTTGCCGCCCGGCGCCCGCCTGTCCGGGGAATTTCAATCGTCGAAAAACTTCTCCACGTCCTCCAGCCGGGTGGTGAAACCGTAGTCCGGCAGGCTATCGAAAAAAATCTGGCCATAGCGCTGCTTCGTGACGCGGTTATCGAGCAGCACCAGCACGCCGCGATCCGACCGGGCGCGAATCAGCCGCCCGAAGCCCTGTTTCAAAGCGATGGCGGCCTGCGGAATCTGGTAATCGTAAAATGGATTCCCGCCCGCCCGGCGGATGCTTTCAATGCGCGCGTTCACCACCGGGTCGTTGGGCACCGCAAACGGCAGTTTATCTATGATAACGCAGCTCAACTGCTCGCCCGGGACGTCCACGCCCTGCCAGAATGACGAGGTCGCAAACAGCACGCAATTCGGCGTGGTGCGAAATTCCTCGAGTAGCGCGCTGCGCGGGCCCGTTCCCTGCAGCAGGGTGGGATATTCAATCTCGAGCGACACGCGGTCGTACACCAGCCGCATCTGCTGATAACTGGTGAACAGCACGAACGCGCGCCCGCGGCTGTGGCGCAAAATGCGCGTCACCTCTTCCGCCGCGGCTTTGGGGAAGGCCGGGCTGCGCGGCTCGGGGAGCTGCTGCGGCACGTACAGCAGCGCCTGCTTCTGATAATCGAAATGCCCCGGCACCACCAGCGTGCGCGCCTGCTCCACGCCCAGGCGCTTGCGCGTATACTCGAATCCCCCCGCAACCGCCAGCGTGGCGGAAGTCAGGACGGCCGTCTCCGTGGTGGCGAACAGCCGCTCGGAAAGAATGCTCGACACCTCAATCGGCGTAGCCTGCAGGAATATGCCGCGCCCGCGGCGCTCCATCCAGAACACGAAACGCTCGTCGTCCGTTTCGAGCAGGAAGCGCAGCGCCGTGGTCAACTCGCCGGTGCGGCGGAACAGCGGCCCGATCTCCTCCGGGGGGCTCTGAATCAATTTCAGATGCGAGGCGATCAGTTCGAGCACCGCCAGCAGGTCGCGGTAGGTCTCCTCGTGCGCTTCGCGGAAGGCGTCGCGGCCGGTAAAAGCCGTGCGCCGCTCCGCTTCCCCGAACAGCTCGAAAAATTGCCGGCTCAGCTCCTCCAGCCGGTCCAGGATGCGGTCGAGCTCCGGCGTGCCGAACTTCTTCATGCGCCCGACCACGGCGATGTCGCGCCGCAATTCCTGGAACTTGTAATTGCTCAGGGAGACCCCGAAATACTGCCCTGCCACGTCCTCGATTTCATGGGCTTCGTCGAAAACCACGGCGCTGTATTCGGGCAAAATCCCGCCTTCGCCGCGCTCGTCGCGCAGCGCCAGGTCGGCAAAAAACAGGTGATGGTTGACGATGACGATGTCGCTTTCCACCGCCCGCTGGTGCATCAGCGTGATAAAGCAGCGGTCGAAATTCGGGCACTTCTGCCCCGTGCAGAGGTCGCTGCGCGCATCGATCTTCGCCCACGCGCTCGAGGCCTCGGGCAGGGTCTTGATTTCGGCGCGGTCGCCGAATTCCGTGGTCTTCTCCCACTCGCGGATGATCTGGAAATCGGCCACCTCTTCCAGCCCCGCCAATACCGCGCTGTCTTCCGCGTCATAAATCTTCTGCCGGCAGGCGTAGTTGTTGCGGCCCTTCATGTAGCAGACCTTCAGCGGCCGCGAGAAATGCTGCTGGAGAAACGGAACGTCCTTGAAAAAAAGCTGCTCCTGCAGATTCTTGGTGCCGGTGGAAACCACAATCCGCTTGCCCGAAACGAGCGCCGGCACCAGGTACGCCAGCGTCTTGCCGGTCCCCGTGCCCGCCTCCACAATCAGGTGGCGCTTGTCCGCCAGCGCCGCTTCCACCGCCTCCGCCATTTCCACCTGGCCCGGCCGGAATTCGTATTTCGGATGCCATTGCGAAAGCGTGCCGCCGCGCGCGAAAAATTGCCTGGCGCCTGCGGCGCGGGCCTGGGTGGGCATGGATAATCCAATTTTACAACTGCCGCAATATTATTTTTAACCGCCGGGACGCCGAGGCGCCGAGAACACATAGATCCCCCAAGCGTTCGTTGGCTTTTCCCGGCGCCTCGGCGTCCCGGCGGTGAATTCCTAAGGGCGCGCGCGGTCGTTGCGGTAAATCACTCCGTCCTTCATCACGAAGAACACGCTCTGCGTGGTCTTGATGTCGGCCAGCGGATTGCCCGGAACCGCCACCACGTCGGCGCGCATGCCCGGTTTCAGCGCGCCCACTTTGTCCTGCACGCCCAGCAGTTCCGCCGCCGTGGTCATGCCCGCCTGCAGGGACTGCGCCGGGGTCATGCCATCCGCCGACATCAGGCCGAATTCGATGGCATTCTCGCCGTGCGGATACACCGCCGCGTCCGTGCCCAGCGCAATCTTGACGCCCGCCGCCAGCGCGTGCCGCACCATAATGTCCTGCTGCCGCACCGCCATATCCGCCTTCAATTTCACGGCCGGAGGGAACCTGGTCTCCGCCAGGCCCACCCGCGTAGCCAGCGTGGGCACCAGAAACACACCGCGCTCGTGCATCATGCGCATGGCTTCGTCGTCGAGGAACGTGCCATGCTCGATGGAGTCAATGCCCGCGCGAATCGCGCGCTTGGCCGCTTCCGCCCCGTGGGCGTGCGCCGCCGCTTTGCGCCGCAGCGTGTGCGCCTCCTCCACCAGCGCATTCAGCTCCGCCTGGCTCAACTGCGGGACGTCCACGTCGTCGGTGGGGGAAAGCACCCCGCCGCTGGCGCAGGTCTTGATCACGTCCGCCCCGTACTTGATATTGAAGCGCACGGCGTAGCGCGCCTGGTCCGGCGAATTAATGACGCCGTCCTCCGGCCCTGTCTCGTGTTGGAAGAGGCCGAAGTGGTAACCCGCGCTGTCGTCACAATGTCCGCCGGTCGAACCCAGGGCGTGCACGGAAATCAGCATCCGCGGGCCGGGCGTTACGCCGGCGTTGATGGCGTTGCGCAGGCCCACGTCCAGGAAGTCCGAGCTGCCCAAGTCGCGCACCGTGGTGAACCCCGCCAGCAGCGTCTTGCGCGCATTCTCCGCCGCCCGAATGGCCTTCTCCGCCACTGTCCTTTGCAGGACCAGCAATTGAGCGCCGTTGTAATCGGAATTGAAATCCATGGTGAGATGCGTGTGCGCGTCGATAAATCCCGGCAGCAGCGTGGCATCGCCCAGGTCGACAACCGTGGCCCCGGCGGGAATCGCCGTCCCGCCCACCGATTGCACCTTGCCGTCCGCCACAATCACCAGCCCCGGCTGTACCAGGGTGCCGGCCGAACTGTCGAACAGCCGCGCCGCTTTCAATGCATAAGTCCTGGATTGCGCGGCCAGTGGTGTGGCCAGCGAAGCCAGGGAGGAGGCAATAATCGCCAGATTCAGTAAGGTAACGCCCGCAATGCACCGTCGCATTCCCCGAAACTAGCACGATGCGGCGGCGGCGCACAAATCCGACCGGCGCGGCCTGGCGGCGGGGAAATCCTCCGGCAGGCAGGGATCGCCGTCCGTCTCAGCTGCTACGCTTCTTCGCCACCGCCCAGCGTTTGCGCTGCGCCGCCGCGATGCGCGCCCGTCCTTCCGCGCTGATGCGATGCTTCTTTTGCGGCGTGCGCGACGGAGACGCGGGTTGGGCGGGAGCCGCGCTCCGAACACCCAGATGGCGCTTCAGGTCCGCGATTTTTGTATCGATCATTTGTAATTGCTGCTGGTACCCCAGTAGCGCTGCCTGGAGGATTCCCGGATCGTCGTCTTTTCTCATGAATTTCGTGCCTTGTTGGAGTGGCGCATGCAATCGCGCCGACGCCTCTATTGTAAGATCATGTTCGTCAAAAAAGGTCCGCGAAAAGAAAAGAATCGGCAGTACTGAAATAAGTATAACGGCCGCGCTCTAATCATCCTATTGGCGGACCAGGACAAAGTGCTTGTCTTTGCTCGTGGATATTCATACAATCGAACGGACTAAGCCCTGCTCAGTCCGCCGGATGGCCTTAAAGAGCTACCCTCGTAATGAGAGGTTTTCCGGCGCTCGCCCGCCGGACGGTCAGCCGCGCAGCTTGGCGCTGAATTTCTGCCGGAACTTCGCCACCTTGGGCGCCACCACATAGGCGCAATACGCCTGCGACGGATGGTTGCGGAAATAGTCCTGGTGATAATCTTCGGCGCGATAGAACGGGTACGCCGGCCGGATTTCGGTCACGATCGGCCGCTCGAAGACGCCCTCCGCTTCCAGTTCGCGGAGTATCCCTTCCGCCTCCGCCCGCTGGCGTTCGTCATGGTAAAAAATCACCGACCGGTATTGCGGCCCGCTGTCATTGCCTTGCCGGTCGCGCGAAGTGGGATCGTGAATCGCGAAAAAGACTTCCAGAATCTCGCGCAGCGAGGTCACCGACGTATCGAACTTCACCTGCACCACTTCCACGTGCCCGGTCCTGCCCGTGCAAACCTGTTCGTAACTCGGGTCCGCCAGTTGCCCGCCCATATAACCCGACACCGCCGATAGCACGCCTTCCATTTCGCTATAGACCGCTTCCAGACACCAGAAGCAGCCACCGCCCAGTGTGATGATTTCCTCTTGCGCCATCTTCCTATTGAAGCACCAGCGCGACCGTCACCGTTACGCTGGCCGATACACTCACCGTTCCGTTTAGAATCGGAGTGCCGGCGGAGGCGCCGGCTGCCAGCGCAGCCACGGGCATGATGGTGGAGCTCTGTTGCGCCGCAATCACCGCTCCCGTTTTCGCCCCCAATCCCGCGGCGATGGCGGCGGCGTACGCCAGCGCCTGCTTGGCCGCCGCCGTGAGCGCCTGCTCCGTGTACGGATCCGGATTCTGCAGGCTGTAGGTCGGTCCGCTGATGGAGTTCGCACCCGCCTGGTTGGCGGCATCGATGAGCGGCCCGGCCAGATTCAGACTCCCCGTCGTCACCTGCAGCGTATTGGTGGCCGTGTAACCGGTGATGGTAGGCGGCGAATTGCCCGCCCCTCCGGCGTATTGCGGCACGAGCGAGTAACCGATGGTCTGGATAGTCCCGTTCGAGCCCAGCACGTTGTGGAGCGCGGCAATTACCGCGTTCGTCTGCGTAGCATTCTGTGTGGCCGCCGCCTGCGCCGAGGCGGCGAATGTGACAACCCCCACGGTCAACTGCACCTGGTCGGGCTGAATGCCCGAGATGGTGCCGCTGCCGGATGCCTGAACCGAGGGAGTCGAGGCGGACGTTTGTGCGCCTGCGGACACCGACCATAATCAGGATGAGCGCGAAAATTCTAAACATAAGCCTCCAGGATCAATATACGCCGCCGCAGAAGCCGTTCGGAGTTTCGCCGCCAACCCGCCGCGGTTGCCACCCCCGTACCGACCTGCTGGCGCGCGGAGTTTAATAAGCTAGAGGCAACCATGCAGCGCAAAGTCTTACCAGCCTTAGCATGTGCCGTCACGCTGGCTTGGGCGGGGGCCAACACCCTCCCGCGATTTAACCGGAAAATCCCCGGCAAACTGCGGATCGAGCAGGCGCTCAACCGCCTGACCTTCGGCCCGCGCCCCGGCGACGCCGCGCGCCGTCCGCAAATCGGGCTGAAGAAGTGGATCGACCTGCAGCTTCACCCCGACCGCATCCCCGAAAATCCCGTGCTCGCGGAGAAGCTGAAGACGCTCGACAGCCTCACCATGTCCAGCGAGGAACTGGTGCGGAACTATCCCACGCCCCAGGTGGTGCAGCAGATGGTGGGCGGCCAGTTGCCCTTCCCCACGGACCCCGACCGCCAGCGCATGATCCGGAAAATGGCGGCAGCGCGCCGAAGCCAGACAGGGCGACGCCGCGCCAGGCCAGCCTGCCGGAGCCGGTGGCGCTGCGCCAGGCGCTCACGCCCGGAGGAATTGCGCCGCCTGCGCACCGGCACGCCCGCCGCAGCGCCTGGCCGCCCTCGAAGCTCTGCCCGCGGATAAGCAGGATGACGTGATCGCCGCCATGCCCGCCGGCATGCGCCAGGCGCTGTTTGTCATGGCCCCGCCCGACCTGCGCCGCAACATCGAACTGACCGCACGGCCCGCCGCAGGTGGTGGCGCGCGACCTCACGGAAGCCAAGCTCCTGCGCGCCATCTACAGCAACCGCCAGCTCGAGGAAGTGCTCGCCGATTTCTGGTTCAACCACTTCAACGTCTTTCTCGACAAGGGCGCCGACCGCTACCTGGTCACCGCCTACGAGCGCGACGCCATCCGCCCGCACGTGCTCGGCAAGTTCCGCGACCTGCTGGAAGCCACCGCCAAGAGCCCGGCCATGCTGTTCTATCTGGACAACTGGCAATCGGTCGGCGCCGATCCGCCCGGCGCGCGCAACGCGCAAGCGGCCGCGCCGCGGCCTGAACGAAAACTACGGCCGCGAGCTGATGGAGCTGCACACCCTGGGCGTGGACGGCGGCTACACGCAGAAGGACGTCACCGAAGTGGCGCGCTGCTTCACCGGCTGGACCATCGACCAGCCGCAGCGCGGCGGCGGGTTCGTCTTCAACCCGCGGCTGCACGATAACGGCGAAAAGATCGTGCTCGGCGTCACCATTCCGGCCGGCGGCGGCATCGAGGACGGCGAGAAGGTGCTCGACATCCTGGCGCACCATCCCTCCACCGCGCACTTCATCTCCCGCGAAGCTGGCGCAGCGCTTCGTGGCCGACGATCCGCCGCCGTCGCTGGTCGAGCGCATGGCGCAGACCTTCCTGAAGACCGACGGCGACATGCGCGAAGTGATGCGGACCATGCTCGACTCGAAGGAGTTCTGGTCGCGAGGGCGCGTACCGCTCGAAGATGAAATCGCCGCTCGAAATGGTGGCCAGCGCGGTGCGCGCGGTCAATGGCGACGTGGATTTCGCCTTCCCGCTGGTCAACCAGGTGGCGCAGCTCGGCGAGCCGCTCTATCGCAAGCTCGAGCCCACCGGCTATTCCAACTCGAGCGCGGAATGGATGAACTCGGCCGGCCTGCTGGCGCGCATGAATTTCGCCGCTGCAACTGGCCGGCAACAAAGTGCCGGGCGTGAAAGTGGAGGCCGCGACGCCAGCGTACTCGGCTCCCCGGAGTTTCAGAAACGGTAGCTGCGGATTCGATGCAACGCGGAGCCGCGGAGAACGCAGAGATCACGCGGAGGTAGCCGATATTTCCCGACCTCGCGTCTCCGCGGCTCGCGTTGAAGCCAGTGCACGATTTAGGAGGTCACTCATGACAACTCGCCGCATTTTTCTTCGTAATTCGGCGCTGGCGATGGTCGGGCGTGGGCACCGCGCCGCTGTGGCTGCGAGCGCGCGCTCTACGCGCCAAGACGCGCCCTCGCCGCGCAAGAAAATTCTGGTCGCGATCTTCCAGCGCGGCGCGGCCGACGGCCTGAACGTCGTCGTGCCGCACGGCGAGAAGGCCTACTACGACCTGCGCCCGACCATCGCCGTCCCGCGGCCCGCCGCGGCGACAACGCGGATGCCGCGCATCGATCTCGACGGCTTCTTCGGCCTGCACCCGTCGCTCGCCCCGCTCAAGCCGCTCTTCGACCAGCGGCACCTCGCCATCGTCGACGCCGCCGGCTCGCCCGACCCCACCCGCTCCCACTTCGACGCGCAGGATTACATGGAATCCGGCACGCCCGGCCTCAAGGCCACCGACGACGGCTGGATGAACCGCGCGCTCCCCGCCGCCGAGGGCAAGCCCTCGCCGGTGCGCGCCGTGGCCCTGGGCCCCACGCTGCCGCGCTCCCTGCGCGGCCCGAACGCCGGCCATCGCGCTCAGAGCATCGGCGGCTTCCAGGTGCGCGACGCCGCCGCCGCCAGGCAGTTCGAAGCAGATGTACGCCGACTCGAACGACCCGATGCTGCGCGCCGCCGGCCGCGAGACCTTCGAAGCCGTCGCGCATGCTGCAATCCATCCAGAAGCAGCCCTACACGCCCGCCGCCGGCGCCGAATATCCGCGCGGCCGCTTCGGCGACAGCCTGCGGCAGATCGCGCAGCTGATCAAGGCCGACGTCGGCGTGGAGATGGCCTTCGCCGATATCGGCGGCTGGGACCACCACGTCAACGAAGTCGGCGCAGCGCGCCTCCGAAGGCCAGCTTGCCAACCTGCTGCGCGATTTCGGCCAGGCGCTCGCGCGCCTTCTGGACACGACCTGGGCGACCGCATGGCCGACGTGGCCGCTGGTCACCATGTCCGAATTCGGCCGCACCGCGCACGAGAACGGCAACCGCGGCACCGACCACGGCCACGCCAACTGCATGTTCGTGATGGGCGGCGGCGTGAAAGGCGGCAAGGTCTACGGCCAGTGGCCCGGCCTCGGAGACCGAGCAGCTCTACGAAGGCCGCGACCTGGCCCTCACCACCGATTTCCGCGACGTGCTGGGCGAACTGGTCGGCAAGCACATGGGCAACCCGTCGCTCGCCGGCGTGTTCCCCGGCTACACTCCGAAATTCCTGGGGCTGGTGTAGCAGTGAGCCAGTTGAGACAGCGTGTCTCAACGGTCGCATTTAGAATCAATAACTTACAAGTACAGTTAAGACACGCGTGTCTCAACCGCGGGCCGCTCGAAGCCGAAATTTCAGACGGTGGCCGCCCCGCGCCGGCGGTCGAAGTGGAGCGCCAGCCGGCTCAGCGCCGCGATGGCCGCAAACGCCGCGGCGATCATGACGAACACCAAACGCAGGCCCGCCGCGCCGCCTAAATGGCCCGCGGCCCACGGGAGCATCATGCCGCCGGCCAGAGCCACCGCAAAGAGGATGCCGAAAACGGTTCCCGAATTGGCCTGGAAACGGTCGCCGGCAATCCCCAGGACGGTGGGATAAACGCCGGCCAGCGACCCGCCGCAAACCACCATTCCCACCGCCGCCAGGCCAGGGCCGGGAGCCGCCGCCGCCAGGACGGCGCCCGCGCCCGCTCCCAGCGCGCACCCGAGCAGCATGCGGTAGGGATCGAAGGCCAGGGCGATGCGGCTCAGCACGGCGCGGGAAACCATGATGGCAGCCCAATACCCCGCCAGAATCCAGGAGGCCGTCGCCACCGACGCCAGTGCCATGTCGCGCGTCAGGTAAGTGGAGATGAAGCCGCCCAGCGTGAACTCCACGCCGGATTCGAAAAACAGCAGCAGCGCGAACGCCAGCACCAGCGGCGAGGCGAGGAAGCGCGGCATCTCCGCTACCCGCAGCGCCTGCCGCTGCTTGGGCGCGGGAAAGCGCAGCGCGAATGCGAACACGCTGGCTGCGGCGCACAGGCCGGCCGCCGCCACCAGCAGCGGCGTCACCGAAAAGTGCGCCAGCAGAGCTCCGATGGCGAAGGGCAGACACAACGCCCCGAAGCCGAAGAAGACCCCCAGCAGATTGAGCGCCGCCGTCTTGCGGCGGGGGTCCTGATGGAGATCGGCGACCAGCGTGTTGCTGGCCGCGTTGAGCGCGCCGCCGCCCGCGCCCAGCAGCATCACCGCCGGAATCAACGCCGCAAACGCCGGGGCCCGCGCCACCATCGCCAGCGCGGCCGCGACCAGCAGCAAACCGAGCGCCAACGGCGCCTTCATGCCGAAGCGGTCCATGACCAGGCCCACCACCAGGCTGGCGGCCAGCATGCTGCCGTTCATGGCCAGAAACAAGGCACCGATGTCGGGCGCCGCGAATTGCAGCCGGCCGCTCAATGCAGGCAGGATGGCGCCCACCAGCGCCATCACGATGCCGAACACGAACATGCCGGCGCAGGCCGCGGCGCTCAGCGGGCCGGTGGCGCCGGGCTCAGACTTTGGCATGGGTGGAAGGCGCGCGGTCGAACCACTTTTCCGTATAGGCATCGAAGACCCGGAAGTTGTGGTCCTTGGCGATGCCCTGCACGTTGGGGGAGACAAACGTCGGCGGTATGCAGCCCCTGGCTGCCAGTCGCGCGCCCGTCTCCGCCACCAGCGCCATGGCCACGAAAACCGCGGCCATGGTAGAACCCGCCCCCACCTTTTCAGGACGGCCGATGTCCACCAGCGCATCCTCCGGCGGCACGCAATTGTCGAGGGCCACGTCGGCCAGGTCGCTCAGCTTCTTGCCGCTCGAATGGGTGGCGGCCGCGACCGCGGCGTTTGCGAGTGAAGAGACGGTAATCACCTTGAGGCCCCTCTCGCGGGCGTACAGCGCGGCCTCGATGGGCGCGGCGTTCAAGCCCCCGTGGGAAAAGACGATGATGCAATCGCCCGCGTTGAGGGCGAAACTCTGCAGGAAATTCTGCACGTAGCCTTCGCGGCGCTCCAGCCACAGCAACTCGCGCGCGCCGCCGGGGCCAATTACGTTGTGCCACATGAGGCGCGGGTCGTAGAGCGGGAAGAATCCCACGAAGCTGCCGTAGCGGGGGAAAATATCCATCACCGGAATCACCGAATGCCCGCTGCCGAAAATGTAAGCACGGTTCCCGGCGGCGATGGCGGAGGCCAGCATTTCGCCGGCCCGCTCAAGCGCGGGCGCCTGCGTCTGGTGGATGGCGGCGAGCACGCCGCTGATCTGTTTGTAATAATTATCTGCCGACATGAGTTCATTCTCCTGTACAAATCGATTGGGAATCAGATAGAGGTGTAATGCGCTGCCACGCCAGGCGGGCGGCGCCGAGCAGGCCGGCATCTTCGCCGAGCGCGGTGGCTTCGATGCGCACGTGCCGCGCCGCCACGGGCTGCGTCCAGAGCAGCGCCTGGCGGCGGATTTGCGCCAGCATCAGGTCGCCCGCCTGCATCAGGCCGCCGCCCAGCACCACCATCTCCGGATCGAACATGGCGATCAGATTGGCGACGCCCAACGCCAGCCAGCCGGCCACCTGCACGATAGCGGTTCTGGCCTTGCGGTCGCCGGCGCGCGCCGCGGCCACCGCGGCTTCGGCCGTTTCCATGCCGGCGCGGCGCGCCAGCGCGGGGCCGGCGGCGATGGTCTCCCAGCCTCCGCGCTCGGCATACGCCGGCTTCCAGGGACCGGCCACCACCATCCATCCCGCCGCGCCGGCAATGCCGTGGGCGCCTTCGAGCGGCCGCCCGTCGGCCAGAATGCCCACCCCGATGCCGGTGCCGACCGCCACGAAAATCACATGGCGAAGCCCGCGCGCCGCCCCCAGCCACTGCTCGGCCATCACGCTGCCCGTGCGGTCGCTGCCAAAGGCGACGGGCACGCCGAGCCGCTGCTCCAATTCCGCGCGCAGCGGATGAAAATCCCGACCCCACAGATTGGGCGCCCACGCGCCGCCGGTCGAGGGATCGTAAATGCCGGGCACGATCACCCCGGCGGCTTCCGGCCGGGCGTTCTGGTCCGCTAGCCAATCCGTGATCTGCGCGATACTGCCGTCGAAATCCGCCGCCGCCGGGATCTTACGCTTCCGGGAGATGACTCCGCGATCGTCCACCAGCGCGAGGGCCGTTTTGGTACCGCCGAAATCGATGGCGAGGACCTGGTTCATGCCCGCGCCGGTTCCTGATGGAATAAGGCCATTGACATCCGACCTTTCCATCATCTCAAAATTATGAGAAAGTTCTCCTTTCCTCTCTTATGCGAAATGCAATCATCGCCGTCCTTCTGCTGCCACTGGCGGCTTCCGCGGCGCCGCCGAGCGATCATTTCCTCCCCGTGTCGGTCTGGTACGCGGGCGGAAAGGCGCGCGCGCCCATGCTGGAGCCCGTCACGGCGCAGTCGCCCGAAATCTGGCGCAAGGACTTGCTGCGCATCAAGGCGCTGGGTTTCAACACCGTCCGCACCTGGGTGGAATGGACCGCCGGCGAGCCGCGCGAAGGCGAGTATCACCTGGAACAGCTCGACCTCATGCTGAAACTGGCCGAGCAGGTCGGCCTGAAGGTGTTCGTCCAGACCTACGTCGATTCCGCGCCGGACTGGCTGGCCCGCCGCTTCCCCGACGGCCACCTGGTGGCCCAGAACGGGCAGGCCATTCCTTCGCAGTCGGCGCCGGGCTTCTGTTTCGATCATCCGGGCGTGCGTCGGGCGACGCTCGCTTTCCTGCAGGAAGTGGCCCGGCACGCGGCTAAGAGCCCCGCCTTCTACGGGTGGGATCTGTGGAGCGAGCCGCACATCATCAACTGGGCGGAAATCACCTACATCCCCAATGCCTCGTTCTGTTATTGCCCCTATTCGGTGGCGCGCTTCCGCCAATGGCTGGAGAAGAAATACAGCTCCATTCCCACGTTGAACCAGGCCTGGTACCGCCAGTTTCAGGATTGGAGCGAGGTGGAGCCGCCGCGCTTCGACACCATCCTTTCCTACACCGATTACATGGACTGGCGCGTCTTCATCACCCAGAAACTGGCCGAGGATCTGGGCCTCCGCAGCCAGACGGTGAAGCAGATCCTTCCCGACCGCGTCACCACCAGCCATGCCTCCGGTCCCAGCGCCTTCGGCAGCTTCGCCGGCGGCGACGGCAACCCCGACGATTACCTGATGTACCGGTCGGTGGATTATTACGGCACCAGCCTCTACCCCAAGCACTCGCTGCCGCCGCACATGTCTCCGGAGCGCGTGCAGATGGCGGTGGACCTAACCCGTTCGGCGGGCGTCAATCGCGGCTTCTATATCGGCGAGTTGCAAGGCGGCTTCGGCGTCCGCGGCGACGTGGTAAGCCAGGAGATCACGGCGCTCGACCTGGTGCGGTATATGTGGACCGCCGTTTCCCGAGGCGCCCGCGGGATCAACATTTATGCGTTCTACCCCATGAACGCCGGCTATGAATCCGGAGGCTATGGGCTCATCGACCTGGATGGCACCCTGACCGCGCGCGCCAGTGCAGCCGGCCAGGCCGCCCGCCAGGTCGATGCCAATTCCGATCTGCTGCTGCGCGCCCATCCCAAACCCGCCGAAGTGGGGATCGTGGTCAACCAGCTCACCAACCTGGTGGGCGGCGCCGGCCACCTATATAACCGCGGCGCCGTCTCGCGCTCGCTTTCCGGCTATTACCGCATGTTTGCCGGGCGCAACATCGCGGTGGATTTCATCAACGCCGTCGATCTGACGCCGGAGCAGGTGAAGACCTACAAGCTGATTGTCGTCCCGTATCCCATCCTCATGCTCTCGAACGAGGCCGCCGTGCTGGAGGGCTACGTCCGGCAGGGCGGCCACCTCTTCACGGAAGCGCGGGCCGGCTGGGTGGACGAGCGCGGCTATGCCCAGCCTGCGATTCCCGGCTTCGGCTGGGACCGCATGCTGGGCGTGCGCGAAAAATCCGCCAATCCTCAGCCGGATCTCGCCATCCGCTGGGGCGACCGGCAGATTGCCGGCGCCATTCTGGAAGAGCGCTTCACCGTGCTGGCGCCCGACGCCCGGACCCTCGCGTACTTCTCGGACGGTTCTCCCGCGGCCTTCGAGCGCCAATACGGCCGCGGGAGCGCGATTGTGGTGGGAACGTTCCCAGGCCAAGCCAACGAAACGCCGGAGGCGCTCTCGCGGCAGCGGGCGAACATCATCGTCGGGAACTTGCCCGCCACCGGCGAGCCGCGCACCGGTCTGCACCCGCTCGGCGGGTTCCTGGCCTCCTGGGCCGGCGTTACTCTGCCGGACCTGAAGAGCACCGTCCCGGTGGACGTCCAGCAGTTGCTGGCCGATACCGGCCGCATGGTTTTCCTGATGAATTGGGACACGCGCCCCGCCCAGGTGGACTTGACGCTCCCGCTCGGCCGCGCGCCCCGGCAGGTCCGCGAAATCACCACCGGCCAACCGCTCTCCACCGCCGCCAATCTGCGCATTCAGGCCGAAGTGCCGGCCCAGGCGGTCCGGGTTTACCGCATCGATTACTGAACCTGACCTCCGAAAATAGCTTCGCCGAATTTGGATTTTCACCGGTGAGACTCTGAAGCAACGGCCCCGTCGTATCAGGGCACGGCTTGAGCCGTGCCGAACCGGTTGTTCCGATGGGCTTTAGCCCCTGCGACGGCCGAGCAGGGGCTAAAGCCCGTCAGAGCCCTGCTGTCCGGACCGGCGACATCGTTTACACTTTAGACCGGCGACATCATTTACACCGTTTTGGGCTGGTGAAAGGTTGTTCGAAGCTGGGGTTTACGGGAGGTAGCCGGATGCCCTGGAATGCGAGGACAGCCTTGGAGCAGCGAAGAGCGTTTATCGAAGAGTGGCAACGCGAGCAAGACGGCCTTGCCGAGTTGTGCCGAAAGTACGGGATTTCTCGACCAACGGGGTACAAGTGGGTCCAGCGATTTGAAGCCCAAGGGGTGGCCGGTCTGGAGGAATTGAGCCGCGCTCCGCACAATTCGCCGCAGGCGATCAGTGGGGAGCTGGCGGATCAGGTGATCGCACTGCGGCAGCAGCATCCCCGCTGGGGTCCCCGGAAACTGCGCGTGTATCTGGAGAAGCACCATCCGAGTAGCCGTTGGCCGGCGAACAGCAGCATCGGGGAGTTGCTGCAGCGGGAAGGGTTAGTGCAGGGGCGCCGCCTGCGGCGGCGGACCCCGCGCTACAGCGAACCGTTGGCCCACGCGGCCGGGCCCAACCAGGTGTGGTGCGCGGACTTCAAGGGGTGGTTTCATTGCGGCAACGGCGAGCGTTGCGACCCCTTGACGATCAGCGACGCGTACAGCCGGTATTTGTTGCGCTGCCGAGCCGTGGAAAAGGCAGACGGAGTACACGTGCGGGGAATCTTCGAGGCGGTATTTCGGGAATGTGGATTGCCGGAGGCGATCCGCACGGACAACGGGCCGCCGTTTGTGGGGCCAGCGCCCGCCGGGCTGAGTCGGCTGGGCATGTGGTGGCTGCGCCTGGGGATCCGACACGAGCGCATTGAGCCGGGGTGTCCGGAGCAAAACGGCCGGCACGAGAGGATGCACCAAACCCTCAAGCAAGAGACGGCCACGCCGCCCGCACGGAACCTGCGGCGGCAACAAGAATCGTTTATCCGTTTTCAAACCGAATACAACCAACAGCGACCGCACGAAGCGCTGGGGTATCAGACGCCGGCCTCTTTGTACGTGGTTTCGACGCGGCCGTATCCGGCGCGCCTGCCGCAACCGGAATATCCCGCCAACAGCTACCTGTGCAAGGTCCACCCCAGCGGCCTGGTGAACTGGAGGAGTCGCGAGGCCTTTATCAGCAAAGTGATGGGCTGCGACTATGTCGGGCTAGTGCCGGTCGCAGGAGACTTGTGCGAGGTCTACTACGGACCCCTGCTGTTGGGCTGGTTGGATGAAAAGGAAAGCTACTTCGTGGCCGACGCGGGTGCGGAACCCAAGCGAAAGCGTAAAGCACAACCCCGATGACTTCGGGTCCTGCCCCCTTTCCCTGTCCCTCCATTATGCGGAAGGGGAGCGGACTGTCAAGGGTTCGCTCCGCCGCGCCAAAAACCGGCGCGCCCTTGACAGTCCGCTCCCCTTACGACAAAAATCAACTGAGATAAGGGAAAGGGGGCAGATGGAACCTCCCTCCGCTTCGCTGCACCAGACTTCCGGGTCTCATAGGTTGTAAACGATGTCGCCGGTCTAAAGTGTCAACCATGTCCCCGGCCGGACATACAATGCCCTCCGACTTCGGGATCCAGGCATGCCAAATCGCCGCCGAATCCCGCGGCGCTGCAAAACAGCAGAGGCCCCCGACCATTTCCGCCGATAAGAAGGGAGAGCGGTGAGTTGGGAAGGAGCCGTTCCTTTTATGGTGGAATCTCCAGCAAAGTATGGCGATCTGGACCAGTTGCCGCAGTTCCCGGCGATTGCGACCAAGCTGATGCGGGTCCTTTCGAACGACGACGCGAGCATTCAGAAGATTGCCGACCTGGTGCGCGTGGACTCGGCCCTGAGCGTGGAACTCTTGCGGGTGGTCAATTCGCCGCTATTCGGCTTCCCTTCCCACATCGGAAGCATTCAACAGACGCTGACGCTGCTGGGGAGCGAAGCGGTCAAGCGGCATGTGCTGGCGTCGTCCATGAAAATGTTCTTTCACTGCCCCCTGCGGTTGGACCTGTTGCGCGGCATCTGGCGGCATTCGGTGGCCTGCGCGCTCATCTCCGAGGAACTCTCGATCGCGTGCTCCACCTCGCAGAAGCCGGACGACGGCATCTACACGGCCGGCCTTCTGCATGACATCGGGCGCCTGGGCCTGTTCGTCGCCCACCCGCAGGAGTATGCGGACCTGCTCGAAAAGCCGGGAGCCAGCCTGCGCGAGCGCGAAGTCCAGGCGTTTGGATTCGATCATTGCGAGGCCGGCGGCTGGCTCGCCTCCAAGTGGGGCCTGCCGCCGGAAATTCAGCAAGTGGCCGCCGAGCACCACAGTCCGCTCAACACCGAAATCAGGGGCATCAAGGATATCGTGCAGGTCGGCGTCCTGCTCACGGACAACCTGGGTTTCGACGTGCTGCCGCCCGAGCACCCCTACACCATTCGGGAGATCCGGACTTTCCTTCCGCATTCGGCCCAGTATCGGTTCGATCCCGAGGAAAAATCCTTCACAGCGCGGATCACGGACCGGCTCAACACCTTCGATTAATCTCCCACTCCGAATCGAGCGGCAAACCTGTCCGTCGCCGCGACCAGGGCGCGGCTGTTCGGCGGGTCGAAAGCGCTGTGGCCGCTGTCGGGAGTGATGATGAGGTCGGCTTCGGGCCACGCCCGGTGGAGCGCCCACGCGCTTTCCATGGGGCAGACGACGTCGTAACGGCCCTGCACGATCACCCCGGGGATGTGGCGGATGCGCGAGGCGTTGCGCAGCAACTGGTCGTCGGTTTCGAAGAAACCCTTGTTGACGAAGTAGTGGGCCTCAATGCGCGCGAAGGCGAGGGCGAACTCATCCTCTTCGTAGTGGCCGGCGAAGGCGGGGATCGGGCAGGAGCTTGGAGGTGGCGCCCTCCCATCCGCTCCAGATCTTCGCGGCGGCCAGCCGCACGGCCGGGTCGTCGCTGGTCAGGCGGCGGTAGTAGGCGGAGAGCAGATCGCCGCGCTCGGCCTCGGGGATGTGGGCGAGGTACGGCTCCCAGGCGTCCGGATAGAGGACCGACGCGCCGCGCTGGTAGAACCAGTCGATTTCCTGCTTGCGGAGCAGGAAGATGCCGCGGAGGACGAGTTCGGTGACGCGATCGGGATGAGTTTCGGAATAGGCGAGGGCCAGAGTGGAGCCCCAGGATCCGCCGAACACCTGCCAGCGCTCGATGCCGAGGTGCTCGCGGATTTTCTCGATGTCGGCGACCAGGTCCCAGGTGGTGTTGGCTTCCAGAGACGCGTAGGGCGTGCTCTTGCCGCAGCCGCGCTGGTCGAAGTTCACGATGCGGTACTTTTCGGGATGGAAGAAGCGGCGCTGTTTGGGATCGGAGCCGCCGCCGGGACCGCCGTGCAGAAAGACCACCGGCTTGCCGGAGGGGTTGCCGCTTTCCTCGAAGTAGATCTCGTGGACGGGTGAGACCTGGAGCCGGCCCGTGTTGTAGGGCTCGATCGGAGGGTAGAGCCAGGTGACGGGATCCTTCATGACTGACGGAAGCGCGCGCTCATTGGCCATCGGGTGCAGTATACCGCCAGAGAGAGCCCGAGTTGCAGGTCAGGCCGCGACTTCCAGCTCCCAGCCGAATCCGGGCCGCTCCGATGGCCGCATGTAAATTCCCTCCGGACCGCGCGTAACCTGGTTGTCCTCTTCGAACCGCCGGTAAACTTCCGGCGGTCCGCCCGGGCGGCGGCATGAACATTTCCGACCATGGGGCGTTCGGCGTGGCCATGGTGAAGTGCACGCAATCCTGCACTCCGCCGGCGTGCGGAATCACCGGAATATCGTATGCCGAGGCCAGCGCCGCGATCCGCCGCAATTCCGTCAGGCCGCCGCACCAGTGCACGTCCGGCTGCCAGATGGCGGCGGCGTGGTGCTCCAGCAACTGCCGGAAGCCGTAGCGGAAATAGATGTGTTCGCCGCGTACGATGCGCGTGGATTTGATGGCCGCCCGGAGCCGGCCGAAGCCTTCGAAATCGTGCGGCGGCAGGCATTCCTCCATCCAGTACACGCGGTAGGGCGCCACCATTCGGCCAGTTCGATGGTGTACTCTTCGTTCAGCGCCATCCAGCAGTCCAGCATGATGTCGCCATCCGCGCCCAGCAATTCGCGCGTGTGCTTCACCATTTCGGTGTTCTTCCGCAGCCCTTCGCGGCCGTCCGCCGGGCCGTACGGCACGGCCAGTTTCAGCCGCTTATAGCCGAACTCGGATGTGCTGCTCGATATCGTTGCCCGTGCAGTAAGTGGGAATGCGCGGCTTGGTCTCGCCGCCCAGCAGCTTGTAGACGGGCATGCCCAGCGCGTTGCCGACCAGATCCCAGAGCGCCAGGTCCACACCGCTGATGGCGTTGGGCACCACGCCGGCCTGCCCGTAATACATGCTGGAGCGGAACAGGATGTCCCAGATGCGCTCGACGTTGAACGGGTCCTCGCCCATCAGCAGCTTGGTGAAATGGCCGGTCACCACCTCGCCCGCCGGCGATGCCGCCGCTGCCGTAGCCCTTCACGCCCTTATCGGTCGAGATCTCCACGGTGAAGCCTTCCAGCTTGCCGGGGTCGGGCATGAACAGCGAGCGGCTGCGCCTTGTACTCCGGCGTAACCCGACATCGGATTGGCCACTTCCACGCCGCCGGTGGACCACGAGCCGGGCGCGGGCTGGTAGGCAGGGACCGGCCGCTTCGGGCCGCGTCTGCACCAGGCGCACGCCGTCGATTTTCAGCTTGCTCTTTTCGTTTTGAAAGGGAAGGGCGGCCGCTGGCCCGCCGGCAACGATGCCCAGAGCCGCACCGAGGCCCGATTGCAGAAAATTCCGTCGCCGCATTAAGTGCCTCCACGCGAAGTCTCCCCGATTATTGGGAAACGGCAGGGCCTTGTCAAGCCCGCATTTCGGATGGGATGGCCCGCCTTACGCCAAATGCTTCGCCAGGAACGGCAGGCCCTGTTTGCCCCAGAAGCTGTGCGGGGCATCGAAGGTCTCCTGCCCGGCCAATTCTCCCGCGCCGAAAACTTCATAGATCCGCTTCACTTTGGCGAAGCTGGCGCGGCTGGCGGCGATGGGGAAGATAGCGATCTTTCTCGCCCGATTCCGCAAAGAACGGGCGCGGCGCGATCAGGCCGGCAACGTCGTACATCTCGGCCCAATTCAGAATTCCCGGCACGTAATTGTCGATGCAGTGGGACACGCTCATGATGCTGTCGCGGAACGTGTTCAGGCTGCAACTGGCGAAGGCGGCGCGGATGCGGGGCTCGACGGCGGCGGCGAAAAGCGTGGCCGTCCCTCCTCCGGAAATCCCCATGCAGCCGACGCGGCCGGCGTCCAGTTCCTTCCTGGTTCCGATCCAGTCGATGGCCCGCATGACGTCATACACGCGCCAGGCCAGCATGGTCTGGCCCAGCAGCAGAGCGGACCCCGCCGCCGGCTGGCACGCGGTCGCCGAGGCGCCTTTCGCCTTCGTCACCGGATCGCGGCGGCAGCCGAACGCCATGGGCTCGATGGCCACCGCGGCCATGCCGTGCTCCGCCACCTGCACGGCGTAATCGAATTGATAGCCCACCTTCACGGTGCGGTCGCGCCCCTGCTCATCGATTCCGACGATGTCATCCACTCCGCGGCCGTGGCCGGGAATGCAGATTACCGCGGCATGCGGCGCCGCAGCCCCCTTGGGCGCGAGCAGATATCCGAGCACGGCGGCGCCGGGGCGGCTCTCGAAAACAAACTTCTCCCGCGTGTAACCAGGGAAGTCACGCACCTCCAGCGTCTGCGGCTGAAGCGGCGACGGTCGATCGGGAAATCCGCCCAGCAGCTCCACTACTTTGGCGCGCAACCTCTTCTGCCACTGCACGGCAGCGGCGCTGGTGCGGGCGCCAAAGGTCATACGCAGCGGAGCGGAATCGTGCAGCTTCTTCGTGAAAAGCACGGGGTCGAACGCGGAAATATCCACCTTGTCTTCCACGCCGTCCAGGGCGCTCGCGTACTTCTGTTGGGCCGGGAGGGTTTGCGCCGATTCCAGAGCCGCGGCGGAGGCCAATGCGATCTTACCCAAGTCCCGGCGGCTGATCCGCCCCGACGGACGTTTCGCGATTGAAGACATGATGGACTATTGTAAGCCTGGGGATCAGGGAGGAAATTGGCCGTATACCAACAGGGTGCGGAAAAACGATAATTGGCCGCGGATCAACGCCGATGAACGCCGATAAGTCTATCGCTTTGAATCGGCGTTTATCGGCGTTCATCTGCGGCCAGCCATTTGGAAGGTTCAGTTACCGCCGGCGCCCGCCGCCTCCGTGGAAACCGCCGCCTCCATGAAAGCCGCCGCCTCCGTGGAATCCACCTCCGCCGAAGCCGTGGCTGCCGCCTACCTGAGTCCGGGCGCCTCCCGCGCCGAGGCTCCGGTTCCCAAAGCGGTTAGCCGCACCTGCCTGGCCGAAGTTCTGTGGCATCGCGCGATTCGCACTGCCGATGTTGGGCTGACCTGCGCCACGTTGGCCCAGATTGCCGGGCGCCATCCGGTTGGCACTTCCGGCCCCTTGTCCGAGGCCACCATGGAGCATCTGCTGGGTCTGACCGACGGTCGGCCGCGTAGCCATGCCCGCACCGGCCCCCACCTGCCGCGCGCCCCCGCGGTAAGCCGGATTGTGGACCCAGGCGTTGCCGGCGCCCACATTCACGCGGTTGAAGTGGTTATTGTTGATGAAGGTCCTATTGACGACGACTGTCTGCCGTCCCCATCCGGCATTCCATCCCCAGCCGCCCCAGCCGCCGCCCCATATGGCGCCAAGCGCAATGCCCGCGCCGAACCCAATCACGCCGGCTGCAATGACCGGATAATAAAGCGAGGGGTAAGGGTAATAGGCCGGCGCCGGGCCCCACACGGCTGCTGGATTATATTGCGGAATGCTGACCACCTCAGGGCTCGCCGGTTCAATAACGATATAAGTCTGTCCATTTTCCGTGGTGCTACTTACGGTCTGTTGCGGTGTCGATTTCAGAACGCCTGCAGCGAAAGCCTGCTTGCGCATCCGCTGAACGGCCTCCATGACACCGTTCTGTTGGTTGAGGAACGCGTTGCCGAGATCCGACGTCCAGTTGATACTCTGATTCATACGGTTCAGCACGTCCGGCAACATAACCAGCGCCTGTACGCTGGCGTCCCAATTCTGCTGCCTGGCGGCGTCCAGCAAGGCCTGGCCCTGGAGGTTCGGATGCTGGCTGAGCCACCGCCCGGCTTCCACAACTTGCAGGGGATACGTGGATGCGACCAGCATCTGGCTCAGGATTGGGTCCGGATACAGCGCGATTGGAGCTATGAGGCTGTCCAGTTGTTCCGGCGTCAGGATTTTCTGCGTTTCACCTTGAGGCACGCCGGCCGACGGGACCTGTTGAGCGAATGTATAAGGATTCTGCGCGATGAGCAGAGCGCTGCACAAGATCGCGATTGATGGTAAGAGTGTCATACTGCGACCCACCGTTTTCTTATTACTACCGATGATCGGGTGAGACGGCCGGCCGCTTCAGGAATCACGCCAGCGGCGCGCAGCCTGCCGCTTACATATACAATGACCCGCGGACAGTATGTTTATCCTTCAATTACATTTTAACGTCTTTACGAAAGCCGCAGAGAACCTTTTACCTCGGGTTGCGCTAAATAGAAACTTGAAGAGAATGTATGCGAAAGTGCCGACCTGTAACCCGACTGGAGTTCCTATGCGCCGTCTAAGTCATGTGGGCCCTGGCGCAAATCCGATTCCGGCGCGTGTATGGTAGCATCTCGTCATGGCTACCCCCTCAAGCCTCGCTGCCGCACCTATCCGGCAAGAATGCAAGCGGCGTATGCCTGACGCGCGGTTTCTGGTATTTGCCATATATGCCTTCGGCGTGCTGGCGCCGATCGGCGCGCAGCCCAGGTACACGATCGCGTATTCCGGATTCGCGCCCCTGAACGCGGACATCTTTATCGCCGACGCCGACGGCCGCAACCCCAAGCCCTTCCTGGCGCATCCGGCTCAGGACTTCAACGCGTCGTTTTCGCGGGACGGGAAGTGGGTTCTGTTCACTTCCGATCGCAGCGGTTCCGCGGACATCTACCGCGCACACCCGGACGGCACGGGCCTCGAACGGTTGACAGACGATCCCTCCTTCGACGACCAGGCGGCGCTTTCTCCGGACGGCCGCACGGTAGCCTTCATTTCCAGCCGCAGCGGGCATGCGGAACTTTGGACGCTGGATCTGTCCAGCAGGAAGGTCCGCAACATCACCAACCACGCGGGAGGCCACTTCCGGCCTGCCTGGTCGCCGGACGGGCACTGGATCGCCATCTCTTCGGACCGCGATTCGGCCCAGCCGCACCGCCCGGACGGATTTGAGCTGATCCAGCAAACGGAGATCTACGTGCTGCGTCCCGACGGCTCCGGCTTGCGGCGGCTGACGCACACAAACTCCTACGCGGGCAGCCCCAGTTGGACGCCGGACGGAAAGCGGATCCTGTTTTACGAGGCCAGCTTCGAAGACGTGATCCGCATCTCGGACCCGCGCCGTTTGCGCGCCACCACGCAAATCGTGGAGGTGGATGTCGCCTCCGGCCAGCAGAAGCTACTGACCCAGGGCAAAGGCGAGAAATGGTCGCCACGCTGGCCCGCGGGCGGGCGCATCGGGTATTTCAGCGGCGGTCCGGAAGGCGGCCTTGAGTTCACCCGCGGCGATGCCGGGGCGCGCGGCGAATTCAACAGTCCGGATTGGTCACCGGACGGGCGCAAGATGGTTTACTGGCGCGACATCGGCCAGAACTGGCCGCCGGTAATGGAAACGCCCAGCAAGGATTCGCGGTTCCGCCTGTTGCGGACGGGTATTTTCCCGAGCTTCTCGCCCGCCGGCGACCGGCTGGTATTCACCAACGGGCAGTCCGCCTTCTCCCACAACGGCTTGGTGGAGGCGAGCGCGGATGGATCGAACCGCTGGCTGATTCACGATGACCTGCAACGCAACACCACGGCGCCGAGTTGGTCTCCGCGGGGAGATTGGATCGCGTTCGGCCTGGGCACCGCGTTTCAAGGCTTTCTGGGCACGGGGGCTGTAGCGTCGACCATCGCGCTCATCAGTCCGGACGGCTCCGTCCTCGAGGAACTCACTCATGGAGACCGCAACGACGGGTTCCCCAGTTGGTCGCCGGACGGACAGCGCCTGGTATTTCGCACCGCGGACAAAAACGGCAAGGGTTTGCGGATCGCCGAACTGGAAACCGGCGAGATCAAGGTGCTGACCGAGGGGGATCACACGGACAATTTTCCGGACTGGTCGCCAAAGGGGGACTGGATCTGCTTCACCAGCAATCGCGAAGATAAGGATTACGAGATCTACCTCATCCGCCCGGATGGCACGGGCCTGAAGCGGCTGACCCATCTGCCCGGGAACGATGCGCATTCGACCTGGTCGCCGGACGGCGAATGGATCGCGTTTTCATCCGGCCGCGCCGGATTCAAGGACGAGACGGCACTGCACCCGCACAACCCGCAGTCCTACGGCGAGATCACCGTCATGCGCGCGGATGGCTCGGAAATCACTGCCCTGACGGACAACCCATGGGAGGACGCAACGCCGCGTTGGGCGCCGCTCCAGAGGAAATGAGATCCGTCTCCAGGGCCGTGTCCGCTTAGGCTGAGTTTTCGAGAGGTAACGAATCTGGCTCAGAAGGCCCGGGCCAGTGCGGGCCGGGCATGCCCGGCACCTAGGGAGCGATTGGGGCCCGGCCGTCTTGGAAGGTCGTGAGGCTTCGCGGTACTGATGCGGGATTGCCGGCTGTGGTAGATTCGCCAGATATGCGCCTGCTCATACTTGGCTTGCTCACCGTCGCTGGTGCCTTCGCGCAAAAAATCGAAATCGAATTCGATCAGTCCATCGATTTTTCCAGATTTAAGACTTTTGCCATCCGCGATGGGAGGCTCAACAGCAAGAACCCGTCGCTCAACAACGAACTTATCCGCAAACGCATCGATGCCGATATCCAGAAGTTCCTCGAAGCCAGGGGGCTCGAATTCACCCCTGCCGGCCGCAGCGATCTCAACGTCCGGTACACCCTCGGCGCAGTCGGCAAATTGCAAACCGAGGCCTATCCGGCCGGGTGGCGCGGATGGGGCACGCGCGTGGTGAGAGTCCCCTACACCGAAGGAACGCTCGTCATCGATCTCCGTGACCCGTCCACACGCTCCCTGGTCTGGCGCGCGATCGCCCGCGCCGACAAGAGCAACGCGGCCCAGCTTGAAGGCAAGCTGGACGACATGGTCAAGAAGTCTTTCGAAAAGTATCCACCTAAACCGAAGAAGCCGTGAGGAAGAGCGCGCCTGACCGCGCATGCGTGGGGAACCGCCCGGAACCTGGCCGGCTTACCGGTAGTCTTGTACCGGGGACGATGACCGCCACGACAAGAGCATGGCTCGGAGCCGCTGACGGTCCATGGCCCGGACATGCCCGTCCCGGTATTCGTTGGTTTCGAAATGCAGATGATGGCCATGCCCGGCCCGGGCTGCGTTGAGACCGGTGTGTCCGACCTTGGCAATCATCTGACCGGCCGCCACGCGTTCGCCGCTCTGCACCAGCACCATGCTCAAGTGGCAATACCGGTAGAAGCGGTCATGGTCGGGGTCGAATACTATGACCGCATTTCCTCCCTTGCGCGAAGTGGTCGAGAAAGGGTCGCTGGCGACCCATCCCTGATCAGCCAGAATCACAATGCCTCGGGAAACCGAGTGCACCGGGGCGCCCTCTGCCGCGAACAGGTCGACCGCATAGCGATGACTTCGACGCCCTCCGCCCATCGCGGAGTAGGTCAACGGGACCACCAGCCGTTCCGGTCCCGGCGGGTCGGACTGCGCCCAGATATCATGCAGCAGGTGCACGAATCGCGCCTTAAGTTCCGGAGTTAGCATGTTACTGATCTGCCCGATAATGCGCCGTTCCGGATCGGCGCTGCGGCGGTCCACCGGGAAACCCGACAGAAATCCGTCGTGATAATAAATCGCGGAGACCAGATAAGGGCTGGCCAGAAGGTTATCGGCGCTGAGGTCGTCGAGGATGCCCTTGGCTTTCGCGACCTCGTCGGCCACGCGCGCGTCGATCTCCGGTGTGGGAAGCACATCCGGGCTCGGAGGAGCGGACTTCGGCCGATGACGATTCGCCGGGCGCGCGTCTGCTCCATGGAGGGAAGCAGCTATCACTGCCAGGACCGCCAGCCTGGCAAAGGGGGCCCAAATCGTAACGCCTCTGGGTTGCGCGCGCGGACCGGGTGCCTGCCGGGAAGGATGCAGACACCGTTTGAGGGTCGGGCTCGACAAGCGGTCCGCCGCAGGCCACCTTTCGTCACTCCCATCTTAAGCTTTTTTTCCCGGGAGCCTCCGGCCGAAACGGGGCTTTCACCTCGGAAGCCCGAATTGGGCGAAAATAAAGGGTTGGGCCTGCAGTCGGGGCGAAGAGCAGCGGAGCGGTTTCCGAGCCGGCAGCGGCCTAAGGGGCCTGAGTGGACTATGACAAACGAGGAAAAAGAAAAAGCTAAAGCGGTCGCCGCCGGTGGCGCCGGTGCCGGCTTCGGGGGAGCAGGCGCGGCGACTATCGGTGTATTGGAACTCGCGGCACAAGGTCTTGCGACAAATCTTCTGGCCGGTGTGGTGGTGGGTGCCGGCGCCGTTTTCGGGGCGCTAGCCGGCTATGGCGTCTACCGGCTTTTCAGGAAGACGGGAAGCACCGGACCCGTCCCGGGCGCCGGCAAACCAGACGCACCACCGAAGATGTAGTCGGCCCGGCACTGCGCCATAATTTACCCATGCCAAAAGCAATTAGAATTTGCATCATTGTGTTGCTCTCCGGCTTGCCGCTGAGTCCGCAAGCCAGGAAGACCATCTTTTTGATCACCGATGCCGAAGGCGTGGCGGGCGTGTGCCGGCAGGACCAGACGGAGCCCACCAACACCGAAATGCGGCAATTGCTGACTGGCGAGATCAACGCCGCCGTGGATGGCTTTTTCGATGGCGGCGCCGATGAAGTCACTGTTTGGGACGGTCACGATGGCTCACAGACGCTCTCCGCCTTGAGCATCCATCCGCGCGCCCGGTTGATCATTGGCAATCCCGGCGCATCCATGCTCTTCGAGCGCGGCTTTTCCGCGGTCGCATTCATCGGGCAGCACGCGCGCGCCGGCTCCCGCGGCGGCGTGATGGCCCACAGTTTCAGCTCGCTCGGCGTCCAGACCATGCTGCTGAACGGCAAGCCGGTGGGCGAGATCGAAATCAACTCGGCACTCGCCGGCCATTTTCATACCCCCGTTATCTTCTTAAGCGGCGATCAGGCCGCCGCCGCCCAACTGCACGAGATCGTGCCGCAGGCGGAGACGGCCGTCGTGAAAGAGGGACTCTCGAATTATGCCTGCATATCCCTCTCGGCGCCGGCCGCGCGGGACCTCATCCGCGCCGGGGCCGCGCGGGCCATGCGCCGCCTGGCCGAAATTCCCCCCTACCGCATCGAAGGTCCGGTAACCCTCCAGATAGAATTCACCACCCGCAATGCCCTTCCGCTCGAAATCCCACGCGACGCCGAGATGGTCGACGCCCGCACCGTTCGTTATCGGGGCAAGGACATTCTGGAGGCCTGGCAGCGCTATCGCTCCCGCTGAACGGGCTCCTGGCTGTCGTTGGAATCCCTATCCGCGGCGCCCTTGGAACCGCTGTCAACAGGCGCGCCGAATGTAACCGAGGAATTCGCCGTGAACTCGCGGCAGTTTTCCAGGTTGAAAGCATCCAGGGTGTGAACGCCAGAGTTGTCGTATGTCTCGATCTCGGCAGAATCCGCCATCACAACATCGGCATCCCGGATTCGCACCGTAGCATACCGGATCCTCTCGGCCACAAAACGGAAACCGACATTCGCGGGTATGTGATCCGCTTTGATTTCGATTCGCACCAGGTCGGAGGTGTCGACATCGGCCCAGATAGAGCCCTTGTAGCCAACAATACTTTGCGCGGAATCACGTCTTACCAGGAAGACGCTCTTCTCCGGTGGCACCTCAAAATCATAGCGATAGGTCTTATGGTGGTCCTTCTTGGTGATTCCGACGTAGTGAAACACGGCTGCATCGCCCAGGAAGAGTATCTTGGCATGTGCGGCAAAGACACCATTGCCGATGGTGCCGGTGGGCACCAGGTTCCTGATGGACTGATCTCCGAATTGCGATTCCCCGGAGTTTGCGAACAACTCGCGTTTCCCCACAAAGGCGACTTCCAGATCCACGCGGTCGCGATAGATTCTGCCGCTGCCATTGAGCCATTGCACCACACGATTGATCGCTTCGTGACACGTATAGTTGGGGAGGCGCGAGAGTTGCTCGGCTACCTTGGTGCGGATGTGCTGTAAAGAAGCGTCAGGGTCTTCCGGGGCGGCCGATTGTCCAAAATCCGTCGAAGAGAGCAGAGGGATTGACAACACGATTGCAAGACGCGTAATTCGAAAGGGGAAGCGGTTTGTAACTCTCATGGGCTTCTCGCATTCACTTTGGCAACCGGGCGGCCAGCGTGCCCTACCATCCCCGGCCGTCGCGGGTTCATTCGACTAAGAAAGGGAATCCACCAATTCTTACGAGGAGAGTTTTGAATCGGGGGTAGAATACGGCGTGATGCGGGACTTAGGAAGGCACGATCATCCCGACCGACGACCTTCGCAGGTTATGTGAAATTTCGGGCAATCAAAAGTGGGGCGCGCCGGCCGGAACGCCGGCAGGTTGGGTATGTGCCGCGGCACAATTCCGCCACCATTTTTGCTACGGCGTATGTAAATCCCGGCTACAGCGCGGGAGAAGTGGCCGCGGCCTTCCTGCTCGAGTCCGGTGGCGGCGTTGCTGCGGGTGCGTTGATAGCTTACTTCAGCTTCACGGCGCGGCCGGTGCGGATCGATTCCTTTGCGGCCTCGATAATCTCGACCACGCCCACGTTGATATCGAGAGCGGTGATGCCCTCAATCGGCTTGTTGTTCCGGATCGCATCCACCATGAGGGCGATTGGGTCGGCCTTTTCGGGCGGGAGCGGCGTCAGCGGCAAATCCCGGGTCTCCCGTCCGCTCCGCAGTTCCACCTTCTGCTGCGTCATATAGATGCTGGCCCGGGTCAGATTGCCGTCCGGCCCGGTTGTGGAGCCGAAGATCTCCAGGTCTTGAAAACTGCGCGGCAGGTCCCAGCTTCCCTCGAAGACGTTGATGCCGGTCTTGTACTTCAATACCATCGTGGCCGAGTCCTCCACCTTGGGAAAGGTTTCCGGACGCAGGTGGATCGCCTCGGCGTAGACGGTTTCGGGGCGTCCCATGTACCAGAGCGACCAAAGTGCGTTGTAGCAGCCGAAATCCATGAGAGCGCCTCCTCCGTTCTTGACCGGGTCCGTGAGCCAGTCGAAGAAGTATTTCCCGGGCCCCGTCGAGCCTGGTCCGCCGTGTCCCACGATGCCGTGCAGGCGCCAGGGCTTGCCCACCATGCCCTTCTCCACTTCGGTGCGCGCGATCTGGTTGGCCGGCCACCAGGCCATCTGGTAGTTGCACATGACCTTCACGTTGTACTTCCCGGCCAGTTCCGCCATCGCCAGCGCGTCTTTGTACGTGGAGGCGAGCGGCTTCTCGTAGATCACGTGGATGTGACGCGGGGCGCACTCCTTGAGGATCTCCAGGTGGCGATTGTTTTCGACGAACGCCCAGACGAAGTCCGGCTTGGTTTCGTCCAGCATCTTGCGGTAATCGTCGAAGAACGGAACGTCCTTCGCGCCTTGCTGCTCTTTGGCCTGCTGTACGAGTTCCGGAATTGTCTCCGCTATGCCGACGAGCTTGATCTGCCCGCTCCGCGTCATGCGCGGCAGGTAGGAGCCCTCATGCGCATGAATCAACCCGATCACCGCGGCTTTATATGTTTGGGCAAAGGCCGGCAGCGAGGCCAGCGAAAGAAATGCCGCCAACAGCGATTTGATCATAGGCTTATGTTATCCCAGGCATCATCTATTTCGGCAACAGGCGAGGCAGGTACTGGCTGGCGGCGTCGCCCAGCAGGTCGCGGTGCATGCGCATGTAGTCGCCAAAGAATGCCTCGCCGACACTGCCGTCGAGCAGGTGGGTGCCGAGGAGATCGAGAGCCTGCGGTCTCCTCCCAGAGGGATTCGGCGTACACCACGCGGCGGCCCTCTCCAGGCTCGTGCAGCAGGCGAAGGAAGTACTGCGTAACCACCAGATTCTCGCGCGGCATGTGAGGGCCGATGATCACGACGTGTAACTGGTTCCATTCCTCCGCGGTCAAGTCGCGGCGCCAGGCCGAGACCAGGGCGTGAGTGGCATCCAACTGCGCGCGGGTAGCCTCGGTGACATTCTCCATCACGAGCGGAGCCATGCGGCGGGTGAATGCCAGCAGCGAGGAACGCGCGAACTTACGCCTGCCGGCCACATCGTCGAGGAAAGCCAGGGAGGCGGCCACGATCCGCTTCTGGCGGGCGAGTGTGGCGGCGGAGAGCCTCAAAGTGTCGAGGCTGGCCTCGGCGGGCGGGATGAGTGCGCGCAGGCCCGTGAGGGTCCTGAGGCGATCGTCACCGACGGCTCCGTCGCCCGGCGTGAGGGTCACATAAATCGCGAGCGGGATGTGGGCGATGGTCTTGACGGGGTCGTAGATCGGAGTGCCGGCGTTGGCTTCGACGCGCTGTCCGTGGCGCAACAGGGTGAAGTGGTCGCCGTTGACGATGAGGGTCGGACCGGAGGACGCTTCAGGACGCGGATCTTGGCATCGGCGTAGGCCGCGCGGAACGCGTTGTTGAGCGCGGTAAGAGCCGGCGGCTGCACCGGTCCGGCCGCCACCGGCATGGTTTGCGCGGGAACGCCGGCGGCGGATATAAGGAAGACCAGTGCGGCCAGGATCGGGTTTCGGAAAGGCATGGTTGATTATCGCGTAACGCCTTTTCCGTGGAGCCGGCTTTCAAGCCGGGATACCCCGGGAGCGTGAGACGCCGGCACGAATGCCGGCGTGCCACCCCGCGAGCTGAAGGCTTGCTCCACGTGTTCATCGGGCCGGCTCTCCGCGCGGGAGGTCTTCATACGAAGGGTCTTGACTGCAACTAACGCCTGCCTCATAGTTGCCTTATGTCAAAATCGAGCTGTCTTTCGCTGGGGGAAGTTCTGGCGGGTGAGTTTCAGGCGCTCCGCCCGACGTCCGAGTGTTCCGCCGACAGCTATCCGGAACTGTTGCGCCAGGTTCATGCCGAAGCCGAGCCTCTGTCCGCATTGTGCATCTCGGGCGGCGGCGTCCGCAGCGCGACGTTCGCTCTCGGGGCGATCCAGGGCCTGGCGGACCAGGGATTGCTGGGCGGATTCGATTATCTCTCGACGGTATCCGGCGGTGGTTATATCGGCAGCTGGCTGACGGCGTGGAAGCATCGCGCCGGCGGCCTCGCCAAAATCGTCCCGTATCTGCTGCAAACGGCACAGCCTATACCGCAGGGTGAGCCGGACCCCATCGAGCATTTGCGGGAATATGACAACTACCTCTCGCCAAGGCTGGGACTGTTCTCGGTGGATACGTGGACACTGGTATCCACGGTGGTCCGCAACATGTTTCTGAACTGGCTGGTGTTCCTGCCGCTGCTGATGGCCGCCCTGCTGGTGCCGCGGCTGGTGCTGTCGCTGGCGCGATTGGGGCAAACGGTCGAAGCTTATTATCCGAGCCTGGCGCAGATGGCGGATGCGGGATGGTTGTCGCCGGTCATTTCCTCGGTCTGCGCGGCTTCGTTAGGAATCGCGATATACAACATGCTGCGCTACCTGCCCGGCGTCGGCCGGGTGGGGAATTCCGAGTTCGACTTTCTGAAATGGGTCCTGCTGCCGGCGATCCTCGCCCCGGTGGCGTTCGTCGCCAACGACTCGTGGTTCACGGGCGGCGACACGCCGCAGCTTCTCGGTTACTGGCCGGTAATAGTCGGGGCGACCGTGCCCGCCTGCGCCGCGGCGATTGGATGCCTGCTGACCCGCCGGGAACAGCTGGCAGGCCGGATGCGCTCATGGCTTGCATTGGCGATGGCGATGTTGGCGGGCGGGTGGATCGCGGCATCGGCGGGATGGATGCTGACGAACTACGTCTATCCGAATGCCAGTTGGCAGGCGTTTACGGCGAGCGCGGTTCCGGTGTTGCTCACTGCTGTGCTGCTGGCGGGGTTCCTGTTCGTGGGATTCTCCAGCCGGCAGCTCAAAGACGAGGACCGGGAATGGCTCTCGCGAGGCGGCGCATGGATGCTGCTGTTCGTAGTGGGGTGGAGCGGGCTGGCGGCAATCGTTTTCTTTGGGCCGGCCTGGGTCTTGCACTTTCCGGTTTGGGGAAAAACGCTCCTGGGCGCCGCAGGCGGCACGAGCGGCGTGATCAGCGCCCTGGCCGGCAAGAGCCCGGAGACGGACGCCACCAAGCCGGACACGCCGCAGAGCTCGCTGTTGACGTCCCTGGTGATGGCTCTGGCCGCGCCGGTGTTTGCGGTCACGGTGCTGGTTGGCCTGGCGGTCGCCACCGACTGGCTGCTGGCGATTTCCGGCCTGGGGCCCGGCGGCGACTGGTGGGACCACAAAGCGATGCTCGAAGGCACGCGGGTGGAGGCGATTCTGTTCCTCGGCGCGATCCTGCTGGCGGTTGCCGGGGTGATGGCGCATTTCATCAATATCAACCGGTTCTCTTTGCATGCCATGTACCGCGACCGTCTCATCCGCGCGTATCTGGGGGCCTCCAATCCGCGGCGCGAAGCCAACAAATTTACCGGCTTCGCCGAAAGCGACAATCTGGAGATGCACAGCCTCGACCCCCGGCAGAAGCCATTTCCGGTGGTGAACGTGACGCTCAACCTGGTGAGCGGAGAGAGGCTGGCATGGCAACAAAGGAAGGCCGAGTCGTTTACGATCACTCCCCTGCACTGCGGCTCCGCGGACTTGGGCTACCGGCCGTCGAACGAATACGGAGCGCCGGACGGCATCACGCTGGGGACAGCGGTAGCGATCTCCGGCGCCGCGGCCAGCCCCAACATGGGATACCATTCGTCGCCCCTCATTGGGTTTATCATGACCCTGTTCAACGCGCGGCTAGGCTGCTGGCTGGGGAATCCGGGCGCGGCGGGCGAACGGACGTGGAAGAGCGCCGGCCCGACGTCGGCGATCGGTTCGCTGGTACGGGAGGCATTCGGAATGACCAACAACAGCAGCGAATGGGTCTATCTTTCCGACGGCGGGCATTTCGAAAACCTGGCGCTGTATGAAATGGTGCGGCGGCGCTGCCGGTACGTGATGGTGCTGGACGGCGGCTGCGATGCGGAGTTCACCTACGGCGACTTGGGGAATGCGCTGCGGAAGATTCGCATCGACCTGAAGATTCCCATCGATTTTGACGAGAGCTCATTCGATGCGCTGCGGAAGAAGAAGGCGCGTTACGCCCTGGCTCGAATCCGCTATCGCATGGTGGACGCCGGCGCCGAAGACGGCTACCTGATCTATGTCAAACCGATGATCCGCGGTAACGAGCCGCCGGACGTGGCGAGTTACTACAGCGACCACCGGGACTTTCCGCACGAAACCACCGCAAACCAGTTCTTCAACGAATCGCAGACGGAAAGCTACCGCACACTCGGGTTGCACACGATTTCCGAAATCTGCCAGGGGTGGGACGCCAGGCAGGGCATTGCGGGGCTGGCCAATTATTTGCGGGCCGGCGCAAGGGTGGCCGGCGCGTCGTAGCCGGCGCGGCCGCGGGTGGTTCCGGCGGCCCCGCCAGCACCGGTTCACCGGGTTACTTCTTCAACACAAATGCGATCAACCCTGTTGGGCCGGTCTGCGCCGGGTCGGCGGCGCGGCCTTCTCCGCCTTGGCGAGTGCCCACGGGCGAAGCCGCAATCAGCAGGTACTCGCGCCCGTCGAGATCGAACATGGAGGGCGAACCCGAGCTGGTGGCGCCGAGGGCGATCTGACGCAGCTCTTTGCCCGTTTCGCTGTCGTAGATGTGGAGCTTGCGGTCGGCGGCGGTGACGAACAACAGGCCGGTGCTGGTGACGACGACGGAGCTCTTCATGAACTCGGCCGCACCCGTCCCATGGGCGCCTTTCACCGCGGCGCGGTAATCGTCCCCAAGGCCAATCTGCCATTTGATGGTGCCCTTGTTGAGATTGTAGGCGGTGAGCGTGGTCCAGGGCGGGCTGATGGCGGTGAATTCCAGGCCATAGCTCTCCATGGTGTAGCGGTTGGGTGGAGCAATGGTGCCCTCGGGGTAACCGGGCAAGCTAGCCTGACCGTAGGCAACAGGCTCGCGGCTTCGGGCGGGGCCGGTTTCCACCACCGGTCCGGGCGGGAAGTCGGTCGGGCCCATGTTGCGGCCGCCGCGCCCGCCGGCAGGATTGGCGAGGAAGGCGAGCAACTCATCCAGTTGCTGGCTGCTCAACTGGTGGAAGTTCGGCATTTCGCCCTTGCCATCGAGGACGGTCTTGCGGATCTCGGCGGCGGACAACTTGGTGGCGATGCCGACCAGGGAAGGAACGGTTTCGCCACCGGCGAGATTCGCACCGTGGCAGGCCTGGCAGTTCTGGGCATAGACGACCATGCCGGGGCCGCCGCGGCCGCCGCGCCCGCGGGCACCGCGGGCCGCCATTTCATCGGCCGTCAGCAGGCGCATGAAGGCCGGAGCGTTATAGGCAATGACGTAGACCGAGCCGTCGGTCGGGTTGGCGGACGTCTCGCCCCAGTTGGCGCCGCCGTGGTTGCCGGGCATGTGGATGACTTCGGTGAAGTCGATGGGAGTGAACTGGCCTAAATTCGTGTCCTTGGCCAGGCGCGCGGCGTATTTGGCGCGCTGCTCGTCGGTGAGCATGTACGGGTTGATGTCCTTGGCGGTGTAGGTCAGGCGGCCGAAGGGAGGCGGCACGGTGGGAATGGGTTGAGTCGGCGACAGGACTTCGCCGGGAACGTTGGTTTTGGTGGTTACCTTCTTTTCCACGATGGGCCAGATGGGCTCGCCGGTGACGCGGTCGAAGACGTAGAGGTAGCCGGTCTTTCCCGCCATGGCCACGGCGTCCACCTTCTTGCCGTTGTGGTTGATGGTGATGAGCATGGGCGCGGCGACGTCGTCGTAGTCCCACATGTCGTGGTGGACGTTCTGGAAGTGCCAGAGACGTTTGCCGGTGCGGGCGTCGAGCGCGATGAGGCAGTTGGCGAAGACATCGTTGCCCACGCGGTCGGCGCCATAGTAGTCGAAGGTGCCGGAGCCGGTGGGGAAGTAGGCGATTCCGCGGGCGGAATCGACCGAGATTTCGCCCCATGTGTTGGTGCCGCCGATGTACTTATAGGCGTCCTTGGGCCAGGTGTCGTAGCCGTATTCGCCCGGATGCGGCACGGTGTGGAATTGCCAGACCAGCTTGCCGGTGACGACGTCCCAGGCGCGAAGGTCGCCGGGCGCGGAGAAATAGGCTTCGCCCGTGGCGGAGCCGGCCATGATCAGGTTCTCAAACACCTTGCCGGGCGTCCCGGATTGGACGCGGATGGTGCTGGTATCGCGGCCGAGGCCCTCGCGCATATCCACGCCGCCGTCTTTGCCGAACGAAAGGATAGTCTTGCCGGTTCTGGCGTCAAGCTCCTGAATGTAATCGCCCAGCCAGTAGATCAGGCGGCGGTCGCTGCCGTCCTTGCTCTCCCAATAATTGATGCCGCGGGTGGTCATGCCGGCGAGGCCGGCGTGGATCCAGATTTCCTTGCCAGTGGCCGCGTCGAGGGCCACCATGGACTGGTTGCGGGCCCGGGTATAGATCACGCCATCAGCAATGATGGGGTTAAAGCCGGTTTCCGCCCACGGGTACGTCCAAGCTATGTTCAGCTTATCGAGATTGGATTTGTTGATCTGCTTCAAATCCACGTAGCGGCTACCTTCCGGACTGCCCGCGTAATCGCGCCACTCCTTCTCTTTCGGCGTCTGCCCGGAAAGAGAAAGGCTCACCGCAGCCAGGACGAGGGCCGCCAAGCCCGCGGGGCCAGGCCGTTTTGACCGGATCGAAAACAGTCGCTTGAAATCAAACATGCAGTTCCTCGTTTCCTTTCTGGTTCCCATTTGTGGCAGGACAGACTTATATCACACGGGCCGGGTACGGCACAACAGTCTGAGCTCGTACGGAGTTGCCGGTTATGAAAAAACGCCGCCGGGGACGGAGAGGTTACACCTGGCCATTTGAGACCTGCGACAATACCGCTTCGGCTGGCCGAATACCGGGCGTGGGCACACGACAGGTTCGGCGGTCCGCCGGGCGGCGGGGATAGGAGAGACTTGCATGAATAGACGCGGAGTTTTGCGGATGATCGCCGGAAGCGCGGCGGCCGGGTTGACCAGCCGCCGCCACTTGCTGGCGCAGGAGAGAGCGGCAAGAGCCGTACGAGGCATGCCCTCGCCCAAGATCAAGGACGTGAGCGTGATCGCCACCCAGCCCGCCGGCGCGCGGCTGAGCGTGGTCAAAATCGTGACCGATCAGGACGGCCTCGTTCGGCTACGGCTGCGCCACCTTTACGCAGCGCGCCGAGCTGGTCAACCTGGGGGTGGAAAAATACCTGAAGCCGCTTCTCGTCGGCAAGCCCGCCGACCGCATAGAGGACACCTGGCAGATGTGCTACAACAGCTCCTACTGGCGCAACGGCCCGGTGCTCAACAACGCCATCAGCGGCGTGGATGAAGCGCTCTGGGACATCAAGGGCAAGCAGGCGGGAATGCCGGTCTACGACCTGTGGGGCGGCAAATGCCGCGAAGCGGCGCAGATGTTCGCCAATGCCGGCGGCGCCGAACCGAAAGACGTGGTCGAAGGCGTGCGCCAGGCCATGGCGCGCGGTTACAAACACGTGCGCGTTGCCGTGGGCGGCTTCGGCGGACGGCGCGGCGGAGCCCCCGCGGCGCAAGCCGAAGCAGCGGGCGGCCGGGCCGGCGCCCGCGGCCTGCACGAGGGTCCGGTATTCGACCGCGCTCCGGCCCTGCGCCGCATGCTCGAGGTCTTCGCCGCCTGCCGCAAAGAGCTCGGCTTCGAAGTGGAACTCATGCACGACATGCATGAGCGCTACGAGCCGCGCCAGGCCATCCAGTTCGTCAAGGATTGCGAGCAGTTCAAGCTCTATTTCCTGGAGGACCCGCTCTCGCCCGAGGACAATGACTGGTTCCGCGAGATGCGCGCCCAATGCACCACTCCCATCGCCATGGGCGAGCTGTTCAACAGCCCGCACGAGTGGACGCCGCTCATTACCGGCCGCCTGATCGATTTCATTCGCTGCCACGTCTCGCAGGTCGGCGGCGCCAGCGTGGCGCGCAAAATCGCGCTCCTGGCCGAGCCGTTCGGCGTGAAGACCGCCTGGCACGGCCCGGGCGACGTTTCGCCCATCGGCCACACCGCCCAGCTTCATCTCGATCTCGCCAGCTACAATTTCGGCATTCAGGAGGGCGGCCTCATCGGCGGCGTTTCCGCCGAAATCTTCAAAGGCTGCGCCACCTTCAAAGACGGGTACCTGTGGGCCAACGCCGCGCCCGGCTGGGGCATCGAAGTGGACGAAAAGCTCGCCGCCAAATACCCGTACGGCACCAACGAACAGGGCGGTCGCGGGCTTCTCAACGGCGGCTGGGGCGATCTCCGCTCGCCCGACGGCACGGTCATCAAACAATGAGCGCTGTGGCTTATCCGCCCGACTCAGTAAAGGTCCAATCATGACGAAATGGCAAGTTCCGATGTGGTTCTGCCTGGCTTGTGCCGCCGTCGCAACCGCGGCGCCATCCGGTCCGGTGGTGACCGTGACCGGCGGGCGGATCGAGGGCCGCGCGCTGGGCGCCGGCGCGGTATTCAAGGGCATTCCTTTTGCTGCCCCGCCGGTGGGCAACCTGCGCTGGAAGGAGCCGATGCCGGTGAAGCCGTGGAGCGGGGTCCGCGACGCCGGCGAATATGGCGCCACTTGCGCCCAGATCGATGCCACCTGGAATCACATGGCAGCCGAGAAAGGCAGCGAGGATTGCCTCTTCCTCAATGTTTGGGCGCCGGAATGGCCTTCCGGGTCGCGGCACCCGGTAATGGTTTGGATTCACGGCGGCGGTAATATGGGCGGTTCGGCGCTGGGAGAGGGCGGAATAGAACCGCCATTCGACGGCGCGAAGCTGGCCAGCCATGGCGTGGTGGTGGTGACCATCCAATACCGGCTGGGAGTGCTCGGCTTCTTCGCGCATCCGGAACTGACCCGGGAATCGCCGCACCACGCCTCCGGCAACTACGGGCTGCTCGATCAGGTTGCCGCACTCAAATGGATCCACGAGAACATTGCCAAATTCGCCGGCGATCCCGGAAATGTCACCGTCTTCGGCCAGTCGGCAGGCGGACAGGACACGGGGCTGCTGCTGACTTCGCCGCTAACGAAGGGGTTGATCCATCGGGCTATCGAAGAGAGCGGCACGGTGATGATCGGCGGAGATGTGGCGCCTCCGCGCAGCCGGTTGGAGGAAGCCGGGGTGCAGTTGGCGGCGCGGTGGAAAGCGCCGGCAACGAATCAGATTACCTACCTCCGCGGACTCTCCACCGCCGAGATTCTGAAGGGCTCGCCGCCCTATGCGCAGCGCGGCCCGCTGCGGCCGGAGCCGGATATCGATGGCTACGCGGTGGTGAAGCCGCCGGCGCAGGTTTTCAAAGAGCACCAGGAACTGCCGGTGCCGCTGATTATCGGGAACAACGGGCGTGAATTCAGCCTGCCGGACGGGCCCGAAGCCCTGAAACATTCGCTTGCCGAATATTATAAGGACCGCGCGGCGGCAGCGATGAAGTATTACGGCCTGGACGGCGCCAATCCCGACACCTACCCGCCTCATGGGGACGGCAACGCGCAGTGGGAAACCGATCTCATGTTCCGCTGCGGATCCGTCGTGATTGCCAACTGGCACAGCGCACGCTTCCCCACGTGGGAGTACGAGTTCACACGCGCGCCGGAGCCGGTGGGAGCGCGGCATTCCTGGGAATTGCAGTTCGTCTTCGGCAACCTGATGCAGGCCACGGAGGCGGCCGACCGGGCGCTATCCGACCAGGTGATCGCGTATTGGACGAATTTCGCCAGGACCGGAAACCCCAACGGCGGCGCCCTGCCGAACTGGCCGAAGCACGACGCCGCAGCCGCGGCCTACATCGATTTCTCCGCGGATGGGCCGGTGGCGCGGGAAGGGCTGCGCCAACGGGCCTGCGCCATCTTCGAACAGAACCGTTTCTGAACTGTCAGCCGCGGCAACCGGTCACCGCCATCGCGCAGGCCGAAGCCATTTACGGCCCTTCGGCCTGACAGCGGTGGTAGGATGTTGGCATGCTAGGAGTCACGCCGGGCGAGATTAGCCGCCTCGTTTCGGTCATCGATTACTCGGAACCGCTCACCATCACTGCCAGTGAAGAGGATGTCCGGACAGCGTGCCGCGCTGCCAGACACTACGGTTTTCGCGCCGTAGTCGCTTTTCCTCAGTATCTGGGCACGCTTGTCGATGAGTTGAAGGATTCCGGAGTGCTTGCGCAGATTCCGGTCGCCTTTCCCTGCGGGGGCGCCACGACGTACGTCAAATGCCGCGAAGCGGAAGAAGGTTTGCGGCGCGGCGCCACGGACCTGGACATGGTCATGAATATCGCCGCGTTCAAGGCCGGCAATTACGGGCTGGTGGCGCGAGATATCGCCGAGGTGTTAGCGGTTGCCAGGCCATTTAAGGTCCCGTTTAAGGTCATCATCGAGATCGGAGTCCTTACCGAGTCCGAGAAGGTGACGGCCGCCAGGCTGGTTTGCGATAGCGGTGCCGGTTTCGTCAAGACCTGCACCGGTTTCGGCCCCGGCCGTGCCACGGTCCACGACGTCGGTCTAATCAAGGAGACCGTCGGCAACAGGATCGGCATCAAGGCCACGGGCGGCGTCGCATCCATCGAGGATGGAGTTGCCTTCATGCGCGCCGGCGCCACGGTGGTGGCAATGCGCAAGTTCCTGGTCGAGCAATTGGAAGGGCTGAACTGGCAACCGCAGCGCGAACACGACCTGGCGAGTGCGGGCGCTCTCGGCTCCTGAAAATTTCCCGCGCACGGTAATCGTCGAATTATTCCGACAGCAGCGCTTCAAAGCGATTACTGCGGTCGCTATCGGCTACGATGAACCGGGGCAACGCCATCATGTTGTCCGACATGGTGACCGGCCGCCTCACGATCGAGAATGCGGCGGTATATCCGTCCCTGGCGGCTTCGCTCATCAGCCATGTGTTGTAGATGCCGAAAGGCCAGGCCAACAGATCGACATGCTTGTGTAATCTCTCTTCCAGGACCTGCTTCGAGCGCAGCAGTTGCCAATCGACAAATTTCCTGTAGTCGGTTAGGCTTCTTCGCTCCTCTTCGTGCCGGAAGTTCGGATGCCAATACGTATGCGATTGGACATCGAATAATCCGCTCTCCTCGAGAGTCTGTAACTCCCCCCACGTCATCGCCCAGTGCGCGTTCGAAATCGCGGATGGATAGATGAAGAGTGTGACCGGAAAGTTATACTCCTTTACGACCGGGTACATATACTGGAAAATCGAGCCGTGTCCGTCATCGGCGGTAATAACGAGACCTTTCGGGAGCGGCGCCGGGCCGGTTCCCTGCAGGTAATCGATCAGCTCCCGCATGGGGATCACGTGGTATCCACGTTCCTTGATCAACCCCATTTGTTCCCGGAAGACCGGGGTCGTGACGGTCATGCTATCAAGATGGCGCGGGCCGAAGCGGTGATAGACGAGCACGGGCACGTGCACGTCCGGCGCGCCACCGGAAACAGCCAGACCGCATAGAACAAACACGGCCGCGGCCGGACCAAGCCTCGGGATCATGCTCCGGCTAGTCCTGCTCGCCGAGCACTTTCGCATAGCTCTTTCCGTACAGGTAGAAGCGATCTTTCTCACCGCGCGCCCACGCCGCCTTCAGATCAGCGGTAGTGATATCCCAATCGGGGCGCTCTGCTCTCATGGTCGATCTCCTTCCGTTATGTGAGGAACGGCCCCAAAGAACCGAGCGTCAAAACGATGGCGGTCCAGGGACCCTGCATCTGGCCAGAATTCTACTCCGCGCCGGTTGGGGGTGCAATCAGCGACCAGCCCCGGATGGCGTCTTAACCTACGCCGGAATCGGGTGTACGATGATTTCAGCACGGGCGAGGTTGGGGAATGGAACGGGATGCGCACGGCGCGCAGGAAAAGGCGCGCCAAATCAATCTGGATGCCGTTCACCACGGCACCTTCGCGGAAATCGGAGCGGGCCAGGAAGTGACGCGCTGGTTTTTCCACGTGGGGAAGGCGTCGTCCACGGTTGCCAAGTCGATTTCCGCCTATGACATGGCCATCAGCGACGGGCTCTACGGGCCTGCCGAACACTATGTGAGCCGGGCACGGCTGGAGGCGATGCTCGATCACGAGTTCAGCCAAATCGTCCAGCAACTGGACGCGAAGCGAGGGGATCAAAATGCCTTCTTCGTGTTTGCGGACACGGTGGCGACGCACGGCTCGTCCCGTTCCTCCGGGGGACACGGGTGGCTGGGAGTCCGGTTCCAGGACCGGCCCAGGAGCGAGCCGTCGGAAGTCATCATTCATATCGAAATGCTGGACGCCTTCACGGCACGGCAGCAGGAGGCGGTCGGGCTGGCGGGCGTGAACCTCATCCACGGCGCGTTTACGCGGCACCAGGATCCCGCGGCTTTGATCCGAAGCCTGATGGACGGGCTGGACCGCCGCCGGATCGAAATCGACATAATCAAGTTTTCCGGCCCGCTGTTCCAGGGCGTGGACAACCGGCTGATGAGCCTGCAGCTTTTGGAACAGGGGCTGACGGATACGGCCATGTTCACGGCGGCGGGCGAGGTGGTGCAGCCGTCGGAGGTTCTGCACAACCGGCCCGTCATGATTGAGCGCGGCAGTTTTCGTCCTGTCACCAACGTCATGATGGGAATGCTCGATGCCGCATTGCGGCAACTCAAGCAGGGGCCGGACGGTCCGTCGGACAACCCGGCGGTTCTCATGGAGATGACCCTGAACAACCTGATGTCGGGCCGGGCGATCGATCATCAGGACTTTCTGGCCCGCGCCGATACGCTCTGCGCGCTGGATAAGATCGTGATGATCTCCAATTATACCCGGTTCGACTGCGTCACCACTTACTTGCGCCAGTACACGCAAAACTGGATTGCATTGGTTGCGGGTATCCCGACGTTGTCCGCGATCTTCGACCAAAAGTATTACGGGGAACTGCAAGGCGGCATTCTCGAAGGCCTCGGCAGGCTATTTCGCGGACAGGTCAAGCTCTTCGCGTACCCGACCGTCTCCACGAAAACCGGAGAACTCCAGAGCGCGGACAAGATCTCCGTCGGCCCAAAGCTGGAACACTTATACGCTCACCTTTTCCAGAACGGCTACATAGAGCCCGTCCAGCAATTCCAGGTAGAGCAACTACATATCAACCCTGGCGACGTGCTGAAGAAGATGCAATCGGGCGACGCTACGTGGGTGGATTTTGTTCCGCCCGCGGCGGCGGCCGTAATTCGAGAGCATGGGCTTTTCGGATTTCACGACGGAATCGTGGCGCAGACGGGGTGAGAATCAGCCCAGCCCCGCCACGGCCTGTCGGACGGCCGCCAGCAGCGGTCCGGGAAAAATGCCGAACCAGATAAGCAAAGCGGTCAGCACAAAGAGCGCCAACCCGCCGGCGGGCAGCAGCGCCGGCTGCGCGGCGGGCGCCGGCGATCGTTCGTACATGATGGCGACGATCCGCAAATAATAAACCAGGCCGATAGCGCTGGTGACCACCAGGGTAACCACCGGCGCCCAGAGGGACGCCGACGCGCCCGCGGCTACCAGGTAGAACTTGCCGACAAAGCCGGCGGTGACCGGAATTCCGGCCAAAGAAAGCAGCATAAAGGTGAAGACGCTCGCCAGTGCCGGGCGGCGCCAGAACAGGCCACGGTAATCTTCCACCGAATCCGCTTCCCGCATGCTGCCCGAGACAATGGTCACCACGCCGAAGGCCCCCAGGGTGGTGACGAAATAGGCAACCAGATAAACCGTGACCGCCTGCGCGCCCAGAATGCCGGCCGCCTGGAAGGCCACCAGCAGGTATCCCAGGTGCGCAATGGAGGAGTAAGCCAGGATGCGCTTGACGTTGGTCTGGAGCAGCGCCAGAATGTTGCCGGCGAACATGGATGCCAAGGCAATCACGTTGAAAATCACGAATATCGGCCGGTATCCATGCGCCCCGGAAACGTAAAAATACCGCAGCAGCACGGCAAACATGGCACCCTTGGAAACGGTGGCGACGAAGGCCGTGACGGGCGCGGGGGCGCCCTCATACACGTCGGGGGTCCAGAGATGAAACGGCACCACGGCCAGCTTGAAACCGAAACCGGTGATCATGAGGGCCATGCCGGGCCAGAGCAGCCGGCGCGCGGCGGCGCCGGCGCGCGGCAAGACGGCGGCGATGCGGGCGAACTCCATGGAGCCGGCCACGAAGTAGACCAGCGCCATACCGAACAGCAGAAAGGCCGCCGATGCGGCCGCCAGCACCAGGTATTTGAGGCCGGCTTCGAGCGGGAGCGGCCGCGTGTGCGGGTAGGAGATCATGCCGTACAGCGAAACGCTCAGTAATTCCAGCCCCAGGAACAGCGATACCAGGTGGCTGCTGGCGGCGAGAACGGCCGCACCGAGGGTCGCAACCAGCATCAGGATGTACAACTCCTCGGGACGGCCGTCGTAATCCTGAAAGTAGCCATAGGCGAGGAGCACGAATCCCATGCCCGCCGCCAGAATGAGCCCCATATAAAAGAGCGCATAGCCGTCGATGGTGAGCAACGGCGTGACCTGGCGGGGCGCGGCAGCGGCAGCCGGCCAGAGCGAAGCGAAAGCAGCCGCCAGCCCGGCGAAGGTCAGAACCGCGGCCACCACGTGCCGCCGCCGCACGGCCACGGCCAGCATGACCAGCACGGCCGACCCCATCAGGATCAGCAAGGGGAGCAACGCAATGAAATCGCCGGGTGTCAGGGTAGTCTCCAGGAAGCGTAAGTTTCCATGCGCACCATGGCGGGGCGGAACATGTCGAGCACGGGCCGCGGGTAAAGGCCGAGCCAGAGTAGCGCGCCGATCATGATGGCCAAGGTGAAGCCCTCGCGCGCCACCAGGTCGGGAAAACGCCACCCGTGCTCGTTCGGGCCTTGAAAGGCGCGCCCGACCATGCGCAGCGCGTAGAACGTGGCGGCCAGAATGCCGATGGCGGCGAGAACCGCGAGCGGCACGCTGACCTGGAAGGTGCCGAGCAGCACCAGAAATTCGCCCACGAAATCGCCCACCCCGGGCAGGCCGAGCGAGGCCAAAGCGAAGAACAGCGCGGAGCCGCTCAGCCGCGGCGCCACGGCCCACAGGCCGCCCATGCGGGGGATCTCCCTCGTCTGAATGCGCTCCTGCAGCGCGCCCACGATCACGAAGAGCGCGCCGGTGCTGACGCCGTGGGCGATCATGGTCATGACCGCGCCCTCCAGCGCCAGGCTGTTCCAGGCGTAGATGCCGAGCAGCACGAAGCCCATGTGGCTCACGCTGGTGCAGGCCACCAGGCGCTTCAGATCGGTCTGGCTGAAAGCCAGGACAGCGCCGTAAAGGATGCTGGCCACGCCCAGCGACATGGCGATGGGCGCGAAGGCGCGCGCGGCGTGCGGAAACAGCGGTATGGCGAAACGGATCATGCCGTAAGCGCCGGTTTTGAGCAGCAGGCCGGCCAGATCGACGCTGCCGGCGGTGGGCGCTTCGGTGTGGGCATCGGGCAGCCAGGTGTGCAGCGGCACCACCGGCAGTTTCACGGCGAAAGCCGTAAAGAAGCCGAGCATGATCCACATCTCGGTAGCGGGCGCCAGCGGCGTGCCCAGCAGGCCGGCGTACTCGAACGTGTAGACGCCGGTCAGATTGTGGTGCGCGAAATAGAGCGACAGAATGGCGATTAGCATCAGCAGGCCGCTCAGCTGGGTGAAAATGAAGAATTTCAACGCCGCGTAGTGCCGGTGCTCGTGCCCCCAGATGCCGATCAGGAAATAGGTGGGGATCAGCATCAGTTCCCAGGCGAAGTAGAACAGGAACAGATCCACCGCCACGAACACGCCTGCCATGCCGGTTACGGTCCATAGCACGTTGAGATGAAAGAAGCCGACCTGGTATTGAATTTCGGTCCAGGAGACCAGCACCGCCACGATGCCCAGGAAGTACGTCAGCGCCAGCAGCGGCACGCTCAAGCCATCCGCCGCCAGGTGGAAGCGGATTCCCCAGGCGGGCAGCCATGTCCAGTCCACCTCTTCGTACCATTGATTCAAACCGGCGTGGCGATTCACGGCCCAGAGCCAGACGGCGATCAGGAAACCGGCGAACATGGCGATGAGGGAGATCCAGCGGACGGCGCTGATGCTGAACCGGCCCGCAATCCACGAGAGCACGCCGGCGAAGAACGGACCCAGGATGAGCACCAGCAGGATCATAAGAACATTGCCATGGCTACGAAGAGCACGGTGCCGCCGGCGATGAGCGCGGCGTACCAGCGCAGGTTGCCGGTTTCGGTAAGGCTGAGGCCGCGCCAGCAGAGGGCGGCCAGGGCGGCGATGCCGTCATAGATGGAATCGAGGAAGTCGTTGCGGTTGAAACATGCAAACCACTCGAACGGGCGGACGAAGACGCGATCGTAGATCCAGTCCATGCCCCAATCCGAAAACCACAACCGGGCGAGCGCGGCGCCGGCGCGATTAGTGGCGGCGGATGCGGCGATCGAGGGCCTGCGGAGATAGACGAACCAGGCGGCCAACAGGCCTGCCAGGAACACGGCTGCGGCGATGGCGCTGGTCACGGTTTCGGCAATCGCCCCGGCCGGCAGTTCCGATAAGCGCGGCAGCGCGGTGCCGATGAACCGCAGGAACCACTTCTCGTCGTAGCCGCCGGCAATCGAGAGCACCGCCAGTACGACGGACGGCGCCGCCATCAGAAGACCGGGCCGCCGGGAGACGGGAGTGCGCGCCTGGCCGAAGAACACCAGGAAGATAAGACGGAAAATGTAGAACGAGGTCAGCAGCGCGCCGGCCAGTCCGGCTGCCCAAAATGCGGCGCCGCCCAGCGCCGAGGCGCCCGCGCTCCAGATGATCAAATCCTTGCTGAAGAATCCGGCGGTGATGAGCGGCAGGCCGGCCAGCGCGCAACCGCCGGCCAGGAAGGTCCAGAAGACGATGGGAAGCCGGCGGTACAGCCCGCCCATGCGGAAGATGTTGTGCTCCTCGTTGAGCGCCTCGATGACCATACCCGCGGCCAGGAACAGCAGCGCCTTGAAGAACGCATGCGTCATGAAGTGGAAGATGGCGGCGCCCCAGGCGCCCACGCCCAGCGCCAGAAACATATAGCCGATCTGGCTCATGGTGGAATAGGCCAGCACGCGCTTGATGTCGGTCTGGGTGAGCGCGCTGAAACCTGCCATCAGCAGGGTGGTGGCTCCGATCGCCGCCACGGCGAATTGCACCGGCGGCGCCAGTGCGAATAACACATGGGTGCGCGCAATCAGGTACACGCCGGCGGTGACCATGGTGGCGGCATGAATCAGGGCGCTGGTGGGAGTCGGGCCGGCCATGGCGTCGGGGAGCCAGACTTGCAGCGGGAGTTGGGCGGATTTACCAACGGCTCCGCCGAGCAGCAGCGCCGCGGCGGCGATGGCGGCGGCCGAGCCAACCCGCCAGTCCGCCTGCGCCCGGAGCATGAGTTCCTGGATCCCGAGCGTGCCTAAGTCGCGGAACAGCAGCAGGAGGCCGATTGAAAAAGCCGTATCGCCCACGCGTGTCACGATGAAGGCCTTTTGCGCGGCGGTGCCGTTGGCGCGGTCCTGGTACCAGAATCCGATGAGCAGGTAACTGCACAGCCCCACGCCTTCCCAGCCGAGATACAGGAGCAGGAGGTTGTCGGCCAGTAACAGCGTCACCATGAACGCCACAAACAGGTTCATGTAGGCGAAAAAGCGGCTGTACCCTTCGTCGCCGGCCATGAATTCCGCGGAATACAGGTGGATCAGCGCTCCGACAAAGGTGACCACCACCATCATGACCAGCGAAAGGGCGTCGAGATACAAGGAGAATGCCGGCCGGAACCCGGCCACGTCGATCCACTGCCACAGGAACTGCCGGTAGGCGGCGCCCGCGGGCGGCGCGCTCAGAAACAGCGCCGCGATGGCCAGGGAAATCAGGGCCGACGCGGCGATGGTCCCAACCCCCAGGACGGCCACCGCTTTACGTTGCATGGCCCGGCCGAAGAGCAGCAGGACCAGCGCGCCGGCGAAGGGAATGGCGGGAACCAGCCAGAGCAACTGCACCGCGTCAGCCTTTCATCCTGCTGGCGGCATCCACGTCCACCGATTTGTATTGATGATAGAGGCGCAACACCAGCGCCAGCCCCACCGAGACCTCGGCGGCGGCCATGGTCAGGATAAAGATGAACACCACCTGGCCGTCGGCTTGTCCCCACCGCTCGCCGGCCGCGATGAAGGCCAGGCCCGCGGCGTTCAGCATAACTTCAATCGACATGAGAATGAAAAGGACGTTGCGCCTCGCCAGCAGTCCGGCCAGGCCCACCGCGAAGAGGACAGCGGCCAACATCAGGCCGTCGCGCGCCGGCACCATCACCTCACCTCTCCGGCAACACGGTTTGACCGTTCCGCGCGAGACGGCTTGCGCCAGCCCAGATGATAGGCGGACACCAGCCCGGCCAGCAGCAGCATGGAGGCCAACTCTACGCCCAGCAGGTAAGGCCCGAACAGCGCCATTCCCACCCGTTGCGGCGAGACCGCGCGGGCCGCGTTGCCGCCTCCGGCCCCCGCCAGCGCCATGGAGACGAGTTCGGCGATCAGGATGGCCGCCAGTACCGCTGGCCCGATCCACATGGAGGGTTTCAGCAGGCGGCTTTCGGCGCGCGTGGCCTCCTCGCCCAGGTTGAGCAGCATGACGACGAAAACAAACAGCACCATAATGGCGCCGGCGTAGATGATGCCCTCGAGCGCGGCCACGAACGGCGCTCCCAGGGCATACAGCGCCACCGCCACGGCCAGCAGCGAGACGATCAGATAGAGCAGGGCATGCACGGCGTTGAGCCGTGTCAGGCTGACAATGGTGGCCGCCACGGCCACCGCGCCGGCGACATCGAACGTGAGGTTCACGCCTGTTACGGCAGCAGGCTGCGGAGGTCCACCGGGCGGCCCTCGTTTTCAGCCTCGCCTTTGTCCTTTCCGCCGATTTTTGCACCGGCTACGCGCCAGAAGTTATAGCCCGGATACTTGCCCTGGCCGCTGATCAGTAAGTCTTCTTTCTCATAGACCATGTTGCGGCGATTGTATTCGCCCATTTCCAGATCGGGGGTGAGTTGAATGGCATAAGTGGGGCAGGCCTCCTCGCAATATCCGCAGAAGATGCAGCGGGAGAAATTAATGCGGAAGAACTCGGGGTAGCGGCGGCCGGTATCGTCCTCGGTGGCCTGCAGCGCGATGCAGTCCACTGGGCATGCCACGGCGCACAGGTAGCAGGCGACGCAGCGCTCGCCACCGTCGGGGTCGCGCGAAAGGATGATCCGCCCGCGGTAACGGGGCGCCAGGTACGCCTTCTGATCCGGATACTGGATAGTTACACGGCGATGAAACATGTGCAGGAACACGTACCAGATGGTGCGCAGCACACTGAGCATTCCGTCACCCCCAAGCCAGCACCACCGCGCCGGTGACCAGCAGGTTGGCCAGCGCCAGCGGCAGCATCAGTTTCCATCCCCACGACATGAGCTGGTCGAAGCGCGGCCGCGGCAGGGATGCCCGCAACAGGATGAAAAAACCAATAAAGAAAAAGACCTTGATCAGGAACCAGATAATACCCGGCAACACCGGACCGAGCCAGCCGCCAAAAAACAGAATCGCGATCAGGCTCGAAATCAGGACGACGCCGAGATACTCGCCGACGAAAAACATGCCGAATTTCATACCCGAGTACTCAGAATGGAATCCGGCGATCAGCTCGCTTTCCGCCTCCGGCAGATCGAACGGCAGGCGCCTGGTTTCGGCCGCCCCGGCAATCAGGAACAAGACGAACCCGAGAAATTGCGGGACGACAAACCAGAGGTGGCGCTGCGCTTCCACAATGCGGGTCAGGTCGAACGAGCCCGCCAGCAGCACCACCCCCATCAGGGAGATCCCCATAAACACTTCGTAGCTCAGCATCTGCGCAACGCCGCGCAAAGCTCCCAGCAGCGCGTACTTGTTGTCCGACGACCAGCCCGCCAGGGCGATGCCGTAAACTCCCAGCGACGACATGGCCAGCACGAACAGCAGTCCGATATTCAAATCGGTGACGATAATTCCCGGCGCCACCGGCACCACCGCGAACGACAGAAGCACGGCGACCATGATGATGGCCGGCGCCAGCACGAACACGGGCTTGTCGGCGAAGGGAGGAATCCAGTCTTCCTTGAAGAAGATCTTGATCATGTCGGCCATCACCTGCAGCAGGCCGAAAGGGCCGACGCGGTTGGGCCCGTAGCGATCCTGCCAGAGGGCCAGCAGCCGCCGCTCCAGCCAGATCAGCCCGGCAGCCAGGGTCAAGGCCACAATCAGGATTCCGAAAATGCTGGCAAACGGATAAGGGCTGGTCATGACACGGGGGAGATCTGGCTCCACTGGGGCAAGTCGAGTCCTTCGAATGGCGCGAGGCCCACCGGGACGGCCGCCACGCCGCGCGGCAGATTGGGATCGGCTGCGACGGGAACGCGCCGGCCCGCCACCTCCACCTCGCTTCCGAAGGCGGCGGCATCCTCCGGATGAAGGGCCACGTAAGGCTGGGGCGAGAGCTGCGCGATACCGGGCGCCTCCCGGCTCAGTTCCTCGGAGCCGAAGATGTGGTAGCGCGGAACCAGCAGCCACTCCCCCGCCCTCGGCTGGAACGCCGGGGGTAACGCCGTCACGAAGCCGTCGCCCGCGCCCGGTTCGATGAGCCGCACACCGGCGCTGCCGCCGCGCAACGGTCCGGCGATCTCTTCCTGAAACTTGTTCACGGCCTGATAGGAATTCCACCCCGGCGCCCAGAAGAAAGGAATGAGGGGCGCAGGCGGTTCATTGGGGTAGCCTTCCATGGAAAAGGCCAGCGGCGAATCGGGGTCGTTAGGTGGCTTGGGCTCGTGTACGGTGATGTGCGCGAGCGTGGCGGTGCGGCCGCTATAGCGATGCGGCTGGCGCGGGATCTCTTCGCCTTTTATGCGAAACGTGGAGGGCGGAGCGGCTTCCGCTGCCGCGGCCAATTGTGGCATGTGGGCAGCCATCGCGCCCAGAACCTCGTCCAGGTTTTGCCACGGGCCCAGCCAACACCAGGATTCCACCACCGGGGCGTCGGGCACGAACGCCTGAAAGTAACGCTGAGCGCGGCCTTCGTAGTTCACCAGCGTGCCGTCACCTTCGGCGAAGGTGGCGGCCGGTAGCAGCAGCTCCGCCCTGGCGGTGACGGCATTTTCCAGGTGATCCAGCACGACGATATGCCGGAATCCCGCCAGAAACTCGTCGACCCAGGCGGCGGGGGCGCGCCGGTACAGATCATTTTCGATGACGATGACGGTGTCCGCCTGGCCGCGGGCCTGGCCGAGCGGTGGCGCATCCATCAGCGCCAGGCCCAGGCTGTTGCACTCGGGCACGGTGAAGGCGAGGGCGGCTCCGGGCAGCGCCCAGGCCACATTGGCGGCGGCCTGAACCACTTCGGCACTCCCGCTGGACGTTCCGGAGACCACCAGGGGACGGCGGGCGGCTTTCAACGCGCGCGCGATTTCGGCGGCGTCATCAGACAGTCCGGCGGGACCGGGCACGCGGGCATCGAGCGCGTGCGCGACGGCGAAGCCCAGGCGCGCGATTTCGGCAGGCGCGCCGCGAAATATACGCGCGGCGATATCGTCCAGACGCGTGCCCGTGGTGCTGGCGATGAACAGCGGCGCGCGCCGGTCCTGCGCGGCTTCGCGCACGGCGTGGTCCATCCACAGGGGAATCCCGAGTTGCGCGGCCATCTCCATGGATTGCCGGCGCACCGACTGGCGCAGGCTGAGGGCCATGCGCGGCGCGACATTGGTGACATCCTCGCCCAATATGAAAACCGCGTCGCACGCCTCGATTTCGCGCAGCGACGGCGTGCGCGCGGGGCCCCGGCGCAGGATTTCCAGGATCAGCCGCAGCAGGCCGGCCTCGCGAATGCTGATGCCGGCATAGAAACGGCTTGTACCCACCAGCGAGCACAGGGCGAAGTTGCTCTCGAGCGAGGCGCGGGGCGAGCCGATTCCGATGGCGCCCCCGGCAACCAGTTCCTGCAGGCGGTCCAGCGCAACTTCCCGCGAAACGGCCTTGCCATGGAGCCGGGGCTCCCGGATCCGCCGCGGGCTGTTGACGAATTCGTAGCCGAAGCGCCCGCGGTCGCACAGAAAATAGCCGTTCACGTCGGCGTGGTAGCGGTTCACGATGCGGCGGACCGTGCCGTAGCGCTCGGCCGGGCTGATATTGCAGCCGACGCCGCAATGCACACAGACCGAAGGCGCGAACTGCAGGTCCCATTTGCGCGTGTAGTGGCGCTTGGCGGTGGCATCCGTAAAGACACCGGTGGGACAAACCTCGGCCAGGTTTCCGGAGAATTCATTTTCCAGCACGCCATCGCGCTCGCGGCCGAAGTAGACGATGTTGCGAAGCGAGAACGCGTTCAAATCGCGCCCGCCGGCGTATTCCCGGTAGAACCGCACGCAGCGGTAGCACTGGATGCAGCGGTTCATCTCGTGGTTCAGGAACGGGCCGAGGTCCTGGTTTTGAAACGTGCGCTTTTCGAAGGAATAGCGGCGGTAATCGTGGCCCGTCATCACGGTCATGTCCTGCAGATGGCACTCGCCGCCCTCGTCGCAGACCGGGCAATCGTGGGGGTGATTGAGCATCAGACCTTCCACCACCGCGCGGCGGAAATCGGCCGCTTCCTGGTCGAGAATGGAAATGCGCGTGCCCTCGGCCGCCGGCGTCATGCACGCCATCACGATTTTCCCGTGGGTGTCGTTTTCGTCCTTGAACTGTTTGACGGCGCATTGGCGGCAGGCGCCCACCGAGCCCATGGCGGGATGCCAGCAGAAGTACGGCAGGTTCATGCCGAGGCCGAGACAGGCGTGGAGCAGGTTCTGCCCGGGGTCCATGTCGTATGCACGATTTTCGACAAAGACTTTAGCCATGGGTTCTCCAGGGGCAGCGTTGTTCGGTGATGTGCCGCTCGAAATCGTCGCGGAAATATTTCAAGGCGCTCTGCAGCGGTTCGGCGGCGCCGGGCGCCAGCGCGCAGAAGGTATGGCCCGGCGTCCAGAAACGAGCTTGCATCGCGAGTTTGTCCAGGTCGCCCGGCTGGCCGCGGCCTTCCTCCATGGCCTGGAGAATGCGGTCCACCCATCCCAGACCGCTCCAGCACGGCGTGCACCAGCCGCAGGATTCCCGGGCGAAGAAGTGTTCCAGGTTTCCCACCATGCCGACGGGGCATGTGCGGTCGTCCAGCACGATCATGGTGCCGGTGCCCATGCGGCTGCCGGCCTTCTGCACCTCGGTGAAATCCATCGGCACGTCCAGGTGCTCCCCGGTCAGGAAATCGGTGGAAGCGCCGCCCGGCAGAAGCGCGCGAAAGCGCAGGCCGTCGCGCATGCCGCCGGCGTGCTCTTCGAGCAGTTCGCGGATAGTCGTCCCCATGGGAAGCTCCCACAGGCCGGGGCGCTTGACCTTGCCGCTGGCGCCGTAGAGCTTGGTCCCGCCATCTTTGGTTCGGCTCAGCGACCGGAACCAATCCGCGCCGCGGTCTACGATATGCGGTACATTGCACAGCGTTTCGACGTTGTTGATGGTGGTCGGCTTCCCCCACAGGCCGGAGACGGGCGGAAAGGGCGGCTTGGCGCGCGGATTGGCGCGCTTGCCTTCGAGCGCGTTCAGCAGCCCGGTCTCTTCGCCGCACATATACCGGCCGGCGCTCAGGTGCAGATGCATTTCGAACGAATAGCCGGAATGCAGAATGTCCTTGCCCAGATAACCGGCGCGGTAGGCTTCGGCGATGGCGTGGCGGAGCCGGTCGCCGGAAAGATGATATTCGCCGCGCACGAAGATGTAGCCAGCATCGCTCGAGGTGGCGTATCCCGCCAGGATGGTGCCTTCGATGAGCTGGTGCGGATCGCGCTCCATGAGCAGCCGGTCCTTGAACGTGCCGGGTTCCATCTCGTCGGCATTGCAGACCACATAGCGCGGGTGGGGCGCGCCCTGGGGAACCAGGCTCCACTTCAACCCGGTGGGAAACCCGGCGCCGCCCCGGCCGCGCAAATTGGCGGCCTTCACTTCCTCGACAATCCGTTCGGGCGTCATGCCGCTCAGCGCCTTGCGCAGCGCCTGGTACCCGCCTGCCTGCTCGTAGGCGCGCAGGTCCACGGCTTCGCCGCCGGGGCGCATCCTCGCGGTGAGTGGCTTGTCCGCAACCATTCAGCGATAGCTCTCCAGAATGCGGTCGAGGTTGGCCGGATCTACATCCAGGTGCAGATCCGCGTCGATCATCACCGCCGGCGCATGGTCGCAGGCACCCAGGCACACGATGGGCAGAAGCGTGAAACGGCCGTCGGCGGTGGTCTCGCCGGGCTGCGTGCCGAGCCGCTCGGAGAGGTGCCGGAAGTGGCGCTCGCAGCCCAGGATCCAGCAGCTCACGCTATCGCATACATAGATGACGTGGCGGCCGACGGGCCGGCGGAAGAGCAGGTTATAGAACGTGGCCACGCCATCCAGGTCCGCGGCCGACATGCCGAGCAGTTCGCCCACGTCCCGCAGTGCGTCGTCGGAGATCCATCCACGATGCTTCTGCACGATTTTGAGAGCGTCGATCGACACCGCTTCGCGCGTGGGATAGTGCGGGAACTCGGCTTCGATTTCGGCTCGCTCCTGGGGCGTCAGCATGGGTTGCGTCTCCTCACCGGTCCACATCCGCCAGCACGAAATCCATGGCCCCGAGGACAGCCAGGAGGTCGGGAATGAGGCGGCCGCGGACCAGCAGCGGCAGCATCTGCATGTGGGGGAACGAGGGCGTGCGGATGCGCGTACGGTAGGAAACGGTGCTGCCGTCGCTCACCAGGTAATAGCCGTTGTTGCCCTTGGTGGCCTCGATGGCGCCCAGGGCCTCGCCGGGCGGCAGGACCGGGCCCCAGCTCACGTTGAGAAAGTGCGTGATCAGCGTCTCGATATCGTGCATGGTGCGCGCCTTGCGGGGCGGCGTGGCCAGCGGATGGTCGGACTGGTAATCCCCGTCCGGCATCTGGTCCACGCACTGCTCGATGATGCGCAGGCTCTGGCGCATCTCCTCCACGCGCACGGCGGCGCGGTCGTAGCAATCGCCATGGCTGCCGGTGGGGATGTCGAACGCGAACTGATCGTAGCCGGAGTAGGGCTGCATTTTGCGGAAATCCCAGGCGAAGCCGCAGGCGCGCAGGTTCGGCCCGGTCACGCCCCAATCGATGGCCTCCTGTTTGGTGTAGGCACCCACTCCTTTCGTGCGCGCCTGAAAGATTCGATTGCGCATCACCTCGCGATCGTATTCGGCCAGGCGCGGCGGCAGGTAGCGCAGAAAGTCGCGGAACATGCCGTCCCAGCCGCGGGGCAGGTCGGCGGCCACGCCGCCGATGCGGAACCAGTTGGGGTGCATGCGTGCGCCGCAGATCGCTTCAATGATGGCGAAGGCGCGCTCGCGGTCGTTGAAGGTGTAAAAGACCGGCGACATCTGGCCGAGGTCCTGGGCGAACGTTCCGTACCAGACCAGGTGGCTGATAATCCGGAACAGCTCGGCCAGCATCACGCGAATCACCTGCGCGCGCGGCGGGACGGAGATACCGGCCAGCTTCTCCACGGCGGTCAGATAGGCCAGGTTATTGACCACGCCGCCCAGGTAATCCACGCGGTCCGTGTATGGGATATAGGTATGCCAGGACTGGCGCTCTCCCATTTTCTCAGCGCCGCGATGGTGGAAGCCGATTTCCGGCACGACATCGACGATTTCTTCGCCGTCGAGCTGCACCACCAGGCGCAGCACGCCGTGTGTGCCCGGGTGCTGCGGGCCCACGTTCAGGAAGATGAAATCGGTGTCGTCGCGGCTGCGCCGCATGCCCCACTCTTCGGGATGGAATTGGAGCGCCCGCTGCTCCTCCTCCTCTTTCTGTTCGGTAAGTTGGAACGGCCCCATCTCGGTGGCGCGGGCGGGATGCTCCTTGCGCAGCGGATGCCCCACCCAGGTGCGCGGCATGAGCAGGCGCTGCAAGTGGGGGTGGCCGGTGAAGGCGATGCCGAACATGTCCCATACCTCGCGCTCGTACCAGTTGGCGTTCGGCCACAGAGGCGTGATGCTTTCGAGAGAGAGCGCGCCGGAGTGGAGGGCCGTCTTAATGCGAATGTAGGCGTTGCGCTCGAAGGAGAACAGGTGGTAGACCACGGTAAAATCGGCCGGCGGCTGCCCGTCGCGATGCACACGCACGCTCTCGTCGATGGCGGTGAGGTCGTACAGCATCTCGTAGCCGCGGGAAATGCCGGTCTTCAGGTGGGCCAGCACCGCCGGCACCAGCTCGCGTTCCGCCCACACGGTGGGGATCGCGTCGGCAGTCGGCTGCGTCTGGAGGGTGGAACCGAACCGCTCCTGGAGTTCGTCGATCAAAGTGCCGGCAGCAGTCATAAGTTCAGACTTCGTCGGTCGGGCGCAGGTTCGTCGTCCCCTGCCGGAGGGGCCGCTTCAAATCGCGCATGGAGGGCATGGCCGCGTGCTCCACCGTTTGCGGGCCCAGCACCCAACTCAACGGCCGCCGTTCGCTGCCGACGGCCTTCTGCAGCAGCAGGATTCCCTCCAGGAACGTATCCGGACGCGGCGGACAGCCGGGGACGTAAACATCCACCGGGAGGAATTTGTCCACTCCCTGCACCACGCTGTAAATGTCGTACATGCCGCCGGAATTCGCGCAAGAGCCCATGGAGATGACCCATCGCGGCTCCATCATCTGCTCGTAGAGGCGCTGGATCACGGGCGCCATCTTGATAAACACCGTGCCGGCGACCACCATGAGATCGGCCTCTCGTGGAGTCCCCCGGATTACCTCGGCTCCAAAGCGCGCAATATCGTACTTGCTGGTGATGCTGGTGGCCATCTCGACATAACAGCAGGAGAGCCCGAAATTGAACGGCCACATCGAATTCTTGCGCCCCCACGCCACCAGGTCCTGCAGGCGAGAGAGAATCACGTTACGGCGCGTGGCCTGTTCGAGCGTGGCGGAGTCCGCGGCGGCCACGCGCTGCCTTTCGGGCCTGATGATGGAGAACTGCATTTCTATTCCGTGTGTCTCGAAACCTCGTTCCAATCGAGCGCGCCTGCCCGCCATAAGTAAAGCAGAGCCGCCAGGAGGATCCCCACAAACAACACCGCCTCCCAGAACGCCGGCCAGCCCAGGGCACGGGCCGCCACCGCCCAGGCGAAAAGGAACACCGCCTCCAGGTCGAAAATGACGAAGAACATGGCAATCAGGTAGAACTTCGCCGAGAGTCGCACATGCGCCGATCCCGCCGAGAGAATGCCGGCTTCGTATGGCGCGCCGGTCGCCGGGTCGGAATGGCGCTGGCCCAGTACGTAGGAAGCCGCCAGCATGCCCGCCACCAGCAGCAATACCAGCACGAAATACACGCCCAGAGTCCACATTGCCCGATGCTCCGTACGCCGCCGTACGCGGCAGGCCGTTTTCCACGTTCCCTTTGGATTTCGGCTCTGGCAGTTGCAGTTGTCCGGCCAGAGTGAGCAACTGCCCAGTGAAACGGTGCGCGGCGCACCCGGCCACACTGGTGAGTCCATCCGATACGGTCCCCGACATTTTGAGGCGTCGCGGGTGATTGGCAAGAGCCGTAACTTATACCAAATCGCTACCGACTTACTCCGGCCGCGATCCTGACAGGCCTGCCACCCCTGGCATTTGCCGTGCTTAATTATGTGGACCGAACCGGCGGTGGAACGCGCCGGATCTCCAATTGACATGCATCGGCTTGCAATCCTCTTCAACGCCGCGGCGATGCTTGCCGTAGCAAGGCCGCTGATACCAACATGGTTTGAGCCTGCTCCTGGCAAAGGCTTCCTCGCGCGGAGCGAACGCGGCTCCGCGTATCTCGATTCGAATGGCTCTTTGCGAATGGCGAACGGCCTCCAATTGCGTCTGCCGGGTGCGCGGCGCACGCAGGCGGTTGCCGAGGACCTTCTGCCCGGGGTCACCAACGATCTTCGCGGCAATGCTTCGCGCGCCCGCGTCGCCGTGCCGCACTATGGCCGGATCCGATACCGCGGCATATATGCAGGCGTAGATCTGGTGTATCATGCCGCTGCCGCTACTGATATCGAGTTTGATTTCGAATTGGCCCCCGGTGTTTCGCCGGCGGTCCCCGTGCTGGAATTTCGAGGCGCATCCAGCGTCGTAGCGGAGGCGGATGGCGCCTTGACGGTCCGCGGCCCGGATGGCTACGTCCGGCTGCACGCCCCGCGTGTGCTGCAGGATGGCCGGCGGATTTTTGACCGCTACCGGATGCTGGGAGGCAACCGTGCCGGCTTTCGCATCGGCCGGTACAACCGCAGGCGCCCGCTCCTGATCGATCCCATCCTCGGGTACTCCGCGACATTCGGCTCCATGGATACTCTCTCCGGTGTCGCCACCGACGCTTCCGGCAACGTGTATGTCGTCGGGACCACCACCTTGGATATCCCGCTGGTGAACCCCATTGCCGCTAAGCCGACCGCGCCGAACTGCTCGGATGAGGCGCCGAGCCACTATGCCCCGTGTGAAAACGTTTTCGTCGCCAAGTTCGACCCTACCGGCACAACTCTGATTTATTCCACCTTCCTGGGCGACATCCGCGATTTTGCGGCCGGAATCGCGGTAGGTCCCGATGGCAGCGCGTTTGTAGCCGGAAACGCGCGGGCGGTCGGTGTCCTTCAACCGGTGGACGGCCAGGCGTGGGTGCGCAAGCTGAACCCGGCCGGCTCGGCCGTAGTCTATTACACGCTCCTCAACGGTGACACCTCCGCGGACGCCATTGCCGTGGACGCCGGGGGCGAAGCCTGGTTTTCCGGTTCCAGTCTCGACCTGAATTTCCCTGCCGTCAACGCACTCCAATCGTCGCCGCCTTTCCAATCCCTGCTGGCCAGCGGCGACGGCGGCGCGACGTGGCGCGCGCTCGGGAGCCTGCACGTGCTGGCGGTCGCTTCGTTCGCCCTCGATCCGGCGCATGCCGGCACGGCCTACGCGGCCACATCCTCCGGGCTTTTCAAGTCCACCGACGCCGGCGCCAGCTGGACGCAGATTCTGGCGGATGCGATGTCCGCCACGCAGGTGGCCGTGGACCCGGCGTCCACGTTGTATGTGCTCTACACCGATTCCAATGGCGCCAGCCAGATTGCGAAGAGCACGGACGGCGGCGCCGACTGGCAGACGCTTACGTCCGCCGTCCCGGTGCGGTATGCGGGATTCCCGCATGTTTTCGGCGCGTTCACTTTCGATCCGGAGAACCCCGCCGTTCTGTGGCTGGGAGACTTTGCACAGGTCGGCCCGTCGATCGACCGCAGCACCGATGGCGGGGTCACGTGGACAGACGTGCACGATTTCCCCGCGTTCTTCATTGGCGATTCGCTTGGCGGAAGCCCGGCGGAGCTGCTGGTCGATCCCCAGGATTCGTCGCGGGTCTACGCATGTTGTATCGATCGTCTGGCGACGCCGTCGGCCTCGGGGTTCTTCCGCACCGAAGATGGCGGCACAACCTGGGTGGAGGCGGGCGCGGGCGTTACCGAGCTCCAGGCCGGCCCGGGCGGCCTTCTTTACGGACTCGACAATAATCTGAATCCGTTCCCGATCACGCTGGCGAGCAGCTCGGACCACGGCCAGACCTGGACACCCGTTTCGATGCCCTCGGGGATCAGCCCATCCTCGCTGGCGGTAACCGCTTCCGGCGTCCTGTTGGTGCTCGACGCCACCGGCGGACAGTTCGCGCGCAGCGCCGATGGCGGGAGCACCTGGACCGAGAGCGCCGGCCCATGGGACTCCCAGGCAACCATTCTGGCGGCAGATGCGACCGGCCAAAGCGTTTACGTCAGCTCACCGTCGGAAACCGTGGAGCATGCCTTCGTGGCCAAGCTGAACGCAAGCGGCGGCGTCGAATGGGCGACTCTTCTGACCGGCTCGGGCCAGGACGAAGCGAGCGCCATTGCGGTGGATGGCGCCGGAAATGCCTATGCCGCCGGCTGGACCAACTCCCGGGATTTCCCCGTGCTCGACGCGTTTCAAAGTGCGTTCGGCGCCAAAAGCATCTCTGGTTCGAGCGATGCGTTCCTCGCCAAAATTTCCAGCGACGGCAGCGCGCTCCTGTATTCCACTCTCTTTGGCGGCAGCGGCGAGGATGCAGCCTACGCTCTAGCGGTAGACGGTGCGGGCGACGCCTGGACGGGAGGCTCGACCTATGCCAGCCAACTGCCCATGGTCCACGCCATTCAAGCCGCTCCCGGTACGCCGTACGGCAGCTCGTGGATCGCGAAGTTCGATGCGTCCGGCCGCAATTTGCTATTTTCGACTTACCTCGGCGGCACCGCCGGCCTTACCCTGGACGACAGTGCCAATGCCATAGCGGTAGACGCGCAGGGGGCGGTTTGGGTGGGCGGCGAAACCTCTGCGGTGGGCTTTCCGCTGGTGAACGCAATCCAGCCGAGCGTTGCCGGAGCCTCCGGTTACGTCTCGGAACTGGCGCCCTCCGGCGCAGGTTACAGCCTGGCGTTCTCAACTTATCTCGGCGGCATGACAGACACCGTAGCTGCGCTGGCGCTCACGCCGGGGGGCTCGCTCTGGCTCGTGGGCCCCTCTGCCACTTACTTCAGCCCTGTCCTCAATGGCGCTCCGTTGCTGCGCATCGATCCGGGGCCGCTGGTGCCTCCGCAGCCCGGAGCCCCGGCGATCGGCTGGCTATCGGACGCCGCCAGTTTCTTCGTGACGAGCGAGGTTTCGCCGGGCGAACTGGCGACGATCATGGGCGCAGGGCTCGCTTCCGCCACCTCCGCCGCGCAGAATTTTCCGCTTCCCCCGAACTTAGGCGGCGTGAGCGTAATGGTAGGCGGCGTGGCGGCACCGCTGCTGTACGTTTCCCCCACGCAGATCAATTTTCAAGTGCCCTACAACCTGCCGCAGAACGCGGCATCCATCGTAGTCCAGAACGGCGCCATCCAGAGCGCGCCCCTGCCGGTTACGGTGGAGGCATCCACGCCCGGAATTTTCCTGCTCAACGCAGACGCTGCCCAGCCGCTGATCGTGCACACATCCGATTACTCGTTGGTAACACCGCAAGACCCCGCCGCGCCGGGCGAGTATCTCGCGGTCTACTGTTCGGGCTTGGGGGCGATCGGTTCCTCCTTGCCCGCCGGAACGGCGGCTTCCGGGATCAATCCTGTAACCGGCAATTTTGAGGTAGTGCTCGATTCGACGGTCGTCCCCGTGGTTCCCTACGCCGGCCTGACGCCGGATTTCGCCGGCTTGTATCAGGTGAATTTCCGCGTACCCGCGAATGCACAGTCCGGCGAGCGGGTGCTCCAGGTCTCGAACTCGAACCAGGTGCTGCTGTTCATACAGTAAGCAAACTTCCGGTCCACCCGGAAGGCATAATCGACGCCCTCCGGCGACGATAGAATGAAACGGGAGCTGGTAAATGAATGATTCTCAGTGGCTCATGTGGGCCCAGCAGTTGCAAGCCATCGCACAGACGGGGCTCACTTACGCCGGAGACTACTACGATATCGAGCGCTACACCTCCGTGCGCCGTATCGCGGCCGAGATGATGACGGCGGGCTTTGGGCTCAAGGATGGGGCGCCAATGCTGGACCTGTTCAACCGCGAGATCGGTCATCCTACACCCAAGGTGGACGTGCGCGCGGCGGCTTTTCGCGATAACTGCGTGCTGCTCGTGCGAGAGTGCGCCGACGGCGGCTGGACCCTCTCTGGAGGCTGGGCCGACGTTGGCGACGCACCGAGCCATGCCGCGATTCGTGAAGTTAAAGAGGAGTCCGGCTTTGACGTGGTGGCCACGAAACTCGCCGCCGTGTACGACCGTAACCGGCATGGGCACCCACCCATTCCTTACCACGCCTACAAGCTGTTCTTCCTCTGTGACATTGTCGGCGGGCAGCGCGCTTGCACCCACGAGACCGATGCGGTCGATTTTTTTCGTGAAGACCAGCTTCCCCCACTCTCCCTGGCGCGCGTGACCGCAACCCAGATTTCCCATCTCTTTGACCACCATCGCCACCCGGAGTGGCCGACCTCGTTTGACTAATCCAGCGTTTCCCCTTCGGACGCCCGGCTTCTACCGCGGCACCGCGGCTTCGCCGATCTGCATCACGGCGGCGCGCGCTGCCCCGGCGCTGCCATCGCTGACCTGAACCATCAGAATGCGGATCAAATCGTTCTTCGGATCGATCCATCCCTCGGTGCCGAAGGCGCCGCCATGTCCGAACGTTCCGGGTGAATGTAACAGCAGGGTGCCTTCGGGTCGATTGACAATCTCAAAAGTCAGACCGTACCCCGTGCCGCCGAGCCATCCCGAAGGAGTGACATCCGGGGTGAACACGCGGGTCATCGTCTCTACCGACTGGCGCGTGAGGTATTCGTGTCCGCCGAGCGTGCCTCCGTTAAGCAGCATCTGGTAGAACTGAAACAGATCCGAAGCCGTGGAATAGAGGCCGAATTCAGGCGCCGGGTACCTGGCGCCGGCTCGATAGCGGGTGGGGTCGCCGCCCAGTATTTCCGCGCCCGACCGGACCAGTTTTCCGTTCTCGTGCCGGTAGACCAGCGCGATTCTGTCCTTCATGGCTTCCGGCGGGAAAAAGAAGGTGCTCTTCATTCCCAGCGGATCGAGAATTCGCGTTTTGACGAAATGCGTGTACTCTTCGCCGGAGAGCACTTCGATAATGCGCCCCAGCGTGGCGATCCCTTCGTTGCTGTAATGCCAGCGCGCGCCGGGTTCAAACTCCAGGTGAGAACGGCCATAGAATCGCACGGCCTCGGCGAGAGACGCCCGCAAGGTTTGAGGATTGTCCCTCAGATCGCCACCCGGGTCGGATGGCAGCCCCGACGTGTGCGACATCAACTGCCAGACGGTTACCGGATGGACTGGCGGATGCGTTACCCTGCCGCCGTTGGGCCCCGCTTCCTCCACCAACTGACCTTTGAACTCCGGTAGATAATCCTCCACCGGCCGCCGCAATTCGAGCTTACCCTCTTCCACCAGCATCATGGCGGCAACACCGGTGAAGTTCTTGGTCATCGACATGATCTGAAAGATGGAGCCGGCATTCATAGGCTTATGGCCTTCTACATCCTGCCAGCCGGCCGCTTCCAGAAAGCCTATTCGCCCGTGGCGCGCAACCAGCGCCACCGCTCCGGGAATGGTTTGCCCGTCGACCAGTTCATGCAGACGGGCCGGTATATTTTGCAGACGTTCGGTGGAAAGGTCCGCGCCGGCCTGGGCGCTCGACAGCACCGGCAGGCTGACCAGGAGAGCGAGGTGGAATAATCGCATAACAGGCGAGTATAACCCGTCTCGCTCGGACCCTCACCCTGCCAGCCCAAGCTCCGAATCAGAATTGAAGGCGCGCCTGAACCTGAAGGAACCGGTTCTGCGAGCCCGTCTCGGAAAGAACCTGGCCGAATGTCGAGTCGTTCGGGTTCGTATCCGGGTCGGACATCTGCGAGCGGTTGAACACATTGAAAACGTCCGCCCGGAAGTGCAGCGTCATCCTCTCGTGCAACGTGATGGAGCGGTGAATGTTTGCGTTCGTCTGCAGCAGTTTGTCCCCGCGCACGCCGTTGATGTATTGCGGGAAGACTCGCACTGAATACGACGCCGGCTGGTTGGCCGGATTGCGCTCGAAGTTCGCCGTATTATTGAACCACTCGCTGATACTGCGGTTCACGCCGTTCAGAGTCGAAGACAGCGTGCCCATGCTGCCGTAGTAGTAAATGTTAGGCCAGCTGATCTCGTCGCCGGACTGATATTCCCACGTCGCGGCGATTTGCCAGCCGCCCAGGATCGCGGCAGGAACGCCGTGGTTCAGGAACCGCTTACCGTGGCCGAGAGGCAGCTCGTATAGTCCGTTGATGGTCACCCGCTCCGGACGCGCACTGTTACTCGGATACCAAGTGGGCACGGGATCGAACTCATTGTTGAAGATCATCTTGTCCCACGCGCTCAGCCACGACCAGGAGAAGTTCAGGTTCAGGCCATGCGACAGGCGGCGGTTTACGTCCACTTCCAGCGCTTTGATCCGATTCCTTCCCAGCGGGTCGTCGGCTTCATAAAGTCCGTTCATTTGCGGAAAGGGCCGCAGCAGTTGGTTTACCTGGATCGTCGAACTGGTGTAGAAGGACTGCGTATTCATGTACGCATAAAGCTGCGGGTTTGAACCCTGCAGACCCGCGAAGTTGCCGATGTAGAACGGGTTGGTGACGTTCTGTGTCAGGAGGTTGTTTTGCGTGTTGTTGCGGACCAGCCCGGTTTCCCAGTATTGTGCCGGCAGCGCATCGAGCCTGTGGGTAACTCCCAGATTGCTGGCCCACTGGCCCCAGTAAGTGGCTTCTATGAGCATGTCTTTCCCGATCTGCCGCTGCACCGAGGCCCGCCACCTCTGCACCTCCGGGTGCTCCCGATCGTAGGGGATGAAGGTGAAACCGCGCCCCACCTGGTACATCGACCCAAGCGAGCTCCCATAGGGTACGCATGGGGAAGCGCCGCCGGCCATGCTCGGAAACGGGTCGCTCAGAATGGAAACGCCCTGGTACGGGTTTCCGTAGTTCCAGTTAACGCCGGAATTGTTGCTGGCCACATTGGTCTGCGTGCAGGAGAACCCGCTTTGATTGGCGGCTTCGTTGGTAACGTTAAGGGTGTCGTAATACACTCCGTAGCCCGCGCGCACCACGGTTGCCGGTGTCACCTGCCATGCCGCGGCCAATCGCGGCAGAGGCATGAGCTGGTTCTGCCAGAGGCGGTTGCTCACCCCGTTTAAGCCGGCATAAGTATCGCCGCCCGCCACCGTAAAAGCACTGGCCGCAAGCTGCGGAATCGGGCTGGCTGCGTAGGCGGCCTCGGCGGCCGACGCGATGGGTAGTTGTGCCGTCGGGTTGAACGGGCCGATCGCGCGATTGTATGCTTCCGTCGGACCCTCCTCATATTCCATCCGGAGCCCAAGCGTCAACGTCAGGTTTCGCGTCACGCGGAGTGTGTCCATTCCGTAGAAACCCAGGTACGGATTGCCCTCCGTAATGCTCGTATTGTTATCCACGGACATGCTGGTGGGGATTCCCAGCTGGAAGGCCGCATAACTCAAGCCGATATTGCCCGCCGGCAGCAGTCCGTTATCGGTTCCTTGCGTATAGGTATTGCTGAAGGTGAAATTCCCCATCGAGTTGCCGTTCTCCCCGATGTTATGCAGGAGCTGCATCCGGAAATCGATGCCCGCGCGGAAGGTGTTTCTGCCCATTACGTGCGAAACGTTTACCTTGACGCCCTGCGTGCGGTACTTCGGATAACTGGACAGCGAGCGGCCAAAGGTGCTGCCGTTATAAAAGTAATACGATCCCGAAAGGTTGACGGCGGGAAGCGCGCAGTCGCCGTGCGAGGTGCAGTATTGCGTCATATAAGACGGCAAGCCTACCGTGCTCGGTGTCTCCTGAATCAGGCCCAGGTTGTAGCTGCGAATGAAAAATTGATTGGCGCTGATGGCCACGTCTACCACCGTCGTGGGCGTTGGCGTGAACGTCCAGTCCAACACGCCGCTGACGTTGCGCCGCGTGTCGTCGGTCGTCAGCAGGCCCGAGCACGTGAGGTCGCCGTAGTACTCGCGATAGTGGCTCCAGTTCCACCGGAAGAAGAACCGGTTCTTCTCGTTAGCGTTAAAGTCGTTCTTGTTGTCGAAAGCATTGTATATGTTATTGTCCACCTGGCAGTGCGGCAGGAAGTTGGTCAGGGGCGCCTGCGTCGCGCTGGTGGGATTGTTGTTCGGCAGCGGGATGGCGGCGTTGTAGTACGCGTACATCGGATTGGTGATTCGGCTCTGGGGAACGATGTTGCCGGGGAAAGGCGTGCGAATGTAATGCCCCGCGCTGTTGGCATTGGCGGTGACGGTTAAAGGATCGTAGATCGTGTACTGCGAGCCCAGCGGGAGCAGGTCCGAGAAGTTGCCGGTTCGCTCCGGCACGGTGGGAACCGTGTCGTTGATGTCGCTGGGGCGTGCCGGGATGTCGTCGCGCGCGCCGGAGTAGGCGAAGAAAAAGAATAGCCTGTTCTTCCCGTTAACAATCTTCGGTATTACAACCGGCCCCCCGAACGTCCCCGCAAAGTTGTTGGAGTGCCCATTGGGGTATTCCGATTGACTTGCCAGGGATTGCGCGAGGGCCGTGTTGCCGGCCGCCTTGGCGTTGGCGATATTGGTGATGTAGTTTTGCCGGATGAAATAGGGAGCCGCCGCCCATCGCTCGCTCCAGTATTCGTAAGTGCTGGTGCCGTGCACCTGGTTTGTGCCGGATTTGGTCGACATGTTGATGTTGAGACCGGTCGAGTGGCCGAAGGAGGCGTCGAAACTGTTCGTTTCCACGTGGAATTCCTCAACCATGTCGGTGTGGGGCGTGAACGCGGTGTCGCGGCCCTCGGCGTTCTCGGGTTGCCCATCCATGGTCCACTCATTACCGCCGATATTGCCGGCCGCGAAGTAACTAGTCGAACTACCGCCAATCTGGCCTTCTGACAGATATTGGGTGGTCCCCGAAGTCTGGACGCCGGCCACCATACGAGCCTGGACGAGAATGTCGTTTGCGAGGATCGGCAAGTCCATGATTTCCCTGGTGCTTAGAGTTTTCCCGCTTACCGTCGTGCTGGTATCGAGGATCGCCGATTCCGCGGAAACTGTGACCGATTCGCTGGCGGCGCCCACTTCCAGCGTAAGATTGACTTTCTGTTGTTCCCCCAACCCCAGTGTCAGGCCGGACCGCACCAGTTTCTTAAACCCTGTCGCCTCTGCTGTCACTTCATAAGTGCCGGGAAGCAAAAGAGGAACTTCGTAATAGCCGGTTGGGTTCGTGGCGGCCGGAGCAGTCGTCTTGGTGCCGGTGTTGGTGACCGTGATCGAGGCGCCGACGATCGCCGCTCCCGTCGGGTCCGTTACGATCCCCGAAAAGGTACCGCGAGTCTCCTGGGCCGAGGCGGATAAGGTCAGCAGAATAAAGGGCAGCGCGATATTCCTAAGCTTCATAAGACCTCCTCGTCTTTCTGTGACTTCGGTTGACAATGTATTGTCGCCACCATAGAGGTGACTTCGTGTCAATTAGCGTACTCGTTAAATGGGTGAACGTCGCCGTTTTTATCGACGCGCATGTGATAAACAGTACGGAAGCATCAAGGACGACGGCGACTCATTTCGCCCGCGGTCCCCCGGCCATGTTCCGGAATGACAGGAGTGTATTATCCGATATGGTTGTCCTGGACCGTCAAGACTGCCGGATGGCCAGGGACGCGGGGATGCCGAAAGGGCGCCGGAGCGGCGGAGACAAGCCCCCACGGCCGTACCTCCGCCCGAGTGGCACCAAATGCACTCGCAGGGATTCTACCTGCGGTGCCGTCTCCGGCCTCTTCTGGCGGTCGACAATTTCTGACGCGGTACAATACAGAAATAAGCGCTATCGGGACCCCTCTCCAGTTTCCCTGTTCGTCCCTGTCCCACCAGGTATCAGTCGAGCATCATGATGATTCGTCTTTCTTCTTTGGCCCACTTCCTCCATGCCCGCCTGCTGTGGTTCCTGGCAGCAGTCTATATCCTGGCGGCCCTCCTTCCTGGCCCGGCGCTGGCTCTGCGCGGGATTTCGTTCGCACCGGCTGCGGGCACCGCAGTCGGGGTCCCGTTGACGCTGCCGGTGCTGCTGTTATCCGTGCTGCTCTTCAACGCCGGATTCGGCGCTCGCCTGTCCGCGCTGCGCCGTATCGGCCAATCGAGCCTGGTGCTGGGGGCGGGTACGCTGGTCAATCTTGTCGCGCCCGTGGTCGCGATTTTGGCCGCGAGTGTCTTACTGCGTTTCTGGGACAATCCAGCCGAGGTCCAGAACGTGCTTACCGGGATGGTGCTCATTGCTTCCATGCCTATCGCAGGCTCGTCCACCGCCTGGTCTCAAAATGCCGAAGGCGACCTCACGGTAAGCCTTGGCTTGGTTTTGCTGAGCACCGCGCTCAGTCCCCTCACGACGCCTCTGCTCCTCCGCGCCGGCAGTTGCCTCACCACCGGTGACTGGTCGCACCGTCTTTGCCAGCTCGCCGGTCAGGGCACCGGCGACTTCCTGCTGCTGTTCGTGCTCATTCCGTCGATTGCCGGCATTCTCACCCGCGCCCTGCTCGGGGAAACCGTCACCCGGCGCATCCAGCCCGTACTTAAAATCGCGAACACCGCCGTTCTCCTTCTGCTGTGCTATCTCAACGCCGCCGTCTCCTTGCCTCAACTGGTGGCCCACCCCGACGCCGAGTTCCTGGGCATGGTGTTGGGCGTAACAGTTTTCCTTTGTCTCGTGATGTTCGGTGCGGGCTGGTTTCTCGGACGCGTGTTGCGCCTCGACCGCGCGCGGCGGGCACCACTCATCTTTGGCTTGGGCATGAATAACAACGGCACTGGTTTGGTGGTCGCGGCCGGCGCCATGCCCGGCTATCCGCTCGTGCTCCTGCCGATCCTTCTCTACAACCTGGTCCAGCATCTCGCAGCCGGCGTTGCGGACCGGCTGCTATTCGCGACGTAGCCTCACTCTGGCCGGAGACGGTCGTCCGCCATTACAGAATTTCGTATCCTGAAATCGATATGAAAGTTATCGCATTCAATGGCAGCGCCCGGCGAGGCGGAAACACTGCCATCCTGCTCGGCTACGTTGCGGGCGAACTACAAGCCGAAGGCATTGAAACCGAAATAGTGGAGATGAGCGGCACTTCGATTCATGGCTGCCTGGCATGCCGCAAGTGTTCGGTCAGGCGGGACCGGCGCTGCTCCCAGGAGAACGATATGGGCAACACCTATATCGCCAAGATGGCGGCTGCGGATGGCATCCTGCTCGGTTCCCCGACCTACGTGACCGACGTCTCGCCCGAAATAAAAGCGCTCATCGACCGTGCCTGCCTGGTATCGGGCGCCAATGGCGGCATGTTCCGCCGCAAAGTGGGCGCGGCCGTGGTGGCGGTGCGCAGGGCCGGCGCGACCCATGCATTTGACACTCTCAACCACTTTTTCCTGATTACCGAGATGATCGTCCCCGGCTCCAGCTATTGGAATATCGGCATCGGCCGGGAACCTGGCGAAGTCGAGAAAGACGAGGAAGGCATCCGCACTATGAAGACGCTCGGCCGCAACATGGCATGGCTTCTCAAACGGACGTGCGGATAGTCGCCGAACCTCGGATCATTTCCCGGGAGAATTGCCCCCGTGGAAGCGCCCGAACGTGCGAGACAACATCACCGCCATTAGCAGTGCGCCCAGTCCCGCAACCGTTACCTGCATCGGACTGCGCAGGTCAAAGTCGCCGACCTGGCATATAAGCAGGTATCCGGCTGCGATGTTGAACGCCCCCCAAAGCACGTTCACGGTGGAGGAGGACAACCCCTCGCCCGGAGGCTTCGCAAATGGACTTTGAAACGGCCGGCCCATCAATCCACTCACAAAGTGCGGTATGGCGTTGGCCAGAAAAGCGCCGCCGAAGAAATAAGATACGTAGTCGTACCACTGCATATTCCGGGCTCACCTGATGCTGATCAGGTCGTCTTCCTTTGGGTCTACGTCGATCATGACATCCATGCTCTTTACCCATGTCCACTATCCAACAGACGCATGCAATTGCGCAACCGTCATGCAGTGCGCCCGGCGGCTGAACGCGAAGCCGGCATTGCCCGGCTGAACAATCTGACCGGCGTCTGGAGCGCGCCGCTTCCGGACAGCGTTATCTGATAAGATCTCTCCATCCGTAGCGCCAGGCCCCCTCGCTGATCCGGGGAAAGAAAGGGCGCCCGGAAGGAAAGGCATTCCATGTCGAAGAGATTTGCCGGTTGGACGTTTGCGGGCGCGGCATTGGCCGTAGCAGTCCTGTTCGCCGCGGTTCCACCCGCTTTTGTCCCCGAGTACACATTTCAAGGTTCGACCCTGAAGGGCTGGCACCAGTTGGGCGAGGCTGATTGGCGCGCCGAAAAGGGAGAACTGACTGCCACTCCGAAAAGCCCCGCCGGCGGTTGGCTCGTATTGGATAAGTCGTACCAGGATATCGAATTGTCTGCCACTTTCCGCTGCACCGGCGACTGCAAGACCGGCGTGCTGCTGCGGGCGCAAAAGACCGGCGACGGCATGAAGGGTATCTATGTCTCACTTACCCGGGGCGACCTGGCTTCTTACAGCGTGAGTCTGGACGCGCAGGGCCACGAAATCAGCCGCGAAAAGCTGGGGCGCCCCTCGGGCACGAACCGATTTACCGAGTTTCGAAAGCCGCCCGAGCCGCCCGCGGCGGGCCGCGGCGCCACAGCTGGCGGCGGTCGCCGCAGCGAAACACCCGCACGTGTTTTCAAGCCTGAGGAATGGAACACGGTTCAGATCATCATGGACGCCGACATCCTGCGGCCTGTCTTGACACAAAACAAGATCGAACTTGCGGGCGGGACGTTCTCCACCGGGCCCGGACTGATGGCCGAAGCTCTTACGGAAAACAGCATGGGCGATTACGGCCCCATAGCACTCTACGCCGGCGGAACAGGGTCGGTGACCTTCAAGGACGTCGCTTACAGGGACTTGCAGCATCAGTCCGAACCTGTCGAGAAAGTTTCCGGCCACTTCCGGATGCAGCGGATCAGCGATTTCTACTATGCCTGGTGCACCGCCGTGGCCGACTTCAACCGCGACGGCCACCTGGACATAGTCGCTGCGCCGTTTTACTATCTCGGGCCCGGCTTTACCCAGAGACGCGAGTTCAAACCCGGCCGCACCTACAACGTCAGCAGCGAGTACACGGACGACATGATCACGTTTGCATACGATTTCACGGGCGATGGCTGGCCGGACGTCGTAAGCACCTTCACCAACAGCAGGCCGCTTTTTCTATACGTAAATCCGAAGGGAGAATCGCGCCGATGGGAGAGATACGAAGCGCTCCCGCGCGTGGGCAGCGAGGTCGCCCTCTTCCGTGACGTTGACGGAGATGGCAAACCCGATTTCGTGTTCAAGGACCGGCAGACCGGCATCATGTACGCGGACCCGGATCCCGCCAATCCGACGGGGACGTGGAAGCAACACGAAATTTCCGGCCCCATGAAGTTCAACCCTCACGGCCTCGGCGTCGGCGATATCAACGGCGACGGGCGCCTGGACGTTTTGGATGCTACCGGATGGTGGGAGCAGCCCGCCAGGGGCGGCGACGGGCAACCGTGGAAGTTCCATGCGCAGAACTTCGGTTTTGGCGCCGGCGAGATGTGCGTGTATGACGTCAACGGCGACGGTCTGAACGATGTGGTGACTCCTCTCTCCGCGCACGGCTGGGGAATTTCCTGGTTTGAACAGAAACGGGACGCGGCTGGCGATATCTCCTTCGTGGAGCACCCCATCATGGGCGACCTCTCCACCCGGAACGCCGGCAACGTGGCCTTCTCGGAACCGCATTCCTCGGTTTGCGCCGATCTCGATGGCGATGGAATTCCGGACCTGATCGTAGGCAAGCGGCTTTACTCCCACCAGGAGGCCTACGGAGATCCCGATCCCTACGGCACGTCGGTGCTCTATTGGTACCGCACGGTGCGGAATCCGAAAGCTCCCGGCGGAGCTGAGTTTGTTCCGGAGCTGATCCATAACCGCTCCGGTGTGGGTTCCCATTTCGCGGTCGTAGACCTGAATGGAGACGGAGCGCCGGACATCATCACCTCGACCGACAGAGGGACATTCATCTTCTGGAACCGGCTGCGCGCAGGTGAGGCGAAGGCAGCCGCCAAATAGTCAGAGGGCGGAACAGGAGGAATGGTGCGGGTAGAGGGAAGCGCGCCACGCCATTCATAACAAATTCTTAACGTGCCTTAACGTGCCCTATCGGGACTCGCCGTCGCCAATACCGGTATGCGAAGCCCTCGAATTTCCAAAGGCCTCCGATCCCCCTCGGCGGCCACCTCTAAATTTAGAGAAATCAGGCGAAACGCTATGAAGGCACTATTCGCTTGCGCAGCCGCTCTTCTGGCGCTCACCGCGTCCTTCGCGGGCGCTGCTCACCGCTCCAGTCCCCTGCCCGGGCACGCATCGGAGTTCGAAATCTCATCCCGGGATGAAGCCGGGCCCATCTCTCCCGCGATGACGGCGGTCCTGAAGCTGTGGGATCTCTGGCGTAGCCGCGGCGACGGCGTGTTGAATCCCGCAGCGACGTCTCACCAGCGGCGATGATGCATCCGTGCATCGTGCAAATTATGCGGGAGCGCTTCGACCGGGCAACTCGGGATTAGCTCTCGAAACCCCTGAAAATCGGTGTAGACTCGGGAAAGGCTCACGGAGGCTGCCATGTCCATCAGGCCCGTTAAGCGGCTCGCATTTTCGAAACCGACAATCGAAGGAGCAGGCGTACACCTCAGGCGCGCATTCGGGTTCGGCAGCACGTCTGATTTCGACCCGTTTCTGCTGCTGGATGATTTTCGAAACGAAGTTCCCGAGGACTACCTGTCGGGTTTTCCATGGCATCCCCATCGCGGCATCGAGACCATCACGTACGTCCTCGCCGGTACCGTCCAGCATGGAGACAGTATCGGGAATCACGGCGCCATCGGCCCCGGCGACGTCCAGTGGATGACCGCCGGAAGCGGGATTATCCATCAGGAGATGCCGAAGGGCGATCAGTCGGGCCGGATGCACGGGTTCCAGTTATGGGGGAACCTTCCATCGTCACTCAAAATGACGGCGCCGCGGTACCAGGAAGTCAAAGCGCCGGATATTCCGCAGGTCACCGATGACGATGGAACGCACGTCCGCGTGGTGTGCGGAAGCTTCTGGGGGAAGAATGGACCGGTGGACGGCGTCGCCGCCAATCCCGTTTATCTGGATGTGTCCATACCTCCCCGCAAGCGGAAGACCCTCCCTGTCGAGACTACGCGCCATGCCTTCGCCTACGTGTTTGGAGGTGATGGGCGGTTCTGTAATGCTTCCGGCCCGCTTGCCGTGCCCACCGAATCCGTCGGATGGCTGGATACGACGCCGCCCTCCGACGCCCAGAATCGTTCCCTGGTGCTGTTTGACCGCGGCGATGAGATTCAGGTAGAAGCCGGCGAGGACGGCATCAGGTTCCTTCTCGTGTCCGGCAAACCACTCGAGGAGCCGGTGGCCTGGTACGGGCCGATCGTGATGAATACGCAACAGGAGCTTCGTCAGGCATTCGAGGATCTGGAAAGAGGCACGTTTCTGAAACAGCCAAGAGGCTAAAACTCGCCAACGCGTTCCTGCCGGTGTCCGAAGCCGCGGAGATGTAGGGTCCCGGCATGCCCCGCCCGCGTCCCTACGGCTCGCCGCCGCGGCTTGTCGCGAACTCGCGGCAAACACGAAATTTGTTTCTTACCGGGCCGTTGGCATGGAAGTTGCTCCACATAGGTTAGGGGCGCGGCTATGATTCATATGCGACATCCCGCGGAGCCTCCGAATCCGCGTCCAACACCGCCGGTCCCGGGCGAACCGCCGCCCGAGCGTTCTCCGCAACCACATCCCGAGCCGCCGCCGGAGCCGGGGAGGCCGGCAACAAGTCAGCCCTGAGGCACGGCAGGAGAATTCGTATGGATGGCTTCATCGATCGCGCGGATGGCGGCCGCCAACTGGCGCGCCTCCTCCAGCACTATGCCGGGCGGCCCGGCGCTCTTGTCTTGGCGTTGCCGCGGGGCGGCGTTCCGGTCGGCTACGAAGTGGCACGAGCCCTGGGCCTTCCGTTTGATATATTCCTGGTGCGTAAGCTTGGCGTCCCCGGACGCGAAGAACTGGCAATGGGAGCGATTGCCAGCGGAGACGTGCTCGTACCCAATCGCGAAGTGATGGAGATGCTGCGCATTCCGCCGCAGGTTTTGGAGGCGGTGGCGGCCAAAGAGAGGGCGGAACTGCATCGCCGCGAGCGCGAGTACCGCCAGGGCCGGCCCACGCCCGACGTGCGCGGCCGGACTGTCATCCTGGTCGACGACGGTTTGGCCACCGGCTCCAGCATGCGCGCCGCCGTGGCCGCGCTGCGCCGCCAGGGAGCGGCGCGGATCGTCGTCGCGGTTCCGGTTGGCTCCCCCGAGACTTGCGCCGAATTGCGGCGGGAAGTCGATGAGGCTGTCTGCGCCCTGGAGCCCGATTATTTCATCGCGGTCGGGGAGTGGTATCGGGATTTTTCTCAGACCGGCGATCGCCAGGTGCGCGATCTGCTCGCCCGCGCGGAGGAAGAGTATGCCGGCTACGCCCGCTAGCGCCGGCAAAACCATCCGCGGCGCGGATTTTCCGCTAGCCTGCCTGGACGCGTCCCGCGCCTTGGAGCCGTTGCAGTACCCGGGCCCGCACACGCGGGGCGAGCCGCCCGAGACGTTTCCGAGTGGCGTATGAGCAGAACCACCGAAATCGAACGCGTCGTCCGTGTGCCGGCAGGAGGCGTAGAGCTCGAGGGCAACCTCGCCATTCCATCCGGCGCGCGCGGCCTCGTGGTGTTTGCGCATGGGAGCGGCAGCAGCCGCCACAGCCCGCGCAACCGGTTCGTCGCGCAATATCTGTACCGCCGCGGGCTGGGCACGCTCCTGATTGACCTCCTCACCCCTGCGGAGGAGGCCGTGGATGAGCAAACCGCCCATCTCCGCTTCGATATCGAGATGCTGGCCGGACGGCTGGCCGATGCCGCCCGCTGGCTCGCCGGTGAGCCCGAAAGCCGCGGGCTTGCCATCGGTTATTTCGGCGCGAGCACGGGTGCGGGCGCGGCGCTGGTGGCCGCGGCGCTCATGCCGGATCGCATCGGCGCCGTCGTCTCGCGCGGCGGCCGTCCCGATCTCGCCGGACCAATGCTCGGCAGCGTGCGGGCGCCCACGCTCCTGATCGTGGGCGGCGACGACACCGTGGTGGTGCAACTGAACCAGCAAGCGTATCGCCGGCTCCGCTGCGTCAAGGAGCTGACAATTGTCCCCGGGGCGTCTCACTTGTTCGAAGAACCGGGGGCGCTCGAAGAGGTCGCCCGGCTGGCAGCGGATTGGTTTTCCGAGTGGCTGCCGGCGGCGGCTGCACGATTGGAGGGTTAGAAGTATGACTCAGGTTGATGTTTTCCAGACAACCTTGCAAAAGACCGGCGCGTGGCTGCGCGACATCCGGCAGCTTCTCAACTGGGATTCGGAGCACCGCGCCTACCTGGCGCTGCGCGCGGTCCTGCACACGCTGCGCGACCGGCTGCCGGTCAACGAGGCCGTTCACCTCGGCTCGCAATTGCCGATGCTGGTCCGGGGCTTCTATTACGAGGGCTGGACGCCGGTCGACAAGCCGCTGAAATTCACGCGCGACGAATTCCTGACGGCCGTGGCCGCGTACTTCCACGGCGATCCCAACGTCAATGCGAGCGACGTCACACGCGCGGTGGTGGAAACCCTCGCCGAGCACATCGATCCCGGCGAGTTGAACAAGCTGATGCAGGTGCTTCCGCGCGATTTCGCCGACCTCCTGCAAGCCAGGGCGGCGTGAAGCCCGATTTTCCAAGGCGCATTTTATGAAAGCTCTGTTTCTGGCGGGCCGAATCGTCTTCGGCGGATTTTTCATTTACAACGGCATCCATCACTTCCTGCAATGGCGGAGCATGGCGCAGTATGCCGGCTCCAGGCACGTGCCCAAGGCGGAGGCGGCCGTGTTTGCCTCCGGCGCGCTGCTGGTGCTCGGAGGCACGCTGGTCGCGCTCGGCGTCAAGCCGAGGCTGGGCGCCGCGGCCATTCTGACATTTCTTGCATCCGTGTCCCCGGTCATTCACGACTTCTGGACCCGGCAGGATCCCAATCAGAAGATGCAGGAGACGGTCAACTTCAGCAAGAACATGGCCCTGCTCGGCGCCGCCCTGGCGCTCATGGGCGTGGAAGAACCGTGGCCGCTGAGTGTTCCCGTGGAGCGGCCCCAAGGCGCCGCCCGGGTAATCAGGATGGTACGCCAGCGCCTGGCCGCGTAACCAGCCGCTGTACACCGGCGGCTCTCGCCGCGGGATGCAACGCGGGGCCGCGGAGAGCACGGAAGCCAGGCGGGGGTGTCTGAGATCCCTCCGCGGCACCTCCGTTTCCGCCGCGCCTCCGCGTTAGAAGTATTCCTGTAAGCTCCTTCACCCAGCCCGTTTCCCCGCCTGGGGTTGAAACCCATCCCGCAATTTGAGATCGTCTTATGGAGGATTTCCATGACGAATTGGACGCGTAGAAGCTTTCTCGCCTCCGCCTCGGCAGCGGCGGCGGCAACGCCTGCTATGGCTCAGCAGGCGGTCGGATCCCCCTCTCAAAAGCGCACGGGGCGTGTATCGATCAAGATCACAGACCTGCGCTGCGCCATCATCGGCCGCAACCCGGTGGTGCGCATCGTAACGGATCAGGGTATCTCGGGCTACGGTCAGGCCGAATCCGCCAAAGCGTATCTCAAACCGATGGTGCTTTTCTATAAGGACTATCTCCTGGGCGAAGACCCGACGGACGTCGGCCGTGTCATGCTGAAGATCCGCCGCATGGGCGCGTTCAAGCCCTGGGGTTCCGCCGTCAGCGCCATCGAGATCGCGCTCTGGGATATCGCGGGCCAAGTGGCCGGCGTCCCCGTTTACAAACTGCTGGGCGGCAAGATCCGCGACCGCGTCCGCATCTATAACGGCGGCGTGCGCTTCCCCATGACCGGCCAGACGCCGCAGGACTACGCCGAGAACATGTCGAAGATGAAGGAGTCCAAGGAAGGCTTCACCCTCATCAAGCAGGCGGTGGGCTTCCATAATCCGGCCATGATGAACGCCATCCCCGGCGGCTGGTACGACGACCCGCGCACCGGGCCGCCGCACTCCGACCGCGGCCTGATGACCGAGCGCGGCCTCAATCACGTCATTGCCTGCGTCGAAGCCATGAAGAAGGTGCTGGGCGATGAAATCGGACTCGCCCTCGACTGCGGCCCCGGCTGGACCGTCAAGGACGCCATCACCTTCGCGCGGGCGCTGGAGCCGCTCCGCATCGCCTGGCTCGAAGACATCATCACGGGCGACTACACTCCTTACCCCAACGCCGATGTCTTTCGGGAAGTGACCCAGGCCACTTCGATTCCAATTCACACGGGCGAACAGATTTATCTGCGGGAGAATTTCAAGGACCTCATCGAAAAGCAGGCGGTGAACGTGATCGGTCCCGACCCGGAGGATGTCGGAGGCATCGCGGAGCTGAAGTGGATCGCGGAATACGCCGACCTGCACGGCATCCTGGTGGCTCCGCACGGGATTTTCGACGGGCTGATCGGACTTGCCGCGCACGTTCACATGGCGGCCGTCCTGCCGCAGAACTACATCGCCTTCGAGTATCCGGTGGGCCAGCCGGAGTGGTGGTACGAGATTGTCGAGGGATTGCCGAACCCCATCGCCAAACGCGGATTCATCGACGTATGGGACCGGCCGGGTCTCGGCGTCACCTTCAACATCGCGGCTGCCAAAGCGCACCTGTCCGACGACGATCGCCGGTTCTTCGACTGAGCCGGCGCTCGCGCCGCAGCTCTACGTCGCGGCAGCCTCCTTTTGCAGGCCGGCGCCCGTCTGGTATGATGTCCGGATCGTGTTGCGAGGGTGCCTTGTCTGCTTGACTCTTTCGGCGGCCGCGCTCGCCGTCGGCGGCCTGCCGGGAACCCTGTTCGATGTGGGCGCTCCCGCCGGACTCGCCTTTCATCACGAAAACTCCCCCACGCCGCACAAGCACCTGATCGAAACCATGGGTGGCGGCGTGGCGCTTCTCGATTACAACAACGACGGGCTCCTCGACATTTTTCTGGTCAACAGCGGACACATCCGGGAAGGAGCCGGGGAGTCCTTCGACCGCGCCAATCCGCGCTATTGGAACCGCCTGTACCGCCAGAATCGGGACGGCACTTTTACCGACGTGACGGAGCAGGCGGGGCTTTCCTCGGCCGGCGACGGCAATTACGGCATGGGCGTGGCCGCGGCCGATTACGATAATGACGGCTTCACCGATCTTTACGTGACCAGCTACGGCCGCAACACCCTGTACCACAACAATCGCAACGGCACCTTCACCGACGTCACGTCCAGGGCCGGCGTGGCGGCGGGCGGATGGTCGGTTTCCGCCGGATTCTTCGATTACGATAACGACGGCAGGCTCGACCTGTTCGTCACCCGCTACATGCAATGGGACCTGGCGCACAGCAAGAGCTGCGGGGTCTCGCCGAAAATTTACTGTTCGCCCTCCGAGTTCCCGCCGGCCGCCAGTGTGCTTTACCGGAACCGCGGCGACGGCACATTCGAGGACGTGAGCATCGCCTCCGGAATCGCGGCGAAAAAAGGTAAGGCGTTGGGGGTAGCATTCGCCGACTACGACGCCGACGGATTCCCCGATATTTTCGTGGCCAACGATGGTATGGAACAGTTTCTGTTTCACAACAACGGCAACGGCACATTTACCGAACGGGCGATGGAGGCGGGCGTCGCGCTGGCCGACGACGGCCGACGCATCTCCGGCATGGGCGTCGATTTTCGCGATTACGATAACGACGGCCGCCCGGACCTGGTGGTGACGGACCTGGCGCGCCAGCGCTACGCCGTCTACCACAACGAGGGCAATGGCACATTCAGCTACCGCTCCCTGCAGACCGGGATTGCGGCGCTGTCGGGCATCAGCTCCGGCTGGGGAATGCGGCTGGAGGACTTCGACAACGACGGATGGAAGGACCTTTTCGTGGCGCAGGGACATGTAATGGACAACGTGGAGCAGATCGACCCCGGGCTGCATTACCTGGAGCCGCCCATGCTGGCGATCAATCGCGGGGGCCGGTTCGAGCGCTCCGGCCTGGGTGCGCCGGCTCCGGTGGCGGGACGAGGGGCGGCTTTCGGAGATTTGAATAACGATGGATGGACCGATGTTGTGATGACGGTGCTGGGCGGTAAGGCGATGGTGTTCCGCAACCGGGGCGGCAGCGCGCATTGGCTCACGCTGGCGCTGCGGGGCACGCGCAGCAATCGCGACGGCTTCGGCGCGGGGGTGCGCGTGAATGGGCAATCGCAGTACGTCACCTCGGCCGGGAGTTACGTATCGGCCAGCGATAAGCGCGTCCATTTCGGCTTGGGCGCGGCCAGCAGCGCCAACGTGGAGATCATTTGGCCGTCCGGCGCGGTGCAGAAATTGAATGATGTGGCGGCGGACCAGTTTCTGACCGTGGTGGAACCGGAGAAGCCGTGATGGGCGCCTTTGCAATTGTCCTCGTCCTGTTCTGGCAGAATGCCTCTTCCGATGTCCTGGCGCATTTGCAGGCGGGCAGCGACGCCCTGAAGCAAAGCCGGGCGGCCGATGCCGCGGCGGAGTTCCGCAAGGCAGCCGAGGCCGCGCCCCAATCGCCCGCCGCCTTCGTCGGGTTGGGACAGGCGCTGATGCAGGCGGGCGATTATGCAGGCGCCATTGTTCCGCTCAAGCGGGCCCTTCAACTGAATGCCGATCTGGCCGGCGCGCACCAGTTACTGGGCTTTGCGCTGCTGGCGGCGGGCTATGCGGCCGAGGCTATTCCCCATCTCGAAAGAGTGAAGGCATTCGACGCGCTCGGAGTCGCGCAGATCAAAACCGGCAACTTCGCCGAAGCGATCACCAGCTTGCAGGCGGCGCTGGCCCAGCGTCCCGGCGATGTGGACCTGATGTACTATCTGGGCCGGGCCAGCGGCCTGCTTTCGCAGCAGATGTTCGACCGTTTGCGCGCCACCGATCCGGATTCGGCGCGCGCCCACCAGATTCTGGGCGAGACTTACGCCGTGCTCCACAACGCGGCCGGCGCCGAGCAGCAGTTCGGGGAGGCGCTGCGGCTGCGGCCCGCCACCCCCGGCGTGCACCTGGAATTGGGTCAGGTGTACGCAGCGGAATCGCAGTGGGACAAGGCGGAACAGGAATTTCAGGCCGAAGCCAGGTTGCAGCCGGGCGATGCGGAGGCCGCTTACCGGTTGGGCGATGCCCTCTTGCAGCAGGGCAAGGCGAAGGAGGCGAGGCGCGAGTTGGAACGAGCCAGCGCACTGGCCCCCGGCATGGCCGATGTTCTCTATGCCGTGGGCAAGGCGGCGGCGCTCGACGGCGACCAGGCCGCCGCGGAAAAGGCATGGCGTGCCGTCCTCGATATCCAGAAAGACGGCGCGCTGGCCGGGCAGGCTCATTTCGGACTGGCCGGCGTATACCGGAGCCGCGGTGACGCCGCCAGGGCCGAGGCCGAGATGAAAGAGTTCCAGCGCCTGCAGAAAGCCGGGCGGTAATCCTGTGCGAACGCGGGTGGGAACCCTGGCGCTATTGGCCGCGCTGCGGATCGCCTCGGCCGCTCCCCCGGCAGGCCAATACGTCGGCAGTGCCGCCTGCGCTCAATGCCACGCGGACCAATTCGCATCGCAATCCGGAACCGCGCACGCCCGGGCGCTGGCGCCGGCCAAGCCGGGAAGCCCGATTCCCGGGATCCCCCCTCCGGAAAGCACGGCCCAATGGGCGTTCGGCGCCGGCCGCAAGGCCATCACCTGGGTGAGCCAGACCGGAGAAGACACCATCGCGGAACACGGGCTCAGCTATTACGCATCCACGAAATCCCTGGGCACCACGCCCGGTCACGCCAATTCGAATGATCTGGTTTACCGGACATTCGACCCGTTGGGTACCGCCCTGCGCTGCTTCCGCTGCCATTCTACCGGGCCGATCGCGCTCGAGGCCGGATTCCGGGTGCGGCCTTCCCAGCCGGGCGTGCATTGCGAAGCATGCCATGGACCCGGCGCTGCGCATGTCGGCTCATCGGGCGCGCCCGGCACCATCCAGAATCCGAAACGCCTTACGGCCGCCGAACTCAATGCGCTGTGCGGCGCCTGCCATCGCCAGGCCAGCGACCTGGATGACGAGACCGACTGGACCAACGCGTGGAACGTCCGGCATCAGCCGTCGTACCTCCACCGGGCGGCGTGTTTCCGCAACAGCGGCGGCAAACTTTCCTGCCTCACCTGCCACGATCCGCACCAGCCCCTGAAGAAGACCGCCGGCTCACTACGACGCGCGCTGCGCGGCCTGCCACGCCAGGGTTGTCCACAAAACCGCCGTCGCTTCCGGTAGTTGTATCGGCTGCCACATGCCGCAGGTCTCGACGAGCGCCGCCCTCCACTTCACCAATCACTGGATTGGAATCTACGATCCCCAGGGTAACAAGCTCGCGCCTTCCACGCGGATGGTGAAGGCATTGCAGCCGGCTCCGATCGTCGACCGGCGCGACGCCCGCCTGCTTGTGCCGGCGGACCCGTCCACTCTAGCTCCGGTCTATCAGAAGGCGCTGTCGGAACGGGAGACTGAGTTGGGGCGGGACCATCCCAGGGTGGCGCGGGCGGCCGTGGACCTGGGATTGTTCCTCCTGCAAATCGGAAACGCCGCGGCCGCGGAGGCGCCGTTGCGCCGTGCGGTGGCGATTGACCAGCGAAACTCCGACCCGGCGCTCGATGCCGACCGGCGGAACCTCGCCGGCGCGCTTGAGGCCGCCGGAAAGCGCGATGAGGCGTTTGCGCTCTATCGCGAAGCTGCCGCCGGCCCCGATGTCAAGGTTTCCGCGCAATCCTTCGCGAAGCCTGGCGCAGCTCGATCCGGCGCATGCGGACTCGTATTACCGGAGCGCCATCGCGGCCGCAGGAGCACGCCTCCGGGCCGCAGAGCGCGCCCGTCGCCGCATTGCTGCATGAGTACGCGCTGGCGCTGCGGGCCCGCGACGACGACGCTGCAGCCGAACCCGCGCTGCGGCGTTCGCTCGCCATACAGAACCAGGCCGCCAAACCCGATGATCGCCTGACCGTAGCCATTCTGAATACCCTAGGCAATCTCCTGGAAGGGCGGCGCCGGTTTGACGAGGCCGAACAGCTCGAGAGAACCGCTTTGCGCTTATCGGAAGATAAGTTGGGTCCCGAGAGCCCGGAGTTAGCCATGACCTGTACCAACCTGGCGGATGTCCTCTGGAACCGGAAGGACCTCCAGGGAGCCGGCCAACTCTACCGGCGGGCGGTGGCCATTGATGCATCGCTGTACGGACCGGCCGCCCCGAGACCGCCGCCGACATCGCCAACCTCGGCTTACTGATGAAGGACGCGGGCCAGGCCGCCGCCGCGGATTCGCTGCTCAAGCAAGCCCTTGTCATCTACGAGAAAACTCTGGGCCCCGGCAGTGCCACAGGCAAAATTCGTCCGACAAAACCTCGATGCTCCCGTCCTCGCTGACAGCGGCCGGCGCAGACTCCAGATACCGCACTCCGCGACTAAAAGTGCTCCTGGAATTTTCTTGCGCAGCCGACCACTCGTGATATAACTTCTCACACTCGATTGGCTATCTTTCTCGCTTGTTGCTGTCTAGACCACGGAGGGGTGTAATGAATCGCCTTGGGTTCCTGGCAGGGCTGATCCTGCTGGTCTGCCGATTTCTGTGTTCGGTCAGGCATTTTACGGTTCCATCGTCGGAACCGTGACCGATCAATCCATTCCGCCGCCGTGCACGGTGCAACCGTCACTCTCACTAACACTCGGAACCGGCGAGCGCCACCAAACGCGTGACAGGCGAGCCTTCGGCGGCTATCAGTTCCTCAACCTCATTCCCGGCACTTACAAGGTGGACGTGGAACAGGTCGGGTTCAAGCGCGCCACGCGCGACCGATCGAAGTGACCGTGGCCGGCGCGTCCGCGCCGACATTTCCATGCAGCTCGGCGACGTCACGCCAAAGCGTCGAAGTTCAGGCCAGCCGCGCCCTTGCTGCAGACCGAAAACGCCAACCTCAGCCAGGTGGTGGACAGCCGGCCCGTCGAGGAGCTGCCAGTGAACGGACGCAACATCCTCAACCTCGCCGGCCTGGTGCCCGGGGTCGTACCGCAGGGTACTACCGATGGAAACGCCCTCACCGGAAAGAACGTGTTCGCGGCCGGCAATTACCAGATCGGCGGCGGCATCGCCAACCAGAGCGCGACTTACTACGATGGCGTTCCGGCCAATGCCGGCGTCGGCAACCTCACCGTCATGGTGCCCAGCCCCGACGCGATCTCCGAGTTCCGCGTCCAGACCAACAGCAACAGCGCCGAATTCGGCCGCTATGCGGGCGGCATTGTCAACGTCACCTCGAAATCGGGAACCAACGAGTTTCACGGCAGCGCGTATGAGTTTTTCCGCAACAAGGTGCTGAACTGCCAATACTTTCTTCGCCAACGCCAACGGCACCGGGTAAGCCGGCATTTACTCAGAACCAGTACGGACTTACCGGCGGCGGACCGGTCAAGAAAGACAAGATCTTCTTCTTCGCCGCCTGGGAAGGTTATGACTCCCGCCAGGGATCTACTTTCCTGGCGACCGTGCCGCTCCCGCCCATGTATAGCGGCGACTTCTCGGGCTATAAGAATTCCTCCGGCGCGCGTGATCCCGATTTACGACCCGCTGACGCAATGCGGCCAGTACAACAACGCGGCGCTGCGGAAGCGGCACCATTCAGCGCACGCCGTTCCCCGGCAACATCATTCCGGCCAGCCGGATCGACCCGGTTGCCGCGAAGATCGTGGGCTTCCCCATGTTTTCGCCTCCCAACCAGCCGGGCCAGCCGTTCACGCATAACATCAACTACAGCAAGAATGCCGCTTCCGGCGGGAACAACGACCAGGTCAACGGCCGTTTCGACTACACCGCTACCACCAAGCTGCGCATTTTCGCGCGCTACTCGCGTTGGACTTCCGCCAATACGCCATTCATTCCCTTTAACAACGGGATCTACGGTGGCGATCCTTACTCGCCGGAGACCTACGTCACGACCGAAGGCGTCGTCGGCGCGACGTATTTGATTTCTCCCACCACGATTCTCGACGTTCGGGCGTCCTATGGCCGCTGGAATTACTTACGGCTACAGCCCTACACCGGTATCAACATGGCGCAGACGTTCGGATTCCCGCCTACATGGACCAGCAAATCCCGATCGTCCATGGCGGCCCGGGCACCTCGGTACCGAGCTTTTCCATAGGAAACTATACGGCGTTGGCCGGACAGCCGGGTTACAACAACTCCCTGATCTTTTCCGTCGACGACGACTATGTCCTCACGCCGACGCTGAGTAAGATCGTCGGGCGGCACACCCTGAAAGTTCGGCGCGGACTGGCGCGATCATGCAGAACAACTACTACCAGGCCCCCGGCGGCGGCACGTTTACGTTCGACAACCTGATTACCTCGCAGAACGCGCTCAGCCCGGGAGCCAGCGGCAACGGATGGCTTCGCTGCTGCTCGGGTACGGAGCCAGCGGCAACGCACTTTCGTTCGCGCTCCCCTGGCAGTCGCTGGCACTACCAGGGTTATTTCGGACAGGATACCTGGCAGGCCACCAACAAACTGACGGTGACCGTCGGCGTGCGGTGGGAGATCCCGGGCGTCTACAAGGAGCGTTATAATCGCGCCGCCTCGTTCAACCCGCATGAACTCAATCCGGCGCTGAACGGGATTCTGGTGAATGGCCAGCCGGTGTACGGAGCCGCCGATTTCATCGGTACTTCCGCAGCATCCGGAAGAAGGGCTCAAGACGGAGCACTTCGACCTTCTCGCTCCCCGGTTGGGCCTGGCCTACCGGCTGAACGACAAGACGGTGATCCGCGCAGGCGCGGGCATTTATTACCTGCCGGCCAATCTTCAGTTCAACGAGGGGCCTTATGGGAACGCTATGAATCAGTTCACGAATCCCTGGCTCTCCACGCTGAACGGCGAAGTCACGCCGCTTTATCCCATCAGCAATCCGTTTCCCAACCGGCTTCGTGCCGTCGCTCGGAAACCTTCCCCACTCGCAAGCGCAGACCCTGCTCATCGGAGCGGCGCCTTCCCTGCAGTTGGCAACGACGCCCTACCCCTACAACGAGCAGTGGAATTTGACGTTGCAGCGCCAGGTATGGGGCGGAGTGGCCATAGAGGCTGCCTACGCCGGTTCGCACGGGGTTCACCTCCCGCGCGGAAGCTGGCAGGCCGACGCCCTTCCGACGCAATATTTGTCGATGGGATCGGCCCTGAATAATCTGGTGCCCAATCCGTTCTTCGGCCTGGTCCAAACGGGAACTCTATCCCAGCCGACCGTGAAAGAAGGGCAACTCCTGTTACCTTTCCCCGAATACACGGGAGTTTCGGAAAGCGGCGGATATCTGGGTAACTCCACTTATCATTCGCTGCAGATGAAGGTCGAAAAGCGCTTCTCGCATGGCGGGACCGTGCTGGCGGCCTATACCTTTTCCAAACTCATAGCCGATGTCGGGAGCCTGACGACGTGGCTGGATAGCGGCGTCGGGTTGGCCAGCAACACTCCGCAAAACCCGAATAATCTCAGCGCCGAAAAGTCGCTGGCGGGGTTCGACTCCCGCCAGCGGCTGACGGTGGCCTACGCGCTCGATCTCCCCTTCGGCAAAGGCCAAAGATTCCTGAACGCATCGCAATGTCGTCGCTCAGAAGCTCGTCTCCGGCTGGACCGTGAGCGGAGACTACCACATTCCAGGAGGGCTTTCCGCTGGCCCTGACCGCCACCCCCAACGTCACCGGCTTCAATCTCGGTTTGCGGCCCAACGTGGTGCCTGGCTGTAATCCGCAAACCAGCGGCTGGCCACGTCGCGACTGGACGACTGGTTCAACCCCTCCTGCTTCACCGTGCCGGCGGCCTACACGCTCGGCAATGAAAGCCTGACCGATCCTCACCTCCGCGGGCCGGGCATTAACAATTTCAACGTCGCCCTGTTCAAGAAGACGCAGATCACAGGAGCGGTTCATGCTGGAATTCCGGGCGGAGGTGTTCAACCTGTTCAACCGGGTGCAGTTCGGAATGCCGAACACCACGATGACCACGGCAGCCAATCCGACTACGGGCTACATTACAACCCAGATCAACCAGCCGAGGCTGATTCAACTTGCGCTCAGGCTGGTGTTCTGAGTAATGACGCCGGGCGGGCGATGGCCGTCTTTCCACAATGCTGGATCGTGAACCTGGATTGCGGGGCGGCTCCGTTCGGGCCGCCGTCGTAGCCATCGCCTGCCTTGATTCGAAGCTCGGGTCGAACGGGTAATAAATGAGTTATTCTTCGCTCGGGCTGTCATCGGCCTTCAGGTCGCCGAGAGCGTATTGAATCCCCGCCAGCATATGAGCGACAAAGGGCCGCAGAGAAGTACACCTTCTCATCGTGACCGTGTGCCTCATAGAACACGCGGCCATTGCCCACGCGCTGAATGTAGCTCAACGCGTAGTCGCCGTCCGTACGCCTGGTGGCTGCCGGCTCTTTGGCTTTGTCTTCCGCGCTCATTTTGGCGTAGTTGATGCTCGTGAGAACATGCACCCGCTTTCGGCTGAATGAGTCTTGCGCAAACGTGTAGGTCTCGTCCACGATTTCGAAGCCGCGGCGCCGGGAACATGGCAGTCAGGGGACTGTGGGGATCGTCGACCTTCACCGGGATCAAGGTCGGGTAGCTCCAGTGGAATTTGAAGAACCCGCCGATCATTTCGTTGAACTCGGGCCATGTGCCGGTCAGCGTAGGGCCGTTGGTATGGTAGCTGTCGGTAGCGGCGTGGATGCCGGCCAAACCCTTGCCGCCTTTGACAAAGTCAAGGAGCGCCCGCCGGCGAAGGTCCGTGGCAGCCTTGTCGTTCGGGTCATCCAGAAATTCGCCGGTGGTGCTGGCAAGGAAGATGGCGTCATATTGCTTCAGGTTTTCAGGCGTGATCGCGGCCGCGTCGTAGGTGATGGTAGTCATCCAGGCGCCGGTCTTGTCTCCCAGGTATTCAACCATCTTCGCTGCCAGCGGGATGGAAGTGTGCACCCAACCGACGGCTCGGCCGAGGACCAGCACATGGCGCAGGCTCTGGGGCGTGGCGTAGGGCTTGTCCGGCAGCGCGGCCATCATGGCCGAGATGTCGGCGGGATTGGCAAATTGTTTTTGCGGACAGCCGCGGCTGAAGCCCCCGCTAAATCCTTCCGCCGGGCAATTTGCGGGTTTCGCGGCAGCAGCTGCGTGCTGTGCGAAACCCACAGAGCCGGTCAATACTACGGCGGCTAACGCCGCACCAATTCCAAATGCCTTCAGTTTCATAATCGGATGTTCTCCCGTGATCGCAGCCTGGATCGAAGACGTAATTATATCTCCGTGCTGCATCCGGCGATCGCCTCGGAATCCCGCCTCGGATTGCCGCGTGGGCTAAGCCATTCGGAAACGCCGGGCGACTACCCGCGGCGTACGAGCCTGAGAAGGCGCCGGGCGCCCCGGTCTGCGCTCGCAAGTTAGCCGCTCCGGTCTCATAAAACGGGGAATCATGCAAGAATGGTTGTGATCGTTCCCCAATCCGTATCTGAAGGACGTGCCATGAAAAAGTCGATGCTGTGGATCATCGCTCTGGCCACTTTGCAGGGAATCGCATTGCACGCGCAGAACATAACCGGTACCTGGCAGGGCACACTGAAACCCGGCCCTCGCGACCTGCGGATTGCAATCAAGATCTCGCTCCAGGACGACAAACTGAAGGCTGTCATGTACAGCATTGACCAGGGAGCGCAACCCATCCCCATCAGCGCAATCACGCGAGACGGATCGACCGTAAAAATGACGGTTGCCGCGATTAACGGCAGCTATGAGGGCAAGCTGAGCGGGGACGGAAACTCGATCGCCGGCATCTGGAGCCAGGGAGCGCCGTTGCCCCTGAACCTGGCGCGCGCTACCCCCGAGACCGCGTGGACTATTCCGGAGCCTCCACGCCCTCCAGCCCGTATGGCCGCGAGTAGCAATCCGGGATTTGAAGTTGCCACCATCAAGCCGAGCGATCCGGGCAGGCCGGGCAAATTATTTACGGTAAGAGGCCAGGATATTGTCACGGTCAATACTACGCTGAGTGACCTCGTCACCATGGCCTATAACCTTCATGCCAGGCAGATCGCGAACGCTCCGGCCTGGCTTGAATCCGATAAGTACGATTTGACCGTGAAGCCGGACGTGCCCGGCCAGCCTAACGTCGCGCAGATCAAGGTAATCATTCAAAAGCTGGTGGCCGATCGCTTCCAACTCAAATTTCATCGGGAGAAACAAGAGCTCTCCGTCTACGCGATCACGGTACTAAAGACCGGGGCGAAGATCACCAGGAGTGAAGCCGATCCGAACGGCCTTCCGGGACTGTTTTTCGGAAGAACGGCATCAGGAACGACTTTTAACGTCAGGAACGCCAGCATGGCGGAAGTCGCCAACACGTTGCAGGGCTCCGTCCTGGATAAGCCGGTTGTGGATCAGACAGGACTTTCCGAGAAATACGATTTCATCCTGAAGTTCACGCCCGATCCGGGTCAGATGGCGGCCTTTGGCCCGCAGGCCCCCGCGGCCGACAACTTTGATGCCCCTCCTGATCTGTTCACGGCATTCCAGCAGCAACTGGGACTGGCGCTGAAACCCACCAGGGCTCCGGCCGACGTCCTGGTCATCGATCACGTGGAAAAGCCTTCCGCAAACTAGCACACGGGCATCGCTCTTATCGTGACCCTGCTTGCGCTTTGCTGGCGCGTAAGCACCTTCTCAATGCGCTCAGTGCCACGGTTTCGATGATATTGGCGGCCGGCTGACGGAAGATGATGACCGCCACGCCCGGCTGCCCATTCGAGTAGCCGGCGCTGCGCCAATCTTCCACCGAGGGTCTTCCAGGACGTATTGAAACTGGGTCTTGTGCGCCTCGATGGCCTCAATGGCGACTTTGGCCCTCAGGAATGGATTTGGATCGGCTCAGCCTGTCTGCAGATATTTGCAAATGATCATCACTGTGACGAATATGGCCACGGTGATCAGGATGATTGTGAAATCCCAGGCAGTCTGAGTCATTGGGGCCGTTATGATGCATGCCGCGGCGGTCGCCGTGTCGCCCTCGGCTTCCGGTTCGGGGTTCCGGGTTGGGTTTGGGATGGCAGTCACCGGCTCCACGTCGACCTGGCTCTCGCCCAGGGAGGACTCGACGAACTTGAGAAACTCGTCGGCGGTTGCCGGAACGCACTCTCGCACCGAATCCGGGAGCATGCTCTGGAATTCCTCGAACGTGATCGGTTTGAGGGGAGCCACGGCGCAGTATCCCAACATGTCGGCCAACTGACAGGAGAGATATACGACACGGAGCATGTCGAAGGGGCCGCCCTGCGGCGGGTCGTGATGGCGGCCCGTGATCACGCAAAACTCTTCCGGCAGGCCCCAGTGCTCCGTCAGAATGCGCCCGACATCGCAATGGTCCATGCCGAAGCGGCGCCTCTCCAGGTCCAAAAGGGAAAGGGAATCCCGGTCTGCCTGCGCAAGGAGCCCGTTGTAGTCGTCCGGGTAACCGACGAGCAGGCCGAGTCGGCCGATGTCGTGGAGCAGGCCCAGGGAATAGGCGCGATCGGGCGGCAGGCCGCCGCTACGGGCGAGTTCCTGGCTAATGAACGCGACCGCGAGACTGTGCCGCCAGCACTTCACCAGAGCGTCGGTCTGAAATGCCGCCCTCATGTAGTTGCTGGTCGCCACCGTCATGACAAGCGACTGTATGCGGGAGAGGCCGAGCGCCACGATCGCGTGTTGAACGGTATCGATCTGAGCCTTGAACCCGAACAGGGCTGAGTTCCCGAGTCTTAGCACTTGGGCGGAGAGCGTGGCATCCGAGGAGATCTCCCGCACCAGGTCCGTCATTTGGCTGCTGTCGTTCGACAGCAGATCGAGGATGCGCAGGACCACCGGCGGAAACGCAGGGATTCTCGACAACAGCAGCGTGCTGATAAGCCGGTTCTTGCGCTCCTCGTACTCGAGAGTCACCAACCTGAATATCGGCATTTCTTTGCGCGACTTTAGTTGTAATGCTTTCGTGTGACGAATCGTACGAATCACATGGTGCATGTGTTGCGCCATACCTCCTTTGTCGGCTAGGCTGTGATGACCCGCACATGAAATCCACCACACTAGCTGTTGTTTTCCTCTACGCTATTTGTCTGTCGCCTACCTACGCGCAGACGGCCACCTACACCAGCAGCAATCAAAACGTCAGCATGACCGGACTCGGCGGCAGCGGTGGCGTCGGCCAAACCAGCGTCCAATGGGGAACTTGCGCTTACAATGGAACCAACACCGATTGCACCGTGACAGCGCCTTACACCGGCGTGGGCGGCGGCGGGACGATCTCGATCGTATTTTCGTACGCGGGAAATGGTAAATCGCCCTTCCTTGCGAATTCCATAAGCGCCGGCAGCAGTTTAGTTACTTTCGCATTAACTCCGGGCTCCTCCGGAAAGATCTCGGTGTCGTTGGCGGAGAACACCGGCGCCACCGTGAACTTTCTCTCCAACAACTTCACTTTCTATTATTCGAATGCCACCTGCTCCGGAACGTCGGTTTCCGCTTGCAGCCTCGGACAGGTGGGCCTGACGCCAGGCGCGGTCATCACCGGACCGGTGTACGGAGTCTTCGACGACACTCCCGCCATCCGCACGTCGCAAGGCGTGATCAGCGCCAGCGGCTACGGCGGATTTTCCGCCCTCGCGCCCGCGACGTGGATGGAGATTTACGGGACGAACCTGGCGAACGTCGTATCGCAGACCTGGAGCGGCGCCGATTTCAACGGGAATGCAGCGCCTACCGCCTTAGGCGGCACCACGGTGACGATCGGCGGTCAACCGGCCTTTATCGATTACGTCAGCACCGGCCAGGTGAACGCCCAGGTGCCTTCCAACATCTCGACGGGGCCGCAGCCGGTTGTGGTCACCACGCCCGGAGGGACGAGCGTGGCGTACACGGTCAATGTGAATGCTACGCAGCCAGGCCTGCTCGCGCCCGGCGCATTCGACCTCAACAATGGACAGTACGTTGCCGCGATTTTCCCGTCGAGCCCTTCCACCTATGTTCTGCCTCCGGGCGCGCTCTCCGGCGTTGCCTCCGCGCGCGCACAGCCCGGCCAGACGATCGTGCTTTTCGGTATTGGTTTTGGACCCGTCACGCCCAACATTCCTGCCGGTCAAATCGTGTCACAATCCAATATCCTCAGTGGAAGCCTCCAGATTTTTTTTGGCGGCGTACCCGCTACCGTGTCTTTTTCGGGCCTGGCTGCGGACTTTTTGGGCCTGTATCAATTTAATGTCGTGGTGCCCAATGTCCCCGCGGGCGACGCCGTCCCTCTGACGTTCTCGCTGAACGGGACTCCCGGAACCCAGACCCTGCAGATCGCCATTCAGAGTGGATCCTGACCGACGCTCACGAACCTCCCCGCAGCCACGACTGGTTGACTGCCCGCCCGCAATTGCATCGGGGCTGGCAGGTTCACTGTGAGTTTTGACACAAATAGCGCGGGGTGTACTATAGTCCCACTGATGACCAGCAAGCAGTTTTCTCTCCGACACGGCTGCGCGTGGCCGCCGTGGTGGTAGCGGCGTTGGCAATGGCCGGCTGCTTCTCTGCCGCCACCTGGACGCTGAGCAACTATGCAGCGGGCGCTCATTCCAATCTCACCTTCTCCTATACCCTGGGAACGGCTTTGACCAGCGGCGGCTACCTTCTGGTGGCCACGCTCCCCACCGGGTTTCAGGTGACGAACGGTTCCACGGTCGCTTTTTGCAACACGAATGTTGGCGTCACCATCGGAGGCTCGCCGGCCCCGTTCTCTACTTCGGGCAACACCTGCAGCATCAGCGGATCCACGGTCGATATTGTTCTCGGTCCCTCAGCCAGCGTACCCGTGGGAACGGCGGTGACGGTGACGCTCGCTTCGGCCATCGTCACAAACCCCTCCACGCCGGGCGCCTGGCGCCTACCTGGCGGCGATCACTACGGCAACCTCCGAGGGTGAGACGATCGACGCATACAGTGGCCCCCTGGGCGTTACCATCACCGCCGCCAACCAGCCCTCCATCCCTACCCTGTCGACTGCGATGCTGGCGGCGCTGGGCATTTTCCTGGCTGCGGCGGGCATTTTCATGAGTCGCGCGCGCGCCGCGCGAGCCTGAACGCCGATCCGAGCGCCAGATTTTATCGGCGTTGATCCGCGTTCATCGGCGGCCTGAATTGATTTTCGGCTGCCCCCTGAAACAGCGAGATCCCCGCCACGCCCGCGGCGCCGGCCTCCATGCACAAGGCCGCGTTCTCTTCCGTAATGCCGCCCAGCGCCAGCACCGGAATAGACACGGCGCGCACGGCTTCCCGCAAACCCTTCAACCCTTGCGGCCGGCCTTCGGCGGCTTTGGAGATGGTAAGAAAAATCGGGCTGAAGACCGCGAAATCGGCGGCTTCGGATTCGGCGATATGCAGGCCGGCAATGGTGTGGGTCGAAACGCCGATCAGGAATCCCGGCGGGCAGATGGGGCGCAGATCGGAGGGTGCGACGGAGCCGCTGGGAAGGTGCACGCCATTCGCGCCGCAGGCCAGCGCGACATCGGCGCGCGAGTTGACCAGGATGCGCGTACCATGCGGGTTGGGCAGCGCCAGGATGCGGCGCACCAGGGCATATAGGTCGCGCGCCGTGAGATCCTTTTCCCGCACCTGGATCGTATCGACCCCACGCTTGAGCGCCCTCTCCACAAATCCGAGCATCGGCTCCGTGCCGCCGGCGGAATGGCGATCGGTGATGTAATAGCGGATCATGGCCCGTCGGAGCCGCGACCGTGAGGGAGCGTATGCCCACGGCCGCACCGTTCCGCTCCCTTCCGGTCGCGGCTCCGGTCCCTTCCGTTCATAACGGCGTGTAGTACCTCTCGCCGGCGCAGGCGCGGCACAGCGTCTCGCCCCCACGCAGGACCTCGCGCTTGAAGCTCACGGCTTCGCCGCAGCGCGCGCACACCACGCGCGGGGCCTTGTAGCCGGGCAGGTCCTCGGGGCCGATCTCCACCCGCACCCACGCGCACGCGAACAGCTCTTCATCCGCCATCTCGCGGTAGGCGCGCATCTGCTGGCGGTTCTTGTTGGGAATTTCGGGATACAGCTCCGCGGCGCGCTGTTTCGAGCTTTCGCGCGCCACCACGCGCACGGCGCGGTCCGCCGCCAGGTCGCAGAATGTCGCCGCCACTTTGCCGAAATCGCGGAACTTCAAAGCGCGCTTGCCCAGCCGGCAGCCGGTGACGATGGGGATGGCGTCGGTGGCGCAGCGGTCGATCTCGACATACGTCACCAGCCGCTTGCGGTCGGCGCCGGCGGGGTCTTCTATGCCGAGCAACTTCACCCCGTACAGCGCCAGCCGCAGCCCCAGAATCTGCCCGGCGCAGAGATGCCCGTGCGCGGCTTCGGCCAAGGCTTCGTATTCCGCGAGAGTCTTCATAGAAAACGGGCCAAGAATAATGGGCCACGGATGGACACAGATAAACACAGATGTAAAACCGGGGTCTTATCCGCGTTCATCTGTGGCCGAAGATAATTCTTCAACGCACCTCCCGGAATCGCGCGCTGAAATGGCGCAGGAACGGCGGCTGCTCCACGATCTCCAGGCCGCGAATCTCCTGCTTCCGCGCGTTCACTTCCAGGATCGCTTCCACCACGTAATCGATGTGGCTCTGCGTGTAGACGCGGCGCGGGATGGCCAGGCGCAGCAGCTCGTGCCGCGCCGCCTCGCCGAACATCACCGAGCCGATCTCCACCGAGCGGATGCCGGCGTGCCGGTACAGTTCCACCGCCAGCGCCTGGCCGGGAAACTGGCGCGGCGGAATGTGCGGCAGCATGCGCGCGGCATCGATGTAGATGGCGTGGCCGCCGGGCGGCTCCACGATGGGCACGCCGTGGTCGGCGATGTGGCGGCCCAGGTAGCCGGTGGAGGCGATGCGGTAGCGCAGGTAATCGGGATCGAGCACCTCTTCCAGGCCCACGGCGATGGCTTCCAGGTCGCGGCCGGCCAGGCCGCCGTAGGTGGGGAAGCCTTCGGTGAGGATCAGCAGGTTGGTCTCCTGCTGCGCCACGCGGTCGTCGTTGCGTGCAGAGGAAGCCGCCGATATTGGCGAAGGCGTCCTTCTTGGCGGAGAAGGTGCAGCCGTCGGCGAGCGAAAACATCTTCTGCGCGATCCGTTTCGGCGTCCAGTCGGCGTAGCCGGGCTCGCGCTCGCGGATGAACCAGGCGTTTTCGGCGAAGCGGCAGGCGTCCAGGTAGAACGGAATGCCGTGCGCGCGCGCAGACGCGCTTGCACGGCTTCGATGTTGGCCATGGAGACCGGCTGGCCGCCGCCGGAATTGTTGGTGACGGTCAGCATCACCAGCGGGAATCCGCGCGGCGCCCTCGGCGGCGATCAGCGCTTCGAGCGCCGCCACGTCCATGTTGCCCTTGAAATCCAGGCGCGCCTGCGTGTCGGCGGCCTCGGGGATGGGCAGATCCACGGCCCGCGCGCCGGTGAATTCGATGTTGGCGCGGGTGGTGTCGAAGTGCGTGTTGGAGGGGACGACGTGGCCGGGCTTGCACATCACGCGTGAACAGGATGCGCTCGGCGGCGCGGCCCTGGTGGGTGGGGATCATGTGGCGGAAGCCGGTGAGCTCGTCGGCCACGCGCTTGAGGCGGAAGAAGCTTTCGCTGCCGGCGTAGGATTCGTCGCCGCGCATCATGGCCGCCCACTGTTCGGTGGACATGGCGCTGGTGCCGGAATCGGTGAGCAGGTCGATCAGGATGTGGCGGGCTTCGATGAGGAAGAGGTTGTAGCCGGCCGCTTCGAGGTAGCCCTTCGCGCTCCTCGCGGCGTGGTCTGGCGCAGCGGCTCCACGCTCTTGATGCGGAACGGCTCGATGATGGTGCGCACGACCGAATTATCGCACCGGGCACGTTGGCCGAGGTTGTGGCGGGTCTGAAATAAATCTTAGTGCCGCGTCTGGTGGGCGGCATTCTCCCAGCGGCCCACCATCAGATCGATCAGGCTGAGCCAGGCGTCGTCCGGCGTGCTCCAGCTTGCGGTAGAGGGCGACGTACTCGGGCTTCTTCAGGCCCATGCCGGCAAAGGCCAGGAAGTAGAGGCCGTCGTTGGGGAAATCGGCGATCTGCTCCTTGCCCCACTTCTTGGGCTCGGACAGATACGGCTCCAGGTAATCGATGACGGTGGCGATTGTGGCGCCGCTTTTGGCGCGCACGTGCCCACAAAGGTCCACGCCCTGCACCTGGGCGATGCGGCAGGTCATGGTGAAGGCTTCCAGGTTGAAGGCGGAATAGCGAGAGCGAGCGGGTGCGCGCTTCCTCGCTGGGGCGCGCTGCCGTTGGACGCGGATCTGCCGCGGGAAGATGCGGTCGCGGTAGAAATCGAAGGCCATCTGCTGGTCGCGGCTCGTTCTCCACGAAACTGGCGACGGCGGCCACCTGCGCGGTCCACCAGGACGCGTGGTTGTTGCCGCTGCTTCTCCTCTTCGCGGCGTTTTTGCTGTGGGCCAGCCAGTGCAGGTAATCCTCGAACCACTTCTGGACGGCCGCCTGGTCCTTGGCATCCCAGGCGCCGGTCTGGGCCAGAAATTCCATGCCCTGAATGGCGCGGATGAAGACGCGGCCGTCCAGGATGCCGAAGCCGCGGCCCTGGTTGACGCCGCGCACGGCCTGGGCGTATTCCAGGTCGGGATTCATGCGCGTCTTGGGGTTGAGGAACCAGGTGTGGATGTACGCGCGCGGCGCGCTGGGCGTAGCGCGGATCGTCCAGCAGGAAAGCGGCGGTGCCCAGCGTGAAAACGGCGTCGCACATGGCGTTGAGCGCCGCCTTGTTGGCGTTGAAGCGGTTGGGATTGGTCTGGCCGTCCTTGCGGATGATACGGGCCGCCAGGGTTCGCCGGATCGGGCCACCAGTAGGGAGCTTCGCTGTAGTAGTCGTGAGCGTCGATCTGGAGATCCGGCGGGCCGGTCGGAGGTGACCGTCCACGGGCCTTCCCGCATGCGCTTTTCGGCCTCCGCGCGCAGGCGGCGGACGGGGTCGAGCGTCCATGCCTCCTTGCGCATGATGGCGCTGTGGATGGGCACAGCCTCATCCACCGACACAAGCGTCTGCGGTATGGTGGCGGCGCAGGCACATACGGCTGCCGCCACGAACAGGAATCCGGTCCTCACTACTCCCGATTGTAACGGACGGCGCAATCAGCGTGCGCTGCGCTCCGAGACGGCGTTGAATTCACAGCCGATCAACGCGATGAGCGCCAGCACGTACATCCACACCAGCAGGATGATGGCGGCGGCGATGGAGCCGTACATGAGGTTGTAGTGGGCGATATGGCGGGTGTACCAGGCGAAGCCGGACGTGGCCGCCCACCACAGCACCGTGGCCAGCGCCGCGCCGGGCCAGACGAAGCGCCAGCGCTGGCGGCGGTAGGGTCCGTAATAGTAGAGGCTGGCGTTGGCGGCGACCACGGCGGCAAACGCCAGCACGTAGCGGGCGATTCGGCTCACCCACGTCCACAGTCCCGAGAGCGGGTTGAGGAGCGGGTCGACGCGCAGTGCGTTGAGCACGAGGCGTTCGATCTGGGCGCCGAAGATGACCAGAAACGAGGCGCAGACCAGAGGCACGGCGGCCATCAGCACCAGCCCCATGGCCACCCACTGCTGGCGCAGGAAATGGCGCCCGCGCGGGACGCGATAGGCGGCGTGAAAGCCTTCGATGAGGCTTTTGATAACGCCGGAAGCGGCCCACACCGAGACGATGCCGGCGATGACCAGCAGCGAGAGCGGATGCGCGCCGGCGGCGCGGAAGCGCTCCAAAACCAGACCCTCCGATTCGGGCGGCACGATCTCGGTGAGCATGCGCTCCATGCTGCTCGAAACGAAGCCGGCGTGGGATTGCAGCAGGATGGCGGCCGCGGATGTGAGGACGGGGAAAAACGAGAGCAGGGCGGAATAGGCCGCGCCCTTGGCGGTGCCGAGGCAGCCATCGCCGAAGGTGGCGACCAGCGAGCGTCGCAGCAGCCAGAAGAACGTACGCGGCGTCCAGTGCACAGGAAACAGTATAAGGGGCCGGGCGCTTCGCTTGGGGGCCAGGGGTCGGGGGCCGGGGGCCGGGGAAGCGCACGGTTCGGTCGGGCATCATCACGAATGGGGATCGGGATGCCAGCAGATATCCGCGACCGCGGCGAATTTCACGCCGCCTCCCTGGCCCCCGGCCCCCGGCCCCTACCGAAATACGCCCGTATGCCCCAGCGAATACCGTCCGGGCTGCGGATAGATGCAGAGGCCGTGGGGGCCGTGGTCGACCGGGATGCGTGCCAGCAGGCGGCCGTCGCCGGTGTCGATGGCGTAGACTTCGGAATTGTAACGGCCGGAGAGCCAGAGCACTTTGCCATCGGCGGAGACGCCGCCCATATCCGGGCTGCCGCCGCCGGGCAGTTCCCATTTCCGAATCACCTTGCGCGTATCCAGATCCACCAGCGAGATGCTGCCTTCGCCGCGGTTGGTCACGTACAGAACTTTGGAATCGCGGCTGACGTATTCGCCGTGCGCGCCTTTGCCGGTGGGGATGAAGCCGACCTTGCGGAAGCTTTCGCCGTCGATGACGTGCACGCCGTTGGCCTCCATGTCGGCAACGTAGAAGACCGAGCCGTCGGGCGCGGTCTTCACGTCCTGCGGCATGTCTTTGGGCGAATCGAGCGGCAGGCGGCCCATGAGCCTCTGCCCGGCCACGTCCACCTTGATGACCGCGCCGCTGAATTCGCAGCTGGCGATGAGGTAGCGGCCGTTAGCCGAAAAATCCATGTGATCCACGCCCTTGCACGGCACCCAAAGCTGGTGCTTCAGCTGCATGGTTTTGGTGTCGTAGAATTCCAGGCGCTCGCGCTGTTCCGCCACCACGATGGCGTACCGGCCGTCGGGCGTGTAGTACATGTTGTACGGATCGGCCACCTTGATGGTGGGGCCGAAACGGGCGGTGGCGGGGTCGATCCGGGTCAGCGAATTGCCCTTGTCGTTGAGCACCCAGAGCGTTTTCATGTCCCACGACGGGGTGACGTGCTGCGGCTGCTTGCCCACCTTGACCCGGCCGATCACCTTGTAGGTATTGGGGTCGATGACGACGACCGTGTTGCTCTCGGTGTTGGGCACATAAACCCGCTGTGGGTAATTGCGCACGGCGGGCGCGAGATCGTTGGCGCGGTCGGCGGAGTAGATGTCGTGAGGATCGATTACCGGCGGCATGCCGGGAAGCGGATCGCGGCTCAAGGGGACACCGGCCGAGGCGCGGTAGCCGCCGGGATCGGCGTCGGTCGCGGTGGAACCGTGGCCCGACGAACAACCGGCCAGGAACACACAACTGAGGAGGGAGAGAACTACGGAATATCGCATGTACCTACTTCCGATTGTGGCGAAGCCGCGCCGACGCCGTCAACAGGCGATATGATGGCGCGCACAAAAAGGGGGCCAGGGGCCGGGGACCCACGCGGTATGGTCGGGTATCATCATGACGCAAGCCGGCAGGAATTCCAACCATCAGGATTCGACATCGGCCGCCAATCTTACGCCGCCTCCCTGGCCCCCGGCCCCCGGCTCCTGGCCCCCTACGAAATTATTCCCTTGCGGACGGCGTACAGAATCAGATCGGGGATGCTGTGGAGGCTGAGCTTTTGCAGAATGTGGGTGCGGTGAGTTTCGACAGTGGTGGGGCTGACGTTGAGCAGATTGGCGACTTCTTTGTTGGTATTGCCTTCGGCGACGAGCTGGAGGATCTCGCGCTCGCGCTCGGTGAGGAGGTCGTAGCTGTCCTCCAGTCCGCGGCGCTCCAGCTCGCGGACGTAATCCTCCTGGAGAATGCGGCTCACCTTGCGGGTCAGGAAGGAGCGCCCGCGGGCCACGGAGCGGATGGCATCGATAACGTCGGAGCGGAGGGAGTCCTTGAGCAGGTAGCCTTTGGCGCCGGCCTTGAGCGAGCGCAAAACGTAGCTTTCGTCCTGGTGCATGCTGAGGATAACGACGGCGGTGCGGGGGTTGGCGGCGAGGATGCGGCGGGTGGCCTCGATGCCGTTCATGTTGGGCATGGCGATGTCCATCACCACCACGTCGGGCGCCTGCTCTTCGGCCAGGCGGATGCTCTCGCGGCCGTCGGCAGCCTCTGCCACTACCAGCATGTCCGGCTGCTTCTCGAGCAGGGCGCGCAGACCGTCGCGCACCACCGTGTGATCGTCAGCCAGCAGGATGCGAATGGGCATGGGGTTACCGGGCGGTCCTTTGGACTTTGCCGATCTCCTGAGAGTGCTATTTTCCCTCATTGCACCGCCAAACGCGAATTCCGGCTGAGAGGCCGGCTGAGACGCGCATGGAATTGCTGCGACTGCGCTCGCGGCCAGCCGCCGACCGGGACCACTTTCCGTTTATCCTGGAACAATGGAAACCTTCACGCCCACCCCCCGAACTCAGGTGAAGCGCCTGCCCAAGCGCGCCGTCTACAGCCAGGACGAGATCTTCGCCATCCTCGATGAGGGCTTCCTCTGCCACGTCGGATTCGCCATCGAGGGTCAGCCGTACGTCATCCCCACCGGCTACGCGCGCATCGGCAACGAGCTTTTCTTCCACGGCTCGCCAGCCAGCCGCATGCTGCGGACGCTCGCCAACGGCCTCGACGTGTGCGTCACCGTCACGCTTCTCGATGGCTTCGTCCTCGCCCGCTCCGCCTTCCACCATTCCATGAATTACCGCAGCGTGGTGGTGCTGGGAAAAGCGCGGCTGGTCTCCGATCCGGCTGAAAAATGGGAGGCGATGCGCGCCTTCACCAACCATATTGTGCCCGGGCGCTGGGAGGAAGCCCGCCAGCCTGACGAAAAGGAGATGAAGCAAACGGAAGTCCTGGCGCTGTCCCTCACCGAAGCCTCCGCCAAAGTGCGCACGGGCCCGCCCATCGACGACGAAGAGGACTTGTCATGGCCCGTCTGGGCCGGCGTAGTGCCCGTGCGGATCGTGCCCGGCGCGCCGGTTCCGGTCGAAGGCCTTACCTCCGCCGCTCCGCCATTCGACGCCAACCGGCTGGCGCGGTAGACCCCTGTCCTTCTATTCCTGATCCCGAATCAGAGCCGCGGCCGTAATTTACGCTCGCGGCTCCGTTCGGAGCCGTAAGGGAGGGTTTCGAAATTACCGGGACAGCCTAGCGGCGTTCCTTCATGACCTCGCCATTGCGGAGGTCGTTCTCCAGCTCGAGTGCGGTCACGTTCTCAATCACGTCGGCCTGCGCCACGTTGCGGAACGTGCATCCGGCCACCCGCACCCCGCCGATGGGCGCATCCGGATAACCGCGCAGATAGAGCGCGTACTTACTCCGCTCGGAAGTAACGTTCTCCACCACCACGTTGCGCATCACCGGCCGGAAGCCGCCGCCGGTGGGGCCGGCGGGCCCTTCCGGGTAATAAAAATCGACATCGATCACCGCTTCCGCAACTTCCCCCACGGTGTTGTTACGGAACACGAAATTTTCCAGCACCCCACCGCGCCAGGAGTTGGTCTTGATGCGCAGGGCCCGCTCCAGGTGCGGGCTGTCCATGCGGTTGTTCTCCATGAAGACGTTGCGCACGCCGCCCGAAACCTCGCTCCCGATGGATACGCCGCCGTGCCCGTCGCGCATGCGGCAGTTGCGCACGATTACGTTTTCGCAGGCCGCGCCCACCCGCCGCCCGTCGCGGTTGCGCCCGCTCTTGATGGCAATGCAGTCGTCGCCGGTATCAAAATCGCAGCCTTCAATCAGAACATCGGTAGAGCATTCGGGGTCGCAGCCGTCGTTGTTCGGGCCGTGGCTGGAGATCTTCACGTTGCGCACGGTCACGTTGCGGCACAGCACCGGGTTCAGCTCCCACATGGGCGAGCGGCGAATGGAGACGCCTTCCACCAGGATATTGGTGGAGCGGTACGGCTGGAAAAAATTCGGGCGCAGGGCGGCGCCCTCACCGAAGACGCGCGCGCGCACCGGCACGTCGCGGTCGGCCGCCGCCACCAGTTCGACGCGCCGGGCCTGCGACTTCATGGGCCACCAATGATCGGCATCGGCCTGCCCGTCCAGCACGCCGCTACCGGTAATGGCAATGTTGGTCTGCTCCCAGGCGTAAATCAGCGGCGAGTAATTCATGCACTCGGTGCCTTCGAAGCGCGTATAGACCAGGGGCAGATAGTGTTTGGGATCGTTACTGAAGAGCAGCGTTGCGCCTTCTTCCAGGTGCAGATCGACGTTGCTCTTCAGATGGATGGCGCCGGTGAGAAAGCGCCCCGGCGGTACCGTGACGCGCCCGCCGCCGGCCGCCGAACAGGCCGCAATCGCGGCGGCGATGGCCGGGGTGGCCATCTCCCGTCCGCCCTCCCGGGCGCCATAGCGGACGATCGGGAAATCGCGTTCCGGGAAGTGCGGCGGGCGGATGCGCGCCAGCAATGGCGTCCATCGTTTGCGGGGCCTCGAACGGAGCGGCGCCGGCCCGCGGCCGGCAACCGGCGGCCAGCGCCGCGCTGCCTATGAATTGGCGGCGTGTCATGTTACTCAGCACTGTAATCCGCCACGCCTGCGCCGGTCAACTCCGCGGTCCTCCACTTAGGCTGGATTTAGTTTTACTAAACGATCCGTTTAGCACTCTTGGGTTGACGCGGTTTGTGCCCGGACTTATAGTTGAGCGCGAAAGGATTTGTCCGGCAGTCTCGCGCCGGGCAGCAAGGGGTCGGTTGGTGAGCGAATCACGGGAGGTAAGGGTTCTGGAGAAATTCTCGCTGGGCGTGGGCGACCGGTTTGCGCACCAGGCGAAGGCGCAACTGGCGGCCTGCATGAAGGCCGAGGCGCGCGGGGTCACGGTGACGCCGGTGTGGAACAAGTCGCACCGCGAGCACAAGATCGTCGGCAGCGATCCCTCGCAGACGCGCCGCGCCGCCGATGCCGCGGTCCAGGCAACGGGCTGGCAGCACGGCTGGCTGGTGGATGCCGACCACATCACCCTGGAAACCGTGGACGGCTACCTGGCTTCGTGCGATTTCTTCACCCTGGACGTAGCCGCTGCCATCGGCTGCCCGCCGCCCGCCGGAGCGGCCGAAGCCTTCCTGCAAACGGCATCCGGAGTTGTTGAGCCGCATGGAAATCGAGGGCATAGCCGAGCCGATCGGCGTGAGCCGGGAAAATGCCCTCCACGCCGCCGGCAAGTATCTCTTCGCCGTCAACCGCGCGGGCGAGATCTATCGCCACATCGCCGCGCGGAAGAGCCCCGGCGGCTTCGTCACGGAAGTCTCCATGGACGAAACCGACTGCCCGCAAACCCCGGCCGAGATGCTGCTGATTCTGGCGGCCATCGCGGATGAAGCCATCCCCATCCACACCATCGCTCCCAAGTTCACCGGCCGCTTCAACAAAGGCGTGGATTACGTCGGCGACGTCGATGGCTTCGAAGAGGAATTTGCGAGCGACCTGGCAGTCATCGCTTATGCTGTCCAAACTTATGGGTTGCCGCCGGATCTGAAGCTCAGCGTCCATTCCGGCAGCGACAAGTTTTCCATCTACGGGCCGATCCGCCGTTGCCTGGCCTCGAGCGGCGCCGGCGTGCACGTCAAGACGGCCGGCACCACCTGGCTGGAAGAGCTGATCGGACTGGCCGAAGCGGGCGGCGAAGGGCTTGCCCTCGCCAAGGAAATCTACGCTGAAGCCTACGAGCACGCCCGCGCGCTGTGCGAGCCGTACGCGGCAGTGATCGATATCGACGAAGCCTGCCTGCCCGCGCCGGAGGCGGTGCGCCGCTGGACGGCCGAACAGTACGCCGGCGCGCTCCGGCACGACCGCGCCAACCCGCTTTACAACCCGCACCTGCGGCAACTGCTGCACGTCGGTTTCAAAATCGCCGCCCACATGGGCGAGCGCTACACCAACATGCTGGATGCGTGCGCGGAAACCATTTCCCGCAACGTGACCGCCAACCTGTTCGAGCGGCACATCGAGCCGCTCTTTTTGAGGGGCTAGCGAGGATGTCCCGGTCAGTTCGTAACCGACTGCTCGCTGACGCTTGCGGCTCCGATCAGAGCCGCGACCGCAAGGGAGCGCCGGTCGGGGATTCGGCCCGGACCAAAACGGATTTTCGGATGAGAAAGGCGAATCGGCCGGGCCGCATTTGCGGCCGCGAGTGGGCGAGGGTAATCGTTCACCCGGCGGCCGTTTCGGTGCCTGGCAGTCTGAACCTGGGGACATGCATGGGTAATTCCGGCCGAGTGCGCCGGAGGGAGGTAGTTTGATGTCACGTTTCGGGGTCTTCGCTGATGTTCGAAACTGGGCGGCAGTGGTTCTGCTTGCTCTTGCCATGATTGGCTTTCTGGCGCCCGCCGCCAGGGCCCAACAGGTGGCCGTCGCGCAGCTCGACGGCTACGTCACCGATCCGAGCGGCCAGGCGGTTGTCGGCGCTCAGGTCAAGGCCATTGAAACCGACCGGGACCAGGTGCACGCCGCCACCACGGATGTCACCGGCCACTACTCCTTCCCCGGCCTGCCCGCCGGCAATTACCGGCTCGAAGTCTCCTCCCAGGGCTTCAAGACGTATGTGCAGAGCGGCATCGTGATCGATGCCGGCAACAACCGCAGCCAGTCCGTCGTGCTGCAGGTCGGCTCGGTCAGTGAAAGCATCCAGGTGACTGCCAACGCCGTGCAGGTGGAGACCAAGGAAAACTCCATCTCCCAGCTGGTCGACAGCCAGCGCATGCTCGACCTGCCGCTCAACGGCCGCAATCCCGACCGCATCTGCTGGCCGTCTCCGGCTTTGCCACCAACACCATGACCCTCAATGGCGGCGACCTGACCGGCAGCAAGAACATCCAGGGGTCCAACGGCTCCGGCCACGTATTCGGTGGCCGGCAGGCGCGGCCAACGGCGTCAACTTCCTGCTGGATGGCGGCGACAACAACGACGCCTTCAGCAACGTCAACCTGCCCATTCCGTTCCCCGATGCGCTCGCAGGAATTCAACGTCCAGACCAACGGTCTGCCGGCCCAATACGGGTTGCATCCCGGCGGCGTGGTCAATATCGTGACCAAGTCGGGCAGCAACGCCTTCCACGGCGATTTGTTCGATTTCCTCCGCAACGGCGATCTCAACGCGCGCCCGAAAGGCGTAGGCTGCGCGACTTGCACCATCAACTCGCAGCCGATTCGCGACTCCCTGAAGCGCAACCAGTTCGGCGGCACCGGCGGCGGCCGGATCATCAAGGACAAGCTGTTCTTCTTCGGCGGCTATCAGGGCACCCGGCAGCGCAGCGACCCGGCCGACAACACCGCCTACGTTCCCACCGCCGCGACCCTCGCGGGCGACTTCAGCATGCTGGACGGCGCCAAAGTCCAACGGCGGCTGCCTGTCTACGGCGCAGGACGTTGAAGAATCCCCAGCGGCATCCCTTACCCCAACAACCAGATTCCCGTCTCCACCTTTGACCCGGCGGGCCTCAAGCTGGCCTCCACTTACTTCCCGATCTCCACAAACCCCTGCGGAAATTACATCTACGGCTATCCTGGCCAACAACCCCGACGACCAGTGGATTGGCCGCATCGATTACAACATCAGCTCCAAGAACATCTTCTACGGCCGCTACTACATTTACGATTACTATGGCGAGGTCGCTCTTCGACGACCACAATGCCCTCACCACCTGGCGGCGCCGGCTAACCAGGACCGCTCCCAGACCATGACCATCGGCGAAACGTACACCTTCAGCCCCAACGCCGTCAACTCCTTCCACGCCACCTTCGACCGGCGGCGCGACAACCGCTCGGCCCCTTCCAACCTGTTCAGCCCGGCGGACTCTGGGCGTGAATATGTTCATCAACGCTCCCGAACTACACGCAGCTCACCGTCAGCAGTTACTCGGGAGGCGGATTCGACGTCGGCTGCGGCACCTGCGCCCTGGCGAACTTCGACATCAACACCTACCAGCTGGCCGACGACTTCACCCTGATCCGCGGCAAGCATCAGTTCGCCTTCGGCTTCGACGGCCGCAAGGACCAGTTCAACTCCTACAACTACCAGCAGGCCAACGGGCAGTTCACCTTCAACGGCACTTACACCGGCGACGGACTGGCGGACCTGCTGACCGGCCAGTTCTCCGGCCTGACCGACGGCAACGTGATTTCCGATTACCTCCGCCAGACGGCCATGGCCGCCTACGCGCAGGATTCCTTCAACGTCACCCAGCACTTCAGCATCAACTACGGTGTGCGCTGGGAGCCGTCGCGTGCCGGCCTACGACAAATACGGCCGCGGCAACCAGTTCAGTTGGCCGCTGTTCCTCCAGAGTTGGCACAGCTCGGAGTATCCCACGGCGCCGGCCGGGTCTGATCTTCTCCGGCGACACCGCGCAGGATCCTTACGGCAAGGCTTTCACCGCCTCCCATTGGGCGACGTTCTCGCCGCGGCTTGGCCTGGTTTGGGATCCCAAGGGCGACGGCAAGCAGACCATCCGCGCCGGCTTCGTGCTGATGCACGACACCACCGAGCTGTTCTACCCCGAGCGCTGGACCACCAACTCGCCTTACGTCTCCTCGCTCACCATCAACAGCAACGAGTTTGGAGTGGGCACCGACCTGTTCTCCAATCCGTTCAACGGGTACACTTTGAACGGCAAAACCGGCGATCCGTTCCCCGGCGCCGCCGTGTTCCCCACGCCGGGCACCTACATCACCATTCCGCCCAACCTGCCAGTCACTTACATGATGCAGTGGAACCTCAGCTACCAGCGGCAGATTGCGGCAACTGGCTGGTGCAGGCGAATTACCTGGGCAACGCCGGACGGGATATCTGGGGATCGACGGACGTCAACTACGCCATGCCGATCGCCGGCGCCACCACGTCCAACACCAACCAGCGGCGCCTGACCTACCTGACCAACCCCACGCTCGGGCAGTATTACGGCGAAATCCAGCAGACCGATCCCGGCGGCAACTCCGAATATCACGCCCTGTTCGTTTCCGCCCAGCACCAGTTCGCCCGGCATTACACCGCGCGAACCAACTACACCTGGAGCCATTGCGTCAGCTCCTGGGATTTCGCCGGTGAATTGGCGGGCACTGTCTATCAGAATCCGCTCAACCGCGCCGAGGGCGAGCGCGGCAACTGCGGCTATGACCACCGGCAGGTGTTCGTCGCCACGCTGGTGGCGGTGAGCCCGGGCGTCGGCAGTCCCTTCGTCCAGCGCCTGACCAGGGAGTGGCAGGTCTCGCCGATCATCAGCTTCAACACCGGCAACCCGATCCAAATCACCGACGGCGGCAAGGATATTTCCCTCAGCGGGCAACTGCAGGACCGTCCGGAAGTGATCCTGCCGGGTGCGGTTCACACGGTCACACAGGGCGGCATTGCCCCCATGTGGTTCAACCCGGACGCTTTCGCGTGCTACGGAAACACGGCCCTGTCGCCCAGTTGCTCCACCTCGACCGGCCAGTTCGGCAACCTGGGCCGCAACTCCGTTTATGGCCCGGGCCAGATTCAATGGGACATGGCCGTCAGCCGGCGGTTCTCCCTGAACGAGCGTTTCAAGCTCGAATACCGCTCCGACTTTTTCAATCTCCTGAACCACGCCAACTGGAACAACCCGACATCGAGCATCACCAGCAGCACCTTCGGCCTGGTGACGGCATTCGGCAGCCCGCGCATTATCCAGATGGCCATGAAACTGTTCTTCTAAGTTCAAATTCGCAGACTGAGGGCCGTGGGCCGGACACCGCTGTCCGGCCCACCATATCGCATCCTCCTGATTCTAAAGATCATCATTTTCAAATTGAAGACACCGTGTCTGAACGCGCTGCCCTCTGGCGAATTTTCCCGTGCCCTGCTAGGCTCTAGGGTTGCGCTCCCGATTGCATTCGTCACCTGGCGATTCTGGCCTGCCTGTTCTTTTGGGCGGCCGGGCAATTCTTCGTGCCTTTGCTGGGCGTGGAAGCCGATGAGGCGATCTTCGCCGGGCCGCTGCTGCGGCCGAAGTCCTGGCAATACGCTATCCGCTTCGGCCATTCCCACGTGGCGCTCATGATCATGAGTTATATCGGCACGCTTAAGACTTTGCTGTATGTGCCGGTGTTCCGGATTTTCCGGCCGGGCCTGTGGTCGCTGCGTGAGCCGATGCTGGTCGCCGGCGCGGCGAGTATCTGGCTCTTTTACCTTCTGCTGCGCCGCCTGGCGGGCAACGGCGCGGGCCTGGCGGGCGCCGCGCTGCTGGCCACCGATTCGCTTTACCTGCTCACCTCCTGCTTCGATTGGGGTCCGGTAGTGCTGCAGCACCTGCTGCTCATCGGCAGCGCGTTTCTGATCGTCGGCTTCGCCCAGGAACCCAAGCGGCCGGGCGCGGAGCGATGGCTGGCTGGCGGCTGCCTTTTAATTGGCCTTGCCATGTGGGATAAAGCCCTGGCAGTGTGGATGATCTCGGGCATGGCGGTAGCTGCCGCCACGGTCTGCTGGAGGCCCATTGTCAGGCTGGCGACGCGGCGGCGCATCGGCACGGCAGCGCTATGGCTTTTTCTGGGCGCGCTCCCGCTGGTGATTTTCAACGTGAAGACGCACGCCTCCACGTTCACCGGCAATGTGAAGCGCGACCCCGGGGCGATTGGCTATAAAGCCGCCATGCTGTGGAACACGGTGAACGGGCAGGGGCTGTTCGGATATCTCACGGAAGAGGACTGGCAGACGCCGCGGCCGCATGCGCCCGCCAATACCATCGAACGGGCGGCCACCGGGCTGGCACAGAGCGTCCGGCGACCCGCGGCACAGCTTGATGCTGTACGCGCTGGTTTTGGCGCTGCTGGTGGCGCCGTTTTCCGGGCGGGTGGGCCGGCGGACGGTGGCGTTTTGCGTGATCGCTGGGGCCGTAGCCTGGGTGCAGATGGCGCTCACCGCCAACACCGGGGGCAGCGTGCATCACACCATCCTGCTTTGGCCGCTGCCGGCGTCGATCATTGCCGTCTCCTTCGCCGGAGCCTCGCGGCGCCTGGGACGGGCGGGCGCGCCGGCGCTGGTGGCTGTGGTGGCCGTGCTGGCCGTCAGCAACCTTCTGGTAATGGACGAGTATTTCGCCAAGATGGAGCGCAACGGCGCCTCGGTGTCCTGGAGCGATGCCGTTGTTCCGCTGGCTGCCCGTTTGCAGGCGTCGCGCAGCGACACGGTTTACACCGTGGATTGGGGCATCGAAGAGGGGCTGCGCATCATCGGGCGCGGCCGACTGCCGCTGAACGACACCGCTTTCGGCATGCCGGCAGCGTCGGCGTTCGGCCCCGGCCACCTGTTCGTAGGCCGCATTAGGGCGCTCGAGGTTTTCCAGGGCCATGCCGCCAGCCTGGCTCAATTCGCCGCCGGCGCCGGTTACCGGCGGGAGGACGTCGGCCTGATTGCGGACAGCTTCGGGCGGCCAACGTTCGAGCTGTATCGCTTCGTGCGGTAGGGCGGCGCTTCAACGCGGCCGCGGTGGGCATGACAGCCCAAAAGGGCTGTCCTGCAAAGGCACGCTTGTGCCTGCGGCACATGGGCAAGTTGGGAGCCTCACTGCACGGGCGCGCGCTGGCTTACCATGGTGCTTATGCTTCGCATGGCAGTTTTCGCCGCGCTGTTGCCGTTGGTTGCGTATGGCGCGGATTCGGGCGTGAGCGCCGTTCGCTCTTCCGGCGCGCGCCGGCAGAGTTTTGACGAGTCCTGGCGGTTCTTCAAAGGCGAGGCGCCGGGCGCGGAAACGCCGGCGTTCCAGGATTCCTCCTGGCGCAGGCTCGATCTGCCGCACGATTGGGCTATCGAAGGACCGTTCGATCCCAAGGCGAACCCGCACACCGGCGCGCTGCCGATTTTCGGCACCGGCTGGTACCGCAGGCATTTCACGGTGGCGGATTCGCTGAAGGGCCGCTACCTGACGCTCGAATTCGACGGCGCCATGGCCAACTCGAAAGTGTGGCTGAACGGGCAGGAACTGGGTGGGCGGCCCTATGGCTACATCGGTTTCTCCGTTGACCTGACGCCGTATCTGAAGTTCGGCGGCGCGGAGAACGTGCTGGCGGTGAGGCTGACGCCGGAGGACCATTCCTCCCGCTGGTATCCGGGCGCGGGGATTTACCGGAACGTCTGGCTGGATATCACCGGACCGGTGCACGTGGCGCGCTGGGGCACTTACGTGACCACGCCGCAGGTCTCCGATGAGCAGGCCGCGGTGCAGGTGAAAACGGAAGTCCGCACGCGCGAGAACGCGGCCACCAAGGGCATGGTGCTGCGGACGACCATCCTGGATACGGCGGGCAAAGAGGTCGCGCGGCAGGAGAACCCGATCGAGGCGAGTGCTGGAGCGACGGAGACGATCACAGCCCGTTTGACGGTGGCGCGGCCGGAACGATGGGATATGGACCGGCCATATCTGTACACGGTCGCGAGCGAAGTGCTGCAGGGGAATCGCGTGGTGGACCGCTACACCACGCCGTTCGGCATCCGCACCGTGGTTTTCGATAAACAGAAGGGCTTCCTGCTGAACGGGAGATACCGGAAGATCCACGGCGTGTGCCTGCACAGCGATTTGGGCGCGCTGGGATCGGCGGTCAACCGCCGCGCCATCGAGCGGCAACTGGAGATCATGAAAGGGGCGGGCGTGAATGCCATCCGCACCAGCCACAACCCGCCGGCGCCGGAGCTGCTGGAAGCCTGCGACCGGATGGGGCTGGTGGTGATGGACGAATCGTTCGACATGTGGCGCATCCCCAAGGTGCCGAACGGGTACGCCAAGTATTTCGACGAATGGAGCGAGCGCGACGTGCGCGACATGGTGCATCGGGATCGCAACCATCCGAGCGTGATCATGTGGAGCATCGGCAACGAGATTCCGGAGCAGAGCAAGCCGGATGGCGGCGCCATGGCGAAGCGGCTGACCGGGTTCTTCCACCAGGAGGACCCGACGCGGCCCACCACTTCGGCATTCAACAACCCGGAGCAGGCGATCAAGAACGGGCTGGCCGCGAACGTGGACCTGTTCGGCGTGAATTACCGGCCGGGCCAATACGAGCAGTTCCAGAAGGCGCATCCGGACTGGATTTTCTATGGCTCGGAGACGGCCTCCTGCGTGAGTTCCCGCGGCGTATACCATCTGCCGCTGGTGAAATACGAGAAAGACCCGTCGCTGCAGATTTCGAGCTACGACATCATCGCGCCGCCATGGGCTTACTGCCCGGACCCGGAATTCACGGTGCAGGACAAGCTGCCCAACGTGCTCGGCGAATTCGTCTGGACGGGGTTCGATTATATCGGCGAACCGACGCCCGTATTTCAACAACGCAGCCGCGGCCAAGACCGACTGGCCGGCGCGCAGCTCGTATTTCGGCATCGTCGATCTGGCCGGATTCCCCAAGGACCGTTATTACCTGTACCAGAGCGAGTGGACGACCAAGCCGATGGTGCACGTGCTGCCACACTGGAACTGGGCGGGGCGCGAAGGCCAGAATATTCCGGTCATGGTGTACACCAACAGCGATGAGGCCGAGTTATTCGTGAACGGCAAATCGCTGGGGCGGAAGAAGCGGTTCGGCCAGGCAGGTGGAGATTCCAGTGGGGATGAATACCAGCCTGAGCAAGAAATTTCTGACTAAGTACAGAATGCTCTGGCAGGTGCCGTATGCGCCGGGCGTGCTGAAGGCGGTGGCCTATCGGGATGGACGGCAGGTGGCGGTGGACGAAGTGCACACGGCCGGCGCGCCGGCCAAGATCCGGCTGGTGGCGGACCGCGCGGCGATCGCGGCGGATGGCGAGGATCTTTCGTTCGTGCAGGTGCGGGTTGAAGACAAAGACGGCAATTTGTGCCCGTCGGCGGACAACCTGATCCAGTTCCGGGTGACGGGTGCGGGGGCGATCCGGGCCGTGGATAACGGTAACGCGGCAACCACCGAATCGTTCCAGGCGGACCACCGCAAGGCGTTCAGCGGGCTGGCCCTACTGATTGTGCGAGGCAACCGCGGGCAGGCGGGCGCGATTCGCGTGAGCGCTACGTCGGCAGGGCTGGCGGCGGCGACGGCGGAGCTTACGGCGCGGCGGTAGGGACGGCCGGGGTTGTATCCGGCGCCCGCGGGAATGCCGGCTGGGAGGCTTGCGCCACGGCCGGGCGGGCGATTGCAGGGCAGGCGAAAACGGCTGCCCTACTGCCACGGTATCCTATGGAAATCATGCGAAGATTTGCCGGATTGTGCCTGCTTGTGTGCGGCGCTTGGGTGGCAATGGGCGCCGAAGTGGCCATACCCGTGGAGCATTACCAGCTTGCCAATGGTTTGCGCGTGGTCCTGTCGCGGGACAACGCGGTGCCGGTGGTGAGCGTGTACATGATCTACAACGTGGGCGCGCGCTCGGAGGAGAAGGGGCGCACGGGATTCGCCCACCTGTTCGAGCACATGATGTTCGAAGGCTCCGCGAACGTGCCCAAGGGCGCGCATTTCGCCACCGTGGAATCGAACGGCGGGAACATGAACGGATCGACCCACCCCGATTTCACGGACTACTTCGAAGTGCTGCCCTCCAACAAGCTGGCCACGGCGCTGTGGCTGGAATCCGACCGCATGCGCAGCCTCGCCATCAACGATGAGAACCTGAAAAACCAGAAGGAAGCGGTGAAGCAGGAGCGGCGGCTGAGCTTCGACAACCAGCCGTATTCCACGGCCATCGTGGACGTATGGCCGACGCTGATGTACCGCAACTGGCAGAGCTCGCATTCGCTGATCGGCTCGTTCGACGACCTGAACGCAGCCACGGTGGCGGACGTCTCCAAATTCTTCAAGACCTATTACGCGCCCAATAATGCGGCGCTGGTGATTGTGGGAGACATTCAGAGCGCGGAGGCGAAGAAGCTGATCGAAACCTATTTCGGCGATATCCCCTCGCAGCCCGCGCCCAAGCGGCCGGATCTGAGCGAACCGGCGGGTTTTGCGGTGCGCACCGAGACCTACAAGGATCCGCTGGCGCAGGTGCCGGCGGTGGTGATCGGCTATCCGGGACCGAAGCGGCGCTCGGCGGATTACTACGCGATTAACGTGATCGACGCCATTCTCACCGTGGGAGACAGCTCGCGCATCCGGCAGGACCTGGTGAAGGGGAAGAAGTCGGTGATTCAGTATGAGGCTTCGCTGGGCTGGCCTTTCGCGGGGTCGCTCGATTACCGCGATCCCGGAGGATTACGCGCTGTTCCTGCTTTACAACCCGAAGTTTCAGCCGCAGGAGATCGTCGGCCAGGCGCAGGAGGAGATTGCGAGGCTGCAGAATCAGCCGGTGGACGCGAAGGAATTCGAGCGAATCAAGGCGCAGCTTCGGGCGGCAGCGGCTGAAGGACCTGGAGAGCTCCCTGAGCCGGGCGCGCGCGCTGGCGCAGTACACGATTGTGGACGGCAACCCGGAATTGATCAACACGGAACTGGACGCCATGCTGGCGGTGACGCCGGCGCAGATGCAGGCGGCCGCGAAGAAATATCTGACCGCGCGAGCAGCGGGCGGTGCTGGAGATTCAACCGCGCGCCCAAGGAGGCGAAATGAGAAGTCTGAGAGATCGCGTACCGCTCCGTTACGGTCGCGGCTCTGTTGGCGTACACGGTATCGGCGCAGACGGTGGACCGCACCAAGCCGCCGCAGACGCCGCCGGTGCCCTCCTACAAGCTGCCGCCGGTGGCGGAATCGTCGCTGCCCAACGGCATGCGGATCGTGCTGGTGGAGGACTCGCGTTTCCCGCTGGTGACGGCGCGGCTGAATTTCCAGGCGGGCTTGAAATTCGATCCGCCGGATGTGCCGGGGCTGGCGGCGGCGGTGGCAGCTCTGCTCGAAGAAGGCACCAAGACGCGCACGTCGCGCCAGATCTCCGACGAAATCGACAGCCTGGGCGGATCGATCGAGGGGAGCGCCGGGCCGGATGCGCTGACGCTTTCCGGCGATGCGCTGTCCGAGACACCTGCCGCGGCTGCTGGCGCTGATGGCGGACCTGGCGCGGAACGCCACTTTCCCGCAATCGGAAGTGGATCTTTACAAGCAGAACCGCGTGCAGAGCCTGCGCGCCGAGCGCTCCGACCCGGCTTCCTGGCCGGCGAGAAGATGGCTTCCGTGCTCTACGGACAGTCGCCGTACGCCCATATCGCCCCGACGGAAGCTTCCATTGGCAAAACTGGACGTGCCGTCGCTGGCGCGTTTCCGCGATGCCTACCTGGCGCCGAACAATGCGACTCTGCTGCTGGTGGGCAAACTGCCGGCGGCGAGCGCAGTGCGCAAGACCGTCGAGACAGCCGTTCGGGATCTGGCAGCGGAAGCCGCTGCCGCCGGCGGCCGAAGATGAATTTTCCGGCGCCCAAACGGCAGATCGTGCTGGTGGACCGGCCCGGCTCGGTGCAGGCCGATATCCACGCGGGCCGGCTCGCGCCCACGCGGACCTAGCCCCGATTACTTTCCGCTGATGGTGGGAAACGCCATCCTGGGCAACGGCACCAACTCGCGCATGTTCCGCAACATTCGCGAAAAAGATGGCTTCGCGTACGATGCCCACAGCGAATACGACACCACCCGCGAGTGCGGCGAATTTCCAAGCGGTGACGGAGGTGCGCAACGAAGTGCTGGAGCCGGCGCTGAAGGCCGTGCTGGCCGAACTGGACGGCATGGCGGCTGCGCCCGCTCCGGCTGACGAGTTGCACGCCATCCAGAATCGCCTCGCCGGCCTCTACCTGCTTCGGCTGGAGACGCAGGAGGGCGTGGTCGCGCAGCTCAACAACATGAACAACGCTGGGCCTGCCCAATAGCTTCCTGGAAACCTACGTGACGCGCGTGCGCGCGGTGGAGCCGGCGCAGATCCAAGCGGCGGCGGAGCAGGTATATAGCGCCGGCCGACGACGCCATCGTGGTGGTGGGAGACGCATCGAAGATCGGCGACGTGCTGAAGAAGTTCAGGCCGGTGGAGATTGTGAAGTGAGATGGGGACGCGGAGGCAGAGTTTTTTGACGCAGGAGACGCTGAGAAATGATAGCCTCCGGGCCTGTCTCTGCGGCTCAGCGTCTCTGCGTCAAATCCTCCGCCCTACCTGCCGAGGTCGATGCCGAGCTTTTTCAGCTCTTCGGAGTAGTAGCGGCGGTGCAGCAGGTCCCACTCTTCGGTGCCTTCGGGGATTTCGCGCTTCTGGCTGCGGATCTTCTGCCGCGCGGCGCGGTCGACCTTCTCCTCGGCCGTCAGCAGATCGGTCATGACGCGGACGATCTCCAGGCGGACCGCGTTGGTATCCTTGTTCTTCAGGCGCAGCTCGCGGTTCTTGCGCAGCATCTCCACCAGCTTGTGCGACATGTCGGTGACCTTGTCGCGCGAGAGCTTCATGGCGTCGCCGGTATCGCGGCCGGAGGCTCGGATCACCTTGCGCTGGGAAATCAGCGTGTTCTTGATGCGGCGGAACATCTCCTGGTAGCTGACGCCCTCACGGCGCATGTACTCGCTGTACTGGCTGAGCAGATCGCGGACCTCATCGTTCAGGCGGTCCTCGACTGCCAGTTCCTCGGTGATGACCTGGGATATCTTTTCCGCAACCTGCTCGGGCGCGGGGGTCTCAATGTGCCGGGTGTCAGGCGTTTGACCAGTTCACGGGAGATGTAGGCGACAAATTCTCTGGCAAGCAGCATTCTGGAATGTTGGGGCGAAAGCGTAGTTTATCACGCCTGCCGCCGGCGCATCTGCGGGAAAATCCCGCCATGATTGTGTGAGCAATCGTACATGGCTTTTCCCCGTAAGTCAATTGCCGGATAGTACTCCCCTGCCAGAGAGCGCTAATCTGTACACCGAACCGCTTCGAGAGCGAAGAAACACTACCGCAAAAAGAGGGCTGCCATGAACAGGGTTCGAGAGACCGCGTTTTCGTATGAAGATCCGCTCACCTACTTACCGCGAAAACCCGTACAGGAATTTGCCAAGAGGCGCGTGATCTACGACCCTCAACAACCGTCAGACCATCTCTACGTCGTGATCCTGGGCCGGGTGAAGATCACGAACACCTCGGAAGACGGCGGTCAGATGGTCGCCCGCATCGTTCCCGCAGAAGGGTTATTCGGCGAAGCCTCTCTAATCGGAGGACCCACGCGGACGGAGTGCGCGGTCGCCCTGGACAACGTCACCCTGATGTCGTGGAGCACCGCCGAAATCGAGTCGCAGATCGAGCGCGAGCCTCGATTGGGCCTGGCACTCTCCCAATACCTGGTGCGGCAGTGCATCGAACTGCAGGACCGCATCGAGAGCATGGCGGTTTACAAAACGCCGGAACGGGTGATGCTGGCCCTGATGCAACTGGCCGACAGCCTGGGCACATCGATGGCCGACGGCGCTGTCCGCGTCGGTTCGCTGACGCATCACACGATCGCCGAGTACGTGGGCACGTCGCGGGAAATCGTGACGTTCCAACTGAACCGCCTGCGGCGGCTGGGGCTGCTGCGGTATTCGCGCAAGCACCTGGACATTTACACCCGGCCGATGCAGGACATGCTGCGGGAGCAAGGCATCGGCGTGGGACATGCGCGCGCGGTGCGAACCCAGGCGGCGGGATAGACCGGCAGGCCGGCATTCCTTCCCTGTCCTTTACGCCGCGGCTTCCCGTGCCCCGGCGGCGCGCGCGTCTTTGAGCACCGCGGACCAGGCGGTGTACGCATCTTGCTCTATCTGGAACGCTATATCCAGGCGGGCCGAAGCGGCAAATTCGTCCCGACGGGCGGCGAAATTCCAGGCCTTCAGTAGTAACGTGCGATTCTTTTGCCTCACCATCAATTTCAAATGCTTTTCTTTCCAGACGACGGGCGGTCCGGCCAATTCGACATTCAGCGCGGCGAAGACCGGCGCCGGGTTGCCGCGGCCGAAGGGCGCGAGCGCGAACAGATCGCGAATGGAGGCTTCGGTGAGTTCGGCAAGCGGCAGGACGGCATCTATGGCCAGCCGCGGTGCAAAATCCTCCGGCCTGAGCCGTGCCGCGGCATAAGCCTGCAGGCGGGCGCGAAATTCGTCGATTCGGGACGGGTCCAGGGTGACGCCCGCAGCGTGGCTGTGGCCGCCGAACCTGAGCAAGAGATCCGCCATGGATTCGAGCGCTTCCAGCAGATGAAAGGCGGGGATGCTGCGGCCGGAGCCCTGCGCCAGCCCATCCTCCGGATTCTGCGCGAGCACGAACACCGGCCGGTGGAGGCTTTCGACCATGCCTGCCGGCGACGATGCCGAGCACGCCGCGATGCCACTCGGGCGCGTAATAGACCAGCGCCGCGGCGGAGGTATCGGCGCCGTCGTGTTCGCAGAGATCGCGCACCTGCGATTCGATCTGCTGCCGTCCGGCATTCTGCTCATGAAGCTGACGCGCCAGATCGCGGGCGCGGGCGGCGTCCGCCGTCAGGAAAAGCTCTACCGCGGATTGCGCGCTGTCCATGCGGCCGGCGGCATTGAGGCGGGGCGCGATGCGGAAAGCGACCTGGCCGGCGGTGGGCGTGGAGGCGCCGGTGAAACCCGCCACATCGAGGAGCGCGCGCAGGCCCGGATTGCGAACATCGCGCAGACCGGCGAGGCCGAGGGCGACGATGGTGCGGTTCTCGCCGGTGAGCGGAACCACGTCCGCCACGGTGGCGATGGCCGCCAGCTTGAGGAACGATTCCGCCAGGCGGCGCAGCTTCGACTTCAGGCCAGCCCTGCCGCATGAACAGGGCCTGCGCCAGTTTGAACGCCACGCCGGCGCCGCACAGATTTTTTTCGGGGTAGGGACAGCCGGGCTGGTTCGGATTTAAGATGGCCAGCGCGGGCGGCAGCGCGGCTTCGGGCAGGTGATGATCGGTGACGATCACGTCGATGCCGAGCTGGTTGGCACGCCCGACCGCCACGGCGGCGCGGATGCCGGTATCCACGCTGACGATCAGCCCGACGCCGTCGGCCGCGGCGGTGTCCACCACCTCCTCGCGCATTCCGTAGCCGTCCTTGAGGCGATGGGGGACGTGATAGGAGGCGGCGCCGCCCGCGAGCTCGATGGCTTTGATCAGGATGGTGACGGAGGTAACGCCGTCCGCGTCATAGTCCCCGTAGACAAGAATCTTTTCACCGGCGCGCACCGCGGCATGCAGGCGCGCGGCGGCTTCCTTCATCCCACGCATGAGGAAGGCATCGTGGAAATCGGCGAATGAAGGATGGAGGAAGCGGCGGGCGGCCTCCGGGTCCGCCAGGCCGCGGCGGACCAGAACGGCGGCGGCGGGCAGCGTCAGGCCTAGAGCGGCGGCCAGGGATGAGACGGAGCTTTGGCAGGCGAAACCGCCTGCGGCATCGGGCCCGGCTGCGCCTGCCCCATCCGGCGGAAGGACCCAGCGGGAGGGCATGGGTCAGTTCTTGGAGAAATAACCGCCCAGCGAATCGCCTTCGTCGAGATCTTCGCTTGTCAGGTGCATGCCGATGTCGTCTTCCAACTCAAGGAATTCGTTGTACCAATCCGGCTGTGCTTCGTAGACGTAAAGGCGGGCATCCAAATCGAAGGCCAGCTCGATGGAACAGGTGACGCCCTCATATTTGCGGAGAGCGCGAAGGCGGGACTGGTAATCGCGCTGCTCGTCGCGATCGAGGTCGCATTCTTCGAGCTGCTCCAGGAGCTCATCGATGTCGGTGGAGGCCAGTTCGCGGCTGGCGAAGACCACGATTTTCACGCCGGCTTTTTGCGCGACCTCGAGAAACATCTGGTAGTCGGGATAGTTTTCGCTATCCCAAAGAAGCATGGGAAGACCTTCCAGCCCTCCGGGCGTGCCGCGGAATACGGCGAAACCGGCGGCGGCCAGAAATTCGAGAATTTCGCGTTTCAGGGTATCGAGATTCAGATCCACAGATGTTGCCTTTACCAGGCGGCCCCAGCGATCGCCTGCTTCAAAAATCAGCTTTGCGCGGAAACCGGTAGCGATTCGGTAAGGACCAGGATATCAGAGCGTCCAGCCAGATCGCGGGCCGCCGGCGTCACAATTGCTTTGGGCCCGATGTAAATTTTCCGTCCTTCGCGCTGGGCGGAGCGGACGTCGGCTTCGCAGACGAAATCGACGGGGTCGGGGGTCGGGGGCCGGGGGCCAGCAGCCGGGGACGCTTCCGGTGCAGGGGCCGGCGCCGGCTCCGGTGCGGCCAGTCAACTGTAGCCGCTGCGGGCGCGGGTGGAGAGGAATTTGTCGACGACGTCGGCGGCCACGTTGGAGAGGACGGCAGACGCGGCGGACGCAGCGGCAGGCTCCGCCTGCGCGGCCGGCTGCGAGCAGGAGCAGGACGGGGCGGCGGCAGAGGCGCTGACGGCAATACCGCGGGAGGCAAGATAGCGCTCGACTGCGGAAATCACGGTGGCGCGGTCGATGGAAGGAGGCGCGGAGGCGGCGGCCAGCGGGGCGGCGTGATAATCGAGCGGCATTTCGAAAGCTTCTTCCGGCTTGCGCACCACGTACGCCAGGCGCTTGATGTTGATCAGGTGGAGTGGGCCGACGTTGTCCGACGTGCTGTTGCCCGCTACGGCGCCGCAGCCGAGCGTCATGGAGGGGTAGATGTTGGTGGTGATGCCGGTGGAACCCTGGGGCGAAGGCGTATTCACCAGGATGCGATTGGCGGGCATGCGCAGGGCGTATTCGCGCGTGCGGGCGTCGTTCTGGGAGTAGATGCAGGCGGTGTGGCCGGCGCCGCCGAACTTGAGGAGGGCGAAACAGGTATCGGCCGCCGCGTTGAAATCCGGCACGAAGTACAGGGAGAGCACCGGGGATAATTTTTCGGCCGAGAGCGGATATTGTTTGCCGACGCCGGTGATCTCGCAGCAGAGGATGGAGGTATCGGGCGGGACTTCAAACCCGGCCATCTGCGCAATTTTGGTGGGCGCCTGGCCGACGCACTGCGGGTTCACGGTCCAATTGGGAAGAATCAGCAGTTTGGCCAGCGAGGCTGTCTGCGCTTCATTGCAGAGGAAAGCCTTCTGGGATTTGAGGAGGGCCAGGATGCGGTCGCGCAGGCCGGATTCGGCGACGATGGCCTGCTCGGAGGAGCAGACGGTACCGTAGTCGAACGATTTGCCCAGGACAATTTTGGGGATGGCATCGTCAAGGTCGGCGGAAGTGTCGATGAGGACAGGGACGTTGCCGGGGCCGACGCCGAATGCGGGCTTTCCGCTGGAATAGGCCGCCTTGACGATGCCGTGGCCGCCGGTAGAAAGGATGACGCCGATGCGCTCGTGGCGCATGAGCGCGTTGGTGCCTTCGAGCGTGGCGATATCCACGCACTGGATGATGTCTTCGGGAGCGCCGGCTTCGCGCGCAGCGCCGCGGAGCACGGCTGCGGTTTCGCAAGTGCAGCGGTGGGCGCGGGGATGGGGGCTGATCACGATGCCGTTGCCGGCCTTCAGGGAGATCAGCGATTTAAAAATGGCGGTGGAAGTGGGATTGGTGGTGGGGAGGATGGCCGCAACCAAGCCGACCGGGACGCCGATTTCGACGATTTTCTCTGCGGGGATCTCGCGCAGGATGCCGATGGTCTTGATGCCGCGCATGCGGCGCGGAAGCCAATCGGCGCAGAGCAGATTCTTGATGTACTTATCTTCGGCCTTGCCGTAGCCGGTTTCTTCGACAGCCAGATCGGCCAGGCGGCGGGCATGGGCGCGGGCGGCGGCGGCCATGCGCTCGACCACCGCGTCCACCTGCTCCTGGGAGAAATCGCGGTACTTCAGCCAGGCGGCATACGCCTTATCAACCTTGGTGCGGACCTCCTGGATGGACAGGAGGTCTTTATCCTCCAACATCAGCCGTTAGTTTTTTTGAGACCACCCGTGGGGATGACCTTCTCCACTTCTTCGTGAGGGCGCGGAATGACGTGGACCGCGACCAGTTCGCCGACACGCCGGGCCGCGGCGGCGCCAGCATCGGTGGCGGCCTTAACCGCGCCGACATCGCCGCGGACCATGACGCAGACCAGGCCCGCGCCGACGTACTCCTTGCCGGTGAGCACCACGTTGGCGGTTTTCACCATGGCGTCGGCGGCTTCGATGGCGCCTACCAAACCTTTTGTTTCAATCAGGCCCAAGGCCTCCATGCATCCTCCAGTTTCTCGTGTGAAAGAAATAACGTAGCACAAATCGGAGGGGGCTTTTGACGCGGCCTGCATGTCAGCGTCGAAAACCACCCCGGCTTGTCCCGTAGCGCCGCCTTTCAGGCGGCCATGCCGGCATTCCCACGCCAGCCGGTATGCCGGCTCGAAAGCCGGCATGGCAAGCTGAAAGCTTGCTCTACGGTTCGATTTCGAGGGCAGGGGCGAGGCGGCGGAACCGTCCACGCCGCCTTGCGTAGTACAAGGCTGCGGCTTGTCTCTATGGGCCTGCGGCCCAGTGTGACAATGGGCTTGTGTATTCCATCGAGATTGAAGTATCGCCGGAAGAGCGCGAACTGGTGATCGCGGATCTGTGGGAACGGGGCGTGGCGGGGATTGTGGAAATGGGGGAGAGCCGGGTGCGGGCGTTTTTCGAGGATGGAACCGACCGGCGGGCGCTGCTCGACAGCTATCCCGGCGCGGACCCGCGGCAGGAGGAGGATCGGGATTGGGTGGAAGAGGCACGGGACCTGCTGCAGCCGATGGAGGTGGGGGAGCGATTTTTCCTGGTGCCGGAATGGCGCGACGATCCCGCTCCGGCGGGGCGGTTCCGCATGGTGGTGAATCCGGGGATGGCATTCGGCACGGGCGTGCATGAAACGACGCGGCTGTGCCTGGAAGCGCTGGAGCGCTATATGCGGCCGGGAATGGACGTTCTGGACGTGGGGACGGGATCGGGAATTCTGGCGCGGGCGGCGGCACTTCTGGGGGCGCGGCGGGTATACGCCTGCGACACGGATGCGGACGCGGTCGAGATCGCAGGAGGGCAATTCCCTGCCCTGGCGAGGTTCGTGGGATCGGCGGACGCCGTGGCGGATGGCGTGGCGGACGTGGTGGTGGCGAATATCAGTCCGGAAGCGATTGCGAGACTGGCGCCGGATCTGCTGCGGGCGCGGCGGGCGGGAGGGGTACTGCTGGCCAGCGGGTTCGAGGAGCGGGAAGTGGAGCAGGTGAGAACGGCGCTGGGAGGGGTGCGGGAGGTCAGAACGAAAGGGACGTGGGCGATGGCGGTAGCGTAGGGCACGGAGGCTTCGCTGGGATCTCTCGGTGGCTGGGCGGTTTCCAGTAACTTTAGGGCCGCGTGGACAACTTCCGGGTGGCCGACGATAGTCTCAGAACCCGAAAATGCAGCCACCGTGTACAGTCACTGCTGCATCGACCAATTTATGATCCGTCTCCGCCGGATCGGCCGGTCACGCTCAGTATCCAAGAAGAAACGGCCTCCAACGCAACAGGCGCAATGGTTTCCTCGATCTTCAGGTACTCGGATGGCAGACCAGTCCGGCAGCGCTGAAAAACGTGATTTAGACCGTCGAGTTCCTTTACGACGTAATTGCGGTTCCCGCCTTCACGCAGAGCGCGGGATATTGCCGTGAGATTCTCCTGCGCCGGTATTTGGGTATCCAAGCTGCCATTTAGAGCCAGCACGGGGCAATGTACTCGGCGAAGCATGGAGCGGGGGTCACGCTTCATAGCGGCGAGCGATTTGGGCGAGCGGAACGCTGCTAGAAACGCTCCCGCATCGTTCATATTCAGCAGGGGCCGGGACTCGGGATCCATGTAGCCTGCAATCGCTTCCAGGAGTTGCCTCGTTTCCGCCTCCTCGCTAGCTGTCAGATCCGGTTTAATGAACAGCGGCCAGAAGCGGTCATACAACGGGCCGAGAGGTTCGACCTGGTGGCCACTCGCACGCGCAAGTGCCATGCTGGATGAGACCACGAAGTCCTTGCCCCAAACACCTGGTGCGGCCATCAGAACCGCAAACCGAACAGAGGCGGATCTCACAGCCATGTCGGGGACGATAAGGCCGCCTTCGCTGATCCCGAGAGCTCCCACTTGCGCGGAGTCGATTCGTGGGTGTTTTGCCAGCCACGAGATGCCGGCCAGGGCATCTTCAGCTAAGGAATCGAGGTCCCAAGGTTCATACCGGCCACCCGATAAGCCGCAACCACGCTTGTCGTAGCGTAACGAGGCGATGCCGCGTTGGGCAAGGTGATCGGCCATTTTGGCGAACCAGCGATGGCGCCCGAAGACCATATCCCTTGTGTGCGGCCCGGAACCGTGCACAAGAAGGACCGCCGGAAACGGTCCGGGCCCTTCGGGCGTCACCAGCGTTCCCGATAGCCGTACTCCGTCCCTCGGGTTCACGAAATAAGCAGCGGCTTCACCTGCCGAGATCTGCTGGCTGCATGCGGCCAGTGCACCACACGCAGCCAACCCGAAGCAGGCTGAAACGAAAGCGCTGAGTCGATCCATACCCAGTATTTTAATTCTGAGGAGCCGGCAGGAACGGGTAAACTGAGGCGTGCCGGGGTCCTAAAATGATGCCGAAACGCCCCGAAGATACGCTCGGCACCACTCGGAAACTGGGCCACGGCGCTGTGAAACGCCGTTTCCGGAAAGTGGCGACTCGGGGCGCTTGTTCGGGTCGGTGAAGGTCCCGAGTTTGCGCCCGCACTGGCGACCCTCGCGGGTCGCCGACCGGTTACTTCCGGCTGGTGATGGCGGCGCCGATGAGGGCCAGGTCCTGGCTGGTGGGGACGATTTCGAAAAAGGTGCCTTGCAGGGGGGTCATTTTGACCATGTCCTGGAGGTAGAGGTTGAGCAGTGTTGAGATCCACGAAATCGGCGTTCGGGCCGGCGATGTAGAAGCGGCCGGGGCCGTCGATGTGGACGCTGGTGGCGGTGGCGGCGGCCAGGGCGCGATGCCACAGCTTGACGAAATCGGCGGCGCGCGCGTCGCCCTGACGGGCGGCGGCGAAAACCTCTTCCGGCTCCATGTCGAGGAAGCGCAGGCGCATGGCGCGGTTGCCCATGATGCCTTCCAGGTGGCCCACTGCCCGCCGCAGCCGCAGAAGCGCTCCTTGGGGTCGAGCGTGACCACCGAGTGGCCGGCTTCCCAGACGCCGTCGCCGTGCGGGATAGCGGCCGAAGCCGATGCCATCGCCCAGATACCAGACGCGGATGAGCGGTTCGAGCGCGCCGCGCGTCACGGCCATGCCGGCGGCCAGGGCATCGGCATCGTTCATGACCGCCACGGGAACATCCAGATCCCATCGGCGCGCAGGGCGGCGCGCGAGCCGGTTGCCGCATGTCGCAGTCCTTTGAGCTGGCCGAGATTGGGCGACTCCTCGATCACGCCGCGGCGGATGATGCCGGGGAAGCCGGCGCCCACCGAATCGATCGGGTCCCTCCCGCCGCAGAACCTCGATGTGGCTGCAGATATCGGCGCGATGATTTCCTCGGCCGGGAGCGATTTCAGATCGAGCTGCTCGCTCGCCGGGCTCGGGATACATCAGCACGGCGCCGAGAGTGGAATCCTCCACCACGCCCGCCCAGATATAACGGGTGGCCAGTACTCCGATGCTGCGCGCCATGTCGTGCTCTCCTAACAGCCGCGCATGCAGCTTGTTGATGCCGTTGAACGCCGCCTGCTTGTAGCATTCGGCCAGCGTGGGATAGTTGAAAACGGTGTCCACGAAGTAATCCACGTTGCCCTTCAGGATCATCACGGCCTGGCCGATGTGGAGCAGCTCGGAAGCGCCCTCGCCGATGATGTGCACGCCCAGAATTTCGCGCGTTTCGCGGTGGAAGATCAGCTTCAGCCGGCCGGTGGTGTCGCCGCGGATCTGGCCGCGCGCGGTTTCGCGATAGTAGGAGACGCCCACTTCGTAGGGCACGTCTTCGTCGGTCAACTGCTCTTCGTTCTTGCCGATGAAGGAAATTTCGGGAATGGTGTAAATGCCGTACGGGATAGGTGGCCGGATTGGAGTGGATCTTCAGCCCGAAGGCGTTGGCGGCGGCGATGCGGCCCTGCTCCATGGAAACCGAAGCCAGGCTGGGGAAGCCGATCACGTCGCCCACGGCGAAAATGTTCGGGACCTTGGTGCGGTATTCGGCATCCACGGCGATGCGGCCGCGGTTGTCGGCCTCCAGGCCGGCGGCGGCCAGGTTCAGCTCGTCCACGTTGCCCTGCCGGCCCACGGCGTAGAGCAGCGCGTCGCCGGAGATGCGCTTGTTGCTTTTCAGGTTGGCCACCACGCCGCCGTCGGCGGTCTCCTCGACGCTGGCCACCTCCTCGTTCAGCCGCATGGTGACGCGGTGGTCGCGCAGGTGGTAGGAAAGCGCCTCGACGATCTCCTGGTCGGCGAATTCCAGCAGGCGCGGGCGCTTCTCCACCAGGATCACGCGCACGCCCAGGATGGCGAACATGCAGGCGTATTCCACGCCGATGACGCCGCCGCCCACCACGATCAGCGTCTTGGGGATCTCCGGCATGGCCAGAATCTGGTCGCTGTTGATGATGGTGCGGCCGTTGAGCGGCAACGGCGGGCGAGTCGGCCGGCTTGGTGCCGGTGGCGATGATGATGATGGGCGCTTCGAAGTCGGCCTGGCCGCGCGAGTTCTCGATGCGGATGTGGGTGGCGTCGAGGAAGCTGGCGCGGCCGTTGATCACTTCGACGCCGTTGCGCGCCAGCTGCGCCTGGGTGACATCGACTTCGGTCTTGATCACCTGGTTGACGCGGAAGCCCAGGTCGGCCATGGTGATCTTTTCCTTGACGTGGTAATTGATGCCGTAGATGCCCTGAAACTGGAAGCCGGAGAGATGCAGCACGGCTTCGCGCATGGTCTTGCTGGGGATGGTGCCGGTGTTGATGCAGGCGCCGCCGACGATTTCGCGCTGCTCGACGACGACCACGCGGCGGCCGCACTTGGCGCCCTGAATGGCGGCGCGCTGCCCGGCGGGGCCGGAGCCGATCACGATGAGGTCGTAGTTGCGCATGCAGGGGGAGATGGCGTCATTCGACGCAGAGACGCAGAGACGCGGAGAACAAGGGGCTGGCCGGTCCATCCGGCCTACGAGCGTCATCGAAGCCGTCCGGCCTGGCTCCGCGTCTCTGCGTCAGATGCCGGGTCGACTACTTGCCGCCGTTGAAGCGGTCCTCGATCTCCTGCCAGTTGACCACGTTCCACCAGGCGGCGATGTACTCGGGCCGGCGGTTCTGATACTTCAGGTAATAGGCGTGCTCCCAGACGTCCAGGCCCATCACCGGGATACTTGCCTTCCATCACCGGGCTGTCCTGGTTGGCGGTGGAGATGATGTCGATCTTGCCGCCGGTCTTCACCAGCCACGCCCAGCCGGAGCCGAAGCGCGTGGCGGCCGCCTGGTTGAACTTTTCCTTGAACGTGTCGAAGCCGCCGAAGGTGGCAGTGATGGCCTGGGCGACGTTGCCCACCGGCGCTCCGCCGCCGCCCGGCTTCATGATCTTCCAGAACATGGAGTGGTTGATGTGGCCGCCGCCATTGTTGCGCACGGCGGTGCGGATGTTCTCCGGAACGATGGCGCAGTTGTTGGCCAGCAGTTCCTCGACGGTCTTGCCGGCCAGGTCCGGCGCCGATTCCAGCGCCTTGTTCAGGTTGGTGACGTAGGCGCCGTGGTGCTTGCCGTGGTGGATCTCCATGGTCATCTTGTCGATGTGCGGCTCCAGCGCATCGGGCGCGTAGGGCAGCGGTGGAACGGTGAATGTACATCTTGGTTTCATGTCGTCTCCTTTAGCTCCTCAAAGCGGGCCGGGCGTGCTCGGACTCCTGCACTTTTGTCGGTGGCCGGACCCTGGCATTGCGGTTTCGAAGGCATCGGCGAGCCGGAACATGGTGGTCTCGTCGAAGTGCCGGGTCAGAATCTGCATCCCCACCGGCAGGCCCTCGGCGGTGGCGCCGCACGGGACGCTCATGCAGGGAATGCCCGCCAGGCTGCCGGTGATGGTGTAGATATCGGAAAGGTACATGGCAAACCGGATCGTCGATCTTCTCCCCGAGCCTGAATGCCGGGAACGGCGAAACGGGCGCGACGATGGCGTCCACCTGCTCGAACGCCCGGGCGAAATCGCGCGCGATGAGCGCGCGCACTTTCTGCGCCTTCAGATAGTAGGCGTCGTAGTAGCCGTGGCTCAGCACATAGGTGCCCAGCATGATGCGGCGCTTGCACTCCGCGCCGAAGCCTTCGCCGCGGGTGTTGCGATACATTTCGGCCAGCGTCGCCGGAATGCGGCGAGCGAATGGTGTAGCGGACGCCGTCGTAGCGCGCCAGGTTGGAACTGGCTTCGGCGGTGGCGATGATGTAATAGCAGGCGATGGCGTAATCGGTGGCGGGCAGGCTGATCTCGTGGACCTCGCAGCCCAGTTCTTGCAGAACTGTCGACGGCGCGGCCGATCAGGTCGCCGACTTCGCTCGTCAAATCCTTTAGATACTCGCGGGGCAGGCCGAGCTTCAAGCCTTTTACGCGGCCGTCGAGGAAGCGCGGGATAATCCGGCACGGGGGCGGCGGCGGAAGTGGCATCGCACGGGTCGCGGCCGGCGATGACGCCGAGCACGGTGGCGGCATCCTCGCACGCTGCGGGCGAACGGGCCGATGTGATCGAGCGAGCTGGCGAAGGCGGTGAGGCCGTAGCGGGAGACGCGGCCGTAGGTGGGGGTGACGCCGACCACGCCGCAGAAGGAAGCGGGCTGGCGGATGGAGCCGCCGGTATCGGAGCCGAGCGCGACGACAGCAGGTTCCCTGCGCGACGGCCGCGGCCGATCCGCCGCTCGAGCCGCCGGGCACGCGGTCGGGCGCCACGGGATTGCGCACCGGGCCGAAGGCCGAGTTTTCGTTGGAAGAGCCCATGGCGAACTCGTCGCAGTTGGTCTTGCCGAGCATGACGCCGCCGGCCTGCTCCAGGCGCACGATGGCGGTGGCGTCGTAGGGCGGAATGTAATCGGCCAGCAGGCGCGAGCCGCAGGTGGTGCGCACGCCGTGGGTGACGATGACGTCCTTGACGGCCACGGGCACGCCGGCCAGCGGACCGGGATCTTCGCCGCGGGCGATGGCGCTCGTCCACGCGGCGGGCGGCGGCCAGGGCGCGCTCCGGGCAAAAATGCAGGTAGGCGTTGGTGCGCGGGTTTTCGGCTTCGGCGAAGCGCAGCGCTTCGGCGGCCAGCTCCGCCGCGCTCGCACGCCGCGCCAGAAGAGCATTCCCGCACCGTGCGGATGGTTAGAGGAAGGGATGTCCATGGTTGAATTCAACCGCCGAGACGCCGAGACGCCGGGGAATCCAGTGTGAGCGACCGATGAATACAGATAAGCACGGATGCGCCGGTTGGTTTTCGAGCCGTGTTCATGCGTGTTCATCCGTGACTAATCCTTTTGCAGCGCTTCTAGCGTTCGATGACTTTGGGCACCTTGAAATAGCCGGCGCCGGGCTGCGGGGCGTTGGCCAGCGCCAGTTCGTTGCCCAGCGGCGGGACGGGGACGTCGGCGCGCAGGGTGGCGGCGTCGCCGGCCTCGAACAGCACTTGCGCCATGGGCTCCACGCCGGCGGTGTCGATTTCGTTGAGCTTGTCGAAGTGCTCGAGGATGCCGCTCAGTTCGGCTGCGAAGCGCGCGGCTTCGGCATCGGTAAGGTTCAGATTGGCCAGGGCGGCCACGTAACGGACTTCCTTTTCGGTGATCTTCACGCCAGGGCCTTTTTCTTGGCTGCGCGGTAGATGCCGCGCAGCACGGGGTCGGCGATGGCCTCGGCCTCGTCCATGGGCCGGAGGCTGAGATCGGCGGCCGCGCGCGTCTCGCGCTGCGGCTCCCGCTTGCGCGGCGCCACGCGAAATTGGAGGTCTTCCACCGCGCCCGGCCCGAGGCTCTTCTCGATGTTGCGCAGAATCTGGCCGGAGAGCGCGAAAAGCTGGCGCTGCCAGGTCGCATCCTCCACTTCCACGACCAGCCGGGTGCGGACCATGCGCACGGCGCGGGCGTGGACCGCGATGCGCCGGCCCACCGCCGCGGGCCAGGCGGCGCAGGCCAGCTCTTCGAGGTTGAGGGTTTCGCCGGGCAGCCGCAGGGCGCGGATCAGCCGGCTCGCGCGTTCCATTTTTCCCGGTGGGTTTCATTTTACCATCGGCGGGACAGGGAGCAAGGCAGAATTGAGGCCCTCTGTTCAACGCGGAGGCGCGGAGGACGCGGAGCAGTCGCGGAGGCAGTCAAGAGCCTCTCCGCGGGATCTCTGCGGTCCCCGCGTCTCCGCGTTAAGGCTGACGGTTCGGCTCACTGTGTGGTCGGAGCGTGCAGCGCCGCTGAAATCCGCTATAGTCGAGGGAAGCAAATGACGATGCACTTTGTTTTGTCCGCTATGGCCGGGCTGATGGCCGCGATGGCGCTTCAGGGCGCGGGTCCCGCGCAGATTGAGAGCCGGCGCGCCGCCGCCGAAGCCACGGGCGACACCGATCCGAATTCGGAGTTCTGGCGCGGCGTGCCCGGCGTCTTCATCGAAACCGATGCTCTCGGCAATCCCGCGCCGGGGTACCGCAGCGAGGTGCGTTCGCGCTGGACGGCCGGCAATCTTTACCTCCTGTTTGTCTGCCCCTACGAGCAGCTGAACCTGAAACCGAACCCCTCCACCGCCACCGAAACCAACCAGTTGTGGAACTGGGACGTGGCGGAGGCGTTCATCGGCCACGATTTCCAGAATATCCGCCAGTACAAGGAGTTCGAGCTTTCACCCCAAGGCGAGTGGGTGGATCTGGATATCGACCGCGATCACCCCAAGGAGCAGGGCGGAGTGCAGTGGAATTCCGGATTCCAGGTGGCGGCGCGCATCGATGGCGGGGCACGCGTGTGGTACGGGTTCATGCGCATTCCGTATGCCTCGATCGACCCGCACCCGGCGGCGGCCGGCAACCTTCTGCGCATCAATTTTTATCGCGCCCAGGCGGCGGCGCCGGAGCGCAAGTTGCTGAGCTGGCGTCCGACGGGTAAGAATAACTTTCATGTGCCGGAGGCGTTCGGCACCATGAAGCTGGTGGAATAGGATGACGGATAGCGGACCGCAAACGACGATGGTCCGCTCCACGGGAGGGAAAACGTGAATCGCAGAAAATGGATGGCGGCGAGCGCGGCGGCGCTGGCCGGCGGGCCGGCAATGGCGCAGGGCCAGGGACAACAGCGGCAGGCGGAAGCGGCGCCGGCGATATTGCCGCTCGAGCAATTTCAGCCGAAAAGCATGCTGCACGCCCGGGAGACGCACGTGCCGCGCGCGCGTTTTCCGCTGATCGACTTTCATACGCACATCACGTTTGTCAGCCGGCAGGACCCGGAAGCCGTGCGTTTCAGCATGCAGGCGGCGGATTGCCTGAAAGTGATGGACCGCAAGAATATCCGCACCATGGTGGACCTGACGGGCGGATACGGCAAAGGCGTGCGGGAAGCCATCCACGGGCTGCCCGAGGCGCATCCCGGCCGCTTCGTCGTGTTCACCGAGCCGGCGTGGACCAAGGCTTCCGACCCGGGGTACCCGAAGACGCAGGCCGACCTGATCGAAGACGCGCACAAGGCGGGCGCGCGCGGGCTGAAGGTGCTCAAGACGCTCGGCCTGTTTCTGCGCGAGCGCGGCAGCAACAAGCTGGTGCGAGTGGACGATCCGCGTTTCGATCCGATGTGGGAGGCGGTGGGCGCGCTGAAGATGCCGGTGGCCATCCACACCTCCGATCCCGAAGCTTTCTTCCTGCCCATCGACCGCTTCAACGAGCGCTGGGAGGAGTTGCACGCGCATCCCGACTGGTCGTTCCATGGGCGCGATTTTCCCAGCAACCGCGAACTGCAGGAGGCGCGGCGGAACGTGATGCGCCGCCATCCGCGCACGCAGTTCGTATGCCTGCACGTGGCCGATGCGGAAGATTTGGGCTACGTTTCCGAGTGCCTGGACGCGCATCCGAATATGCATGTGGATATCGCCGCGCGGATCGGGGAACTGGGACGGCAGCCGCGGGCGGCGCGCAAGTTCTTCGATAAATACCAGGACCGCATCGTGTTCGGAACCGACGCCAGCTCCAGCCCGAGCACGCCGCAGCAGCTTTTCGGCGATCTGATGTACGAGATCTACTACCGTTTCCTGGAGACCGAGGACGAATACTTCGACTACGCGCCGGCGCCGGTGCCGCCGCAGGGCCGTTGGCGCATCTCCGGCGTCGGTCTGCCGGAAACAATTTTGCGCAAGGTGTACTGGGAAAACGCCGCCCGGCTGATCGGGCTCTCCGCGTAATTTTTGGCCGCGGCCCGGTTCCGGGCTGCCAGCGGGCGGGGCGTGCCGGTCCGGTCCCACAGACCGGCGGCCGGCCCTACGCTTCGATCAAGCCGGTACGAATCGCATGACGCACCAGGTGAGCGGTGTCATGGATTTTCAGCTTATTCATTAAGTTTGTTCGATGTGCCGCGGCGGTTTTGAAAGAGACGCCCAGAACGGTAGCAATCTCCTTGGTGGTTTTCCCGTCGGCAATCAGAATGAGCGTCTGGCGCTGCCGAATCGTCAAGATTGAATCGGATAATGCTGATTCCGGCGTAGGCATAATGTAGTATCACTCTTTACCCTAAGAGTAACGCTACATTCCCCGGCAAATATGTGGGTATGGCAAGTCCCATTTGGGGGTAAGTAGTCGGATACGGAGTTGTCCTAAGGAATTTTCCTATTGGATTACCACTTTGGCCAACCCGGAATTATTGGCGCTATCCGCGGCACGGATGACCAGCAAGTGCGCGCCCGTGCCAAGCCCCGTAAGATCCAAAACGAACTTCTCGCGGAGCGAATCGATGACGCCGTCCGCCGCTTCGACCGGCACCCAGGCGCCGGCGTCGAGCGAGTATTCACAGTGGCGGAGAGGCGAAGCGGCGTCGGCGGCCTCGAATTCGACGTGCGCATTCCCGCCGCCGGAACGTACGGTATTCACCGTCACCGCCGGAGGAGTGTTGTCGATCAGGATGGGCGAGCTGACGAGGTCGGCCTCGCGCGCGCTGGCGGGCGGATTGGCCTCGCGGTCGGAAGCCACCACGCGGAAGAAATACTTGCCGTCCGCCAGAATATCGCCATCCAAGGTGATGGAATTGTCGTGCACGCCGGTTTTGAGCGGCAGCCACTCGGTGGCATCCTCGGGACGGAAGAAGACGCTATAGACCAGGCGGTCGCCATCCGGGTCGTCGGCTTGCCAGGTGATGAGGATCTGCTGCAGGGAAGCCCGCGGCAGCGTCTGGGTGGGGGAACCGGAGGCAGCGGATGAGCCGGAATCTCGCGCCGTCGGTTACGGTGACGCTGTAGGCCGCGCCGGAGGCGGCCGCTGCGTTCTTGGCGGATTGCGCGGAGACGGCGGCCTGGGTGGTGACGTTGATGCTCCGCACCACCGGCGGCGAATTCTGCGGCAGATAAGCGACGGTAACGGTATTGATGATCGGGGTCGCCGCCATTGGCCCCGGTCAGCTCCGCTTTCCATTGGATGTAGCGGGCGTTGGGGCTGGAAACAGGCGAGCCGGCGGCATTGGCCAGCGGCTCCGACCACTCGCTCCAGGTGCGGTCCGGATTGGCCGAATTACCGGAGCGCGTACGAAACACCAGCGCGCAGCCGGGCGGCACATCGGCGTGCCAGCTCAGGCCGCCCCAGCGCGAAACCGTACCCGAATCGTGCGGCGGCGCTTCGAAATTGCCGGCCGCGCCGGGGTGGTCGCCGAGGCGGAAAATGCGGCCCATGTTGCCGGTGGCGGCCAGCATGGAGTGATCGCCGGGGAGCAGGCGGGTGGTTTCCGATTCGTTGGTTTGGGCCAGCAGGGTGACGTGGCGGTCGGGGGAAAGATCGTAGATGCGGCCGTTCTGATCGGTGGCGAAGAGGACCTGCCGCTCGAGCGCCAGCACGTCGTAGATGTTCTCTTCCTTCGAGCTCCACAGCGTCTCCACCGTGTTATCGGGATTGATGCGGTAGAGCGCGGATTTATCCACACCGCTCGCATCCACCACCGGCGTGAACTGCGTGCTCACCTGCGGCGTGGGCGCGGCGGCCGCGGGTTGGGCCTGGTTGGGCGCGGGGGGCTTGATTTCGCCGCCCGGCCCGGCCTGCGCTTCCACGGTGATGGTGGCGGTTACGGCCGCGCCCGCGCCGGCCGCGCCGCTTCCCTGCCCCGCCTGAGCCGCGCTTTGCGCCAGCTTGGCGATGGATCCGCCCAGCGCCGCGGCGTACACGGTGCCATCGGGCATGGGGACGATGGCGCGGATCTCCGGCAGGTTGGCGTCATACAGCACGAATGCCTTGTCCTTGGCGGTGATGCGATAGAGAATGCCGTTCGGCTCGGTGCCCGCCAGCAACGCGGCCCTGCGCGTCGATGGCCAGCCCGGTAATATGCGATTGGCCGGTGTCGTAATACAGCTCGCCCTTGCCCGGCGCATCCACGCGGAAAACTTTACCCTGATCGCCGGTGCCGACGTAGAGCGCGCCATCCGGTGCGGCGGCGAGCGACCAGATGTAGCGCGCGTGCGGCGCGAAATATTCCGCCGGCCTGGCCGTTTTCGATGCGGTACACCTTGCCATCGGGCGAGGTGCCGGCGTAGACCACGCCCTTGCGGTCGACGGCGAGGGCGAACACCTCCGGCTGATCGGCGGTCCAGAGCAGGCTCGATTTGCCGCTGCGATCGATGCGGTAGATGCGGCCGCGATGCCCGGTGGCGGCATAGATCGACCCGTCCGGACCCTGCGCCACGGCCCAGATGACCGGCTGATCCGAGGTGAAAACCGTTTCCACCTTGGGCGCCAGCGAGAGGCGCCCTTCGCGGCTGAGGGAAACGCCATCGAAGCGCCCGCGCACGAAATCCCCGTAGGAATTCATCTCCCACACCGTGGTGCCGCTGGGAAAGGCCGGGAACAGCGCGCAGGCGAACAGTCCCGCCAGAATCCCCGCGGGACGTAAAAATGGGCCAATGGAACGGAACATCTGTTTCTATTCTTTCACTTCCACCTGAATGGTCTTTGACGCCGGAGATCACCATGCCGCCGCCGTCCACCTGCATTTCGCGCGATTTTCGAATTGCGCACCTGGGTCACTCCGGCCAGCGTGGATTGCGAGCCGGACAGAATGAGCGCCACCGAAGCCGGCGGATCGGGCAGGTCCGCGCCTTCCAGCTGAAATGCGGGGTCGGTACGCCATACACGCACGTAGGCCCTGGTGTTCGGGTGCAAATCGTTGACGGTGGTGATCACCTGCGCCGGCGAATGCGGGCTGGATGCGAGGATCTGGCGAAAATCGCTGAGGTTGGCGGTGTTGGCGTCGGCGACCGTGAAATACAGCGTGCCGGGCGAGGCGCCGATGGGGACGTTGTAGGCCACCTGGCGGGTGGTCTCGGCGCCGTCGTCGCCCGCCAGCGTCACGTTGCAGCAGGAGCTTGTCGCCCGGATGGACTTCGTGCCTGGAGGCGGTGACGCTCTCGATATTGAGCTGCTTCTTGGAGTCGTAGGCTTCGATGTGAATGACGGCTTTTTTCAGGCGCAGCGAGTCGAAGCCGCTCTGCATGACGTAGGCCACCGGGATCGCGGCCGACAGCCGATGCCATCATGGCGGAGCCGTTATCGGCGCTGAACATGTTGTCGATGCGCAAGGGCGCGGGGGCGTTCTGGAAGTCCACTTCGCCGGAAATGCGCAGCGAGGCCGCGCCGGTGGTGCGCTCGGTGGCGTCGATGCTGGAAAAGATGGCCATCTGCAGCAGCAGCGGGGAGAGCAGCGGGTCGTTGACCATGCGAAGGCGATAGGTTTCGACCGGCGTGGCGCCGCGGGAAACGCTGATGGTGACCGGCGCCAATGGCACCGTTCTGCCGAGCTCGCCCGAAATGGCGGTGTCGCGGTCCTGGTAAATGGCGCCCATCCATTCGAGCGCGGTGCTCAGCTTGAAGGCGGTGTTGAAGCTGGGGACCAGCGCGATCACCTGGGAGCGGGCGAAGGGCAGCGCGGTGGACCCGATGTCCATAAAGCGGTGGCCGAAGGCGTAAATGCGGTTGCCGTCGATGTAGGTGACGGTACCGTCGGCGGCCATGCTGAAATCGCCCGAAAGCAGTTGCACGCTGATCATGGAACCGGGCTGCAGGTCGCGCGGATTGCCCATGGCGGGCATCGGATCTTGCCCCGCCGCTCACAGCCTGGCGCGGCTCCAGACCTAGAGGACGGAGGCGCGAGGCGAAAGCGTCGAGGGTGGCGCTGCTGAAGCCGCCGAAGGAGATAGGTGTTGCAATATCCACCATGCGCTCGTTGCCGGCGGAGGCGGCTTCAGGGCGCGGAAACCCCCGCGTGAGATCCGGATCGGCCAGGGCGACAAGCGGCTGCCTGCCCGGCTTCCCCGAAGCCGTATTGGCCGGCCGAACCATCTCCTCGATGGGCCGGATTCCCGCGATGGGATCTTTAGAATAAGGAAACGCCAGCGCCACTGCCCCCGCCAGCCTGCCGTCGATATAGACCGGGCTCCCGCTCATTCCCTGCATCACGCCGGTATGATCCAGCGGACCGCCCGAGAGCCGGCCGAGAATGAGCGATTCCTTGGGGCCGAAGTTCTCCAGCACGCCGAGGATTTCCACCTGGAACTCTTCGATGCGCGTCCCTTTGAAGACGGTGCGGCCCACCGCATGCATGCCCGGACGGATGTCTTTCAGCGGAAAAAACGACGGGGACGGGGTCTGCGCCACCATCAGAGCCGAAAGCGAAAAAACCACCGAAACACAAACCGGAGCACAAAACCATTGTAACCGGTGCGAGAACCATTGACCTCCGCCGCGTCGTACGTTACGATATGGTTGCGGGGTGGAGCAGTCTGGTAGCTCGTTGGGCTCATAACCCAAAGGTCGAAGGTTCAAATCCTTCCCCCGCAACCAACTAAATCAACAACATACGGACCCGCAGGAAGATTAAAGTCCGACCCACCCACATATTCACCCCCATATCTTTTTGATCGGGTGCGATCTCTCCGCGCCGGACAGTTGACAATATGCTCCAAATTGAGGATAATAAGACCAGGAATACCTGATTCCTCCGACCCCCAACCGTCCAGAGGGGCACGGCAGTTCTGCCGAGGGAAACTCGAGTCCTGGCTAGCGTCGTTGTGCGCAGCCATCCAGCTCTGGAGTTTCGAATGTCGGAAATCAAGTCCCCCTGCCCCCTTTCCCAAAAAGAAGCCGCAGCATACCTCAGCATCTCCGTTTCGACGATTCGCCGTTGGCATAACGCGCATACGGGACCCCGCGTGTTCCGCTTGGGCGGCGTCTTGCGGTACCGCATCGACGATCTGGACGCCTTTCTGCGGAATCACCTCACGACCGAAAATTAGCGAGGTCCGCCATGGCGCGCAACGGTGACGGCCTCTTTCGCCGCGCCGAGATCTGGTACTTCAAATACAAAGATCCGGTCGGCGTCTACCGCGAAAAGAGCTCCGGAAAGCGAAAACAACCGGAGGCTCGGCAATATAAGCACGAATTCCTCGAGAAGCTGAAGCAAAACCAGCTTCCGACGGATGAAGCCAAATGGACGTTAGATCAAGCGCTCGCCAAGTGGATGCAATTCCGCTCGGCGACGAGGCCAAGATCATCAGTGGCGGCAGAGCAGACAGCCTGCCGCCATCTCAAAGAACTGATCGGTGCCGAACGACGCCTCTCGAGTTTGACGATCTGGGATATTCGGCAATTTCAGATGAAACGCATTGCCACCGTCAGCCCGAAGACGGTGAACAACGAACTGCTCGTGCTAACGGCCGTGCTCAAGAGTGCCCGGCTTTGGGCGCCGCTACGGGACTTATATGAGCCGCTGCCGATCCAAAAGCGCGGGCCCGGCCAGTCCTTAACATCGGAACAGACGGCCAAATTGATTGAAACCGCCAAACGCAACGACCGATGGTTCGTGGCCTTGTGTGCAACGGTATTAGCCTATGCGACTGGATGCCGGTCTGGAGAGATCAAGAAGCTGAAGCTCGGCGATCTTGTGTTGGACACGGACCGGCCCTATCTTCAGCTGCCGGCCGAGAATACGAAGGGACGACGCGACCGTCAACCCGCTCTGAATAACTTGGGCGCATGGGCCGTCAGGCAACTATTGGAACGGGCGACCCTACTCGGAGCCGTCGAGCCAACGCATTACCTGTTGCCAGCCGATCTCTCGAAACACACTAAGAAATCAGATCCCCTGCGCGGCCAGACAGGGTTTGATCCATGTCGCCATCAGGAGTCCTGGACTTCGGCCTGGGAAAGCCTGAAGAAGGCTGCTGGTCTGCCGGGATTCCGATTTCACGATTTGCGCCACACGCATATCACCCATGCGGTGGAATCCGGCGTCCCGATCGAAGTCATCATGGCTCAGGTGGGGCATCTCTCGGCCGAGATGACCCGCTATTACACCCACCTGGGCACCAACGCCAAGCATGCGGCCGTGGCCGCGGTGCAGCAAATGGGTTCGGCGGCGCTGGAGGTGCTGCAAATCAAGCTGCCCGCAGCCAAAGGTGATACTGAGGCGGTTCGCACGGCGGTTACCGTTCAGCAGCGATCCGCTGGTCGATAGTCCCGAGTTCTCCCCGCGCCGGAACATATGCCGATCGCCCCTGCGATTCAGCGAATCAGAACCAGCGACCGTACTGCAAACCCAAGCTCAATGACGGTTTCAAACCGGTTGTGGGCGGCCAAGTCTTGCAGCCGTTTGATCAAGCGGTCGATCTCCCCGTCGGCGTTTCCTAGCAGCCACCTGAATTCCGACGGCGGAATGTTATGGGGCGTGTGCAGCAGCGTGCGAATCAGGGCGTGAGCGGATTGCTCTTTAGCGGCCCGTGCATCACCTTGGCTGGGAGGGGGCGCAGATGCCGTACTCGGCGAACTCGGTCGCGGTTACGTCGAGGTGCGGCTTCGGGCGGTTCGAATGGCGGTGGCGGTGGGAGTGCCTGTTGCGGTTTCGGTGCGGGCGTTGCAGGCACGGATTCAGCCTGTGCGGCCAATTGCTTGGAGCGGTCGGCAGTTGATCTAGCCTGAGAGCCGGCGGCACGGACCGGTGCGCCAGGAAGGCTACAGCGGGTTCCCTGGTTGCGGCGGCCGTCTACCTGCAAGATCTCTTTCTTCGCCAAGCTGCGTAAGGCAGACTGGGTTTGCCTCCAACTGACTCCCGTAGCCAGCGCCAACTTATCGATCGTGGTCCTCAATTGCGGGCGTCGTCCGAGGCGGCAGAGCAGATAGGCCGCGATCTTGAACTCGGCTCCGCTCAATTCCCGGATGTGATCCGCAACCAACCTCTGAAAACGGCTCATTAATGTAATGATTGCATTTAATATGGCAAGCTGTGCAACAAATTCCGGAGACCTGGGACCCAGGTTTTTACTCCATTTGCCAGCCTTCAAAACACTGGTGCCCAGGAACCAAAATAGAGCCGGAAGTCTGTTTATTCGGACTCCCGAGCGCGGTCTTTCCGCTGCTGTTGCAGGGGAGCACACTTCATCCCGGCCGAAGGAAACCCGAGGTCTGGCGCGTATTTTCGGCCGTGTGTTGCGCTACACCTGCAAATGCTGGAGAAATCCAATCCGCGAGCACACCAATTGGCGGTATGAACAAAAATACGTGCTTGCCACGCCCTCCTGCGGCTTCCAGGCAGGAAGAACACCAGAAGCGCAGAGCGTGCGCTCCCAGGCCTGCTACAAGCGCAAGAAAACGGCATCACACAAAAGCCAGCCGGCGACCAGTTCCGGAATGCCGTTCCCGGCAATTTCGAGATCCTACAACCCTGATATAGGAGGCTCAGGGTGCGTCATTCGGCCGTGGAGTACTCGGCTATGAGCGCGCGGATTCAAATCCGACTATAACTATCCAGATGCGGTCATATATGGTCACCGCCAAAAAAGCCGGAACGGGCCTGCGGGCGGGAAAGAAATTGGGCGAGAGCGGCGAGATACCAGGTGATCTCGAACCCATTACATAGTCTACCGGCGAGCTCTTCCCCCTGTTTTCCCACAGCTTGAACGACTTACTTAGTATATCGTTTTGCAGCTTTGAGGACCTTAAAAGTGCTTATCGGCTTGCTTGCCCTCTGCCAGGCTTTCCATCCCTACCTGATGAAGTATTTGGCCATGATCTACCGCGGTCATGTACCCGTTTGGAAAGGGCGGATCAATAAGGACGCCAAACAGTTTATGCGGTATTTCCTGCCGCCGGGATCTACGCCGAATCAAGGCCAGTATTGGGAAGGCCATCCGGCATCTGCATTTGGCCTTTAAGTCGATGGAAACAGAAGAGATATACGAAGTCTTGATGGAGCAGTTTCTGCGCGCGGCGGCCAAGTATGATCCGCACTACAGTGACAAAGTCAAAGAAGTTGTCGAGGTGATTGAAAATGCGTTATCCGGCTCCCCATTCTTCTGTGCTGTTGACGTCGACCGGCACCTGGAGTTTCGTTGTCATCGCTATTTGCGCCTGTTGTGCCGCCGTGGGTTTCTTATGGCGCCAACCGGCCGGGAAGGAAAATGGACGGTTCGCCGGCGGGTCCGGAATTGGCCCGCGATATCGTTCGACGGAGCAGCCGTTGCCGATCACGTACCGACGCGGCTCGCCATTGTTTTGCTGGGACCAGGTCGGCCTGGAGCATCTGCGCGCCGCTGAACGCCCGGCTGATATTCCTTCTCTCTAAACCGCCGGCCATTTAGCCGACATCCTCACGGAAAACAACCTCATGAACGAACTGAACGATCGAAGTGTGCCCTTTTACCAGATCTTGCGCCAGCGTCGAATGGAGTTGCGGCTGCGGCAGGCCGAGATCGCCGCCGAACTCCGAGTCGAACCGGAGACCATCGGCCATTGGGAGAGCGGCCGCCGGCGCATGGAACTCAACAAGGTCCCGCGCATGGCCGCGATCCTGCACTTGAACGCGAAAGACCTCTGCCGCTTGGCACTGTTCGAATGGCATCCACGCCTGCATGACGCCCTCTTCGGCACCGACCGGCCCCAGCTGCCTCAGCCCATAAAAGCACCTCTCCAAAATGCCGAATCAGGCCGGGAGCTGCTTCCTTCCAACTCCGTCGCCGGCCATCCGCTCGAAACCGGCGTAATCGTTGGCAACGGCTTGGGCCAGCCCAAAGAGCTTACGTAGGAGATCCTCCGGCCCGGCGAACTCGATCTCCAGCTTGCCGGGTGCCAGGCGCACGCCCGGCGTCAGCGTTTGCATCCGCATCCCGAAGACCTCGGCCGAGACCGGGATGCGGACCGCCTCAGTCTGCCGCGTACGCTGGATTCTCTCGACCGACCCTGCCAGCCGCTCCCGCCGGACAGCCTCCTGCCGATACTCACCGCCGGCCGCAATCGAATGGAGCTGGGCAATGAGCTGCTCGCGCCCGATTAGGAACGTACGGCCGGCCTGATAGCCGCCCATGCGATTGAGGAGCTCGATGGCCTGGCGGCGCCGCAACCCGAACAGCCGCTCAACCGCAGCTCGGTCGATCACCGGCAGCCCAACGTCGGCCAGCATCGACTGGATCTCCGGAATGTGCCGCCACCAGCGGGGTTTAGCCGCCAAAACCACGCCTCCCTGCCTTCAGTATGAGGGTGCACGGGTGTGCGGCGAAAGGGAATTTCAAGCGGATGATAATGCCGCTTATCAACTGCAGAGCCTACCAGGTGTAGGGCGGATGCCGGTCAAATCCGGCTATCTACTACGACTTCATCAACGGATTGGCGGCGGTCGCCATATGGAGTTTCGAGCGCGCCCTGGGTCGCCAGGCCGTGCTTCAGCAGGATTCGGATTGCTTCGGGCCGATCGAGATAGCGGTACCATGCGAAGTCGTCGATGCCGGCGAGCATCGACGGTTCGATTGTGATTCGCACATCCTCCTCTTCGGGAACCGAATAGCCTCGGTTACTACCTTTTTCCATAACCGGATTATCCCTGATTCATTGATCGGTGCCAATTGTTTCATCCCGTTATTACGAATCGCGAGTGGGGCGGAACGACAATTGTCCAGGTGCCGGCCGACCTGGCTGTTCGTTCCTTCCAAGGTCGGCAAGGGTCGGGATAGATTTGGATAGGTGCAGTCAACCAGCATCTCCATACCAACGCCGAGCACCGAGGGGTACCAGAACGTTTGGGCGATTATCACCTCGCTCGTATTGGATGCTGTCTCCTCCAAGCATACCCGGCGAGCGTACGCGCAGGCGCTCGATTCCTCATCTGGTTTCAAGACGAGCCCGGCCGCACATTCAACAAGGCGACCGTCCAAAGGTACCGGGCGGAGTTGGAGGCCAAGGGACTTGCCCCCTCCAGCATCAACGTCCGACTCTCTGCCATTCGGCGGCTTGCGTTGGAAGCTGCCGATAACGGGCTGCTGGCTCCCGAATTGGCGGCTGGTATCGGTCGGGCAAAGGGCGCTAAACAGAGCGGTGTGCGCATCGGACATTGGCTTACCCGAGAGCAGGCCGAGAGACTGTTGGCGCTTCCCGATACGCGCACGATCAAAGGTATCCGTGACCGCGCCGTGCTGGCTCTGCTGCTTGGCGCCGGCCTGAGGCGGAGTGAACTGGCCGGTTTGAACTGCGCGCACATCCAGCAGCGGGACGGCCGGTGGCTGATTGCCGATCTGGTCGGTAAGCACGGACGGATTCGGACAGTGCCCCTGCCGGCTTGGGCGCATCGCGCAGTCAGCGAGTGGATGGCCACCGCCAGGATATCCGAGGGAGCATCGTTTCGAAGCCTCACCCGGCATGGTCACTTGACTTCTCGGCGGCTGTCCTCCCAGGCCGTTTTCACGATCGTCGAGACGTATGCCGAGCGACTCGGAATCACCGTGCGCCCTCACGATTTGCGCCGCTCATTCGCCAAATTGGCGTACTTGGGTCAATCTCCCCTCGAACAGATCCAGTTCTCGTTAGGACACGCCTCGGTTGTGACAACGGAGCTGTACCTGGGAGTCAAGCAAAATCTTCGCGACGCGCCCTGTGATCACCTTGGACTAGGTGGGTTCAACACGGCAGTCGAACCTGACCCTCCCCCTGACGACGGAGCTCCGTCGCTTTAAACTCCTGTTTTTGCAAACGTGCATCATCATGCTTCAATGGGGCCGCGGCCACCTGACCGCGGAGATGTCGCCTCGCACTGCCGGATCGACGCGTAAATCTGGCTTCAATGGGGCCGCGGCCACGTGACCGCGGAGATTGGGCATTGAACCCGCGCCTGATTGGCTAATGACCGGGCTTCAATGGGGCCGCGGCCACGTGACCGCGGAGATCTCCATGTGCTGCATGTGCCGCCGGTTCAGGACCGCGCTTCAATGGGGCCGCGGCCACGTGACCGCGGAGATATTGGAGACAAACGCCACATGGTAGGAATAGATCGTGCTTCAATGGGGCCGCGGCCACGTGACCGCGGAGATCGCAATGCCGAGCGGAACGTAACGTAGAGGCAGTTGGCTTCAATGGGGCCGCGGCCACGTGACCGCGGAGATGCCGTTCTTACGGAGTCCATCGAATGATAGCTCTGCGCTTCAATGGGGCCGCGGCCACGTGACCGCGGAGATCTCCAGGTCGGCGCGGGTGGTGGAGTACGGTATGTTAGCTTCAATGGGGCCGCGGCCACGTGACCGCGGAGATACGGCGGCAAGGCGTATTACAGCGCCCAGTCGCATGGCTTCAATGGGGCCGCGGCCACGTGACCGCGGAGATTTTCATGGAACCAGCCGACGAAGATCCTGCGCCGGCTGCTTCAATGGGGCCGCGGCCACGTGACCGCGGAGATCCGTTCGCAGGGAACGATCTCCACCTCTCCGCGCAGCTTCAATGGGGCCGCGGCCACGTGACCGCGGAGATGAACTCTGACTTGTACCAATGGAGCAAATCGTGGAAGCTTCAATGGGGCCGCGGCCACGTGACCGCGGAGATGGATATCCCGCGCGAACCTGGCAACGCAGTTGGACGCTTCAATGGGGCCGCGGCCACGTGACCGCGGAGATATCCGCATGGACAGACGAGCGCGCCGTCGTATCGTTTGCTTCAATGGGGCCGCGGCCACGTGACCGCGGAGATCACAACGCGCTGCGCGGCGAGTTTAGGGGCAGCCTCGCTTCAATGGGGCCGCGGCCACGTGACCGCGGAGATTAGGCCGCGGCGGCGATTCGTCCGGCGATGCCTTCGGCTTCAATGGGGCCGCGGCCACGTGACCGCGGAGATCGCGCTAGATGCAGTGCTGCATCCGAGTTGGGATATGCTTCAATGGGGCCGCGGCCACGTGACCGCGGAGATGATGCCTCTGCGGTCACCGTGCCATTTCTGGGCTTTTCGCTTCAATGGGGCCGCGGCCACGTGACCGCGGAGATATCCACGCCAGTATTACCCCGAAGCCGCCATGGCGGCTTCAATGGGGCCGCGGCCACGTGACCGCGGAGATGGAAGGCTGCATGAGGTCTCCTGGCTCGATAGTGGCGGGCTTCAATGGGGCCGCGGCCACGTGACCGCGGAGATATGTAAGCAAGCTTTCATCACATAAGGGTACATGCGATGCTTCAATGGGGCCGCGGCCACGTGACCGCGGAGATATCAGATGATACTGTCTGATCGCAGTAAATAGGATGCTTCAATGGGGCCGCGGCCACGTGACCGCGGAGATGGTCCAGAGCACAGGATGATCGCAGAGTACACTGGCTGGCTTCAATGGGGCCGCGGCCACGTGACCGCGGAGATGAACCGCCACGCGACCGCGAAGCCCGCCGCAATCAGGCTTCAATGGGGCCGCGGCCACGTGACCGCGGAGATGCGGGCTATAGGCGTGGCAGCGCCGTATGCTGAACGGCTTCAATGGGGCCGCGGCCACGTGACCGCGGAGATGACTGACCGGCGATGCCGGGGTCCGCCAGGTGCGACTGGCTTCAATGGGGCCGCGGCCACGTGACCGCGGAGATACCGACTCCAGGAATGCAGGATGCGCAGGCACCCTTGCTTCAATGGGGCCGCGGCCACGTGACCGCGGAGATCCAAGCGCATCGACGAGAGCTGCTGGCCGCGCGCCGGGCTTCAATGGGGCCGCGGCCACGTGACCGCGGAGATGTGGGCACGGTCTGCGCAATCGCCGCCCTAAGATCAGCTTCAATGGGGCCGCGGCCACGTGACCGCGGAGATCCAGATGGCCAGCATAGGTAAGCGCCTGGACGCTCATGCTTCAATGGGGCCGCGGCCACGTGACCGCGGAGATGGCATCCCGGCGCGTGCAGGAACATCTCATCAATCGGCTTCAATGGGGCCGCGGCCACGTGACCGCGGAGATGGGAGCCGAAGGTCACGCCGCCCTCTTCCGTCTCAGCTTCAATGGGGCCGCGGCCACGTGACCGCGGAGATGAGGGAGAAGGCGAGGAAGAGAAGGCGAAGGCATGCTTCAATGGGGCCGCGGCCACGTGACCGCGGAGATATGGTAGGAAAAACAATCGTGCTTTCCGCCTCTGTGCTTCAATGGGGCCGCGGCCACGTGACCGCGGAGATGGCGCAGCGGAAGCGATGAACGAGCACGCGCCTTACTCGCTTCAATGGGGCCGCGGCCACGTGACCGCGGAGATGCCGGTCCCAACGCCCGTAATGACTAGTTGCTCTGCCGGCTTCAATGGGGCCGCGGCCACGTGACCGCGGAGATGTGCAAACCCGGCTGTCCGACCCTACCAATGGCTTGCTTCAATGGGGCCGCGGCCACGTGACCGCGGAGATTCTGGATCTTCCGCAGTCGCTCGGCCTCTGCTATTGCTTCAATGGGGCCGCGGCCACGTGACCGCGGAGATGAACCGGGAGCAACGACCAGGGCCGAATGCTTCCATGCTTCAATGGGGCCGCGGCCACGTGACCGCGGAGATCCGCGGACTGGGTCGGGATTAACCGAGCCATCACGGCTTCAATGGGGCCGCGGCCACGTGACCGCGGAGATGCGGTCTTGCTTTTGCCGGGATGCTTACTGATCTCGGGCTTCAATGGGGCCGCGGCCACGTGACCGCGGAGATCAACACGCGCACCCCCGGCGGGAATCCGGTCACCGCGCTTCAATGGGGCCGCGGCCACGTGACCGCGGAGATTAAGTCCTCCAGACCGCGGCCCGGCTAGACCGTGCGGCTTCAATGGGGCCGCGGCCACGTGACCGCGGAGATAAGGGTGGTAACGGCGGGGCGGCGAAGGATGGGCAGCTTCAATGGGGCCGCGGCCACGTGACCGCGGAGATGGCTTCGGCGCATTGTTGACCCCGTACACCCAGTCCAGGCTTCAATGGGGCCGCGGCCACGTGACCGCGGAGATAGATAACTCGTGTACCCGTCGCTCGGCGTGATCTTGGCTTCAATGGGGCCGCGGCCACGTGACCGCGGAGATGCAGATGGACGTGAGCGCGGTCGGCAACACGTTCGCTTCAATGGGGCCGCGGCCACGTGACCGCGGAGATGCGCATCCCCGAAGGGAAAGAGAAGACGGCCGAGTCGCTTCAATGGGGCCGCGGCCACGTGACCGCGGAGATGAGGGTTCGCTAACTGAATTGGCCTCAAGCCGCGACTATGGAAGGCAAGCTTGGTGCCCGCTTCAATGGGGCCGCGGCCACGTGACCGCGGAGATCGGCGCGATCCAGCAGAACTCCAGCAGCTCGCGCATGCTTCGATGGGGCCGCGGCCACGTGACCGCGGAGATTACTTCCTTCGCTGCTGGTGGACCTTTAGGGGGAGGGCTTCAATGGGGCCGCGGCCACGTGACCGCGGAGATATCTCTTGCAGAATCGGGATGTCGGAGGGCTTCAGCGCTTCAATGGGGCCGCGGCCACGTGACCGCGGAGATCGGGTGATGAATTCCAAGCCGGTCTCCATACCGTCGCTTCAATGGGGCCGCGGCCACGTGACCGCGGAGATCAGGTCACCCCGGGGGAACGCCGACCTGCAAGATCGCTTCAATGGGGCCGCGGCCACGTGACCGCGGAGATTAACAACGACATGGGGCTGACGGCGGCTACCAGTGGCTTCAATGGGGCCGCGGCCACGTGACCGCGGAGATAGCCGTGGCGCGCTCCGCCCATCCCGGCAGATTTTCGCTTCAATGGGGCCGCGGCCACGTGACCGCGGAGATAACTCGCGGAGCCAGCCGAACACGCGGAGCAAGCGGGCTTCAATGGGGCCGCGGCCACGTGCCGCGGAGATACCGCTTGCGCAGTCGAGCCAGTGTACGGGATAAAGCTTCAATGGGGCCGCGGCCACGTGACCGCGGAGATGGAGCAGGACCGGGTGACGGCCGAAATCGCCAAGGTGCTTCAATGGGGCCGCGGCCACGTGCCGCGGAGATTCTCCTGGAACGCCGGGGAGCCTCGCGAAATGGAAGCTTCAATGGGGCCGCGGCCACGTGACCGCGGAGATCTACGATCAAGCTGGCCTGGTCGAGCTCGGCCAAGGCTTCAATGGGGCCGCGGCCACGTGACCGCGGAGATGGCCCGAAGTTGCCTTTCGCGTCTTCCGTGCGCACCCGGCTTCAATGGGGCCGCGGCCACGTGCCGCGGAGATGGCGAATTGCTCATCAAGCTGCGGACGGCCCGCAAGGCTTCAATGGGGCCGCGGCCACGTGACCGCGGAGATGTTCTGGGCACTGAGAACTTTAGCCGCTAAAGGCATGCTTCAATGGGGCCGCGGCCACGTGACCGCGGAGATTCCGTGCGACTGCTCAGAAGGTTATGTCACGGTTCAGCTTCAATGGGGCCGCGGCCACGTGACCGCGGAGATAGGAGCAATCGCAGTAAGTCCCGCGTGGGACACAGGAGCTTCAATGGGGCCGCGGCCACGTGACCGCGGAGATCCAGAACAATCCACTCCTACCCCTTCCCAAGGAGGGCTTCAATGGGGCCGCGGCCACGTGACCGCGGAGATGTTGCACCCATACGGGGCTTGGGCGTAGATCGTGAAGCTTCAATGGGGCCGCGGCCACGTGACCGCGGAGATATCGAGGGCTTTGGTCTCCAACTTGAACAGGTGCTTGCTTCAATGGGGCCGCGGCCACGTGACCGCGGAGATGCGGAAGGCCGTTACGGACGGATCGGATGAGTGGACGCTTCAATGGGGCCGCGGCCACGGACCGCGGAGATGGCCCTGGCGAACTGGGGAGCCGACCAAGCTCGTTCGCTTCAATGGGGCCGCGGCCACGTGCCGCGGAGATGCGCACCGAATTTCTCTGCCGCGAGTCCCAGGCCGGCTTCAATGGGGCCGCGGCCACGGCCGCGGAGATCGGATCGCCGGTTTTGGAGACCGGGGTCTTAGCCAGTGCTTCAATGGGGCCGCGGCCACGTGACCGCGGAGATGTTGACGGTTGCGGTGTGGCTGGTGGTGCGGCCACATGCTTCAATGGGGCCGCGGCCACGTGACCGCGGAGATGCCGATTTCTCCACCGCTTCAGCCGAGCGAATTCTCGCTTCAATGGGGCCGCGGCCACGTGACCGCGGAGATGAGAGTGATTCGCACGATGCGCTTCCAGGCGTCATCGCTTCAATGGGGCCGCGGCCACGTGACCGCGGAGATCGGCCAGCTTCGCCTTGATATCCACTCGCGCCTTGGGCTTCAATGGGGCCGCGGCCACGTGACCGCGGAGATGGCACTCTCGATGAGACGAGCGCGCCGCATCATTGCTTCAATGGGGCCGCGGCCACGTGCCGCGGAGTTGGAAGCAGATCGGGTGGCGGAATCGTCTGCTTGTCGCTTCAATGGGGCCGCGGCCACGTGACCGCGGAGATACCGCCGTCCCGTTATAGTTCGAAGTGCCCGAAATGGGCTTCAATGGGGCCGCGGCCACGGCCGCGGAGATAAACGGACGCCCGCCAATGCCGGGAGCACCAGGGATGCTTCAATGGGGCCGCGGCCACGGACCGCGGAGATGGGGTGCCGGACTTACCCAATGGTTCGTGCAAGATTGCTTCAATGGGGCCGCGGCCACGGACCGCGGAGATTTGAAAGCCTCATGGTCGATCAACTCAAAAAGTGGGGCTTCAATGGGGCCGCGGCCACGTGACCGCGGAGATGCCGATTCGAAGATGAAGAGCACGGAAGCTGGTCTCGCTTCAATGGGGCCGCGGCCACGTGACCGCGGAGATCACATTGCTTGGGCCATCGAGGACACGGCTGGATGGCTTCAATGGGGCCGCGGCCACGGCCGCGGAGATTCCGCGCTCTCGATCAACCCCACGGCCGGCTGCAGGTGCTTCAATGGGGCCGCGGCCACGTGCCGCGGAGATGCCAGGGCGCCGACCGAGGCCGCGCCCGTGCCAGAGCTTCAATGGGGCCGCGGCCACGTGCCGCGGAGATCATCCATAGAAAGGAAACGTTCTACATGGCTGATATCGCTTCAATGGGGCCGCGGCCACGTGACCGCGGAGATCGCCATTGACGAAGCCCGCTCCGGCCGTAACCGACGGCTTCAATGGGGCCGCGGCCACGGCCGCGGAGATACCGAGGCGCAACAGGACTGCACCGCATGATTATCGCTTCAATGGGGCCGCGGCCACGTGACCGCGGAGATCAGATTGCGGAGGCCGCGCAAGCGGCCTTCTGGGCGCTTCAATGGGGCCGCGGCCACGGCCGCGGAGATGCCACACCCGAGGTTGAGGTATTGCCCGCCTTTCTGCTTCAATGGGGCCGCGGCCACGTGACCGCGGAGATGGCGGAGTTGACCGCGCGCCTGGATGAACTCAACAAGCTTCAATGGGGCCGCGGCCACGTGACCGCGGAGATCCGGCCGGCGATGAAAATACCCTGTGGTTGGTGCCGGCTTCAATGGGGCCGCGGCCACGTGACCGCGGAGATCAGATGGGGCGGGGGCGGCCGCCGGCATCAATACGCTTCAATGGGGCCGCGGCCACGGACCGCGGAGATCGGTGCAGTCCCCGGTTCCGGTCACGACCACCACCGTGCTTCAATGGGGCCGCGGCCACGTGACCGCGGAGATATCTGGGTGAACGTGCCGAGTGTGTCGGCTTACGCGCTTCAATGGGGCCGCGGCCACGTGACCGCGGAGATGCGTTGATAAGTGGTACGACAAGTACGTTCTGCTCGCTTCAATGGGGCCGCGGCCACGGACCGCGGAGATCATGCACGTCCGCAAGGCGTACTCCTGCGTGAGTTGCTTCAATGGGGCCGCGGCCACGTGACCGCGGAGATGGATCTGGTTGGCTGTCGTGGTGGTGGGAGAGAGGTCGCTTCAATGGGGCCGCGGCCACGTGACCGCGGAGATCGCCGCGTATCTGACGATTACCGGAAATAGCCCATGCTTCAATGGGGCCGCGGCCGTCTACCAAACCCCCAAGCTTCAATGGGGCCGCGGCCACGTGACCGCGGAGATTCCCAATACAAGCCGCGTGTGGGGATGGAAGGAAACGCTTCAACGGGGCCGCGGCCACGTGACCGCGGAGATTGTATCGGGATTTCATCAGTGAGCCGAAGACCGGCTAGCTTCAATGGGGCCGCGGCCACGTGACCGCGGAGATGTGTTCTTGTCGGCCTGCACTAGCGGATTGTACGGGCTTCAATGGGGCCGCGGCCACGTGACCGCGGAGTTGCGTTCCATGCGATCATAGGCAATTCCGCGCACCTTGCTTCAATGGGGCCGCGGCCACGTGACCGCGGAGATGCGGTAATACGGGAACTCGCTGAAGTGGACGTTCGTGCTTCAATGGGGCCGCGGCCACGTGACCGCGGAGATCCGGATGGCGGCTGCGTCCCGGCTCCGCTCGATGCCTTGCTTCAATGGGGCCGCGGCCACGTGACCGCGGAGATGCTGTTACGGTGTGTCCGCCTGATCCATTGCTGTTTTGCTTCAATGGGGCCGCGGCCACGTGACCGCGGAGATCCGGATGCGCCAGGTGGAAGGCGGGCAGGAGTTCGGGCTTCAATGGGGCCGCGGCCACGTGACCGCGGAGATACGGCGTGCCGCGCAATTCGGCCATGCTACCTCCATCGCTTCAATGGGGCCGCGGCCACGTGACCGCGGAGATGGCCGCCGTCGAATCCGGTGGCGATCGCCGCGGCGTTGCTTCAATGGGGCCGCGGCCACGTGACCGCGGAGATGCCGCGCGTGACCGCATCCGTGGGCATGTCGCCAATTGCTTCAATGGGGCCGCGGCCACGTGACCGCGGAGATACGTCGTGATCGACGCGGATAGCCTCGCCCGCGTGCTTCAATGGGGCCGCGGCCACGTGACCGCGGAGATGCGGAGGTGTGCTCGGAGCTGGCGGCGGAGTTATAGCTTCAATGGGGCCGCGGCCACGTGACCGCGGAGATCTGCGCCAGCGTTAGCCGCCGCGCCTGGGGTTCCCCGCTTCAATGGGGCCGCGGCCACGTGACCGCGGAGATTGGGGGAGGGGTGCCCGGTGGCGATGAGAAAGTCAACAGCTTCAATGGGGCCGCGGCCACGTGACCGCGGAGATACACGTAGCTAGCAGTAACGCGCACAATGACTTGCGGCTTCAATGGGGCCGCGGCCACGTGACCGCGGAGATGACGCAAGCGGCCGCCGCCGCAACCCAAGCGACGATAGCTTCAATGGGGCCGCGGCCACGTGACCGCGGAGATCATCGTGGAAGGGCTGCCCACGCTATTCATCGGCCCGCTTCAATGGGGCCGCGGCCACGTGACCGCGGAGATGAGAGCAAGAGCTACAACCACGTTCTCAAGAGAATATCGCTTCAATGGGGCCGCGGCCACGTGACCGCGGAGATGTATTCGCTAACGGTGGGCACGACTGGAATCATCAGGCTTCAACTCGGGGCCGCGGCCACGTGACCGCGGAGATCCAGCAATGGCCCGTGAAGCCATCCTCGGCTTCCTGGCTTCAATGGGGCCGCGGCCACGTGACCGCGGAGATGGCCACCTGGGAGGGGGTAGGGGCTGGAGGAGTTCTGCTTCAATGGGGCCGCGGCCACGTGACCGCGGAGATGTACAGTCATTGCATGTCCGCCCTCCTTATACCAGTGCTTCAATGGGGCCGCGGCCACGTGACCGCGGAGATGGCGGCGCTGAAGTTCAGCAAGCCGGAATACGAGGTGCTTCAATGGGGCCGCGGCCACGTGACCGCGGAGATATGTTCACTGCGCGCGGAGCCAAACAGAACCGTACGGCTTCAATGGGGCCGCGGCCACGTGACCGCGGAGATTACTCCACCGAGCCAACGGTTTCGAATGTCTATTGGCTTCAATGGGGCCGCGGCCACGTGACCGCGGAGATGTGTCGCAGTCGCTCCAGCCGTCAGGTCGCTACCCTGCTTCAATGGGGCCGCGGCCACGTGACCGCGGAGATAGGGCCAACCGCTAGTCTGCACGGATAAGTAACGCATCGCTTCAATGGGGCCGCGGCCACGTGACCGCGGAGATCGCCTAGATTCTGCGAGCGGCGCAGTTGCTAATGGGTGCTTCAATGGGGCCGCGGCCACGTGACCGCGGAGATGGCGACGGAGCCGCCGCTCACGAAAGCGGCGGCCAAGCTTCAATGGGGCCGCGGCCACGTGACCGCGGAGATGTGTCACTGGCCATTCAGCGGCAGCTTGCGGGCACCTGCTTCAATGGGGCCGCGGCCACGTGACCGCGGAGATGGCTGCTTCGTGATCGCAGCGCTCGAAAGTGGCCAGCTTCAATGGGGCCGCGGCCACGTGACCGCGGAGATAGCTTAGCTGGATCTGATTCAGATGTCAAAGACCAAGGAGGCCCTTTGCGAGCGCCCGCCTACTATCCAGATCGCCAGGAAGAT
>CAWFIJ010000017.1:0-185128 GCA_963815855.1 Terriglobia bacterium | reverse complement strand
CAGGGCGGAGTAATGCGATGAATCCGGCGCGCCCAGGTAATCGCTCCAGGTGGTGTGGGAGGACTGGGCCGCGGCCGTCCCGACGATGGCGGCCATGAAGATGGCGGCAAAGCGGGCTGAAGTCCTCATAGATTTTCGAGCAGCTTGTCGAGCACGGCCTGCATGGTGGCTTCGCTGGCTTCGAGGTCGTAGGTCCCCTGGAAGTCCATTTGCTTCGAGATCTGGATCGCCTTGGCGAAATCCAAATTGCGCCTGGGGTTGAACTTGACGTGGCTTACCGTCTTGGCCAAGGGGTAAAGCATCCGCAGTCCGCGCTCGGCGGTCTCCTCGTCGGGGAAATTGCCGATATCGGGGTTGGCGTTGATCCCCGCGGCCTTGATCACCTCGACCAGGACATCGACCGTGGAACGTCCGCGCGGCTCCAGAAGGATGGCCACGTTGTGCTTCTTGCCGTACTCTCCCAACTCGTGCAGCGACGCGGTGGCGGCGCTCGTATCCTCGGGGAACGTTCCCTGGTTCGGCATCAGGCTCGGGCAGTGGATGGTGGCCGCGATATCGACCCACTTCCGGGCGTCTTCCAGGGCCTTGGCCCGAACGTGCGGATCGGCCGAACAGACGCTGACGGTGCCCGAGTAGCCCTTCGGGTCCAGTTCGAGGCACATGTTGATCAGGCGGGAGTGCGCCTGGTGCACGCGGTCCCGGAATTTCTTGAGGTAGGCAGGCTCCAGCGAGAGGAGGTGGTATTGGGACAGGTCGATGTTGTGGAGACCGAAGCGGTCGGCCAGCATTTGCGGCACATCCATGATGTCGAGCTCGCCGGGCTTGGTGGGCTGGCTCAGGTCGCGGGTCGCCGCCAGCTTGTGGTCGAAATTGCCGGACATGGCGCCGCACGCGCCAGTTTGGCCGCTTTGTCGCCACTTTGGGCGCGCCCGCGGCGCACGGCCGCCGCCGCTGCCGCCGGGCAAAACAGAAAATCACGTCTTCTCATCCGGTAACCCCCTCCCCTGGGTTCGGAAACCAGCCGAACCTGGCGGCTGCCATTATATCCGGAAAATCCCGGTTTGACGGCTTGGGGGAGGGAAGACCCGGTCCTGCCCTGACTATAGCGGATCAGCATACACGCTTCGCGGGTCGGCTGCGTCAAACCAATGTGGGCTATTTCAGGTTTGGCATCGGGCTGCTGGCAGTGTGCGCTTTCGCGGGGGGCACGCCGCTGGACACCCTCCTCAAGGGGGTGGAGGCGCGGTACAACCGGGCCAAGACCCTGCAAGTCCTTTTTACTGAGGACAGTATACGCCGCCCGGGCACAGCCGGCGCACGGAGAGCGGCATGCTCATGCTGCGCAAGCCGGGGCGCATGCGCTGGGATTATTCCCAGCCGACAGGCAAGCTGTTCGTTTCCGACGGCAAGTTCCTGTGGCTCTACACCCCGGCCGAAAACCGGGTCGAGAAAATGAAGCTCCAGGAAACCGACGACATGCGCGCCCCGCTCGCCTTCCTGCTCGGTAAGTTGCACTTTGATAAGGAGTTCCGGAATTTGCAGGGGACAGCCGGAGGGAGCCGATACGCGCATCACGGCGGAGCCCAAGACCGACAATCTGCCGTATTCGGCGGTGGAGTTCGTGGTGACTCCCGACTAGCCGCATCCGCGAGGTGAAGGTGACCGGGCTTCGACAAATCGATCCTGGATTTCACCTTCGACCAGGAAAAGCTGGATCCGCAGCTGGACGACAAGCTGTTCCAGTTCCAGGTGCCCAAAGGCGCGGAACTGGTGGAGGCGGGGCAATGAAACCAAAATTCACCGCCGAGACGCCGAGACACCGAGCATTTATCGTCTCTCAGCGTCTCGCGTCTCGCGTCAAACGGAGGCCCGTCCGTGGCCGATTTTGTCCTGAAATACGCGGACGGGCGCGGCCAGATCCACCAGCAGGTGGCCACGCGGCTCGCGAAAAGGAACTGCGCGAGCGGTATTCGCAGCAGGGCTTCCTGATCTATTCCATCAAGCCGCGGAAGCGCGGCGGGGATCCGCTCGGCGGGAATCTTCGGCGGCGCAGAAGAAGCTGAACCTCGAAAAGTTCCTGATCTTCAACCAGCAGTTCGTCACCCTGATCCGCGCCGGCCTGCCCATCCTGAAGGGCCTGGACCTGCTGGCCGAGCGCCTCACCGATCCCAAGCTGGGGCCGCACATCAAGGCGGTGCGCGACGAGGTGCGCAACGGCACGCTGCTCTCCGAAGCCTTCCGCCAGCAGGGCATTTTCCCCAAGATGTACGTCACCTCGGTGATGGCGGGCGAGAAAAGCGGCAGCCTGACGGAAGTGCTGGACCGCTACATCACCTACCAGAAGACTGGCGCTGGCGGTGCGCAAGAAGGTGATGGTCTCGCTGATGTACCCGTGCGTGCTGATCGTGCTGGTGATCCTGCTGATGGTGTTCCTGGTGACCTACGTGGTGCCGACCTTCGCCACGCTGTACAGCAGCATGCAGGCCAAGCTTGCCGGCCATGACGGTGTTGCTGATCGCCATGGGCACTGCCGCGCGCAGCTACATCGTGTTCTTCGCGGCGGCGCTGGTCGGCGGCGATTTTCCTGTTCCGCTGGTGGTCGCGCAGCGAATGCGGCGCGGGAGCGGATCGACCGCGTCAAGATGAAGATGCCGGTGGCGGGCGAGATCTGGCTGAAATACCAGGTGGCGCAATTGTCGCGCATTCTGAGCACGCTGCTGACGGGCGGCATCCCGCTGGTGCAGGCCATGGAAACGGCGGCCGATTCGCTGAACACGCCGCTGCTGCAGCGGGCGGTGGAAGGCCGCCGGCAAGAGCGTGCGCGAAGGGCAGCCGCTTTCGGGCTCGCTGAAGGCCTCGAAGACTGTTTCCGGGCCTGGCGATCGACATGATCGAAGTGGGCGAATCGACCGGCGCGCTGCCCGCCATGCTGAACAGCGTGGCGGAGTTTTTCGAAGACGACGTGAACACGCGGATGACGGCGACGCTCTCGCTGATCGAGCCGGCCATCATGATCGTGATGGGCTGCGTTCGTGGCGTTTGTATTGATTTCGTTGTATCTGCCGATCTTTTCGCTGGCGGACACGATTCGGTAGGAGAGAGGGAATGCATTTGACGCAGAGACGCAGAGACGCAGAGATCAGCCAACACAGAGTCTTCTCTGCGTTCCTCTGCGTCTCTGCGTCAAAGCAGTTGATTCTATGGCGACGTCGGATAAAGCTGAGACTGACGGATCCGGCGGCGGAGGTGGAGCAGGCGCGGGCCATGGCGGCGCGCTACCGCTGCGAGTACGTGGACCTGCGCGAAGCCGCGATCGATCACGACCTGTTCCGCTCCATCCCCGTGGATCTGATGTTCCGCTACAACTTCGTGCCCATGCAGGCGCAGAACGGGACGCTCGAAATCGCGCTCTCCGATCCGCGCAACCTGAACCTGATCGACGAGCTGACGCTGCTGCTGCAACAAGAAGCTGCGGGTCAAGGTGGCCACGCTCTCGCAGATCGCCGAGCTGCTCAAGAAGACCGAGCAATCGCAGCGCGTGCTCGAAGAAGTCACCGAAGGCTTCACGCTGGACGTGGTGGCGGAAGAGGGCGACCAGGACGAAACCCTCTCCATCGACAAGCTGACCGCCACCGATAGCCGACATCGCGCCGGTCATCAAGCTGGTGGACACCACCATCTTCAACGCGCTGGAGCGGCGCGCGAGCGATATCCACATCGAATCGCGCGACCAGGAAGTGGCCATCAAGTACCGCATCGACGGCGTGCTGCACTACGCCATGCCGCCCATCGCCAAGGACTGGCAGTCCACCATCATTTCGCGCATCAAGGTGATGAGCGAGCTGGATATCGCCGAAAAGCGCGTGCCGCAGGACGGCCGTTTCCGCGTGCGCTACAAGAACCGCCTGATCGATTTCCGCGTCTCCATCATGCCCACGATCCACGGCGAGGACGCCGTGCTGCGCGTGCTCGACAAGGAATCGATGAGCGAGAAGTTCGCCAAGCTCTCGCTCGACGTGGTGGGCTTTGCGGAGAACGACCTGGTCAAGTTCCGCCGCTACATCCAGGAGCCGTACGGCATGGTGCTGGTGACCGGGCCCGACCGGCTCGGGCAAGACCACCACGCTCTACGCCGCGCTGAGCGAGATCAAGAACGACGAAGACAAGATCATCACCATCGAAGACCCGGTGGAATACCAGATCAAGGGCATCACGCAGATTCCGGTGAACGAGAAGAAGGGGCTGACCTTCGCGCGCGGGCTGCGCTCCATTCTGCGCCACGATCCGGACAAGATCATGGTGGGCGAAATCCGCGACCAGGAGACCGCGCAGATCGCCATCAACTCGGCGCTCACCGGCCACCTGGTGTTCACCACCGTGCACGCCAACAACGTGCTCGACGTGCTGGGCCGCTTCCTGAACATGGGCGTGGAGGCGTACAACTTCGTCTCCGCGCTGAACTGCATTCTGGCGCAGCGGCTGGTGCGCGTGATCTGCGAGCACTGCAAGCGGCCGGTGCAGTATCCCGACGCGCTGCTGGTGGAGAGCGGTCTGAATCCGGACGAATGGCGCGATGTCCCGTTCATGGAAGGCGCGGGCTGCTTCGAATGCGGCGGCACCGGTTTCCGCGGCCGCTCGGCCATTCACGAGCTGCTGGACCTGACCGACCAGATCCGCGAGATGATTCTGGACAAGCGGCCGACCTCCGAGATCAAGCGGGCGGCCCGCGAAGACGGCATGACGTTCCTGCGCGAATCGGCCGTGGACAAGATGCGCGCCGGCATCACGACCCTGCGGGAGATCAACAAGGTGACGTTCATTGAAGGATAGGAAACAGGGGCCGGGGGCCAGGGGCCAGGGGCCGGGGAGCGCGCGTGTTGCACCGGCCGGCGGCACCGCGCCCACGGGCTCCAAACACAACAGACAAGGTCCACGGGCCGTCGGCAAGGGGCCGGGCGACGCATTCGTCTCCCTGGCCCCCGGCCCCTGGCCCCCAAGACCGAGGCCACATGCTTCTAGACAGTCTCAAATCGCTCCTGCAGGACCCGCCGCCGGCGATGGCGTTCGAGATCTCGGAGGCGGGGATCGCGGCGGCGCGCATCGGCGACGCATGCGGAGCTGGATTTCCACCCGCTCAAGCCGGGCGCGCTGGCGATTTCGCCGCTCAAGGATAACGTGCTCGATGCGGATGAGTTCGTGGCCGCGGTGCGAGCCGCCGGCGCCACCCAGGCGGGCCGCAAGCGCAAGGACGTCGCCCTGATCCTGCCGGATTTCTGCACGCGCATGACGGTGCTCGATTTCGACAGTTTTCCTTCCGACGCCAAGGAGCAGGCCTCGCTGGTGCGCTTCCGCCTGAAGCGCAGCGTGCCGTTCGATGTGGAATCGGCGGCGCTCAGCTACTTCGCCGCAGCCGGCGGGCGGCAAGAAGATGGACGTGGTGGTGGTGGTGGCGCCGCTCGAAATCGTGGCGCGCTATGAAGCGCCGTTCCGCGCCGCCGGCATGAACCCCGGGCTGGTGACCACGTCCGTCGCTGGCCGCGCTGGAACTGGCGCCGGAGGAAGGGCTGAGCGTGCTGGCCAAGCTCACCGGGCACGCGCTTACCGTGCTGGTGCGGCAGAAGGCGTCCTCAAGCTGGTGCGCTGCCTGGAAATGCCGCCCGGCGACCTGGAAGATATGGCGGCGGTGCTGGTGCCCACGTTCGTCTACGTGGAAGACAACCTGGGCGGCCAGGCCGAGCGGCTGCTGCTGTGCGGCTTCGGCGCGCAGACGGATGAGGCCCAGGCGCGCTTCGCCGGAGGAGCTGGGCGTGGACGTGGAGCCGCTGCGGTCGCCGCTGGGCATGCCGGGGGAACGCAACGCCGGCCTGCTGGGCTATCTGCGCGGCATCGGCCGCCAGCCGGCCGCCGGGCACGCGCGCCGCGGCCTTTCCGCCTCCGGCAGCGGGCGCTCGCGAAACGCAGCACGTCGTACGGTGTTTCCAGGAAGAATTCGTATGCACATTCCCATCAATCTTGCCAGCCAGCCGTTCCGGCGCGACCGCGCCCTGCTGGTGGCATCCATTGCCGTGAGCCTGCTGCTGGTGGGCACGCTGGGCGTCCTGATTTCGCTGGCTACGGCGGACCGCGCCCAACTCGCCGAAGTGCGCCACCGCATCGACCGGCTGAACGCCGCAGATCCGCCAGGTCTCCGCCGAGCAGGCGCGCCTGGATGCGGTGCTGCGCCAGCCGGAGAACGCCGAAGTGCTGGAGCGCAGCGTCTTTCTCAACGATCTGCTGCTGCGCAAGGGCATCAGTTGGACGCGCATCTTCGCCGACCTCGAAAAAGCGGTGCCGTACAACGTGCGCGTCATCCAGATTCATCCCATCGTGGACGGTCGCAACCACATCATGCTGGATATGCAGGTGGCGGCCCAATCGCCCGAGCCGGTGATCGAGATGCTCAAGACGCTGGCGCTGCCGCCGTTCGCCGAATCCGCAGCCGAACGCGCAGCAGGCGCCCAGCCAGTCCGAGCCGCTGTGGCGCTATCGAGTGAGCGTGGAATATGCCCAGAAGCTTTAAACTGCCGCAGGGGAGCGTCAAGGACCCGCGCGTCGTCATGCGCGCGGTCATCGGCGTGCTGCTGGTGGCCAACCTGGCCGCGGCGGTGGCCGCCTTCAAGCCGTTCGGAGGATCGGCGGCCGACCTGGAGGCGCAGCGGCAATCCCTCGTGCTGCAGTTGACGCAGCTCCAGGGCCGCCTGGCCCGCAGCCGCCAGCTGGTGGAAAAGGTGCAGAAGGCGCGCGCGAAGGCGATTCTTTCCTCGGCAAATATTTCACCGATACCAGCACCACCGGCGCCATGATCGTCACCGAGCTGAACCAGGCCGCCAGGGACGCGGGCATCAAAATGGGGCAGGCCACGTTTAGCCGCGAGCCCATCGAGGGCAGCGACACGCTCGAGATGCTCACCACCCAGGTGGGCTTCGAAGGCACCTACGCCAATTTCACCAAGTTCGTGAACCTGCTGGACAAATCGCCGCGCTTCATGATTATCGAAAACCTGCAGGCGGCGGCGCCGCAGGTGCAGGCGCAGGCGCAGGCGGGCGGCCGCGGGGCCGTGCCGCCGCCGGCTGCCGGCCAGGCGCTGAACGTCACCCTCAAAATCGACACCTTCGTGCGCACGGGGGCGGCTCATGAAGGCCGGGACGGAAGACCGGACGAAGCTCTATGTCCTGATCGGGCTGCTGGCGGTGGCCGGGTACTTCGTTTACGCCAACGTGCTCTCCGGGCCTCCCGGCGTGCCCGCGCCCTCGGCCGTGCCGCAGCCGGCCGAAGCTGCCGTGCCCGCGGCCGCTCTTCCGGCCCCGGCCGCCAGTACCGTGCGCGCCCCCGTTTCGCGCAGCCATTCCGAGGAGTTCAATCCGGTGTATCTTGCCAGGCGCCTGGAAGACCGGCCGGACCCCATGAAAATCGATCCCACGCTGAAGCTGGAGCTGTTCGCCAAGGTGCAGCAGGTGGGCCCGGCGGGCGGCTCGCGCAACCTGTTCCAGTTTTCGCAGGAACCGCCCAAGGAAGTGGCCAAACTGTCGGGCGCGGAGCCCGTCGTGCCGCTGCACAAGGTCTACGGCCCGCATTTGCCCGCTCCTCCGCCGCCTCCTCCCGGCGCGGCCCCGCCCAAGCCCATCCCGCTCAAGTTTTACGGCTTCTCCATGGCCTCCGTCAACGGCAAGCGCATGGGTTATTTCATGGACGGTGACGAAATTCTGCTGGCCGGCGAAGGCGACACGCTGGAGCGCAAATATCGCGTGGTCCATATCGGCCCCTCCTCCGCCGTGCTGGAGGATGTCGCCGCCAAGCGCGAGCAATCCGTCCCGCTCGACGGCGGAGGGACCGGCATGAACGGCCAGTTCACAGGCGCGCAGGTCCCCATTCAACGCGGAGCCGCGGAGGACACGGAGGAATCGCGGAGGGAAAACTGCTCCGCGTACTCTCCGCGTCCTCCGCGGCTCCGCGTTGAGAAGCTGCGCCCGCGCCGCCGCAATGAATCCGGTTTTGCTCTCCTCCTGGTCTTCCTGATGGCGGCCATCCTCGCCCTCTCGCTCTATATGGAGATCCCGCGCGTAGCCTTCGACACCGAGCGCCAGAAGGAAGAACTGCTGGTCGAGCGCGGCGAGCAATACAAGCGCGCGCTCCAGGTCTACGTGCGCGCGCTCAACCACTATCCCGCCAAAATCGAGGACCTGGAGAACACCAACAACCGTCACTTCCTCCGCCGCCGCTACATCGACCCCATGACGGGCAAGGACGAATGGCGGCTGATCCACATGCAGAACGGCATCCTGACCGATTCCAAGGTGCAGACGCAGAAGCAGAAGGATGAGCAGCAGAAGGACAACACAACCGCCATCGGCCAGACGGTGGGCCAGGTGGCGGGTTTGGGGCTGGATGCCGCCAACAACCAGAACCAGGCCAGCGCGGCCAGCCCCGCCAACCGCCGCCGCGCCAGCGACAGCGCTTCCCAGCCGGGCATGGGCACGGGCTCAGGCGCCACCGATCCCAACAACCCCGGCGCTACGCCTGCGGGAACCCCGCCCGGTTACGCCCCCCAGCCGCCCGGCTCAGGCACCACCGCTAACGGCCAGCCCGGCGTCCCCGGCACGCCCGGCGTTCCCGGCGTCCCCAGCATCCCCGGCATCCCCGGTCTTCCCGGAATGCCCGGCAGCGGACAACCCGGCCAGACCTACCCCACCCAGTTCGGCGGCACCGGCCTGCCGGGGTCGTCCGGCGGTTCGAGCGGCGCCGGCACCAGCGGCAGCAGCGGTTCGGGCTACCTGGGCGGCGGCGGTTCCTACCTGGGCGGCGGCGGATCGTACCTGGGCGGATCTGGCGGATCTTCTTCGTCCTCCTCCGGCTCCTCCGGTGGTACGCAACCGGGCTACTCTCCGGGCATGCCCGGCAACTCGCAGACCGGCGGCGTTTCGCCTACTCCGGGCAGCCCGTATTCCACGCAGGGCGGCGCGTTCAATCCCGCCGGATACCAGCAGCCCGGCGTGACCACCCCCGGATTCATGCCGCCCGGCACGGTGGCATCCAGCCCCCAGCAGCCGCAGACGGGGCCCCAGAACCTGGCCAGCATGCTCGGCCTCACCAGCCCGCGCCCGGGCGGCATGCCGGGCACCAACACGAATGGGATGGCCGCCATGGGCGGCGGCATCGCCGGCTTCGCCAGCAAAGCCGATGCCGACAGCATCATGGTGTACAACCAGCAGAAGAACTATGGCCTGTGGGAGTTCGTCTTCGATCCCACCAAGGTGCCGCCGCTGCCCAATCCGGTAACGGGAACGGTCGGTTCGCCCGCCGGTTCCCAGATCGGCACCCCCGCCACGCAAGTCGGCACCCCCGCCGGCCAGATGGGGAATTCCAACGGCTTCGGCAATTCGAATACCGGCTTCGGGAACTCCAATACCGGCGTTGGCAATTCCAATAATGGCTTCGGTAACTCGAATAACGGCTTTGGCAATTCCCAGGGCGGTTTTGGCACCAACCCCTCTACCCCCGGCACTACGCCCGGCGGCGGAATGGGCGGCTTTCCGCCTCCCAGCCAGCCTCCGCCTCCGCCGTATTAGGTGCCAGCTCCGGGGCGGGCTAGCCAAGTGACCGGTACCCCAGTTTCCGGTAACCACATGTCGTCCACTACTCGGCAGAAGCGCTGAACGAGAGCTACTATGGGGCTATGAAGCTGTTCGCTGCAACACTAGCCGGCCTCCTTCTCACCACGCTCGGCAATGCCGAAGTAGTTTCCAGGAAACAGCTGCGACTCAAGCCAGTTCGGTGCATCTGCGGAAGGCTTATCGACGCTACCGGTGGACCTGTGGCAGGAGTAACGGTGAAGGTCGTTCAGAGCGGAACAGACATCATGACCCTGATGACTGCCAGCGACGGCAAGTTCATCTTTACCGACCTGAGGCCTGGAACCTATGATCTTACTGCACAAGCGACCGGTTTTAGAATATTTCAGTCTGCAATCGTCTTAACGGCACCGGCACAGAAATGTAGACGTGGACTCGTGATCCTTTTAGACACTGGTGGTTTGGAAAGCTGCGGAAGCTATGTGATGAAGCAGTAGCGTGCAGCCAGACGAGCGCCGTTACTCTAAGACATCCACACACTGAATTGCGCGCTAGTGGGCCGGTTTGCCGGAGCTTGCCCAGATCTTTGGCAGGAAAATGCCCTTACCGGAGACGATCGATGAAGTCCGCCGCCGAAGCGTCGCTTACCCACCGGCTGCACGCCTCTACCCCCGACCCCGCCTTCTCCGCTCCGCTCGCCTGACTTCCATCTCGTTCAAGCCGAAATAGTGAGCCACCTCGTGCCACACCGTGTCTTCCACCATCCGCGCCAGGTGCTCCGGGGTTTGGGCCAGGCGCTCGTGCGGGCCCTGGAAAATGGTGATGCGGTCGGGCATGGTGAAGCCCTCGAATACGCTGCGTTGCGTCAGCGGACGGCCTTCGTACAGGCCGAGCAGCGTCCCGCCGCGGCCCACCCGGCCGCGCGCCAGTTGCTCCGCCGAGGGCTCCGGCGCTACCAGAATCGCGATGTTTTCCAGCCGTTTCCGGAAGCGCGCCGGAATCCGCGCGCAGGCCCGGGCCACCAGCCGGTCGAAATCTTGGGAAAACGCAGGCATCCGCGCAGTGGGCACAAACGCTCCTGTTATCATTCTATTTCTTGGCACATTCCAATCGCAGAAGCGTAGTCGTGGCCATCGACGGTCCGGCCGGCGCGGGCAAGAGCACCATCGCCCGGCGGCTGGCCGAGCGCCTCGGCTTCACCTATATCGATACCGGCGCCATGTACCGCGCCGTCGCGCTGTGGGCTCTGCGGCAGAAGGCCAGCCCGGACGACATGCACCGCATGGAGCAACTGGCGCTGGCCGCCGAAATCGAGCTCGCGCCCGGGCGCATCAGCCTCAACGGCGAAGACGTCACCGAGGCCATCCGCACGCCCGAAGTCTCGAGCGGCGCTTCCAGCATCGCCGTGATTCCCGGCGTGCGCCGCGCCATGGTCGCCAAGCAGCGCGCAATCGGCGAGCGCACCAGCGTGGTCATGGAAGGCCGCGACATCGGCACCGTGGTGTTCCCCGATGCCGACGTCAAAATCTACCTGGACGCCCAGCCGGCCGAGCGCGTCCGCCGCCGCGTCAATGAGGAGCGGCAGAAAGGCGCGGCGGTCTCCGAGGTTTCCGTGGCCGCGCAGATGGAGGAGCGCGACCAGCGCGACAGCACCCGCGCCGACGCGCCCCTGGCGCAGGCGCCCGACGCCGTCTACCTGGATTCCACCGGCATGGCCATCGAAGAGGTGGAAGAGGCGATTCTGAAAATGGTGCGCGCGCGCGTCACCAATGGGGGAGAATTCCGTTGAATCACTCAATGCTGCGACCGGGTGATTTTGTGCGTTTCGAGGACCACTCGCTTACGCTCGTGGCTCCGATCGGAGCCGCGACCGTCAGGGAGCGGCCCCGCGGCTTAGGAAAATATCCAGGCGCTCATGGACCTAGCCGCGGCTGTAACCTTAACCAAAACAGAGGAGAATTCCTTTGCAGGATCTGCTGATCATGAAATTCGGCGGCACCAGCGTGGGCTCGGCCGAGCGCATGCGGGCCGCCGCCCGCCTGGCCGCCGCCGAGCGCGCCCGGCGTCCCGTCGCCATGGTGGTCTCGGCCATGTCGAAGATCACCGACCTGCTGCTCGATACCATGCGCCACGCCGAAGGCGGCGACCGCGGCCGGCATGCAAACCAACCTGGCCGAGCTGCGCCGCCGCCACGAGGAGGCCTGCCGCGAGCTGCTGCCGGCCGCGCGCCAGCCCGAGGTGCTGGCGCAAATCGACGAGCTGATCGGCGAATTCGAGCGCATCGTGCGCGGCATGGCCATGCTCAACGAACGGCCGCCCCGCTCGGTGGATGAAGCCGTGGCCGTGGGCGAGCGGCTTTCCGCGCTCCTCGTGGCCGACCACCTGAATGCCGAAGGCGTGCCCGCCGCCGCCGTCAACGCCTGGGACGTGGTGGTCACCGACGCCGTTTTCGGCAACGCCTCGCCGCTCATGGAAGCCACGCGGGAAAAGGCTCGCGCCCTCCTGCTGCCCCTGCTCGACCGCTCCGAAATGCCGGTGGTCACCGGTTTCAACGGCGCCACCGCCGACGGCCGCCCCACCACCCTGGGCCGCGGCGGCTCCGATTTTTCCGCCTCCATCCTGGCCGCCGCGCTCGATGCCGCCGAGCTGTGGATCTGGACCGACGTCGACGGCATCATGAGCGCCGACCCGCGCCTGGTGCCGACGCCCAGGTGCTGGACGAAGTCACCTACGCCGAAGCCGCCGAGCTGGCCTATAACGGCGCCAAGGTGCTGCACCCGCGCACGCTGGCGCCGCTGGCGGAGAAGAAAATTCCGGTGTGGAGCAAGAACAGCTTCGCGCCCGAAAAGCCCGGCACCAAGATCGTGCCCGCGCTGGCCGAAGCCAACGGCACGCGCGCCGTGGCCTCCATGGCCAACGTGGCGCTGGTTTCGCTCGAGCCGGCCAGCGCCGAGCTGAACGGCGTGCAGTGATGGCCCGCGCGCTCGAGGCGGTGGCGCGCGCCAACGTCGAGGTGCTGCTGGTCTCCAGCTCCAGCTACCGCCAGAATTTCTGCTTCCTGGTGCGCCAGGAGGAGCTGGAGCGCGCCCTCGAAGCGCTCGAAGCCGCCCTGGCGCTGGAGTTGGCGCACCACTATCTGCAGCCGATCCATGTGGACCGCCAGGTGGGCCTGCTGGCCGCGGTGGGCGAAGGCATGCAGGGCAAGCCCGGCCTGGCCGGCCGCATCTTCACCGCCATCTCGCGCGTCCAGGTGAACATCATCGCCATCGCGCAGGGGTCGAGCGAGCTGACCATCGCCGTGGTGGTGCGCCGCGACGGCCTGGACAAAGCCGTGCAGGCCGTTCACGCCGAATGCGGCCTGGGAATGATGCCCGCGATGGCCGCGCAACCGCAATAGCTGTCAGCGGTCAGCCGAGCGTGCGCGGCGGTGCGATGGCGTTGCATGTGCCTGATGGCCTCCATGGGTTCGGCACCCTCCCTGCTTACCTTCGGCTCCGCCCGTAGCGCCGCCTTCCAGGCGGCAATGCCGGCATCCATGCCGGCATACGACGCTCCCGTACCACGCCGCCCAAAAGCGCGAAGTACCCACCGGGAACGTAATCGCGCCCGGCGTCCGTGTCAGCGTACACCGCTCCCGGGGAATGCCGGCTCGGAAGCCGGCAGGCAAGCTGGAAGCTTGCGCTACGCAACTGCCTTAGCTCAAAGCTGACGTCACTGCCTTTGCGTGCTACCCTGTTGTTCTGCCTTTTAGTCATGCGAAACGTCGTCATCATCGGGTCCGGGTGCGCCGGTAACACCGCCGCCATTTACGCTGCCCGCGCCAATCTCAAGCCCCTGGTGGTCAGCGGGCATGAGGCCGGCGGCCAGCTCTCCCTCACCACCCTGGTGGAAAATTTCCCCGGTTTCCCGGAGGGCATCAACGGCCCCGACCTGGTGGAGAACATGAAGCAGCAGGCGCAGAATTTCGGCGCCGAATTCCTGCACGGCGCGGTGCTCGACACCGACTTTTCCACCCGCCCCTTCCGCCTCAACGTCGAGGGCGAGTGGATCGAGACCCGCACCGTCATCATCGCTTCCGGCGCCTCCGCCCGCTGGCTGGGCCTGGCCAACGAGCAGAAGCTCATCGGCCACGGCGTCAGCTCCTGCGCCACCTGCGACGGCTTCTTCTACCGCGACAAGAAGATCATGGTGGTGGGCGGCGGCGATTCCGCCATGGAAGAGGCCAACTTCCTCACCCGCTTCGGCCGTGAAGTCACGCTGGTCCACCGCCGCGACGATTTCCGCGCCTCCAAGATCATGCTCGACCGCGCCCACCACAATCCCAAGATCCAGTTTCGTCACCAACACCGTGGTGGAAGACATCCTCGACCTCTCGCGGCACATGGTCACCGGCGTCCGCCTGCGCAATCTCAAAACCGGCGAAATCTGGGAGCAGGATGTCGACGGCTTCTTCGTCGCCATCGGCCACATCCCCAACACCGCCATTTTCAAGGGCCAGATCGAAACCGATCCCGACGGCTACATCCTTTCCAAAGGCGGCGCCCGCACCAACATCGCCGGCGTGTTCCATGCCGGCGACGTGCAGGACCGCACCTACCGCCAGGCCATCACCGCCTCCGGCGCCGGCTGCATGGCGGCCATTGAAGTCGAACGTTTCCTGGAAGCGGAAGGACACTAAATGATCGAACGCATTTCCACTCCCGGCGCACCCGCGCCGCGCGGCCCGTATTCGCCCGCCGTGCGCGCCGGCGATTGCATCTACGTCTCCGGCCAGGTCGGCCTCGACCCCGCCACCGGACAGCTCGCCCCCGGGGGCATCGGCGGCGAAACCCGCCAGGTCCTGAGCAATATTCAGAACATTGCTGGAAGGCTGCGGCGCCTCCATGGCGCAGGTGGTCCGCTGCGGCGTATATCTCACCGACGCCGCCGATTTCAAACCCATGAACGAGGTCTACGCCGAGTTCTTCGGCGAGGCCAAGCCCGCCCGTACCACCATCATCGTCGCCGCCCTTCCCATGCCCGAAGCCAAAATCGAAGTCGACGTAGTCGCCTACGTGGGCTAGCGAGCGGTCGCCTCATCAATACCAGATCGACACCGAATGGAATCCCGGCTGGGAAGCCGGTATGGGCGGAGTTGCGCGGTTATATCATGGGGTGGTGAAAATCGCGGCGAGGATGAAGAGACAGGGCGGGACGGTTGTGTTCCTGGTCCTGACGGCGGCCGGGATCGCGGCGGCCCAGGAGCAGTTGGCTCCCATGAGGCCGCCGGCGGTGCCGCTGGTGGCGCACGACCCGTATTTCAGCATCTGGTCGATGGCGGACCGCCTCAACGACGCCGGCACCGTGCATTGGACGGGCAAGCCGAATGCGCTGTGGAGCGCCATCCGGATTGACGGGAAGACGTACCGGATCATGGGCCGCGACCGGCAGGCTTCGCCGGAACTGCCGCAGACCCGGCTGGAGGTGCTGCCCACCCGCACCGTTTACGAATTCGAAGGCGCCGGCGTGCGCGTGGGGCTTACGTTCTTCACCCCGGCGCTGCCGCAGGACCTGGACGTGCTTTCGCGGCCGCTAACCTACATGGAGTGGACGGCGGCGGCGACGGATGGGAAGGAGCACGACGCCCGGCTGTATTTCGAAGCGGCCTCCGACCTGGTCACCAACACGCCCGAGCAGCCGGTATGGACCGCGCGCTACCAGGTGGATGGCGAGCCGGTGCTGCGCATGGGGTCGCGCGAGCAGGCGGTGCTGGCGAAGAAGGGCGACGACCTGCGCATCGATTGGGGCTATCTGTATTTGGCCGCGGACAGGCCGGAGGGTGCGGCGGCGTTCGCGGGCGCGCGGCAGCGGGCGCGGGCGGCGTTCGAGGCCGATGGCAAGCTGCCGGATTCGGACGATTTGTCCGGGGCGCCCACGGGCAACGTGCTGGCATACAGCATCGACCTGGGGCGGGTGGGCGCGCGGCCGGCGTCGCGGTATTTGATGTTGGCGTACGACGATCTGTTCTCCATCGAATACCTGGAGCGGAAAGAGCGGGCGTGGTGGCGCAGGAACGGCGCCGATGCGGCGGACCTGCTGCGCGAGGGCCGGCATGAGCACGATGCGCTCGACCAGCGGAGCCAGGCGTTCGACGCGGAGTTGATGGCGGACCTGCGGCGGGTGGGCGGCGAGAAGTATGCGCGCCTGGCCGTGCTGGCCTACCGGCAGACGCTGGCGGCGCACAAACTGACCGCGGATATCGACGGCACGCCCATGTATTTCCCGAAGGAGAATTTTTCCAACGGCTGCATCTCGACCGTGGACGTGATCTATCCCAGCGCCCCGTTCACGCTGCTGTTTAATCCCCGGCTGCTCGAAGCGCAACTCAGGCCGGTGCTCGAGTATGCGCGGCTGGAGCGTTGGCATTTTCCGTTCGCGCCGCACGATTTGGGGACGTATCCGTTGGCGGACGGCCAGGTTTACGGCGGCGGCGAGCGCACCGAAACCAACCAGATGCCGGTGGAAGAGAGCGGCAACATGCTGATCCTGCTGGCGGCGCTGGGGCGCGTGGAAGGCAACGCGGCATTCGCCAACCAGTACTGGCCGCAGGTGACCAGGTGGGCGGAATACCTGAAAGAGAAAGGGCTCGACCCGGAGAACCAGCTTTCCACCGACGATTTCGCCGGCCACCTGGCGCACAACGCGAATCTGTCGATCAAAGCCATTCTGGCGCTGGGCTCGTACGCCCTGCTTTCGGACATGACGGGGCGGAGCGCGGTGGCCGACGAATATCGCACCACGGCGCGGGCGTTCGCGAAGAAGTGGGTGGACATGGCGGCGGATGGCGACCATTACCGGCTGGCGTTCGACAAGCCGGGCACGTGGAGCCAGAAGTACAACCTGGTGTGGGACAAGCTGCTGGATCTGAACCTGTTTCCGCCGGAGGTGGCGCGGACGGAGATCGCATTCGACCTGAAGCATCTGAACGCGTACGGGCTGCCGCTGGACAACCGCAAGGATTACACCAAGCTGGATTGGGAGTTGTGGAACGCCACGCTGGCGGGGAGCCGGGAGGATTTCGAAGCGCTGGTGGCGCCGGCGTACCGGTTCGCCAACGAATCGCCCAGCCGCGTCCCGTTGACCGACTGGTACGACACGGTGACGGCAAAGCAGCAGGGATTTCAGGCGCGGTCCGTGGTGGGCGGCCTGTTCATCAAGATGCTGGCGGAGCCGGCGGTGTGGAAGAAGTGGGCGGGAAAGTAGGTGGGGCCGGGATTAGGGATTGGGGATTAGGGATTGGGGCGGTGATTTGTACCGCAACCCGGATTCCCTGCGGTCCGGATGGCTTACCGGCTGAGGACCGCGCGTGCACCCGCTTCCCAGGCCGCCGTCTCACCGCCCTAATCCCTAATCCCTAATCCCTAATCCCTAATCCCTAATCCCTAATCCCTAATCCCTAATCCCTAATCCCTAATCCCTAATCCCTAATCCCTAATCCCCGACCCCCGACCCCTAGTGTTTTTCAAACATGGTGCGGACGTCCTGGCGGAGGGCGGCCTGGCTGTCGGGGCGGCTGTAGAACATGTGGCCGCCGGGATACTCGTGGACGGCCACGCGAGTCGCGTCGCCCATCACCGGCATCTGATCTACGGTGAGCACCGAGCCCATGAAGGGGCAGGAGAGATCGTTCCAGCCGTGGGCGATGAGCACGCGCAGCTTGGGGTCGGCGGCTACCGCCTGGCGGAGGTCGGGGACGGCGCCCATGCGCAGGGTGCGGCTGTCGCGATCCCACTGGAGGCCACTTCGTTGCTCAGCGCGTTATAGCGGGCATCGATCTTCCAGCCGACCACGCGGGTGACGAAGTCCACCATGGCGGTGGTGGTGGGCGCGATGATGCTTTCGAGCAGCGGGTCGTTGAGGCGCTGCTGGGAGGCGAAGGGGAAGGGATCGAAGGAGGTCACGTTGGAGTCGTAGACGCTGCCGATCTTGCCCTGCTCGCGGAAGACTTCGCGCAGGTAAGCGCCGATTTCCAGCCGGCCGCCGGCGCGGCGCACGAATTCCTCTTCGAGGCCGGTCATGTCGGTCACCTTCCGGACGATGCGGGGAGTGGCTTCGGGGTCGGAGCGGCCCTTGAGCAGGTCGGTGGCGTATTCGCCGCGAGTGTAGGCGATCACCTGGGCCATGGCTTTGGGGGTCAGCTTGTGCTCGCGCTCCAGATGGGCGGCGGTGATGGAGGGCAGCGTGAGCATCCACGGCACGGGTGAGATGTCGCCGTTTTCGTTGAGCGCGGGATTGAGGTAAGGCGAGACCAGGACCACGCCGTTCATGGCCACCCCGAGCTGCGACTGCAGATAGTGGGTGATGCGCGGGCCGCGGTAGCCGCCGTAGCTTTCCCCCACCAGGTATTTGCGGGAGCCGAGGCGGCCGTTCTTCACCAGCCAGTCGTAGATGATGCGGGAGAGGTAATGGATGTCCGGTTCGGTGGAGTAGAACTGCTTCCGGGTTTCGTTGGCGGAAACCAGGGAGCGGCTGAAGCCGGTGCCGACGGGATCGATGAAGACCAGGTCGGTGAAGTCGAGCCAGGTGCCGGGATTGTCCTTGAGGACGGGCGGATCGGAGGGGCTGTCGCCCTCATCGCCGAACTCGATGTGCTTGGGCCCGATGGCGCCGAAGTTGAGGTAGACCGAGGCCGCGCCGGGCCCGCCGTTGAGGGCGAAGGTCACGGGCCGGTTGCCGCCCTCCACGGTGTAGGACGTGAAGACCACTTCGCCGGTCTTCTTGCCATCGGCGTCGTAGACCGGCAGGCTGCCCACCGTGACGGTGTAAGGCAAGGCTTTGCCATCCAGTTGGATGCTCTGGGCGACGTGGGCGTCCGGAGGCAGGGGCGGGGCCTTCTCGGGCGTCTTATCGCCCGTGGCGGTGCCGGCCGGTGCGGCGGAAGGGGACGGCGGCGCGCCACCTCTGCGGCCCTGCGCCAGAACCGGGAGCGAAGCCGCGGCCAGAGTAAACAGCAGGACGGGAATGCCGGCAGTTCGGCGAGTGCCGGCAGTTCGGCGGATGAATCGGAGTGAGTTGGCAATCATCGGAGTTACGGTACGGTGAATTACTAACTATAGTGTCGCAGACGAAGGACCCTGGTGTATATTGTGCGAGGTTTCGCGGCGCGAATGGGTGTACGGGCGTGATGGAAAACCGCCAAACTGCCGATATGTGTGGAGTAAACCCGATAGCCAAACGACAGATGACAGGGCGGTTGGCCCGGCCTTTCTGGTGCGGCGAGCGAAATGCAGACGAGGAGTGCGTGGCCAGAGGTGACGAACTCGAGCGAAGATACGGATCGGCGGCGGATGGCGTCCGCGGAACTGCTGCGGGACGCCAGCGAGGGAAACACCGGCTTTGGCAGAAAAATTGCTAAGAAGGGTACTCGTGCGGCCGTTACTGGGGCAAATTTCGGCAATTTTAGCTCAGGGGGGCGGCGAGGCGTGAAACCTTTAGCATATTTTTTCGTCTATATTCTTGCGGAAAGTAAAATGCTCTAAACAGAACAAATAAAAGAAAAAAGACGGTAGAAGGAGAACAAGATGAACCAGACCGAACTCAACAAATACAAAGCGGTGCTAGAAGCCAAACAGGCGGAACTGTCCGCTGGCCTGCGTAACCGCGAAGATATTGCGATCGAAAAGACGCCGGACGCTTTGGATGAGGTGCAACTCGCCGGAGAGCGGGAACTGGCCATTCGCAACCTGGATCGGGAATCCAGCCTGCTGCGCAATGTGCGCTGGCGCCTGGCGCGGATTGCGGATGGCAGCTATGGCATTTGCATGCACTGCGAGGAAGAGATCAAGCCCAAGCGGCTGGATGCGGTGCCGTGGACGAAGTACTGCATTCGCTGCCAGGAAGCGGCGGACCGCCACGAATTCGAGACGGAATCCGGCGAATCGATTGACGAATTGCTGGCCAACGCAGCTTAAGTTCGTTTCCATTGCGGCGGCATTTCGAAGGGCGCGGGGCAACCCCGCGCCCTTCATGTTTTTGCGCGATCGGGATTCTGGACGGACCGGGCGTGTAGGGTTTTCCCGCGCACCTGAGTGAAAACACACAAAAACATCCTGAATTGAAATTGCTCCATGGCTGCGGCTGAGGGGGCCGATAACCCGGCTCAGCCGCCGCTGTGCAAGGTGCTGTCTACTGGCTGCCGAGACCCGCCACGGGAATGTAAGCTATGTTGCTTACATAGACGTCCTGGGCGATGGTCAGGGCTGTGTTGGAATTGGCGGCCAGGCCGGAATTCAGGTGTAGCAGGACCTTGAACATACCCACCGAGCCCTGGAGCAGGCTGGCGGAGATCACGTCCGCGGTGCTGCCTCCGGCCAGCGCGGAAACGGCTTCGGCGGTGGTGGGCTGGGTATCGGGAGCGCCGACCGGCCACTGATAGCCGGTCTGCAACAGACCCGTGATGGCATCGGTGAGGGTGGGGAGCCCTAGTCCAGTGGCATACACCTCGATGAACTCTCCCGGCTGGGCGGGATTATCGAGGGTAATGGGCGAACCCTCCACGTTGGCGCAGCACAGGTTATTGCTGAACGCGGTCATGACTTCCGTCGATCCGCTGTTGGAGGTGGCGGTGATGGGGATGCCATCGGCGATCGGGCCCTGGATGCGCGCCTGGATGATGATGCGGTCATAGACGTCGGCGGCGTAAGCAGTTACCGTGGGATCGGTCTGATTGATGAGGGCGATCAGGTTGTCGCGGACGGTATCGAGGGTGTCGCCGGCCTGGACCGTGTAGGTGTAGGTGCGGTCCTGGACGGTGATGGTGCAGCTGTCGTTGGCGGTGGTGGTGCCGTCCACGGAGACGATGGCAGTGGCATAGCTGGAACCATGAAATGCGACGCCCATGGGCGGATTGGTGCCGGCCTGGGTGAAGATGCCCGGATTGGCCGGGACAATCGTGACGGCCACCGGCGTGGTGACCTGCACGTCACCGCTCGGCAGAACCGACCGCACGTAAGCGTTGATGCTGGTGCTATCGTTGACCTCCCACGGAATCTGGGCGTTGATCTGGCCGGGAGAGACGTAGAGGAGCGGGGCGGGAATGCCGTTGAAATAAACGGTGGTGCCGCCGAGGGTGGTGGGAAGCTGAATCTGGCTGGTGTCGGCGGCGGCGGTTTGGGCGCTCATGCTGGCGCCGTGGATCGTGACGATGGTGCCGGGTCCGACGCTGGCGGCATCGTTTCCGCCGGACAGGTTGGCGCCCGAGGCGGTAGCCGTGATGGTGGCGCTCGTAGAGACCGAGGAGGAAATGGCGATCTGATTGCCGATGCCGCCGGGCTGCCGCGACGTGAGAACCACTTCGTTGGCGACGGTATCGACGGTGGCGATCACGCTCGGGTCGCCCTGCCCGGAATTACTCGCATTGATCGCGTTGACGAGGGCCTGGACCACGTCGGAGAGAGCGTCGGTAGCCTTTACCGTGTAGGTGTAATTGGTGCTGTTGATGGTGACGGTGACGACGTCGTTGGCTTCGAATAGTGCCTCCGATGGTGATGGTGCCGAAAGCGGTGACGTCGACTGTAGCCGAATTGGTGACGCCCTGATAGGGGATGGTAGTCAGGCCGGGCGAATACACCGTTGATACGTAGGTTGTAAACGTCGGCCACGTACAGGTTGACGCCGTCCCATGCCATGGACATGGGGGCGGAAAGCGAATCGGCGGCGTTGGTGGCCTGGTCGACGTCGCCGCCGATCTGGCCCATGATGAGTGTCGGCTGACGTGCCGCTCTCCGTGGGCATCGTGTTGTAAACCAGAATGCGGTCGTTGCCGCCGTCGGCCACGAAAAGCTGCGATCCGGTGGAAAGGGCAAAGCGGGGGAAACTGATGGTGGCGTTGCAGATGCCATCGTAGGTGGGGTTGCCGTTGGCGTCCGTGCCGGTGACGGTGGGGCAGAGCACCGGCTTTTCGACGGTGGTGCTGCCGTCCCAACGCTTACACCATTCCAGACCACGTACATTCCCGGCCATCCACCCATTGCACCACCGTAACATGTTGTGGTGTGGAGCTGCCGCGTGGTGGTGGTGGTACTGATGTAAGCGTTGTTGGCGATGGAACTGACCAGGTCGGGTTGGCCCAGCGCGAAATTGGCAGGTGCGCCGTTGGTGGCGGGGATGCTGTTCCAGACCAGAACGCGATTCTGCCCGAGATCGGCGACGAACAGGCGGGTGCCGTCAGACGTCACCGAGACGGGATCGAGCATGTTGGAGGCGGTAGCGGCTGGGGGTGGCGCCGACATCGGGCGACACGTACGTGGTAAAGTTGGGGGCGCCCGAGGACGAGTCGGCCGCGACGCCGTTGGTGGTGGGGATGTGGTTGTAGATGAGGACGCGGTTATTGATGGTATCGGCGACGTAGAGCTTGCCGTTCTGGATCCAGACGCCCTGCGGGCCGCGCATGGTGGTGGCGGTGGGAGGGTTGGGGGAGGGAGTGACGGTGACGAAATCGGGCTGGCCGACCACGACATCGGCGGGCTGGTCGTTGACGTTGGGAATGGTGTTCCAGATGAGGACGCGGTTGTGGTCGGTATCGGCCACAACCAGGTGAACTCCGTCCGAGGCGATGGCGGAGGGATTGCGCAGCGCGCTGGAGGTGGAATTGAAGTTCAGGGTGGTGGTGGTGAAATCGGGCTGGCCCAGCACCACGCTCGCCTGGCCCACGCAGACCGGGCACTTGGTGGTGTAATCCAGGGCCGCGGTGGGGCTGGGGAACATGGACGAAGCGCCCGTGAACAACAGGACGCGATTGTTCGAGGGGAGCGCGCCGATGCGGTTGGAGTCGGCCACGAAGAGGGTGTCGCCGGCGAAGGCCACGCCGCTGGCGGCGCCGATCACCGTGTTGCTCGAATTGGGATTCTCGGCGGTGAACGTGGTCTGGCCGATGACAAGCCGGGCCGCCTGCCCCAGCGTGAAGGATCCGTTGCCGAAAGGCCCGGCATCCACAATGCTGCCGCGGGAGCCGGAGCGTGCGGCAAAGTAGCGGCGCTCGCGTCGGGCCGAGGGCGAGGGCTGTGCTTGTCCTGGCCGGAGGCCGAAGGGCGAGCGGAGGCTGCGCAGGCTGCCTGGGCTGCGCGGTGGCCTCAGGCTGCGCCGGACTGGCCGGAGGCTGCGCCAGGTCGGCCGGATGCTGCGGATCGCATACGAGCGCCGTCTTGAGCGCAAAGGCAGGCGGCGGAGAGTAGAAATACTGAGAAGCACTTCATGCGCAATGGTTGATAAGACCCGGTAAAATGATTTTAACTCCCAAGTATAACAAGGACTTGGCTGCCCGCCGATGATGCCGCGCGGCCACACCGCTGTGCGAAATCGGCACGAGCGCGGCACGGCGGGAAACGGCCAAAACACGGCTCTGTAAAGACTTGTCCGAAACCCGATTCTGCACGCGCAAACGGGATGCACGCCAGGGGCCAGGAACTGCGTTACAGTAGCAGGCATGCGACGCCGCACTTTTCTGGAAACCCTGACGGCTGGAGCGGCCCTGGCCACCGCTTCCTCCGCCGATGCCGCCCCCGGCGACGTGCCCGTGAAGCTGGGGTTCGACACCTATTCCGATTCGCGCCCTGGGGTGGAAAGCGGGGCGGCTGCTGGATTACGCCGGCGGCTTGAAGCTGGACACCATCCAGATTTCCTCGATGGAGGATTACGAGAGCTACGAGCCGGCGTACCTGCAGAAACTGAAGGACCAGGCGGCGCGGCTGCAGCATTCAGATCGACGGCGGCATGGGCTCGCATCTGCCCGCGCAGCAAGGCCTATTCGCAGAACGGGCCGCCGGCGCGGGAACGCCTGCTGCAGGGCCTGCGCGTGGCCCGGGCGGTGGGCGCGAAGTCGATGCGGTGCTACCAGGGCGCGGCGGTGGACCGCGTGGGCGAGCCCGGCATCGAGGCGTGCATGGAGGCCACCATCAACCTGTTCCGCTCGGTGAAAGCGGAGGCGCAGGACCTGGGAGTCAAGATCGCGCTGGAGAACCACTCCGGCGATATGCAGGCGCGCGAAGTGAAGACGATTATCGAGGAAGCAGGCAAGGATTACGTCGCCTCCTGCCTGGATACGGGGAATCCGATGTGGGTGGTGGAGGATCCGTTCGTCACCCTGGAGACGCTGGCGCCGTACGTGGTGACCACGCACATGCGGGATTCGGCGGTGTTCGAGGTGCCGCGCGGGGCGGCGGCGCAGTGGGTGGCGCTGGGCGACGGCAGCGTGGATTTCGTGAAATTCGTGGCGGAATTCCGGCGGCTGTGCCCGCAATCCTCGATGCAGCTCGAAATCATCACCGGGCGGCCGCCCACGGTGCTGCCGTACCTGGAAGCGGATTTCTGGAAGGCTCTTTCCCAAGATGCCGGCGTGGGAATTCGCGCGCTTCGTGGCGCTGGCCAAAAGCGGGCGGCCCTACATGGGCGCGATGGTCATCGAAGACGTGCCGGGCGCGCATCCGCAGGTGATGGTGGATGCGCTGCGCGAGCAGCAGAAGCTGGACCTGGAGCGCAGCTTGGAATATGCGCGCAAAAAGCTGAACGTGGGCGTGAACTGGCGGGGATAGGAAGCAGGGTTGGCCTCGGACGCTACGCGTCCTATTCGAGCGGCGTGACCGGGTCCAGGAAAAGCCAGAACAGGATGCCGGTGGCGTAGACGGCGGCGGAAACGAAGAACGTCAGGTTCCAGTTGCCGTGCGTCCACTTCAGCAGGTAGCCGGTAGCCACGGGGGCGACGAAGCCGCCGAAGTTGCCCCACATGTTCATGGTGCCGGAAAGGGTGCCGGTGTAGCGGCCGCCGATGTCCATGGCGGCCGACCAGAAGGGCGGCATGGCGAGGTCGTTGGAGAAACTGGCCAAGCCGATGGCGAGCATGGCGGCGAGCGGGTCGTGGAGGGTGGTGGAGAGCACCAGGAAGGCGGAGGCGCCGGCGAAGCCGAGGCATGCCATGGCGCGGCGCGACCATAACAGGCTGCCGGTGCGGCGGGCCAGCCAGTTCCCGGCCACCACCGAAGCGGGATTGCCCAAGCCGCCGCAGAAGAGCGGGAGGATGCCGTACCAGGCGGCGGAATCCAGGCTGAGCCCGCGCGCCTCGCGCAGGTAGGTGGGCAGCCAGGTGATGTAGAAATACCAGCCGTAGCTCAGGGAAAAATACTGCCCAGCACAGCAGCCAGATCTGGCGCGAGCGCAGGTAGCGCCCCCAGGGTATGTGCACGTGGCGTGGCGGCCAGGGTGCGGCTTTCCTGGAGCAGTTCGCGCTCGGCCTGGTTGAGCTTGGGGTTTTCGAGCGGGTCGTTGCGGTACCAGCGGTAGAAGAGCATGGCCCAGACAATGCCGATGAGGCCGAACAGGCGGAAGGCATTCCGCCAGCCGGCGTGGCGCATGACCAGGCGGACCAGCGGCGGGGTGAAGGCGCCGCCCCAGCGGGCGGCCAGCCACATGAAGCCCTGGGCGCGGGTCTTTTCCCCCCGCGGCAGCCAGGTGGTGAAAGCCTTGGTGAGGTTGGGGAAGCAGCCCGCCTCTCCGGCGCCGAACAGGAACTGGGTGGTGGTGAGGGAAACGAGATTGAAGACCGAGCCGGTGGCGGCGGTGCAGCAGGACCACCAGACCACGATGCGCAGCAGCACCTGGCGTGGGCCGAGCCAGTCGCCCAGGAATCCGCCCGGCAGTTCGAACAGGGCATAGGCCAGACCGAAGGCGCCGAAGGCCCAACCCATCTGCGCCTGCGACAGGCCGAGGTCGCGGCGGATCACCAGCGAAGCGAAAGAAAGCGAGACCCGGTCCACGTAGGTGATGATCGCAAGCGTGATGGCAAATACAATTACCCAGTAGCGGACGCGCGTGGGACGTTTCGTCACCGTCGCCGGGTGGGGCAGCATCGGAATATTGTGACACACTGGGAGAGGGCAGCCGCGGCGGAATCGCGCGCCGCCGGGGTACAGGGGGCGTTTGGAATGCAGGGTGGGTTTTCCATAGGCCGGGTTCTGGATTTACTGCTCGGGTGTCACCACAAGCGGCTCAGCCGCCCGGTGACTCCGTCCGCCAGAAAAGGCGCGCCGCGCGAGGAAACCTACGTGGTCTGCCTGGACTGCGGCAAACACTTGGCCTACGACATGAAAACCATGCGCGTGGGAAAAGAACTGAAGGGGTCAGGGGTCGGCAATCAGGGATCGGGGCGGTGAGGCTGGATGCGGTCTCGGGTGCCGCGCGGTCCTGACGGCTTCCGGCTCCGCCGGGGACCGCGCTCGTACCCACTTTTTTTGACGGGCACCTGCGGCGCCCTGACCCCTAGCTGGTCACCTAGGCTTTCGGTTTCGGCATCTGGTTCTTCCAGAACGCCTCGAATTCGAACATGGCGTCCTTGATGGGCGTGCCGCGGACGTCGATTTTGCCGAGGTCGGCCGAGCCGATGCCGACGGCTTCGGCCAGCAGCATCATGTTGTCGGCGTATTGGAAGGTCTCGTCGGCCGGCGTCAACTGCTCCTTGGGATGATCGGTCGGACCTTTGTAGAGGCGGTACGGCGCTTCGTGCCGGCCGGCGCGGGGATTGTAACCCATGGTGGCCATGGCCACGGCGTCGGTATTGACGCAGTTGTGGCCCGACCACCAGGATCCCGGGCTTGATGGGCTTGGCGCCCAGCACCCACGGCCCTTCGCCGCCGACCGTGGAAATGATGCCGTCGAGAATGGCCAGATCGATGGGACGCGCGCCTACGATATCCACCAGAATGCGCGGCAGCCGCCAGCCTTCGTAGCGGTTGCTCTGGGGGTCGATTTCGGCCGGCGCGCCGGCGGGCGCCTGTATCTGGCCGTAGTGGAAGATGCGCTCGCGGCCGCCATAGAGCGCGGTGGGAGTGACGCCGAACATGTTCTTGATCGACATGGTCACGCCCATCTCCTCGTGGTTCTTCATCTTGCCCAGGCTCACAAAGTAATCGCAGTCCGTGGTAGGAGTGGTTCAGGTTGAACGACGGGAAGATGTAGGGCTTGTGCCCGACTTTGAAGGTGCCGTACGGCTGGCCCTGGTTGGAATCGGTATCTTCGAATTCCACCACCGGCGCGGCGTTTTTGAGCGCGTTCACGTCCCAGCCGCCGGAGAGCAGCTTGTCTTCCAGCTTGGAATCGCGGCGGCGTCCGAAGCAGCTTTCGATGAGGCGGATGCGCTTGGCGCCCAGTTGGCCGAGGACGGCGGTGACCGCGCCGACGACCTTGGGATGAACCCAGTGGGTTTCGCCGGCGGTGTAGCCCTCGAAGTGGTTGGCTCCGGTCAGGTTGAGCTTGATGGCGACGGTCTTGCCGCGGACTTTGTCGCCGATGCCGCCAATCTGGTCGAACATCTTGCTGGAACTGCGCGACCAAGTCCTCGTCATAGCTCTGGACCTTGGCCACCGAGACCGGGGCGGCGGGAGCGGACGGCGCCGCCTGCGGCGCGGCCGGAGCGCGGGTAGCGGTGAATGCGCCGGCGGCCATGGCGTTGAGCGCCAGCCAGTGGCGGCGTGAAAAATTATTGCGATCGTCTCGCATGCGAGTTCTCCTTTCGGTGAGAACCGGTTCCGAGGGCCCTCCCACGGCGAGGGCTTCGAGTGGCCGCCGGATGGCACCGGCGGCGCAGAGGAGTTATTCCAGCAGAAGCGCGCCCCAAAGACTGACTTTGGGGATGGCGACTTCCGTGCGGCCGTTCCGCACGCTTCAATCTCCAGCCTGGCGGGAGCGGCGCCCGGCGTGAACAGGCGGGCAGAGGTGAAATGGCCGCTGACCCGGATGGTGATCGCCTCGGCGGGCGAACTGGAGTAGTTCAGCAACTGCACCAGCACGCGCCGTGCCGCGAATCGGCGGAGCTGGAATAGGTGATGACTCCCGGCACGTTGAACGCGGTGACGCCCCGCTCCGGCTGCGAGAGCAGATCGCGCAGGTCGCGAGCGACGGATTCGGGATCCGGCTCCCGGTATACCACCACGCGGCCTTTGCCCATCGGCACTTCGGCGTAGGGCTGGTCCTCGCCCTTGGGGGCGCCTCCCCAGGACGGCCCGGCGATCACCACGCCGCCGTTTTCGGCGAAAGTGCACAAAGTATCTGGCGCTCCGCCGCGGTGGGAGGGGCCAGTTCGGTAGCGAGCACGGCGCGAAAGCCGGCCAGGGAAGCGGCCGTCAGGCCGGGCCGGGCGAGCGGGCGATAAGGCGTCTGGCGGCGGGTCACGAGCTTGAGATATTCTTCGCTCATGTCCGCCTGCGCCGCGGCGGGATCGACGATCAGGGCAAGGTGGCCGAAGGGCGCGAAGCCGCGCCATTCGGCATGCTCTTCGGCGAAGCGGAGGACGTCGGCGGTGTGCTGCCAGGCGGCCATGGCGGCGGCGTCGCGGGCGCGCAAAGCGGCGCGGAACTTGTCGTCCAGGGTCGACGATCCAGCGGCCGCCGGCGACGGCGGCATCGGCGGCGAAGCGCGGGTAATCGGCGGGCGTGGCGTCCTCCGGCTCATAATCGATCCAGACCGGGTGCCACGGCGAGGGGCGCAGCCGGAAGGAACGGACCAGCCAGATATTGGACTCGATCCACGGTTCGCTGGAGGGGGCGGCGCGGATTCCCATGTCGGCCAGGTTGCGGGCGCGCGGCGACACGCCTTCCACTGCGAGCACGGAGGCCGCGGCGGCGCGGGCGGCGGCGGCATCGTGAAATATAGGAATCACCACGGCGGCGCCGCCGGCGGCCGATAGCGCTTTGGTTGCCCGGGCCGCGAAATCCGCGGGGAAATCGCCATCGAGCGCCAGGCCGTCCAGACCGGCCGCAGCGGCAGCGGAGGCGGCCTCGCCCGCGTTCGGGCCCGGGTAGACCAAGCCGAGCACGGCGATTCCGTGCGCGCGTGCCTGGGCGGCGTAGGGTTTCACGGCTTCCTGCTGGCGGCGGATGAGGTCACGGTCCGGGCCCGCGCTCCAGGTGACCAGCAGGCAATTGACGGGCGAGCCCTCCAGCAGGCGGAGCGTGGCCGGCTCGTACCAGTTTTCCACCGCATCCCGCGCCGGGCCGGCGGCGGGCGCGGTTTTCAATTGCGCGCGGCGTGCCACTTCGAGCGGCCCACCCTGCCAGCGCGCGGGAATCCAGGCATCCGGATTGGCGCACCACAGCGCGGCGGGCAGGCACAGCAGGGGAAGCAGCCTATGGAAAAGACCCATGTTACAAGTATAAGCGGGTTTGAAGGTCCTAAACGCGGGTAAAAGGCCCCGTCGATAGGGGCATCGGGACCAGGGATGGGGCGTCCGGCCCTTTCGGGACGGGCGCCCGGATCCTGATCTCTTAACCTTATCCTGTTACCACATGAACTTCATGGCGACCTGCCCGATGCGGCCCGGTCCGGCGCTGGTGACGCGGCCGAACAGGGAACTGGCGTAGTTGCCGCTGGGGTTCAGGAAGTTGGCGTGGTTGAAGGCGTTGAAGAACTCCGCCCGGATCATCATGTTCATGCTCTCGTGCAGGGGGATCATTTTCTGCACGCCCAGGTCGAAATTCACCTGGCCCGGTCCCGTGGAAGAAGGCCCGATCGGAGTTGCCCTGTCCGCCCAGCGCTTCCTGGGTGAAGGCGCTCTTGCTGACGTACAGGTGGTTGGGTGTGCTGCGGACATCCGGGGTGATAACGAGCGGTCCCGACGAAGTTGGGCCGGTCGACGCCGCCGGCGCCGGTGAGCGAGCGGTCGCCGCTCTCCGAGATGCTGATCGGAAGGCCGCTGGCCACGCGGGTGATGCCGTTGACGCTCCAGCCATCGGTCAGCCGCTTGGGCAGCGCGCCGAGCTTGTAGAACGGCAGCGTGTAGCTGTAGCTGACCACGAAGTTGTTGGTGACGTCGAAGCTGGAGAGGCCGCGGCCGAGGGCGAAGTTGTAGAAGTCCATCGTGGAGCCGAACGTCGAGGCGTCGTCGAGAGACTTGCTGAGCGTGTAGGCGGCCAGGAAGGTCATGTTGCGGGCGCGGCGCTCGAGCGTGACCTGCATGGAGTTGAAATCGGAGTTGGCGGTGGTGGCCAGATAGGTATTGGAGCTGAAATCGGGACCCAGGATGGTGCGGGTGCCCGGCTGGATGCTGCCATTCGGCAGGGTGAAGGTGGAGTCCTCCTGGCCGGGGCCGCACTGGGTGGTTCCCGCCATCACGCCGGATCCGCGCAGGCTCAGGCAGAGCGCGGCATTGCCGGGATTGGCTTCATATTGGGAGAACAGCTTGCGTCCCTGGGTCCCGACATAGGCCACGGTCAAGACCGTCTTGGAGCTGATCTGGCGCTGAATGGAGAAGTTGAAGTCCTCCGCATAAGGCAGCTTGTTGCTGGGCTTGTACCCCGGCGAGCCGGCGATCGGAAGGAAGACCGACCAGTCGAGATTCTTCACCGCGGCCGAGCCGGGCACGGGCAGATTGAACGGGAAACGCTGCGTCTGCGAGCTGCCGTCGGCGCGGGTGAGGAAAGGCTGATCGAGCAGCGGGGGAGAAATCGAATTCCAGTAGAGGCCGTAAGGTGCGTCGGCCACTTCCTGGAACAGGCCGGCGTCCTGGATGGCGGTGTAGAAGATGCCGCTGGCGGCGCGGATGCTGGTCTTGCCGGGACCGCCGAACAACGCGCCCAGAATGCCGCTGTTGAAGTTGGGCGACCAGGCCAAGCCCAGGCGCGGAGCGAAATTGCCATACTGCGTGGGGGCGAGGGTGCTGGGGATGCCCTTGTCGCCGGGCACCACCCATCCCAGAGGCGCGCCGGGGAATTGCGTGGATTGCTGGCCGGGAACGATGGTCTCGATCTTGTTCTGGGTGTCATACCAGGGCATGCTGGCTTCCCAGCGCACGCCGTAGTTGATGGTGAAGTTTGGCTTGATGCGCCAGGAATCCTGGGCGAAAGCGGCGCCGTACTTGGTGCGGGAATCGAGAACCTGGTACGAGGCCTGGATGTATTGAACCGGAGCGCCCAGCAGGAAATCGGCGATATCGCTGCCGGTTTCCGAGCCATCGAAGCTGAAGTAGCCGCTGGGATCGTAGGTGTTGCGCTCGTTCACCTGCATGTACAGGAAGTTGCCGCCGAACATCAGTGCGTGGGACCCGATGGTCTTGGAAAAGGTGTCGTTGATCTCGTACGTATTTTCGGGCCGGAACTGGGCCTGCTGTTGGGCGCGGCCGACGCTGAAATTCAGAAACGAAAAGGCCGGCACCGAATCGTACGGGGTGGAGCTGATAATGCCAAGGGTGCCGACGCCTTCCTGGAAGCCGAGGCTGGAGAGCGACGAGATGGGCGAATCGAGCGGGCACGCTGCTGTGCTGGGCGTTGCGCACGTAATCGACGCGGAACTCGTTGACCGCGGTGGGCCCGATGACGCGCGTGTTGCTCGAGGACGCCCTGCTGGGCGCGCGCGAAAGTGCCGGAGCCGAAATTGCCGTACTGCGCGCCGAACGTGCCCTGGCTGATCGAGGAGCTGTCGTCGAGATGATAGTAACCGTACCAGTTGCCGGTCTTCTTGTTGACGAAATCGACGCGCTGGGCGGCCTTGTTGTCGTTGCTGGGGCTGACCGTGCTCGGAATCAGGTAGCCGCCGCCCGGCTGGTTGGGCAGCGGAATGTACTTCTGCATGACATTCAGCGCTACCGGAGACATGGCGCTGGTGGGGATCACGCCGCCCGGAAAAACAGCGGTGGTAAGGCTCGTTGTTGGTCACCGTGTAGCCCAGACGCTGGCTCAGGAGTTGCGCCCAATACGGGCCGCTGACAGTGCCGCTGAGGTCGCTGGGGTCGAACTGGCCGGCGCGCTGGGCGGCAGTGGGCAACTCCGTAATGCTGCTGGAAGAACCCTGGGTCTGCCGGGTGCCCTGGTAGTCTGTGAACCAGAAGATCTTGTTCTTCCACGCCGGGCCGCCGATGGCGTAGCCGAACTGGTTGCGCTTGAGGACGGAGACGCTGGTGTTGAAGAAGCTGCGCGAATCCATGTCGCTGTTGCGCAGGAATTCGAACGCGGTGCCGTGGAAGCCGTTGGTGCCGCTCTTGGTGATGGCGTTCATCACCGCGCCGCTGATAGCGGCCGTACTGGGGATCGAAGCTGTTGGTCACCAGGCGGAATTCGGCGACGGAGTCCAGGTTGGGAATGATGGACGTGCCGAAATTCTCGCCTTCGTTCACGTTTCCGCCATTCACCAGGAACGCATTGGAGGAAGTGCGCTGGCCGTTTACGGCATACAGGCCCACGGATGAGGCGGAGCCGGGCGCCTGCGCGGCCACGCCTGCCTGGATGGCAAGCAGGTCGATGTAGCTGCGGCCATTGAGCGGGAGCGCGGTCATGGCCTTGTCGTTAATGACGTTGCCCATCTGCGTGGACGCGGTTTCCACCTGGACGGCGTTGGCTTCGACTTCCACCTGCTGCTGCAGGCTGCCCACCTGCATGACGATATCGAGGCTATGCTGCTCGTTGACCGTCAGGACGACATCCTGCTCAAGAAATTTCTGAAAACCGGTTACCTCGGCCTCCACTTTGTAGCGGCCGGCCGGCAGGGCCAGAATGCGATACTGGCCGGCAGTATTGGTGGTGCCCTCCTGGACCTGGTTGGTCTCCACGTTAGTAACCGTAACCCTGACGTGGGGCAACACGGCGCCGGAACTGTCTTTGGCCGTCCCCAAAAGTATTGCCGTCGTCTGCGCGCGCACCGGCATGGCGGAAAGCAAGAGAAAACCGCAAAAGCCCAATGCGGCAACTTTTCGATTCGACATTGACAAACCCCCTTTACGCAGTTCCCCGACTACAAACAGCCGAGTTCACCCGGAACTCACGTCCCCCTCGGAAACACTCCCCCTGCTAAATCTTAATAGGGATACCATTTTTGCAACCCGCGTGCAAGGCCAAAGAAGAAATTCAGATATTGAACCGGCCTTTGTCCCCCGGTATTGGCCCGCGCCGAAACACGCTATAATCCGCCTCGAAGCGCAAGGAGGCAGCCGTGCCGGGACCGATTCGCCGTGGAGTTATATGGGTAATGGGAGCGGGACTTACCGCCTGGATGGGGGGCTGGGCCGCGGCGCAGGAGATCGTGGTGGATGTCGTTCCCTCGCACGCGGTGAACACGTTCAGCCCACCGCGGGCACTGGGCGGCTCGATCGACCGCCAGCGCGGCGGCGAGACCAAAGAATCGAACGAGCAGCACACCGAACGCGTGCTCACCGGCCCCGCACTCAAAGAGCTGCTGGGGGCGGGATGGGGCACCGTGACATACCGCCAGAACACCGAGCTGCAGATTGAGGCCTGGCACTGGAATCCGCGCGGCACGTGGAGCAACGCCGCCAAGCAGGAAGGCTATTTCACGGGCAGCGCGGAGCCGGTTGAGGAGATCAAGCATTCCTGGGCGTATCCGCTGCCGCATCGCGGTGCCACCCTGGGGGACGGCAACGGCTGGTCGCGTATCACGGATGGCGACCCGGCCTCGTACTGGAAGAGCAACCCGTATCTCACCAGGTACTACACCGGCGAAGACGATTCCCTCCACCCGCAGTGGGTTATGATCGACCTGGGCAAAAAGGTGGACGTCAATGCCATGCGCATCGCATGGGCCGACCCGTACGCCACCCGCTACTATGTGCAGTTCTGGACCGGCGAAGAGGAACCGTTCTATGGCGGCATCAACAAGGGCGCGTGGCAGACGTTCCCCATGGGCGCCATCGCCAACGGGAAAGGCGGAACGCCCACCCTGAAGCTGGTGAGTTGGAAGATCCCGGCGCGGTACCTGCGCATCTGGATGACGCAGTCCTCGGGCACATGCGACTCGCACGGCGCCGGGGACCGGCGCAACTGCATGGGATACGCCATCAACGAGCTGTACATCGGAACCATCTCGGAAGACGGCCGGTTTCAGGACATCGTCAAGCACGTTCCCAGCCGCGAGCAGACCATCGCGTGGCCGTCCTCGGTAGACCCGTGGCATCGCGCCTCCGACCTCGATTACGGCCGCGGCGACCAGATCGGCTTCGACTTCTTCTTCCATAGCGGGGTGACGCGCGGGCTGCCCGCCATGATTCCGATTGCGATTCTGTACGCCATACCGGAGGACGCGGCCAACGAAATCGCTTACCTGTATAAGCGGAAATATCCGATCTCCTGGATCGAGATGGGGGAGGAAGCCGACGGCCAGCGCGTGCTGCCGGAAGACTACGCCACGCTCTACATCCAGTTCGCCAGGGCGATTCACAAACTGGTGCCGCAGGCGCCGCTGGGCGGGCCGGCGTTCGAAGGCACGCCGGGCGACGTGGATTCCTGGGCGGACGCCGACGGCCGCGTCTCCTTCCTGGGGCGCTTTGTGGATTACCTGCAGGTGCGCGGCCGGCTTTCCGACTTCACCTTCTTTTCCTTCGAGCATTATCCCTGCATGGGCACGCACAAATGTGGCGAGTGGAGCTCGCTCGATTGGGAGCCGGCGTTTGTGAACCATGTGGTGCAGGCGTGGAAGGACAACGGCCTGCCGCCCAATGTCCCATTCTTCATGACGGAGGGCAATGACCTGGGCGAAGGCGGGCAGGGCACCGTAAAGAGCGGCCTGTGGCTGGCGGATTACGTGGGCGCGATGATGACCGCGGGGGCCGGTGGCACTTACTACTTCCATTACATTTCCTCCATAGGCAGAAGCGGGGGAGGCGGAGGCGGCTTTCTGCCGCTGGACGAGAACGGCAAGGCGCGCTATTATCCTCCGCAATATCTGGCCACGCAGGTGATCACCAAGGAGTGGGTGCAGCCGGTGGACCAGGTGCACAAGCTGTTCCGCGCGTCGAGCGAAGTGAAGGATAAGGACGGCAACATCTTAGTAACCGCATATCCGGTGGAGCGGCCGGATGGGCAATGGTCGGTAATGCTGATTAACAAGGACGCGGAGCAGGACCACGCGGTGAAGGTGGCATTCGACGCCGCGCCGGGGCGCAAGCTGTATTTCTCGGGCCCGGTGGACCGTGTGGTTTTCGGCGCCGCCGAATACCAGTGGCATCCCGATCCGGTTCCGCCGGGGGCGGCGCCGGCGGGCCGGGGAGGCAGAGGCGGCCGGGGCCGTGGCGCGATGAGCGGCCATCCCGATCCGGACGGGCCGGCGTCGAAATCCACCGTGACGGGCGCCGGTCCGGACACCGAGTATCAATTGCCGAAGGCGTCGATTATCGTGCTGCGAGGGAAGATCGCGGAGTGAACCCGCGGCCGTCCGTTTCGAACCCCGCGCCGCCATTGTGGGGCGGCGCTTTGGCGCCGCAGCGGCGGGATTGCGCCCGCCGCATGCCGGGCGTAATCCCGGCATGGCAGCCCATAAGGGCTGTCCATCACATCAGCCGGATCGACGCGTCCACCAGCTTTTGCACCCCTTCGACGGGGTCGCCTTCGCCTTCGAATTCGATAGAGAAATAGCCTTTGTAACCGGCCTCCCTGGCGATAGTGAAGGTGCGCGCCAGGTCCACGTGGAAGACTTTGTCGCGGTCGATCTCGGCATCCTTCACGTGGGAGATGTTGTAGGCGCGGTGAAACATGGCGGTGACGGCGTCGTAGTTGAACTTCTCGTCGCCCTTGAGCATGGAGTTGCAGAAATCGGGCAGGGCGCGCAGCCAGGGGCTCTTCACCCGGTCGATCACCTTGGCGATGAAGAAGGCATCTTCGGTCGTCGGGGTCGTCGTTCTCCAGGTTGACCATGACGTTTTGCGAGGCGCCATAGTGCGCGACGGCGGCCAGGCTTTCCGCCGCGAGCCCGGCATCCTGAGGAGCGCCGCCCGCGCCCTGAATGTGGAGGCGCACGCTGGGGCTGCCCAGCGCGACCGCGGTGCCGATCCACTTTTTCGAGTTTTCCACCGCGGTGGCGCGGCGGGCGGCATCGGGATCGTAGAAGCTGGCGCCCACGTTGGTGGGGATGTTAATGATGCGCACGCCTGCGGCGCTGAGCGCCTGCCGGTATTCGTCCAGATAGGCGGGCTCGGTGGAGGGCAGATGCTGCCCCAGCTGCTCCAGGTTGCGGATGTTGTACCGCTTCACGATGTACGCCGGCAGGTCCTTAATGTCCATCTTGGCCGCGGGCGGATTGGCGGCGTTGCGGCGGCGCGAAGGCAGCAGGCTGCGCAGGGAATACGACGCGATGGCCAGCCGTTGGCGCGGCGCGGCGGGGAAATGCATGGACGGATCGGCGGCCCGCAGGCGCCTGCCCGCTGCCAGGAGCATGGAAGCGGCAATCCACTGCCGCCGTGTGGTGTGCATGGTCGGTATTCCTCTTCGAGTCCCGCATTATATCGTGCGGGGCGCGTTAGGGCGGCTTTGGCCTACAGTAAAGGTGTCGTGAGCGCGCCAAGCATTCCGAGACTTCTCACCGTGGAGGAATATGAGCAGATCCCCGATCCGCCGGGCGGCCGCTATGAGCTGCACCACGGGGAGCTGGTATTTGTGACGTGGCCCGTCCGCCGGCATAAAGACCTGCAACGCCTTTTGCGGGAGATGCTGGATATGTTGGCAAAACCGCTGGGATTCCTGGTAGATACCGAATATCCCTACCGGCCGCTGGCCGAAAACGAAGTTTGGGCGGCGGACGTGGCTTGCGTGCGGATGTCTCGCCACGAGAGCACCGACAAATGGCTCATGGGCTCGCCCGAATTGGTGATCGCGGTCAAGTCGCCCTCCAACACCAAGCATGAGCTGTACGACCGCGCCATGACCACTCTGGCGGGCGAGGGCGCGGTGGAATTCTGGATCCTGGATGCCGGGACCGAGAGCATCACCGTCTATAGCAAAACCAGCGGCGTCCGCGTTTACCGCGCGCCCGAATCCGTTCCGGTTCCCATTCTCGGCGGCACCATCGGTATCACCTCTCTGTTCGCTTCGCTGCCATAGGCGCTTGCCCGAAATTCGCAACAGGTATAAACTAGCCTCCGCATCAACGTCAACCACGGAGAGCTTCTGTGTCTCAGCACGATTCTCGTCGAATTCTGGCAATGGCGGCCGTGCTGCCGCTGGCCGCCATCGGTTTTGCCGCGGGGCCGACCTTCCGGCCGGATGTGGTCGTCAAGGGCTCCAGCCTGGCGGGCTGGCATACGCTCGGGCAGGCCAACTGGAAACTGGACAACGGCGTGCTCACCGGCAGCGCCAAACCGGGCAGCGACGGCGGTTGGCTGGTGCTGGACAAGTCGTTCCAGGATGTCGGCTTCTTCGCCTCCTTCCGCTGCACGGCGGGCTGCAAAACGGGCATCCTGCTGCGCGCGGAAAAAACGCCGGAGGGGATGAAGGGGATCTACGTCTCGCTCAGCGAAGACGATCAGGCGTCGTATCGCGTAGCCCTGGATAGCCAAGGCAGGGAACTGCGGCGCGAGAAGATTTCTCCGCTGCGGCCGGGCCCGGGCACCGCGAGCGGCAGAGGCGGCGCCTTGGGAGCGACACCGGGCGCCGGCCGCTACGTTCCGGAAACCCCGCTGCCGCTGCCGGCGGGCGTCAACCTGCCGCAACTGGTGCGGCCGGACGGGGCCTACAAACCGGGCGAATGGAACGCCATCGATATCACCCTGGCGTGGAGTAATATCGCGCCCAAATTCAATGGCGGCAGCCTGGGCCGGGGCAGCGGAATGGGCGGCGTGGTGGAGGACGCCGACGGCAAGTACGGGCCCATCGCCCTCTATGCCGGCGGCACGGCCGAAGTGCGCTACCAGAACATCGCCTACAAGGACCTCAATGCCCGCCAGTTCCCCCGGGAGCAGGTCTCGCGCAATTTCCGCATGCAGCGCTTAAGCGAGTGGTATTATTCCTACGCCGCGGCGGCGGCCGATCTGAACCACGACGGTATCATGGACGTGATCGCCGGACCTTATTACTACCTCGGCCCGAACTACACCGTGGCCAGGGAACTGTACAAGGCGGAGACATTTAACCCCGGCACCGAGTGGCCCATCCCCTCCATGACCCAGATCGCTTATGACTGGGAAGGCAACGGCTGGCCGGACGTGCTCATGCTCAGCGGCAACGCCGGCATGGGGGTGGGAACGCTGCTGGTCAATCCTAAAGGCGAATCGCGGCGTTGGGACAAGCACGTGGTGCTGCCCGCGGTGGGCAATGAAACCACCGGCTTCGCGGACATCGATGGCGACGGCAAGCCGGAGCTGATCCACGCCTACAAAAGCAAGTACCTGGCCTATTCCAAGCCCGACCCCAGCGATCTTACCAAGCCATGGATCACCAAGGTTATTTCCGAAGCGGGACCGTGGGGCGTCAACATCGGCCACGGCCTGGGAGTGGGCGACATTAACGGCGACGGGCGATGGATTTCGTCACCTGCTACGGCTGGTGGGAGCAGCCCCCAGGGGCACAGGGCAGGAGCTGTGGACGTAGCATCCGCAGGCGTTCGGCCGTTGGGGCGCCAGCGCAGGGCGGACCGGGCGGCGCGCAGATCGGCGTCTATGACGTGAACGGCGACGGCCTCATGGACGTGGTCGACCGGCCTGGAGGGCCACGTTCGGGCTTGGCGTGGTACGAGCAGAAGCGCGACGCGGCCGGCAATATCTCCTTCGTCGAGCACATCATCATGGACAATTTCACTCGACCAAGAACGCCGGCGACGTCACCTTCACCGAACCGCACGCGACCGCCTTCGCCGATTTCGACGGCGACGGCATTCCCGACCTCATCACCGGCAAGCGCGCTCTGTCACCACCTTTCGGCTATACCGACCCCGACCCCTACGGGCCGCCGGTGCTCTATCGTCTACCGCACGGTGCGCAACCCGAAAGCGCCCGGGCGGCGCGGAGTTCGTGCCGGAGTTGATCCACAACCGCTCCGGCGTGGGAGACCATTTCTGGGTGGGCGACCTGAACGACGACGGCATGCCGGACATCGTGACCTCGGGCGCCATGGGCACCTTCGTCTTCATCAACAACATGAAGAAACCGGGGCAGACAACAACCGCGCAAAAGTGATGATAGGTCGGAGTTGTAGGACGGCGCTTCCGCGCCGTCGCGGCGGGCTTCCGCCCGCCGCATGCCGGGCGAAAGCCCGGCATGACAGCCTGAAAGGCTGTCCTACTTCACAGTGGGTAAATCCATCGCCGGATTTTTCGCGAAGAATCCCCACGGCATCAGCTTGAAACCGGCTTCGTAGGTCGGCATCACCGGCCAGTCTTCCGGGCGCGGATTGTGGGTGATGCCGAGCGTGTACCACAGCACCACGTCGCGGTTGTCGATGGGGCGGTCGGCGGCGGTCCATTGCGGCAGGCCGGCGCCGCCGCGTGGATCCGGTACGGGTAATCGCCGGCGGGGTAGCGCTCGTCGTCGCGGTAGGGCGTCACCCACAGGTGCGCGTTCAGGAAGCCGGCGCGCTTGCGAATCCAGGAATCGGGCAGGGAGAACGGCACGGCATTCTCGCCGGGAATCAGCGCGTAGCCGGTGGGCTGGCCCAGCGCGTTCTTCGCGGCCGGGTTCACCACCATCCAGCGCCGGCTGCGATTCCAGGCTCGATGCGGCGCTCGGCCGCGCGCTCGGTCTTCAGCGGCGTCTCCTGCATGGTGAAGCGCGCCGCCATACGGGTTCTGCTTTCCCGCCGGAACCGGCGCGCTGTTCATTTCCATCACCGTGTTCGGCTGGCCGTCCACGTCCATATCCAGGCGAAAGCAGAAGAAGTGCTGGTGGTGCACGGCGGCCGTGTTGCGGCCCACCAGGTGGCTGTAAGGATCGTGGGCGTGGTCCGCCACGCGCCTTCACCGCCATGATGCCGGTCAGCAGGACGCGGCATTCGAGCGTGCCGTCCTGGCGGAAAACCCACTCGAAGCCGTACTCGTAATTGCCGGCTTCGGTCAGGTAGCTGACCACCAGGTCGCGGGCGCGGCGCGTATTGTCGCGCGTGCTTCCAGGCCACGCCGCGCATCCACTTCGTAAATCGCGATGGCGCCGGGAATCGTCTGCGGCGCGCCGGATTCGGTGGCCACGGTGGCATCGTACACCGAGCAGTTCTGCGGGCAATCCACGCCGGGACGCAGCGGGCTGGCAGTGATGCCCAGCCCCAGTTCGCCGGCATCGAAGCGTGTTGCGGAAGAACCACGCCGCGCCGGGGTCGCCGTAGGGCACCGCCATTTCCGCCAGCGACGCGCGGTACAGCACCGGCCGCACTCGTCCGCCATCTTCGAAGCCCACGGTGTAGAGCACCAGCCCTTCGCGCGGATGCATGGCGAAGCGGAAGCGCCACTTGTCCCACCGCACCTCGTTGTTCTCCACGTGGAAGCCGGGGCCCTCCGGCTGCGTGATGTGGAGCGGCGCGGGCGGCGGGCGCAGCGGCTGGTTGGAGCCGGGGTCGAGATCCGCAGTTGTTGCGGGTCACGGGCGCGTTGCGGTCGATATCGATGAAGTCGATGATCTTGCCGGTGGTCAGGTTGACGAACGCCGCCACGCCCTCCACCGGGTGGGCGTAGAAGTTTTCGCCCGGCGCCGGCGTAGTAGGGAGTGACGCGCACCATGCGCTGGTTGTCCTCGCCGGGCAGTCCGAAATAGCCGGCGGGCCAGGCCACTGAGTAGACGTTCTCCGGGTCGCGGATGCCGCGCTCGCGCAGCGCCGCGTCCCAGCGCCGGTCGGCGCGCACGATGCGGTCGGCCATTTCGGAATCGCCCGCGCCGATGGGCGGCTCCGCGCCCGGCTTGGGCGTCCAGGCGGCCAGCTTCTCCGCAGCCAGGTCCACCACGGCTTCGGCGGTTTCGTGGGTGGCGGGGTCATACACCACAGCGAAGGCGCGCCGCGGCGTGGCGTTGATTGCGCAGCACCGCGTCCTTCGGCGGCTCCTCGAGCGCGATCAGGCTGAAGCGCGCGGCCGGAGCGTGCCCGGAGGCGCGAATCACGCGCACCGTTTCGCGGATTTCCCCCGCCGTGAGCGGAGCGAAAGAGGGTGTTGAGCCGCCAGCGCGACAGAGCATCCCGCTATCGCAGCGCCAGCACGACGCCCCACAAGGCAACCCGCCATCAGGCGCCCACAATCTTGAAGGCGATGGCGTGCTCCGAGGGTTTCGCCGGCGGCAGCTCGATCCTGAGCGCCGCCTGATCCTGCGTGAACTTCAATTTGCCCTTATGGCCGAGCAGTTCCACGTTGCGGATCCTGCCGACATCCAGCTTGCCGCCGAGCGCCAGCGTGGGCATCGCGGCCTCGCGCTCCGGCCAGCCCATCACAAATGCATACAGGGCGCCGCCCTTGGTGGCGAAGCGGACATCGGCCGCGGTCAGGTCGCGCCGGTTGCGCTCGTTGAACTTCGTGTCGCCGGCGCCGGGTGCGGCGGCGTTGCCGGAAATTTTCCACGGGCGCGTGCCGTAGATGGCTTCGCTGTTGACCGCCATCCAGGCGGTGATGCCCTCCAGCATTTTCAGTTCCTCGTCGTCCGGCATGCCGCTATTGGGCAGCGGAATGTTGAGCATCAGGTTGCCGTTGCGGCTGACGATGTCGCACAGCATGTCCACCACCGTCTTGGCCGTCTTGTACCGGATGCCGCGCTTGTAGTGCCAGTTGCCGATGCACGTATCCGTCTGCCAGGGGTTGGGACGGATGTCGTCGGCCACGCCGCGCTCGATATCGAGCGCGCAGGTGCCCTGTTCGCAGTCCTTCGGCTCCTTGCTGGTGTAGACGCCGGAGCGGACCACGTTGTAATAGTGCGACACCAGGCGGTAGCCGATGTCGCCGAAGGGGATGCCGCCATCGGTGTAAAGCAGGTCGGGCTGGTAATGGTCGATCAGGTCCTGGATGCGGAGGAACTACTGGCGCTTCCACGCGTCGGGCGCCACGCGGCTCATGCCGTTCGTGGGGATGGGCTGGCCCTTCGGAAACGGATGGTAGAGGTCGGCATAGGCGGGGTCGTTGCCATCGTAGGGCACGCCGGCCATGGAGCCGGTCTTATCCGCGCCGTGCGAAACCGCCAGCCAGTTGTAGCTGTTGGAGAGGTGCTCGCTGACGGCGAACTTCAGTCCGTACTTGCGCGCGGCGGCGCGCCACAGGCCCACCACGTCCTTCTTCGGCCCCATGTCGACCGCATTCCAGCGCGGCTGGTGCTGCGAATTCCACAGGTCGAAATTGTCGTGGTGCACGCCCATGGACATGAAGTATTTGGCCCCGGCCTTCTTGTACAGCGACATCAGGTGATCGGGGTCGAAGCGGTCGCCCTTCCACAACGGGCAGAGGTCCTTGTAGCCGACTTTGGACTGGTGGCCGTAGTGTTCCAGGTGGTATTGGTATTGCTCCGACCCCTGCATGTACATGTTGCGGGCGTACCAGTCGCCCGCCTCCACGCCGGATTGCGGGCCCCAGTGGGCCCACATGCCGAACTTGGCGTCGCGGAACCAGTCCGGGATCTGGTATTGCCGGAGCGATTCGGCGGTGCCGTTGAATGGGCCGGCGGCGATTTCGGGCAGGTCCTGGGCGGAGGATTTGCGCGAAACCAGGATAGCGGGAGCGGCGGCGAAGACGCGCAGCGCGGCGCGGCGGGAAACAGTGCTCATGCAGGAATGGTAGCGCAGGAGGAGGGGTCGGGGATTAGGGATTGGGGATTGGTGCGCAGCAGGTTCCGGCGCGATGGGGCTTTCGTGCGGTTCTGACGCTATCTTCAGGACCGCGCATACTCCGCGTTCATGCGGCAAGCTTCTTCGCCCCGACCCCTCATCCCCAATCCCCAATCCCCAGCTCTACAGCACTTCTTCCGACCACTCCTGCAGCACCTGCTTGACCTTGCTCATGAACTGATCGGCCAGGGCGCCGTCGATCAGGCGGTGGTCGAAGCTCAGCGAAAGGTGGCAGATGGAGCGGATGGCGATGGCGTCGTCGATCACCACGGGCGTCTTGTCCACCGTGCCCACGCCCAGGATCGCCACCTGCGGCTGGTTGATGATGGGCGTGCCGATCAGGCTGCCGAAGCTGCCGAAATTGGTGATGGAGAACGTGCCGCCCTGCACTTCCTCGGGCTTGAGCTGGCGGGAGCGGGCGCGCGTGGCCAGGTCGACGATGGAGCGCTGCAGGCCGAGCACGTTCTTCTCGTCGGCGTGCGCGGATCACCGGCACGATCAGGCCGTTTTCGAGCGCCACCGCGATCCCGATATTGATTTCGTTGTGGTAGATGATGTTGTTGCCGTCGAGCGAGGCGTTGAGCAGCGGGTACTGGCGCAGCGCGGCCACCGCGGCGCGCGACGATGAACGGCAGGTAGGTGAGCGAGAAGCCGTAGCTGGCCTGGAAGGCGGCCTTGTGGCGCTCGCGCATCTTGGCCACCTTGGTCATGTCCACGCGGTGGACGGTGGTGACGTGCGCCGAGGTGCGCTTGGAGAGCACCATGTGCTCGGCGATCTTCTGGCGCATGGTGCTCATCGGCTCGATGCGGGTTTTGGCCGCGCCCGCCGGGGGCAGGGGAGCGACGGCGGCGGCGGCGAGGCGGAGGAACGGGTTGCGGCGCGGCCGCCGGCGGGGCGCGCGGGCGCCGGTGCGGCGGCGGCCGGAGCCGCTGCCTGGCGGGCCAGGTAGGCTTCCACGTCCTGCTTGGTGATGCGGCCGCCGGCGCCGGTGCCGTTCACGCGGCTAAGATCGATATTGTTCTCGCGCGCCATCTTGCGGACCAGCGGCGAAAGCGGGCCGGTTGGCTGCGTCTCCTCCACCTGTTCCGGCGCGGGCGTGGGCTCGATGACTTCCTGGGCGGGCGGCTCGGCAATCGGCGCGGGCGCGACGGGCGCCGGCGGCGGAAGCCGGCGGCGCGGCCGGCCGGCGCTTCGGCGGGCTGGGCGCCGCCCGTCGCCGTCCGAAATGCGGGCCACCACGGTGTTGATGCCTACCGTCTTGCCTTCCTCCACCAGCACCTCGGACAGCGTCCCGGCGGCGGGCGAGGGGATCTCGGTATCCACCTTGTCGGTGGAGATTTCGAACAGCGGCTCGTCGCGCTCCACGCGCTCGCCGGGCTTCTTCAGCCACTTGGTCAGCGTGCCTTCGACAATGCTTTCGCCCATCTGGGGCATCACTACGTCGGTCATGTTCAGTTCTCTCTTTCGGTACAGTGCGCGTGCCGGCGGACCGGATCGCGCTCGAGCAGCATCTCGCAATCAAAAACGCGGCCGAAATGCGCGGCCAGAACGCGGCTCACTTCTTCCAGCGGCGCGCGCACGCCGAGCTGCGCCATGGAGGTCGACCGGCTTGGTCAGGCCGCAAGGGACGATGTATTGGAAATAGCTCAAATCGGTGGCCACGTTCAGGGCGAAACCGTGGGAAGTCACCCAGCGGCTGATGTGCACGCCGATGGCGGCGATCTTGCGCTCCTCCACCCACACGCCGGTCAGCTTGGGGATGCGGCCGGCGGCGATGCCGAAATCGGCCAGGGTGTCGATGATCACCTGCTCGATGGCGCGGACGTACGCGCCCACGTCGCGCTTCCATTCGCGCAGATCGAGGATGGGATAGCCCACCAGCTGGCCGGGGCCGTGATAGGTGACGTCGCCGCCGCGGTCGGTGGGATAAAACGAAATGCCGGCGCGCTCCAGCACCTCGTCGCTGGCCAGCAGGTTTTCCATGTGGCCGTTGCGGCCCAGCGTGATGACGTGCGGATGCTCCAGCAGCAGCAGCTGGTCGGGAATCGTCCCCTGCTTGCGCGCCGCCACCAGCTCGCTGCTGCAGCGCCAGCGCGTCGCCGTAGCCGATGCGTCCGAGTTCCCGGACGGCGGCAATTACGCATTGATCGACAGCCCGTAGACGGCGTTGAAGGCCTCGCCCACGGCTTCGTAGAGCGTGGGATGGGCGTGGATGGTCTGCATCATCACCTCGACGGTGGCCTCGGCTTCCATGGCGGCCACGGCTTCGGCCGATCAGCTCGAAACGCCTCCGGCCCGATGATGTGGACGCCCAGAATCTCGCCGTACGCTCGTCGGCCACCACCTTGATGAAGCCCTCGTGGTGGCCCAGGATGGTGGCGCGGCTGTTGCCGGCGAACGGGAAGCGGCCGACCTTCACCTTGCAGCCCTGCGGCGCGCGCCTGCGCTTCGGTCAGCCCCACGCTGCCGATGCCCGGCTCGGTGTAGGTGCAGCCGGGGATGCGATTCTTGTTGATGGGCATGGCCGGCTTGCCGGCCATGTGCGCCACCGCGATCATGCCCTCGCGCGTGGCCACGTGCGCCAGTTGCGGCGTGCCCGCCACCACGTCGCCGATGGCGTAGACGCCCGGCTCGGCGGTCTGCTGGTACTCGTCGACCTTGATGAAGCCGCGGTCCAGCTCCACCTTGCGTGTTTTCCAGGCCGATGTTTTCGGTGTTCGGCTTGCGGCCCACGGCCACCAGCAGCTTTTCGGCTTCGAGCTGCTTCCTGCTTGCCGTCCTTGGTGGTGAGGGTGAGCGTCACGCCGTTGCCGGTCTTCTGGATGTTTTCGGCGCGCGCGCCGGTTTCCACGCGGATCTTCTGCTTGCGGAAATTGCGCTCCAGTTCCTTCGAAATATCTTCGTCTTCCACCGGCACGATGCGCGGCAGCATTTCGATGACCGTCACTTCCGTGCCGAAGCGCTTGAAGATGGAGGCGAATTCCACGCCCACCGCGCCCGCGCCGATGATCGCGAGGCTCTTGGGCACGGCCGTGCAGGTTCAGAATTTCGATGTTGGTGAGGATGAATTCGGGGTCGGGCTCGAGGCCGGGGAGCATGCGCGCTTCCGAACCGGTGGCGAGGATGATGTTCTTGGCCTCGAGCGTCTGCGCGCCGGAATCCGACTTCACCTCCACTTTGCCGCCGCCCTTGAGCGTGGCGTAGCCGCTGATGCGCTCCACCTTGGCGCGCTTCAGCAGCATGTCGACGCCGTTGGAATGCTTGGTGACGATGCCGTCCTTGCGCTCCTTCACCTTGGGATAATCCAGGCGCGGGTTCTCGCAGTGGATGCCTTCGTGGTCGGAGTGCACGAAGCGCTCCCAGACGTCGGCGGTCTGCAGCAGGGCCTTGGTGGGGATGCAGCCCACCAGCAGGCAGGTGCCGCCGAGTCTGGCCTGCTTTTCGATCAGCGCGGTTTTCAATCCGTACTGGCCGGCGCGTATGGCTGCGGAGTAGCCGCCGGGACCACTCCCGATGACAATCAGGTCGTAGGGCACTTTTTTCCATTCTACCTATGTCACCGGCTGCAAAGCCGGTGCGTCTACCATAAAGATATGAGAGGCTGCTACTATTTCTGATGCTGGCGTGCGGCGCGGGATTCGCCTCGCCCCAGACAGCCAACAGCAGGCTGGCCGGCGGCGCGGCGAAAGCAGCGCGCACCGGCGCGCCGGCGCGCTGGCCCATTGCCAGTATAGCGGTAGACGGCAACCATACTTCACCCGCGAGCAGGTGCTGGCCGTGGCCGGGCTGCAGGTGGGCCAGGTGGCCGGCAAGGCCGACTTCGAAGCCGCCCGCGACCGCCTGCTGGCCTCGGGCGCCTTCGAAACGGTGGGATACAAATTCGTGCAGGCGCCGGACGGGAAGGGCTACGCCGCCACCCTGGAATTGACCGAGGTGGTGCAGATCTACCCGGTGGATTTCGAGGATCTGCACGTCTCCTCCCTGGACCTGGACGCCGCGTTGCGCGCCAAGGACCCGCTCTATTCGCGCGAGCGCATGCCCGCCACGCAGCCGGTGATCGGGCGTTATCGGCAATGGATTGAGCAATTTCTGGAGGCGAAGGGCGTGCCTGAAAAGATCGCCGGCAGCGTGCAGCCGGCGCTCGATGGCGGCTACGCCATCGTGTTCCGCCCGGACCGTCCGCTGCCCGCGGTGGCCTACGTGATCTTCGAAGGCAACCAGGTGGTGCCGGAGGACCAGCTGCGCGCGGCCATCGTCGGCGCTGTGGGCGCGCCCTACACCGAAGACGCCTTCCGCCAGATTCTGTCCGCCGCCATCAAGCCGGTGTATGAGGACAAGGGTTACGTGCGGGTGGCGTTTCCGGAGCTGCGCACCAAGCCCGCCGGGGACGTCAAGGGCGTGCACGTGTTCGTCACCGTGAACGAGGGCGTGGCCTACGCGCTGGGGAAGGTCAGCATCGAAGGGCCGAGCCCGCTCTCCGCCGACAGGCTGCTGCGCGCCGCCGACATCAAGAGCGGCGATGCCAACGTGCGCGGCCACGTCAACGAGGGCGTGGAGAAGATGCGGCTGGCGCTGCGCCACGCCGGCTACCTGGACGCGCAGGTCTTCAGCGAGCGCCGCATCGACGACGTGAAGAAGATCGTCAATATCGGGGTACGGGTGGAAGCGGGCGACCAATACCGCATGGGCAGGCTGACCATCAACGGACTCGATCTGACCGCCGAAGCCGAAATGAAGCGCGTCTGGAGGATGCCGGAAGGCAAGCCTTTCGACCCCGACTATCCCGACAACTTCCTGAAAGGCGTGCGCGAGGAAGGCATGTTCGACAACCTGGGCGAAACCAAGGCCGACGTCAAGCTGAACCAGAAGGAGCACACCGCGGACGTCACCCTGAACTTCAAAGGCGCCCCGCCGAAACCCAACGGCCCCGGCCGCGGCCGAGGGGGCCGCGGGGGCTGGCCGGGGGAGAATATCGGCTTGTAGGACGGCCCTTTGGGCTGTCATGCCGGGCTTCCGCCAGGCATGGACTCGGCGGAAGCCGGGTCCGACAGGCCGGAAGGCCTGCCCTACGACCGATGCGCGACAATCGTGTTAATGACTCCGACTCGGGAAGCCAAGCGCGGTAAGGACTTCAGCCAGGAACTGGCGGCGCAGGGGTGGTATCACAGCTTCGAACTGCCGGACGGCCGGCGCTTCGAAGGCCACAATACCATGGAAATCCTGCGCACCCGCTGGGCGCGCTTCCCCATTCCGGCGGATCTGACCGGGCGGCGGCTCCTCGACATCGGCGCATGGGACGGCTGGTTCAGCTTCGAAGCGGAACGGCGCGGCGCGGCGGTAACGGCTATCGACTGCGTCGAAATTCCGAATTTCCTCATGATCCACGAAGCGCTCGGCTCGAAGGTCGATTACCGCATCGTGGATTTCTTCGACCTGCCCGAAGCCGGCCTGGGGCAGTTCGATTTCGTCTTCTTCCTGGGCGTGCTCTACCACCTGAAGCACCCGCTGCTGGCGCTCGAAATGGTCTGCGCCATGACCACCGACACGGCCATCGTGGAATCGTTCGTCACCGACGCGCAGACGTGGCGTGAGTCCGAAGGCAAAATCCCGGCGCTGGAGTTTTACGAGACCGACGAACTGGGCAACCAGTTGGACAACTGGTTCGGGCCCAGTGTCACCTGCCTGATGGCGCTGTGCCGTGCGGCGGGTTTCGCGCGCGTGGAGCTGATGTACGCGGGTGGGTTCACCGCCGGCGTGGCCTGTTTCCGCCGGTGGGAGCCGGAACCGGCGGAGCCGGCGGAGGCGGCGCCGGAGCTGACCGGGGTCATGAACAACCGCCAGTTCGGCATCAATTTCTGGAGCCGTCGCGAGGAATACATCGCCTGCTGGTTCCGCGCGCCGCGGGCGGAGGTGAAGCGCGAAGACCTGCGCCTGGAAGTGGGCGGGTACGGCGTGCCGGGTTTGTGCGTGTATCCGCAGGGTAACGGCATCTGGCAGGCGAATTTCCGCTTGCCGCCGGGGTTGGCGCCGGGCTGGCACAAGCTGCGCCTGCGCTTCGCCCACAGCCGTTTCAGTAATGAATGGCGGATCGCTGTGGACCTGCCGGTGAAGATCGAACGGCTGACGCTGCTCGACGTGCTGGACGGGCGCTCGCGCCAACCCGGCCAGGTGGAAGTCGGCGAAGGCGCGGTGGTGACCTGCTGGGTGGAAGGGCTGGCGGAGAATTCGGACCGCGCCAATACGTCGGTGTGGCTGGGCGGCCGCAAGCTGCAGGTGAATTACATGGGCGATCCGGTGGCTAAGCCCGATGGCGGCAGCGGGCGCCAGGTGAACGCCGTCGTTCCGCCCGATACCCCGCGGGGCGAGCACCCGATACGCGTGGAATGCGCAGGCGTCAGCACGGAAAGCTGGAAGGTGCGATTAGTCTAGCTCCAATTCAACGCGGAGCCGCGGAGAGCGCAGAGGAAACGCGGAGAATTTCTCTGCGCTATCTCCGCGTTCTCCGCGTCTCCGCGTTGAAGTCAAAAGCCGCGGTCTTACTTCCCCGCCGGCAACCCCGCCGCCAGCGCCGCGGCCAGCGCCTTCGCATCCTGGCCGGCGGGGACATTGGCATACCCGCCTATCAGACTGCCGCGGCGGAAAAAGCACATGCTGCCCAGGTACTGGTCGGTGGCGAGGAAAGCTTCGTCGGCCACCTGCGCCGGCGTGGTCTGGCCGAACCGCGTTCTCAGCTTGTTCATGGTGTCGGCCGCGCTCGCGGGCGAATCGTTGAACACCACGAACGCCTTCCCCGCTTCGTACTGTCCCACGTAACCGCGCTTCAGCAGGCGGATGCCGAGCACGCTTTCCGGCACCAGCCGCAGCGATTGCCGCTTTTCCTGGGGGAACCAGGCCATGGCGGCGGGCGCCTCGGTGCTGCCGGATACCGTCTTATCCAGAGCCGCCGACCAGTCCCGCAGCACCTGCGTGTAGTCGCCTTCGGGATTGGCGGCGATCTCCAGGTAATACTGGCCCTTGACGAAGATGGAGCGGCGCGGCACAATCTGGCCGGCGGCCCCGATGGGGGTCTGCGGCTTCCGCGGGTCTACGTTGGCGGTGAACATGCCGTACGCCGAATCGGCATCGCCGAAATCGGAGACGTCGATCACCAGCGTCACGCCGCCCTTCTCGCAGTTCACGCCCTGCATGGTTTGGAAACCGTATAGAACGTAGCCTTCCGCGTTGCCGTCCATGTACTCGAACAGGTTGTCGGCGGTGTAGGAGCGGGCCGCGCCATGCTGCGTCCATCCCGGCACCAGCGTGCAAACCGGCGCGGTAGCGGCGCACAGGCTGAAGCCGCCGCCAAACACGGCCGCCAGCAGCCATAGCGCCAGGCGCATCGGCAGGCGTCCTTGACTCGAATCGAGCGCTCGACCATAATACATATATTTAAGGCCCTCGACTCCGATTTTAACGAAGGACGCCCAACTATGCCACTCGAAGTTTCCCGCCGCAACCTGCTCCGCCTGGCCGCCCTCGCTCCCGTCTGCCGCCCCATGCTGGGACAGACGCCGGAGGCCGCCGCGAACCGCTCCACGGTAGCGCTGGTCAAAGGCGACCGCCGCCGCCAGAACGTCACCGATGCCCTCACCGCCATCGATCACCAGATCCGGCCGGTGCTGCGCAGCAAAAAGTCGGTGGTCATCAAGGTGAACAACGTCTCCACCGTCAACCAGTTGGCGGCCACTCATGCCGATTCCATCCACGGCATTCTGGATTACCTGGCGCCGCGCTTCAAGGGGCCGGTATTCGTGGTGGAATCCTCCGCCGGCGACACGCTGGAGGGCTTCGACAACTTCAAGTACAAACTGGTGGCGCAGGAGCACAAGTCGCAGCAGGTTTCGCTCATCGACCTCAACCGCGAGGGCAAATTCAAGCTGGTTTCGATGATCGATTACGACCTGCACCAGAAAAACGCGCGCATGGCGGCGCGGCTGTACGATCCCGAAGCGTTCATATTCAGCGCAGCCATGCTGAAAACGCACAACGTGGCGGTGGCCACGCTTTCCGTCAAGAACATGTCGCTGGGCGCTCCGCTGCACAGCGTCGGCACCGAGCGCTGGGACGATAAGCGCGTGGTGCACAACGGCCTGCGGCAGACCTTGTTCAATATTTTCCTGGCGGCGCAGTCCATGAAGCCGTACTGGGGCGCGGCCGTGATTGACGGCTACGAGGGCATGGAAGGCAACGGGCCGGCCTCCGGCACGCCCGTCCCCTCCCGCATCGCGATTGCTTCCACCGATTACGTGGCCGCCGACCGGGTGGGAGCTGAGACCATGGGGATCAACGCGGCCTGGATGAGCACCCTGCAGTATTGCGCGCAAGGCGGCCTGGGCCACTTCGATCTGGCGAAGATCGACGTCCTGGGCGAAAAGATCGAAGCCGTGCGGCAGAAATACCGCCTGCACGCCGATATCGAACGCGAACTGGAGTGGATGGGCCCGTTGACGGATCTTCCGAAAAAAATCGGGTAAGCGTTGTAGGACAGCCCTTCCGGGCTGTCATGCCGGGCTTCCGCCTGGCATGCGGCGGGCGAAAGCCCGCCGCAGCCGCGCTGAAGCGCCGCCCTCCGATCGCACGCGCGGTGTTCATGGTCGACTAGCGCTCCTGGCGCACCACTGGCCCCCTTCTCACACAGACCGGGTTCTGCGGATATACTGTCTGGTGTGCAAAAGCGGATCGTCCCGGTCATCTTTGTTCTTTCTCTGCTCCCGGCGGTTGCGCCGGCACAGGACCACTCCACCTGGCGGGATTACGGCGGCGGCGCCGATTCGGCACAGTTCTCCGCGCTGAAGCAGATCGACCGCTCCAACGTCAGCCGTCTGGAAGTCGCCTGGAGCTACCCCACCGGCGACGGCCAGCCAGTACATCTTCAATCCCGCTCATGGTGGATGGCGTCCTCTACGTGGTGGCCAAGCGCAACTCCATCGTGGCGCTCGATGCGGCGCATCGGGCAAAGAGCTCTGGAGCTACACGCCGGATCCGCCGCTCCCGCAGCAGCAACCGCGGAATCAATTACTGGGAGAGCAAAGACCGCAGCGACCGCCGCCTGCTGTTCGCGGCCGACGACCAGTTGCAGGCGGTCGACGCGCGCACCGGCAAGCTGATCGCCTCCTTCGGCGACAACGGCCGCGTGGACCTGAAGGAAGGCCTGGGGCGCGATCCGAAAACGCAGCGGCGCATTCAATCGCGCACGCCGGGCCGGGTGTTCGAGAACCTCATCATCATGGGCTCGGCCACCAACCAGGGCTACGGCTCGGCCCCGGGCGATATCCGCGCCTACGACGTGCGCACGGGCAAACTGGTCTGGACCTTCCACACCATTCCCCATCCCGGCGAATTCGGCTACGACACCTGGCCGAAGGACGCGTGGAAGACCGTGGGCGGCGCCAACGTGTGGGGCGAATTCTCGGTGGACGAGAAGCGCGGCATCCTGTACGCGCCCACCGCCAGCCCGAAATACAATTTTTATGGCGCCGACCGCATCGGCGCGGGCCTGTTCGGCGATTGCCTGCTGGCGCTCGACGCGCGCACCGGCAAGCGCCTCTGGCACTTCCAGATGGTGCACCACGACATCTGGGATTACGACAATGCCACCGCGCCGAAGCTGCTGACGGTGAAGCACGACGGCAAGATGGTGGATGCCGTGGCGCAGGCCGGCAAGCAGGGCTTCGTGTGGGTCTTCAACCGCGTGACCGGCGAGTCGCTCTTCCCCATCGAGGAGCGGCCCGTGCCGAAATCCGACGTGCCGGGCGAGCAGACCTGGCCCACGCAGCCGTTCCCGCTGGCGCCGCCGCCGTTCGCGCGGCAGAAGTTCACCGTGGACGATCTGAATCCCTACATCAGTCCGGAGGACCAGGCGCGCTTCCGCGATGAAATTCTGAGCGCCCGCAACGAGGGCCTGTTCACCCCGCCGGCCGAGCGCGGCACGGTGGAGATGCCGGGCAACAACGGCGGCGCCAACTTCGGCGGCGCCGCGGTGGATCCCGATCAAGGGATGGATGTTCGTCGTCTCGAAAGACCTGCCGGCCATCCTCAAGCTTTCGCGCGGACAAGACCGCGCCCGAGGGCACGACGCGCTACGTCAGCGGCTTCAACCTGGTGACCGGCTCGCAACGGGCTCTCGCCGATCCGCCCGCCGTGGACCTCGCTCACCGCTTACGATCTGAACGATGGCACCATCCGGTGGCGGATGGCGCTGGGCGACGTGCCGGAACTGGCCGCGAAGGGCATCACGGGCACCGGCACGCATTATCCGAAAGCGGATCCGGTGGTAACCGCCGGCGGCCTGCTGTTCATCGGCACGCGCGACAAGATGGTGCGCGCCTTCGACACGGCGACCGGCGAGCTGCTGTGGGAGAAGCAGGTGGCCGCCGGCGATGGAAGGCATGCCGGCGGTCTACCAAATGGGCGGCCGCGAGTACATCGTCTTCTGCGCCTCCGCGCAGGCCGGCCTGACGCGCGACACGCAGGAGAAAATCCAGGGCGCCTACGTCGCCTTCGCGCTGCCGGCGAAGCAGAACCAAAAATTAACCGCCGAGGCGCCGAGGCGCTGAGGAAACCCACTCGAGACCGGAATTGCCCTGCCTTGGAGGGCGCCGTTCCCCGAACAACAAGATGCCTCCAAACACCGGCCTCGTACGGGAGCCACCGAAAGTGACGTTCACCGTTTGGGGCCGCGCGCGACCACAGCGAAATGGCTTAATGTTACACTTTGAAGCCGAGGAAAGAGACAATCGTCTCCTTTGTGCTGCCATGGCGTCAAGACGAGTTCATCTGGCGAATCCTCACGGCAAACCGCTCTGTGGTGTGCGCTCACCCGAGCCGCTGCTGTCGTCCGACACGGAAGCAGTGACGTGCAAGAACTGCATTGCTGCTAGCGCTCCACTCGGCCCCTTCCAGAAGCAGTTTTTTTCTAAGGTCGCGGGAGTCACACATGACAATCGCGATGGCAGTTCGCGACAGTCGGCTATCGATCGCTGCTATATTGGAGAGCACTTGATTCTGGAGGCCGAGCCGGACAACAGGTTCGATCCGCATGCGGTGAGCGTCAGGCGCGAAAATGGAGAGCAGTTAGGTTATCTCGAAGCACGGGTAGCGGCAGACGTCCAGCCGTATTTGCTGGAACGGCAAACCATCCCATGTTGCATAAGCGCCCTGACTGGTGGTGGTAACCTCACCAAAGGCGTGAACATTTACATCGGCGCCTGGGAATCGCCGGAGAGCACCTCTAGGAGCAGCGTCCGCTATGTGGACGTCAAGCAGTACACATTCAACAAGCCTGCCGCAGACTATTTCCAGAAATGGGGGCTGTTGATCTTTGTCGCAATTCTGATAATCGTTCTGGCAATCATGAAGTCCGCCAGCTAACGTCGCACAGCTTATAAATTAACCCCTGAGACGCCGACGAGACCCGTTCGCGGCTGGAATCGCGCCCGCTCTGGTGGGTGCCGGAGCAGCCGAAGCCGCAGAGAATTGAAGGTAAATCCTCCGCGTCTCGGCGCCTCGGCGGTGAAATAGTCTCGGAATGCCCGATGCTGTAGAATGGGCGGTTCATGGTCTCCCACGGGACGTACCTGATCCTGCTCATGGCGGGCACGCTGGCGCTTCTCCTCGCGCTGATTCTGGTGGCGAAGCTGCACGCGTTTCTGGCGCTGCTGCTTTCCTCCATGGCGCTGGGCCTGGCGGCCGGCATGCCGCCGGACAAGCTGCTGAAGTCCATCCAGAATGGCTTCGGCGACGCGCTCGGCTTTATCGTGGTGGTGATCGGGCTGGGCGCCATGATCGGCCGGTTCCTGGAATATTCCGGCGGCGGCCGCGCGCTGGCCGACTGGCTGCTGGCGCGCTTCGGCAAAGAGCACGCCGCGTGGGCCATGCTGATCGCGGCGTTTCTGGTGGGGCTGCCCATCTTTTTTGAAGTCGGCGTGGTGATTCTGGCGCCGTTGGTGTGGAACCTGGCGCGGGAAACCAAGCGCTCGCTGCTGTTCTATGCGCTGCCCATGGTGTGCGCGCTCACCGTGACGCATTCGCTGGTGCCGCCGCATCCCGCGCCGGCGGCGGCTTCGCAATTGCTCGGCGGCGACCTCGGCCGCACCATTCTCTACGGCATCGCCGTGTCGCTGCCCATGGTGGTGGTGGGCGGCATGGTCTACGGCACCTGGATCGCGCGCCGCATCTACGTGGGCGTGCCGCCCATGGCCCTGGCCGCCGCCGAATCGAGCGATGGCGCGCCTCCGCCGCCGGTGTCCATGGTGGTGCTCCTGCTGCTGCTGCCGGTGCTGCTGATCTTCGGCGCCACCCTCGCCAATCTCTATCGCGTGCCCTTGCGCGGCGTAGCGGTGTTCCTGGGCCATCCCTTCACCGCGCTGGCGGTCACCGCGCTGGTGGCCATGTACTGCTTCGGCTTCCGCCGCGGGGTGACGCGCGAGTCGGCCCTGCGCATGACCACCGAATCGCTGGCGCCCATGGGCACGCTGCTGTGCATCATGGGCGGCGGCGGCGCGCTCAAGCAGGTGATCGTGGATAGCGGCGCCGGCGCTTACCTGGGCCAGATGCTGATCACCTCTTCCATTTCGCCGCTGCTGGTGGTGTACATCGTGGCCCTCATCATGCGCATGGCGCAGGGCTCGGCGACGGTGGCCATCATCACCGCCGCCGGCATCGTGGCGCCCATCGTGAAAGGTATTCCCGGTTACAGCCCGGACATCCTGATCCTGGCGCTGTGCTGCGGCGGCACGGCGTTTTCGCACGTCAACGACTCCGGCTTCTGGATGGTCAACCAGTATTTCGGCCTGACCGTGCCGGAGACGCTCAAAACCTGGACCACCATGAAGACCATCGCCTCAATCGTGGGCATCGCCACCGTGTTCGCCGTGCACCGGTTGTTAGGATAACGAATAGTGACGAATCGACTGTACGACATCGATCCCGGCCCGGAGTGTCCCGCGATTGTCCGCATGATCGTGGAAATTCCCAAGAACTCCACCAACAAATACGAATATGACGGCGAGATAGGCGTGTTCCGGCTGGACCGGACGCTCTATTCCCCCATGCACTATCCCGGCGATTACGGCTTCATTCCCGGCACGCTGGCGGAGGATGGCGATCCGCTGGACGTGCTGGCGCTGGTGGACGAACCGAGCTATCCCGGCGTGCTGATCTATGTCCGCCCGGTGGGCATGCTCTCCATGCTCGACCAGAACGAGCCGGACCAGAAAATTCTGGCCGTGCCCAACCGCAACCCGCGGTTTGAAGGAATCCAGACCATCGACCAGGTTTTCCCCCATACCCTCCGCGAAATCGAGCACTTTTTCGAGATCTACAAGGAACTGGAGGGCAAGCGCACGGAGATGCGCGGTTGGCGGGGACTGGACGAGGCGCGGGAGGTGATCCGCGTCTCGCGCGAGCGGTACCTGGCGGCGAGGCCAGCGGACACGCCCTGAACGGCATGGGCCCCGCAGACAAGCCTCCGCGCCGCGGCATGCCGAAATGGCTGCCGCAGGTGCTCGGATACACCGTTTCGGCGGTGTGTCTCGCCTGGGTGCTGCACGGCTACCCGCTGGGCGAGCTGATTCCCAATATTCGCGCGCTGGATTTCCGCTGGGTTTCGCTGGCGGTGGCGGCGGACCTGGCGGTTTACGTGGTGCAGGCGTGGCGCTGGAACACGCTGCTCGGCCCGGTGGCGCGGCTGGGCCTCTGGCGCACCGTGCAGGCGATCTACATCGGGCTGTTCGCCGACGAGGTGCTGCCGCTGCGCCCCGGCGAAGTGATTCGCGTCTACCTGGTGACGCACTGGAACGATATCCGCCTCTCCCTTGGTTTCGCCTCCTGGGGGGTGGAGCGCGTGATCGACGGCTTATGGCTGCTGGTCACCTTTTTCATCACCGCGGGCTTCGTGCGCGGCATGCCGGCACAACCTGGTGATCGCGGTGGAGGTGGGCGGGGCAGTGCTGATGGTCGGCGCGCCGTGGTCCTGATCTGGATTATGCGGCGCCCGCAGGAGGAGCCGCACGTGGTCGTCAGCGAGGGCCGCTGGGCCTCCACGCTGCGCCACGTCCGCGAAGGCCTGCACCTGATGGGCAACTGGCGCACGCTGGGCTATACCGCGGCCATCAGCCTGGGCTTTGTCGCGCTCCAGGTGTTGACGCTGTGGGCACTGATGAAGGCTTACGGACTGGATCTCGGCTTCTGGGTGGCGTGCGGCGTGCTGACCATCATGCGCGTGGGAACCGTGGTGCCGAACGCGCCGGGCGATGTGGGCGTCAGTTCAGTTCGCGTGCTGTGATGGCGCTTCAGCCTGTTCGACGTGGAGAAGAACGACGCCAAGACGTTCTCGTTCATCTACCTGCTGGCCACGCGGCTGCCGCTGCTGATCGGCGGCGCGCTGGCCACCGCCATGACCGGCCTGAACCTGGGCGAGTTGCACCGACGGGCGAAGCGCGGGCATGAACGAGGGCAGGCCGAGCCCGCGCAGGAGCCGGACTAAGACGTCCGAGCGCCCTTACGGTCGCGATCTCCTCAGCACGCGCCCGGTCCAGTTATAATTATCAGCATGCTGACGCCCACCGAAAAAATCTGGCATAACGGCCGCTTCATCCGATGGGAGGACGCGACCATCCATGTGCTCTCGCACGTGGTGAGTTACGGCAGCTCGGTATTCGAGGGCATCCGCTGCTATTCCACGCCCGCCGGACCGGCCATTTTCCGCCTGCGCGACCACGTCCGCCGCATGGCCGATTCGGCCAAGATCTACCGCATGGATCTCGGCTTCACGGCGGAGAACTGGCCGAAGCCATGCTGGAGCTGGTGCGCGTGAACAAGCATGGACGCCTGCTACATCCGCCCGATCGCGTTGCGCGGCTATGGCGAAATCGGCGTCAATCGGCCTGAAGAATCCCATCGAGGTCTACCTGGCCTGCTGGGAGTGGGGCAAGTACCTGGGCGAAGAGGCGCTGGCCGAGGGCGTGGACGTGTGCGTGTCCAGTTGGAACCGCCTGGCGCCCAACACGCTGCCGTCGCTGGCCAAGGCGGGCGCCAATTACATGAATTCGCAGCTCATCAAGATGGAGGCCGTCGCCAACGGCTACACCGAGGGCATCGCGCTCGATACCACCGGCTACGTGAGCGAAGGCTCGGGCGAGAACATCTTCGTGGTGCGCGACGGCCGCATCCACACGCCGCCGCTGGGCGCCTCGGTGCTGCCCGGCATCACCCGCGACACGCATCCTGACGCTGGCGCGCGAGCTGCGATATTCCGGTGGTGGAGACCATCATTCCGCGCGAGCTGCTGTACATCGCCGACGAGGTCTTCTTCTCCGGCACCGCGGCCGAAATCACGCCCATCCGCTCCATCGACCGCATCACCATCGGCAAGGGCCAGCGCGGGCCGGTCACGGAAGCCCTGCAGAAGGAATTTTTCGGGGTGATCGACGGCAGCCGGCCGGATGAGCACGGCTGGCTTTCGCCGGTGTATGCCAGCGCCACGCAGCCGGTGTAGTCCTGTCGGGCGGCCTGCGCGACCGGATGACCACCTCCCCCGAGATTTGCCATCCCGGCCGCGCAGCCACCGAATGGACTCTCTCTTTTTAGCGCTGAATGTCATCCGAACGGCGCTAGCACGTATTTTCTGCTTTTCAACAACTTTTTAGCGCTGCCAAAGCATGGACTTAGACGCGCCCTCATGTGGCAAACTTGTGAATAAATCATGACACTTTCAAACTGTTCCGGATATCACGTCGAGACCGGGCTTCCGGTCGCGGTGGAGTTCGATCGGACCATCGCCGCTGTCGCCCCGGCCGGCCGCAGTCGCGCAGGATATTTTCCTGGCGCCGGGCTTCATCGACCTCCAGGTGAACGGCTTCGCCGGAGTGGATTATAACGATCCGCTTACGCCGCACGAGGAAATCGCGCGCTCCATCCGACGTGCTGTTCTCCACCGGCGTCACGCGCTTCTATCCCACCGTCATCACCGGCTCGCCCGGCGGACATGGCGGGCGCGCTGCGCAACCTCTCGCGCGCCAAGGACGCACTTCCCGCCGGCGAGGCCATCGACGGCTTCCACGTGGAAGGCCCGCACATTTCGCCCGAGGACGGGCCGCGCGGCGCGCATCCCGCGGCATGGGTGCGGCCGCCGGATTTCGACGAATTCCGCCGCTGGCAGGATGCCACCGGCGGCCGCATCCGCATCGTGACGCTCGCGCCGGAGTGGCCGGAAGCGCCGCGCTACATCGAGCGCATCGTGGCCGAAGGGGTGGTCGCCTCCATCGGCCATACCAAGGCCGAAACAGCGCAGATCGCCGATGCGGTCAGCGCCGGCGCCACCTCTCCACGCATCTCGGCAACGGCGCGCACCAGGTGATGCGGCGCCATCCCAACTACATCTGGGATCAACTGGCCGAAGATCGCCTGATGGCCGATTTCATCGTGGACGGCATCCACCTCGGCGCCAGCTTTCTGAAGGCCGCCATGCGCGCCAAGGCCATCGGCCGTTCGGTGCTGGTGACCGATGCTTCCACTCCCGCCGCGGCCGCTCCCGGCCGCTACCGGCTGGGCGAGCAGGATGTCGAACTGACCGCCGCGGGCCGCGTGGTGCTGGCGGGCACCGACCGCCTGGCGGGCAGCGCCCTACGCATGGATCGCGGCGTGGAAAACCTGATGCGCCTGGCCGGCCTCGCGCTGCCGGATGCCGTTCGCATGGCCACCACCAACGCCGCCCGCGCCGGCCGCATTCCCGGCCGCCAGGGCGGCCTGGCCGCCGGCGACCGCGCCGACCTGGTCCAGTTCCGCTTCCACCCCGCCGGCCCGCGCGTAGAAGTGCTGGCCACGTGGCTTTCCGGCCGCCCGGTGTTCCGGGCGGAGCGCCCGCAAGCGGCTTAGGAACTGACAGGAAATAATTGTTCCAAATGCGGCAACCGCTCCCTTACTGTCGCAGCTCTGAAGGCGCATCGGAGCCGCGACCGTAAGGGAGCGGTTGGCACGGCTATTCCTGAACGGGCTCTTTGAAGCCGCCTACTCCTTCCCGGCGTACAGTTCGTCGATATGCGCGCGAAAATTTTCGATGGCCCGCGCGCGCCGCACTTTCATGGTCGCCGTCAGCTCGCCCGCCTCGATCGAAAACTCGCGCGGCAGGATGCGGTACCTGCGCACCTGTTCAAACGGAGCCAGCTGCCGGTTGATGCGCGCCACCGCCTTACGCACCTCCGCCGCCACCGGCAACGCCGCGGCCATCTCCTCCATCGGCCGGTCCTTCCACGCTTCCATCCCCTTCAACACTTCCGCCGATTTCGGGTTGATGGTGAACAGCGCGGTCAGGTACGGCAGGTCGTCTCCCAGCAGCAGCACGTGGCTGATCAGCGGCTCGGTTTTGAAAAGGTTCTCGACGCGCGAGGGGTAGATCTTCTTGCCGGTGGAGGAAACGATCATCTCCTTCTTGCGCCCGGTGATGAACAGGTACCCTTCCTCCCCTTCGTAGCCGATATCGCCCGTGTGCAGCCAGCCGTCGCGCAGCACCTCGGCGGTGGCCGCCGGGTCGTTCCAGTAGCCGGAGAAACAGGCAGGGGGCCTTGCACCAGAATCTCGCCGTCCTCGGCGAAGCGGATTTCCACGCCGGGAAGCGGTTTGCCGATACTGCCCGGCCGCGGCCGCTCGAGCGGATTCAGCGTGACCACGCCGCCTTCGGTCAGCCCGTAGCCCTCCACGATCGGCATCCCCACCGCTTCGTAGAATTCGGCCAGATCCTTGCCCAGCGGCGCGGCGCCGGAAGCGGCCACGCGCAGCCGGCCGCCGAAGCGGGCGCGGATCTTGCGGAACATAATCCGGTCCGCCAGGGCCAGGGGCCCGCGGATGCGCAGCGGAACCGGCCGGTTGGCGCGCCGGTAGCGCGCCGCCGCCAGGGCCAGGGCGAGTGCGCCATAGAAGGCCTTGCGCGCCACCGCCGGGCGCTTGCGGATCTCCGTGCAGATGGTGGAATAGATCCGTTCCCACATGCGCGGCGGGGCCAGCAGAATGGTAGGCCGCACCTGGCGGATATTCAGCGGCAGCTGCAGCAGGCTCTCGGCGAAATCCACCGGCATGCCCATGCGGATGGGCAGAAGCTCGATCACTACTCGCTGCGCGATGTGCGCCGAGGGCAGAAAAGCCACCGTGCTGTCGGCCGGTCCCAGCGGCAGCACCTGCGGAGCCATGTCGAGATTGGCCACGATGGACTGGTGCGTCACCAGCGCCATTTTGGGCTCGCCCGTGGCGCCGGACGTGAAATAGAGGATGGCGGGGTCGGCGGGGGTACAGGCGGCGCGGAGCTGTTCGAGCAGGCCGGGGTTCGCCTCCAGCGCTTCGCGGCCGCGGCGGCGTAAATCGTCCAGGGTGATGGCGCCCTCGGCTTCGCCGGTCAACAGAATCCAGTGCGCCACCGGCGCCTCGCGCACCGTCTCGAGCGTCCTGGCGTCTTCCACGAACACCGCCCGCGCCTGCACCGCGGCCAGCGACTTCACCAGGTCCTTGGGCGGATAACTCGGGTACAGCGCCGCGGCGATGGAGCCGTTGGCGAAAATGCCCAGGTCCGCCAGGTAGAACTCCAGGCGCGTTTCCGAATCGAGCGCCACGATCTCGCCCGGGGCGATGCCGAGCGAGCGCAGGCCGGCCCCGATCTCCTCGGCTGCCCGGAGGTATTGGTTCCAGGAATAGGTCAGGCGTCCGGCGCCGCCGGGCTGGCGCAGGGCGGGCGCGTCGCCATAAAGTGCGCGCGGCTTCGCGAAGAAGTTGATAAATTGTACGGGCGGCCACTCCAGCAAATTTAACACGGGCTCGCCCGCGGCCCGGCTTACTCCCCGCGATCCAGCTTCAGCAGGGCGTCGGCCAGGTGATTGACCGCGTGCTCCTCTTCCCGGCGATTGGCCTCATCGCGGTGGAACGGCGAAAGCACGGGAGAAAGCTCCAGGTGGATCAGCTCGTGCACCACCGTGAACTCGATGTCTTTCATCATCGCCTCTTCCGTCATCCGGTAATCGGCGGGATCGAGCACGCGGATCACGGCGGATCTCTTGTCCGAATCCCAATGGATATTGCCGAGCGTCTTCGGTTTCAGCTCCGAGGCCCGGGAAACCACCACCGAAATATTCCAATCCTGCAAATTCAGGCGTTTCTGCCAGACGGCCACACGCTCATTTGCGAAGCGCTCCGCGGCCAGCGTGCGCGCGCGAGCGGGATCGGAAGAGTTGTTGTCTTGCGCTATGGAAAATCCAGCCGAAGACAGGAGCAGAAAGAGGGAAAAAACAGAACCAGCCAACCCTAGGGGAAACCGCGCCAACATGTGTCCCATAATACCAGAATTTGGCCCGCAACCGTACGCTTCGGCACAGCCTAGGTCCTTCCAGGACTAAAGTTTAGGGGACAGCTCCCGGTCAATCCGCCGGATGGCGCGGTTCGGGCGGCTCGCCGGCGGCGTCGCTGAGGAACAGCAGGGCCTGGCGCGCCAGTTCCGGCACGCTGGGGTCTGGATGCCGCATCAACTGCAGAAGCAGGCGCAGCCAGCGCAGTTCATGCGGCTCGACACCGATGAGGGGAACTGTTTTGGGCATGGAGGAGCCTCACCCATCTCTTCGGTATTTTGCGCGTTTTCCGTGGTCTGAACCCAAACCTCGCGGTCCGCGGTACGGCGGCCCGGTGCGGTTCGAGTTTCCGTCCGGCCTGCCGATAAGAAAAGTGCGGGAGCCCAATCGGGCCCTCCGCAAAGCGAGCCGTTATGGATGTGAGCGCAATCAGTGCGGCGACAGCACGGGTCCCTCCGGCAACGGCGCCGGCCGAGGCGATTCCCACCGATCAGGCCGCCGAAAATCGCGAGGTCGTGCGCGCCGTCAGAGCTTTGAACGGAACCGAGATGTTCGGCGATGAAAACGAGCTGACGTTTCAGCGCGATCCCACCACGCATCGTATGGTGGTGCGGGTGGTCAACCGGGTAACCCGGGAACTGGTCTCGCAAATCCCGGCGGAGTACGTGCTCCGCCTGGCGGAAGATTTACCCAAAAACGACCAGCCCAAAGACCAAACGTAGCCCTCGAAATGACGCCAACCGGGCCGATAAGACCGGGGGAGAGATAAACGGATGCCGCAAGGGATTCAAGACGCTTATTTGGAAAGCCGGATTACCACCGCCGAGCCGCTCGAGCTGGTGCGCATTCTCTACCAGGCCGCTACCGACACGGTACGAGAGGCGCGCCGTCATCTGGCCGCAAAAGACATCAGGGCGCGGTCGCGCGCCATTTCGAAGGCTCACGCCATCGTGGCCGAATTGGCGGGATCGCTCGACCGGGAGCGCGGCGGCGCCATCGCCCAACGCCTGGAGCTCCTCTACGATTACATCAAGCGCAGGCTGCTCGAAGCCAATTTTGCCCAGTCCGACGCGCTCCTGGCCGAGGTGCTGGGCCTGCTGGCCACCCTGGGCGAAGCCTGGGACGGCGTGGCCTCCCAAACCCGTCCGCCGGAACCGCCCGCCCCTGCGCCTTCGATGCCATGGGGACAAGCGTTCGATCCCGACGCCGCCACCGCCAGCCGCGCCTGGAGCTTTTAGGTAAGCGCGTCGGGTTGATTCTGCGCCTTTCGGGGACCACTCGCTGGCGCTCGTGGCTCGGGTCGGAGCCGCGGCCGTCAGGGAGCGGTCCCCCGGCAAGCGCCAACAATCATGACCCCAGGCCCGGCAACCCGCCCAGGCTTTTGGCCAGTCGGACCGCACGCAGAATCGACTGTACCACCGCTTCGGCCGCCGCGGTCCCAAGCGTGTTGATGTCGGCGCGCCGGTCCCCGATCGATAGCGCGAAAGTGGTATCGCCATCCAGCATGGTATTCACCGGATAAATGGCGCGCGCCAACCCGAGCCCCGCGAATTGCGCCAGCTTCGCGGCCTCCACCTTGTCCAGCCGGGCGTTGGTCGCCACCACCGCCAGCGTGGTATTGGCGTGCACCAGAGGCGCGGGCGGCCTCTGCTTCAGAACCTCCTCCGCGTTGGCGAATTCGCGGCTCTCCGGCGAACGCCGCGCCCCCGCCACAATCCGGCCGCTGGCCGGGTCGCGCACGTCTCCGAACGCGTTTACCACCACCAGGCCGGACACCAGCACCCCGCCCGCAAGCGTGACCGTGTACGAGCCGAGCCCTGATTTCATGGCCTGCCGCATGCCCAGCGCCTTGCCCACGGTGGCTCCCGTCCCCGCGCCTACGCATCCCTCCGCCACCGGACCCGCGGTGGCTGCCGCCGCCGCCGCTTCGCCCATGGCAAGGTCCGGGCGGATATGCGCCTTCCCGATCCCCAGATCGTAAATGATGGCTGCGGGAACAATCGGCACGCGGCCTGCCGGCGTCACCACCCCGGCGCCGCGCTTCTCCAGGTAGCGCCGTACCCCGCAACTCGCCTCCAGCCCGAAAGCGCTTCCGCCCGCCAGGCAAATCCCGTGCGCCACCGGATCCACGTGCATGGGCGAAAGCGTGGGAGTTTCCGAAGTGCCGCTGGCCGACCCGCGAATGTCCACCCCGCCCACCGCCCCCTGCTCGCAGATAATCGCGGTGCAGCCGGTAAGCGCCTCGTAATCGGAAATGTGCCCGACGCGAATGCCGGGAATGTCGGTGAGGGACATAGCTTCCAGCGGTCAGCTCTCGGCTCGCGCGCCGGCCGCCCAAAGCCGAAACCTGACAGCCACTTGACAGCTATATGTTAGCATCGAGGTTTCGGGATCATAGATTGTTCGATCTGCTGAAAGCGCCCGTCAAATCGGTTCAGGACTTCTTCGTACTTACCGGCCGGGCCATCCGCAATATTTTCCGCAAGCCCCATTACGGCGACGACATCATTCTGCAGATGGACGTCATCGGTGTGGGCAGCATGGGCATCGCCACCATCACGGGGTCTTTCGCCGGAGCCGTCATGGCGCTGCAAATGTCCAAGGCCCTGGCCACTTACGGCCAGGTCGGGAAGACCGGCACGCTCGTCTCCCTCACGCTCGTCCGGGAACTGGGCCCGGTGTTGACCGCGCTCATGGTCTCCGGCCGCAACGCTTCCGGCATCGCCAGCGAGCTGGGCTCCATGAAGGTCACCGAGCAGATCGACGCCATGCGCGCCCTCGGCACCGACCCCGACCAGAAACTCGTCACCCCGCGCCTGGTCGCCACCTGCGCCATGCTCCCCGTCCTCACCGTCATTTCCGATTTCGTCGGCATGTGCGGCGGCTGGGTGATTGCGGCGCTCTTCCTGGGAATCTCCGCCAAGCTCTACTGGACCAGCGTCTGGCAGGCGCTCACCTGGCCCAACGACGTGATTTTCGGACTGCTCAAGCCGCTCGTGTTCGCCGTCGTCATCGCCATGATCGGCTGCTATTACGGCCTGCGCACCACCGGAGGCACCCAGGGTGTGGGCCGTTCCACCACGCAGGCGGTGGTGGCTTCCACCATCCTCATTTTCATACTCGATCTGCTGTTGACCAAGATTTTCGTCAGCCTGGGCGCGACGTAATGGCTCCCGAAAGCTCCACGCCCATCCTGGCATTCGACCGCGTCACCGTGCGCTATGAAGGTGCGCCGGTGCTTGCCGATGTCTCCTTCGAGGCCTACGCGGGCGAGTCCCGCGTCATCTTCGGCGCCGCCGGCAGCGGCAAGACCGTCCTGCTCAAAACCGCGCTGGGCCTCATCCAGCCGGATGAGGGCCGCGTGATGGCCTTCGGCCGCGATCTCACCGCCATGCCCGAGCGCGAGCGCTTCGAAATCCGCAGCAAGATCGGCATGCTGTTCCAGGAGAGCGCGCTCTTCGATTCGCTCACCATCGAGGAGAACGTGGCTTACCCGCTGGTCAATCAGCCATCCATCCATTGCCCGCCGGAACAAGTGGTGCCGCGCGTCACCGAGGCGCTCGATTTCGTCGAACTGGGCGGAACCCTGGAAAAATTTCCCAGCGAGCTTTCCGGCGGCATGCGCCGGCGCGCGGCCATCGCCCGCGCCGTGGTCACCCGCCCGCCGCTGATCCTCTACGATTCCCCCACCGCCGGCCTGGACCCCATCACCGCCCACACCATCATCTCCCTGATCGTCAAGGAGCGCGACCTCAGCGACACCACCGCGCTGGTAGTGACACACCGCTACCAGGATGGAGATCTGATCGCCAATTTCCGGTACAATTCTGTACAGGGACGTTTGGAACCGGCGCGTAACGGGGCGGGGCCGAAAGCGAAAACCATCTTCATGGTTCTGCGGGAAGGTCGGCTGATCTTCGCCGGAGATCAGGACCGGCTCGAGCGATCGACCGATCCTTATATTTGTAAGTTTGTGAAACGTCGGAAATAGATGCCGGAACAGGCGAAAGTTCGATGGGCGCAGTTGAAGATCGGTGTGCTGGCTCTGACCGCCTTCGTGCTGATCTTCGTGCTGGTCTTCCTGCTGACTTCCTCCAAGGGCATTTTCCAGCACGACGTCCCGCTCTATACCTACCTGTCTGACGCGGCCGGCATGGCCAACGGCACGCCGGTGCGGCTCAACGGCATCACCGTCGGCTACCTGGACGCCCTGCACCTGACCGGCTCGCGCGATCCCAACCGCGCCGTGGAATTCGTGATGCTGGTGCAACGCCGGTACCTGCAGCGATATCCCCGTGGATTCGGTGGCCACCATCACCGCCGCCAACCTGCTGGGCGACAAGTTCCTGAACATCATCCGCGGCCAGGCCATGCAGACGGTGCACGCCGGCGAAACGATTCGCGGCGCCCAGGGCTACGACATTCCGGAGCTGATGGCGCAGAGCGCCAACCTGCTGGCCTCATTCCAGGGCATCATCAAGCGCGTGGACAACCTGCTGGCCGGGGTCGAGGCAGGCAAGGGCAACATCGGCCTGCTGCTGAAGGATGACACGCTCTATCTCCGCCTCAACGGCATCGCCCAGGAAAGCCAGCAGCTCCTCTCCGACATTCGCAGCGGCAAAGGCACTCTCAGCAAACTGATCTATAGCGACGAGCTCTACCAGCAGGTGCTCGCGCCCCTGCACCGCATCGATGCCATGCTGGCCGACCTGCAGGGCGGGCAGGGAACCGCCGGCCTGCTGCTGAAGGACCCGGCGCTCTATCACGAGCTGAATGACACCATCGCCCAGATTCACGCCCTGGTGGCCAACGCCAACTCCGGCAAGGGCACGCTCGGCAAGCTGCTGACCAGCGACCAGCTGGAACAGCAGTTGGACACGCTGGTTTCGAGCCTCAACGCCACCATCGGCAAGATCGATTCCGGCCAGGGCACGCTCGGCCAGTTGGTGGTCAATGCGCAGCTATATCAATCCATGAACTTGACGGTGCAGGAACTGCAAGCCCTGACCAAGGACATCCGCACTAATCCCAAAAAATTCCTGAGCTTGAGGATCGCCCTGTTTTGAGCGCGCCGAAGCGCCTGGTGGTGAATGCCGACGATTTCGGCTTCACCCCGGATGTGAACCAGGGGATCGAGGAAGCGCACCGCCGCGGCATTCTCACCGCCACCACCCTGATGGCCAATGGCGCGGCCTTCGATGATGCCGTGGAGCGCGCGCGCGCGAACCCGTCGCTCGATGTCGGCTGCCACCTGGTGCTGATCGGCGGCAGTTCCCTGGTCACCGGCAAACCGTTTCCGGTCTCCGTGTCGCGGTTAATGGCGGCGCTGGCGCTCGGCCAATTGCGGCCCTACGACGAGCTGAAGGCGCAAATTCGCAAAATTCTGGACGCCGGCATCCATCCCACTCATCTCGATACCCACAAGCACACGCACCTGGCCCCGCCGGTTCTGGACGCCGTCGCCCGGCTGGCCGAGGAATTCGACATCCGCTGGGTCCGGCGACCCTTCGACTTCCCCATGAACGCCGCACCCGCCCCGCGCCTGAAGCGCCTCACCAGCGACGCCCTCGGCCTGCTGCGCCGCCATTTCCACCGCGTGCTCTCGCGCCACGGCTGCCGCACCACCGAGCATTTTGCCGGCTTCCAGATCACCGGCCGCTTCCGCACCGCGGAGTTGGTGGCGCTCCTCAACGCGCTGCCCGAAGGCAGCACCGAGCTGATGTGCCACCCCGGCCGCTGCGGCGAATCCCTCCGCCGCGCCCGCACCCGCCTGAAAGAGAGCCGGGAACACGAGCTGGAAGCGCTGGTGTCGGCCGAAGTGCGTGCGGCCCTGGAACGGAACGGCATCGAGCTGGTGAATTACCGCGGACTGTCCGAGCCGCGACCGTAATTATTCGCCGCCGATGAACGCAGATGAACGCCGATACGAACCGTTGTTTGATCGGCATCCGTGAGAAGCACGGGCTATTCCCGGAACTTCTCGGTATAGCTTTCGTATTCAGATGTTATTGTCCGGAAAGTGACTGGAGGTTCGCATGCCATCTCTTGCGGTCATCATAAGCGTCGCAGCAGCGGCTTCAGCCGCGGCAGTCGTCGTTGTGACATACCACCGGCGCCGTTCGCGCCGCGGCTACTAGCCTGGCTCGACGGGCTCTTGGAAATGAGAAATCGATTTCTCATTTGAGCCGCGCTCCGATTCCCGCCGGCGCTACAGCGGGATATTCCCGTGCTTCTTGCGCGGCATGGTGTCGACCTTGGTCTCCAGCATGCGCAGCGCGCGGATCACGCGGGGGCGCGTTTCGCGCGGCTCGATCACGTCGTCGACGTAGCCGCGCTCGGCGGCCACGAACGGATTGGCGAAGCGGTCGCGGAATTCCTCCATCTTCTGGCGGCGCGACGGCGTCCTGACCGTTGGCGCCGGCCAGTTCGCGGCGGTACACGATATTGACCGCGCCCTCCGGACCCATCACCGCGATTTCGGCGCGTCGGCCAGGCCAGGTTGATGTCGGTGCGGATGTGCTTGGAGCCCATCACGCAATAGGCGCCGCCGTAAGCCTTGCGCGTGATCACGGTGATCTTGGGGACCGTGGCCTCGGCGAAGGCGAACAGCAGCTTGGCGCCGTGGCGGATGATGCCGCCGAATTCCTGCGCGGTGCCGGGCAGAAATCCGGGCACGTCTTCAAACGTCACCAGAGGGATGTTGAAGGCGTCGCAGAAGCGCACGAAGCGCGCGCCCTTCACCGAAGAATTGATATCCAGGCAGCCCGCCAGAAACGCCGGCTGATTGGCCACGATGCCGATGGAGCGGCCGTCCATGCGCGCGAATCCCACCACCAGGTTCGTGCGCCCAATGCTCGTGCACCTCGAAAAATTCGCCGTCGTCCACCACCCGGTGAATCACGTCCTTGATGTCGTACGGCTGGTTGGATTCGGCGGGCACGATGGTGTCCAGCGCCGCGTCCATGCGGTCGATGGGGTCGGCGGTGGGGCGCCGCGGCGGGTCTTCGCGATTGTTCTGCGGCAGGTAGCCGATGCAGCTCGCGAATCATGCTGCAGGCATTCGGCATCGTCGGCGGCGATGAAATGCCCCACGCCGCTGACCGCGTTGTGCGTCATGGGCCCGCCCAGTTTTTCCTTGGTCACGTCTTCGTGGGTGACGGTTTTGATCACGTCCGGGCCGGTCACGAACATGTAGCTGGTGCGGTCCACCATGAAGACGAAATCGGTGATGGCGGGGGAATAGACGGCGCCGCCGGCGCACGGTCCCATGATGGCGGAAATCTGCGGCACCACGCCCGCTGGCCAAGGTGTTGCGCAGGAAGATATCGGCGTAGCCGGCGAGCGAGACCACGCCCTCCTGAATGCGCGCGCCGCCGGAATCGTTGAGCCCGATCACGGGCGCGCCGGTCTTCAGCGCCAGGTCCATAATCTTGCAGATTTTCTGCGCGTTGGCTTCGGATAAGCGAGCCGCCGAAAACCGTGAAATCCTGCGCAAAAACGTAGACCAGGCGTCCGTCGATGCGGCCATAGCCGGTCACGAAGCCATCGCCGGGAACGACCTGCTCTTCCATGCCGAAATCGCGGCAGCGGTGCGTCACCAGCTTGATCGAGCTCCTCGAACGTGCCTTCATCGAGCAGCAACTGGATGCGTTCGCGCGCGGAGAGTTTGCCTTCCTGGTGCTGGCGGGCGCGGCGCTCCGCTCCGCCGCCCTGCTCGGCGGCGTCGCGGCGGCGTCGGAGTTCTGCGAGGCGGTCCATCGGGACCATCGTACCCCGAAACGCTGTGGGGCAGACCATCGTGGTTGGTGGTCTGCCAAGCGGTGTAGGACAGCCCTTTCGGGCTGTCATGCCGGGCTTTCGCCCGCCGCCTGGCCTTTGGCGCTCCGGTGGTCAGTTGGCCGCATAAAGTACGGCAGCTGGCAGGTGCGGCGGCACCTCATATCTAGTCAATAAACTAGATACCACAAAACAGCACAGATTGCAACAGGAATTACCGGAATTGTTTTTTATCTAGTCAAACGCCAAAGGCCAGACGCCGGGCATGCCCGGCCAGCCCACACAGCGGGTGGTTACCCTGCGCTATGCTGATTTCGAGCGATCCGCCCCGGCCATGCCGCGCGCGCCGGCGGCCGGTAGCTGAAAGCCGACCTTCATTTGAAGCCTGAAACGATTTCGAGCGCCGCCAATCCGCTGCTGAAAGAGGTGCGGCGCGCAATCGCCCGCGGCGCGCTCACGCCGCAGGGGCTTTGCGTGGCCGAAACTTTTCACCTGCTGGAAGAGGCGCTGCGCAGCGATTGCGACGTCAAGATCGTGCTGGCGGCCGAATCCGTGCGCTCGGCGGCGGAGGCGCACGTGCGCCGGCTGGCGGGCGTAAAGGTGGCCATCCTCCCCGACGCCCTGCTGCAGAGCATCTCCGGCACCGAAGCCAGCCAGGGCGTGATGGCGCTGGTGAAGCCGCCCGAGTGGACCATCGACCAGTTGTTCCGCGGGCGCCCGCTGGTGGTGGTGCTGGACGGCGTGCAGGACCCGGGCAACGCCGGCGCCATCGTGCGCGCGGCGGAAGCCTTCGGCGCCACCGGCGCGCTGTTCCTGAAGGGGGCGGCCAGTCCCTACAACCCCAAGACGCTGCGCGCTTCGGCCGGGTCGCTCTTCCGCCTGCCGTTCCTGGCGGGCGTGGAGCCGGCGCTGGCCCGCGCCGCGCTCAGGCAGCATCGCGTGGAGTTGTATGCGGGCGTGCCCGCGCATCCCGGTACCGCGGTTCGCTCGCTGGCCGAACTCGACCTGACCACGCCCTGCGGCCTGATCATCGGCAACGAAGCGCGCGGCGTTTGCGCCGACCTGCGCGCCGCCGCCATGGATATTTCCATCCCCACCGTCGGCGTGGAATCGCTCAACGCCGCGGTGGCCGCCGGGATTCTGCTCTACGAAGCGCGGCGGCAAAGGGCGGTGCGCGCTTGAGCCTGTTCGACGCCAGTCCCGCCCCGCCGCCGAACCGCCGGACGCCAAACGCCCGCTGGCCGAGCGCATGCGCCCCGAGCGGCTGGAGGATTACATCGGCCAGGAGCACATCCTCGGCCCCGGCAAGCCGCTGCGCCGCCAGATCGAGCGCGACGAGCTCGACCTCCATCATTCTCTGGGGACCGCCCGGCGTCGGCAAGACCACGCTCGCCCGGCTGATCGCCCGCATCACGCGCTGCGAGTTCATCCCCTTCAGCGCCGTGCTCAGCGGCATCAAGGAGATCAAGGCGGTGATGGCGGATGCCGAGCGCCTGCGCCGCCTGGGCCGCCGCACCATCCTGTTCATCGACGAAATCCACCGCTTCAACAAGGCGCAGCAGGACGCCTTCCTGCCCTACGTGGAGCGCGGCGACATCATCCTGATCGGCGCCACCACCGAGAATCCGTCCTTCGAAGTGATCTCCGCGCTGCTTTCGCGCTCGCGCGTCTATGCGCTGCGCGCGCTCACCGTGCCGGAGATCGTGACGCTGCTGCAGCGCGCGCTGCCGGCGGTGGGGCTGGCGGCGCCGGACGAGCTGCTGGAGCAGATCGCCATCTACGCCAACGGCGACGCGCGCCAGGCCTACAACACGCTGGAAGCGGCGGCCGCGGCCTCCCCCGGCGGCGCCCTGGCGGAAGCCGCCGTGCAGGACGCCATGCAGCGCAAGGTGCTGCTCTACGACAAGGGCGGCGAGGAGCACTTCAACCTGATTTCCGCGCTGCACAAATCCGTGCGGTCGAGCGACGTGGATGCCGCGCTCTACTGGCTGGCGCGCATGCTGGAAGCCGGCGAGGACCGGCTCTACATCGCCCGCCGCCTGATCCGCATGGCCATCGAGGACATCGGCCTGGCCGATCCGCGCGCGCTGGAACAGGCCGTCGCCGCCATGCAGGCGGTGCATTTTCTGGGCATTCCGGAAGGCGACCTGGCGCTGGCGCAGGCGGCCATTTACCTGTCCGTCGCGCCCAAGTCCGACGCCGCGTATCGCGCCCTGGGCGCCGTGCATGACGACGTGCAGCAGCACCATCGCCGAGCCGGTTCCCATGAACCTGCGCAACGCCCGTCACCCGCTCCATGAAGGAATGGGGCTACGGCGAAGGCTACCAGCACGCGCACAAGTTCGAGGATGCCGTGCCCGGACATGGAGTGCCTGCCGCCCTCGCTCGCCGGCCGGCAATATTATTTCCCCACCGACCGCGGCCTGGAGAAGCGCATCGCCGAGCGCCTGGAAGAAATCCGCCAATTAAAAGAAGGGAAGCGCCGGTAAATCGGGGTTGGCGGCGGGAGAGTTCCATCTCCTGGCCACTCAGCGTTTGGCCTACAAGGTGCCCTTATACAAGAAGAGGAAAAATACTATGACCAAGTTTGGATTGCGGACCGCATTGGTGCTGGGCTCAGCGCTTGCGTTTTCGGCATGGAGCCAGACCCCGAGCGGTCAGATCAGCCATGGCGGCAGCCAGGTTGCCCATGGCACCACCCATGGCAACGTGAAAACCGTCGGGAAAGGTGCGAGCAACATCGGCAAGGGCGCGGCCAAGGGAACCGAAAACGGTGTCAAGAAAGTCGGTAACGAATTCAAGAAAATTCACTAGGCGAAACTAACGCGAATACCGCTCGAGCAGTTCCACAGCGCGGCGGTTCCCGTTGGCTTCCGCCAGCTTCGCGTGATGCCAGGCGGCTTTGGTATCGCCGGCAACCGCGTACATCTCCGACAGCGAAGCGTGCGCGTCGGCGAACTTCCCGTCCAGGCGCACCGCTTCGAGCAGGAGCCCCAGCGCTTCCTCCACGCGGCCGCTCATCCGGTAGAACTGGGCCAAGTGATAGTAGGGGCGCGGGTTCGAAGGCTCGCGGCCGATCCAGGCGATCTGCTCCTCCATCTGCCGGCGCGTCTCGTGGTCGAGCGCGAAATCGATGACTTCCTTGCGCCAGAAGCTCATCCCACCAGCACCAGTCTCACGTCCATCACGTTGGTATTGGTCGGCCCGGTTTTCACCAGGTCGCCGAGCGATTCGAAATAGTGGTAGGAATCGTTGGCTTCCAGAAATCCGCGGGCTTCCGGGTTGCGGGCCAGCGTTTCGCCGTCGGCAATGGCGCCGGCGGCATCGGTGGGGCCGTCGCTGCCGTCGGTGCCGGCGCTGAAGACCACGGCGTTCGGCAAGCCGGCGATATCGAGGGCGGCGGCCAGCGCGAATTCCTGGTTGCGGCCGCCCAGCCCCTCGCCCTTCAGCGTGACCGTGGTTTCGCCGCCGGTGATGATGCAGGCGGGGGGACGCACCGGCTGGCCGCTCTTCACGATCTGCCGCGCGATGGCGGCGTGCATGCGCGCAATCTCGCGGGTCTCCCCTTCGATTTCGCTGGCCAGCACCAGCGTGCGGAAGCCCAGCGCGCGGGCGCGGCGGGCGGCGGCATCGAGCGCCAGGCGGTTGCTGCCGATCACCGTGTTGCGCACGCGCCGGAACAGCGCGTCGCCCGGCTTGGGCGTTTCCGGAACCCCGCCGCACAGGCCGGCGGCGATGCGCTCGCGGATGGAAGCGGGCGCCCGTTCCGCGATGCCGTACTTTTCCAGAATGGCGGCGGCGTCGGCGAAGGTGGAAGCGTCGGGCGCGGTGGGTCCGGAGCCGATCACGCCGGTGTCGTCGCCGATGACGTCGGACAGCAGCAGCGCTTCCACCGCGGCGGGCGCCGCCAGGCGCGCCAGTTGCCCGCCCTTGATGCGCGAGATGTGCTTGCGCACGCAATTGATTTCGTGGATGTTGGCGCCGCAGGCCAGCAGCAGCCGGGTCACCGATTGTTTCTCCTCCAGGGTGATGGGCGGGGCGGGCGCGGGCATCAGCGCGGAAGCGCCGCCCGAAATCAGGCACAGCACCAGGTCGCGCGCGCCCGCCGCTTCCGCCATTTCGGCGATCCGCTCCGCGCCGGCCACGCCGCGCGCGTCCGGAACCGGGTGGCCGGACGGGTTCAGCTCGATGCGGCGCAGGCGCGCGGTGTTGCCGTCCTTCACGTTGATCAGACCGGCGGTGATGCGGCGGCCCAGCACGCGCTCCGTGGCCTGCGCCATGGATGCCCCGGCCTTGCCGGAGCCGAGCACGAAAATGTTTTCGAACCGTTCGAAATTGCGCCGCTCCAGGTAGTGGATGACGGCGTCGGCCGGGCTGGCGGCGGCCAGGGCGGCGCGAAAAATGGAAAGCGCGTGGCGGCGCAGAATTTTGCTGGTCATTGGAGGGCGGGGTGCTTCAGGATGGCTTCCACGGCGTGCTCCGGATCGTCTCCGGCGTGGTGGATGTGCACGTCGGCAAACCGGTAGACGGCGCGGCGCGATTCGTACAGGGCGGCGAATTTTTCCGGGTCGCGGGCCAGCGGCCGCAGCGCCGCATGGGGCTGCGCGGCCACCCGCCGCGCCACCACTTCGAACGGGCAATCCAGCCAGATGCTGACGCCGTTGCCGGCCAGCAGCGCGCGGTTTTCATCGATGGTGAAGGCGCCGCCCCCGAGCGCCACCACGGCCGGGCGCCCGCGCTCGATCCAGCGCATGTGCTGGCGCAGCATGTCGCCCTCGATGCGGCGGAATTCGGCTTCGCCGCGCCCTGCGAAAATCTCCGCGATGGCCATCTTCTCCGCCGCCTCGATTTCGGAGTCCAGGTCGAAAAAATTCCAGCCCATGCGGCGCGCCAGGTGGCGCCCCACGGTGGTCTTCCCGGAAGCCATGAACCCCACCAGGTAGATGCCCGGCGTGCGCTTCAATTGCAGGTTCATCCCGATTTCGCCATTTTCCCCATGCGCGCTTGCGCCACGCCGGGGAAAAGACGGTACAGCGCGATCATGAGCCAGCCGATGGACGGCGTGACCACCGTGCGCGCGTCGCGTTCCACGCCGCGCCGGATGGCGGCCGCGCACTCTTCGGGGGTGATGGCGAACTGCCGGGAGCGCTCGATGTCGCGCGGCGGCGCGCCGCCGATCACGTTCCTCTGAAAGCGCGTCTTCACGTAGCCGGGGCAGACCAGCATCACGTGCACGCCGGAGCCGGCCAGTTCCCTGCGCAGCCCCTCGCTAAGCGCCCCCACCGCGTACTTCGAGGCGCTGTAGAGGGTCATCCAGGGCAGCGGAATTTTGCCCGCGATGGAGCCGATGTTGACGATGGCGCCGCTGCGCCGCGCCTGCATCTGCGGCGCCGCCAGCCGCACCATGTCCAGCGAGCGCGAAGAAGTTCAGCTCCATCATGCGGCGGGAGTCCTCAAGCGGCGCCGACCACGACGGCCGATAGGAGCCCATGCCCGCGTTGTTGATGAGGATGTCGATGGAGCCGAAGCGCTCGATGGTCCGCTCCACCACTTGCCGCCGCGCCTCCGCGTCGGTCAGGTCGGCGGGCAGGATGAGCGCGTCCGCGCCGCCCGCGCGCCGCAATCCCTCTTCCGACCGCGCGGTCAGCGCCAGCTTCGCCCCGGCGCGCGCAAACTCCGCCGCGCAGGCGGCGCCGATGCCCTCCGAGGCCCCGGTAATCAGGGCCACTTTGTTTTCGATGCGCATGGGCTTTGGGAAACGCCATAATATTAGCATGGCGTCGGGCCTTATCCCATTGTTCCCTTTGCAGCTTGTGGTCTTCCCCAGGACCCGGCTCCAGCTCCACATTTTCGAGGATCGCTACAAGGAGATGGTGGGCAACGCCATCCGCGACGAATCCGAATTCGGAATCGTCCTGGCCAAAGAAGAGGGCATCGTCAACGCCGGTTGCACGGTGGCCGTGGAAAAGGTGATCCAGATGTACGCGGACGGCCGCATGGACATCCTGACCAGGGGGCGCCGCCGGTTCGAAATCAGCGGGCTCAACGAGGACAAGGACTGGCTGGAGGGCGAGGTCAGCTTCTTCGACGACGACGATTTCACGCCCACGTCCAAGGATTTGCGCGAGCAGGCGGTGGCGCAATACCGTGAGCTGAACGAGTTGGACGTATCCCGCGAGCATTCCGCGCCGGACCTGGAGGATCCGCAGCTCAGTTTTCAGCTGGCCCAGGCCGTGCCGGATCTCGATTTCCTGAATGCGCTGCTGCGGCAGCGCTCGGAAGCCGGCCGGCTGAAGGCGCTGAGCGTGTTTTTGACCCAGTACATCCCCCGCCAGCGCGTCATCGAGCGCATGAAGATGCTGGCGCCGCGGAATGGTTTCGGGCACAAGCCCTCCGGCCTCTAAGCATGGAGTTCCTGATCATCGATGCCGACGACACGCTCTGGGAGAACAACATCTACTTCGAGCGCGCCTTCGACGAGTTCGTGGATTTTCTGGCGCATTCCTCCCTCACCCCGCCCCAGGTGCGCGACGTGCTGGACGAGATCGAATCCGTCAACGCCCGCGTGCACGGCTACGGCTCGCTGAATTTCGGCCGCAACCTGGTCGAGTGCTACCAGCATCTGGTCGAGCGCGAAGTCTGCGACGGCGGATCTGGACACCGTGATGGGCTTCGCCAGGAGGATTCTGGAGTGCCCCGTGGAGCTGATCGAAGGCGTGGAGGAGACGCTCGCCTGGCTCGAGCCGCGGCATGACCTGACGCTGTTCACCAAGGGCCACCCGGAGGAGCAGAAACTGAAAATCGACCGCTCCGGCCTGGGCCGGTATTTCGCCCACACCGCCATCGTCAAAGAAAAGGATGCCCCTGCCTACCGCGCCCTGGTGGAAACGCGCGGCATGCAGCCGGAGCGCACGTGGATGATCGGCAACAGCCCGAAATCGGACGTCAACCCGGCGCTCGAAGCCGGCCTCAACGCGGTTTTTGTGCCCCACGCCCACACGTGGGTTCTGGAACGCCAGCAGGTTCGCCAGGGCCCGGGACGGCTGCTGGTGCTGGCACGGTTCGCCGATTTGCGCTGCCATTTCTAGCCCCAGCGGGGCAGACCGTCGTTCTCGTCGTCTGCCCGCCTAACCGCCTCTGCGACAATAGAGTTTTCGATGTTCCTTTCGTTTCTCCGCCGGGCCCTGCTGCCGGATCCCAACCCCATTGGCTTCGGCCCCGCCGACTTTCTGGAGCTGGCGTTCGCCGTCCTGGTTCTGCTGGCCGTTCTGGCATGGCGGCCCTGGCTCCGGCCGCGCCTTTCCCGTTTCGCCCGCCGCACCCGGATTTGCATGCTGCTGCTGGCGGCGCTTCCCATCGCCCTGCGCCTGCTGCTGCTGGCCCATCACCCCGTCCCCACGCCCGATATTTACGACGAGTTCTCGCACCTGCTCGCCGCCGACACCCTGCGCCATTTCCGCCTCGCCAACCCGCCCCATCCGCTGGCGCCCTTCTTCGAGACATTTTTCGTTCTGCAACAGCCCACTTACAGCTCCATTTACCCCCTCGGCCAAGGTCTCGTCATGGCCATCGGCTGGATGCTGTTCGGCCTTCCCTGGGCCGGCGTCCTGGTCGCCGTGGGCGCGCTCTGTTCGCTGTGCTATTGGATGCTGCGCGGCTGGACCACGCCCGGCTGGGCGCTGGCGGGCGGCGCGCTGGCGGTCATGGAGTTCGGCCCGCTCAGCCAGTGGACCAACAGCTATTGGGGCGGCGCGCCCGCCGCCGCCGCCGGCTGCCTGGTTTTCGGCGCCTTGCCCCGCCTGCGCCGTTCCGGCCGGCCGCTCTACGCCGTGCTACTGGGCGCGGGCCTCGGCCTGCACCTTCTCATCCGCCCGTTCGAATCCATTTTCCTGCTGGCCGCCGTGGCTCTCTTCTTCCTGCCGGAGATCCGCCGCGCCCGCCCGCTCCGCGTTCCCGCCCGCCTCGCCGGATTCGCGCTGCTGGCTCTCGCTCCCGCGGTGCTCCTCACCCTCGCTCACAACAGCGCCGTCACCGGAACCTGGCTGACGCTGCCGGAAGAGCTGAGCCAGTATCAGTACGGCGTGCCCGCCGGCCTCACGTTTCAATCCGCTCCCGTCCCGCATCGCCCGCTCACGCCGCAGCAGGCCATGGATTACCGCATGCAGCTCGCGTTCCACCAGGGTCCGGAAACCCTGGCCGGCTATCTCGAGCGGCTGGAATACCGCATTCGTTACTATCGTTTCTTCTTCCTTCCGCCCCTGTATCTGGCCGCGCTGGCATTTCTTTCCGGGCTGCGGCAATACCGCTTCGCGTGGGTCGCACTTACACTCGCGTTATTCGCTCTCGGCACTAACTTCTTCCCCGCGTTCCAATTCCATTACATCGCGGCGGTAACTTGCCTGTTTGTCCTGGTAGCCGTCACCGGTCTCGAACAACTGGCTCGCGTGACCATCCACGGCCACCCGGCCGGCTGGGAGGCGGCGGCTATCATCCTCTGTGTAACCTCCGCCCAGTTTTTCTTCTGGTATGCCGTGCACGCCGCCGATGGCAGCGATTTCTCGCTCGCCCTCCGGCCCTTCGAAACCTGGTACGACATCAACCACCAGAACCCGGCCCGCCGCATCGTCGTCGCGCGGCAACTTGGGCGGATTCCCGGCCGATTGCTGGTCTTCGTCCGCTACGCGCCGCACCACATTTTCCAGAACGAATGGGTATATAACGAAGCCGACATCGATCGCGCCCGCATCGTCTGGGCACGCGACCTGGGCGCCGTGGAAAACGAGAAACTTCTGCGCTACTACCACCCGTCCCGCGCCGCATTACTCCTGCAGCCCGACTTGCCGGAAATCAGCCTAAGCCCTTACGATCCGGGAGATCACTGAGCAGCTATCGCCCTGACCGCGAGATTCGCTTCCACCGCAAAGCCGCTTGCCGGCGCACGGCTCCGATCGGAACCGCGAGGGTAAGGGAGCGGTCCCTGGGCTCAGGAAAATGTCCAGGCGGTCACGGAACCGGCTAAGAGTGGTTTCGGGTGAGGACCACCTTGCCGGAAATGTTGCCGCTGTCGATGGCGCCGTTGATTTCGCCTTCCAGGCGGTCGTTGTTCACCACCACCAGGCGAAATTTCATGGGGCTGGTGGCCTCCGGCGGCTGGACATCGAAGACCAGCGTCTTGCCATCCAGTTTGGCGTTGCGGATTTGCTCCAGTTCGTCGTCGTGCGCCCGCCCGATCTTGCCGGAGACGGCGGAATCCGTTTGATCGAATTGGGCTTTCACCGGCGTGCTGATGACGTCGCCGCTGGTGGGATCGGTAATGTCGACTTTGCCAGACCAGGTGCCGGTGAGGTCACCGCCATACAGGGCGGCGGCCACCGCCAGCAACAGCCACATCCGTTTCATCTGTCGTGCGCCTCCCGCGCGTCTTGTTTCATTGTGACGGAGGGCGGGAGGGCATACCGTTCGATGCCGTACGCTACTGCTTTTTCGCGGCGGGAGCGGCCTTTTTGGCCGCGGGCGCCGGGGGAGGCTCGGGGAAGACGATGGTGGCGGCGGTGATCTTATCCAGCTTGGGGAAGTTCTTGTTCAGGTAAGCGGCGCCCTGCTCTGTGATCATCCCCTGGTCGGGGCGCTCGCCGTAGGCCGAGTACAGGCCATCCACCACTTCCATGCCCTCGGTCACCGTACCGAAGGGCGCAAAGCCCTGCGAATCCAGGCTGCTGGTGTTGTCGCGCAGGTTGATGAAAAGCTGGGTAGTGCGGGTGCCGGGGCCGGCAGTGGCAAAAACGATGGTGCCGCGGGTGTTATGCTGCTTCACCGGGTCGTCTCTGAGGTTAGCCTTTTCCCAGGTCTTGTTGACGGCCGGCGAGGGAGAAAGGCCCCACTGCACGATGAAGTTGGGCACGATGCGGAAAAACGGTTCATTGGTGAAAAAGCGCTGGCGGACCAGGCGGTAAAAGCGGTCCGCGCCGATGGGCGCCCAGTCGCGATGCACTTCGACCACGAAATCGCCGTGAGTGGTGGCAAACTTCACGCGATAAAGATCGGGCACGGACGGCCGCGGCGCGGCTTTCTTGGCGGCGCTCTTGGCTGCCGGCGCGGTCTTGGGGGCTGGCGTCTGAGCCAGAATCGCCACCCCGGAAAGCAGGAGGGTAAAGATGACCTTCATCAGGTCCGATTATATCCTAAGCCGGGAACGGCGGGCGGCGCACATAGCTTGCGCGTCTCCCGCCGCCGGGAGTACCTTACTGACGTTGGTTATATGCCGCTGGCCGGCACAATCAGGCGTTTGGGAGCGCCGGCGGCCCCGCCAATCACAGCTCCGGCCACCGCGATCATGAATGCAATCCAGATGAACAGGGAAAGATTGGATACCTTGTTGGCCAGCACGCGCGCTGTGTAGGGCCACGCCGCCTGGGCCTGGTTGGCCTGCTGCTCCAGCATGCGATTCGCCTCGTTGGTCCCCGGGGCCACGGCGCCCGCGGTCCCGTTGGCAGCGCCGGGTGCTGCGTTTGAAGCCACGTTGGAGGCCGCCAGGGCGGCCGTGCGGACCACGCCCATCGTCTGGCTCACCACGCCCCAGGATACGAGCATCACAAAAGCGAAGGTGGTTACGGTGGCCAAACCCCAGGTCACGAGGCCGTGAGCCCGGCCCGTTTCGGGATTGCCGCCGAGATAGCCGGCTACCCAGCCGCCCACAAAGAAGGAAATAAAGGCCCCGAAGAACGTCCAGGCCACGCTCCAGGCGCTGGCTTCGGCGCCCGGCGACATGCGGAAACCGATGAAGGATCCGAAGGTCAAAAACAGCACCTCAACTCCCAAGGCCACCAGCACGCCGGAAAAGATTGCCGCCCATGAAATCCGCTTGATTAACACCTCCCGCCGGCCACCGGAAGGCGGATTTAAATCGATAACTTGGTCAGCCATTGTTTGACTCCTGATTTCACTATATCGGGAACCAATGTAAGTCGGGCATGTGAGGTGTGCAGGAAGCAACCGAGCAGGGCGAAGGGCACGGCGTGAAAAGATAAATAGGCGGCGTTCCGGCGGCGATAAGTCCTTTCGCAAACCGGGTTATCATTTGGTTGATGACGAACTATCTGGATATGACCGGAAAAACGGCGCTGGTGACCGGAGCGTCTTCCGGCATCGGCGCGGCCACGGCCGCGGTGCTGGCCGACCTGGGCGCGCGGGTGGCGGTGACCTACCACCGGAACGAGCGCGGGGCGGCGCAGGTTTGCGAGGCCATCGGGCGCGCGGGCGGCACGGCGCTGGCGCTGCGCGCCGACGTACGCCGCATGGAGGAGCTCGCGCCGCTGGTGGAACGGGTGGAACGGGAACTGGGACCGCTCGATGTGCTGGTCAACAACGCCGGGTCGCTGGTGAAGCGCCAGGCGGTGCGCGAGCTTTCCGAAGAATTGTGGGACGACGTCATGGACCTGAACCTGAAGAGCGCGGCGTTTTGCGCGCGCGCGGCGGCGCCGGGAATGGCGGAGCGCAGGCGCGGGGCAATCGTCAACGTGGTCTCGATTGCGGGGCGCAACGGCGGCGGACCCGGGGCGGGCATCTACTCCACGGCCAAGGGCGGGCTGATCACCTTCACCAAGGCGCTGGCGCGCGAACTGGCGCCCTCCGGCGTGCGCGTCAATGCGGTGTCGCCGGGCGTCATCGACACGCCCTTCCACGAGGTGTTTTCCACGCCGGAAACGATCGCCAACTTCGTCAAGGGGATTCCACTGGGCCGCGTGGGCAGGGCGGTGGAATGCGCCACCGCGATCGCGTTTCTGGCATCCGACGCGGCGTCGTACATTGTGGGCGAGACGATCGAGGTCAACGGCGGCCAGTTGATGCTGTAGGGCGCCAAGCCCCGCCGGCCGTCCCGGCCGTCAATCTTCGAGCGCGCGGCCGCGGCGCCAGTGGTCCTCGAACAGGCCCTTCATGGCTTCGCCCATGCCTTCGTGATGGAACACCACCGCGGTCCAGGTGGGCCGCGTGATCACCGGGTCGAGCAGCGCGATCATGCCGTGGCTCGCCGTCGAACAGCGCCAGCTTCATGGGCAGCGATTGCGGCGATGCCGCACCTCCACCCCCGCGGCCATGTAGTCGGCCAGGCGCTGGCGGTGCGCGTCGTCGAGCGACGCCGCCTCCAGCAGCAGGCGGCAGGCGACGCCGCCCGCGCCCGCCTGCTTCACCAGCTTTTCGTCCAGCGGATCCACCGCGTATGGCGGGCGGGAGAACTCCAGGTATTCGGTCTTCACTTCCGCCAGCATGCGGCGGTATTCGGCCGCGGTCTGGCGCCGGCTCAGTGACGATGCGCAGAAAATCCAGCGTGCCGCGGCCGCCCTGGCCTTCCGAGTAGAGCGCGTTCAGATCGTCGATCAGGCCGGATGCCGGTGCGCCCGTTGTCCGTCAGTTCCTGTTCCAGAATCTGGCGCTTGCGGCTCAGATAGCCGGGAATCGCCAGGCTCGGCTCAACCGCCGAAAACAGCTTGGTCTTCTCCTGCACCACCTGGGCGAATCCCTTTTCCACCAGGCTGTCCAGAACTTCGTAGATCTTCTGCCGCGGCACGTGCGCCCGGGCGGCCAGTTCCAGGGCCTTGAACTTGGGATGCCCCAGGAGTACCAGGTAAGAGCGCGATTCGTACGCGTTTAACCCGAGCTGCTGCAATCTGCGCCAGAAGCGTTGAAAGTCCACTTCGGCCAATTCTTCACCCATTCCTTTCCACCTTACCAGGAAAAAGCGCGTGTAGACACGGAGAACCAAAGGGTTGCGAGAGCGTAGAATGGAGGCGAAGTCAACCCCCGGTCCGGTTCAAAAGTGCAAAACTGGATTTGACTTGGTACTAGTATCACCTTAAAATTGATATCTGAGCACCTCCTCGTATGCCTGAGAACAATACCGCCATTAACGGGCCCACGCCAGTGGGGACGTCAGCGTCCAAGCCCAAGATCCGCATCGTGGTGGCGGACGACCATCCCATCTTTCGGGATGGACTTTGCAAACTGCTGGCCCTGGAAGACGATTTCGAAGTCGTGGCGCAAGCGCAGGATGGGCGGCAGGTGCTGGAGATCCTGCAGCAGCAGGAACCGGACATCCTCCTGCTGGACCTGAAAATGCCCGGGCTGGACGGCCTCGGCACGCTGCAGCGGCTGCAGGCGGCGCGCAACAAGACGCGCGTCATCGTTCTGACCGCCTCCGACGACAAGAACGAGTTCGTGCAGGCGATGAAGCTGGGCACGTCGGGAATCGTCCTCAAGCAGACGCGCCACGGAACTGCTGATCAAGAGCATCCGCAAGGTGCATGCCGGCGAAATCTGGCTGGATTCCCACACCACCGCCGCGGTGATCCGGCAGTTCGTGGCGGAGCGACGAGCAGCCCGCCGTCCGCCGCCGCCGATCCAGGCTCAGCCGCAGCGCGAACGCGAGCGCTCGCCCGCTCAGCCAGCGCGAACGCGAAATCGTGGCCCTGGTGGCGCAGGGCTTCAAGAATAAGGAAATGGCCGAGAAGATGTTCATCAGCGAGCAGACGGTGAAGAACCATCTGCACAACATCTTCGACAAGCTGGGCGTCTCGCGACCGGCTGGAACTGGCGCTCTACGCCATCCACAACAATCTGCACACGGGAAGGTAGTTTGCAGGGGCCGGGCATTCCCGGCCCACTACCGTTCCACCGCTCCCCTACGCGCCGATGCCGTACTCTTTTCCGGCGCCGTACTCCTTCAACTTGTTGTGCAGCGTCTTGAGGCTGATGCCCAGGATTTCGGCGGCGCGCGTCTTGTTGTTGCGGGTGTGCTCCAGGGTGCGCAGAATCAGGCCCTTCTCGGCCTCCTCCACGGTGGTGCCGATCTGGAATTTGACCAGTTCGCCATCGCCGGCCGGCGCGGCGGCGGGCGGCCGGCGCAACCGCCGGGCCAAGGGTGGCGGCGCTGGGCATGGCCTGCAGGAACGCCGGCAGATGCTTCATCTCGATGGTGCCTTCGCCCGCCAGAATCACGGCGCGCTCCAGCACGTTGCGCAGCTCGCGCACGTTGCCCGGCCAGTGGTGCCGGCCAATCGCGTCCAGCGCGCTGCCGGAAATGTCCGTGACGCGGCACTCGTGCTTGCGGTTCAAATCGCCCAGCAGCGCTTCGGCAATCGGCAGGATGTCTTCCTTGCGCTCCCGCAGCGGCGGCAGATGAATGTGAAAGACGTTCAGCCGGTAGTACAGGTCCTCGCGCAAATGGCCGCCGCGGACCGCCTCTTCCGGCACCTTGTTGGTGGCCGCCACCACGCGCACGTCCACTTCGAATTCGGTCTTGCCGCCCAGCCGCCGCACCTTGGAATCTTCCAGGATGCGCAGCAGCTTGGCCTGCGTCTGCATGGGCATCTCGCCGATTTCGTCCAGCAGCAGGGTGCCGTGCTGCGCCACTTCGAAGCAGCCGGCGCGCCGCTCCGAGGCGCCCGTGAACGAGCCCTTTTCGTGGCCGAACAGCTCGCTTTCGATCAGCGTTTCCGGCAGCGCGGCGCAGTTGATGGCCACGAACGGCCCCTGCCGCCGCGGGCTGAGCGCGTGAACGGTGCGCGCCACCAGCTCTTTTCCGGTGCCGCTCTCGCCGGTGATCAGCACGCAAGCCTTGCTCGGTCCGGCCTGCTGCAGCAGGGCAAAAATTTCCTGCATTCTGGGCGATGTGCCCACCAGCTCGCCCAGCGATCCTTTGTAGCTGAGCTGCCGCTCCAGGTATTTGTTTCTCGGCGCGCAGGCCGGCGTGCGATCCGGCGCGGCGAATCAGCACTTCCAGGCTGCCCGGCTGGATGGGCTTCTCCAGAAACCAGTAGGCGCCCAGCTCGTGCACGGTCTTGCACCGCCGTTTCCATGTTGCCAAAAGCCGTCAGCACGATGGTGGGCGGCATCTCGCCGCTGTCCCGCAGGCGCTGCAGGAAGCCGAAGCCGTCCAGCCCCGGCATGTTGAGATCGGTGATGATCACGTCGGCCGGAAAATCGGCGAGCTTGTGCAGCGCTTCGTTGCCTTCGGCGGCGGTCTCCGGGGTCATGCCCCAAGCCGAGACCATGGCTGCCAGTCCGCTTCGCTGGCTGGCTTCGTCGTCTACGATAAGAACTTTTAAAGGCTGATTCAAAATTAGTCCTTCGGAGGGAAGCTCCAATACCCATTTTACGCTGGCGCTCGAAATTCGGTGTCCCAGTTGCAGGATTCGGGTCGTGAATCGGCCGCAGTTTTGAGGAACAATGATAGTATTAAGACTAAATCCGGACGCGCGGCGGAGGGGCCCGATCCGGCCGCTCACGCCGTCCGGTGCGGATCCGAACAAGGGAGGCTTGTGCTAGCACTGATCCGGCGCGCCAGACGCCGGCTTTTCTACAATGCACTATTGGCGCAGGGAGCGAACACGGCAAGCGCCGCCCTGCTGGCTTTCATCCTTCTATTGCTCCTGGGAGCGGAGGTGCTCGACTGGCAATGGCTGGTCCTGATTCCCGCGGCTGCGGCCGGAGCCGGATTCTGGCTGGCGCGGCGGCGGCTTCCCGCGCCGTATCGCGTCGCCCAGTTGATCGACCGGCGCATGGCCCTGGCCGATACGCTTTCGACGGCTCTCTTCTTCGGCGGGCCCGAGGCCGCGCAGCCGGCCGACGCCGAGATGAAGCGCCTGCAGGCGGAGGCGGCCGAGCGCATGGCGGAAACCGTAGATGTGCGCCGGGCGGTGCCGTTCACCGTGCCGCGCACCGCCTACGCCATGGCGGCGCTGCTGCTGGTGGCCAGCAGCCTGTTCGCGCTGCGCTACGCCGTGAGCCGGCGTCTCGACCTGAAGCCGCCGCTGGCGCTGCTGCTGCAGCAGTCCTTCGGCGAAAAAACGCAGGTGGCGCGCAACGCTCCGCGCTTCGACCCGCAAGACATCGAACCGCAGGATCGCGATGAGGAAGTCGCCGACACCCAGGATCCGAAAGCGGCCGGCGACGAAAGCGGCGAGCAGGACCGCAGCCAGGAATCGGCGGAGAAACAGGCCGCCGCCCAATCCAAAAAGGAAGGGGCCAAAGGGCAGGAGCAGGAAGGCCGGCAGGACGGGCAGCAGGGCGGAGACGACGCCAAACAGGGCTCCGAGCGCGCCGCGAACCAGGGCGATTCCGGCAAGCAGGGCAGCCAGGCCGGCAAACAAGGCAGCTCGAAGCAGGACGGCAACAGCAGCACGTCCGACAATTCCAGCCTGGTGAGCAAGCTGAAGGATGCCCTGCAAAATCTGCTCTCGCGCATGAACCCGCGCGACGGCCAGTCCGGCGGGCAGCAGCAGGCCGGCGAGCAGAAGCAGCAGGGTAAAGGCCAGCAGAAGGGCGGCAAACAGCAGTCTGCCAAGAACGGCCAGAAGGGCGGGCAGCCGCAGTCGGATTCGCAGAGCGACGGCAGCCAGCAGGCGCAGAACTCGGAGCAGGCCGGCGATAAAGGCGCCGGCAACAGCGACGCCCAACAATCCAGCAAGCAGCCGGGAAGCGGCGTAGGCAGCCAGAACGGCGACAAGGACATCAAACAGGCCGAGCAGCTTGCCGCCATGGGGAAAATCAGCGAGATCATCGGCAAGCGCCAGCAGAACATCAGCGGCGAAACCACGGTGGAGGTGCAGGCATCCACCACGCAGGTGCTGCGCACGCCTTATGCGCAGCGCGGCGCCCAGCACACGGAGAGCAACGCCGATATCAGCCGCGACGAAATTCCCACCGCCCTCCAGGCGTATGTGGAGCAGTATTTCGAGCAGGTCCGCAAGCCGGCCAAGAAGTAGGGGCCGGATACATCCGGGCCCGCCCGGGCGCGGGCCCTAACGTATTTGCAGCACGGCGCGGAAGCGCACCTTGCCGCTCATCATGCGGTCGTAGGCTTCCTTCACCCGCTCCAGGGGGAAGATTTCGTTCATGGAGCGGACGCCCGTGAGAACGGAAAAAGCCAGGGTGTCCTGGGAATCGATGGCGAGGCCCGAGTACCAGCCCTTCACCGCCTGCCGGCGGCCGAGCAGTTGCAGCGGGGGCACGGCCAGGGTGGGCACCGCGCCGATGATGAAGAGCGCTCCCTCCACCCCCAGCCCGGGGATGACCGATTGCATCGCTTCGGCGCTGGTGACCGTGGCGAGGATGGCTTTCGCCCCGCCCAGGCGCGCCAACGCGGCGGCCGGATCTACGGCCTGGCCGTCGATGTAGTGTGCCGCGCCCAGTTGCCGCGCCAGCGGCTCCTTATCCGCGCCGCGGGCGATGGCGACCGTGCGGAAACCCATTTTGGCCGCGAACTGCACGCCCAGGTGGCCCAGGCCGCCCAGGCCGTGAATCGCCACCAGCTCGCCCGGGCCCGCGCCCGAATGGCGCAGGCAGTTGAAGGTGGTGACGCCGGCGCACATCAGCGGCCCGGCGTCGGCGGCGGACAATCCCTCCGGCACCTCGGCCAGCGCCGATATCGAGGCGGTCATGTATTCGGCGTAGCCGCCGTCGCGCGTCAGGCCGGTAATCTCGGTGAACGACTGGCAGGCGAAGACCTGGCCGCGCCGGCAGTTGTCGCAGTAGCCGCAATAGCCGCCGTTCCAACCCACGCCCACGCGCTGGCCAACCTTCCAGCGCGGCGTATCCGGACCGACTGCATCGATCACCCCCACCACTTCATGGCCGGGGACCATGGGATAGCGGATGCCCGGAAACGCGCCCTCCTTTACCAGGCTGTCACTGTGGCAGACACCGCAGGCCTCCACCCGTATGCGCACATTGCCGGAACCCGGCTGCGGGATTTCCCGTTCCACAATTTCGAAGTCCGCCCCGGGCCGCGCCACTACCACCGCTCGCATTTTCGGCATACGTCAATGTTGCCATGGCTGGCGCGAGGGGCGGGGCCGCCAATGTGAGCTTGCTTCCATATAGCCGCGCAAAGAGGTGTGATCCGTCGAACGAATTCGCGGACGTGTTATGGGCCGGTTGGCAGGCGAAACCGCCTGCCCCACCTAAAGTTCTTTTACGGCAGAATGGCGTAATCCGGCCAGCAGCTTTCGGGCGCGTCGATACCCGGGATGCGCAGTGCGCCGGCCCCGGCAGGCGTGGGCTGGGCGAATTTCGGGTCGAGGATTTTGGCGATCTGGTCGCGCGCGCCTTCCAGATGCGCGTGCGTTTCCCGGTCCGCCGCTTTCGCCAGGGCCGCGGTAATTGCGGCGTTCAGCGAGCGCAGCTCGGCGCGGTAGAGCGGCTTTTCGTCGGCGCTGGCCAGGAACATGGAGCGCAGGGAAGCGGGCAGGTTGACGGGAATCGCCGGCGCGCCGCCGTTGATCTTGGCGTTGGCTAAGTCAAGGTAACTATGCTGTAAGTCGCGCCGGAAAACGTCTATCTTCACCTGCGACCCGTCCAGCTCCTTCCAGATGCTCTTGCGGACCATGGCCAGGAAATCCGACGGCGCCAGCGCGGCGCTGCCGTCGAGGGCCTCCTGCTCCACCAGGCGCGCGAAACGCGGGCTGCTGAGCAGGTTGTTGAGCACGCTCGACTGCGCGTTGCGGACGCGGCTGACGGCGCCCACCGGCTCGATGCGCCGCAGCATCTCCGGGTCGAGCGCCCATTTGGGCGTGGCGAAGGCGTTCTCGCCGAGGAAGTTCAGCGCCTGCAATTCCCGCTCCCGGGCAACCGGCCGGAACACGCGCCCCTGCTGCCCCGCGTACTTGGTCTGCGATTCGAAGCCGCCCACGATGGCGGCCACGTGGTTCATTTCGAGCGTCCACTGGCCCAGCATGCGGCCGTAGAGTTCGGCCAGGTCGTCGTAGGGCTCGCCAGCCTGGGCGGTGGTGGCGCTGAGCAGCATCTTGGCGACGCGCTGGAGGTTCTTCAATCCGAGCGCGCTCGATTTCATCGCGTCGGCATCGCCCACCGCCTCGGTCAGCTCACCGGGGTCGGAGCCGGCGGCGCCCGCGGTGGAGAAGCGAAACCACGGTGTCTGGTCCTGCTCGCGCGCCCAGCCGTCCAGCGTAGCCCGTTCCTCTTCCGGCGTTTTCGCGCCGGTAATCGGCGTGTAGCCCCAGTGCGTCGCCCAGATGTCGTACGGCCCGACGCGCGGCACCAGGTCTTCGACGGCGATGCCGTCTTCCGGCTGCGCCACGTAATTGAAGCGCGCGTAATCCATGATGGACGGCGTGTGCCCCATCTTGTGCACCCAGTCCTTGTCGCGGATCTTCTCCTGCGGGTACATGGAGCTGGCCTTCATGTTGTGCTGAAAGCCGAGCGTGTGGCCCACCTCGTGCGCCACCACGAATTCCAGCAGGCGGCCCATCAGGTCGTCCGGCAGCGGCAACTTCTGCGCGCGCGGATCGAGCGGCCCCACCTGCAGGAAATACCAGTCGCGCTGCAGGTTCATGACGTTGTGGATAGAACTGGATGTCGGCGTTCAGGATTTCGCCGGTGCGGGGGTCGGAAATGTGCGGGCCCACCGCGTTTTCCATGGTGGAGGGCAGCCAGCGGATCACGGAGTAGCGCACGTCTTCCGGGCTGAAGTCCGGATCTTCCTCCGCCGTGGGCGCCATCTTGGCGATGATCGCGTTCTTGAATCCGGCGGCTTCGAACGCCGGCTGCCAGCTTTCCACGCCGCGCTTCAGCCACTCCCGCCATTTCACCGGCGTCGCGGCGTCGATGTAATAAACGATGGGCTTGACGGGATCGGAAAGCGCCGCCTTCGGGTCCTTCTTCTCCAGCCGCCAGCGCGCGATGTAGCGGACGCGCGGCGCGCGCTGCTCCTCCTTGCCGTAATCGTACTGGCTGGTGGTGAAGTAGCCGACGCGCTCGTCGAACAGGCGGGGCATCATGGGTTTCTCCGGCAGCTTCACCATGCTGTGATGCACCACGATGGTGGCGCTGCCCGGCCGCATCTGCCCGCCGCCAATGCCCGTTGGGACGGGCGTGCCGCCGCGCCCGCCCGCGCCGGGCGTCTGCGCGCGCGTGTACGTGAGGGTGGCTTCGGCCTCGATGTTTTCCGGGTAGGGTGAGATGCGCTCGATGTAGGAGCGGCTGGCGTCCATGGTGGTGGCGCCCAGCCGCTGGCGCACGCTGAATTCGGGAATGTCGGTGGTGAAGAGGCGCGTGACTTCGATGACCGGGTCGCCGTCCTTGGCGAATGCCGCCACCGGGAAGCTCATAAGGATGGTGTTGTTGTTGGCCGCCTGCACGGCGAGCGAGATGGGCAGCTTGGGGTCCGCCGTCACGCTGTAATTCACGTCGCGCAGGTTCACCTTGTTGCCGCGCAGCTCCCAGCGCACCACGCGATCCGCCAACTGGTCGCCGCCGTAACCTACGCCCAGCGTGGTTTTCGAGATCTGCGTGTTCCACAGGAATTCTTTGTCCAGCTCGCTCTTGGGAATCTCGTAGTAATACTTGTCCTTGATCTGGTGGACGGTGAAGATTCCCTTCGTGGATTTCGCCTCTTTGGTGATGACCTTTTCGTACGGCTGCGGCTCGGCGGAGGCCGCCGCCGCTCCGCCGCGTCCGCCGCCTCCGCGTCCGCCCTGGGCCTGGTTCGGGGTCTCGGGCGCGGGCGGCTGGGGCGGCTCTTGCGCCGCCAGGAATGCCGCCGTGAACATGGAAAGCAGTAAAACAGTGGTTCGAATCATACTACTCCTGGTGTGGCTATGGTACCAGCCCGATAGCCGCGATTGCTGGGGTACCCGCGCGGAGCCGTGTCACCGTCAAAATCGGCACCGGGCTGCTGGCCCTGGCCGCCGCCGGCGGAGTGAAGTCCCCGGCGTAGGAAGATGAAAGTATGTGGTCCCTCATTCCCATCCTGTTCGCCGCCAGCCAGGTCTATTGGGCGGCGCGCATCTTTCGATGGGGGAAGCGGCGAATTCCGAAACCGCTGCACCTGGCTGCCGCGGCGGTGGTGGTGCTGGCGGTGTATGCCTTTTTATTCGCCTACACCTTCGGGTACTTCGAAAAGCGCACGCCCACGCATCTGACGGCCGGCGAAGCGCTGTTCACCGCGCCCTTCGACTGGTGGATTGCGGCTTCCGTGTTCGGGTTTTTGGCGGCGATTCTGGTGAGCCCGCTGCGGCTGTTCGGGCGCCGGAGCAAGGACATCGAATCGCCGGAGCGCCGCGTATTCCTGGAGCGGGCGACGAACGCGGCGGTGGCTTCGCCGTTCGTGCTGGGCGCGTACGGGCTGCTCTATGGCCGCCTGAACCTGGAAACCACCGCGCCGCGCATCCATCTGCCGCGGCTGCCCAAGGCGCTCCACGGCTTCCGCATCGCGCAGCTTTCGGACCTGCACGTCGGGCCGTTCATGCCGGAAGAGCAGATCCGCAAATACGCGGACCTGGCGAACAGCCTGAAGCCAGACCTGATCGTGGTGACGGGGGATTTCGTGACCTTCGACCCGGCCACCGCGCCGGCCGTGGTGCGGGCTCTGGCCGGCCTGCGCGCGCCGCTCGGCGTCTACGGCTGCCTGGGCAATCACGACGCCTGGGCGGGGGTGGAGGATTGGATCACGGCGGCGTTCGCCCAGGCGAGCATCCGCATCCTGCGCAACGCCGCCGTGCCCATCCGGGTGGCGGGCGGCGGATTCAACCTGATGGGCGTGGATTTCCAGACGCGCCGGCGCTTCGGCCGCTCGCCGGTGGTGGGGCAGTTTTTGCAGGGCGTGGACCGGCTGATGGTCCCCGGCGGCGTCAACATCCTGCTCAGCCACAACCCGGACACCTTCGACCGCGCCGCGGAAATGGGCATCGATTTCAGCCTGGCCGGGCACACCCACGGCGGGCAGGCCGCGCTCGAGTTCATCAGCCCGGAGATTGCGCCCAGCCGGCTGGTGACGCCTTACGTGGCGGGCCATTTCCAAAAGCCGGGCGGCCAGCTATATGTGAACCGCGGCATCGGCACCATCGGCGTGCCCATCCGCCTGGGGGCGCCGCCGGAGATATCGGTTTTCGAGTTAGTGGTGTAAGTCATTGCCGCCGTACGATTCTTCGTGGAGCCGGCGGGCCGCGTGTATGCGGCCCCTACGCGCGAGACGGTTATCGGCGTCTGTCGGCGCGCAATAGCGCCGCGATCGCCGAGGTTATTTCGTTCAGAGCCGCGATCGGCAAGGGAGCGGTTCGGGCGTTCGAAGCCCGGCCTGCTCCTTCCCTTCCGCCGGCTACCGGAAAGAGGCAGAATAGGGGAATGAAACGGAGCGAGTTTATTGCGCAGTTTGCGGGCAGCGCTTTCGCGCTTTCCGCCGCCCCCCAATCGGAAGAAGGACCGTTCCCCAAACCAGACGTTCAGATCGAGCGCGCGCAGCCGGGCAAGCCCCACGCCGGAAAAGTGCTGGCGGCCATTCAGCCGCACGCTGACGACCTGCCCATCTTCGCCGGCGGCGTGGTGCTCAAGCTGATTCACGAAGGCTACACCGGGTACCTGATCCGCACCACCAACGACGACCACACCGGGCCCGGCACGGTGGGGGAAGGCGTGCTCGCCAATGAGCGCGACAACCAGGCGGTAGCCAAAGCGTTCGGCCTCCAGAAAGTCTACGATCTCAACTACCGCAACCACATGCTGGACGCGGTTTCGCCGCTGGAACTGCGGCTGCGCCTGATCTTCATTTTCCGCCTGCTGAAAGTGGACACGGTGGTGTGCTACGACCCCTGGAGCCACTACGAAGAGAATCCGGACCACTACGTGACGGCCAGCGCGGTGGAAGCGGCGTGCTGGATGGCGGGCGGCAGCAAAGACTACATGGAGCATTTCGACGCCGGGCTGAAGCCGCACATCGTGAGAGAGAAATACTATTTCGCGCGCGGCCCGCAGTACGTGAACCGGGTGGTGGACATCGGCGATTTCATCGAGCAGAAGATTTCCGTGAACCTGTTGAACACGGCGCAGGGGCCGGCGGGACACAGCGGTGCGCAACTGCGGCGCCGGCTGACGGAGCAGGGCCTGCATCTTCCGCTGCTCGGCGGCGACGACGAGACCGCCAACCGCGCCTACACGCGGCAGTTCGTGCTGGAACGGGACTCGGACACGGGCAAGCGGTACGGGCTGCAATACGGGGAGGCCTATCATTACATCGGCCCGGAAGCGGCGAAGGTGGACGATTACGTGCGCCGCAACGCCGTGAAACTGTAAAAGGCGCCGGAAGAACCGAAGGCGGCCGCCGCTGCGCCGCCGAAGCCCCGTTCCGCGAACGCGGCGCACACGCCCGCACGGTATCCGGTCCCATGAGGTTCGCGGTACAGTAACCGGAGGAGGATCCATGGAAAAATCGGGCAGCAGCCGGCGCAGGTTCCTGGGCTGGGCGAACGGAATAGTGGCGGGAAGCGGACTGGCGGCGCGGAGCGCGGAAGCGGCGGATGCGCGGCCGGGCCCGGCAGGCGAAGACTATTACGAGAAGCTGGGCGTCACCAAGATCATCAACGCGGCGGGCACGTACACGGCGCTGACGGCCTCCATTATGCCGGCTTCGGTGCAGGCGGCGGTGGCGCAGGCGGCCAAATCGCCGGTGCGGCTGGCGGAATTGCATCAGAAAGCGGGCGAATACATCGCGCAGAAATTGCGGTGCGAAGCGGCCCTGGTGAGCGCCGGCGCGGCATCCGCATTAACGCTGGGGACCGCGGCCTGCGTCACGCACGCCAACCGGGCGGCCATCCACGCCATTCCGACGGATGTGAGCCAGGTGAAGAACGAAGTGGTGGTGCAGAAGGGCCACCGCTACGAATACGACCACGCCATTCGCAACTGCGGCACCAAATTCGTGGAAGTGGAGACGCTGGAGGAATACGACAAGGCGTTTAACGAGCACACGGTGCTGGCGCACTTCTTCAACGCCGCCGAAGAGGGGCAGATCAGCCGGGAAGACTGGGTGCGCGTGGCGCACGCCCACGGCGTCCCGGCCATGAACGATGCCGCCGCCGACGTGCCGCCCATTTCCAACCTTTGGAACTACACGCAAATGGGCTTCGACCTGGTGATCTTCTCGGGCGGCAAGGGAATCCGCGGGCCACAGAACGCAGGGCTGCTGCTGGGGAAGAAGGAACTGATCCAGGCCGCCACCATGAACAACTCGCCGAATTCGGATACGGTGGGGCGCGGCATGAAGGTGGCCAAAGAGCAGATTGTGGGAATGGTGGCGGCGGTGGATTGGTTCCTGTCGCAGACGGATGAGAGTCTGGACGCGGATTTCCACAAGAAGGCGGAGCGCGTGGCGGCGGAGCTGAAGAGCGTGCCGACCGTGGAATGCACCATCGCCAAGCCGAACACCGCGGCGAACGCGGTGCCGCACCTGATCATCCGCTACGACCAGCAGCGCCTCAAAATTGCGCCGCGGGCGGTGGCGGCGGAACTGCGGCGCGGAACGCCGAGCATCGAGCTGAACCCTTCCACCGGAAGCCGGCGCAGCGCCGGGCTGCCTTCGGACGAGAACTGCATCGTGGTTGGAGTCTGGATGCTGCAGGACGGCGAAGAGGCGATTGTCGGGCGGCGGCTGCGCGAGGTGCTGACGCAGGCGGCGGGCTAAACGCAGCCGTAGCGCCGCCTTCCAGGCGGCCATGCCGGCGTCCGCGCCGGCATTCCCGCTGGCTCTGAAATGCCGGCTTACTCGATGATCAGTTTGCCCACCCCATCGGCGTAGTTTTCCACGAGGGCGAACGCTTCGGCGATTTGGGACAACGGGCGGCGGTGCGTGACCAGCGGGGCGAACCAGGCGGCGCGCTCCACCAGCAGATCCCGGGCGGCTTCCAATTCGTGGTTGGAGCGGCGGACATTGAAGATGGCCAGCTCCTTGCGGCGCATGTGGGAGACGTCGAGGGGGACGTAGGCGGCGGAATGGATGCCGGTGATGAGCACGCGGCCGCCGTTGCGCGCCGCGCGGATGGCCCAGTTGGTGGTGCCCTCTTCGGCATCCACGCGTGATTCGGGCGGGCCGCCGGAGGGGCGCGGAGCGCCGGCGGCGGGCTTGGTGGCGCAATCGATGGCGCAATCCACGCCGCGGCCCCCGGTGGCGGCAAGCAATTCGCGGACGCAATCGGCGTGGCTGGGATCGATGGTTTCGTGCGCGCCCATGTGGCGGGCAAACTCGCGGCGATGGGCGACCGGCTCAACGGCCCAGATGCGGCCGGCGCCGGCCACTTTCAGGCTGGCGATGGTGAGCAGACCGATGGGCCCGGCGCCGAAGACCGCGACCGTTTCGCCGATGGAGACGGCCGCGAACTGGAGCGAATGCATGGCGACGGCCAGCGGTTCGGCCATGGAGGCCAGTTCCAGCGAGAGGCCGGCGGGAATGGGCAGCAGGTTTTCGGCCGGCAGGTTGACGAACTCGCGGAAGAAGCCGGGAATGCCGGGATTGCTCAGAAAACGAAGATTGGCGCAGATGTTGTGGCGGCCGGCGCGGCAGAATTCGCAGTGGTAGCAATACACCGCGGGCTCGAGGGCGGCGCGGTCACCGGGGGCCCAGCCAGTAACACCGGCGCCGGTTGCGACCACCGTGCCCGCGGGTTCATGGCCGAGCACCATGGGATAGAGGCAGGGCGTGTCGCCAATGGCGCCTTCGGAATAAGAGTGGACGTCGGAGCCGCACACGCCCACGGCGCCGACGCGCACCTGGATTTCACCGAAAGCGGGCGGGTCGATGGGGCGGTCGGCAAGGCAGAACTGGCGGTTGGAAACGAGTTCGGCAACGAGCATAGAAATGAGGAGTGGGCAGGCGAACAAGCCCCGTCCACACTGATACGATAGCAGGTAGCATGCTCAACTACCGAGAGTTTGAAGCCGGGCCGGACCCGTTCGGCCGCAAGTTCCAGGTGTATTTCAAGTGGCTGCAGACGGCTATTTCGATCCGCCACGCGGATACCGTCGATGTGAAATTTGTGCTGGTGGACGAGAGCGGCGCGAAGACGGAAAAGACCATTGCCTTGCAGCACGCCGACCTGCGCCGCCTGAGCAGCGAGACCGGCCGGAAGCTGGACGACCCATGGTGCGCGCGCATGGCGGATCTGCACCTGCAGCACCTGGTTGCGACCGGCGAGGATATGGAGAAGAGCCTGGTTACGGTAAGCTATGCGGATTTGCAGCGATATGCTGCGGAGCTGAAGCGGGAAGAGGAACCGGCGGCGCGGTAAAGCGGTGTCGGGACGGCGCCGTGGGTCGGTTTGAGCGCACGGACCAGCACTTCTACGCGTTGACTACACGGCCAAGTGGATTTGCATGGATGCTTTGCGGGTCTGTCGGGCGTAACCGGCATAACCTCGGTCCATGCAGTTCGCGGCATGTCCCGCCGCCAGAATGTAGGTGCCCAATGCGGTCATGGTATGAGCCGAGTAGTCGAGCGGCAAACTGTTACAATACGCCTCATGAAACGTGACGCCCTGAACAAATTGAGGCTGGCCATAAACGAGAATCTCAGGGTCCAACGCGGCGGTGCAAAACCTGTACCCTTCATCGACGTTTCAAACGTTCTAAGCGATGTAGCGGCCAGACAGAATCACGCGATCTTTGGACGGAGGGGTTGCGGCAAGACACTGCTACTCCACCATTCTGCCGGCCAGCTTCAATCCGAAGTCCGGACCGTGTACTTGAACTGCGAGGACTTCAAAAAGCACTCTTTTCCGAACGTGCTCATCGAGATACTCGACGCCGTATTTGCGGAACTCCAGGCCAGGCTGCCTGGCTGGTTCGGGAAGAAGAAACGCTCCCGCGAACTCATTATCGGGATCCGCGAAGAGCTCAAGCAACTCCGTTCCAAAGCTGACCGACAAGAGACGGCAATCCGCGAGGCGGAAGCGAGAGAAGTGCGAGATGCCCAAAAGACCGGAATCCGATTGGGTAGACCGGAGGCCGGTTTAGAGGCAAGTGAAGACTTCGGTGAGTCTTCGAGGGTGGAGACCGAGCGGAAGTATCTCCTGAACCAAGACAAGGTTCGGGATTTAGATATGTGGTTACCTCGGCTGAAACAGCAAATCCGGGAATTCTTTGGACTCTCAACTTCAGTTAAGGCGGTCTTTCTTCAAATCGACGACTTCTACCATCTATCTCGCATAGATCAACCTCTCGTCATGGACTACATCCACCGGCTCTGCAAGGATCTACCTCTTTACTTCAAAGTCGCAACCCTCAGGCACGCCAGCACCCTTTACGCGGACCGACTGGGGCAGCCGATTGGTGCTCAAGAGCGCCACGACTATCAGCCCATCAATATTGACTTCACGTTTACGGACTTTAAGAAGACCGTAAGCCAGAATCGGGATATCTTTCATGAATTTGGGCGCCGTGCCGATCTGAAGCCGCGCGACATGGACGACCTATTCAAGGGTGAGGGTTTTGCCCGGTTAGTGCTTGCCGGGGGCGGCGTTCCACGGGATTGCCTGTCGCTATTCCTCGAGGTGCTCGAGTCCGTGCAACCACCGGGCGGCGATGGGCGGATAGGGAAGGATGAAGTTCGGATCCTAAGCAGGGCAAACTTCGAGCGGCGCATAGAAGAGCTGAAGCAGGATTCTGAAGGCCGTGAGCAAGGTATTTTAATCCGCGGCATCTATGTGCTCCGCCAGTTCTGTATCGAAAAGAAGAGCAACGTATTGCTGGTCTCCGAGGCACTCCTGCAACAGGACAGTCGAGTCCGCGCCCTCCTCTATCGTCTTCTCGATTATCGGATTATTCACAGCGCTGGTTCTGCTCTAACGCACAAGTCACAGCCTGGAACTTACCAGGCATTTGCGATTGATATCGGATGCTACGCGCATATGCGCAAGCTGCAAGGCCGGTTCACAGAAATAGACCTTTCGGCCCCAGACGCCAAAGAGAAAATGCGATCGGGTCCGATACTTGATGAAGCGGCGTTCAAGGCCCTTTGGGAGGCTTCACCTGCGGATCCGGAGAAGGCGCTTAGGGAGCAGGAGGTGGCGTAATATTCCGCAATCGGCAACGCGGTCCTGAAAGGGGGGGCAATTCGGTGACAGGCAACGAAACTCCCAAACTGCGGGAGTTTCGCAGCCAGCCACCAAATTGCGGCGTGGTGTTCTCCCGGTCAATTGCCGTATAACGCCCGACCCGCCGGGTTGCCCGGCGTGGCGGCCGCCCGGGAAACGGCCGTATTCTCAGACTGGCCCGCTACCCGGTGCGGCGGTTGCGAACGTTCCCTGCCCCACCTCGGGCGCCTATGCGAAGCGGGCGGGGCGGTACGGGGCGAGGATGTCCAGGGTGACGCCGTCCAGGATTTCGGCGGCGGCGGCCTGGCCGATGATCGGCGACATGGTCATGCCGCTGTGCAGGGCAGCGATGTAAAGATTCGGTGTGCGCTGGACGAAGCCGACAATCGGGTAATCATCCTGGGGGAGAACGCGGTAGCCGAGGGTGACGGTTTCAAGCTGCGCGTCTTTCAGTTTGTGCAGGAACGGCTCGGCTTTGCGGAGCATGCGGAGGCCGGACTCTCGGCTGGTGTCGTGGTCGGTGGAATTCTTGAAATCGACGCCGGTAACGATGCGGCCGTCGGGATTCTGCTTGATGTTGGCGCCGGGGGCGAAGGCGACGCGGTCCAGCACGCGCGCAAACGGCGCGGTGTGGGCCAGCAGGCCGGTGGATTCCTTGAGCGGGACGTTGACCCCCGCCATAGCGGCCAGGCGAGGGGTATCGGTGCCGGCGGCGAGGACGAGGAAATCGGCTTCGACAGGTCCGCGGGTGGTGCGGACTCCGCGGACGCGGCCGCCCGAAAGGTCGATGCCGGTGACTTCGCTGGGGTATTCGACCACCGCGCCGGCCTGGCGGGCGTGCTGGAGATAAACGCCGAGGGCGTGGACGGGATCGACGGTGCCCTCCTGGTCGCAGAAGCAGGCCGCGGCGGCGGCGCCGGGGTCGATGCCGGGCAGCAGGCGGGCGATCTCCTCGGGCTCGATCACGTGCGCGGCGTAGCCCCACTGTTCGTGGCCGCGCACCTGGTCGCGGAGCGTGGCGGCATCGGCGGCGGAGGGAACCCAGCGGACGCTGCCGCCCCATTGCATGCGCAGGTCGGGTCCGAATTCCAGGCACAGGCGGCGCCAGCCCAGGACGCCGAGCAGGTTCAGCTCGAAATAGGCGCGCGGCTGCTTGGAAAGACCGGCGTTGATCCAGGCGAAGGATTTTTCGGTGGCGCCGGCGCCGGGACGCGACTTTTCCAGAACCGTGACGCGGGCGCCGCGGCGGGCCAGGTGGTACCCGATGGACACGCCGATGATGCCGGCGCCGGCGATGACCACGCGATCCTGCCGCGCCGCGCGCCCCGGGATGCCGGCGAGTAACGAAGAGGAAAGCAATTCGAGAATCCGCCTCCGGTGCATGGGGTGATTATTGCAGATCGGGGCGGCAAACTGGCAGGATGAGACGTGCCGGTTTTGCTTTTCGAAGCGGCGGGACAGAAGGCGCGGGCGCGGGTGGTGCTGCGGCGGCTGCCGGCGCTCGCGGGGCAACCGATCCGCGTCCAGGCTGCCAACGGGCTGGGCGAGCGGCGCGGGCCGGTGCACGGCGGCGCGTTCGTGCGCGAGCGGCGGATGGCGTTCGATTGCCCGGCCGCCGAATTTCCGCGCATCTTCGTGCACGAATTATTTCACTTCGCCTGGGTGCGGGCGGGAAACGAAGCGCGCTGGTCGTTCGAGCGGATGCTGCGGGAGGAGTGGAAAGCGGGCGCGCGGGGGGAGCTGGGCTGGTCGGCGGAATTCCGTAAGCGGGCGCTGGCCGCGGCGGATGTGCGCGGCCGCGGCCGGCGCTGGCGCGAATACGCGTGCGAGAGCTTCTGCGATACGGCGGCGTGGCTGTACGCGGGCTTGCGGGCACATGCGGAGTTCACGCTGGCCCCGCACCGGCGCGAGCGGCGGAGACGTTGGTTCGAAGCATGGCTGGCAAACCGGACTTTACCGCTATAATCGAGAGAAGGGGAATATTGTGTCACCAGCCCGTTTGACTGCCGCTTTCGTTACCGCGCTTGCTTTGGGCTACATGAGCACGGGTTGTTCGTCCACCGCCTCCGTGAGCGCCGCCGCGGCGGTGAAGGCGGACAAAGACCGCAAGACGGCGCCGGATTTCGCGCTGAAGGACGCGGACGGGAAGGTGGTGCATCTTTCCGATTACCGTGGCAAAGTGGTGCTGCTCGATTTCTGGGCGACGTGGTGCGGGCCTTGCAAAATCGAGATTCCCTGGTTCATGGACATGGAGCGCCGGAACAAGGACAAGGGCTTCGAGGTGGTGGGCGTGGCGATGGATGACGAAGGCTGGGAGGCGGTAAAGCCGTTCGCCAAACAGCTCGGCATCAATTACCGGCTGGTCATGGGCAACGACCAGACGGCGCAGATCTACGGCGGGGTGGATGCGCTGCCGACCACGTTTCTGATCGACCGGACGGGAAAAATCGCGGCCGTGCATATTGGCCTGGCGAGCAAGAGAGACTTCGAAGATGGTGTGGAACAACTGCTGCAGAATGGCGCGCCGGGGCTTACGCGCGAGACCAATTCTACGAATCGCGCTGCTGTCGCTGCCTCTGCTGGCGCAAACTAGCGGATACCTGAGCGTCGGCCAGGCGCCGCAGGTGGTGGCGAAGCGCGGCGCGGCGGTGCTGGCGCACATCCCCGTGGCGGTGCAGCCGGGCTACCACGTCAACAGCAACACGCCCAGCGCCGAATACCTGATTCCGCTGAAGCTAACGTGGAAATCAACGGGCGCGCTCCAGGCGGGGACGGTGGTTTACCCCAAGCCGACGATGGAGAAGTACGAATTCTCCGAGGAGCCGCTTTCGGTCTTCACCGGGAAATTCGAGCTGGGCGCGAATTTGAAAACGCCGGCGAATGCGGCGGTGGGGCCGGGCGCGGCGGTCGGGCAGTTGCGCTACCAGGCCTGCAGCGAGCGCGCGTGCTTCCCGCCGAAGACGGTGGAAGTGACCGTGCCGTATACGGTGCGGTAGTGGGGATTGGGGGTTAGGGATTAGGGGTGGGGGCGGACGCCTTCGTTACCGGGCGGGCGTCCGTCGGCCCTTTTGGAATTCGCGCCCGACCTGCGATGTAAACCTCCGATCCCTAAACCCTAATTTCCAACCCCTAATCCCCAATCCGCAACCCCTAACCCCCGCCCGCTCCGCGGTATACTGGTTCGCACTTATGAACCGTTCCACGAGATGGCTGTTTGTGGTCGCTTTGGCTGCCTGCGCCTGGGCGCAGACCCGCATGGACTACCCGATTGTGGCGCAGGACGGCGGGCATGTCGCGCTCGGCCTGGCGCTGCGCAAATTGAGCGTTGGCGGCACGTTCATGCAGGCGCCCGCGCACCCCGACGACGAAACCAACGCCCTGCTGGCGTATTTCGCGCGCGGCATGGGGCTGCGCACCATCGACCTGCAAAACAACCGCGGCGACGGCGGGCAGAACGAAATCGGCCCGGAGCTGTTTCGCGACATGGCCGTGCTGCGGACGGGCGAACTGCTGGGCGCGCACCGGCTGGATGGCGCGGAACAATATTTCACGCGCGCGATCGACTTCGGCTACTCCTTCGATCCCGAAGAGGTGATCAACAAGTGGGGGCGGAAGGACATCGTAGGCGACTACGTGCGGCTGATCCGCATGTTGCGGCCGGATGTCATCATCACCATGAACATCCAGGGCCGCGGCGGCGACCGGGCGCATGAAGCGACCACGGTGCTGGTGCGCGAGGGATACCTGGCGGCGGGCGATCCATCGGCCTACCCGGAGCAGTTCCGCGAGGGGCTGCGTCCGTGGAAGGCAAAGAAGCTGTATTTCAGCTACGGCTACGGCGGGACGGGAATGGGCGCGGACGCGACGCCGCCGAAGCTGGCGCCGGTGGATGTGAACGCGTACGACCCGCTGTTGGGCCGGACGTATGCCGAGATTGGCAACGATGCCCGCACCAGTCATAAGTGCCAGGGCATGGGCGCGACCATCGGGCCTCCTGGAGGGGGCGGCAGAGGAGGACCGGGCGGCAGGGGCGGACCTCCCGGGATGGGCGGCCGCGGGCCGCAGCGTTATCAACTGGTGGAGACCACTCTTCCGGGGCAGAAGGCGAAGCAGGAATCGTCCGTGCTGGACGGCGTGGATGTCAGCCTGACGGGCATTGCGCAGTATGCCGGTGCGAATCCGCCGGCGGCGCTGACGGATGCGCTGGCCGGTATTATGACCGATACCAGGCGCGCGCAGGCGGCCTTCGCGGCGGGCAATGATGCGGGTACAGCGGAGCCGGTGGAGGCGGGGCTGACGGCCGTGCGGGCGCTGCGGGCGCGGCTGGACTCGATGGGGCTGAGCGCTGACGCGCGCTACGAAGTAGATTTCCGCCTCAGGAACAAGGAGCGCGATTACGAGGACGCGGTGCTGGCGGCGCACAACCTGACCTTCGACGCGCTGGCCGACGACGGCCTGATCATCGGCGGGCAGCCGGTGCGGCTGACTATCACGGCCAGCAACCGGGGCGGGTCGGAGGTGGGTGTGACGGCGGTGGACATTGCCGGCTTCGACGGGCCGGGGAACTGCAAGCCGGGCGCGGTCCGCAGCGATTCGACCTTCACCTGCAGCGCCCAGATGCGCGTGCCGGCGAACGCCAAACCCACCACGCCTTACTTTCACGACAATTACTGGAAACATCCGGCCAACCAGGCCATCCAGATTCTGGATCCCGGCGTGCCGTTCGGCGTTCCGTTCGCGCCCACGCCGTTCCGGGTGACCTTCCATGTCCGGGCGGGCAGCGTGGATGTGGCGCGGGATGTGCCAGTGGAATTCCGCTACATCAAAGACGTTTTTACCGGCGACAAGCGGATGGAGCTGAACGTGGTGCCGGCGTTTTCGGTGACGGTAACGCCGGGCCTGGCGGTGGTGCCGACGGCGAAGCCGGTGGAGCGCGAGATTTTCGTTTCGGTAACCAACGGGACCAAGGGCGCGGCCGACGCCACCGCGGCGCTGGAACTGCCGGCGGGGTGGAAAGCCGTTCCCGCCAGCGCTCCGCTGCATTTTTCGCACGAGGACGAATCGCTTTCCGCGCGTTTCCGCGTGACCGCGCCGGCGCAGGCAAAGACGGGCGAATATACGCTGAAGGCGGTGGTGACTTCGCCCTCGGCGGCGGGCGCACGGTTCGCGGACGGCTACCAGGAGATCGAATACCCGCACGTGGAGCGGCGGCAGGTGATCAAGCCGGCTGAGGTGGCGCTGAAAGTGGTGGACGTAAAGACGGTGCCCAACCTCAACGTCGGCTACATTGTGGGCGCGGGGGACCAGGTGCCGCCGGCCATCGAGCAGTTGGGCGCGAAAGTCAGCTTTATCGATGCCGACGAACTGGCGTGGGGCGACCTTTCCAAACACGACGTCATCATGACGGGCGTGCGCGCCTATGAGAAGCGCGCCGATTTGCGCGCCTACAACCAGCGCCTGATGGATTACGTGGAGCGCGGCGGCGTGGTGATCGTGCAGTACAACAAGACCGGCATCAACCAGACGGAGTTCGGGCCCTATCCGGCGAAGATCAGCGGCAATCGCATTACCGACGAGAACGCGCCGGTGAAGATCCTTAAGCCGAACGATCCGGTGTTCAACTTCCCGAACAAGATCGGCGCGGAGGCGTGGGTCGACTGGGTGCAGGAGCGCGGGTTGTATTTTTTGGGAGACAAGGACCCGAAACTGATCGACCTGGTGGCGATGACGGACCCGTTCAAGGACAACCCCGGCGAGAAACTGGGCGCGCTGGTGGAGGCGCGCGCCGGAAGAGGGCGCTGGATTTACCTGGGGCTGGGATTATGGCGCCAGTTGCCGGCGGGAACCGATGGCGCGTATCAACTGCTGGCGAACCTGCTGGCGCTCCCGAAAGCTCCATCGGGCGCGCCGGCGAAGCGCACTAACGTGGTGGCGGCTCGTTAAGCGCCGGATTTGGTAACTCGATTGCTTAGTTTCGGCGAAGGAGGAAGAAAATGCACAAGTTGGCCGGAAGTTTAATCGCTTTAGCTCTGTTGTTTTGCGTTTCCGTTTATGCGCAGGAAAAGGGCCGGGAGGGCGGCGCGCATGGCGGCGGCCGCGTAGGTGGTGGCTATGTTCCACCACGCGGCCCGGCTCCACGCGCGCCGCAAGCGCACGCCGCGCCCGCGCCGGTGCCGCAGCGCGCCGCCGTCACGCGTAACTACCGTGATGCCGCCGCGCATCCGGAAACTCCGCATGTCCATACCGATGGCACGTGGGTGGGGCACGACGCCGACGCGCGCCTGCACCTGGATCATCCCTTCCAACACGGCCGGTTCACCGGCGGTTTCGGGCCGGGCCATGTCTTTCAGTTGGCGGGCGGCGGACCTTCCCGCTTCTGGTTCGGCGGCTTCTATTTCAGCGTGGCGCCGTTTCAAATCGCCGATTGCGCCGGATGGCTCTGGAATTCCGATCCGATCGTCATCTATGACGACCCCGACGACCCAGGTTGGTATCTGGCCTATAACACCCGCCTCGGCACCTACGTACACGTAATGTATCTCGGGTAATTCGGCATTAGAGGGTCGCGGCTCTGGAACGAGTTTCAGAGCCGCGACCGTCGGGTTGCAGACCACAAAAAGCGATGGTCTGCCCCACTGTCATTTCGAAGCTGGCGGCTAGTGCGAGCGCTTGTGGTAGGGGAAGGTAGTCCAGTCCTGGCCGGCGCGGCCGTTCAGATCCCACATCACGTTGCCGGCGCGCAGGGTCATCTCGCAGACTATGGCCTGGTTGCCGGACTTGCGCGCTCCTGCGGAATCGAGGAAACCGAAATTGCCGTGGTCCACGCGGAGCACGGCAATATCTGCATCGGCGCCGGCGTCGAGATTGCCCAGCGCGGTGCGGTGAATCTCGCGGGCGGGAGCCCAGGTGGCCATGCGGACCACATCCTGCAGCGACGAGCCGAGGCTCATGATTTCCGACATGATGTTGTCCATGTTCTTCATGCCGCCGTTCATGCTGGTTGTGTGCAGGTCGCTCGAGATGGAATCGGGGTAGAAGTGCGCGGCGTAAGCCGGGACCGCGACGTACCAGAAAAAGCTGCCGCCGCCGAACCCGAGGTCGAAAATGATGCCGCGCTTGCGGCCGGCTTCCATGGCCGGGTTCAGTTTGCCATCGGGGAGCAGCTCATCGCGAAGGCCGGAGTAGCAATGAGTGTAGATATCGCCGGGGCGCAGCTTATCCATGAACAGCGCATTGATATTGCGCGTGGCGGTGACCTGGCCGAAATCCACCATCACCGGAAGTCCGGTCAGGTTGCCGGCCTTGACCGCGCCATCCACCGCATACCAGCCCGGCCCGGCGTAGTGGGCGGTTTTGAAACCGACGATGATATCGGGGTTGGCCTTGGCCACGCGGGCGGCGAGCTCGGCGTCCATCTGGGCCGGCTCGTTTTCATGGCCGGTGAGCATGCCGGCGTGCACGATGTTCAGGAAGGCGAGGACGCGGGTCTTGGCATGGTCGATGATGCGGCGGCGGAAATCGGCGAAGCTGTCGGCGCCGGAGGAGCCGGCATCCACCATGGTGGTGACGCCGCTGCGGAACGAATGGGCGTCGGGCTGCACGCCCTCGCCGCCCGGCTCCTGCCAGATGTAGAGGTGAGTGTGGATGTCGATCAGGCCGGGCGTGACGTACAGCCCGGAAACGTCCACGGTCTTCTTCGCCTCCCCGGCCGCGATGTTGGGCGCGACGCGCGCGATCTTTCCGTTGGCAATGGCCACGTCCTCCACGCGGTCGATGTTGTTCTTGGGATCGATCACGTGGCCGTTCTTGAGCAGCAGGTCGTACGGGGTCTGCGCCGCCAGCGCGCCCAGGAACAGGGCGGATACGAGCGCGGTCCGAGCCGCGCTCGGGACATCGAAGAATATGGCAGGTTTCACAGACGAGCAGTATAGGCTTGCCCAACCTGCAGTGTCAAATCTGGAGACGCCTTTAATAGCCGCGCTGCTTATCCACCACGTTCAGCAGCGGCAGGCCCGCGGCGTAGCGGCGCACGTTTTCGACAATGAGACCCATCTGGCGCACGCGGCGCTGGGGCGAGAAGCCGGAAGTGTGACAGGTCATAACCGTGTTGGGGCAATCCCAGAGCGGCGCGTCGGTGGGCAGCGGCTCGGGAGTGGTGACGTCGAGGCCGGCGCCCGCGATCCAGCCCTCCCGCAGCGCCTGCACCAGCGCCGGCTGGTCCACCACGCCGCCGCGCGAGAGGCTCAGGAAATACGCCGTCTTCTTCATGGCGCGAAAAACGTGCTCGTTGAACATCAGCGACGTGTATTTGGTGAGCGGCACGGCGCTCACCAGCACATCCACCTGCGGAACCATTTCCATCAGCCATGCGGGCTCGCGCAGCACCTCCACATACGTGGGTTTCACCAGCGGCCGGGCATCGGTGGCGAGGATGCGCATGTGGAAGCCGTCGTGGAAGCGCATGGCCGTGGAGGAACCGATGCCGCCCATGCCGGCGATGCCCATGGTCATGCCGTCCACCTCCACCAGGTTGCGCTCGGCGAAAAATTTCTTCTGCGGAAACTGCGGAATGTAATATTGGTTCAGGCCGCGGGTGAGCGCCAGCAGCATGCCGACCGCGGTTTCGGAAATGCACGGCGCAAACACGCGCGCCATATTGGTGACCACCACGGGACTCTCGACCAGCGCCGGAAACAGCAGCGTGTCCACGCCGGCCTCGGTGTGCTGCATCCAGCGCAGGTTCTTCGCCCGCGCCAGCATATCGGCATTGACGGCGCCGATGGCGACATCCACCTCCGGCAGGAGGCGCTCGAACTCCTCCTGTGTCTGGGTCAGGTTCAACTCGATGTTCCTGCCCTGCGATAGGATCTGCTCCACCTCGGCGGGTGTGAAGGCGGTGGCCGGCGCCGGAACGGTCGCGATGCGCACGCGGTCCGGGGGCGGGTCGAAAACGGCGATGCGATCGGAAGCGAGCGCTCCGGGGACGGCCGGCGGCGCGGCGGCGGAAAGAAAGAATCGGCGGGAAAGGAAATCGTCGCTCATGGCTACTCCAGTTTGAGAGTCAAAAATCGCACTCAGTATACAACAGGGTCGCGCGCGGACCTCCGCGGTGCCCGCATTCCTGCCGGCATACGCCGGTCCCGGATGTCCGCTCGCCGCTGTGGTAGGCTGGCGCCATGCCGCTCGCCGCCATCACCCGGGCCGTCAGTCCGTCCATGAACCAGTGCGAGCTGTCGTTTCTGGGGCGCCAGCCCATCGATATCGCACGGGCCACGGAGCAGCACGGGCGCTACCGGGAGTGCCTCGAATCGCTGGGCATCCGGGTGATTACGCTCGCAGCCGCGCCGGAGTTTCCGGATGCGGTATTTGTGGAAGACCCCGCCATCGTGCTGGACGAAGTTGCGGTCATTACGCGCACGGGCGCGGCGTCGCGGCGCGGGGAGGCGGAGAGCCTGGCGGATGCGCTGGCGCCGTACCGGCCGCTGCGCCGAATGGCCGCGCCGGGAACGCTCGAAGGCGGCGACGTGGTGCGGATCGGGCGCACCCTGCTGGTGGGCCGTTCGGCGCGCAGCAACGATGAGGGCATGGCCCAACTGGCGGGCCAAACGGCGCCATTCGGCTACACAGTGCGAGCGGTGGAGATATGCGGCTGCCTGCATTTGAAATCGGCGTGCACCTACCTGGGCCGGGATACGCTGCTGGCCAACCGGGACTGGGTGGATCTCCGGCCGTTCGCCGGCTGCCGCGTGATTGATGTGGCACGGGACGAAGCAGCGGCGGCGGATGCGCTGGCCATTGGGGACACCGTGATCCTGCCGGCTTCATTCCCCCACACCGCGGGCCAACTGGAGCGCGCGGGATGGCGCGTCCTGCCGGTGGACGTTTCCGAATTGCAGAAAGCCGAGGCGGGGGTCACGTGCATGAGCCTGATTTTCAGAGACGAAACCGCACCCCGATAAGCGAGCAGTTGTAGGGCGGCGCTTCCGCGCGGCCGCGGCGGGCTTTCCGCCCGCCGCCTGGCCGGGCATGCCCGGCCCCTGCACGGAATGTTGCGGGCGCACACTTATCCACTGCTTTGTCGCGATGGGCACAGCACCGGCCGCTTGCGGGTTATACGCTTGGTTCGAAGGTGCGGATGAGTGGGAATGACAACTCCTGGGTGCTGCCGTCGATTGCGGCGGCGGTGGGCGTGGGCATCGGCGCGGGCCTTGCCGCCAGCCGGTTGTTGGGCCGGCGCGGGCCGGAGCTGCGCGGCTCGGTGACCCTGATCACGGGCGGCTCGCGCGGGCTGGGGCTGGCCCTGGCGCGGGAATTCGCCGGGGAGGGATGCCGCCTGGCCATCTGCGCGCGCGATGCCGGCGAACTGAGCGCCGCCCGGCAGGACCTGGAGGCACGCGGGGCGGAAGTCCTCACCGTGGAATGCGACGTCGGCGACCAGGCCCAGGTGGAGCGCATGGCCGCGCGCGTGCTGGAGCATTACGGACGCATCGATATCCTGGTGAACAACGCCGGCGAGATCACGGTGGCGCCGCTCGAAGCACTGGAAATCCCGGATTTCGAGCAGGCCATGCGGGTGATGTTCTGGGGCGCCGTCTATCCCACCATGACGCTGCTGCCGCATTTCCGGGGGCAGGGCAGCGGGCGCATCGTGAACATCACTTCCATCGGCGGCAAGGTGGCGGTGCCGCACCTGCTGCCCTATGGATGCGCCAAATTCGCGGCGGTCGGCTTCTCCGAAGGGCTGCGCGCGGAATTGGCGGGCAGCGGGGTAGGGGTGATCACCATCGCACCCGGGCTGATGCGCACCGGCTCGCACCTGAACGCGCGGTTCAAAGGGGCGCCGGATCGGGAATCGGTCTGGTTCAGCCTGGGCGCCACGCTGCCCGGGGTGAGCATGAGCGCGGAGCGCGCCGCGCGCCAGGTTGTCGCCGCCACCCGGCACAACCGCGCGGAGAAGATCCTGACCACGCAGGCCAACCTGCTGGCCGCCTTTCATGGCCTCTTTCCGGGGCTCAGCTCCGAGCTGATGAGCCTGGTGGACGCCTGGCTGCTGCCCTCCGGCGGTGAAAAAACCAGCCGGCGCGGGCATGAGACCAGCGCTTTGCAATCGCCCATCCTTTCCGCCCTCACCGTGCTGGGCCGCCTGGCCGCGCGGCGCCTGCTGCAGCCGGCGGCGCAAGCGGAGTAAGCCGGCCGCCTGCCCCACGGTGGTTTGTCGCACAACGGGTCCGTACCTGCTCGGACCGGGCATGGGGGTGCATCCATGCTTCTGCTGTTGCTGATTCTGATCGTCCTGCTGTTTGCCACGGTTCCGGCCTGGCCTTACAGCCGCGGATGGGGATACTATCCGAGCGGGGGCATCAGCCTGGTGGTGCTGATCATCGTGATTCTTCTGTTGATGGGCCGGATCTGAGGCGCTTGCACGGGGCGGGGCTTTTCGCCATAATACGGCTCAGGACCAGCGGAATCATATGCTTGACCGACGTCGCGAATTGGTGGCAGCGCTGGCGGACTGCGCCCATGGTGCTTTCCGTCCGGAAGCGCGCCGGTTCCTCGATGGTCTTTCCGCCGACGAAATGCAATTCATCGCCGAGTTCCTGGGCGCGTCCATCGTGCACGCGCAGATGTGGGCGCCGCCCGGCGCCGGAGAGATTCGCATGCGCCGCGTGCCGGACCGCAGCCACAAGATGCTCGTCCTGATCGAGTATTTGCGCCGGAGCGGTTTGCAGGGGGCGCCTGGGCTGGCCATGGCCGGTCCTTACAAAGCCGCGTCGTAGGCCGGGCACGCCCGGCCGCTTCCCGCGGGCCGCCGAATCCAGACGTGTCGTGCGCTACGATAATGCTTCGATGCGCGCTCCTACCATTCTGATTGCCGACGACCAGCCCGACGTGCTGGAGGCCCTGCGCCTCCTGGTCAAGGGAGAGGGTTATCAGGCCGAGGCCGTGAACTCGCCCGCTGCGGCCGTCGAGGCGGTGGAATCGCGTGATTTCGACGCCGTGCTGATGGACCTCAACTATACGCGCGACACCACTTCGGGCGAAGAGGGGCTGGACCTGCTGAACCGCATCCAGGCGCTCGACGCCACCCTGCCGGTGATCGTGATGACGGCCTGGGGTTCGGTGGAACTGGCAGTGGAAGCGATGCGGCGCGGGGCGCGCGACTTCATCCAGAAGCCGTGGGAGAACGCGCGCCTGGCGGCCATCCTCAAGACCCAGATCGAGCTCGGCCGCGCGCTCAAAGTGGGCATGCGCCTGGAGGCGGAGAATCGGGCGCTGCGGGCTGAGCGCTTCCCGCAGCTGATCGCGGAATCGGCGGCCATGCGCCCGGTGCTGGAGGTGATTTCGCGCATCGGCCCGTCCGACGCCAACGTGGTCATCACGGGCGAGAACGGAACCGGCAAGGGGCTGGTGGCGCAGACCCTGCACTCGGTTTCGCGGCGCTCCACCCGGCCGCTGGTCACGGTGAATACCGGCGGGCTGGCCGAAGGAATCTTCGAAAGCGAGCTATTCGGGCACGTGAAGGGCGCCTTCACCGACGCCAGGAGCGACCGCGTCGGCCGCTTCGAGATGGCCGAGGGCGGAACCCTGTTCCTGGACGAAATCGCCAACCTCTCGCTCAACCTGCAGGCCAAGCTGCTGCGCACCATCGAAACCGGCGAATTCGAGCGCGTCGGCTCGTCCAAAACGCGGCGCGTGGATGTGCGCATCTTCTCGGCCACCAACGCCGATTTGCACACGGCCGTGGCGGAGGGCCGCTTCCGCCAGGATCTGCTGTTCCGGCTGAACACCATCGAGATTCACCTGCCCGCGCTGCGCGAGCGGCGCGAGGACATCCCGCTGCTGGCCGCGCATTTTCTGCGCCAGCACGCGGAGCATTACCGCAAGGCGATCCACGGATTCGAGGAGGGCGCCATGAAGGCGCTGCTGGCCCACACCTGGCCCGGCAACGTGCGGGAACTGGACCACGCCGTGGAGCGCGCGGTGCTGATGGCGCAGGTCGAAACCATTCGCGCGGTCGACCTGGGGCTGCGCACCGGCCGCGAGGGACCGCCGCGCCTGGAAGAGATGAGCCTGGAGGATGTGGAAGCGCTGCTGATCAAGAAAGCCCTGGCGCGCTTCGACGGCAATGTGAGCCATGCGGCCAACGCCCTGGGCTTGAGCCGCAGCGCCCTGTACCGGCGCCTGCAGAGATACGGGCTGTAGCGTGCCTGGTAAACCGCTTCCGTTCAGAGCCGCGACCGTAAGGGTGCGGTGGGACCTGTTTCGGAACGGGACGCCAGGACAGGCGTTCGGACTGGCGGCCATTTTCGACACGGAATCGCCCCATGCGGCCGGATGAAAAAATCGCGCGCGTCAGCCACGAAGGCCGGATTGTGCTGCTGGCTCTGGCGGCGGGACTGCCGGGGTCGGCGGTGGCGCTGTGGCTGGTCTGGTCGGGAAATTTTTCCGGCCGCGTGGAGTGGGCGGTAACGGGCGTCGTTCTGGTGGTGTGGATCGGCTGCGTGCTGGCGGTGCGCGAGCGCGTGGTGTATTCGCTGCAGACCGTGGCGAACCTGCTGGGCGCGCTGCGCGAGGGAGATTTTTCCATCCGCGGCCGGGCGCCGCGCCCGGACGACGCCCTGGGCGGGGTGATGCGCGAAGTCAACCTGCTGGGCAGCACCCTGCAGGAACAGCGGTTGGGGGCGGAAGAAGCCGGCCTGCTGGTGCGGGCGGTGATGCGCGAAATCGACGTCGCGGTCTTCGCCTTCGACGAGCACCGGCGCCTGCGCCTGGTGAACCGCGCCGGAGAGCGGCTGCTGGCGGCGCCGGCGGAGCAACTGCTGGGGCGGACGGCGGTGGCGCTGGAACTGGAGCACTGCCTGGAGGGCGCTGCCCAGAGCACCATCCAGAAGGCCTTCCCGGGCGGCGCCGGGCGCTGGGGAGTGCGGCGCACGCGCATCCGCGAGCGTGGGCTGCCGCTGGAGCTGGTGGTGATTTCGGATTTGACCCAGGCCCTGAGCGAGCAGGAGTTGCAGGCGTGGCAGCGCCTGGTGCGCGTGCTCGGGCACGAGCTAAACAATTCGCTGGCGCCCATCAAATCGATTGCCGGAAGCCTGGCCAGCCTGCTCGGTCGCGAGCCGCTGCCTGAGGACTGGCGCGTGGACACGCTGCGCGGCCTCGAAGTCATCACCGGCCGCGCCGGACAGTTTGAGCCGGTTCATCGGAGCATACGCGCGCCTGGCCAAGCTGCCGCGGCCGCAACTGCAGCCGCTCGATGTCGCCGCCTGCGTCGCGCGTGCCGTGAGCGTGGAACGGCGGATCCCGGTGGAAGTGGCGGGCGGACCGGCCGCGGTAGTGCAGGGCGATCCGGACCAGTTGGAGCAGGTGCTGATCAATCTTCTGCGCAACGCGGCCGATGCCACGCTGGCCGGCGGGGCGGAGCGCTCCAGCCCCGGCGTCCGGATCGGCTGGCGGCGGGACGGCACCATGCTGGAGGTCTGGGTGCAGGATTCGGGACCCGGCATCTCCAGCACGTCCAACCTGTTTGTGCCTTTTTTCACCACCAAGCCGGGTGGATCGGGCATCGGCCTGGTGCTGAGCCGGCAGATTGCGGAGGGTCACGGCGGTGCGCTGACCCTGGAAAACCGGCGCGACGCCGCCGGATGCGTGGCGCGGTTCCGGCTGCCCGGCTGATTGGAGTGGTGGGGCATGCGGTTGCGCCTGCCCCGCTTTTGATATGATGGGCAGCCATGAATGCGATGCTGCCACGCCTGGGTGCAATTGCGGTGGGGGCGCTGTTGCTGACCGCCGCTTATGACCGGACCAATTCCGCTTCGCTCATGACGACAGCGGCGAAGCAGTTTCTTTCCTCCCTCACGCCGGAACAGAAAGCCGTGGCCATGTTCCCGCTGAACGACGCCGAGCGTTACCGCTGGTTCTACACCCCGGTGCCGCGCAAGGGCCTGGCGCTGCGGGAAATGTCGGCCTATCAGCAGCGCCTGGCGAGCGCTCTTCTGGCGGCCGGCCTCAGCCAGACCGGCTACATCAAGGCTATGACCATCATGAGCCTGGAACAGGTGCTGCTGGTGATGGAGAAGGCCAGCACAGAGTACCGCAACCCGGAGAAATATTACTTCTCGATCTTCGGCGAACCCTCCGACACACAGCCCTGGGGTTACCGCATCGACGGTCACCACCTCAGCCAGAACTACACGGTGGTGAACGGCAGGGTGGTGGATGCGCCAAGCTTCTTCGGCTCCAATCCGGCGGAAGTGAAGCAAGGGCCGCGGGCGGGGCTGCGCGTGCTGGCGGCGGAAGAGGACCTGGGCCGCGACCTGGTGAGCTCGCTCGATCCGGAGCAGCGCAAAGTTGCCATCGTGGAGGCGAAAGCGCCGGCCGATATCCTGACCACCAACACCCGCAAGGCGGCGCTGGAAGGCCGGCCTTCCGGCCTGCCGGCGTCCAAAATGACCTCGCAGCAGTTCGAAAAACTGCGCGCGCTCGTAGACGAGTACGCCGACAACGTGCCGGGACAATTGCAGCAGGCGCGCGAGGAGCAGGTCCGCCAGGCGGGAAAGAACATTTATTTCGCCTGGTCCGGCGGAATCGACCCCGGCGAGCCGCATTATTACCGCGTGCAGACCTCGGCCTTCCTCATCGAGTTCGACGACACCCAGGACCACGCCAACCACATCCACTCGGTGTGGCGCGACTTCAATGGGGATTGGGGCGAGGATCTGCTGCAGGAGCACTACCAGCAGAGCCACCACCAGCCGTAGGCGAAGGCCTCGGGCGGCTCAGTGTGCGGCTTCATGCGGAGCCGCGACCGTAAGGGAGCGTTGCAGCGGAATAATCGCGCTCATGCCTTGCGTAGAGCCGCCCTCCAGGGCGGCCATGCCGGCTTTCAAGCCGGCATACTGCTTGGGGCGGCGTATGCCGGCATGGCAAGCTGAAAGCTTGCGCTACGGGGTGTCTCACTAGTGCTTGTGTGGGTCGGACGCGGCAGGCGCCGGAGCAGCCGGGTTCTTGGCGCTGCGGTCGGCCACGCCGGTGGCGGGCGCGGCGGCATTGGTGTAGACGAGGATGGAGACCGCGCCGGTAGGCGGAACGTCCGGAGTTTTGCCTCGGCCGATCATCTTGATCCGCGTATCGTCCACCGGAAAATGATTCACCAGCCATTCGCGGACGGCGTATGCCCGGGCTTCCGTTAGCTTGCGCTGTGTGTCCGTATCGCCTAGCATGCCGGCTTCAGCCTGCACCACCACCATAGAGAACGGATGCGATTGTAAGTAAGCGCCTACCCCGTCCAACACTTTGCCGTTCTTGACCGCGGCTGTGTTGTTGCCTTTGAAGAGCCGGGAGGCGGGGATGTTGAAGCGACGCGCCGGCGCTCCGGCCGGAAGCCCGGCAATCTCGTACTGGCTGAGTTCCGATTCGTCTTCATACCCGTGCTTCCTGAAGTAGCCGCGCACCAGGAAATTATGCTTGAGCGCCTCACTTGTATCCTGAAAGTTTTCGGCGGTGCGGTTCAGGTTTTCGTACGCGCTGGGATTATTGATCATCTGTCCTATCGACCCCTGGCCGGAATTGATTTTCCCCGTGATCGCGTTCAGGTTGGCCGCTGCCGCGTTGAAGTTCTGGTACGCGGAAGGATCGTTGATAAGCGCGCCCAACGAGCCCTGGCCGCTATTCAGTTTCCCGGTGACGGCGGCCAGGTTGCCCGCCGCCGCGCTGAAATTCTGGTAGGCGGAAGGATCGGTCAACAGCGCGCCCAGCGAGCCCTGGCCGCTGTTCAGTTTCCCGGTGATGGCAGCGAGGTTGCCGGCGGCCTGGTCGAAGTGCTGGTATACCGAAGGATTGTTGATGAGGGCGCCCAGCGAGCCTTGGCCGCTGTTGATTTTCCCGGTGACGGCGGCCAGATTCCCGGCGGCCTGGTCGAAATGGTTGAATAGCGCGGGATTATTGACGAGCGCGCCGAGCGAGCCCTGGCCCTTGTCGATTTTTCCGGTGATCGAATCCAGATTGCCGGCGGCCTTGGAGATGTTGCCCACCGCGCCGTTCATGGAGCCGATCAGGCGGTTGGCGTTATCCATAACGGTTTGCGCCTTGGTGACGAGGTCGCCAACCTGCGGCGTCGTCTGGCCCTGGATGGTATCGCCATTGCGCACGGGCGGGGACTTGGGGGAGCCGATCGAGATTGTGATGAACTGATCCCCAACCAGACCCTGGGTTTGGATGGAGGCCCGGGAATCCTGCTTGACCACGCGTTGGGTGGAATCTTTCAGCTTCATTTCCACGCGTACGGGCTGGCCGGGGCTGGACGGCAAATAGATGCGCCTCACGGCGCCTTCCTGGATTCCGGCGACCTGGACCTGCGCGCCGCCCTGCAGGCCGGCGACGTCGGTGAAATTGGCGTAGAGCCGGTAGGTGTGGGTGAACAGTAAGCTCTTGTCTCCGATCAGGAAAATTGCCCCGGAGGCGGCAGCAAGAGCGAAGGCGATAAAGATACCCAGGCGAAGCGGTCGGTTCATAAGCCCACCTATGCGGCCTCCCGCAGGAAGTCGCGGACAAAGGGATCGCGGCTGTCGCGGAGGTCGGAGTAACTGCCTTCGGCCACGAAGCGGCCGTCGCGGAGCAGCACGATGCGATCGGCGAAGATGCGGGTTGCCGGGATATCATGGGTGACCACGATCCCGGTGGTCCGGCGCCGGGTTTGCTGGTCGAGGATGAGATGGCCGATTTCGGCGCTGGTGATGGGATCGAGGCCGGCGGTGGGCTCGTCATAAAGCACAATTTCGGGATCGATTACGAGCGCGCGCGCCAGGCCTACGCGTTTCTGCATGCCGCCCGAAATTTCGGACGGGAACTTATGCCGATGGGCGTCCATGCCGACGGCGACCAATAGTTCGCGCACGCGCCGCTTCTGGTGCTCTGGCGCCAACGTGCTCAGGCGTTGCAGGGGAAAAGCCACGTTTTCTTCCACGGTGAGCGAATCGTAAAGTGCGGACTCCTGGAAGAGGAAGCCCATGTGGCGGCGCATCCGGTTGAGGCGGTCCACCGGCACGTTGCGGATTTCGCAGCCGAAAATGCGGACCGAGCCGGAATCGGCGGGCCGCAAGCCGATCAGGATTTTGAGCAGCACGCTCTTGCCGGCGCCGCTGCGCCCGAGCACCGCCACAGTCTCCCCGCGCCGCACCGTGAGATTGACCTCGTCCAGCACCGTCTGCGAGCCAAAGGACTTACACAGGCCGCGAACTTCGATGGGATTCGGGGGCGGTCTCATAGCGGCCAGATCACCAGAATGAGGCGCACGAGCACCACATCCGCCAGGATGACGAACAGGGAAGACAGCACAACAGAGCTGGTGGTGGCGCGGCCCACGCCTTCCGTGCCGCCGGTGGTGCGCATGCCCTGAAAACAAGCCACCAGCCCGATGATGAAACCGAAAATCGCGGTCTTGAGCGTGGACGGAAAAAAATCGCTGAAAGCCACCGCCTGGAACCCGCGCTCCACGAACAGAAGCAGCGAGATGTGGTCGGTGACGGTGTTGGCGAGCCAGCCGAAAATTATGCCGAAGAAACCGGCCACCACGGTGAGAAGCGGCACCATAAGGACACAAGCCAGGACGCGGGTGAAGACGAGAAATTTGTAAGGATCGACGGCCGAAACCTCCATGGCGTCGATCTGTTCGGTGACGCGCATGGAGCCGAGTTGCGCGCCGATGCCGGCGCCCACGCGGGCCGCCACCATCAGTCCGGCGATGATCGGCCCGCTTTCCTTGATTAAGGCGAAAGTGATCACCGCGGGGAGCATGGATTTAGCGCCATAGCGCGTCAGGCTGTCGCGCGTCTCCAGTTCCAACACCACGCCCGTCGCCGCGCCCGCCAGCGCCACCAGCGGCAGCGAGAGAGAGCCGATCTGATCGCACTGGCGCACAACTTCGCGCCATTCCATCGGCCGCGTAAAAGCCGCGCGCAGGAGCCGGGCGAAAAAAATCCCCAATTCGCCGAACCACTCGAAGGCGCCGATGACCGCGCGGACCACGTAACGCTACTTGCCGTTTAAGGGCCAAACCGGGCGCGGGGACTGCCGCGTGAAAAACTGCACCGGGATGCTGCGCGCATTTGGGCTCGTGCCGGCCCCTCATTTCCGATAGCTCACCACGAACAGCCGGCGGAACGGAAACAGAACGCGGGAGTCGGCCTGCGGCGGGTACCAGGGACGGAGAACAGTGAGGTATTCGGCCAGGAAGGCTTCGCGGTCGCCCGGCGGCAGCGCTTCGAGGAACGGGCGCAGGCCGGTCCCACGATACCATTCGACAATCGCTTCGGGACCGTCCATAACGTGGAAATAATCGGTCTGCCACAGATCGACGCGGGCGGAACGCGGCGCGAGGACCTCGTAATAGAAGCCCGGCGGCTCGGAGTGCCAATCCACGGGCCTGGAGGAAAAACGGCTGCGCCAGCGCGGGGAATCGGCCAGCTGGCGGATGAGGCGCTGGGCGGGAGAATCGAAAGACGCGGGGACCTGGAAAGCCAGTGCGCCGCCCGGCGCGACGTGCGCCAGCAGGAGCGGCAGAAGCGCCCCGTGACCGGGCACCCATTGCAGGGCGGCATTGGAGAAGACCAGGTCGAAAGGGTCCGCGGCCGATGCCGCCCATCCGGCGATATCGCCCTCCACCCATTCGACGGCCGGATAGGCCGCGCGCGCGGCGGCGAGCATTTCGGGGGAGCTGTCCAGGCCGGTGATTCCGGCGTCCGGCCAGCGGGCGGCCAGCACCCCCGCGCTGTTGCCGGGGCCGCAGCCGAGATCGATCGCCCGGCGCGGGGACGGAAGTTCCAGGCGCGCGGCCAGGTCGCGGCACGGGCGCGTGCGTTCATCGGCGAACGTGAGATAACGGGCAGCATTCCATGCCATGCGTAATAATGATAACCGGAGGACTTGGTCTTGAACGTTTTGACACCGTCCGTTTCGATTTCCAAGCAGAACGAAAAGAACCCCTGGCTGGCCGCCGCCGCGCGCTTCGACGAAGCCGCCATGCGCCTGAACCTGGACGACGGCATGTGCAAGGTGCTGCGCACGCCCGACCAAGAGATCACCGTGCACATTCCGGTGCAGCTCGACGACGGCCGGCATCGAGGTCTTCACCGGCTACCGCGTGCAGCACTCGCTGGCGCGCGGGCCGGCCAAGGGCGGCATCCGCTTCGCGCCCGATGTGACGCTGGACGAAGTGCGCGCGCTGGCCTCGTGGATGACCTGGAAATGCGCGGTGGTGAACATCCCGTTCGGCGGCGGCAAGGGCGGCGTGATCTGCGACCCCAACGTGCTCTCCGACGCCGAGCTGGAAAAGCTCACGCGCCGCTACACCGCCGAGATCATCGACTTCATCGGGCCGGAGCGCGACGTGCCCGCGCCCGACGTCAACACCAACGAACAGATCATGGCGTGGATCATGGATACCTATTCCATGCATGCGCGCCACACCGTGACGGCGGTGGTCACCGGCAAGCCGATGGCGCTGGGCGGCTCGCGCGGCCGCGCCGGAAGCCACCGGCCGCGGCTGCATGATCGTCACGCTGAAGGCGCTGGCGCGCCTCGGCCTGCGCCCGGAGGACGCGCGCGTGGTGATTCAGGGCTTCGGCAACGTGGGCGGCATGGCGGCGCGCCTGATGACGCGCGAAGGGCTTCAAGATCGTCGCCATCGTGGAATACGATGGCGCGGTCTACAACCCCGGCGGCCTGGACATCGCCGCCCTGCAGCGGCACCGCAAGGAGACCGGCTCCATCACCGGCTTCGCGGGCGGCGAAGACATGGACAAGACCGAGGCCATGTTCCTGGAGTGCGACGTGCTGCTGCCGGCCGCCACCGAGAACGTGATCACTCCGGCAACGCCGACCGCCTGCGCTGCAAGATCCTGTGCGAAGGCGCCAACGGGCCCACCACGCCGCTGGCCGACGAGATTCTGGCGGAGAAGAAGGTCTTCGTGATCCCCGACATCCTGGCCAACGCCGGCGGCGTGACGGTCTCCTATTTCGAATGGGTGCAGGACCGCCAGGGCTTCTTCTGGAACGAGCAACTGGTGAACGAGCGGCTGGAGGAGATCATGGTGGAGAGCTTCGACGCGGTGGTGCACTACGCCGATAAGCACAGCGTCAACAACCGCATCGCCGCCTACATGCTGGCGCTCGACCGCGTGGCCTACGCCATCAAGCTGCGGGGCATTTACGCGTGAGCTCCAATTCACCGCGGAGACGCAGAGACGCGCGAGAAGCAGAAATGTCTTTCCTCGGCGTCTCGGCGTCTCGGCGGTGAATTCGATTGTGCGCTGGGCGGGCCATGTCCTCTGACGCCTCCACGCCGCTGATGCGGCAGTACAACAGCATCAAGCAGCAGGTTCCCAACGCCCTGCTGATGTTCCGCCTGGGCGATTTCTACGAGCTGTTTTTCGAAGACGCGGTGATCGCCGCGCGCGAGCTCGAAATCACGCTCACCGCGCGCAACAAGGAAAAGGGCGCGGCCATTCCCATGTGCGGCGTGCCCTACCACGCCGCCGAGGGCTACATCGCGCGCCTGATCCAGAAAGGCCACCGCGTGGCCATCTGCGAGCAGATGGAGGATCCGAAGTTCGCCAAGAAGCTGGTGAAGCGCGAGATCACCCGCGTGGTAACGCCGGGCACCGCCATGGACGCCAACCTGGTGCGCTCGCGCGAGAACAATTACCTGGCCGCGGTGGCGCGCGCCGGCGGCGCGCTGCCGGCGGTGGCGCACGTGGACGTTTCCACCGGCGAATTCCGCGTCACCGAAATGGACGCCGGCGGAAGTGGCCGGCGCGCTCGAGCAGCTGGGCGCGCGCGAGGTGCTGTTCCCCGGCGGATCTGCCGCTGGTCGACAGCGCCGAAGATCGCCGGGCCCGCGCTTCGTGCGCACCGAACTGGAAGACTGGGTCTTCAGCTCGCGACTACGCCGACCGCACCCTGCGCGACCACTTCAAGCTGCTCTCGCTCGATGGCTGCGGCCTGGCCGAACCGCCGGCGGCGGTGGGCGCGGCCGGCGCCATCCTGCATTACCTGCGCGACACGCAGCGCGCCGCGCTCGGATCATCTGGACCGGCCCACGTATTACGACCGCGCCGATTCCATGGTGCTGGACGCCGTCACGGTGCGCAACCTGGAGCTGGTCGAGCCGATCTTCGCGGCCGATGCGCGGCGGCAGGCCGCGAGGCCACGCGTGCTGGCCGTCCTCGACCAGACGCTCACCGGCATGGGCGGGCGGCTGCTGCGCCAGCGCCTGCTGCGGCCTTCCATGGACCGCGCGGAAATCGAAGCAGCGCCTGGACGCGGTGGGCGAGCTGCTGCAGCAGACCATCCTGCGCGCGGAATTGCGCAAGCAGCTCGGCGGCATTCTCGATCTCGAGCGCCTGCTGGCCAAGGTCACGCTGGGCTCGGCCGGGCCGCGCGAGCTGCTGGCGCTGGGCCGCTCGCTGGAGAAGATTCCGGCGCTGAAGCGCTGCTTCGATACCGCAGCAGGCCGCGCGCCTGCGCGCGCTGCACGACCGGCTGGACGAACTGCCCGACGTCGCCGGGCTGATTCTCGAAGCCATCGCCGACGAGCCGCCGCTCAACCTGGCCGACGGCGGCACCATCCGCGCCGGCTACCACGCCGAGCTCGACGAGCTGCGCGACCTCAGCCAGAACGGCCAGCAGTACATCGCGCAGATCGAAGCGCGCGAGCGCCAGCGCACCGGCATCCAGTCGCTCAAGGTGCGCTTCAACAACGTCTTCGGCTACTACATCGAGATCACGCGCGCCAACCTGCACCTGGCGCCGGCCGATTACGAGCGCAAGCAGACGCTGGCCAACGCCGAGCGCTTCACCACGCCCGAGCTGAAGGATTACGAGCGCAAAGTGCTGGACGCCGAAGAGAAGATCCTGGCGCTCGAAAAGGAGCTGTTCGCTGACGTGCGCCAGCGCGCCGCCGCCGAGGCGCAGCGCATCCGCGCCACCGCCGCGCGCCGTGGCCGAAGCTGGACGTCGACCGCCGCGCTGGCGCAGGTGGCCGCCGAGAACCGCTACCAGCGCGCCGGCGTTTTCCGATACCGGCGAGATGCGCATCATGGCGGGCCGCCATCCGGTGATCGAACGGCTGGCGGAACAGGAGGCCGGCCGCTTCATTCCCAACGATCTGTACCTGAACGACACCACCGACCTGATCGCCATCATCACCGGGCCCAACATGGGCGGCAAATCCACCTACCTGCGGCAGGCGGCGCTGATCGCGATCCTGGCGCAGATGGGCTCGTTCGTGCCGGCCGAATCCGCCAGCCTGCCCATCATCGACCGCATCTTCACGCGCATCGGCGCGTCCGACAACCTGGCGCGCGGCCGCTCCACCTTCATGGTGGAGATGACCGAGACGGCCGTCATCCTGAACACCGCCACGCCGCGCAGCTTCATCGTGCTGGATGAAATCGGCCGCGGCACCGCCACCTACGACGGCCTGGCGCTGGCCTGGGCGGTGGTGGAGCACATCCACGCGCGCACCCGCGCCAAGACGCTGTTCGCCACGCATTATCACGAGCTGACCGAACTGGCCGGAGCAGCTGGACGGCGTGCGCAACCTGCATGGTCTCGGTGAAAGAAGCGGGCGACCACATCATCTTTCTGCGCAAAGTCGAGCCGGGCAAGGCCGACCGCAGCTACGGCATCGAAGTGGCGCGCCTGGCCGGCCTGCCGCTGGGCGTGATCGAGCGCGCGCGCGAGGTGCTGAAGCTGCACGAGCGCAGCGAGCACGTGGTCACCGAAGAACTGGCGCCGCAGCCGAAGCCGAGCCGGGCCGGTGCAGATTCAACTGTTCGAGCCGGTGGGTTACGGCATCGCGGAGCGCATCCGCGGTCTGAACCTGGACGAACTGCGGCCCATCGAAGCGCTGCGCCTGCTGGCCGATTTGCAGAAGGAGTTGAAGGAAGTTGCGGCAGGGATGAGAATCGCCGGCGTGATGAGCGGCACGTCGCTGGATGGCATCGACGTGGCCATGGTGGAGATCGCCGGCGCGTCAAGACGCATGCGGCTTCTATTCCGTTCCGTATCCGAAGCGAATTCGGGAACGGCTGTCTGGCGGTCTCGAATGCCACGGCGCACACGGCGGCAATTTCGCGGCTCAATTTCGAGCTCGGCGAGCTCTATGCGCGGGCGTCTAAAGCGCCGGCCGGCGCTATCGGCCGGTCGATCTGATCGGCTGCCACGGGCAGACCATTTATCACGAAGGCGGCGCGCAACACGCTGCAGATCGGCGAAGCCGCCGTCATCGCCGAGCGGACCGGCGTTCCGGTGGTGTCGAATTTCCGCGCGCGCGACATCGCCGCCGGCGGCCAGGGCGCGCCCGCTGGTGCCGTACGCCGATTACCTGCTCTTCCGCCATGCGCGCCGCACGCGCGTCGCGCTCGAACATCGGCGGCATCGCCAATATCACCGTCATCCCGGGGGCCGCCAGGGCCGAGGAAGTAATCGCCTTCGACACCGGCCCCGGCAACATGGTGATCGACGCGCTGGCGAAAGCCGCCACCGGCGGGCGCGCGCATTACGATCGCGGCGGCAGGATGGCCGCGCGCGGCAAATTAGACAGGAAGTTGCTGGACGAACTGCTGCGCGATCCCTATTACCGCCGCCGGCCGCCCAAGAGCGCCGGCCGGGAGCAGTACGGCAAGGAGTTTGTCGCGCGCCTGATGGAATCGGGAACGCCGATGGACGATCTGCTCGCCACCGCCACCGCACTCACGGCCGCCACCATTGCCATGGCAGTGAAACGCTCCCTTCCGGCGGCGGCCGCGAACGTAGACCTGATTGTTTCCGGGGGCGGCGTGCACAACGCGCAGTTCATGGCGCAACTGGCCGCGCTTCTTACCGGGGGCGTGACGTCGCCACCTCCGGCGATTTCGGAGTCGATCCCGACGCCAAAGAGGCGATCGCCTTTGCCCTGCTGGCCTACGCCACGTGGGGTGGTAAACCTTCGAATGTGCCCTCCGCAACCGGCGCCAGGCGCTCCGTGTTGCTGGGCAGCGTTACCCCCACGCGCATCTGATCCCAGTTGTAGGCAAACTCTTTGCCGCAGTCCAGGCAGACCACGTAAGTGCCGTGCCGCGAAGCACCGGGAGCCTGATAACCGTTCCTGCGCGAGGGCGTCAGGGGAAACGTCGTGCGTTGATGCGAACATGCGAATAAGCTGTTGAGTATCGACTGAAACATGGTTTGGCTCCCTTCCTAACAATAGATACAGTAAGTACGACAGAGGTTTCAGTTCGTATGAATACGTGTAGTACTAATGAGGTACTACTTTAGACAGTGGTATGTACTACTTCGGACAGATTCAGAGGGCAGCTCCATTTACAGGGAAGCTGCGATGGAGGTCGCGATCAACTGGCCGTGAAATCTACCATTTTCAATAAAAATCTCATTAGTATGCATACCCGCGACGATCACGCCCGCCAGGTAGATTCCGGCGCGCTGGCTTTCCAGCGTATCCGGGTTGGTACGCGGGCGCTGCGTCTCCGGCTCGAGCGATATGCCAATACTGTTGAGAAATTCCAGATCCGGGCGATAGCCGATGAGGGCGAAGACAAAATCGTTTCTTAAGAAAATTTCACCTTCAGGCGTAGCCACGCGAATCGATTCGGGCAGAATCTCCGTAACTCGCGAATGGAAATAACCGGCGATTTCGCGGTTCTGAATGCGGTTTTCAATATTCGGCTTGATCCAGTACTTTACGCGATCCGAAATACCCGCTCCGCGATGAATCAGTGTGACCCGCGCGCCCGTCCAACACAATTCGAGCGCGGCAATGGCGGCGGAATTCTTCGCGCCGATCACCGCGACGTCATGGTTGTAATAGGGATGCGGCTCTTTGTAATAATGCATCACCTTGGGCAGGTCTTCGCCGGGAACGTCGAGGCGATTGGGGACATCGTAATAGCCCGTCGCCAGCACGATCTTGCGGGCACGATACAGATGGCGGCATCCCAGCCGGTCCGTGGTGGAAACCTCGAAATCGCCGTCCTCGCCGGCGATGCCGGTCCACCCGCTCGTACTGCCGGATATCCAGGTGGAAGTGATCGGCCACGCGGCGGTAATATTTGAGCGCCTCGGTGCGATTGGGCTTCTCGTTGAGGCTGGTCATCGGGATGTTGCCGATTTCCAGCAGCTCGGGCGTGGTGAAGAAGGTCATATGCGTGGGGTAGTGGTAAATGGAATTGACCACGCAGCCCTTTTCGATCAGCACGGCCTTGACGCCGCGATTCTGCAGCTCGATCCCGCAGGCCAGCCCGGTAGGACCGGCGCCCACCACGATAGCGTCGAACGATTCGGTCATATGAATCTTCGGAGCCCGCTCGGTTCACAGCTTGCTCTCCACTTCGCGATACACCGCTTCGAGCGCCGCGTCCAGCGCAGCCGGCATCCTTGCCGCCGCCTTCGGCCATGTCGGGGCGCCCGCCGCCCTTGCCGCCGACGGCCTGCGCCACCGCGCTCACCAGCTTGCCCGCGTGCACCTTCCCGGTGAGGTCCTTGGTGACCGCCGATGACAATGGCGACGTCGTCCATCGGCGGCGGAAGCCAGCACCACCACCGCGCTCTTCCAGCTTGTTGCGCAGCGAATCGGCCAGCGAGCGCATCTGCTGCCGGTCCATGCCGTCGACGCGCGCCGCCAGCACGCGCGATCCGTTCACCGTGCCGCGCCTGCGCTTCCAGCGCGCCGGCGGCCGCTTGCGCCAGCCTCGTCTTCACCTGCTCCACCTCGCGTTGCAGCGCGCGCTCGTTGCGCCAGAAGTTTGTTCCACGTGCTCCACCAGCTCCGGCTCGGAAGCGTGCGTCATCTCGGCGATGCCGCTTGAGCGCCCCGGTGGATTCCTGGTATTGCCGCAGGGCGGCCTCGCCGGTGATGCGCTTCAATGCGGCGCACGCCCGCGGAGATGCTGCCCTCGTAGACGATCTTGCACATGCCGATATCGCCGGTGCGGCGCACGTGCGTGCCGCCGCACAGCTCGCGGCTGAAACCGGGAACCGATCACCACCCGCACCTGCTCGCCGTATTTTTCGCCGAACAGCGCCATGGCGCCGGTGGCGATGGCCTGGTCGAGCGGCATGACGTTGGTCTCCACCGCGATGTTCTTGAGAATCTCGTCGTTCGCCAGCCGTTCCACTTCCTCGATTTCGGCGCGCGTCCATGGCGGCGTAGTGAGTGAAATCGAAGCGCAGCCGGCCGGGCTCCACCACGCTGCCCGCCTGCTTCACGTGCGTGCCCAGCACCTGCCGCAGCGCCGCGTGCAGCAGGTGCGTGGCGGTGTGGTTGCGGCGGGTGGCGTCGCGCAGCGGCGCGGCCACTTCGCGCGCGCAGCAGGTCGCCGACGCGGATGGGCGCGTGCGCGACGAATGCGATGCACGGTCAGGCCGGGCACGCCGGGGAAGGCGGTTTCGACATCCGCCACCTTCTCGCCCGCGTCCGAATACAGCGCGCCGCGGTCGCCCACCTGCCCGCCGGCTTCGGCGTAGAACGGGGTCTGATCGAACACCAGCTCCGCGCGCGCGCCGGCGGGAATCTCGCTCCACCAGTTCGCTGCTCCACCACCAGGCCGATCACGCGCGAAGTGGCTTCCAGGTCGCTATAGCCCAGGAATCGCGTGCGGCCCTGCTCCAGCAGCTTCTGGTACGCCGGAACCACCGCGCCCTTTTCCGCGCCCTTCCAACTGGCGCGGGCGCGCTCCCGCTGCCGCTCCATCTCCGCGTCGAAGCCTTCGCGGTCGATCGCCAGCCCGTGCTCGCGCGCCATATCCTCCTGCTCGTCGAGCGCCAGCCCGTAGGTGTCGTACAGCTTGAAGGAAACCGCGCCGGGAATGGTGTGGCCGCTGACCGAGCTGCACCGCATCGTGGAAACTGCTTCTCCGCTTCCAGGAACGTGGTGGCGTAGCGGTGCTCTTCGTCCTTCACCACGCGCGCCACCCGCTGCACGCTCTCCATCATTTCCGGATACGCCGCGCTGCATCAGCTCGGCCACGAAGCCGGTGAGCTTGTACAGAAACGGCTCCTCCACACCCGATCATGCGGACGTTGCGCATGGCGCGCCGCATGATTTTGCGCAGCACGTAGCCGCGGCCGTCGTTGGCGGGCAGCACGCCGTCGTGAATCAGGAAAGCGGCGGCGCGGGCGTGGTCGGCGGCAATGCGCAGCGCCGTATCCACCCGCGCATCGGCCCCGTGCGTCACGCCGAACAGCTCGGCCGCGCTGCACGATGATGGGGTGGATCAGGTCGGTATCGTAGTTGGAAAGCTTGCCCTGCAGCACGGCGGCGATGCGTTCCAGCCCCATGCCGGTATCGATCGAAGGCCGCGGCAGCGGCGTCAGCGTGCCCGCCGCGTCGCGGTCGAACTGCATGAACACCAGGTTCCAGATTTCGACGAAGCGGCCGCCGGCATCGTTCGGGAAACTGCTCGTGCTCGCGGCCCGGCTCGGCGCCTTCCGGGCCCAGGTCGTAATGGATTTCCGAGCACGGCCCGCACGGGCCGGTTTCGCCCATCTGCCAGAAATTGTCCTTCTCGTCCAGGCGGAAGATGCGGTCTCTTGGGCACGCCGGCCACTTTCTGCCACAGCGTCTCGGCCTCGTCGTCCTCGCGGAAAACGGTGACGTAGAGCTTGTCTTTGGGCAGCCCGTAGTCCTTGGTGATCAGGTCCCAGGCGAACTCGATGGCTTCGGCCTTGAAGTAATCGCCGAAGGAGAAATTCCCCAGCATCTCGAAAAACGTGTGATGGCGGCGCGTGTAGCCGACGTTTTCCAGGTCGTTGTGCTTGCCGCCGGCGCGCACGCATTTCTGCGAGCTGGCGGCGCGCGCATAATCGCGCTTTTCCAGCCCCAGGAACACGTCCTTGAACTGGTTCATGCCGGCGTTGGTGAACAGCAGCGTGGGATCGTTCGCCGGAACCAGCGAAGAGCTGCGCACCACGCGATGGCCGCGCGCGGCGAAGAAGTCGAGAAAGCGCTGGCGGATTTCGTTGCCTGTCATTAGATGTAGTGGACTCAATACAATTGTAGCGAAGGTTGAGGTCTCCTCCTCAACGCGGAACCGCTGAGAACGCAGCGGAAACGCGGAGAGCAGAAACGAGATCCTCCGCGTGACCTTCGCGCCCTCCGCGCCTCTGCGTTGAAGGCAATCTCGCTCTACTCGATGGCCGCCAGCGCCTGCTCGAAATCCGCCAGCAGGTCGCGCCAGTCTTCGATGCCCACGGAGATGCGCACCAGCCCGTCCGTCACCCCGGATTCCGCCAGTTCCTGCTCGGAAAGGCCGGAGTGCGTGGTGCTGCGCGGGTGGCAGGTCAGCGTTTCCACGCTGCCCAGCGAGACGGCGTTGCGCGCAATGCGCACGTTGCGCAGGAAGTCGAATGCCGCCGCCTTCCCGCCCTTGAACTCCATGGAGAAAATTCCGCCCGGATAGGCGCACTGCTTCTCGAAAATGCGCTTCTGTTCGGGATCGGTGAACAGCGTGGGATACATCACTCGGCTGAGCCGCTTGTGGCCGTCGAGCGCTTCCGCCAGGCGCTGCGCGTTCTTGCTCTGGCGGTTCATGCGCAGGGCCACCGTGGGCAGCCGGCCGTCCAGCATCCAGCATTCGTCCGGCTGCAGAATGTTGCCGAACATGCCCCGGCGCGCGCGCATCAGCCGGACCATCTCCGCCGTCCTGGCCAGCGCGACACCCGCCACCATGTCGCTGAAACCGGACAGGTACTTGGTGGCGGAATAAAGAGTAATGTCGGCGCCCAGATGCAGCGGATGCTGAAAAATGGGGCCGAGGAAGGTGTTATCCACCATCACCAGCGGGCGCGAAGGATGCCGCCCCGCGGCCTCGGCGGCGCGCTCGATATCGCTCATGCGCAGCGTCGGGTTGGCGGGCGTCTCCAGAAAAACTATCGCGCAGTCGGGCGCGGAGGCGATGGCTTCCTCGAGCGCCCCGGAATCGCCCGCCGGCACGGCGATGCCGCGGATTCCGAACGGCTCCATCAGGTTGTGGATCAGCCCGGTGGTGCCGCCGTACAGCGGCGTGGTGTACACAATCGCGCCACCCGGGCGGGCGAACGTGAAAAATGCGGTCATGATCGCGGCCATGCCGGAGTTGAAAATCGCGGCGTCCTCGGCGCCGGGCTCGAGCGGCACGATCTGGTCTTCCAGAATTTCGGCGTTGGGATGGGAGAAGCGCGAGTAAATGAGGTCGGCACGCCTACCTGCGGCGGGCGGGATTTTGCCGAGGGTCACAGCGAAGGCGTGCTCGGCCGCTTCCGGGGTGGGAAATACATAGGTGGAACTGCGGAAAACCGCCGGGCGTGCGGAGCCGAACGACAGGCTCGGGTCGAAGCCGCGCGTCAGAACCGCGGTCCGCGGACGCAGTTCGGAAGGGTCGTTTTCGCGATGCGGCATAAAGCCTCCACCCAAAGTGTAGCGCCGGATCGGGAAACGGGCACCCCCTCAATGTGGTGGTTAAAATACAGCGGCTGGAAACAAATCTGCTCGCCATCGGCGAAGGAGCGAAAACTCATGGCGAAAGGCAACGATCGTGTAATTCTGGTCACCGGCTCGACCGGTCACCAAGGCGGGGCGGCGCTGCGCAAGCTGCGCGAGCGCGGTTTTCCGGTGCGCGCCCTCACCCGCAATCCCGATGACGAGAAAGCCCGCTCGCTGGTGGGACACGGAACCGAAGTAGTCCGGGGCGATCTGGACGACCCCGCCTCGCTCACGCGCGCCCTTGACGGCGTGTACGGCGTGTATTCCGTGCAGGCGTCCACCCCCGGCCCGGAGGTGGAAATCCGCCAGGGAACGGCGCTGGCGGACGCGGCCAAACGCTCGCGCATCAGCCACTTCGTCTACAGCTCGGTGGGATCCGCGGACCGCCGCACCGGCATCCCCCACTTCGACAGCAAGTTCCGCATCGAGGAGCATATCCGCGGCACGGGCATGCGCTACACCATTTTCCGCCCGGTCTTCTTCATGGAGAACTGGCTGGGCATGCGGGAGACCATCGAACAAGGGCAGTTGGCGCTGCCGCTATCTCCCGAGACGCGCCTGCAGATGATCGCCGTGGACGACATCGGCGCGTTCGTCGCCATGGCGTTCGAAAAGCCCGGACACTGGCAGGGGCGCGCCGTGGATATCGCCGGGGACGAGCTTTCCATGACGGAGCTGGCGGAGCGATTCGGCCGCATGATCGGCCGCGACGTCGCCTACCGGCAGGTGCCGTGGGAGGAATGGGAAAAACGCGCGGGCGCGGAGATGACAACGATGTGGCGCTGGTTCGAAGATGTGGGCTATAACGTCGACATCTCCGCCCTGCGCCAGGAGTACCCCGCGCTGATGGGCTTCGACCGCTGGCTTTCGCTCCACTGGACCCAACGGCGGGCGGCCTGACAACCGGCTGCGAAAGGGCGGGAGCTTCGGCTGCCGCCCTTGTAGTCTTCCACTGAACCGCGGTGCGCCTTGTCCGAGCGGCCTTACAGGTGTCCTCTCGCCGAACCCGGCGCCGACGGTGCGGGCGCGGTCAGCCAGGGCGAGAAACCCACTCCGGAGCTTACCGAGGAGCATCCCCCGGTGATGCCGGGACCGGTCGCGCAGCCGAAATAGTTCATGCTCGCATCCACCGTGCCCTTGCCCAGGTTCGCCACGCCCACCCCGCCGCTGATCGTCAGGTTGTTCAGGTGCACCACCATGCCGCCGGGGTTGTTGGCCACTACCCCCATCCCCTCGTTCTGGATCGTGTTGCCCAGAATCTGCGTAGCATAGATCGGCGCCACGCCGTAGATGTTGATGCCCGCCGTGGCCGGCGTGGCGGCGTCTTCGGTGTCCGCTCCATTGCCGGAAATGAAGTTGCCGACGATCACCGTGCCGTTCAGGTTGACGCCGGGCGCTCCCGGGGGAGCGGCATGATTGTGCATGGTCACGCCCGGAAGGCCGTTGTTCTCGATGGTGTTGCCGATGATCTGGTTCTGCAGGTTCAAATTCCCCGGGCCCGGCGCGAAGATTCCGACACCGGCCCCCTGTCCGATCAGCCCGTTGCGCGAGATATTGTTGCCGACGACGGTGTTGGCGATCAACCCGTAAGGCAGCTTGGAAGCGGCTTGCGGAGAGGGCGGGTGCGAGGCCAGCGTAACGCCGCAATCCAGGGCGTTGTCGTGCACCGAGTTGCCGGTGATCACGTTTTCCGAGTTCACCCCGGTCTCATCGCTGAGCAGTATCCCGCCGGCGTTCAGGTCCACTTCATTGTTCGCTACCGTCACCCCGAACGTGCCTACCAGGTGGATCTCCCTCGCCGCAGTCGTCGCCTTCGCTGGTTTCAAAAGCGGGTTGCCCGGCGCACGTGCTGGCGGCATAGTTGAGGCTTTGGTCGTTGTTGGCGACATGGTTACTCGAAATCAGACTGTTGTTGGTGTTGGTGACCAGAATGCCTTCGTAATTGGCATTAGTGATGGTGAGGCCGGTTATCAGCACATCGGACAGCCCGGCGTTATCCAATCCGTCGACATACACGCCGTTGGCCAGCCCGCGCGCGTTGATGATGGTGGAAGCCGCCCCCGCGCCGACCAGCGCCAGCGGTTTGTTCACCATCACGTCCTCCGCATATTGGCCCGCGCCGATATTGATCTGGTCTCCGGCAGCCGCGGCCGCGACCGCGGCGCCGATGGTGGTGTAGCATCCGGATGTGCCCGCCGGATTCACGCACAATGTTTTGGCCGATGCGGGATGGCCCATCCCCAGGCTGGCCAGACCGCACAGTACGACCGCGTTTCGGACACGTTGTGCCCGGGTTACTGCAAGTGGCATAAGTTTCTCCGAGTGAGTGAGTTGCGCTTCCGCATTCTCCTTGTAGCGGCGGCCGCGCACGTGTGAGGATTATAACCCACGGTTCTATTTAAGAACCATCGATCAATGCGGATTAATGCGGGTTAGTGAAATCGGACACAAAATAGAACCGGGCAGATAGGACGACGCCTACGCCGTTCACCAAGGAAGCTTCGGGGCCGTAAAGCCGGAGAGGGAGGTCTTGTCCCGGCGTTTGGGGTGGGTGGAGGGATTCGAACCCTCGGCCACCGGAACCACAATCCGGCGCTCTACCAGCTGAGCTACACCCACCGCGTTGGGACTTTTCTTATCCTATCACCAACCCACGCGCTTCCACATCTCGTCCACGCGCCGCTTCACTTCGGCCGACATCTCGATCACCCCCGGCCAGGGGCGTGTAAAGCCTTCGCCCGGCCATTTGCGGGTGGCGTCGATGCCCATCTTCGAGCCGTAATTGGGCAGGCGGCTGGAGTGGTCGAGCGAATCCACCGGGCCCAGCACGAATTGGATATCGCGCTGCGGGTCGATGTTGTTCAGCGCCTTCCACGCCACCTCGCGCACGTTCTGCACGTCCACGTCTTCGTCCACCACCACGATGCACTTGGAAAACATGGCCTGGCCCGTGCCCCAGATGGAGTGCATCACCTTGCGCGCGTGGCCGGGATACGACTTGCGGATCGACACCAGAATCAGGTTGTGGAACACGCCCTCGGCGCGGCATGGCGATGTCGCGCACCTCGGGCAATTGCAGGCGCATCAGCGGCAGGAAAATGCGCTCGATCGCCTTGCCCATGTAGTAGTCCTCCATGGGCGGCGGACCCACGATGGTGGTGGCGTAGATGGGATCGCTGGCGCTGCGTCATGCAGGTGACGTGGAAGACCGGGTACTCGTCGGCCAGCGAATAGAAGCCGGTGTGGTCGCCGAACGGCCCTTCGGTGCGCAGCTCGCCCAGCTCCACGTAGCCTTCCAGCACGATCTCGGCGTTGGCCGGAACTTCCAGGTCGCACGTCTGGCACTTCACCATCTCCACCGGGCTCTGGCGCAGGAAGCCGGCGATCATCATCTCGTCCAGGTCCGGCGGCAGCGGCAGAATGGCGGAGTACATGGTGGCGGGGTCGGCGCCGATGGCCACCGCCACGTCCATGCGCGTGCGCCCGTGGTGGCGCATGCGGCGGTAGTGCTCCGCGCCCTGCTTGTGCGTCTGCCAGTGCATGCCGGCGGTGCGCTCGTCGAACACCTGCATGCGGTACATGCCGCAGTTGCGCTTGCCGGTATCGGGATTGCGCGAAAAGACCAGCGGCAGCGTGATGAAGCGGCCCGCCGTCTCCGGGCCAGCATTGCAGCACCGGGATAATCGAGCAGCGAGAAGCCCTCCGTGCGCACCACCTCCTGGCACGCGCCCTTTGGAAACCGATCTTGGGAAAAACGCGCCCATTTCGGCCAGCTTGGGCAGCATTTTCAGCTTGCCGATGATGCCCTTCCGGCATGCGCATTTCCAGAAACTCGACGATGCGCGCGGCCACCTCCTCCACGCGATCGCCACTTCCAGCGCGATCTCCATCTTGCGCATGGAGGCGAAGGCGTTGATCAGCACCGGGACGGCGTAGCCCTTGGGCTTTTCGAACAGCAGCGCCGGGCCGCCCTGTTTCACGGCGCGGTCGGCGAATTCGGTGATCTCCAGAATGGGATCCACTTCGAACGGAATGCGCTTCAGTTCGCCGTTTTCTTCCAGCGCGCGAATGAAATCGCGCAGATCGCGATAGGCCATGGGGGTAAACGTTGAGTGTACCGTGAACGGGGGTTGGGGATTGGGGATTGGGGATTGGGGAGTCCAGCCGCCGCTCGAACTCGCCGGCTTCCGGACCGACAGGTTCCGAATATCCGTCCCCTAACCGAAAAGCCGCACCCCCAATCCCTAATCCCTAATCCCCAACCCCACTCCCGCCCCCTGTTATCATGTCAGTTTCAGACCAGCCAGTCCCCAAAGGAGAAGCATGTTCAATCGGGTTGCGTTCGTCACGGGCGCCAGCCGCGGAATCGGCCGGGCCATCGCTTTATCGCTGTGCCGGACCGGGTTCGATATCGTGGTGGCCTCGCCGGAAATCGAGAACAACGAGGAAGTGGCGGAAGAGATCCGCGCCTGCAGCGGCGAAGCCATGACGCTGAATCTGGACGTGACCTCGGCCGAATCGGTCAAGGCCGGCTTTCAGAAGGCGCTGGCGGACAAGGGCCGCATCGACGTGCTGGTGAACAACGCCGGCATCACCCGCGACGGCCTCGCCGTGCGCATGAAGCCCGCCGATTGGGACCTGGTCATGCAGATCAACCTGGACGGCGCCTTCCTGTGCTGCCAGCAGGTGCTGCCGGTCATGATGCAGAACCGCTGGGGGCGGATCGTCAATATCGCCTCCGTGGTGGGACAGGCGGGCAGCGCGGGCCAGGCCAATTACGCGGCGTCCAAGGCGGGCTTGATCGGCCTGACCAAGGCGCTGGCGCAGGAGATGGCCAGCCGCGGCATCACCGTGAACGCCGTGGCGCCGGGCTATATCGATACCGACATGACCAAGGTGCTGCCGGAAGAAGTGCGGCAGAAGATTCTGGCGGCCGTGCCGCTGGGACGCATGGGCAAGCCCGAAGATATCGCCGCCGCCGTGAAGTTTCTGGCCAGCGAAGACGCCGGCTACATCACCGGCCACGTGCTGGCCGTCAACGGCGGCATGTACATGTAACCGGGCGGGGCAGACGATGGTCTGCCCTACCGGTTCCACTTCGCCGTAAAAATATTGAATTCGTACTGCCCCTTGGCTTCGCGGTCGGAACAGAAGACCAGCGTTTTGCCGTCGGGCGAGAATTCGGGGAACGAAGTGAAGCCGCCGAAATCCGTCACCTGCTCCAGGCCGCTGCCGTCCAGATTCATCAGGTAGAGCTCGAACTTGCGGCTGTCGCAGGCGTGCCGGTTGGAGGAGAAGAGAATCTTCCTGCCATCCGGCGTGAACGTGGGGGCGAAGCTGGCGCAGCCGAAATCGGTCACGGTTCTGGCGTTGCCGCCATCGGCATCGCCCACCACGATTTCCATTTTCATGGGCGCGGTGAGATGGTCGGCGAGCAGCGACTTGTAGCGTGCCGTTTCCTCGGCCGTTTTCGGGTAATTGGCGCGCCACACCAGTTTCTTGCCGTCGCGGGAGAACACGGCGCCGCCGTCGTAGCCCGTTTTATGTGTGATCTGGCGCTTGGCGGAGCCGTCGGGGCGCATGGTCCAGAGGTCCAGGTCGCCGGAGGCCACGGAGGTGTAGACAACGGTTCCGGTTTTCCAGTTGACCGTGGCCTCGGCGTCATAGCCGGGCGTGTCGGTGAGGCGCTTTTCGATTTTGCCGGCATCGGTAGCGAGAAAAATGTCGTAGCCGGCGAAGACTCCCCAAACGTATCCCTTGCTGCGATCGGGCGGAGCGGGGCAGGCGTCGCCGGCCAGGTGCGTGGAGGCGTAGACTATGTGCTGGTTGTCGCCCAGAAAATACCCGCAGGTGGTGCGGCCTTTCCCGGTGGAGACGCGATGCACGTCGGAGCCATCGGCGTTCATCACGAACATCTGGTCGCACTCGTAGGGTTCCCGGGTGCTCTGGAAAATGAGGCGCTTGCCGTCCGGGCTCCAATACGCCTCCGCGTTCTGCCCGCCGTGGGTGAGCTGGCGGAGATCAGTGAGGTGCTGCGGCTGGGCGGCAGCCAGACCGGCAAACGCGGCTGCCGCCAAAAGCGTCTTCTGAATGCGCATTCTTTAGCTTACTTCGCCGCGGTCTTCGGCTTGCCCCAGAAGATGAACGTGCCGCGGTCCGTGGCGGTGACGATATCGATGGCGCCGTCTTTGTTGAGGTCGACCGCCAGGATTTCAGACCCCGCGCCGGAGCGGTTGTGGATCAACTCCGGCTCGAAGCGCGCGCCGCCGGGCGCATTCTTGTCCCGCACGGTGCGGTACCAGTAGAGAACCGGCGGACCGTAGGGATCGGCGTCGTACCAATCGTCCTGGTGCGACCAGTAGCGCTTGCCCACGATGAAATCCGGAATGCCGTCGCCATCCACATCCGCGAAGGTCGCGCCGTGCGGCTCGGAGAAGGTGACGTCGCCGGGATTCTTGTAGGAGTAATCGCCGGAAATGATGTGTTCGACGAACGAGATTTTGCCGGCGGCATCGCGCTTCTGCTCGTACCAGGCCAGGCCGAAGCCGTGCGCCTGCAGGGAAGTCACCACGTCGTTGAGGCCGTCGCCGTTGACGTCGTAGACCGCCATCAGCGCGCCGCCCACGCCGCAGCAGCGGCTCCACGTGCCGAAAACTTGCGGATGGTACGTCCACAGCTCCTGCTTGCTGCCGGCGGGCGGCTGCTCCCACCAGCCGTAGGCGTTGAGAATATCGGGCCGCCCGTCGCCGTTGATGTCGCCCACGCCGATGCCGTGCCCGGTCACCATACCTGGCTCGGAAATGGTGTGGACGATCCATGGCTCGGTGGGCCGGGCGGGGTCGGGCTTGGCGTAGCGCAGGCAGCCATCGGCCACATAAACCAGCTCGGGAACGCCGTCGCCATCGATGTCCTGGAGCGCGATGATCTCGTTGTTGATCCGCGGCACCACCTCGTACTTGTCCCAGCGGCGCGATTCGCCCTTGGGATTCACATACAGATACACGGGCGTGCCGAGGTTCGAGCAGACCACGTCCGGCCAGCCGTCGCCCGTCATATCGGCCGCGCCCTGCACCATGCAGTCGCTGGCGTATTCGCGGGAGGGGCCGTGCGCCTGCGTCAGGAAGATCTCGCGCGATTTGGTGTAGTCGGGGCCGTAGTAAATGTACGGGCCGGCCACGATGTCCAGGATGCCGTCGCGATTGAAATCGGCCGCGGCCTCCGACCAGGCGTAGTAAAACTCGTTGAGGCGCTGCATGCGGAAGCGGCTGGAGACCTGCTCCTTGGGCATGGTCCTCATGGCGACGTCCCTGTAGGCCACGTCCTTGAACTGCACTTCGCCCGTGCCGCCCACATATAGCGCGATCGGGCCGTAGCGGCCGTCCGCGTCTTCGGCCACGCCGCCCGCGGTTTCGGGATCGTCATTCAGGAACGCGCGGACGATGTTGGCATCCAGGAAAATTTCCACCCGGTTCCATTCGCCCGCCCGCAGCCCGCGCGGCGGCGCTTTAATGGGCACGTGGGGATTCACCGCGGGAGCGTTGCCGCGTCCGCGCCCGCTCCGGCCGGCGGCATTCGGATTCGCCGGAGGAGCGATGCGCACCGTGCCGTTGATGCGGCGCAGTGGCTCGCGGCTGAGCACCTGCCCGTCGGCGCCAAGCGTAACCCGGTAGGAGGCGATGTCCCCCTCGTCGAGCGACACGAAGACGCCCTTCATGCCGTCGGCCGTCTTTTCCGCGCGCAGCAGAACGCCGGTGCGGCAACCGGCGGCGCAGTGGAACGAGGCGTAGAAGCCCACGTCCTGCATGGATTTGTCGAGCACCAGCCAGCCGCCCTGGCCGCCCGCTTTTACCGTTCCGGTGATTGCGCCGTTCTGCGCGTGCCAGTCGGCCTGTCCGAGCGTGTGCCAGCCGGCGAGGCTCGAACCCTTGAAGGTTTTATCCGGAAGGAACGTGGGCCCGGCGCCGAAGACCGGCGCCAACAGCAGCGCGGCCAGAGCCGCGATTCCATACGCACGCTTGTCGAACATGGATCGATCTTCCTTATATACGAATTTCGGCTGGTTTCCCCAGCACGGCTAGTATACATGGACGCGTCACGAATATGAACCGGGTGAGACGGGCCGCTTACGGTCCGCAACAGCCTCGGTTGCCGGGCGGCGGCGAAGGGGATATAATCGGCTCCGCACTCGGTGAGGGATATGAAGAATCGGATTTTGCTGCCGCTTGTGTTTCTTTCCGGCTCCTTGCTTGCGCAGGTGACCTACGACCGTCTTCTGCACGCGGACCGCGAGCCGCAGAACTGGCTGACGTATTCGGGCGGGTACGCGGGCCAGCGCTATAGCCCGCTGACGCAGATCAACCACGATAACGTGCACACTGCTGCAGATGAAATGGGTGTACCACCCGATCTACCAGAAGACGGCGAAAAACCAGTCGAAGATGGAGAACACGCCCATCGTGGTGGACGGCATCATGTACACCGGGACGGCGCTCGAAGTGGTGGCGCTCGACGCGGTGACGGGGCGGCAATTCTGGAAGATCTCGCGCTCGCTCGATCCCAACGCGTATTACAACGCCTACGAAGTCAACAAGGGGCTGGCGGTCGCCGGGGACACGGTGTTCTGGGCCACCATCGACTGCCATCTGCTGGCCATCGACGCCAAGAGCGGGCGCGTGATGTGGGACAAGGAGATGGCGCAGTGGAATAAGGGCTACCAGTTCAACGTGGCGCCGCTGGTCGTCCGCAACATGGTGATCCTGGGGCCGGCCACCAACGAGGCGGGCGCCAATTGCTGGGTGGTGGCGTACGACGTCAAGACCGGAAATGAGCTGTGGCGCTTCAACACCGCGCCCACTTCGGCGGACCAGCCGGAGGCGAAGACGTGGGCGGGCGATTCCTGGAAGCACGGCGGGGCGCCCATCTGGAACGGCGGGGCCTACGATCCGGAGACCAACCTGACGTTCTGGGGCACGGGCAATCCGAACCCGGGGTGGAACGGCGATCCGCGCCTTCCGGGGGACAACCTTTACTCCAATTCGGTGATCGCGCTCGATGCCGACACCGGCAAACTGAAATGGTATTACCAGTTCACGCCGGGCGACGAATACGACTGGGACGCGACCCAGGTTCCGGTGCTGGTCAACATGGAGTTCAAGGGCCAGCCGCGGAAAGTGATGCTGTGGGCGAACCGCAACGGCTTCTTCTACGTGCTCGACCGCAAGACGGGCCAGTTCCTGATGGCGAAGAATTTCGTCAAGCAGAACTGGAACGTGGGATTTGACGAGAAGGGGCGGCCCATGAAGGACCCGGCGCGGTGGCCGAAGCCGATGGGCGGCACGCACATCGAGCCCGGCAACCAGGGAGGCACGAACTGGTATCCGCCGTCCTACAGCCCGCAGACGGGGCTGTTCTACGTTCCCACGTGGGAGAATTCGGGCGGCAACTCGCCCAAGGGCGACCCGGGCACGTGGATGGAAGGCTACCGCTACACGGGCACCGGACATGATTTCCGCCCCGGTCAACCCGTGATGGCGGCAGGAGGTCGCGCCGCCGGTCGTGGCGCGGCCGGGCGTGTTGGCGGTGGCCGTGCCGCACCGCCGCAATATAAGACCGAGGAAGAAGGCTACGGCGCGATTCGCGCGCTCGACCCGAAGACCGGCGAGAAGAAGTGGGATTTCAAGATGGTGAGCTACACGGAGTGCGGCGTGCTTTCGACGGCCGGCGGCCTGGTCTTCGGCGGCGGAATGGACGGCGACTTCGTGGGCCTCGATGCGCGCACGGGCGAGCTTTTGTGGCATGCGTACCTGGGCGGGCCGAATGCCAGCGGCCCCATCAGTTACGCGGTGAAAGGGAAACAGTACATCGTGGGGACGGGCGAAGGCACCATGTACGTGTTTGCGCTGCCGGAATAGCAGTAGGAGGGCAGGCCCGGCGCAACCGCACGGTGCGCCGGTTGCGTACCAGGCTGGGTGGGGCCTGCGGCACACTCGCGGGTGTGCCAAATTAGCTGCGGGTTGCTAGCCCTTTTGATCGCGAACAATACTGCTTTTACGGGATGGGAAGGCGGAACGGCCGGCTCTACGATTGAATCAGGGAGGGTTCGGCAATGTCTGGGTTTCGCGATTTTATCTTTCGGCTTTACGAACAACGGCGTCTGCGCGACTGGTTTTATACCTTGGCATTTCTGGTGTTTGTGCCGGTCGGGTACCGCTTCGCGGCATTGGCATGGCGGTATGGGGACTGGTTCGATAAACCGCTGGCGGTGATCGCGGGAGCCCTGATCGGCATCACGGCGGTGGTGACGCTGATGCGCGTCTGGCACGTGGAACCGAGGCTGGTGGCCACGCCCGCCGCCTTGCCCGAACCCGCCCCGGCGGAGCCAATCCATGCGCGGGCCGACGATTACCTGTCCGCGGCGCGTCGGCGCGCGGCGCAAAACCGGGAGTTGGCATCGGGCGCTGCCGCCCTGGGCTCCACGCGGCGGGGCAAAACCTGGTAGGATGGCGCGCCTTCGTCACCACAATTCAAATTTTTTTTCCGCTTGATTCCAAAGCTCTTTTCCGTCCGCACCCGCAGCGGCTACCGCTCCCCGTGCTAACGTCTCCATCGACGAAGTGCTGTTGGCTCGGCTGGGAGCAGCCGGGGTCGAAGCCGCGTCCGGCTCTGGCATTTAGTTCGCGCGAAAATGCTAAACTCCGGAGACCACGCGTGCGGCGTTCCAGCCGGCAGCACCCGCGGAAATCTCCCCGCTGGCCGGGGAGACAGGGAGCGCTCCTTGCAGTCCAGCCCGAAAACGGGCCCGCCAACGATCAGAAACTCCATCAAAACCCGCCCAACCGGCCCACCCCACATCCGAACCCTGCCATTTTCACGGCCACCCCCTCCGTAGAGCCGCCTTTCCAGGCGGCCATGCCGGCATTCTTGCCGGCATATCCGCTAGGGCGGCATAAGCCGCCAATCGTCCCTGCCCCCCTCATCCATCTCCCCTCCGTATAATGGAGTTTCATGCCCACCGACGATCGCACGATCGCCCTGAGCGCCACCTTCACCGCCGAAGCGATCGAGCCCTCGCTTGTCCTTCTGGGCCGCCGAACTGGGCCTCGACCCGGTTCTCCGCTTCGCCGGCTATAACCAGGTTTTCCAGCAGCTTCTCGATCCCGCCGGCCTGTTCGCCCGCAATCGCGGCTTCAACGTCGCGCTGGTGCGCTTCGCGGACTGGCGCGAGGCCGGCATGGAAGCCGAAGCGCGCCGGCTGGTGGAGGCCGTGCGCACGGCCGCCGCTTTTCCTGCCCCGCTGATCCTGGTCATCTGCCCGCCGGCCGAGGCTGCCGCCGAAGCCACGGTCCGCCATTCGCGCTGGCCGACCTGGCCGGAGTCCACGTCATCGCCGCCGTGCGAGGTGCAGGCGCTCTATCCGGTGGCGGAGGTCCACGATCCCCACGCCGACCAGCTCGGCCACCTGCCCTACACGCCGGACTTCTTCGCCGCGCTGGCCACCGCCATCGCGCGCAAAATCCACGCCATTTCGCACGCCGCCGTACAAGGTGATCGCGCTCGATTGCGACGACACCCTGTGGGCCGGCATCTGCGGCGAGGAAGGGCCCGCACGGCGTCACCCTCGACGCGCCGCGCCGCGCGCTGCAGCAGTTCATGGCGGAGCGCAAGCGCGAGGGCATGCTGCTGGCGCTGGCAGCAAGAACAACGAAGCACGACGTGCTCGAGACCTTCGCGCGCCCATCCCGAAATGCCGCTGCGGCTGGACGATTTCGCCGCCCGCCGCATCAACTGGGAGCCGAAGGGCGCCAACCTGGCGGCGCTGGCCGAAGAGCTGGAGCTGGGCCTCGACAGCTTCATCCTGGTGGACGACAACCCCAAGGAATGCACCGAAGCGCAGGCCGCCGCGCCGGAGGTGCTGGCGCTGCCGCTGCCCGCCGACGCCGCCGAAATTCCCGATTTTCTGCGCCACGTCTGGGCCTTCGACCGCGCCCGCGTCACCGCCGAGGACCGCGCGCCGCGCGCAATTCTACGCGCAGCACGCGGAGCGCGCGCGCGCCGGCCGCGCCGCCGGCAGCCTGGAAGAGTTTCTGGCCTCGCTGCGCCTGCGAAGTTCGCATTCGCGCCGATGGCCGCCGCGCGAAGTCGCGCGCGTGGCGCAGCTCACCCAGCGCACCAACCAGATGAACGCCACGCTGGCGCGGCGCAACGAGGCCGAAATCGCGCGCGCTCGATTCCGAAATGCCTCGCCGTCGAGGTGGGCGACCGCTTCGGCGACTACGGCCTCTCCGGCGTGATGATCTTCCGCTCGAGCCGCGGACGCGCTGGCGGTGGATACGTTCCTGCTGAGCTGCCGCGCGCTGGGCCGCGGCGTGGAGCACCGCATGGTGGCGCGGCTGGGCGAAATCGCCCGCGAGCGCGGCCTGGCGCGCGTGGAGATTCCGTTCGTGGCCGGACCAGCGCAACCGGCCGGCGGCGCTGTTCCTGGAATCCACCGGCATGGCGCCCGCCGGATTTCTGAGCGCCGAAGCGGCCGCGGCCGTCCGGTACCGGGTGGAGCGGCAGGCGGCGGCGCCACCACCCCGCGCAGCAGAGCCGCGAGCGTAAACGGGCGGTCCCGGATTACGTCAGGATCGCCACCGCCCTGCGCACTCCCGAGGCGGTGCTCGAGCGCGTTCGCGCGGCCTCCGGAAAACCCGCGCCGGCGCCGCGCCGATCCAGCCGCGCACCGCCTGGAGCGCCAGCTCGCCGAGCTTTGGGCGGACCTGCTGAACGTCCCCGCGGTCGGGCCCCATCGAAAATTTCTTCGAGCTGGGCGGCCATTCGCTGCTGGCCGTGCAACTGCTCTCGCGCGTGCGCCAGATCTACGGCGTGGAGCTCTCGCTCGAAGTGGTCTACAGCGGCGAATTCACCGTGGCCGAGCTGGCCAAGGCCGTCGAGCTGAAGGAAATCGAGCAGGCGGGCGGCGACTACCAGGACCTGCTGCGCGGAGCTGGAACGGCTGTCCGACGACGAAGTGCGCGCGCTGCTGGCCGAAGAGCAGGATGCACGTCCTGACCGATGCGCATCCTGCTGACGGCCAACGCCTCCTACGCGCCGCCGCGCGGCGGAGCCACGCGCAGCAATCTCGATCTGGCTGGATCACCTGGCGCGCGCCGGCCACCAGCTGCCGCGTGGTCTGCGGCCCGTCCGCGCCCGCCGCCGAACTGGCGCATCCACCCTTCCATCGCGGTGCTGCCGGTGGAGGACCCGGCGCGCCGCGTGCAGACGCTGCGGCGCGAGATCCGCGAATTCCAGCCCGATTGGGTGCTGGTCTCCTCCGAGGACCTCGGCCACGGCCTGCTGCGCGAAGCGCACCACGCGGCGCCGGGGCGCGTGGTCTACCTGGCGCACACGCCGCAGTTTTTTCCCTTCGGCCCGGCCAGCTGGAATCCCGACCCGCACGCCGCCGAACTGGTGGCGCGCGTCGGCCGGCATCGTCGCCATCGGCCGGCACATGGCGGAATATATCGAGCGCGACTCTGGGCCGGCCGCGCCGCTGGTGATTCATCCGCCCATTTACGGCCCCGGCCCGTTCCCGCAATTTCGGCAACTTCGAGCGCGGCGCTCGTCACCATGATCAATCCCTGCGCGGTGAAGGGCATCGCTATTTTTCTGCGCCTGGCCGAGCGCCTGCCCGCGCGCGCCGTTCGCCGCCGTGCCGGGATGGGGCACCACCGCGGAGGACCGCGCGCGCGCTGGCGCGCCTGCCCAACGTCCGCCTGCTCGCCCAACGCGCGCCAGATCGACGAACTGCTGGCGCAGACGCGCATGCTGCTGATGCCCTCGCTGTGGTACGAAGGCTTCGGCCTGATCGTGATGGAGGCCATGCTGCGCGGCATCCCGGTGGTGGCCAGCGATTCCGGCGGACTGCACGAAGCCAAGCGCGGCACCGGCTACGTGATTCCGGTGCGCACCATCGAGCGCTACCTGCCGGTGTTCGACGAGCACGCCATGCCGCAGCCGGTGGTGCCGCGAGAACGACATCGCGCCGTGGGTGGAGGCCATGCGAAGAGCTGCTGGCGATCGCGCCGCGTACGAGCGCGAATCGGCGGCCTCGCGCGCGGCGGCGCTGGCGTTCGTCGAGCGGGCTGGATGCGCCGGCGAGCTATCGGAGCGCGTTTCCTGGCCTGGCCGACCTCGATCGCTTCGCCGAGACGCGCCGCGCGAGCGCGCCGCCGGAGGATCGTAGCGCGCACCGATGCGAAATCCGCTCTACGCCCGGAGAAGCGCGCGCTCCTGCGCGGCAACGGCCTGCGGCCAGCAACCGCCTGAAACGCACTGCGCGCCATTGCTACGTGACCCATGCGCATCCTGCTGGCGCAAAATTCGCTCTACTATCCGGCCCACGGCGGCGGCGATAAATCCAACCGCCTGCTGATGGAAGCGCTGGCCGCGCGCGGGCACGAATGCCGCGCGGTGGCGCGCATCAGCGTCTTCGGAGAGCGCGAAGAGCGGCAGTACCTGGCGGAACTGGCGGCCCGCGGCGTTGCGCCGGAAGCAGCGGCCGGCGTGGTGCGCTTCGCGCGCAACGGCGTGGACGTGCACGTGGTCACGAACGCCAACCCGCGCGCCTACTTCGCCGCGCAGGCGGAGGAATTCCACCCGGACGTGATCCTGGCTTCCACCGACGATCCCGCGCAGCTTCTGCTGGAAGCGGCGCTGCGGCAGCCCGCGCGCGCGCGTCGTCTACCTGGCGCGGGCCACCCTGGCCCTTCCGTTCGGCCCCGATTGCGCCTTTCCGAGCGAAGCCAAAACCGCCCGCATTCGCGCCTGCGACCGCGTGGTGGGCGTCAGCCAATACGTGGCCGATTACTGCCGCCGCTATGCCGCGCATCGATGCCGTGCACGTGCCCATCTCGCTGCTGGAGCCGGAGGCATGGCCGGAGCTGGGGCGCTTCGACAACGAGTTCGTCACCATGGTCAACCCCTGCGCGGTAAAAGGCATCGACATCTTCCTGGCGCTGGCCGATGCGTTCCCCGCAACCGCGTTCGCCGCCGTGACCGGCTGGGGCACCAACCGGCGCGACCGCGCCGCGCTGCGCGGCGCGGCCCAACGTGCGCCTGCTCCACCCGGTGGACGATATCAACCTGCTGTTCGCCCGCACGCGCGTGCTGCTGGTGCCTTCGCTGTGGGCCGAGGCGCGTTCGCGCATCGTGCTGGAGGCCATGCTGCGCGGCGTGCCGGTGATGGCCGCGAACGTGGGCGGCATCCCGGAGGCCAAGATGGGCGTGCCCTATCTGCTGCCGGTGCAGCCGCATCGAACGATACCGGCCGGAGGTGGACGAGCAGATGGTGCCGGTGGCGGAAGTGCCGCCGCAGGATATCGGCCCGTGGCGCGAGGCGCTGGCGCGGCTGCTTACGGAACGCGCCCATTACGAAGAGATCGCACGGGCATCGCGGCGGGCCGCGCTCGACTACGCAGCCACCTGAGCGTAGAGCCGTTCGAAAAGCTGCTGGAGGAATGTCTACGCAGGCCTGAACCAGAGCCGCGACCGTCAGGGAGCGACACAGAGAGCCCGAATGAACCGCTCCCCGACGGTCGCGGCTCTGATAAAGGGTTATCGGCCCTCTCGCCCGAAAAACGGCGGCTGCTCGGGCTGCGGCTGCGCCAGCGGGCGCACGCGGCGGCGTGGTTCCCGGGAATCGATCGGGTCTCCGCGCCCCGCCTGTTCTGGTTCCCGCACGCGGGCGGCGGCACGCTCGCGGGACAGGCGCTCGATCTGCCCCACATCCCGGTGCGCCTGCCCGGCCGCGAATCGCGCCTTGCTGGAAGCGCCCTTCGAGCGCATGGAGCCGCTGGTGGAAGCACTGGCCGCGGCCATCGAGCCGTACGCCGCCGAGCCGTTTTGCGTTCTTCGGCCACAGCATGGGCGCGGTGGTGGCGTTCGAGCTGGCGCGGGCGCTGCGGCGGCGCGGCCTGCCGCTGCCGCGCATCCTGATCGCCTCGGCCGCGCGCGCGCCGCAGTTCCGCCGCGGCCACGTGCCGCCGCCGCCGGCATCAGACGGCGAATTGCTGGAGCAGCTCAACATCGCCCCGGAGCTGGCCGGCGCGGTGCTGCCGGCGCTGCGGGCGGACACCAATCTCTACAGCTACTACGCCTACCGGGACGACGCTCCGCTCGCCTGCCCCATCCGCGCCTATGGCGGCAGCGGCGATCCCGACATTCTGCCGCATCACCTGGAAGCCTGGCGCCGGCGAGACCACCGCTTCGTTCGCCGTGCGCCTGTTCGCCGGCGGCCACTTTTATTGGCGCGAGAGCGCGGCGGAGTTTCGTCGCGCGCTGGAGGCCGACGCGGCGTGAACGAAGGCGAAATCCATGTCTGGCGCGTGCGGCTGGACGCGGCGGAAACGCCGGAGCCTACCGCGGGGGAAGCGGCGCGCGCGGCGCGCTTCGCCACCCCCGACCTGCGGCGGCGCTACCTGCGCTCGCACGCCGCTCTGCGTGCAATCCTCGGCGGAATGACGGACGCCCGCCTGGACTTCGCCGTCGCGGAGATGGGCAAGCCGTTTCTGCCCGCCGCGCCGCACCTGAAATTCAACCTGTCTCACTCGCACGAAATGGCGCTGGTGGCCGTGGCGCTGGAGGTGGAAGTCGGCGTGGACGTGGAATGGATCCGCCCCATGCCCGAATACGCCGCTTTGGCGGAGCGCTTCTTTCCGCCGTCCCAGGCGGCGGAGGTGGAGAGCGAGCCGGATTTTTTCCGCCGCTGGACGCGCATCGAGGCCGTGGTGAAAGCGCGCGGCATCGGGATCTACGCGGCCGGCACGGAGATCGTCGGGCCGTGGACGATTGCGGAGCTGGACGCCGCGCCCGGCTATGCCGCCGCCGCCGCCGCGCCGCGCGAAGGCATGCGCGTGGCGATGCACGATTTCCCGTAGCGCCGGCTTCCAGCCGGCCATGCCGGCATTCGTGCCGGCATCCGTGCGGAGCGCGCGGAATCCCCACGGGCAGGAGCGGCGAGGCGCGGGCGCGCCTGATGCAACTGGCGGTGGACAACCCGGCCGCGTTCCTGGCGGGCAAACCGGTCAACGTGGTGAGCTGACCTTTCGCCTCCAACCCCTGCGGATCCGGATTATTATACAGTAAGGAAATCTAAGCCTGAAGGAGTTCCCATGGATCGACGGCAGTTCTTGATGGGTTCGGCGGCGGCTCTGGGCGCCGCTTCTTCCGCGTTCGGCGCGGCCAGCGACCGGTGCGCGTTGCCTGCATCGGCATCGGCGGCCGCGGCCGGGACCACATCCGCGGCTACAGCAACCTGGACAATGTGGAGATCGCGGCGATCTGCGATGTGGACGATTCGCACGTCGCCAACGGGCTGAAACAGACTCGAAAGCCTGGGCAAGCCCAAGCCGCAAACCTACACGGACATCCGCAAGCTGCTGGAAGACAAATCCATCGACGCGATCTCCATCGCCACGCCCAACCACTGGCACACGCTGATGACCATCTGGGCGCTGCCAGGCGGGCAAGGACGTGTACGTGGAAAAGCCGTGCTCGCACAATATTTTCGAAGCGCAAACAGATTGTGGCGGCGGCGCGCAAGTACAACCGCATGGTGCAGCAGGGCAGCCAGATCCGCTCCTCGGTGGCGGTGCAGGAAGCCGTGCAGAAGATGCGCGAGGGGCTGATCGGCGACGTCTACCTGGCGCGCGGGCTGTGCTTCAAGTGGCGCGACACCATCGGCCGCACGCCCGTCGAGCCGGTGCCCGCCGGCGTGGATTACGACCTGTGGACCGGCCCTGCGCCCATGCACCAGTTCACGCAAGAACCGCTTCCACTACAACTGGCACTGGTTCTGGGACACCGGCAACGGCGACCTGGGCAACCAGGGCATCCACGAGGTGGACATCGCGCGCTGGGGCCTGGGCGTGAAGTATCCCGATGAAGGTCAGCGCCATGGGCGGCCACTTCATGTTCGACGACGACCAGGAGACGCCCAACACGCTGAACTGCGCCTTCGAATTCGACGACAACGGCAAGCGCAAGATGATGGAGTTCGAAGTGCGCCACTGGATGTCGAACCGCGAAGCCACCATCCGCGAGCGCGGCAACAACGCCATCGGCAACCTCTTCTACGGCTCCAAGGGCTACCTGGCCGTGGACAGCTACGCGTCATACAAGACCTGGCTGGGCACGAAGGACCCCAAGGGCGGGTGGCCGGAAGAGCCGGGGCCGCAGGGCAAGGCCGGCGGCGACCACTATTTGAACTTCATCGAGGCGGTGCGCAGCCGCAAGCGCGAATCGCTGCACGCCGAGATCGAAGAAGGCGCCATCTCCACCAGCGCTGGTGCACCTGGCCAACATCTCCTACCGGCTGGGCCGCACCCTGCATTTCGACGAAGCCACCTATTCCGTGCAAGGGCGACGCCGAAGCCAACCGCATGTTCACGCGCGAATACCGCAAGCCGTTCGTGGTGCCGGAGAAGGTGTAGAGGCGCGCGGCACTGCGGGCTATTGTTTTTCAGGGTGCGGGTAGAGGGCGAACCGGATGCACGCCGCCACGGCGGCCACGGTGGCGGCCAGGTACAGCGCCCAGAGCGCGATCATGACCCCCGGCGAAACCAGCGGCGCTTTGAAGGCGGCCAGCCGCGTGAACATCAGGCCGGGACGGATGGCCGAAAGGTGCAGCGATTCGAGCGCGCCATTCGGCCGGTGGCGAATGAAGCCGGTGTAATAGGGAATGGCCACGAAGTGGGTGGCGTAGAGATCGAGCAGGGCGAACAGCGCCGCGCCCACCGCCGGCGCCCATAAGCCGAGGATGCGCCGCAGGCCGCCCACCGCCAGCACCACTTCCGCGCCGATTACCGCGTAGAGATACCAGCCCATGGAAGTGGGCACGCCCTTGCTGGAGTAAATCAGCACCACGTTGTAAAGCTGGCCCAGCCAGAAGGCGGCGTACACAATCGCCAGGCGCAGCAGGCGCGGGTTGCCGCGGAGCGCGAACAGGCAGCCCACGGCGGCGGCGAGGGTCACCACATAAAAGACGTGGTACATCCAGGAGCGGACCGTCAGCGAGCTCCAGCCGCCGAAGTAAAGGTGCGAAAGCAGGATGGAATCGATGGCGGTTCGCCAGGGAAGGGCGAAGGCATTGTGAAGCAGCACGCCGGGGCCGGTGTGGCGCAGCATCACGGATTCGCTGAGGCCGGTGAGGGTTCCGGTGGTCAGGAGATTGCGGGCATACCACCAGCCGGAAATCGCCAGGCCCACCAGCGCGGCGCGGGGAATCCATAGCGCGGCCACCAGCGCCGCCAGAAAATAGGCCTTGGTGAGCAGGCCGAGGCCGAGGATGACACCGGCGGCTAGCCAGGTTGGCAGACCGCGAAAAACGACGGTCTGCCCCACTCCGGTCTTCCGCCTTGCGGCGAGCAAAAGAAATGCGGTGAAGAGGAGGACGGCGAGGCAGGCGTTGGCGACACGGGCGACATCGAAGGCGAATCCCGGCATGAGGGCAGCCACGGCGGCGCAGCCGAGCGCCAGCCGGGCGTCGGCGAAGATTGCGAGCGCCAGGGCGAAGATGAGCGGGATGGTGAAAGACGCAATCAGCACCGCGGCGAAGCGCAGGGTGAGCACCTGGGTAGCCAGCGAGCAGCCGCCCACCATGCGCAGCACGGGCGCCATCAGCCAGTAGTAGAGGGGAGCTTGCAGGGATTCGTACGCCGTCAGCCTGGGGGCCGGGGGCCAGGGGCCCGGGGTCGGGGAACCGCCGTGGCGCCAGAAATCATCGTGCGATTGCGCGGGCGGAGGAAGATAGCGCAGTTCCCAGGGGACGGGCACGGCCCGGAGAGAGGCCTGGACATCGGGCGGGACGGGGGCGTCGCGCGGGGGCAGCAGTTGGCCGGAAGCTACGGCGCGCACCACGGAGAAGTGCGACCATTCGTCGTACCCTTCCCACAGCGGCAGCATGGCGGCGTAGAAGAGCAGGCGGGCCAGCGCGCACGCCCAGATGACGGCGAGCCAGCGGCGGGACATTTATGCGCCTTCGTTCGGAGCCGCGGCCGTGAGGGAGCGGTGCGCGCAGCTCATGAGTACGCTCCCTTACGGTCGCGGCTCTGTTTGGTGCAGGTCAAATCGACATTGCCATGAAACCGCCGTCCACGTTCAGGATTGCGCCGGTGACGAAGCCGGAAGCGCGGCGGGAAGCCAGATAGACGGTTGCGCCCACCAGTTCGGCGGCTTCGCCGAAGCGGCCCATGGGCGTGTGGCCGAGGATGCTGGCCACGCGTTCGGGCGTAAGCACCCGGCGGTTCTGCTCGGCGGGAAAGAAGCCCGGGAGGATGGCGTTGACGCGGATGTTGTGGGGCGCCAACTCCCGCGCCAGGAAGTGCGTGATCTGGTTGACGCCGGCCTTGGCGATGCTGTAGGTGAAAACCTTGGAGAGCGGCGGGCCGGAAGATGCCGAGCTGAGATTGATGATGGACCCGCCGCGGCCGGCATCCACCATGGCCTTACCGAAAACCTGGCAGGCGAGGAAAACGCTCTTCAGGTCGATATCGAGGATGCGTTGCCACTCCTCTTCGGTAATGTCGAAAAACGGCGTGGCGGAGTTGACGCCGGCGGCGTTGATGAGGATATCGACCCGGCCCCGAAGCGCTCGAGCACGGCCTCGCGCAGGCTTTCGAGATCGGCTTTGCGGGTGGCATCGCACTGGAAGCCGGCGGCGTCATGGCCCTGAGTCGGCGACGCGCAATGCGCGGGCTTCGGCGTGCTCGCGGGTGCGCCCGGCGATGGCGATGCGGGCGCCGGCCTCGGCCAGTCCTTCCGCCATGGCGCCCGCCAGCACCCCGCCGCCCCCGATCACCAGGGCCACTTCGCCGTCGAGAGAAAAGAGCGAGGGTTCGGGCATGAAGGACCATCGTACCGCTTAGGGGCCGGGGGCCGGGGGCCAGGGCCGGGGACGCGCCCGGCGTCATTCACCGGCCCGTCGGCCGGGGCATCCCGCAAACAGAACAACGCGCACGCGCTCGATACCGCGCTCCTCCCCGGCCCCTGATCCCCGGCCCCCGGCCCCCCTTGCGCTACACTGAAAAATCAATGAAGAATTGGCGCGGGTTTGCCGTGGGGCTGCTGGTATGCGCCGCGGCAGCGTGGGCCGTGGATTGGACGGCATACAAGCCGCAGGGATACGTGAGCGATTTCGCCAACGTCATCGACCCGGCCAGCCGCAGCCAATTGGAGAATTATGGCGCGGCGGTGGAGCGCGCCACGCACGCGCAGATCGCGCTGGTGACCGTTCCTTCGCTTGAAGGCGAGCCGATCGAGGACGTGGCCTACGAACTGGCGCGCGCGTGGGGCGTGGGACAAAAGGGGCAGAACGACGGCATCCTGCTGCTGCTGGCCATTCAGGACCGGCGCTCGCGGCTGGAAGTGGGATCGGGGCTGGAATCGGTGCTGCCGGATTCGCTGACGGGCAACGATTTTGAGTGAAATGCGCCCGGCCCTGCGGCGCGGGCAATACGGCGAGGCGCTGATGGCCGCGGCGGAAACCATCGGGCAGACGGTGGCCAAAGCGCGGCGACGTCAAAATCGATGCCACCCTGCCGCGGAAAACGCGGCCGGAGACGGGAGACTGGCTGCCGTGGCCGGTGCTGGTGGGCGGCGGGCTGCTGCTGGTCTGGCTGCTCTCTTCCGGCGCTCCCCGCGGGTATGGCGGAGGGGGCGGCGGCGGAATCCTGCCCTGGCTGATTTTGGGGAACATGATGGGGCGCTCCAGTTGGGGCGGACGGTCGAGCGGCGGGTTCGGCGGTTACGATTCGGGCGACAGTTTCGGCGGGTTCGGTGGCGGCGATTTCGGGGGCGGAGGCGCTTCAAGCGACTGGTGATGCGGAACACGGAGCAGTTGCTGAAACAGCTGGTGGAGAAACTGCAGCAGGCCTTCGGCGAACGGCTGGTGGCGGTGGTGCTGTACGGATCGGCGGCGTCCGGCGACCACCATCCCAAATTCTCCGATTACAACGTGCTGTGCGTGCTGCGCGAAATCACACGCCGGGAACTGGCCGCGAGCGAGGCCATTTTCCGCTGGTGGCGGGAGCAGGGCAGCCCGTCGCCGCTGCTGCTCACCGAGAGCGAAGTGGCCAATTCCACCGACTGCTTCGCCATTGAATTCCACGATATTCAGAAGCACCACCGCCTGCTGTTCGGCAAGGACGTGATCGCGCCGCTGGTGGTGGACGATTCCTTCTACCGCGCGCAGGTGGAGCACGACCTGCGGGCCAAGCTGTTGCGGCTGCGGCAGAAGGCGGCGGGCATGCTGAGCGAGCCGGACCAGTTGCGGCGCCTCCTGGCGGATTCGGTTTCCACTTTTTGCGTGCTCTTCCGGCACGCGCTGGCGCTGCATGCCGTGGAGCCGCCCACCCGCAAGCGTGAAGTGGTGCAGGCGGTGGCGGCGCTGCTCGGGGCCGAGGCGCTGCCCTTCGAGCGCCTGCTGGATATTCGCGAGGAGAAAGTCAAGCCGCGGGAAGTGGATCCGGTGAGCCTGCTGGACGCCTACCTGAAAAGCATCGAAGTGGTGGTGGACGCGGTGGACCGGTTGGAGAAGTAGGAGACCGAGTGCGCACTGTGCTCCTGGTCAATCTGCTGCTGCTCGCGCTCGCGCTGGCGGCGTGGGGCGAGTATAGCGCGGTGCGGGCGCGGCTGACCGAGCAGCAGGAGGGCATCGGGACGGAATGGGCGCAGGTGGACCTAGCGATGCAAGCGCGGGCGGACCTGGTGGCGAAGCTGATCCCGCCGGCTGCGAAGGGCGGGCGCGAGGCCGCGGCGCGCGAAGAACTGCTGCGCGCGGCCGGGGCGATCGAGGCGGCGGCCGCGCCCGCCGCCAAGATTCGCGCCAACAGCGCGCTTTCGGCGGCGCTGGAGAAGCTGCCGCGGCCGAAATCGGAAGAAGTGGTGGAGAGGCTTTCGGACGCGGAAAACCGCATCGCCGTCGAGCGGCGGCGCTATAACGAAATGCTGGAGCACTACAACGCGCTGATCCAGCGTTTTCCCGACAACATCGTGGCCCGGCTGGCGGGTTTCCGGCGCGACCCCAACTATCTGCCAACCGAAGCCTTGCAGGTCCGCATGCCGCCCGGGGCGGAGGGGCCTCGTCCAAAAATTCGGCAACACGGTCACACCGTGGTTCCCGAGAGGAGCACGAACCTCTACGGAAATGACAACCATCTTTGCGAACTACATCAACGGCGAGTGGGTGAAGGGCGCGGACACGTTTGCGGACCGCAACCCCGCCAACACGGACGACGTGGCCGGCTGCTTTGTGAAGGGCACGGCGCAGGACATAGAGGATGCGGCGGCGGCTGCAGCGGCGGCGCTGCCGGGGTGGTCGGGCATGGCCGGGCCGGCGCGCGGCAACATTCTGTATAAGGCGGCCGACATCATGGACGGGCGCTTCGACCAGATGGCGGCGGACATGACGCGCGAGGAAGGCAAGACGCTGCCGGAGGCGAAGGGCGAGGTGCGCCGCTCCATCAATATCCTGCGCTACTTCGCGGCCGAGGGCGCGCGCATGCCGGGCATGCTGGTGCCGTCGGAGCGCGAGCGCGTGCACATGTTCGCGCTGCGCAAGCCGATCGGGGTGGTGGGGCTGATCACGCCGTGGAATTTCCCCAGCGCGATTCCGGCGTGGAAGCTGGCGCCGGCGCTGATTTGCGGCAACACGGCGGTGCTGAAGCCGGCTTCGGCAGCGCCGCTGAGCGCGTGGCGGATCGTCGAGGCGCTGCACGAAGCGGGCGTGCCCAAGGGCGTGGTGAATTTCGTGGCCGGACCGGGCGGCGAATTGGGGAAGGCTCTGATCAATGCCGCGCCGCTGCGCGCGGTCTCCTTCACCGGGTCCTGCGAGACCGGCAACTGGCTGCACGGGGAAGCTTCCAAGCGGCGGCTGCGGATTCAACTGGAGATGGGCGGAAAGAACCCCACCATCGTGCTGGCGGACGCCGATTTCGAACGGGCCGTGGAGAACGTGGTCAACGCGGCGTTCTTTTCCACCGGCCAGAAATGCACGGCCACCAGCCGCGCCATTGTGGAGGACGGCGATCTACGACCGTTTTGTGGCGGCGGTGGTGGAGCGGACGCGGCGGCTGAAGGTCGGGGACGGCATGCAGCCGGGCGTCGACATCGGGCCGTGCGTGGACCAGGGGCAGATGGAGACGGTGCTGCGGTACATCGAGATCGGCGCGGAAGGAATCGGGCGAGCCGAAGTGCGGCGGCCGGCGGCTGACGGACGAACGGGCTCGCCAAGGGCTACTTCGTGGCGCCCACGGTGTTCGCCGACGTGGCCGAGGACCACGCCATCGCGCGCGAAGAGATTTTCGGGCCGGTGCTGGCGATGATGCGGGCGCGGGATTTCGACGACGCCATGCGCATCGCCAACGCCATTCCGTTCGGGCTTTCGTCGTCCATTCAGACCAGCAACCTGTCGCGCGCGTTCGAATATATTTACCGCGCCGAGGCGGGCCTGCTGACGGTGAACCTGCCGAGCGCGGGCGTGGAATACCAACTGCCGTTCGGCGGCACCAAGGAATCCAGCTTCGGGCCGAAGGAGCAGGGCCCGGCGGCGCTGGAATTTTATAGCGATTACAAGACGGTGTATCTGAAATACTAGATGCAGCGCTCCCTTACGGTGGCGGCAGCAATCGGAGCCGCCGGCGTGAGTCGGACGGTCTTGGATTGGAACCCACGTCTGAATTCTTCTTATGCAACTTGGACAAGTCAAATCCGAAGGGGCGGTGATTGCCGCGGTATTCGAGGGCGGGCTGGCGCGGCCGATTCCGGTGCACAGCACGCTCGACCTGATCCGGCGGGCGGCGGCGCAGGGCGAGCCGCTGGCGCGGATGGCGGCGCAACTGGCCAGCCGCCACGCCGAGGCAATGCCGCCGCTGCTGCCCATCCATCCGCCGGAAGTGTGGGCGTGCGGGTGCACCTACGAAGCCAGCGCCACGTTCCGCGACGCCGAGCACGGCACCGTGCAGGGCATGTACGCGGACGTCTACCGGGGCGCGCGGCCGGAGATTTTCTTCAAGGGCACGGCGCGAGTCTGCGTGGGCACGGGGCAGGCCATCGGCATCCGGCCGGATTCGCGTTTCACGGCGGCGGAGCCGGAGTTGGGCGTGGTGCTGGGGCGCGGCGGGCGCATCGAGGCGTACACGCTGGCCAACGACGTTTCGGCCTGGGATATCGAGCGCGAAAACCCGCTGTACCTGCCGCAATCGAAGATCTACGACGGCTGTTGCGCGCTGGGGCCGGTGATGGTGACGGCGGACGAGCTGCCCGATCCGTACCGGCTGGAGATGACCTGTACGGTGACGCGGGAGGGCCGGGAGCTGTTTTCGGGCAGCGTTTCCACCGAGCGGCTGCACCGGCGGATCGAAACGCTGATCGAATTCCTGAGACGCGCCAACCGCGTGCCGGCGGGAACGGTGATGCTGACCGGCACCGGAATCATCATGCCCGAAGGCGCGGCGCTGGCGGCGGGAGACATGGTGACCATCCGGGTGCCGGAGATCGGGGAGTTGGTGAACCGGGCGGCGGTGGTGGAATAGGGATTAGGGGTCAGCATTAGATCGCGGGCGCGGCGTACGCGGAGCGCGGCGCGGAGCCAGAGCCCCTTCTGCCGCGAGACCCTGGAACTGTCCGCCGCGCCTTCCGCGTTCCCTAAGAGGGTCCCAGTCCTTCCCCTCTTGCTCCGCCGGCGGCTCGAAGCTGTCCAGCAGCTCCGGGTTCTTGGCGAAGCGTTTCAGGGCGCGAAGGATTTCACCGGTGCGGAAGCCGGCGTGGAGCAGGCGGCGGTAGGCGGAGGCCATGTCCTTTTCGTCCTGGAACAGGCCTTCGCGGGGCTCGCGGCGGTATTTGTGGCGGATCCAGGCTTCGATGAGCGCCTGCTCGTCCACGTTTTCATAAACCTGGCTCACGGTGCGCTCGGCCAGCGCGGGGGCGATGCGGTGCTGGCGCAGGTCCTGGAGGACGCGGGTGCGGCCGAAGCGGTCGTTGGCCAGGCGGGCGGAGGCGAAGCTCTCGGCGAAGCGGCGGTCGTCGAGGTATCCGGCCTGCTTCAGGCGGGCCAGAATTTCGTCCATGTCGGCGGCGCGGGCCGCGCGGCGGCGGAGTTTCTCGCGCAATTCTCCAGCCGAATGGGCGCGGGCGCCCAGGGCTTTGAGCGCATACGCCCACAGCGCTTCGGCCTCGAGCAGGCGGGCTTTCCGTTCTTCCATCGTTGGCTCCCTATGCGGAGTATACTGAAAATGGCGTAAATAGTGATGTAGCGTCGCTCGCAGGAGGATCACATGGACATGGACAAGAACGGATTATCCAGCTTCTTATTAGGATTGGGCGTAGGTGTGGGAATCGGCCTACTTTTTGCGCCGAAAGCCGGGGAAGAGACCCGGAAGATCATCATAGATAAGGCCAATGAGGGATCGGACTTCGTCAAACAGCGGAGCTCGGAGTTCAAGCAGTCGGCCTCCGAGTGGGTGGACAAGGGTAAGGAAGCTTTGAACCGCCAGAAGGAAAACCTGGCGGACGCGATGCAGGCCGGCCGGCAGGCTTACCGCGAGACGGTGAACCGCGAAACCCCGCCGCCAGCCGAGGGACCGGTGCAGCCGTAAGCAGTACCGGAGAAGATTCGCCCGATGTCCGATGACGTTTTTCGTATCTTTATTGCGGTTGCGGTAGGATTGGCGTGCCTGGCGTTTATTGTCCAGGCGCTCATCGGGGCGGCGACGCTTGCGCGCCGCCCGCGCCATGCAGAAAAAAATCGAGGAGTTGGCCGAGCAAGCCGCACCGCTGGTGGCAAGCGGCGGCGCGGCCATGGAAAAGATCGGACCGCTTCTCGGAGCAGGCCGGGCCGGCGATTGAGAAAATCGGCCCCGCGGTGGAGAAATTCGGGCCGGTGGCGGACCAACTGGCGCTGCTGCTGGCTTCCAGCCATCAACTGGTGGAGGAGTCGCGGCCGCTGGTGGCGCAGATTTCCGCCGAAGCGCGGGAAGTGGCGCGCGAAGGCCGCAAGCAGGTGGAGCGGCTGGGCGGCCTGCTCTCGGATGCCGGCGAGCGCGCGCGCACGCGCCTGGAGCAGATCGACCAGACGGTGGAGACCACCGTGGATGCCATCGGCACGGTGAAACGCGCGGTGACGCGGCCGGCGCGCGAAGTCACCGGGATTGCGGCGGGAATTTCGGCCGTGCTATCCGCCTTGACCAAAGGCCAGCGGCGCCCCACCGTCGATTCCGCCACGCAAGACGAAGAAATGTTCATCTGACCGGCGGGTCAGTCCACGTCATGACATCTCGACGTCCTCTGCGGTGTATAAATTACGTCCGTTTGGTGTATAAAAGGTGTAAGATAGGTGTAGACAGGAGATGGAAATGTCGACAGAACCAACACCGCAGCTTCCGAATCCTGGCGATATGTGGTGGATCTCCAGAGAAGGGATGCCTCCAGTAGCCGCGCCGGTGATGTCTCAGCCCGCCCTATCCAGCCCGGAAACGGTGAGGCTGAACTTTAATGTATCGCCGTCGGTGGCCCTCGAGGTGAAAACCCTGGCGAACGATCTCGGCATCTCCATGAAGGAGTTGTTCCGGTACGCGTTCGGCATTCTGAAGATCGCCGCTAACGAGGCGAAGAGAAACAGGAAGCTGATCATCGCGGACGAAAACGGGACACCGCTGAAAGAGATCGTTTTGCCGGGCATCGGCGCATAGAACTACTGCCCGAACACGCGTTTGAACCAGCTTTTTTTCTGGAGCGATTGCAGGTAGTCCAGAATCGCCTGATCCCTTTTCACCGGATCCTGGATGCCGCGGATCAGCTCTTGCCGTTCGTTATCCCGAACGGCGATCGAAAGTTCCGCATCCGCATTGCGGTGCAGCTTCAAGACGAAGCCGCCGAACACATTCACAAGAAGCCCCCCGATGAACTTGCTTGATCTCAAGTCGGAGCCGCCGATCACGGCCCAGATCAAGATGCCAACGCCTGCAATCACCAGGGCAACCGCCAGCCAGAAGGAAACCCGCGCTTCGATGATGCGTCCCTTGTGAATGGGCCTGGTGATCTCCGGCCCGACCAGGCTGTCGATCCTCTCCCGTGAGCCGAATTGCGGGAACAGCCTGCCCGGTTGCGGAAACATGCTGGGGAAAAGTGTATCCTATTCCGGGTCCGGCTGGGGAATTGCAGATTCCGCCGCGCGCGCGTACGCCACCACCAGGCGGATCTGCTCGTAGGTGATCTCGGCGGGCAGGGCTTCGCGCAGCGGCTTCAGCCATTGCGAGCCCAGGCGGGAGATGGCGGCTGCGATCTGGTCGTGGGCGGCTTCTCCCACCCATTCCATGCGGTATTCCAGGCGGCCTCTTTCCACCAGGTCGGCCACCATGTTGACCACGGTGGAGACCTGGCGGCCGCGGATCTGCGGCGATCTCGTCGAAGCTCTTGCCTTCCGCCAGCAGGCGGATGGTCTCCTCGGCGGGGGAGACCTGCGTCGGCTTTGCGGGCGGCGGCGCGGGCGCCGTTGCGGAAGGCCTCGAAGGCGGCGAAGATTTCGCGCGCCGTACAGCTCCGCCTTGCGCTCGCCGAAGCCGCTGACGGCCAGCAGCTCGCGCAGATTCGCGGGTCTGTTTGCGGCAGAGATCGGCCAGCGCGGCATCGCTGAGCACGATGTAGGCGGGCACGGCGGCGCGCTCGGCGGTGCGGCGGCGCCATTCCTTGAAGAACGCCAGCAGATCGAGATCGACGTCCGGCGCGGCGGCGGGCGGAGGCGGCGTGCGCGCGGCGGCGTGTGGGCCGGGCGGTTTCGCCGGCCAACCGATCGCTGGGCTTGGCAGGCGAAACCGCCTGCCCCACGCTGGCGGCTGCGCGCTCTTGCGCTTTCTTCTTTTTCGGCGCGGTCTCGGCGGGCGGAGGCGCTTCGAGCCAATCCGGCAGGCTGCCGCAGACGTCGCACGATTTCGCAGCGCTGCCATTTCGGAGTCTGGCCGAAGTGGGTGCAGATCTGGAGATGGCGGCAGCGGTCGCCTTCGACGAAGTTGCGCACGTCGTGGTAGCGCTGCCAGGCGCGCTCGCTTCTCGGCGGGATCCTGCAGCTGGTCGATGAAATAGGCCAGCAGGCCGGCGTCCTTGGGCTGCCAGAGCAGCACGCAATCGGACGGCAGGCCGTCGCGGCCGGCGCGGCCCGCTTCCTGGTAATACTGCTCGATGGATTTGGGCAGCGAGGTGTGGATCACGGCGCGCACGGCGGGCTTGTTGATGCCCAGGCCGAAGGCGATGGTGCCCACCAGCACGCGCACTTCGTCGTTCATCCAGCGCTCCTGGTTGCGGCGGCGCGCGGCGGTTTCCATCTGGCCGTGATAGGGGACGGCGGCGATGCCGTGGCCGCCCAGGAAATCGACCGTCTCCTCCACCGCGGCGATGGTGGGCGCGTAGACGATCACGCTTTCGCCGGCGTAGGCGCGCAGCGGCGGCCAGCAGCAGGCGGCGGTGCGTGCTCCTTTTCGCATTGATGCGCGACGTAGCGCAGGTTGGCGCGATGGAAGCTGGCGATGAACTTGTCGCGGGTCGCGGAGCTGGAGCTGTTCGAGAATGTCGTGGCGGACGCGGCGGGTGGCGCTGGCGGTGAAGGCGGCGATGGGCTTATCGGGAAAGTTGCGGCGCAGCGAGGCTGAGCTGGCGGTATTCGGGGCGGAATTCGTGGCCCCATTCGGAGATGCAGTGGGCTTCGTCGATGGCGAAGAAGGCCAGCGGCACGCGCTCCAGCCAGGCGACGGTGTCGGGGCGGGCCAGGCGCTCGGGCGAAAGATAGAGCAGGCGGAAGGCGCCCTGGGCGGCGGCGCGCATGACCGCGCGCTGCTCGTCGGGCGCCTGCGAGCTGTTGAGCGAGCGCGGCGGGAATGCCCATTTCGGCGAGTTGCGCCACCTGGTCCTGCATGAGCGCGATGAGCGGCGAGACCACCACCACGGTCTGGCCGAGCACCAGCGCGGGCAACTGGTAGCACAGCGATTTGCCGCCGCCGGTGGGCATGACCACGGCGGCGTCGCGGCCCGCCAGCAGGCTCTGGATAATGCGCTCCTGCATGGGGCGGAAGGAATCGTAGCCCCAGTAGCGCTTCAGGGCTGCGTGGAGGTCGGGCACTGTGAACTACGAGTGTAACAGGCGGACGGTCTGGGGCGGGGCGGCGTCGAGCAGGCCGCGGATGGTCTGACGGGTGACGGGATGGCGGAGGTCGGGGGCAAGATCGGCCAGGGGCGCGAGCACGAAGCGGCGCTCCGCGCAGGCGCGGATGCGGAATTTCGAGGGTGGCGGCGTGGACCACCGCCTTGCCGTAGAAGAGGATGTCGATATCGATGGTGCGCGGTCCCTTGGCGATGCCGCGGGTGCGGCCCAGCTCGCGCTCGATGCGGGCGGTGCGGGCGAGGAGTTGCATGGGCATCAGCTCGGTTTCGGCCTCGACCACGAGGTTGAGGAACCAGCGCTGATTGGTGTAATCGACGGGCTCGGTTTCGTATATGGGCGAGACGCGGACCACGCCGATTCCGGCCGCCGGCAGGGCGTGGATGGCGGCATTGAGATTGGCCTCGCGGTCGCCGATATTGGAGCCGAGGCTGAGATAGACGGTTTTCATGCACGCCGCCAGTTTCGAACGATCAGCAATCCCGCGGTTTGCCCACCGATTGCGGCTAATCGGCCAGTGCAAGGATTCATTCTAGCAGCGGCCCCGTAGAGCCGCCTTTCAGGCGGCCATGCCGGCGTCCTTGCCGGCATTCCGGCTGGATCCGGTATGCCGGCTTGAAAGCCGGCATGGCAACCTGAAAGCTTGCTCCACGGCCGTGTCGCGGTCCCTGACACGCTCGAAAGCTGATCGCCGAAAGTTTACAGCCTCACGATTTTCGGCGAGGCGAATTTCTTCAGGGCGTTGCGCGTGTCCACGATCAGCGGCGCGCGCTCCACCAGGGCGCGGTAGTCGAAGGCGGTGTGGTCGGTGATGATGACGGCGCAATCGGCGTCGGCGGCGGCTGCTTCCGGGCAGGCCTGCAGGTTCAGGCCGTCCAGGCGCAGCACGGGCACGTGCGGGTCGCTATACGTCAGCTGCGCGCCGCGCCGCTGCGAGCAGCAGCATCACGTCCAGCGCGGGCGATTCGCGCATATCGTCGATGTCGCGCTTGTAAGCCACGCCCATGACGTGGATGCGCGAGCCCTTCACCGGCTTGCCGGCGTCGTTCAGCGCGTTCTGCACCTTGTCCACCACGAAGTGCGGCATCTGGCCGTTGATGTAGCCGGCCAGCTCGATGAAGCGCGCTTCGATGCCGGCCTGCTTGGTCTTCCAGGAAAGGTAGAACGGATCGATGGGAATGCAGTGGCCGCCCAGGCCGGGGCCGGGATAGAACGGCATGAAGCCGAACGGCTTGGTGGCGGCGGCGTCGATCACTTCCCAGACGTTGATGCCCATGCGGTCGCACATCAGCGCGATCTCGTTCACCAGGCCGATGTTGATCATGCGGAAGGTGTTTTCGAGCAGCTTCACCATTTCCGCCACCTGCGTGGAGCTGACCGGCACCACGTGTTCGAGCGCCTGCGAATAGAACAGCGCGGCCCATCTCGGTGCAGGCGGCGGTGACGCCGCCCACCACTTTGGGAATGTTGGCGGTCTGGTACTTGGGGTTGCCGGGGTCGACGCGCTCGGGCGAGAAGCACAGGAAGAAATCGCGTGCCCACTTCCAGGCCGGATTTCGCGAGCATGGGCAGCACCACTTCGTCGGTGGTGCCGGGATAGGTGGTGGATTCCAGAATCACCAGCATGCCGGCGTGGAAATACTTGCGCGATCTCCTGGCAGGACGAGACGATGTAGCTCATGTCCGGGTCCTTGGTCTTGCGCAGCGGCGTGGGCACGCAGATGTTGATGGTGTCCAGATCGAGGACGGCGGAGAAATCGGTGGTGGCGCGGAGCTTGCCGGATTCGACCAGCGGGCCGAGAGTGGCGGACTGGGGATATCGCCGACGTAGGATTCGCCGGCGTTGACGCGCGGGTCTTCGCTTCGCTGATGTCGATGCCGGTGACGGTGAAGCCGGCTTTGGCGAATTCCACGGCCAGCGGCAGGCCGACGTAGCCCAGCCCGACGATGCCCACGCGGGCCGTGCGCGCTGCGGATCTTTTCTTCCAGAACCTGTGCGATGCGATGCGACTGCAATTTGAGCTTCGGGCATGATTAAAGCGATTTTCTCACACGAAGAATTCGCCTTCGCGCGACGATTTCGGCCGGGCCGGTCAGGTAAATCGTCGTCCTGGCAACGGATTTCGAGCGGGCCGGCGGGAGTCTGCACGCACACCGGCCATTCCACTGTACCGCGGGCCACAGCGGCGACGGCGGCGCCCGTCGAGCCGGTGCCGGAACTCATGGTCTCGCCCGCTCCGCGCTCATAGAAGCGCACATCGATGGTGTGTTGCGTCCACGCGCTTGACGAAGGAAACGTTGGTGCGATCGGGAAAGTGCGGATGCGATTCGATTTCGGCGCCCAGCGCGCGCCAGTCGAAATCGAAATCGTCCACGGGCACGGCGCATTGCGGATTGCCCACCCAGACCAGGGTGACTTCGCGCGGGCCGGCGGCGAGCGGCAGGTCGAGGCGCGGGTCGCGCATCTCGGCGCGGCCCATATTCATTTCGAACTCGAAATTCCAGGTTCGGAGCGGGCCAGCAGGCGCAGGGTCTTGATGCCCGCGCCGGTGCGAATGCGGACCACGCCCGGGCGCCAGGCCATGGCGGATCAGCAATGCGGCGGCGCAGCGCGTGCCGTTGCCGGAAATTTCGGCCGTGCTGCCGTCGGAGTTGTAGAGCCGGATGGCGGCTTCGGCGTCGGCGTCGCGGGCGGGCGCGACCAGCATCCAGCCATCGGCGCCCACGCCGGTATGGCGGTCGCAGATGGCGCGGGCGAGGGCCGGCAGATCGTCCTCGGGCGCGTCCGCGTTGCCAGGTGAGCAGGAAATCGTTCTTGGCGCCGTGCGCCTTGGTGAAGGGAATTTTCATGGGCCTCCGATGCGCCGGTAAATGGCGATGACCGGCTCATCCTTTTCGACGATGGTGAGTTCGAGAGCTGATACTGGCCGGAGAGGCGGATGGCGTCGTCCAGTTCGTCGCCCTGCCTGCGACTGCCCATCCCTGGCGGAAATAGAGATCGGGGCGCGCCAGCGCGGCATCCCAGGCCAGGCCGTTGTCGATGCTGAAGGTTTCGCGCAGCGGAATGCCGGCGCTGCGATAGATGCCGAAAAAATCGTCGCCGCCGGAGGACAGGATGCCGACGCCGGGATGGTAACGGGCGGCCAGATACTGCGCGGCCTGCGCGGTCCAGGCGCGGCGGCCGGTGGAATTGGCGCGGGATTCGGCCCAGGTGATCCAGGCTTCGGGTCGGCGATGGACGGCCCAGTGGACGGAGCCGGCCAGGATGACGAGCACGGCGGTAATGGCGCGGAGCCGCGGCGGAACGGCCAGCACCAGCGCCGCGGAGGCAAAGGCCAGCAGCGGCAGGGCGGCCAGGCCATAGCGGGTGTTGTAGTAGGAATGCGGCCACAGGCCGGGCACGTGGATGGGAGTTCCGCCGGACGAGTACATACTCCAGAGATAGAAGATCGGCGGAAGCGCCAGAAGGATTAGGGGCCAGACGGCTTTTCGCGCCAGCGCCACCACGGCGCCGGCCGTGGCCATCAGCGGCAGCCCGGGACCGGCGCAGAGGGCGACGGCGGTGCGGTAGTAGAGCCAGGCGGCGCCCGCATCGTGCAGGCCGGGATAGGGCAGGCCGTGCTGGATGGCGCGGGCGGAATAGGGGCCGCGATAGAAGGCGAGGGCGTCGCCGGTCCAGTACCAGTTGTGGGCAGCCAGGCCAGCGGACCGAGCGCGGCGATGGCGGCATACAGCACTGCATGGCGCGGTTTGCCGAAAGAAGAACCAGGCGGCGGCGAACGGCAGCAGGAACCAGCCTTCGTAGCGGGTGAAGGTGGCGGCGATGGTCAGCGCAGCGCGGCCAGGACTGGGGCAATCGGCGACGGTGAAATACAGAAGCGCGGCCAGCTCGCCGAAAAATAGGCCTCCGTCATGGAGGTGGATTGGAGATAGAGCAGGTTGGGGTTGAAGGCGGCGCAGGGCGGTGGCGGCGACGGCGGCGGCGGTGGATTGGAAGATGCGGCGGGCGGCGGCGAACAGGAAAAAGCCGCCGGCCACGAAGGCGCACGCGGCCGGAACGGCGGCGGCGATGCCGCTGCGCCACCAGGCGTCCACCGCCGTGAAGGGCGCGGTCAGAAAATGCGGCAGCGGCAGCCACGGCGTGCCCACCTGGCTGGCGCCGGGAGTTTGGGAATCGAAGAGGCGGCGGGCGGCGTTGAGATGCGCTTCGGCATCGCCGTACCAGAGCAGGTACCCGCGGGAGTAGAAATACCAGACGGCGGCCGCGCTGAGCAGGGGCAAACCGAAAAAGACGGCGGCCTGGCCCGGGCTAAAACGAGGTGCAGCTTTTGAATTCCTGATAGCGGCCCTCGATTTCCTCGCGAGTGAGCGTGCGGAAACGGTCCACGCCGAACTTCTCGCAGCAGAAACTGCCCATCACGGAGCCGTAGATCACGGCGCGGCGCAGCTCGTCCATATCCAGATTGCCGTCGCGACGGCTGAACACCGCGGCCGGCCAGGTAGCCGATGAAGCCGCCGGCGAAGCAATCGCCGGCGCCGGTGGGATCGAAGACGTCTTCGAGCAGATAGCCGGGAGCGAAGAAGTGGCAGCCGTGGTGGAACAGGATGGCGCCGTACTCGCCGCGCTTGATCACCAGGGTGTGCGGGCCCATCTCCATGATCTTGGCGGCGGCGCGGCGCAGGTTGTGCTCGCCCGAAAGCAGGCGCGCTTCGCTGTCGTTGATCAGCAGGAAGTCCCACTGGCGGAGGGTTTCGAGCAGCTCGGCGCGGTAATCGTTGATCCAGTAATTCATGGTGTCGCCGCCGGTGAGGCGGGCGCCGGGCATCTGGGTGCGGACGCTGCGCTGCAGCGCCGGCTGGATATTGCCGAGCAGCAGGTAGGGCGAGTCGCAGGTAGGATTCCGGCAGCTTGGGGTCGAAGCCGGCGAAGACGTTGAGGTCGGTGCGGAGGGTGGTGCGGTCGTTCATGTCGGCCGAGTAGACGCCCGCCCAGAAGAAAGTCTTGCCGCCGGGGACGCGCTCCAGGCCGTCCGAGCCCGATATCGCGGGAGGCGAGCAGATCGTAATCCTCCGGCGCGAAATCGTCGCCGACCACGGCCACGATTTTGACGGGGGTGAAGTAGCTGGCGGCGAGAGAAATATAGGTGGCGGCGCCGCCGAGCATGCGGTCCACTTTGCCGTGCGGCGTTTCCACGCCATCATACGCAACGGAGCCAACGACGATGAGTGACATGTAAACAGAGATTGTAGCAATCCCGGCCCGGTATGCCAGCTACCTGGCTGCGTGTGCCGCTACGGCTCTGGGAACATCTGTTGCGTCAGGTCTTCCGGCGGTCTTTCGCGGGAGACGGCCCACGCGCCGGCGGCGAAAGCGGCGGCGGCCAGAGTCCAGACGACGATGGTGAGCGTGTCGAGCGGATTGCGGAAAAGCAACACCGCGGCGCAGGCGGCGGTGCGGAGGAGCCAGGCGTAGAAACGCGCCGGGCGCACCCGGCGTTTGCGGACGCCCATCCAGGTGCGGCCGGCCATGTGGGCGAACACCACGCATAACGCCGCCGAGCAGGCCGCGCAGAACTGCGAACGGCACGATGGGCATGACCTTAGTTTGACACAATGTACTCATGATGCGATTTGCAATCACGCTCCTGCTTGACGGCCGGCTTCGCACTGGCGCAGATGCCCAGCCCGCCGGCCGAGACCTCCGTCTCGATCGGTCGGAAAGACCATTTCCATCAAGTACTCGGCGCCGTCGCTGCGCCATCGCCACGCTTTCGGACCGGGTGGAATCATCAGCAACGACCCGCATTATCCGGTCTGGCGGGCGGGCGCCAACGAGGCCACCGCGCTGCACACCGATGCGCCGCTCCAGATCGGCAACCTGACCGTGCCCGCGGGCAATTACACCCTGTTTGTGGACACCGGCGCCACCCCGTGGAAGCTCATCGTCAACAAGCGCACCGGCGAATGGGGGCTGGACTACGACCAAGTCGGCCGACCTGGGCCGCGTGCCGATGACGATCACGAGGCCCGCCGCGCCCATCGAAACCTATAAGATGACGCTGACCGGGCTCGGCGGCAACCGCGGCAAACTGGAACTGGCTTGGGAGAATGTGGTGGCTTCGGTGGATTTCACGGTGAGATAAGAAGGGCCGGGTGACCCCGGCCCCGGCGATCGAGAGGTCTGTAGATCGCTGCGAAAAAGAACTAATCCACACCCAGGCGGCTGAGCGTCTGCTGATCCAGCCGGCCGGTGTCACTCAGATTGTTGGTGCGTTGGAATTTGCGGATGGCTTCCCGGGTTTGCGGGCCCAGGACGCCGTTCACCGCGCCGCTATAGAAACCTTTCTGCTGGAGATCGCGCTGGACGGTGCGGACCACCGACGCTGTGTGGCCGAGCCGTTCATGTTGTTCTTCGCGAAAGGCCGTGTTGTTCTGGTTGCCGCTGTTGGCCTGGTTGGCCGGCTTGCCGTTGCCAGCCTGGTTGGCCGGCATGTTGCTCTGAGCCGGCATATTGCTCTGAGACTGTTGCGGCTGCATGTTGTTGTTGTAGCCGTAAGCGCCGGAATTCCGGCTGGTATTCTGGTTGTTGTTCCCAGTTCTGGCTGCGGCTGGCCTGTCCGGAGACCGGGACGCCGAGCGTGGACATGGTCCGGGGAGTGAGCCGACCGGTTATGGCCAACCCCTTGTCTCGCTGGAAGTGCCGGAGGGCGGCGTGCGTCTCGGGGCCGTCCAGACCGTCGATGCGGCCGCGATAGTAGCCGTCTTTACGGAGCACTCGCTGGACGTGGCTGATGGTCATTCGGGAATGAAACTGGTTATAGCTGTTGTATGAGACCGAGCGATTGGCGCTATTGCAGTTCGACCACTTGGCCTGGGCGGTTCCAGTGATGCCGACCAGACCGAGCGCCAGTGCTGCCGATAAGGTTAAACGCTCAAGCTGTTTAAATCCGGTGTACATATTCCACCTCTTGAGGCTTCACTTTGGTAAGGTGCAATCCCAAGGCCACGTCGACCGTATTCACCCCTATTCCCATAGACATTGTGACCATTGACGTGATATGCTCTGTGGAATGCGACGGCTGACGCACCTGGAGGCGCTGGAGGCGGAGGCGATCCACATTATCCGCGAAGTGGCATCGGAATTCCAGCGGCCGGTGATGCTGTACTCCATCGGCAAAGACTCGTCGGTGATGCTGCGGCTGGCGCAGAAGGCGTTCCATCCGGGGCCGATTCCGTTTCCGCTGCTGCACGTGGACACGGGATATAAGTTCCGGGAAATGATCGAGTTCCGCGACGCGTACACGGCCCGGCTGGGGGTCAGGCTGATTGTGCACCGCAACGAGGCGGCGCTGGCCGAAGGGGCGCAACCCGTTCCGGCTGGGAACGCAGCGCTGCTGCGGCCTGCTGAAGACGCAATCTCTGCTGGATGCGCTGCGGGAGGGCGGCTTCGACGCGGCTTTCGGCGGGGCGCGGCGGGACGAGGAGAAATCGCGCGCCAAGGAGCGGATTTATTCGTTCCGCGACGTGCACGGCCAATGGGACCCGAAAAACCAGCGGCCGGAGCTGTGGAACCTGTACAACGGGCGCATCGAGCCGGGCGAGAGCATCCGCGTATTCCCGCTTTCGAACTGGACCGAAATGGATGTCTGGCATTACATTCACGTGGAAAATATTCCGGTGGTACCGCTGTACTTCGCGCAAGAGCGCTGGATGCTGGTGCGGGGCGAGTCTCTGATTTCGCTGGAGCAGCCGTTCGTGCCCATGCTGCCGGGGGAGAGCCCGAAGCTGGTGAAATGCCGGATGCGCTCGCTGGGGTGCAGTCCGTGCACGGGCGCGATCCGCTCGGAGGCGGACACGATTCCGAAGATCATCGAGGAGTTGGTGGGATTCCGGCGGTCGGAGCGGGAAAACCGGGTGATCGACCACGACCAGGACGGCTCCATGGAAATGAAGAAACGGGAGGGTTACTTCTGATGGCGGCTACGCAAACCTTTCCGCTTGCCGACAGCGGCTTCGATGTAGATGCCTTCCTGGCGGGCGAGGCGCGGAAGGACCTGCTCCGCTTCACCACCGCCGGGAGCGTGGACGATGGCAAGTCCACGCTGATCGGGCGCCTGCTCTACGATTCGAAGAACGTGTACGAAGACCAAGTCCACGCCATGGCGAAAGCCTCGGTGAACCGGAACGCCGGGCCGCTGGATTTTTCGCTGCTGACGGACGGCCTGCGGGCGGAGCGGGAGCAGGGCATCACCATCGACGTGGCCTACCGGTATTTCGCCACGGCGCGGCGCAAGTTCATCATCGCGGACACGCCCGGGCATGAGCAGTACACGCGCAACATGATGACCGGCGCCTCCACGGCGGACCTGGCCATTGTGCTGGTGGATGCGCGCAACGGGGCGCTGGCGCAATCCCGCCGGCACGCCTGCATCGCTTCCCTGCTGGGCATTCCGCATTTCCTGGTGGCGGTGAACAAGATGGACCTGGTCGACTACGACCGGGGCGTGTTTGAAGCCATCCGCGCGGAATTCGGCGAGTTTCTGGAGCGGCTGGGGGCGCCGCACATCACCTTTATCCCCATCAGCGCGCTCCACGGGGACAACGTGGTGGCGCGCAGCGCGCGGATGCCGTGGTACCACGGGCCGGCGCTGCTGGAACACCTGGAGACGGTGGAGATTGCGGACCGCGCGGCGGCGGCGCCGTTCCGGTTTCCGGTGCAGCGCGTCATCCGGCCCGACCATGAATTTCGCGGGTACGCGGGGCAGATCGCTTCGGGCAGCGTCCGGCCGGGAGACGAGATCCTGGTGCTGCCGGCCAACCGGCGCACGCGCGTCAGCCGGATCGTGACGTTTGACGGCGACCTGGACGAGGCTTGGGCGCCGATGTCGGTGACGCTGGTGCTGGAGGACGAGATCGATATCAGCCGCGGCGATTTGATGGCGGCGGGCGAGGGCGATGCGCCGAAGGCCTCGCGGCATTTCGAAGCCACGCTGGTGTGGATGAACGAACGCCCAATGGACGGTTCGCGGCGATACCTGCTGAAACACGGGGCGCAGCTGGTGCCGGCGGAAATCCGCGCGGTGCGCCACCGGGTGAACATCGAGTCGCTGGAGGGCGAGGCGGCGGCCACGCTCGAGATGAACCAGATTGGGGTGGTGGAGATCGACGCCATGCGGCCGCTGTATTTCGATCCGTACCGGGCCAACCGGAGGACGGGCTGCCTGGTGGCGATCGACCCGCGAACCAATGCGACGGTAGCGGCGGGGATGATCGCGGGGGCGATCGAGCCGCCGGCGGGCGACGGCGGCCCGCGGGAGCGCAAGACGGCAATTTTGACCGAATGGCACGAGGAAGCCGTGCGCGTGCTGCGGGAAGCGGGATTCGAGGTGGAGATCGCGGCCAGATGGATTTAGAAAAACAAATCGAAGAAGCGCGCGCCCTGATTCGCGAGGCGCTGGCGGAAGCGGGCGAGAACGCGTGCGTGACCTCCAGCTTTCAGGCCGAGTGCATGGTGGTGACGCACCTGGTGACGCGCGAGCGGCCGGAAATCCCCGTGCTGTTCCTCGACACCGGCTACCATTTCGCCGAGACCTATGAGTACCGCGACCGCATGGCGGCCGCCTGGAATCTGAACCTGGTGAATCTGACGCCGGCGCAGACGGTGGCGGACCAGGAAGCGCAGTTCGGGATTTTGTACCAGACGGCGCCGGACCGCTGCTGCGCGATGCGCAAAGTGGCGCCGCTGTTCGGGGCGCTCGAAGGGTACGAGGTTTGGTTTACGGGCCTGCGGCGGGAGCAATCGCCGACGCGCGCCAATCTGCTGGCGAGCGACGTTTTCCGCCTGCCGACGGGAAAAGAGCTGCGCAAAATCAGCCCGCTGGCGGCGTGGCGCAACCGCGAGGTTTGGGCTTACCTGAAGGAATCCGGCATTCCGGCGCTGCCGCTTTACGAGGCGGGATACACCAGCATCGGGTGCGCGCCGTGCACGTCGCTGCCGGCCAGCCAGGAGGATTTGCGGTCGGGGCGGTGGGGCGGGCACAAGCTGGAGTGCGGCATCCACATCGGGGCGGCCAAGCCCTTGGCAGGGCGGCATGCCGCCTCCGGCGGACCGGACCTGCGGGAAGATCCGGCGGAGCGGTCACAAGGGGTTTCCGAAGGGAACTGATATGCTGGCGGTGCTGCTGGGATTTCTGATCGCGGTGGCGATCGGGGTGACGGGGGTGGGCGGCGGGGTGGTTACCGCGCCGGTGCTCATCCTGTTCCTGGGCGTGCCGCCGGTAGAGGCGGTGACGGTGTCGCTGCTGTTCGCGGCGGCGGTGAAGATGCTGGTGGCGCCGGCGTATCTGTGGCGCGGACAGGTGGATTTCCGCATCCTGGGGCGTCTGCTGGCGGGCGGGCTGCCGGGCGTGCTGGCGGGATCGCTGCTGCTCGAAAAGCTGAGCGCGTCGCGACAATCGGCGCTGTTGACTTCGGTTCTGGGCGGGACCATCGCGGCCACGGCGGCATTCAACCTGTGGCGGTTGTGGTGGTGCCAGCACAACAGTTGCGTGGCCAAAGACCGCTCGGGCTGGCTGCCGCTGGTGGCGCTGCCGATCGGCGCGGAGGTGGGTTTTTCTTCGGCCGGGGCGGGAGCCCTGGGCACGCTGGCGCTCATGAACCTGACGCCGCTGGCCGCGGCGACAGTCATCGGCACGGACATTTGCTTCGGTCTGGGCCTGTCGCTGCTCGGGGGCGGCGTGCACTGGAGCATGGCGCACGCCACCCCGGCGATTCTCAAGCCGCTGCTCACCGGCGGCATGGTGGGCGGGCTGACGGGAGTACAGCTTTCCGGCGCTTTGCCGGCCAAGCCGCTGCGGGCGGTGCTGTGCCTTTGGCTGATGTTCGTGGGCCTGCAACTTTGCTGGCGAGCGCTGTAGAGCGCCTGCGCGCCAGCCTGTAGCGCCGGCTTCCGGCCGGCCATGCCGCGGCATACCTGCCGGCATACGTCGTTGCCGTGGAATGCCGGCTGGGAAGCCGGCACGGGCCGCCTGGAAGGCGGCGCTACGGAAGGGCGACCGCCGGGGAGCGGTATACAGGACTACCCGTCCACCCCGCCTCGCACCGTGTTACCGTGCGGACGTATGCGTTGCCTGCTTCTGGCCGCCCTCTGCCCCGTACTCCTGGCTCAGCCTTCCACCCGCGTCAGTCTCGATCTCGACTGGCGCATCCAAGCTTCCGCCCGCGTGGCGGAGAATGGCGCCGTCATCTCCACCGCCGCCTTCCAGGCGCGCGCCTGGTACGCCACGTCCGTTCCCTCCACCGTGGTGGCCGCGCTGGTCGCCAACAAGGTCTACCCCGACCCTGATTTCGGCATGAACCTCCGTTCCTATCCCGGGGTCAGCTACAACGTCGGGCCAGAATTTCTCCAACCTGCCCATGCCGGCCGATAGCCCGTTCGCCAAATCGTGGTGGTATCGCACCGCCTTCCGCCTGCCCGCCTCGGCCAAAGGCAAGACCATCTGGCTGAACTTCGATGCCATCAACTACCGCGCCAACATCTGGCTCAACGGCCACCAGATCGGCGGCCGCGGATAAGGCCGCCGGCATGTACCGCATGTTCGAATTCGATATCACCGAATTCGCTTCGCCCGGCGGCGTCAACACCCTGGCCGTCGAAGTGCTCCCGCCCACCCAGAACGACCTCAGCCTCACCTTCGTGGATTGGAACCCCATGCCGCCGGATAAAGATATGGGCCTGGTGCGCGATGTCTACGTGCTGATGAGCGGCCCGGTGGCCGTGCGCCACCCGCAGGCGCTCACCGATCTCGCCCCTTCGCTCGATTCCGCCGGCCTGACCCTCGCCGCGGACTTGCGCAACGCCTCCGGCCGTGAAATCGAAGGCACGCTCAAGGCCACCATCGGCAATATCTCCGTGTCGCGCAGCGTGAAGCTTGGGCCGCACCAAAACCTCAGCACCGCGCTCACCCCCGCCGATTACCCGCAGCTCACGATCCACAATCCCAAGCTCTGGTGGCCCTACCCGCTCGGCCCGCAGAATCTGTATCGCGCCCGCCTGGAATTCATCGTCGGCGGCCAGGTCTCCGACGTCCAGGAATTCGATTTCGGCATCCGCCGAGTCACCTCCGAGCTCGACGCGCAGAAGCATCGCCTCTTCCAGATCAACGGCCAGAAAATCCTGATCCGCGGCGGCGGCTGGACGCAGGACATGATGCTGCGCTTCTCGCCCGCGCGCGAAGACGACGAGCTGCGCTACGTCCGCGACATGCACCTCAACACCATCCGCCTGGAAGGCAAGCTCATGAACGACCATTTCTATGAGGCTTGCGACCGCCAGGGCATTCTGGTCATGGCCGGCTGGTGCTGCTGCTCCTATTGGGAGCGCTGGCGAAACTGGAAGCCCGAGGATTACACCATCGCCGGCGAATCGCTGCGCGACCAGTTGCGGCGCATCCGCAACCACCCCAGCGTCCTCGCCTTTCTCTACGGCAGCGACAATTCGCCCGTTCCCGATGCCGAAAAGGTCTACCTGAAGGTGCTCGAAGAGGAGCGCTGGCCCGACCCCTACATCTCTTCCGCCGCCGACCGCACCACCCCAGGCGCCGGGCGTAACCGGCGTCAAAATGACCGGCCCGTACGATTACGTGGCGCCCAATTACTGGCTGCAGGATCCCGGCACGCGTCCCGCCGGCGAGGGCGGGCAGTGCGCCCCGCGCGAGGGAGGACGAGTCAGCCGCCGCGCGCCGCGCCGGCCTGTCTCGGCCAGGCGGCGCTTTCGGCTTCAACACCGAAACCAGCCCCGGCCCGGCCATCCCGGAGCTGGCCAGCCTGCGGGAGATGCTGCCCAAGGAGCACCTCTGGCCCATCGACGAGTTCTGGAATTTCCACGCCGGCGGCGGCGAGTTTCGCACCGTCAAGGCTCTTCACCACGGCCCTCGAAAACCGCTACGGCAAGGCCAAGGACCTGGAGGATTACGTCCGCAAGAGCCAGGTGATGGCCTACGAAGGCGAGCGCGCCATGTTCGAGGCCTACGGCCGCAACAAGTACGCCGCCACCGGCGTGGTCCAGTGGATGCTCAACAACGCCTGGCCCTCCATCATCTGGCATCTTTACGACTAGTACCTGCGCCCCGGCGGCGGCTATTTCGGCACCAAGAATAGCCAGCGAGCCGCTGCACGTGCAGTATTCCTACGACGATCGCTCGGTGGTGGTGGTGAACTCCTATTACCGCGCCTTCCCCGGCTACACCGTGACGGCCAAGGTTTACAACCTGGACGCAGCCGAGAAATTTCGAAGTCCGCGCCCGTCGATATCGCCGCGGACAGCTCCACCCGCGTGCTCGACGCTTCCCGAAATCGCCGGCCTCTCCGCCGTCTACTTCGTCAAGCTGGACTTGCGCGACCACGCCGGCGCGCTCGCCGGGCTCCAACTTCTACTGGCTCTCCACGCAAGCCGGACGTCTCCGACTGGAAGGCAGCCAATTGGTACACCACGCCGCTCAAGAACCTACGCCGATTTCACCGCGCTCGATCAACTCCCGCCGGTGCAGTTGAAGCTGCCTCGCGCGCCGAATCCAAAGGCGCGGATGAAATCGGAGCGCATCACAGTCGCCAACCCGACCACGCATCTCGCCTTTTTCGTGCACCTGCGCGTCGTCGCCGCCGGCCGCGACATCGCTCCCGTGTTTGGGAGGACAACGATTTCTCGCTGCTCCCCGGCGAAACGCGGGCAGTCACGGCGACGGTTCACCGCAAGGATCTGGGCGGACCCGTACAGATTCAGCTGGACGGCTGGAACGCTTCGGCAGCGAACTAAGCCGCTCTCGGCGCGTGGAGCAAGCTTTCAGCTTGCCATGCCGGCTTTCCGGCCGGCATACCCGCCGGTGTGGGAATGCCGGCACGAATGCCGGCATGGCCGCCTGAAGGGTGGCTCTACGGGCGGGAGATACTAGAAGTATGGATTTTCGATGGGCCCTGGCGGCCCTGGCGCTCGCCGCCCCGGCGCTTCGCGCGCAATCCGCCTGCAACAACACCCCGGCGTACACCCCCTGCGAGATGGTTTTCGAAATGAACCCGCAGGAGGCGGCGGCGAATCCCAACCCCTACGCCTCCGTGGATCTGCGCGTCGAGTTCCGCTCGCCCCAGCAGCGGACCCTCGCTTTGCCGGGTTATTGGGATGGCGGCAGCCGCATGGTGGTCCGTTTCGCTCCCACCGAGGCCGGCCAATGGGCTTACCTCGTCAACAGCAATATCGCCCGCTGGAACGGCCAGACCGGCACCTTCACCGCCGCCGCGTCCGATTCCAAGGGCTTCATCCAGCCCGCCAACGTCCACCACTGGCAGTACACCGAGATGAAGAACGGCTTGTACCAGCCGCATCTCTGGCTGGGCGCCGACGAGCCGCTTTTCGGCACCCTCGACGATGCCGCTTTCCGCGCCCTGGCCGATGCCCGCGCCTCCGAAAAGTTCACCCACCTCCGCGGCTTCGTGCTGGCCGGCTCCTTCGGCGGCCAGTTTTCCTCCGACGGCCGGCCCAACCTCGATTATTTCCACCGCCTCGACGGCCGCATCCGCTACCTGAACGACAAGGGCCTCATCGCCGACCTCGTGCTGGCGGGCGGCGCCGGCACCCTCACCAAGCTCTTTCCCACCTGGCAGGAGCGCCGCCAGTTCGTCCGCTTTGTTGTGGGCCGCTACGCCGCCCTGAACGTCACCTGGGAAGTTGTCGACCGCTTCGACGATTACCCTGACGGCCGCGACCTGCTCAAGGAAGCCGGCGATGTGCTCAAGCAGGCCGATCCCTACCAGCACCCGCGCACCACCGGCGCGCGCGTCACCTCCACTCCGCTGCTCGATGACGGCTGGCAAAGCTTCGCCGCGCACGCCACAACCGATTCCAACGTCAACGCCGTCGAGCACCAGATCTACGCGGTTCCCTTCGTCAATACCGGCCTCAACGATGCCGATGCCGACGCGTTCCGCCATCACCTCTGGAATTCCACCATGGACGGCCAGTACCTCACCGCGGCCGCCAAAAACCCCGCCAATACCAAAGCGTTGCAGGCCTGGGCCGATCTCTTCAGCGGCAGCCGCTATTGGGAGCTGGAGCCGTACTTCGACGTGGATGGCGCCCGCGCCCTGGCTCTGGAAGACACCGAATACATCGTCTACGTGGAGCATCCCGCCCCCATCGAGCTGAAGGTGGAGAAGCATTCCTACGACGTCTCCTGGATGAATCCGGCGGATGGCGAAGTGGTGGCCGTGAAGAAGAAATTCTCCGGCGACCACTTTCACCGGCGAGCCTCCCGACCGTTCCCACGACTGGGTCCTGCACGTCGTCCGCGAGGGCCACGAAGAGGGCATGAACAAGTCTTACAAGTTCGAATCGCGCGAGATCGTCCTGCAGGAAATCGAAGCGAATACGCCGAAGGTGCCGTTCGCCATCGAGCAGCCCTCCGGCGATATTTCCAAATCCAAGCCCGCTCCGTTTTCCGTCAAGCTCACCCGCGAGACCCACGCCACGCGCGCCATGTTCTGGCTGTGGGTGGCGGATGTGGCCGCGGACCATCAGGGCTATCGCGTGCTGGCCACCGGGCAGAAGGGCGAGTTCACCGTTCCGCCGGACCTGGCCGTCAACTTCCCGGCCACCGCCCACCTGCGCCTCTACGGCATGAACGCCAACGGCAAAGTCTACGAGCTGGACACGGCGCATCGGGATCAACCCGTGAAGCCGCTCGTCCTGGCCATCGATACCACTCACGAATACGGCAGCCTGGCGCTCGGCCAAGCAGAAATTGTGCTGCACGCGCCCACCGGCTTCGCCCACGTGCTCTATCCGCGCCTGCAGCAATTGCTCGATGAAAACGGCGTCCGCCTGGCCGATATCGATTGCTTCGCCGCCGCGTCCGGCCCCGGTTCCTTCACCGGCCTGCGCGTCGGCCTGGCCTGTATTAAGGGACTGGCGGAGGCCACCGGCAAACCCGCCGTAGGCAGTGTCGAACCTGGAGGCCCTGGCCCGCTTCGGCTCGCGCCCCCTCCGCGCCGTCATCGAGGATGCCCGCCGCGGCGAAATCTACGGCGCCGTCTACGATGCCTCCGGCTGCGCCGTCGTCCCCGAGACCGTCGCCCGCCTTTCCGACTGGCTGGACACGCTGCCTTCCGGCGAGCTGGAATTCATCGCCATGGATTTCACCGCCCTTGGTGGCGCCCTGCCCGCGGCCGTTCCGCGCGTCACTGCTCCCCGCGGTCCTCGCCCGCGCCGTGGCCTGCATCGCCGCCGAGCGCTTCTTGCGCGGCCAGGCGCAAGACCCCGCCGCGCTCGATGCCAACTATATCCGCCGCTCCGACGCCGAGCTGTTCTGGAAAGAGTGAACCAGGCCTCGCTGCCTCGCGCACCGTGCTATGGTACGCGGTCTGGCAGGACCGGGCTCGGTGGATCGCATGCGCGCAGAAGTTACTGGAGCCTGACCAAAAGCAGAAGGCCCCGCGAATGATCGTGGGGCCCAATCTGGTCCGAAGCTAGAAAGGAGGTTCACTACGCTGAACCCCTTCCGGGCGATGATTGTAGTCATCGTCCGATTCGTGGTCTGCATCCGGTTCCGTAAGGGCCGGTAGCAGCCATGGGCCGCGGCAGCACGACCTGCCGCGGTTCCAATCTCAACTTACCACAATTTCCACTACCCTACTGCGCCACCTTGGCCGCGAAGTAGGTGATCTGCGTTCCCGGCTCCAGTTTCACCTGGTGCGGGGTGGCGGGCGGAACCGTCACGATGTCGCCCGGCCCAACCTTCGTTTCCGTTCCGCCGCGAATGCCCGTGCCGCGCTTCTCGTGCGCCTCGGTGGTGCGCGGGTTCTCGATCTCGCCGCCAACCACCACCGTGCCCGTCCCGGTCTGGAACACCATGATGTCGGCCACGTTCTCGTGCCATTCGGCCTCGCCGGACCCCGAGCGGTAAATCGCCAGGAAGCTGTAATTCCCGTGGGCTCCCAGCGATTCCGTGGCCACTTTCTGCGCGCCGGCTCTGGGCGCGAGCGTCTTCGCAAATGAGTGCAGTTGGGAGGTGGGCCAGTAATGGAACCCGATGGGGCCGCCCGCGGGCAGCGCCAATCCGGCAAGCAGAAGTACGGCGGCGATCATTCTCATGCACAAAACAGTAACACAACCATCGCGCCGCAGGGGCCGGATACATTCGGCCCGCGGCACTGCGTGACGTGCGGCTCGGGAACTTCAGCAGCGCGCGGAAAAACGAACAACTGGCCGCCGATGAACGCAGATGAACGCCGATAAGTCTTTTGCTTTTGAATCGGCGTTCATCTGCGTTTATCGGCGGCCAGCCATTTGGAAGGGATTTTCAGCATCCTGGTAGCTACTTTCCGGCGCAAAAATGAGCTGTTAAAGCGTTTCGATCCAGCGGCTGCCTCGGCCGGGCGCTGCAAGAACGCACCAAAAGTCCCGCCGAAACATTTTTGACGGTTAATGTCATTTTTCTCTTGACGGCCATTTGAGACAAGTGTATCTTAATATTAAACGATGCTTAAGAAACAACGGCTCATCAAACGACTCCTGCACGCCACTGAGGTCATGGTCCAAGGAGGCCTTTCCGAGACCTCCCGCCGCTGCGGCAATCCCAGCTGCATCTGCAACCGTGATCCCCAGCGCCTTCATGGGCCGCATCTGTACATTACCTATCGAGAAGATGGAAAGAGCCACTCTTTGTATGTGCCCCCGGAGCACGCCGAAACCGCACGCCAGGCGCAACAGGCGTGGGCTGCCTTTTGGGAGATCGGCTGCTCGCTGGCCCAGTTAAACCGCGACCAACTACGAAAGCAATGGCAGGAGGAGAAGCAGTCACGCACGCCCGGCCGCGGGTCGGAGCAACGCTCATGATTGAGGCGCGCCGACAGCAACTCCACTTCGGAGAAGGTCTCATCGCCGAAGAGGTGAGCGACCTTCGGGAGGACTGGATGAAGCATGCCGACCAAGTGCTGGAGGACGAGCAACTGGTGGCCACCGTGTATGAGGCGCTGGCGCGACGGAGTCCGAAGAGCCGCACGCGCGGGCGCCGAGGGACGCCGGCGGAAGTGGTGATGCGGCTACTCCTGCTGAAGCATATCCGCAATTGGAGCTACGCGGTATTGGAGCGCGAAGTCCGGGCCAACTTGGTGTATCGCGATTTCACGCGCGTGGGAGCCGCCAAAGCGCCCGATGCCAAAACCATGGGCCGCTGGGGATTGGCGCTGGGGCCGGAGGGGGTCGAGAAAATTCATGAGCGAGTAGTGAAGATCGCCCAGGAGAAGCAGGTGGTGAAAGGGCGCAAGATGCGCCTGGACACCACGGTGGTGGAGACGAACATCCACTATCCAACCGACAGCAATCTGCTGGGTGATGGCGTGCGCGTCCTGATCCGCGCGATGAAGAGGATCGGAGAGATCGCTGGGCAGCAGGGCACCAAACTCCGCGATCGGAGCCGGAGTGTGAAGTTCCGCATTTTGGAAATTGGGCGCGTGGTGCGCACCAAGGGCGGACCAAACCGGGAGCGTTTGCAGCAGGGATACGAAAAGCTGTTGTCTGCAGTCGGGCGCGTGGTGGGACAGGCCAAGCGATTTTCCGGCGAAATTGTCCAAGGAGTGAAACGGTCTGCGGACGTGATGCAGCAGGCAGCCCTCGAAGGACTGCGGAAAGAGCTGGACCTCTTTGTACCCAGAGTGCAGCAGGTGATGCGGCAAGCCAAACAGCGAATCTTCGGAGGCGACACCCATGTTGCTGAGAAGTTGGTGAGCATCTTCGAGACCACCACCGAAATCATTCGCAAGGGCAAGGCGAGTAAGCCCACCGAGTTTGGCAAGATCGTCAAAATCCAGGAGAGCGAGAATCAGATCATCACCGACTACGACGTGTATGAAAAGCGGCCCAGTGACTCAGAACTGGTGATCCCCGCCATCGATGCGCATGAACGCAAGTTGGGCTGCACGCCCCATCTGGTGGCCGGCGATGCTGGATTCTTCTCAGCCCATAACGAAGCTGCCGCGCACGAAAGAGGTGTCAAGCGCGTGTGCATCCCGAGCCGCAACACAAAAAGCGCGGAGCGAAAGCGCCAGCAGAAGAAGCGGTGGTTTAAACAAGGACAGAAATGGCGGACCGGTTGCGAGGGGCGTATCAGCGTCCTGAAGCGCCGGCATGGTCTTCGCCGGTGCATCTACCGGGGCGATGACGGAATGAAGCGATGGGTGGGCCTCGGTGTCATCGCCGACAATCTCCACCACCTAGGGACGGTGTTAGCCGAACGCAAAAAGTGAAATTTCGAAGGGGCTCTCAATCAATCACTTGACTGCCCGGCGGGTTGACCGCCGGGCATTTTGCCGTCTGTTGACACCGCGCGTCGGTGGTCAGTTTACGAATTTTGCGCCGGAAAGTAGCTAGGCCGAAAAAGCCTCCCGGGCCGCCGCCACCGTGCGGCGAATCTCCTCTTCCGTGTGCGCGGCCGAAACAAACGCGGCCTCGAACTGCGAGGGCGCCAGGTACACGCCGCGCTCCAGCATTGAGCGGTAGAACCGGCCGAATCGATCGGTATCGCTGCGCTTGGCGGAGGCGTAATCGGTCACCGGCTCCGCCGTGAAAAACAACGTGAACATGGAGCCCACGCGGTTCACGGTAACTCCGGCGGGAACGGCCGCGCAGAGCTCGGCCGCATGCCGCTCCAGCCCGCTGTAGATTTCCGGGTGCGCCTTCAGGTGCCGCAGCATGGCCAGCCCGGCCGCCACCGCCAGCGGATTGCCGGAGAGCGTTCCCGCCTGGTAAATCGGCCCCGCCGGGGCCACGCGGCTCATAATATCCCGCCGCCCGCCGTATGCCCCCACCGGCAGCCCGCCGCCGATCACCTTGCCCAGCGTCGTCAGGTCCGGGCGGATGCCGTACCGCTCCTGCGCTCCGCCGAAAGCCACGCGGAAACCCGTCATCACCTCGTCGAAGATCAGCAGCGCGCCGTGCCGTTGCGTAATTTCGCGCAGCGCTTCCAGGTACCCCGGCGCCGGCGGCACCACCCCCATGTTTCCCGCCACCGGCTCCACAATCACCGCCGCGATTTCGCGCCCGCGCAGGTGGAATGCCTGCTCCACCGCATCGGCATCGTTGTACGGCAGTGCGATCGTCGTATCGGCGAATGCCTTGGGAACGCCCTGCGTATCCGGAATGCCGAGCGTGGCCATCCCCGAGCCGCCTTCACCAGCAGCGAATCCACGTGGCCGTGGTAGCAGCCCTCGAATTTCACCACTAAGTCGCGGCCGGTAAAACCGCGCGCCACCCGGATGGCCGACATGGTGGCTTCCGTCCCCGAGTTCACCAGCCGCACCATTTCGATGGAGGGCACGGCGTCCGTGATGGCCTCGGCCAGCTCGATCTCCTGCTCGGTGGGCGCGCCGAAGCTGGTGCCGTAGGCGAGCGCGCGCTCGAGCGCCCGCACGATTTCCGGGTGACGATGGCCGAGCAGCAGCGGCCCCCAGGACCCCACGTAATCGATGTACACGTTGCCGTCCACGTCGTACAGGTGCGCGCCCTGGCCGCGCGCGATAAACGGAGGATTCGATCCCACTGAGCGGCACGCCCGCACCGGCGAATTCACGCCGCCCGGAATGAGCTCCTGGGCGCGGCGAAACAGTTCTTCGGATTTCGAATGGTCCATGTCAACTATGATTTTGACGCAGAGACGCAGGGAAACAATCCGGAAGGATTTTGAGGACCGCACGACGGGTGCTGCTTGCCGCGCGCTTCATCGCCCCCGATCCCCGACCCCTGATCCCCGATCCCTATCTACGGCTTCGCCCACAACCTTCCCGGCACCAGCCGGCTGAAGCCGAAGCTCATGAAAATTTCGTACAGGCTGCCGTTCAGGTTCTCGAGCAGCCGCCGCTTCAATCCCACGTACGGCTGCTTGCCCGCGAACAGGTCGCGCATGACGGCGGAAAAGCGCGGGCTCCGCCGCGTGAACTCCACCATGCGCGAAGGCACCGTCCCATAGAGAAATCGTCCCAGGAACACGCGCTTGGCCAGTCGCGAACCGAATTCCAGGTCGCCCGCGAAATCGTGCCGCAGCAGTTTGCGGTAGTGCGCGGCGGCCAGTTCGCCGGCTTCGGAAAGCAGCGCGCGCGCCGCCAGGTCGGCGGAGCGGATGGCGTAATAGAGGCCCTCGCCGGTGATGGGGTCCACCAGCCCGGCCGCGTCGCCCACCGCCATCCAGCCCTCGCCCGCCACCCGGTTCGATTTCCAGGATTTGGTTTCGAGCGATGGCAGCAGGTGGCTGTAAAACGACGCGCCCTTCCAGGCCATGCCGCGCCGCGTCATGTAATCCTCCAGCCGCTTGCGCAGCGCGCCCGCCGGTTCGCCCTTGCCGCAAATCCCCACCGAAAGGTGGCCGCAGCGCGGAAAAATCCAGATGTATCCTTCCAGGTGGGGCAGAAACTGAATATCGATCTTCGCCTGGTCGCCGGGAACATAGTAGCCCAGCGCGGACATGGCATCCTGCGGCCGCAACTGCGTCCCCACGTCGCGCAGCGGGTTGCGCGCGCCCGTGGCCACAATGCAGAAATCGGCATCCAGCACGCCTCCGGTGGTGGTCAGGCGCCAGCCGGAGCCGCCGCGCTCCAGCCCCGTGATGCGCGTCTTCTCTATCTGCGCGCCGGCGCGTTCGGCGCGCTCCAGCAGCATGCGGTTCAAATCGTAGCGCGAGTAGATGAGCAGCGGCTCGTCCAGTTTCAGGCTCACCTCGCCCGCCTGCGGCGCCGCCAGCATGGTTTCGGTGATGAACCGTTTGGGCGTCGAGTTATGCAGCAGAAACGGGTATTGGCTATAAGCTTTGTAAGTCAGCCCGCCGCCGCATGGTTTCTCCCACGCCAGTTTTTCGTCAATCAGCAGCACGCGCATCCCGGCCGAAGCCAGTTGTTCCGCGGCAAATGCTCCCGCGGGGCCGCCGCCCAGGATGACCACGCGTTTCATTGCTTCTTGACGGGCGGCAGATCTTCGGGGGAAGGCATTTTCGAGCCCGGGCCGGACGTAGCCGGCGGCATCCCTCCGCCATGCGGATTTTCCGCGCCGGGCATGCCTCCGCCGTGCGGGCTTTCCATGCCGGGAGGCATCGCTCCGCCGCCATGCGGGGTGCCGCCCGCCTCCTTCCGTCCGGTAACCGCCCACTTATCGCCGCGCTGTTCCAGTTGATACTGCATCGACATCCCTTGCGACGGGTTGCCGCCCTTCGGCGTGATGGAGACGGTGGCGTCGGCGTGGTTGCCGTTCATATTCAGGCTGGTCACGGCAACATTCATGCCTTGCACGTTCAGGCCTTTTTGCGCCAGGTAATCGATGACGCCCTGGCGCACCGCCTCGTTATTGGGCGCGCTGCGATGGCAAGCCGCCAGCGAGAGCGCCAAACTCAGTACCACAAGAATTCGCACCACTTGATTATAGCTGTACATGGGCGCGGAAAAGCCCGTAGCGCAAGCTCCGGCTTGCCTGTCGGCTTCCCACCCGGCATACGCCGCCCAAGCACGCCTGCCCGCGGCCGCTCCGCCCCGCCCACTCGCACCCGGCCGTACGGCGCGTGCCCCGCTTTTGCCGCACGGACACTCCTTGCACGGTGCGTCAACCGATATGGACGGCGGGGCGACGAAGACGCTGTGAAGGGCCGCGTGCCAGACGATCGGGCCGGCGCTCTCCAGGGAGGCTGTTCTATAAGATGGGGGGGGGGGGGGGGGGAGGGGGGACAGCGGGAGGGGGGGGGGGGGGGCGGTGCGGCTGTTCGGCGTTGTTGGTGAGCGGGCCCGCGGGCTTGTGGTGTTTGGGGGCGAGGGGGTGTTCGGCTTCCTCAGTTTTTATTTTTGGGTTTTTTTTGTTGTCGTCGCTGGTTCTCTCGCCCGCGGGGCGTAGAGTTGGGTTTGTTTTGGTGGGTTCCGTTTGGCCGGCCGGGCGGGCGGAGGGAGGGAGGAAAAGAGGGAGGATTTCGAAGATTTTTTTGGGGGGGGGGGGGGTTTTTTTTCCTCTTTCATGCCCTCGCCCCCTCGGGAATGGGGGAGTGGCGGGAGGGGGGAGAGGGGGGGGGGGGATGGGGGGGAGAGAGGATTGGGATTTGTTTTTCTTTTTTTCCTGTGGTTGCCTTTTACATTTCGGTTTTTGGGTGGGGGGGAGGGGGTGTGGGGGAGACGCGGAACGTGTCCTCTTCCCGGTCGGGGCGGGGAAGATAATGGCTATGGGCTGGGGCTGTGGCGCCCGCGCGGGCGCGGTGTGTCCCGCGTCGCGGGGTTTGATTTTATTGTTTTGTGGGTTTTTGGGGTTTTTTTTTTATGGGATGGGGGGGGAGGGAAAGGGGGGGGGGGGCGGGGGGGAGATGGGGGGGGGGGTGGGGGAAACACACTAGATGGTATTTTTTTTGTGGGTCATGGGGCGCGGAGGGTGGGGGGGGGGGGGGGGGGAGAAGAATTCGCATTTGGGGTATGGGGTCCAGGCGGGGGGGGGTATGTGGTCTCGGGGGGGCGGGAGATGGTGTCGGGGGGGGGATTCGCGGTGTGGGTGGGGAGGAGAGGCAGCGGGGTGAGAGACATAAATATGAGATTTTGGTGTTCAGGGGGTCGTGGGGTGTCGAGTGTGGGGGGGGGGGGGGAGGAGAGCGTGAAAATATTTGGGTTTGTTTGGGGGGCGGGGGGGGGGGGGGGGAGAGAGAGAGGTGTGTGTGAGGGGGTAGGAGAGTGGGTGGGGGGGGGGAGGGGGGGGGTTGGGGGGGGGGGGGGGGAGGGGGGCGAGGCCTCCGCGGGGGGGGGCCGGGGGAGGGGGGGGGGCGGGGAGGGGCCGGGTGGTTGGGGGTGGGGGTTGTTGGGGGGGGGGGGGGGAAACCGAAGAACAAAGAGGAAAGGGAAAAGAGGGTGGGGAGCCACCGCGGGGACGGTGTGGGGGAGGATACCCAGTAGGTCCCCGCCGGGGGGCAAGGTCTCGCGAATGTGTGGCCAGGGGGGGGTGCCCGGGGAGGGGGGGAAGAAAAAAAGGAGGAGTTGGCCCCCCCCGCGAATTTTTCTATTTTTTGCGCGCGGGGAATTTTTTCGAGGGTAAGGGGGGGGGAAAAAAAAGAAAAAAGAGAAATGTTTCGGAACTTTGTTGGAATGGGTTTTTTTTACTTGGAAACTGCCCGAGCCACAATCACCCACAGATGTTTCTGACGAATCTATAAGATAATCGGGTGTTATGGTACGTCCGATTGCACTGCTCCTTCTCTCGACGGCCGTGGCCGGGCTGGCCCAGGCCGGCGACACCCTTCCCATCCGCGGGCTGCACGTCTCGGCGCCGAAACCGGAAGACATGCCGCTGATGATGCGCCTGATCGAGGCGCTGCCCAAAGAGGGCGTGAACACGCTGGTGATCGAGTTCGATTATCAGTACCAGTTCACGCGGCGGCCGGAAGTAGCCGGCGCGGGGGCGCTTTCGCGCGACAACGTGCAGGCGATTGCGGAGGCGTGCCGGAAGGCGGGGATCAAGCTGATTCCGCAGATCAACCTGCTGGGGCACCAGTCGTGGGGGAAGGTGAACGGGGCGCTGCTCCAGGCGCATCCGGAGTTCGACGAGACGGAGGGGCTGTACCCGGATAACCAGGGGATCTATTGCCGCAGCTATTGCCCGCTGCACCCGAAGGTGCACGAAGTGGTCTTCGACCTGATCGACGAGCTGATGGAGGCGTCCGGGGCGGACACGTTCCACGCGGGGATGGACGAGGTGTTCTTTATCGGCGAGGACGGGTGCGCGCGCTGCAAGGGCAAAGACAAGGCCGAGCTGTTTGCAGGGGAAGTGAAGACGATTCACGATCACCTGGCAGCGTCGGGGCGGAAGATGTGGATGTGGGGCGACCGGCTGCTGGATGGCCAATCGACCGGATTCGGGAAGTGGGAAGCGAGCCAGAATGGGACGCAGGCGGCGATCCGGATGATCCCGAAAGACATCGTGCTTTGCGACTGGCACTACGACCGGGCTTTGCCCACTGCGGCGTATTTTGCGATCGAAGGCTTTCCGGTGGTGACCTCGCCATGGCGGAAGGCGGATGTGGCGATGAGCGAACTCGACCAGATCGAGACGGTTCGCGGCCAAGCGACGCCGGAGGTTGGGGAACGGGTGCAGGGAATTCTGGCAACTACCTGGACTCCGTTCGTGGCGTTTGCCAAGGCGTACTTCGGCGAGCCGCTGGCGGAGTCGACGATCAACGGGGTGGAATCGGCGGCGAGCTTCAAGGCGCTGTTCCGGCAGATCCGGCTGCGGCACCTGAATTAGGCTGAGGCGACCCGGCTTACCATGCGGCGCGCTCATGGTCGCCATTCCGTACAGAGGTCGGTACTGGGCCGGGAACCCTCCGTGTAGCGCGTTCTCCGACCATAGCAGACCACTTCGACGGAACGGCGACACGCTCACGTGGTTTCCGTGACCGGCGTTTACCAGGACCCATGCCAACACGCTTTCGACGTCGCCGCCAGCTTCTGAAGCCGGTGGAACTGGTCTGTTCCTGCGGCTGACCCCATCAAGCCCAGTCGTCTACTCCACTGTGTCGCCGGTCCAGCGATCGCAGTGCGCCCAGAATGAGCACTGGGGCAGACCTGTCCTTCGGGGTAATCGACGCCCTCCTCATGTGGGCAGCCTATGATTCGATCCGTCATGACGATCGATACGGCGCCATGATCCCGCACGAACCGGAGGATGTCGCTAGCAACAGCCGAGTCTGTCCGAACGTCACCCTCCTTGGCGAACCAACGTTCCAAGGCGATCGGCTCGGCGCCCTGCGCGGTCACAACCCCAACTGCCACTTTGCTGGCGCGTTTGTCATCCGGCCCGTAGAACGCGATCGTCGCGACCGGATAGCCCCGAAAGCCACGCCGTGCTTTCTTCTTCAGAGGTGAATCGGAGTGGCGTTTGAATCTCACGCAACACCAGTCTCCTGCGAACGCGCCGCCCTGGCAACTGACCACTCGCCGCAATTCTGGTCACACCGGCGTTCCGCGGGATCGATCTGATCTGCGCCACTACTTGGCCTCCAAACTTCCTCCAACCGGACTTCTTGCCCGTCAACTTTCGAAGCACGTATTCCGACCGGAACCAGAGGAATCGGTAAATGCTGGATAACAAGGTTGGGACCAAACTTTAAGAGGGTTTCCCGGTCTGCGGTTCTTGGGAGACCAGGCGGGATAGGCTCCGATACTAGGAGGTCCGACTTCTACAGTCTTTTTCCATCTTTGTCCACTCTCGCCTTCGTAAGATCGCCTTACCTGGCCTCTGCACCCGCCAGCGGGGCCGTTGCAGCGGTCCAGAGCGCGACGGCAGCACGGAGCCTCTTCGCGTCGTCTTCGGAAAAGCGAAACCGGCCTTGACGGGCGTCCAGCAGATCGTGCCAACTGAACCGCGCCTTCATGATCCGCGCGGGCTATGGCGCATGCCCATCAGGTGCCCGATCTCGTGTGCCATCACATACGCGAGCGCCACATTATCCGGCTGATCGGTCCGCTCAGCATACGCCAGGACCCGGCAATAGAACACCCAAGAGACGAAGCAACCTTCGGTGGGAGGACCCCCGCCGCGTTGCCCAACGCTTCCCGCGGCAGGGGGCTGCCCTTAGGCGCGTCCGGCATGATCCTGATTTGTACGTATGTGCCATCCGGCGGCAGGTCGCAAGTTTGGTTGGAATCCTCAGGACCCTCACATACTGTCCAGGCAGTTTCTACACCGGCGGCGGCGAAAGTCAGGCGGGCTTCCTCGGCCGCCTTGGCCAGGACCCAGTGTGGTGTCCCAGCCGAATCGAATACGACCACTTCGAGCCGGTCCGAGGCGCCACCGTAGCAGACCATCCCCGCCGCCATCCAGAACGTCGCCGCAATTGTCAGAGTTCTCATTGCGCTGCTCCCGGCCAGTACGCGCGAGGCTCTGAATTTCCCGCCACATTCCGGATCTTTTGGGACTAAAATCGGAGTGGCTTGACAGGGAGGTCCTATGACGGGCTCTCCTGCGGAAATATCGGCGCTGCTGGCCGAGATGAGATCCGGCCGGAAGGACGCGCTCGGGCGGCTCTTGCCGTTGGTATACAAGGAATTACGCCGCCTCGCCGGGCGCTGCATGCGCGATGAGCGTCCCGGTCACACACTCCAACCCACCGCTCCGTGCACGAGGCATATCTGCGGCTGGCGGGCCAGGAGCGGGCGAACTGGCAAAACCGCGCCCAGTTCATGGCCATCGCGGGGCAGCTGATGCGGCGGTTGCTGGTAGACCACGCCCGGAAACGGCACACAGCTAAGCG
>CAWFIJ010000016.1:0-195123 GCA_963815855.1 Terriglobia bacterium | reverse complement strand
ACCGAATTTCCCGCCGGAACCACTACAGAACCACTTGGCCAAGTTCAATTAGGGCTTCGATTCCCCGTTAGCGCTGCGAAGAGCCTTGTCCTTTCAGACAGTTAGACGCTTCCGGAGGCGATCGGCGACCCGAGCAAGACCGACACGAGGAGATGGGCGGATTGCTAGGCGACGATTTGGATTGTGCAGAAACGTCGTGGCCTCCTTTTCGTCCGCGGAACCACAAGTGCTAGGGCAGAGGCGTGCCTTACGTCCGAATTTGCGCGGCTTGCCTAGTGTGCTTTCTTGGCCGGGCGGCCTATAGTCAGGATCAGATTCTCCCAGCAGATACGGATCCGCTCGATGCGGCCCCCAAGCGCATCTTGGGTATCATTCCTAATTACCGCACCGCGCCGAGTCTGGCTCATTACCAGCCGCTCACGGTGATGGGCAAGTTCGAGATCGCCTACGCGGACTCCTCCGACCGGGGCGCCTTCTTTCTGGCCGCGGCGCTCGCGGCCGATGCGCAGCTCAGCAAGGCCGCGCCGGCGTTCGGCCAGGGAGTTGCGGGTTACTCGCGGTATTTCGGAGCAGCCTATGGCGACATGGCGATCGGAAACTTCATGACGGAAGCGATCTACCCCAGTCTTCTGGGCCAGGATCCTCGCTATTTCCGGCGCGGTGCGGGCAGCGGTTGGTCACGCCTGCTCTATGCCGTAGGCCAGACCTTCCGGACCCACACCGACCGCGGAGGATCGCAGTTCAACTTTTCCGAAGTGCTCGGCAACTCCACCGCGGTAGCGATTTCCGAAGCATATTATCCGGATCACCGCACTGCAGCCAATGCCGGATCCAAGCTGGCAATCCAATTGGGAATCGATACCGCCGGCAACGTTATGAAGGAGTTCTGGCCCGATCTGAACCGCAAACTCAGCCGCAAGCATCGGGAGGCCGCTCTACCCAACTAGACCGCGTTATCGACTGGCTCGTGGTGGCGGGGAGACAGGCTTCGCCTCCGGGCGGTTGCTCTATTTGCGGCGGAAAACGAGGGTGATCGGATTGTGCTCCGGCCTGACGACGCTAACAAGCATGGTTCCACCTGCGGTAGCACTTCCTGCATTCCGTGCGGCAATACCTGCATCTAAGAAGGTGGCAGGACTGGTTTTGACCTTTGGTGCACCGCGTTCCGCAAGCTGCACCAATCACCTCCCGACTCTCATCGCGGCCTTCACCACGAAGGCGTTACCAGGTGGAGTTCGGCATTCACCAACGATGAGTTGGTGCGGACCCGCGCCCCCGGAAATCCCGCGAGCCGTGGGGGCGGCCGGTTGGAAGTCGGCGGCTTGCGGCGCTCAAAACAATACCCCAGGTTTGAACGCATCGAGCCGTCTCCGTCCCCACGCGCCCTCGCAGAACCGCTGCGCACGGATCGAGCACTCCACCTGAGATGCAGAATCTGCACAATGCGATGCGCATCTTGCTGTTTGCATAACACACCACCGGCACGATCGCATCAGAAACGTTCATTAAGCCTCCGCGGCTGGGTGGAACCGGCGTGACCGGCGATGACGAATGATGCCCGCTCTTATTTAGCTTACGCAATATGTCCGTATCCACCCCTGAGCTGCCGACCCATTGGCGAAGACCGACCGGCGCAGAAGGCTTTTGCAGGAAAGCGAGTGATTGGCACCGCACTTGCTCTCTCTTACCAGAACAGGAGAATATTCAAATGTCCCATTTCTGGAGTACCGCCCTGCTGAGTACAGCGCTTATGGCCCCCATCGCAATGGCGCCGACCGCGCTGAGAGCTGAAGGCCAGAAGGCCGCTCGCAGCTATCACGACAAACAACACAATGACGACCATGCATGGAACGGTCAGGAAGATAAGGCCTATCGTATCTATGCCAAACAAAACCATCGCAAGTACAGCGATTTCTCCAAGCTCAAAGAAGAGGATCAACAGGGTTACTGGAACTGGCGCCATGAGCATTCAGACGCCCTGCTCAAGATCGAGATACATTAGCTTCGATCATATTCACAACGCGTTCCGGGCGTTCCGCGGGCCGGCCGGCGCGGTGTGGAGGACTGGCATCTCAGCGGCCCGAAGGTGGGCGCCAAGCTTGTTTTAGTTTAGAGTTACAACGCGGTAACGGCCAGTGGCCGGCCCTTGCCGGCCAGGACGGGAGAGGGATTATATGGCGTTCAGACGATTCCTAGCCACCGCTATCGCCGTCTTCAGCCTGGCCGGTGCCGCCGGGGCGCAGAGCGGAGCTACTGTAACGCGGACGTTTTTGGTAGGATTGGGCAGCACCGAAACGGCGCAGATCGCCGTTGTGAATCTCGCGAACGCGCCATCCAGCGGGCCCGCTGCGTCCTGTATTGGCAGCATTGCGTTTTTCAACGCGGCCGGAACTATCATCGGAACCGCGACGACGTTTACCCTGGGGACCGGGCAAGTCGCGTCCGCCCGCCTTCCATTCGCAAGCGCCGGGGCGTCCGGTGTCCGCGTTTTGATCCGCGGCGTGGTGACCGTCACCCGAGTTGTTGAATCAGGAGTGTCCTGCACGCCAGCTGCGACTCTGGACACATTCGACAATTCCAGCGGCGTGACGAATCACCGATACGCCGGCGAGGAAGCCATCTCCCCACCCGGGAATTAGGACCTTCTGGCGCGCCGCGCTGGTTGGCACAGTGGACAGAGCGCTCGGTGCACTGGTAGTAGCGGAAGGGCCCCAAGGCAGCCTAACAGAACGTCAACCCCGCGGTGATGTCCGTCCGGGTAATTGGCAGGGCTCGTGCATGAGGTAGATCGCTCGCAAGAGTATCGCACAAATCAGTACGAACCGCTCCTGTCGTTAGTGGTTTCCCTGTCAGCTTAGAATGGGACATCAGTGCTCGAAACGAACGGCCCTCCGAGTCTTTCAGGGTTTAGCGCTGTCAGGGATCGCGTGACGCGGACGCTCCACCCACGCACCAGGGTGGGCCGCGCTACGCTGGGGCTTGGCGGAGTGGGCTCTGTTAGTGCACGGCTGGCACCATCGCCGGCCGCTGTTTGCCGCCCCGCCACGCCGAGACTGCGGCTCCGGGGGGTGTGCCCGAACGCGGTGTGGCTCTCAACGCCCGTGCTATTCCATCGCGGCCAGGACCTGGTCAAGCGGCAGCGTCGCGAACGTCGTGGCGTAGTCGGAAATGCCGTAGGGAATAACGAGTTGCCGGCCATGCACGAGGCTGCCGCAGGAGTAAACGACATTGGGCACGTAGCCGTCGCGCTCGCTTGTATTTGGCTTGATCAGTGGTTCAGGCAGGCGGCCGATTACCTTCGTCGGGTCGTCAAGATCGAGCAGGAAGGCGCCAATGCAGTACTTTCGCATTGGCCCCACGCCGTGGCTGATTACAAGCCAGCCGGCTTCGGTTTCGATCGGCGAGCCACAATTTCCTAACTGGATAAATTCCCAAGCGAACGCGGGCTCCAGAATGAGCTGCTTGGTGTGCCAAAAATGGAGATGATCGGAGAACATCACGTAGATATTCTCCGCGTCCTGCCGCCCGAGCATCGCATAGAGGCCCTTGATTTTTCGAGGGAAAAGCGCCATGCCCTTATTTTCGACGGCCGGACCATTCAGCGTGATGAATTTGAACCGAAGGAAATCGGACGTTTCGAGAAATTGCGGCAAGATCATCCTGCCGTCGTATGCCGTATAAGTCGCATAATAAGTGTGCGTTCCGTCTTCTTTGTGGAAAAGGACAAAGCGAGCGTCCTCGATTCCGTTGCTTTGCGAGGGCGTGACCGGGAACAGGACGCGCTCGGATAAAACCGACTCCGGCGCGAACTGCACTTCGTAATTGGACCTTGCGAGCATCAGGGTTTCTCGGGCCACGGTGGTAGTGGTCTGCTGTTCACCCTCGGGGAGCTGTTTTGCGGCGCGCTTAATGCTGGCGCGCAGTTCTTCCATCGTGAATGCGTTCGGCAAGCCGTTGAGGACCTCCCTGTTAAAATCGCCCATGAGACGGAGTTCCTGCAGTTTCCGTTCGAACAGGGGTTTCTCGAACGTGGAGTTGGGGACTTGCATAGGCTCGAGGCTGTAGCGGGAGGGCACGTCCATTGTGATGCTGCTCTTGTTGTCCAGTATGCCGCTGCGAAAAGCGATGGAGGATACGTGGCCCTCGGCCGTGGCACGCAGGCTCAGGATGAAACGCAATGAGCCGGGCGGAACATCCGATTGATCCGGATGGGGCACCATGGAGGGATTGAACAGCGCCGCGGCCTCGAGCGAATACTCATGAGTGAAATACCCGCCCAGCAATAATTTCCGTTCTTCGGACAGCCTTTGGCCATTGAGCAGATAGGGGCTGACTTCATCAAACCGCCGGCGGAGGAATTCGTCGATCTTCAGTTGGCGGTCGCCGAATTCGGCCCGAACCCCTTGCAAAAGGGTACGGACTTCATTTTCGGAAAGAGCCATAACCCGGGCGGAGATCTTGTTGGAGCGCTGGTCGCTCATGAGACGAAAAGGCCGGGCCAGCACATGTGTGCGGTCCGGGTCCAGAGTGACGGTGCTGCGCTTTACGTCAATTGGTTTCATTGTATGATCGGGATACCAGGTCGGCTCGTTGAACGCCATTCGCTGTGTTTTGTACCAGTCGCCTTTCCGCCAGCGACAGGGGAAAGGCCAGCGTCGATTCCGCTCCCTGGTTTTGGTTGGTGCGGTCCGCGTGCAGCCCATCGCGGCAGCCGCCGGTCTGGGGGCAGTAGAGTTGCTCGCTAATTGAGGTGGTCCCGGTTGTTTGGACAAAATCTCGCCGTTTGTTAGATGGTGCGGCGGGCTGACCAGGAGGCGGCCCGAAGGCCGCCATCCACTCCGGGCTTGCATCGGCGCTCGGGTCGCGTCCCCGCGTTGCCCTGTCCTCCTATCAAGCCCCTCCATTGTACGGCAGTCGTGGATGACCAGCGCAGCAAGGCCATCCACTCTGGAAGAAAACAGCGATAAATCCTGGGGGGCATGGGGGGCGTGCGTCCGAGAGGACTTGATGAACTTGTTGATTGAAAGGAATCGACTCGGGTCGTGACTCGCTCACCCGATAGCCTGATCCCCTCCGTCGTTGGGCAACCGGCGCCGGAGAAGCGGGATGACAAAGCCTTCAAGTGTCGGCAGGAAGGCGAGGCGAATCTGCGGGCCGCAACACAAGTGAACGCCGTTTCAGCATCGTCAACTCCACCAGTGAGTAGGCCGACTCAGCTGGATCTCTTCCCGGGGCGAGCCTGTGTCCTCGAGGCGAAGCCTGCCACGATTCGGAGTACAGCGAGAATGGAACCGAATCGCCGGGACGGTGTATCGGGCGGCGGCACGCAGAGAAAGTCCGTCAAGTTAACCGGAGAGACCCTGTTCGGTCCGGCGGAGGAGTCTCCGCACGGTAGGGAGGCGCATAAGGGCGAAACCCGAAAGCGCAGCAACGACGCCGGGCAGGGAATCGGAGGTGGCCACAGTACCGAAGAACTTCGGGAGAACCGAAGGGAGGGAAGGGCCGCTACTTTCATCAAGCGAACGAAACAGGGAAAGGCAGCCGGACTGCGCCCGCAAGGGAACGCTCCATCCCGGCCCAATCGAGCGAAGCGCAAAGCGCCCGCAAGATTAGACAATGCCCGCAAACTGCAACGGACGCTATACCGAGTGGCCAAGCAACAACCGGAAAGGAGGTTCACGCTTCTCTACGATAAGGTTTGTCGGCAGGACATCCTGCGCGAAGCCTGGCAGAGGGTGAAGTCCAACAAAGGGGCGGCGGGAGTGGACCAAGTGGACATCGGCACGATCCGGGATTACGGCGAAGAGCGGTTTCTGGGGGAAGTTGAACAGGAACTCCGGAGCCGGCAGTACCGGACAGCGTTGGTGCGGCGGGTACACATACCCAAGCCCGGACAGCCGGGGAAAACTCGGCCGTTGGGCATCCCGACGGTGAAGGACCGAGTGGTGCAGATGGCGGTGAAGATCGTGATCGAACCATTGTTCGAGGCCGATTTCATGCCCTGTTCATTTGGATTCCGCCCGAAGAGGACACCGCGGATGGCGCTGAGCGCGATTGTGCAAAGCGTCAACGAGGGATATTCATTCGTGGTGGACGTTGACTTGAAATCCTACTTCGACACGATCTCGCACGAACTCCTTTTAGAGTTGGTGGAACGCCGGGTCGGAGACACTCAAGTTCTGCGGCTGATCCGAGCTTGGCTGAAAGCGGGAGTTATGGAGGAAGGCAAGGTGACTCACCCGGACCGGGGTTCTCCTCAGGGCGGAGTGATCTCGCCAACGCTGTCCAACATCTTTCTGCACGAGGTAGATCGTCAATGGTGCCGGAGCGACGGTGTCGCGGTCGGCGATGTTCGGCTGGTCCGTTATGCGGACGATATGGTTCTGCTGGCGCGGACGGGACAACAGGCACGGGAGGCGTGGGAGCAACTGCAGGAGCAGTTCGCCGCTCTTCGACTGGTAGTCAACCAGGAAAAGAGTCGGCTGACAACGCTGGCGGAAGGCTTTGCGTTCCTCGGCTTCGAGTTCCGGAAAGCTCCGGGGCGGATGCTGTTGATGTGGCCACGCGAAAAGGCGTGCCGCAACGTCCGTCAACGGGCTCGCGAAGCAGCGCGATCAGTTCCGTCGAACGGGCAGGTCGGCGTGGTGATCCAGAAACTGAACCCGATCCTCAATGGGTGGTGTACCTATTTCCGGGTCGGCAACAGCAACCGGACATTCCATAAGGTGGACTGGGCCGTCCGGAGCGAGATGCAACTCTGGCTCCGGCGCAAGTACCAGTGCCCCTGGGGAACTGCCAAGAAGCGATGGGGGTATCACTTTCTACATGACCGATGTCGGCTTTACCGCATGGTGGGCAAGGTGAGCCACTTGGAAGGATTACGGCGCAAGCCGCCGGAAGAAGATGATCGGAGAGCCGGATGCGGGAAAACCGCACGTCCGGTTCGATGAGGGGGGGCAGGAAACGTGCGACATCGCGGCGCGCCTGCGCCCTACTCTACAAAGCCCCCCATCTGGCCTTTGGCGTTTGACTAGATAAAAAACAATTTCGGTAATTTCTGTTGTAATCTGTGCTGTTTGGTGGTATCTAGTTGATTGACTATGAGGTGCCTCATGGGATTCCCCACCAAGGTCCAACTCATCAAACGCAAATCCAGCGTCCAGTGGTACATCAACTTCCCCTCTGCTCTCCCCCAAGCCATGGATTTCGCTCGCGGCGAAACCGTCGAGTGGTCCATCGAGGACAACAGCTTGCTTGCCCTCCGCCGCCTCAACCCCCCTCCCTCCGCTCTAAAAAAAACTCTGCCGGCATCCTCTCCTCCCTCCAAACGCTCTGGCGAGAAGGCGCCCCCGCGTTCGCCCAACAGCGCGTCGCCGACCGTACCCAAGCCCTCTCCCTAAGCTCGCTGCTTTGTCTCGGCCGCCATACCCTCACCGGACTGTTGACCACCTCCGGGGGCGAGTTTCAGGACTGGTCCGCCGCCTACCGGATCTTCAGTCAGAACCGCCTCCCCGCCCAAGACCTGTTCGCCGTCGTCCGCCGCGCCGTCCTCGCCGAACTGCCCCCACACGCGCCCCTGACCGTCGCCGTCGACGATTCCTTGCTCCGCAAATCCGGCCTCCGCATTCCCGGCGTCGCCTGGCGCCGCGATCCGCTCGGTCCTCCCTTCCAAACCAACTTCGTACGCGCGCAACGCTTCCTGCAGTTGTCCGCCTCCATTCCCCTCTCCGACGGAGCCTTCCGCATGGTCCCGATCGCTTTTCGCCACGCCCCCACTCCCCCCAAGCCGCCGCACCAAGCCCCCGCCGAGGCGGTGCAGCAATACCGAAAAACCGCCCGCCTGACGCGCCTGCCCCTCGTCGCCGCCCAACAGATCGCCGCCCTGCGTCAAGCTCTGGATGCCGAGCCCGGCGGCTCCCTACGCCCCCACCACATCGTCGTCGATGGCGGCTACACCAATGCCACCGTCCTGAAGAAGTTGCCCGACCGCACCGTCCTGATCGGCCGCATTCGCAAGGACGCCCAACTTTACTTTCCGCCGGAATCCTCCTCTGCGCCCGCGTCCCCGCATCGCGGCCGCCCGCGACACTATGGCGCCCCGGCGCCGACTCCCGAGCAAATCCGCACCGAGGAAGCCCGCGCTTGGAGCACGATCGACATATCCGTCAGCGGCGCACCGCATTCGATGCGCATCAAACGCCTGGGGCCGGTTCTGTGGCGCACGGCCGGACTGGGGCAGGTTCTGCAACTGGTCGTGATCGCGCCGCTGCGCTATCGTCTGCGCAAGCACTCCAAGCTGCTGTATCGTCGTCCCGCGTTTCTGATCTGCACCGACGCCGAGATGGATGCGCGGCTGCTGGTCCAGGCGTACGTCCAGCGCTGGGACATCGAAACGAACTTTCGGGAAGAAAAGACGCTGTTGGGGGTGGGACAAGCGCAGGTGCGAAACGGTCACTCGGTCGAGGCCGTGCCCGCACTTCAGGTGCTTTCCTACGCCATGCTTCTGCTCGCCAGTTTGCGGGCCGTCCGCGGCGGCGGCGATCGCAAAGCCGACTTGCTCCCTGTCCCGAAATGGAATGCCCACGCCGCCCAGTCGCGCTTCTCCACCGTACGCGCGATCCAGCAACTGCGCGCCGAGCTGTGGGGCAAGGCCCTGGGCCTCACGAATTTCTCCGGCTTCGTGGCGCAACCCGCCCCCACCACGAACCCCGAGAAATTCCTGCCGCACCTACCATCTGCCGTACTTTATGCGGCCAACTGACCACCGGAGCGCCAAAGGCCAGATGGGGGGCAAAGCCCCCCATCTGGCCTTTGGCGTTTGACTAGATAAAAAACAATTCCGGTAATTCCTGTTGTAATCTGTACTGTTTTGTGGTATCTAGTTGATTGACTAGATAGGAGGTGCCCGATGGGATTCCCCACCATGGTCCAACTCATCAAACGCAAATCCAGCGTCCAGTGGTACATCAACTTCCCCTCTGCTCTCCCCCAAGCCATGGATTTCGCTCGCGGCGAAACCGTCGAGTGGTCCATCGAGGACAACAGCTTGCTTGCCCTCCGCCGCCTCAACCCCCCTCCCTCCGCTCTAAAAAAAACTCTGCCGGCATCCTCTCCTCCCTCCAAACGCTCTGGCGAGAAGGCGCCCCCGCGTTCGCCCAACAGCGCGTCGCCGACCGTACCCAAGCCCTCTCCCTAAGCTCGCTGCTCTGCCTCGGCCGCCATACCCTCACCGGACTGTTGACCACCTCCGGGGGCGAGTTTCAGGACTGGTCCGCCGCCTACCGGATCTTCAGTCAGAACCGCCTCCCCGCCCAAGACCTGTTCGCCGTCGTCCGCCGCGCCGTCCTCGCCGAACTGCCCCCACACGCGCCCCTGACCGTCGCCGTCGACGATTCCTTGCTCCGCAAATCCGGCCTCCGCATTCCCGGCGTCGCCTGGCGCCGCGATCCGCTCGGTCCTCCCTTCCAAACCAACTTCGTACGCGCGCAACGCTTCCTGCAGTTGTCCGCCTCCATTCCCCTCTCCGACGGAGCCTTCCGCATGGTCCCGATCGCTTTTCGCCACGCCCCCACTCCCCCCAAGCCGCCGCACCAAGCCCCCGCCGAGGCGGTGCAGCAATACCGAAAAACCGCCCGCCTGACGCGCCTGCCCCTCGTCGCCGCCCAACAGATCGCCGCCCTGCGTCAAGCTCTGGATGCCGAGCCCGGCGGCTCCCTACGCCCCCTCCACATCGTCGTCGATGGCGGCTACACCAATGCCACCGTCCTGAAGAAGTTGCCCGACCGCACCGTCCTGATCGGCCGCATTCGCAAGGACGCCCAACTTTACTTTCCGCCGGAATCCTCCTCTGCGCCCGCGTCCCCGCATCGCGGCCGCCCGCGACACTATGGCGCCCCGGCGCCGACTCCCGAGCAAATCCGCACCGAGGAAGCCCGCACTTGGAGCACGATCGACATATCCGTCAGCGGCGCACCGCATTCGATGCGCATCAAACGCCTGGGGCCGGTTCTGTGGCGCACGGCCGGACTGGGGCAGGTTCTGCAACTGGTCGTGATCGCGCCGCTGCGCTATCGTCTGCGCAAGCACTCCAAGCTGCTGTATCGTCGTCCCGCGTTTCTGATCTGCACCGACGCCGAGATGGATGCGCGGCTGCTGGTCCAGGCGTACGTCCAGCGCTGGGACATCGAAACGAACTTTCGGGAAGAAAAGACGCTGTTGGGGGTGGGACAAGCGCAGGTGCGAAACGGTCACTCGGTCGAGGCCGTGCCCGCACTTCAGGTGCTTTCCTACGCCATGCTTCTGCTCGCCAGTTTGCGGGCCGTCCGCGGCGGCGGCGATCGCAAAGCCGACTTGCTCCCTGTCCCGAAATGGAATGCCCACGCCGCCCAGTCGCGCTTCTCCACCGTACGCGCGATCCAGCAACTGCGCGCCGAGCTGTGGGGCAAGGCCCTGGGCCTCACGAATTTCTCCGGCTTCGTGGCGCAACCCGCCCCCACCACGAACCCCGAGAAATTCCTGCCGCACCTACCATCTGCCGTACTTTATGCGGCCAACTGACCACCGGAGCGCCAAAGGCCAGATGGGGGGCAAAGCCCCCCATTATGGCGATGACTTTTTCCTTGTTGACCGGCGCGGGAACAGATCGGCCGGCGTGCGGTATCCGAGCGCCTGGTGCGGGCGCTGGTGGTTGTAGAAATGGAAGTATCGATCCAGCGCCTGAAACAGATCGGCGCCGTTGGCGAAGTCGCCGGGGTAGATCAACTCGTACTTCAGGCTGCGCCAGAGGCGCTCGATGAAAACGTTGTCCAGGGCGCGGCCCCGTCCATCCATGCTGATGGAGATGCCGCGCTGCTTCAGCGGCGCCAGAAAATCCGCGGCGGTGAACTGCGAGCCCTGGTCGGAGTTCCAGATTTCGGGCTGGCCGAAGCGGAATGCCGTCTCCAGCGCCGCCAGACAGAAGCCGGTCTCCATGGTGTTGGACAGTTCCCAACTGAGCACGAACCGGCTGAACCAATCCATGACGGCCACCAGGCAGAGGAAACCGCCCTGCATCGGAAGGTACGTAATATCGGTGCTCCACACCTGGTTGGGCCGTTCGATCGAGACGCCGCGCAGCAAGTAGGGGTAGATCTCGTGTCCCTTTGCCGGACGGCTCAGATTCGGTTTGGGATACAGGGCCTCGATCCCGAGAATCCGCATCAGCCGCCGGATGCGCGTGCGGCCGACCCCCAGCGTGACGGCCATGCGACGGCTGCCGAAAAACGGGCGATCCAGGTACACCTCGTCCAGCTTCCGCAGCAGACACAAGTTCTCCGCGCTCTCGGGCCGCGGCTGGTAGTAGTAGGTCGAGCGCGGCACCTCCAGCAATTGGCATTGCCGCTGCACGGTCAGATGCGGATGTTGTGGATCGATCCATCGGCGCCGCTCGTCAAGCGATGAGGCCAGCTCTTTTTTGGAGAAAGTCCAACTCCACTTTGAGCTGGCCGATCTGCTTGTAGAGTTCGTCCTTCTCGGCGTCGGCCTGCTGGCGGATCTGCTCGCGGCCGTTACCGAAAACGTCCGGCAAGCCGGCCAGCGCCTGTTTCTTCCAGCCGCCGACCTGGGTCGGGTGGACGCCGAACATTTGGGCGATCTGGGCGGCCGTTTTGTGGCCCTTGATGGCCTCGATGGCAACTTTGGCCTTCAGGCTGGGTGGGTGACTCTTGCGCGTTCGGGGCATTGACTCTCCTTCATTTTCAATGCCGCCCACCATCTAAGAAAAGCCGATTTTTTGTCCAAATTCTTGAGACCATTACAATGGCACCCAACCACAAGATGCCGAAGAGGAGCGGGTGCAGTGTTGACTTGCGGTAACGCAGTCTTTGCATGAGGGTGGCAGGTGCGCCACTTTCAGAAGGAAGCCTCGGAGGAAACTTCCAACCGCTAGTTGACCTGCCACCCGAGTACATCGTAGCAGAGTGAAAATGGTACGCTCCGCCCTGCCTGTGCCCCCAGCCACGCAAGAAGAACGTTCACGTGGCTGCATATCGGTTTCCGGGCAGCATCGCCGCGATCAAAACATATTTCAGGACTGTCGAGTTTCAGGCAGGGTGTTTCAACGGGCTCCTGGTTTAAAACGGGGCCAACGGCAGGCCATCACCAGAACCTCGAACGCGACGGCGGGCGTTACCGTTCCTCGGCCGCCAGTCTCCGCCCGTCAAGTACAAGCGCGGGTTCGCAAGCCAAGCTGGAACGGCCTGGAAGACTACTCGGCAAGAATCAGGTAATCGTCGATTTGGCAACCCACCCCGAAGCGATCCGAACCGAGAGACACTACCCGCGCCACCCGGGCGCGGCATGCCAGAACCAGCCGCTCGTCAGAAGCAGGTACATGATTCGAGGGAAGCCGTATGTAACAGTCGAACTCCTCACCGGGAGTCAACCGTCCGTCGACGTGGCAATAGAACCCACAGCTGCTCAGGTTTTCCGTTGTGGTCGGCAGAATCATGCCATTTTTTCGGATCAGCCGGACCGGGCAGCGCAGGGCCATTCGCTTGCCGCGCCGGCGATCCTCCGCTGAGTTTAGAAACGCTTCGATTGGACGGGCAGCCATCATCTTCCTTGGCTCCAGCAACTTCCTTGGCGCCAGCAACTCGCAAGCCGTCTTCCATACGGCATTCATCGGGCAGAACGCGAGGTCGGCCCGCCCGGCGCGTTGGCGCCCGATATCCCTATGTTTCGGAATTCGTGCTCAACTTGCGGATTTGTTTGCGCGGAGCATGCCGGCATGTGGATGCGGCTGACAGGCAAAGGCCGATTCCACACAAAGAACATTGAGCATCCGGATTGCATGGCAGCAAACGCATGGAAATTGCACTCTATTCAAACGATCCGGAACTGCAGATGCTTTGCCAGGACGTCGTCCGGCTGACGCCGGGGGCACGCTGCACGGTGCGCGCCGACTGCCGGACGCCATCCTCACCATCCGACGTCTGTATTTACGACAGCAGCCTGAGCCCGATTGAGGATCTGCCCGAGAAAGCGGGATTTTCCAGCGGAATCGTGGTTGTCAGCCGGGCGGAATTGCCGCAGATCCGTGCCAAGATGCTGCACCTGCGGGCCACTATTTTATTGCGGCCGGTGAACCGGGCGCGGCTGGAAATTGCGATCGAGCAGAGCCTCAGCCAACCCATGTACACTATGGACTGCGGCCTCATGCGACTCAACCGGGATGAGCTGCTGGAATACCTGCTCCAGGCCAACTTGCGGCTCCAGGAATACGATCAGGGCCGCTCTCACTTCGTGGCCCGGGCCATTCACGAGTTGCGGGGGCCGCTGACCTCGGTGAACGGTTATTGCCGGCTGCTGCTGGACGGGAAATTGGGGTCTCTGGAGCACGAGCAGGCCTTGGCAATGGGACGCATGCGGCGGAGCGTGGAGCGGTTGGGCCGGATCGTTTCGACGATGTTCGATTTGAGCGTGGGCCGGTGCTGCGAAACCAAACCTCATTACCAGGTGGGAAACATCATCGAATGCGTAGAGCAGGCATTGCATGAAATCGAGCCGCTGCTGCGCGACCGCCGCATCAATTTGTCGGTGAAGTTTCTGCCGCCGGCCGGAGTCTTGTGTTTCGACGAGCAGCACATGGAGCAGGTGTTCTTGAATTTGTTGGAAAACTCCAGTAAGTTTACCGGGCGGGGCGGTCTGATTCGAGTTGCCGGATATCCGTACTTTTGGGAGCGCCGTGTGGGCGGCGAGATGTATCCCGGTGACGGCAGCCGGTCGGGGAGAGCGGCCTCCGACCCGAATTCCTATCGCATTGACATCGCCGATAACGGCCCCGGAATTCCTCCCGACCGCCTGGAGCGCACGTTTGCCGAATGCACCGTTTCCGGGGGAGGAAATGATCGGTCGGGGCCGGGCTTGGGGCTCGCCGTCGCGCGCTTGTTCGTGCGCCAGCATCAGGGGCAGATCTGGGCGGAATCCGAGGACTCCCGAGGCACCACATTTTGTGTGGTGTTGCCGCATCTGGATGATACCGGGCCGCCTGTATTGATCGAGAAAATTTAGAGTGACACAAATCGCGGTGTTTGAATATTACTTGTTTTCTTGTTGGTCTTAAGGCTATAAACCCAACACATTTAGTAAGTTGAGGTAAGTAAGTTGAGCTATACAAATCACTACGCGCAGTTGACATTCATCGGCACAGAGGGCCGCGCTTAATGCATAAAAGTGTATGCGCAATCACGTACACTGGCCGAGGGTACTAGGCGATACCGTATGACGGTGGGCCCCTTTACAACCGTATGACTGTGGGCTTTTTAACAGCGATTGGTGCTATACGTTACGGGCGATAGTACAGATTATTGAAACTGTATTATATTTTTTCCCACTTTTGAGCTATAAAGCTAAGTTATGATGTCTACCGGCACGGAGGGTGAGGCCAATGGTAAATGCGAAGGTGCCGCCTTCTTCTTCAAGCCCCAAGGTTCTGGTTGTTGAGGATGAGTCCGATGCCAGGGAATTCATGGCGATGGCATTCAAGTGCGAGGGCTATGCGGTCGAACTCGCAGAGGATGGAGATGAGGCAGTCAGGATAATTTCGGAACGCCAAGGCGAATTCAGCGCCGTGTTCCTGGACCAGTTCATGCCGCGCAAGGACGGGCTGGCGGCGTTACGGGAGATTCGAACGATCACCAACGATCTCCCTGTTTTTATCACCTCGTTTGCTTCTTCGCCATTGAGCGTTGTGGACGCCATCAAGGCCGGCGCCACGGACTTGATCTGCAAGCCTGTCACGAATGAGGACCTGCGGAATCACATGCTGCGGATCGCGCCGCCGTGTCCTCCTGCGGGACCTCCGCCTGAAAGCGCCGAGGGGACGATGCAGAAATTTTGGGGGTCGAGCCCGCGCGTGCGCGAAATTCAAAATGTGGTGCGCCGCATTAGCGTCTCGGAAGTACCCGTGCTGATCGAGGGCGAAACCGGAGCCGGCAAAGAGGTGCTGGCGCGGGAGATTCACGCGCATTCGCGTCGTTCCCGTCGGCCGCTTCTGAAACTCAACTGCGCGGCATTGCCCTCGGAGCTGGTGGAAAGCGAGCTGTTCGGTTACGAAAGGGGCGCTTTTACCGGAGCGTTTCAGCGCAAGGCCGGTATGTTCGAGCTGGCCGACGGCGGCACCATCCTGCTGGATGAAATCGGCGACATGGACTTCAAACTTCAGGCCAAGCTCTTAATGGTGCTGCAGGACCGCGAATTTCAGCGCTTGGGCGGAAAGGAGACCGTGCGCGTAGACGTCCGTGTCATGGCTGCTACCCACTGCGACCTCCACAAGGCGATTCAGAACCAGGCCTTTCGCGAGGACCTCTACTACCGGCTAAACGTGATCAATATCCACATTCCGCCGCTTCGCGAACGCAAGGATGATATCCTCGCGCTCGCGCAACGGTTTCTCAACAAGCATGCCGATGGCAACCAGATGCCGCCCCTCACGCCCGCGCTGCAGCAGGCCATGCTGCAATACGAGTGGCCGGGAAACGTGCGGGAATTGGAGAACCTGATGCAGAGGTTCCTCATTTTTCGCGATGTCGGTGAAATGCTGCGGGAACTGGCCATGCGAGGCAGCAGAACTGCCAAGGCCTCCGCTGCAGGTGCGAGCTCCGCCATAGACGTCTTACCCCCTCCAATCAGCGAGCCGGTGCCGGTAGCCGCGGCCGCCAACGTGCCCGAGCTCGGTTCGGTTTTCGCGGATGTGGCCAAAGCGAAGGCGGAAGCCGAGTCCGCCGCGATCCTTCAGGTTCTGGAATCCACCCATTGGAATCGCAAACGAGCCGCCCGGGTCCTGAACATCGAGTACAAGGCGCTCCTTTATAGGATGAGAAAGCTGTCCATTGGAACCAACGGCGCCGAGCCGCGGTCGTAACTCGGTAACTTGCGAGTCCCGCCGCTGACATGCAAGCTTTGGCAGGGAGACGAAGTGGCAACCGCCGCGCAATTCTTCAGATTCTTGCACATAATGCCATGGAGGGAATAGCGGCGCCGCATCGGATCGAAATATAAGTCAGGAAGTCAGGCCAACCCCGCGGTTCTGAGCCGCCATGTAAGTGGCTTATGACCACCGCGAGGCGAACCTGCTGGGACAGTGCACCCGTTGGGCCCAGCACCGTTTCGTTGCGAACTCCTCGCTCTGCCGGGGCTCGTTGCTTTGAGGTATTCCGGCCGGTATGAACACATCTACGAGTGCGTATAGCGCAGTCGCGCCGTTTTGGCACGGGAACTGCACAGGGGCGTGTCAATCGTGTTGCCGGGCGGCCTCCAATCTGATTCCAATCGCATCACCAGCCTGATCACGTCCTTCTATGGTTCGGCGACCTTGTTTGCCGCCGCCGAGTTGGGAATTTTCGCCGCACTGAACCACTTGCGCAGGAGCAGCGCCGCGGGTATTGCCCAGGCCCTCAAACTGAATCCGCGGGGCGCGACCTTGCTGCTGGATGCCTGTGTCGCGCTGAGGCTTCTGGAAAAAGATGGTAACTCCTATCGCAATAGTTTGGAGGCTGAAAACTATCTGGTTCCGGGCAGGCCGTTCGATCTCTCCGCTCTGATTCGCGTCAGCCGGGAGGCCTATCCGCTCTGGACGGCGTTGCCCGATTTCGTCCGCAGCGGCACGCCCGTGGATGAGACCGCAGCCAGACCGGACGGCGATCCCGAGTTGCTGACCTGGCAATTGCTTTCCCAGCATGTCCGGACTCTCGCAATCGGACGGCAGATCATTCGCCGGCTCGATCTCCACGGACGGAAAACTCTGCTGGAGGTGGGAGGTGGTCCCGGTACGTATTCCGTGCTGATCTCGCTGGAATTTCCGCAACTGCACTGCACGGTCCTGGACCGCCCTGAAGTCATCAAGATCGCCTCCGCGCTTATTTCTCAGCAGGGATCGTCAGTGCACGTCTCGACTCTGGCGGGCGACTATTTCACCACTCCTTTCCCTCCTGGCAATGACGTAGTACTGCTGTTCGGATTCTTGCACCGGGAAACCGCGGACCAAATCCCCATCCTGATCCGTCGTGCGGCCGACAGCCTGAGTGGGGGCGGCCTGCTGTACGTGAAGGAGATCATGACGGACGAAAACCGCACCACGCCTCCGTTCTCGGCCCTATACGCGCTCAACGTGGCGCTGACGCGCCGCGAGGGCCATATCTTCTCGCACGTGGACTTGCAAAATTGGATGGAACAGGCGGGCTTGCGAGACTTCTCAGTCGAGATGCTGCCTCCACCCGTGCCGCAGTGGCTGGCGCACGCGCGCAAGCCGTTGTAAAGCGCAGCGGCGACACTTGGGATTTTGGCTCTCTTCGGAGAAATAGTGCCCATTTCCAGGACTCATTTCCAACCGGGTCGACCTGAGCCGCGTTAAATACCTGCTTAGGTGCTGGCAAGAAGGATGCTGTGCCGACGGTATGCTGCAAAAGACCGCGGACTGGCTGATTCTGACGATGTTTTCCTCGCTCTATGGCGTGGCCGTGTTTTTCCTGAAACGTCGGCGGCAAGCGGTGCGGCCGTGATCAACGCCCTTTCGGTGGATCTGGAGGAGTATTTCCATCCATCGGAATTGCCCTCATCCCGAGAGCCGGAAACCTGGGGATCACTGCCGACCCGCGTACCGCATCAGACCGGCCGGATTCTGGATCTGCTCGCCCGGCGCGAGACCAAAGCCACATTTTTCATTTTGGGCTGGGTTGCCGAGCGCCATCCGGCAGTGGTCCGGCAGATCGCCGAGGCAGGACATGAGATCGGCTGCCACAGCTATGCCCACCAACTCGTCTATGGTCTCTCGCGGAATGCGTTCCGCAGCGACACCCTTCGAGCCTTGCGGGCAATAGAGGACGCCTGCGGAGTGCTGGCCAAAATCTATCGCGCCCCGAGTTACTCCATTACGAGCGAGTCGTTCTGGGCGCTCGAAATTCTGGCGGAGTGCGGCTTCACTCACGATTCCAGTATCTATCCCATCTCCCATGATCGCTGTGGGATTCCGGGGTTCGGCAGGCACCCGCAAAGCATCGAGACGCCCGCGGGCGCGATTTACGAGATCCCAATTGCCACCGCGAAGTTGTCGCCCCGGCGCGTGACGCCCGTAGGCGGTGGCGGGTATCTCCGCCTGCTCCCGTATCGCTATGTTGCCGCCGGTATCCGGCGCATCAACGTCGAAGAGTCTCGGCCCGCCTGCATCTACTTTCACCCCTGGGAACTCGATCCGGAACAGCCGCGCCTGGCCGATGGCATGATTTCGCGGTTACGAACTTATGCCGGAATGAGGCATATGGAAGCGAAAGTGGACCGCCTGTTGCAGGAATTCCGCTTCTCCGGCCTCATGTCAGTGTACTCGTCCAAGGCGGCGTCAGCCACCCAGGCAGCGCTGTAAACGCGGGATCAGCCCGCCAGCCAGAGCGCGAGCCGCTTGAATGGCCGCCGGATCGTCCGGGACGATAATCCGGACGATCGACCCAGCTGTGCTGCGATTCAGCAGCGCGTCCTTTGCCAGCAGGATCTTCCCCTCATACTCGCTGGCGATGATGCGCCCTTTGGATTGATACCAATAGAGCACGGCTTTGCGCTGCCCCTCGCGCTCGATGGCGTACTGGTTGATGGTGAAGGTGCGGCCTTTCACGGGGATATCGGTGCGACCGTAATTCCAGATTTCCCAGCCGCTGCCGGGCAGGCAGTGCTTGGGAGAATGCATACTTTCGCCGGCGCGCTGGCTGGCGTAGAAGGCGATAAACACGTCGAGCGAAAAGGCGGCGCCGCGATAGGTACGGGACAGAATTGAGGTGGCCTTGAGGGCGTTCAGCTCATCCTCGCCGAGGGGGGGATTGTCGACGGCCGAGTAGGCGCCGATCTGGCGGGAGATGCTGTCGAGCGGGAGAGCCAGCGGCTCGGGCTTGCGATCCTCGGCCACTTTGGAGACGGCGAGGGTGGCGCCGAGGAGGAGGAGCATGCCGGCGACTTGCGGATTCAGAGCGGATCGAAAACGTTTCATACGCGTTTGGCTCCTAGCCGGAAGGACAACTTCGCCGCCAGCCAAAGGGCACCGAAGCCGGTCACGAAGACCAGCCATCCGGCAAAGAGGTGATAGAAACCAAGGGCGTACCGGAGCTGGTAATCGGCCATCAAGGCCGTGCCCGCCACGCGCAAGACGTTGACCGCGATGGCCAGCGGGAGCGAACCGAGACATAACAGCACACGGGCGGGCTTAGACAAATCCTCGAGGAAGCCCAGCAGCAGTGAAGCGACGACCATGGCGGAGAGCGACTGAAGGCCACTGCAGGACTCCTCCACGCCCAGGGAGACGTTGGCGAGGTGAATGATATTGCCGTCGCGGAAGACGGAGACGCCGCAGGCTTGGGCAATGGAGGTGGCGAGGTCGGAAGCCAGCAACTGGAGCGGCCCGGCGATGGCGTTATAGACAAGCACGGGCAGGGGGACCATGGTGGCGAGCAGGACGAAAGGGAAAGCCAACTCGCGTAGACGGTGGATGCCCCAGAAGGTCCAGACGATACCGGCCAGTAGGATCACGAAAGAGATGCGGGCCAGGAAGAATTCGGCGGCGAGCTTTCCGGCCATGAAACAAAGACAGCCGGAAGCGGACAAAGCCAGGCCGCGCAGATCAGGCGCGGCGGGCCAGCGCGCGATCTGGCGGCGGCGCAGCCAGGCAATCCAGACGGCGATGGAAGGCACAAGCATGCCGTAAGAAGCTGCAGGCTCGGTCCACCATTCCGAAGCGAGGTCGGGGAGCACATTGGAGTAGAGGGCGGCCGTGAGGGCGGCGACGGCTGCGACGGGAAGCCAGCGCGAGACGAGCGCGGCGAAACGCGGCCGGGACCGTGCATCCGGGACGCGAGCCGCCACACGAACGGAGGCGAGAGCCATGGGAGTTTGCCAGCCTGCACGCGATCCACCATCCGGCCGGGGTATCGACTCGGACTCTACGAAAAGTTTGGGGATTTTGTGCTCAGGACATTCGCGGATTCCGAGTGGTGGCAGGTTGTGGCTGCTTCGGGGTGGTTGCCAAATTGCGTAAAGCGATGTTCCGTGACAAAAAACTTCATGTGGCGAACTCTAGCGCACGCGGTCCTGATAGCAAGCGTGGCGGGCCCGGCCGCATTGGCGCAGGACCCCATTGGCGGCGATTCAGAAAGCAAGATCGAATTGCCAAACGGGATTCATCTTTATGGCGCTACGGTGTATTCGGGATATATGACAAGCGCGTATCCCGCGACGGGGATCGTGTTGAACCTGTCGTCTCCCGTGGCGGCGCTGGGGCCGGATGAAATGTACGGAGGCGAGGTCCGGCTGGGCTGGCAGCACCACCTCGGGCGCACCGATTTTTCGGCCGTCTATTCCGGAGGTTACTCGGGGATGGTCCACTATTCGGGTGTGAACGGGGTCAACCAGACGCTCGATCTGGACTTGAAGCGGGCGTTGTCGGCCAAATGGGGCCTGTCGATATCGGGCGGGGCGACGGACAGCACGATGGCGCAGTACCTGTTCCGGCCGGACCAGTTCAGCGGCATCACGCAGGCGCCGCTCACGTTTCAGGATTTCGCGGCGGCACTGGGGGTGGGCCAATTCAGCAACGCACAGATCGCGTCGCTGCTGACGGGGGCACCCGTTCTGCAATCGCCGGCGCAAAGCCTGCTGTACGGCGAACGGATCCTGAGCTACTCCGGGCAGGCGGCGCTATCCTACGCTTACTCCTCGAGGCTGAACTTTCACCTGAGCGGGTTCACGGCGGCGGGGCAGAACCGGTTGGGCACGACGGTGCCGGGCGTGCCGGCGGATTACGTTCTGCCGCACAGCACCGGTGCCAATGCCGGGGTGGGATTCACTTACATGATTTCGCCGCGCACGAACCTGGGGCTGGACGGCGGCGAATTCATGCTGTGGAACCGCTACCAGAAGGTAAGGGGAACGACGGGGTCGGTTTCGGTGGGCCGCAAAATGAGCGAGCACTGGTTTGTGCGCTCATATGGCGGTTTATCGGAGATGCAGATGTTGCAGGCGGGGGCCTCACAGCCGGCGCTGCGGACGGTGATCGGGGGCGCATCGCTGGGAGTGAAGAGTTACTCGCACCGGCTGGCCATATCTTACGACCGTTCGAGCTACGATTCGTTCGGCTTTGCGGCGGGGGTGGTGACCTCGGAAGCGGGTTCGTGGACCTGGAAGCGACCGGGCAACCGCTGGTCGGCCTTCGCGGGATTCGACGAACAGCAGTTGCGGGACACCGGGTTCGCCAGCCTTTCGGGATGGCGGGCTACGGGCGGAATTTCCATCCAGATGCGGCAGCAGATGTCGATGCAGGTGGAATACGCGCACCTGCGCATGGCGGGCATTTACACCGGTGTCTACAACCAATTCGAAGTGGACAGCATCCGGGTTTCGCTGGGCTGGGTGCCGGTCTGGTTTGCCCACTGACCCATCATGTTTCGCATCTTCAGCCAGTATGTTTCTCCGAAAGGCCTGCTGCTGATGGGGCTCGAAAGCGGGTTAATCCTGCTTTCGATCCTTTTGGCGACCCGGCTGCGCTTCTGGAACAGTCCGGACGATCTCGCCGCCTACATCGTCTACCCGGACTTTCTGATTCAATGCGGCATTGTCCTGGTGGTCTGCTTCGTCTGCTTTTATTACAACGACCTCTACGACGCCAGAACCGGATTCGGTTCCATGGAGCGCGTACTGCGCATTGAACAATCCATCGGGGCGGCCAGCCTGATTTTGGGACTCCTCTATTTTTTGATGCCCGGGTTGCTGCTGAGCCGGGGTGTTTTCCTGATTGGAATGGCGTTGGCGGCCCTGTTTGTCTTCCTCGGAAGAAAGCTTCTCGACCGGGCTTGGCAGCTGACCGGACCGGCACAAAGTGTTGTGATTCTGGGAACGGGGCGATTGGCGATGGACCTGGCCCGCGAGATTAGTTTGCGCAAGGATCTCAGAATCCGGTTGGATGGCTTTGTGAGCGGCACTCACGGCGCACCTGCCGGAGGGACGCTCGCCGGCCTGCCAGTGCTGGGAACGGCCGCGGAGATGGAGGCCATTACCCGGAATTTTGCGGTGTCGAGAATCATCGTCGCCCTGGAAGACCGCCGTGGCGTCCTGCCCACACGGGAGTTGGTGACGCTGCGCGTGCGCGGAGTTTACGTGGAAGACGCCGCCAACGCGCTTTCCGCACTCACGGGGCGGGTTTCGCTGAGCGCGGTGAAGCCGAGCTGGTTTGTGTTCTCGGAGGGCTTCCACAGATCGAAATGGAATGAGCTGTTGAAACGAATCCTGGATATGACAGCGGGTATTATCGGGACCCTGCTTTCGATGCCGCTCATGGTCGTGACCGCGGCGGCGGTTTGGCTGGATTCCAAGGGGCCGGTCCTGTACCGGCAGACTCGCGTGGGCCGGATGGGCAAATGTTTCGAGCTGCTGAAGTTCCGCTCCATGGGGGCGGACGCGGAGCGGGAAAGCGGCGCCCAGTGGGCGGCCGAAAACGATCCGCGGGTCACACGGGTGGGACGGTTCCTGCGCAAGTACCGGCTGGATGAACTGCCGCAATTTATCGAATGTGATCCGCGGCGAAATGAGCTTCGTTGGGCCGCGGCCGGAGCGCCCTTGCTTTGTAAAAGAGTTGCGCAAGGTAATTCCCGTACTATGACGAGCGGCACTCCGTTCGTCCGGGGATTACCGGATGGGCGCAAGTGCAATTCAGCTATGGATCGAGTGTCGAGGACGCGGTCAGCAAGCTGGAGTATGACCTGTTTTATCTGAAGAACATGTCCATTCTATTCGATCTGGCAATAATCTTCGAAACCGTGCGCATCGTAATCGGAGCCCGCGGTTCGAGATAAAGAGGATCAACATGAAAATGAAACCCTTGCTCGTGTCCCTGCCCATGATCCTGTTCGCCCTCGCCGGGTGCATGCAGTCCCCGGAAGCCAAGAGCGCCCGGTTTATGGCCGCCGGTAACAAGCTGCTGGAAAGGCATGACGTCGCGCGCGCCATCCTGGAATTCCGCAACGCCGTCCAGGCCTCGCCCAAGAATGCTGAAGCCTACTACCAATTGGGCACGGCATTTCTCGCCGCCAACGACTTCCGTTCGGCGCTGGTGAACTTCCAGAAAACTATCGAGCTCAATCCGAAACATGTTGGGGCGAAACTGCGGATCGCCCAAATGATGGCCGCGACGAACAACCGGGCGTTGCTGAAAGCCGCGCAAGGCGATTTGCAAACGCTAATGGAAGGAACTGCGGCCACATCGGAGATGCTGAACACGCTGGCCTTGACGGAAATAAAACTGGGTGAGCCCGAAAGTGCCGTCGAGGCCCTGGAACGGGCACTGAAGGAGTTCAACCCCGATTTGGGTTCTTTCGTCATGCTCGCCCAGGCGAAGTTGCAGCAGAAGGACGTGAAGGGGGCTGAAGAGGTTTTGAAAAAGGCCGCGGCCGATCTTCCCAAGTCGGCAGCCGCTCATCGAATCCTGGCGGAATTTTACATCTCGCAAAGGCGTTTCCCGGGAGCCGAACTGGAACTGCGGCTGGCTATCGGGCTTGATCCTCAAAACGGGGCGGCGCTGCACGACCTCGGCCGTCTCCAGATTACCGAAGGAGAAAGGCAGGAAGCCGAGCAGAGTTTCCGGCGGTTGGCCGGGTTTACGGGCTACAAGCCGATATACGGCGTTTTCCTTTTCCAGGAAGGCCAGCGTGATGAGGCGGTCCGGGAATTCGAGAGGGTGGTGCGGGAAAACCCGGATGACCGGCGGGCCCGCACCTATCTTCTGAGCGCCTACCGGGCGCTCAACCGCGGAGCGGATGTGGACCGGGTGCTTGCCGAAGCGCTTAAGAAAAACCGGAAGGATACCGACGCTCTGCTGCAACGCGCGGAAATTCTCACGGACAGAGGACAATACGACCAGGCGGAAGCCGATCTCAACGTGGTCACGCAATTGAACCCGGCCATGCCCGAGGAGCATTATCTTCACGCCCGGCTGTATAATCTGCGCGGTTCGATACTGCGGTACCGGCAGGAGCTCACCGAGACGCTGCGGCTGAATCCGGCATTGCTCACGGTCCGGATTGAATTGGCCCAGGATTTGATCAACAGCCACGATGGCCAGGCTGCGCTCGATACTCTCGATGCGGCGCTGCCATCGCAAAAATCCGCCCCCACCCTTTTGGCGGCACGTAACTGGGCGCTGTGGACGAAAGGCGACCTGGCCGAAATGCGGAAAGGGATCGATACCGGCCTGGCCCACGAGCGAAATTCCGAATTTTTGATTCAGGACAGCCTCTGGAAATTCCGTTCCGGCAATCCGGCGGCGGCGCAGGTTGCGGTGCGGGAAGCGCTCAATATGGACCCCTCCAATTTGCTCGCCTTGCAGATCCTCAGTCGCACCTATGCCAGCCAAAAGCATTCGTCGCTTGCCGTGGAGCAGGTGAAACAATATGCGGCGCGCGTGCCGAAGTCGGCACTGGTACAGGATTTTTTGGGCGAGTTGCTGATGGCAAACGGCGACCGGGAGCAAGCCAGGGCGGTATTTACCGCGGCCAAAGCTGCCTCCCCACAGGCCGTAGAGCCGGAGCTTTTCCTGATGCAGTTGGACTATCTGGATCACAAGCTTGAAGATGCGCGGGCGAAGCTCGAGGCCATCCTCGCCACCAATTCCGGCCAGCCCACGGCCCGGCTCTGGCTGGGTTTCATCGAGATGAAAAGAGGCGACCACAAGGCCGCCATCGAGCACTTCCGCAAGGCTTTAGATGTGAGTCCCAACAATGCCATGGCCGGCAACGACCTCGCCTACCTGCTGGCCGAGGACAACAGCAACCTCGATGAAGCCCTTAAGTACGCGCAGCGGGCGGTGGAGTTGGCGCCCGATCAGCTGGCCTTCGCCGACACACTGGGCTGGGTGCTTTACCGGAAAGGGCTGTATCCATCGGCTGTTCAGTATCTGCAAAAAGCCAATCAGGACCCCAAGGACGCGGTTGCGAAATACCATCTAGCCATGGCGTACGCCAAGGCCGGCGACCGGCCCCATAGCGTCGCGACGCTCCAGGCAGCGCAGAAACTGAATCCCGGCCTGCCGGAAGCGAAAGCCGCGCGCGATCTGGTCGCCGGGTTGCGCTGAGCGGCCTTGCTGGGAAAACGGCCCCTGATTGGGCAACCAATCCTCGTGTTGGGCATTCCAAGCCGTTGTGGCCGATCACCATCGAGCCGAATGCGGTTGAAAATCGTAGACCAGTATGGTCCACGATCTGCAGATAGCAGTCGCCGGTTAACCAAGAAAGCTTGCAAGGCACAACCACAACTACAACTCTAGAGGAGGGTTGAATGAACAAACTGCTTTTTGGCGCAACGCTATTTCTCGTGGTCGGAGGGATGGCGGTTGCAAGTACACCCGAGCTGATCGTGACGTCGGACACACTCTGGGGCACGAACGGCGGAGGGACCTCGGGGGCCGCTGCGGTCATCACCACCGGGAGCTACTCCAACGCCGACTTCGACGGCTGGGATATAACGATTACCACCATTAGCCACTCCCCCAGCGCGGCAGGGGGGATCGACGAGGGCACGCTCTCGGCAGAATGCGTCACTACAAGCTGTGTGACGCTCGATGTTTTCGAGAGCGATACCAACTTCGTCTTGCCCGCCGGCTTCACCACTGCCAGCTTCACGTCCGGCTACAGCGCCACCGACCAGGGGACTGCTGCGAGCACGAACCAGCACGCCTGGATTGATCCGGGCAACACGTACTTCGCTGAGACGGACCCGCTCCCCGTGGTCGGACCGTTTAATGGTGCGGGTGTGTTCTCCGCCAGCGAATCGGCGCTTATCGCCTCTGGCAACGGTCCGTTCTCGATGACTATTGAGGACATTTTCGCCGCATGCACCAGTGCCAGCTGCGCTCAGTACAGTACCGACGGTTCCCTGATCGGCTCCGTTCCGGAGCCTGCCAGCGCAGCCCTTTTTGGGACGGTGCTTGCATTGTGCGCGTCGCGTTTGCGGCGCCGCAGAGCAGCCTGAAAGAAAATTCACAACTAGGCTTTGGCAGCCTAAGAGAAGTTCACCGGCGACTGATATCTCTCTTAGGCTGCTCTTTCGACCGCAGCGCAGGTGACGGAAGTGTGCCCTGCAGTTGTTAATCTGCCCGGTACTCCAGGAACAATTTGAAATTTCAGTGAGCTCCAATTGTTACGCCTTATATCCAGTCGAATCAGAATTTCGATAAGAGCCGTTTCGCCCCACAAGTAGAAACAAAAGCCTGGAGGTTATGCCATGAAAGGTGCTGCTCAATTCCGCCACCATCGATTCGACCGGTGCGGTTGCCTGCGTGGGTATTTGTTCGAGTTCCGCGGGGTTCCCGGTGATCTCGCCCGGACTTGTTGATTGACAGGAATATTGGGTTTTCAGCGTCAAGGGCAGGTATGCGTCTGGCGGAAGGATTGCTCTTTCGACCTGGAATGGCAGAAATTAAGGCTGAACCGTCGCGACGATTGGGAGCGGCAACGCAGACGAAGTCAAACCCGCTCTCGATCATGCATTGCGCGAGGCTGGTGTGGTACCGCAAGTGGCTGGTGCTGGTCACCGCCGTTGTGGTGGCGTGCGCCACGTTCGTGGCGGCGCAACGTCTTCCGGACATTTATACATCGGAGACTCTGATCCTGGTGGACCCGCAGAAGGTACCGGAAACGTACGTGAAATCGACGGTCACGGGCGATATCCGCAATCGCCTGGGGACACTGTCGCAACAGATTTTGAGTGTTACGCGACTGCAGAAGATCATCGACACGTTCAATCTGTATGCGGACGAGCGGAAGACAGTGGCGCGGGAGGACGTGATCGCTGAGATGCGGTCGGACGTGCACACGCGAGTGGCGTCGGACTTCGGAGGCAGCCAGGACCTGCAGGCGTTCCGGATCTCCTACCGGGGACGGGACCCGCGAATCGTGGCGCTTGTGACGAATCAACTGGCGGCGCTGTTCATTGAAGAGAACCTGCAGGCGCGGGAGGAGCAGGCGCGGGGGACCACCGAATTCCTCTCCAACCAGCTGCAGGAAATCCGGAAAACGCTAGAGACGCAGGAAGGCAAGCTGCGGGATTTCAAATTGCGGCACCTGGGCGAAATGCCGGAACAGCAGACGGCGAATCTCCAGATTCTGGGGACACTGCAGGCGCAATTGCAGGCGGTGAACGAGAGCATCGAACGGACGCAGCAGCAGAGGGCACTGACGCAATCTTTGATGGCGCAGGCGACGGCTGTGGTGGATCTGGACGACCTTCCGGGGAGGACTCCCCGAAACGTGGAGGCGAGATCCCCGGTGCCCTTGCCGCCTTCTCCGCTGGAGACAGATAAAGCGAAGCTGAAAACGCTGCTGGCGGCGGGTTACAAGGACGCGCACCCGGACGTGCGGCGGCTGAAGGCGCAGATTGCGCAGGAAGAGGCCAGAGCCGCGCCGACGGCGGCAACGACCGTGGTGGCCAACCCGGCGGCGGCGGAAGCGGCCGCACCCGCGCCGGCGGCCCTGACGGAGGGTGGGGCGAAGAGAGAGAAGGCTGCGCCCGTACCGCATTACAACCCGGTGCTGCAGACGCAACTGGAAGCGCTGGACGCGGAGATCGCTAAGCAGAAAGAGGAGCAGAAACGGCTGACGGCGTCGATTACGACGTATCGGAGTAAGGTGGAAGCCATTCCGGTGCGGGAGCAGCAGATCGCGGATCTGCAGCGCGACTACGAGATGTCGAAAGCGCACTACGCGCAACTGTTGGACAAACAGCTTTCAGCGGAAACGGCTACGGAACTGGAGATCCGGCAAAAGGGCGAGAAATTCACGGTGCTCGATCCGGCCGTTCCGGCGAATCGTCCTTCGTCACCTAACCGGCCGCTGATCGAATCGGTGGGTGCGCTGCTGGGCGTATGCCTGGGGTTCGCCGCCGCGCTGCTGACGGAGTTGTTCGGAATCACCATTGTCGAGGGCACGGAAATTACAATGACGCGGGTTCTGGAAGTAATTCCGAGAATTCAAACCGGCCGGGACCGCGTGGTGCGGCGGCGGAGAGTGCTCCTCGCGTTTTCGGCGGCGTTTGCGATGGCCCTGGGGGCGGCTTTGTACCTCTTGGAGAACCGTGGTGTGCGATTATGAGCCGACTTTACGAAGCACTCACGCGCCGAAACCGGGAGGGACAGGAAACCGCCGGGGTGGACTGGAAGGAGATGGAAGTCGAGACGGCGGGTACGCCGGCGGAACCGGGCGCAGCTGCCGGCGCGGCAGCCGAGGTGGAGACGCCGGCCGCAGGGCCTTGCCCTGAAGTGCCTCCACCGGACGTCTCGGCCGCGGACGGTTCTTTCGGAAAGAAGACCGCGACGGCTGTAGACCGGCAGGCACGGTTATTGCCGTCCGCCACCGATCCGGTAGTCGTGGAGCACTATCGCAGACTGCGCACCAAGATTCTGCAAATCCGCGAAACGAGGCCGTTTGGCAGCCTGATGGTGGCGAGCGGCAGCCCGCAGGAAGGAAAGACGCTGACGGCCCTGAACCTGGCGTGGAGCTTTGCCGTGCTTCCCTCGTTCCGGGTGCTGGTGGTGGACGGGGACCTGCGTAAGGGAACCATGGGCGAGTGGCTGGGGATCGACGGGGAACTGGCGGGATTCAGCAACCTGATCGACGGGTCCGCTAGGCTGGCGGAGGCGGTTTTGCAATCCGAAAAAGTACCGTTCTCGTTTATGGTGCGGGGGAATTCACCGAGCCCACCGGCGGAACTACTGACCTCACCGCGGGTCAGCCGCCACCTTGCCGCGATGAAGGCGCACTTCGACCTGGTGCTGGTGGACTCGCCGCCTGCGAACCTGCTGGCCGATGCCCACCTGCTGGCGGCGAACTGCGAAGCCGTGCTGCTGGTGGCGCGGGCATATTCGACCAATACCAAATCGTTCGAGAGGGTTGTGCAGGAGTTGGACCCGTCGAAGGTGATCGGCGCGGTATTGAACGCAGGGCCGGTGCCACAGACGAGGCATGGATACGGCAGTTACTACGATGGGGAGAAGGCATGAGCAGCAGCCCCATACGCACGGCGTCACGAACGGAAGTGCGCGAACTGGCGCGAGGCGAGGAGTGGAGGTGGGACGAGTTTGCGGAGCGCTCGCCCCACGGTACTTTTTTTCATCTTTCGGGATGGAAGACGGTTGTGGAGGACGTGCTGGGCCATCGTTCCCAATTTCTAATAGCCCGGGACGAACAAGGGATCAGCGGTATATTGCCGGCGAGCCTGGTGCGCAGCCGGTTGTTCGGCAGCTGCCTCGTATCGCTTCCGCTGGCGGTGTACGGAGGTGCCTGTGCCAACGATCCGGATTCGTACGCGCGCCTACTGGAAGCGGCGGGTGATGCGGGCCGGAAGATGGGCGTGCAATACGTGGAACTGCGGAACCGCGTGGAGCCGTACGGGAGTGAGTTGCCGGGGCGGGATCTTTACGTCACGTTCACGCAGGACCTGACCCCGGGACCCGACTCATTGATGAAGCGGCTGCCGCGGGATTCGCGGTATGCGATCCGTAAATCATTGAAGGCCGGGCTGGAATGGACGGAGGACGTGGGAATTCCGGAATTCTATGACATTTTTGCGCAAAGTGTCCACCATCTGGGGACTCCGGTGTTCTCGAAAAGGCTATTTGAGCGGCTGCAAGAGGTGTTTGGGAAGCAGTGCCGGATTTTCGGGGTGCGGAAAGGGCAGCGGCTAATTGCGGCGGTGTGGTGTTTTTACTTTCGGGACCAGGTGCTTCCGTATTATGCGGGGGCGCTGCCGGAATATTTTGCGGATTCGCCGAATAACTTCATGTATTGGAAGCTGATTTGCCAAAGCTATGACGAGGGATTCCGGATATTCGATTTTGGCCGGAGCAAGAGAGGAACGGGGTCGTTCAAGTTCAAGGAATCGTGGTCGATGGAGATGACGCCCCTAAGTTACCGCTATCAGCTGATTCGGGCGACGGAGGTCCCGCGCATAAGCCCGGTGGATGGCAAGTTCCGGCTGGCGACATCGTTGTGGAAGAAGTTGCCGCTCACAGCGGCGAATCGGCTGGGACCGCATGTGATCCGCCTGGTCCCCTCGGTTTAGAGTGCGTAACGTATGTAGGCGTATAGCTCAGCGGTTAGAGCGCCCTGTCAAACTCCAGGGAGGCCGCAGGTTCAAATCCTGCTGCGCCTACCAATCTGATTCACTCATGAGAAGTCCTTCGCGTTGCACCTCAATTCCGCACTCCGGCGGTCCGGAGGCGGGAATGCGTGCATCCCGCAAACGGACGGCGGGCGCGCTGGCGCTTTCGGCGGTGCTGCTCGGCCTCGCTGTCCCGGCGCGGGCGGGGGAATGGAACATCCGCAACATCGATACGAGCGGGGTGGTGCGGTATTCCTCGCTGCAATTCGACCAGAACGGGAACGGCCATATCGGGTACGTGGTGGAGGATCAGCAGCACTCCCTGAAATACGCCTTCTGGGACCACCTGCTGCAGCGGTGGTTTACGATGGCGGTGGCTCCGGACGCCCTGTTCTGCTCGCTGGCGCTCGATTCGAAGCAGAGGCCGCAAATCGCGTACGTGGACCAGTCCGGGAGCATCCGGTACACACACTGGGATGGAGCGGTCTGGCAAAAGAACGTGATTCCGTTCAGCAACGGCGTGGCATCGTACACGTCGATTGCGCTGGATGGGAACGATTATCCGCAGATTTCGTTTGTGGAGCGGCAGGGGCCGGGGCGCACGGTGCCGCACCTGAGGAGCCTGGCGTGGAACGGGAAATTCTGGGTGGTGCGCACCGTAGATAGCGACGCGGTCAGCCTGTTGAATGCTTTCGAGCGGGATTCGGCAGGCGGGATTCACGCGGCGTATGCGGCGGCGGCGCACGGGCGCTCGAACCTGCGTTATGCGTACTCGAATGGGGACGAGTGGAAGACGGAAGTCGCGGACCCGGCCGTCGTGCAGATCATGTCTCTCGGCATGGCGGTGGACCAGAAACACGAGCCGCACGTGGCCTATATCGACGGCGCGAGCCGGGCGGTGAAGTACGCGGTCCGGGAGGGCGGCAGGTGGCGCGTGGAGATTGCCACGTGGGTGACGGATGCGCTGTTTCCGGACCGCGACGGGATCGCGGTGGACGAGCAAGGGAATCCGTACATCAGCTTCTATGACGCCGGCCAGAAGGCCTTGAAAGTGGCGTACGTGGAAGACAACAAGTGGACCTCGGAGACCGTAGATACGGACGCTTCGGGTTACAACAGCTCCATTCAACTGAACGGCGATACGCTTTGGGTGGCCTATGCAGGCGAAAGAGACGGCACTCTAAAGGTCGCATCGAAGAAGCTGCGCGAGACCGAATCGGCCCGGCAGGCGGTGGATCCACGTGCCGGCAAGCCGTAGTGATTTGCCGCTGAACTGAGGACCGCAAGTAGCGTCATGGCATCAGCTTCCCTGGAGCACGAATCCCGATTCCACCGGGCCGAGGACTGGCCGCTCCACGTGGTGCACGTGTTTCCCACGTTTGCGCCGGGCGGGACGCAGATCCGGGTGGCCGCGGTGATGAACGCGATCGGGAGCGCCGTGCGACATACGGTGCTGGCGATCGACGGGGATTTCACGGCGGCGGAGCGCATTCGGGCGGAGGTGAAGGCCGGCTGCATTGCGGCTCCAGGGGGTAAGGGGTCGTGGCGGTTCCCGCTGGCGCTCGCGCGGGTGATGGCCGGGTGCAGCGCCGACCTGGTGACGACGTACAACTGGGGCGCGATGGACGGGGTGATCGCTGGCCTTGGCCTGGGCGTTCCCATCCTGCACAACGAGTGCGGATTCGGGCCGGATGAAAGCACCGGACTGAAATTCCGGCGGGTGCTGGCGCGGCGGATTCTGCTGCGCCGGGTGTACGCGACGGTGGTGGTGTCGCGGGCGTTGGAGAAAGTGGCGCGCCGGGAGTTCCATCTGCCAGCGCGGAAGGTACGGTTTATCCGCACGGGGGTAGACGTGGAACGGTTCCGGCCGGGACGCAACCTGGGATGGCGGCGGGCGGCGGGGATCGCGGACGGCGAGACTGTGGTGGGGTATGTGGGCGGTTTGCGGCCGGAAAAGAATCTGGAAATGCTGCTGCGCAGCTTCGGGGAGGCAGGGCTCGAGAATGCGCGGCTGGCGCTGATCGGCGAGGGTCCGCGGCGCGGCCCGCTGGAGCGCCTAGCGGCGGAACTGGGGATCGCCGGCCGGGTGCTGTTTCCGGGACAGATGAGGGACGCTGCCGGGGCGATGGCAGGCTTCGATATTTTTGCGATGTCGTCGAGCACGGAGCAGACGCCGAATGCGCTGCTGGAGGCGATGGCGTGCGGCTTGGCGGCGGTGGCGACGGACGTGGGCGATACGCGCGAAATTCTGGCGGATGCGGACGGAGGGCTAGTGGTGGGCGCGGGCGACGTGGCGGCGCACGCGGCGGCGCTGCGGCGGCTGGCCGGAAATCCGGAGATGCGGGCGACAATGGGCGCGGCCAACCGGGCGCGGGCGCAGCGCGAGTATTCGCTCGACGAAATGGTTTGCGGCTACCGGCAGCTTTACCTAGAAGCGGCCGGGCGGGCACCGCATAAGAGCCAATAGCGGGCGCATATGGGAACAGGACAGACGACGGACAGGCTGCGGGTGCTGAGCCTGTCGACGGTTTTTCCCAATCCGGCGGAAGAAAACCTGGGTTGTTTCGTGCGGCACCGACTGGCGGCGCTGGCCGAGAGGGCGAGCGTGCGGGTGGTGGCACCGGTCGCCGTGGTGGACTACGCGGCACGGGGATGGCGGAAGCCGGGGATTCCGCAGGTGCGTGAGGATGGCGGGCTGCGGATCTATCACCCGGGCTGGGTTTACCTGCCGGAGGGAGGGTATACGAACGGGTTCTGGCTGGCGGCGCGGTTGCTGCCTTTCCTCGGCGTGCTGAGGCGCGAGGATCCGTTCGAGGTGATCGACGCGCACTTCGCGCATCCGGAAGGAATTGCGGCGGCGCTGCTGGGAGCCGCGTTTCACTGTCCGTTCACGATTACGCTGCGCGGGAACGAGATTGTGCACGCGCGGTCGCGCGGCAAGAGGCGGTGGATCCGCTGGGCGTTGCAGCGGGCGGCGCGGGTGATCGCGGTTTCCGAGAGCCTGCGGCGTTTCGCGATCGCGCAAGGGGCGGCGGAGACACGGGTGTGGACGATTCCGAACGGGATCGACGCGGGCGTGTTCTATCCGCGGCCGTATGCGGAGGCGCGGGCAAAGCTGGGAATTCCGGAGCGGTGCCGGGCGATCGTATCGGCGGGATACCTGGTGGAAGGCAAGGGGCACCACCGGGTGATGCGCGCCTTGAGCGAGATCCGGCGGGACCGGGACAACGCGGAATTGTGGGTGATCGGTGGACCGGGACGGGACGGGCAGTTCGAGAACCAGTTGCACGGGTACGCGCGGGAGTACGGGCTGGGGAATGCTGTGCATTTCATGGGCAGCGTGGCGCCGGCGACCCTGGCGGATTATATGTCGGCGGCGGACGTGTTCTGCCTGGCGAGTTCGCGGGAAGGCTGGCCGAACGTGGTGCACGAGGCGCAAGCGTGCGGGACGCCGGTGGTGGCGACGGCGGTGGGCGCGGTAAAGGAGATGATTCCGCGGCCGGAGTTGGGATACGTGGTGGCGGCGGGTGACCAGGCGGGGCTGACGGCGGCGCTGCGGAAGGCGATGGAGACGCGATGGGACCGGGTGGCGATTGCGGCGTGGGGCGGAGCGCGGTCGTGGCGGCAGGTAGCGGAGGAGACCGCGGAGGCGCTGGGGGAGGCGGCGATGGAAGGCAAGGCAGCGGCTAAAGCGCGGCTGAGTTGCGCTGTACGGCCTGGGTAAAGGCGGTGGGCAACGAGCGAGGATGGCAGACCACAGAAGACGTTGGTCTACCCAGTGGCGGGTTGCGGATGAGAGATTCTCATGGCCGATGAGAAGGTGGTGGCGATCGCGGCGAGTGAGAGGGCGGGGTATGGCCCGCTGGCGGAGCCGGTGAGCGCGCCGGAGTTGCCGCATGGGCGGGCGCGGACGGTGGCCTTGGCGGCGGTGCGCGAGTTGCTGCAAACCTGGGGGCTGGACGGCGGGAACGCGGGATCGGCGGCTTGGAATCCGCTGGGGGAGTTCATTGTGCCGGGAGCGCGCGTGGCGATCAAACCGAACTGGGTGACCCATCGGAACCATGGCGGCGGGATGGATTGCCTGGTCACCCACACCGAGGTGATCGCCGCGGTACTGGAATATGTGGCGCTGGCGCGGCCGGGGACGGTGGTGGTGGGGGATGCGCCGATTCAAGGATGCGACTTCGCGGCGCTGCGCGAGTCGTGCGGGCTGGATCCGATGATCGACGATCTCCGGGGCCGCGGGCTGCAGGTGAAGCTCGCCGATTTCCGGAGGACCATTCTCGAGGGCGGCGAGTTCGGCGGCGCGCGGCAGGAGGCGGTGCAGTCGGAAAAGGAATACGTTTTATTCGATCTCGCGGGCGAGAGCCTGCTGGAGCTGATGGCTGGGGACGCCGACAGGTTTCGAGTGACGATGTACGATCCCGAAAGGATGCGGCAGACGCATCGGGCGGGCCGGCACCAATATTTGGTGGCGCGCGAAGTGATGGAAGCGGACGTGGTCCTGAACCTGCCGAAGCTCAAGACCCACCGGAAGGCGGGGATCACAGGCGCGCTCAAGAACCTGGTGGGGATCAACGGAAACAAGGAATACCTGCCGCACCACAGAAAGGGCGGCAGTTCCGGGGGCGGGGATTGCTATGTGGGGAGATCGGCACTGAAGAGCCTGGCGGAAGAACTGCTGGATGCGGCCAACCGGAGCCGGCCGGGACGCGCGCAGGCGTGGCTGGCCGGAGGAGTGCGGCTGGCGGTGCGCGGGGCGAGCCTGATGGGATTGGATGAGAACCTGGATGGGGCGTGGCACGGGAACGACACGGTGTGGCGGATGTGCCTGGATTTGCAGCGCATCCTGCACTATGGAACCGCGGCGGGGACGATGGCGGAGACGCGACAGCGGCGGGTGGTGACGATTACGGACGCGATTGTCGCGGGGGAAGGGGAAGGGCCGCTATCGCCGGAGCCGGTGGGGACGGGAGTCGTAACGGGCGCGACGAATACGGCCGCGGCCGATTGGGTGCATGCGAGGCTGATGGGGTTCGACCCGGGGAAGATCCCGCTGGTGCGGCATGCCTTCGACCGGTTTCGGTATGGGATCGCGAGTTTCGAACCGGCGGCCATCCGGGTGAGCAGCAAGGGGGGCGAGTGCGCAGCGGAGGGTGTCAACGGTTGCCGCGGGGTGCGCTTCCGCGCTCCGAGGGGTTGGCAGGGAAAGTGTGAACGGGAGCCTGACCATGATTTCGCAAGCAATCGCTAAGGTGGCATGGCGCCGCTTCCTGGCGCAGAATGCGCGGCCGTGGGAGGAACTGGCGGAGTTTCCGCTGCTCTCGGCGGGCGTGCAACGGAGGTTATTGGCGGACCGGCTGTTCCAGCAGATGCAGTACTTCGGCTGGCGCGAGGACGCGCTGCCGGAGTGGCGCGAAGCAGCGGGGATCCGCACTGCGGACGAGCTGTGGCGGGTGTGGCCGGAACTGCCGATCATGCGCAAGGCCGATTTGAAGTCGAGGTTCCATCCGGACGAGCTGCAGTCGCGGCTGGGGATAAAGGGTTGGCGGAAGTCGACGGGCGGGTCCACGGGGGAGCCGACGCACTTTTTGCACGACGAGGCGATGCTGCGTTCCGGCAATGCGGCGGCAACATATGCACAGACGCGCCTGGGGTGGCGGCCGGGGATGGCGGTGGTGAAGGTGTGGGGCTCGGAGCGTGATATCGGGAAGGAGACGAGCCGGAGCAACCGGACGATCCACCGGATTCTGCGGCAGCACCTGGTGGATGGATACCGGCTGACGGACGAGACGGTGGACCGGGTGCTCAGGCTGATTGCGCGGGAGCGGCCGGTGTGCTTGAGCGGGTTCACCTCGATGCTGGAGTTTGTGGCGCGCGCGGTGGTGGAGAGCGGGAGGCAACCGCTTGCTGGCGCGGTGTGGGCGGCGTGGAATGGCGGCGAGATGCTCTTCGAGACGCAGGTGGAGCTGTTCCGCAAGGCGTTCGGAGTGCCGATTCTGAATTTTTACGGCGGCCGGGAGCTCTCGACGATGGCGGCGCAGTTTGCCGACGGCAGCCCGCTGGCGGTGCTTCGTCCGTGGCTGTTTCTGGAGGTGGTGGACGAGCGGGGCAAGCCCGTAGGGCCAGGCGTGCCGGGGCGGCTGGTGTGGACCAGCACGATCTGCCGTGCGACGCCCTTCCTGCGCTATGACATCGAGGACCTGGGCATGTTCGAACGCGGGCAGCAGACGGAGGCCGGGATTGGCGCGCTGGCCGAGTTGCACGGCCGCACGGCGGGGTTGCTGGAACTGCCGAATGGACGCAAGATCAATGCGCTCTATTGGAACCACCTTTTTAAGGACGTCCCGGAAGTGCGGCAATTCCAGGTGAGGTTGTGCCGGGCGGGCAACCTGAAACTGCTGCTGAAGGGCGACGGCTTCACGGCGGAGCGCGAGGCGGAACTGCGGAGGATCGTGGGCCGGTTTCTGGGGGATGTGCCGCTGGCGATTTCGTGGGTGGAGCAGATTCCGCTCAGCCCGCAGGGCAAGCTCATGCAGGTGGTGAGGGAACTGGTGTCGGCGGGTTCCGCGCGGTGAGGAGGGCCGTGGCATCCAGTACCGTGATTGAGTGGCGCAGTGGGGTGGCGCGCCCCGGCGCCGAAATCCTGTTCCTCTCTCATTGCGTGCCGAGCCCGCCGGACAAGGGTGAAAGAATCCGCTGCTTTCACCTGCTGCGGGAATTGACGGGCCGCTTCCGGGTGCACGTAGCATGCTTCGCGCGCCAGCGTCAGGAGATGGAGCACGCGCTCGACGAGAAGGACCGGTGCGCGTCGATCTATGCGGAGCACCTGCCGTTCGCGCCGACGCTGGCACGGGCGGGGCTGCGCTTCGGGCTGGGAGATTCGATCATCGCGGCATTTTACAGCAGCCGGCGGATGGCCGCGCACATCGCGGAACTGCGGGGGCGAATTTCGGCGGCGGTGGTGTTCTCCTCGGCGATGGCGCGGCTGGCGCCGGAGAGAATCCCGATGCTGCTGGACATGGTCGATGTGGATTCGGAGAAGTGGGCCGAATACGGGCGGATGCGATGGCCGGGCCTCCTGTACGCCACCGAGGCGCGGCGGCTACGACGCATCGAAGCTCGGGCCGGCGCGCAGGCGGTCTGCACATACCTGACGACCGAGGCGGAGAAAGGACAGCTCGCGGGGATCGCGCCGGGGGCGGCGATCCGGTGCGTGGAGAACGGAGTGGACTTCGATTGCTTCAAGCCGGCATGGCCGGTGCCGATCAACTTAGCCCGCCGGTATTACGTGGCGTTCGTCGGCGTGATGGATTACTTCCCGAACGTGGACGGCTGCCGGTGGTTTGCCGGCGAAGTATTTCCGGAGCTGCGGAAACGCCTGTCCACAATCGAATTTTTGATTGTGGGGCGGAACCCTGCGGCAGCGGTGCGGAGACTGGCGGGCGTGCCGGGAATCACGGTTACCGGAGGGGTGCCGGATGTGCGGCCGTACCTGGCGGGCGCGGCGGCGGTGGTGGCTCCGCTGCGCATCGCGCGGGGAATCCAGAACAAAGTGCTGGAGGCTTTGGCCATGGGGAAGCGCGTGTTTGCATCGGCCGCAGTGGCGCGGACGTTCGGGGAGAAAAGGCCGGCGGGAATGGTGACGTGCGCAACGGCGGAGGAGTTTGTCGAAGCCATGTGGAGAAGCGGACTGGAAATCGACCGGAGCGTGGAGATCGGGTCTGCGGTGCGGCGGCGGTTTTCGTGGGAAGAGAACATGCGAACAATCGGGGACGACGTCGAGAGAGCGGTCGCGAGCGGCGGCAGGAGCGGACTGTAGGGAGAGGCGGTATCGCAGCCGTCCTGAACGGCGCACATCCATGAGCATCGAGCGGGTTTTATTGATTTCCTACCTGTTTCCGCCGGCGGGTGGAATTGGGGTGCAGCGGGCGCTGAGCTTTGCGCGCTACCTGCCGGGGTGCGGCTATGAAGTGCATGTGCTGAAGGCCAGCAATGCCGCCGCGCCGGTGGTGGATCCGGCGCTGTTGCGATACGTTCCCGCGGGCACGAGGGTGCACACGGCGTTTACGCCGGAGCTGCCGTTCGGAGTGCGGCAGAGACTCTGGCGGTGGATATCCGCCGGGCGGAAGGCGGCGGCAGGGGGCGGGGCGAAGGCGGCGCGGCGGTCGTGGAAGAGCCGGGCGGTGGACTTGGCGAGGCGCATCCTGGCGCCCGAACCGGAAGTGGTGTGGGTCCCGTTCGCGCTGCGGCGGGCGCGGGCCATCTTGCGCCGGTACCGCATCGACGCGGCTGTGGTGACGGCGCCGCCGTTTTCGGCGTTCCTGATCGGCAACGCGCTCAAGCGGGAATTTCCGCAAATCAGACTGATCAGCGATTTCCGGGACGACTGGCTGCGCTTTTACATCGAGGAGTTCGCGTACCAGAAGAACGAACACGTGCGGCGGCGGGCAACGGCGATCGAACGGCAGACAGTGGAGCTTTCCGACCGGGTGGTGGTGACGACGGAGACCACGCGCGAACAGATGCGGGCGCGTTATCCCGACCAGGACGCGGGGAAATTCGCGCTGATCCCGAACGGATACGACCCCGAGGCATTCCGCGGGTTTCGCGGGCGGCGGCACGAAGGCGGCAAGATGCTGGTGTGCCACATGGGGACGGTGTATTCGGCGAGTTCGGCGCGCTACTACCTGGACGCGCTGGACGGACTTCCGGAGGCGGTACGGGCGGGATTCGAGACGCGCTTTATCGGACGGATTACGGCGGAGGAGCGGCGGTTTCTGGAAGGGCGTGGCACGGCGATCCGGACACTCGGGTTCCTGCCGCAGGCGGAGGCGCTGTGCGCGGTGGAGGACGCGGACTTCCTGCTGCTGACGATGACGGACGCTCCCAGCCTGCCGGGGAAGTTGTTCGAATACCTGGCGACGGGAAAGCCGATCCTGGGGATTGCGCCGGCGGAGAGTGAGGTGGACCGCATCCTACGGGCCACGGGCACGGGCAGAACCGCGGATCCCGGCGACAGTGCAGGGATTCAGCGGCTGATAGCGGAGACGTACGAGCGTTGGCGCAACGGGCGCAACGGCTTTGAAGTGAACCGGGAAGCGGTGCGGCGATACGAGCGGCCGAACCTGGTGCGCGAATTCGCGGAGATGCTGAGGGAGCTTTGAGCCGGGCGCGCGCTAATTCTCCAACCGGAATTCGATGCGGGTGGAGGAATTGGCGGGGAGATTGACGCGTTCGGCGGTGACCAGGCCGTAGGGATCCGCGGTGGCGCGGCCCGATTGACCGGTGGATGCCAGCCACGCGACCGCGGCGCCGGGCCGGGGATGGAACTGCCGGGTATTGCGAGGCGTCACGTCGGCGGTCATGGCGTGGGAATTGTTGGAATTGGAAATGGCGGCGGACCAAGTGTGGAAGGTCTCCGTCACTGCGGTCCAGGCGAAGCCGCAGTTGATGCAGCCCTCCAGCGCGCCCTCCGTCACGTCGCCATTGCCGGGATTCTGGTCGAGACTGCTGTTGGTGAAAGCGGGATAGCTGAGGTTGCGGGCGAAGCGCGTCTGGTATTGGCGCTGGACCTCGATTTCGGCCGTGGGGCCGTCGGAATGGCTGCCGTTGTTCCACCGGAACGCGAATCCCGCATGGCATTTGCGGAGGGCGGCCACCATGTCCACCTGTTCGCGCCAGGTGGCGTAGCCGTCATGCCGGCCGATGCCCCAGACGATGAAGGGCAGGGCCGCGCCGCAGTTGGCCTCCACGTAGGCGACGCTATCGGTGCGGGCGAGGAAGGACGTTTTGCCGCCCGCAAGGAGAGGCTCGCGCGGGGTGGCGGTAAAGGGAATCCGGTGGATCATGTCCGGCACGGCGGTCTGGCGCCAGCGCGGCATGGCGGCGAACAGGGCGGCGAAGATTTCGGGGTGGCGGAGGCACCAGGAGGAAATGCCCCAGCCGCCCATGGACTGGCCGCCGGCGTAGATGCGGTTGGGATCGGCCTGGTATTTCGCGATGGCCCAATTCAACAGCCAGAGCAGCCGGGACTCGGTTGCCGGCAGGGCGCGCGGGGCGGAGGCGTTCGATCCGAGGGGCGCGGCGATGTAGCCGAACCAGAAGGTTTCGAGCTGGCCGAGGGCATCGGGCGTCCAGACGGTATCGAGCGGACTGACGATGAGGGACGGGCGGCCGGTGAGGGAGCCGCCGCGGTCCTCGTAGACGGAGAACATGCCGGGGATGCCCTCCTGGTAGCCCATGGTGGAATCGCCCCAGTACTGATAGAGATCGCCGAAGGCGAGCACGCCGGGGCCAGCGCCGGACGCATGCAGGAAAAGCCAGAGGGGCAGACCGGCGCGGCCGGTGACGGCGACGCTAGCGGGTTCAGCGCGATGGGCGGCGTCATTGGAATCGTAGATCTTCAGCGGGGCGAGGGGAGCGGGCTTCTCCTCGACGGGTTCAGTGGTGGCATTGGATCCGGGGACGATCTCGCTGGCCGAGACGGCATGGGTGACGCTGACCGTGACGACGGCGTAATAAGCCATAGCCGCGGAGGCGGCGGTGTGGACGGCGATGCCGGTGAAGGGCGGCACGGGCGTGCCGCAAAGCATGTAGGCCCCGGGCTTGCCGCAGGAGTCCTGGCGGACGATGGCCATCGGGCGGAGTTGGTCCTGCCGGGTTGCCTGGTTGAACGGAAACTGTCCGCCCAGCTGTCCGCTATTGTTGAAGACGCCGGCCTGGACGAGTGCCGCAGGCTGGAGAGAGGCCGCGCTGGTGATGGGGGAGACGCTGCGATAGACGTCGTAGCGGTAGTCGCCGCCAGCGGCGCCCGGGGCGGCATCGGTCCAGGTGAGGAAGGTCTGGCCGTCGTGATGTACGGCGCGGATATGGGTGACGGGGGGAGCGCGGCGCCCGGCGGGGGCAGACCAGGCGCACAGCAGCAGGAGGGCGAGGACGGGCTTCATGTTTACCTGCCTCCGCTGATGGCTGGGACGCGCGCCAACCGCGGCTGCCGCAGCAGGGCGCTGCGCAGTTGGAAGGCCAGCGAGGTGGTGTATTTGGCCGCTCCGGCCTCGTTCATATGGAGGCCGTCGCTGAAATCTGTAGGACTAATGTCGCAATCGGTGGAGGGCGCCAGTACCTCGACGTGCGCGAGGCGCCCGGCGCGAATCAGGGCCTCTGTGGCGTCGCCGGACGGGACGGCCGGGGCCAGGAGGAGGAAACGCACTCCATAATTGTCGGCCAGAGAGCGCAAGGCCTGGAGGCGCGGCGCGCCTTTGGCCTCGACCTCCGCGGCGGTCAGGACGGGTGCCGAAAACGTGGCGAGGTGGGTGTGCAGTTCCTCGATGCCCGGCATGACCTCCCAGAGCAGCCATTTCCGCATCTCCTCGCGCGTGCCGTAGAAGAGGCTGTAGTGAGCGAACCACAAGGAAAAGGCTTGGGTGGGGCTGAAGCCGGCGTCGCGGGCGGCGCGCCAGATATCGCCGGCGGACATGAGGCGGCTGGCGGTGTAGTCGCCGCGAATAGCGCCGGAGAGGAGTTGGGCCGCGTTCAATTTCAGCACGGCCACGTCGGGACGCGAGCCCGCCCGGAAGAGCCTGCGGAGGCCGTAGTACCAATCGAGATAGGCGGTTTGTTCGACGACCAGGCGGCGCGCGTCCACGTTCGCACCTAAGGCGCGGGCAAGCGCGGGGAAATTCACGCCTTTATCGAGCAGGGAATTGCCGGCGATAAGGATGCTGGCAGAGCGGCCGGAGGCGGCGCCGGGGCGCACGCCAAGGGCGGCGCGCATCTCCGCGGCGGTGCGGCGCTCAATCCGGCTGACGCGGGCAAACCCGGCGGCCGCCAATTCGGCCGCGGCCAGCACGCAGGCGCACGAGGCCAGCACCAGCACGGGCCAGCGCGGCGCGCGGCGGTCAAGGCTTCGTTCGGCTTCGGCTGCCTGGATCATATGTCGACTCAAAATTGAAAGTAGATGAAAGCATTGTTCAGGTCACCGGAAAACATAACAACGGCTAACATGGCAGTAAGTGCGGCCAGAACCTGGGCACCGGGACGGGCGTACTGGAATAAGTACTCCTCGCCGTTGTTTTCCAAGGCTAAGTCCATGGCGAACAGGGGAACGGTAAAGGTGGCCAGGAAGATGAAGGCCGGAAGCAGCTGCGGCTCCCATCGGAGCACGGCCATGCCACGGAGATAGTCCACGGCGGCCCGGAGACTCTGCGCGCGAAAGAAGATCCAGGTGAGGCAGACCAGATGAAAGAGCGCGATGCGCGAGAGCCATTCGCGGGCGGGGGATGGGACGGCTTTGCGCGGGCGGCCGAGGAAGCGCTCGAGGCTCAGCCAGCAGCCGTGGATCCCGCCCCAGCAGACGAAGGTCCAGTTGGCGCCGTGCCACAGGCCGCCGAGCAGCATGGTGGTCATGCAGATTGCGGTAGGTCTTCGCTTCGCCGTGGCGGTTGCCGCCGAGAGGAATGTAGAGATAATCGCGCAGCCAGGTGCTGAGGCTGATGTGCCAGCGGCGCCAGAAGTCCTGCAAGCTGGCGCGCAAGATAAGGCTGGCGGAAGTTGACCATGAAGTGGAAGCCGAGCAGCTGCGCGCTGCCGCGGGCAATGTCGCTGTAGCCGCTGAAATCGCCGTAGATCTGCCAGGCGAACGCATAGACGCCGATCAGTGCCGCGAAGCCAGGCCGGGCCGCCGATGCGGCCGGCGAAGGCGGCGTTGGCGAGCAGGGCGCAGTTGTCGGCGATCACGCATTTGCGGAACAGCCCGGACAGGATCAGCATCAGGCCGTCGTAGAAGCTCGCCGGTGTCGAAGACCGCGGGCGCGCTGCACCTGGGGCAACAGGTGGACGGGCCGTTGGATGGGGCCGGCGATCAGGTGGGGGAAGAAGCTGATAAAGAGGGCGTAGTCGACCAGCGAGTCGCGCAGGCTCGAGCTTGCCGTAGTAGACGTCGACGATGTAGGCGACCTCCTGAAAGGTATAGAAGGAGATGCCCGGCGGCAGGATGATGCGCAGGGCGGTCGCGGGAAGGCGGGGAATGCCGGCGGCAGCAAGCCGGAACGAGGGAATCGACGAAGAAATTGAAGTACTTGAAGAATCCGAGGAAGCCGAAGTTCAGCGCCAGGGAGAGCACGAGGAGCGAGGCGGCGGCGCCAGGGATCCTGCGACCTGGCGATGTAGCGGGCGGCGAAGAAGTCCACCGCGGTGGAAGTCATGATCAGGGCAGGAAGCGCCAATCCCACCAGCCGTAGAAGAAGTAGCTGGCGGCGAGCAGGAGGAGGTTTTGGCGGCGCCGCGGCAACCGCCAGTAGACGAGAACGATGGCGGTTAAAAAAAGAAAGTAAACGGGCGTATCAAACAGCAAGACCGATTGAGTGCTGGACCGGGGAATGGCAATTCAGGTTCCGCGTCAAACGCGGTGGAGACGCCGGATGGGGGGACGGACCCCGGGATGGATTGGTAAATGTTGCGAAATTTGGGGACGGAATGCCGCGCGGGGGCTTCCGACCCGCGCGGGGCTCCCAGTAAAGAGGGTGGCCAAACGCGAAAAAGCCAGGCTGCCTTCCCGGAAGGAAGACAGCCTGACGGCGAAAAGATGCGGAGGGTTCCGGAGATGCCTACTGGCCGAAAAACAACCCGCTGACCACGGCGTTAACCCCCGCAGTCCGCGCAATCTGGAGTTGAACGTGGCCGCTTAGGGTGGCGACGAGATATTGACCGCCGGCGAAGTTGCTCACCACTTGAGTGGCGAGCACCTGCTGGGTAGCCGCATTCACAATGCTGACGGTCTCCACGCGATTGGCAGCGTCCCAATCGAGCAGGTACAGCGCGACCTCGTGGGGATTGCCGTCGGCGATGTTGATGTCCAAGGTGATGGTGGTGCCTGAGTACCAGCAGGCCGCGATGCGACTGCTGCCGGAGGCATCCTGCAAGGCCTGGACAGCGGATGTGGAAACAGTCCAGGTGTAGGGCGTATAGTTGGAGGCCGTGACCTTAGCGTAGGACGGATAACTGGCCCCTTTGCCGATCACGTTATAACCATCCGCGCCATATACACCCTTCCAACTCCCCTGCGTGGTGGTATCGACGGGCCCGAACGAGTTAGGAGGAGCGGATGGGTTCAGAGTAATGACCGAAACCGCGGTTTTGGTAGCATCGGCCGTGCTCGTGGCGGTGACTGTAACTGTCTGCACGGCGGAGACGGTGGAAGGCGCGGTGTAGGTGGCGGTAACGGCACCGGTCGATACGATGCTGCCGACCGTGGGCGAGATCGTCCACGAGACGGAATTCACGGCATTGGCCACGGTGGCGGTGAAGGTCTCCGTCTGTCTGGCGCTCAGATTACCGGACGCGGGCGTCAGCGAAACCGAAACCGGCGGAGGAGGCGCGGCGGCAGAAGCGGCACTCGTGCCGAAGAAGAGGCCGCTCAACACGGCGTTGGCCCCGCCGGTGCGCGTGATCTGGAACAGGACATTGCCGCTGACGTTCGCGACCAGGTACTGACCACTGCTGAAGCTGGAAACGGTGCGTGTGTCGAGCACCTGCTGGGTAGCCGCGTTCAGGATGCTGACGGTTTCGGCGCGCTGATTGGAGGAATCCCAATCGAGTAAGTAGAGAGCTACCTGATGAGTATTGCCGTCGGTGATGTTGATGCCCACGGTAAGTGAAACGGCGGAGTACCAACAGGCCGCGATGCGATTGCTGCCCGAGGCGTCCTGCAGGGCCTGGATAGCGGATGTGGAAGCATCCCAAACGTAGGTCGCATAGTTATAGGCAGTGACCTGAGCGTAGGACGGATAGCTGACGGCGTTGTCGATGACGTTATAACCGTCCCCTCCGTAGACGCCTCTCCAACTGCCCTGGGTGGTAGTGTCGACGCTGACGAACGAAGGCGCCGACGTGCCGCTGCCGGACGCGGGAGCGGTGAGCGAAATCGAGGTACTGAGCGAGGAACTGCCTAGAGAGGCGGTCACGGTGGCGGTCTGATTGGCGGTTACGGTACCCGCGGCTGCCGTAAAGGTGGCGGAGGTGGCGTTCGCCGGCACGGAAGCCAAGGCTGGAACCGTGACGGGCGCGGTGGCGGCGAGGGCGACGGAGGTGGCAGCGGCGGGAGCCCCGGATAACGTGACGGTGCAGTTCGCGCCGGCGTTAGAGGCGAGGGTGGCCGGCGTGCACTGGAGGGCAGCGACCGAGATCGCTACCGGCGGCGGATTCAATGAGATGGCAACCGTTTCCGAGACTCCGTTCCAGGTGGCCGTAATGCCTGCCGTCTGGGCGGAGGTGACGACGGACGCCGCGGCGGAAAAGCTGGCCGTGGTGGCGCCGGAGGACACCGTGACCGAAGCGGGAACGGTGAGGGCGGTGCTGGTGCTGGAAAGGGAGACCGCGCCGGCGCTGGCGGCGGCCTGGGTCAAGGTAATGGTGCAGGTGGACGAGCCGGCGCCCGTGAACGATACCGGGGCGCAGGAGAGGCCGCTCAAGGCCGCCGCCGAAGCCGCAATGGTGATGCTGAGGGGCTGGGTGGCGATGTGGGAAGCGCTGTCGGAGGCCTGCACGGTGAAGCTGCAGGTTTGGGCGGCGGTGGGAGTGCCGGTAATGGCGCCGGAAGCGGAGGCCAGCGACAATCCGGCGCAAAGCGAACCGGCGCTGATGGTCCATTTGATGGGAGCGGTGCAGCCGCTACTGGATAGCGCCTGGGAGTAAGCCATGCCCGCGGTACCATTCGGGAGGGCCGTGGTGGCGACGCTGCACGCCGCCGACGGAGGGTCCGTGGTGGTGGCAGGGAGGGACCGCGGAATCACGGCGTAGACCGGGTTTTCATAGTAGGGGCTCCCGGGGCCCTCATCATGATAGAAGAGCGAGTCGTTGTTGTAGACTTGGCTGGCCAGGATGCTCCAGGCGGCGGAACCGGCACTGGCGGTATCGCCGGCCGTCATCGCCATGCCATGGACCAGCAAAGGCGTGTAGTCGCCGTAGTAAGTGGCGTTCGCGTATTCGGAATTGTAGAGGCTCCACTGTTGGGCCCAGGTTTGGGCCCAGGTATTGGTGATGGCGCTGGTCATGGCACCGTTATATTGAGCGGAGAGTCCGGGGTTGTAATGGGTGTTGACGGAGCCATCGGGATTGACGAATTGCCCGTTTCGAAATGCCGCGAACCAGGAGAGCAGGCGGCCGCTGTCGTAACCCAGTTCGGCGGAACGGCCTAACGAGTAGGCGACCATGTCGTACATCCAGGGATCGAAGCAGCCCAACAGGACGCCGTTGTTATCCATGGAGGGGTCGCACGCGGTGCTCTGCGTGCCGACGCCGCTATTCACCTCGTCCCACTGGTGCAGCGGAGAGACCACCCCGTTGATGGTGGCGAGTTGATTTACCGTGGGATTCGTAGCTGCCCAATTGTAAATGTTATACCGGGGGTTGGATGCATTCGCGTAGGGGCTGGCATAAGTGCCGGAGATGCCGAAGAGATGGAAGCCCTCCTCGGAGGCGATCCAGTCCCCGATATAGGTTTCGATCATGGCGCGCTCGGGCGTGCCGTCGGGAAGAACGGCGGCGGTATCGGCCTGAATCTGGAGCGAGCGGGCCTGGTAGCGGGCGGCCGCCTGATCGGGACCGCCTTCGGCGCCTGTGGGACCGCGATAAGCCGGGTTGTACCGCTGGACAACATACCCGGACCAGAAGGCACCCTCTTCGAGATAGAAATAATCGCCGGTGAGAAGGTAGAGGGGTGCATACCAATCGGCCAGGTGGCCGGTGCTGAGGCCGTCCAGATCGGCGGCGTCCCACCATGTCGGGCCGTTGAGCGTTCCCGCAAGGCCAACACCATCGCCCGGGGCCGGGCCGTTGGAATTGAGAGGCCAGTAGATGAGGGAGATGGTTTTGCGGTCGGTCACCGAGGAGACAAGGCCGAGGCCATTCGCGTTGCAGCTATAGGGGCAGCCGGTAGAGGAGTCGCGAGTGATGTTCTTGGTGGCGTCACCTTCCCGCAGATGGACGTGCCAGTTGGCGTAGAGATCGGCCTCGTTGAAGGCGAGGTCGTGCATGCGGGTATCGCCGTTATTGTTCATGGTGTAGAGCCACCAGGCCACCTGCGACGGCACCGGGCCGATTTCGGGGTGGTATCCGGCGCCGCCCTGGTTGGACAGGTCGCCGCAGATATCGTCGCCAAAATTAGTGTGGCTGCAGGAAGTCCAGGTGCTGTAATTCGCTTCTATGGTGGATTCAGTAATGGGCTTGGGGCCGCCGGAGCGGAACTGGGGATCGTAATTGGGCAGGAGGGTGGTGGAAGTGACGTAGGGTAGGTTGTGATCGATGGCCGGCGGGACAAAAGACGTCGGATACCAGGTGGATTTGGTCCAGCGGGCGCGGGCGTTCTGGGTCCAGACGGAAGGCTGGGCGTAAACAGTTGCCGGGCTGGTGCTCCCGATGGTGAGGGTCGCCTGGTAAGTCTGATCGGCAAGTCCCTGAGTATTGGCGATCTCCCCGACGTATCTTACCTGGAAGTTATGCTGTGGATTGTTCCAGAAGGTTACTTCGTAAACCGGGCGAAAGGTCCGGGCGGCCGGCGAAACTCCCATATCATACAGGCTGCATGCAAAGGTGCCGTTGGCGCCCGTGCAGGTCTGGGTGTTGGTGTGGTCGGCAAGGATGAGGGTGGTGGCGATGCTGCCCTCGACCCAGAGTTGCGCCGGACCGGTGACCGAAGAACTGGTGCCATCCCAGGCGTTCAGAATCGTGGCGGCATGGGAAGTGGCGCTGGTGCTGCCGTTGACCAGCGAAATGATGGCGTCGAAATTGTAGTTCGCCAGCATCGAGGCTTTCGTGATCCCCGCGCTGGTGCGCGCTGAAGACCCGCAATTGCAGGTAGTCTGGTTGCGGAAGGTCAGATACATCGTGGCGTTGCCTGAAATCGATGGAACCAGGAATGAGACGATGGCGTGCCGCACAGAGCCATCGCTCCAATGCTGTTTCACATCGGCCTGGGTGGTGAGCCAGGAAGAAACGCTGGCACAGGTGGAATCGGTGCAGATGCCAACCTGCGGATAATCGGCAATCTCACCCTGCACAAAGGGCCGGCCGATCTGAACCGGCATGTTGCTCTGAGTGGTCCCGGATTTCTCCCAAATGGTAATGGTATCGGATGCGGCCACCAAAGGAAGCGTGGCCAGGCAAAGGCAAGCCAAGCGCGACAAACGGAATGAACGATGCAATTTAGAGGCCTTTCGTTATATTTTGGACTTTCCATCAAAGAGCTGAAAAAATTACATCCGTAGGGCTAAAGTAGCATTTTTGTGCATTTATGAACAGTCTGAAAAACGATAGTAAAACAACATGAAAGGATGTTAGTTAACCAACTGGAACGAGGAGCAGGATCTGGGATGTGAACAGTTTTTCGCGGATCGGCGGACTCAATTTCTTTATATCCAAAGGGGTTAGAAAACTGGCGGAATTTCCAGGAAGGCCCGATGGCATTGTGAGACATGAGATCTGAAATATGAACAATGCCGGTTGGCGGAGCCGGCGGCGGATACAGCGGCGGAAAAGTGGCGGTAGCGGCGTCAGGCGGCACCGCGACGGAAGCGGGGAATGTGGGGGCGACGCTGGAATGATGAGAGTGGTGGCGATGGTGCCTTCAGATGGCGGTGGCGCACCGATCTCTCGCTCCACTGCTGCATCACGTCCGCCGGTGTGATGAGCCGGGAGGAGACGCTGGCGCAGGTGGAATCTTCATCTTGACCGGAAAACTTTCAAGTCGAAAAATCGAATCTTCCCGCTAGCCCTCCGATTGCGATCCGGTGGCCGGTCGAGGGTTGGGAAACGGAGAGGATCTACTCACGAATGGGAAACAGCGGTCCGATTAGCAAGGAAGAATGAAGCCGAGCTTGATCTTATCAGGGCACGGTAATGAGAATGACGTTTCACTGCCGCACGTAGACTCCCAGGAGACAGTTCTCCGGATAGGGAACTTTAATGACTGTGCACAATTTGCTCGCCAGAATTTCAGCAGTGAATGTGATACGCCATTTCGCAACGCTGCGGCAGTCGTTCAGATGCTCGAAACGTTCCTCCTTAAAACCGTTTCGCTGAAAGGCGCTCTTCAGTTGCCGATGTGTGTTCATGCGGTAAAAGACAGGGAAAGTGTCACGCTCTTCGGTGCTCCACAGGAATCGTTTAACTATGTGATGCACGCTCATTGGGGTAAGTGCGGCAACGACGGAACTGGGGCTCCATTTATTGACCGTATATACTACGACATAGCCGCCCGGCTTTAAGAGGCGGTAGAGGGCACCTAGCGTTCTATCGGGTTCTTCGATGTGCTCAGCAACCATCCGCATTGTAGCGATATCGAATCGGTGATCGGTTTCGTAGTATTCGAGAAGACAGCGAACACGTTCGTGGGCAAAGTGGTTTTCGAGAACGTTTTCACTAGGGTCAACGCTGACCAGCAAACGGCACCGCGCAGCAAGCAAATAGGCGAGCTTTTGATTGCTCGGAAAGACGTCCCGTCCGCCGCCAACGTCAAGCCATGCTGTCGCCGGTTTAATCAGTTCCGCAACTGTGAACTCATAGACGACATCGGGTGAAAAATACCCATGACGCCAGCAAATTCTTGGGTTCCTCCCAAGGCATGCCACAGTGCCGCCATGCCGTGCCAGAAAGAATTCTTCAATTGTAAGCATGACGCCAAATGATTATATATCGGGAATCAAGAAAGTTGAGGGGACAACGGGATCGGGAAAGCTGACCAGGGCTCCCCGTTCCGCGGAGAAAGTTCCAAATTTGGGGATTCAATGCCTAGCGGTCGGGCGCGGGGTCCGGCGGCGCGGGGGGAGATTGGGGCGAAGCTCCCTAAATTTGAAGTCGATCAGGTTTGGCGACAGCGTTGCCTTTCCATGGGCCTCATCAAGCCAACGAGGAGCATACAGACCCGCCATGGTCACCATTTCAACCCACTCGAGTCCTCCGCCCGGACCGGTTTCCGCCGCCGGAGTGGTCAGGCGTTCGCATGTGGCCGGCGGTGAGGCGATCTGAATGTGCGGAATTGCGGGATACCTGAGGACGGTGGGCGAACCGGCGGACCGGCCGATGTTGCGGGCGATGTGCGACCGGTTGGCACATCGGGGGCCGGACGCGTACGGGGAATTCTTCGACGGCGAGGCGGCGCTCGGGCACCGGAGGCTCAGCATTATCGACTTGGCGGGCGGGGCGCAGCCGCTGGGGAACGAAGACGGCACGATTCAGGTGGTGTTTAACGGCGAGATCTACAATTTTAAGGAACTGCACCGGGAACTGCGTGCGAAAGGGCACGTTTTCGAGACGCGGAGTGACACTGAGGTCCTGGTCCATCTCTACGAAGAAGAACGGGAACGGATGCCGGAACGGCTCTGTGGGATGTTCGCCTTCGCGATTTGGGACGGGCGGCGGAGAGAACTGTTTCTGTGCCGCGACCGTTTCGGCAAAAAGCCGCTGTACTATTCCGCGGCCATCCCGGGGACGCGGTTCTGTTTCGCCTCGGAGCTGAAATCGCTGGCCGCGATTCCGGAATTCCGGCCGCCGGTAGATCCGGCAAGCGTGGCGGAGTTTCTAACGTTATCTTATGTGCCGGATCCGCGGACGATCTACCGGGACGTGTGGAAGCTGGAGCCAGGGCACTCGCTCACGGTTTCGCCGCACGGTCTACGACGGCGGAAGTATTGGGAGCCGGCGCTGGGGGAGAGGCGGACGATAGCCCCGCGGGAGGCGGAAGACGCGATCCGGAGCCTGGCTGGCCACGCGGTGGCGAAGCGGCTGACAAGCGAGGTGCCGCTGGGCGGATTCCTGAGCGGCGGGGTGGATTCGAGCGCGGTGGTGGCGCTGATGGCGGGCGGGTCGAGCGAACGGGTCAAGACCTTCTCGATCGGGTTTACGGATCCCAATTTTGACGAGCTGCGGTATGCGCGAATGGTGGCGGAGCGCTATGGAACGGAGCATCACGAGCGGACGGTGACGTTGGATATACACGACATGCTGGGCCGCCTGGTGGAGCAGTTCGACGAACCGTTCGCGGATTCTTCTGCGATTCCGACTCTGTACCTGGCGCGGATGACGCGGGAGCGCGTGACGGTAGCGCTTTCGGGCGATGGCGCGGATGAGGTGTTCGGCGGGTACCGGCGCTACCGTTTCGGCGTGCTGGAGGAGCGGATCCGGTCAATGATTCCCGGGTGGGTGCGCAGGCCGCTGTTGGGCGCAGGCGGGCGGTATTACCCGAAGTTCGATTATCTGCCGCAGATGTTGCGCGCCAAATCCCTGCTGACGAACCTGGCGCAGGAGGCGGCGGACGCGTATTTCAGCTCCATGACGGCGTTTCGCGACGAGGGGCTGGCGGCGGTGCTGGCGCCTGCAATCAAGCGCGAACTGGCGGGGTACTCGCCGCGGGAGAGCTTCCGAACGCGCTTTCAGGCGGTGCGCCACCTGAGCCCGCTCGAACAGATGCAGGCGGTGGACTTCCAGACCTACCTGCCGGGGGACATTCTGGTGAAGGCGGACCGGGCGAGCATGGCGTTTTCGCTCGAACTGCGGTCGCCATGGCTCGATCACGAACTGGCGGAGCTGGCGTTTGCGCTGCCGCCCGGGCTCAAGCTCCGTGGAGGCACTGGTAAATACATCTTCAAGAAAGCCTTGGCGCGGTACGTTCCGGCGGCGGTGTTGGAGCGGCGGAAGATGGGGTTCGCGGTTCCGCTGGCCGCCTGGTTCCGCAGCACGCTGAAACCGGTTTTCGAGGCCTCGGTGCTCCACCCGGGCATGGACCGGTACCTGGCCCGGGACGCGGTGCGGCGCCTGTGGACCCAGCACCAATCGGGACTGCACGATCACAGCCGCAAGCTGTGGACGCTGCTGACCCTGGCTCTCTGGGACGGGGCACACAACCCGGGCGCGGAGCCGCGGCGGAGAGAGGCGCTGGCCCGCGCGCGGGTGCCGGTGAACTGAAATGTCGCAATTTCTGGCGGTGGTCGGGGCGGGCGAGGCGGCCGCGGCGATTTACGCCCGCGGGCTGGAGGGCTTTGCCGGCTTATGCGGATTGCGGCCCGCGGAGGCGTGCGCGGCCGGGGAGTTCCGGGCGGCGTTGTTCCCGCGTTTGCTCTCGGGGCCAGCGGGCTTGCTGCGCGAAGACGCGGGTTCGGGGAGCCGGCTGCTGGCGGCGGGCACCTGGTTTTACGAGGACGAAGGAGCAGAGGCGGGCGCGCCGCGGCTGGGGGCAGACTGGAGCCGCTTGCCGGAGGGCCTGCGGAATCTGGCGACGCGGCTGGATGGAATGTTCGTGCTGCTCACATTCGACCCGAGGACCGGGACACTGCGGGCGGCGACCGACCGCCTGGGCACGCTGCACGTGTATGCGGCGCAGCTGGGCGGCTGCCTGGTGCTGAGCACATCGTCGCTCACGCTGGCATGGCTGCAGGGCGGCGAATGGGACCTGGAAGGCTGCCGCGAGTTTCTGGCGACGGGGACGGTTTTCGAGACGAAGTCGCTGTTCCGGCGCATCGAGAAACTGGAGCCGGCGACTGTTTTTACCTTCCAAAAGGGCAGGCCGGTGGAGAAGACGCGCTACTGGAGCGTGGCTGGGTATCGGTATGGGAAGTTGCGGCCGGAAGAGATCGCGGGCGCGCTGGGAGAAGAGATCAAGCGCAGTGTGCGGCAGGTGTGCCGGGCGTACCGGGCGCCGGTCTTCGACCTCACCGGCGGCATCGATTCGCGCATTCTGGTTGCGGCGGCGCGGAGGGGCGGATGCGGATTCGCGACGGTGGTGAACGGGCAGACGGACGATGCGGACGTGAGGGCGGCTGGAGAAATCGCGCGGCGTTTCGGGCTAGACCACCGGCACCAGATTCCGGCAGGGGCGGCTGGATTGTGGCGGCGGGCGAAGAACGCGCTGGGCCTGTGCGACGGCGAATACGACGTGCTGGAGTATGCGGCCATAGCGGACGTGCACCGAAGGCTGGTTGGCGCGTTCGACGTGAGCGTGAACGGGTCCAACGGGGAGATCGCGAAGGGCTACTGGTGGGAGCTGCTGTTCCCGCACGCGGGCACGCCGGACTTCGATGAGCGGCTGGTGGCGGCCCGGCGGTTCGCCACCGGGCAAGGAGTGGCGGGGCTGCTCGAGGAGCCATTTTCCGAGGACCTGGTGGAGCATTTCGCGGGCATCATCCGGCGCGCGAATACGGCGCTCCGCGGATGGCCGAATACGGCGCAGATGGACAACGTGTACCTGACGCTGCGCATGCAGCGATGGCAGGGGAGGCTAGCGAGCTCGACCGACCGCTTGTGGCCGTGCGCAGCGCCGTTCACGTTTCAGGGACCGATGGCGGTGGCGCTTTCGGCAGCACCGGAAGTGCGGGTGCGCGAAAGGCTGAGCCGGCGGGTGATGGAAAGCCTCGACACGGAAATGGCGTGGATGCCGGGCGCGCACGGATATCCGCTGGTGCGGGTGCGTCCGCAGACGGCGCTGCGGTTCTGGCGCTTGCCGGTGGAGATGGCCGGCAAGGCATGGGAAAAAGCGTGGCGGCGGGTTGCGGCACCGCCTGCGGAGCTTAAGGGAACGGGGGACTTGGTGCGGACGCTGTGGGGAGAAGAAGAAGCCCGGGAGTTTTTGAATCCGCGAAGCATGGTCACGGCGGAACTCTACGCACGGGAGCGGCTCGAAGCCTTTCTGTTGGAATCGCAAGGGGCGGCATTCAGGAGGCCGTTGGAGTTGGGCCGCGTGTTGACGTTGGAGATGCTGGGCCGGGCCGTGAGGAGCGGTAGCGACAAGGAGGGGATTGCTCATGAACAAGTACAGGCCGGAGGTTGCTGAGCAGTGCAGCTATTACACCAGGCGTTGGCGGAAATTCGAATATGCGAACCACCCGGAAACGGTACGCATGGCGGCGGTGCTCGATTACTTGGTGGATGTGAGATTGCCTGAACACGCGAAAATCTTCGACTTGGGATGCGGCGCCGGTTGGGCCACGTCCATTCTGGGCAGTTTCGGCGAGACGCTGGGAATCGACATTTCGGACGTGACGGCGGCGCGAGAGCGCTATTCGCATTGCCGTTTCGAGTCCGCCAACATTCTCGAATGGGAGCCGCCGCTGGGGATCTGCGATCTGGTGGTGAGCCTTGAAGTTCTGGAACACGTCGAGACGAACGAGCAGCGGGTGTATCTGCGGAAGGCTTACGACCTGCTGAAGCCCGGCGGGCACCTGATTCTGACGACGCCGAACAAAAAGGCGATGGAGGCGATTCCGGGGGGCGGGCGGAGCTACAGCGACCAGCCGATCGAGAATTGGCTGGATCCGAAGGAACTGCGGGCGATTCTGCGGGAAACGGGATTTCAGGTCAAGTCGCTCGGCAGCGTGCTGCTGGGAATAGCGTGCTTGGGAAGTTTCCGGCTGGTCAATTCGAGCAAATGGAACCGGCTGCTGGAAGGGATTGGCCTCGGCGGAGCCTGGCGGGCGGGGGCGTGCCGGATGAACCGCGGGCTGCACCTGACGGCGCTGGCGCGGAAGGCGGAGGCGAAATGAACTGGCTTCCCTGGAAGGCGCAGGCGTGGCTGAACCGGCGCATGCCGCGAACCCATCAGCTGCTGCGCTACCACACTTGGAATTTGAATACGGCGAGGCATTGGGACGGGGCGTGGGAGCGGCACGGCATCGACGGATTTCGCGCGACGGGTGAGGTGCGCGCGCTGCGGCAGCGGATTCTGGGGCTGGTGCCGCGGGGAACGCGGGTGCTGGACATCGGGTGCGGCATCGGCGAGATTGTGGCCCAGCTGCGCGAGGCGCGCCAGTGCGAGTGCGCGGGGATGGATATTTCTGCAGCGGCAATCCGGAAGCTGCGGCTGGCGGGCATGGAAGGAAAGGTGGCGGCACTGCCGAAGGTGCCGTTCGAGGCGGGCAGCTTCGACGTGGTGCTGTGCACGGAGACGCTGGAGCACGTTACCAACGCGAAGGCAAGCATCGCTGAGATCCGGCGCGTGCTGAAGCCCGGCGGGTTGTTCCTGGCCAGCGTGCCGGATGGAGGGAAGGACTGCGAAGAAGCCCACGTTCACCGTTTCCAGCGCGGCGATTTCGAGCGGCTGCTGGAACGGCATTTCGAGATCGATTCGATCGAGACGATCGAGGAGCCGCCGGACCGCACGATGTTTGCGGTGTGCCGGACGCCCCGGCGGGTTCCGGTGAGGACATGACGCCGGCGTTTCTATCCACGCCGGCAGCCGCGGCGCAAGACGCGCCTGCCAGCCGGTTGCAGTTTTATAAAGAAGCTCTGCTGGCCAGCGGCTGGTACGGGCTGGCGGTGATCGCGCAGCGGCTGGCGAGCTTTGTGCTGCTGCCGGTGTACACGCGATGCCTGACGCCCGGCGCCTATGGAGTGATGGAGTTGTTGGACCTGACGCTGGCGGTGTGCAGCATGCTGCTGGGCGCCAGCTTTGCGGGCGCGCTGTGCTATCACTATTTCTCCGCGCCGGGCGAAGAGGCGCGACGCAGGACGGTGAGCACGACGCTGATCGGTTCGATGCTGATCGGCTGCATCGCCTTTGCCGCTGGTCTGGCGGGAGCGCTGCCGCTGAGCCGGCTGGTGTTCCGGAGCGCGGACTACGCCAGCTTTTTCCGGCTGCTGTTTGCGACCTTTGCGCTGAGCCTTCCGGTGGAAGGGGTGATGGCCTGGCTGAAGGCGCTGAACCGGGCGAAGTGGTACCTGGCGGCGTCCTGCGGACGGCTGGCGCTGTCGATTGCGATCACGGCGGTGCTGCTGCTGCGGTTCCGTATGGGGCTTTTGGGCGTGATCTGGAGCTCTCTGGCGGTGGCGGCGGTGTCGGCGATCGTGTTAAGCGCGTACTGCGTGGCACAGAACGGAGCGCGGGTGGACGGCGCGATTTTCCGGCGGCTGCTGCGGTACTCGCTGCCGCTGGGGGTAGGCGGGCTGGCGCTGTTCGTGCTGCATTCGGGCGATCGGTTTGTGCTGCAGCGGTATACGTCGCTGGCGGCCATCGGACTGTATGCGTTGGCTTACAAGCTGGGAATGCTGATCGCGGTGGCGCACGGAATCTTCCACACGTACTGGAGCACGCAGGTGTACCGGCTGCTGCAGGGCCGGCGCGGAAAGCGATTGTTCACCGAGGTGTTCACGTACCTGGTGCTGGCGCTTTCCTATGCCGTGCTGCTGCTGAGCATGTTCGCGGGGCCGGTGATACGGGAGTTGACGACGCCGGCCTATTATTCCGCCGCCCGGATGGTGCCGCTGATTGCGTTGGCCTACGCGTTTCGGGCGGTGGGCGACTATTTCCGCTGCATTTTCTACACGGAAAACCGGCCCAAGGACGATATGGTGTTGAACTGGGCCGGCGCAGGGGTTTGCCTGGCCGCCTATTTCGGACTAATTCCTTTTTGGATGGCGTGGGGGGCAGCGATTGCGACGCTGATTGCATTCGCAGCCATCTCGGTGATGGCCGGCTGGCAAGCCTGGCGGCTATGGCCCTACCGGCTGGAAACGGGGCGGCTGATCCGGATTGTCATGTGCAGCGCCGTGGCGATGACGGTGTTTTACAGCGTCCGCACTTCCACCGCGGGCGGAACGCTGGCGCTGGCGGCCGGGATTGCGTCGGGCTACCCGCTACTGATTCTGGCGAGCGGGTTCGCTAATCCAGCGGAAGTAGGATTGCTGCGCGCGGCACTGGGGCGTTTCGGGAAGCAGTTGGAAGTCGGATAGACGGATATGGAGCCAGAGATTCCTTCCTATTTGTTCGTGCTGCCGTGGTCGATCGACAATATCGGCGGCGTGAACGGGGTGGTCAGGAGCCTGTATGCAGAGATGGAGGCCGACGGCCGCTTCACGCCGCTGATTCTGCAGCCGCGCGAAGTCGGGGAAGCGGACTACCGGGGCCGGCCGGCGCTGCGGTGCTCGTTTTGGGGACCGGTGAGCGAACAGCGTCCCCTGCGGGGAATCGTTTCCTTCGCCGCGCACCTGCCGTTTCGGCTGATGGAGCTACGGTGCATGCTCCAGAAGTACAACGTGCAGGTGGTGAATCCGCATTTTCCGACGGATGCGGCGGTGCACTTCGCGATTCTGAAGCGGCTGGGGCTGTTTCGCGGCAAGTTGATCCTCTCGTTTCACCTGGCGGATGTGGACCAGTTGCGCAGCCCGCCTTCCGGGCGCGGCGGCCTGATGGCGGCCAAAGCGGCGGCGGTGGTCTGGAGGCTGATCTGCGCGGAGACCGACAGCGCGGTGGCCTGTTCGCACGGACTGCGGCGCGAATTGATCCGGCTCGACCCGCGCTGGGAGACCAAAGCGGTGACGGTGCGGAATGGCGTGGATGTCAAGAGATTCGCCAAATTCACGGCCGGGATCGGGTTTCGCCGGCGGCCCGTGATGATCAGCGTGGCGCGATTCGAGGAGCGGAAGCGCCACGACGTCCTGCTGCGCGCGTTCCGGCGCGTGAACGCGCGCGTGCCTGAGGCGAGCTTGATGCTGGCGGGGGCGAGCGGGCCGACGGGCGAGTCCACGCGGAGACTGGTCCAGGCGTTGGGACTCGGGGAACGGGTCGCATTTTTCGAAAACTATCCGCCGGAGAGGATTCCGGAATTGCTGGCGCAGGCCAGCGTTTTCGTGCTGGCGTCGGCCGCCGAAGGGCTGCCGCTGGTGCTGTTGGAAGCTGGGGCGGCGGGAATGGCGGTGGTATCGACGCGGGCGTCGGGCGTGGAGGAGGTGATTGTGGACAATGAAACCGGCCGGTTGGTGGACGTGGACGACGAGGCCGGGCTGGCGGCGGCGATGTTCGAACTGCTGACCGACCCGGGAAAGGCGTCGCGCCTGGCCTTGAATCTCTACACGGCCGTCACTCAGCGTTTTACCTGGGAGCGTGCTTATGAGGAATATGCGGCGTTGGCGTAGGTGGTGCGGGTGGATAGCCGTATTGGCCGCGAGCGCAGGCGCGGCGCAGGCGGCGGCCGATTCACTGACGATTCGGGAAAAGGCGGGCGTGACGACGAACGACTACCCGGTGGAGATCGGAAGGCCGTTCGTGGCCGGCGAGATTGCCAATTACCCGCAGGCGGTGGTGAACGGCACGCCCGTGGAGACGCAGGCGGACGTGAAACTGCGCTGGCCGGACGGGAGCGTGAAGCACGCCATCCTGGCGTTTCTGATCCCCACGCTGGCCGCGCGGAGCGTGGCCACGGTGACGTTCCGCAACCAGGCCGCCTGCGAGGCGTGCGCGCCGCTCAGCCGGACCGAAATGTTGGACGACGCCTATGATTTCAATGCGCAGATGCTGCTGACCGACGGCTCGACGGAGAAGGCGGATGCGCGCACCATGCTGCGCAATGGCTCGTACACGGTCTGGACGGCGGGGAAGATCGCGCAAACGATCATCCTGGCCGACCACGCGAACACGCGGGTGTGCAACGGACACGCGTGCAGCACCTACGATCTGGGATTCGACGCCAACAAGCCGTTCCGGCCGATTTTTCATGCCACCTTCTGGCCGGCGCTACGCAAGGTGCGGGTGCGATTCATCGGGGAGATCGCACAGAGCGAGAGCCTGGAAGACCAGCAGTATGCGCTGGCGCTGACGATGGGGGCGGCCGCGCCGGCGACGGTTTACCGGAAGCCCGGTTTCACGCAGCACGCGCTGACGCGCTGGACCAAGGAATTCTGGATCGGCGGGGCGCCGGGAGAGATCGCCATCGACCACAACTTTGCGTATCTGGCCGAGACGAAGCTCTTTATCCAGTACGACATGACGAAGCACATGGACCCGCAGTCGGTGGACCGGTTTTATGAGGGGTGGGAGAAGGCGCGGCGGGACATCGGCGATGCGGGCAACCTGGATCCCCACATGGGTAACGCGGGACGGCATTGGGAAATCGGGCCATATCCGAGTTTCACGGTGTGGTGGCTGTATACGATGGGGTCGGACAACCGGATGGGCAAGATGGCATTCGGCAACGCCGACCTGGCGGGCTCCTGGCCGGTGCACTTCCGCGAGGGTAAGGCGCACAAGAACCTGAACCGCGGCGATGCCGCGGGCGCGGGAACGGGAGTGGGACACATCCTTTCCATTTCGAACCGGCCGAGCCTTACCGTGTTCAAGCTCGACTACGCGGAGACCGCGCCGGCAGACCGCGTGCGTCCGGTGGGGCCCATGGCCGACAGCGGGTGGGCGGTATCGATGGGGCATTACGCCGACCTCGACTCGCCGCAGTACCTGCTGACCGGAGATTTCTGGTACCTGGAAGAGCGCTGGTTCTTCGATTCCTTCGCGGCGGCTTATCCCAACGGGGCCGCGGCCACCGCGGCGTGGGGCCGCGGACCGACGGGGGCGGAGGGCGGCGGATTCGATAGCGGCGCGCGCTATGAAGCCCGGCCAATGCAAACACGCGAAATCGTGGCCGCGATGACACCCGACCAGCTTCCCGAAAAGCGGTATTTCGAGACGCTGGTCGAGGACCAACTCGCGATATGGGAAGGCGGGCACGGTCTGACCGGGACGAGGTATTCGCAGGCGGGCAACCCGGAAAAGGCGAACTACGATTGGGGAAGCCGCGTGCGGTCGGCTTCGTATCGACAAGCGGGCGGAAAGTATGCGCCGGCCGGAACGACGTCGCCGCTGGAGTTCTGGGAGGTCGGGAATCCGGAACTGTGCGATGGAACGGCCACTGACGCGGCCATGTGTACAAGCCCGTGGGAAGAGCACTTCGTGATGTTCGCGATCGGCCGGGCGAACGAGTTGGGCTACCCGGCGGAGGCGCTGCAGCACTGGTTCTGTCGCCACTACACGTCCCTTTTCAGCGATCCGGCCGCGAACCTTTACTGGCTGGGAATGTACCGGCTGCCGACGGTGCGGAAGTCGACCGGCGACTGGTTCCGGAGCTGGGGCGAAGTGGGGGCGACGCTCGTGCCGGAGTATCGCTCGCTGGCGAAGTGGGACGTATCCAATGCCGCCACCTACGCCACGATCGCGATCCACGCGGTGGCGATGTGCTACGCGGAGCCGGGCGGCGCGGCGGCGTGGGCGGCGATCCGGAAAGGCGTGCTGGATGCGAACAGCTATCTGACGGCCGATCCGCAATACGCGGTGGCGGCGCGGACGGGGGCGGGGAGCGAAGGGCAGGCCCCGAAACAGGCCGGCGCAGGGCCGGCGGCGGGCGGGCGGGAGAGCAGCCGGCAATAGGCGATCATGCGCGATCTGCTCCTCAGTGTTATCGTCCTGGCCTGCTGCGCGCGGGCATTAGTGAAGCCGCAGGTGGGCGTGCTGGCGTGGGTGTGGTTCGCGCTGATGCGGCCGGACATCCTGGCATGGGTGGAGAACGCCCGGCCGTATTCCTGGTGGCTGGCGCTGGCCACGCTGGCGGGTTCGTTCCGGTTTCTGCCGGAGGTGGGAATCCTGTTCGGCAACCCGATCGTGCGCTGCCTACTGGTGCTGCAGATTCCGCGCATTCTGTCGGCCTTTACGGCGGTGGTGCCGGAACTCGCGGCGGAGCCGTTCAACGCGTATGTGAAGATGTTGATCATCGTGCTGGTGATCCCGCTGCACATCCGCACGCTGGAGGACTTCCGCAAGCTCTTCCTGACGGTCGCGGTGTCGCTGGGGGCGGTGGGTTTCAAGTTTGGACTTTATGGACTGCTGCACGGGGGCGTCCGGTATGCCGAAGGGTACGGCGGAAGCCTGGCGGGGAACAACGAAGTGGGGATGGCGTTTGCGATGATCGTGCCGTTCTGCTGGTACGCGCGCGAGATGGTGAAGTCCAAATGGGCGCGGAACGGATTCCTGGTCCTGACGCTGACGACGGTGGCAGGGTTGGTGATGACGTATTCGCGCGGCGCCGCGCTGGGGCTGCTGGCGGTCTTTCTTCTGATCATGGCCCACTCGCAGCGGAAGATCGGCGTCCTGCTGGCGGCCGTCATCCTGACGTTCCCAGCGGTTTACCTGGCTGGCGATTCCTACACCGAACGGTTGAAGACCATCGAGGCGCCGACCCAGGAAGCGTCGGCAAACTCGCGCGTGGAGTATTGGGGCGTGGCGCTGCGGATGGCGGCGGCGTACCCGGTACTGGGGGTGGGATTCGGGGCGGAGAATCAGCAGCGGCTAATGGCGTCGTACATCGGGGAGGATGATAGCCACGTGATCCACAATACTTATCTTCAGGTGCTGGTGGATTCCGGGATTCCGGCACTGGCGGTGTTCGCGGGCCTGTTGTTCGGCACGATTATCTGGCTGGGGCGAGCGACCAAAAGGGCGCGAAAGGAGAATCCGGAGCTGATGATCTATCCCGCGGGGGTGCAGGCGTCCCTGGTCGCGTTCGCGGTTTCCGGGGCGTTTGGATCGCGCGACCGCTACGACTTTTTATACATCCTTTTGATGACCGCGGCAGCCTGGTACAACGTGGAAGAATCGGCTCCCGACTGGGAGGAAGCGGAGGAAGAGGCCGTGGAGGCGCATGAACAAACGGACATGGGTCATGAGATCGCCACTGCCTGAAACCGCTACACAGAAAGGTTGTGCCGCGGCGCCGGAAATCCGGCCGCTCCGAACCTTGCTCGTGATCGCGTGCGCGTTCCCGCCGGAAAACCTGTCGGGAGCGGCGCGGCCCCAACGCTTTACACGGTATCTGTCGGAGTTCGGCTACCGGGCCGAGATCATCGCCAACGCTTTTCCGGAGTCTGTCGAAACGCGGCCGGAGGTGCACCGGGTGCCGCGGGAGGAAGGCAGGCCGGGGAAGTGGGCGGTGGAGACGGCGAACCTGGTGCGGCGGTTGCTGCCGTACGAGGAGCGCATTCCGTGGATCCCGCACGTGCTGGCGGAGGCGGAGCGGATTCTGAACACGCGGCGGATCTGCGCGATTTTTTCGACGTCGCCGCCGATTGCGTCGCACATGGCGGCAGCGATTCTGAAGCGGCGCCACGGACTGAAATGGCTTGCGGATTTCCGCGATCCGCTTTATGGGAATCCCTTCCGGGCCAAACGGATCAGCCGGGTATACGACGCGCTGCTGGAGCGGCATTTGTTCCAGTCCGCGCACGCGGTGATTGCGAACACGGACAACGTGGAGCAGATGTGGCGGCGGCGCTATCCGAAGCTGGCGGGGAAGTTCCACCTGCTCTGGAACGGCTACGATCCGGAGGATGCGATGCCCGAGCGGCAGGCGATTCCACGGCGGCGAAAGGTGCTGGCGCACATTGGAGCCATCTATGGGGACCGTGTGCCGGACACGCTGCTGCGTTCGCTCGAGCGGCTTCGGGCGGCGGGCGAACTGAGCGAAGACGAACTGGTGGTGGACCTGATCGGACCGATCGACCTGGATGCGGCGGCATTCGAGCGGCCGCCGTATGCGGGGTTGGCCGCCCACGGGATGTTGAACTACCGCTCGGGCCTGGTGCCGCGGGCGGAGGCGCGGCAAGCGATGGCGGACGCGGACTGGCTTTGTCTGCTGGACAGCAGCAAGGGGGACGCTGCGCTGCAGGTGCCGGCCAAGCTGTTCGAGTACATCCGGGCGAGGCGGCCGATCGTGGCGTTTACGGCGGCGGATTCGCCCTCGCACCGCATCCTGCGGGACAGCGGGGCGATTTACGAATGCATCTTTCCGGAATCGAGCGAAGAAGAGGTGGACCGGCGCATGCTGCGGTTTCTGCGGATGCCGACCGCAGCCTACGTGCCGAGCCGGCGCTTCGAAGAGGCCTTTAACGGGATGGAACAGACCCGGAAACTGGCTTCGCTGATCGATTCCGTACTGTAACGGGGGAGCAGGGGAGACTACGTATGTGCGGGATCGCCGGGACTATACAAACCGACGGAAGAGCGGCCACACCGGAAGCACTGGATGCGATGCTGCTGGCACTCCATCACAGGGGACCGGACGGTTGCGGAGCGCTGATCAATGGACCGCTGGCGATCGGCATGAGGCGCCTGGCCATTATCGATGTGGTCGGGGGGCAGCAACCGATCTGGAACGAATCGGAGACGATGGCGATCGTTTGTAACGGCGAGATCTACAACTACGCCGGTTTGCGGACGGAACTGGAAAAACGGGGACACCGGTTCCGGACGCACAGCGACGTGGAGGTAATCCTGCACTTATACGAGGACGAAGGGCCGGAGTGCTTCAAACGCCTGAACGGGATGTTCGGCGCGGCCATCGCCGATATGCGGGCGCGGCGGCTGGTGCTGGCGCGGGATCCGTTCGGGCAGAAGCCGCTGTACGTGTGGCGCGCGGCGGGCCGGGTGGCGTTCGCATCCGAATTGAAGGCGCTGGCGGCGCTTCCCGGATTCCGGCGCCAGATCAACGAGGAGGCCCTGGCGGCGTTTTTGCAGTTCCGCTACGTGCCCGCACCGCTGGCGATCTACGAAGACGTGGAGAAGCTGCGGCCGGGGAGTTATGCGACGATCGACCACCACGGGAATATGCAGACCGAGCGGTATTGGCAGATCGACTTGCGTGCAAACCGGCAGGAACGCAAGAACGGTGCGGATTTTCTGGAGGTGTTCGGGAAGTCCGTGGACCGGCACCTGATGTCGGAGCGGCCGCTCGGGGTGTTTCTGAGCGGCGGTATCGATTCGGGCGCGGTACTGGCGTCTATGCACTGCATGGGGCACCGCAACATCCATACTTATACGGTCGGCTTCGAAGACTTTCCCGACAGTGAGTTCGCAAACGCGCGCCGCATGGCGGAGCATTTCGGCAGCTCGCACCATGAGGTCACGCTCTCGGCCGATCAGTTCTGGAGTTCGCTCGATTGCGTGCTGCGGGCCGCCGATGAGCCGCTGGCGGACATGACGATGGTGCCGCTGTATCACCTGGCGCAGGAAGCGGGCCGGGAGCTGGTGGTGGTGCTTTCCGGCGAGGGATCCGACGAGCTGCTGGGGGGGTATCCGGGAATGGAAACGCTGCTGCGGAGGCTCACGTTTTTGAACCGGATGCGGTCGCTGCTGCAGTGCGCGCACACGCTGGGAGGATGGATGTTGCCCACCGGGCAGCGAGCCAGGCTGGCGCGGGCGGCCGGTTCGCATGCCAGCTACCTGGCGCAAAAGCGCTATTCGATGACGGAGATTTTCGACGAGGAATTCCGGCGGCGCGGCGAGAACGGCGCGCGGGCGCCCCACGTTCTCGAACCGCTCGAAAACTATTACCAAGAACGGGAGGGGTGGCACGGCGTCGAACTTTACCAGGGGGCGCAGATCGAATGGTGGCTGGCCGACGATCTGTTGCACAAGGCCGACCGGATGACTATGGCGCATTCGCTGGAACTGCGGTGCCCGTTCCTCGACACCGTGTTCGCCGACTACTGCACCAAGCTGCGGCTCGAGGAGAAGGTGAGGGACGCGGCGGCGGAGCCGACCCGCAAGGTGGCCCTGAAGCGCGCGTTCGCCGAAGTCCTGCCGGAGGGCATCGCGTACCAGCCGAAGAAGGGTTTCACGCTCCCGATCTACCGCTGGCTAGCGTCGAAGTTCAGGATTCCGGCGCGCAATGAGATCGTGCGCGAGGACGGTTTCGCCGCCACGCTGTTCGGCCCCGAAATCCGAACCGAAATTTGCGAGCGGGCGGCGGCGGGGGTAGTGGCGGCGCAGCACCAGGCATGGTCGCTGATCGTGCTGAACAAGTGGGCGGACCAGTGTCTCTGACCTGAAAGCAGCCTGTGTTCTCACGCCAGGCGCCGAAGCCCATTTCGGGTCGGACAGATTACGGCCAAACTGGCAGATCAGACCTTGGCCGCGGCGCTTCCGAGGTCCGGCGCGCCGGCGGCATATTTGAGCAGGGTTTCGACGATCCGCTCCGCAGCATGGCCGTCCCACCTTTCGGGGATGGAGTGGCGGCCGGGCTTGCCATTGAGGACCGCGACAATTGCGGCGCGGATGCGTGCGGGGTCGGTGCCCACCAGAATGTTGGTGCCGACCTCGCAGGTGATGGGGCGCTCGGTATTGGGCCGCATGGTGATGCAGGGGACTCCGAGCACGGTGGTCTCCTCCTGAATCCCGCCGCTATCGGTCAGGACCATCCGCGACCGCGCCACCAATCCGATGAAGGGCAGGTAGCTGAGAGGCTCCAGCAAGGTCAGATGGCGCGCCGCCTCCAGCCGTTCGCACAGGCCGAACTGGTCCAGGCGATTGCGGGTGCGCGGGTGAGCGGGAAACAGGACCGGAATCCCGGAAGGGATTTCGGCGATCGCCTCCAGAATGGCGGTGAGCACTTCGGGCGAGTCCACGTTAGCAGGCCGATGGAGGGTTAACAGAGCATAAGAACCGGCTTCAATACCCGGAGGCAGCGGAAGGCTTTGGGCCCGGTTGATGTGGCGCAGGAGCGTATCGATCATCGTATTGCCGACGAAGAAAACCCGGCCGCGGGCGACGCCCTCGCGCTCGAGGTTTCCGCTGGCGATGGGATCGGTGGTGAAGAGGAGGTCGGAGACGGCATCGGTACAGACGCGATTGATCTCTTCGGGCATGGTGAAGTCCCGGGAGCGGAGGCCGGCTTCGACGTGGGCCACCGGAATGCCGATCTTCTTGGCCGTAATGGCGCAGGCCATGGTTGAGTTGACGTCGCCGACGACCACCACCCAGTCGGGGCTCTGATGCAGGCAGACTTCCTCGAAAGCCATCATCACGCGCGCGGTCTGCTCGGCATGGCTGCCGGCTCCGACGCCGAGATTGACATCCGGAGCCGGAATGCCAAGATCGCGAAAGAAGTCATCGGACATTTGCCGGTCGTAATGCTGGCCGGTATGCACCAGGATGACTTCGAGATCCGGCAAAGCCTGCCGGTGCGGGCGAAAGGCTTCCAGGATGGGAGCGATTTTCATGAAATTGGGCCGCGCACCCGCGACCAGCATGAATTTCATATGGCAACCTCATATCCACCCGTGCAGGCGGTACCAAAGGATGCCGCCCACCTCGTGCAGCGTGGTCTCGTTTCGAGCAATGCTGCGCCAGCCCGGCAGGAGTTCTTCGCTGAGCCCATCCCATTCGCGGAACGCCGAGGGCGCGGGCACCACTTCCATTCCCTGTTTTCGGAAAGACGCGGCTGCGCGGAACATGCTGCGCGCGTCGACAACCAGTGCAATTTCCCGTATGCCGTGCTCGCGCAGAAATTCCGTGCTGTTGACGGCGCTCTCGTGCGTGTTGCGGGAGTGGTCTTCGGTCCAAATCATACTGTCGGGGACACCCGCGCGGATCAACAATTCCCGCATAGCATCGGATAACGGCGGTGTCTGGCCACCGCCACCCGAGGCCAGCACCGGCAAATGCGGCCACGTCCGCTGAATCCACGCCGCAAACTCACACCGCGAAAAGGTATCACGGTCCGGCAGCGGAAATGGACGCTCGGGGACGGCTTCTTCCACCGCCGACGACAGAACCACGATGGCCTGGACCTCCGGCGGAGCCTGGAAACGCTGCGGGGGATAGGGGGCTTCCAATGGACGCGAAAGGAGCCACTCGACCGGGGGCCAGGAGACCAGCAGGAAACCCAGCACCGCCGCCCACCCTAGCGCGGGCTTGCGCCAGATCAGACCAGCCACGCCAAGCGTCGAAAGTATCGCCAGCAGAGGCTGGGTGTAGCTGTTCGGCAACCATTCGCGAGGAGGCGCACCGAATCGTGCGATCAGGATGCCGCCAAGTAGAAGAAGACCGAATATGAGCCCCGGCACCACGGCGGCGCGGCGGCCCTCGGAGGTCCCACCGGTCTTCGCCGGCGCGGTATCCTGCCCGGTGGCCGCCGCGGGCGGTGGCAATGCCGGCGCCAGCAGGCCGGGCGGCTTCGGCCTTGTGGCCGGGCCCCCAGGCGCCGTCCATTCCGGGGAACTCAACCGCGATGCATCCAATGGGAACTCCAGTAAAGTGAACTCGCTCTCCAGCCGCCCGTTCTTATGGAAAAAGAACGTGGCGCTGGCGGGCCCGCTGTCGGCCAGGCGGCCGCGAAGAATGACGTGATGTTCGCGGGAAAAGTGCGTGCTCGCCAGCGTCTGGTCGTTTTCATTCAGCGCCAGCGGCTCCCCCGCGGCAATGCGGTAGTAGCCCACCACCTGCTCTTCGGCAACACGGGATGACCGGGTTGCCGGTTCTTTGAACAGGGCCAGTCCGCCGGAGGCGGCATGCCGCCCTGCCAAGGGCTCTCCGGCATGTTCGGCCAAGAGAGCCGCAACCGTTCGACCATTGGCCGGCACCAACCTGGTCACTTCGGTGGTGCGATTTTCCGTGCGGCCGACCAGCAGGCCCTCGCCGGGAGTGGCCAGATCCGCCCCCGGACTCTCGAGAGCATCGAGGCGCAGATGCACGCGGAGGGGGCAGCCCGGAAACGACCAGGCGTAGAATTGGCTGCCTTCGCGATCTATGGGCATGCTCTGATCTATGGGCATGCTCTAAGGATTGATGTTCGCCGTCGTCGAACCGATGCGGTTCACCAGCGTGACGCTCAGGGGGATTACCTCGGTAGGGTCGCCCGTGATCGTGAAGGTCTGTGTGAACAGAAATTCTCCACCCAGATCGGATGAGCCGAACCAATTCCCGAAAAGCGTACTGACATCCAGCGTTATGGAGGATGCGGCGGATTGCAGGGTCTGCCCGGACGCTGCGCCGAACGTGAACACCGCCTGGCTAACTTCCAGATCCGTGGCATACCCGGTCACGGCTATGATGACGGAATTGGAGGTCCGCGTCACCTGTGTGTTGGTAAGAACCGGAGCGGCCGGCTGAATGGTAGTGGAAACCGACGGGGCGGCGAGCGGGGTGATGTCCACGCCCCCCGCTTGCAGGCGCAGCGAGACGCTCACGGTGCCGGAAGCCGTTCCGGTCTGGACGGCCAGCGGAACGGCGGAAACCGCAGAGAGCGTCCCGGCGGGGACGCTGAACGAAGCCGTGCCGCCGCCGGATGCGAACGCGATCGTGCTGTCGCCCAAGCCGGTTTGAGGGGAGAAAGTGAGAATCGCCTGCCCCGCGATATCGGCATGATAAGGCGAAGCGAGGGTGATCGTCAGCGTATACTGCGCGGCGGCGGCGGCCGTAGCCGGCAAGCCGGCGATGGTCACCGCCGGCAGCGCCGGCAGGGCGACGCTCAGGCTGAAGTTATCCGAGTAATGGGTCAGGGCGCTGTCCGTGACGGTCAGAACGACGGGATCGAAGGTGCCGGCCGCGGTGGGAGTGCCGCTGATGACACCGTTTGCAGGGTTGATCGAAAGTCCCGACGGGAGGCCGGCCGCCGCCCAGTTGTAAGGCGGGGCGCCGCCGCTCGCGACGATGCTCTCGGAGAATGGCACGTTCAAGGTTGCAGCCGAAAGCTGCCGGGCGGTGGTAATGGTGAGGGTGCCGGCGGAGACCGTGAGCGGTAAGTTTCGAGAGGCGCTCTGGCCGGCCGAGTCGGTCACTTCCAAAGTGAGCGTAAAGCTTCCGGCGGCGGAAGGCGTGCCGGAAACAGTCAGGCTGGCGGGATCGAGATTAAGGCCCGGCGGCAATCCGGTTAGCGACCAGTTGTAGGGAGGGGTGCCGCCACTGGCGGAAGCCGCGACTTTCTGGCTATAGGCAATGCCGATGGTTCCGGCGGGGAGCGCTGCGCCGGTGGCGAGCGCCAGCGCGGGCACCTGAATTAGGATGGAGAAACTCTGCGATACCTTGGCCCCGGCAGCGTCCGTCGCCTGGACAGTAAAGGATAAGGTGGTGGCGCTTTGCGGCGTCCCCTGCAGGGTTCCGGAAGCGGCGTTGAGAGTAAGAGCGCCGGTGCTGCCGGACAGAATCGACCACGTGTAGGGCGAGATGCCTCCGGAAGCGGAGAACGTCTGCGAATAAGCTACCCCCACCGTGCCGGCGAACAGTGGCCCGACCGTGGTGATCGTCAGCGGCGACCCCGTGACGGTCAGGGTGAAGGAAGCTTGCGCCGAATTCCGTGTGCTATCGGTAACCTGAACCTGAAAGCTGAAAGTACCAGCGGTCGTGGGAGTTCCCGAGAGATTGCCACTGGTGGGATCGAGGGCGATCCCGGCAGGCATGCCCTGTCCGGCCAACCATTGGTACGGTGGGCTGCCGCCGATGGCTGCCAGCGCCTCGCTATAACTCTGGCCCACCCTGCCGCCGGGCAGCACGCCTGCGGTGGTGATGGTCAAGCCGCCGCTGCCGGTTCCGGACGCGATGGAGATGGCGGCCGGCGTGGAAACCGAGGTCTTGTTGGCATCGGTGACGGTCAGCGTGAAGCTAAAATGCCCGGCCGCCATTGGGGTGCCGAGAATGATGCCGTTCGTCGCAACCAAACTAAGGCCGGGCGGCAGTGTCCCCGTCTCCGACCAGTTGTAGGGCGGGCGTCCGCCGCTGGCGCTCAGTTGTAAAGAATAGAACGAACCCACGGCCCCCGGGGGAAACGTGAGGCTGGAGGTGATGGTAAGGTTTTGCGCATATAGGGCTGCAGAGGCCGCCGCGACCCCGAGGACTAGCCGGAAGAATCTCATTGGCTGTTCCTCCGCGGCACAAACCAGAGGCGCGGCGTGGTTTGTGACGCGTCGAGGACCCAGAGCAGCGAACTCGATGCGCTGGTCAAGCTGTACACGGAACCTTCCATAAGGGCATCGAGTGATGTGGGAGCGCAGTTACACGTGACGGTGTTCGATTCGCCGGTGGAAAGATTGAAAGCGGATATGTCTCCGGCGGCGGCGGCCACATAGGCCAGAGTGCCGTCCGCCGAGAACTGCACCCCGGCGGGGCTCCGGGTGGCCGCATCACCGGCATGAATTTGCGTCCATTGATTGGCGCTGGCCTGGAACAGGTACAGGTCTCCGGAAGCGGTAACGGCGAGCGCGTCGTGCATGCCGCGACGAAAGGCGGCGGCCGCCGGAGAGAACGGCAGGGGACTCGGCGCCGCGCTGCCATCGGCAAACCAGATCTGTGCGCCGCCGTCCCCCGGGAGCAGAGCCGCAGCCCCATCGTCGGCCAAGGCCAAGGCTCCGGGAGTCCCGGTCAAGGGCAGATCGCGAACGGCTGGTTGGTTCGGCAGCCCGGTCAGCACCTGCAAGCGCGCCGCGGCCGCCGAATATAAGAGGGCGGCGGAGCCGGAGGGGCTGAAGACGATGAGGTCGGGCGAAGCCATTGCGCCCGCCACCACGGCAGCATTCAGCTTGGCCTCAATGGCATTGGCGTTTGCCTGGAGGTGAACGACTCGAACCATCCCGTCCTCGCCGGAGACCGCGAGCGCCACGGCCTGCATGGGCGCGATGGCGGCCAAAGCCGCCGGGAATCCGGTATCGATCGGATCGCCAAGAAGAGCGGCACCAGGAACGCCCCGTATCGGCCGGATGGCGGCGGCGCCCGGGTCGTAGGCGAAACCGAGCATGGGAGCGGCGGTGCGCAGCCGGAGCGGTCCGTCCGCGGCGGAAACGGGAAAGGCCGGCCAAAACAGCAGGAGCAGTGGAAGTAATCTGAGTCTCATGTTGTGTTAGTGGGGCGCGCCGATCGTGCCCGTGCCGGGAGCGATGCCGATGGGACCCGGAACGGCTGCGGAAGCCCCGGACGGCGCCGGCTTACTATTGCGCAACGCGAAGTATGCGCCGCCGCCGGCCGCGCCTCCCAGGAGCAGAAGAATCGCGACCACTTTCCCCCTTCCGTGCCCAGCGTGCGCTCCTTCCCCGGCCACGTTGTATTGGGTGAGATTGCCGCGCGCCATCAACCCGCGATAGGAAGCGTTGATGTGAATCGGCACCTTGCCCGCAACCTGGTTGGTGCGCAGGCCCTTCGCAACCGCCTGCCCTTCGCTATCGGTGATAACGGTAAGCGTCCGCGAGTGGTGGGCGAATTCGCCGGTAGCGCCTTCCGTGGGCAGGGTGAAGGCCACTACTGCGTTAGGAACGGGCTTATGGTTTTCATCCTCGACACGCACGGTGGGAGCCGTGGCAAGATGCTGCCGCGCATCGTTCACCGCGCCGTCCCCTTTTACAATCACAATGTTCAGTTGAGTGGGTAACACCTGGGCCGGGGCAGGTGAGGCAGTCAGATAGGCCATTATTATGGGGCAGATGAGCGACTTCATGTTGCGTCTGAATCGGTTCTTCATTTCCGACCGTAGCGCGCCGGAAATGAGCAATTTGCCTTCCGCACAAGTGAACAAATGCCAATTTATTGGATCCCCCGGAAGTTCCCGCGAAATGGACTGTTTCCCGTCCGGCTAGAAGAAATCCCCATCTTTTGCATATCGGAGGAGCCGCATCCGGAGTCGGGGTGGTACGTGCAAGCTCTTCGTACTTGCGAGCGCAGGTGGAGGGTGAACCGGCGTTGGTCCGGAACGTGCAAATTCCGGAACCTCGAATCTATGTTCAAACCAGCGGCAGTTCCGCTCATTCTGGGTCTATTTCTGGTTTGCGCTCCCGCCAGGGCGCAGGGCCAGAACGCCTCCACCCAACTCGTTCAGTATATTCGGGAAGCGCGGAAGGCCGGTTTCAAGGACGCCCGGATTCAAGAAAATGCCGAAGCGGCGGGCTGGCCGCCGGACCAGGTAACAGCCGCGATGGCGGCGCCCAACGGGGCGGGCGGCCTGCCCAGGCCGCCTCAGCCGGACGCCCCCGGCAGTCAGCCCCCGCCTTCCGCAGAAAACAAGCCGGGAACGCCGGCAAAGCCGCCCGCCGCCCCCGTCATACCCTTGCCTGCCGATAATCCGAAGGACCGCAACGCTCCCAGCGATTATGAAATCGGCGCCGGAGACGTGCTTCATATTTCCGTGTGGAAGGAACCGGATGCCTCGGTGCCGAGCGCGATCGTCCGCCCGGACGGCAAGATTTCGATGCCGCTGCTGAAGGAGGTTCCGGTTCTTGGCCTGACCGTGGTAGAGGCGGAGCAACTCATCGCCAGGGGACTCGCCCAATTTCTGACTGCCCCCGACGTGACCATCGTGGTGCAGGCGATTAACAGTAAGAAGATCTACATCACTGGCGCGGTAAAGAAGGAGGGGCCGATTCCTTATACCTACCGGATGACCGTGCTGCAGGCAATCACGGAGGCGGGCGGACTGACCGATTACGCCAGGCGGAAAAAGATCTATGTGCTGCACGACGAGAACGGCAGGCAGTTCACGTTTTCATTCGATTACGATGCCGTCCTGAAAGGGCGGCATGTTGAGACGAATATCTATCTGACCTCGGGCGACACGGTAGTGGTACCGCACTAAGGGATTCGGAAGAGTATGAGAAGATTATTCCACCGGGCAGCGTTTCTGTGCCTCCTGCTGGCCGCCGGCGCGGCGCAGGCCCAGCTATCGTCTTCGGCCTATCGGACGTTGGGACAGGTGGATCTCCAGAGCAATGGGGTGAACCTGGTGCAAGGCGCGTCGGTCCACAATCCCGGCGGAATCGCCCTGGACGCACGCGGCGGGCAGTTGCACCTGTACATCTGCGATGCCGGCAACTCCCGCGTCCTGGCTTGGGCGGACGTGGCTTCATACGGCATCGACAATCCGCCGGACCTGGTGCTGGGGCAGTCGGGGCCGGGCGCATCGAGCGCGTACGGCATCGGCGTGAAGGGTTTCAACGGGCCGTCGGCCCTGACGGTCGACCTCACCACCGGCAATCTGTATGTCGCGGATACGGGCAATAACCGTGTGCTGCGGTTTCCTTCCCCGTTTGCCAATCCGAGCCGGGTAGAACCTGATGCCGTGTACGGTCAGGCAAATTTTTCGGCGTTTACGGCCGGGCTTTCGCAAAGCGCTCTCAGCAGTCCGCACGGGGTCGCGGTGGATTCCGGCGGAAACCTGTGGGTTGCGGATTCGGGCAATAACCGCATCCTTCGGTTCGCTGCCACCAGCCTGAACAACTCGACGCCTCCCCCGGCGGACACCGTGATCGGACAAGTTGATTTCGTCAGCAACGCCTCCAATCAGGGAAGCACGCCGTCGGCATCGACCTTATATGCGCCGGCGGGGCTGGCCTTCGACGGGCCGGGTAATCTGTACGTGGCGGATTACGGCAACGCGCGCGTGCTGCGGTATGCGCCGCCGGCGGGAGGCGCCGTCAACATCGCGGCCAACGCGGTTTGGGGCGAAAGCAATTTCGCCGCGCGCGGTGTCCCTGCGCAGGCTTCGGCGAGCACCCTGAAAGGGCCGATCGCCGTGGCCGTGGATGGCAGCGGCAATGTGTATGCGGCCGTGCCGCAGGATAACCGCGTGCTGGTATTTCCGCCGGGCGCGTCGGGCGGCGGGGCGGCCAACGCGGTCATTGGACAGACAGATTTCTCCACCACCACGGCGGATACCGGCGCCTTTCCCTTGGCCTCCGCCGCCACGCTGTACGGACCGGGCGACGTCAAAGTGGACGCTGGCGGGAATGTCTATGTGGCGGACGCGGGCAATAACCGGGTGCTGCAGTTTGCCCCCGGTTCGAAATCGGCTGCGCTGGTGTGGGGACAGACCGGCTTCACCCAGAACGGGCCGAACCAAATCAAGCCGGGAAGCATCAACGCGCCCTACAAAATGGCGATCGATTATTCGCAGGCGCCCTATGCCCTCTACGTTTCCGACTTCGGCAATAATCGCGTGCTGGTGTGGAAGGATTCCACTGCTTTCCAGAACGGCGATCCGGCGGACCTCGTCATTGGTCAGCCGGACCTATATACGGCGGCGCCGAATGTGGATACACAAGGGTCGGCGAACCCCTCCGCCACTTCGCTTTCTTCTCCGGCGGGCATTGCGGTGAACCCCAACAGTGGCACGCTGTACGTGGCGGATTCGGGCAATAACCGGGTGCTGCGCTATCCCCGGCCGGTGGCCCAGACCGGAAGGATTACCCCGGATGCTGTCATCGGGCAGGTGGATTTCAACAGCAGCACATCCGCCGCGGTGAATGCCGCCTCGCTCAATACCCCCACCGGCTTGGCGCTCAGCGCGAACGGCGACCTGTTTGTGGCGGACACGGGGAACAACCGGGTTTTGGAATTTCCAAATGCAGCGGGCACGGGAACGGTTGCCGTCCGGGTCTACGGCCAACCCAACATGAGCTCGTCCGTCAGGCCCGCGCAGGTGACGGCGCAAACGCTGGCCGCGCCGCGCGGGCTATTGGTGGACGCTGGCAGCAACCTGTATGTCGTGGATGCGGGCAATAATCGAGTGGTGGTATTCGCGTACACCGAAGACGCCCCGCCCTACGGAGCGCAGGCGGCCTACATCCTCGGCGGGAACGGAATCAAGACGCCGGTGGATGTTTCGGTTGATAGCACGGGCGCTATCTACGTTTCGGATTCGGGCAACAACCGCGTGCTGATCTTTTCCTCGCCCATCTCGATTACCCAACCGTCGCTGATGGGCGTGGTCGGACAGCAGAATGCCACCAGCACGGCGGCCAACTGGGATGCGACGAACGGGCTGGCGTCGCCGGATAGCCTGTATGCGCCGTTGGGTGTGTATGTGGACCGTCAGGACACGTTGTATGTAGGAGATTCCGGAAACAGCCGCGTGCTGCAGTTTCTAAAAGCCGCCGCGGCAACGAACGCGGCTACCTTCCAGTCTGGCGCGCCCGTGGCACAAGGTGGGTTGGCCACGCTGACCGGCGACGCGCTGGCCGTGCCCCCCGACGCGAGCCCAGGCAGCGGGCCGTGGCCTTCGCAGCTGGCCAACCGCACCGTAGAGATTAACGACCAGCTCCCCGCGCCGCTTTCGCTGGTCAGCCCCGGACAGGTGAATTTCCAGGTTCCGTCGAGCGCGCCACTGGGAACCGAGCGCGTGGCGGTGCGCACGGCTGACACCAACGAACTCATAGCCGGGGGGAGCATTCTCATCGGCCCGGTCTCGCCGGGGCTGTTCACGGCCGCCGAGAGCGGCAGCGGGCAGGGGTTGATCTACAATCAGGACGGCACGCTGAACGGACCGTCGAACCCGGCGCCGGTCGGATCCACCATTACGCTGTATGGAACCGGGCAGGGACAGGTGACTCCGGCCGTGACGGATGGAACGCCGGCCCCAGGCCCGCCCATGGCGACGACCGTAGCAGTGCCCACCACCGACGGCAATGCCTGCCTCACCGTTCAGCCGTCCCTATGCGTGGCCATCGGGAGCGGCTTCGGCGCCGTGCAGGCTTCCGGACTGGCGCCGGGGTATGTCGGGCTCTGGCAGATCAATGTGAAGCTTCCGCAAGGAATAGCCACCGGCGGGGGCGTTCCGCTTCGGGTTATCCTCGACGGCAGCCCAAGCAACATCGTGACGGTCGCTGTGAAATGACATGTACACCGAATTCCACGGTCTGGCGAAACACCCGTTCAAAATGACGCCGGATCCCGCCTTCCTTTTCTTGACCCGGCAGCACCGCGAAGGCTTGGCGGGGTTGGCTTACTCGATTCTGGAGCGCAAGGGCTTTCTGCTGCTGACCGGCGCGGCCGGGTCGGGCAAGACCACTTTGCTGACCTGGCTGTTGCAGAAACTGCCGGCCAGCCGCATCGCCACCAGCGTCATCCTGAACCCGACCCTCACGTGCACCGAGTTTTTAGAGCTGGCGATGCTGAATTTCGGCGTGACAGACGTCCCCGCGAGCAAAGCCCAACGGCTCCAGATTCTGCAAAAGCTGCTGGAAAAAGGGAAATCGGAGGGTCGCGTCCACGTGCTGATCGTGGATGAGGCCCACAAGCTGGACCCCGGCCTGCTCGAAGAGGTGCGCTTGCTCGGCAATTTCCAAACCAGCGATGACGCCCTGCTGCAGATTCTGCTGATCGGGCAAAGCGAACTGGACGAAACCCTCAGCCGGCCCGGCCTCTGGCAACTTAAGCACCGGATTGCGGTCCGGCTAGAGTTGCAGCCGCTGACGCCGGGCGAGGTTCCGCTGTACATCCAACACCGCTGGCGCACCGCCGGGGGAAGCATGCCCGTTCCGTTTACAGCGGAAGCGGTTGCAGTCGTGGCCGGATTATCGAACGGCATCCCCCGGCTGGTCAATTCTCTTTGCGATAACGCCCTGATGCTGGCATTCGCGGAAGACCAGCGGCAGGTCACTGCCGCGCACATGCAAAGCGTGGCGACGGATCTGCGTTTGACGGAAAAGCGGGTGGCTCCCGCGGCGGACGCTGTCACCACGGCGCCCCCACCCCCACCTTTTCCCATGTTCAGGACGATCGGAGTTCGCGCCGAAAGCAAGCCTCACAAGCCCTCCCTCATGTCCAGATGGGCCGTGAAACTTGGGCTGGCCTGATGCGCATCATCTCCGCCCCGGTTCCGATGAGATCAGAGGGTGAAGGCCGCAGCGTCACAGAGCCGCGGTACGATCCTGGACCCGTCGCCGGCAGCGGACGACGGTCATCGCTTGCGAGAAGACCGGACGCGCCCACGACCTCAATGTGCCATCCGCTTTGTGCTGCGGGTAGACGTAAAGGACGCCAAGCAGGTGAGCGGTGAACCAACCGTGAAACCCTGGACCGCCCACGGGTTACGTCAATGCAGGAGCCGATGTATCCTTCTAGAACTCACCTTCCCGGTAGAGCGTTCTCCCGTTGTCCAGGCCCCAGTGATATTCCCCGTCGGCCCGGCGCAGCCGGTACTCCAACTGAAAGCTGCAACGAGCGTCAAACGAAAAAGAGTAAATGGCAAGGCAGGAGTCTGGTTGACGGCGTATATCACGTCTCGAGCAATGCCGGCACGCAGTTTGCGTTTACGTTATTTCGGCGCTATTTTAACGCGAGAATCGGGTTTTCTCTGGAGACACTGACAGAGACGGGTTCCGAGTGCCTGGTTTTTGCCAAGCCAAACGGCACACGAAAGCGTTTTTGGCGAGTTTCGCGGGCCTCCTGGGCCTCGGCGTGGGAGAGCCTGAAGAAAGCTGCTGGTCTGCCGGGATTCCGATTTCATGATTTGCGCCACACGCATATCACCCATGCGGTGGAATCCGGCGTCCCGATCGAAGTCATCATGGCTCAGGTGGGACATCTCTCGGCCGAGATGACCCGCTATTACACCCACCTGGGTACCAACGCCAAGCATGCAGCCGTGGCCGCGGTGCAGCAAATGGGTTCGGCGGCGCTGGAGGTGCTGCAAATCCAGTCGCCCGCAGCCAAAGGTGAAACTGAGGCGGTTCGCACGGCGGTCACCGTTCAGCAGCGATCCGCTGGTCGATAGTCCCGAGTTCTCCCTGCTGCCGGAACATACGCCGGCAGCCGCCCTGCGATTCAGCGAATCAGAACCAGCGACCGTACTGCCGAAGCAAGCTCCATAACGCTTTCAAACCGGTTGTGGGCGGTCAAGTCTTCTAGCCGTTTGATCAAGCGGTCGATCTCCCCGTCGGCGTTCCCTAGCAGCCGCCTGAATTCCGCCGGCGAAATGTTATGGCGCGTGTGCAGCAGGGTGCGAATCGGGGCGTGAGCGGATTGCTCTTTGGCGGCCTGTTCGTCACCTTGGATGGGAGAAGGCGCAGATGCCGTACTCGTCGAACTCGCCGGGACCGGAGCGGTTGCGGTCACAGAAGATCCGGCTTCGGGCGGTTCGGACGGCGGTGGCATGGGGAGTGTGTGTTCCGGTTGCGGTGTGGGTGTTGCCGGCACGGATTCAGCCTGTGCGGCCAATCGCTTGGAGCGGTCGGCAGTTGGACGGCGGCGGCTCTGCAAGCTCCCCTGAGAGCCGGCCGCACGGACCGGTACGTCGGGCAGGCTGCAGCGAGTCCCATGGTTCCGGCGGCCGTCTACCTGCAAGATGCGCTTCTTCGCCAAGCTCCGTAAGGCTGATTGCGTTTGCCGCCAACTCACGCCGGTGGCCCGCGCCAGATCCTCGATCTTGGTGCTCACTTCCCGTCGGCGTTGGAGATGGCAGAGCAGATAGGCCGCGATCTTGAACTCGGCTCCGCTCAATTCCCGAATGTGATCCACAACCAACCTCTGAAAACGGCTCATTAATGTAATTATTGTATTTAAAATGGCAAGCCGTGCAGCAAATTCCGGAGACCTGGGACCCAGGTTTTTACTCCATTTGCCAGCCTTCAAAACACTGGTGCCCAGGAACCAAAATAGAGCCGGAAGTCTGTTTATTCGGACTCCCGAACGCGGTCTTTCCGCTGCTGTTGCAGAGGAGCACACTCATCCCGGCCGAAGGAAACCCGAGGTCTGGCGCGTTTCGGCGTTTTTCCGCTTCGGCCGCGTGCGCTACAGCCTGGAAATGCTGGAGAAATCCATCCGCGAACACACGAACTGGCGGTATGAACAAAAATACGCGCTTGCCACGCCCTCCTGCGGCTTCCAGACAGGAAGGAGCACCGGAAGCGCAGAGCGCGCGCTCCCAAGCCTGCTACAAGCGCAAGAAAACGGTATTTCCCAAACGATCCAGCCGGCGACCAGTTCCGCACGCAGTTCCCGGCAATTTCGAGATCCTACAACCCTTTATATAGGAGGCTCAGGGTGCGTCATCCGCGTTGGGGTATCCAGCTATGACCGCGCATTCAATCCGGTCCGACTATGGGTAGCCAGACGCGGTCATATGTCGTCACCGCCAAAATGCGGCGAAAACGGGCCTGCGGGCGGGAAAGAAACTGGGCGAGAGCGGCTCGATACCAGGTGATCTCGACGACATTATGTGGTCTCCGAGCGAGCTTTTTCACCTTTTTTCCCACAGCTTGAACGACTTACTTAGTATACCGTTTTGCAGCTTTGAGGATCTTAAAAGTTCTTATCGGCTTGCTCGCTCTCTGCCGCCCGTTTCATCCCTATTTGATGAAGTATTTGGCCATGATCTGCCGCGGTCATGTGCCGGTCTGGAAAGGGCGGATCAACCGGGATGCCAAGAACTTCATGCGGTATTTCCTGCCGCCGGGCACTGCGCCGAATCAGGCCAGTATCGGGAAAGCGATCCGGCATCTGCATTTGGCCTTTAAGTCAATGGAAACAGAAGAGATATACGATGTTTTGATGGAGCAGTTTCTGCGGGCGGCGGCCAAATACGACCCGCATTACAGTGACAAAGTCAAAGAAGTTGTCGAGGTGATTGAAAATGCGTTATCCGGCTCCCCATTCTTCGGTGCTGTTGACGTCGACCGGCACCTGGAGTTTCGTTGTCATCGCTATTTGCGCCTGTTGTGCCGCCGTGGGTTTCCTCTGGCGGCATCCGGCCGGGAAGGAAAATGGACGGTTCGCCGGCGGGTCCGGAATTGGCCCGCGAAATCGTTCGATCGACCAGCCGTTGCAGATCCGCTACCGACGGGGCTCACCGGATTTCCGGTGGGACCAAATCGGCCTGGAGCACCTGCGCGCCGCTGAACGCCCGGCCGACATCCCCTCTGTCTAAACCACCGGCCATTTAGCCGCCATCTTTATGGAAACAAACCTCATGAATGAGCTGAACGATCGAAGTGTGCCGTTGATGGCCAGCCGGCGGCCCCCGACTTCGAGATCCGGGAATGGAAAGGAGTTCAAACCGAATGGCGTCCTCATCACCCCGGAAAGGGTGATCAGTTTGAGGTGCCGGCCAGCGGCGCCATCGAATATCCGCTTTCGGCGGCCGCCCGGAAACCCTCGAAATCGCCGGCGGCGCTCTGGGCCAAGGCATAGAGGGTGCCTAACAGCTCCTCCACGCCGCTGAAGGAAACCGTCATCCGGCCAGGTGCGAAATCAACCCCCGTGGGCAACCCCTGGCGCGGAACCGGAACGACAGGAATCCGGACCGCCGCCGCGGTACAGTTCCGCTGCAGGCCAGCCAATTTCTCGCTCAGGCGCTCCTTCCGTCGGCGCTCCCGTTCGACTGCGGGGCTGGCCGCCAGTTCCTCCAATTGCCGGATCAGATCGAGGCGATCGAGCAGCACCGTATTGCCGGATCGGTAGCCGCCAAAGTGGTGCATCAGCTCGATGGCACGGAGATTGCCCGGAACTCCGTTGAAAGTAAGCGACCCTCGGAACTCATAGACTACGCGACCGCAGCTCCTTTCGCAATCGACTTCTTGGAAACGGCATTGGCCATCGACGACAGCAGCAGCGGAATCTGACGGTAGCCGATGACCTTCCGGAACTGCCGCTCGGCCACGAGCAGCCCGGAGCCGACCCAGCGTTCGATCTGATCGCCATCCCGCCATCGCTTCACATTCCGGCAAACCGTTTCCACGATCGAGAAGGCCGATTCGATCACGTTGGTGCAGGCCAGGGTGCGACGAAGTTGCTCTGGTACTCCCAGTTTGTGAACGGTGAGGGTTTCTTCCATGCCTTCCTCCAGGCTTCGCGCCGCACTCGGATTCAGGTCCATGAGTTCGCGATGCAACTGCGTGAGCGCCCGTCTGGCTGGCTCGTATTCGTGCATCGCGTAAGCGTTTTGCAGCTTCCGGCGCACGCCGGCCTTGTGTTCCTCCGGCAGATGTTCCAGCACGTTGCGTTTTTTGTGAACCTGGCAGCGCTGGACGAAAGCTGCCTCCCCGGCGTGGCGCCGTACGGCCGCCGCCAAGGCTTTGCCGCCGTCCAGGATATACAACCGCGGGGTGCTGCAATCCAAGCCGCGTGCGAGCAGATCGCTCAGCAACTCGCCCACTACGGTCGCGTTCTCGGTGGCCCCTTCGCGCAGCCCCAACACCGTTTTGCGCCCGTCGCAGCAGATGCCCAACGCGACCACCATCATGCGATTCTTGAACGGCGTGCCGTCGATCAGGACGGCGCACAGCCGCAACTCGCCCAGCGGCCGCTCCATCAACTGCTTCACCTTCTCCCGGCTGGCCTCGATGAAGTTCTCACTCACCGCCGACTTCTCAATCCCGTATGCTGTGCGGAACTCCTTCACCACGGTCCCGTAATTCCGGGTCGAAAGCCCGCGCATCATCTTGTCCCAAACGCCCTGCTGCAACGGCGCGCTGCGCTGGAAAAGTTCGTAGCTCCCCAACCGTTGCTCCCGGTTCTGCTTGGTCCGCAGCCGGGTTCTTTTCAGCGGCACTTTCTGGCCGTCCACCACGCAATAGCCGTCATCTTTGCCCCAGCGGTGCACGCGGCGATCGGGACGCTGTTCATGGCGTTCGCCGGCCAGGTGGCGGACTTCCTCCTCCATTACCAGACTCATCAACGCGAGTCCGGCTTCTCGCAGCAAATGGCCGACGCCATCCTGCAACATGCCGACAATGTCGGCCATCGGCAGGATCATTTGGATGTTGGGGTTCTCTTCGGTGGCCAGCCGGCGGAACTGCTGCACCGCTCGTTGCTGGTCGATCTGGTATCGTTTCTTCATAGCGACTCTCCCTTTTTCTTGGCAGAAAATCACCCGAAGGCTATCACGCCTTCGGGTGCGAGAGTCGCTACTTTCTACGCTTTAACGGGCATTCTCGCATCGTGAACGGACGCTGCGAATGTGGCAAGCCGAAATCGCAGAAACACAAACCCGGCAAGCATCCATATGGCGGCGGTTGGCAGAACACGAACGCTACAAGCGACCCTGCAACTATCGCCTTGTGGATCGGCCAGCATCCCCACGCAAATTTCGCCGTCATCAGCGGCATTGATACCGTGGTGCTGGACTTGGACGTTCGGCCCGGCAAAGATGGCGTGGCCGAACTCGCCGCCCTTGAAGCGAAAGCGGGCCAATCTCTTCCGCCAACTGTCACGGTACTGAGCGGCAGCGGGACCGGCGCAAGGCATCTGTACTTCAAGGTTCCACCGGACGTGGCTACCCTCCAGAAGCCGAAGGGAACTACGGCGATTGATTTTCAACGCTCCCATCAAGCGGTCATCGTTTCAGGATCGCTTCATGAGAGCGGCCACTACTACAAGTTCGCTCCTGGCTTCTCGCCCGATGATCTGGAACCTGTAGAACTTCCCGACTGGCTCTCAGCCCTGATGCGGAAATCTGCTCCTGCCGCCCGAACCACAACGACGGTCACCGACGACATCGGTGAACTCTTCGATGAACTTCTGAAGATCGGCCCGCCACCGGGTTCAACGCCACCAGGACGGTTGCGTTCAGATGAAATCGTCAGGCGCAAGATGAAATCCGTGCCGATGCGTAAGTATCCCGGCAATAGATCGCACTCCGATTCGCATTGGGCATGGACGTTGGCAAGAAACTGCTCACACCATTGGGAGCAATACCTCCGACTTTGGGCCAGTTCTGAGATTCGCAAGTTACCCGGCACGAAATGTGGCCGTGCCAACTACGAAGCGGACATCCTGGGAAAAGCATTCGTCTCACAGACACAACAGTGGCAATCGAAGCGCAAGCATTGGCCCCCTGAGAAGACTGCGAACCCGGCTATCGCCAAGTTCATACGCAAGCAAGCGGCCACGCACAGAGAGAACCCACGGTCAGAAATCACCAAGGCGGTGCTGAACCTCCACCACAAGAAGCCCGATCTCGATGACGCCGGGATCGCACGGCTGCTGAACGCAAAGAAAACCCTTGGCCGGGAGGTCACCCGCAACAACGTCAAGCGAATTCGACACAGCTATAAACACCTTTGGTAGCTGAATCTCTGCGAGTGCCCTTCCCGCTTTCCCCCAACATCAGGCGACGTTCGATACGGTCATAGGCATTTGACCTTTGGCGATTGCTAAATACTGACACCGGAGCAACCGCCCCAAATGAAAACCAGATTCACACACTGCCTGACGCTGCGAATCACGCCGGAAATGAATGAACTTGTGACTGATGCCGCCTACAGCGCACGGCTTCCGAAAGCCGCCTGGATTCGACAAGCCATTTACCGCTGGCTCCGACAAGGACGGCAGAAACAGGAATCGGTGCTTCGATAGCAGGAGAACCCCATGAACGTTGATTTGAAGAACTTGAAGATGAATGCCGAAGAGGAACGTCTGTTCGACTGGTGCCACGCCAACCTGGAAGAAGAGCAAGTTGTCGAAGTGGAAGAAGAAGCGCTCGAAATTGCCACTCGTGAATTCAATGCCCCGGAAGCCGCCGAAGAACTGCTGGAGTTGTTGGTGAAAGTGCTCGTTCGCAACGCCGAAGAACAGCGTTGCAGTGGGCGGTAGTGAGGGGCAGAACATGCATATTCTTTTAACGCAAAACGACACCATTGATCCTCATGCCGTTGCGATGGCCCATCTGATCCAATGGGAGGGTGAACCACGGGCTGAATTTCTTTTAAGGCGAAAAGATGTTGTCGAGCCTCTGTCCTTTGCGGGCGACGAGGCAATTGAGGCGTGGACGGCGTGGCAGCGGTACGTCCGCAGTCTCGAAGGACCGGGAATGAAGAGTCAGGTCTATGACCAACTCGCCCGAAGCGGACTGCTCCCGGCTGACCAATCGGCGGCGATTTTGGCTGGCAACATGGCGCCGCTGAAAGACATTGTGATGAATCTGCTCATCTGCTCAATGGATTGCCATGCCATGACCGACTGCGATGTAAAAAGCACGTGGACGTATGCACCTCGTGAACCCCTCTTCCTTACCGTCGGGAAAGGATGCATAGTAGCTTCATGAGCGAGAGCAATCCCGATCAGAGGGCGGTCTCCAAAAGCGATCAATGGCGCGATCGACTCGCCGAGCAGGAGCGGAGCGGGCTATCGGTGAAGCGGTTCTGCCAGCAACAGGGGCTCACCGAATACTCATTCTACGCCTGGCGGAAGCGGCTTCGGAGTGCCGGCCCGGTGCGTTTCGCGTTGGTGGAGAGAGGGGCGCAGCAGGTATCTGCGGAGTTCGGTCTGGAACTGGCGCTGGCAAACGGCGACCGACTTCGCATCGGCACCGGGGTGGACACGAAGACGTTGCGCACGGTGCTGGAACTTCTCCGGGCATGATTCACCTGCCGGCCAGCGTGCGGGTGTATCTGTGCCTGACCGCGTGCGACATGCGCAAGAGCTTTGACGGCCTGCACGCGCTGGTGCGGGAGCACCTGGAATTAGACCCATTCGCCGGGCATCTGTTCGTCTTCACCAGCCGGCGGCGCGACAGGATCAAGATTTTGTATTGGGATCGTGACGGGTTTGCGGTGTGGAGCAAGCGGCTGGAGGAGGGCACGTATGTGGTGCCGTTGGGCGACGCGGCGGAGCGCCGGCGAGAGATCACGGCGCAGGAATTAGGGGCGCTGCTGAGCGGCATCGACCTGACACAAGCCACACGCCGACACCGTTATGGTCGGTCCGTGTAAAACATCGCAGATGCTTTCTGTTTTCTCTTGTCCGCGCGTCCGTAAGTGAGTAGACTATTCCTTACTCGTGGCGTTCGATCCCAAACACCTTCCGGAAGATCCCAAGGTCTTGCAGCAGATGGTGCTGGACCTGGTGGCGCAACTCGACCGCGAGTTCCATGAGCGGAGCAAGATCGAGACCCTTCTGCGCGAGTTGCTGGATGCCAAGCGGAATCGTAAAAGTGAGCGCCTCTCGGCAGACCAACTAGCCCTGTTTGCCGCGGCTTGGCAGGCCCGGCAGGCAGCCGCAGAGAAGCCAGCCGAACCGGCTGACTCCGTCGACGATGACGACGATGAGGATACCGCTTCTGGCGCGGGCGGATCGGCTTCCCCGAAACGGCCTGGCGGCCGCCAGGCTCTGCCGCGGCATCTCAAGCGGGAGCGGATCGTGCACGATCTGGCGGATTCGGAGAAGCACTGCCCTACCTGCCAGCAGGATTTGCGGCCCATCGGCGAAGAGTCCAGCGAACGTTACGAATACATCCCGGCGCAGCTGACTGTGATTGAAGATGTGTGCAAGAAGTACGCGTGCGCCTGTACGGTGAAGACGGCGACCAAGCCTGCGCAGCCGATCGAAAAGAGCACTGCTGGGGCCAGTCTGCTGGCGCAGGTGATCGTCGCCAAGTGCGTGGATCATCTGCCACTGCACCGGCAGGAAACGATCTTCGAACGGCATGGGGTAGCAATCTCGCGTAAGACCATGGGCGGCTGGATGGCACAGTGCGGCGATCTGTTGCAGCCGTTGTACCAATGCGCGAAGGAGGTTCTGTTCCAATCGAAGGTGATCGGCACCGACGACACCGGGGTGAAGGTGTTGGACACCAAACTCCCGTTTGCGCGGACCGGGCGCATCTGGCCGTATTGCGGAGACCGGGAGCATCCGGTGATTCTGTATGACTATACGGCGACACGGGAACGCGCCGGTCCCGAGGAATTTCTGAAGGGTTATCGAGGTTACCTACAAGCGGACGCATACGGCGGCTATGACGCCTTTTTCAAGGACCCGGCGCGGGGCCTGGTCGAGGTAGGCTGTTGGGCGCATGCCCGTCGGTATTTCCGCAAAGCGTTGGATTCGGATCAGGCCCGCATGGGGCTGGCGCTGTTGCTGATTGCGCAGTTGTATCGGGTGGAGAAGCGAGCGCGGTCTCTCACGCCGCAGGATCGGCTTCAACTACGCCAAGTCGGAGCACGTCCGATTCTGGATAAGTTGCATAACTACTTACTGGAGATCGAGGGGGAAGTTCTGCCGAAGAGTCCGGAGGGGCGGGCGGTCCGCTATACCCTGAAGAACTGGACGGCACTCACCCGCTACTGCGAGGACGGCGATCTCGAGATCGACAACAACGCAACCGAGCGTTCGATCCGCGGGGTAGCAGTTGGCCGCAACAACTGGACGTTTTTCGGCAGCGACCGAGGTGGCCGAACGGCAGCTGTGCTGCGAAGCCTCGTCGCATCTTGCCACCAGGCCGGAGTGGATCCCTTCGCCTGGCTCAAGGACGTCCTGTCCCGCATACCGACCCATCCCATCACCCGCGTGGCCGAGCTTCTGCCACACAACTGGGGGCCCTCTCGCGCCTGATCCCGCCAGAATCAGCGGTCGCAGTTGCCACCTCTGTTCCGGTGATTCTCAGGCGCTTACCGTGGACTGAAAAAAGAACCGCCCGCCAGTGCTTGGTGATGGCGTTCTTGGCGGCAATTCTGGCGAGTCCAGGCCAAACATAGCGCCATCCGGCTCCATTCGCTCCGTGAAAGATCGGCTTTGTGATCGAAGTTCAGCTACCGAAACCGAAGGAATTTGTACGGCCCTACGACGCCCGTTTTTTTCGCTGTGTTTTTGCGGGCTGGACGGGCATTTTCGCCGGGGCAGTTTCGGTACACCCGGATTCGGCATGAAGTTGCCGGTAAGCGGACACCGCCGTCATGGTTGGAATCTGCAATTTTTCAGCGATGGCCCTCCAGGACAAGCCTTCTTCATCCCGGAGCCGTACGACTTCATCCCTACGGAAGATTTTTTTGGGACGGCCAACATGTTTCCCATTCGCTTGTGCCGCACGGATGCCACACAAAGTTCTTTCACGCAGCAATTCCCGCTCGAATTCGGCCATGCAACTCAGGATGCCGGTGAGAAGTCTGCTGGTGGGGTTCGAGGAATCCGTGTCGATGCCTTGGCTGATCGAAACGAACCTGACGCCGTAGCTCTCCAGGGCGGCGAGTAGTTGTGAAAGGTGCAGGACACTTCTGCCAGCACGATCAATTTTGAACACGCAGATTGCATCGAATTTTTTGAGCGCCGCCGCCTTCATCAGCGCATCGAGGGCGGGTCTGCTGGCCTTCGAACCAGAAAATCCGGTGTCCACGTACTCGCCCACAATTTTCCAGCCCCGGCGTTCACAAAATTCACGAAGCTCTTTCAGTTGGGATTGGCAATTTTGATCGGCGGTGGAAACCCTTGCGTAAACCGCCGTGGAAACCGCAGATGTCGATTCCATCAAGTACTTTACTGTACAAAGTTTCCATACATTTTGTCAATAGAATCGGCTTTATGTGGTGGCAGGGGTATCGAACCATCACCGTGCTCTACTCGAACGCTCCACGGGCTTCTGTGCGCTTTCCAGGGCCATCTTAGACGAAGAAATGAACGTGCCGGTCCCTGCCCGAAAATCGCAAACCACGGCGGGAATTTTGAGGGACGATCAAGATGCCGCTGGAACGGTGGCGTGAGCCGGGATGCTCAGAAGAATGCGGAGGGCGGCGGGGTAGAGCCGCCCGGAGCACAGTGAAATCATCCGTCGATTTCGGCTGGAGATGATACTTTGCATCTAGCCTTCGGCCCTTCGGGAATCCTGGAAATTCCATTTCAAGATGTTCTATAGAATCTAAACCACACCCCATCTGTGAATAGCTCCGTACCCAATTCGATCCAGGAGCGCCACCATCAAAAACTACGCCTTCGAGACCAGTTCGAGTCGGAAGGGCAGCGAGAGCACATTAAATCCATTGCAAGCCCCCGCAACCAAACCAATGTGCGGGTCAGCCAGATTCGCACCGCTGCTGTACCCGCCCAATAAATTCCATTCTCCTTCCGCCACGTAGTAGCCTTTTTTCCCATCGAGTTGCGGAACCATCCGAATCTTCTTGACGTGCTTCTCCAGTTCCAGCTTGGCCTTGAGAACGTCGGTGTTCAGGAGTTTTCGGATGTCACAAAGCTGCCCGGTGACGAATTGCCGGATACGCCGGATTTCCGCTGAGATCGAATTCGGTTCGGTACTGAGCAGTTGCCGGGTGATGCTTTTCGGGTGACATTACCGGCATAATGGGATCGTCGCTACAACGGAGCTTCCATGAAAGTTCGCTGTGCCGCCTATGCGAGATATTCGAGTGATCGTCAAAGTCCTGCCTCGATTGACGATCAGCTTCGGATGTGCCGGGACTTCGCCGTTCGACACGGTTGGGATCTGCTGGAACAGCATGTGTACCGGGACGAAGCCTTGTCGGGCGCTGGAATTGACCGGCCAGGATTAGCGAGGCTTCAGGAAGCAACTTCTCGTCCTGACCGCCCATTTGATGTGCTGTTGCTGGACGATACGAGCCGCCTCTCCCGCAACCTAGCCGATGCTGTCCGAACCGTCGAGATGTTGAGGTTCAGGGGCTACCGCATCGTGTCCGTATCGCAAGGCATCGACAGCCAGAACGATCAGGCAGACGTGCTGATGACGGTTCACGGATTAGTGGACTCGCTCTACATCAAAGAACTCGCCAAGAAGACCCATCGTGGACTTGAGGGCCGGGCGCTAAAGGGCTTGCATACGGGTGGCCGCTGCTACGGATTCGACAACGTGAAGGCGAATGACTCCGTTCGGTATAGCGTAAACACACGTGAAGCAGCCATCGTGCGCCGGATTTTCCAGATGGCAGCAGACGGGGCCTCACTGAAGACGATCACGAAGACGTTGAACCATGACGGCGTAGCACCACCACGTAAAAGAGCAAAGAAGCAAGACGGCAGTTGGTGTCACAATGCCATTCGAGAGATGCTTCGCAATGAACTGTACATTGGCCGTCTCATCTGGAACCGATCACAGTTCGTCAAGCAGCCTGGAACCAATAAGCGGCTCCGACGAATGCGCCCGGAGTCTGAGTGGATCGTCTTGGAGAAGCCGGAACTCCGGATCATTGATGACGGTCTTTGGCATCGTGTTCGTGACCGGATCGCATGGGTGAACGAAAAATTCAACCACGGCAATCAACCCGGCATGATGAGTCGAGCGACTACCAGCCCCAATCTCCTGACAGGCTTCTTGAAATGCGGCGTGTGTGGGCACAACCTCATCATCGTAGCTGGAAGAGGAAAACACGGACATCCTCGTTACGGGTGCCCGATGCACGTCAATCGAGACGTTTGCTCCAACGCCTTGCGAGAACGTGCAGATTTCCTTGAGCAACGCCTATTTGCTCAACTTCAGGAAGCCGTCTTGAAACCTGAAGCAATTGACCGGGCAATTCAGGAATTCGAGATTCAGTTGCAGAACTCGTTCGACGGCCTGGACAACCGAATTGGCAGAATGCGCCAGCGATCAGACGAACTTCAGAAGGAAATTGGGAACCTTGCCGCCACCGCCGCCCAATGCGGTCCAACCCCGGCGCTCGTGAAAGAAATCAACTCCAGACAACAGGAACTCGAAGGCATCACCCGGCAACTGCTCAGTACCGAACCGAATTCGATCTCAGCGGAAATCCGGCGTATCCGGCAATTCGTCACCGGGCAGCTTTGTGACATCCGAAAACTCCTGAACACCGACGTTCTCAAGGCCAAGCTGGAACTGGAGAAGCACGTCAAGAAGATTCGGATGGTTCCGCAACTCGATGGGAAAAAAGGCTACTACGTGGCGGAAGGAGAATGGAATTTATTGGGCGGGTACAGCAGCGGTGCGAATCTGGCTGACCCGCACATTGGTTTGGTTGCGGGGGTGGATTTGAACCACCGACCTTTGGGTTATGAGTTCCTCACTCCCGCTATTCAGGTGAGGTCTAACATGCTCGCACGTGATCCTTAAGTGCCGGTATTTGTGAAGGTTACCTTCACCACGGAGTGTAGATGACCATAGCTGAATGCATCTGGACGCCGTCGAATTCGGGCGGCACCACCGAACCTTATGTGGGTATTTATGGGGGTATAACCCGAAGTCACGCTCATGTGCAAGCATCAACCAACCAACATAGGCCACTTGGGCTCGAATGGCAACTACTGACGAGTGTCACTTTACGATTGCGCTGCAGGTTGCCAATGTGCAACTTTGAAGAACCGCTGGCCAAAGGGTCGTGGGTTCGATTCCTGGATGACGAGCCAAACCATTTCTCGGCTCTGAGCAGGAGTTCGACGGGACCAGACCGGCCATCCCAGCAGTTTCGTCAGTTCGTTTTCTCGCAAACCGCCGAGTGTACCGAAATCGCAAGGCGCGCGAAGCCATCTCTGCTTAAGGTCTGTCGAATTCCTGCTCAGCCCCTTAAAGCCATTTCCCTACGAGCCGTGCCTCCCCAGTTGTTGACGCTGGCGCTGTACGCGGGCCTGCTCCGTTCTTCTCAAATATCCCAGTATTGCGAATGACTTCGCGGTGATTTCGTTCGATAGGCGAGTGAAGATCCCGGGGTTCTAACCTGAGCTATATCACGGTACCGGTCCGGGTTGGCGGCACGAAAGTGTGGCGCTGAGAGGCCACGGCCAGTCTCCGCTGCTCCCACGCTCTACGGCATGTGGCTATGTGAGGTGGTCCCGGTTGTTTGGACAAAATCTCGCCGTTTGTTAGATGGTGCGGCGGGCTGACCAGGAGGCGGCCCGAAGGCCGCCATCCACTCCGGGCTTGCATCGGCGCTCGGGTCGCGTCCCCGCGTTGCCCTGTCCTCCTATCAAGCCCCTCCATTGTACGGCAGTCGTGGATGACCAGCGCAGCAAGGCCATCCACTCTGGAAGAAAACAGCGATAAATCCTGGGGGGCATGGGGGGCGTGCGTCCGAGAGGACTTGATGAACTTGTTGATTGAAAGGAATCGACTCGGGTCGTGACTCGCTCACCCGATAGCCTGATCCCCTCCGTCGTTGGGCAACCGGCGCCGGAGAAGCGGGATGACAAAGCCTTCAAGTGTCGGCAGGAAGGCGAGGCGAATCTGCGGGCCGCAACACAAGTGAACGCCGTTTCAGCATCGTCAACTCCACCAGTGAGTAGGCCGACTCAACTGGATCTCTTCCCGGGGCGAGCCTGTGTCCTCGAGGCGAAGCCTGCCACGATTCGGAGTACAGCGAGAATGGAACCGAATCGCCGGGACGGTGTATCGGGCGGCGGCACGCAGAGAAAGTCCGTCAAGTTAACCGGAGAGACCCTGTTCGGTCCGGCGGAGGAGTCTCCGCACGGTAGGGAGGCGCATAAGGGCGAAACCCGAAAGCGCAGCAACGACGCCGGGCAGGGAATCGGAGGTGGCCACAGTACCGAAGAACTTCGGGAGAACCGAAGGGAGGGAAGGGCCGCTACTTTCATCAAGCGAACGAAACAGGGAAAGGCAGCCGGACTGCGCCCGCAAGGGAACGCTCCATCCCGGCCCAATCGAGCGAAGCGCAAAGCGCCCGCAAGATTAGACAATGCCCGCAAACTGCAACGGACGCTATACCGAGTGGCCAAGCAACAACCGGAAAGGAGGTTCACGCTTCTCTACGATAAGGTTTGTCGGCAGGACATCCTGCGCGAAGCCTGGCAGAGGGTGAAGTCCAACAAAGGGGCGGCGGGAGTGGACCAAGTGGACATCGGCACGATCCGGGATTACGGCGAAGAGCGGTTTCTGGGGGAAGTTGAACAGGAACTCCGGAGCCGGCAGTACCGGACAGCGTTGGTGCGGCGGGTACACATACCCAAGCCCGGACAGCCGGGGAAAACTCGGCCGTTGGGCATCCCGACGGTGAAGGACCGAGTGGTGCAGATGGCGGTGAAGATCGTGATCGAACCATTGTTCGAGGCCGATTTCATGCCCTGTTCATTTGGATTCCGCCCGAAGAGGACACCGCGGATGGCGCTGAGCGCGATTGTGCAAAGCGTCAACGAGGGATATTCATTCGTGGTGGACGTTGACTTGAAATCCTACTTCGACACGATCTCGCACGAACTCCTTTTAGAGTTGGTGGAACGCCGGGTCGGAGACACTCAAGTTCTGCGGCTGATCCGAGCTTGGCTGAAAGCGGGAGTTATGGAGGAAGGCAAGGTGACTCACCCGGACCGGGGTTCTCCTCAGGGCGGAGTGATCTCGCCAACGCTGTCCAACATCTTTCTGCACGAGGTAGATCGTCAATGGTGCCGGAGCGACGGTGTCGCGGTCGGCGATGTTCGGCTGGTCCGTTATGCGGACGATATGGTTCTGCTGGCGCGGACGGGACAACAGGCACGGGAGGCGTGGGAGCAACTGCAGGAGCAGTTCGCCGCTCTTCGACTGGTAGTCAACCAGGAAAAGAGTCGGCTGACAACGCTGGCGGAAGGCTTTGCGTTCCTCGGCTTCGAGTTCCGGAAAGCTCCGGGGCGGATGCTGTTGATGTGGCCACGCGAAAAGGCGTGCCGCAACGTCCGTCAACGGGCTCGCGAAGCAGCGCGATCAGTTCCGTCGAACGGGCAGGTCGGCGTGGTGATCCAGAAACTGAACCCGATCCTCAATGGGTGGTGTACCTATTTCCGGGTCGGCAACAGCAACCGGACATTCCATAAGGTGGACTGGGCCGTCCGGAGCGAGATGCAACTCTGGCTCCGGCGCAAGTACCAGTGCCCCTGGGGAACTGCCAAGAAGCGATGGGGGTATCACTTTCTACATGACCGATGTCGGCTTTACCGCATGGTGGGCAAGGTGAGCCACTTGGAAGGATTACGGCGCAAGCCGCCGGAAGAAGATGATCGGAGAGCCGGATGCGGGAAAACCGCACGTCCGGTTCGATGAGGGGGGCAGGAAACGTGCGACATCGCGGCGCGCCTGCGCCCTACTCTACAAAGCCCCCCATCTGGCCTTTGGCGTTTGACTAGATAAAAAACAATTTCGGTAATTTCTGTTGTAATCTGTGCTGTTTGGTGGTATCTAGTTGATTGACTATGAGGTGCCTCATGGGATTCCCCACCAAGGTCCAACTCATCAAACGCAAATCCAGCGTCCAGTGGTACATCAACTTCCCCTCTGCTCTCGCCCAAGCCATGGATTTCGCTCGCGGCGAAACCGTCGAGTGGTCCATCGAGGACAACAGCTTGCTTGCCCTCCGCCGCCTCACCCCCCTCCCTCCGCTCTAAAAAAAACTCTGCCGGCATCCTCTCCTCCCTCCAAACGCTCTGGCGAGAAGGCGCCCCCGCGTTCGCCCAACAGCGCGTCGCCGACCGTACCCAAGCCCTCTCCCTAAGCTCGCTGCTCTGCCTCGGCCGCCATACCCTCACCGGACTGTTGACCACCTCCGGGGGCGAGTTTCAGGACTGGTCCGCCGCCTACCGGATCTTCAGTCAGAACCGCCTCCCCGCCCAAGACCTGTTCGCCGTCGTCCGCCGCGCCGTCCTCGCCGAACTGCCCCACACGCGCCCCTGACCGTCGCCGTCGACGATTCCTTGCTCCGCAAATCCGGCCTCCGCATTCCCGGCGTCGCCTGGCGCCGCGATCCGCTCGGTCCTCCCTTCCAAACCAACTTCGTACGCGCGCAACGCTTCCTGCAGTTGTCCGCCTCCATTCCCCTCTCCGACGGAGCCTTCCGCATGGTCCCGATCGCTTTTCGCCACGCCCCCACTCCCCCCAAGCCGCCGCACCAAGCCCCCGCCGAGGCGGTGCAGCAATACCGAAAAACCGCCCGCCTGACGCGCCTGCCCCTCGTCGCCGCCCAACAGATCGCCGCCCTGCGTCAAGCTCTGGATGCCCAGCCCGGCGGCTCCCTACGCCCCCTCCACATCGTCGTCGATGGCGGCTACACCAATGCCACCGTCCTGAAGAAGTTGCCCGACCGCACCGTCCTGATCGGCCGCATTCGCAAGGACGCCCAACTTTACTTTCCGCCGGAATCCTCCTCCGCGCCCGCGTCCCCGCATCGCGGCCGCCCGCGACACTATGGCGCCCCGGCGCCGACTCCCGAGCAAATCCGCACCGAGGAAGCCCGCGCTTGGAGCACGATCGACATATCCGTCAGCGGCGCACCGCATTCGATGCGCATCAAACGCCTGGGGCCGGTTCTGTGGCGCACGGCCGGACTGGGGCAGGTTCTGCAACTGGTCGTGATCGCGCCGCTGCGCTATCGTCTGCGCAAGCACTCCAAGCTGCTGTATCGTCGTCCCGCGTTTCTGATCTGCACCGACGCCGAGATGGATGCGCGGCTGCTGGTCCAGGCGTACGTCCAGCGCTGGGACATCGAAACGAACTTTCGGGAAGAAAAGACGCTGTTGGGGGTGGGACAAGCGCAGGTGCGAAACGGTCACTCGGTCGAGGCCGTGCCCGCACTTCAGGTGCTTTCCTACGCCATGCTTCTGCTCGCCAGTTTGCGGGCCGTCCGCGGCGGCGGCGATCGCAAAGCCGACTTGCTCCCTGTCCCGAAATGGAATGCCCACGCCGCCCAGTCGCGCTTCTCCACCGTACGCGCGATCCAGCAACTGCGCGCCGAGCTGTGGGGCAAGGCCCTGGGCCTCACGAATTTCTCCGGCTTCGTGGCGCAACCCGCCCCCACCACGAACCCCGAGAAATTCCTGCCGCACCTACCATCTGCCGTACTTTATGCGGCCAACTGACCACCGGAGCGCCAAAGGCCAGATGGGGGGCAAAGCCCCCCATTATGGCGATGACTTTTTCCTTGTTGACCGGCGCGGGAACAGATCGGCCGGCGTGCGGTATCCGAGCGCCTGGTGCGGGCGCTGGTGGTTGTAGAAATGGAAGTATCGATCCAGCGCCTGAAACAGATCGGCGCCGTTGGCGAAGTCGCCGGGGTAGATCAACTCGTACTTCAGGCTGCGCCAGAGGCGCTCGATGAAAACGTTGTCCAGGGCGCGGCCCCGTCCATCCATGCTGATGGAGATGCCGCGCTGCTTCAGCGGCGCCAGAAAATCCGCGGCGGTGAACTGCGAGCCCTGGTCGGAGTTCCAGATTTCGGGCTGGCCGAAGCGGAATGCCGTCTCCAGCGCCGCCAGACAGAAGCCGGTCTCCATGGTGTTGGACAGTTCCCAACTGAGCACGAACCGGCTGAACCAATCCATGACGGCCACCAGGCAGAGGAAACCGCCCTGCATCGGAAGGTACGTAATATCGGTGCTCCACACCTGGTTGGGCCGTTCGATCGAGACGCCGCGCAGCAAGTAGGGGTAGATCTCGTGTCCCTTTGCCGGACGGCTCAGATTCGGTTTGGGATACAGGGCCTCGATCCCGAGAATCCGCATCAGCCGCCGGATGCGCGTGCGGCCGACCCCCAGCGTGACGGCCATGCGACGGCTGCCGAAAAACGGGCGATCCAGGTACACCTCGTCCAGTTTCCGCAGCAGACACAAGTTCTCCGCGCTCTCGGGCCGCGGCTGGTAGTAGTAGGTCGAGCGCGGCACCTCCAGCAATTGGCATTGCCGCTGCACGGTCAGATGCGGATGTTGTGGATCGATCCATCGGCGCCGCTCGTCAAGCGATGAGGCCAGCTCTTTTTTTGAGAAAGTCCAACTCCACTTTGAGCTGGCCGATCTGCTTGTAGAGTTCGTCCTTCTCGGCGTCGGCCTGCTGGCGGATCTGCTCGCGGCCGTTACCGAAAACGTCCGGCAAGCCGGCCAGCGCCTGTTTCTTCCAGCCGCCGACCTGGGTCGGGTGGACGCCGTCTGTTCGACCTCCTCCGCCATCGGCATCCAACGGACCGGCTCCGGTCCCAGAACTCGGGCAGCCATGGTTCGGATTTTGTCGTCGCCACGGTACCAGCGCAGGGCGTCGATAGCGAAGTGGCTGGCAAAAGCAGCCCGCAGGCGTCCAATCAGCCGTTCGATTGCTTGCGCCGGATTTTGGATCGCCGGTCCGCGTGCCGGAAGCAGCACGTCGGGTTTCCAGTCGGCGATTTTTCGTAAGCTGGCAACCACATCGCCCGCGCGCGCCGCGTACCCGTGATAGCCGTCCTCCTTGACCTCGGGAATCGCATCCTGGAGACTGAACAGGTCCAGGATCCGGCCATCGCCGTAGATCAAATCGCCGGTGCAGGCGATGCGCCGACCCTCAATGGCGATGAGGTACGACACCGCGCCGCGCGTGTATCCCGGAGTATCGACGACTGTAATGCCTTCGACTGTGTCACCGCCGCGCACCGTGCGTGCCACAGGCAACGGCTCGGCCAGAACACGGCTAGACTGGTTGGCGTAGTCGTGAAATCTCTTGGTGCGGTACTGGTCCCAGAACGCGGCCACGTCCGTGAACCATTGCTTTTCGGCTTCGGGCACGACTGCCTGCGCGCCGCGGCCCACTATTCCTCGACCCGCCCAGACTACGTCCCGGCGATGATGCGTGAAGAGCACTATTTTGACCGGCGTCGGTTGTATCCGCGGGTCGCCGTAAACGGCCACGGCCCCGCCCGGGCGGGCTATCAAGACGCCGTTCACGGCGCCATGGACGAATTCGATTTCGGGCGTAATTGGCTCGACCGCAGGAGCGCCCCAGCCACGATCTCCCGACAACGCGGCGGCCGCACCCAGAGTGATTCGCAAAAAGTTACGCCGCTCGAAGCTCATAGGGCAGTTTCTCATTTGCAGCAGACGACCGGCCAAGCCGCGCGCGAGAGATCATGGGCGGCAGGCCGGAAGCGGATCGCGGAATCACAGAGGAAGCGCTGGGCCGCAGCGAAGAAGGCGAAAGCGTAACGCTCAGGGGGGTCTGGGGCAGGGGCGGGACGCGACTTCCGCCCCACGCGATAACATAACGGGCATGGCCACCCGGACGGTCCCGCTGAAACAATCCAACATTCTGCGCGCCTACGCGGAGAAGACACCGCGCTCGCGAGCCCTGGCGGCACGCGCCAAGGCGCTGCTGCCTAACGGCGTGACCCACGTGGGCCGTTACCTCGAGCCGCATTCGGTCTACGTGGAACGCGCCGCGGGACCGCGCAAATGGGACGTGGACGGCAACGAGTACGTGGACTACCTGGGAGGGCACGGGGCGCTGCTCCTCGGCCACAATCACCCCCTGGTGACGGAGGCCGCCGCGTCCCAAATGGCCAAGGGAACGCACTACGGAGCCTCTCACGAGCTGGAAGTAGAGTGGGCGGAACTCGTTACCCAGATGATTCCGTCGGCCGAACAGGTCTGCTTTACGGCTTCGGGCACCGAGGCCACGCACTTGGCCTTCCGCCTTGCGCGCGCCTTCACCGGGAGGAGCAAGGTGATCCGCTTTGCGGGCCATTTCCACGGATGGCACGACGAGGTTTCGTTTCCGGCGGGCGGAGCGCCGGGCATTCCCCGCCGGATGGCGGAGGAGGCGCTGATCGCCGCGCCAAATGATATCGCCAGCGTGGCCGATCTGCTCGCGTCCCAAGAGGATATCGCCGCCCTGATCCTGGAGCCGACAGGCGCGACATTCGGACAGGTTCCCACGGGCGGGGACGAGTTGCGGCAACTGCGCGAGCTGACCGCCCGCCACGGCGTTCTCCTGATCTTCGACGAAGTGGTCACGGGCTTTCGCTGCTCGCCCGGCGGCGCGCAACAGTTTTACGGCGTAACGCCCGACCTGACCACGCTGGCCAAGATTCTCGCGGGCGGATATCCCGGCGCGGCGGTTGCGGGGAGAAGGGATGTGCTGGAGGCGCTCGCATGGCGCGAGGGAGCAGCCGGCATCGCGGCGCCCCGGATTCCGCACCAGGGGACGTTCAATGCAGCGCCGGTGTCGGCGGCGGCGGGAATCGCCACCCTCCGGCAGGTGCGCGATACGGACGCGATCGACCGCGCCAACGGCGCGGCCGCGGCCATTCGGGATGGAATGAACGCCATCCTGCGCTTACGCGCCGTGAGATGGTGCGTGTATGGCCGCTTTTCCGATTTCCATATCTACCCCGGACACGCTACGCCGGAAGAGATCTACGCCGGGCGGGCGCCGGGAGCCAGGCTCAAGGGCGGCAGCGCCACCGAACTGCTGCACAAAATCCGCGTCGGTTTCCTCCTCCACGGCGTCGACATTTGCGGTTGGCCGGGCGGATTGGTGTCGGCGGTCCACACCGAAGAAGATGTTGTGCGAACCCTGGACGCTTTCGCCCGCACCCTGGATCTGCTGGCGGCAGAAGGCGACGTGTGACCGAACCGGTTCGCCTGCTTACCCGGTGCAGCGCGAGGGGAGCCGGCGGATGGCCGTGGCGCCGATTCGCGGGGCCGCCGGGCGCGATCCGTGACATCATGTTTGCATGCCATGTGTATCCGCCGCGGTGGTTCAGGCCGGCGGCATTCTCTACGATGCCGCAGCCGGCATTGCCAAAGCCGAGCGCCTGCTGGCGGAAGCCCACGGCGCGCAGTTGATCGTCTTCCCCGAAGCCTTCGTCGGCGGCTACCCCAAGGGCCAGGATTTCGGCGCGCGCGTCGGCTCACGCACGCCGGAAGGCCGCAAACAGTTCCGCCGCTACTACGAAGGCGCCATCGACGTCCCCGGCCCCGCCACCGCGCGCCTGGGCGAGGCCATCCGCGGCGCCGCGGCCTGGGTGGTGATCGGCGTCATCGAGCGCGACGGCGGCACGCTCTACTGCACTGCGCTCTTCTTCGCCCCCGACGGCAGCCTCGCCGGCAAGCACCGCAAGCTCATGCCCACCGCCATGGAGCGCCTCATCTGGGGCTTCGGCGACGGCTCCACCCTGCCCGTGCTCGACGCCGGCTTCGGCAAAATCGGAGCCGTCATCTGCTGGGAGAATTACATGCCGCTGCTGCGCGCCGCCATGTACCGCAAAGGCATCCAATTCTATTGCGCGCCCACCGTGGACGACCGCGAGACCTGGCCCGGCTCCATGCGCCACATCGCGCTGGAAGGCCGCTGCTTCGTGCTTTCCGCCTGCCAGTACAGCCGTCCCGAAGGCGCGCCCGAAGCGGCGTGGATCCGGGGCGGCAGCCTCATCGTCAGCCCGCTCGGTAACGTGCTGGCCGGCCCCGGCCGCGACGGCGAGTGTATTCTGCGCGCGGAACTCGATCCCGGCGAGATCACCGAAGGCAAGTTCGACCTCGACGTGGCCGGCCACTATGCCCGCCCCGACGTGTTTCGCCTGGAAGTGAACGAAGGCGCTTAGACCTCACCCGGCTCTGGGGGACATCACCTCACCGGACCTGACAAACTTTGGTGCCGCTGGGCATCGATGGAGTCTGGTGCTACGATTTCGGTGTCAGCGCCGGCCTGCCTGGATTGCCGCTGGGTACCTTCGCATGACCTTTGGCGCGCTGGTGCACCGTGCTACTTTGCTACTTGGCTTCCGGAACGGCTGGACAGCGCCCGGCTGGCGTCATAGATACCTCTCAATAATCGCCGGCTTTGGCCGATAAGCCAGACAGGGAACCATGGCATCAGTTGCCAATTCACGGGCCGCTCCCTCCTGGTTAACCCAGACTGGGGGATTGCATTTCCACGGATCCGCGGCGGCAACGCGCTGCAGCCGACGACGGCCGCCAAGACCGTCCGGGTCCGCAACGGCGAGCGGCTGGTAGTGGACGGCTTGTTCGCCGAGACTAAGGAGCAGTTGGGCGGCTACTACCTGGTGGACGTCGCGAGCGCTGACGAGGCCCTCGCCATCGCCGCCAGTATCCCCGGCGCGCGTCACGGCTCCATCGAGGTGCGGCCGATCTTCACTTTTTCCTGAGGCCGATGTCGATTCCGGCGGCCTCGCGCGTCGTTCTGGTGGAGGAACAATACCATGACCGCAACCGCTGCCGCCAATCCGGCGGCCACCAACCAGATGCTGACCCCCGAGGAGCTGGAGCAGGCGCGCCAGTTCCTCAAACTGACCGAAACCGCTGTCATCGGCGCTACCAAAGGGCTGACCGAAGCGCGATGGAGCTTCAAGCCGGCGCCAGACCGGTGGTCCATCGCCGAGAACCTGGACCATATCGTGACCGTGCAGGAGCGCGTGCTCGGGCCGATCCTCAGCCAGCTCGCCGAGGCCCCACCGCCGCCGGCCGGCTGGGACTACCAGCTCGCGGATTCCATCGTGATCCACCAGTTCGGCACGCGGTTGAGCCGCTTCCCCTCGCCGGAGTTCGTACGCCCGCAGGGCTCTATCGCGTCGGCGGAGCTCCTGCAGCGGCTCGCGGCCAACTACACCCGCTTCGTTGAGATCCTGGAAACCACGCCCGGGCTGCGCCAGCACGCCATCGATGCACCGCCGCTCAAGGCCATCTCAAAGGGCGTCTTCCCGGTGGCGGACGGCTACCAGTGGATTCTGGCCGTGGCCGCTCACACCGAGCGCCACGTCAAGCAAATGCTGGAGGTGATGGCCGACCCGGCCTATCCGGTCCGGTAGCGCGTGCCATCCTATGGAAAGGAGAGCGAGGATGCGCTACATGATGCTAGTGTATTCGACCGAGGGGCCGGACGGCCTGGCACCGGAGGAGGCCGAACGGATCCGCGCCGGCCACGAGAAGGTAATCGCGGAGGCGACGCGGAAAGGCATTCTGATCGGCGCGGAGCCGCTGGCGCCCACCAACACCGCGACCACCATCCGGACGCAGAACGGCCAGGCGCTGGTGACTGACGGACCGTTCGCCGAAACCAAGGAGCACCTGGCCGGCTACTACATCATGGACTGCGCAGGACCTCGATGAGGCGATCGAGTGGGCCGCGAAGATCCCGACGGAGTGCCAGGGCCGGCAGGGCTGCATCGAGATCCGTCCGATGCGCTGGCAACCGGACGAGGGCCGCAACGCCGAATGGGTGACATCCGCCCGGCCGTGGAATCCGTCTTCCGGCAGGAATCGGGACGGATCTCGCCGACCCTCATCCGCATCTCCGGCTCCTTTGACCGCGCCGAGGAGGCGATGCAGGAGGCGTTCGCCTCCGCGCTCGGCTCCTGGCCGGTCAAAGGAATGCCGGGGAATCCGCCGGCGTGGATCATGGCGGCGGCGCATCGCAAGCTGATCGATGCTGCGCGGCGGGAGCGGACGCGGCGCGAGAAGCAGGACTCGCTGACTACGAAATCGACCGGGCGCAACCGGCGGCCGAGGAGTTCGAGGAAGACCCGATGACGTTCCCCGACGACCGGTTGCGCCTGATCTTTACCTGCTGCCATCCGGCGCTGAACCGAGCGGCGCAGGTGGCGCTGACGCTGCGGACGCTCGGCGGCCTGAGCACGCCGGAGATCGCCAAGGCGTTCCTGATGCCCGAGGCCACGCTGGCGCAGCGGCTGGTGCGGGCCAAGCGCAAGATCCAGGAAGCGCGCATCCCCTACGAGGTGCCGCGGCCGGACCGGCTGCCGGAGCGGCTGGCCTCCGTGCAAGTCGTCCTGTATCTGGTCTTCAACGAAGGCTACACCGCCAGCACGGGAAACGAGTTGGTGCGGAGCGATCTATGCGCCGACGCCATCCGGCTCGGCCGCGTGCTGTGCGAGCTGATGCCCGGCGAGGCGGAGAATCTCGGCCTGCTGGCCCTGATGCTCATGCAGCATTCGCGGCGCGACGCACGCGTGATGGATGGCGCACTGGTCACGCTGGAGGAGCCTACCAGGTGCAGGCGGCGATTGCCGCGGTGCATGCCGAGGCACGCACCGCCGTGGAGACCGACTGGGCGCAGATCGCGGCGCTGTACGGGACGTTGCTGGAAATGACGCCGTCTCCGGTGATCGCGCTGAACCAAGCGGTGGCCATCGCGATGAGCGGCCGCATGGAGGATGGGCTGAGCCGCATGGCTGAGGTGGGTGGAGAACTCGACCAGTACTACCTGTTTCACGCGGCGCGCGCGGATCTCCTGCGGCGTCTGGAGCGGTACGACGATGCCGCGGCGGCGTATGAGAAGGCGGCCGCGCTAGCCACCAACCCGGTGGAAGTGGAGTTCCTGAAACGGCGGTTGCGCGACGTGCGGACCGCTCCACTCTCACGCCGTCGTTGGTGACGGCCACCGGTGGCGGTGCCAGTCTGCACGTTCCAGGGAAGCCAGGCGTTGATCTGATCGACTCCCCGCGAACCTGGCCAGCCCCTCGGCTGCTGCCTGGAAGAAGGACAAGAATCTCGGCTGCGTGCCGGAGGCGAATCGCGGAAGCACAGAGGAAACGCTGGGCTGCGGCGAAGAAGGTGAAGGCGTAATCGTTAGCAGGTGTCCCAATTGACGCGACGTGCCACGCGGCCCTGGAGATGATTAGCACAGCCCGGCGGGACAGGTGCTGGTGGGGCACTGGATCAAGACTGAACGTAGGGCAAGACCAAGGTGTTCTGGATGCGCTCAACTGGCCGGTTTTGAGGTGTTCCCCGACGGAAAAGGCCCGCTGACTGCCCATCGGAAATGGCGGCGGCTACTGCAGGTCCGGCCAGATCATGTCCGCGGCCGCTCTGTTGCAGGAGCAGATGCCGGCCATCTCCTTCAGAATCCGGCCATAAACCCTCTTCGCCCAATCCTGTGGCATTATGGCGGTATTCCCAGCGGCATCTCCGGCGCAATAGGGATTGCCCTGCGCACGGACGGGCCCGGCCCGCCAAGGAAATGTCCCACCCGTCTAAAGGGGCGCCAATCACTTCCATTCCTTTGAGTTGACTGATTAGGCTGCGAACAGGGCTCTGGAATTCCGAGCGATTTCGAATTATAATTGCCCGGTTCAATCGGATTTCAATGGGGGGTCACATGAACCGATCGAGAGAGACGCGGCTGGGGATTGTCCTTTATGGGGGCGTTTCGCTGGCGGTTTATGAAAACGGGGTGGCGCAGGAACTATTTCGTGCGACACGAGGCGAACCGAAGAAGGCGGCGACTCCCTATGACTTGGTGAAGGCGATTGCCGACACCGACATCGTGGTGGATATCCTGAGTGGCACCTCGGCCGGCGGCATTAACGGCATCATGCTCGCTTACGCGCTGGCGAACGCGAAGGATTTCCGGCCTTCGGCGGCATTGTGGCGGGATAAGGGCGATATCATGGCGCTGCTGCGCAAGCCGGACGAAGAGAACGTGTCTTCCGTCCTGGACAGCCGTGGCTATTACCAAACCTCGCTGGAAAACGCATTCCGGATAATGGACGATCACCCGTTTGGCGCGCCGTACGAGAGCGAGATCGACCTGTTCGTGACCGGCACGGACGTACACGGCCGGGTATTCACGGAATTCGATGACCAGGGCCACCCGATCGACGTGAAGGACCATCGGTCCGTATTCCTGCTCTCGTACCGTCCGGACCGCAAGAATGAGTTTTCGCCGAAGGATACGATTCCGGCTCTCGCCAAACTGGCGCGCATCACATCCTGTTTTCCGGTGGCGTTCGAGCCGGTGCACGTGTGCAATCCGGCCGTCCCGGGAGCGACCACAACGCCGGCGGAGGTCACAACGGACAAACTCCTATGGCGCTGGGGCCAACTCACGCACGACGCCTACTTCCTTGATGGCGGCCTGCTCGACAACAAGCCGTTCTCCTACACGATCGACGCCATCTTCGGGCGTCTGGCGGAGCGGGACGTTGACCGGATGCTGCTCTACGTCGAGCCGGACCCCGAGCAGTTCAACGATGAAGCGCTGCCGGAGACACCCAACGTCGTGAAAGCGGCGGGCGACGCCCTAATCGGCATTCCGGGGTACGAAAGCATCGCCGGCGATTTGCAGGACATCGCACGACGCAACACGAAGCTCGCCCGGTATCACGCAATTCGGAGCAACCTAAAGAACCTCCCCGCGGTGAACGACACTCTGGCGCAGGCGCAAGGCAACCCGCTGGCGCCATTGGGCGATATAACTCAGGCGCGCGTCGGCATCTATCTGAGCGCGCGCCTGACGCAGATGCGCGACCGCGCTATCGTCGGTATTCTGAAGAAGAGCGGAGCCTTACGCCTGCTGAGCGGCACGGAACGCCATGCGGCGAAAATGCTGGTCGACAGCTTTGCCGCCTGGCCGGGCGACGGGACCGGGACGCTGGAGGAATTTGACGTCTACTACCGCCTGCGCCGCCTTTACTACTCGTCCTATACCATCCGCGAGCTTCTCTATCGCCGCGGTCCGGTGGCGCCCGAGAGCGCCGTGCTGTACGGCGATGTGCGGCGGAGACTGAATCATCAGATCAAGCTCCTCGAAATCGTCAAGTACGTGATGGGTACAGTGCTGGACGACTCGGCGATTCCCGTCTCCGACCTGGCGAGCCAAACCACGCCCGATCCTAATGCCGCGGCTCAGAAATGGGCGGCGGTGCAGAACCTGATGCGCCGCGTGCTGGCTGCCACGCCGGAACTCGGCTCGGCTGGCACCCGCCAATGGGGAAGTGTCACCGACCCCCAGCGCCTGGCCGAGGAACGGGCGCAGCGGGAGCGGTTCATGACCGCCTTGCGGAGCCGGATGGAGGGTATGGCCGGGGCGGACGGAAGCGCACCCGCGCCGGCTGCTGGCAATCTCCTGCATGACCTGGACCGGCAGGAGCGGGAGATCCTGCAATTGCTGCCGCCGGGAGACGTAATTCGGGTGGACTACTGCCGCTTCATCCTGATCGATTCCTACCTGTTCCCGATCGAATCGATGGGAGAAATTGAGTCCAAAGACTCGATTCGCACGGTGCGCATCAGCCCCATCGACGACCGGTTCGGGTTCGGCGCCAACAAGATCGTCGCGGACAAACTGTGCGGCCGCATGCTGGGCCACTTCGGCGGGTTTATGAAGAGCTCGTGGCGCGCCAACGATATCATGTGGGGACGGCTGGACGGCATCAGCCAACTGGTGCAATGCATTGTCACGCCGGAAAGGATTCTCTCGCTCCGGGATAACGGCTACGATGCCTGGGCGGCGCTCGCATCGAGCGACCTGATGGCGAAACTGTTTCCGAACACCCCTGCCGGCGACCTGCAGCAACTGGAGGAAGATCTGAAGGCGCTGCCGGCCCTGGCTCAGGAACATTTCGATCTCCCGCGGGAAGCGGCAGTGTTCTCCCGGTTCGAAGCATTTCAGGACCGATTCATCCGCGCCGCGCAAACGGAAATCCTGGAGGAGGAGATCCCGCAGGTTCTGCAAATGGCCATCGATCAACAGATCGACTGGAACCAGTACAGCGTTCACGATCGCACGACTCCCTTTCGCGCCGGCAGCCAATCGTGGGAAGTCGGCGTGCGGCAGATCGACCCAGCAGTCCTGAGCGTGGCCCGCCGCCGGCTTGTCGAAATGAGCGCGAATTCGAGTCCAGGCCAGTGGACCGAGTTCTTGGCATCTGGCGAATATCAAGTGGCCGCCGAATCGCTCGCCAACGGCGTTCCCAAGCCGGTGCTGCTGGAGATCGCGGCTCATTCTGCGCTGGTTTTGGAGAACTGCCTCACCGGGGTGGCCGGCATGAAGAAGTCGGATGCCATCCGGTCAAACCCGCTGTTCCGCCTTGGGGTTCACTCTCCGCTGCGGGCCATTTACGACTTTGCGGTGTTTCAACGGACGGCGCCGGAGTTCGCACGGTCGATATCAGTGGCGGTGTTGGCACTGTCGCTGGCGGCCCTGACGGCGGGAATCGTCTGGTGGAATCAGCTAATCCACGTGAACGGGACGTATAACTTGAGGGCGTTCGGACTGCTGATGGTGGCGCCGGTCGTCGCTCTGCTGGTGCAGACGTTTGCGTACGGACGATTGCGCTCCGCTTCGCTCATTCTGCTGCTACCGATAGCAGCCGGACTCGCTGCACTAGGGATGATGAACGCGGGGATTCTCCATTTCGACCCCAACGACGCGCGGTGGTTCGTGGTGGCGCTGCACTGGCTCCAGGCGCAGAGCGCACCCATTTGGACCGGCGCTGGCGCCGCGCTCCTCACCGCCATTCCGTTCCGCGCCCTGCGAGGCGAGATCCGGGCGTGGCTTTACGACCGCCGCCATGGCTCGAGGCCGCAACCGTGGCAGCAGCGTCCGCCCCAGCCGCCCCCGCGGCCGCAACCGCCCGAGCAGCCGCAGCCACCCAAGTCCAAGCCGTCAGCCGATCAACAGAAGGGTGAGGCGGCGGTTGGGGACTAGACTAATAATAATTCTGTTCGTGCTCAGGGGACGATGACATGGGCATCGGTCCTGTCGCCTTGGGCTCGGCCCAGCTCACGCCCCCGGCTCCGACTAGGGGTGATGCGATTACCGGGACCGCGCGGTCCCGGCCTCATTGACTGCTGACGAGGTTGTTGGGCGGGGCGTGACTGCCCAGTTTTCCAGGCCCGCTTGTGCGCCTTCCGGGATAGACTGCTCATAATCCGCAGCATCACAGCCGCTTTAGGGTTCTTGAGGTACGCTAACCGCCATCAGTCGCTTGGGACAGATGCGGTATGTCCCGCTCTATTGCGATTGATTCATGCCTCGCGATATTTTCCTATTCAATTTTCAAAGATCCGCGGGCAGTGAGCGAGCGGCAATCCCGACCGCGCGGCAGTGCGCGTGACTCCAGTCGCCTCCGTTCCGCCACGTCCACCATTTCAAAATACTTGACAGGACGCGAGGACCCCCGGCATCGCACTGCTGTGCCACCGCTCGCTCCATGTTCAACACGTCGTAAAGACCGGGTACTCTCCAATTTCCCTATCGAGCACGCGCGCCAGCAGCCGCGACCGGATTTCCAGCAGCCGCCGCGGCACAAGCCGCCCGATTCGGAGGAAGACTTTGTGACTCCTCTCTTCATAGAGAGTCGTCGCCGCCTTTCCACGAGCAACTGGAAGACGGTGTAGTCCTCTTGCGCGGCTCGCCTGTGACAGAAGCGCTTGCGCTCGTCGAAGCAGTGGGGAGGGTCGGGCCATCGGTACAGGGCGGATTGATTGGTGGGTTAATCGGAGGCGGTATCGGTGGTCTGCTCCAGTGAGGCTTGATTCTCTTCCTCTTCCGCAAGCGTTCCGCGCAGATCCCTAAAGCGGAGAGCGCGGCAGCATGACTGGGATTGCGCAGTTCAAGGGACCTCAGAAATCAGCAAGTCGCACACCGAAGACGTTTCAGTGGTTGGTGAAACTCGCGGAAGCGGGTAGAACGATTGAGTACGGCCAACTGGCGACGCTGATTGGAGTGCATCACCGCGCGGTCGATGATGTTCTTTCGGTAATCGGCCACGCCTTGATCGATCCGGCTCTCGGGTTCGGTGCGGTGCCTCCAATACAACTGCTAGTGGTCAACAAAAAGGACCACATCCCTGGCGATTCTGGGATGCGCTGGATCATGCCGGACGATGAGCAGCGCTCGAAGCTTTCCCTATAGCAACGCCAAGCCCTTTGCAAAGGCTGCAATGAGGACATCTTCAAATGGCCGCACTGGCGGGAGCTACTGACCAAATTCGGCTTGGAACCGCTTTCGCTCGAACTGCCCGCACTGAATGAAGTACTCGGAAACATCGAGGCGCGACAAGGCCAAGGTGGCGGAGAAGGAGAGGACCACCGCAAGCTCAGGCAGTACATCGCGCATCATCCGCATGTTGTCAGCCTGCCGCAATCCTGCGCACCTGGCAAGCAGGAGGTCCTCGTCCCATCGGGTGACCGGATGGACGTATTCTTTGAACCCCCCGGCGAATGGGTGTGCGCAGAGGTCAAGGGCGTCCATTCCGACAAAGATGACATTATCCGCGGCGTGTTTCAATGCGTAAAGTACAGAGCGGTCCTAGAGGCAAAAAGACACTATGAAAAACTGAAAAAGCTACCTCGCGTCCGCGTGATTTTGGTACTCGCAGGGAAGCCGCCTGATGGACTGAATGAGTTCATAGGCCCGGTGCTCGGAATCGAGCTTGTATCCGGCGTGGTGGCGCCGGAGCATTTCACGGTCTCGGCCCCATGAATTTCAGCAGCGCCCCCCGTGGACGTGCCACTCGTTTCGGATAGACTCACCACTTTACAACGTAAAGAAGATCGCTTATTTAACTCTTTTATTTTCTGGTGGTTATGGTGAGCGCGGTAGGAATCGAACCTACAACCTAGTGATTAAGAGTCACTTGCTCTGCCAATTGAGCTACGCGCCCCGGGAGAATGAAAACGTGAAAACGACCGGCAGCCTGGAGCGGCCGACGAACCGATTATAGCATCCCTCCGGCCGAATTTCACGAAGCCGAATTCGGCTGCTCCTGCGGCAGGCCGGCGGCGGCGATCTGCGCGATGTCGAGCAGCTTGGGGCGAGGCTGCGTCACCACGCCGAGCGCGTCGCGGAACATGGTCTGGCAGAACGGGCAGGCGGTGGCGATGACGGCGGCGCCGGTCGCGACCAGCTCTTCGGCGCGCTCCACGTTCACGCGCTTGCCGGATTCCTCGCCCAGGAACATCTGGCCGCCGCCGGCGCCGCAGCAGAAGGAACGCTGGCGGCGCGCGGCCGGGGTCGACCACCTCGCCATAGCGGCCGGCCACCTGCGCGCGGCTCTTCGTAGACACCGCGGTAGCGGCCCAGATAACAGGGATCGTGAAAGACCACGCGCTCGCGCGCGCCGGTGGGCGCAGGCAGGCGGTCGCGCAGGCGGGCCAGCAGCTCGCTGTGATGCTCGATCTCGAACGTCGCGCCGGCTTCGCGCCAATCCGTGCCGATGGTGCGCACGCAGTGCGGGCAGATGGAAACCATTTTGCCCACCTTGGCCGCGCGCAGGGTTTCGATGTTCTGCTCGGCCACCTGGGTGAAGGCCAGGTCGTTGCCCAGGCGGCGGGCGGGATCGCCGGTGCAGCGCTCCTTGCGCAGCACGCCGAACGTCACGCCGGCGTGGCGCAGCACGCGCGCCAGCGCCAGCACGATTTCCCTGCCCTGCGGATCGTACGCGCCCATGCAGCCCAGCCACAGGCAGTATTCCTGCGAGCCATCGTAATAAGGCAGCTGGTTCTTCTCGATGAATTTCTGGCGCTCGCCGGCGTTGAATCCGAGCGCGTTGCCGTTGCGCTCCAGGTTGAGGAACAGCTTGGTGCCGTAATCGTCTTCCCACTTGCCGGTGTTGACGGCGCCGCGGCGCAGGCCGATGATCATGGGCAGGTGCTGAATGCCCACCGGGCACTGGTATTCGCAGCCGCCGCAGGTGGTGCACTGAAAGGCGGCTTCCTCCGAAATATATTTGCCCAGCAGCGGCTCCTCGCCGCGCGGCCCGAACTCGTTCAGGTAGCCGCGCAGGCCCAGGATGATTTCCTTGGGGTTGAGCACCTTGCCCGTGTTGAACGCGGGGCAATGCTCGGTGCAGCGGCCGCATTCCACGCAGGTGAAGGCCTGCAGGGAATCGATGCGGGTAACGTCCTTGCCGGTATCCAGGCCGAAATCCTCGTCGCCCGAGAGCGGCGGAATGCGGCTGAAACCCTCGCGCTTCAGGAACACGGTGACCGGGCTGAGGGCCAGGTGGAGGTGCTTGGTGTGAGGGATGAGCGGCAGAAAGACCAGCAGCGCCAGCGTGTGCAGCCACCAGGCGGCGCGCCAGCCCGCGCTGTCTTCCACCAGCCAGAGCCCGGCCAGGTAGGTGACCATGAGGGCGAAAATCAGCAGCGCGATGACGCCCGATTCCGGCGAGACTTTGCCCAGCCACTTGGGACGGACCACGAAGCGGCGCACGAACAGGCCGGCGATGGCGACCGCGACGGCTACGGCCCAAACCGCCACGAAGCCGGTATAGAAACGTCCGAAGGGGCTGCCGCGTTCAAGAAGGCGCGCGCCGAAGCCTTCCCCGATGTGATTGACGGTGATGAGCGCGAACGCGCAAAAGCCCCAGAAGACGAACGCGTGCGCCAGGCCGGGCAGAGGCCGCTCCCGAATCACCTTACCTTGCAGCATTACTTCCCAAAGGAATTTGCGGATGCGCGGCGCCAGCGGCCGGATGGCATAATCCGGGGTTGGCCGCGAGTGGCGGATCACGTCCAGCACGCGCCGCAAGCGCAGCCAGAAAAGCCCCAGCGACACCGCAATGAGGACGATTAAGACCAGACGCTCCGCTACAATTGCAGCTTCCATAACGCTCCAGCTTGAATGTAGCACCGCCACTCTCCGCTAGAATAGGTGGGGAGGAAAATTGCGTATTATCGTCGCCGGTGCCGCCGGCTTCATCGGGTCTCATCTGTGCGACCGTTTGCTCGCCGAAGGCCACACTGTTGCAGGTTTGGACAATTTTCTCACCGGCAACCCGGCGCAATCTGTCGCATCTTTCCGGCGAGCCGCGCTTCGAGTTTCTGGAACAGGACATTAGCGCTCCGTTTTCGATCGCCGGACCGGTGGATGCCGTGGCCAATCTGGCTTCGCCGGCCAGTCCGAAGGACTATCTGCGAACATCCCATCGAGACGCTGGACGTGGGCTCGGCGGGCACGCGCCGGCATGCTCGAGATAGCGCGGGAGAACGGCGCGCGTTTCCTCCTGGCTTCCACTTCCGAATGCTATGGCGACCCGTTGGTGCACCCGCAGGTGGAAACCTATTGGGGCAATGTGAACCCGGTGGGGCCGCGCTCCTGCTACGACGAAAGCAAGCGCTTCGCCGAAGCGCTGACCATGGCCTACCATCGCAAGCACGGAGTGCGGACCAACATCGCGCGCATCTTCAATACCTACGGCCCGCGCATGAAGCTGGACGACGGGCGCGTGGTGCCGGCGTTTCTGGACCAGGCGCTGCGCGGCCGGCCCATGACGGTATTCGGCGACGGCTCGCAGACGCGCAGCTTCTGCTACGTGAGCGACCTGGTGGACGGCCTGTTCCGCCTCATGCTTTCCGACGAGCGATATCCGGTGAACCTGGGCAACCCGCGGGAGATGACCATCCTCGAATTCGCCGAGCACATCCGGCGGCTGACCGGGGCGGCTTCGGAGATCGTCTTCGAGCCGCTGCCCGAGGATGACCCCAAGCAGCGGCGGCCGGACATCGCGAAGGCCCGCACACTGCTCGGCTGGGAGCCGCGGGTGCCGCTCGAAGAGGGACTGAAACCCACGGTGGAGTATTTCCGCGGGATCACAGCGACGGTGGCGTAGCGCAAGCTTCCAGCTTGCCCTGCCGGCTTGGGAGCATACCGGCGGCGGGCGGCGCTACGCCGGCTGGCAGCGGGGCGGGAAGTTCGTTCAGGCCTAAGGGTATGCCGGCGAGGACGCCGGCATGGCCGGCTGGAAGCCGGCGCTACGGGGTGCGGCGCGCGTTGAAGGGCGGGCTGGCGCGGGCGTGGACGCCGTTACATTTTGCCTTTTACGGCGGCGTCGAGCGAGATGTGGTTTTCGTCGAGGATGGTGCCCATGGCGCGCTGGAGAGCGGCGCGGGCTTTTACGTATGAGCTCTTGGCGGCCACTTCGGTGGATTTGGCCTGGGCCAGCAGGCTCTCGTATTGGATCACGAAGAAGGCCGTGGACGCACCCACCTCGAATTTGGCCTGCTCGGCTTCGAGCGATTCCTGCTGCAGCTTGCGCGCCTGGACGGCGGCTTCATAGGAACCACGGGCGCGGCGCATGGCGATGAGTGCGTCTTCCACTTCGAGGCGCGCCTCGTTCTGCATCTGCCGCAGGCGCACCTCGCCCTGCTTCACCTGGATCTGGTCGCGGGCCAGGTCGGCTTCGGCGATGCGGTTGCGAATCGGGAAATTGAGCTGCACGCCCACTCCATAGGTAGGGTATTTGCGCGTGAAAATCTGGTCGAGCGCGGTGCCCAGGCCGCCGATGTTCACGGGGTAAGCCGAGGGGCCGAAGGACGTTGCCGGGCCGGCCAGGCCGTTGTTCTGGGCGATGCCGACCAGGTCAAGCTCCGGCCGTGTGGCGTCGCGGTCGCCTTCGATGCCGATCTGCGCGTTGGCGATCTGCAAATGCGCCTGCCCCAGGTCCGGGCGGTTGGAGAGGGCCTCGGCGATCAGGTCCTGCATGGGACGGATCTGCTCGGTCTCGGGAACGTTGAGCGCGTCGAGCGGGATGATGCGGGCCGTCTGCACGGCCGGGTCTTCATTGCCGCGGCGGGTGAGCACATTCTTGAGGATGGCTTCCTGCTCCTCGCGCAGGCCGCGCGCGTTGATGAGATCCTGCCGCGCCGAAAACACCTGGGCGTTGGCGCGCGTAAGTTCGACGGGCGCCAGCGTCCCTTCTTCCACCTGCGCCTGCGTGTCGGCGAGCAGCTTTTCCGCCGAGGCGAGGGTCTCCTGCTTCACTTTCTCGTCCTCGGAAAGCGCGACGTAATCCGTGTACAGGCGCACCACGCCATAGACCGTGGCGATCAACTGCTGCTGAAAAAGCAGGCTGGAAATGCGACGCTCGTTGCCGGCGATGCGGATGAAGCGGCGGTTGAATGCCGTGCCGAAGCCGCGCAGCAGGGGCTGGGTGAGGGTGAGGCCGAGGCTGGAGCCGAGGTACGGATTGTAGGCCGAGTTGAGCGCGTTGACGGTCTGGCGGTTGTTATCGAAATTGAACCCGACCTGGGCGCCGCTGGCGAAGCCCTGCTGGATGCCGGCATTGGCGAGGAGGCTGCCGGTGACCAGGGCGTTGGTGCCGCCGATGGCGAGCGGATCGCTTTGCACGGCGGTGTTGTGCGTAAAGTTCAACTGGCCGACCAACGCCGGATCGAAGACGGGAATGGCGGTTCCGGTAGATTGCGGGACGGTCCCCAGGATGGCCAGGTTATCCTGCACTTCGGCCAGGGCGCCCGATTCGCTGGCGTTGGCGGCCACCGAACTGCCGGTGGTGGCGACACCGGCGGCGGCGGCGCTGGTCACCACCGGGCTGAGCGGACCGCCCACGCCCAGCGGCGCTTCGGCCAGCGTGTAATTGAGGCCGCGCGTGATGCCGCCGCCCTGGGCGCGCAGCAATTCCGTGCTCGCGACCGGGAAATTATAGCGCTCCAATTCGATATCGAGGTTGTTCTCGATGGCCAGCGCCAGCGCATCCTGCAAAGACAAGTACAGGTTTCCCGCGCGCATCAGGTCCTGCACGCGCTGGGAGTTCTGGAAGCTGACGGGAGGCCCGCCGCCCTGGCAATACGCCGGAGCGGCGGCAAGTAAAGCGCAAATGAAGGCGGCCCCGAGCCAGGGGGCCGGGGGCCGGGGGCCGGAGGCCGGGGAAGAGTGCGCACATGTTCGGGGGTGTGCTCCTCCCCGACCCCTGGCCCCTGGCCCCTGGCCCCTAATAATTTTCCTGGACATTTAATTTTTCTTCTCCGGCGCGAGCACCGGCTTCACTTTCACGCCCTCGCGCACCGAGTCGCCGGGATTGACGGCCAGGCGCTGGCCGTCGGCGATGCCGCCCAGCACTTCCAGCCGGTCGCCCAAATCGCGGCCGAGCGCGATGCGGGTGAAGTGCACCGTGCCGTCGGCGTTCACCACCGCTACCTGCGGGCCATCGCTGCGGACCACCAGGGTATCGGCGGGAATCATCAGGGGCGGATCCTGGCGCGGCACGGCCAGGTCCACCTGGGCGTACATTCCCGGCATCAGCACGCCGGTGGGATTGGGAGCCTGCACCTCCACCAGCAGAGTGCGCGAGGCCGGATCGAGCGCGTTGGCGGTGCGCGTCACCGCGCCGGGGAATTCGCGGTTGGAAAGGCCCGGAATGCGCAGCACGGCCTTTTGCCCGACGCGCACCGAATCGGCATCCCCCTGCGGCAGGTTCACATACGTCCGCAGCCGGTCGGTCTGCGCGATGCGGTAGAGCAGGGTGCTGCCCTCCGTGACCAGCGCGCCATTCATCGATGTTGCGCACTGTGATGACCCCGGCGAACGGGGCGCGCACGGTAAGGTAGCCGAACAGCTCGTTGAGGCGGGCCAGGTTGGCCTCCGCGGCCAGCGCCATTGCTGCGCGCCGCCGCCACCGCCTTTTCGAGGGCGAGCACGTTGGCCTGCTGGGCGGCGTACTGCGCGTTGTAAGTATCGGTCTCCTGCCGCGACACCGCGCCCCTGGCCAGCAGATTCGTCCAGCGCTGCGCCGTCACCTTGGCCAGATTTTCGTTGGCGCGGCCCTGCACCAGCGCGGCTTGGGCCTGCTGCACGGTGCTGTTGGCCTGATCGATGGAAGCCTGCGCCTGCTTGATCTGCTGGTTCAGCTCGGGGGCTTCGATTTCCGCCAGCACCTGGCCGGAGGTCGACGCGGTCGCCGATATCCACGTAGCGCTTGCGGATGTAACCGCTGGCGCGCGCCAGCACGGGGGCCTCGGTGATGGCCTCGATATTGCCGGGCAGCACCAGGTTGCTGCGTGCGAGGCGGCGCGCTCCACCGGGCGCACGTTGACCACCGGGAGGCTCTGGACTTCCGCGCTGGCTTCCGCGGCCAGCACCTGCTCGCGGCGCTGCCGCGGCAGGTAGCCGAGAAAGTATCCGGCCACCGCCAGCCCGATGACCAGGAGCAGCACCGCGGCCAGGGTGGCGAAGGAGGGGGCGGCGGGCGCGGGCCGAGCGTGTCCGGCTGCCGCGGCGGTCTGCAACTGCTTCTTCAGCGACTCGATTTCGGCGCGCAGTTGTTCTTCGGTTTGGTTGGCTTGTATCGGGCTCATGACAATTCCTCGCGCAGCAGTTCGTCGCGCAGGTATTCGTGTTCCTCCTCCACAATTCGCTTCTCGTGGTCCACCGGCGGCCTTGGTGCGGAGCAGGCTGTAGACCAGCGGCACCACGAACAGGGTGGTGAGGGTGGCCAGGAGCAGGCCGCCGATTACGGCGCGTCCCAGGGGCGCGTTCTGCTCGCCGCCTTCGCCCATGCCGAGCGCCATGGGCAGCATGCCGATGATCATGGCGGAGGCCGTCATCAGCACCGGGCGGATGCGCGTATTGCCGGCCGAGAGCGCGGCCGCGCGGGCGTCCATGCCCTCCTCGCGCTGGTCGTTGGCGAAGACCACCATCAGGATGCTGTTGGCGGTGGCCACGCCGATGCACATGATGGCGCCCATCAGCGAGGGCACGCTGAAGGTGGTCTGGGTGAGGAAGAGCATCCACACGATGCCGGCCATGGCGCCCGGCAGGGCCATGAGGATGATGAACGGATCGAGCCACGACTGGAAATTCACGGCCATCAGCAGGTAGACCAGCACCACGGCGAAGACCATGCCCAGGCCCAGCCGGTAGAACGAGCTCTGCATGGTGGCGATCTGGCCGCGCACGTCGATGGTGGTGCCGCGCGGCAGTTTGGCGGAGACGCGGTCGACGATCTTCTCCACCGCGGCGCCCACCGCGCCGAGGTCGCGGCGGTCCAGGTTGGCGTAGATATCGAAGACCGGCTGCACGTTGTAGTGATTGATGATTTCGGGCGCCACGTTGCGCGAGACGGCGGCCAGGTTGGAGAGAAGCTGGGGCGTGGCCGCGGCCGCGCCGGGATTGCCGTAAGCCATGGAGCTCTGGCTGGGCGCGGCGGCCACGAACGAATCGCCGGCATAGGCGCTGCCCGCCAGCGAAGTGGCGGTGGTGCTGTTCACATTGGTGAAGGGCGGCACGATGGGCGTGTGCATCAGCGCCGGCATGGAATCCAGCCGGTACTGCGGCGTCTGCACGGTGACGAAGTAGCTGACGCCGGTGCGGTAATCGAGCCACTCGGTGGGCGCGATCTGGCCGCTGCCGCTGAGCGAAATCAGCAGGCTGTTGCTGACGTCGCGCTGCGTCAGGCCCACCTGGCCGGCCTTATCGCGATCCACGTCGACGTCGATTTCCGGCCAGTCCACCACCTGGTGGATGTGGACGTCGGCGGCGCCGGGAATGCGGGCGATCTCGCGCTCGAGTTGCTGGGCGATGCGCGTAATTGGCGTCGGCATTGCGGCCCACCACCTGCACGTCGATGGGCGCGGGCAGGCCGAAATTCAGGATCTGGTTGGTGATGTTGGCGGCTTCGAAGAAGAACGTGGTGTCCGGGAACTTCTGGTTCAGGCGCTTGCGGAGCTGGTCGGTGTACACGGCGGTGGAGCCGTGCTCGTCGGGCTTGAGCGAAATCAGGATGTCGCCATCGCCGCTGCCGAGGGTGGGGCTGTCGCCGAAGGCCAGGTTGAAGCCGCCGTTGGGGATGCCGATGTTGTCGATGATGGTGTCGATTTCGCGCGGCGGAATCACCTGGCGGATCTCGTCTTCGATGGCGGCGAAGCGCACCTCGGTCTCCTCCATGCGCGTGCCCGCGGGGGCGCGCGCGTGCAGGCGCATCTGGCCGGAATCGACGGTGGGGAAGAAGTCGCGGCCGATGAACAGCACCAGGCACAGCGAGCCGAAGATGAACAGGCCGAAGCCGATCAGCACCGGCCCGCGGTGGTCGAGGCACCAGTGCAGCAGCGCGGTGTAGGACGCGCGCATCTTCTCGAAGCGGCGGTTGAAGAGGTAGTGCGCCGTCCAGATGATGCCCTTGCCGCCGGCGGTCTCCCCGTGCTCGCCGCTGGCGTACAGCTTGACTTCCGGCTTCAGCATGTAATGCACCATGGTGGGGATCAGGGTGCGGGAAAGCAGATAGGAGGCCAGCATGGCGAAGACCACCGCCATGGCCAGCGGCGTGAACAGGTACTTGGCCGCGCCGGTGAGCAGCAGGACCGGCACGAAGACGATGCAGATGGAGAGCGTGGAAACGAAGGCCGGCGCGGCGATCTGCTGCGCGCCATCGAGCACCGCCCGCACCAGCGGCTTCTTCATGGCCATGTTGCGGTGGGTGTTCTCGATTTCCACGGTGGCATCGTCCACCAGGATGCCGACGGCCAGCGCCAGGCCGCCCAGCGTCATCACGTTGATGGTCTCGCCCATCATGCTGAGGATGATGAGCGACACCAGGATGGAGAGCGGAATCGAAATGCAGACGATGACGGTGCTGCGCCAGCTTCCCAGGAACATCAGGATCATGAGGCCGGTGAGGACAGGCGGCGATGGTGGCTTCGCGCACCACGCCGTTGATGGCGGCGCGGACGAACAGCGACTGATCGAACAGCTGCGCGCACGTGCAGCGCGGGAGGCAGGCCGGCCAGGATCTTGGGCAGCGCCGCCTTGACGTTGTTGACCACCGCCAGGGTGGAAGCCTTGCCGTTGCGCAGGACCGTCAGCAGCGCGCCGCGGGTGCCGTTGGTGCGCACGATGCTGGTCTGCACGGCATAGCCGTCGCGCACCTGGGCCACGTCGCGCATGTAGACGGTGGCGCCGTTCACCACCTTGATGGGCAGGTCGTTCATTTCGTCCAGAACGCGCGGGCTGCTGTTGAGCCTGACCTGGTAATCCCTGTCGCCGATCTTGGCGTCGCCGGCGGGCAGGATCAGGTTCTGGTTGCCCAGGGCGTTGGAGATGTCGGTGGGCGAAAGGCCCTTGGCGTAAAGCTGGTCGGGGTTGAGATCCACCATGACCGCGCGGAACTTGCCGCCGTAGGGCAGCGGAACGGCCGCGCCCTGGATGGTGGCCAGCTGGGTGCGGATGAAGTTCTGGCCCAGATCGAACAGCTCCTGCTCGCTCAGCGTCTTGCTTTCGAGGCCCAGCTGCAGGATGGGGACGCTGGAGGCATCGTACTTGATGATGTTGGGCGGGGTGGTGCCGGGCGGGAAGATGCGCAGCAGCGTCTGGCAGATGGCCGTCACCTGGGAGAGCGCCAGCTCCACCTTGGCGTTGGGCTGAAAGTAGACGCGGGTGACCGAGACGCCGGTATAGGATTGCGATTCGATGTGCTCGATGTCGTTGACGGTGGTGGTCATGGACCGCTCGAAGATGGTGACCATGCGCTTTTCCATCTCCTCGGGCGACAGGCCGCCGTAGCTCCAGACGATGCTGACCACGGGAATATCGATATACGGAAAGATATCCACCGGCATGGTGACGATGGCGCTGACGCCAAGAATGGCGATCAGCACCGCCATGACCACGAAGGTATAGGGCCGCCTAAGGGCGAGTCTTACAATCCACATGGGTTACACGACAGGCGCAACGGTAAAGTTTGTAGCTCCATGATAAAGCATGGCGCTTCATGTTTGGATGACGCCCGCGGGGGAGCCGGGGCTAGCCCTTTGGGCAGGCGGCATAACGGACCCTTTTGGGGCCGGCTGAGCCGGCGCCGGGAAGGGACGGAAAGGGCGCCGGGAAGAGGGCGCTGCGAAGCGGTGTGGCGCAACAGCCACAGGAGTGGATTCGCGGCACGTTACGGGGCCGTGGGCGGGGGATTACAATGTAACCTATCAGACGCTTCCTGTATACCAAATGCAAACCAGGTTTTATTTCCTGTTGAGGTCAGGTAATGAGAAGAATCGCAATCATTTTTCTGCTCGGGCTGATGGTTTCGGCCGGAGCGTGGGCGCAAGCCGGAGCAGGCGCGGCAGCGGTGACGGGACGGGTGATGGAACTGGCCGGCGACGGCATCCCCGACACCACCGTGACCGTGTCCAACGCGGGCCTGGGCTTCCGCCGGGTCATGACCACGTCGGACGACGGCGTCTTCGATGCGCCTTCGCTGGTTCCCTCCGCCGGGATACCAGATCAAGATCACGCGCAAGGGCTTCGTGGACTGGGAGAGCGGGCAGTTCACGCTCGCCCTGGGCCAGACGATGAACTTCACCGTCACCCTGAAGCACACCGCCGGCTACCAGGGCGACGAAAGCAATATCCCCAAACCGCGCATCGAGGAGACGCAGAACGGCCAGGGAACGCTGGTCAGCCAGAACCTGGTGGAATCCCTGCCCTCGAGCAACCTGCGCCTGGATCCGCTGGTGCAGGCAGATCCGCTGGCCGGAGTGGACCACCGCACCGGCGACACCATCATCGCGGGCCAGGTGAATAACCTCTTCGTCCAGGATGGGGTCGCGACGACGAACACCTTCTACCCGTCGAAGCCCGACTCTCGGCAACCAGATATCGCAGGAAGGGGTCCAGGAATTCCAGGTCCTGTCGGAGAATTATTCGGCGGTGTTCGGGCCCGCCAAGGGCGGCGTGATCAACGCGTCACGCACCATGGCACCAACGAGTTCCACGGCTCCGGCTACGAATATTTCGCCAACAGCTCGCTGGCGGCAAGCCGACAAGTTCGCGCTGGGACACAGCCTTTTCGGCCATCAGAACCAGGCGGGCGGCACCATCGGCGGGCCGGTGATCCATAACAAGATCTTCTTCTTCGGCAATTTCGAGGTGCTGGATGCCACGGGGACGGGGCTGAACCTGATTACGACCCCGCTGCTGATGGACGGCGCATCCCCCCAGACCATTGCCGCCTCCAACTGCCATTCGCCGGCCACCCCGGCGCAGTGCGCGTCGGCTATCAACTTTCTGCAGGCTCAGAACAACACGACGGTGCCGCTGACGGAGAAATGGGTGAACGGGCTGGCCAAAGTGGATTACCGCCGCAGCGAGCGCAACAGCTTCACCGGTTCCTTCAACGCGCTGAGCGCCAAAGCCCCCAATGGCGGCAACGTGTACGACCAGATCTCGCCCAACGGCGGCATGCTCGGGCTGCAGAACTCGACCGACGATGTGCGCTACGGCAAAGCCGCCTGGATCAGCTCGCCCACGCGCAGCTCGCTGAACGAGATGCGCCTGGGATACCTGGACGACAAGCTCACCGACCCCGCCTCCACGCCCGGCCTTTCCACGGGCGCGGTGGAGGTGAACCTGATGGGCGTCACCGCAGGCAATCCCCATTCCAACAATACGTCGCTTGAAGAGCAGCGCTATCAGATCAGCGACAATTTCACGCTGACCTCCGACACCCACAGCCTGAGCGTGGGTGGGGAATTATGGCGCGACCACGACACCGTCAACTCGTTGAATCCGGCCCAGTATACCTACGATTCGCTGACCGCCTTCGCGCAGGACTTCACCACGCGGCGGCAAGGACTACACCGTTTTCAACCAGCAGGTGGGCACGGCGCTGCGGGCCTTGCCGCTGAAGCAATATAACGCCTACGCAATCGATACCTGGCGGCCGTTCCCGCGCCTCACCATCGTGGCCGGGGTGCGCTTCGAAAAGCCGGTGATCCCGCAGCCGCCGAAGGCAAACGCCAGCTATTACGAGACCGGTATCATCACTTCGCCCAATATCAATTTCGCCCCGCGCGTGAGCCTCGCGTACCACCTTAACGACAAGAATATTCTGCGCGCCGGCTACAGCTGGTACTACGAGCCAATGCCGGGCTCGCTGTTCGACGCCCTGTACTACGTGGGCAACGCCAATAACCTGGTCGATTTCACATCCCTGCCGAACCAGAGCAATTCGCCGTCGTTCCCCAGGGCGTACACCACCACCGGCAGCGTTCCCTCGGGAATGACCGACCTGGTCTACGGCACCAACAAGCTGCGCAATCCCTCCGTGCGCGAGCTGAACATTACCCTGGAGCACAAGCTGGCCGCTAACACGACGGTCAGCCTGGGCGTTCTGCACAACCGCGGCTACCGGCTGTACAGCACGGCCAACCTGAACATTCAGGCGCCGAATGCATCCGGCACCAACATCAGCCGGATTTACGCGATCGACAATGCGGCCGGGCAGACGGTGAATTACTACTACACCGACATTTACACGCTGAAGAACGATCCTAAGTTCAACCAGATGTGGCAGGTGACGAACGGCGGATCGTGGTGGTACAACGCCGCCGTGCTCGAAATCCGGCAGCGCATGACGCACGGGCTGAGCCTGCAGGCTTCCTACACGCTCTCGAGCGCGCTCAGCGACACCAGCGGCCCGCTGCTGTTCGGAGTGCTGCCGCTCAATACGTATAACGGCAACGTGGGCGGCGACCGCGGCATCGTGCCGATGAACCAGCGGCAGCGCGGCGAAATCGCCTGGACCTGGCAGCCGCAGCAGCAGTTTCTGAAAGGCTGGGCGGTTTCGGGCATTGCCACGCTGGCCTCCGGCCAGAACGAAACGCCGCTGGTGATGGTGCAGGGACAGCAGTTTTCCGGCAGCACCTACACCTTGCTTTACGCCAACAGCCATGGACGGGTGGGGCGGGTGGAACCGCGTGCCCTTCGAGAATATCGGCAGCCTCAACATGGGCCCGCAGTATAACCTGGACGCCCGCATCAGCCGCTCCTTCTCATTCCGCGAGCGCATACGCGCCGTGCTGATGTTCGACGCGTTCAACGCGCTCAACAACCAGTTCAATACCGCGATCAACACGTACGCCTATGCCGCCATTCCCACCGCTCCGCCCAACGGCGCGGTGAACGGACCGTTCAGCGGCGTGCTGCACCCGGTGGCGGGATTGGGGACCGGCATCAACGGAGCGCCGGCGCGCATGGCGCAAATCTCGTTCCGGGTGACGTTCTAAAAAGCCGTAGCGCCGCCTTCCCAGCCGGCATTCGTGTGCGGCGAATGCCGGCACGGCTGCCGGCCTGGCAAGCTGAAGTTTGCGGTACGTTGGAGCTTCGACCGGGCGGTACCGTTCCGCTCAATCGCGCGCGGCCGCGAATGAGATCCGCACGTTGGCCCACTCCCGCTCCAGCATGCTCCAGACCACCAGGTCTATCCAATGGTCGTTCACCCACTCGGCCTCGCGCAGCACGCCTTCGCGGGTGAAGCCGAGCCGCCGCGGGATGGCGCAGCTCTTGTGGTTCTCCGTGCCGCAATGAATGGTCACCCGGTGCAACCCGGTTTCCTGGAACAGGTATTCGAGCAGGCCGGCGCAGCAGCGCGTCATAATTCCCTTGCCCTGGTGGGACCCGTCGATCCAATAGCCGATGCTGCAATGCCAGTTGTTCCAGTCGATCGGATGGCAGCCCACGCTGCCCACGAGGCGGCCGCGCAGCCAGATGCCCGCGTTGGGGCCCTGGCTGGCTTCGTACTGCTCGAGGCGCGCGGCAATGAAATCGCGGATGTCGGCGGCCGAATGGGTGCGGTCCACCCACGGCAGCCACTGGCGCAGGTAGGCGCGATTCCGGTCGGCCAGCGCATAGACTTCCGCCGCGTCCGACATGGCGAGCTGCCGGAGCTCCAGCCCCGGCGCCACCTCCAGGCGGAACATCACGCCGTGCCCGCCGGTTTCTGCGGGTTGCGCGATTTCGAAATGGCCGGCATCTCCGGCGTGTCCGGCTGCGCGGCATAGGTCATCAGGCCGGCTTTCAGAATCTCGAACGCGGTCTGCGGATCGTCGGCGTACTGGAACAGATCCAGGTCTTCCGGCGAGATCATGCCGTACTTCACCAGCGCGTCGAAGTTGATGATCTCCTTCCAGTAGCTCGGAGCCGTAGAGCACGATGGTCATCTTCTTGGCCAGCTTCTGCGTCTGCGTCAGCGTCAGCATCTCCATCATCTCGTCCAGGGTGCCGAACCCGCCGGGAAACACCACCAGCGCCTTGGCCAGATACGCGAACCAGAACTTGCGCATGAAGAAGTAGTGGAACTCGAAGCTCAGCTCCGGCGTGATGTAGGGGTTGGGGAACTGCTCGAACGGCAGGCCGATATTCAGCCCGATGGTCTTGCCGCCGGCTTCGGAGGCGCCGCGGTTGGCGGCTTCCATGATGCCCGGCCCGCCGCCGGAGCAGACCACGAAGCGGTAGGTGCTGTTGGTGAACTGCTCCGCCCATTCCGTCAGCATGCGCGCCAGCGTGCGCGCGTCCTCGTAGTATTCCGTCGAGCGGCCCGTCTTCGCGCATGCGCGCGGAGCCGAAGAACACCACCGTGTCGCGGATCTTTTCGCGGCGGAAGTGCGCCAGCGGCTCCAGGAACTCGGCCAGGATGCGCAGCGCGCGGGCATCCGGGCTGTTCAGAAACTTCTCGTTCAGATACGCGACCGGACGGCGTCCGGCTTCTCGGGATGATTGGGCAGTTCGTTTGCACTCGACATTCTGCTTCCGCTCTAGCTCATCGACTCTTTTCTTCAATTCGCGCACGGTCTTCAGCAATTCGGGCAGCCTGGGAAAGGCGGTGATGGCGCGCAGCCATTCGTTCGGCGGCGAAGGCGGGCGAGCCGGAGATGCGCGCTCCGGCCGCGACATCGCCGCCGATGCCGCTTTGCGCGTAGACGATGGCGCCTTCGTGCACCGTCAGATGCCCGGAAGATCCCACCTGTCCGGCCAGCAGCACGTTGCGCTCCAGAACGGTGCTGCCGGCCAGGCCGGTCTGCGCGCAGATGATGTTGTCCTCGCCCACCACGCAGGCGTGCCCCACCTGCACCAGGCTGTCGATCTTGGCGCCGCGCTTGACGCGCGTTTCGCCCACCGTGGCGCGGTCCACCGAAGTGAGGCTCTGCACCTCGACGTCGTCTTCGATCACGGTGACGCCGGACTGCACGATCTTCTAGTGGGTGCCGTCGGCGCGCTTGGCGAATCCGAAGCCGTCGCCGCCCACCACCACGCCGTTCTGCAGGATCACGCGATTGCCGATGCGGCAGAACTCGCGCACCGCGGCGTGGGAGTGGGCCAGGAAATCGTCGCCGATTTCGGCGCCTTCGTAGATCACCACGTGCGGATGCAGCACGGCGTTGCGGCCGATGCGCACGCGCTCGCCGACCACGGCGAACGGCCCGATGGAGCAGTTCTCGCCGATGACCGCGGTCGGCGCCACGTATGCCAGCGGATGAACTCCCGGGCGCCGGCCGCGGCGGCTGGTAGAACAGCGCCAGGGCGCGGGCGAAATCCAGGTACGGGATTGTCCGAGACCAGGCAGGCGATCGATGCCGGCCAGCGGCTCCGCAACCAGGATGGCGCTGGCCCGGGTGTGCTTCACCTTGGGCGCGTATTTGGGATTGGCCAGAAAGGTGAGCTGTCCGGCGCCGGCGTGCTCCATGCCCGCCACCCCGCTGATTTCCAGTTCGCCGTCGCCTTCCAGCCGGCAACCCAGCCGGGCCGCGATTTCCGAAATCTTCATAGAAATTCCAGCGTATCATCAAGCGCCGGCCGCGCTTCCCGGAAGTAACCGCGCGCGCAAGCACAGCCGCGGAGAACGCAACCGCACGGAGACCGGGTTCCTGTGCGCCCGGTTACCGTAAGATATTGACGGCGCGCGACACGGATTGGTACCGATAGTGAGTGCCTGCCAACACCAGCGCGATTGTTGCGCGCAATCTCACCAAGCGATACCACGTGGGGGAGAAGCAGCCGGCCTACCGCACGCTTCGGGATACCATCTCCGAAGCGGCCCTGAAGCCCGTGCGCATGCTGCGCCGGGGCGCCGGTCATCGCCCGCGCAAGACCGAGGATAACGAGTGCTGGGCGCTGCGCGACGTCAGCTTTGAAATCGGGGCCGGAGAGGTGGTCGGCGTAATCGGGCGCAACGGCGCCGGCAAGAGCACCCTGCTGAAGGTGCTGGCCCGCATCACCGAGCCGACCGGGGGGATGGCCGACATTTACGGCCGCGTGGGCACGCTGCTCGAGGTCGGCACCGGCTTTCACAACGAGCTGACCGGGCGGGAGAACATTTACCTGAACGGCGCCATCATGGGCATGAAGCGCGCCGACATCGCGCGTAAGTTCGACAGCATCGTCGCCTTCGCGGAGGTGGAGAAGTTCATCGATACGCCGGTGAAACATTATTCGAGCGGCATGTATCTGCGGCTGGCGTTCGCGGTGGCCGCGCACCTGGAGCCCGAGATCCTGTTTGTGGACGAGGTGCTGGCGGTGGGGGACATGGCCTTCCAGAAGAAATGCCTGGGGAAGATGAGCGACGTGGCGCGCCAGGGCCGCACCATCCTGTTCGTCAGCCATAACATGGGAGCGATCCGCTCCCTGTGTACCCGCGGCATCGTGCTCGACCGCGGCGCGCTGGTGGCGGACGGCGACGTGGGCAGCAGCATCGAGGCCTACCATCGGATGGGTGCGGAACTCCAGGAAAGCAACGGCGCCGGCATCGAGCGCGGCGGCATCAGCATGCCGCGGCTGGTTTCCCATCGCGGCCGCACCATCGCCCAGGAAGACGCCTTCGAGGTGGAGGCCACCATGCGCGTGGAGGCCGACATTGCCGGCTTCATGATCTGGTGCATTCTCGAAGACATGTACCAACGCCGCATCGCCATGGCACGCATCGACCACGCCGAGTTGAGCAGCCGCGACAGCTGGCGCGGCACCTACCGCCTTCGCCTGAAATGGCCGACGCTCTGGCTGGAACCGGGATTGTATACCATTTACTTCCGCGCCCGCCTCTCCGGCGCGCATTCCACCGAGCGCTACGTTTCCGACGTCCTCCACCTGGACGTGGCCGGCGCCACGTACGGCCAGGGCGGGATCCTGAACCCACGGACCGAATGGGCCCTCGAAGAAGTGTAAGTCCACGGAGCCGCTAATGAACCAAAGCCAAGCAGCCGCAATGAGCCAGGCAGCCGCGCGACCCGGCTTGGAACTCTGGGATTCGGCCTGGTCCTCGCTTCCGGCCGATGAAGTCCAGCTCTTTACCCGCGGCACTCCGCGGAATATCCATGCCTTCCGGCAGCGCTGCTATTTTGAAGACATCTGGCCGTACATCCGGCGGTCCCGGGGGAAAGGCAAGTATCTCGAAGTGGGCGCGGGGCGCGGCACCACTTCGATGTACCTGGCCAGCCGCGGCTGCGACGTGACGCTGCTCGATTACAGCCCCGCCGGCCTGGAAGTGGCGCGGCGCAATTTCGCGCGGGAGGGCCTGGCGGCCCCGCGCACCGTGGTGGCCGATGCGCGGCGGACGGGACTGGACACGGCAGCTTACGACTGCGTCTACAGCATGGGGCTGCTCGAACACTTTGACGACCCCAAACCGGTGCTGGACGAAATTCTGCGCCTGCTCAAGCCGGGCGGATACCTGTTCACGGTGGTCGTGCCGCGGATGCCTTCGCACGTCCTGTACCTGACTTACGGAATGTTCGCGCCGTGGAAGCTGGCACCGTTGCTGCTGCCGCGGCCGGTCAAGGCATGGGCGAAGGGGCTGCTGGGCCGCCAACCTCCGTCGGACCTGCCCTTCCGCACCGAATTCAGCGCTCCGGACTACATCGCCATGCTGCCGGAAGACCGGGTGACGGACGTCTTCTGGTGCCCCTACTGCCCCTACCACGAGGTCTACCGCAGCCGGCTGGCGGAAAGGCTGGTTCTGCTGCCCGCATACCGCCTGCATTACGCCTTGCGGCGACGATTCGTGCAGCCGACGATGCGCGCTTCCGCGGGGTTGGCGGAGGCCTTCCTGCTCACTCTCCGAAAGCGGTAAGAGCCCGTTCAGGAATAACCGTACCAGGCGCGCGACCCCAGGGGGGCGCTTGCAGGCATCTGGAACCCGTATTTCCTGTCAGGTCCTAACGGGCGCCGCGCCGTTCCTGATATCGCTACACCGGCGCTAGCTGGCGAGCGCTTTGACGCGCAGGTGCAGCTTGGACTTGTAACGGGCGGCGGTGTTCTTTTTGATGATGCCCTTTTTCGCGGATGCGTCAATCACGGAAAAGGTCTTGGGCAGCAGGTCGGCCGCGGCCTTGGGATCCTTGGCGGTCAAGGCGCGCCGCATGGCGCGAATCTGGTGCCGCAGCCGGGTCTTATTCTGACGGTTAAATTCCGTGCGCCGTTCCGTCTGGCGCACCCGCTTCAGCGCGGAATACGTGTTGGCCATCTTGAGCTGAGATCGAATCCTTTGAGAGCGTTCGAGTTTTAGGATAGCGCAGACCGCACCTCCATCGCAAATGGGTATACTCGAAAGGATCCACCACAATGGGCGAATTGAGACGGCGAAGTACGGTGCAGGACGACTTTTTGGCAGGCGAGCGCCCGCCGGGAAGGGCTGGCCGGAAACGCCGCAAGCGGGTGAATCCCTGGATTCTCGTGCGTCTCGCCGGCGTAATTCTGGCATTCGCCGCCATGGTTCTGTTCGGCCTGCCCACGCTGGTCCGGGCGGACCGGCTGCGCCCGCAATTGGAGCGCAGCCTTGCGGCGATGACCGGCCGGCACGTCGAACTGCGCGCCCTGCGCTATTCCCTGCGCCATGGCGCCCTGGTGGGGAGCGATCTGGTGATTGCGGAGGACCCCGGCTTCGGCAGCGTCCCGTTTTTGCAGGCGCGGTCGGTGGAATTCGATGTCCCGTTCTGGCCCATGGTGTTCGGCCGGGACCCGGAACCGACGCGCATCGCCTTCGATAGTCCGACCATCGTTTTGAAACAGGATGCGCAAGGCAGGTGGAATTACTCCAGCCTGATCAACGCGGCCAGCCGCACGCACGCGAATTTCGCGCCGCCGGCCCTGGAGGTCACCGGCGGCCAGTTGGGTGTCGAGACCGAGAATGCGGAAATTCTGCAGCTTCATGACCTGGATCTGAGCATTACGAAGCCCGAATTGCAGACAGCCTCGGCCTTTACGCTTTCCGGGACCCTGATGAGCCGCGGCAAGCTGAAGATGAAGGGAGAGGCCGGCCCAATCGGCTGGGACGAGGGAAAGCCGGTTCTGCCGATGAGCGCATTGATCGACCTGAAGGATTTCGACCTGTCGGAATGGACAATGGGCGGAGCCATATCCGGCCTGGGCGGACTGCTTTCCGTCGATGGCTCGCTCGAATCCAACGGCCGAACCGTGGATTTCAACGGGCAGGCGACCTCCTCCAAGCTGAAATTGTCGCGGGCCGGCCGGGGCGCCGCCGACCCCCTGGAAGCGGTGTTTACGCTGCGGCACGATCTGGATACTCACTCCGGCGTACTCAGCCAGTGCGATCTCGGCGTGGCCAAAGGCATGGCTTCGCTGCTGGGCAGGTACGACACGGCCGGCAATTCCGTGCAGCTCGACTTGAATCTCTCGTTGCGCGGAGCTCCGGTTACGCAACTGGCCCAGTTTCTGCCGGCCTTGGGCATCAGCTTTCCCCCGGGAGCCGGGCTGGAAGGAGGCGACGTGGTATCGAACCTCCAGTTGCAGGGCCCCATCGACCATCCCAGCATCAGCGGCCCCCTCAGCGTGGACGACACGCACCTGAACCATTTCTATCTTTCGCAGCGGATGGAGGCGGTGTCGGGTCTCGACGCGCAGGAGCTCGACGACAGCGCCGAAATCCTCTCCTGGAAGTGCACTCTCGAAAGCACCGGGAACGGGATCGGCGTCCACAACCTGGTGACCGATATTGCCGGCCTCGGCGAACTGAGCGGCAGCGGCACCATCACTCCCAACGGAGGGCTGCATTTCACCATGTCGGGCATACGGGGTCTCACCGGCCCGAAAGGCACGGCCATTCCCTTCACCATCGGCGGAACCAGCCACGATCCCGTGTTCCAGCCGCTCGCCCACCCGTAGCGCCGGCTTCCCTCAATCGAAATCCCACGTGCGGAAGCGATGCTGGTGTGCGGCCATGTCCACGTGTTTGCCGATGAAGCGGACACCCTCCAGGGCCAGGCGCGTGCGCTGTTCCAGGCCGGCTTCCAATCTGAGCTTGATTTGGCCGCCCGCGCCCACCACCCGCTGCCAGGGCAGCGTGCCGCCGCTCTTGCGCAGCAGGGCGGCCACGTGGCGGTGATACAGCGGATAACCGGCGGCCGCAGCCACCTGTCCGTACGTGGCCACTTTCCCCCGCGGAATCTGGCGGATGGCCTTGCGGAAGGCGGCATCGCGCTGCTCGCTCTTGGGGGCGCGCAGCAGGCGCCGGTCGAGCTCGCCACGGGTCAACGGCCGCATTCCACCTCCCGGCGGCGGAAGCAGCCCACCAGGTGGTCGTTCACCATTCCCGTGGCCTGCATGAAGGCGTAGCAGATGGTCGAACCGACGAAACGGAAGCCGCGCCGTGACAGGTCGCGGCTCATGGCGTCCGATTGAGCGGTTTTGGCCGGCACCTGCGTCATCGCGCGCCAGGAGTTCTGCATCGGCCGCCCGCCGACGAAGCTCCAGATATAACTGTCGAAGCTGCCGAACTCCTCCCGCACCGCCAGAAACGCCTGGGCGTTGGCGATGGCCGCCGCGATCTTGAGCCGGTTGCGCACAATACCGGCGTCGGCCAGCAGGGCAGCGCGCTTGTGCTCGTCGTAGCGCGGCGATTTTCGCGGCGTCGAAACGGTCGAAGGCGGCGCGGTAATTGGCCCGCTTGCGCAGGATGGTGGTCCAGCTCAGCCCGGCCTGCGCGCCCTCCAGCAGGAGGAACTCGAACAGCAGGCGGTCGTCGTGCAGCGGCACTCCCCATTCGGTGTCGTGATAGGCGATGGACAGCTCGTCGGACGCCCAGTGGCAGCGTCGCGGGCTACGGGCAGCGCGCGGCATGGAGCAGCTCCTTCTCTTCGGTCAGCACGAAGCAGCCGGGCCCGTCGATTTTTTCCAGCGCCAGCCCGTTCCAGAACAGCTTGCTGTCCGCGGCCCATGCGGGCGGGATGGTGACGCGCATTTCGGTGACGGTGCGGCTGACGATCTGGATTTCGCGGTCGGCGGGCACGAATTGCGCCTGCACGCGGGCGGTGACCATGGAATCCCGCGGCGGCACCACGATACGGGTCTCCATGCGGATGCGCTGCCTGCCGCGCTGGATCATGGCGACCACCGGCTTCTCTTCGGTGTACTTGCCCATCACTTCGATATAGGCGCGCGCGTTTTCGACGGGGCGGCCCTCCAGCGCCACGATGCGGTCCCCAGTCTTGAGCGGGCCGCTATAGCCATCCGGCAGCTTAGCCACCAGCACACCGGGGCCAGGCTCATCGGCGCGGTAGCCGAAAGCCCCGAGGGCGAGGGCCGCTCCCGAGCCGCCCTGGAGCCGGGTGGAGCGCAGCATGTCGTTGCGCTCGCCGGCGTCGAATTTCGTGAGCTGGATCCAGAAACAGCGGGCGAAGGTTGGGGTGTTGGTTTCGCAATCCACCTGGCCGGGGAACGGCTCGCGCCGGTGTTGGGCCAGCCATTCCAGCACGGCGCGGTCGCTGAGACCGGCGGTGGAGCGCCATTCCAGGTTTATGCCCATACTCTTCAGATTCGCCGCCAGCGCCTGGTCTCCCGCCGCCTGGCTGGCCCACAGCAGCGGGACGGTGGCGAAATTGGCGGCGAAAAGCCGGCCCGTTTCCACCGCCGGCTGGGGCGAACCGTCGATGGCAATGGCGGCGGCCCAGAGGTCGGGCACGCGGGAGATGGTATAAAAAACGGCCGCCGTGGCGGCGCCGCGTCCGGCCAGGTAAATGCGCGCCGGATCGGCGCCGTTTTGGATAGCCTGTTCGGCCGCCGCGGCCAACGCCTGGACGCGCGCATCGGGATTATCGGCCGCGGCGGCGGTGATCACGCGCCAGCCCGCGTCTTTCGCTACCGCCTGCCATTCGCGCCGCGCCCGCCGCGTCCACCAGCGCCAGCGCCGGCGTCGAAGCCAGGCAGGAGCCGGCGAGCAGGCTAATTGTGGCGCATGCGGGAACCGATCTTCTTAGCCAGCTTCTCGATATCATCGGTTTTCTTCAGGGTGGAAAGGGAAAGGACGAAACGGTCGTTCTTTTCGATTTCCAACTGGAGTTCCTGCGCCAGCGTGACCAACTGCGCGGCGTCCTTCATATTCTGATCGCGCTCCGCCTTCAGAATTTCATCGCGCTGGGACTTGCCGTTGGGCAAACGCAGGTCTTGCGAAGCATCCGTATCGGCCGGAGCTCTGCCGCCCGGGGGCCGGCCGGGATCCTGCGCCAGCGCCAGCCACGCAAGTGCGGCCACGGCCAGAACCGGCGCGGCGCGGAAGCAGTTTCTCATACCGGAAATCCTGCCTCTATCATACAGGCCCCGTGGACGCGCCGGCCCTCGTTCAGATCAGAGTCGGCAGCAGCTGCATTTCCGGCACCGAGGCGCGCGGCGGCAGTTTGGCCACCGCCAACACCGCTTCCGCCACGTCTTCCGGCTGCAGTGCCTTGGCGATCAGGTCGGGAGGCGTTTTGAACGGGCGCTTCTCCAGAATTTCCGTTTCCACCAGGCCGGGGCAGATGACGCAGGTGCGGATGCCGTGATCCTTTTCCTCCACGCGAATGGCGTGCGGCCAGGCCCAGCAGGCCGCGCTTGCTGGCCTGATAGGCGGCTCCGGAAATATCGGGGACCAGGCCGGAAATCGAGGAGATGTAGATCAGGTGGCCGGCGCCCGCCGCGCGCATGGACGGCAGCACGGCCGCGGTCGCGTAATATGCGCCGCTCAGGTTGACCGTGACCAGCATATCCCAAATGGGAGGCGTGAGGCGCGTCAGGGCCCGTTCGGGAGTGTTGGTCCCGGTGGCGTAAACCATGATGTCGATTTTGCCGAAGCTGGCGAGGCGCGCGGCGGGCCAGATCGGACATTTGCGCCGCGTCGGCCGCGTCGGCAACGGCGATTTCGATGGTGTGGCTCTCGCGCGCGAGCTGGTCGCGCAATTGTTCCAGCCGCTCCTGCCGCCGGGCCGCCGCCAGAACGCGGACGCCTTCGCGGGCCAGGAGAACCGCGGTTTCACGGCCGATACCGCTCGATGCGCCGATGACCAGCGCGGATTGGTTTTTCAAGGAAACTGGCATGTATAAGACATTAAATCACGCGGCAGCCGCTGTAGCACCTCGCCTGAGCTACCATGATCTCCATGCGACTTGCCGTACTACTCTGCGCTGCCGCTGTGTCCGCTTCCGCCGCCGGCATCCCCTATCTCACCGAGCCGGCCCTCTGCCCCACCCGGCCCGAGATCGCCTTCGTTTCAGGCGGCGATATCTGGGTCGCTCCCGCCAAGGGCGGCGAGGCCCACCTCCTGGTCTCCAATCCCGCCGACGAAACCCGCCCGCTCTATTCGCCGGATGGCGCGCGGCTCGCCTTCGTTTCCACCCGCACCGGCAACGGCGATATTTACGTCCTCACCATCGCCACCAGCGAACTGAAGCGCCTCACCTTCGACGACGGCCTGGATCAGCTCGACGGCTGGTCCCGCGACGGCAAATGGATCTACTTCTCCAATGGCACCAACGACGTCGGCCGCAAGAACGACATCTACCGCGTCAGCCCCGAGGGCGGCACGCCCATGCCCGTCACCGCCGACCGCTTCACCAACGAGTTCCAGGCCGCCCCCGCGCCCGATGGCTCGACCCTCGCTTTCGCCGCCCGCGGCGTCGGCGATTCGCAGTGGTGGCGCAACGGCCACAGCCATCTGGATGAATCCGAAATCTGGCTGCGCAAGGAAGGTTCTCAACCCGTCTACGAGCGCATCGTCGATCTCAACGGCCGCAACGCCTGGCCCATGTGGACGCCCGACAGCAAGCAGCTTTATTTCATGTCGGACCGCGGCGGCGCGCAGAACATCTGGGCCGTGGCGCCGGGCGGCAAGCCGCGCCAGGTCACCCGGTTTACCTCCGGCCGCGTTCTCTGGCCCTCCATCGCCTACGACGGCAGCGCCATCGTGTTCGAGCGCGATTTCAAAATCTGGCAGCTCGACACCAGGCGCGGCGAGGCCTATGTCCTGCCGATTAAACTCGTCGGCGCGCCCGCCAGCCCCGAGATTTCGCACCTCAGCCTCACCCAGTTCAACGATCTCGCTCTTTCCCCCGACTCCCGCAAGATCGCCCTCATCGCCCACGGTGAAATCTTCGCCGCCTCCGCCCAGGATGGCGGTCAGGCCCTCCGCGTCACCCGCACCCCCAGCCCCGAAACCGCCGTCACCTGGTCGCCCGATTCCACCAAGGCCGCTTACCTCGGCCTCCGCGACGCCATCAACCACGTCTACCTTTACGACTTCCTCAAGCGCGCCGAAACCCAGCTCACTTCCGACTCCCACTCCGACGCCGGCCCCAAATTCTCCCCCGACGGGAAATCCCTCGCCTTCATCCGCGACCGCAAGGAACTGCGGGTGCTCGATCTCGATTCCAAACAGGAGCGCGTCCTCGCTTCCGGCTTCCTCGGCGGCGGAGGCGGAGGGGGCTACGGCGGCAGCGGTTTTGCCTGGTCGCCCGACAGCCGGTGGATCGCCTACGCCGCCACCGAACCGCGCGGCCTGCGCAACATTTACGTCATTCCCGCCGCCGGCGGCGCCGGCCGCCCCGTCACATTCCTCGCCGATACCAACGTGAACTCCGTCCAGTGGAGCCCCGACGGCAAGTTCCTCCTCTATGAAACCAGCCAGCGCACCGAAACCCCGCAAGTGGCCCGCGTGGACCTTGTCCCCCGCCAGCCCAAATTCGCCGAGGAGCGCTTCGACGACCTGTTCAAGCCCGAACCCGCCTCCGGCCGCGGCGGACGCGGGCGCGGCGCGGCCAACGCCGATGCCGCTCCCGCCCCGCCGCCCAAGGTCGAAATCGACTTCGCCGGCATCCGCGAGCGCGTCTCCATGCTCCCCATCGGCTTGCCGGTCTCGAATCCGGAGATCAGCCCGGATGGCAAATCGCTCCTCTTTGCCGCCACTGTCGGCGGCCAGGCCAACCTGTACCTCTATCCCCTCGATGAAACCCAACCGTCCGGTGGCGCCGGCGGACGGGGCGGTCGCGGCGGCGGCTCAACCCGCGGCGCGCGCCAGTTGACCACCACCCCCGGCATGAAAACCCGCGCCCAGTTTTCCCGCGATTCGCGCGAAATCTATTTTCTCGAAGGCGGCCGCGTCCAGGCCCTCACCGTGGAATCCCGCCAGTCCCGCGCTGTCAACGTCACCGGCGAAATGGATGTCGATTTCCAGGAGGAGAAAATCGCGGTCTTCGAGCAGGCCTGGGCCGGCCAGCGCGACGGCTTCTGGGAGCCCCACTTCAACGGCGCCGATTGGAACGCCGTCCGCCAAACCTACGCCCCGCTCATCGAAGGCTGCCGCACCCCGGACGAGATGCGCCGGATTCTCCGCATGATGATCGGCGAGCTGAACTCCTCGCACTCCGGCGTGTCCGCGCCCAACGCCGAAGCCGCCGCCGGTCGCGGCTCCGTCGGCCAGCTCGGCCTCACGTTCGACCGCGCCGAATACGAGCGCTCCGGCGCGCTCAAAATCACCGCTGTGCTCCCGCATTCCCCCGCCGCGCTCGCCAAAATCCAGCCCGGCGAAGAGCTGCGCGCAGTGGATGGCGCCGCCGTCGGTCCGCACGTCAACCTGGATGAATTGCTGGAACACAAAGCCGGCAAGCGCGTGGAGTTGAACGTCGGCGGCAAAGACGTCGCCGTCCAGCCCGTCGCCTCCCTCGCCGACCAGATTTACCGCAAGTGGGTGGAGGACAACCGCGCCTACGTCGCCCGCATCAGCGGCGGCAAGCTAGGCTATATCCACATGCGCGATATGTCGGAGGAGGCGCTCACCCGGCTCTATCTGGACCTCGACTCCGAAAATCGCTCGCGCCAGGGCGTGGTCATCGATATCCGCAACAACAACGGCGGCTTCGTCAACGCGTACGCGCTCGACGTCCTCTCCCGCCGCCCGTATCTCACCATGACCCAGCGCGGCGGCCCGCCCGCCCCCGCCCGCACCGAGCTCGGCCAGCGTTCGCTCGAATTGCCCACCATTCTGGTGGTCAACCAGCACTCCCTCTCCGACGCCGAGGATTTCACCGAGGGCTACCGGGCACTCAAGCTCGGCAAAGTGGTGGGCGAGCCGACCGCCGGCTGGATCGTCTACACCGGCACCATGCAGTTGATCGACGGCTCCTCCATGCGCATGCCCGGCACCCTCATCACCGGCGCCGACGGCAAGCGGATGGAGAACAACCCGCGTCCAGTCGACGTACCCGTGTCGCGTCCCATCGGCGAATCTTACACCGGTAAGGACTCCCAGCTCGACGCCGCCGTCCGCGAGCTTCTGGCCCAATTGCGCTGATTCCGCCCTCTGCCGGCCTCCCGTAGCGCCGGCTTCCAGGCGGCCATACCGAGCTTCCGAGCCGGCATTCCCCGGTCGCAGACGCGTGGCCGCAAAGGACGTGGATACGTGCTCCGGCGTACGTATGCCGGCACGAATGCCGGCATGGCAAGCTGGAAGCTTGCGCTACGGGTTCATCCGAAGTTCTACTGCAGACCCGAACCCGTGCTCGGCGGCGCGGTGGATCCCGCGGCGCTCGAATAGAAAGTGTCCAGGTCCTTCCGCAACTCCTCCAGCGCCGACAGATTCAGATAAATCATGTGGCCGGAGTGGTAATAGCCAAACGTGATGTTGGCGCGCAGCCTGGGTTCCAGGTTCATGTGCGCCAGGTCGAATTCCGTGATGAAAAACGGCGTGGCCAGATCGTACAGGCCGTTGGCAGAAAACACCTTCAGGTGCGGATTCTTGCGCATGGCGTCGGCCAGGTCGCCTGCCACGTAGGCGTCGCGCAGGCCGCGGCCGCCGCCCGCCGCCGCCCCGAACCCGTTCGCCCCCGGCGGACGGTGGGTGTGGTCCCACATCTGGTTCAGATTGCCGGAGGGCAGGTAGGTTTCCTGCGACGTGTATTTCAATTCGCGATCCAGGTAGTCGTGCAGGGCGGAAACGTAAGCGCCGGAGATACCGGTGTCGGAGGGATCGTAGCCGGGGTTCTCGCCGGCGGCGTCGGTATCGGTGCCTTCGAAGCGCGCATCGTAGCGGCCGATAATCTCGCGCTGGCTGCGCAGCAGCTCTTTACGGAAGCGCGTGGGGCTGATGCGCAGATTGGCTTCCTTCACGAACTGCACGCTAAGCCCGGTGTAGCCCGCCACTTTGGCGGCAATGGCATCGAGCTGCGCCTGCGGCAGGTTGTGGCCCTGCGCCAGGGCTTCCGAATACGGCCCGCGCGCAAAAGCGCGCACTTCGTTGAGGAACGCCTTCTCGTCCTTGCCCGGATGCGCCACTTTTTCATAATGCAGCGCGATTGCCGCATAGGAGGGCAGGTTGCCGATAAAGATGGCGTCGCTGCCCGGCGCCTGCGTGAAGTAGTTCAGGATGGTGGACATCAGCACCACGCCGTTGAGCGAGATGCCGTCGGTTTGCAGCGCATCGGCCAATGCCGCCGAGCGCGTGGTCCCATACGATTCGCCGTACAGGAATTTGGGCGAGTTCCAGCGGTGGTTGACCCCCACATACCGCTCGATGAAACGGGCGAACGCGCGCACGTCCTGGTCCGTGCCGGCGAAATCCCGAATCGTGCCTTTACCGATGGGCCGCGAATAACCCGTGCCCGGCGCGTCGATGAACACCAGGTCGGTGCGGTCCAGCAGCGTGTACTGGTTCGGCACCAGTTGGTAGGGAGCGGGAGATGTGGCTTCCGGGCTGGCCGTAACCACGCGCACCGGGCCGAAGGAGCCCATGTGCATCCACAGGCTGGCCGATCCGGGTCCGCCGTTGTACAGGAAGGTCACCGGCCGCGTGCGCGCGTCGGTTACCCCGCGGAGCGTGTAGGCCACGTAAAAAATGCTGCAATTCGGCTGTTCGTCATCGCCATTTATGTGCAGGGTTCCGGCGGTCGCGGTGTAGCGCAGCGGCTTTCCGGCGAGCGTCATCTCGTGGTCGGTGGCGGAGGTGGTCTCCGCGGGAATCGGGGCCGGCCTCTGCTGCGGCTGGGCCGCCGCCGGTGTTTCTTCCGTCGCTGGGCGCGGTCCTCTCTGCGCCAGCGCGGCGGAGGGCATCAAGAACGGTAGAGCGGCGAAAACCAGAATGCTGGATCGAATCGGTGACAAACGGGTCTCCTTTTGGGGTATTGTCGCACGACCACGATGCGGTCGCCGCTGCTTCCGGTCCGGGCCGCGAGCGTAAGCTGCTACGGCTTCGCGTAGATCGCATCCAGCGCCAGGTAGCGGTCGCGATGCGGTTCCGGCTCGGCGTGCGAGTCCACGTCCACGCGCATCCGCTGGATAGCTGGCCTCGGCCCTGTATGCGGGCCATTCCGGCAGGCCGGAACCATTGGGATTCCCGGTCTTGATGAAATTCACGAAGTACGCCTGCAAGACGTTTCGGACACCTTCTGGTCCGCGGGTTCCCAGGCGTAGCGCGGGTCGATCGGGATATTGCCCATGGCGTATTGAATTTCGGCGGAATGGGCGGCGCCGCGCGCCGGGTCGGGAGCGGGGCCGGGCAGCGCCGGCGTGGCCTCATTGCCCAGGAAGCGCGGCCGCGGATGCGCGTAATAGTAGCGGTACACCGGCTTGCCGCCGGTCTTCATCTGCAGTTCGGTCCACTTCCAGGTGCTGTACGCAATGAAGCGCGCGCTCGCCAGGTGGGTGGCCGCCTCCAGAACCTCCTCCGGCGTGGACGCCGCGTACACCTTCAGCACTTCGTCCGCGTGCTCGCCGTACAGCCTCTTCACCGCCGCCGCGAAAGCCTCCGCCGTCGGTTCGGCCCCTTGCAGCACGCTGCGCGCGCCCTGCTCCTCGGAATTCGTTCCGGCCAGCAGCGGAATCTTGGACTGTTCGCCGGCCGCGAAAATCTCGGGCAGCGTGCGCGCCAGGAAATAGCCGTCCAGGTTGACGCTGAAGCGCAATCCCCGGCCCTGCCCCCTGCCCTGCCCCTGGCCCTTGGCCAGCACCGCCTGAATCTGCTCAGCCGTCATGGCCCGCAGCGCCGCGAGCGATGCCGCTCCCGCCTCCGTGCCGAACCTGACGCCGTCCTGCTCCGTTTCGGCGAGCGGATGCGGCGGCGTGGTGGGCGCAATCAGCCCGCCGCTTTCCCCGATCGCGCCGGCAATCCGGCCGCGCGTCAGCGGCGAAGCCATCAGCGCGCTCACCGAAATCGAGCCCGCCGATTCACCCGCCATCGTCACCCGCTGCGGATCCCCGCCGAACGCCGCGATGTTCCGCTCCACCCATTCGAGCGCCGCCGCCTGGTCCAGCAGACCGTAATTGCCGGACGCGTGGTGCGGCGATTCCTTCGTCAATTCCGGGTGGGAGAAGAATCCGAAAATGTTCAGCCGGTAATTCACCGTGACCGCCACCATGCCCTTGCCGGCCATGTTCTCGCCGTCGTAGCGCGGCTCCGAGCCGTCGCCGTTCTGGAAACCGCCGCCGAAAATGTACACCAGCACCGGCAGCCGCTCACGGGCCGATTTGGCCGGCGTCCACACGTTCAGGTACAGGCAGTCCTCGCTCATGCCGTTGCTGCGGAACCAGTAATCGGAGCCGGGGCCGGTGCGCTGCATGCAGCGCGGGCCGAACTGGTCCGGCTTTGCGCACGCCCTTCCAGTTTTTCACCGGCTGCGGTTCGCGCCAGCGCAGGTCGCCCACCGGCGGCTGGGCGAACGGGATGCCCTTGAAAATGCGAACGCCGGAAGCCGTTTGCGTGGTCGATTCGATGACGCCATTGGCGGTCTTGACGCGGTCGGCCGCCCAGGCCAGGCCGGAGCAAAGCACGCCGAGGCAGAGGCCGAGGAACACGGAGCGATTCAGCGAATGCATACGAAATCCTCCTCTGGAAGAGACACCTTAAGAAAACACATTTCCGCACGGATTTCCACCGCGGCGGGAGTCCCGGGCTAAAGTACGAAAACGAACCGCTCGGAAATCGGGTTACGGAAACCACTCTGAGGGGCCGCGGTACCATAGTTTCATGCGTTGGATTGTATTCACCCTCGCGGCCCTGAGTTGTGTACCGGGCTTCGCGAAAGACCCCACCAGACAAGTTTACGAGCGGCTGGACGACTCGGCCGCCCTGTTCAGCGAAATCATGGGATCGCCGGATAAGTCGATTCCCCAGGGCCTGCTGGATAAAGCACAGTGCGTCGTGCTGGTGCCGGGGCTCAAGAAGGGCGCGTTTGTGGTGGGCGGAAAATACGGCAAGGGCTTCGCCGTCTGCCGCAACCCCCATGATCCGGGATGGGGAGCGCCCGCGGCCATCCGCATTGAGGGAGGCAGCGTTGGATTCCAGATCGGCGTCTCCTCTAGCGACGTCATCCTGCTCGTCATGAACGAGCGCGGCATGCGCCACCTGACCACCGACAAGTTCACCATCGGCGCCGACGCCACCGCCGCCGCCGGTCCGGTGGGCCGCAACGCCACCGCCCAGACCGATGCCATGATGAGTGCCGAGATCCTCTCCTGGTCGCGCTCCCGCGGCGCGTTCGCCGGGATCTCGCTCGACGGCGCCACCCTCCGCAATGACCTGGACGAGAACCAGGCAATGTACGGCCAGCGCTGGACCGGCAAGGAGATCCTCGGCAGCGGCGCCAAACCGCCGGAGGCCGCGGGCAAACTGATCGCAATACTGAATAAGTACTCGCCGCGCAAATCGGGATGACGCCCCGGGCGGCTCGCCCCCGAATCCTTCACGATCCACAGTGGCGGTGCGTGCGCAGCAGCGCGTTTCCGGCGCTGTTCGAGACGCCTCTACCCGGCGCTGAGTACACGTTTGAACGGCCGCAAGCGGAACCAGGCATGCTGACTTTTCTTCTAAGGAAGGAAATTCAATATGTCGACCTTTGTCTATAATCCGCTTAACCCGCTCAGTGCCGGCCTGGAGGAGATTCGCCGATCCTGGAGCTGGTTCCTGTTTCTGGGGATCGCGCTCACCCTTCTGGGTGTGGCATGCGTGGTCTATGACGTAGCCGCAACCTTCACAACGGTTCTATTCTTCGGCTGGTTGCTGCTGTTCAGCGGCGTCCTTCAGTTGGTTCAGGCGTTTCGCATCGGGACTTGGGGTGGATTCTTCCCGTATTTGCTCAGCGCCCTGTTCCGGGGATTCATCGGGTATTTGCTCATTCGCTATCCGGTCGCCGGGGCCCAAAGCCTGACGCTGGTACTCGGCTTCTTCTTCATCGTAGGCGGACTATTCCGGGCGATCGGCTCCGGGATGGTGAAGTTTCCGCGCTGGGGATGGGCGGTCTTCTCGGGAGCCGTCTCGGTGGTATTGGGGGTCATGGTGCTTTCGCGAATAGGGGTAACGAGCCTCTGGTTCATTGGCTTCGCCCTCGGCGTAGATCTCATTTTCGACGGCCTCGCGGTGTTCAATTTTGCCTCTGCCGTACACCATTTGCCTGCTTTAGAAGCAAGGTAAACCAGACAGGGACTCTCGAATGGAGGCATGCCAGCGGCGCAACGAACTACCCCGCTACAGCGTCAGCGTGACCTTGTGCAGCGTGCGCGGGTGATCCGGATTCAAGCCCTTCAGTTCCGCCAGGTGCGCCGCGAAAAGCTGCGCCGGCACCACGTAGGGAATCGGCGTCAACACTTCCGGGATGCGGCGCGGCAGGCGGATCACGCGCGTGGCGCACGCATCCACTTCGCGGTTGGCGGCATCCGTGATGGCCAGAATTTCGGCCTTCAGGCTGAACAGCTTCTGCATCGTCTCTCCCACCGATACCCAGGTCACGCCGGCCGGCGCGAAAGCGAATACCGGCAGGCTGGGATCGGCCAGGGCGATCGGGCCGTGCATGAAATCGGCCGAGGAAAAGCGCTCCGCCACCACGTAGCACGTCTCCATCAGCTTGAGGGAAAATTCGAAGGCGTTGGCGTAATTCAGGCCGCGGCCCACCACCACCGATTGGCGCATGAACCGGTAGCGCTCCGCCAGCCGCCGCGATTTCGGGTTCCAGGCCCAGCGCCATTTCCACCAATTCGGGAAGCCGTTCCAGGTCGCGCTCGCGCACCCCGCCGCCCAGCGCGTGCGCCAGCAGATAGAGAATCAGCATCTGGCCGGTGTAAGTCTTGGTGGCGGCCACGCTGCGCTCCTTGCCCGCGTGCACCAGGAAGGTGTGCTCCGCCAGCCGCGCCATCGAGCTCGAACGCTCATTGGTAATGCCGATGGTCACCGCGCCCTGCTGCCGCGCGCGCTCCAGCACCAGGTTGGTGTCCGTGGATTCGCCGGATTGCGAGATGGCGACCACCAGCGCGTCGCGGTAATCCACCGGCGCTTGATACAGCGTGGCAATCGACGGCGCGGCCATCGAGACCGGAATTCCGGTGGTGATTTCGAGCAGGTAGCGGCCGAACAGCGCGGCGTTATCGGATGTGCCGCGCGCCGCCAGCACCACCAGCCGCGGCGGCTTCTTCCGCATCAGCCGCTTGAAACTCTGCAGCCGCCGCATTTCGCGCGCCAGCGTGCGCGCCAACGCCCCGGGCTGTTCCCGGATTTCGTCGAGCATTCGGGACATGAAATTCCATGATAAGAGAATTCAGAAGAGGAAGTTACACCTCGCCCTGTCTACGCTCGGCTCCCGTAGCGCCGCCTTCCAAGGCGCCCATCCCGCCGTCCTCCTACAGCGGCGTCAGCGGATGGCCGTCGGAGCCCACGTAAAACGTGTGCGGCGCGGTGAACTGGCCGGGAGGCGCGGTAAGAAGATACGGGTGGATCAGGATCAGCACCTGGTCGAGGCTCTGTCGTGCTCGTGGGTGCTGGTGAGCGCGCCCACGTAGGGGACGCGCGAAAGGCCGGCCAGGCCGGCGATGGAGCGCGCCTCGTTGGTATCGAGCAGGCCGGCAACCATGGCCCACTCGCCGAGGGGCAGGCGCACGGTGGACTTCAGCGCGCGGTCCGAATCACGGGAAGGCCGTTGAGCGTGGCTCCGGTGAGGAGCTTGAACGGGCATCGAGGTCCAGCGTCACCTCTTCCATGCCGTGCACCGTGGGGGTCATCTTCAGGCTCAGCCCCAGGTCTTCGAAGTTGAACGCGGGAGGAATGTTGAAGGTGTTGATGCCGCTGCTGCCCCCGCTGCTCACCGCGCCCACGCTGAAGCTCACCTGCACGGTCTGCGTCACCCCGGCCACGGTCACGCTCAGGTCGCCGGTGTAGGTCTGGTCGTCAGGCCCGGTGGATTGGCGTTCAGCGTGACCGTGATCGGGGTGTCCGCATCCACCGTGGTGGTGCTGGGGAGGGTAACGGTCAGCCCGGAGCCGGTGACCGTGGCGCTCAAAGTTCCCGCCGTGGCGCTGGTCACGCTGATGGTTTGCTGCACCGCGGCCCCTCCCAGCGCCGCGCTCAAAGTGATCGGGTCCGGCGAAACCACCAGCCCGGATGACGCACCGCCGTTCACCGTCAGGTTTACGTCGATATAGGCCAGCGAGCCGTCCGACCCGTTGATTTGCACCGTGCCGGTGTACGTGCCCGTGCCGAGCGTAGACAGGGCGGATGACGGCGAGATGCTCAGGTTGGCGGGGAGGGCGCCGGTGACGGTGGTCTCATTGTTCACCAGCAGCCAGGAGTTGGCGCTCGATGCCGTAGCGGTGATGGTCACGCCGTTGCTCGCGCTCGACACCGTCACGTTGGTCGCCGAGGGCAGCGTGCCGCCGGTGGTGTAGGTCCATGGAATCGACGATTGGCTGAGCACCAGGTTCCCGCTCACGACCACATCGAAGGTGACGGGAATCTCCTGGGTCGTGTCCCCCACCGTAACGCTCAGAACCCCGAGGTAATTCTGCGCCGAAAGCCCGGCCGGATTGCCCAGAACGGTAATCGTCACCGGCGTGTTGGCGGTGGCGGTGGAACTAGGGACCGAAGCCAGCAGCCCGGGGCCGAAGGCGTTGGCCGACAGGGTTCCGCCGGAGGTGCTGGTCACCGCCACCGCCTGCTGCGCCTCCAGCCCGCCCGCCGCGCTCGTCAGGTTGACGGAGCCCGGCGAAAGCGCCAGGTCCTGCGCGCCGCCATTGACGGTCAGGTCCACACTGATGTAAGCCACCGAGCCGTCCGACCCGTTCACCTCCACCACCCCCAGGTACGAGCCTGTGCCCAGCGACGTGAGCGCCGGCCCGGGCGCAATGGTCAGGGTGGTGGGCAGCGTGCCGGAGGCGGATGGGCCGCTGTTCACCATCAGCCACGGGCTGGAACTTTCCACGGTGGCGGCAAAGCCCACGATGTTGTTCGTGCTGCTCACCGTGATGCTGGCCGCTTCGGGCGCTGCCCCGTCCGTGGTATACGTCCACGAAACGGAACTCTGCGTCAGCTCCAGGGTGCCGGCAGCGGTGCCGCTGGTGCCGGTGCCGGTTCCGGTGACCCCTGTGCTACCGGTGCTGCCGGTCACGCCCGTGGACGAAGCCCCTCCCAGGTTGCCGAAATACCCCGCGGTCGGGATAGGGTAACGGTCGCCCACATGCAAAGTGGCGGGCATGCCGGAAATGCCCGGCAGTTCGGTAGCCAGCAAGCGTCTTTCCCAGGGAATCCGACATCTGCGCCACCAGCGAAGGAGTCGTAATCGCCAGCCCGACCAGGGTCTTGCCGGCCCCGAAGCTCAGCAGTCCGTTTATGCCGCTTGCGAGCGAGGTCGGACATTGTTCAGCCAGGTGGTGAGCGGGGTAAGGGAGAGCAGCGTGGGAAAATTCAGGCCGTAGGTGATGGTGTCGTTGCGGCTCAACTCCACCAGTTTCACCTCCACCATCACCTGCGCCTGCGGCACCAGCAGTTCCTCGAACATGGCCCGCGCCGGAATCACCTTCGAGATCGCGCCTTTGAGGATGGCGGTGTGCGTCTGCGAATCGAACCCGACCTTTTCGATGGCGAACGTCTGCTGCACCGCCGTTACCATCGAATTGAATTCCTGGGCCGACACAACTTCCGGAACTTGCAGGGACACCGCCACGTGCGGCTCCATTTCCGTGCGTTTCTTGGCCGTATCGTGAACCACCAGGAACAGCCTGCTGGTGAGCGGCACGATGAACGACGAGGTGGAGGCTTCGAGCGCGTGCAGGGCGGTGCGGTAATCGGCGTCCGTCAGGCGGAAGCGGAACGCGTGAACCGGCTCATAGTCGCCGTCAAAAACGCAATCCAGGCCGAAGGCGTGGGAGACACCCTGAAAGAGCTCGCGCGAATCGCCGCGCAGGTCGAAATCCTTCCGCCCGCCCGCGGCTTCGAGTTGCGTGGGCGGCAGCGGCTGGCGCGCTTCCAGCCGGTCCTCGAAGGTGGCGTCGGCATACGCGGGGTGGGCGGGCTTGCCCGCGGCCAGGTCGGCGGCGGCGTCGTGGACTTTGCCCTTCGCCTTGGCCCGCTCCTGCACCGCCTGCATGTGCTGCCAATACGTCCGGTTCCTTGGATCCATGGCAGATGCTTGAGCATAAAGGAGATAGGCTTCCACCACGCGGCCGGCCTTCTCCGCCGCGCGCCCCTGCTCGTAGAGGTCGGAAGCGGAGCCATTGTTCAAGGCGGTCATCATGTCGGCCGCGTACAGGCACACGCCCAGCGCCAGCACCATGACAGCGAGACAGATCCGCACAATAGATTGACGCGGCGGAAGGTGGGATCGTGCACCTTTGTGCGAACCTAGTTGATATGCAGACGCTTCGGCTCGCCATCGAAACGCTGCGGCACGACCCCATGGAGCTGGTTTGGCCGCTGGTGATTTTTGCGCTCACGTTTCTGGCGGGAATGGCGGTCCGGGGCATCGTGCTCCGCACGCTGCGGGCGTGGGTAGGCCGGAGCAAGAGCCGGCCGGGGCATATCCTGTCCGGTGCGCTGCGTGGTCCGATGGTGATTTGGGCCGTAATCTTCGCCGCCCACACGGCCATCCAAGGCTCGGCGCTGCCGGAACGCTACACCAGCCTGAGCGCCAAAACCCTGCTGGTGCTCTGGATCGTCTCCCTCACGCTTATGTCCATGCGGCTGGCCGGCGACATGGTGCGGCATTACGGCGACCAGGTGCCCGGAGCCCTGCCCGTCACCACCCTCACCCAGACGCTGGCCCAGCTTGCCGTGGTGGTGCTGGGGATCGTCCTGGTCCTGACGTCCCTGGATTTCCAGATCACCCCCATTCTCACCGCCTTGGGCGTCGGCGGCCTGGCCGTGGCTCTGGCGCTGCAGGACACGCTCTCCAACCTGTTCAGCGGCTTCTACGTGGCCGTTGCGCGCCAGATCCGGCTGGGCGACTACATCCGCCTGAACACCGACGAGGAAGGCTACGTCACCGACATCGGCTGGCGCAGCACCACCATTCAATCGCTCAACCATAACGTGATCCTGATTCCCAATACCAAGCTCGCCCAGGCCATCGTCACCAATTTCCACCTGCCCGAAAAGCGCATGTCCGCCAGCCTCCAGGTTTCGGTAGGTTATGACAGCGATCCCGACCATGTCGAGCGCGTGCTACTGGACCTGGCGCGCCAGGGCGCAGGCGAAATTCCCGGCATGCTGGCCGATCCCGCCCCTTCCGTCTCGCTTCGACCCCGGCTTCGGCGAATCGGCCCTCATCTTCACGCTCAGCTACTACGTAGCCGAATTCGCCGCCCAATTCGCCGTCCGCGCCGAACTACGCAAGCGCATCCTCCGCCGCTTCCGCGAGGAGCGAATCGACATGCCCTACCCCACGCGGGTGGTGTACATGGAACAGCGGGGTAGTGGGGGAAGGTAGTGGCGGTGTCGTGGAAATAAAAAAGGCCGGAGGCATGAGCGGCACGGCGCGTGCGCGGGGAATAGCGGAGTTACGGGAGTGACCTTGGCGCGTTAAGTGCAAAATAGCTCGAGTCGGTAAAACACACATGGGTGAATCGGAAAAACGGCAAATTATCGAGAGTGAATCCTTCGTCGTTTATGCGAAATCTCTGGCCCGATTCCAGGCGAAGCGAGGCCGATACTTTCACAGTATCCGAACGGATGTATTGAACTATCAGGAAATCCTCGGGGTCTTTCCCCGTCACAACAAGGGTTGAGCGATCTGGCCGCGCGATAGCGAAATAGTTGCTCGGGTTGACGGTAAATTCGTTGTGATGGATGCTAGCAACGAGTTGCTTGTCCTGACTGCGAATCTCGGCGTCGATAGCCACTCGATCTTTGATCTTAGTGTACCTAATGAAATCGGTCCCTCCCATCAATAGTCCCCCCATCCCGTCCTTGCTGCGCCAAGCATTCGACCCCAGAACCAGTCTCACCTGTCCCGCCTGGACCGGACATTCAGGGAGGGAATCACTGCCCAATCCGGGTTCTAAAAAAGCAGAAAGGTCAGTCAGGTCCGTGGGATTGCCCGGCTGGTGCACGTCGAGAGTGGCCAGTTCCTTTGCGATCTCCCTTGCGGTCTCTTTTACATCGGGCGCTCTGGCAACTTCTGCCTGGGCTGGATGGCTAGCAGCGCTCTTTAGACTCAGGGCGCGCATCCCGATTACCGAAAGCACAATAGTTATACCAATAGCGCTCACACCACGAAAAAGCCGACCCCGGGGATGGCTCTGCGCAAAGATACATAAATGCCGCCCACGATATAACCAGCATCGGGAATACTACGGATAAATCTGCCGTCACCAACCCCGGCAAGGCCGGGAGGTTCCCACAAGAAGCACGGCAATCTCCCTTGGCGAAAGACCGGTGCGCGATTCTTCAGGCAATACGGCCATGATTCGCCGCAAATAGTCAACCCGGTCCCGCTCTGAGTCGGCCTGCCGACGGGCCATCTCTGCTTCGCTGATAGGCTTCTGTTTCCCGCTCTTCGCCACGAACCTTCATTTTGGTTCGTTTAGTCCCTTTTAGCCAAGTACGTAATCAAACCGGAGTGTGGCTGAGATCCAGAAAAGTGAATATTTAGGCAGGCGGGCCAAGCGCGCAGATCGTGCGCTATTCTTGTCAAGTGGTTCTTCAGAAAATGCGCCTCGCGCAAACCAATGATAACGCAGGCTTGTATATTTAATCCCCACAGCATGGGACCACTACCGACAGCGGTAGGTGGTATAATTATTCATCAAAGCGAATAATCAATCATGACAGTGCGGGTATCGTCGGCTATCGGGGGTATAGCGGAGCGGAATTGGTACGCATTCTCAGCCGCCATGGCCAGGTCGAGCCCGTCCTGCTGGATCATCGCGAGCGACGGGCGAAGGGCCGTCCCTGCGCCGGCCGAAGGCCGTGGCCCATGCCGAGCTGACGCCGGAAGCCGTTCAGCAGCAAGAGCTTGCGCTGGTCTTCCTGGCCACGCCGCCGGAAGTTTCCATGGAGCTGGCCCCGGCCCTGCTGGACGCCGGCGCCCGCGTGGTCGACCTCAGCGGCGCCTTCCGCCTGGGCACCGCCGAAAATTACAGCCGCCTGGTACAAGGAGCCGCACACCGCAGCCCGCGCTGCTGGCCGAAGCCGTCTACGGCCTGCCGGAATTCTGCCGCGAGCGCATTCCCGGCGCGCGGCTGGTCTCCAATCCGGGCTGCTATCCCACCGCCGCCAACCTGGCCATCCGGCCGCTGATCGAAGCCGGCGTGGTCGACCGCGCGGCCGGCATCGTCTGCGACGCCAAGTCGCGGCGTCAGCGGCGCGGGCCGCAAGCCGCAGCCTCAAGACCAGCTTCTGCGAGGTCACCGAGAACTTCTCGGCCTATTCGATCCTGCGACCACCGGCACGTGCCGGAAGTGCTGCAGATCTCCGGCCTGGAAGAGCGCGAGTTCAGCTTCACCGCGCAACTGCTGCCGCTCGACCGCGGCATTCTGGAGACCATTTACTTCCGCGGCGCAAGGCATCGCGCAGCGCCGAAGATCTGCTCGGCATTTACGAAAAGCGCTACGCCGGCGAGCCGTTCGTCCGGCTCTACCAGCCCGGCCACGTGCCCGACCTGCACGCCGTGGCGCGCACCAATTTCTGCGATATCGGCGTCGACGTTCGACGCCCGCACCGGCCGCGCCGTGGTGGTCAGCGCCATCGACAACCTGGTGAAAGGCGCCGCCGGGCAGGCCGTCCAGAACATGAACCTGATGCTGGGCTTCCCGGAAACCGAGGGCCTGCTGTGAAGCGTCGCTGATCAAGCTCGGCGGCACGCTGCTCGATGCCGCCGGCATCGCGCGACGCGCCTGGCCGCGCAGATCGCCGCGGCGCGCGGCGCGCGGCGTCGAAGTCGTGGTGGTGCACGGCGGCGGCAAGCAGATGACCCGCTATCTGGCCGAGCGCGGCATCGAGAGCCGCTTCGTCGAACGGCCTGCGCGTCACCACGCCGGAGACCCTCGACGCGGTGCTCAAGGTCTTCGCCGGCAGCGTGAATCACGAACTGGTGGCCAGCCTGAACCGCGCCGGAGCGCTGGCGGTGGGGCTCTCCGGCATCGACGCGCTGCCTGGTGGAGGCCGAGCAGATGGATCCGGCGCTGGGCGCGGTGGGCCGCGTCACCGCGATCCAACCCGGCGCTGCTCGACCTGCTGGCGGCCAACGGCTATCTGCCGGTGGTGGCCTGCGTGGCCGGCGACCGCGCAGGGCGACATCTACAACGTCAATGCCGACCAGATGGCGGTGGCCTGCGCCGGCGGCTTCGGCGCCCGAACAACTGATCTTCCTCACCGATGTGGAGGGCGTGCTGGATGCGCGACAGGCGCATCCGCCCGATCTCGACCGCCGCCGAGAGCCGGCGACTGATCGCCGACGGGCGTCGCGACCGGCGGCATGCAGGCCAAGCTGAACGCGGCGCTGGCGGCGCTCGAACGGCGGCGTGGAGCAGGTGCGGATCGCGCCGGGCGCGGCCGCGGACGTGCTGGAGCGGATTCTGGCGGGCGAAGAGATCGGCACGCGCATGGTGCCGCGCCGAGGAGGTGCAGAGTCAGCATGATCAGCAGCGTTCAGCGCCGATGCCTTCGTCGAACCGGCACTGGCGCGCACGCCGCGCTTGACCGTCCGCAAGGCCGCGCATGCACGATATCCCGCCGATTCTCGACCTGATCAACGGCTACGCGGCCAAAGGCATCATGCTGCCGCGCACCGAGTTCGAACTGTCCGAAGCCATCCGCGATTTCACCGTGGTGACGCCGGGCGACCAGCTGCTGGGCTGCGGCGCGCTGCACTTCTACAGCCCGACGATCGGCGAAATCCGCTCGCTGGCGGTCGCACGAACAAGCCAAGACGCACGGCGTCGGCCGCAAGCTGGTGGAAGCGCTGGTCGACGGAAGCGCAGGAGTACGAACTGGATGCGGTGTTCGCCTTCACTTATGTGGCGGAATTTTTCAGCAAGGTCGGATTTCCACGTGGTGGAGCGCGGCGTGCTGCCGCTGAAAGCCTGGAAGGATTGCCTGCGCTGCCCGAAGTTCCAGGCCTGCGACGAGATCGCCGTGCTGCGCGTTCTGCGGCCGGGACGCTGGCATGGAGTCGCAACCGGCGATATCTGGCCGTCGGACGGACGAGCTCATCCAGATTCCAGACGATCAACCGCATGTACATAATTCGCCCATGCACCCGGCCGCCATACTGCCAGCTATACCCCCAAAGTAGGGATCCGACGCACCCCGCAAAAGACCGAAGAAATAATCGCTACAATTCTCGAGCACTCTCGATGTAGAATTCAGTTTAAGGATAACAGAGCCTTGAAATTGAACTGATCCTTGCTGATTGGAGAGGCGATACATGAAAGCGCAAACGGTTGACGTGAAATCCTCAACTGGAAGGGTCCTCTGCTGCACCGTGTTCCGGCCGGGCGGGAAGAAGCTGCTGGCCAAAGGCCATGTCATCAGCGACGAAGACGTTCGCGTTCTGGAATCCGAAGGCATGGAGACCATCTGGGTCACCGAGCTGGAAGAAGGCGAGGTCGGCGAAGACGACGCGGTTTGCGCGGTCGCCAGCGAAATGGGCTGCGGCAGCTTCGAAATCCGCCTGGCGGCGGGCGGCCGCGCCAACCTGATGGCCACGGAAAACTGCTGCGTGCTGGTGGACGACGAGCTGCTGAAGCAGATCAATTGCACGGCCAGCGTGGTGATCGCCACCGTCGCTGAATTTCAGCTACGCCGTTGCCGGGCAGCGCATCGCCACCGTGAAGAGCGCGCCCTTCGCCGTGGCCAAAGATCAACTGGAAGCCGTGATCAGCATCCTGAAAGAGCGCGGGCCCATCCTGCAGGCGCGGCCGATCCGCGACCCCAGCGTTGGAGTTCTCTACACCGACCCGATCAGCGGCGAGCGCGCGCGGCAGTTGTTCGAGAACATCATGCGCCAGCGCCTGGAGCGCTTCGGCGTGAACGCCAATTTCGTCCTGTCCTGCACGGAAGATGAGAACTCCGTGGCGCGCTGCCTGCAGCACCTGCTGCGCTCCAAGCCCTGCGTGATCCTGGTGGCCTCCACCACCGCGCCGGCCGGTCCGGAAGATGTCGATCGGGCAGGCCATGCTGAGGGTGGGCGCGCAGGTGGAGCGCTTCCTGGCGCCGGTCGAACCGGGCAACCTGCTGCTGCTGGCGTACAAGGATGAAGTGCCGATTATTTCGGCGCCGGGCTGCTTCCGTTCCGCCAAGCCGAATGTGGTGGATCTGGTATTGCCGCCGCTGCTGGCCCGCTACCATGTCACCGGCTGGGAAATCGCCTGCCTGGGACATGGCGGCCTGCTGGCCTGACAGTCTCCTCCACCCCTGCGATCGGACCTCCGAGCGGCGCAAGTGCTCCTCACCGGGCCCGGCAACGGGCCCGGCTTTTTTTGGGGCAGACCATATTACTGCCGGCACTTCCCTATTCCCAGCGGATGCCGCGCGCCAGCAGGTCGCGCTGCAACTGGGCGGAGTCCCGAAACTGGACGGCGTCGATCCCCAGCGCGCGGGCGCCCTCCACGTACTCTGGAATGTCATCGGTATAGAAGCACTCCCCGGCGCCGCAGCCGGCCAGTTCGATGGCGGCGCGGTAGATGCCCGGCTGCGGCTTCATCGACTTGACCTCGTAGGAAAGGACGAAGCCGTCGAAGTGCCGCAGCAGGGGCGCGTAGCGCGCGCGGATGAACTCGAAATGAATGGCGTTGGTATTGGAGAGCAGCACCAGGCGATAGCGGGCGTGCAGGCCTTCGAGCAGGCTTTCCGGCACCAGCGTACCGGCAAAAATGGAGCCCCAGATTTCGCAGAATTGGCCGTAATCCACCCGGAGATCCAACACCCCAGCCATTTGCGACACGAACTCGCGCGGTCCCACCAGCCCGGTTTCGAACTTCTCCACCAGGCCCGTACCCGCCAGACGCCGCGGAATTTCCGCCGCCGGATGCGGGCACAGCCGCTCCAGCGCGCGATACCCGCGCGTGAAATCGAACTGCACCAGGGTCTTGCCGAGGTCGAAGATGAGCGCCTTGTAGTCCACGTTTTCAGCGTACCAGGGCGTCCCCGCGCCGCCGCACTGTGATACCGTTCTGAGCATCGGGCGCGAAACGCTCAATTAAAGGTAATGGATGGAGGATTTTATGGAACTCAATCGCCGCGATTTTATGGTGCTGCCGGCCGCCGCGCTGGCCGCGTTCCATGCTGGCCGCCGATGCCGCGCGCGCCCTGGCAGCGCAAGATCCGCCGCGTCGGCCAGACCAATATGACCGAGCACGATCCCGGCGGTGCTCGACGTCGAGCAATGGGCGGATTACTGGGCCAGCCTGAAAGTGGACGCCGTGCTGGTGAGCGTCACCGGCATCCTGGCGTTCTACCAGACCAAGGTGCCGTTCCACCGCAAAGGCAAGTTCCTCGGCGACCGCGATTTCTTCGGCGAGTGCTGCGCCGCCGCCAAGAAGCGCGGCATGCACGTGATCGCGCGCATGAGTCCGGACCTCAATTGGGAAGACGCGGTGCAGGCGCATCCGGAGTGGTTCCAGCGCGACGCGCAGGGCAACGCCGGTGCGCCACACCGAGGACCCGCGGCTGTTCCGCACCTGCATGTTCTCCACCTACATGACCGATTACATGCCGGCCATCATGCGGGAGATCAACTCGCTCTACGACGTGGACGGCCTGTTCACCAACGCCTGGCCGCCGCTGGGCGCGCTGCCGGTCTGCCATTGCGAACAGTGCCGCAAGCTGCCGCCGGCCGGGGACGCATCGACTACTGGGACAAGTTCAACGAGCGCACCGTCTACCTGTGGAAGCTGTACGATTCCATCGCCAAGGAGAAGAAGCCGGCGAATTTCTATTTCGCCAACCTGGGCGGCGGCATCCGCTGCACGGCCGACCTGGTGAAGCTGGGCGAGCTCTGCGAGTGGTTCCAGTGCGACAACCAGGGCCGCGGCGGAGACGATACGCCGATCTGGGGATGCGCGCTGCAGGGCCGCGTGTGCAACGCCGTGCAGAAAGGCAAGATGGCCACCAATGTGACCGGCGGCATGGTCCACCGGCACGCCCGCGCTGGCGCAACGTCTACAAGTCGCAGCAGGAAGAGCAGATGTGGTTCGACGAGACGCTGGCCTCCGGCATGGTGCCGTATCACCACATCATCGGCGGCGAGAACGGCATGGGCGAGGACCGCCGCTGGCTGGAGCCGGCGCACAAATATTTCAACTGGATGGCGCGGCACGACGCGCACTTCGTCAACAAGCGCTCCATCGCCAACATCGGCGTGGTGATGGGCCAGCGGACCCACCTGTTCTACAAGCCGCCGCGCGGCGCGCTGATGCGCGAGTACATGGACGGCCTGTATTACGCGCTGCTCGAAGGCCGCTTCCTCTTCGATTTCGTGCACGAAGACAAGCTGGCGCCGGAGGATCTGGCGAAATACTCGGCGCTGCTGCTGCCCAACACCGCGCTGCTCAGCGACGAGCAGTGCCGGCAGTTGCGCGCCTACGTGGATGGCGGCGGCTCGCTGCTGGCCACCTTCGAGACCAGCCTGTACAACGAGCGCAACGAGCGCCGCGCCGGATTTCGGCCTGGCCGATGTGTTCGGCATCCGCAAGGCCGGCGAGGTCGATCGGCACGACCGGCAACGCGTACCTGGCGCGCATCGAGAAGCAGCACGAGATCCTCGACGGCTTCGCCGAACACGCACTGGATTCCCGGCGCGGAAAACCGCGTGCCCGTCGCGCCGGTGGAGAGCCCGGTGCTGACGGTGGTGCCGGGCTTCGTGGCGTATCCGCCGGAGCTGTCCTATCCGGTGCAGCCGCGGACCAACGAGCCGGCGGTGGTGGTGCGGCGAGAAGGGCAAGAGCCGGCTGGTGTATTTCCCCGGCGATATCGAGCGCACCATGTGGCAGTCCGGCCATACCGATCTGGCGCGGCTGCTGCAGAACTCCATCCGCTGGGTGGCGGGCGCCAATCCGCCGGTGACGATCGAAGGCGAGGGCGTGATCGAAGCGTTCGCCTGGGAGACGCAGGCGGGCTTCGCGGTGCACGTCCTGAACTACACCAACCCGGCGATGCACCGCGGATGGATCCGGAAGTTTTATCCCATCGGCGCGCAGAAGGTGAGGATGGCGCTGCCGCAGGGCAGGCGGGTGACGCGCGTGGAACTGCTGCGGGCCGAAACGGACATCCCGTTCACGCGGCGGCGGCGGCGCGATCGAGTTCACGATTCCCAGAGTGCTGGACTACGAAGTGGCGGCGCTGTATTCGGCGTGACGAAGTCTTGCGTAGAGCAAGCTTTCAGCTCGCCATGCCGGCTTTCGAGCCGGCATACCGGCTGGCGTGGGAATGCCGGCTCGAAAGCCGGCATGGCCGCCTGGAAAGGCGACTCTACGGGTCCACTCGCAATCAATATGCAACTACTAAGATCCATTCTCATCGCAACCCTCCTGGCCGGCCCGGTAGCGGCGGCTGATTTACGCATCTCTGTCATCGATGTGGAGGGCGGTAAATCCGTCTTGATCGTTTCTCCTTCCGGACAGACGCTGCTGATCGATGCCGGCTGGCCAGCCTGGAGCAGCCGCGAATCTTCGGTGGGGGCGATTGTGGCGGCGGCCCACGCCGCCCGCGTGCGGCAGATCGACAACCTGCTGATCACCCACTTCGATATCGATCACGCGGGCGACGTGCCCGACCTGGTCAGCAAACTCCCGGTGCGCCACATCTTCGACCACGGCGAATTCCGCAACGGCGCCAAAAGCGCCGGCCCGGTTTCCGGCGACGAGCAGCGCTTCCGCGCCTACGCGGAGCTCCGGGAAAAGATCGGCCACACCGCCGTGCAGCCGGGCGACCGGATTCCGCTCGAAGGCGTAGAGGTGCAGGTGCTTTCCGCCGGCGGAAAGACCATCCGGAAGCCGCTCGCCGGGCGGGAGCGCCGAACCCTGCCTGTGCCGTCTACCCGCGGCAGCCGGTCATCGAGCGCGACGTGGAAGACAACCTCTCGGTGGGCGTGCTGGTCACGTTCGGCAAATTCCGCATGCTGGACCTGGCGGACCTGGAAGCACACCATTCCCGCGACCTGGTGTGCCCGGACAACCTGATCGGAACGGTGGACGTGTACAACGTCAACGTGCATGCGCAGATCAAAGGCGTGGCGCCGGAGCTGGTCAATGCCATTCACGCCCGCGCCATGCTCATCGCCAACGGCGCGGCGAAGGGCGGCGATCCGGAGAGCTTTCCGATTCTGCGCGCGGCGGCGGGGCTGGAAGATATCTGGCAGGAGCATTTCACGGTAGCGGGCGGCCCGCAGGCCAACGCCCCCGAGGATTTCATCGCCAATCCCGACCCCGGCCGCCATGGCAACCGCATCGAGGTTTCGGCCAGCCAGGACGGGTCTTTCACCATCACGAACAGCCGGAACGGGTTTCACAAGACGTATAAGGCTCGGGATTAGCAGTGCCGTAGGACAGCCCTTCCGGGATTGGTGACTGCCGGGCTTCCGCCCGGCACCGGCGCGCAGGAAGCCCCGCCGCTGCGACGCCCTACTGCAGCGGGTAGCCGCGGATCAGTTTAAAGGTGCGCGACCAGCGGGTCTTCGCGAAGAAGTGGGTGATCACGTCCATGATGTGGTCGAACCCGATGTTGGCGTTGGTCAAGTCGGCGGTAGGCGCCTCGAAGGACCAGTAAATAATCAGAGGCGTTCCTTCGATGTTTTCGCGCGGGACGAAACCCCAGTAGCGGCTGTCGGCGAATCGTCGCGGTTGTCGCCCATGGCGAAGATGCAGTCCGGCGGCACCACCAGCTCGCCGTTGACCACGTTTTTCTGCAGCATCTCGAGCGCGCCGGTGCCATCACTCGCATTTCGGCCGCCGTCGGGGAAATTGTCGCGATAGGCGACCATGTCGGCGAGATGTGCTCGACGTAGGGTTCGTTGACCGGATGGCCGTTCAGGATGAGTTGCTTGTTGACCAGGCGGATGTGGTCGCCCGGAAGGCCGATGGCGCGCTTCACGTAATCCTCTTTGATGTCCAGCGGATAACGGAAGACGATGATATCGCCGCGGCGGACCTGGCGATAGGGCAGCAGATTCTGGAGATGCCGCCCGCCGGCGCGTAGACCAGCTTATCCACCAGAACGTGGTCGCCCACCAGCAGGGTGTTTTCCATGGACGCGCTGGGGATGACGAAAGCCTGCACCAGGCTGGTGGTGGCAAAAAGCAGCAGGATAATGGTGACGGTCCATTCGGCAACGAAGCCGCGATTCACATCGCGGATGAGCTTCCGAAATCCGGTTCCAGAGCGCCGGCGATTGGTGTTGCTTCCTGGTCTCCACTTTAGTCATTGTATTGGATGGAACGGTGAACATGCGGCTCCCGGTCTGGTACAATCGCCAACAGAGGGGGGTTTGCTTGTCTAGAGCCACTCAGGAATTACCCCGCACCCTGGGCGCACTTCGCAAGAGCTCCTTTTCCGAAGACAGGCTGGCCAGCCGGTCCGTCAAAGACGAACTGCGCAGCAACCTGATCTGCAAAATGCAGCGCGGCGAGCACGCTGTTTCCCGGGCATCGTCGGTTACGAAGACACCGTGGTGCCGCAGGTGGTCAACGCCATTCTCTCGCGGCACAATTTCATTCTGCTGGGACTGCGCGGCCAGGCCAAGACGCGGCTGATCCGCATGCTGACCACGCTGCTCGACGAGGTCATGCCGTACGTCGCCGGCTGCGAGATCCACGACAATCCCTACCGCCCGATCTGCCGCCGCTGCCGCGACCTGATGCGCGAGAAGGGCGACGACACGCCCATCGCCTGGCTGACGCCGCGACCACCGCTACGTGGAGAAGCTGGCCACGCCGGACGTGACCATCGCCGACATGATCGGCGACATCGACCCGATCAAGGCGGCGCGCCGCGGGCAGGATATCTCCGACGAGCTGACCGTCCACTACGGCCTGCTGCCGCGCGCCAATCGCGGCATCTTCGCCATCAACGAACTGCCCGACCTGGCCGGCAAGATCCAGGTGGGCCTGTTCAACATCATGCAGGAAGGCGACGTGCAGATTAAAGGCTACCCGGTGCGGCTGCCGCTCGACCTGATGCTGGTGTTCACCGCCAACCCGGAGGACTACACCGCGCGCGGCAAGATCATCACGCCGCTCAAGGACCGCATCGGCAGCGAGATCCGCACGCATTATCCGGCGACGCTCGAGCAGGGCATCGCGATCACGCGCGCAGGAAGCCTGGCTCGACCGCGCCGTCGCCGATCGAAGTGCGCGTGCCGGACTTCATCCAGGAAATCGTGGAGCAGCTGGCGTTCCTGGCGCGCGAGGACAAGCGCGTCGACAAGCGCTCCGGCGTTTCGCAGCGGCTGCCCATCTCGGTGCTGGAGAACGTGGTCTCGAACGCCGAGCGGCGCGCGCTGCGAGACCAGCGAGAGCCGTGGCCGTGCCGCGCGTGCTGGATATCTACTCCGCGCTGCCCGCCATCACCGGCAAGCTCGAGCTGGAGTACGAAGGCGAGCTGAAGGGCGGCGACGCCGTGGCGCGCGAGCTGATCCGCGTCGCGGTGGGCAAGGTTTACAACCGCTATTTCGAAGGCGCCAACATGTCGCCAGATCGTGCAGTGGTTCGATCTGGGCGGCACGCTTGAAGCTGGACGAGAGCGTGGATTCGGCGCAGCCATGGTGCGGCAGCTCGGCGGCATTCAGGGGCTGATGGAGAAGACCAAGGCGCTCGGGCTTGGCGCCAACGAGCCGGACGCGGTGCGCGCCTCGGCGGCGGAGTTCATTCTGGAAGGGCTGTACGCGCACCGGCGGATCAGCCGCAGCGAAGAGCGCGGCTTCGCCGCCGAGGAGAACGCAAGCGCGAGCCGCGCGAGAGAAGAGCCGGAGCGGCGGAACGGCCGAATCTGCCGCGCGGCAGTTCAACTGAGAGCGTGGCTAAGCTGTCAGCTGTCGCAGGCGTGCAGCAAGCTCGGTAGGAGCTCTCATGAAATGATTCAGCTACTCCAAATACACCGGCGAAGATCTCGGCATCGACGCCGAGGACCTGCTGAAGGCGCTGTCCGATTTCCTGCTGGACAGCGGCTTCAACACCCAGTACATGCCCTTCAGCGAGTGGAACCAGCACACGCTGGAAGATCTCAAGCAGGCCATCCAGCAGGCGCTCGAACAGGGCAAGCTGTTCGACGACGAGCAGCTGCAGGAGATGATGGAGCAGCTGCAGAACATGTCGCCGGAGCAGATGGACCAGCTGCTCGAGAACCTGGTGCAGAAGCTGGTCGACGAAGGCCAGATCACCGTCGAAGAGCCGAGCCGAGCAGCAGGCCGGCCGGGCGCGGGCAACGGCCGGACAGCAAGGTCAAGCTTCGAAGTCACCGACAAGTCGCTCGACTTTCTGGGCTTCAAGACGCTGAAGGACCTGCTCGGCTCGCTCGGCAAATCGAGCTTCGGCCGCCACGATACGCGCGACCTGGCCACCGGCATCGAAGCCTCGGGCTCGTCCAAGCCGTACGAGTTCGGCGACACGCTGAACCTGGATATCAGCGAGACGCTGTTTTCCGCCATCCGCCGCGAAGGCGCCAAGGTGCCGCTCGATCTGGAGTACGGCGACCTGCACGTGCACCAGTGCGAGTATCAGAGCTCCTGCGCCACGGTGCTGATGCTCGATTGCAGCCACAGCATGATCCTCTACGGCGAGGACCGCTTCACGCCGGCCAAGAAAGTGGCGCTGGCGCTGGCGCACCTGATCCGCACGCAGTATCCCGGCGACAGCCTGCGCTGCGTGCTGTTCCACGATTCGGCCGAGGAGCTGGCCATCAGCCAGCTGGCGCGCGTGCAGGTGGGTCCGTATTACACCAACACGCGCGACGGCCTGATCCTGGCGCAGAAGCCTGCTCGACGCAGGAGCGCAAGGACATGCGGCAGATCGTCATGATCACCGACGGCAAGCCTAGCTGCCTGACGCTCGAAGACGGCCGCATGTACAAGAACGCCTTCGGCCTCGATCCGCTGGTGATCAGCCAGACGCTGGAAGAAGTCAACCGCTGCAAGAAGCAGGGCATCCTGATCAACACCTTCATGCTGGCCAGCGATTACGGCCTGGTGAACTTCGTCCAGAAGGTGACCGAGATCTGCCGCGGCAAAGCCTACTTCACCACGCCGTATACGCTGGGCCAGTATCTGCTGATGGATTACATGAATCGCAAGACGCGGACGATTCACTAGAATCAACCGCCCGCCGGCACGCCCTGGCCCGGTCTGCCGTCGATCCGCGTGCCACTCTCCGGACGCTAGAGCGCGCGCAGCCACGCAAACGTTTCGACCAGGTTCTGCGACTGGAATACGAGCGATCCAGGCACGATGACATCGGCACCGGCGCGGCGCAGGAGAGGCACGGTATGGGAGCGGATGCCGCCATCGGCGATCAGCCGGACGCGAGCGCGCCGTTCGCCCAGCATAGACGCCGCGCTTGCGAGACGGTCGCAGGCTTCCGGCGCCAGATCCTGGCCTTTGACGCCGAGCACTGTACCGAGCAGAAGTAGAGCATCAATGCGGTCGAGGTAAGGCTCGGACGCGGCGACGGGAGTGTCCAAGCGCAACGCCAACCCGGCTGAACGGCCCGCGCGAAGAATGGCTTGGATGGCCGCTGCCGCTTCGGATTTGCCGACTTCCGCGTGTACCGTGATCACGTCGGCGCCGCTGGCTACGAATTCCTCGATAAGGGTCGTGGGGCGCTCGACCATCAGGTGAATGTGAAATGGCCGCTTAGTGAGCGGACGCAGGGCGCGTACGAGGTCCGGAAAGAACAGCAGGCCGGGGGCGAAGTGGGCATCGGAGACGTCGAGGTGAAATGAGTCGGCGAATGGCTCAAGGCGCTCAATCCCCGCCGCTAAGTTGGCGAGATCCGCCGACCACAAGGAGACGTCGGCCAGGAGCCGCGTGTGTGGCAGATCCTGCCAGCCGCTCGTGTTCAAAATGCACCAGCCGCGGGGGCTCGTTGCATCGAGGCACAGGCCGAGGCTCCCAGAAGGTGACACGAGCTCATTCGGTTAATAGTATAGCCGGATCGCCCGGCGCGGCGAGCTGATGGGTGATCCCTTGACCGCTGCAACCTGATAGCTCGCTATAATCCTGTTTTGGCACCTAAACTCGCATTCCTTTTTCCCGGGCAGGGATCGCAATTCGCGGGAATGGGCAAGTCCCTCGCCGAGACCTTTCCCGCCGCGCGCCGCACTTCGAAGAGGCCGATGACGCGCTCGGATTTCCGCTCTCCCGGCTGTGCTTCGAAGGTCCGGAGGATCAGCTCAAGCTCACCGAGAACACGCAGCCGGCGCTGCTGGCCGTCTCGACCGCGGCGCTGGCGCGTGCTGCGCGAAGCAGGGACTGGCGCCCGGATTACGTGGCCGGCCACAGCCTGGGCGAATACTCGGCGCTGGTGGCGGCCGGAGCCTGACGTTTCGCCGACGCCCTGCGCCTGGTCCGCAAGCGCGGCCGCTATATGCAGGAAGCCGTGCCGGCGGGCGTGGGCGCCATGGCGGCGCATGCTGAAGCTGCCCGAAGGCAAGCTGGATGCGGTGCTGGCGCGAAGCCGCGCAAGGCGAAGTGGTGAGCGCGGCCAATCTCAATTCGCCGGACCAGATCGTGATCGCCGGACACGCCGGCGCCGTGGCGCGCGCCATGGACCTGGCCAAAGCCGCGGGAGCGCAGCGCGCGATCCCGCTGCCGGTCAGCGCGCCCTTCCATTGCCCGCTGATGAAGCCCGGCGCAGGAGCGGCTGCAGTCGACCTGGACGCCACCGATTTCGCCGACCTCGCGTGCCCGCTGGTCAACAACTGGCAGGCGCGCGAAATCCGCACCGGCGCGGAAGCGCGCGAAGGGCTGTACCAGCAGGTGCCCAACCCGGTGCGCTGGGTGGAGACCATCCGCTATCTGGCCGCAGCAGGGAGTCGACGCGGTCCGTGGAAGTGGGCGCGGGCAGCGTGCTCACCGGGCTGCTGCGCAGCATCGAGCCCGGAATCGCCGGGGTCAAGTTCGGCGAGCCAGTCGACGCTGAAAAGCTCTGAGGCCGCAAATACCTGACGCAGAGACGCAGATGCACGGAGAAAAACAATTTCTATGCGCGCCAGGCGCGCGACGGAGCGGGGCAGACGGTCGCGCTTATGACGGGTTGGCAGGCGGAACCGCCTGCCCCACATCTTTCTCTGCGTCTCCGCGTCTCTGCGTCAGAAGCCCGTGCTCTATTTCTTTCGCACCGTCCCCAGGATGCGCGCCACCACGGGCTGGGAGGCCAGCGCGAAGAAGCCGTCGGCATCCTGCTGGATCAGTTCCGCCACCTCGGAGATGCGCGCGAAGTACTCCAGCCGGTCCTCGAAACTGGTCTTGGGCAGCGAGATTCGCTGCAGCAGCGTTTCCAGGAACCGGGCCTTGGCGCGCATCGTATCGGCGATCTGGCCGCTGTTGTCCTCCAGAAACTTGCGCGCGGTAGCTTCCGCCGAGCGCAGTTCTTCCATGGTCCACTTGCTGTAAGGACGATTATTCTCGGGCATTGACCCTGCTCCTTCGCTTGCCAGTCTTGGACGCGAGCCGGGAAACGTGAACAGGAGTACGGGAGCCGGTGGTAGTTCCTGGAGCTGCCCTGGGGGGCTGGCCGCTTTCCATTGTACCGCGGGTGCTTTTTCGCACCAAGAACAGGTTATCAAAATCACGGCGGAATTTGTTAAGCTCTTAAGCGTGAGACAACCGTGCCCGAGCCCGATTCCATACGAAAGCCCGATTTAGTACAGCAGCCCGATCCAGCACGACCGCCCGATCCCGTACGTCCCCTCCGTTGTCCGGAATGCCAGAGCTTCGATGTGCGCCGCTCGTATCCCGCCGGATGGAGGGACGCCATCATGCGGGGCTTGGGCCGGGGCCCCTTCCGCTGCCGGCGCTGCAGTTACCGCTTTTACCGCAAGCTCCTGCCGGGCGAAGTGCTGGGATTGCCGGATCCGCCCGTGGAGCCCATCGAGGTTTCGCTGGCGCTGCCGCACGACCCGGAGCCCAAAACCGGCGGTTCAGACAGCGTGTCTGAACCGCTTTGATTGTTCTCAAGAACTTATAGGGCTGATTCGGACATCCTGTCCGAACCTGGCTATACCCGGCGCACGCGCACGCGGGCTTCGCCGAAGAGGACCTCCACCATGCCGAAGTGCTCGTTGTAGTAGTCGCTGGAGTATTGCGCCATGCGCTCGGCGGAAACCACCACCTCGATGATGCCGGCCTGCACGATGGCGCGGGCGCAATCCATGCAGGGCATGATTTCGACGAAGATGGTGCAGCCCTCGGTGGCGGTCCCGGCGCGCGCGGCGTTGCAGATGGCGTTGCGCTCGGCGTGCTCGATCCAGAGATACTTGGTGGGCCGCACCAGCCGCTCCGGCACGTCGTCGCGAATGCCGCGCGGGAACGAGTTGTAGCCGGTGGAGCGGATTTCGTGATTGGGCCCCACGATGACGCAGCCGATCTGCGTATTGGGGTCCTTGCTGCGCGCGGCCACGACCTTGCAGATTTCGAGGTAGTAGTGGTCCCAGGAGGGAATGTCGCGCATGGCGTTCTTGCAATTGTAGCCGGAAACGCCGCGACGGGCAGCCATCGGCATAGGAACTGCGCGGTAAAATGCGCGGGGAGGCTCGATTGCGCAAAAAGCGGACTAAAAACCAGCCGGGCGATAGCTGGCCGCGGGCGGCAAGCTCCAACGCGCACGCCGCTGCGCAGCCTGCCGGCGTCTTCCGCTTGAAGGACGGATCGGTGCGCGGATCTGGCATGAGGCGGAGCTTCTCCTGGGACGAGATCCGGGCGATGATCTACGAGGGTCGCGGGGAAGGCTGAGGTGGCTACGCTTCCAGCCCCATCTGCGTCAGCCGGTAGCGCAGCGCATTGCGCGTCAGGCCCAGCAGGCGCGCCGCCTGGCTCTTGTTGCCGTCGGCCCGGCGCAGCGCCTCGCGGATGATCTCCTGCTCGTACTGATCGAGGCTCATGCCGTCGGGCAGGAAATGCGTCGTCGCTCTGCGGGCGCGGGCGCGGCGCGCTCTCCAGCTTGATATCGGCCGCATCCAGCTCCGTGCCCGGCGCCATCACCAGGCTGCGCTCGATCACGTTCTCCAGTTCGCGCACGTTGCCGGGCCAGTGGTACGCCATCAGCTTCTCCATGGCGGCGTCGGTGATGCGATTCCACCTGGCAGCCGGTGTCGGGCGCCAGCTTCTGCACGAAATGGTTGCGCCAGGAACGGAATGTCCTCCTTGCGCTCGCGCAGCGGCGGAATGTTCGATCGGCACCACGTTCAGCCGGTAATACAGGTCCTCGCGGAAGGTTCCCTGCTCCAGCGCGCGCGCGCAGATCCTGGTTGGTGGCGGCGATCACGCGCACGTCGATGTGCCGCGTCACGTTGCTGCCCAGCCGCTCGAATTCGCGCTCCTGCAGCACGCGCAGCAGCTTCACCTGGATGGCCGCCGGCACGTCGCCGATCTCGTCCAGGAACACCGTGCCCGTGTCGGCCTGCTCGAACTTGCCGGGCTTGGTGGTATTGGCGCCGGTGAACGCGCCCTTTTCGTAGCCGAACAGCTCGCTCTCCATCAGGTTTTCGGGGATGGCGGTGCAGTTGATCTTCACCAGCGGCCGGTCGCGCGCGCGGCGAGTGGAAATGGATGGCGCGGGCGATCAGGTCCTTGCCCACGCCGCTTTCGCCGGCCAGCAGCACGGTGGCGCGGGTGGGCGCCACGCGCTCGATGGTGGCGAAGATCTCCTGCATCGCCGGGCTGCGGCCGATGATGTTGTCGAACTCGTAGCGCCGGCCCAGTTCCTCCTTCAGCTGGCGGTTCTCGTCGCGCAGCGCGCGCATTTCGAGCGCCTTGTTGACCACCTGCATCAGGTGATCGAGCGAAAACGGCTTGAGCAGGAAATCGGTGGCGCCGGCCTTCATGGCTTCCACGGCGGTCTCCACGCTGCCGAACGCCGTCATCATGATCACCGGCACGTGCGAGTTCTGCCGGCGGATCAGGCCCAGCAACTCCAGCCCGTCCATGCCCGGCAGCTTGAGATCGGTGAGCACCAGGTCGGCGCGGTCGACGATCTTGAGCGCCGTCCTCGGCGGTGGCGGCCTTGTCCACTTCGAAGCCGGCCGAGATGCAGCTGCAGCTCGATCACGCGGCGCAGCTTCTCTTCGTCTTCGACCACCAGAATGCGTTTTTTCATGCGGAGCCAGTCGGCTTCGTGCACGGCAGTGCCACGGCCGCGCGTCCATCGGCAACAGCACGCGGAAAATGCTGCCCTTGCCGGGCTCGCTCTCCACTGTTATCTTACCGCCGTGTTCGTCCACGATCTTGGAAACGATGGCCAGGCCCAGGCCCACGCCTTCCGGCTTGGTGGTGAAGAACGGATTGAAAATGGATCGTCGATGCTTCGCGGATCGATGCCCGCGCCGCGGTCGATCACCGCGATTTCCGCGCTGTCGCCGGCGGCGCGCGTCTTCACCGTGACCGCGCCGCCGGGGCGGTGGCCTGCACGGCGTTGAGCATCAGGTTGTAGAAGACGCGCTCCATCAGTTCGGCATCGAAGGGAAACGGCGCGATCTCGGGCGCGTAGTTCTTGTAGATGGCGATGCCTGGCGCCTCGCGCTCCACCAGCGCGATGGCGCGGTCGAGCGTCTGCGCCAGGTCGGCGCTGTCGCAGGCGCAGTTGCAGCGGCCGGGCGAATTGCAGGAAGCGCGTGATCAGCGAATTGGCGCGGTCCACTTCGGAGGCGATGAAGCCGGCCACCTCGCGCGCCACCTCGTTTTCGGCGCTGACGTTGCGGGTCAGCATTTCCGCCGAGCCTGATGGTGCCCAGCGGATTGCGCAGTTCGTGCGCCAGTCCGGCCGAAAGCTGGCCGAGGGCGGCCAGGCGGTCGGAGCGCCGCAGCGGCCTCCTCGGCCTCGCGGATCTGCTCATTGGCCTCGGCCAGCTGCTCGGCGTGCGGCGGTACTTCGCGGATTGCACGCGCAGATCCTCCGCCAGCGTGTTGGCCAGGTTGCCGATCATGGCCAGGAACAGCACCAGGCGCGGCACCAGGTCGGACAGTCAATCTCGGTCGGCTCCGGTTCACGAAGAGAAAGACGCAGGATAGGAGCCGCCGGCCAGCAGCGGTGAAGGCCAGCGTGTCCCAACGACGCCGAACGTGGTCGCCGCCGAGACCACCGGCAGCAGCAGCACCAGCCAGTAATGGCTGTTGATGCCGCCGGTATAGCCAATCAGCATGAAGCCCAGCAGCGAGCTTCAGCACGATCCAGAAGACCCGGCTCCGCGTGGTGGAGCCAGCGCCGGAATCTTCGGCTCCAGCACCTGGGCGACGCCCAGCGCCACCAGCGGAACGATCTCCGGAGCGTCGCTCGCCATCAGCGGCTGCGCAGGAATTGAGCAGCGCCAGCAGCGCGCGAACAGCAGCAGCCAGACGAAATCCTGCGGCCGGATGCAGCGCGGTCCAGGAGCGTACGGAGCTAGGCACGCGTGATATCCCAGTCGGGATTATGCCACAATGAAAGAAGAACGTCTCATGGCCAACCCAAGCATCCTGGATCAGGACCGCGGCTACGCGGTCCGGATTCCCAACCCACCAACGAGCCCAACGAGTCCTTCGGCGACATCCTTTCGCAGTACGAACAGTCTCATTCCCACAAGCCCGAAGAGGGCGGAAAAGGCCTGGAAGGCACTGTGATTGCCGTGTCCGGCGAGTCCGTTTTCCTCGATATCGGCTTCAAGACGGAAGGCATCATCCCGCTGGCCGAATTTCAGAAGGCCGGCGAGACGTCAAGCCGGGCGACAAGCTGCCGGTCTCCATCAAGGGCCGCGATCCGGAAGGCTACTACGAGCTTTCGCGCATCAAGGTGGAACGGCCCAAGGACTGGTCGTCGCTGGAAAAGGCGTTCGCCGATAAGGCCGCCATCGCCGGCATGGTCACCGCCGTGGTGAAGGGCGGCGTTGAGCGTGGACGTGGGCGTGCGCGCGTTCATGCCGGCTTCGCGCAGCGGCGCCAAAGACGCGGCCGAAATGGAAAAGCTGGTCGGCCAGGAAATCCGCTGCCGCATCATCAAGCTGGACGTGGCCGACGAAGACGTGGTGGTGGACCGCCGCGCCGTGCTGGAAGAAGAAGAACGCGCCGTCAAGGAGCGCCGCTACACCGAAATCAAGGAAGGCGAGACGGTGCACGGGCACGGTGCGCAGCCTGACCGATTACGGCGCCTTCGTGGATATCGGCGGCGTGGACGCGCTGCTGCATGTGGCCGACATTTCCTGGGGCCGCGTCAACAAGCCGGCCGACGTGCTGACGGTGGGCCAGCAGATGGAGGCCAAGGTGCTCAAGGTGGATGCCGCCAAGCGGCGCATTTCGCTCGGCATGAAGCAGCTTCAGCCGCATCCCTGGGAGCTGGCCAGCGAGAAATACAAGGTCGGCGACCGCGTGCAGGGCACGGTCACGCGGGTCGCCGATTTCGGCGCTTTCGTGGAGCTGGAGAAGGGCGTCGAAGGCCTGATCCACCTTTCCGAGATGTCGTGGTCGAAGAAGGTGCGCAAGCCGTCCGACGTGGTAAGCCGGGCGAGCAGGTGGACGTGGTCGATCCTGGGCGTCAACCAGGCCGACCGGCGCATCTCGCTCGGGCTTGAAGCAGGCGCTGGGCGATCCCTGGGCCGAGGTCGCCGCAGAAATTCCCGGTCGGCTCGGTGGTGGAAGGCGCCGGTGACCAGCCTGCAGAAGTTCGGCGCGTTCGTGCAGCTTGCCGAAGGCGTGGAGGGCATGATCCACGTCGGCGACATCAGCGCCGAGAAGCGCATCAATCATCCGCAGGACGTGCTGAAAATGGGCCAGATGGTGAAGGCGCAGGTGCTCGAAGTCGACACCGAAAAGCGCCGCCTGCGCCTGGGCATGAAGCAACTGGTGCCCACCAGCCTGGACGAATACATCGCCGAGCACAAGGAAGGCGACGTGGTGACCGGCCGCATGACGGACGTTTCCGGCGGCCGCGCGCGCGTGGAACTGGGCGAAGGCGTCCAGGCCACCTGCCGCATGAGCGCGGAGGCGCCGGAAGCCGAGGAACGGCGGCCGGATCCGACGGCGGACCTCTCTTCGCTGAGCTCCATGCTGGCAAGCCAAGTGGAAGGGCGGCCAGGGCGGCGGCGCAAGCGCGAAGCGGCCCGCGCCGGCCAGATTCGCAGCTTCCGGATCGTGAAGCTGGATGCCGGCCGCCAAGAAAATCGAACTGGAACTGGCGTAACGGCACGTACCGGGTCGCGGGATCGGGGCATCGCGCGGATCAGTGGCGCGGCGACCGCGGATCGGAAACTCCGATCCTGACGGCTCGCGGAGTCGGATATCTGCAGTCCGCGGCAGGGCGGGCCTATGCGCCGGGCGCGAAATCCGACGGCAGCGGAGCTGCGGCCGCCGGCCGGCCTCGCCGGCCAGATATACCGGAAAGCGCCCCAGGAACAGTCCGTAGATCAGGTGGCCCAGCATCGTGGGCGCGCGGCATGCAGCAGCGCGAGCAGCGGCGACACGGTTCTCCACAGCAGCTGGAACGACAGGTAATACCAAGCCAGCGCGAAGGCCATGGCACCAGCAGCGTCCGCGACGCGGGAGCCGGCGGCCGCGCAGCGACGGCGCGAACAGCCGCGCCCAGCAGGCTGTAGAGCAGCAGATAGAGCGCCAGGCCGGACACGGTGCTCCAGCCGAAACCGGCGCGGATCGCCGTCCGCGCCATAGAAAGCGCTGGCCAACAGGTTCTCGGCGGTCCAGAAGCTGCGGCGCTGCCACGCGGCGCTGACCCCCAGCCACGCCAGCATCCAGAAGGCGCCCAGCATGCCGGCCTGCAGTCCGGCCAGGTAACGCGATGCACGGGACGCGGGAGCTTGTCCCGCCGCTCGCCCGTCCGGTGAGTCCCGTCCGGCGCTCTCTGGCAGCGTCCATAGATTCAGCCTATACTGACGGTTGAGGCAAAGGCAAAGCCAAAACCATGCGTCGCGTAGTGATCACAGGAATTGGCGCGGTCAGCCCGAATGGAATCGGGCGGGAATGCTTCTGGGAGGCCACGCGGAACGGCGTCAGCGGGGTGCGGCGCATCACCCGCTTCGACCCGTCGGGCTTCGTCGTGCAGGTGGCGGGCGAAGTGCCCGACGAGTTCGACGAGAAGCAAGTACGTGGAGGTGAAGGACCGCCCGCACGTTTCGCGCGCCGTGCCGCTGGCCGCGGCCAGCGTGGCCGAAGCGCTGGCGGATGCCGGGCTCGACGCCGCACGCCATGTCGCGCGACGAACTGCGGCAGATCGGCGTGATGGTGGGCTCGGGCGGCGGCAGCCAGGATTTCACCGAAGAGCAGTACCGCCTCTACTACACCGGCCACCTGAAGCAGTGCAGCGTGTACACCATTCCCACCGGCACCATCGGCACGCTGGCCAGCGAAGTTTCCATGCGGTTCGGATTCCGCGGGCTGAGCCACATCGTCTCCACCGGCTGCACTTCGTCCACCGACGCCCTGGGCTACGCCTTCCGGCACATCCAGACGCGGCGTGCTGAACACCATGATCGCGGGCGGCGTGGATTCGCCCATCGCGCCGCTGATCCTGCGCGGCTTCCAGCTCATGCGCATCATGAGCACGCGCTGGAACCACGAGCCGGAGCGCGCTTCGCGGCCGTTCTCGCGCGACCGCGACGGCTTCGTGATCGCCGAAGGCGCGTGGTTCTTCGTGCTGGAGGAACTGGAGCAGGCGCGCGCGCGCGGCGCGCACATCTACGGCGAAATCGCCGGCTACGGCTCCACCTGCGAGGCCTACCACCGCGTGCGGCTGGAGGAGTGCGGCGAAGAGCCGGCGCGCGCCATCGGGCTGGCCCTGGAGGAGGCCGGCATTCCGCCCGGAGAGCGTGCAGTACATCAACTATCACGGCACGTCCACGGAGCTGAACGACCGCATCGAAACGCGCGCCGTGAAGCTGGCCTTCAACGGCCACGCCTACCAGCTGGCCGGGTCGTCGCTGAAGAGCCTGATCGGCCATCCGCAGGGCGCCTGCGGCGCGGCCGGCGTGGCGGCCACGCTGCTGGCCATGCGCGACGGCGTGGTGCCGCCCACCATCAACGTGGACGAGCCCGACCCCGAGTGCGATCTGGATTACGTCCCCAGCCCGGCCGCCGGCTCGCAGATCGAGCACGCCGTGGCCAACTGCATCGCCTTCGGCAGCAAGAACTCGGCGCTGGTGCTGCGCCGGGTGTAAAAACCCGGCGGGTGCTCGGAGGATTCACCCGCCGGCTTGGCCCGCGGAGCCCAAAGGGCTCCGCGGAACCACTCGCAAAATGCCGTTCTGTACTAAAGACGCCTGTTTCGGGAGAAAGGTTGCAAATCTCGACAACGCCGGCTAAACCGACTGGCCCATGAGGCGGCAACGCCGGACGGCGCGCAACCCGATCAGGTCCGCTACCCCACCGAGCAGGTGCGGGACATTTTCCATGCGGATCCAAATTTTGTACTGATCGCGAACGGAATGGTGGGCGCGGACGGAATGGCGGGCGCGGACCATCTCGTTGGAGGTGACGGTACGGTGGCGGGGCGATAATCTTTGATGCGGGCGTACGAAAGTACCGCCCGCAATCCCGGATCTCCGCCGGTCAGGACCAATTCGTACTTGCCCTTGTCCAGCAAGGCCACGGCTTCCGCCGAAGTAGCCGCCACATCTACCGCATAACCGCCGGCTTGCAGGATGGTCTGCAGGGTCAGGCGTGCCGCCAACTGGCTGTGCGCCACCAACACGCGCGCCAAGTCAAGGCAGGGGGCGGAATTGGAGGTTTTTCGCATTTCAGCCTGGCAGGCCGCACGGAAACCGTTCCCGGTTTCCGACCCGGATCATGAATCCAGGCTTACTCCCGGTTCCCACCGGGAAATTGAGTTCATTCACGCCTGCTAGAATTACTTTAACCGAACTTCCCTTATTCTCAAGCGTTTATTTTGCCCCGCGCCCTTCCTCCTGTATGGCCATTTAGGGTCAATCGATGCAAGCCCTTAGATACGTACCGGAAGTACCATTACCACTGCGAAAAGGATTACAAAGCACCCATTCGCCCGGCGCGAAAATCATCTACCGCTTGTAGGATCTCCTCCCGCGTGTTCATTACGAAGGGGCCATAGCGGGCCACCGGCTCCGCGACCGGCTCGCCGGCAATCAGCAGAAAACCGAGCGGCTTCGTGCCGGAATTGGTCACGCTAACGTCCCCGGCTTCCCGGCCGGAATCGAATAGCGCCACCTGATTTTGTTTGACCGCCGCTCCCCCGAACGTCCCTTCGCCCTCAATCACGTAAGCGAAGGCGTTTTGCTTCCCCGGCACCGGCTGGCTGAACTCCGCTCCCGGCGCCAGCGTCACGTGCAGGTACAAAATGGGGATACGGGTCTCGATTACCCCTTTCACCCCCAGGGCCTCGCCGGCAATCACCTTGGCCTGCACCCGCCCGTCCGCGCTCCGCGCCACCGGAATCCGCCGAGAGGCGGTGTCCTGGTAGCGGGGCGCGATCATCTTGTCCCGCCGGGGCAGGTTGATCCAGAGCTGAAAACCGTGCAGGCGGCCGCCCTCCCGCACCAGGTCGGCGCCGGGCATTTCCGAATGCACCAGGCCGGAGCCGGCGGTCATCCATTGCACGTCGCCGGGGCGCAGCTTGCCGCGGTTACCCCAGGAATCGCGGTGGTCCATCTCTCCGCTGAGCAGGTACGTGACCGTCTCGAAGCCGCGGTGGGGGTGCGGCGGGAAGCCGCGTGAATCACCGGGAACGAACTCCATCGGCCCCATTTGATCGAGCAGCAGAAAAGGGTCCAGTTCACCCAACTCCGTCCCGGGGAAAGCGCGGCGCAGTTCGATGCCGTCGCCATCGCTCGCTTTGGGGGCGGTAAAAACCCGCACTGTTTTTCGTTCGTTGCTTACCATATCTCGACCTCAAGATAATTGATGTTAAGATATCAAAAAGGATTCACATGGCCCACGAAAGCGGCATCCATCTCTGGCTGATCCTCATGAAGGCCCACGAGGCACTGCGGCAGCACGCCATGCGCCAGATCCACGCGCTGGGCCTCGGCTTTTCCGATTTTGCCGTGCTGGAAGTCCTGTTGCACAAAGGGCCTACGCCGGTGAACGAGATCGGACGGCGGGTGCGGCTGACCAGCGGCTCCATTACCGCCGGGGTGGACCGGCTGGAGCGCAAGGGGCTGGTGGAGCGGCACGGCGACCCTGCCGACCGGCGCACGCGCGTGGTCCACCTGACGCCCGCCGGCCGCCAGCTGATCTCGGCCGCCTTTGCCGACCACGCCAAGGCCATGGAACGCGTCACCGCCGGCCTGACCGGCGAAGAGCGGGCGGCGGCGTCCGCCCTGTTGAAGAAGTTGGGACGGTCCGCGCAAGCACTTCTGGACGAGTGAAGTTGCCCTGCAACTGCATGCGATATTGAAACCAGGAGGCGCCCGCGATGAACCAGCCGCTTGTGCACAGCAGCCTTCCGGTGAGCAGCCGCGTCGTCCTGATGGCCGGATTCGGCGGGCTTCTGCTGCTGATGGCCTTTGCCGGCATTCGACGGCATCCAGGCGCTGCAGCAGATCCAGAATCGCAACGACACCATCCGCGAGGACTTCCTGCTGCGCACGCGCGTGCTGGAGCGCATCCGCGCCGACCTTTACGTTTCCGGCACGTACGTCCGCGATTACCTGCTGGAGCCCGAGAGCGGGCAAGGCCGAAGGCCACCGGCTACAGCCTGCTCGAGACCCGCCGCGACATGGACGCGGCGCTGGCCGAGTACCGCGCCCTGCTCGACGCCCGGGAGACCGCGCCTTTCGAGGTGCTGACGCGCGAGCTGGACGAATACTGGGGCGTGCTGGAGCCGGTCTTGCACTGGACCCCGGCGCAGCGGCAGCAAGCCGGCTACGCCTTCCTGCGCGACGAGGTCTTTCCCGCGCCGCCAGGTCCATGCTGGCGCATCGCCGACCAGATCGGCGCCATCAACGAACCGCAGTTGAACGCCGGCAAGCCACAAGGTCGAGCAGGACCTTCCTGCAACCGCGCCGGCGGCTGCGCTCACCATCGGGCTGACCATCGGGCTGGGCCTGCTGCTGGCCGCCTTCAGCATGCGCAAGATCCTGGGGCTGGAGGCGGAAACCGCCGGGCACTACCAGGAGATCGCTCGGCGCGCGCGCGGAGTTGCAGCAGCTCTCGGCGCGGCTGGTGGAGGCGCAGGAGGACGAGCGCCGCGCCATTTCGCGCGAGCTGCACGACGAAGTGGGCCAGTCGCTGACCGGCGTGCTGGTGGAGATGGCCAACCTGTCGACGCTGATCCGCGCCCGCGACCTGGACGGCGTGTCCGGCAAGGCCGCCGAAATCAAGAAGCTGATCGAGGACTCGATCAGCGTGGTCCGCAACATGGCCCTGCTGCTGCGGCCCTCCATGCTGGACGATCTGGGCCTGGTGCCGGCGCTCGAATGGCAGGCGCGCGAGGTTTCCAAGCGCACCGGCCTGTGGGTGCAGGTGGACGGCCGACGACGGTTTCCGAGGAGCTTCCGGAGGAGCACAAGACCTGCATCTACCGCGTGGTGCAGGAAGCGCTGCACAACTTCGCGCAGCACGCCGAGGCGCGCAACGTGAACGTCACGGTGCGGCAGGAAGCCGGCAGCTCTGCTGCTCGCATCGAAGACGACGGCCACGGCTTCGACGCGCGCGGCGAAAGGGGCATGGGCCTGGTGGGCATGGAGGAGCGCGTGAATCATCTGGGCGGCAGCTTCGACGGTGGACTCCGCAGCCCGGGCACGCGGCGCGACGGTGCTGAGTCGATGCTGCCTCTGCCGCTGCCAGGCCCGAAGGTGGACGGCATGAAGACCGATCCGCATCCTGCTGGCCGACGACCACACCGTGATGCGCAACGGCCTGCGCCTGCTGCTGGAAAGCCAGCCGAACTTCAGGTGGTGGCGGAAGCCGCCGACGGCCGCGAAGCCGTCGCGCTGGCCGAGCGAGCACAAGCCCGACGTGGTGGTGATGGATGTCGCCATGCCGGATCCTGAACGGCATCGAAGCCGCGCGCCAGATCTCTGGCCAAGCTGCCGCAGACGGCGATCGTGATCCTCAGCATGCACTGCGACGAGAGCTATGTGCTGCGGGCGCTCAAGGCCGGCGCGCGCGCGTACCTGCTGAAGGATTCGGCCGAGCACGACCTGATCGACGCCATCAACGCGGTCAGCGAAGGCAAGGCGTTCTTCAGCCCGGCCATCAGCAAGATGCTGGTGGAAGATTACATGCGCCAGCTGCAGGAGCGGAGCGTGGAGGACAGCTACGAGCTGCTGACCACGCGCGAGCGCGAAGTGCTGCAACTGCTGGCCGAAGGCAAGAGCAACAAGGAAGTCGCCGACATTCTGAACCTGAGCCTGTACACGGTGGAGACGCACCGCAGCAACATCCTGCAGAAGCTGAACCTGCACAGCGGCGCGGAGCTGATCCTGTACGCCGTGCGCAAGGGCGTGATCCGGTAGGGCGGAGGGTTGGTGGGGCAGGCGGTTTCGCCTGCCAACGGTTGGCAGGCGAAACCGCCTGCCCCACATTCCGAAAGCTTCCCTGCGCCGCCTCTATCGGACGGCGGTCAACTCCGCCGAGAGTTCCGCTTCCCCGCCGGCGGCCAGCCGCTTGAGCACCGCCCGCCCTACGCCCGCACTCCTCAATTCGAAGCGCACCGCCCGCCCCCCGGCATCGACCGAAAAGCGCAGGATTTCTCCATCCCATTTCAGGTCCTGCATGGGCACGGCGGGCGACGCCGATCCCTCGTGCGACCCGTCACCATCGTCGCGGAGAATGTAGAAGACGATGCTGCCGCGCAGTTGCGGCGCATCCTTCACTTCGAGCGACACGGCTTTGCGGCCGTCGACCGAGCCTTCCCAGGCGCCGGCAGGCACGGTAGCAGCTCGCCCCGAGACGCATGCCAGCGTCGTCGCCAGCATCCATCCGTACAGTATGCGTCGCATATTTCTTCCCTCCTTACAACGGTTGGGCAATGGACGCCGAGTCGCCCGACGCCCCACGCAAGTCGTAGGGCGGCGCTTCAGCGTGGCCGCGGCGGGCTTCCGCCCGCCGCATGCCGGGCGGAAGCCCGGCATGACGGCCCAAAGGGCCGTCCTACCATGCGCCACGGTGGTCGCCTACTCCGGCTTCACTCCGGCCAGCGAGGCGGTGGCCAGCATGCCGCCCAGTCCCATGGTTTCCACCGCGGACGAAGGCACGATCACCATCGAGCCGCGCTCCTTGATGGCTTCGTACAGCATGTTCATGGCGCGCAGATGCAGCGCCACCGGGTTGTTCTGGTAGGTCAGCGCGGCCTTGCGCGAACTTCTCGGCGATCTCGGTTTCCGCCTGCCCCAGAATGATGCGCGCCTGCCGTTCGCGCTCCGCCTGCGCCTGCCGCGACATGGCGTCCTGCAGCGCCGGCGGGATCTGCACGTCGCGGATCTCCACCGATTGCACGGTGATGCCCCACGGGTTGGTCTTCTCGTCCAGAATGCGCTGCAGTTCGCTGGCCCAGCATCTCGCGCTCGGCCACCATCTGGTGCAGCTCGTGCCGGCCGATCGATTCGCGCAGCGCGGTCTGCGCGCTCAGCGTGATGGCCTGCGTGAAGTCCTGCACTTCCAGAATCGACTTCTCCGCGTTCCACACCATCCAGAACACGATGGCGTCCACGTTCACCGGCACGGTGTCGCGCGTCAGCGTGGATTCGGCCGAGACGTTGGCCACGCGCACGCGCTGGTCCACGTAGCGGCTGAGCGGTCGACCATCGGGATGATGATGGAAGATCCCCGGCCCGCGCAGCCCGAGTGTACCGCCCGAAGCGCAGCACCGCGACCTTTTCCCACTGGTCCGCCACGCGGATGGCGAACAGGAAGTAGAGCCCGACCAGCGCTCCCGCGATCACGCGGCGCGCGGCTGTTCGTGCACCGCCGTAACGGCCGCCGCCCGCTGCCACGCAAAACAATCAGCAGACGCCACTCCCACGCTGCTCAACCGCTATTGCATTCTGATTCGGTCTCATGGCGTCATCTCCTGTCTTTTCGGGTACCGTTTTGACGATCCTGCAATTGCTCCAGCAAATCCTCGACGGTGAAGCCGGCGGCGCCCGGCGCGCGCCACAAATTCGCTCACCAGTTGGTCGAGCTGCCGCTCGCCGCTCCACCTCGTCGCGCTTCACCTTCTTGGTGGCTGATGAATGTGCCGGTGCCCTGCTGCGGTCTCCAGCACGCCGCGAATTTCCAGCTCGCGGTAGGCCCGCACCACCGTGTTGGGGTTGATGGACAGATCCACCGCCACCTGGCGCACCGTGGGAAGTTGATCGCCGCCGGCCAGCGCGCCCGCCGCCATGCCGCCCATCACCTGGTCGATGATTTGCCGGTAGACCGGAACGCCGCTTGCAGGTCCAGCCGGAATGCGAAAACCCTGGGCTGCGTCTTGCCGCTCATCTAATTATATAGTGTACTAGTTTACTAATACAGTCAAGCAAAAAGTGGGATAGGCCTCCTGGCCTGTCCACGCGGCGGAGCCGCGCACCTAAACTGGCGAGCCTGCCCTACCCGATTTGATCTAAGCTAAGGCTGATGTCCACCAAGCGCCGCACGTTTTTGCAGCAGGTCGCTTTGGCGGGCGCGGCCGCGCAGACGCCGCCCGCTTCCCCGCCCCCGGCGCCGTCCGGCGCCCTGCCCGACCTGGCATTTCCCCGCACCTTCACCGGACGCCATCTACCGCCATCGCGTTTCCGCTGGGCGGCGTCGGCGCCGGCAGCATCAGCCTGGGCGGACGCGGCCAGCTTCGCGACTGGGAAATCTTCAACCGGCCCGACAAAGGCAACTCGCCGGCCTACGCGTTCCCCGCCATCTGGGCGCAGGCCGGCAACGGCAAGCCCGTCGCGCGCGTGCTCGAATCGCGCATCCTGCCGCCCTACGAAGGCTCGAGCGGCCTCGGCTCCGACAACGCGCCCGGGCTCGCGCGCCTGGCGTCCGCCACGCTTCACCGGCGAATTCCCCCTGGCCCGCATCGATTTCGACGACGCCGCCCTGCCGGTGCGAGTCTCGCTCGAAGCCTTCTCGCCGTTCATCCCGCACGATGCCGGACGATTCCGGCCTGCCCGTCGCCATCCTGCGCTATCGCGTCACCAATCCCGGCGCAGCGGCGCCAAGGTCTCCATCGCCTGGTCCATCGACAATCCCACCGGGCGGACGCCCGCCGCGGATACGCGCGTGAACGAGCACCGCACGTCCGGCGCTACTGGAGGGCCTCTTCATGAGCAATCCCGAGCTGCCCGCCGACGACCCGCTGAAGGGCAGTTTCGTTCTGGCCGCCATCGAGCCCGGCGACGCCCACGTCACGTATCTGCGCGGCTGGCAGCGCGAGCCGCTGGTGGAATTCGCCCATGCTCTTCTGGGACGATTTCTCCGCCGATGGCGAACTCGGGCCCGAGCCGGCGGCGCGCAACGGCGTCGGCGCGCTCTGCCTGCGGCCGCACCATCGCGCCCGGCGCGCACGCGCGATTACACGTTCCTGCTGGCCTGGCATTTTCCCAATCGCACGCCGCGCCGCTGCGGCTGGACACGCGCCCAAGGGCGACGAGGATGTCGTCATCGGCAATTACTACTCCACGCGCTTCCCGGACGCCTGGGCAGCCGCCGAATATGCCGCCGCGAATCTGCCCGCGCTCGAAGCGCAAGACCCGCCGCTTCGCCGCCGCCCTGCGCGAGAGCACTTTCCCGGCGCCGTCAAGGACGCCGCCAGCGCCAATCTCTCCACGCTGGTCACGCACCACCTGCTTCCGCACCGCCGACGGCGAGTTCCACGGCTTCGAAGGCGCCAACGACCAATCGCGGCTGCTGCCACGGCAACTGCACGCACGTCTGGAACTACGAGACCGCCACCGCGCATCTGTTTCCCGTCTCTCGCGCGTTCGCTGCGCGAAGCCGGCGTTCGGCTACTCGATGGACGAAGCCGGCGCGCATGCACTTCCGCCAGCTCCTGCCGCGACGGCAAAGACCGCTTCGGGCTTCGCCGCCGCCGACGGGCAGATGGGGCAGATCATGCACGCCTACCTCGACTGGCGGCTCTCCGGCGACACCGAGTGGCTGCGCGGCCTGTGGCCGCGCGTCAAGCAAGCGCCATCGAGTTCGCCTGGATCGCCCGGCGGCTGGGATGCCAACCGCGACGGCGTGATGGAAGGCGTGCAGCACAACACCTACGACGTGGAGTTCTACGGCCCGAATCCGCTGTGCGGCATCTACTATCTGGGCGCGCTGCGCGCCGGCGAGGAGATGGCGCGCGCGGTGGGCGATGACGCCTCGGCCGCCGAATACCGCCGGCTGTTCGAGAGCGGCAGCCAGTGGATCGACGCCAACCTGTTCAACGGCGAGTACTACATCCAGAAGATTCGCGGCATGTCCGAAGGACCAGATCGCGCCGGCCCTGCGCAGCGGCATGGGCTCGGACGATACCGAGAATCCGCGAATACCAGGTGGGCGAAGGCTGCCTGGTGGACCAGTTGTCGGCCAGTACCTGGCCGATGTCGCCGGGCTGGGACCGCTGGTCGACGCCGGACCACATCCGCAAGACGCTTGCATCCATCTATCGCTACAACTACAAGCGCACCCTGCCGAGCACGACACGCGTGCAGCGCACCTTCGCGCTGAACGACGAAGCCGGCGCTGGTGGTCTGCGACTACGGCAAGGCCGAGCGGCCCGAGATTCCGTTCCCCTATTTCGCCGAAGTCTGGACCGGCTTCGAATACCTGGCCGCGGCGCACATGCTTTACGCACGGCATGACGCGCGAAGGCGTGGAGTGCATCCGGCAACATCGCGCGCGCGCTACGATGGCGAGAAGCGCAATCCCTGGGACGAAGCCGAATGCGGCCATCATTACGCGCGCGCCATGTCGGCATGGTCCGGCGTGCTGGCCCTCAGCGGCTTCCGCTATCACGGCGGCGGAGCAAGCTGTCACGATTCACGGCGCCGGCCGAGCCACCGCTGTTTCTGGACCACCGGCACCGGTTGGGGCACATTCCAGGTGACCGCCGCCGGAGCGCTGCTGCATGTGGAGCACGGCACGCTGCCGGTGCGCCCGTGCACCGTGAACGGCAGGAAATCTTACGCCCGGCGCGGACGATCGGCGAAGGCGAGGACCTGGCGCCTGTGAAGCCGATGGTGGCGCTGGTGGGCGGCTTCCTGGGCGCGGGCAAGACCACCCTGATTCTCGAGGCCGCGCGGATCCTCCAGGCGCGCGGCGTACCCGTGGCGGCCGTCCTCAACGATCAGGGAGACGACCTGGTGGATACCGCGCTGGCGCGCGAGAGCGGCACGCCGGCGGACCAGGTGAGCGGCGGCTGCTTCTGCTGCCGCTTTCCGGACCTGGTGGAAGCGCTGGAGCGGCTGGCGGCGCACCGGCCCGAGGTCATCTTCGCCGAAGCCGTGGGAAGTTGCACGGATCTGGCGGCCACCACGCTGCGCCCGCTGCTGCGCGATTACGGCGGCGAATACCGCATCGCGCCGCTCACGGTGCTGGTCCACGACGAACCGGGGAGCCCGATTTGCAATTTCTCTTCGAGCGCCAGGTGGCGGAAGCGGACATCGTGATCCGGCGCGACGTGGATGTGGCGGGCTGGCTGGACGTCCTGCTGGCCGACGGAGCCCCCGCCGACCAAAACCATCGCCGTGGATTACGCCCGCTATGCCGAGGCCGAAGCCGCGCTGGGATGGCTCAACGCGCGCGCCACGGTGCGGCCCTCGCCGCCGGCACGCCCGCGCCATGATCGTGGGTCCGCTGGTGGATGCCCTGGACACAGCCCTGACCGCCGCCGGCATCCGCATCGTGCACCTGAAGGCCATGGCGCAGTGCGAATCCGGCTACGTCAAAGCGGCGCTGACCGCGAACGGTCAGGAACCGGCGGTCGAGGGCGCGCTCGATGCATCGCCCGCGGCGGAACACGATCTCCTGCTCAACCTGCGTGCCCTGGGCGCGCCGGAGACGCTGCGCGCCATTGTGGAGAGTGCGCTGGCGGCGTCCGGCGCGGCGCCATGCTCCATCACCGCTTTCCGGCCCGCGCCGCCGGTGCCGTGGCATCACCTATGACCGGCGTGCGCATGGACAAGTGGCTGTGGGCCGCGCGCTTTTTCAAGACCCGCTCCCTGGCCGCCCGCGCCTGCGAACTGGGCCGCGTCGAATCGAACGGGCAAACCGCCAAACCGGCGCGCGAGGTGCACGCCGGCGATGTGCTGCAAGTGAAAACCGAAGGCGGGCTGTATACAGTGGAGGTCCTGGCGCTCAGCGAAATGCGCGGACCGGCCGCGGTGGCGCAGACTTTATACCGCGAAACGGAAGCCAGCCGCACGGCGCGGCTGCAGTTGGCGGAAGAACGGAAAGCGGCGCCGCATTTCGAAAACCTGCGCGAAGGCAAGCCCTCGAAACGCGACCGCCGCCAGTTGGGAAGGCTGCGGGGAAGAACGTAGGGCAGACGATCGTCTTCCGTCGTCTGCCAACCCCGAGCCGCGGTTGGCGGACCAGGCCAGAAACGATGGTCCGCCCCACATCGGCTTATCGCATTTTCCCGGCATCGTCCTTCATGATCTGAACGTTGTGCCAGGCCTGTTGCTGGTACGGACCCTCGATTTGGGCGCACTGCTCACTGATTCGCGGCCTCCAGGACCTTGGCCTTGCTCAGCGTCATCTTGCCGTACTGGTAGTTGACCAGGCCCAAAGTAAACAGCGCCGCCGCTTCGGTCCCTTTGTCGCCCTTGATATACGGCAGGGCGGCGCGGAGGCTGCGGTCGGCGTCGATAAACATATTCTTCTGCGCGCTCACCATGCCCGCAATGTAGTAGCCGCGCCCCAGGAAGGTGGCTTTCTGCTTCTCCCATTCGGCGGCTTCCATGCCTTCCGGCTTGGCCGCTCGCCCGCCGCCGCCACCAGCCGCTTTCCATAGGCCCCTGCCCGATCGGCCTGTTCGCGCTCCAGCGCGGAGTTGGCAGCCACCAGCAGCAGGTCGGGATTATCCGGAAAATTCTTGAGCCCGACTTCCACCACCGCGGGAATCTTGGCTTCAGCGCCGGTCTTGGCCAGCGCATACAGATACACCGAGTATCCCTGGTCGAGATATTTGCTCTTCGGGTTCAGCTGTTCGAGCGTGGACATCAGGTCCACCATCTCGGCGGGCTGCGCCTGAACGGCGGTGGCATACAGCGCGTATTCGGCAGCCTCTTCGACCTCTTTTCCGTAAGCGACGCGTTTCTTCCACGCATCCTGGTCTTCCGCCGCGGTGGATTGAGGAGCCGCCTCGGCGACGACCTCCTTGCCGGCGGCATACGCGTCAGCGGCGGCCTTCTTGACCTCCGCGGGATCTTTCTTCGCTTGTGCGTCCTTTAGGGCCTGGTAGGAACTGTCCAGATCGGCTGCTACAGCGGCGGAGCCGGTTCCCAAAAGAAACGCCACGACCAAAGCACATCGAACCATGGCAATTCCTCCCTTCAGATTCGGAATCAAACAGATTATATTTCACAGCGCGTCGATTGAAAGGGGGGGGCCCCGGCCAGGTCCGGCTCCCATGGCCTGCCAAGGCCCATTTTGCTATCAGGAAGTGGTGTTTTCCGCCGCTGGTTCGCGCTTACGCCTGCTGGGGCCGGTCCATCTGGCCATCCTTGCCGCCATTCCGGCAACGGCGGCGCTGCTGGCCCGCGCGGGCCGGGCAAACCCGCGCAACGCACGCCCGATCCGCATGGGGCTGGGAGCGCTGATGGCGGCAAACGACGCTGCCTGGTACATCCGCGAGTACCTCTCCGGCGGCCTGCGGTTTCCCTACGGACTCCCGCTCCAGTTGTGCGATCTCACGGCCCTGCTGACCATTGTGGCGGCCTTCACGCGGGCGCAGTGGTGCTTCGAGTTTGCGTACTTTGGAGCATTGGCGGGCAGCGGCATGGCCGTCCTCACGCCGGACCTCTGGACGCCCGCCGCCTCCTACGCCACCGTGTTTTTTTCTTTCCTCTTCCACGGCTTGAGCATCGTCACCGTGCTCACCATGCTTTGGCAGGGGGCGCGCGGCCGGGCCGGGGAGCGGTATGGCGCGCCTTCGCCCTTCTCAACGCGATGGCGGCGGCCATCGGCGTGTTCGATTGGAAGTTTGGCACCAACTATGCATTTCTGCGCGCCAGAGCCGGCCCACGTCCCCTGCTGAACGTCCTCGGCCCGTGGCCCGTGTATATCTTCGCCGGCGATGCCTTGGCGCTCGCCCTGTTTTACCTGCTGTCCCTGCCGTTCCGAGCTAGAATGGCAACGTGGCCAGACAACTGGTTGAGTGTGTTCCGAATTTTTCGGAAGGGCGCGATGCCGCCAAGATCGACGCGATCGTCGAGCGCATTCTGGCGGTCCCCGAAGTGGTCCTGCTCGATCGCGAATCGGACGCCGACCACAATCGCTGCGTCACTCACGTTTGTCGGACCTCCCGCCGCGGTGGCGGACGCCGCGTTCCGCGGTCGGTGGACAAGGCGGTCGACGCTGATCGACCTGACGCACCATCAAGGCGCGCATCCGCGCATCGGCGCGGCCGACGTGGTGCCGTTCATCCCCATCGAAGGCGTCACGCTGGAAGATTGCGTCCGGCTGGCGGAGCGCGTGGGCGAGCGAGATCTGGAGCAAGCTGCGGGTTCCGGTGTACTTTTACGAAGCGGCGGCGCGGCGGCCCGATCGCGTGAACCTGGAGAACATCCGGCGCGGCCAGTTCGAAGCGCTGGTGAAGGAGATGGGGACGGTGCCCGAGCGCGCGCCCGACGTGCGGCGAGGCCGTGTGCCATCCGACCGCCGGCGCCACGGTGGTGGGCGCGCGCAAATTCCTGATCGCCTACAACGTCAACCTCGGGCACGCCGGACGTCGGCATCGCCAAGAAGATCGCCAAGACCATTCGCTTCTCCTCGCGGCGGCTTCCGCTACGTGAAGTCGATGGGAGTGATGCTGGCCTCGCGCAACCTGGCGCAGGTCTCGATCAACCTGACGGATTTCGAGCAGACGCCCATGCACCTGGTGTTCGAAACCGTGCGCCGCGAGGCGGAGCGGTACGGCGTGCCCGGTGGTGGGCAGCGAGATCGTCGGGCTGATTCCCAAGAAGGCCATCGAGATGTCGGCCGAGTATTTCCTGCGCTACGAGAATTTCCGGCCGGAGCTGGTGCTGGAGAACCGCATCGCCGAGGCCATGGCGTCGCGCGAGCGGCCTGCCGGAATTTCTGGACGCGCTGGCCGCGCCCACGGCCACGCCCGGCGGCGGCAGCGCGTCGGCGGCGGCGGCGGCCATGGCGGCGGCGCTGGGCGCCATGGTGACGCGCCTGGCGAAGCAGGACCGCGGCGCGTTCGAAGAGGACCGGCGCTTCTTCACCGAGGCCGTGGATCGCGATGCCGAGGCGTTTCAGCGGGTGATGGCGGCGTACAAGCGCCCCAAGGACGAGCGCGCGCCGTTCGTGGAGGAAGCGCTGCACGGCGCGGCCGAGGTGCCGCTGGAAGTGCTGGAGCGGGCCGCGGCGCATGCAGGCGCGGCTGGAAGCGCTGCAGATTCCGGCGAAGTTCGGGTCGGACCTGGCGGTGGCGAAAGCGCTGATCGCGCGGCCAAGACCGGCGTGCTGGAGAACGTGCGGATCAATCTCGACTCCATCGCAGACGCGGATTTCAAATCCGCGGCCGAGGCGCGCGTGGGACAGGCGCTGGCCACGCGGTAAGCAGCGGGGTAGGCGGTTTCGCCTGCCAACCTGAGCCCTCGGGGCCGTTGGCAGGCGAAACCGCCTGCCCCACATCGGGTGCGGTCCGAAAGCCGGCATGATCCGCCGTAGGCTAATTCTTGCCCGCCGGGAACAGAACCAGCATGGAGGTTCCCTGGCCGGGCTCGCTGTGCACGCGGATGGCGCCGTTGAGGGATCGCACGATTCCGGCCACGGCAGCCAGCCCCAGGCCGCGGCCGGTAAATTTGGTGGTGTAGAACGGGTCGAAAATGTTGGGCCGCACGGAGGCTTCGATGCCCGCGCCCGTATCCTCCACTTCGATCGTGGCGTAAGCGGCCCGGCTCGGGACCGCCCATGTCGTAGACCACGTCTTCGTCGCCGTCGCCGATCTCCTGAACTCCGGTGCGCACCGTCATCCGGCCGGGCTGCTCGCCGATGGCTTCGGAGGCATTGAGCATCAGGTTCATGACCACCTGCTGCAATTGCAGCGCGTCGCCTTCCACGCACGGCAGGAGATCCTTCAGCTCCAGCTCGACCTGGACATTTTGCGGAATCGAGCCGCGCACCAGCGACATGGCGTCCCGCACCACCCTGGACAGATCGACGGGTGTGACGAAGAGATGTCCTTTGCCGGCATACGCCAGCATCTGCCGGGTAAGATACGCGGCGCGCTCGCTGGCTTCGACGGCTTCTTGCAGCAAGGTAACCAGGGGGGAGGACGGCTCGGCGCCTCCTGCGCCAGGCTGATGTTGCCCAGGATGCCCACCAGTAGATTGTTGAAATCGTGGGCAATGCCGCCGGCCAGCACGCCCAGGCTTTCCAGCTTCTGCGTGTCGCGCAGGTGAATTTCCATGCGCTTGCGCTCGGTTACGTCGCGGTTGACTTCCAGCCAGCCGCTGGGATTGCCCTCGCGCCGGCGCAACTCCCAGCGCGACCACACCTCTACCTCTTTGCCCCTCCGGCTGCTGTGCTTCAGCTCCCCGACCATTGCCCCTCGGCGACCAGCGTTTCCTTGATCTGCTCCAGCGGCAGCGGAAACCGGGTGTCCAGCAATTCGTGCACGTTGCGGCCGTGAGCCTCCTGTTTGCTCCAGCCGTACATTTCCTCCGCGCCGCTGTTCCAGAACTCGATGCAGCCATCCATGTTCATGGCCAGGATGGCATCGTGCGCCAGGTCGAGCAGGCTGGCCTGTTCTTCCATGAGCGCCGCGTGCCGGCGGCCAACTGCCGTGCGCGCACCCGTTCTGTCACTTCCACCGCGAAAGTCAGAACGGAATCATAGGGGAAGACCCCGCGCCGCATGGGCTGGTGCGTGATATCGAAATAGCGCACCTCCTCGTTCGAGCCCGCACCGAAGAGCACCGGACAGTCGGGGATGGTCTGGGCGGTGCCGGTTTCCACTACGCGGTTGAACAGCTTGGCCACCTGGACGGGTTCCGGAGCCTCCCTCACCGTGCGGCCACCAGAACCTCTGCCCGCAGCACCTCGTGCAACTTGCGATTGGCGAACACGTAGACCTGTTCCGGCAGGCGCACCAGGCCGATGAAGGCGGGAATCCCGTCGGCAATTTCCTCCCAGCCGCTTCCATTCCCGCTCGGCCTGCTCGCGCGCCGCCCGCTCCCGCTCGAGCAGCGTCTCTTTCTGCAGCTCCGCCAGCTTCTGGCTGGTGATGTCGCGCGCGACCTTGGAGTATCCGGTCATTCCGCCTGCATTTTGCACGGCGCAAACCGTTCCACTGAGCCAGATCCGGCCGCCATCTTTACGCACGTGCCAGCGCTCGTCCACGGCCGATTCTTCCGGGTGGCGTTGCGCAGTTCCTGCTCCGGGCGGCGGGCTGCCTGGTCTTCGGGCGTAAACAGCACGGCAAAACCCTGGCCGATGATTTCCGCTGCCGTATAGCCGAAGATTTTCTCCGCGCCGGAAACTCCACTGCACTATGCGGCCCTCCCGGTCGAGTGTAATTACGGCGTAATCCTTAAGACTTTGGCGTAGGACTTCGGGGCTGGCTGGGTTCGGTTCGGGCAGTCTGGGGGGACCGGAGTGACGAGCCATGGGAACCCTTGCCCGAAGTGATTGCAACTTCAGGGCCAGACGCGCCTTTGTAACCTCAGCACTCGCCAGACCCTGTTCCCGCGCGGGGCCTCAGGGATTCACCCCAGTCCGCCCGGGAAAGCGGCACAGATGGAGCGGATGTTAAACTAACCATTGCTTCCCCGTATCTCCCGCGCCGGAGAGTGGTTTCTGCGCTCCGGCATTCAAGAACCGAACGGCGGCGTCGCCCGCTATTACCGCGCCGATCTGGCGGCGCAACCAACCGGTCTCGACCGAGATCACCGGCTACGCCGTCAGCGCGTTGGTGCTACCTGCACTCCGTCACCGGAAGGCCGGTGCTATCTGGAGCGCGCCGCGGCGGCCGCGCGTTTCCTCGGCCGCGGACGGCCTGGGACCGCGGCCGCGCGGCCATGCCGTTCGAAATCGACCCGCCGCGCTTCACCTATTTCTTCGATTGCGGCATCGTGGTCCGCGGTCTGCTGGCGGCGTGGCGCGCCCCGGCGAAACGGAGTTCCTCCAGATGCCGCCGCCGCCGTGGGCCGAGCCATGGCGGCGCGATTTCGCGCGCGGCCGATGGACGTTCCACCCGATCCTTTCGCTGCCCGGCAAGCAGCCGGTGGCGCGCGATCCCCTGCGCTGGTCGCGCTCGCCCGGCTGCTACCAGTTGAAGGCCGCGATGGCGTGGTGGGACCTGGCGAAGCCACCGGCGATGCGCGCTTCCGCGAGCCGTACGAGAGGCGCTCGACCTGGTCGCTGCGCACCTGGGCCAGCTTTCTGCCCGGCCATCCCGAGCGCGAGCAGGTGATGGACCGGCTGCACGCCTTCCTGTACTTTCTGGAAGGCCTGCTGCCGCGCGCCGGCGAGCCGCGCTGCGCCGCGGCGCTGTCTCGACGGCATCCGGCAGGTGGCCGCGCTACCTCCGCGACCTCGCGCCGGAGTTCGAGCGCTCCGACGTATACGCCCAACTGCTGCGCATCCGCCTGTATGCCGATTGGGCCGGCGCGGTGCCGCTCGACCGCGAGGCCGCGCGGCGGAAGCCCAGAAGCTCTCCGGGTTCCAGGCGGACGCGCAGACCGCGGATCGACGGCGGATTCTGTTTCGGACGCCAGGGCGGCGAAGTGGCTGCCGCTACCTGAACCCGGTGTCCACGGCGTTCGCCATGCAGGCGCTGGCGCTGTGGCACGAGTGCCACGCCGGCGGTCGCAGCCGCTCTATCCGGCACCTGCTGATCTTGAAGTTGCTGCGCGCGACTCGAGACCGCGATTCTGGTTGGCCGGCGCCCGCTGGCCGGGCGTGGCGCCCGCGCCGGCGCACGCGCGCACCGCTGGCCGGCCCGCGCCCGCGCCCGCCGGCATCTCCGTGGTCATCCCTTCGCGCAACGGCAGGATCTGCTGGCGGCGCAGCTGCCGGGCATCGTCCGCGATCTGGCCGGCTTGCCGGCGAAGATCATGGTGGTGGATAACGGCTCGGACGATGGCACCGCGGCGTGGCTGCGCGCGGCCTGGCCGCAAGTCCTGCTGGAGGTTTCGCCGCGCCGCTCTCCTTCGCGCGCGCCGTGAACCGCGGGATCGCCGCGCGCCCGCTATTCGCACGTCTGCCTGCTCAACAACGACATGATTCTGGAGCCGGCTTCTTCGTCCGCGCTGGTGCGGGCCTTCGCAGCAGGTGCCCGATCTGTTCTGCGCCACCGCCCAGATCCGCTTCCCGCCGGGCGTGCGCCGCGAGGAGACCGGCAAGGCGGTCTGCTGCCAGCCGGACGCCGGCCGATTTCCCGATCCGCTGCGACGAGCCGCTTCCCGGCGAAGATCTGACCTGGGTGCTGTATGGCAGCGGCGGCTGCTCGCTGTACGATGCCGCCAAGCTGCGCGCCCTGGGCGGCATGGATGAGGCTTACGATCCGGCGTACGTGGAGGATCTGGATATCGGCTATCGCGCGTGGCAGCGCGGCTGGCCCACGGTCTACGTGGCCGGCGCGGTGGTGGAGCACCGCCATCGCGCCACCACTTCGCGCTATTACACCGGGGAGCAACTGGACGAGATTCTGGAAATCAACTACCTGCGATTCGTGGCGCGGGCGGTGGCCTCCCCGGACGTGTTTCGCCGCCTGTGGAGCAGGCGCTCGACCGTCTGCTCCGCACCGGCCACGCCCCTGGCATGCGCGCCGCCACCGCCATTGCCGAGGGAGCCTGCCTTGCGCCCGTCCGCCTTGCCGAGGATTTATTTCTGGCCCTGACTGATGGCTCGGTCGCGGTCTTTCCCGCAACCGGATCGGGTGTGGCGCTGGTCACTTGTTCCGCCCTGGCCCCGCCGCCGGCCGCTTGGCGGGCGCAATTTGCCGCCCTCGTGCTGGTCGGGGTGAGCCGGTGCGCGGCCTTCCGGCGCCGCGCGCCACTCGCCTTCCGCCGGTGGCCAGCCGCTAGCGTGACGACTGCAGCGTTACCCGAACCGACGCACCCGGCACTTTCCAGGTGAGCTCCACGATCGGCGCCGGCCCCTTCTTCGAATGGTGCATGGGCAGCTTGGTGAATAAAGATAGCCCGCCACCGGCTCCGCCGACATGCCTTCGGGCAGCGCCTTTTGTTCAATGGTAGCTTGCAGGGGCGCGGCGGGCAGGCCGTTAAGTCACCGGCTGCGCGGTGGCGCCGCCCGGCATCAGGCTCAGCACGAAATCATGCGCGGCCACATCCACTTTGTGGTCCGGATCGGGATACACCGCCACTTCCACCACCATGTAGCCGATGGCGTTCATGTCTTCCTCGAACCGTTCCTTGGTCTGCTCCGGAGATAGCAGCGCGGCGGCGACCGTCATATTGGCGGCGTTTTGGCGCGCCGGATAGTCAGACGCGCTGGGCCGCGGCTGGATGCCGTTGGCGCCGCTGGCGATCCACGCCCCGGCCACCACGCACATAAGGAAAAGTAGCACAACGCATGCCCTCATTTTACTATGCAGTAAGTGGGCCAAACTGTCCATGCCATGTGCGGCCTAACGGCACGCCCCGGCCGCTCCGAAGCCTTCTCCACCGCCGGGACCGTCCCGGCGATTAATTCCCAACCACAGACCACGAGCATCCCCGCACCGTCTCCACGCGTTAAGATAGCCTTCATGAATCGCAGGAAATTTTTCTCCGCCTCCGGCGCCGCTGCGCTGGCTGCCGTCGCCATCCGGCTGCCTCCGCCGCGCCGGCCAAGCCGGTGCTGATGAAGCTGGGCTGCCAGACCGCGCCCACCAACGACACGCACCTGAAGTACCTGGCGCGCTACGGCGTGCGCAATATCTGCGGCTATCCGGAAATCGCCGACGGCCGCCTCTACGCCACGGTGGACGAGCTGAAGCGCATGCGCGACCTGGCGGAGAAGATACGGCATCAGCGTCGATTGCATCGCGCCGCCGTTTCTGGCCTCCAGCCATATCGACCGCGAGAAGCATCCCGCCATCATGCTGGCGAGAGCCCCGAGCGCGACCGCGACATCGAAGCGCTGCAGACCCTGATCCGCAACTGCGCCGCGGCGGGCATTCCGTCCATCAAGTACAACATGAGCATCCTGGGCGTGCTGCGGCTCCGGCGCGCACGCCGGGACGCGGCGACGCCACCTACAGCACCTGGCGGCTGAAGGACGCGCATCCCGACCCGCCGCTGACGCGCGCCGGCCGCGTGGACGCCGACGCCTCCTGGGAGCGCATCACCTATTTCCTGGAGCGCGTGATTCCGGTGGCCGAGGAATACAAGATCCGCATGGCCTGCCATCCGCACGATCCGGGCGTGCCGCCGGAAGGCTACCAGGGCGTGGAGCGCGTGCTGGGCACGGTGGACGGCCTGAAGAAGTTCATCGCCATCAAGGAGAGCCCGTATCACGGACTGAATTTCTGCCAGGGCACGGTTTCGGAAATGCTGCACGACCCGGGCAAGGAGATCTTCGACGTGATCCGCTATTTCGGCATCGCGGCAGAAGATCTTCAACGTGCACTTCCGCAACATCCGCGGCCATCGCGACGATTTCGTGGAGGTCTACCCGGACGAAGGCGACGTCGATTTCGTCAAGGCGATCCAGGTGTATAAGGAAGTCGGCTATCCGTACCTGCTGATGCCCGACCACGTGCCGCAGGCGCCCAACGATCCCGCACGGGCTGCAGTCGTTCGCGTTCTGCTACGGCTACATCCGCGGCCTGCTGCAATCGCTGGCGTAAAGCGGGCGTCACGATGGCCGAGGCGTTGTAGGACAGCCCTTTGGGGCTGTCATGCCAGGCTTCCGCCTGGCATGCGGCGGGCGGAAGCCCGCCGCGGCCGCGCCGAAGCGCCGCCCTACGAATGGATAAGCGGTCATTGAAAATTCGCCGGGCGCGCGCAGTGGGGCAGCTTGGTAAGCTGCGGCGGATTGCCAAATCCGCCCTTCCCCGCTGTCATAGAAGCCGGGCGGCGGTTGCCAACCGCCGCGCAGGATGCCATCCTGCCCCACCAGCGTCACCCCGGCGCATAATAGTCGGATGCGCTTCGTTCTTCTTCTGGCGGCGGCTTCCGCGTTCGCCGCCGACGTCGAGTGGCCCGTCAACGGCGGACCCTACAACATCCGCTACACCACGCTTTCGCAAATCACGCCCGCCAACGTCGCGCACCTCCAGCTCGCCTGGAGCTACGACGCGCACGACGCCTTCAAAGATTCCGAGATGCAGAGCAATCCCGATCGTCGTCGATGGCGTTCTCTACGCCACCACGCCCAAGCTGCGCGTGGTCGCGCTGGATGCCGCCACCGGCCGCGAACTCTGGAGCTTCAATCCCCGCCGGCAAGGCGCAGCCGCGCAACGGCGCTTCCGCCATCGCGGCGTCACGGTCTATAAGGACCGCGTCTTCTTCACTTATCGCAATTTCCTTTACGCGCTCGACCGCATGACCGGCAAGCCCATCCAGTCCTTCGGCGACAACGGCCGCATCGACCTGCGCAAAGGTCTCGACCGGCCGCCCGAAACGCGTCACCATCAGCGCCTCCAGCCCCGGCGTGATCTTCGAAGACATGATCATCATGCCGCAGCACGGTTCCGGAAACGCTGCCCGGCTCGCCCGGCCACATCCGCGCCTTCGACGTGAACACCGGCAAGCAGCGCTGGATCTTTCACACCATCCCGCATCCCGGCGAATTCGGCTACGATACCTGGCCGCCGGACGCCTACAAAATCTCCGGCGGCGCCAACGCCTGGGCGGGCCTGAGCGTCGATCCCAAGCTCGGCATGGTGTTCGCCGCCACCGGCTCGGCGTCGTTCGATTTCTACGGCTCGAACCGCATCGGCGACAACCTGTTCGCCGATTGCGTGCTGGCGCTGGATGCGCGCACCGGCAAGCGCATCTGGCATTTTCAGGGCGTCCATCACGACGTTTGGGATCTCGATTTTCCCGCCGCGCCCAGCCTGGTCACGGTGACGCGCAACGGCCGCAAAGTGGAAGCCGTGGCGCAGATCACCAAGACCGGCTACGTCTACGTGTTCGACCGCCGCACCGGCGAGCCGCTGTTTCCCGATCGGAAGCCGCAAGGTCCCGCCATCGCCGCTGGATGGCGAAAAGCTCGCCGAAACGCAGCCGTATCCGCTGAAGCCGCCGCCGTTCACGCGCCAGACGTTCACCGAAGACATGATCACCAATCGGACGCCCGAAGCGCACGCGGCCGTGCTCGACGCGCTTCGCAAGCTCGATTCGAACGGCATGTTCACGCCGCCCAGCCTGCGCGGGCACCATGCTGTTTCCCGGCACCGATGGCGGCGGCGAATGGGGCGGCGCGGCGTTCGACCCCGAGACCGGCGCTGCTCTACGTCAACTCGAACGAGCAGCCGTGGATCATCCGCATGGTGACGCACGACACCACGTCGCTCTACAACAACAACTGCGCCAGCTGCCATGGCGCCGACCGCACGGGCACGCCGCCGACGTTCCCCTCGCTGGTCGACATCGGCCAGCGCCGCACGCGCGACGAAATCGCCGCCATCATCCGCGAGGGCACCGGCCGCATGCCCGGCTTCGCCACCTGGGCCGCGGCATCAACGAGATCTGTCGATTTCCTGCTGACCGGCAAGGACACGCGGATCCGCTGCCGCGCCAAGGATCCCAACTGGCAGAAGTACCGCAACGAAGGCTACATTCTGTTTCGCGATCCCGACGGCTATCCGCCGCTCACGCCGCCCTGGGGCACGCTCAACGCCATCGATCTGAACAAAGGCGAGATCCGCTGGCAGATTCCGCTTCGGCGAATATCCGGAGCTGGTCGCCAAGGGCATGAAGAACACCGGCAGCGACAACTACGGCGGTCCGGTGGTCACCGCCGAGCGGCTTGCTGTTCATCGGCGCGACGAACTTCGACAAGAAATTCCGCGCCTTCGACAAGCTGCACCGGCAAACTGCTCTGGGAAACGGTACTGCCCGCCGCGGGCAACGCCACGCCTTCGGTCTACGAAATCAACGGCCGCGAATATGTGGTGATCGTCTGCGGCGGAGGCAAGAACGGCGCGCCGTCCGGCGGCAGCATCGTGGCGTTCGCCCTGCCGAAGTAGCGCGCGCCGGCTCTTGAACCCACGTGGATGTTGGGGCCGTATCAGGGCATGGCTTCACGCTGCACTGCGCGAGCGCCACGCAATCCACCGAGAGCGGCCGCATTCGAGAAAACTAAGTGGCGTTGGGCTTCCAGCCGGCCAGGCCGGCATTCCTGCCGGAATTCTTCGCGCCAGACCGAAAACGCCGCCCCACCCTCGAAAACTGCTACTTTGTAACTGACCGCTGCATGCCCGAGCTTCCCGATATTACCGTCTATATCGAAGCCCTCGCTCCCCGCATCCTCCACCGCCGCCTCGCACACGTGTCCATCCGCGGCCCTTTCCTCCTCCGCACCGCCGACCCTCCCATCTCTGCCGCCGAAGGCCGCACGGTGCTGACCCTCCGCCGTCTCGGCAAGCGCATCGCCATCGGCCTCGAAGACGATTTGTGGCTAGTTCTCCATCTGATGATCGCCGGCCGCCTGCACTGGAAGCGCGCTCGCCCCAAGCCCACCGACAAGCGCGTCCTGGCCGCCTTCGAGTTTGATTCCGGAGTCTCTCACCCTCACCGAAGCCGGCACGCAGCACCGCGCCTCCCTCCACCTCGTCGCCGGCGAAGCCGGCTCGCCGCCCTCGACCCCGGCGGCCTCGACGTCGCTCAACGCCTCGCTCGACTACTTCGCCTCTACGCTCCACTCGCGAAAATCACACCCTCAAGCGCGCTCTCACCGACCCTCGCCTCTTCAGCGGCATCGGCAACGCCTATTCCGACGAAATTCTCCACCGCGCCCGCCTTTCGCCCGTTGCCCTGACCCAGCGCTTGCACCCGAAGAAATCGCCCGCCTGCTACGCCGCCACCCGCGAAGTTCTGATCGAATGGATTGCCCGCCTGCGCGCACGAAGCCAGCGACAAATTCCCGGAGAAGGTCACCGCTTTCCGCGAAGGCATGGCCGTCCACGGCCGCTACGGCCAGCCGTGCCCGCGCTGCGGGACGAAGATCCAGCGCATCCGCTACGCCGCCAATGAGACCAACTACTGTCCCGCCTGCCAGACCGGCGGCAAGCTCCTCGCCGACCGTTCCCTCTCCGCCTCCTCCACCAAGACTGGCCCCGAACTCTCGAAGAGCTGGAAGCGCTGAAGCGTCGATAACACCGAGGATCCAATTGGGGCGTTCCGAGAATCGCCCGAGGATTGATCCTGTATCAGGGCACGGCTTCAGCCGTGCCGTAAGATCAGTTTTTACAGGGCTTTAGCCCCTGCAAGCTCACGCTGGGGGCAGGGCCTGAAGCCCATTCATTTCGGGATCTGCGGCACGGCTAAAGCCGTGTCCTGCGACGGGCGGAAGCCCGTCGCGGCCGCGCTGAAGCGCCGCCCTACAGGCCTGCAACTTGGTACTATCCGGCACGGAGGCGGCGTTCCAGGCGGGCGCTGGCTTCATAGCCGCGGACCACGTGGTACACACAGGCATCCAGGAAGAGGTTGATGCGGTGTTCCAACTCCTCTTCGGCATAGAGTTGGGCGGCGGACATGGGAAAACCCTGCTCGTGAATGAAGCCGATGATTTTGTCTTTGAGAAGATGAATACGCAGCACGGCTTCGTGGAGCGGGATTTTTTCCTCAAAGCGCATCTGGCCCAGGATTTCAAAGCGCTGCCGCACTTCGTCTTCCCGCCGGACCGAAAGCAGGTAACCCAGATTTTCCAGGAGCTCCTGGCACCATCCCCGTAATTCCAGGTCGGGCAGGCTGGCCAGATTCTCCAGATCCGGATGTTTACGCACGGTGACGATGAGCCGTGTGGCGATTTCCTCCCAATTGGACTCGATCAGTTTCACCAGTCTTGTGGACAACATAGTGGGTCTCCCGCACCCAGTAGCGTGAAAAGCCACGGTGCCCTCCGTCGATATTATCCCAAATTTATCCACAAGTTGTAGGTATTATCGACAATAGGATCCTTAACTGTTGTGTTATTCAATGGAATGAAACGTGCATGGGAAGCCGCCGAGCACGGTCCAGGCATCCAGGAGGATGACCTTGGATAACGAAACACTGACGATTAGATAATCGCACCAACAGAAGCTACGATCTTCCGATCTACCATGGCACCATTCGCGCCATGGACCTGCGCCAGATCAAGACCGGCCCCGACGATTTCGGCCTGATGACCTACGATCCGGCTTTCATGAATACGGCCTCCTGCCAGAGCGCCATCACCTACCTGGATGGCGACAAGGGCATCCTGCGCTACCGCGGCTACCCCATCGAGCAACTGGCCGAGCACTGCACGCTTCCTGGAAGTGGCCTACCTGCTGCTGCAACGGCGAACTGCCCACGGCCGATGAGCTGGATGCGTGGATGCGCGGAGGTCATGCGGCACACCATGATCCATGAGAACCTGAAGAAGTTCATGGACGGCTTCCACTACGACGCGCATCCCATGGGGATGCTGATGAGCACGGTGGCGGCGCTCTCCACCTTCTATCCCGGACGCGCACACGATCCACGACGCCCGAGATCCGGCACGCAGCAGATCGTCCGGCTGATCGGCAAGATGCCCACGCTGGCCGCCTATGCCTACCGGCATCGCCTGGGCCTGCCCGTATGTCTACCCCGATCCCGAGCTGGGCTACACCAAGAACTACATGAACATGCTGTGGAAGCGGACCGAGCCCAAGTACGTCGCCAACCCGGTGCTGGCGCGCGCGCTGGAAGTGCTGTTCATCCTGCACGCCGACCACGAGCAGAACTGCAGCACCAGCGCCATGCGCGCCGTGGGCAGTTCCCACGCCGACCCGTACGCCACCACGGCCGCGGCCATCGCGGCGCTTTCCGGACCGCTGCACGGCGGCGCCAACGAAGAAGTGCTGCGCATGCTCGACGAGATCGGCTCCAAGGACCACATCCCGGCCTTCATCGAGCAGGTGAAGGCGGGCAAGCGCAAGCTGATGGGCTTCGGCCACCGCGTCTACAAGAATTACGACCCGCGCGCCCGCATCATCAAGCAGGTGGCCGAGGAGGTGTTCGAGGTGACCGGCCGCAATCCCAAGATCGATATCGCGCTGGAGCTGGAGCGCATCGCGCTCTCCGACGAGTACTTCATCAAGCGCAAGCTCTACCCCAACGTGGATTTCTACTCGGGCATCATCTACCAGGCGATGGGATTCACGCCGGAGCAGTTCACGGTGCTGTTCGGCATTCCGCGCACCGTCGGCTGGCTGGCGCAGTGGCAGGAGATGCTGCTGGACCCGCGAACAGAAGATCGCCCGCCCGCGGCAGATCTACACGGGCTGGAGTGCCGCGATTTCGTACCGATGGAGCAACGGGGCCAGCGGGAGATGGTGGCAGTTTAGCAGGCTGCGGAAAAACGATAATCGGCCGCAGATGAACACAGATGGACGCCGATAAGCCCCTTGTTTTCAATCAGCGTTTATCTGCGTTCCTCGGCGGCCAGCCGTTTGGAAAAGCTTTTCAGTAACGTTGGGGCGGGGGCTGACGCCTTCGATGGGATACTGTAGTATAACCATCGAACCGATCGGCCCTTGGCATGACCAAAATCGCTAAAAATCCTTCCCGTTTTCTTCCCGCTTTGCTGCTGCTGTTCGCCGGCAGCGGATGCTCCGCGCTGATCTATGAAATCGTCTGGTACCAGTTGCTGCAACTGGTGATCGGGTCGACCGCCATTTCGCTCGGCGTGCTGCTGGCCACCTTCATGGGCGGGCTGTGCCTGGGCAGCCTGGCGCTGCCGCGGCATGCGGCTGCGCCCGCAGCAGCATCCGCTGCGGGTCTACGCCAAGCTCGAATTCGGCATCGCGCGTCTGCGGCGTGCTGGTGCTGTTCGGGATGCCGCTGCTCGATGGCGTCTACACGGCGGCGGTGGGCCACGGCATGCCGGCCATTCTGCTGCGCGCGCTGGTCTGCGCGCTGTGCCTGCTGCCGCCCACGTTTCTGATGGGCGCGTCGCTGCCGGCGGCCGCGCGCTGGATCGAGACCACCGCCGGAGGGCGTCTCGTGGATGGGCCTGCTGTACGGCGGCAACACCGCGGGCGCGGTGTTCGGCTGCCTGCTGGCGGGCTTCTACCTGCTGCGCGTGTTCGACATGACGACGGCCACCTTCGTGGCCGCGGCGCATCAACGTGGTGGTGGCGCTGGTGAGCCTTCGGCTGGCCGCCGACGCCGCACCGCGCGGAGCGCGCCGGCGAAGTGGCCGCGACCGGTGCGCGCAGCGCAACGAGGCTGCAGGCGCCGAGGCACCGGCGGCCAGTCTGGCCCGTCTACGTGACCATCGCGATTTCGGGCGCCACGCGCTGGGCGCGGAAGTGGTCTGGACGCGCCTGCTGGGCCTGATGCTGGGCGCCACGGTCTACACGTTCTCCATCATCCTGGCGGTGTTCCTGGTCGGGCTCGGGATCGGCAGCGCGGCGGGATCGGCTGCTGGCCCGCGTCGGTGCAGGCCGCGGCTGGCCCTCGGGCTGCTGCCAGTTGCTGCTGGCCGGCGCCATCGCGTGGACCGCCTTCATGCTGTGCGATTCGCTGCCCTACTGGCCGGTCAATCCGCTGCTTTCCACCAGCCCCTGGTTCACCTTCCAGATCGACCTGGTGCGCTGCGCTGTGGGCCATTCTGCCGGCCACGCTGCTGTGGGGCGCCAGCTTTCCGCTGGCGCTGGCGGCGCGCGGCCGCGGACGCGACGAAGATTCCGCGCAGCCTGGTGGGCGGCATTTACGCGGCCAATACCGCCGGCGCGATCGTGGGCGCGCTGGCTTCAGCCTGTGCTGATGCCGTGGATCGGCACGCAGGGCTGCGAGCGGGTGCTGATCGTGCTGGCGGCGGTCAGCGCGGTGTTCGTGCTGGCGCCGGTGGTGACGTCCGCGCGGACCGTCCTGGCGCGCGCTGGGGCTGGCGGCGGCGCTGGCGCGTGGCTGGCTCGCTGGCGGCCTGCACGTTTCCGGCGTGCCCGCCGATGCTGATCGCCTACGGCCGGCGCATCATGACCTCCATCGAGCCGCTCGAAGATCCTCTACGCGGGCGAGGGCATCAACTCCTCCATCGCCATCTCGCAGTGGGACGACGGCGCGGTGCAGTTCCACGTCAGCGGCAAGGTGGAGGCGTCCACCGAGCCCTACGACATGCGGCTGCAGCGCATGCTGGGCCACCTGCCGGCGCTGTTCCACCCCAATCCGCACTCGGTGCTGATCGTGGGCTTCGGCGCGGGCGTGACGGCCGGCACGTTCGTGCTCGTATCCGGAGATCGCAGCGCATCGTGATCTGCGAAATGGAGCCGCTGATTCCGCCCACCGCCACGCAGTATTTCGCCAAGGAGAATTACAACGTGATGCACGATCCGCGCGCGCAGATCGTCTATGACGACGCGCGCCATTTCGTGCTCACCACGCGCGAGAAGTTCGACATCATCACGTCCGACCCGATCCATCCCTGGGTGAAAGGCAGCGCCACGCTCTATTCCAAGGAATATTTCGAGCTGGTGAAGCAGCATCTGAATCCCGGCGGCATCGTGACTCAGTGGGTGCCGCTGTACGAAAGCGACATCGCCCACGGTGAAGAGCGAAATCGCCACGTTCTTCGAGGTCTTCCCGAACGGCACGCTCTGGGGCAACGACAACGGCGGCGGCTACGACACGGTGCTGCTGGGGCAGGCGGAGCCGGCGAAGATCGACGTGGATGCCATGCAGCAGCGCGCTGGCGCGGCCCGATTACGCGGCGGTGGCGCAATCGCTGCGCGAGGTGGGCTTCAACTCGCTGACCGGGCTGCTGGCCGACTTATGCCGGCCAGGCGTCCGATCTGCAGCCCTGGCTCGCGGGCGCGGAGATCAATCGCGACGGCAACCTGCGGCTGCAATACCTGGCCGGGCTGGCGCTGAACACCAGCATGGAAGGCGCCATCTACAACCAGATTCTGAGCTACCGCCGCTACCCGCAAAACGTGTTCGCAGGCTCGGACGCGCACCTGCGCAACCTGATGTACGGAATGCAGGCGGGAGGGAATTAGCGGCGGTCCACCGGGTATCGTGGACGGCCGCATCGGGCGTTAGCAGGCCGGACGGCGGAGCCGGCAGGCCACTAAAACGGTGGTCTGCCCTACTGCTTCAGCTGGTGCGTTTGCGG
>CAWFIJ010000015.1:0-39653 GCA_963815855.1 Terriglobia bacterium | reverse complement strand
CCATGCCGATGACCACTTCGGGGCTTTCGAGCGCCGCCGTCAGGTCGCGGCCCAGCGCCAGGCCGAACGCAAATACGGTGGCCGGATCGAGCGGATATTCGCCCGCCACGCCGCGGATGCCGTCCGTCCCGAACAGTTCCTTACCCATTCACTCCTCCGATTTTCGAAGCGGGCCGGTTTGTCCGTGCGGGGCTGTTCCCGGCCGGCGCGCCCTGCTTCTTTTTCATGACCACTGAAACCGTGACCGCCGGCGACTCCCGGAAGCGCACGAACGGGTCGCCCACATACGCATTGACGCGGAATTGGGACGTCCCGACCACCCCCGAAAGATCCACCGGATCGGTCACCACCGAACCGATCCGCTCCACCCGGCTGGTCGGGCCGCCGATCTCCAGTTCCTGCGGCTCCACGCTGTATTCGGCCACCACGTAACCGTTCGCTCCTTCGCCGGTGAAGCGCGGCACGACCCGCACTGCGCGCACCGCGCGGCGCTCGAAATCCAGCCGCACTTCCGAGGGAACGGCGCGCACCAGGTGCACTCCGCGCGGCAGCCGCACGTTGCCATCCCCGATGGCGAAGGTGCGCTCGCCCGGCTGCACGGCGGACATGTCCAGAATCACCGCCGGGCGCACCCCGCCCTCTATGGCCGGGCCGAAACTCACGCCACGCAGCTCGCCCGAAGGCCCGCGCAGCTCGAGCGAGATGGTGGTCAACGGCTCGGAGCTGATCACTAGGTCTTCGGGCAGGTTCTTGTATTCCAGGCGGATGTTGACGAAGGTGCTGAGCTCCGGCTCGCTGGCCACCAGCACCCAGATGAGCACGGCAATCGCCAGCGCCAGCATCTTCCACCCGAAATGATCGGTGATCCATCGCAGGCGGCGCTTCACGGTTTCAGCCTCTCGGCCGGCCGGCTGTCCGATTCCTGCGCCAGCGGAATGTCCGCCGTATATTCGTCGATGACCATGGGGGTGGGACGCTGCACCTCGAAATGGCGGTTGATGCGCTCCTGCACGTCGGCCGAAGACAGGCCCTGCACCAGCTCGCCGAACGCCGCCACCGAAATCCGTCCCGTCTCCTCGGAGACCACGATGGAGAGGCAATCGGTCTCCTCGGTCACGCCGATGGCGGCGCGGTGCCGCGTTCCCAGCGTGCGCGAAAGCGCCGGGCTGGTGGTGAGCGGCAGGAAACACGCCGCCGCCGCGATGCGGTCTTTCTGCATGATCACCGCGCCGTCGTGCAGCGGCAGGCCGGGCTGGAAAATGGAGAGCAGCAGGTCGCGGGAGATGCGCGCCTCCAGCAGCACCCCGCTTTCGATGAACGTGCGCAGGCCGATATCGCGCTCCAGCACGATCAGCGCGCCGGTCTTGCTGGCGGCCAGATCCTCGATGGCCAGCAGGATTTCGTTCACCGATTCCGGCTTCCAGAAATCCGCGCCGAAGCCGAACCAGCGCTTTCGCCCCAGCCGCGCCAGCGTGCGCCGGATTTCCGATTGAAACAGCACGATAATCGCCAGCCCAAGATACGGCACGATGAAGGAAAGCAGCGAGCGCAGCGCCTCCAGCCCCGCCCACACGGCCAGGCCGTAGAGCGACACCATGATCAGGATGCCGATCAGGATGTGGCCGGCGCGCGTGCCCCGCACCACCATCAACGCCTGGTAAACCAGGAACGCCACCACCAGAATGTCGATGATGCCCGTGAGGGTCAGGCCCGGCAGTGATGAGAAGATACGAGCCATCTGTTTCTGCACCTACAGTTTAACCGGTAGCGGGGGGCCAGGGATTTTCGAAGGGGACGTGTAGCGGGAGTCGGATTGGGCTTGGCGCGATCGGGCGCAAGGTGTCCCAGAGCCAGACTCTCGCGGTTCTCGGTGCGCCTCCCGCTTCGGGACCGCGCGTGCTCGCGCTTCACGCCGGACGGCTGACCGCCCCGATCTCTGATCCCTGCTCCCCGATCCCTTTTCTCCGCCAGCGCAGCACCTGGATCACAAACCCGTCCCGCCGCGCCTTCACCTCGTCCGCGCTCTTCACCGACCAGTCGTAGAATCCCTGGCCGGTCTTGGCTCCCAGGCTGCCGCGAACGGACCAGCTCGCGGTAGTACTCCGGCGCGCGCGGCTCGCCGTTCAAATCGCTGGCCACGTAATCCAGAATCCCGACGCACATATCCAGCCCCACCATGTCCTGGTGCTCCAGAATGCCGTAAGCGGGCAGGCGGATGCCGAAGCTGTTCCGGGCCACCGTGTCCACGTCTTCGGCGGAGGCGATTCCCTCCGCCACGATGTTCGCCGCCTCGCGCACCAGCGCCATCTGCAGCCGGTTGCCCAGTTGGCCGGGCCGGTCCTTGTTCACGATCACCGGCGTCTTGCCGCAGCCGGCCAGCAGCGCGCGCACCGCCTGCGCGGCGTCATCGGAGGTCTTTTCGCCCTTCACGATTTCCACCAGCGGGATCAGGTGCGGCGGATTCCAGAAGTGGGTGGTCAGCACCCGCTCCGGCCGTGCGCAGCGCGAGGCTATGGCGGTGATGCTCAGGCCAGAAGTGTTCGAGGCCAGCACCGCGTGCGCCGGCGCCAGGCGCGTCCATGCGGGCGAAAAGCTCCTGCTTGAATTGCCATGTTTTCCGGGCCCGACTCCACCACCAGGTCGGCCGCGGCCACGGAGCCGTCCAAATCCGCTGAGGATTGCAACAAATCCAGCGCCCGGTCCACCTGTTCCGGTGCGGCCAGTTCGTTTTCCAGCAGCACCGAGGCTTGCCCCCGCGCCTTTTCCATACCGGCGGCGGCATGTTCCGGAGTGCGGCTGACAATGGTGGCGCGCAGGCCGCCCAGGGCCAGCGTCAGGGCAATCCCCGGTCCCATCATCCCGGTGCCGATGACGGCGGCGGTTTCCAGTCGAGCGGAAGGCATCTTCCGATTGGAACATAATCGATTCACCCTTGCTATCACCCGAGGTTACTGGAACAATAGGGCTTTGCACGATAAGGTTCGGCGGATCATCGCCTTTTGCGGTCCGCCGTCCGGGGCTGGGTGGTTGGCAGACGACGCAAGATGATCGAATAGCTGAGTGTTAGGAAGACTTATGCGCATCCGCGTACTGGGAATCGTGCTGGCCGGCGGGAAGGGAACGCGCCTGTACCCGCTGACCAAGGAACGGGCCAAACCGGCCGTTCCCTTTGGGGGCAAGTACCGCATCATCGACTTTGTCCTGAGCAATTTCATCAACTCCGGAATTTATTCGGTTTATGTGCTGACGCAGTTCCGCAGCCAGTCGCTGCTGCAGCATCTGGCCGAAGGCTGGCAGTTCGGCATCGCTGCTGAAATCGCAGTTCATCATCCCGGTGCCGGCGCAGATGCGGTCGCCGGGTGAAACCTGGTATCAGGGCACGGCCGACGCCATCTACCAGAACATCAACCTGGTGGAGCAATCCGACCCGCACGTGGTGGCCATTTTCGGCGGCGATCATATCTACCGCATGAACATCATGCCAGCATGATCGACTTCCACGTGCAGAAAAGCGCCGAGGTGACGGTGGCGGCCATTCCGGTGCACAAAAAGCACGCGGCCGAGTTCGGCGTCATCGAGGCCGCCGACGACGGCCATATCCGCGCCTTCCACGAAAAGAATCCCGACGCCCCCACCATGCCCGGCGAGACCGACCGTGTCTACGCCTCCATGGGCAATTACGTCTTCTCCACCCGCACGCTGCTGCGCCTGCTGCGCGACGACGCCGCCGAGAGCCGAGAGCAATCACGATTTCGGCCGCGACATCCTGCCCAAGCTGGCCGGCAAAGCCGAGATGTACGCCTACGATTTCCAGACCAACCGCATCCCCGGCGAAGCCGCCGACGGCATGCCTTACTGGCGCGACGTCGGCACCATCGATGCGTACTACGAAGCCAACATGGACCTGCGCTCCGTCAGCCCCGCGCTCAATCTCTACAACCGCGAGTGGCCGCGTGCGCACCACCGCCTATCCCGATCCTCCCGCCAAGTTCACCTTCGACGACGAGAACCGCCGCGGCCAGGCCATCGACAGCATCGTCTCCGGCGGCTGCCTTCTTTCCGGCGGCATGGTGCGCAATTCGGTGCTGGGGCGCGGCGTCAAAGTGCATTCCGGCGCGCTCATCGAAGATTGCGTGATCCTGGACAACTGCGATATCGGCCGCCGCGCCAAGGTCCGCCGCGCCGTGCTGGACAAGAACGTGCGCGTGCCCGAAGACGCGCAAATCGGCTACGACCTGGAGCGCGACCGCATCCATCACCACGTCACCGAAAGCGGCCTGGTGGTAGTGGCCGGCAACCGCACCCCCGTGGATATCGCCAGCCTGATGGTATAACGAGATGGCGACGATTCATCGCGGAGACGCGAAGAACGCGGAGGAGGCGCGGAGATTCTGAATCTTCTCCGCGCAGGCTCCGTGTTCTCCGTGCCTCCGCGTAAGACGATCTAAATGGAACAACACGTCTTCGCCTGGGTTACGCAATACGGCTATCTCGCCATCTTTCTGCTCCTCTGCTGGGGCGTCATCGGCCTGCCCATTCCCGACGAGACCCTGCTCGCTTTCAGCGGCTTTCTGGTCTATTCCGGCAAGCTCTCCCTGCCTTTGGCCTATTGCACCGCGCTGGTCGGCAGCGCGAGCGGCATCACCATCAGCTTCTGGCTCGGCCGCACCTACGGCATCAAGCTGATCCACCGCTTTGGCCGCTACGTCCACATCACGGAAGACCGCATTGCCAAAGCGCACCGCTTTTTCGAAGGCTTCGGCCACTGGGCGCTGACGTTCGGCTATTTCATTCCCGGCATTCGCCACGTCACCGCCTTTGCCGCCGGCATGAGCGACCTGGAACCGCACCTGTTCGCCATCTTCGCCTATGGCGGCGCCTGCCTCTGGATCGCCACCTTCATGGGCATCGGTTATTTCCTCGGCGAGCGCTGGCAGGAGATGGCGAAAAGCGTCCACGGCTATCTCATGTACGCCGTCCTCGCGCTCACCATTGCGATCGCCGGGTATGTGGTCTGGCGCAAGTGGCTGCGGAAGAAAGCGGCGTAACTAAGCGAAACGGAGCCGCACGCGTCAGCAAGCGGTGCTTTGCGCTTCACTAAGCTCCAAAGGGCTATAGAAATCGGGTTATTAACCTCTCAATATCTCAGCAGGAGAAAAGATATCGGCCCTTGAAGGGAGATCCTCAAATGCACACCTCACACACTCTGAAGACGAGAGCGCGAAGCAGCCTGGTCCGATGTGTGACCCTGGCCGCCTGTGCCCTCCTGGCCCACGCGCAGCCGCCTGGCGCGGCTCCCGATTCCGGCAAAAATGCCCCTCCAAAAACCACAAGCCATGATTGTACGCATCGCGGCCCTCGACGCCAAGGGCCACGCCGTCACGGATCTGACCGGCGCCGATTTCCAGATCTTCGACGATGGCAAACTCCAGTCCATTGCCTCTTTCCGCGCGACCGCCGCGGACGCCCCGCCGCCCACGACAGTGATCCTCTTTGACCTGCTGAACTGGGCCCGCGGCGAAAGCGGCGACGAAACCGCCCTCATCATTCGCGCCCTGGAGCCGTTGCAATCGGGCGACTCCGTATACGTGGATCTGCTCACCAAACACGGCGACCTTTATCCCGTCCGCGCCCTTGCCGGGCGTTCGCCACGAACCGGGGCCGCCCGGGCCGATGAACTCCCGGCCGGCACTCCCTGGACGCGGCTGATCCATCCGCTGCTCGACCAGGCGCTCAAGAATGTCGAGGGCATCACGCCCAAGGATGAACAGGACCCGGGCGTGCGTGCCGAGATGACTTTGCGGGCGTTGGATCAACTGGGCCAGCGGCTGACGGCGATTCCCGGCCCCAAAACGATCGTCTGGATCACGGCCGGAGTGGAAAACTGGATAGTCTACAGATACGGCTGCCGCAATATCAGGTTCGCCGAGGGATCGGGAACCTATCTGGCCGGCCAATGCACCGACGTCTGCATGGTTAACCGTAGCAAGTGCATCGACTACGCGCCCTTTTTCCGCCACTTCAGCGCCGCGCTGAACCGGGCCGACACCACCGTCTACAGCGTGGAGGAGACGCCCGGCGACACGCTTCCCGCTCCTGCCCGCGGCACGGAAGACGACACCGTCCGCCAGTTGGCTGATCTCACCGGCGGGCGGGTATACTCCGGACCCGAAGCCGAAAAGGCCATCACCCAGTCACTGGAGGATGCCCGCGCGCGCTACCAGCTCGCGTACGATGCCCCGCCCCCGGACGGCCAGTATCACAAGCTTCGTGTGGCGTGCACCCGGCCGGGCGTCCGCATCCTGGCCCGGACCGGTTATTTCGCCGATCCGCCGTCTCGCCCGTAATTGCCAACTCGTTGGGGAGGCATGGCCTCCATTTCCGGCCTCCATTTCCGGCTACGAATCCCCTCGTTTTCTGATAAGATCCTCCCCAGTTGAACAGCGGCCGCGGGGGCCGCTGCCTGTCTGGAGGAAGTATATGTCCGAAAACCACGACGAACTGAAAGGAAAGCTCCGGGGAGAGCTGATCCTTCCGGGGGATGCAAACTACGACAACGCCCGCCAACTTTACAACGGGATGATCGACAAACGCCCTGGCCTGATCGTGCGCGTGTTGGATGCGGCCGATGTGATCGCGTCCGTGAACTACGCGCGCGATCGCCATATGTTGCTGGCCATCCGCGGCGGCGGCCACAGCGGTCCCGGTTTGGGAAGCTGCGATGGCGGCCTCTGTATCGATCTGTCCCGCATGCGCAGCGTGAGGGTGGATCCGGCGGCGAAGACGGCGCAAGTGGCCGGGGGATGCGTGTGGGGCGATGTGGATCATGCGACGCATCCGTTCGGACAAGCGGTTCCGTGCGGGTTCATTTCCACGACTGGCGTCGGCGGCCTCACGCTGGGCGGTGGCATCGGGTATCTCTCCCGGAGCTGCGGTCTCACCATTGACAATCTGCTCTCTGTGGACATGGTTCTGGCGGACGGTAGCCTGGTTACGGCAGGCGAGGGCCAGAACGCTGATCTTTTCTGGGCGGTGCGCGGCGGTGGCGGCAATTTCGGAGTGGTGACATCCTTCACCTTCGCCACGCACCCGGTCCACACGGTCACCGCCGGGCCGATCTTCTGGCCGATAGAGGATGCCCCCGAAGTGATGCGGCGCTTTGAAGAGTTCATTACCGATGCTCCGGAGGAGATTAGCGGTTTTTTCGCGTTTCTGGTTGTGCCTCCGGTTCCGCTGTTTCCGCCGGAGCTTCACATGCGGAACGTCTGCGGTGTGGTCTGGTGCAGCCGGGCCGATGCGAAGCGCACGGACGAGCTTCTGCAGCCTCTGGAGAGCTGGCCGAAGCCCCTCCTGCGCGGGCTCGGTCCCATGCCGTTCCCGGTCTTGCAAAGCCTGTTCGACGGATTGTATCCTCCCGGCCTGCAATGGTACTGGAAGGCGGATTTCGTCGACCACCTGTCAGACGCGGCAATCGCCGGACACATGCAGTACGGGCCCAACCTGCCGTCGATGTTCTCCACCATGCACCTCTACCCGATCAACGGCGCGGTGCACCGAAAGAAGCAGGAAGACACCGCCTTTCACTATCGGGGAACGAAATTCGCGGAAGTGATCGTCGGGGTGGATCCGGATCCGGCCAATCGCAACAGGATTGCCGGCTGGGCGCGGAGTTATTGGGATGCGCTCCACCCCTACGCGGCGCCGGGCGCCTATGTGAACTTCATGATGGAAGAGGCGGCGGGTCGCATCGAAGCTGCCTACGGCGGGAACTACGCGCGGCTGCGGCAGGTCAAGGCCCGCTACGACCCGGCCAATTTATTCCGGGTCAACCAGAACATCGGGCCGGCGGCGGCTGCCGGGGCCGAATAGGCGCTATTCTGATTGCGATTGCGCGATGTTCCGCTCCATTTCGACGGCAGGCCGCTAAATCCCGAAATCATCGGCGAGGGTTTCGCAGCCTGTCCGCGAATTGGGCAGCCTGTACCGGAATCGCCCGGAAGATATCCCGAAATATTCCGCGCCCGCCGCCTAACCTCCCGCCCCTTCCATAGTCTAACTGTTGTATAGTTACACTATGAGAAGCCGACCCGAGATTCCGCCCGGCACGCTTTACATGCTGATCCTGAAGTCCATCGCGCGCCTGGGGCCCATGCACGGGTATGGCATTGCGCAGCATATCCAGCAGACGTCCGAGGACGTGCTGCAGGTGGAGGAAGGCTCGCTCTATCCGGCCTTGCAGCGCATGCTCGTCAAAGGCTGGGTGGCGGCGCGAGTGGAAACAATCGGAAAACAACCGCCGCGCGCGCTATTACCGCCTGACCGCCGAAGGCCGCAAGCAGATGGCGCGGGAGGTGGGCGAGTTCGAACGCGTGATGGCCGCGATTGCGCGCGTCATCGAGCCGGCCTGAATTCATGCGGGAACTGCTGCGCCGCATCCGGTTTCTCTTCCATCGCGCCGAATACGAGCGCGAGCTGGAGGAGGAGATGCGCCATCACCTGGCGCTGCTCGAAGAAGAGCGGGAACCGCGGCGCCGCGGCGCGCCGCCAGTTCGGCAACGTCACGTCGCTCCAGGAGGAAAGCCGCTCCATGTGGACCTTCGCCTTTCTCGAACAACTCGCGCAGGACGTTCGCTATGCCCTGCGCGCCATGGCGGCCAACCCGCTCTTCACCGCCACCGCCGTGCTCTCGCTCGCGCTCGGCATCGGCGCCAACACCGCCATCTACAGCTTCATGGACGCCATCCTGCTGCGCGCGCTGCCGGTGCCCCATCCGGAGCAACTGGCGGTGGCCGAATGGCACTCGCGCGCGGCGCTCGCCGGTGGTGAAGGGCATCAACGGAACCGTGCACGGCTATCGGCAAAGGCGGCACGCTCAGCCCCAACTTCCCTTTCGCCGCCTATCAGCTGCTGCGCTCGGACAAGCAACTGCTTCTCCACCCTGTTTGCCTACACCTACGCGCAGAACTTCAACGTGATCACCGGCGGCCAGGCCGAATCGATTCCCGGCGGATTCGTTTCCGGCAACTATTTCAGCGGGCTTGGGCGTTCCGCCCGCCGCCGGCCGCCTGTTCGACGATGCCGACGACCGCGCCGGGCGCCCCGGCGATCGTGGTGCTCGCCTACGCCTATTGGCAGCGGCGCTTCAACGGCAACCCGGCCGTGGTCGGGCAAATCGATCCTGGTCAACAATCTGCCCTTCACCGTCGCCGGGCGTGGCCGCCCCGGGCTTCTTCGGCGTCGATCCGCAAACGAACCCCGCCTTCTTCCTGCCCATTCACGCCATGCCGATCTCTGGCCCCAGATCCCGCCGAGCGAGGAGCGCTCGCGCTTCCTCGACGACCATTTCTACTGGATCGAGATGATGGGCCGCCTGCGTCCCGGTGTCGGCATCGAGCAGGCCCAGGCCGCCATGCGCGCGCGGTTTCAGCGCCTTTGCCGCCGGCACCGCCGCCACGCCCAAAGACGCCGAGGTGCTGCCGGAATTGTCGCTCGAAGAAGGCGGCTCGGGCCTCGATTCGCTGCGCCGCCAATATTCGAAGCCGCTCTACGTGCTGATGACCATGGTGGGGCTGATCCTCGCCATCGCCTGCGCCAATCTCGCCAACCTGCTGCTGGCGCGCGCCGCGGCGCGCCGCCGGGAAATCGCCGTCCGCCTCAGCCTGGGCGCCAGCCGCGGCCGCATCGTGCGGCAGATGCTGACCGAAAGCGTGCTGCTTTCGGTGGCGGGCGGGGCGCTCGGCCTGGGCGTGGCTCTTGCCGGCATCCGCTTCATCACCTGGCTGCTGGCCAACGGGCAGGAACAGTTCACCCTGCGCGCCGCGCTCGATTGGCCGGTGCTCGGCTTCACCTTCGCGCTCGCGGTGGCGGCCGGAGTGCTCTTCGGCCTGGCCCCCGCCATTCAGGCCACCAAGGTCGATTTCACGCCGGCGCTCAAGGAGAATCGCCTGCAGGGTTCGGGCGCGCACGGCCGCCGCTTCCGCCCGCGGCTGGGCCAGTCGCTGATCGTGTTGCAGATCGCCGTCTCCCTGCTGCTGGTGATCGGCGCCGGCCTGTTCGTGCGCACGCTGGCCAACCTGCACGCCATCGACGTCGGATTCAACCGCGAAAATCTTCTGCTCGTCAGCCTCAACGGCCGGCAGGGCGGCTATCGCGACGCCGCGCTGGCCCGTTTCTACGCGGGCCTGCTCGATCGCTTCCGCGAGATTCCCGGCGTGCGCGCCGCCAGCGCCTCCAACTTCCCGCTGGTGGCGCACTACGTCAACGACGCCGACGTGCATCGTCCCCGGCCGGACGCCGCAGCCGGGCGGTCCAGCACCGACCTTCTGAATGTCGACCCCGCTTTTCTCGAAACCATGCAGATTCCCGTGCTGCTGGGCCGCAGTCTGGAGCCGGCCGATCTGGCGTCACCCAACGTGGCCGTGGTCAATCAGAAATTCGCGTCCACTTTCTTCGGCGGCGGAAACCCCGTCGGCCGCCAGTTCTGCGCTCGACAACCACGACGAACCCGCTGTTCGAGATCGTGGGAGTCGCCAAGGCGGCGCACTACAATTCGCTGCAGGAAGAGATACCGCCCGTCGTCTATCTTCCCTACACGCAGAATCTCGACCGGGCTCGGCCAGCTCTTCTTCGAACTGCGCACGGCCGGCCCGCCGCTCGAGCGCCGCCGCGGCCGTCCGCCGCATCGTGCACGAGGCCAGTCCGAGCGTCTCCATCAGCGAAATCACCACCCAGGCGCAGCGCATCGACCAGACCATCTCGCAGCAGCGCACCTTCGCCGATCTCGGCACTTGCTTCGCGGCGCTGGCCCTGCTGATCGCCTGCGTGGGGCTGTACGGCGCCATGGCGTACACGGTGGCGCGGCGCACCGGCGAGATCGGCATCCGCATGGCGCTGGGCGCGCAGCGGCCGGGCATCATCTGGATGGTGCTGCGCGAGGTGCTGGCCCTGGCCGCCGCCGGGCTGCTGTCTGGGCTATGGCGCGGCGCGCCTCACCACGCGCTTCGTCGATTCGTTTCTCTACGGCATGAAACCGAACGATCCTCTGGCGATCGCCGCGGCCGTCGCCATCCTGCTCGCCGCCGCCCTGGCCGCCGGTTACCTGCCCGCCTGGAGAGCTTCGCGCATCGATCCCGCCGCAGCGTTGCGCAGTGAATGATTGACGCAACCGGCTGCTGCAAGCGCAGTAGGGCGGCGCTTCAGCGCGGCCGCGACGGGCTTCCGCCCGTCGCATGCCGGGCAGAAGCCCGGCATCTGGCCTTTGGCGTTTGACTAGATAAAAAACAATTTCGGTAATTTCTGTTGTAATCTGTGCTGTTTTGTGGTATCTAGTTGATTGACTAGATAGGAGGTGCCCGATGGGATTCCCCACCATGGTCCAACTCATCAAACGCAAATCCAGCGTCCAGTGGTACATCAACTTCCCCTCTGCTCTCGCCCAAGCCATGGATTTCGCTCGCTGCGAAACCGTCGAGTGGTCCATCGAGGACAACAGCTTGCTTGCCCTCCGCCGCCTCAACCCCCCTCCCTCCGCTCTAAAAAAAACTCTGCCGGCATCCTCTCCTCCCTCCAAACGCTCTGGCGAGAAGGCGCCCCCGCGTTCGCCCAACAGCGCGTCGCCGACCGTACCCAAGCCCTCTCCCTAAGCTCGCTGCTCTGTCTCGGCCGCCATACCCTCACCGGACTGTTGACCACCTCCGGGGGCGAGTTTCAGGACTGGTCCGCCGCCTACCGGATCTTCAGTCAGAACCGCCTCCCCGCCCAAGACCTGTTCGCCGTCGTCCGCCGCGCCGTCCTCGCCGAACTGCCCCCACACGCGCCCCTGACCGTCGCCGTCGACGATTCCTTGCTCCGCAAATCCGGCCTCCGCATTCCCGGCGTCGCCTGGCGCCGCGATCCGCTCGGTCCTCCCTTCCAAACCAACTTCGTACGCGCGCAACGCTTCCTGCAGTTGTCCGCCTCCATTCCCCTCTCCGACGGAGCCTTCCGCATGGTCCCGATCGCTTTTCGCCACGCCCCCACTCCCCCCAAGCCGCCGCACCAAGCCCCCGCCGAGGCGGTGCAGCAATACCGAAAAACCGCCCGCCTGACGCGCCTGCCCCTCGTCGCCGCCCAACAGATCGCCGCCCTGCGTCAAGCTCTGGATGCCCAGCCCGGCGGCTCCCTACGCCCCCTCCACATCGTCGTCGATGGCGGCTACACCAATGCCACCGTCCTGAAGAAGTTGCCCGACCGCACCGTCCTGATCGGCCGCATTCGCAAGGACGCCCAACTTTACTTTCCGCCGGAATCCTCCTCCGCGCCCGCGTCCCCGCATCGCGGCCGCCCGCGACACTATGGCGCCCCGGCGCCGACTCCCGAGCAAATCCGCACCGAGGAAGCCCGCGCTTGGAGCACGATCGACATATCCGTCAGCGGCGCACCGCATTCGATGCGCATCAAACGCCTGGGGCCGGTTCTGTGGCGCACGGCCGGACTGGGGCAGGTTCTGCAACTGGTCGTGATCGCGCCGCTGCGCTATCGTCTGCGCAAGCACTCCAAGCTGCTGTATCGTCGTCCCGCGTTTCTGATCTGCACCGACGCCGAGATGGATGCGCGGCTGCTGGTCCAGGCGTACGTCCAGCGCTGGGACATCGAAACGAACTTTCGGGAAGAAAAGACGCTGTTGGGGGTGGGACAAGCGCAGGTGCGAAACGGTCACTCGGTCGAGGCCGTGCCCGCACTTCAGGTGCTTTCCTACGCCATGCTTCTGCTCGCCAGTTTGCGGGCCGTCCGCGGCGGCGGCGATCGCAAAGCCGACTTGCTCCCTGTCCCGAAATGGAATGCCCACGCCGCCCAGTCGCGCTTCTCCACCGTACGCGCGATCCAGCAACTGCGCGCCGAGCTGTGGGGCAAGGCCCTGGGCCTCACGAATTTCTCCGGCTTCGTGGCGCAACCCGCCCCCACCACGAACCCCGAGAAATTCCTGCCGCACCTACCATCTGCCGTACTTTATGCGGCCAACTGACCACCGGAGCGCCAAAGGCCAGATGCCGGGCAGAAGCCCGGCATGGCCGCCCAAAGGGCCGCCCTACCAGGACGTCAGCGTGCCGGCGGCTGGCTCTCCATCACCACGCGCAGGATACGGTTGATGCGGGTCTGATATCCCCTGCCGTGGCCTTTGAGCCATTCCAGCACGTCCGCGTCCAGCCGGATGGTCAGTTGCTTCTTTGCCGGCGGCCACGGAGTGGTGGCTTTTTTTAGAAAACTCTTATCCAGAGCGGGAATATCCGAGTAATCGATGTCACGGTCGCGCATCCGATCAATCCTCGGCAAGTCGCTCTTGATAGATTTCTTGCTCACGTCGATTCCCTTTCCGCATCGAGATGATGCGGGTCCCGTCGTCGCGCGGCGAATGCGCGATCACAATCAGCCGACCCGCCAGCAGCCCGAGCGTGACCAGTCGCTGCTCTCCATAATCGAACCGGTCATCCTCGAACGTGACGCACGGTCCGGAAAACACCTGCGCGGCGTCCTCAAACCTGAGCCCGTGTTTGGCAAAGTTGGTTTCGTTCTTCGCCTCGTCCTATTCATATCTCATTTCCACTGTAGCTCTTTTTGTAACTACACGCAATCGGCTACGCCGCATCCGGCCTCACCTGCGTGATCCCCGTCCACACCAGCGCCACCGCCACCACCACCGCCGAGCCGATCACGTTGTACCAGAGCCAGGATACGTCAGTAAAATACGCCGTCGCCAGGATCGACGCTTCGCCCGCCAGCATGCCGATGAACGTGGCCGTGCCGCCTACCCGCCGGATGCCCAGCGCCAGCACGAAGCAGCCGAGCAGCGTCCCGTAAAACAGCGAGCCCACCCGATTCACCGCCTCGATCAGCGATCCCAGCCGCCCCGCCACGCCCGCGAACGCCACCGCGTAAATCCCCCAGAACAGCGTGCACCACCGCGAAGCCATCAGGTAGTGATGGTCGCTGGCGCCGCGCCGGATGTGGCGCTTGTAAATATCCACCACCGAAACCGTGGCCAGCGAATTGATCTCGCCCGAGCTGGCGGACATGGTGGCCGCGAAAATCACCGCGATCACTAACCCGACAATGCCGGTGGGCAGGTAAGTGGTCACGAAAGACAGAAAAATGTAATTGGTGTCGTTGAAGCCCTTTTCGCCGCCCCGCTGCTCCACCAGGTGGTCCGCGCGCGTGCGGGCGTCGTCCATCTGCCGCTGCGCCGCGCGGTAGGCGGCCAGGTCCGTGGGGAGATCGGCGGAGTTGCCCTCATGATGCGCCTGCGCCAGCGCCAGCGCGGCCGTGCGGCGCCGCTCGATGGCCCGGTTGTAATCCGCCTGAATCGGCTGGAAAGCCGCCGCCGGCTGGATGCGCGCCAGTTCGATATGGCGGAACAGCAGCGGCGGCGGCGTGAACACGTAAAACACGAACACCATGGCGCCGATGAACAGAATGAAAAATTGCATCGGGATCTTGGCCACCGCGTTGAAAAGCAGGCTCAGCCGGCTCTGCGCCACGGAGCGCCCGGTCAGATAGCGCTGCACCTGCGACTGGTCGCAGCCGAAATAGGAGAGAAACAGGAACGTGCCGCCCAGCAGGCCGCTCCAGATGTTGAAGCGGTCCGCCCAATCGAAATGCGTGGTCACCGCGTTCAGCCGTCCCGCCGCGCCCGCCAGATACACCGCGTCGCCGATCGAAACCGAATGCGGCAGCAGCACGAAAACCGTGATCAGCGCAATGATGAGGCCGAGAAAAATCACGCACATCTGCTGCACGTCCGACCACGTAACCGCCTTGATGCCGCCCAGCACCGTGTAACTCACCACCAGCGTGCCCATCATGGACGTGGTGGCGCGCTCCGGCCAGCCCAGAATCATGGAGAGCACGATCGCCGGCGCATAAATGGTCAGGCCCGCGGAAAGCCCGCGCTGGCACAGAAAAATGATGCTGGCCAGCGCGCGGGTCTTGGCGTCGAAGCGCTTTTCCAGGTATTCGTAAGCGGTGTAGATTTTGGAATGATGGAAAACCGGCACCACCCGCGAGGAAATCACGATCATCGCCAGCGGCAGCCCGAAATAGAACTGCACGAAGCGCATGCCATCCACGTAGGATTGGCCGGTGGTGGAGAGAAACGTGATAGCGCTCGCCTGCGTGGCCATGATGGAAAGCCCCATCGCGTACCACGGCATGGTTTTGCCCGCCAGCAGATAGCGGTCCACGGTATTCGATCCCCGGCTGCGGTACAGGCCGTAGGCAATGATGGAAACCAGTGTCGAGACCAGGACGATCCAGTCGAGCGGCCTCATCGGTAGGCTCTTGTGAAGAGGTAGAAGACGAAAATCAACCCGGCCAGATACAGCACCACGCCGAGGTACACGCGCCGCCACGAGCCCAGGAAGGGCGGCGGTTCGTCGGGCACGTCACGAGGTTCCGGCATGAATCGGAGTTTACCAGATGGAGAGAGCAGCCAAAAACTCTTTGACGCAGAGACGCGGAGACGCAGAGGAAACGCGGAGGTGTCTTGCGCTTGCTCCGCGCCGCCTCCGCGTCTCTGCGTCTCTGCGTCAAAAATTCTGCATCCCTCTCCTGTAGAATGGCCTTTGCGCCTCAGAATCCTCCCACTGGTCCCATTCCTCCTCGGCTTGGCCTTTGCCCAGCAGGCGGCGCCGCAGCACGACTCCATCGTGGTCACGGGCACCTACGAGCCGCTCTCGCTCGATGAAATCGATCGTGCCATTCAGGTCCTGCCGGCGCGCGAAAACGCGCTCATGCTCAACACCCTTGTCGACCTGCTGCGCCTCGACCCCTCGCTCGATTTGCAGGAGCGCGCGCCCGATGGCGTGCAGGCCGATCTCTCCATTCGCGGATCCTCCTTCGAGCAGACCCTGGTGCTGCTCAACGGCCAGCGCCTCAACGACGTGCAATCCGGCCACCACGATATGGACATCCCCGTGCCGCTGCAGGCGGTCTCGCGCGTCGAGGTGATGGAAGGCTCGGGCTCCACCATGTACGGCTCGGATGCTTCGGGCGGCGTCATCAACATCATCACCGAGCCGCCGCCGGGCTTCGACGCGCGCCTGCGCCTGGCTGGCGGCAGCTTCGGCACCGACGAGCAGAGCGCTTCCATTTCCGATACCTTCGGCGCCGTTGCCGAGCAGCTTTCCTTCGCCCGCGATTTCTCCTCCGGCTTCATGCCCGACCGCGATTACCGCAACCTCCAGTTCGCCTCCACCACCGATGCCAAAACATCGCTCGGCTCGAGCGATCTCACCCTCGGCTACATGGACCACCCCTTCGGAGCCGACCAGTTCTACGGCCCCTACGACTCCTGGGAGGATACTAAGACGTGGTTCGCCGGCATCCGCCAGCAGTTGGGCGAAGACACCGACATCGATTTCAGCTTCCGCCGCCACAGCGACGATTACGTGCTGGAGCGGTATGACCCGGAGATCTACACCAACCATCATGTCGACCATAGCTACGTGGCCGACGTGCGCCGCCGCAAGCAATTCAAGCCCACCATCAATCTGCATTACGGCGTGGAAGCGCTGCACGAGAATATCGTGAGCAATAACCTGGGCATTCACGCGCGCAGCCGCGGGGCGGCGTATGCGGCGGTGGATTTCCGCGCGCTCAAGCGGTTCTCGCTGACGCTTTCCGCGCGCGAGGAGATCTACCGCCGCTACTCCGCCGAATTCAGCCCGACGGCGGCGGGCGGCTTCTGGATCAACCAGCATTGGAAGCTGCGCGCTTCCGCCAGCCGCGCCTTTCGCGTGCCCACTTACACCGATCTCTATTACAGCGATCCCGCTAACCAGGGCAATCCCAACCTGCGCCCGGAGCGCGCCTGGACTTATGAGAGCGGTGTGGACTGGTCTCCCTCGTCGCGCGTCCGCGCCGGCCTGACCGTTTTCGAGCGCTGCGAGCGCGACGGCATCGACTACTACCGCACTAGCCCCGACGCCATCTGGCAGGCCCTTAACATCGATAACCTGAATTTCACGGGCATCGAAGCCTCGGTGCGCGTGAGCACGATTGATTTCCGCTACGCCTTTCTGCACGGCGCCGAAGACACCATCCCCATCGGAGAGACCAAGTACAGCTTCAATTACCCGGTCCACTCCTTCGTCGCCAACTGGCAGCGGGCGCTTCCGGCGGGCCTGCTGTTGCGCACGCGCCTGGGTGTGCTCGACCGCCTCGCGCGCTCTCCTTACGCGCTCTGGGATGTGTATGCCGCCCGTTCGCGCGGCGCCATCCATCCGTTTCTGCAAGTCACCAACGTGACCGGTACGTCCTACCAGGAGATCCTCGGCGTCGAGATGCCCGGCCGCAGCATCCTCGGCGGAGTGGAAATGGCGTTGAAGAAATAGACGACCATGGGAAGTCTGCCGATGAACGCCCATAATTCAGGGGTTTAGCCCCTGCGCCACCCTCTCCGCCCGCCCGGTTTGCAGTACCCTAGCAGAGTGGACTTCGAATTCACACCGGAACAGGTTCAGCTGCGCAAAGCCGTGCGCGAATTCGCCGAGGCCGAAATCGCCCCCCACGTCATGGAATGGGACGAAGGCCAGATTTTCCCGCAGGAGACCATCCGCCATCTGGGCAAGCTCGGCTATATGGGCTCGATATTCCCGGAAGAACTGGGCGGCGCCGGCCTCGGCTACATCGAGTACGCCATCATCATTGAAGAGCTCTCGCGCGTGGATGGCTCGGTCGGCATCATCGTCGCCGCCCACACGTCCCTGTGCTCCAATCACATTTACAAGATGGGCACCGATGAGCAGCGCCGGCGCTATCTGCCCAGGCTCGCCTCCGGCGAATGGCTCGGCTGCTGGTCGCTCACCGAACCGGAGGCCGGCTCGGACGCCGCCGGCACGCGCACCCATGCCGCGCTCGAAGACGGCTGCTGGGTGCTGAACGGCGCCAAAACTTTCACCACCAACGCCCATTTCGCCGACGTCTGCGTGGCCATGGCGGTCACCGACCGCGCCGCCGCCCAGCACGGCATCTCCGCCTTCATCATCGACAAGGGCACCCCCGGATTCCGCCTGGGCAAGAAGGAAAACAAGCTCGGCCTCCGCGCCAGCGCCACAGGCGAGGTGATTTTCGAGGGCTGCCGCCTGGCCCCGGCGCAACTGCTCGGCAAGCCCAACGATGGCTTCGTCGACAGCCTCAAGGTGCTGGACGGCGGCCGCGTCTCCATCGCCGCGCTCGCCATCGGCATGGCACAGGGCGCCTACGACGCCGCCCTGCGCTATTCCAAGCTGCGCCAGCAGTTCGGCCGCCCCATTTCCGAATTCCAGGCCATCCAGCACAAACTGGTGGATATGGCCGTCGATCTGGATGCCGCCCGCCTGCTCAACTATCGCGCCGCCTGGATGCTCGATCACGGCCGCCGCGTCACCCGCGAATCCGCCATGGCCAAGCTGTTCGCCTCCGAAGCCGCCGTGCGCATCGCCAATGAGGCCGTCCAGATCCACGGCGGCTACGGCTTCATCAAGGATTATCCTGTGGAGAAGTTCTACCGCGACGTCAAGCTCTGCACCATCGGGGAAGGCACCAGCGAAATCCAACGCCTGGTGATCGCGCGGCAGTTGCTGAAAAGCTGATGAGACTTCGAAGAGCGGAGTACTGGCCCGCATGGCCGACCGGCGTGATCGAGAACCGCGACCCGCATGCGCTCGCCATGCTCGATATGCTGGAGCCGGGCCATGCCCGTTTGATCGGCATCACGGGTCCGCCCGGGCGCAGGCAAGAGCACGCTGGTGAACGCTCTCGTCGCGGCTCTGCGCGGCCGCGGCAAAACCGTAGCGGTTCTCGCCATAGATCCCAGCAGCCGGATCACCGGCGGCGCCATCCTGGGGACCGCATCCGCATGCTTGACCACCACGCCGACCCGGGCGTCTTCATCCGCTCCATGGCCAGCCGCGGCGCCCATGGCGGGCTGGCCGCGCGCCACCGCCGATATGGCGCGGCTGATGAGCGCCGCCGGTAAGGATTACGTGCTCATCGAAACCGTAGGCGTCGGCCAGGACGAAATCGAGATCGCGCGGCTGGCGCAGGTGACCGTGGTGGTGCTGGTACCCGGAATGGGCGACGATATCCAGGCTCTCAAGGCCGGCATCCTCGAAATCGCCGATGTCTTCGCCATCAACAAGGCCGACCAGCCCGGCGCCGGGCGCCTGGAGCGCCAGTTGGAAGACGAACACAAGCCCGTCGTTTGCACCATCGCCACCGAGGCCAAAGGCATCGAAGACCTGCTCGATGCGATCGAGCGCCAGTCGGGCCGGCCTCCCGGCCTGCCCGGCGCGCGCGGCGTGCCCGGCAATCTCTCCCCCAATTCACCAATGGAGCCAAATAGTTGAAAGCGGAAATCGGAATCATCGGCGGCAGCGGGCTGTACTCCATGCCCGGATTTGAAGAGCAGGAGGAGGCGGATCTCGAGACGCCGTTCGGGCAGCCCTCGGACCGCTACGTCCTCGGCACGCTGGCGGGGCGCCGCGTGGCCTTTCTGGCGCGCCATGGCCGCGGCCATCGCATCTCGCCCTCGGAATTGAATTTCCGGGCCAATATCTACGGCATGAAGGCGCTGGGAGTGGAGCGCATCATCTCTCTCAGCGCCGTCGGGCTCCCTGCAGGAGCGACACCGGCCGCTCGATTTCGTCATCCCGGACCAGTTTTTCGACCGCACCCGCGGCCGCGTCTCCACCTTCTTCGGTGAAGGCATGGTGGCGCACATCGGTTTCGCCGACCCCATCTGCCCGCGAACTCGCCCGCGTGGTCGGCGCCGCCTGCCGCGCCGCCGGCGTCAACGTCACCGAGGGCGGGACGTATCTCTGCATGGAAGGCCCGGCCTTTTCCACCAAGGCCGAATCCAACGTCTATCGCGGCTGGGGCATGGATGTAATCGGCATGACCAATCTCCAGGAAGCCAAGCTGGCGCGGGAGGCGGAGATCTGTTACGTTACGGTGGCGATGGTCACGGACTACGATTGCTGGCATCCCCACCACGACTCCGTCACGGTGAATCAGATCATCGCCAATCTGCTGAAAAACGCCGAAAGCGCCTGCCGCGTGGTGGCCGAAGCCGTGGCCGCGGCGCCCGCGAACCGCGGCTGCAAATGTGGCTCCGCCCTGGCGCACGCCATCATCACGGATCGCAAGCTGGTGCCGGACGCTACCCGGCGGAAGCTGGGTATCCTGGTGGAAAAATACCTGGATTAGCATGTTGCTGAAAAACGGATGGCCGCCCATCAACGCCGCCCGGCCCGGTGCGGCCATGCATAGAGCATCAAAAAACACGCCGCAACCGTCGGCGTCATTTGCGGTACCTTCCCCACCCGTGGGGGTCGGGCATGCCCGCAGGTCCGGCCAAGCCCCGACCCTGGCGTTTCATTGCCCCGGGTGCCCCTTTCCGGCCAGGCACCGTTCGTTTGCGCCTGGAGTTTGGCTCTTTCCATATGCTGGCGGTCCTGCCGTGCGGCCCGGGACTGCGCTCACCTGGGAGAGGTGTTGAGAAGCACATCTTGTAAGGACCTCGCCGAAAACATCCTGCAGCAATGCATAGCGGGCCGGCCGCCCAAGGACCTGCCGCGTGCGCTGGCCCAGGACGCCTGCGGGCAGGCGCTGTTCGGCATTCTGGTGGAAGGCCTGGCCGACCGCTTCGAGCCCGCCCTGGCCGATGCCTATGCGCGGCTCTTCTCGCAGGCCATCGCCCAAGTCCATCCGGGCACCTTCGCCGATTCACTGGTGGCGCGCTACGAGCGTGTGCGGAAAATCCGGCCAATCGCCGGCCGGCCGCACCGCATTTTCGTGCTCTCCCGCGTGACCCTGGGGGCGGACGTCGCCGTGACCAGCGTGATGTTTGCCGCCGCCAAGCGCCGCTTTCCCCACGCCGAGCTGGTCTTCGTCGGCCCACGGAAAAATTATGAGCTGCTGGCCGCCGACCCGCGCATCCACCACGCCCCCGTCGAATACCGCCGGGGCAGCCTGCGCGAGCGCCTGGCCGTATGGGAGGACCTGCGCCGCATGCTCGACAACCCGCAAGCCGTCGTCATCGATCCCGATTCGCGCCTGACCCAGCTTGGGCTCCTGCCGGTATCTCCCGAGGACCATTACCATCTCTTCGAGAGCCGGACCTATGGCCACGATTCCACCCGCGCGCTCCCCGATCTCGCTTCCAGTTGGGCAGCGGAAACCTTCGGCGTCACCGGCGCGAAACCCTTCGTAGCCCTCGGGCCCATGCCGCGGCGCGAACCCTACATCGCGGTGAATCTGGGTGTCGGCGAGAATCCCGCCAAGCGCCTTCCCGATCCCTTCGAAGAGGAACTGCTGCGCCTGCTGGCCGCGACCGGCCTCCCGCTGGTGGTGGATAAGGGCGGCGGTCCGGACGAGGCCGAACGCGCGGTACTCGCCGTCCAGCGCTCGGGAGCGCGGGCTTCGTTTTGGGACGGCTCCTTCGCCGGTTTCGCCGCCATCATCGCCGGCAGCCGGCTTTACGCCGGTTACGATTCGGCCGGCCAGCACGTGGCCGCCGCCTCCGGCGTTCCCCTGGTGAGCATCTTCGCCGGTTTCCCGGTCCCGCGCATGTTCGACCGCTGGCGCCCCACGGGCGAGCACTGCCGGGTGATTCGCGTCGACCGCCCCGAAATCGAGGAGCCCCTGGCGCGCGTGCGCGACGCCGTGAACGACCTGATCCCTGCCGCGGCCCGCCACTCGGCCTCCGCCCCCCGCGCCCGCGGCCCTTCGTGAAGCCACCACGATTCGCACCGCCAGCCGCACGAGGGCGCCCAATGCCGCATCCGTAGGGGGCCGGGCAGGCCCGGCCCGCAAGCCCGGAAAGGACGGCCACCCAGGACCGCCGCTAGCAGAGCGCCGCCATCAGCGCGCCGCGGGCGGTGGCATGCAGGGGGTCGGCCGACACCCGCACCTCCGACAGTTTCACCGGCAGTTCGTTGGCCTGCAGCACGCTCAGGAAGTGGTCCAGAAAGCCTTTGGGCATGCTCGTCCCGCCGCTCAGCACCAAGGGAACCGATTGCTCCAGCTTGGGCAGCCGTTGCGCCGAGGAAATGTGTTTGCGCAGCGACTCCACCAGGCCCCCGATCATCTCCTGGTAATAGACCGTCAGCGCATTCTGCACGCGGTCGGCGGAAAATCCGTTCAACCGGAATGACTGTTCCTTCTGGATGCGCATGCGGGTGGACAGGTCGCCGGTCACCAGCGCCGCCTGGTTGTCGATGAAATCGCCGGCCCTCGGGACGCTGAAACTGATCACCGGAACGGACAGCACCGCCAGACAAACATTGCACAACCCGCTGCCGCAGGAGATGCCGATGCCCGTGAAATTCGAATCGCCCAGTTCCCCGAACACCACCGCCAGCCCTTCCGCGATCGGCCGCGCGTCGTAGCCGAGTTCCTTCAGAATCTGTTGAATGGACGCCTGATGGTACGGAATCCCCACGTCCCCCTCGTCGAGCGGCGCCGGCACGCTGAAGAAGAGTTTTTCGTTCTCCGCCGCGGCTTTGCCGACCATCCGCGTCACGATGCTGCGCACCACCGCCAGGGCGTGCGGCTCCTGCGGATTGAGAGTCCCGTTACGCATCGGGCGCCGCGTTTCCACGTGGAAAACTTCCGCGAACCGCTGCGCGTCGTTGCCCATCACCACGATCTCCTGCCCGCGCACCTCGTGGAAGACGTTCTCCCGCTGGAGCAGGCTCTCCGCCAGTTTCGAATACGGCAGCGCCAGAAAGGCGTTCAACTGCGTTTCATACGTGTACCGTTTGTCGATGTCCCGCGCCACCACGATCCGGCTCGTTCCCACGTCCAGACCAATCGGTTGACTGAATTGTTTCTCGGTTTGATTCACTGCATCTTCTCCTGTTCCAGAATTAATCGAACGGTAAACCCTGTTCGCTTCGAATCCGGTCGGACAAACGCCTCAGGATTCGGATTTCGTCCCGGTCGAGCGGAGCCCCCTTGCCGGAGGAGCGGCGGCACACCGCCACCAGCAACGCCGCCAGGCAAAGCCACGCCGCAATCACTGATGCCTACCGCCGTGCCGCGCAGGCACGCTCCAGGACTCCCGCCAGATTTCCGCCGCCGGCCATGGTCTCGGGGACGCAAAATGCCGCCGCGTCGGAGATGCGTTGCGCTTCGCGCTGCTTCTTCTTCTGCCAGGCGCGGAATTCGTCCTGGGCACGCGCCACCTCGTCCAGGTTGACCTGCATCTGCGACATGCAGTCCTTGGTCAGGCGGTCGAGTTCGGCTTGCAGCTTGCGGTTCTCCTCGGTTTTGACCGCCTCGAACCGGCGCAGCTTCCCTTCTTCCGCTTCCTCGTAGTCCCGCAGGGCCCGCTGCCGCACCACCGCGTCCTGCAGAACGTCTTCGATCTCCGCTCCCACCGCTTCGAGCGCCATCAGCAGGGCCGAACGCCGCGCTTCCACCGGCATAGCGGCCAGGTGCGCGCTATTCATCATCTCCACCACGCGCAGAATCCCGCACGGAATCTGCGGTGGTTTCAGGGCCGCGCCGCGGTAGATCTGCTCGAAATCCGGGCGATCGGCGGAGGCCGGCGGGATGTTCCGGTCCTCGCCGGCTGCGACCGGAGATCCTGAGGCGCGCTCGTTTTCCCTGAGTTCGTTTCTGTCCAGCACCGCCGTCGCGTTGCCGTTGCGGTGCTCCCCCATTCCGTTGCTGCCGTTGCCGTTCGATGAAAATTCAAACCAATGTTTCAACATGTTTAATTTCCGCAAGAGAGATTTCGGTCACCAAACCCTAAGATCGGTGGCCCCCCCTGGAAACTTTAGAGCTACCCAAGAATTGCAGCGCGTCTAAGGTAATTTCAGGATTGTGCCGATAATCCCGGTAGCATGGCAATCCAGCGACAGGCTCCCGAATTCCGGCCATGGGTGGAGCAGGTTGCCGGTCTGATCGGCGACCCCGTCCGGCGTCTACGTTTTCTGCGGGCGGTTACGCCTCTCATACAGGCGGCCAGCGGCCGCTCACGCCGGCGCCGAACCCGTCCCCTGGTGATTTCGCTGCTCTTGTTCACGGCGGCGGGAGCGGCGATCCTCTGGCTGGCCCGCGACACCATCCGTTTCTGAGCGGAGCGGGATGCGGGTCGGAGGTCAGCGTAATGCTCCCAGCCTCTCCGCAAGCCTCGCTCCAGATCCCCAATCGCCACTTGGGTTACCCTGGTAGTAGACCTGATGAATCGACGAAAATTTCTAGCCGGCGCAGCCTTTGCGCCCATGGCTTCCGCCGCGGGCCCGCTCGGCCCCGCGCCCTCCGCCCCGCCCGAGGTGAGCGCCAAAATCGTCCGCCTTTACCTCCAGCACACCTGGACGACCACCATGTCCTCCAGCCAGTATCGCGACACCCTGCACGTCGCCTACGCCCGGGATGGCCTCACCGGCCACGGCGAGGGAGCGCCCATCGTGCGCTACCACGAGGACGCCGAAAGCGCCCGCAAGGCGGTGGAATCGGTGCGCCCCCTTCTGCTCTCCGCCAACCCCATGCAGTTTTCCAAGCTGATGGCGGAAGTTTTCCGGCGGGTTCCCGGCGAGTGGGCGGGCAAAGCCTCCATCGATATCGCCCTCATGGACTGGGTCGGCCAGAAGCTCGGCATTCCGCTCTACACGTATTTCGGGCTGGACCCCAAGGACGCCCCCATCACCACGTTCTCCATCGGCATCGACACGCCGGAAATCACCAGGCAGAAAACCCGCGAGGCGGCGGATTACCCCATTCTCAAGGTGAAGGTGGGCCTCGATACCGACGAGCCCACCATCGAGGCCGTGCGCAGCGTCACCAAAAAGCCGCTGCGCGTGGATGCCAACGAAGGCTGGAAGAATAAGGAAGAGGCCGTCCGCAAAATCAACTGGCTGGAAACGCAGGGTGTGCAGTTCGTCGAGCAGCCCATGCCCGCGGAAATGATCGAGGAAACACGCTGGGTGCGCAGCCGCGTCCACATCCCCCTCATCGCCGACGAAGCCTGCCAGCGCGCCAGCGATATCCCCAAGCTTAAAGACGCCTTCGACGGCGTTAACGTCAAGCTCGATAAGAGCGGCGGCATGCTCGAAGCCTTCCGCATGATCCAGATCGCCAAGTCCCTGGGAATGAAGACCATGCTAGGCTGCATGATTTCCAGCTCGGTTTCCGTCACCGCTGCCGCCCATCTTTCCCCGCTGGTCGATTTCGCCGACCTCGACGGCAACCTGCTCATCCGCAACGACCCCTTCCGCGGCGTCCGTGTGCAACATGGCAAATTGATCCTCCCCGACAAGCCCGGACTGGGACTGACTCCCCAGTAACGCCCGTTGACCGTGCGACTCAATCCTGGAATAGGGCCAGTCCGCCCCAGGCGGCATGCCCGCCCCGCCCAGGACTCCGCTATCCTGAAGGCATTCCGCATCGCGTCCTCATCCTCGGCGGCGGTTTCGGCGGCCTGTACGCCGCGCAACACCTGCGCCGCGCGCCGGTAGAGGTCACGCTCATCGATCGCCGCAATTTTCACCTTTTCCAGCCGCTCCTCTACCAGGTCGCCACCGGCTCGCTTTCCCCCGCCGATATCAGCGCGCCGCTGCGTGCCGTTCTCAGCCGGCACAAGAACACCCGCGTTCTCCTGGGCGAAGCGGAGGACATCGAACCCGAACGCAACCTGGTGACCCTTAAGGATGGCGCCCGTTTCGAATACGATTCGCTGATCGTCGCCACCGGCTCCAAAAGCTCCTACTTCGGCCACGACCAATGGCGCGAGTGGGCGCCCAGCCTGAAGACGGTGGAGGAAGCCACTGCCATCCGCCACAAAATCCTCTACGCCTTCGAGGCCGCCGAGCGCACCGCGGACCCGGACGAGCGCCGCGCCTGGCTGACCTTCGTCATTGTCGGCGGCGGCCCCACGGGCGTGGAACTGGCCGGCGCCCTGGGCGAAATCGCCCGCCATACGCTCCGCCACGAATTCCGCTCCATCCGTCCCCAGGAAGCCCGCATCCTGCTTCTCGATGGCGGCCCGCGCATCCTCGCCTCCTACCCCGAGGATCTTTCGGCCAAAGCCGAACGCTCGCTCGCAAACCTGGGGGTGACCGTCCGCTGCCGGGTGAAGGTGGTGGACACAGGCTCCGATGGCGTGACCTACGAGGACGAAAACGGCGCGCGCCAGAGCCTGACCGCCCGCACCGTCCTCTGGGCCGGAGGCGTCACCACCACTTCATTCGGCCGCAAACTGGCCGGGCGCACGCACGCCCAAACCGCTCCCCACGGCGCCATCCACGTCCAGCCGGACCTCACCATTCCCGGTTTTCCGAACATAATCGTGGTCGGCGACCTGGCCAGCGCCCTGCAAGATGGCAAGCCGCTCCCCGGCGTCGCGCAGGTGGCCATGCAGGAAGGCGAGTACGCCGCCAGGGCCATCCGCCGGCGCGTCGAAGGCGGCGCGCCCCTGCCCCCGTTCCACTATCGTGACAAGGGCGAACTGGCCGTGATCGGCCGCGGCAAAGCCGTGGCCCGCATCTACGGCCTTCAATTGTCCGGTCTGCCCGCCTGGCTGGTCTGGCTGCTGATCCACCTGATGTACCTGGTCCAGTTCCAGAGCCGCGTGGTCGTGTTCGTCCAGTGGGGTTTTCAGTATCTCACCTGGTCCCGCGGCGCAAGACTGATCACCGGCAGCGCCATCTCCGACTCCCTGGCCCCCGGCGCAACCATGAAGAACCTGGCGGAGGAGTAGTTCCGGCAACCGCTTCGTGTCGCGGACACATGGGCAATGGCTCCGCCCGTTCTTGTCACCTGAAATCCGGCAAACTGCGAGCTTCCATCGCGCGTACCCGGTTGAAGCCCGCTTGCGCCCAGGGGTCGCTGCGGTCCAGGGACATGGCGGCGCGGTATTCCCTCTCGGCCGCCGCCAGGTTTCGGGTATGCTCGAACCATAAGGCCAGCGAACCATGGGCGGTCTCCGAATCCGGGTCGAGCGCCACGGCTTTCCGCAGGACTTCACCGGCGCGGTCCAGCAATCCCATTTGACCGTACGCCAGGCCCAACCACTCGTACACCTGCGAGCACGGGCGAATCTGGGCGGCCACCTGTAAGCGCTGCAAGCCCAGGTCGGGACGGCCCAGGCAGGCCAGCGTTCGGCCCCATGCCGCATTCACATAATAGTTGTTCGGAAGCATGCGCTCCGCGCGCTGCAAATAGCCGGGAGCCAGATCGCAACGGCCCTCCGCGATCAGGATCTCGGTGAAATTGAGCAACGGCCGGGGATTGTAGGCGGGGCTGGCAGCCGCTAATTCCAGAAGCTTGTTCGGCTCGCCCCACAACTGGTTGCGATCATGACAGAGCTTGCCGAAGGTCAGGCAGAGAACAGCCAGAAGACATGCGGCGGTGGCGCGGGACACGCGCCATCGCGACACCCAATCGCACGCGATCAGGAACAGGCCGAGCAGCGCCAGGTACATGCGGCGTTCCACCAGCGCATCGTCCAGCGGAATGATGGAGGACGTGGGCGCCAGCCAGATCAGGAACATCAGCAGGCCGAAGCAGGACAGCGGATACCGTCGCCGCTGCAGGATGAAGAACGCCAACAGCCCGATCAGCAGCAGGATATAAAAAATCGCGCCGTGCTCCAGCAACGTGTGCGAGGGCGGATAATCGTGATCGATCGACTGCCCGACCGGGAAGACCGCCAGACCGATGTACGAGAACAGAACCCGTGCTTCCGTGAACGCGTATTGATACCACTTGAAGGTCACCAGCGAGAAGCCCGCGGTCTCCGACGTCGCGAGCACGCGGAACACCGCCAACCCGGCGGCGATCGCACCCGGCAGCATCAGTCCGTAGAGCCGCCAGTTCCTTCGCATCCCCTCGAACGAAAACGGCTCCGGCCAAAACACATCCGTCAGGACCAGAATTCCCGCCAGGCTGACGGCGTTTTCCTTGGCCCTCACGCCCACACCGAACAGGAGCAGGACCAGCAGCGCCTCGCCCCACGATATCGATGGTCGCGGCCGGTAGAGAAAAACGACGTACGCCAGCAGCATGAACAGGGATGCTAGACTCTCCGATCTTCCGGCGACGTAGCTGACCGCTTCCGTCTGCAACGGGTGAATGGCGAAAATCAACGCGCCGATCATCGCGGCCGCCGCTGCCTTCGTCCTCGCCCATCCGGCCATGCCCAACAGCCGCAGCAGGACCAAAAAGACGAGCCCCGTGTTGAGGAAATGAATGACGAGGTTCACAAAGTGATAGCTGAAGGGTTCCAGGCCCCAGAGATGATAGTTCACCCAATAGGACGCCATCAGAACCGGGCGCACGCCGGACAGCCACGCCCCGATTGGCGCATCCCGGTTAGGTTTGAAGAAAAACAGTGATCGGTCGTCGAAAACGAAATGGCCGTGCAGAGCCGGCCAGTAGAGATAGAGGATCGCACAGAACGAGGCTAAGTATGCAATCAGAAGGAATGACGCTCGAAACCGAAACCCGGAGGGCAGGGCCGGCACCGGGGTCGCTCGTACGCTGGTCCGTCTCAATCCTGATTATTTAACGCGATTGCGCCGGTTCCGTCTGTACGCCCGGAGACATCGAGGAACTTGCTTCACAAGCGTAATCGATGGCGCAGCGATTTCGAATACGCTGCAAACCTGGGTTCGCGAGATCGGTGCGAGGCCGCGAAACGGCACGGTTTCTATAAGTTGCCGATCATGCCACAAACGACATAGGACGTTTATCCTGGTAAGTTCTTATAAGAACCGGAATGTGCCGCGGGGAAGCTAATGTCAGCAACTTATGTTGAGCATAAGCAACTCAGTTTTGGAAGCCCGCCGATCCCTTCCTTCCGGAACGGCCTTGGCCTATAATCGTTCTATGATCTCGTGGCGAACCGAGGCGGACCGTATCGAGTGCCGGTGGTCCGAGGTTGGGAAACGCGTCCGCTACAACCCGCGTTGGATTCGGGAGCCTTCCACAGACGTTCAGAGGATGGCCGCGCCGCCGGTCCCGGCTTTCGCCGAACTCAGCCCATTCGGCGGAGGGAACTGGTACGCCCGGTTGCTGCGCTAGGCTTAGCTCAGCCCGGCAACGCCGTGTAGCCGCTTAATCTGCTGAAGTACCCGCTCTTTCATGATCGCGCTAAACCACGTGGTGGTGTGCCGCCGCAACCGGCACGTTCCGCGTAAGCGGCGCGTACGCGTCCAGGGTCTCTTCACCGCCCGCGTACAGCAGGTGTATCAATCGTGCGGCCAGTTCGTCCGGGCAGATGCAATCGGCTTCCGTCACTTCCTGCGCCGCCCCGTACCGCGTCCAGGAAAACTCCACCCGCACCGGTTCGCAATCCTCGGCCACCCATGTTCCATGAATTTGGCTCAGCTCCAGGCTGTCGTCGCAGCCAGGAATGGCTACTCGCATGGTCGTCTCCGTGCGGGAGAGTAGGACCGCTTCCAAAATCTGGCCATTAACATATCGGATAGTCATAGCTGCTCGCCTCGAAATTTATCTTGCGGCAATTCTCAACCTCCTGCAAGTCATTGCCGGACTAGGGACTTCCGGTTTAATTCGATAGATTAATAACTTTGGGTAGCAGCCGTTGGGAAAGCCGGGACAACTCTGGTTAGCGTCCCGGGGAAGCCGCAGGCGGATGCCACCGCGCACCGATCTGCCGCATCATCTTGCCCCATAAGGCCTGCGAAAGCTCCTCGGCATCGTCGTCGGAAACCGGCGCCACCGCCAATATGCAGCCCCGCCATCTCGTCAGTACTGCCGGGTCCCCATAGTACCCGTCGCGGCGGATGGTTCGGATTGCGCGGGTTGCTGCTCGAATTATCGTAGGTAAATTCCATCACCAGATCGCGTCCCCTCCGGCAGCCGCAGCGGCTGCGGATACGTGTACTGCTGCTGCCAGTCGAAATTCCAGTCGGGAATGTGGATCAGGGTGCGCCGCGTGCCGTCCGGCAGCACCGCATACCCCAGCATGTCCTTGCAGACGTAATGGGCGTGCGGGCTGATGGCGTAAACCAGCACGTCCACCGGCAGGGTGAAGTGGTCCGTCACCTTGTACGCCGCGTCGCCCGGCGGAATGTCGATGCGATTGGAACCGAGCGGGATATCCGTCAGGTGCAGCGCTGGGCTTCCGGTCGGTGAAATAGAGCGCGATACGCGTGCGGTCGGTTTCCGGCTTGCCGCTGGGATGGTAGTGGACCTGCAAAACCAGGTCGGCGCGGGCGTGCAGCAGTTCCGGCACGCCATCCGGCGTCTGGAACGGTACCGCGCCGGGAGTCCATCCGCCCAAGCCGCGCGCCGGCAGAAATCCCGGCGTGCCGAAGCAGGGTATCCGCCGCCCCCGTCCGCGCCGGCGCGCGGTCCCGGTGATGTCCTGGAACAGCAGCGCGTGGTGCACCACCTTGGGATTGCCCGGGCCGGATATCGAGCGCGCGCACCCACTGCGCCCGCTCGATGGCCGCCGGCATGCGAAAGCACTGGTAGAGGTCCGGCCCGTCCGCCGGCACGTCGAAGGATGCGCGCATCTCCGCTTCCAGGTCCGGCTTGCCGAGCTGCCATCCTTCCGCGAACCTGGGGGGCGCCGGCGTCTCCGCCGCGGTTGCCTTCCGGCGCGCCCGCCGCCGCCCACCGCGCCAGCATCGCAATCTCGGCGCCGGTCAGTTTGCGCTCGTGGCTGAAGCGCGGCGCTGCCGGCAGCCACGGCGGCATGTAGCGCTTGGCGGTTACGGTCGCGATGAGCCGCGCGCGCTTGGCGGCATCCGCATACGTCAGCAGGCCGAACGGCGCCACCCCGCCCGGCCGGTGGCAGGCCACGCACTGCCGGTACAAGACCGGCGCGACGTCATGCGAAAACGTTGGCCCCGCCCCCGCCACCCAGAACGCCGCCGCCAGCGCTGCCAGCCCCATGACTTAATTGTAGGGTAGGCCTCCTGGCCGGCCCCCCTAGTGAATCGACGACACGATCAACTTGTTGCCGTTCATCGCTCCCGCCACCGTGGCGTGAATCGGCTTGCCTTCCGCCAGATCTTTGCTCCAGCGTTTGTTGGTCTTCATCTCCTGGCGCGCCCGCTCGGTTCCCACCATGTCAAAACGTACTGTGTGGCCGTCTTCGAAGCGCAGGCCCAGCTGCGTGCTCTGCGGCGTTACCTTGCATTCCCCCGCCGTCCGGTTGGCGGCGTTGGGAGCCGTGGCGGCATTGGCCCCCGCGCAGGAAAGATCCACCAGCGTCCCTTTGTATGTCGACGTCTTCATTTCCATGGGAGCCTTGCCGGCGGCGGCCGGCGGCGGGGCCTGCTGCGCCATCGCCACACCAATCGCCAGCCCCAGGGCCAGCATCGAAACCGTGGTCTTCATGACGAACCTCCAGGTTGCGTAGTTCTTACGGCCTCGCGGCCGTATCCCCGGTCCGGGGCAACCCGGTTGCCAGTGTGATCGTGCGAAACTTGGTCACAGATGTCCGCCGATTCCATTCGCGCCGTAATCGTGGACGACGAGGAACTGGCCCGCGGCTTCCTCCGCGAACTGCTCGCGGCCCATCCCGAAATCGAAATCGTCGCCGAGTGCGCCAATGGCTTCGAGGCCGTCAAAGCCGATCGCCGAATCCCCGCCCGACCTGCTCTTTCTCGATGTCCAGATGCCCAAGCTCGACGGCTTCGAGGTGCTGGAGCTGATCGATCGCCCGGCGCGATCCGCCGTGGTGATCTTCGTCACCGCTTACGACCAGTACGCCATGCGCGCCTTCGACGCCCACGCGGTGGACTACCTGCTCAAGCCCTTCAGCGCCGAGCGCTTCGAGCGGGCGCTGGACGCGCGCGAAATCGGCGCCTCGGCGAGCGCCGCCTGCCCCTCGATCTGGCCGCGGCGCGCGCCCGCCCGCCGAGCGCCCGCAGCGCATCGTGGTGAAGGACGGCGCCGCGCGTCCACGTCATCCCCCTCGACAAGCTCGATTACGCCGAGGCCCAGGACGATTACGTGGCCCTCCACAGCGCCGGCAAGAGCTACCTCAAGCAGCAGCCCATCGCCAGCCTGGAAGCGGCGCTCGACCCCGCCCGCTTCGTGCGCATTCACCGCTCCGCCATCGTCAACCTGGAGCGTATCGCGCGCATCGAGCCCTACGGCAAGGAGAGCCGCATCGCCATTCTCGCCGACGGCACGCGCCTGCCGGTCAGCCGCTCCGGCTATGCCAGGCTGCTCGAAGCCATGGGCGATTCGCAGGGCAACCGCAGCTCCACGCGGTAGACGCCGCCGCCTGGCCGCCGCCGCGAAATGCGGCCGCCTCGCCCGTAGCGCACCTGCAGCCGGCGCCGCACGTGGCCAGGCCCCGATCCCGGTCCGCGCGGCACCGTGCCTGACTCCGCGTCGAAGCCGTTTTCGAGCGTGATGGCCACCTCGCCCCGCCGCGTTCCGCCGCCAGCCGGATGGCGCCGCCTTCCACCATTCCCGCAATCCCGTGCTTCACGGCGTTCTCCACCAGCGGCTGCAGCAGCAGCGCCGGCACGCCGCAATTCTCGCAATCCGCGCTCGATCGCTCTCCACCCGCAGCCGCGCGCCGAAGCGCACCTGCTCCACTTCCAGGTACTGCCGCGCCAGCGCCAGCTCTTCGCGCAGCGGGATGCTGTCGCGCTCGCCCAGCCCCAGGCTGCGGCGCAGAAAATCGGCCAGCCGGATGCACATCTCCCGCGCGCGCGCGCCGTCCAGCGTGGCCAGCGCGGCGATGGAATGCAGGCTGTTGAACAGGAAATGCGGATTGAGCTGGATGCGCAGCGATTGCAGTTCGGCCTCCCGCGCCAGCGCGCGCGCCTCCGCCGCCCGCCGCTCCGCCTCGCTGCGATGCCTCCACCGCCAGCGCGGCATAATGCAGGCCGGCGGAGAGCAGGTACAGCAGCGACGCCCATGCCGAACAGCATCCCCACCACGCCGCCGTGCAGCACCGGAAGCGCGGGAGGTGGCATACGCCACGCTCACCGCCGTGCCCAGGAACGCCAGGCTTCCCGCCGTGCCCGCTCCCAGGAACAGGTATAGAAGCGGCGCCGCCTGCCCCGGCCGCAGCGGCCGCGCCCGGCAGATCTGCCAGGGCGACAGGCAGACGAACGCAAACACCAGGCACGCCGGCGCGAACACCTCGAGCGCCCACCAGGCCGGAAGCCCGGTCACCGCCGAGCTCAGGTAAACCAGCAGCCCCAGAATCGGAGTCCAGGCCAGCAGATAGAGCAACAGCCGCCGTTGCGTTGCCAGAATCGGGTGCATGGCCGCCTATCCCAGGACCGCCCGCTTGCACCCTGGTCCGCCGTGGAGCCGCCTTTCCAGGCGGCCATGTCGGCTTTCCAGCCGACATACGCGCGGCCTGCCGGGAGCCATCCCCACAGGCTGACGTCCGCCAGAGCATCGCCATCGCCCTAGTTTTTCACTTCCACGCCGCCGAACACCGCCCCGCCCTTGACGATCAGCCGCTTCGGCGAGGGATACAGACGCGGGTCCGGCTGGCTGGTGTTGTCGGCGAAGCCTCCGAACACGCCCGCGCCCTTCATCATCACGCTCCACGATTCCGGCACCCGCGCCTCAATCCCGCCGAATACCGCGTTCAACTCCAGCACCGCCGCGTCGCCCGCAATTTCCGCGCGGCGGAAATCCAGCTCGTATCCGCCGAAGACCGCGTCGTATTTGGCGCCCTGAAAATTCGGATCGGCAATCACCCGTTTGCCGCCGCTGAACACGGCCGATTCCTTTGGAAATCCGCCGGTTCCCTTCATCCGGATGCCCAGATGCACACCCGTGCCCTTCTCCAACAGCATCAGCAGTCCGAAGGCAATCAGCAGCACCGGCCACCACAGGTCGCCCATCGGCACGTCCAGGTAACCCAGGGTGTCGGCCAGAAAAATCGCGCCCGTGCCGATCAGCACGCCTCCCGCGATGCGCCCGCCCGTCTCCTCCGCATCCACCAGTTTGGCGATGCCCCAGGCAATTACGGCCGCCGGCCAGTAGTGGAGGATATCTCGCACCACGAGCAGGTGCAGGTTGTTGAGCAGGAAAATCGCCCCGACGGCGATCAGGACGATGGCCGGGACCGCTCGCTCGGCGGCTCCGGCCTCGTGATGGCGGAAACTGTCATGTGCTTGCATGCCCCAAGCATAGGGCGATGCACGCCGGATTACCCGCTGCAATCGGCGAATGCGCGGTGCTTACCGGCGAAGACGGGAAGGCGGGGGATTAGCGCCGTTCGCATTCCATGGCCAGCCGCAACTGCCTCATGGCGGCTTCATTGGCCCGCATGGCCTCCGCCTTGTGGCCGCAAAAATCGTGGGCCGCGGTGCGCATGTATTCCTGCGCGTCCTGCATGGCGGTCATCGCCGCGCGGATGCGCTCGTGCATGCGCGGCTGCGGCGGCTCCGGACTGGCCGGCCGCGGCGTGCTCACCACGCCCACTATCATCAAGGCCACCCATGGCGCAAAACGGAAGAACTGGCGTCTCATCGTTGCCTCCTTCAGGCACTCGGAGTCAGTATAAGACACGCCCTCCCGCCACGGTGCTATTGTTCGCTAACCGCTGGTTATCTTCCGCACAGTATCGCCTACGCGGCCGCCAGCCATTCCCGTATAACCGAGTTCACCACCCATTGCACCTGCACCGGCTCGAATGGCGCGCCGCAGTAATCGGCCGCTCCTAATTCCAGCGCGTCCAACCAACGCGCGTTCTCCGGATGCCGGTTTACCATCACCACCGGCAGCCCCGGCCGCATTGCCATGATCCGCCGCACCACCTCCCGGTAATCCGGCCCGTCCCCGCCCGCGAAAACAATGTGTCGCCCGGGGCCGTCCGCCGTTTGTATTGAGTCTGTTACCCGAACCTCATGTCCCTGCTCCCGGAGAATGCCGCCGAGGGAATCCGCGAGATCGCTCTCCAGGCCGAAAAGCAGAATCGAAGCCATAGTCCACCCTTCTATCGTCTGTTTGGTGTGAAAACTTCTCGGCGGGGAGAAAAAAACTCCACAAAACTCTGTGGAGTGTCAGTTAATCCTAATAATTCTAACTCACAATGTCTTCTTTTACCAGCGATCCTTGCCATAGAAACTTTTGATTTGATCCTCCGCCGCGCGGTTTGTAGTCTGAAAGCAGGGCCGGATTGATTCTCTGCTGTTTCGATTTCCGGCCGAGACCCTGCCAGCCCCCGTTAGCCAGCCTCATCCCCACTCCCCCGCCGGATCCACCTGAACATTTGCGAAAGGATGCACCATGCAACGTCTTGGAAGAGGGGTGTCCGCCGCCATGATCGCTGTTATACCGGTCGTGGCGGCTTCGAATGCGCCGAATGCGCAACTCTGCGAAATAAACGGGGCCATTCACGGGAGCCAGGAGATCGTCCTGGCCGATTATGAAATCGAAATCGCTGGCGTGTTGATGAGAGGCGAGGCCTGGCGCTCCGGTGTGGACGCAAGCGGACATTTCCACTTATCCGGAGTGCCGGCCGGCACTTATCTTCTGCGCGTGAAGGACAGTTACGGCGCGGCGGTACGGGAGGAAATGGTGGACGTACACGATGGCACATATTTGGATCTGCAACTGCCCGATAGCAGCCGTGCCCGGCCCGGTGGAGTGGTTTCGCTGCGGGAACTGCAGCATCCTCCCTCCCGGAAGGCCGTAGCGGCCGCCAGGGAGGGCGCTAAGCTCGCCCGCTCCGGCGATATTCCGGCGGCCATAGAGCAGCTCCGGAAGGCCATCCGCATCTCCCCGGATTATGGCGCCGCCCACTCCAGCCTGGGAGTGCAATACCTGCGCTTGAAACAATACCAGCCCGCCCGCGAGGAGATCGCCAAAGCCCTGGAGATTCGCGGCCCCAATGCCCGCGATCTTTGCAACATGGCCTACCTGGATATCATGGAAGGGCGCTATCCCGAAGCCGTCGGTTCCGCCCGGGCTGCCTTGCGGGAAGACCCCGGCTACGCCGGCGGGCAATTCCTTCTCGGATCGCTGCTCCTGTCCGACCGCGGCACGGCGGCGGAGGGCATCCGCTACCTCCGGCAGGCGGCGCCGCAGATTCCGGCGGCGAAAAAGCTGCTGGATAAGGTCTCCCCGCCTACTCCGTGACCCGCCGCACGGCCGGCTTGTGCCACAATTGAAATTCGGCACAACGGCATGCTGGGCACCGACATAGTGGCGTGGAAGCGGCTGGCGCGCCGGACGCGCAAGCCCGTCCACCTCATCCTCTTCATCACCGACCATTGCAACGCCAAGTGCGGCACCTGCTTCTATTGGCAGAGCCTGAACCAGGGCGAATCGCTGAAGATCGAGCAGGTCGAAAAAATCTCCGCGGCCATGGGGGAGATGGTCTGGCTCGATCTTTCCGGCGGCGAGCCCTTTCTGCGCAAGGACATCGACCGCATCTGCCACATCTTCGTCCAGCGCAACGGCGTCCGCCACATCAACATCCCCACCAACGCCATCCAGACCGGCGTCATCGCCAACTCGGTCAATGCCATCCTGGCCGACCCGTCTCCGTTCCGCCTCAACATCGCCATCTCGCTCGATGGCGTGGGCGAAATGCACGACCGCATCCGCGGCGTTCCCGGCAATTACACCAGGGCCCTCGCCACCATGGCCGCGCTGGACGAAATCCGCCGCCGCGATTCGCGCCTGGCCCTGAGCGTGGTCACCACCCTGATGCGCCACAACGTGGAGGACGTGAAAAAGCTGCTCGAGCTCGGCCTCGCCGAGTGGAAGCTGGACTACCATTCCATCAACATCCTGCGCGGCGCCTGGATGGACCCCAGCCTGCAGCCGCCCACGCCCGAACAGTACGCCGAAATCTCGGAGCTGCAATTGCGCCAGTGCCGCCATTATTTTCGCGGCCGCTGGGGGCTGGTAAGCGGCATGCTCGCCACCGTGGGCCGTTCCGTGCTCAACGGCTACTACCAGCGCGACATGGAGGGCCGCCCCAAGGATATCCACTGCAACGCGGGGGAAATCAGTTGCGTGATCGACGCCAACTGCGACGTCTATTTCTGCGAGCTTCTGAAACCCGTGGGCAACCTCAAGACCTACGATTTCGATTTCGACCGGCTGTGGCACGATTTCGAAGCCACCGTCCTGCGCCAAAAAGTCCAGGGCGGCTGCCACTGCACCCACGAATGCTTCCACACCAAGAACCTGATCTTCAATCCGTGGCGGCTGCTGTGACACTGCGCGTCAGAGCCGCGACCGTACCGGAGCGGATAACCCGGCGGCCTTCCGAACCGCTCCCTTACCGTCGCGGCTCCCGTCACTTCCCGTGGAGCAAGCTTTCAGCTTGCCATGCCGGCATTCGTGCCGGCATGTCGCCCGCCCCCCAAGCCTCCCATGTTTAAGCCCACCTTTCGCAAGCGCGTCGAACCCTTCGTTCCCCCGTTCGTCCTGCGCTGGATGGACCCCTTCCACACCGCGCTCAACGCCCGCCTGCGCGCCGCCGCCGCCGCCGTTCCCGCCGGCGCGCTGGTGCTCGATGCCGGCGCCGGCGAATGCCCGCACGCCGCCCTCTTCGCCCACACCCGCTACGTCAAAATCGACCGCGGCATCGGCGACAAGACCTGGGATTACTCCCACATCGACATCCAGGCCGATATCTGCGACCTTCCTTTTCCCGACGCCGCCTTCGATGCCGTCGTCAACATCCAGGTGCTGGAGCACATCCGCGAGCCCGCGCTGTGCGTCCGCGAAATGGCGCGCGTGCTCAAGCCCGGCGGCCATCTCATCCTCACCACCGTGCAGGATTGGGAAATCCACCAGCATCCCAACGATTTTTTCCGCTACACCCGCTATGGCCTGGAATATCTGTTCAGCAAGGCCGGGCTGGAAAGCCGCGTGGACGCCCTCGGCGGCCTGTTCTGGAACATCAGCTTCCGCCTGATGGCCCCGCTCGGCTTCCTCCAGCAGGGCTGGCGCTGGCTGCTGTTCGTGCTGCTGGCGCCCGTGTTCGCTTTGGCCGTGCCGGCCGTCTGCTACGCGCTCGATCCGCTGGACCGCCGCCGCGATTACACCCTCGGCTATTTCTGCTGGTGCCGCAAACCGCCGGCCCGTAGCGCCGGCCTCCTGGCCGGCAATGCCGGCTTCCAAGCCGGCATACCTGACCAGCCGGAATACCGGCCCGGCTCGACTTTCGGGAGCGCAGGTCCCGGGTGACGTCGCTCGTCATCATCACCCTGCGCCGCCCCGCGCTGCTCCGCCAGACACTCGCCGCGCTCGCCCGGCAGACGCGCCCGGTGGATGAAATCATCGTCATCGATAACGGCCCCGATGCCGAAACCGAAGCCGCGGCCCTGGAGGCGTGCAGGCAGTTTCGCCTGCCCACCCGCTACGTCCCCGAACCCCGCCGCGGCTATGGCTGCGCCCGCAATCGCGGCCTCGCCGAAGCCCGCGGCAACCTGCTCTACTTCCTGGACGACGATTGCGCCGCCGAACCCGACTGGGCCGGCGTGCTTTTCGAAACCGTCACCTCCGGCCGCGCCGACCTGGCCGGCGGTTCGCGGGTCTCCGGCCGCTCCGGCCTGGCCGCGCGCCTGGAATATCTCTCCACCGACGGCCCCGTGCTCTCGCCCCGCCTGCCCGCCCGCGCCGCGCCGCATCTTTCCACTTCCAACCTGCTGCTGCGCCGCGAAGTGGCGGAGCGCGCCGGCCGCTTCGACGAAGGTCTGGCCATGTGCGAGGACCGCGATTTCACCGCCCGCGCCCGCGACCTCGGCTTCCGCCTGCTCTTCGAGCCGCGCGCCCGCGTGACTCATTACTCCAGCGTGGCCCGCTTCGCCGACTATCTGGCCCGCATGCGCCACTACGGCTTCGGCACGTCGCAGTATTTCGCCCAGCGCCCCGGCGAACCGTTGGCCCGCTTCTTCCCCCGCAGTCCCGCTGCCCGCCTCGTCCTGCTCCCCGCCCTGGCTGCCGCCGGCACCGCCTATCTGGTCCGCCGCAATCTCCCCCACCACCCCGACGCCATCCCGCTAAGCCCGTTACTTTACGCCGGCCAGTTAGCATGGCACTGGGGCGGATATCGGGCCATGCGCGGACTTGAGATTCACCAACGAGTCGCGACGCCGTAATTCGGTGACTGGCTGCGAAACCCGCGCAGTCTGGGAGTTTCGTTACATGTCACCGAATTACCACGCGAAAATGTTTCGCGTCGGGCTCTGGTCAGGCCGCATCTTTATCTGCCGCTCCGGAGCATTTCATGCCCAGATTTCCGCGCGTCGACGTGATCAGGGCCACGGCAGTCAGCAGAAAGGCGCACGCCACGATCAGATCGAAATGCTGACGGAGCGTGGCGGTGCCCAGAAAGTCATGGAGCGGCGCCCCGCCGGCGTTAAAAGTATTGTGCAGGAGAATCGCCGTGATGACGCTCCCGCCGGAGAGATTGTACCCAAAGCTAATAATGACCGAAAGCGCGGTGATAGACAGTCACGGCGCTTCGGTCGTTCCTTGGCTTTCTTCATCTTGAAGGCATCACGGAAAGATCGCTCGTCGGCGCCGTGCCATCGGTTGCCCGTCGCCGATTGGCGGGTTTGCCCAAGGGACTTGAGCCCGATCAGGTTCAGCGTCTGCTTGCGTCATGCCATGCGAATACCCCCGTCGGCTGTCGGGACCTTGCCATTCTGACCCTGCTGGTCCGGCTGGGGCTACGACGCGGCGAGGTCGCAAAGCTCATGTTGGACGAT
>CAWFIJ010000014.1:0-224661 GCA_963815855.1 Terriglobia bacterium | reverse complement strand
ACATCTGTGGGTGAGTTGTGGCTCGGGCAGTTTGCCAAGTGAATGATAGAGAGCCAGTTCGGTGACTCGGAAGGTTCGGAATCCGTAGGATTTTCTCATAGTGACTTTGGCTTTGTTGTTCAGACCCTCGATTACGCCGCTGGAAAACTCTTTCCGGGCGCGGAAATAGTTGAGGATCAGTTCGCGGTGGGCGCGTAAAGTCCTGGCAACTCTCTTCATCAGCTCGATCAGGGAGCGCATCACTTGGCGACACCATTGGTCGAGGAACTTGGCTGCCCAGGCGGTGGACTCGTAATTCCAGAGTTGCTGGAAGTCTTCCTTGAGCAGATAGGCGCGTACGCTCTGGAGGTTGTAGCGCACCAGATCTTTCAGTTTCACTTTCTGGTTGGCCGTGAGGTTCGCCGGCCGCTTCAGAAGGCACCACCGGGACTTGGTCAGGACCGGTTCGTACCCGTCCCCCTTCATGCGCCGGGCCTCGGCGGAGCGGATGTCGTCGAGCGCCTGGTTCACCTTGGCCACGATGTGGAACCGGTCGAGAATATTGAGGGCCTGGGAACACTTCTCGCGGATCACCCCCAAATACGGTTTCCACATGTCCGAGCAGACGAACTCGATCTTCGCGACACCTCCGGGCCGATCATGGCAAAGAATTGCTGGAAGGTTTTCACGGTCCGTTCCTTGCCAATCCACAGCAGTCGGGTACAGCCCAGGTCGATCTGATACACCAAGGTCAGATATTTGTGCCCCTTACCGCGCTGAATCTCATCCACGCCAATGGCGCGAATCGCTCCCAGGACGCGATGCTCCAGCCCCCAGGTGACCAGATACGCCACCGCGTCGTGGACCTTATCCCAGGAAGTGCGGAATTCTTCGGCCGTTTCCTTCCAGGAAAGTTTGCGCGCCCAATGACCCAGGAAATGCATGTGAACCTTGGTCGAGGTGTGTTTCCCCATACCCCACGGCACTTCTTCGACCAGCACCCCGCATTGCTTGCAGTTGACCCGTCGCATGCAATAGACCAGAAAAACCAGGTAGCCCCAGAAGCCGATGAATTCAAACCGTCGCGGCGTGGGAGACTGGTCGTAGCCGGCCGCGGGTTGATGACAGCCCGAGCAAATAGCCGTGGATCGTTTCCGCGGCCGGACCGGGATGAGGACGGTTTGCGCGTCTTCGGCAAAGCTGGCTCGCCCGTAAACAAATCCCGGAATGGGATGGCACTGGTTTAGAATTCTGGGAAGGCGCATGAATTGACTGGATCGATAGGAAGATGAAGACGAATCCTGATTCTCTCCCATTGACACCCGCCGTGCTATTGCCCTACTGCCGCGATTGCCGCGATCTTTCGGAGTGGCCGGAGCGTTGGATGGGCGAGGAAAAGGATCTTCCTCCCGGCCGAAAACTTGTGGAATACTTCATGCCTTTCCTCCTTCACCTCGCCGGGTCCGGCCTGTCGAAAAGGACCATCCAAAACCATGTCGACAATCTGTGGCTGCTCGGCGGAGAGATCATCCGAGACGTGAATGAAAACCCTTCTCTGAGAAAGGTGGCGGCTGAAGAACTCGTCCGCGCTGTAGTCCACAAGGACGGCGGGCCGCTGATCCATAACGGCTGGGAAGACGAGCAGCGCACCTTCGACTCCACGTGCCGGAAGTTCTACCGTTTCCTCACTCAACCCCACCCCTGAGCCAGCCAGCTACCCACAGATTCCCCGGACGAGCCAAAAATTGAAGTCGTCGCAACTACTCCCGTGAGGAGTGGGGAACGATTGCCGGCGACGGGCCATGGCACAATTGGGTCAGGCCGAGTATCGGATGAAAAAGGCTGTATGCAGGAACGGTTCTCCTTGGAGGCCCCGACCCACGACGATGTCCGCTTTGCGGTCGATGCGCCGTCTGGTGGGAGTAATCGATGCGGATATTTCCGCGTTCGATGTCTATATACGCCGGGACGGTGGAAGTTGTCTCACTCGGGGTCTCCGATTCAGCGCGGGCGTTAACCACTCACCGCAATCGGGGAATGAGACGGGGAGAAAAGAGGCAGCGAAGGAGTGGAACTGATGGAGCTTTGGAGGGCCGAGCGAGACTGGCTCGAAATGGAGAGACGAACGGAGACGTAAGTTCTTCGAAAGACTAGGGCAAGACGACAGGTCGAAGCGTCAACCAACGGGCGGGTGAAGCAGTGTATAAAAACAATTTGGCTCCCCAAGACGAACCCTGCTACGTAAAGCAAACGGAGAATTTTCTCGAAGAGGGTTTCTCCGGAGTGTTAACCAGCAGGGGAAGTTTCGGATTTGCGTCTGCAGAAAGAACAGTGCCGGCTGGTTCGCCATCGCGTCTCCGGCTGGCCATTTGGCCGACGTCAAGCTGAACCAGAAAGCCCTTGAAAAACTGGCACGGGTCGGCCAAGCGGCTCCGCGGTTCCGGGCGGATAACGCCGCTGCGTTCCTGAAGTCCCTCGTAGGGCGTGAAAAGCTGGCCGACTTTGGTATTCAGCCTTCGATTATTTTGGTCTTGGTTTCCGCGCCACCTGCTTTGATGGCGATCTTCACAGCCCCTTCCATCGGATCTTTGGAGGGCACTTCGATTCGAAGCACGCCATGCTCGTAGGTCGCTTCGGCTTTGTCAGGCTTCACCGGCCAACCTAAAGCCAGTGCAGAAGCATACTCGATGTCCCTTGCTGGCGCTGTCAGGTGGACGCTGTCTTCCAGGATCTTCACATCGATGGTAAGGCCAAACGCAGGGCCGGACAGTGAACTGCCGGTCCCTGCGAAGCCTGTAGACCCCCAACTAGCGGGCCGCGATCGTCTTGCCGATCTCTACACCGATCACGTCGCCGGAGATCACGATCTCCACCCGGCGATTCTGTTGCCGGCCCTCGGCGGTGTCATTGGATGCCACCGGCTGAGTCTTGCCGAAGCCCTTCGTGGAAACCGAACTCTCCGCCATACCCTGCTGCAGCAGGTAGTCGCGCACGGCTGCGCCGCGTTGCTCCGAGAGCTGCTGGTTGTAGTCATCCGTGCCCACGCTGTCGGTGTGGCCCTCTACCTCCAGCCTCAGCCCCGGATGCCCGGAGACGATGCCCGCCACCTTGGCGAGTTTTTCACGCGCCAGAGGGCGTAAGGTGAACTTGGCGGTGTCGAAGAGGACATCCGACATGTTCACGACCAGCCCGCGCGGCGTGTCGCGAGTCTGCAGAATGGCGTTGAACTGAGCCAGGAGCTCAGTTCGCAGCTCCGCCTTTTCCGCCAGCAACTGCGCTTTGTCCTTGGCTGCGCTGTCGAGTTCGGCCTGGCTGGCTGCTTGTTGCTCCTGGTTCACCCGTTTCAGGCGATCCGTCTCGACTCCGGCGGCAGCGGTCGCGCTATCGAGTTCGGCTTGGCTGGCTGCTTTTTGATCCAGGTTCTCACGCTTCAGGCGATCCGCCTCGACTCCGGCGGCAGCGATCCGCGACTCGCTTTCGCGTTTCAGGCGGTCGGCCTCGGCCTGGTCAGCCGCGGCGCGGGCTTCGGTTTCGAGTTTCACGTCCTGGGCTGCCGCCACCGACTGGAGCCGTGCCGCTTCCGCTTCGCGGGTAACGCGGTCGGTTTCGGACTGCGCGGCTGCCATCCCATTTTCGGCGAGAGCGACGCGGTTCACCGACTGCTGCTGCTCCGCGCTCAGCTCATCGGCTTCCTGACGTTTGACCGCGATGGCTCGCGAGTCCTCCCCCATCTGCACTGCTTCCCGGGCCGCCATGGCGACAAGCTTCTCGCCCGCATGGCGCTCCTGGTAGGCTTCCGCCTGGGCCAGGCTTTTCTCGGCCTTGCCGAAGGTCTCCGTCGCAAAACGGTCCGCGCCCACGGCGCGCGCAATCTGCACGGCGTTACGTGCCTGGTAGAGTTCCAGCGGCAGTTTGCGATCGACCTTCAGCGCCAGGGGGTTCGCCATACGCTGATATTGGCCGCGCTGCAGCAGCTCGTACTTGGCATCGATCTCCTCGATCTTCCCCTTAGTGTCCGCGCGCACCACGTTTTCCATCACGATCAGGTCGCTCGGCTGCGAGACAGCATAATAGGGTTCGGCAGTGACCACCAGCCCGAACACCTGCAGGTCGGTGGACACGTGCAGCTTGCTTTTGGTTCCATTCAGGACCACCTCACCCAGATTGGCCGTGCGGCCTTCCGGCGTAACCGCCCACAGGACATACGTGAGGTATTCGGCCCCATTCCGGGTCGCGGGTTGCAGGCCAGTAAATTCCGCGTCGACCTCGATGTGGCCCTGCTTGCTCTGCACGGTGGCCTCGCCGCGAGCGTCGGGGAGCAGGTCCGTCCCCTGGAAATCGATTTTCGTCGCACCGCTGCGGTGCTGGTAGCTGATTGCCTTCGTGGTCCGCGAGGTAACGCTGACGCGATAGATGGGCAAGGAGCCGCCGGCCATCCGCGTCGCATTCTCATCCTGTTGCGGCGGCCCCTGAGCCGATAGAATTCCGCATACTGTTAACAATGTGCCGATCAGTTTCGTTTGGATCATTTAGGTTCTTTCTCGCCAGACTAACGGCTGGAGCCGGTTGTAGCGCTCGTACGCTCTCGCGCCGAGTACTTGTTGAGTAGTTGGATCAGTCTCGCCGCCGACCTAGGTGCGCGCACCCCGTCGTCACGATTTGCCGGTTCTCAAGCCTTCGGCCGTAGAGTTCGGCATTATCATCCAGATCTGGCGCAGCGTGGCTCCTTGCACGACAGGGGCCACGCTGACATTTCGCCGTCGAAGGTTCCTGCCAAGCAGCCGCCAGTCCAACTTGACCCCAATGCGTCTTGGAGGGGATCTCGATTCTCCAACTCTGCACCGGCACGTCAAGGGGTTTCACTGCCTCGCGCAAACGATCGTGCAGTATGGCGAGATGTCGGGGGCAAAATATGCACTTTCCATGGCAGAAACTGCATTTGCCACGGCCAGCGGACAAACCGGCCGGTCTTTGTTCGTGTAGGAGAACAATTCCCGTGTCAGCCAGGCCAAGTCAGATCCCGAAGACCTCGCCGTGCGAACGGGTAGCGGATTGCTACCTAACATTGGGGAAATAAAAGGGGTTCAAAAATGCGACTTTCTGACGAGACTCTTCGAGGGCGACACGTTATAGCAGCAGACGGACAGGTAATCGGCAACGTCGCTGCTCTTTTCCTGGACAGCAACGCATGGCGGGTGGAGTCGCTCCAGATCAGACTAGGCAAGGAGGTCGCTGACCAACTGGGGGCCGCCCGGGGCCTGTTCCACGCTGGGACGATCGAGTTGCCGGTACGAATGGTCCAGTCGGTCGGCGACGCCGTTGTCCTTTCGGTCCCTGTTTTGGAACTGCGGCAGGTTTTGCCCGGCGCGGCCAGTTCCACCGCCTAAAATCTGTTTGCGCGGGCGTGTCCCGGCTGGAATCGTCATTGGCAGGCCTGGTTGGAGGTTCTGACACTGCACCTCCCCCACCCGGGGCAGCGCCCACCCCCAGACCGCGGTCACCGCCGGTGCCGGCGTTGCCACGCGGCTATATGGTCCGGTCGTCTCGGGTGTTCACTCTCATGGTTGAGATAAGCCTCTCAGCGGCGTCCACTCACCTCGGCCACCTCTTTGAACCGATCATGGAATTCCTTTCCCTGGTCCATTACGTAGTCTTGTGCCGAGACAGCCTTGTCCTTCATCCAGTCCTTTCCCCACACAGCGGTTCGCGTCATATTGTTATGCAGCGTCAGGTCTGCGAACGGACCGTCAATCCTAATTGCGGCGTCAGGCAACATCGCCCTCAACACTCGTTTGAATGCCGTATCGCGCATCCGGGTGGCCACCATCAGGTATCTTCATGGGGGCCACTCGCAATCGAAAATGCTCGTGCGTCTCAGAGTGAGCGTGGGGGTTGCGGTAGTGGTCATGAGTTCACATTTCCTTCCCATGCGCTGCCAGGAGCACGATGCCGCCGATAAACGCCAATCCTCCTGCAATTGGGAACAACGGGAAATTATGTGTTTTGTCGCGAGTAGCGTGAACCGGTCCGATGTCAACGCCCTTTTCCCTGGTCGTATATGTAAAGCCTCCCCACGCAAGACCCGGACAGACCGAGTGCAAGCAGGATCATTCCATGCGTCTTGTTCACGGTGACCTCCTTCGGCGGCGGGTAGCTGGCAGCGACGGAGCAATCTGACCACTCTGGTCCCGGGGCCAAGTCAACTTGCCAGCCGGCGCTACCCGCGCCAGCGAGTATATCCCCACCCCCCGCCACCGAGCAGAAACAATACTAGAAGAACAATCAATAGCGTCATCATTTCACACCTCTTCTCGGTCCAGTGCGATGCAGATTGGGGACCAAAGCCGAATGTATGCGAGCGCAACATAGAAATCCGAGGGTCCGCAAATGTTAGGTGCAAGTTTTGCCGTCCATCAGGCAAGAAGTGCTGACAGTCAGACGTGTTGGCTCCGTTAATTACTCTCCAGCGAGGATCCCGCTGCGACCAAACCTGGTTACCTGAACGCACATCACCGCCTGCCGAAGCCTTTCAGGGTACGTCGCTCGCCCGTTGGACAGTCCGCGGCTCTGCGTGGAAATATTCCGGCCAGAAACGCTCGGCCCTTCACATGCTGTGAAGGGAGACTGACCGATGTTACATGTAGGGAGCAATATGAAGAGGCTGAAACCATGTTTGTTTTCGCTGGCGCTGGTAGTTGTCGGGACCCTGGTGGGGTGTTCGGCGATGTCCACGAAGACGGTCGACGTTTCTGACAGCATCCGCACGTCGCTCGACAAGGCCGGCTACAAAGACGTCTCGGTAAGTCAGGATCGTGACAAGGGCGTTGTGACGCTAGGCGGACACGTAGCCGCAGGCGGTGACAAGTCGCAAGCCGAATCCATCGCAAAGTCTATCGCGGGAACCCAAGTTGTGTCGAACCAGATTGCAGTGATTCCGCTGGGCGCCGAGAGTGATGCCAAAAACGTGAACTCGGATCTGGACAAGGGTATCGATAGCAACCTGGATGCGGCTCTCATTGCAGAAAAGCTTCACGACAACGTAAAATACGCTGTTAAGAATCACGTCGTCACACTGACCGGCGTGGTTGACTCTCAATCGAAGCGCGCGCGGGCAGAGAGGGTTGCGTTGGCGGTTCTGAACGTGCAGCAGGTGGTGAACGAACTACAGGTCAAGGGGCAAAGGGCCACCTCGTCGAAGTAACGGATCCACTCGCGCTTGAACCAGGACAATTTGAATGGAAGACATGCCGGGGGCGTGTGAGGTTCTGAAATGGCTTACCTGAATAGAGTGTGAAAAGGCGAACGGGCTCCACTGATAACTTAAGGAGAAGATTCTCTGATACTCACTGGTTGCGTGAGGGCGGCCGAGGTGCTTCATCGTCTCTCCGATTCCGCGGGTCTTTGCAGAATTCCGAAGTTCAGCAAGGTCATTTAGCCAAATCTGCTGTGTCGGCAAATCCCGTCCATCTGGAAGCGTGACCCAGACTAGACCAAAGACAGTGCCACGCACACCGAAGGGGTCGGCGGCCAGCTTAGCCGACCACAGCACGTCGCCGCACTGGGGATTGCAGCTAACGCTCACGTGACCGAGACGTACATGAACAGACGCCCCAGTTGGAACTGGTGTTGCAAACACAAACCCTCAACTCACCGATCAGGCGTTCCCACGAGATCCCGGCAACGGGATAAGCCGGGCCGGATTCGTGATTATTTCCTGGCTGTTCCGGAAGTTGGATAATATTCGCGGGTTCTGTTTCTTCGTCCGCAGTACGCCGAAGCACGTCGGCGAAGTCGTCCTTGGATGGATGATCATAAACGAGCATTGCTTCGATGTTGCCGCCGTGATTAGGGGCAAGAAGCCAAGCTGCTTGGGAACAGTTTGCTGAGCCGATCACTGGCGCCGGCCCGTCCGGGCCGTCAAGCCAAAAGACCTTCGCATGTACTGTGCGCGGAAGCTTCGGTGCTAATAGACGAACCTGCATCGGGAGTTGTGCCAGCTTCGTCGGATCAAAGAACGCCATGACTGGGTCGATAAGTACGGTAGCGCGGGAGACGCCAAATTGATCGTGAAGCCACTGCAGAACGGACCCTCGTTCGTCACTCGATCCAGTCACGATGGTGGCTTCTTCGAAGTGCCGCCCGTGCTAGCGGTCGGAGAGCTGTGCTGCGATTGAGCGGCCCCTCTGTGCAAGGAGAACTGGGCTCTGAGGCAAATCGCTGCCACCGGCCGGCAACCACGTTGCATCCATGATCCACCGATACACCGAGACGTGGTTATCTGCCGGCAACCATGGACCAATCTGCGACAATACATCGCGTAGCCAGCCGCCTTGGTCCTCGCCACCGGGCCCGACACGCCATGCCGCCGCAACCTCGAGATTGCATCCCCAGCCACCATGTGTGAGGTTGCCGGAGCCAATCCACACGGCGGCGCCAGATGGTCCGGCCCGCACGATCATCTTGGGGTGGAAGGCTCCTCCAAGGTTCGCACATGTGAGCTGATACCGTTGCCCAAGCTGCCTAACCTGCCCAATCATCGCGGCAGTGCTTGATTCACTTGACCGAGGTCGGCAATAACCTGGATGTCGCTCGATCCGCCGACCCAAAGGTCTGGGAGTACGATGCGCTCAAACAAGCGTGCATCAAAATCGTACGTGATCAGTAAAGCCTTGTCGTAACCGGGTTCTCGACAGAAGTCACGCGGTCGCATGATTAGCCCCCACGCTCAAAGCCGCTAGAGAGCGCTGATAAATCTTTGGCTCGTCCGGGGAATCTGTGGGTAGCTGGCTGGCTCAGGGGTGGGGTTGAGTGAGGAAACGGTAGAACTTCCGGCACGTGGAGTCGAAGGTGCGCTGCTCGTCTTCCCAGCCGTTATGGATCAGCGGCCCGCCGTCCTTGTGGACTACAGCGCGGACGAGTTCTTCAGCCGCCACCTTTCTCAGAGAAGGGTTTTCATTCACGTCTCGGATGATCTCTCCGCCGAGCAGCCACAGATTGTCGACATGGTTTTGGATGGTCCTTTTCGACAGGCCGGACCCGGCGAGGTGAAGGAGGAAAGGCATGAAGTATTCCACAAGTTTTCGGCCGGGAGGAAGATCCTTTTCCTCGCCCATCCAACGCTCCGGCCACTCCGAAAGATCGCGGCAATCGCGGCAGTAGGGCAATAGCACGGCGGGTGTCAATGGGAGAGAATCAGGATTCGTCTTCATCTTCCTATCGATCCAGTCAATTCATGCGCCTTCCCAGAATTCTAAACCAGTGCCATCCCATTCCGGGATTTGTTTACGGGCGAGCCAGCTTTGCCGAAGACGCGCAAACCGTCCTCATCCCGGTCCGGCCGCGGAAACGATCCACGGCTATTTGCTCGGGCTGTCATCAACCCGCGGCCGGCTACGACCAGTCTCCCACGCCGCGACGGTTTGAATTCATCGGCTTCTGGGGCTACCTGGTTTTTCTGGTCTATTGCATGCGACGGGTCAACTGCAAGCAATGCGGGGTGCTGGTCGAAGAAGTGCCGTGGGGTATGGGGAAACACACCTCGACCAAGGTTCACATGCATTTCCTGGGTCATTGGGCGCGCAAACTTTCCTGGAAGGAAACGGCCGAAGAATTCCGCACTTCCTGGGATAAGGTCCACGACGCGGTGGCGTATCTGGTCACCTGGGGGCTGGAGCATCGCGTCCTGGGAGCGATTCGCGCCATTGGCGTGGATGAGATTCAGCGCGGTAAGGGGCACAAATATCTGACCTTGGTGTATCAGATCGACCTGGGCTGTACCCGACTGCTGTGGATTGGCAAGGAACGGACCGTGAAAACCTTCCAGGAATTCTTTGCCATGATCGGCCCGGAGGTGTCGGCGAAGATCGAGTTCGTCTGCTCGGACATGTGGAAACCGTATTTGGGGGTGATCCGCGAGAAGTGTTCCCAGGCCCTCAATATTCTCGACCGGTTCCACATCGTGGCCAAGGTGAACCAGGCGCTCGACGACATCCGCTCCGCCGAGGCCCGGCGCATGAAGGGGGACGGGTACGAACCGGTCCTGACCAAGTCCCGGTGGTGCCTTCTGAAGCGGCCGGCGAACCTCACGGCCAACCAGAAAGTGAAACTGAAAGATCTGGTGCGCTACAACCTCCAGAGCGTACGCGCCTATCTGCTCAAGGAAGACTTCCAGCAACTCTGGAATTACGAGTCCACCGCCTGGGCAGCCAAGTTCCTCGACCAATGGTGTCGCCAAGTGATGCGCTCCCGGATCGAGCCGATGAAGAAAGTTGCCAGGACTTTACGCGCCCACCGCGAACTGATCCTCAACTATTTTCGCGCCCGGAAAGAGTTTTCCAGCGGCGTAATCGAGGGTCTGAACAACAAAGCCAAAGTCACTATGAGAAAATCCTACGGATTCCGAACCTTCCGAGTCACCGAACTGGCTCTCTATCATTCACTTGGCAAACTGCCCGAGCCACAACTCACCCACAGATGTTTCTGACGAATCAAATCTTTCTTCCGCGTGCGGTGAGCCCGGGTTGGTCTATCAGCCGCAATTGGTGAAGCCAGCTTACAACTTGAGGTAGTCGGGATAGCGACTGCCCTCCTCGGTAATCTTGAACATGCTTTTGTTCAGGCCGGCTCTGCCATCGATCCGCTTCTGAGGTTAACAGCGCGACATCGTGCTGTGTATCCACAGCCATTCTCGACCATCTCACGCGCAAGTGTTGATCAATCGTCCGCAAGGCCAATTCGGATATCACCTGGGCCACTCGCCAGTCCTCGTTGATGAACTTCTTTATGGCCGGAGTAACCACTTCGTGAATTCCAATGGCGCTCCAGCCCAGGCCTGCCCGACCCTCAATCAGGTTGCTCTCTGGCTCAGGCCAGAGCGAGGTCCGAACCACTGCCAAGGACCAGATCACAGGCAGAAGCGCCAAAGCTCGCGCAGGATGTGCCCGGACGGAATCGATGAGCCGGAGTTCAGTAAGCGGTCCGTTCCACCGTCCCAGACCTCCTTCGGTTATTCGATCCGCTGATGTGCTCAACTCGATGCGGTCGTACAACTGCTTGAAATTGAGATCCAATGGGTTTTCGCCTTCCTGGAGGAGGTCGAACCAGCGCAAAGCCGACTTGTGCTCGTCCGAATTCTGCAATAAATACCCGATCACTTCCCTGCTCGGTATCGCTGAGCGGCCCTTTGAGAGAGTCAGAAGAGCTTGAATTACCTCCTGCAGGACGTATTCGTGGCCGACGGCGATCGCATCCCTCAAGGAGTACCTAAGCCAGCCGTTGAGATGAGAGTGAACCTGCACGGGAAGCATCCTTTTCATGCACTGAGCTTCCCCGAAAAGATCTTCCTCAACCGGTATTCGGGAAAGCACATCGGCGATGCCAAGAATACATGCATACGTCCCAACCCTTCGGCTTTCCTGATCCGTCGTGGGCGCCTCCGGAATAATGCCGTCAATCAAGAGATCTGATTCCTCTTCGTTGAGTTTCGTGAGATGGACGACGTGACCCAATTCTCGGAGATCCTCGCGCGATGCGCGCGGGATGATTTCACCCGCAGAAAAGAGTGTTCCCAAGCGAGTCTCGTTATTAATCCGGCAATAAGTAAGTAGACATGCCGCCCATTCACAGAGCGGCGTATTGTGTGTGCGGCGTGAGGAAGAACATGCGCACAGTCCAGGGCAACTGCTGCAATGAACGCAAGCGAGCCAGCATGAACCGCCGCAGATCCGTCGCAGCGCGCAATACCGTTTTGCCGATCCCATGGTGTTTGACGTAGTTCCACACTTGTTCATCCGGGTTCAGTTCCGGGGAATACGGCGGCAGAAAGAACAACCGCAGCCGGCCCTCCTGGCTGGCCACGAAGTCGCGCACGGGGCGGCTGTGATGGATCGAGTGTCCATCCAGAATCAGAAACACCGGGTGGGCAGCGTTGTGCATTAGTCGTCGCAGGAACTCCGCAAATACGACTCCGTTGACGCGGCCCCGCACCAGCATGAAGCGCAAATCCCCACGGGCGGTCACGGCCGAAAGCATGTTGATCGATTTGCGTTGGCCGGTTCGCGGAACGACCGGCGTTTTGCCCTTCACTCCCCAGGTAGTGCCCGCGTGGTAGTCGGAGCGAACACCAGCTTCGTCCCCGAAGAAAATCCGCGCTCCCGCTGCCTTTGCCATCTGGCCGATGGCGGGGAACTCCTCCTCCCGCCAGCGTCGAACCCGTTCTGGATCTTGCTCCGTAGCCCGGAACAGTGGCCGTTGGCAGCTCAACCCTAGCTGCCGCAGCAACCGGCCCACGCTGGTGAGGCTCAGCTTCACCGAGAACTCCTCCCGCAGCAGGATCCGAATCATTTCGCGCGTCCACAGCGCAAATTCAAACCGGAACTGCAGCGGGTTCTTTCCCGTCACGGTTTCATACAGCCACTTCATCTGGGCGGGCGAAATCTTCATCGGCCGGCCCCGTAGCGCCCGCGCCTTCAACGCGCCCCAACCGCCGGCCCGATACAGCGCCAGCCATGTATAGATGCAACTGCGAGTGAACCCCAGAGCCTTGATGACCGCCTCCGGACTCTCGCCGGCCTGGACCTGCTCAACCGCTCGAATCCGAATCTCCTCCAGCGTCTTGTGGTCGAGTTGCCGGGCATCGCGTTGCGCCATGCACAATCATACCAGTGTCTACTTACTTATGCACTGGTTAATAACTGCGTCCCGAAAGAGATGGGCAAGGGGTATGCCCCGTTCCTTGCTTAGCCCTGGAACTTCAAATTTCGGTGGCAATGTGAATTTCAATTGGGCTCGTCCGGGGAATCTGTGGGTAGCTGGCTGGCTCAGGGGTGGGGTTGAGTGAGGAAACGGTAGAACTTCCGGCACGTGGAGTCGAAGGTGCGCTGCTCGTCTTCCCAGCCGTTATGGATCAGCGGCCCGCCGTCCTTGTGGACTACAGCGCGGACGAGTTCTTCAGCCGCCACCTTTCTCAGAGAAGGGTTTTCATTCACGTCTCGGATGATCTCTCCGCCGAGCAGCCACAGATTGTCGACATGGTTTTGGATGGTCCTTTTCGACAGGCCGGACCCGGCGAGGTGAAGGAGGAAAGGCATGAAGTATTCCACAAGTTTTCGGCCGGGAGGAAGATCCTTTTCCTCGCCCATCCAACGCTCCGGCCACTCCGAAAGATCGCGGCAATCGCGGCAGTAGGGCAATAGCACGGCGGGTGTCAATGGGAGAGAATCAGGATTCGTCTTCATCTTCCTATCGATCCAGTCAATTCATGCGCCTTCCCAGAATTCTAAACCAGTGCCATCCCATTCCGGGATTTGTTTACGGGCGAGCCAGCTTTGCCGAAGACGCGCAAACCGTCCTCATCCCGGTCCGGCCGCGGAAACGATCCACGGCTATTTGCTCGGGCTGTCATCAACCCGCGGCCGGCTACGACCAGTCTCCCACGCCGCGACGGTTTGAATTCATCGGCTTCTGGGGCTACCTGGTTTTTCTGGTCTATTGCATGCGACGGGTCAACTGCAAGCAATGCGGGGTGCTGGTCGAAGAAGTGCCGTGGGGTATGGGGAAACACACCTCGACCAAGGTTCACATGCATTTCCTGGGTCATTGGGCGCGCAAACTTTCCTGGAAGGAAACGGCCGAAGAATTCCGCACTTCCTGGGATAAGGTCCACGACGCGGTGGCGTATCTGGTCACCTGGGGGCTGGAGCATCGCGTCCTGGGAGCGATTCGCGCCATTGGCGTGGATGAGATTCAGCGCGGTAAGGGGCACAAATATCTGACCTTGGTGTATCAGATCGACCTGGGCTGTACCCGACTGCTGTGGATTGGCAAGGAACGGACCGTGAAAACCTTCCAGGAATTCTTTGCCATGATCGGCCCGGAGGTGTCGGCGAAGATCGAGTTCGTCTGCTCGGACATGTGGAAACCGTATTTGGGGGTGATCCGCGAGAAGTGTTCCCAGGCCCTCAATATTCTCGACCGGTTCCACATCGTGGCCAAGGTGAACCAGGCGCTCGACGACATCCGCTCCGCCGAGGCCCGGCGCATGAAGGGGGACGGGTACGAACCGGTCCTGACCAAGTCCCGGTGGTGCCTTCTGAAGCGGCCGGCGAACCTCACGGCCAACCAGAAAGTGAAACTGAAAGATCTGGTGCGCTACAACCTCCAGAGCGTACGCGCCTATCTGCTCAAGGAAGACTTCCAGCAACTCTGGAATTACGAGTCCACCGCCTGGGCAGCCAAGTTCCTCGACCAATGGTGTCGCCAAGTGATGCGCTCCCGGATCGAGCCGATGAAGAAAGTTGCCAGGACTTTACGCGCCCACCGCGAACTGATCCTCAACTATTTTCGCGCCCGGAAAGAGTTTTCCAGCGGCGTAATCGAGGGTCTGAACAACAAAGCCAAAGTCACTATGAGAAAATCCTACGGATTCCGAACCTTCCGAGTCACCGAACTGGCTCTCTATCATTCACTTGGCAAACTGCCCGAGCCACAACTCACCCACAGATGTTTCTGACGAATCTTCAATTGTTGTGATGGGTTGAAATAGATGTTTACTGCGGGCTGTTCTACAAGGAGGTCCAGGGGCACGGGGTCGGTCTGCTCGCCCGCAATGCGTAATGCACCCACTGCACCGACAAGGCCGGTAACCTTGGTGTCACAGAGCATATTAGCGATCGCTATTGCAGTCTCAATCTGTTCCGCAAAGGCTTTGAACGCCGACCAGTTGTCTGGGCGTCGCGCGCTCACGTAGCTGAAGACGGTCCACGCGTAGAACGAGATGTATCGGACTGCCGGCGTAATTGCGGTTATGCCGTCGAAAAGATCATTCCCAATCGATTGGACAGCAAGCCGCAACCCTGTAAGATCAAGACCCCGATTGGGGGTGGCGCCGAGTTCTACCCATCCGGGCGCGGGAGGTCGATCTGTAAGTGATATTCGGAACTCATTATCTTAGATTGCATCCCTGGCCGACCAGGAACACGGGAACGCGACCAGAATATAGCCGCCTCCGGTATCGAACCAATCGACCGGATTCTGCATGACCCTACGCCTTGGCAGCGGCGGGCTGCCGCCAACAGAGCACCCACAGCGTAGTCCGTCATGGCGGTAGTTCCGCTGTCTACTGGGTCGTGGGATCGGCCTTCGCTTCTCCCATACCCGAAGATTCCGAAAGTTCTGCACACCCCTGCGGGTCGAGAGAAACACCCCTGTTAAATAAGGCGCGACCCTCTCCGTCGGCCCCGGAGAAACCGTCCCTACGGGCGCCAACTGGCGGTCACCGCGTCACTCACCGGCTTTCTCCACCTTCGGCAGGGAGAACAGGAGCATACGTAAATGTTTGGCTATATTGGGGAAAACTCGACGCCCAGCGGCGGGCACACGAATCGCGCTGACGTTAACAAACTGGGCTATCTATTTGGAGGCAAAGGGGTTTGGCTCCCCAAGACGAACCCTGTTACGAACCGGTTTTGGAGAAACAAGTTTTGGGCCAAGACCATGGGTTACCAACCGTTTCGATTCCCGTCGAAACGGACTTGCCGTGGGCTTCAGTTGTCAAAGACCAGAGAACATTTTTAAAGCACACTCGAATCGAATTAGTGATCGCTCCCTCTCAAACCGCCGGATCGGACGCATTGGCCGCGAGTCCCCGCAAATACGAGTCCCGATGCATTCGGTGCATCGCAGCCAAGCGCCGCACGGTAGTATGAATCGCGGCACCGTAGCCCAGAAGCTCAAGCGGCTGCTGACAATCTCAACATCTCGGCGGACGTGCCGGGCGCTCCGTCCGATCCTGTTCACAGCCGATTCTCTCTTCTTACCCGGTGCGGCAAAGTGGTCGGGTGCTTACTCAGCCGCCTACGAACTCAAGATCCAACGTAATCGTGACTTCATCGCCAACCAGGAAGCCGCCGGCTTCTAGCGCCGCGTTCCAGTTCAGGCCGAAATCTCTGCGGTTGATCTTCGCGGTCGCTGAAACCCCGATACGCGTATTACCCCACGGGTCTTTTCGGCCGGCTGTGGGCTCCTCCACGTCAAAGATGACTTCGCGGGTTACGCCGTGAATCGTCAGGTTGCCGGTTACCGCGAGTTCGCCTTCGCTCTTGCGCTCCACGTGCGTCGATGCGAAGGTCAGCGTCGGGTACTTCTCGACGTCGAAAAAGTCGGGGCTCTTCAGGTGCGCGTCACGCTGAGCGTCGCGCGTAATGATCGATGCGGCTTCTGCCGAAGCTTCGATGCGCGACTTCGTAATGTCGTTCGGATCGAGCATCATCGAGCCTGTGATGACCGTGAATTGCCCCTTCACGTTCGAAATCATCATGTGCCGCACCTTGAATTCGGCCGCGGAATGTACCGGGTCGATTTTCCAGGTGCTAGTTCCGGCTTGTGGTGTTGTTGTTGGTGTACTCATCTCATTTTCTCCTACGTGGTTTGTCTGGTTCGGCTAGAGAGTTCGTCAGATCCCCTCATCCTATTGATGAAGCTCACGATAGCCGCCCCGATCTCGTCGGGGCTGTCCTCCTGTAATAGCTTTCTGCCTTTGACCGTAACTTCGGTCTGGTTAGGCCGTGTGCTTTCGGCAAAGATGCGTTAGCTCAGTTGGGAAGTTCCTTTCGGGGTACCGTCGGTTCTATTTCGTCATTTGTTCGGCTCCGGGGAATATCGTAGACTGCCGAACTGTTATGTATGCAGCGGTTGTCGTGGGATCGGTGGTCCGGGGCACCACCATCTTGGACAGGCGGGGGCGGCGCGTCGCCATCGTCTCCGCCTGGTGCACTGCGGCGGACCCCGCGAGGGTCGGCGCACTGAGGTCTGTCGCCAAGCCATCCACGGAGTTGCCAGGATGGTTAGAGAGGGTTAAGGCTGTGGATTGGTTATCTATGGAATCGAGCGTGTTGGCTGCGGTGGCGTATCGCCGTGATCGACGGCAGCTCTATTTGAGGTTCCATAGCGGAGATGTTTACCGCTACTTCGAATTCCCGCCGCACCAGTATGATGAGTTGCTTGCGGCCGAATCTAAGGGTAGATATTTTGCCCATAGCATTCGTGACAAATTCCTCTATGAACAGGTTTACGAATCGCCGTTATATGGTACATCGTATGCACCTCGTGAACCCCTCTTCCTTACCGTCGGGAAAGGATGCATAGTAGCTTCATGAGCGAGAGCAATCCCGATCAGAGGGCGGTCTCCAAAAGCGATCAATGGCGCGATCGACTCGCCGAGCAGGAGCGGAGCGGGCTATCGGTGAAGCGGTTCTGCCAGCAACAGGGGCTCACCGAATACTCATTCTACGCCTGGCGGAAGCGGCTTCGGAGTGCCGGCCCGGTGCGTTTCGCGTTGGTGGAGAGAGGGGCGCAGCAGGTATCTGCGGAGTTCGGTCTGGAGCTGGCGCTGGCAAACGGCGACCGACTTCGCATCGGCACCGGGGTGGACACGAAGACGTTGCGCACGGTGCTGGAACTTCTCCGGGCATGATTCACCTGCCGGCCAGCGTGCGGGTGTATCTGTGCCTGACCGCGTGCGACATGCGCAAGAGCTTTGACGGCCTGCACGCGCTGGTGCGGGAGCACCTGGAATTAGACCCATTCGCCGGGCATCTGTTCGTCTTCACCAGCCGGCGGCGCGACGGATCAAGATTTTGTATTGGGATCGTGACGGGTTTGCGGTGTGGAGCAAGCGGCTGGAGGAGGGCACGTATGTGGTGCCGTTGGGCGACGCGGCGGAGCGCCGGCGAGAGATCACGGCGCAGGAATTAGGGGCGCTGCTGAGCGGCATCGACCTGACACAAGCCACACGCCGACACCGTTATGGTCGGTCCGTGTAAAACATCGCAGATGCTTTCTGTTTTCTCTTGTCCGCGCGTCCGTAAGTGAGTAGACTATTCCTTACTCGTGGCGTTCGATCCCAAACACCTTCCGGAAGATCCCAAGGTCTTGCAGCAGATGGTGCTGGACCTGGTGGCGCAACTCGACCGCGAGTTCCATGAGCGGAGCAAGATCGAGACCCTTCTGCGCGAGTTGCTGGATGCCAAGCGGAATCGTAAAAGTGAGCGCCTCTCGGCAGACCAACTAGCCCTGTTTGCCGCGGCTTGGCAGGCCCGGCAGGCAGCCGCAGAGAAGCCAGCCGAACCGGCTGACTCCGTCGACGATGACGACGATGAGGATACCGCTTCTGGCGCGGGCGGATCGGCTTCCCCGAAACGGCCTGGCGGCCGCCAGGCTCTGCCGCGGCATCTCAAGCGGGAGCGGATCGTGCACGATCTGGCGGATTCGGAGAAGCACTGCCCTACCTGCCAGCAGGATTTGCGGCCCATCGGCGAAGAGTCCAGCGAACGTTACGAATACATCCCGGCGCAGCTGACTGTGATTGAAGATGTGTGCAAGAAGTACGCGTGCGCCTGTACGGTGAAGACGGCGACCAAGCCTGCGCAGCCGATCGAAAAGAGCACTGCTGGGGCCAGTCTGCTGGCGCAGGTGATCGTCGCCAAGTGCGTGGATCATCTGCCACTGCACCGGCAGGAAACGATCTTCGAACGGCATGGGGTAGCAATCTCGCGTAAGACCATGGGCGGCTGGATGGCACAGTGCGGCGATCTGTTGCAGCCGTTGTACCAATGCGCGAAGGAGGTTCTGTTCCAATCGAAGGTGATCGGCACCGACGACACCGGGGTGAAGGTGTTGGACACCAAACTCCCGTTTGCGCGGACCGGGCGCATCTGGCCGTATTGCGGAGACCGGGAGCATCCGGTGATTCTGTATGACTATACGGCGACACGGGAACGCGCCGGTCCCGAGGAATTTCTGAAGGGTTATCGAGGTTACCTACAAGCGGACGCATACGGCGGCTATGACGCCTTTTTCAAGGACCCGGCGCGGGGCCTGGTCGAGGTAGGCTGTTGGGCGCATGCCCGTCGGTATTTCCGCAAAGCGTTGGATTCGGATCAGGCCCGCATGGGGCTGGCGCTGTTGCTGATTGCGCAGTTGTATCGGGTGGAGAAGCGAGCGCGGTCTCTCACGCCGCAGGATCGGCTTCAACTACGCCAAGTCGGAGCACGTCCGATTCTGGATAAGTTGCATAACTACTTACTGGAGATCGAGGGGGAAGTTCTGCCGAAGAGTCCGGAGGGGCGGGCGGTCCGCTATACCCTGAAGAACTGGACGGCACTCACCCGCTACTGCGAGGACGGCGATCTCGAGATCGACAACAACGCAACCGAGCGTTCGATCCGCGGGGTAGCAGTTGGCCGCAACAACTGGACGTTTTTCGGCAGCGACCGAGGTGGCCGAACGGCAGCTGTGCTGCGAAGCCTCGTCGCATCTTGCCACCAGGCCGGAGTGGATCCCTTCGCCTGGCTCAAGGACGTCCTGTCCCGCATACCGACCCATCCCATCACCCGCGTGGCCGAGCTTCTGCCACACAACTGGGGGCCCTCTCGCGCCTGATCCCGCCAGAATCAGCGGTCGCAGTTGCCACCTCTGTTCCGGTGATTCTCAGGCGCTTACGTACATCGACCTATTCCTCCGGGAAATAGGTCAGCCCAAAATCCGGCGCACGGAGGTCCGGCCGATCTGCAACCGTCGGGCGATCTCGGATTTGCTGGCCCCGGCACGATGGAGTTTCCGGATTTCCGCAGCGTGTGTGGCCGCGGTTGCCGGCCGGCCCAATCGCTTGCCGTTCGCGCGCGCATGCGCCAGACCGGCCCGGGTCCTTTCCCGCAGAACCTCCCTTTCGAACTCGGCGAATATGGCTAACAGACCGGCCATCGCTCGCCCAGCGGGCGTGGTCAGGTCCAGTGCCTCGGTCAGGGAAACAAACCCGACACCCAGATGCTCCAGTTCCTGGAGCGTCGCCAGCAGGTCCGTGACTGACCGTCCCCAGCGATCCAGCCGCCACACCAGCACCAGATCGATCTCTCGCCGGCGGGCGGCTTCCAGCAGTGTCTCGCGGGCTTCCCGTCGTGCCGCCCGGAGTTCACCTCGCGAACTTGCAAGGCGATCGTCCAGCCGCGCCGCGCTGCATACCCCCGCATCGCACGATTCTGCATTGCCAGCGTCTGCTGATCGTTGGTCGAAACCCGGGCATATAGGCCCGCCCGCAACATTTTCGCCGGTCTGCGTGACTGGCCAAAAACGTGTCCGGATTTACCTTCGGAAGTGCCCCTGGCCCTCCGGCCCTCCAGTGACAGCGGTACATGAATGGCGCTGCTCCTAGTGGGGATCCGTGCCGCCCGAGCTGCTCGCGGGGATAATATTGTCCCTTATGTCCGGAATCCGGGCGATCGCGGTGGGACTGAGATTGGTCTCCGCCTCGGTCATCTGCACGGGAAGCCGCCTTAGCCATTGATTCAAGGAGAACTCTACGAACTGGTCAGTCTTGAAGATCGCCAGAAATTCCATGTCATCATTTCCAGTATTTTGGATATAGTGCCCGCAGACTGCGGGAACGAAGCCTACGTCGTTTGCCTTGAAATTCATGGTTTGGGCCTCCCCTTCCGCGGCAAATACGGTCATCCGGGCACTGCCGCCGATATAGTATTGCCACTCGGAAGTAGGATGCCAGTGCATTTCGCGCAGCGCGCCTGGCTTCATATTAAACAGGCCGGCTGCAACGGTTTTAGACGCAGGGAAGATATGGGAATCCACGTAGCGCACACTGCCGCCCGCAGTTTCCCTGATTGGTTTCATGGATTTCATTTTGAATGTATAGTCAACCTTCGAAGCAACGGCCGGGTATCCTACCGCTTTGCGGTCGTCTTCCAGCGACCCCGGAACGGTTCCCGGGAGGATATAGAGGCCTGTTTCGGGCAGGACGCTCAACTCCGCCTCCGGAATGTTGAGATTTTGGGAGAGCACCTTGGATGGCGTATGAGCAAGAAAACCGGAGAGTAGGAAGGTCGTGTATTCAGAAAATGTCCCCTGATCGAACGCCAGCAGAAATTCGCATCCGTCGGGTCCCAGGCCTTGAATGGAATGTGGGTGGGCACTGGGGAAGAACCAAAGATCACCTGCCGAGACATCGCCGATGAAGATTTTGCCGTTTGGCTCAAAGACTGTCACTCTGGCATTTCCGTACAGCATGTACGCCCATTCGTTTGAGATGTGCCAGTGCACTTCCCGATAGCTTCCCGCCGTGAGACGCATCGTGACACCGGCAATATCCAGCGAATCCGGCATTTCCTTGGCCGTGACCTGGCTGGTCCATCCGCCGTTTTGAATGCGCCGATGTGCGAGATCGAAGGAATACCACATCGGTTCTATGACTCCCCGATCACTAGTTGGCGGCAGATAGGAGTTGGGTTGCAAACCTTGAAGGGCCGGATTCTTCGGTCCCGGGTTGCTTGCGGAGTGGTTTCCCTCCCCTGTCGCGACCTGTTGTCTGGTTTGGCCCAAGGCGGTTACCGAACCCAGTGCGCCCGCACTGAGAGCAGCCGCCGCTACGCCCAATACTGACCGTCGGCCGATGGGGTCCGACGGATTCATCTTTTCCCTAGCTTTCTTCATAGTTGCCCTCCATTTGTGGCCCAGATCGAGCCCCCGAGTCTCTGACCAATGCAGCGCCCGCTGCCGGCACCCGAGGCCTGGTTCATTTTCTTTTGGGGCTCTGCCCGAGTTTAGTCCTTAAGCAACGGGGACCAAAGGCGCCTTTATTACATTGCTCGACCTATGAGCCACACGGACGGACGGTTGACAACATCGAGTCACTTCCCAGGAAACGTCATTCTCTTCGTCTCACGAAAGCAAAGAGGCCAATTCTCGTACCCCCTGATCCCTTCTTTCAAGGCGGAATGGCTCCTATGGCTTTCTTACATTATCGAGCCGTGATACTTCTTCCAATGCTTTCCGGAGTTCCTCTATTTTCGGGAGGTCGATTGATTCGGTGTGGTCCGCTCGGGAAACTGAAAAGTGGCGGCCGTGAGGATCTGCCATATCGGCTGCCCAGTGCCGGTGTAGTGTGCCGCACGCTGAGGTTCGATGTTGAGGTTCATCACGATACCGCTCCGCAACCACCACATGAACCTTCCTTTAGAGAGGCGCTTCTGCGCCAACCAGTACCCCTGGCCATCATAGGTGAGGAGGCGGATCGAGGTCCCGCGGCGGCTTCGAAACACGAACACACATCCGGAGAAGGGATCTTCGGCGAGTTTCTCCTGGCACAACCGCGCCAGCGAATCAATGCCCTTGCGGCCGTCCACCGGCTCAATCGCCACCAGCACGCGCATCTGCGCCGTGATCTGGATCATCCCTGGGTCTCACGCCAGGCGCGCAGCAAACCGGTCCAATCCGGCGGGACCGCGGCTTTCCACTGGATACACATCTTGCCGCCGCCGGGTGATTCAAACTCGATGACGCACTCTGGCAACACTGCCGCGCCGGCACCGATCAGTTCAACAAACGCTGGTTTGTTTTGTTTTCTTGGCTGGCTCGGCGTTCCGCTCAGCCGCTGCTTCAGCCGGGTATAGTCCAACCGTAGCGGATGCGCCACGGCATTAATGCCGTGCTGTCGAGCCAACTCGACCGCCGCCTGCCACAACGATTCCGGCAGCTTCGTCCGGGGTGGCCGACTGCTGCGAAACTGCTCCAACTGGCGCTGGAGTTGCGCGATCCCTCCAGGAACGGGTGCTGCCATCTGATGGTTCATGCTAGTCGCCCTCCCGGCGACTCCATGACCTTATCCGGCTGAGTCAGTCAATTTCACGCACGTTTGCCGGAAACTCACAGAACGTCTTGTGGGTTGACGACCACGCATCGCGTTTTCACAGGTCCTCGCGAACGGGAAAGGGCGCCTGGTGCCGGTTGCTGGGCTGGACCCGCACATCACCTAGCTGCTCGAATACCGAACGCTCGGCCATCGAGAGTTTCAGTCGTGGCTCGCTATGCCTGATACAGCGGGTTCCGTCAATCAAAGGCGGAACTGGCCGCAACGTCTCCGTTCCTGGCTGGTACCGTCGATCATTCTGCTGATGGCCGCCGCGCTTGTGTTCCTGATCGCGGGCAGCTGGAATACCTGGGTAAGCGACCGAGCCGTACAAAAGACTGACGATGCTTATGTGCGAGCCGACCTGACGCCCCTCAGCACGAAGGTGGCCGGACTGGTGGCTGAGGTATACGTTTCCGATTATCAGCCGGTGAAAGCGGGAGATCTACTTGTCCGGTTGGAGGATAAGGATTTCAGGGCGCATGTGCAGGTGGCTGAAGCCGCCGTGGCCGCCGGCGGAGCTTCCCTCATCAACAATCAACGGGAGAAGGAATTGCAGGACGCTCGCATCGCTCAAGCGGACCAAGGGGTCCGCGCGGCGGAAGCGGAAATCGCAGCGGCGCAAGCTGGAGTTCAGGCCGCGACATCGGCGATCGCAAATGCGCGCGCCGGAATCAATGGAGCGCAAGCGGAGGTCACGCGCACAGAGGCAGAGCGGCGGAGGCAGGAAGCGTTGTTGGCGACCGAATCTGCGACCCGGCAGAAACTAGAGCAGGCGGTGGCGGAGGCGGAGCGCTTTCGCGCACAGCTCGCGAGCCGCGAAGATGAGCTCAATGGGGCGGCGGCACAGTTGGCCAGCCGCCAGGCCGATTTGGCCAAGGCGCGCGCCGGGCTGGGAAGCGCAAGAGCCCAGCTCGAAGCGCAGAAGCGCCAACTCGCTGTGCTGGACTCGCAGGACCTCTTGCTCCGCGCCGATCTCAATGAGAAGAGAGCCGCTCTCAAGCTGGCACGCATCAATCTCAGCTACACCCGGATTACAGCACCGGACGGTGGGATCGTTGGCGAACGCAAGGTGCTGCCTGGACAACTGGTCAGTCCAGGCACTCAGGTTATCTCGTTGGTCCAACGCGACGTGTGGGTGCAGGCCAATTATAAGGAAACGGAACTCCGCCATATGCACTTCGGCGATCGAGCGGAAATCCGGGTGGATGCGTTTCCCGGAGTGGTTTTCAGAGGCACACTCGATCATTTGTCTCCCGCCAGCGGCTCGGAGTTCGCATTGCTGCCGCCGGACAATGCGACCGGCAACTTCACGAAGATCGTGCAGCGGATACCCGTGAAGATCTTGCTGGATCACGGCCAGCCAATGGCCGCGCGATTGCGGCCCGGTCTCTCTGCAACCGTCAGGGTCCGCGCAAGTGGCGGCAGGCAGTAGCGACGGAGGAAATCAATGGCGACCGAAGTTGCTCCCCCTCCCTCAGCCACCCCGCCGGCTGCGGCGCCCCCGCCGCTTTTGAAGCATCCCTACATCGGGATTCTCGGTGTGTTTTTGGGCGCGTCCGTCGCGACTGTGAATGCCCGCCTGCTCAGCATTGGCCTGCCCGATCTGCGCGGCGCACTTGGCTTAGGATTTGATGAAGCCTCCTGTTGCCCACGGTCCTCGATATGGCAATGATGTTCAGCGGAGTCTTCTGCGCGTTCGTGAACACCCGGGTGGGCCCTCGCCGCATTCTGCTTCCGTCTGCTGCGATCTTCACGATTTCGTCCATTGCGCTCCCTTTTGCACCAAACCTCTGGGTAATGTTTTGCCTGCTGGTGATTGCGGGGCTGGGGTCGGGGACCTTCTATACACTCACGTTGACGTTCGCTCTGACGGCGCTGCCGAAGCGGCTGGTAATCTTCGGCATTGCCGCTTATGCAGCGGACATCGTCTTCACCAGCAACATGGCATCGGCACTGCAAGGCTGGTACGCCGAGCACCTTTCGTGACTATAAGGTCTATGCCTCGTTCATGAGTGGCAACACCACGCAGACCGGCTTGCACGCCGGCCGGGGAGAACTCGCAAAGGCCGGGCATAACCTGCTGCCGATCCCGCTCTTCGTGATCGGTATCATGGCCGGGACGTTCCTGCACCATTCCGGCCTGCGCCATACCTTCCGGTTACTATGTGGGCTGGTTGTGGCCCTGCTGGCCGCTGCCATGGCGGCGGTTTGTTTCGACCTGCTAACTGCCCGGTTCAGCATCATGGCCCTTAGCTTGGCCATGGGTGTCATGAACACAACGCTCACCCGCGTGGGGGGCCAATCGGTGAGCTTGGGCTATGTCACCGGCGATTTAAACCATTTGGCGGACCACCTTGCGCTGGCGGTCAAGCGCGTACCTGTGCCCCAGGCACAAGGCGCCTGGGATACCCATGGGCAGCGGGCAGCCCAGTTGGCGGTTGTATGGACCGGCTTCCTAATTGGGGCTGCGCTGGCAGGGGCCGCGACATCTCACTTCGCCGCCTGGAGCCTGCTGCCCCCCATCCTAACTTTGTTGGCGTTAGCTGCGCTGGACCGGGCCAAGACCGCGGGCGCCGGATGATCGCTACCCACGATGTTGTAAGGCCGCTGCGGGCTCCGCTTTCTGGATGCCCGCGCGGCCTTAACTATTTTTGAAAAGACAGTCGCGCGATGAGCGGAACTCCTCAACGGGCCAGTGTCATAAGTTGGCAACGATATTGAGCCCGACCGCCAAGGCATTAGGTAGCCTTTCGTTGCCGTTCGGGTGTACGATGTATTGAATAGCGGGTTGCAGGAGCAACCCTGGCCTGATCGTCCAGCCGTAGTTCAACTCCAATGTCATCTCAAAGTTTTGAACGCCTGTCAACGTTGGTTGAGTCTCTTCCGCGCGGCGCAGATCGTCGCTGTAGGAGCCGTAGACGGTGGCGAATCCGATAAAATCCTTAGGACGGCTCCGGGACGGGCCGTACATCACCAGTCCGCTGTCGAAGAAGTATGGGACTTTGTTCACCCGCTGATCCGGCGCAGCAATGAATGCGCCGAAGACGCCTACGTGGCGGTCCTGAATCGGGTCGCCAAAATGTAACAGTGCCCGATCACCCAGAACGTACACGCCGTAGCGATTCCGTGAAGTCTCGGGAGGCCGACCCGGCGTGCTCGCGAAAACCGCCGCGGTTCCGCCGTTATTATATCCGCCGAACTTCAGATCCGTGGATTTTCCGAGGAAGCCGAACTCTCCGATGAGGAAAAGCGGCCCGCGCATGGAGAAATCGACCCCGTGCCGCGCACCCTGCTTCAGCACCGGGTCGCCATTGTAGGCGCCAACCATCGTATAGAACCGTTTCACCGGTGCGAATTTGATCCGTGCTCCCCAGGTTGTATCCGGGTAGCCGAAAGCGCCGGGAGCGTTGAGGAAGATGCCGAGCGGCACCAGGTCGATGCCGACCGAGGTGAACGCCTTGAAATACTGAGAACCCAGGAATTCTTCGCCCGCGACGCTGTTGATGGTCACTCGTCCGAGGCGGATGCTCAGCTTATCTTGCAGCAGCGACTGCGTATAGGAAAGGTATGTCAGCCGCGGGTGTGCGTCGGCCACATCGGCGAGTTGTACCGGAAAGCTGTTGCCGATGTAGTCATTCGAGAGACTCGTGCCAAAATTGTCAGCGAAGCCAACATGCAATTGGCCGCCATACCAGCCGAAGAGCTGGTCTGTTCGCAGCACGACGCCAAAGCCGAACAGATTGTAGTTGCTCGCTCCGGTCCGCTGTCCGCCGGTAACATTGCCGAAGGGATCGGCGATGAAAAGCAAATTGAACCGGATGCCCCGATCTGCCAGGGCCGAGCGCACGCCCATCCAGTCGCCGAACAGGTACCTGCTACGGAACTCATCGGGAGTATCGCTTGCCGGTGCAGGGAATGCGGAATGAAACTCGCGGTCCTGATTTTCGCCAGCCTGTCCGGAGGGTACATCCGGCGGCGCGGGCGGCGAAGCGGGTTGGGCGCGGGCCGCTGCGGCGAACACAACCCAGACCACAGCCGCGACGGCGAACTGGACTTTTGACGTCAATTGAGTTCAATCGCCTGGCGGTGCTCGCCGGAGTGATGCGGCGTTTGGCGATCCGAGCGGACCAGGAGGCGCGTGACCAGCCGGTACCTGATGATGCACGACAGAGCGAGAGTACGCCGTGAATGAGTCTCAGGCCGCTTTGGATGCCGGGGCCGTGACGGGTGCGTATTCCGGCTTGTAGACATGCTTCCGGATAAATGCGACCATGTCGGCGGGCCGCTCCACGCGAGCCAGGCCCGAATCGAAAATCAGCTTCGCCACACGCGCGGCGGTCTGAATTTCAGCCTCCAAAATGTTCTGCTGTAGCGGGAACAGCAGGCCCTGCTTGAGCAGTTCGGGGGGCACCTGATCAGCCACCGCCTTCGCCGCCTCAATGAACATCTCGTCGGTGATACGGGACGCCTGCGTAGCAAACACCGCCATTCCGATCGCCGGGAAAACGTAGAAGTTGTTGGCCTGCCCCGGCAGGAACGTCTGGTTCTTGAAGTGGACCGGTGGAAACTGTACGCCGGCCGCATAGATCGCTTTCCCCTTCGACCAGGTGTAGGCTTGCTCCGGCGTACACTCGGCGTGATCGGTGGGGTTCGATAGCGCGAAAATCACCGGCCGTTCATTGATCCGCGACATGGTTTCCACCACCTTCTGGTTGAATGCGCCGCCGACGGTGCTGACGCCGATGATCGTCGTCGGCCTTATGCTCTCGATGGCTGCGACGAAGTCGCGCGTCGGCGCATGGCGGTGAGCATACGGCTTCTGGAAGTCGAACAGGTCCGTCCGGGTGTCTTCCAGGAGTCCCTTGATATCGAACATGTAAATGTGCGACTGCGCCTCTTCAAGTGTGAGCCCTTCCTCGACCATCGCCGTGCACATCAGGTCCGCGAGACCGATACCGGCAGAACCCGCTCCCAGGAAGAGGTACTTTTCGTTGCTCAGCTTCGTCCCCTTGAGCCTGGCCGCATTGATCATGCCCGCCAGCACGATTCCCGCCGTGCCCTGCACGTCGTCGTTATAGACGCAGTACTTGTCGCGGTAACGCTGAAGCAGGTGGACGGCGTCGGAACCGGTCCAATCCTCGAAGTGGATGCAGCACTTCGGGAATAGCTCCTGCACCGCTTCGACGAACTCGTCCACGAAGGAATAGAGCTCCTCGGTGGACGGACGCGGCTTTCGCATCCCCAGGTACAGGGGATCGTGAAGATATTGCTCATTGTTCGTGCCCGCATCGAGGTACATGGGCAGCAGATATTGCGGCGGCACTCCGGCGCAGGCGGTGTACAGTTCCAGCTTGCCGATGGGGATGCCGGCGCCGTTTGCGCCGAGATCGCCAAGCCCCAGGATCCGACCGCCATCGGTAACGCAGATGAAACGCACGTCTTTCTGCGGCCAGTTCTTCAGAACGTCTTTCACTTTGCCGCGCCGGGCCATGGAGAGATACATGCCGCGTGCCTGGCGGTAGAGGTGGCCGAACTTGAGGCATGCCTCACCGATGGTGGGATCGTATACGATCGGCAGAAAGCGGGCGGGGTCGGACATGACCGTGCGGTAGAACAAGGTCTCATTGTGATCGAGCAAGTTGACCAGATAGATGTAACGTTCGAGATCGGTGTGCTTCTGGCTGAGCTGCAACAAAACGCGTTGCAACTGCAAGTCCTCGGTTTCCGTGACGTCCGGTACGAGACCAACCAGGCCGAGCGCCTGCTTTTCGGCCTCGGTGAAGGCGGTCGATTTGTTGATGGCTGGATCTTGCAGCACTTCGATCCCGCGCTTTGAAGTAATGGCCATAGCTATTGCTTCCTTTCTGGTGTTTTGGTGGAAGGTTTGCGACCTTCTAAGTCGCGCTCGCAACATACGGATGCACCATTTTTGCCGGATCGACGACGCGATCGAACTCGGCTTCGGTGACGAATCCCAGCTTCAACGCGGCTTGCTTGAGCGTGAGATCGTTGTCCAACGCGTCGTGCGCAATCCTGGATGCCTTGTCGTAGCCGATGACCGGCGAGAGCGCGGTCACCAGCATCAGGGAGCGCTCGACATACTCGCCAATCTTCTTCAAGTTCGGTTTGGTTCCTTCGATCAGGAACTTTCGGAAGTTCGTGCATCCATCGGCCATGATGGTGACGGAGTGCGTGATGTTGAAGATGATCAGCGGCTTATAAACGTTCATCTCCAGATATCCGCCGGCGCCTCCGAACCCTACCGCCGCGTCATTGGCCATAACCTGCACTGCGATCATGGTCAATGCCTCGGCCTGGGTCGGATTTACCTTGCCGGGCATGATGGAGGAGCCCGGCTCGTTCTCCGGGATTTGCAATTCGGCAAATCCGGCCCGTGGGCCGCAGGACATGAGCCGGATATCGTTTGCGATTTTGTAAAGCGAGACTGCCAGCGTTCGCAGCGTTCCGGAAAGCTGCACCAGGTCGTCGTGCGCGCCCTGCACGGCGAACTTGTTGGGGGCGCTCACGAAGGGTAGATTGGTAAGTTTGGCGATTTCAGCGGCAGCCGCCTCTCCGAATCCAGGAGCGGAGTTGATGCCCGTGCCCACCGCCGTGCCGCCGAGGGCAAGGCGATACACGCCCTTCAACGCATCTTCCATGCGCTGCAGATCGTCCGCAAGCATGCCCGCATAGCCGGACCATTCCTGGCCCAAGGTGAGCGGCGTGGCGTCCTGCATATGCGTGCGGCCGATCTTCACGATTTCTTTCCACTCCTCGGCGTTCCGTGCGACGGCATCGTGCAGCGCCTTTACCGCCGGAATCAGACGCTGCTTCACGCCGACCGCCGCCGCCATGTTCATCGCCGAGGGAAAAGTGTCGTTCGAGGACTGCGACATATTGACGTGGTCATTGGGGTGAACGGGCGTCTTGCTTCCAAGCGGCGTCCCCGCAAGCTGGCAGCAGCGGTTCGAGATCACCTCATTCATGTTCATGTTGAACTGCGTGCCGCTTCCCGTCATCCAGACATGCAGGGGAAACATATCGTGGTGAAGTCCGGAAAGGATCTCGTCGCAAACGTGCAGGATCATTGTGTGACGTTGGCTGTCGAGACGATTTCCGGCGTAGTTGGCATTGGCGGCGGCTTCTTTCAAAGTTGCGTACGCCGTGATCATCTCTCCTGGGATGAGGTCCTTACCGATGCTGAAGTGCTCCAGCGACCGCTGGGTCTGAGCGCCCCACAGTTTATCAGCGGGAACGTTAACTTCGCCGAGACTGTCGCTTTCCTTACGAATGCCTCGCGCCGTGAGGTCATCGGCGGTAGTCGCGCTCATACTTTTCCCCCTCCTCTTTCTCCCTGACCAGTTGCTCGTTCCGCGCGCATGAACTATTAATAGGGACCGCGTGGTAAGGCGAGCACGGCAAGCGTAACGGGCATCACCAGTGCTGCGAGCTCACAGGATGCTGCCTTCCCAGGCATTCTGATTCCACGCCATTCCCTTTCCAGAGTCAAGCCTGGTGGGACCCCTGATGTGCGCCAGAGCGCTGAACCCGCCGGGGTTGGGCGTGAGATGCAGTCCCGGCGAGGACCGGACCCAGGCAGGAGTGTCCGGCGAGAGCCAAGGTCCGTACTGGCGTTGGCAGAGGAAGGCGCGGCCTCTGTCAATTGATCGCCGCCGGCAGCCTCAACCTGCAAAATTCGATCCAGGATTCCACGTAAACCTTCCATTTCCATCTGGCGATCTCCTCCCCCGGCAAATCCGAGCTGCTTACAGCTCCTTCCCGCGCCGGTATTCAGCGGCCAGTTTCCGCTAGAATTCGCGGTCAGCAGGCGCGCAGGTTACTCCACGCCGCCTTTCAGCTTTAGTGCGCGCTGCAAGTGGTCTTCGATCTTTGGCAAGGTCTGTTGTGCAAAGGCCTTCAGATCGGGGTCTATACCATTTGCAATTTCATATTGATAGAGCGCGGCATTCGCCCTCTGGTAGTCGACCTGCCCCCTTATGTAATCGGCATCAAACATCCGGCCGCTCTCATACCCGAGTGTTGAAATAATCGTGGCGTAGGCGCCTTTGAGAAGTGTAGGCGGCGGTGGGGGCGCCTTGCTCTTCAGAATCGCCGTCAGCGCGTTGTTTACGGTCACGTGGGAGCTCACCATGAGCTGCGCATAGCTGCGAATGGCTTGGGTCGTTCCCTTAGCTTCGGCAAGCCGGCCGGACTCGATCTGAAACGGGGTGCCAAGCGATGTCTGGGTGACGAAGTATGTGTCGGCTGGACCGAGTGCGGCGCCTGGCGCGCTCGCTGCTGGCGTCGACTCGCTCGGGCCGCTTATTGCATGTGGAACTGGAACGATAGAGACGCCGAGAACAGCCGTTGTTAGAAAAAGCGCTTTCAATGTCTATCCTCCACGTCGCGGTATTCGCCCGCGTTCGAGCAAGAGCGCTCAATCCGCCGAAGTCAGCGGTAGGAATGGCCCCTGGCCCCGCACTTGGCGAGACCTTCGACCTGAGTCATGCGATGGTTCTCCAAACAGTATAGGCCAGAGGCTATTGTTGGCCTGCGGCCTTCCGTTATCCGGAATCCATTTACTGTCCGGTAGCCATTTAAACGGTTATCTTTCAGACGTTCGCACCGCCCCGAGTTAGGCACATTATTGATAATGGCGTCAGAGGAGTAATTGATAATGGCGTCAGAGGAGTGCTCGATGACATCAATTCACACCCCGTGCCCCCTTTGTAAACGAAGAAGCTTTCTGAAATTCATCACCTGGGCTGGTACGTCTTTCGGCGCAGCCCGGAGGAGTTCAGGCCAGCAGGTACAGGAGAGACAGATGACGGCGAACGGTGGCACCGAGCCCTACCCAATTCCGTGGCTGGATAAGAATGGCAGCCATAATCAGCCGGCCGGGCCAAATGTGGAACTGTCCCACATCTACCATTTCAAAGGACTAGTCGCCCGGTGCAGTACCTTCACCGGTATGGGCACCGATAACAAGGGAAATCGGATCGCGTTCGGCAGTCCGACAACTGACTACGGCGTCATGCAGGGCGAGTACTGGGCTGCGCGCACGACGCAGCACGGCGCCTTCGCTCACATATGACTCACCCTTTTCCGGGGACCGGCGGTCCCCGCCAACCAGATTCATGACTTCCATCCCCCAATAGAACCTTCTGGACTTTATTGGGTCATCGCGATACCTGTGGGAGGCCTGAATATTAGCCCCGATGGAAAAGCGATTACGCTGCAGATGAGGAACGTGCCAGTGGTCGACCAGCCGCGGTGGCCGGCTCTGGATTCGATTGCCACTCCCGCCCTGATGACATTCAAGATGGTGTGGAAATCGACCGGCCAACCGGCACTTTATGAGAACGCCTGCAGGCAGTTCCGTTTCAGCGGTACCCGGGCTGAATGTCAACTGGAGCGCAGGTGGAAGTGCCCTCCATCGGGTTCTCGTGGAAGTCTGATGCTATCGGAACGTCACGGGCGGATTTCGCTGTGATTGGGACGAAGTGAACGGACGCTATTATAGATGACGTTTCAATATATCTGCCCTCATCAGGAAAGTCCCGCGAAGGGCGGGCATAACGGCAGTCATACCGGGGAACTGCTCACGTGGGGCAAAGAGGTGGCTCGTGCCAATGCTCGTCCACCCCTGGAGAGTTTAAGCAGCGTGCTCTCGATGGCGTGCAAGCGTGGGCGGCGGCCTTGGCGGGGACTTGAAATAGCCAGGTAAGGTATGTCAAAGGACCGTGTTGTGATCGTGGGCGCGGGCAATGTAGGCGCTACGACTGCGTATGCATTGTTGTTGTCAGGGTTGGCTTCCGACATTGCGCTGATCAATCGTAACCGCAAGAAAGCCGAAGGGGAAGCGGAGGACATAAGCCACGCCGAACCGTGGTCGCACACCACCATGGTGCGCGTAGGCGGCTTTGAGGATTGTGCCACCGCCAAGGTGATTGTGGTTGCGGTGGGTGCCGGGTTGGCGCCCGGCGAAACGCGCATCGACCTGCTGAAAAAGAATGCGGTGATTTTTCGTGAGGTGATTCCCAGGATCGCGGCTGCAAGACCGACAGGGATTCTGCTGGTTGCCACGAACCCTGTGGATGCGCTCACGCATTACGCACGAAAGCTTTCGGGATTCGGTCTCAATCGCGTGGTGGGATCGGGCACAATTCTGGACACAGCCAGGCTGCGGGTGCTGCTCGGCGATCACTATGGCGTTGACCCGCAAAGCGTGCACGCGTATGTCATCGGCGAGCACGGCGACTCGCAGGTTCCCACATGGTCCGCAACCAGAATCGCCGGATTGACGGTCCAGGAGTTCTGCCGTGCCCGTGGTGTTGCCTACGACAAGGCAGCGCTGGATGAGATGGCGCTAAAGACGCGCAACGCCTACTATCGCATCGTAGGAGAGAAAGGCGCGACGGTCTACGGTATCGCCTCCGGACTGGTGCGCGTGGTCGGCAGCATTTTGCGCGACCAGAACACCGTGCTCACGGTGGGCAGTCAAATGCCGGAAACTCTAGGTCTCGGCGACGTCACAATGAGCCTCCCGACGGTTGTCAACGCCGGAGGTATCGGCGCCGTGGTGCCGCTTCAGTTGGACCCCGCGGAGCGTGAGGCGCTGACGAAATCGGCCGAAGCGATCCGGAACCAGATCGCCGTAATAGAAGAAGGGGCATGAGGGATGAAATACCGGAAGTTGGGACATACCGGGCTCATTGTAAGTGAGGTGGCGCTCGGTACAATGCAGTTCGGCGGCAAGATGAATATGGGCAACCTTGGCCAAGAGGAAACCACGCGGATGGTAAGACTGGCTCTGGATAGGGGCATCAATTTCATCGATACGGCAGATGTCTACAGCTTGGGGGAGAGCGAAACGCTCTTAGGTAACGCCCTGAAGGGCATCCGGGAGGAAATTGTCCTGGCCACCAAGGTTCGGCTTCCCATGGCCGACAACTTCAATCACAGTGGCGCTACCCGCGTGAACATCATGCGCGAAGTGGATGCGAGTCTGCGCAGATTGCGAACCGATTACATCGACCTCTACCAGGTACACGGATGGGACAGCATCACGGCTTTGGAGGAAACGCTGCGGACCCTGAACGACCTCGCGCGCCAGGGGAAAGTCCGCTATATCGGGCTCTCCAACCTCATGGCATGGCAGGCCGCGACGGCAGTGATGCTTCAGGAACAATTCGGCCTGGAAAAATATGTGACGGCACAGATGTACTACAGCCTCGTCGGCCGCGAACTTGAGTATGAATTCCAATCGTTCGCCGAGTACCACAATATCGGCATTCTGGTCTGGAGCCCGCTGGCCGGAGGATTCCTAAGCGGCAAGTATAGCCGCAATAATCCGGCCCCCGCCGGGACACGTTTCGCGGAGGCCGGCCAGTTCGTGCCTTTCGATAAGGAAAAGGGTTACAGAATAGTCGATACGTTGAAGGAAATCGGAAAGCGGCACGCCGCCAGCCCGGCCCGTGTGGCCCTCGCATGGGTGCTGGGACGCTCAGCCGTAAGCAGTGTGATCGTCGCTGCCCGAAAGCCCGAGCACCTGGAAGACAACATCGGCGCCGTGGACCTTCGACTCTCAACGGAAGATGTGCGCCTGCTGGACGAGGCCTCGGATCCGGGTGTTCCGTATCCGAAGTGGATGGTCCTTCAACTTGACACCGCGGAGGACCCGCGTCAAAGAGTGCTACACCCTGAAAACTTCGCGGAGGGCGGACGGTGGAAGGACCTCCGCAGTAGCAGGTGGTCCGGGTGAGATTAGCGGGCATGTCCGCTTGATTCTGTCGAGTGTACGTTTTTCCAACTCGTAGTTTGCTGCCTGAGGTGTGGGCGGTTTTCACACCGTCCCGTCTGGACGGCCACCTGTGTTTGCGCTTATCATCGTGGACAACTGGCTTTGCCAGGCGCACAACGCAACCTTGCGTGTCCTCGGGCCGTCGCCTCTCCGAAATCGGGAAAGGGGAAATTATGGGCACAACAATAAAGAACCTGATTCCGCGCGCGGCGATCGCCGCATACGCCACGCTCAAGAATGCGCATTCCGATGATGTCGATCAGTCGTTCCGATCTGATGCCGATCAGAGCGGAGCGAAGCGACGCAGGGCTTTCTCAGTGTGAAACAGTGATCGACATCCGTCAAGAGTTTGCCGGTTTTCTTTGCTTTGGTGCGAGGCCGCTGCATTCCTTCCGCCGGCCCGTGTTTTTGGGCGCTGACGGAAGGAGCCCGGGCGACTGGAGTTAGCGCACAAAAACATTGCGCGACCCGCCTCCTACTCGGCGTCATTCCCGCCTCGTCCGACCCTCTTCTTTCGCATGGATTCTCCCTGTAGTTCGATCCGGTGCGCACCGTGCACCGGCCGGTCTAAAATGCTGTCGGCCACCGTGGGAGCGCCGATCTGCGCGTGCCACTTCGCCACCGGCAACTGGCTGGTCAGCAGCGTAGACCGCGTCAGATATCGTTCATCGCAGATCTCCAGAAAGGCGCGCCGCTCCGCCTCCGCCAGGGGCGCCATCGCCCAGTCATCGACGATCAGCACATCCACCTGGCCCAGCCCGCGCAGCCTCTTGGCATAACTGCCATCCGCCCGCGCCATCTCCAGTTCGCGAAGGGACGCGCCCGAACAACCGGAGCGAGTCCAGTGAAAAGCTCGCGGCAGATTTCGGGTCACTTTCGGGTCACCTTCCACTGCCGTTTTGGCCCCAACTGTGCAAAGTTCCTCAATTTTCAACAAACCAGCAACTAGTTGATTTTGTGAGTGTTATGTTTGTTGAAATTGGAGGCGCGGATCGGAGTCGAACCGATGTATAAAGGTTTTGCAGACCTTGGCCTTACCACTTGGCTACCGCGCCGTTTCCGTGGGGCTACTCGCAAAATACCGCGCCAGGGTACGGAAAGTCAATTTTACGGGAGGAGGCCCCAAGCGACAATGGGGCTAGGGCCGGACCCGCCGGGCCGGCTCTGGCTATGACCCGTCGCAACCTGCTGTCCGCGTTCTTCGGCCTTCCCCCGCTGGCGTATCCGTGCTATTGGGAACCGCGCTGGCTGGAGGTGACGCACCGGCGGGTGCGGCTGCGCGGATGGGCGGGGCGTCCGCCGGTCCGGGTGCTGCACCTGGCGGACCTGCACGCCTCCATGTTCGTGCCGCTTTCCATGATCGACCATGCCATCGCGTTGGGGCTGGCGGCGCGGCCGGACCTGGTCTGCGTAACCGGCGATTTCATCACCATGAAGGAGGGTTTCGAGGCGCGGGATTACACGCGCCTGTTGCGTCGCCTCCCGGCGGCGGCGCCCACCTACGCGGTGCTGGGCAATCACGATGGCGGCAGATGGGCCGGAGAACATTTCGGTTTCCCGGACCACCGGGTGGTGGACGGTATGCTGGAAGACGCCGGGATCGAATTGCTCCACAACCGGTCGGTGCGCTTCGCTGCGGCTGACGCTGGCCGGGGTGGGCGACCTTTGGAACGGCGAAGTGCGGGGCGAGCGCGCATTCGCGGGCGTTGGCGGCGGGCCGGTGGTGCTGCTGGCGCACAACCCGGATACGAAAGACCACCTGGGCGCGCGGCGCTGGGACCTGATGTTGAGCGGGCACACCCACGGAGGGCAGGTGATTGTGCCGTTTGAAGGGCCGCGCTATGCGCCGGTGGCGGACAAGCGCTACATCGCGGGGTTGAAGCCGTGGGGCGCGCGGTGGGTGCACGTCACCCGCGGGGTGGGGAACGTGGGTGGCATTCGCTTCCGCTGCCGCCCGGAAGTGAGTGTGTTAACGTTGAGCTGAGTAACCCCCGGTGCGCCTTTTCCTGATTTCGATTCTGCTCGCTTCCGCTCTGTGCGCCGCGCAGCCGGCGCCGGTGATCTTCGATACGGATATCGGCAACGACGTGGACGACGCGCTGGCGCTGGCCATGCTGCACGCGCTCGAATCGCGCGGCGAAGCCCATATCGCGGCCGTCACCATCACTAAGGACAACCGCTACGCGGCGCCGTTCATCGATTTGGTAGACACGTTTTACGGGAGGCCGGAAATTCCCGTCGGGATGGTGCGGAACGGGAAGACGCCGGAGGACAGCGCCATGATCCGTGTGCCGGCGGAGCGGCGCAACGCGGATGGGTCGTTTATCTACCCGCACCGGCTGACGGACGGGGCAAAGGCGCCGGAGGCGGGGGCGGTGCTGCGGCGCGCGCTCGCGGGCGCGGCGGACGGCAGCGTAATCATCGTGCAGACGGGCTTCAGCACCAACCTGGCGCGGCTGCTGGATTCGGCGGAAGATACCGCGCTCATCCGGCGCAAGGTGCGGCTGCTCTCGATGATGGCCGGGCATTTCCCCCGGGACCGCCGGAATACAACGTGAAGACGGATGTGGCGGCGGCGCGGAAAGTTTTCGACCGATGGCCGACGCCGATTGTGGCGAGCGGGTTTGAAATCGGGCAGGCGCTGCTGTTTCCGGCGCGGGCGGTGGAGCGCGATTTCGCGTGGGCGGCCGCGCATCCGGTGGCCGACGCTTACCGGAATTATATGAAGATGCCGTATGACCGGCCGACGTGGGACCTGACGGCGGTGCTCTATGCGCTGCGGCCGGACGGCGGATACTTCAATGTATCGGCGCCGGGGCGGATTACAGTGGATGAACAGGGGCAGACGCACTTCCAGGCGTCGCCCGAAGGCAAGCACCGGTATTTAATTCTGACGGACGCGCAGAAGGCGCGGACGCTCGAAGCGCTGGTGCTGCTGGCCACTGAGCCGCGGGGGAAGTAGCAGCGGGCCGGGCATCCGCCAACGCCGGCGGGGGATCCCGCTATGCATCGCGCCAGTTGTCGCCCACGCCGATATCGACCAGCAGCGGCACGTCCAGCTGCGCGCACGCCTTCCATTTCCCGCTTGACCAGGCTGGAAACGGCTTCGACTTCCTCCGGCGGGCATTCGAACACCAGCTCGTCGTGCACCTGCAGCAGCATGGCGGCTGAGTGGCCGGCGGCTTCGAGAGCGGCGTCGATGCGCACCATGGCCAGCTTGATGAGATCGGCGGCGGTGCCCTGCAGCGGCGAATTGACGGCGGTGCGCTCGGCGAAGCCGCGGGCGTTGGGGTTGCGGCTGTTGATGTCGGGGATGGGGCGCTCGCGGCCGAACATCGTGCGTGTAACGCCGGTCTGGCGGACCTCGGCGATGGTGGCGTCGATGAAGCGGCGCACGCCGGCGTAACGCTCGAAATAGTTGCGGATGTACTTCTCCGCCTCGTCGCGCGAGATGCCGAGCTGCGCCGCCAGGCCGAAGGCGCTGATGCCGTAGACGATGCCGAAATTGACGGCCTTGGCGGCGCGGCGCGCCTCGGGCGTCACCATCAGCGGCGGCACGCCCAGGACTTCGGAGGCGGTGCGCGTGTGGATGTCCTCGCCGTTGCGGAAGGCCTCGACCAGCAGCGGATCGCTGCGACATGTGCGCCAGCAGGCGCAGCTCGATCTGCGAGTAGTCGGCGGCCAGCAGCTTCCAGCCTGCGCGCGGAACGAAGGCGGCGCGGATTTCGCGGCCCAGCTCGGTGCGGATGGGGATGTTCTGCAGGTTCGGATTGGAAGACGAGAGGCGGCCGGTGGCCGCGCCGGTCTGGTTGAAGCTGGTGTGGAGGCGGCCGGTGCGCGGGGTCGATCAGCGCGGGCAGGGCGTCGACGTAGGTGCCCTTGAGCTTGGTGAGCTGGCGGTATTCGAGGACCTTGCGGACGATTTCGTGGTCGGCGGCCAGCTCCTCCAGCACGTCGGCGGCGGTCGAGATGGTCTTGCCTTTGCCGTATCGGCACGGGCGCGGGCAGGTCCAGGTCTTCGAACAGAACGCGGCCGAGCTGCTGCGGCGAGCTGATGTTGAAGGGCTTGCCGGCGAGGGCGTGGATTTCGGCGGTGAGGCGCGCGATTTCGCGCTTCCATCAGGGCGGAGAGGCGCTCGCAGTTCGTCGCGGATCGATGCGGATGCCGGTGCGCTCCATGCGCGCCAGCACGCGGGCCAGCGGCAGCTCGATGGTCGTCGTAGAGCGGGCGCAGGCCGCGCGCATTCGACCGCCGGGGCGAGCCGGCTGAAGATTTCGAGCGTGATATCGGCGTGCTGCTCGGGCGAGGGGCCCAGCTTGAGATCGAGGCGGCGCCGCGCCTGCTCATCGAGCGGGCAGCCGGAGGGGTCGGCATCCAGCAGGAAGGCGTAGAGCATCACGTCGTGGTCAGAAGCCCGCGGGCGGCGATGCCGAGGCGGTCGAGCATGAGCAGCGCGGATTTGACGTCGCAGGCGATCTTCGGCGGCGGATTCGTCTTCGAGCCAGGGCTTTAGGTGCGGCAGCAGCTCGGACTGTGATGGCGCGGGCTTCGCCGGGAGTGCGGGCGAGGCCGATGGTATCGAGCGCGAACATGGGGTCTCCGGCAAACCTGTTTTTGGTTGGCTGGGGTGGGAATTCGCCTTCGGCCGATTTGGAGATGGCGACGGCAACCGGTTGGCAGGCGGCAGCGCCCGCCCCGGTTTCGAGCCATTGATGGCAGCTCTTCGGGGGTGGTGAGGACGCGGTAATCGCGAGTGCGGGTGTCTTCGGAGGGGCCGAGCTCTTTCAGCAGCGAATAGAACTCCAGCTCCTTGTAGACGGCTTTCAGAGCCTCCGGGTCGGGCTCGCGGGCGCGCACGGATTCGAGGTCGAATTCGATGGGGACGTCGGTGGCGATGGTGGCCAGGCGCTTGCTCATGCGGATGCGCTCGACGTTGTTCTGCAGGCTTTCCCGGTACATTTTGCGCTCGACGGACCGGCGGCGTGTTCGAGCAGCGGCTTCCACGGAGCCGAACCGGCCGAGCAGCGTCTGCGCGCCTTTTTCGCCGATGCCCGGCGCGCCGGGGATGTTATCGATGGCGTCGCCCATGAGCGCCAGCAGGTCGGCCACCTGGGCGGGTTCGACGCCCATGAACTCCTTGACCTTGGCGGGGTCGTACCAGGCGTCGTCCTTGGCCGGGTTGAGCATGGAGATGCTGTCGTCGACCAGCTGGAGCATGTCCTTGTCGCTGGAGACGATGACCACTTCGCAGCCGGCGGCTTCGGCGCGGCGGGCCAGGGTGCCGATCACGTCGTCGGCTTCGAAGCCGCGGTATTCCAGGATGGGGATGCGCATGGCTTCGAGCACGCGGCGGACGTAGGGGATCTGGTCGAGCAGGTCGGGCGGAGTTTCGGCGCGGTTGGCTTTGTAGTCGGCGAACTCGGCCACGCGGTGCGGTGGCTTCGCCGCTTTCGAAGACGGCGGCGATGTAGGGCGGGGTATGCTGCTTGGCCAGCTTGCGCAGCATGTTGTTGAAAATGTAGACGGCTTCGGTGGAAAACCCGGTGGAGGTGCGCATGGGCGGCGCGCCGCTGCGGGCGCGCGCGTGATAGGCGCGGAAAATGAAACCGAACGTATCGATCAGGAACAGTTTTTTCGGTTTGGCCACTGCGCTTATTGTGGCATGGGGGCGAAACAGGGGTCGGGGATCGGGGATCGGGGATCAGGCGGCGCGCACCCTTCCATTTCACGGTTGGACCCGGTGTCCCTGCCGGCATCCAAGAGTTATACCGTGCGCGAGCCGCGCAAGCCGACAGCCGCGCGTCCCCAAATCCCTGACCCCCAATTCCTGATCCCAAATTTCCGGCGGGTGGATCGATTCGGCCACATAGGAAGTAAAAAGTGTGGCGATTTGGACACAGTTACGAAAATTACTAAGCCTTTTCATATCAAAAAGTTGAACTCCGGGTTTCGGCTTGCTGAAATAGAAATATGATTCCTGGAATCGGACGGTTCCGGCCGCTCCCCCCTGTTGTGGAGATGCCACTTGCTGTTTGAAACCACGGTGCAGCGGCCGGTGGAGGCCGCCGGGGTGGGACTGCATAGCGGCGTTCCGGTGCGCATCCGGATTCTGCCCGCGCCGGTCGCGACCGGCATCGTTTTCATCCGCACCGACCTCGAAAACTTCCGCATCCCGGCAAGCTGGCGGTATGTGGCACGGGTCAGTTACGCCACCAGCCTGATGCGGCAGGGCGTGCTGATCTCGACCACGGAACACCTGTTGAGCGTCTTCTACGCCATGGGGATCGACAATGTGTACGTCGAGATCGACAACCTGGAAGTGCCGATCCTGGACGGGAGCGGGCAGCCGTTCGTGCGGCTGATCGAGGAAGCGGGGATCCGGCAGCACCGCCGCAAACGGCGCTATCTGCGCGTGCGGCGGCGGATTACGGTGGAGGACAAGGGCAAGCGCATCAGCATTCTGCCGGCGCCGAACTTCCGGCTGACCTGCGAGACCGATTACCCGCATCCGGTGGGGCACCAGTCCCTGGACCTGGATCTGACGCCCGCCGCCTACGCCGGCGAGATCGCCTTCGCCCGGACTTTCGGGTGGGAGGCGGACCTGGACGCCATGCGCAACATGGGTCTGATTCGCGGCGCTTCGCTCGAAAACGCGGTCTGTTTTACCAGCCAGGGCGTGCTGAACCCGGAGGGCCTGCGCGCGGCGGACGAATGCTGCCGGCACAAGGCGCTGGACCTGATCGGGGACCTGGCGCTTTTGGGGCGGCCGCTGGTGGGGCACGTGATTGCGGAGCGGGCGGGCCACGCCATGCACGCGGCGCTGGTGGCGCGCATCATGTCGGACCCCAGCCTGTACGAGATTCTGACCTATGACCAGATGGCCGGGCGCGAGCCGGCTGCCGCCGGCATCTCCGCGGCAACACGGGATGACCGGGTCGCCATTCTTTGAACAGGGCCGGTCCGCCGGAGGCGGCATGCCGCCCTGCCAAGGGCTCCGCCGGAAGCGTATTGAGCGGGGTTTCCGATTCTGCTATCCTCAGTAGGTTGAATTCATAGCGTTGTCTTTCCGCCGGGCGCAGAGGGCGCCGCGGGCGGGCCTACCGAGAGGTTCACATGTCAGGCCATTCCAAATGGGCCACCATTAAGCACAAGAAGGCGGCATTGGACGCCAAGCGCGGGAAGAGCTTCACGCGCATCATCAAGGAAATCATGATCGCCGCGCGAGGGGGCGGCGATCCGGACGCGCAATCCGCGCCTGCGCACGGCGATTCTGGCGGCGAAGTCCGTCAGCATGCCTTCCGACAACATCAAGAAGGCGATCATGCGCGGCACCGGCGAACTGGAAGGCGGGCAGATCGAAGAAGTGATGTTCGAAGGCTACGGGCCGGGCGGCGCGGCGGTGCTGGTGAACGTGGCCACGGACAACCGCAACCGCACGGTGAGCGAAATCCGGCACGTGTTCTCCAAAAACGGCGGGAACATGGGCGAGCAGGGCAGCGTGGCGTGGATGTTCGAGCGCAAGAGCCAGATCTTCGTACCGTCGGAGAAGGCCGCCGAAGACCAGCTCATGGACATCGTGCTGGACGCCGGCGGCGGACGATCTGCGCAACGACGGCGACCGCTGGGAGATCCTCTCCGCGCCGGAAGCGCACGAAGCCGTTTTGAAGGCGCTGCGAAGCCAACGGCATTCCGCCGGAGGACGGCGAGCATCGCCATGGTGCCCAAGAACCTGATCAGGCTGGAAGGCAAGAACGCCAGCGCCATGCTGAGGCTGCAACGAGGCGCTGGAAGAGCACGACGACGTGCAGAACGTGTATTCCAACTTCGATATCGACGAGAAGGAGCTGGAGGCGCTGGCGCAATAACGTGCGCGTGCTCGGCATCGATTGCGGCTCGCAGCGGACCGGCTACGGCGTGATCGAGAGCGATGGCGTCGGACACCGGCTGCTGGCGGCGGGGGTCATCCGCACCGAAGCCAAGGAGCCGCTTCGAAGAGCGGCTGCTCGACGATCGCCGACGGGCTGCGCGCGGTGATTCGGCGAGCAGCGGCCGGAGCGCGCGGCGGTGGAAGGCGTGTTTTATGCCGTCAACGTGAAGACCGCGCTGAAACTGGCGCATGTGCGCGGGGTGGCGCTGCTGGCGGTGGCGGAAGCGGGCATGGCGCTGGCGGAATATTCGCCGCTGGAGGTCAAGATCAGCGTGGTGGGGTACGGGCGGGCGGAAAAGAGCCAGGTGCAGATGATGGTGAAGTCGCTGCTGCGGCTCGCCGAGCCGATCGAATCCGAAGACGCCTGCGACGCGCTGGCGGTGGCCATCTGTGATGCCACGCGGCAGGCGGCGGCGCTGCGCGTGGGAGTGTTGCGATGAAGTGGCTGGTAGCCCTGCTGTTCGCGGGCACGCTGGCGGCGGCGGACGCGCCGCGCCTTTTCTATTCGAAATCCTTTCCGGGGAGCAAGCCGGAGTACATGCAGGTGACCCTCGACCAGGGCGGCGACGGCGAGTACCGCGAAGCCGCGGACGACGACCTGCCGCTGAAATTCCACCTCACCGGGGCGGAAACGCGCGAGGTATTCGACCTGGCCGGCAAGCTCGACCATTTCAAGCGCCCGCTGGAATCGGGGCTGAAGGTGGCCTTCATGGGGACCAAAACCTTCCGCTGGGAGGCGGAGGGCGAGAAGCCGGAGGTCAAGTTCAACTATTCCGAGGACCCGTCGGCGCAGGCGCTGGCGGACTGGTTCGAGCGGATGGTGGAATCCGAGCAGCGGCGGATATCGCTCGAAACGGCCGCCAAGTACGACCGCCTGGGCGTGGACCAGGCGCTGCGGGACTTGTGGTCCTCCATGGACCGCAAGCGGCTGGTGGGACTGGAGCAATTTTTGCCCATGCTGGACCGCATCGCCAAGAACGAATCCTACATGCACACGGCGCGGATGAAAGCGGCCGAGATGGCGGCCGCGATCCGCGGCGGCGCGCAATGAGCCTTTCCGTAGCGCAAGCTTTCAGCTTGCCATGCCGCCATTCGTGCCGGCATACGGCTTCGCAGCCGGGATGCCGCCGGGAAACCCGGCTCCACGCCGGAGCGTATGGAATCCTCGCCCGTCCGTAACCGCCTGCTGCTGGTGACGGCGGCGCTGCTGTTTTCCACCGGCGGCGCGGCCATCAAGGCAATTTCCCTGGATGCGTGGCAGGTGGCAAGCTTTCGCTCGGGGATTGCTGCGCTGGTGCTGCTGGCGGCGCTGCCGGAGGCGCGGCGGGGATGGAAATGGTCCATCGTGCCGGTGGCGGCGGCGTATGCGGCAACGCTGATTTTCTTCGTGCTGGCCAACCGGCTCACCACGTCAGCCAACGCCATTTTTCTGCAATCCACGGCGCCCCTTTACCTGCTGCTGCTGGGGCCGCTGGTGCTGCGCGAGCCCATCCGCGGGTCGGACCTGCTCTTTATGGCGGCGGTGCTGGGCGGAATCGGGCTATTCTTCGTGGGAGCCGAGGCGCCGCTGGCGACGGCCCCCGATCCGCACCGCGGCAACATCTTCGGATTGGCGAGCGGGTTGACCTACGCGCTGATGCTGGCCGGACTGCGCCGCCTGGCGCGCAGCGGGCGCGGCGACGCGGCGCTTGCGGCAAGCACGTTGGGCAACGTGCTGGCCTGCGTGGTGGTGCTGCCGATGGCGCTGCCCGTCCACGGCGGCGGGGCGAAGGACGTGGCCGCGCTGGTGTACCTGGGAGCGGTGCAGATCGGTCTTGCGTATGTGTGCCTGACGCGCGCCATCCGCTACGTGCCGGGGGTGGAAGCGACCACGCTCCTGATGGTGGAGCCGGTGATGAACCCCGTGTGGGCGTGGCTGGTGCACGGCGAGCGCCCCGGCCCGTGGGCCCTGGCCGGTGGAGCGACGATTGTGGCAGGGACGCTGGTCAATACGTGGCGGCAGGGACGTCGTACTCAGTAATGGTAGCGGGCCTGCAGGAAATCGATGCGGGTTTCTGTCACGCGGTAAACCAGGCGGTGTTCCTGTGTAATACGCCGCGACCAGCAACCCGCAAGGGTATGTCGCAGTGGTTCCGGCTTACCGATACCCTGAAGCGGGTCTCGCATAATTGCCTCAACCAATTCGAGGGTTCTCAGCGCCACGCTTCGGTCCGTCTGGACCCAGAACCGAAGGTCCTCGATGAATTCGCGTTGGAATACGGAGATGCGCTCAACGCTTCGGCGGGGCAAGGCCAATCTCCCGCCGCAGCTTGGCGACGGACATGGCTGTGCCGCCCCCCCGCTCCGCCCGGCGCGAAGCGGTAACGAGCCGCCGCGCATTGGCCGGCGACCGTAGGAGATGTGCTGTTTCCATTAGACTGGAGAGTTCCTGCGCGGATACGAGCGCGACATCCCTGCCGCCCCGGCGGCGGACGATGACCACCTCGCGGTTATCGATCACGCGATCCAGAACACTCTCCAGATTGGCCCGCAACGCCCTACCGCTCGTGTCTGATGCCACGGCTCCATTATAGCGAAGAGCGCCTACTTCTCGCCCGTCGCCAGCAGCGTTTCGAAGTACGGCGCTTCGGGCTCGCGGTAGACCACCGCGGTCTCCACGTTGCGGAAGCCGGCGCCCTTCAGGTGCTTCTCGATTTCCAGTTCGGTGAAGCCCAGCCAGAGGTCGGCGTACATTTCGCGGGCTTCTTCGAAGTGGTGGCGGTTCAGATCCAGGATGGCGATGCGGCCGCCGGGCTTGAGAATGCGCCACGCTTCCGCCGACGGCGCGCTCCGGGATGGCGCGGCGTGGTGCAGCGCCTGGCTGAGGAACGCCAGGTCCACCGTGCCGGTGCGAATGGGCACATCTTCCAGATCGCCCAGCCGGTATTCCAGGTTGCCGATGCCGTGCTTGCGCGCCAGCTCCGCGCCGAACTCCACCATCTTTTCGGAATTGTCGATGGCGATCACGCTTCTTGGCGCGCTGCGCCATCAACTGCGAAATGGTGCCTTCGCCGGCGCCCAGGTCGGCGATCACCATGGGCGGCATGAGCTTCAGCAGCGCCTCGGCGATGCCTTTCCAGGACCGCCCCGGAACGTACTGGCGGCCGAACTTGCCGGCCAGCTCGTCGAAGTAGCGGCGCATCTTGTCCTGCCGCTTGCGCAGGACCAGGCGCAGCGCCTCGCGGTCCTGCGCCGCTTCGGGCACTTCGGCGGCGGCCTGGCGCAGCAGGTCCATCAGCTCGGCGGGCGCCTGCAGGCGGTAGAAGGCGTTCTTCCCGGTGCGCCGGTCGTCCACCAGCCCGGCCTGTTTCAATTGCGCCAGGTGGGTGGAAATCTGGCTCTGGCCCTTGCCCAGAATCTCCTGCAGCTCCGCCACGGAAAGCTCTTCCTGCTCCAGCAGCAGCAGGAGGCGCGAGCCGGTTGGGATCGGCCGCCAGACGCAGCGATTTCAGGATTGACGCCATGACGTCGAAACGTATCTAATATCAATCTATCAAGATTTATTGATACGAGGTAAGAGTAAGATATGGGCACTGCCACGCTGAACCAGCCGCGACCGACTTCAAAGTCGCCGACCTGGCGCTGGCCGATTGGGGCCGCAAGGAAATCTCCATCGCCGAGTACGAAATGCCCGGCCTGATGGCCATCCGCCGCAAGTACGCCACGGAAAAGCCGCTGGCCGGCGTGCGCGTCACCGGCTCGCTGCACATGACCATCCAGACCGCCGTGCTCATCGAGACGCTGGCGCGATCTGGGCGCCTCGGTGCGCTGGGCGAGCTGCAACATCTTCTCCACGCAGGACCACGCCGCCGCCGCCATCGCCGCCGCCGGCGTTCCGGTGTTCGCGTGGAAGGGCGAGATCGCTGGAGGATTACTGGTGGTGCACCTACCAGGCGCTGAGCCATCCGGACGGCAAGGGGCCGCAGTTGATCGTGGACGACGGCGGCGACGCCACGCTGCTCATCCACAAAGGCTACGAGCTCGAAGAACGGCAGCGATTGGGTGAACATCGCCCTCCGGCAGCCACGAAGAGGACGTGATCAAGGACCTGCTAAGCAGGTCCACGCGGAGAATCCGCAGCGCTGGCACGAAGTGGTGAAGGAATGGCGCGGCGTTTCCGAAGAGACCACCACGGGCGTGCATCGCCTGTACAAGATGCAGGAAGCCGGCAAGCTGCTGGTGCCCGCCATCAACGTCAACGATTCGGTGACCAAATCGAAGTTCGACAATCTCTACGGCTGCCGCGAATCGCTGGCCGACGGCATCAAGCGCGCCACCGACGTGATGGTGGCCGGCAAAGTGGCGGTGGTCTGCGGCTACGGCGACGTGGGCAAGGGCTCGGCGCATTCGCTGCGCGGCATGGGCGCGCGCGTGATGGTCACCGAGATCGACCCCATCAACGCGCTGCAGGCCGCCATGGAAGGCTTCGAAGTCACCACCATCGAAGACACGCTGGGCCGCGGCGACATCTACGTCACCTGCACCGGCAACTGCGACATCATCACGCTGGAGCACATGCAGCAAGATGAAGGACCAGGCCATCGTCTGCAACATCGGCCACTTCGACAACGAGATCCAGATGGACCGGCTGAACGCCTCGGACGCCAAGAAGACCAACATCAAGCCGCAGGTGGACATGTACACCTTCCCGGACGGCACACAGCATTTTCATCCTGGCGGAAGGCCGCCTGGTGAACCTGGGCTGCGCCACCGGCCACCCCAGCTTCGTGATGAGCAACAGCTTCTCCAACCAGACGCTGGCGCAGCTCGACCTCTGGAAGAACCGCGACACCTACAAGCCCGGCGTTTACACGCTGCCCAAGAAGCTGGACGAGGAAGTGGCGCGGCTGCACCTGGAAAAGATCGGCGTGAAGCTCACCACGCTCACGCCCAAGCAGGCCGAGTACCTGGGCGTGCCGGTGGAAGGGCCGTACAAGCCGGATCATTACCGGTATTGAGCCGCGACCGGCGAGCGTAGAGTGTGCGTGTTACATTGAAGGAACAGCACCGCAGGAGGAACTAACTTGGCAGACACTCAGAAGACATCTATTTACTTCGGAATCCGTCACCGAAGGCCATCCCGATAAGATTGCGGACCAGATTTCCGACGCCGTTCTGGACGCGGTCCTGGCGGACGATCCCACCGGCCGCGTGGCGTGCGAAGTCCTGGTGACCACCGGCACCTGCATCGTGGCCGGCGAGATCACCACCACGACCTACGTGGACGTTCCGCGCATCGCGCGCGGCACCATCGAATACGTGGGCTACAACGACGCCAGCTACGGGTTCGACTGCCACACCTGCGGCGTGCACAACCTGATCCAGTCGCAATCGCCCGACATCTCGATGGGCGTGGACACGGGCGGCGCGGGCGACCAGGGCCTGATGTTCGGCTTCGCCTGCGACGAGACGCCGGAGCTGATGCCGCTGCCCATCATGATGGCGCACAAGCTGGTGCAGCGGCTTTCCGAGGCGCGGCGCGAGGGCATGCTCGACTTCCTGCGCCCCGACGGCAAGAGCCAGGTGAGCGTGGAATACGTGGGCAACACGCCGAAGCGCATCGAGGCGGTGGTCGATCTCCACGCAGCACAGCCCCGAGGTCTCGCACCGAGGAGCTGCGCGCGCGAAGTGAAGAAGCACATCATCGACCCGGTGATGCCGTCGGGCATGGTGGATTCCGCAGACCAAGTATCACATCAACCCCACCGGCCGCTTCGTGGTCGGCGGACCGCACGGCGACACCGGCCTCACCGGCCGCAAGATCATCGTCGACACCTACGGCGGCATGGGCCGTCACGGCGGCGGCGCGTTCTCCGGCAAGGATCCGACGAAGGTGGACCGCTCGGCCTGCTACATGGCGCGCTACATCGCCAAGAACCTGGTGGCCGTCCAAGCTGGCCAGCGCGCTGCGAAGTGCAGCTGGCCTACGCCATCGGCGTGGCCGAGCCGGTTTCGGTGATGGTGGACACGTTCGGCACGGGCGTGATTCCCGACGAGCGGTTCACGGAGCTGGTGCGCGAGAATTTCTCGCTGACGCCGCGCGGCATCATCGACACGCTGAAGCTGCGCCGGCCGATCTACCGCAAGACGGCCGCGTTCGGCCACTTCGGCCGCACCGAAGACACGTTCACCTGGGAAGCGACCGACAAGGCCGAGGCGCTGAAAGAGCAGGCAGCCCTGGCGCAGGCCGCGGCGCGGTAGCCAAAACCAAATTAGACGCAGAGACGCGGAGGCGCAGAGCTGACGAGGAGTCCGCTTGGCAAATCGGCACCTCGGTCATGCCGGTGTTGCCGGAGAGGGTATTGGAATTCCTCTCCCGGCTTTCTCTGTGCCTCTGTGTCTCTGCGTCAAAATCGGCCTGCCTTAGATCGCCAGTCCATGCGTCAATCCAGCAGCCGGGCGGCGGGTTCGTCCAGGAACCAGGCGATGCCGCGCGGGTGATGAGAGGCAATCTGCGCGGGGTATTTTTTGGGATCGTACTCTTCCTGAAAGACGGCACGGACGGTTTCGGCTTTGTCGGCGCCGGCCACCAGGAAAACCGTGTGGCTGGCGGCCAGCAGCGGACCGGGTAGCAGGGTGACGCGCCACTGGTTGAACTGCGGGGCGAAGACCGCGGCCGCGATGTCCTCGCGGTCCTCGATGAGCGGGCTGCCTGGGAAGAGGCTGCCGGTGTGGCCGTCGGGGCCCATGCCCTGATGGACCAGGTCGAAGTGCGGCATGTCGCCCTCTTCCAGGCCGAAGAATTCGCGGATATCGGCGGCGTAGCGCGAGGCGGCGAGTTTGGGCGCGATTTCGCCGACGATGCGATGCACGTTGCGCTGCGGGATATGGGCGGGGCGAATCAGGTAATCGTCGGCCATTTTGTAGTTGCTGGCGGCGTCGGTGGGCGGCACCAAACGCTCGTCCACCCAGAAGAGGTGAACGCGCTGCCAGGCGAAACGCGTGGCTGCCAGTTGCTCGAAGAGCAGGCGCGGGGTGGATCCGCCGGAGATGGCGAAGGTGGCGAATTCTCTTCCCGCGATGACTTCATCCAGTATGGCCACGACGTGCTGCGCGCAGGCGGCCGCGGCCGCGGCGGGATCGGGCGAAATAAACCGGCGGGCGGTCATAGCTTGTAGGATACTCCGTTCCCGCCGCGCCCATCCGCCAGCACTGCGGCCCCCGGCACCGTAGAGGCCGGAGCTGCCCGGCCCGCTCTCCGCACATGGTATTGGGCAGCGGGACGGAGGTCATGGCGGGGTCACGCCAGGCGCAGGGCGGAGACGAGCGCGCGCTCGAAAGTCGCATCGCGGCGGACGATGCCGAGCTCTTCACGCATGAGCAGATAGTCGCTGGGCGGCGCGAGGCTGCTGCACTGGGAGAGCTCGTTAACGGTGGCGATCAGGGTTTCGGCGCGGCGGACGAGCGAGACGCGCAGGCCTTCGCCTTCGAGCTCCACGCGGATGGTGGGCACATCGGCGGCGGATGCGGCGGTCACCTGCGGGTGCGCGCCGGCCGCGCGCAGTGCGTCGGCCACCCAGGCGGCCATGTACCAGGCAGAGGTTTCGTAGGAGGGGCCGAAGCCTACGTCGACGTGCGAAATCGCGCCGATCTGTTCCAGCATCTGGCGGTTGCCGAAGACCTGGGCCAGCATCTCGCGCCAGCGCGTGAGGCGGGTCCAGGCGAGATCGCCGAGGACGCGGGTGCGCGCGGCCTCGGCGAGGCTGTCGAGCGCGGCGCGGGCATCCGGCATGGCGCCGCTGTCGAGCACCAGCTTTTGGCCATGGCGGCGATCCGGCCGAATTCGGGCATGCCCAGCAGGCGCGGGCGCGGCACCACAGAATCACGGGAAGATCCGGCACGGCGAGCGGCAGCACCACCGCGGGCAGGTCGGCCAGCGCGGCATCGGAGGCGGTGATTTCGATCTGCTCGCAGCAGATCTGGCGGCGCTGGCCGAACGGCATCCAGCACTGGGCGAAGACGCGCTCGGTGAGCGCGCGCTCGCCGGCGCCGCTCAAGCGAATCACGATGGCGCGCGCGGGATGCTCGGGCATCAGCGCGGCCAGGGTTTCGCCGAGCGCGGCGACATCTTCGGACTCTTCGGCCAGCACCACCAGGGTCATGGAGCAGGCGCGCAGCACGCCGGCGCCGCCTTCCGGATGCTCGGCCTGTGCTGCGTCGAAACCCACAGGTCCGCCAGCTCGTGCAGGATGCGGTCGGGAGCAAGGTGCCGCGGCCCATTACGGTTTCCTCCAGACGTGGCCGCGGCGCGCCAGCATTTCGTCGGCGGCCGCCGGTCCCCAGGTGCCCGCGGCGTAGTTGGGAAAATCGAACTTGGTCTGCGCGCCAGACGTTCTGGATGGGCTCGACCACGGCCCAGCTCGCCTCCACCATGTCCTGCCGCGTGTAGAGCGTGGCGTCGCCGATGATGGCGTCGAGCAGCAGCGTTTCGTAGGCCGAGGGCGAGCGCTCGCCGAAGCTCGAGCCGTAGTTGAAATCCATGGAGACGGGCCGCAGCTTCATGCCCGCGCCGGGCCGCTTGGAAAGAAACTTGAGCGAAATGCCTTCCTCCGGCTGGATGCGCACGATCAGCAGATTGGGCGGCGCCGTCGCCGCTCCTGCGTCGTCGAAGATGGCGAGCGGCGCGGCGTTGAACTGGATGGCGATTTCGGTGACGCGCTTGGGCAGGCGCTTGCCGGTGCGGATGTAGAACGGCACGCCCGCCCAGCGCCAGTTCTCGACGAAGAAAGTGACGGCGGCGTAGGTGTCGGTCTGCGATTCGGGGTCGACGCCTTGCTCCTGGCGGAAGCCGGGCACGTCCTCGCCGCCGATGCGGGCCGGGCCGTACTGGCCGGCGACGGCGTTGCAGCGCGACTTCGTCGGGCTTCATGGCGCGGATGGAGCGCAGCAGCTTGGAGCGCTCGTCGCGCACGGAGTTGGCGTCGAAAGCTGGCGCTCGGCTCCATGGCGATGGTGGCCATCACCTGCAGCAGGTGGTTCTGGATCATGTCGCGCAGCGCGCCGGCTTCCTGGTAATACGCGCCGCGGCCTTCCACGCCGATGGATTCCGCGGCGGTGATCTGCACGTGGTTGACGTAGCGGCGGTTCCACAGCGGCTCGAAGATGCCGTTGCCGAAGCGGAAGGCCAGGATGTTCTGCACGGTTTCCTTGCCCAGGTAATGATCGATGCGGTAGACCTCGGATTCGTCGAAAACCTGGTGCAGTTCGTCGCTGAGCTCGCGGGCGCTGGCCAGGTCGTGGCCGAACGGCTTTTCGACGACCAGGCGGCGCCAGCCGTTGCCCTTGGCCAGGCCGGCCGCGCCGATGCCCTGCGCCGCGGGCGCGTACTGGCTGGGCTGGGTGGAAAGATAGAACAGCACGTTGCCGCCGGTGTGGCGCGCGTCTTCGATTTCCTCGAGTTTCCGCGCCAGGCGCTGGTACAGGCCGGGATCGCCGATATCGCCGGACACGTAGAACAGGCCGGCGGCGAAGGCGCGCCAGACGTCGTCGTCGAATTCGGTGTCTTCGGAGAATTGCTTGACGGCCTCCTGCATCTTGTCGCGGAAGGCTTCGTCGGTCAGCGGGCGTGCGCGAGATGCCGATGACGGCGAAGCCGGCGGAGAGGCGGCGGTCGTAGGCCAGGCGGTAGAGCGCGGGCAGCAGCTTGCGCTTGGTGAGGTCGCCATTGGCGCCGAAAATGACCATGGCGCATTCCGGCACGCGCCGTTCGAAACCGCAGCGGATCCTGGAAGGGATTCTCCGTCGGCATCGCTTCAAAATACCATGGGGATCGGGGATTAGGGATCAGGGATCAGGGATCGGGGCGCCGGCGTGCGCGGCGCGATAGATGGATTACGCGCGGTCCGGCCGTTGCCATCCGGACCGCGCGTGCGCCGGTTCCGCGGTGCGGCTCCGCCGCCCAGGTCGCTGATCCCCGATCCCAAAAAAAATGCGCCACCGGGGACTGGCCGGTGGCGCATAAGGGTGGCAGGCGAAAGCCGCCCGCCCCACTAGTGTTTAGTAATCCATCTCGGGGCCGTGGCCGCCGGGACCGGCGGGAGCCGGACTTCTTCTCGGGAATCTCCGCCATCATGGCTTCGGTGGTCAGCATCAGGCGAGGCGATCGAAGCGGCGTTCTGCAGCGCCGTGCGGGTCACCTTGGTCGGGTCGATGACGCCGGCCGCCACCAGGTCCTCGTACGTGTCGGTCGCGGCGTTGAAGCCGAAGTTCGGGTTGTCGTTCTCGCGGATCTTGCTCGACCACGATGGCGCCTTCGGTGCCGGAGTTGACCACGATCTGGCGCAGCGGCTCTTCGCAGGCGCGCCGGACGATGTCGACGCCGATCTGCTCGTCGCCGTCCACCTTGAGGCCGTTCAGCGCCTTGGCGGCGCGCAGCAGAGCCACGCCGCCGCCGGGAACGATGCCTTCCTCGACCGCCGCGCGGGTGGCATGCAGAGCGTCTTCCACGCGGGCCTTCTTCTCCTTCATTTCGGTCTCGGTGGCCGCGCCGACCTTGATCACCGCCACGCCGCCGGCCAGCTTCGCCAGCCGCTCCTGCAGCTTCTCGCGGTCGTAGTCGGAGGTGGTCTCGTCGATCTGGGCGCGGAGCTGCTTGATGCGGCCTTCGATGGCCTTCTGCGAGCCGGCGCCGTCCACGATGGTGGTGTTGTCCTTGTCCACGGTGACGCGCTTGGCGCGGCCGAGGTCTTCCAGCCGGACGCCTTCCAGCTTGATGCCGGTCTCTTCCATGATGGCCTTGCCGCCGGTCAGGATGGCGATGTCTTCCAGCATGGCCTTGCGGCGATCGCCGAAGCCCGGAGCCTTCACGGCGCAGGCGTTCAGGGTGCCGCGCAGCTTGTTGACCACCAGGGTGGCCAGCGCTTCGCCTTCCACTTCCTCGGCGATGATCAGCAGCGGCTTGCCGGAGCGGGCGATCTGCTCGAGCAGCGGCAGCAGGTCCTTCATGTTGCTGATCTTCTTCTCGTGGATCAGGATGTAGGGATCCTCGAGCACCGCTTCCATGCGGTCGGCATCGGTGACGAAGTAGGGGGAGAGATAGCCGCGGTCGAACTGCATGCCGTCCACGGTGTCGAGCTCGGTGCTCATGGTCTTGGACTCTTCGACCGTGATGACGCCGTCCTTGCCGACCTTCTTCATGGCTTCGGCGATGATGTTGCCGATGGTCGTATCGCTGTTGGCGGAGATGGTGCCGACCTGGGCGATCATGTCGCCGGAGACCGGCTTGGAGAGCTTCTTCACTTCCTCGATGGCCACTTCGACGGCCTTCTCGATGCCGCGCTTCAGCGCCATCGGGTTGGCGCCGGCGGCAACCGCCTTCACGCCTTCGCGGAAGATGGACTGGGCCAGAATGGTGGCGGTGGTGGTGCCGTCGCCGGCCACGTCGCGAGGTCTTCGAGGCGACTTCGCGCACCATCTGCGCGCCCATGTTCTCGAGCGGATCCTTCAGCTCGATCTCTTTGGCCACCGTGACGCCGTCCTTGGTGATGTTCGGACCGCCGAACTTCTTCTCCAGGACCACGTTGCGGCCCTTGGGGCCGAGCGTGACTTTCACCGCGTCGGCCAGCTGGTTGACGCCGCGCAGAATCGCCTGACGGGAATTTTCGGAATATACAATCTGTTTCGCCATTGTCTTCTCGACTCCTTACGACGCTTTCTTCGCTACCTGGGGCTGAGCATTCGAGAATCCCGAGGACCTCGTCCTCGCGCATGATCAGTACTCGTCGCCATCCAGCTTGATGTCGCTGCCGGAGTACTTGCCGAACAGGATGCGGTCGCCGACCTGCACGTCCAGCGGGACCACCTTGCCGTCTTCCAGGCGCTTGCCTTTCCCGACCGCCACGACTTCGCCCTCCTGGGGCTTCTCTTTGGCCGAATCGGGGATGTACAGAGCCGCCTTGCATCTGCTCCTGCTGCTCAATCCGTTTGACCACGATGCGGTCATAGAGCGGACGAATCTTCATGAACTACAACCTCCATTGAATTGAAATTTGAATTTTTACGGTTAATGAGTCGGACCCGATGTCAGAGGATCGCCGGGTTCCGAAAGCATATTATTAGCACACTCTCCTCGTAGAGTGACAGAATTTTCTTGCAAGCTATGTGATTAAAAGACTTATTTAGTACTTGACAGTGAGACGCTAAGATTCGTTCAGGGGTAGCTGTTCCTCAAACACGCCGGCTTCCCGATTCTTGCGTACCGCATTCCAGAGAAAGAACGGCCGTTCATGGCCACGTACACGCCGGGGGGCAGAGTCTGCACAAAAGCCAGGGCGGTGCCCAGGTTGAACATGCCGTCGGAGCTGCCGAACGTGTAGGGGACCATGGCGCCGGTCAGGACGATGGTTTTGCCGGCGATGGCGGCGCCCAGGACCGCGGCGGTCTGCTCCATGGTGTCGGTGCCGTGGGTGATGACGATGCGGTGCGCAGGGGCGGCGCGGCAGCGGTCCAGAATGAGGCGGCGGTCGGCGTCGGTCATCTGCAGGCTGTCGATCATCATGAGGGTTTCGACGTCAACGGCGAGGCGGCAGCGGCCCAGGCGGAGCATGTCGGGAATGTGGGTGTCCTGGAAGAAAAGCTCGCCGGTGAGCTCGTTGTATTCCTTGTCGAAAGTGCCGCCGGTGACGAAAATCTGGATGGGTTCAGGCATGGGGGTCAGTGGATAGCGAGCGTACCGCTCTAATAGGGGTCACTATGCGGCGCGCTATGATGATGATATCCCCATGCGAGGCACGCGCTGGCTCTTGCTGGTGGCCATTGTCGCGATCGTCTCCGGCATTGGTCTTACCTACCGGGCCGAAAAGAAGGCCATCCGCGCGCAGGCGCCAGCCAGACCGGCGAGCCTGCCGGACGAGCTGAATTCCACTGCGGAAGGCTGGACCTACCGGAAACCGACCCCAACTCCCCTAAGGTCGAAATCACGGCCGCCGACGCGCTGGAATCGCGCGATTCCTCGCGCATCGATCTGAAGCAGGTTACCCTCAAGCTTTACAAGAATCGCACCGGGACCTACGACCTGGTGAAGAGCGCCGCCGCCAGCTATTTCAAGGACGATCACCGCCTTTATTCCGAGGGCGACGTGGAGATCACGCTGGACGTGCCCGTCGAGGGCGAGCCCAAGCACCAGCCTGTTTCCATCAAGTCTTCGGGCGTCAACTTCGATACCAACAAGGGACGGCGGACACCGACCGGCCGGCCGATTTCACCTTCGAGCACGGCGACGGGCACGCCACCGGCGCCTCCTACGATCCGGAGACGCACGAGCTGCACCATGAAGCAGGACGTGGTGGTGAACTGGCTGCCGGAAGGGCCGAACGCCAAACCGATGAAGATCGAGGCGCGGCAGCCTGTACTACCACGAAGCCACGGCCGAAATCTGGCTGCATCCCGTGGGGGCGGCTGACGCGCGAGAACACGGTGGTGGAAGGCGATGATGGCCACCGATCAAGCTGCAGGACGACGGCGAGGGGCACAAGTCGATCCACTCCGATCGACGCCACCAATGCGCACGGCACGCGACAGCTATCCCAACGCGCAAGCTGCAGTACGCCGCCGACGGGCTGCGCGTGGATTTCAACGACGAGGGCGTGGCGGAAAAGATCGTGGGGGAAGGGAACGCGCGGCTGGTGTACACTTCGGACGCCGCGGAGACCGACATCACGGCGCGGCACGTGGAAATGAATTTCGCGGTGAAGGAGAAGGAGAGCGTGCTGACGCAGGTGGCCGCGGCGGGCAACGGCGTGGTGACGGCAAAGCCGCTGCCGGCCGGGACCGCGAACTCGGCGAGACGCACGTTCTGCGCAGCGAGCACATTGCAATTGAAGATGCGGCCGGGCGGGCGGGAGATCGAGACGCGTGGTCACGCACGCGCCGGGGACGCTGGAGTTCCTGCCCAACCTGCCGGCGCAGCACCACCGCATGCTGACGGGCAACGAATGGTGATCGCGTACGGGCCGCAGAACCGCATCGAATCGTTCCGCGCCACCAACGTCCGCACGCAAACCGATCCCACGGCGGAGGAAAAGAAACGCAATCGCTGCCGCTTCCGTCACCACCAGCCAGGCAGATGCTGGCGCGCTTCGACCCGAAGACCAGCCAATTGGCCTCCATGGAGCAGACGGGCGATTTCACCTACGACGAAGGGCGACCGCAAGGCGCGCGCGGCCAAGGCCACGCTCGATTCCGACCAGAACCTGATGCTGCTGGACACCGGCGCGCGCATGTCGGACGCCACCGGCTCGACCTCCGCGGACCGCATCCGCATGGACCAGCGCACCGGCGATTTCACCGCCGAGGGCAACGTGAATTCCAGCCGGCTGCCGGACAAGGACCAGAAGAAGAACTCGCAGATGCTGTCGGGCGACGAGCCGCTGCAGGCGCAGGCGCGCAAGATGGATTCGGCCAACCACAACCGCACGCATGCACTACGAAGGCAACGTGATGATGTGGCAGGGCGCCAACCGCATCCAGGCGGAGACCATCGACCTGGACCGGGAGAAGCGCGACCTGGTCGCCGACGGCAACGTGGTCATCGCAACCTGTGGGAGCAGCCCGAAAGGACGGACGGCACGAAGAAGAACGGCCGCCGTGCCGGTGCTGACGGTGGTGCACGCGCCGCACCTGGTCTATACCGAGGAGAACCGGCTGGCGGTCTATTCCGGCGGGGTGATGCTCGAGCGGCCCGAATCTGCAAGTGAAGTCGCCGCGAGCATGCACGCGTTCCTGGCCGATTCGGGCGCCGATTCGCGGCTGGAGAAGGCCTTTGCCGATGGCGCGGTGGAGATCGTACCAGAGGTCGCAGCGAGGCGCATCACGTACACGGCACCGCCGAGCACAGCGAATACTATACGGCCGAACAGAAGGTGATTCTGACGGGCGGGCTGCCGAAGATCGTGGACAGCCAGCGGCAAGTACCACGATCGGACGCCGGCGAGTTTGACCTACTTCGCCAACGATGATAGGCTGCTGGTGAATGGGGCCGACGGCAAGCCCGCTCACAGCCGGCTGATCCAGCGCAAGAAGACACTCATGAGCAAACTCGAAACGCAGGAGATCTCCAAGTCCTACCGCGGCCGGCGCGTGGTGGACGATGTCTCGCGTGTTCGTGCAGCAGGGCGAAGTGGTGGGGCTGCTGGGGCCGAACGGCGCCGGCAAGACCACCTCGTTTTACATGATCGTGGGGCTGATCAGCCCCGATTCCGGGCGCATTCTGGTGGACGAGCGAGGACATCACCGACCTGCCCATGTACCAGCGCGCGCGGCGCGGCATCAGCTACCTGCCGCAGGAGGCTTCGGTCTTCCGCAAGCTCACGGTGGAAGAGAACCTGATGGCGATTCTGGAGACGCTGCCCATGCGCGCGCGCGAGCGGCGCGAGAACGATGGAGCGGCTGATCGACCAGCTGGGCCTGGAGAAGGTGCGGCGCAGCCAGGGCTACATGCTTTCGGGCGGCGAGCGGCGGCGCGTGGAGATCGCGCGGTCGCTGGTGATCAGCCCCAGCTTCCTGCTGCTGGACGAGCCGTTTTCGGGCATCGATCCCATTCAGGTGCTGGAGCTGCAGCGCATCATTTTCGACCTGAAGCGCTCCGGCATCGGCATCCTGATCACCGACCACAAGGTGCGCGAGACGCTGGTGGTGACCGACCGCGCCTACATCATCAACAACGGCCGGATCTTCCGCGCCGGCAGTCCCGAAGCGCTGGAGCGCGATCCGGAAGTGAAGCGCATTTACCTGGGCGAATCGTTTAGCCTGAGAGTGTGAGGAGACCAACTGCAGTTTTATATCGGGCGCTCGGGGTCGCGGCTCTGAGCGCGGCTTGTGCGTGGGCGCAGCCGTTCACGGCGGGGGTGAAAGTCGGGCTGCCGCTGACGGATTTCATCAACACGGTTTCCACCGGCGAAACCCAGGTGACCAACCGTTACCTGGTGGGGCCGACGGCGGAATTGCACCTGCCGTTCGGACTGGGGATCGAAGTGGATGCACTCTACCGGCATTTCAATTACACCAATATTCTGGGCTCGGGCGTCAACGCGATCACAAGCTTGAATAGCACTGGGGCCTGGGAATTTCCGGTGCTGTTGAAATATCGTTTCCACGGCGAGCTGGCGCGGCCATACGTGGAAGCGGGCGTGGCGTGGGACAAGCTTTCGGGATTGACTACGACGGTTTCGAGCAGCGTTTCCAACCTGACCGTTGCCAATCCCTCCGGCGAGACGAACAGTTTTACCACGGGGTTCGTGATGGGCGCGGGGCTGGACCTTCACGTCGTCGTGCACATCATGCCGGAACTGCGGTACACGCGCTGGACCAGCCAGCATTTCAACATCAGCAACGTGCTGAACAGCAACCAGAACCAGGCGGAGTTCATGGTGGGGGTGACGTTCTAGGGGCTGGGGACCGGGGATCGGGGATCACGGGCGTCGGGAGCACGAAATCCACCGCGATTTCCGTCTGCACCTCGACTGGCTTGCCATTCAGCGGCGTGGGCCGGTAGCGCCATTCACGAGCGGCGTCGAGCGCCGCCTGGACCAGCAGCGGGTGGCCGCTGATCACCGCCGGCCAGGAGCAGCACTGCGGCGAAACGCATGTTCACCTCCACTACAAGCGAATAGACACCGGGGTCCGAAAAAAGTGCCGAGGCGGGCCGGTCGCCAGGATAAGGTTCATCTGCGGCCAATTATCGCTTTCCGCACCCCGTTAGGGGATGCGGTTGAACGTGTTTGAAATTTTTTTTGCCCCGATCTTTCAATCACTTGCAAAAATCGGCCGCCGGGCCTGCTCTCCCCTCGTGCTACTTTTCGATCGAAAAGAGCTGCTCGCTGGGCAAGTTGCAGCCGACCGGAGCGACGTCCGATGCCAGTTCTCGAGAGGGCAATCTAAGTTCGGACCAAACGTCGTGCAACGTTCATGGCCTGCTTGACTGAGAACTCTTCTCTGGCCACCATCCAAACGCATGTAAAGGCGGAGGACGGTCAGGGGGGAGTCCGGGAGCTCCCATTTCAGTCCGGCTCCGCAAGAGCCGGAAACGAACCAGATCAATGAGTGGAGAAGCGGAGCGTGTTTTATCCGTGGCCCAAATGAATTACTGCTCGAAGCGCAGGCAGGCGCGCCCGAGGTAGATTTCGTCGCCGGCACGGAGCTTTTCGCCGCGGCGGTTGTGGGCGGGGACGTCGATGGAGCGGCCGTCGCGGAAGACGCGCGTGCCGAATTCGCTGCCGTCGTCGCAGAGGCGGTAGTCCGAGCCTTCGCGGCGGATGTGGGCGTGCTGGCGGGAGACGGTGCTGCTGGCCTCGTCGGCGCCCTCTTCGAAGACAATGTCGTTGCGGCGGGCGATGCGCTGGTCGGCATCCATCAGCTCGGGCAGGCGGCCGAGATTAGTGCGCGGCTTTTCGAGCACGTATTCGGGGTGGTCGGTTTGGCCCTTGGTGACGATGAGGCGGGCGGGTGAGGTAACAGGCGCGGGCCGCGTAGGTCCGGCGCCGGCATTACCACTGGCGGGCGGGTTTTCGGCCTGCAAGCCTGAGACGGAGGTTGGCAGACCACGAAAATCGATGGTCTGCCCCACTGAATACTCGATGGCGAAGGGGCGCTCGCCCGCTTCGGCGGTGCGGATTTCGACGGCGAAAGCGGCGGGCACATCGCAGGCGGCGGCGCGGAGGGATTCGGCCACGTCTTCGCCGAGGCGCGGGCCGAAAGCGGCGGCGAGCACGGAGCGGCGCTCGGCTTCGGGTGAGACCAGCGTCACGACGAGATGCGCATAGGGGAACACGCGGCGGCCGCGGGCTACCGTTTCGACCTTGCTTTCGATCTCCTCCAGAATGGCGTGGTGGAGGCTGACCAGGTCGTCCGAGTGCGACGCGCCGAACATGTGGTCGGTCCAGCGGCGGAAGCCGCGCTCGATGCTCTTTTCAAATTCGGAGAACAGGCTCATGGGTGAATCAGGCCGAGCTTCACGGCGGCGTTGACGATTTCCGCCGCGGCCGGCGCGGCGGCGGTGCCGCCGTACACTCCATTTTCCACCAGAACGGAGAAGGCGATTTTGCGCGCCGGGGAACCATAGGGCGCGAAGCCGATGAACCAGGCGTGGGAGGGAGCGTCGGCCAGCTCGGCGGTACCGGTTTTGCCGGCCACGGGAACCGACGCGGCGGCGCGCGTGCCGGTGCCGGAGGTCACCACCTCGCGCATGAATTTAGCCAGAAGCTGCGCCTGGTCGGCGGGCAGGACGGGCTGCGGCGGCGCCACGCGGGAGTTGGTTTCATCCGCAATCCAGCGGCCCTGCGGCATGGCGCCGCCATTGGCAACCGTGGCGGCCACACGCGCCAGTTGGAACGGCGAAGCCACCACCTGGCCCTGGCCGTATGAAGATTGCGGCAGCGATTTGCGCAATTGGGCCGCGGTATTGGGAGAAGCGGCCAGAATGCCGAGCAGGTTGGCGGTATCGAAGAGCGGCTCGGCGCCCACGTTGTACGTGCCCAACTGCGCGAAATAGGCGTTGCAGGAGACGGCGATGCCGCGCTCCATGTCGAGGGTGCCGTGCGGGGCGTGGTCCTGAATGTCGTCGCGGATGGGGCGGTTCGAGCCCTTGATGAAATTGCCGACGCGGCCATCGGGCAGGCGGATGCAGGCGTAGGTTTGACGGGCGAGCTGCGGATCCTTGCGCAGGGCGGCCATGGCGGTGACCACTTTGAACGTGGAGCCGGGCGGGTAGAGGCCGTAGCGGGCGCGGTCGAGATAGGCGTTGGTGGCCGGGTCCGGCATGGGGGCATCCGGCTCGGGGGCTGGCGAACCCACCGCTCCCTGACGGTCGTGCGACAAGTCGCGGCTCTGATCTGGCGGCAAGGGAAGGCTGACGGCGGCGAGAAGGTCGCCGGTGGCGGAGTCCATGACCACGGCGGCGCCTTTGTCCTGGTGAGCCGCCTGCAACTGCTTGCGCAGGATTTCGGCTACGCGCACTTCCAGGCGAGCGTCGACGGACATGTGGACGTCGCGCGGACGGTCGAGCACTTTTCTTACGGCCGGATTCTGCGGATCGTACCGGTGGCGGACCAGGGGGACGAGCTCGCGGTAATCGTAGCGGAGGACGCGCTCCAGTTGGCCGGTCTTGGGATTCCTGACCTCGGCCAGCGAGGGGCGCTCATCGTAGCCGCGCAGGCGGCGGGCGGAATCGCGCTCGACAAATGAGGTGTTGGAAGCGCCCCAACGGGTGCGCGTGCGCAGATCGCCGAGCAGATCGAACAGCAGGGGGCCGAAGGGATAATGGCGGCTTTCGGTTTTGGAGCAGGCGCGGTCGATATCGATGCCGAGCTGGAGGTATTGGGCGCGGTGCTTTGCCAGGTCCTCCCAATTGCTGGTGGCGAGGGGCAGGCCGTTGCGGTCGTAGATGGTGCCCTTGGGGATCTCCTGCATGACGTCCTGAAAGCGGGGATTGTACTGGTAGCGGCGGACGCCGTCGCCCTGGACGACAAGAGTGCCGTCCGTCATGATAGCGGCGCTGCGGGCCACTTGCACGTAAGCGGCTTTGGCGAGGACGATGGCGCCACAGGCGGCAAAGAGAATGGCGGCGGCGACGACGGGCGCGCGAAAGGGGTGCGCAACGCTCCCTGACGGTGGGGGCTCGGCTTCGGCCGCGCGTGAGGAGATGGAGAGCAGAACGGCGAGGACGGCGAAATTGGCCAGCATGGCGGAGCGCCCATAGCTCAGGAACGGTGTGACCACGCCGGAGAGCGGCAGAACGCCGAGGGCGCCGCCGGCGATCAGCAGAATTTGCAGCGCGGTGGCGGCGGCCAGGCCGGCGGCGAGGAAGAACTCGTAATCGCCGCGGGCGCGGAGGGCGATGCGCAGCGCGCGCCAGACCAGGAACCCATAGAGCACAAACACCGCGGCCACGCCCAGGAATCCCCATTCTTCGCCCAGGGCGGCGAGGATCAGATCGGTGTGGGCGGCGGGGACCACCTGCGCATCGCCGCGTCCGATGCCCATGCCGGCCAGGCCGCCGGTGGCGAAGGCCCAGAGCGAATCGGCCAATTGATCGCCGCCGTGGATCACGTTGTTCCACGGCGAAAGCCACATGGAGACGCGCTCGCGCACGGTGTGGGGCACGCCCAGGGCGAAGCCGCCGACGAAGCCCATCACGACCATGGCGAGACCGGCGGTGGGAACGAAGAAGCTGCCGCGCGCCAGCCCGTAGAGCACCAGAAACACGCAGGAGAAGACCAGCGCCGGCCCCATATCCTTTTGCAGGAAGAAAAACAGCAGCGTGAGGGCCACGCAGGCGAGCACGGGCAGGCTGTACTCGACGGGCGGAATATCGATGCGCCGGGTGAGACGCGCCAGCGAGGGACGGGTTTCGCGCGCGTGGCGGAGCAGGTCCCAGCGCGAGCCGAAGTAGCCGGCCAGGAAAAAGACCAGCAGCAGGCGGATGATCTCCACCGGCTGGAAACCGAAGAGGTTGACCTTAGCGTCGCTGGTGCCGGGACCGTAGCCGAGGACGATGAGCAGGGCGGAAAGGGCCAGGCTGGCCAGCAGCGGAAGGAAGCTGAATTTGCCGAACCAGCGCTCGAAATCCAGGCCGCTCAGGGCCGCCAGCAAAATGCAGCCGCCCACCACGCCCTGGGCGAAGCCGGCGTAGAGCGCCTGGTCGCGCAGCGGGTCGCGCAGACTCAGCATGAGGATGAGACCGGCGCCGCAGACCAGGAGCGCAGTGGGCAGCAGGTACGGGTCGCCGCGCGAGCGGCGCAGGCTCAGCCAGATGTGCGCGGCGAAGAAGGCGGCGAAAAACAGGCCGATCCAAAGACGGAAAGCGGAGCGGAACTGCGCCGGGCGGCGCACGATGAACAGCGGCTTGAGGATGCGAAACTGGTCGGCGGTCACGGCGCTGCGAATGGCGCCCACGTTGGGCAGGCCGCCGGAAAGATAATAGATCTTGCGCGCGGCTTCGTCGCGATCCTTCTGGCTGGAAATAAAGCCGAGCGCCGGCAGCAGGTCCTCGCGCGCGCCGAGATCGTTAAGGTTGAGCAGCTGGTGCGCGGCGATCTGCTGATCGGCTTCCGCCAGTCCCGGCGATTTCACCTGATACACGCGGTGGAGTCCGAAAGCCACCAGCAGGCCGGCGGCGGCCAGGAAGGCGAGCTCGCGCGCGCGCCAGCGCCACCGGCGCGCCTGCCCTTTGCGAATGGCGGTTCGCTCTGCCGCGCGGCTGCGGGTTACCGCCATATGTGGCGCAGCTTTTCCAGGATGCTCCGCGGAGTGACGGGCTCGGCGGGCGGATGTTCGATGGCGTTCAAGCGGAAATTCACGCTTTCCAGGCTTTCCTGCACGCTTTGGATGGAGGCGGCGGAATCGCCGTACGGAACGATGCTGCGGTAGAGATCCATGGCGCGCTGGTAATCGTCGCGGGCGCGTGCAACCAGGTCCTTTTCTTGCGGTAGATCGCGGACATCGCGAGAGCTCCAGAACTCGCGGTTGGCGCGGTCGCGATAGGCGTCGGCCAATTCGCCGCGCTCGGTTTTGCCGGCGTAGCCGCGATTCTCGGCAAGCTGGAGGGCGGTGTAGGCGCGGTCGAAATCCTGCAGCGACTGGAGCTCCAGGCGGGCCTCTGCCAGCGGCGGATCGGGGGAGCCGGGGAGCAGGCGCTCGGCCTCGGTGAACTTTTCCAAAGCGTCGTTCAGATCCGCCTGGCGATGGCGGGCCTCGCCGGTAATGCGCTCCAGGTGGCCTTCGGCCAGGCGCAGCTTGCCGCGAACGGATTCGTCCGGCCCGAGCGAAAGCGCGTGCATCAGCTCGTCGTGCGCCCCTTTCCAGCCGTTCTCATAAACCGCCCCCGTATTGCGGTAGTTCGCAATGACGCGGTCGGCGGCCTCCACCAGCCGCTGCTTCACCGCCTGCCGCGCGCCCCGCAAAGATAGAGACGAGGGATTGTCCTTCGAAAGTTCCGTCCAGCGGGTCCAAATCTCGGCGGGGCTGGTGACCTGCTCGGTTTCAATGGCGGTTTCGAGTTTCTGGCCGCGCTTGTAGAGCAGGTAGCCGGAAAGCGATACCCAGCCGGCGAAGACCAGGGCGGCGAGGAACAGGTAGAGCACAGCGCGGCGGGCGACGCGCCCGCGAGGCTTGCGAACGGGAACCGCCTTGGGCGGCCAGTTCAACACTTCATCGGGCGGTTTGACGGCGGCGGCAGGGGCGCTGCGGCGGGTTTCGTCGGCCTCGGGCGGGCGGGGGGCGGTGCGGCGCGTGGCGTCCAGATCCTCGGCCATGGCGCGCACGGGGCCGCCGGTGCGAAACATGATGAGGTCGTCGGCGAATTCGCGGGCGCCGGGGTAGCGCAGTTCCGGCTCCGGCATCATGGCCTTGACCAGAATGCGGCGGAGCGGCTCGGGACAGGGGTCGGGCGCGGGCGGCGGGGGAATGCGGGAACGAATCATGCGCTCCAGCCGCTCGGTGGTATCGGCCTGATAAGGTTGCAGGCCGGTCACCATTTCATAGAGCATCACGGCCATCGACCAAAGGTCGGATTGAAAATCCACCTCGCCCGCGACCAGCCGCTCGGGGGAGGAATACGGCACGCTGCCGAACTCGTTGCGGGTGAGCTTGCGGGAGAGCGAGAGCGCTTTGGCGATGCCGAAATCGAGGACGCGGACTTGGCCGCGCGTATCGATGCGAATGTTCTTCGGCTTGATATCGCCGTGCACGATGCCGCGAAAGCTCTTGCCGCCGATGTTGACTTCCAGGTTGTGCGCGTTTTCGAGCGTGCCGGCCACGGCGATGGCGACATCGACGGCGGATTCGACCGGAAGCGGCCGGGGCCGGCCGCCGCTGCGCATCTGTTCGGCCAGGTCCTGGCCTTCCACGTACTCCATGGCGACGTAGAAATACGATTCCAGGTCGCCGGTTTCGTAGATGCGGGCGACGTGGGCGTCGACCGCGGCAAGCTGCGCCTGCAATTCGGCGCCGCGGCGCTCGGCCTCGATGGAGTCGCGCGTATCGGCGTCGTCGGCGTGCTCGATGATCTTGAGCGCGACGGGATGGCCGAGAGTGGTGTCGAGGGCGAGGTATACGTCTGCCATGCCGCCGCGGCCGAGTTTCTGGCGGATTTCGTATTTGCCGAGGTTGCGGGCGGGGGCGATCATTTGGGGGGAGCCTCGGGTTTAGACGCGGGCCGGGCATGGCCGGCCCCTACATGGGTGGTGGGCCGCGCGTCCAGCTGGAAGTTCTTCTCCCAAACCGCTTTCAAATCCATATCGGCGGGCAGTTCGAGCGGGCTCTTATCGAAGACGTTACCGATCAATGAGGGGCGGGCGCCATTGAGCGCGGACAATGCCTGGAGGTTGCGCTGGAAGGAGTTATGGGAAAGCCACGGCTGCAGCGGGCCGTCTACCGAAACGGCAGTGCCGCAATCGTGGATGGCGTTGCCGAGCAAGACCGCGGGCGCGCTGCCGCTCATGTGGATGCCCGTGGCGACGGCCTCAATTTCGTTGTCATCGATTTCGACTTCGGAATCGCTAACGCGGATTCCGGAGCTGTCGAGTTCGCGGTCGCCGCGAATGCGAAAGCCGGACAGGCGAGCGTTGCGCACGGCTTCGGCGATGACGGGCGGGCGCAACACGGCTTCGCGCGGCACACGGCTGCGCAGGGTGACGCCGGATTTGAGGTTTACCTGCTCGTGATATTCGCCGATGGGGACGTCCACCGTATCGCCGGGACGGGCGGCGGCGAGGGCGGCGGAGATGGTGGGGTAAGCACCGGGGGCCGCGGCGCCGACGGTGAGGGTGCGGGGGGCGATCACCACGGGCGGACGCGTATGGGCGTGCTGCCAGGCGATGCCGGCGGCGGCGCCGGCGATGGCGGCCACGGCGGCGACCGCGGCCGCCAGCCAAGGCCGGCGCGCGGGGGTGGGCGTGGGAACTGCCGGGGAGGCGAAGCGCTCGCCTTCGGCGATGACCACGGTCACGTTGTCCTTGCCGCCGGCGCGGTTGGCGGCGTCGATGAGCGCGCGCGCGGCGGCTTCCGGATCGCCCGCGTGAGCCTCCACCGTCTCGCGGATTTTGGCGGAGGGGACCAGGTCGCTGAGGCCGTCGCTGCACAGAAGGAGCGCGCTATCGCCGGCGAAGGGGATACGCGCGACCTCAATAAAACCGGGATCGCTGGGAGCGTGCTCCTCCGAGCCGACGTCGCGGAAGACCTCGTTGCGGCGGGGATGGCGCATGGCCTCCGCTTCGCTCAACTCGCCCTCGTCCTCCATTTCGCCCACCGGGGAATGGTCGTGCGTGACCTTGCGGATGGCGCCGCCGCGAATCTCGTACAGGCGCGAATCGCCCACGTGGCCGATGACAGCCGAGCCGTCTTCGACGACGGCGAGCGTGAGGACGCAGGCCATGCCGTCCCACTCCGGATTGGCGCGGGCCTGGCGGAGGATTTCGTGGTTGGCGATGGCGATGGCTTCGCGGATGCGCTCCTCGGCGGCGCCGGTGGGGCGCTCCAGGCGGGCGCGCACGCATTCCACCGCGATCTCCGCGGCCTTCTCGCCCGCGGCCTGGCCGCCAATGCCATCCACCACCAGGTAGATGCCGCGGTCGGCGTCGATGTACCAGGCGTCCTCGTTGTTGTGGCGCACGCGACCCATGTCGCTGGCGCCGGCGGCTTTGATTTTGGTTTTCACCATGCAGGCACCGCTCCCCTTACGATCGCGGCTCCGCGCGGAATTCCAGAAACAGCACGCCCGCCAGGCCGATGCGCGCCGCCGCCGGCAGCGGGGTTTCGACGCGGGAGGGAGCGGTTTCGCCATTGATGGTGGTGCCCAGGCGGCTCACGTCGGTGAGGAAGAACTGGCCATTCGAGGCATCCCGCCGCAGCGCGAAGTGCTCGCGCGAAACATCGGGCAGGGTATCGAGGGCGATGTCGGTCCAATAGCCGCGGCCGCCGCGCCCCACCTTGATGCTCTCCTTGCTCATGCGGTAGCTTTTGCGGCCGCCGTTGTCTTCGTACTCGATGACGGCGTAGGCAGTGCCGTCAGGCGCGGCGGCGGGCGCAACGGGCTCGTAACTGTGGGAGCTGGTCTGGGCGGCCGCGGTGAGGCGGGTGGCGATGCGCTTGGTCATGGCGCCATCGCCGAACTCGGCTTTGGCCGGCAGCGCCAGCTCGGAGTGGATGACGATGTCGCCGGGCGCGGTGCCATCGTCGGTGTTTTCCAGAATCTGGATCTGCCAGCCGGCGTCGGGTGGCGCGATTTTGGGCTCGTGGCGGCGGGAGATTTTGAAGCGCTCGGCGAGCGAAGCCTGGTTGAGTTTGGCGATTTCGCCATCGAGCGCCTGCCGCGCCTCCTCCACAATTCGCGGCACGATGCCGCACAGGCGGTCGAGATCGTCCGCGTGCAGATACACGTGGTAGACAGCCGGCGGGAGGGTGGAATAATGCAGCGGTTCCAACCCGTCGCGCATGTTGCGCACAATCTCGAGTATGATTTCCCGCGCCGTAGCGGGGCGGGCCGGGGCGGGCTGTTCCATAAGCCTTAAGACAATTCTAGCGTGGTGCGGGGGATGACGCGCGGCGCCACGCTCAGAGAACCGGATGCAGGCGAAGCCGCCGGCGCCCGCGAACGCGTTTTGACGATAGGCCCGGGCGGCGCGCGAAGCCACGGGGATTCACGAGAGTTTGTCGTCCGGAGGTGTTTTGCCGGTAATGGCAAATTCGGTAAACCAGCTCAGCACCTGCCGGTACCGGCCCAGGGCGCGGCTGGCAGCAGCGTTCTGCCGGATGAGGAGCTTGCAGGCGAGAACCCCGTCCGGAGTGCCCGGAGCGGTATCGGCGGCGCAGGCAGCGGCCTCCATGCTCCTGGTTCGCGCCTGCTCGTAGGCGAGCCGGGCCTCGTACAGTGCCGCCAGGAGCTCGCGCTCGATGTCTTCGCGTTCTTTCCCTTCCCACCACATGGTGCGTCCCTCCAGTACCACGGGGAGTAGCCATCAAGGTACCACCGATTCCGACAATTTTATAAGAATGTTACCGGCGTCAAATTGCCACGGGTTCGTTCAGATACGCGGATCTAATGCGCTTGGGGTGAATGCCGTAAGAGGAAGCCTTGTACAATGAAGTGAATCTATGCACCACACCCTAAGGAGTGTTTTCTGGCGGGTAGCCCTGCCGGCCGGCGTGGTTGTGTTGGCGGCGCTGCTGAGCTCGCAACCGGCTCCGCGCGAGCAGGTCGGGCCGCTTCCAGGCGGCGGATTTCTGCTCAACAGCGGATGGAGGCTCGAGCCCGTGGGCAAGCAGGTGCCGCTCGACACGCTGCCCATGTCTTCAGCGCATCTCGCCCGATGGCAAGTACCTGCTGGTGCTTGAACGCGGGCTACCGGCCGCCGAGCATCACCGTGCTGGATGCGGCATCGGGCGCGGTGCTGGGCAAGCCAGCGCGTGCCGGATGGATGGCTGGGGCTGGCCTTGCGCCCGGGCGGGAACCGCGTTTACGTGGGCGGCGGCTCGAAGGCGTCGGTGTTCGAATTCACGTTCGCCGACGGCACGCTGCAGCCCGGCGCGCATGTTCCCGGTGGTGGACGCGGCGCAAGCGGACGGTGCGGGATTTCATCGGCGACGTGGCGTTCTCGCCGGACGGCCGCCTGCTCTACGCGGCCGACCTGTACCACGATTCGGTGGTGGTGATCAATCCGCAATCGGGCATGGTGATCAATCGCTTCAAGACCGGCCGGCGGCCGTACCGCATTCTGTTCCATCCCGACGGCAAGTCGTTCTTCGTGACCCACTGGGCGGACGGCACGCTGGGCCACTACGACGCCGACGACGGCAGCCCGCTGGCGACGGTGCGGATCGGCGCGCATCCCACCGATATGGTGTGGCGCAACGGCGGACCGCCGGATGCCGACGCGGACGAGCCGGCCCTGGCGGCGCGCCTGTTCGTGGCCGCGGCCAACACCAACAACGTTTACGCGGTGGGCGTGACGCCGGCCAAGGATCTGAGCGTGGTCGAGAGCATCAACGTCTCCATGACGCCGCGGCAGCCGCTGGGCATGACGCCTTCGGCGCTGGCGCTCGATCCGCGAAGGCAAGCGGCTGTACGTGGCCTGCTCGGATGCCAACGTGGCGGCGGTGGTGGATATCTCGAGCGAGCGCAGCACGGTGGAGGGCTTCATTCCCACCGGCTGGTATCCCACGGCGGTGCGCGTGCTGCCTTCGGGCACGCTGGTGGTGCTCAACGGCAAGGGCTTGCGCTCCTACCCGACCTCACGGACGGTCCGAACCCGGCTAAGCGCCGGTGGGCGTGCACAACGAGCCCGGCGTGCGGCCCGGATACGTGGGCTACATGCAGACCGGCACGGCCTCGTGGATCGAGCCGTTCACGACGACCAACTGGACGGCTGGACGCGACAGGCGCTGGCCAATTCGGCCTACCGCGACGAAAAGCTGGACGAGACCAGCAAGCTGCCGCCCATCCAGCACGTGATCTACATCGTGCAGGAGAACCGCACCTACGACCAGGTGCTGGGCGACATGAAGGAAGGCAACGGCGACCCGTCGCTGGTGCTGTTCGGCGAGAACGTCACGCCCAACGGCCACAAGCTGGCGCGCGAATTCGTGCTGCTCGACAACTTCTACGTGAATGCCGACGTGAGCGCCGACGGGCACAACTGGTCGACCGCGGCGATCGCGCCGGACTACGTGCAGAAGTTGTGGCCGAACCAATATGCCGGCCGGCGCAAGCTCTACGATTTCGAAGAGCAGGACCCGGCCTCGCTGCCGCCCGCCGGCTACATCTGGACCAACGCGCACGCGGCGGGCCTCTCGCATCCGCAATTTCGGCTACATGGTGGACAACAAGAAGGACGCCGCGCCGGGCGCGGAGCAGATCGGCGAGGTGCGCGACCCGGTGCTGGCGCAAGGTGACCAACCGCTACTACCGCGGCTTCGACCTGGACTACCCCGACGTGGAGCGCGCGAAGACGTTCCTCGACGACCTGGCCGAATTCGAGAAGACGCGGCGACATGCCGCGGCTGATGGTGATGCGGCTGGGCAACGACCACACGTCGGGAACGGCGGCGGGCAAGATCGCGCCGCTTTCCGCGGCGGCCGACAACGATTACGCGCTCGGCATGATCGTGGAGGCGGTTTCGAAATCGCAGTTCTGGGGCAGCACGGCGATCTGCGTGCTGGAGGACGACGCGCAGAACGGCCCGGACCACGTGGATTCGCACCGCTCGCCGGCGTTTCTGATTTCGCCCTACGTCAAGCGCCACGTGGTGGACAGCACCATGTACAACACCGACTCGATGCTGCGCACCATCGAGCTGCTGCTGGGCCTGCGCCCGATGACGCAGTTCGACGCGGCGCGCGCGGCCGATGATCGCGCCGTTCCAGCAGACGGCCGACCCGGCGCCCTACACGGCCGAGAAGCCGCGCATCCGCTCGACGCGCGCAATCCGCGCGAATGCGCCGGGCGCGGTGGCCTCCAACCGCATGAATTTCGACGAAGCCGACGAAAACGACGACGACGAGTTGAACGACGTCCTGTGGCGCGCCATCCGCAAGGACGCGCCGCCGCCGCCGGTCCGAAGCTACTTCGGAAGATGAACGAGGGTTTCTACTCACCGCGGAGACGCGGAGGGCACGGAGAAAGCGCGGAGGCTCTTTCAAAATGATCCTCCGCGTTTTCTCCGCGTCTCCGCGGTGAAACAGGAATCCTCGTAAGCCGCCTATGCCGCAAATCTATCTGTGCTTCCTATGGCACATGCACCAGCCGTTTTATAAGGACCTGATCTCCGGGCGAGTACAAACTGCCGTGGACGCGCATGCACGCGCTCAAGGACTACTACGGCATGGTGCGGATGCTGGAGGAGTTTCCCGCAGGTCCACCAGACGTTCAACCTGGTGCCGTCCATGATGGCGCAGGTCGCCGAGTACGCGTCGGGGAAGGCGGTGGACCCGTTTCTGCAGATGGCGCTGAAGCCGGCGGAGAGCCTGAGCGGCGAGGAGCGCGCGTTCCTGCTGCGGCACTCCTTCTACTCCGATCCGCAGCACATGATCCACCGCTACCCGCGCTACGGCGAGCTGTTCGACGCCTGGCAGGCGCAGAAGAATTCCGGATCGCGCAGCCTGTTCGGCGTGCAGGATTTTCGCGATCTGCAGATGTGGTCGCAGCTCGCCTGGTTCGACGAGGAGTTTCAGGAGCACGACCCCGAGGTGCGCGATTGGATGCGGCGGGGGCGCGACTTCACCCTGGCGGACCAGCGCCGCATGGGCGAAAAGCAGCGCGAGATCGTCGGGCAGGTGCTGCCGGAGTACCGCAAGCTGGCGGCGGCGGGGCAGATCGAAATTTCGACCACGCCGTACTACCACCCCATTCTGCCGCTGCTGTGCGATTCCAATATCGCCGCCGTGTCGCATCCCGGCGTGCCGCTGCCGCCGCGGTTCCGCTATCCGCAGGATGCGCGCCGGCAACTGGCGATGGCGCGCGAATACGATCGAGCAATATTTCGGCGCGGCGCCGGCGGGGCTATGGCCCTCGGAAGGCTCGGTTTCGGACGAAGCTCTTCACCATCGCCGCCGAGCTGGGATTCGAATGGGCCGCCACCGACAGCGGCGTGCTCAACCGCACGCTGGGGCGCACGGTGGGCGTGGACGGCCTGTACCGCCCCTATCAGTGGCGGCAGGGAGGCGGGCGGCTGGGGGTGATTTTCCGCGACCATTTCCTGAGCGACCTGATCGGCTTCGTGTATTCGAAAATGGATGCGCACGCCGCGGCCGCGGATTTTCTGCGGCGCATCCGCGAGAACTGCGCCGGCATTCTGGCCGGCGGCCGCGATCGCGCTGGTGCCCATCATCCTGGACGGCGAAAACGCCTGGGAATATTACGACCGCAACGGGCGGCCGTTCCTGCGCGAGCTGTACCGGCGCATCTCCGCAGGACCCGCGGCATGCGCGCCGTGACGGTGAGCGAGGCGCTGCGGGCTGATGGCGCCGGAGCCGCTCGACCACATCTTCCCGGGCTCCTGGATCAACGCCAATTTCGACGTGTGGATCGGCGCCGAGGAGGACAACCAGGCCTGGACGCAGCTGCTGCGCGCGCGCGAGACCTACGACGAGACCACGGGCGTTTCCGAAGAGCAGCGCCGGCTGGCGATGGAAGAGCTGCTGATCGCCGAGGGCAGCGACTGGTGCTGGTGGTACGGCCCGGAGCACGATTCCGCCAACCGCGCGGAATTCGACCAGCTCTACCGCAGCCACCTGGCCAACGTCTACCGCTTTCTGAACCTGGCGCCGCCCGAGGAGCTTTCGCGGCCGATTCTGCGCGTCGCGGTGCCGGAACTGGTGACGCCGCCGTCCGGCGCCGATCACGCCGGTGATCGACGGCGAAGTCACTTCGTATTTCGAATGGATCGGCGCGGGCAGCTACCGCGTGGATGAGCGCTCCGGCTCCATGCACGGAAGGAAATTCCTGGTGAAGGAAGTGCTGTACGGCAGCGACGGCGAGAACCTGTATCTGCGGGTGGATTTCCGGCCGGGGAGCGAGCCGGATGCGGAGGGCGCGGAGGCGCGCCTGATGGTGCGGACGATGGATGGCTCAAAGGATACGGCGCTGGTGATCGGCTTGCGGCACGGCGGCAGCGGAAGCGCCCCCGGGCGTGGAGTGTGCGTTGGGACGGGTGCTGGAGGCGCGGATTCCGCTGGCGGCCGTCGGGATTGCGGGCGGCGCCGGGCTGCGGTTCCAGTTTTCGCTCTGGCAGGGCGGCCTGCCGTTGGATGCCGTGCCGCAGCAGGGCTGGCTGGAGATGCCGACCACGGATCCGGTGGAACTCGTAGGCTGAGGCGGCAACGGTAACTTCGGGCCGCGGGCCGGGTTCGGCAGAACCGGCTACGGCACGGGCCGGCACGCGGCACGTGCTAGACTGAGGTAGTTATGGGAATTCCGAATGTGAAGCGGTTCCGGCCTTTCTGCCCGACCTGCAACGATAATTTCACGCTGATGGCCGTCCTGCCGAAAGAAGCGAACGTGGACAAGTACCTGGCGGATGCCGTGGCACGCCACGATCACAAGGCATTCCAGGAATCCAAGGTGCTGCACTTCAAGGTGCGCGTCGGCCAGCAGAAGCAGAAGAAAGCGAAGTAGCAAGCGGGGTAGGCCGGCTGGCCTACCCTGGCAATCTCGCCTGCAAAACTCTCACCGCCCGCAGCGCTTCCTTCGAGACATCTCCGTCGGGATCGTTGGTCAGCTTCTGCAATGGGGCAAGGCTCGCCTGGTCGCCGCTGCGCGCCAGCACGCCAGCCAAGCCGATCTTCTCGTCCTTGGTGCCGGAAGCCAGCGTCGGGTAGAGCGCCTGGCGCACCTGCGCATTGCGCGCCAACTCCACCAGGAACGGAACCGCCTCACCCTTGTAAGACGCCGAATCCAGATTGTTGATCAGGTATTGGAGCGGGCTGAACTCGCTGATTTCCGTCTTGCCCAGCATGACCTGGGCGAAAGCCAGCGAAAGGCGAGGCGGATTTTCGTCTCGTCCTGCCAGGCTTTTTCGAGCGTGGGGAGATCGCCGGGATTGTGCAGGCGGCCGAAGCCCTCGGCGGCGGCGGCGCGCAGTCTTTCGTCCTTGTCGTGCAGATACTGCTGGTAAAGAGGCCGGCTGGTATCGGCGGGCAGCATGGCGAGGGCGGTCAGGGCGGAGCGCTTCACCTTGATATCGCGCGCCCGGTTGAGCACATCCGCAAATGGAGGGCACCGCGGTCATGTCGCGCAGCAGCCCGGCGGTTTCGAGCGCCGTCCCCTGCACGCGGGAATCCAGATCGTGGAAGAGAAATTCGATCTTCGGCCCGACCGATTCGTCGCGGATCTTCTGCAGGGCGATGAGCGATTCGAAGATTACGTCGGAATTCTTGGAGTGCGCGGCCTCGATCAGGTCGGGGATGGCGGTGCGTCCGCGGAGGATGCCGAGCGCGCGGCAGGCTTCGGCGCGGGCGTCGGTGCTGGCGTCGCCTTTGGCCAGGGCTCCCAGGGCCGCGACGACCTCAGGCCGCACGATGACGTAGGCGGGAATCACCTGGTCGTCGGTGTCGGTGAAATGGCCCTTGAGTCCGGTGCCGACGCGCTTCAGCGAGCCGCCGATGCCGGTCTGCACGTATCCCGGGAGATAGAAGTTGACCAGCCCGTCGGTGGCGCGCATCTGCACATCGGGATCGGCGTCTTTGGTGGCGGCGATGAGCGGATCGAGACTATGCTGGGTGCCGATGGCGGTGAGCTGTTTGACGGCTTCGACACGGATCTCGCGGTTCGGATTTTGCAGCAGTTCCTGCAGGCGAGGGATGGAGCTGACGCCTCCCTTGCCGATCTCGCGAACGTCCTTGGGGCGGATGTCCTGTGCCACAAGAGCGGCGCAGGACAACAAAAGCGTGGCCGCTAGATAGGAGCGCATGCTTCTATGCTATCGCATCCAAAATACGGGCGGCCGCGCCGGAAACGCGGCCGTGCGACAGAGTGGGCCGGGCGGTTTCGCCTGGCGGTAGTTGGCAGGCGAAACCGCCTGGCCCACATCGGCCGACCTCTTTAAACTACGGTTGGGCGGGCGGATTGGCGGCCACGCCGGACACGCCTTCGGTGCATCCATTGCAGCTGCCGTAGCCGTTTCCGAACTGGCCGCCGTTGGGGCTGCCTCCGGTCAGGATCAGGGCGCCGGCGCTCGAGTACTCGCAGAAGGTGTAGCCGCAACTCCCCCAGAAATTGCCGCTGCCGTCGATGGCGAAATAGCCCCAGGAGCCGGGCACAGAGGCCAGGTGAGCGCCGCTGTTGCTGAATTCCTGAAGGCCGCTCCGGTAAGGGTCTCCCACCCAGACGTTGCCGCTGCTATCGATCTGGATATCTCCCGGGTAGTCCGCCCAGTAACCGGAACCGAAAGTGGCCAGCAGGGTGCCGTTATTGGCGAACTTCTTCAGGCGGCCATTGTAATAATCGTCGGCGAACACGTTCCCGCCGGCATCCACGGCCACGCCCAGGTAGCCCCCGCTGGTGTAAAGGCCGGTGTAGGTGTTGAGTATGCTGCCCCCGGGGCTGAACTCCACCACCCGGTTGTTGCCGGTGTCGCCCACGTAGACGTTGCCCGTGGAGTCGACGGCCACCCCGGTGGGCGTGCTGAGCGTGCCGCTGCCGAAGGTGGTGAGCCATGTGCCGCTGCTGCTGTATTTCTGGACCACATTCAGGGCGCCATCCGCGACATAGACGTTCCCGGAGCCGTCGGTGGCGACGTCCACCGGGTAATAGAGGTTTTGCGTGAATGACGATACCCAGGCGCCGCTGGCGCTGAACTGCTGGACGCGCCGGTTGTTGGGATCGGATACGTAAATGTATGTCGGGCCCGCACCCGCCGGGTTCACATTCAGGTAGACAGTTACCGTTGCCGGAGATCCGTTGGCGCCGGTTGCACTGACGGTGACGTGGCCGGTGTAATTCCCGACGGAGAGCCCGCTAATGTTGGCCGATACGTTGGGATTGGCGGCGCCGGTGCCGGAAGACGGCGTAACCGAAAGCCAGGTTTCGTCGGTATGGGTGGACCAGTTGAGCGTGCCGTTTCCGGTGTTGGAGATGGAAATCGGCTGCGATGCCGGATTGCCTTCGTTCACGGTGGCGTTAAATGTCAGCGGGCCCGGCGTGACGCTCAGGGTGGGAGTGGAGGAGGCGAGGCTCAGATTTACCGTCACCGTGGCCGGGGAGCCGGTGGCGCCGGTTGCGGTGATGGTAACGTGTCCGACATAAGTTCCCGCCGAAAGGCCGTTGATGTTGACGGAGACGTTGGGATTGGCGCCGCCGGTGCCGGAAGACGGAGATATCGAAAGCCAGGTCTGGTCGGTGCCGGTGGACCAGCTCAGCGTGCCGCCTCCGCCGTTCGAAATCTGGATACTCTGCGATGGCGGATTCGATCCTCCGGCGGTGGCCGTGAAATTCAGGGTCGACGAATTCACCACCAGGATCGGGTTCGGGTTGGCGACACCGTTGCTGGTGATGAGCAGCAGGCCGGTGGATGTAGTCGAGACCCCGTTGGCATCGGTGGCCTTCGCAGTTATGGTATGTTGGCCATCCGCCACGGTGGCGGTGTTCCAGGTGTAGTTGAAAGGCAGGGGAACAGGGTCCGCCAGAATATCCGTGATGAAGAACGAGAGCGGGGAACCCAGGGGGTTGTTGTCCAGATAGTATTGGACGGTGGTGACGCCCGGCATGCTGTCCAGGGTAGCCTGCAGGGAGACGTTGCCCGAAACGGTGGATCCGGGCGCGGGTCCGGTCGGGTCAAAGCCGACCACCGGCGCCGTGGGCGTGGGAGTGGGCGGGCCGCCGCTGCCGCCCCAGAAGAATCCGCTCACGGTGGCATTGGGAATCAGGTCAGTCAGCGGGAAATTGTCCGCAATCCAAAAATCGACATTCCCGGTGTAGTTGTATACCAGATACACGCCGCCGGAGTAGCTGGCCAGAGTACGGGTGTCTAACGTCGCGCCCGTATTTGTGTTATGAACGGTCAAGGTTATAGAGCGCCCGTAGAATTCGTAATCGCAAAAATAGAGGGCAATGCGGTGCGTCTGGCCGTCGGTGGTATTGACCTGAAAGTCTGCGTAGTCGCGATTGTAGAAGTAGGACTTGACGCGTTCGGCGGAGCTGTACGAGTACTGGATCTTCAAGGGCTCGCGCGGGTCGCAAGGTGTCGCCCAGCAACTCCAGATGTCGAGCAGTCTCTGATTGTCCTGGATGGGGTTCAGGCCGGTATAGGAAGGCACGTTCATTTGGAAATCGGGGAGATATTGGCCATCCTGGCCGTAAACGCCCTTCCAGTTGCCGAGCGTGGTCGTGTCCATCCCCAGAAAGGTGACGGATGGCGTCTGCGCGAAGGCCATCTCCAGGCCTGCTGCCACCAGGAAAGCGGTCATAACCAGACGAGTCAGTCGCATGTTGCTCTTCCTTGTTGTTGGAATCTCTTTGGCGCGGAATGAGTTTGTGCAGGTTCGCACCCGGTTTCGCCGGCGGGCGGGCGGATGGTGCGGGGAGCGGGCCAGCGCAAGCGGGAAAAGCCCGGATCGTGCTCGCTGTGGATTGCGGATCAGGGAGATACGGCCCGAGGCGTTGGCGCCACACCCGCGGATGTCCGGCCGGAGGATTCAGTCTTGGCAGGCTACCGCCGGAATACTCCCGAAGGGCGCGACCTACGCTCAGATTATATTGAATTCAGTTAGCTGGTGCCAGCGCGACCTATACGGCCTGTTAGCGCCAAGACAGTACGCTAATAGTCGTACGGCAGCGCGCTTATTTCCAAAGGCGGATCCGCTAAGTCACGGCGGTTCGCACGGGCGTGGAAGTTAGCGGCGGAAGGTAAATGGCGTCGAGCACCGATGCACACTAGCGCCAGTAGCGCCCCAGCCGGGCCACGGTTTGGATCTGGCGGATGCGGTCCTCGAGGGAGCCGTCCCAGCACACGGCCTGGCGGTCCGTAGCGCCGCTGGCCTTCAGGCCGCGGCGGATTTCGGCGGCGTTTATGGCTCCGAGATACGGCGCCAGCCAGCGGAGATCCGCCACCGTGATGCCTTGGGTAATATCGGTCCGCTTGCTCGTATACCCCCATTGCACGACGCCGTTGCGTACGCCGGTGATGAAAGCCGGAGTTTGCAGAGCGAACCCCGAGCAGTCGCTGCGCGTGCGGTTCATTATCCCTCCCCACCGCCCCAGCGTGGATCCCCAGTCGAAGAAGCTGTAAAGAAGTTCGGGGTGGCCTGCGTTGGGCGAGAGGAAGACGGCGGTGTTGGCTATGTCCTGCCCGCGGCGGGAATCCTTGATGTCCCAGTTGGAAAGCAAGATCAGGACGACCCGCAGACCGGCCAACTGCGGGGTTCCACGGAACGGGTTGTCCACCAGGGACCACGCCTCATCCTTGCGGAACTCCAGTTCCCGCGGATCGCGGAGCTGGAACCGGGCGCGGGCAAAAGTGCCGTCCGGCTTCACGAAGCTGTCGACCAGGTGCAGCTTGGGCACGCCCTCGATTCTGCCGGGGCCGACAAAATAGGAAGGCTCCACCGTGTACCCGACCGCGGGGACGAAGCGCGAAGCAAAGCACTCGGGGATGACCTTGCCCCCGAATTTGACGCTGAAGGTGCGGCCATTGGCATCCTTAATCGAGATTTTGGCGGTACTGCCTCCGCTCTCGGTTTTGAGGAACCGGAAGGGCGGCGCGGGCGCGTGGTCGCATCCGGCGAAGGTGCAGGCCCAATCCTGCTCCGTGGCGGCGCGGGGGGCCTGCCATAGCACTTTAGGGAGTTCCTGCCGCGGCAGGGTGCGGTTGGCGCTTCCCTGGCCGCGGCCCAGGGCGAGCGCGGCCAGCACGGAAAGGAGCAGGCGCTTCATCGTACACGATCCGTTACGGCGCGGGGCGCAAACTCGCGCACGATGTCCACTCCCATGCGGAACCCGAACGTCAGGCCGAACGATTCGGCCGCATAGCCAATTCCGCTGCTGCTGCGCGGCTGCCAGGCCGCCTGGATGAGAGAGCCTCCGGCAACGCCCGCCAGGGCCGAAATGGAAAGGGTGCGAGACCCGTCCGGACGCCGCGCCAGAAACGGACTGGTGAGGGCATATTCCAGCCTGCTTGCGAATCCGCGGCGGCCGGAACGGTAAAACCGGTTGTCTTCGCCCAACCCGAGCCCGAGGCCATCCTCGAGGGAAACTGTGATGAAATGGCTGCCGTAAGAGTCGGCGAAACGCCGCGCGTAACCAGCGGAGCCCTGACCCCATTCGTGCGGCCAGTTCTCCGCCTGCTCGACGCCGGCGAGCGCGCCGGCAAAGAGAAACGCTTGCGGATATACCACGCTGCGAATGTAATCGCCCAAACGGTCCTGGCGCGTCACCGGCACATAATCCTGCGCAGTCCTGTTCGAACAGTCCACCGCCGGCGATTGCGCTTCGAGCGCAAAAGGCGAAAGCGCCAGGACCAGTGCAATGCCAAAAATTCGCATCGGTTCATGGGATGCACGTATGCCGCCAGCTTCGAAGGCCCACGATGGTGGGGTGTGTCGCGCCGCCCGAAACGGCAGCGCCGCCAGCATTGAATTTGGCGTAATCTTGGGAAATACGAACAGTTGAAGCGCGGCGGTGGAAGCGGGCGGGCGAATTATTTTCACGACGCGCCGGAACAGCGAGGAAGATTGTATGGATCCCAAAGCCGCGGCCGCGGAAGCCGCCGCCGCGCTGATCGAGGACAAAATGGTGGTGGGATTGGGCAGCGGGTCGACGGCCGCCCTGGCGGTGGCGGCGATCGGCCGCCGCGGGCGCAAAATCATCGGCATCCCGACCTCCGAGAAGACGGCCGGCCTGGCGCGGCAGTGGGGAATCGAACTTTCCACGCTGGCGGCGCACGAGTATATCGACCTGACGGTGGACGGCGCGGACGAAATCGAGACCGGCAGCCTGGCGCTGATCAAGGGCCGCGGCGGCGCGCTGTTGCGCGAAAAGATTGTGGCGGCGGCCACCCGGCGTCTGGTCATCGTCGCGGACGAAAGCAAAGTGGTGGAGCGGCTCAGCGCCTACGAGCGGCCCATTCCCGTGGAAGTGGTCACGTTCGGGTGGGAATCGACGGCGCGCCGCCTGCGCGCACTGGGCGCCGAGCCGAAGCTGCGCGAAGGGTTTCTGACCGATGGCGGCCATTACATTCTGGATTGCCTGTTTCCTTCCGTGCACGAACCGGCGCTACTGGCGCCCGCGCTGGACGGCACGGTGGGAGTGGTGGAGCACGGGATATTCCTCGGCATGGCCGAGCAGGCGATCATCGGCAGCGAAACGGGCGTACGGGTGATGCGATGCGGGCCGCGGTCTTAAGCCACGGACAACTCCGGTTGGCCGATTGGCCCCGGCCGGAAGCCGCGCCCGGCCATGTTCTGCTGCGGGTGCGCGCGTGCGGGGTGTGCCGCACGGATCTGCACATTGTGGATGGGGAACTGCCGCCGCTCGGCGAGGCCGTGATTCCGGGCCACCAGATTGTGGGCGAGGTGGTGGGGGAAGGCACGCGCGTGGGCGTCTCCTGGATTGGGGGCACGGACGGCACCTGTCCCTACTGCCGGCGCGGCATGGAAAACCTGTGCGACGCGCCCACCTTTACGGGCTATACGGTAAACGGCGGCTACGCGGAGTACGCGCTGGCACGCGCCGATTTCGTGTTTCCGCTGCCGGCCGCGCTCGACGACCTGCACGCGGCGCCGCTGCTGTGCGCCGGCATCATCGGCTTCCGCAGCCTGCGGGTGGCCGGAGTGGAACCGGGCGAGCGGGTCGGGCTGTTCGGATTCGGCGCCTCGGCGCATCTCGCCATCGCCGTGCTGCACGCCTGGAAATGCCAGGTGTACGTTTCGACGCGCGGCGCTTCGCACCGGCGGCTGGCGGAATCGCTGGGAGCCGAGTGGGTGGGGGGCGAAAACGACCGTCCGCCGGCGGCGCTCGACCGCGCCATCACCTTCGCGCCTTCGGGCGACGTGGTGGTGGCCGCGTTGGCCAGCCTGCGCAAGGGCGGCGTGGTGGCCATCAACGCCATCCATCTGGACCGCATGCCGCAGTTCGATTACGATAGCCTGCTGTGGGGCGAGCGGCAGATCCGCAGCGTGGCCAATATGACGCGCCAGGATGCGCGCGATTTCCTGGAAACGGCGGCGCAGATCGGGCTGCGGCCGAAGGTGACGACGTTTTCCCTGGAGCAGGCGCCCGCGGCGCTCGATGCCGTGCGGCGCGACGCGGTGGATGGCGCGGCGGTGATTACAGTTTGACCTCGTCGGGCAGGGGGCCGGCCATGTCGACCAGCTTTTCAAAGAGCTGATCGTAGAGCTGGGCGTAGGTTTCCATCGCCGGGTCCGTTTTACGCACCGCCTCGAACGTGCGCCGCATCTGCCGCACCGCCACCAGCAGCAGCTTCAGCTCGTCTTCATCGAACCCGAACGTTTTCGCCATAGAAGAATGCACAGCACTCCGCCGGCCCAGGCAAGCCGGCTGGTCCATACCGCGGCGCGCATCTCCGCGCCACCATCATAACTGAGTTCCACGGTGCAGGGGCCGGAGCAGTGTGGCGCGATGACCATCTGGCCGAGCGCATCGGCCCAGGTGCGGCGCGGTTCGCCGTTGAGCCGCGCCGACCAGCCCTGGTCCCAGGTCACCTGGATCGAAAGCAGATGCTCCGGGCGCAGGTCACCGTGGATCACGGCGCTGTGCGGAGTGGTCCAGCGGAACGAAGCCGGCGGCAGCGCGGGGTCGCGCAGGGCGCGCAGATAGGGCGCGAGGAGCGCAGTGTCGTAGCCGGGCGGCCGCGTGGCGGGTAGGTCTTCCGGGCGCACGGCATGTGCGAGCGAGGCGCCGGCCGGCGGCACCGCATAGATGACTTCGGGCCCGTCGCGCCACAGCTCTTTCATGCCGGCGAATTTTTCCGGATGGGCGTAGGGATGGTACACCTCGCGGCTGCCGGGGCCGTCGCCCACGATGGCGTCGCAGCCGAACGCTTCCAGAAAATCGAGCATCACCTGCTGCTTGTCGCCCGCGTAGATCTCGTAAATCACATTCTGCAGGTAGGTGTTGCGCATGCCGTTATCGAAGCCGCCCACCAGCATGGGAGTGTCGCTGAAGGCGTCCATCCAGAAGCCGACGGTGCCGGGCGCGAAGACGCGGCGGCCGGGCATGTGCGCGCCCAGCCACGTGGAAATCTCGTATTCGGCGGTGGAACGGATCTCGATAGGCTGCTCCAGCCTACGCGCCATCGAGCGCTGGTGCAGAAGGACCGCCGCACAGGCGGCGCAACCGAGCAGAGCAGCGACGGTAACGGAGCGGTGGCTCAAAAAGCGCGGCAGGCGCGGCAGGCACAACGCCGCGGCCACCCAGAACGCCATGTCCATCTCCAGGTGGTAACGCTTCGACTGCGGCAGCAGGTTGACGTCGAACCAGTATCCTGCCAGCGCCAGGAATGCCGTGCCGTAGAGGAACAGAATGGCAAAGCGCGCCGGCCGCGTGAGCCGGGCGCGCGCCAGGGCCCAGGCGAGCAGCACAAAGCCGAGCACGAACAGGAGTTCCAGTTTCAGGTTGGGCTCGAACTTGCCGCCGACCAACGGGGCATTGGCGCGAATGGTGGCGATGGTGGAAGGCGTGACCCACGGCAGCGCCAGGGCGTACGCAAAGGCGCCGATGGCCACGGCCCGCAGCCATCCGCCGAAGGACACGACATAAGCCGCGGCCGCCAGCGCCAGCGCGAAGGCTCCAATCCAGTTGCTGAGCACCACCGCGGCCGTGGCCAGCGCCGCCAGCATATAGTACAGCGGCCGGCGCTTTTGGGTGGCCACGTGCAGCAGGCCGATGGCGAGCGGCAGAAACAGCAGCGAAGCCAGGTGCGGCCCTTCGCCGTAGCGCACCAGCGTCACCAGGCGGCGCGGGCCGAACCAGCCGCCGGTATCGGCGCGCAATTCCCGCACCAGCCAGCAGGAAGGCGAGAGCAGGGAATAGAGCAGCGCGCAGGTGAAGGCCGGCCAGCGCCCGGCGCCCAGCCGCCACACGGCCCAGAACAGCGCGGCCGGGGCCAGGCAATAAACCGCCGCCGTCACGGCGTGATAGGCCAGGCCTGGGGAAATGCGGAACAGCGCGGCCACCGCGGCCACGGCCAGGTGCAGGAGCGGCGGATAGGAATCGGGGTAGGGAATGCCGCCGTACCAGAGAGGAAACCAGCGCAGGTCCGGAAAATAATCGCGAATATAGCGCGCCAGGCCGATGAAGGCCGCTTCGATCGACCCCATTTCGCGGGTGTACCCGATGCGGAAGAGCCGGGCGACCAGCACGGCATTGAGGGCCACCAGCAGCGCCGCGCAGACAGCCGTGCGCCGCAGTTCCCCGGCCCCCGGCTTAGATTCCATAGAACCGCGCCGCCGTGCCGCCGAGCAATTCCTCGCGCGCCTCGATGCTCTGCGCTCCGATGGATTGCGTGAACAGCGCCAGGCCGGCCTTCCAGGTCAATTCGCGGAAGCCCGTTGGGCCAGTCGCTGCCGAACATCAGGCGGCGCGGGCCGAACAGGCGAAGGGCGTGCTGCACGTAACTGCGCGGCGAGCCGAACATGGCCAGACCGCTCAGTTTACAGCAGACCTGCGGGAATTGCGCGGCGGCTTCCATCAGCCGCGGCCATTCCTCCGCGGGCGGTGCGCCCAAATGGTCGATGGCCAGCGACCGGCCGGGAAAGCGCGCGGCGATTTCGGGCACGTGCGGCAGCAAATCCAGCAAGTCGAGCGGAAGATGCGAAGGCGCCTGCTCCAGCTCCGATAGCCGGCGAACCTGAACCGCGCAAATCCGCGGATGCGTCGCGGAACCCGTGCGCCGGCACGATGAAGCCGCGGACAAAATCCGGCGCGTCCACGGGCGGGCCCACCAGGATGCGAGCCCTCGAAGCGGTTGCGCTTCAGGATGGTCTCCAGATGGTCCAGGGGTAGCGGGCGGAGAAGGAGTGGTGCGCGTCGATTCGCAATCAGAAGATGAAGCTGAGGCCGCCGCGGAAGCAGCGCGGCGTATCGACCAGCAGCATGCGCTGCCCGCCGGCCATGCCCAGCGAAGCAGTATCCCTGCGCCAGCATATTGCGGATATCGGCCGTGGCTTCCATGCGCCACGGCAGGCCGCCGATGCGGGCAGCGGCTGGCGGAAGTGCAGGTTCAAACCGGGCAGCGGGCGGTATGTCCTGGGTGCTGTAGAGGTTGCCCGGCCATCAGCCAGGGCGCGTTGGCGGCGTGCCCACTGGTAGCTGGCGACTCATGCGCGTGCCCAGCCGCGGCACCGTGGCGGTCACGCGCAGCGGTGGCGGCGTCGCCGGCGGCCGGCGCGGAACATTTCGCGCAGCTCATCCGGACTGTTGCTGACCAGCTCGTGGCCGGGCCACGCTCAGCGCGCCTTCGCGAACCGAACATCAGGGTGGCGCTCACATGTTCGCCGAAATTCTGGGTGACGGCGGCATTGGAGCCGGAGTTGTGATACTCGCCGATGTTGAATATGGCAGTTGCCGGTGAACAGATCCGGCAGGAGATCGCCGCCGGCGAACGAAGCGCCCGGCGCCACCACCGAGAGCGTCGGCGTTATCGATCTGCTCGTAGTAGGCCGACATGCGATAAGTGCGCGATCCGGCTTTGCGGGATATAAGCCAGCTCGTATTCCTTGCCGCGTTGAATCGCCGGCTTGGAATTCCAGAGCGAGATGCGCGGGAATTGCGCCCAGCGTGCTCAGCCCGCGCTGCAAATCGGAATCGTTCGAGCGGATTGCCGCCCAGGTCGGGGCGCGCGTTGCCGGAGGTATAGGCTGCCATCAACTGGCCGCCATCCGGCGTTGTCCAGGTCAGCCGCGAGTAGGGGCTGAAGTAGTTCAGGCGGTCCAGGAACGAAACCGAATCCAGGGTGAAGCCGTACTGCACGGTGACGTCTTCGGCGATCTGCTTCTTGTCGTCCAAACTGGCGGTCATGGAGCGGAGCATGGGCAGGGCGCTGTCATTGCCCGCCAGCGCCGGACCCAGGCGCGCGGGCAGGTACAATTGCCGCATGGTGAGCGAGAGCTCCGGGTTCCCGCCGGCGAAGTTGCGGCTGAAGCTGGTGCGGAAGGCGGTGGCGGGCACTCCGGTCTGCGACCCGTAACCCAAATTCCCGCTCACCTGCAGCAGGTTGTTGCCGTAGGTGGAGGCCAGGGCAAACGCGGTGCCCATGTCCGCCTCGTTGGTGACGGCATCGGCCAGCGAGCCTCCGGAAACGCTTCAGCATTCCGCGGGTATCGGAGAAATGCGGACGCGTGGGCGGTGTCGGAATCCGGCGGGACCAGCGACGGCTGTGTCCGCCAGCGGCCGCTTATCCAGCAGGCGCATCACGGGACGGGTGGAGGCGGCGCTGCGCAGCACCCATTTCCAGTCGTCGCTCATCACGCCGCCGTTTTCGATCGCGCCGGGTAGGAAAGCTGGATGGTGCTGAACAGGCCGCTCAGGCTTGACGTTCAGCAGGCTGCGCATGCCCGGCTGCACCAGGATGCCGCGCTTGAACGCGGGGAAAAACGCGGCCAGCGAAACGCGCACGGAATACATGTCCGGGAAGAGCCCGGTGAACCGGAACTCGCCGTGATCGTCGGTCTGGAGTTTCTGCAGCGGCCGGTCCTGCCGGTTGAAGAGGACCACGGTGGCGCCCATCTGCGGGATGCCGCCGGGATCGCTCACGATCCCCGCGATGGCCCCCGCCAGTTTAACCGTCGACGCCGGTCGCGGCGGCTGCGGGAGCGGCCAGGCACAGCCAGTCCCAACGCCAGGCAAGCGGCCGTGTTGTGCGTCTTCGCTTTCAAATCCGTGACGCTCCTGCCTACACCCGATGCAGACTCTCAGCTCTAGGTTACCGTAAAGTCGGCCGAGTTGGTGAGGGCCTGTTTCTTGGTTTTGTCCGTGATCTTCAGTCTCACGGTGTACTGGCCGGGATCCAGCCCCTTTAGATTCAGGAACTTCTCCATCGTCACCTGGCTTGCCGAGGCGTCCGGAATCTCGCCCAGGTTCTCCTTCAGGGATCGCGATCTTCTCGTTGCTGCCTTTCCTGACAATGTCGTATTCCACTTCGCCTGCCGGCTTGTGGGTGGTTTCGTCGGTCCCGAGATTGTAGACCTTCATGTAAATTCCCATCCTCTCGTCGCGCTTGAAAATGTCGTCCACGCGCGGCCGGACCTTGGTGCCGCCGATCACGAACATGCCGGCGCCGATGCTGCGGGCGGGAACCTTCTCCACCTGGTCGGCCAGAATCAGGTGCTGCTGCGAGGCCTTGTCCGGATCCAGCCGCGGAACGGTGATGGCCACCTCGTAATTGTTCATGTTGCCGGCCACGATGTCCTTGGCCACCACGTTCAGGCGGTAGGTGCCGGGCTGCAGGGGCACCGTCTTCTGGTAGATCGACTTGTTCTTGGCGTATTCCTGCAGCATGCTCGGTGGGCGCGTCCACCGTCACCGTGTCTTCAAACGGCGACACCGCCATGCGGCGGGTCATGGTGGTGATGCGGCCGTAAGATATTGACGGCCGCCTTCTGCACGCCCTCCTTGGCCTTGAACTGCAGGTCCTTGTTGTCGAACTGGACGGTGATGTTGGTCAGCACGGAGGCATCGGTGACCGGGAAATAATCCACCCGCACCTTCATCGGCAGGATGTTGTAGGTGATGCGCGAATTCGACGGCCGCTTCCAGGTCCTTGAACTTGACCTTGGGCGGCTGCTGCAGTTTGGCGAACTGCTCCAGGCGGGTGAACTCGTTCATGCTCTCCGGCTGCGCCGCCGAACGCGGATGCCCAGGTGGGTGCCGTCGGTGTGGTTGAAGCGCTGCGTCTTGTCGGACATGCCCATCTGCTCCATCAGGGTGAGGCCGGCGCCGGGAACGTACAGCAGCGCGTCCTTTTCCGACGGGTCCATGGTCATGTGGTATTCGCCCGACATGGTGGTGTCGACGAACTCGATGATGATGTTGTTGCCGATGCCCTCGATGTAGCGGTAGCGCCACTGCTCGAAGGGGTAGGTGGAGGTTTCGCCGCCGCCCTCTTCCGGAGGCCGCTCGTAGGTGCCGCCGGAGGGATGGGATTCGATTTCGTCGGGCGGGCCGTAGGTGATGTAGATGCGGCCGCGGTCGCGTCTTCCAGCCGGGAATGCCCGAGGCGTAATGCTCGTTGGCGTAGGCGATGCGGCGGTAGTGCTCTTCCTTGAATTCGTTCTCGACGGTGTCCGGCGTGGGGTCGCGGCGCAGCCAGAACTGCTCGATGAACTGCTCGCGCTCTTCGTCGGTCTGCAGTCTCTTGAAGGCGGCCCGCTCCTCGTCCGTGATGATGTAGACGACGTCCTCGTTGAGCCATTTGCGATAGGGCGTTTCCAACTCTTTCTTGAGCTTGGCTTCGCGCTTCTTCCGCTCCCTCTCGGTCAGCGGCCTGGCGACCGTCTCGCGTGCCGGCGCCGGGTTCTGGTCGCTGGCGTTCTTGTTCTGGTCGGTGGCCGGCTTGTTCTGGTCGTCACTTTGCTGCTGGCCCGCGGCGAAAAGACCGATCGCAATCACCAGCGCAACACCGGAAATCGTAAGGCGTGTAACTCTCATTCGCAAACCGCTCCACACTGGACAGGGCTGTTCGGCTGTCATCCATTTTAGATCCCGCCACTTGAGGCGGTCAAACTGTGGTCGTGGAGATACAGTGTGCCGTGCGGGACTTCGGGCTGCCATCGAGGACCGGTAGCGGTCCGTGCGCAACGCACCAACAAAAAAAGCCGCGGCGGAAAGGGGATCCGCCGCGGCCGGGTTTCGAGCAGGGAAGCGGAGTCTACTCCACGTAGCTGATCGAGACCATGGGCACGATGTCGTGCAGCCAATTGCCGATCTTCACGCCGGGGGCCGGGGTAATCAGCGCGGTGGGGAACGGCGTCAGGAAATCGCGGAATTCGGCGCGCAGGTTCAGGTGCGGCGAAAGGCCGAACTGGACGCCGGCGCCGAAGCTGGCCATGGGCTCCACTTTCTGCGTTTTGGTGAAGTAGGCGAACTGGCTCAGCGGCTGGTAGGCCTCTTGCGCGCCGGTGCCGCGGAAAAGTTTCATGCCGCCGCCCACCGCCACGAAGTACTGCTTGCGCGATTCGCCGGTAGCGCGCGTGTGCAGCAGGACGTCGTAATAGACCGCGTGGGCGTTGCCGGCAAACGAGGCGGTGGTGCCGCCGCTCGAAAGCTGCAGATTGCTCTGCGTAAACGTATACCGCACCTCGCCGCTGATGTGCGCGTTGTAGCGCTGGCCGACGAACGCGCCGGCGGAAAAGCCCGGCTGGAATCCCGCGTTGGCGGACCCCGCCGCGCTGCTGAGGGGCAGGGTCGGGAGAAAGCTCGCCCCCGCCGTGCCGCCGAATTCCCATTGTTGGCCGAAACACGAACCGGCCAGAATCAGAAGAGATAGCCCAAGCGTCTTCATTTCGTCTCCGTTAATTGACCACCCGTACGCCCACGGTGGTGGATGCCTGGCCCTGGGAAATCACAAGCGGAACCGTGAGACCCTGGGGTGCGTGCAGCGGCACCACCGCATTGATCTGGTAGACGCCGACCAGCCCGGGCACCAGGCCGGCATACAAAACACCGAGCGAATCGCCGCCGAGCGTGACCGTGGGCGTCAGGATAGCGCTGGCCAACGTCCCGTTCGGGGGCGCCATGCCGTCCTGCACCGCCGGAGCAGTCGCGCCCAGTCCGGTCAGATAGATGACCAGCGTGTCGCCGGAGTGGACTGGATTGGTGGGTGTGACCAATTGGCCGTTTTCGGCGCGGACTATGGTGGCCAGGCCGGTAAGCGGTCCCGCGGTTCCCGACTGGAACACGCTCGGCGCCGTGGCGTTCACGTTGAAGTTGAAATCTCCGCTCACGCCGCCCGGAGTGTGAATGGTGAGGTCTCCCGTCCCATCCACGTTGGAGGGCAGTTGCGCATTGATCTGCGACGGGGAAACGAATATGAGCGGCGTCAGATTTCCGTTGATCACCAGGCACGATTGCGCCAGGGCGGTGGGCAGCGGAATAGTCGAGGTGGCCATATTCGTGGCCGCCATATCGGAGCCGTAGATGCTGATCAGGCCCCCGGGCGCCATGGAACTGCTGCCGTCGGCGGCGCTTACCACCGCCGAAATCGACGGCGGCACAACCGGGGCGTTATAGCTGGAGGGGAGCACGGTTACGCCGGAGGTGGTCAGCACCGCGATGCTGTTGCCCATCGGCGCCACGGTGCGTACGAACGGGATGTTTGCGGTTGAAAACAGCGGGGCTTCGGTGACGCGCACCGGATTGACATCGACGCCCGGCACCGCCGCCGGCAGATCCTGGATCACGCCCGGGCCGGACGCGGTCGATCCGCTCACGCGATAGCCCGCCCCGCCCTGGCCGGTGAAGGCGAACCCCATGGTGTTCCCTACCGAGGTATCGAAAGTTCCGATGGGCACCAGCGAGGCATTGAACACGTTGTCGCCGATCACGAACCCGCCGGAATCGCTGGCCGCATAGGCGCCGGAGAGCGTCTTGAAATCCTGGCGCGACACCACAAACGAGTCGCTTTGCGCGCTGTACAGCATGACGCTGCCCGAGGGGGACGCCGCCAGAATGCCGGTGCCGCCGGGGGTGGGCGCCAGCACGCTGGTGGCGGGGAAGACCGTGTTGTCGTTCGCGAATACGCCCAGCGTGGGCAGGCGGTAGGCGCATCCGCCCAGGTAGTCGACTTTGTCCATGGCGCAGGCGACGCTGGCGCCGGTCGAGCCGGCGCAGTCCTGGGTGGTGTCGTTCTCAATCAGCACCAGGGTGGCGTTGTTGGATTGCGCCACCGAGCGCCCGTAGTGGCTGGCCGGCAGCATGATCGGCGCATCTCCTGCAGCGTATCCAGGTCGTACTGGTACAGCAGCTGGGAGTTGCTGTCGGCGATAATCAGGGCGGTATCGTTCGAGTTCAGCGACATGTTCGTGGGCGTGGTGCCGGTGCGCAGAGCCGTGATCTCGGTATTGGTGTTGCCGTCGAACACCAGCACTTCGTTCTTGTCCTGGCGGAGGACGTAGAAGCGGTTGCGGGCCGGGTCCGCCACAATGTCCGTAAGCGTCCCCGGAACGTCCACCACGGCGCCGCGCTGGTCCAGGTCCGGGCTGCTGATGAGCAGGCGCACCGAAGGCGGCACATCCACCGCCGAAACGGATGTGATCTGGATGGGCACCGCCAGGGTTCCGGAGGTGCTGGCCACCGCCGAAGGGTTGACGGTGACGGTAATGGTGGCCGGCGTGGTGCCGTACATCGGTGAAACCGTAACGCCCGCCTGCGCAACGGAAATCGCGAAATCGGTGCTGTTGTTGCCCGGATCGGTGATGTTGAAGGTCTGCTGGATGGCGCTGCGCGTGCAAAAGCTGGATTGCACGAACAGATCCTCGGTGGAGGCCGTCAGCCGGTGGCTCTGGTTCAGCAATCCCACCGGCAGCACCATCACGCCGCTGTCGGAGATGCTGTAAAGGACGGTGGCGGCGGCATTCAAAATCGCCCGCCCGGTCATGCTTTCGGGAAGGATCAGCTTGTCGCGGACCGTCAGGTTATCGGCATCCATGATGGCCAGCGTGGGCGGTTTGGCTGCCGAATAAGGAGGACCTGCCGGCTGGTTGGGATCCGGGATCTGCGCATACAAGATGTTGTTCGCGGAATCGATGGCGTGGCCGGTGATGTTGGTGGCCGGCACCGCCTGCGGATAGCGCGAGCGGATCATAAAGTTGGGGCCGGGACTGCACAGCGTGGGGGCGAAGGCGGACCAGCCGATCATGGCCCAGGAGCCGTCGGAAGCCGTGCTCACGCGCGGCAGCAGCAGCGGGGAAGTGAGCCAGCCATCGGCGGTGAGCAGCCCGGTGGCGCCGTCGAACTTGAAAATCAACTGCGGCACCGTCTGCGTGGCGATGGCGCTGGCCACCCCCCACACGTGCATGTGGTCGGCGGAAGTGGCGAGCGCCGTCTCCACGATCTGCCCGGGGAACGTGGCCGCGGGCGCCGGCAACGTCATCGCCAGGTTGGAAAAGGAAGCGAGTTGCTGCAGCGCCCCGGCGATGGGATCGAACAAGTAGATGGCGGTGGTGGTGACCACCAGCGCCAGCTGGCCGCTGCCGGTGGAGAAGAACGCGACTCCCAGCGGGGGATTGCCCGTGGAAAAAGTCTGCTGGGAATTGGACGTCAGGTCGATCAACGTCATGCCGCCCTGGTTGGTGGAATTCTGACCGTAGTTGGTCACCAGCAGGAAGCGCCCGTCGGGCGAGAGCGCCATCGAACCCGGCACCTTCAGCAGGTTAATGGAGGAGTGCACAATGTTGTCGGAAGTCGAGAGCACGTCGATCCGATTGGACGTGAAGTTGGCTATGTACAGCTTGCCGCGTGTTTCATCGAGGGCGATGTCGGAGGCGCTTCCCACAACCGGAACCACCGTTCCGAAGCTGGCCGCGGCCGCCGGCGCAATGCACCCGGCCGCCATCATAATCGAGATCAGAAACGTGTTTCGGCGCATAGATAACGTTACGATTGAATACCGTCCGGCACCTGGATGCAATAATCGATATGGCTAGTAAGCGACGCTTCACCAAAGTTAGTTTCTTTTTTAGTTACTTACAAAGGAAATACTAAGAGGCGCGCGGGGGTTTTGGGGCACGCAGACAAGCCGCCGATGGCCGGGGCCGGCCAACGGCGGGAGGATGAAAACCGGCGCGTGCGGTCTGAGCGGGGAAGACGATCGCATTCCATCGTCCGCCCCCCGGGTTCCGCGCAGGCAGACCGGAAAGAGAACGGTCTGCCCACGCGATCCGGCCCGCGCCGGCCGGATTGCTGATCTCGCAGGTTTACTTAGTACTGACGGGGCATGAACGGACGCATGGGCGCGCTGAACCGGGTGGGCGGCTCGGGGCGCTCCGCGGGGCGCTCCAGCACCAGGGAGCGCAGTCCGGGCACCGCGCCGGGGCGGCTCCTGTCTCCCGTGGGAAGCTGTCCGGTGGTCAGGTTCTTCAGGCCGAACAGGGCCAGCTCGAAGCGGTCCTTCACGCCGACCTTCTGGAACAGCCGGGAAAGGTAAACCTTCACGGTGCCTTCGGAGATCATCAGCGTGGTGGCGATCTCCTTGTTCTTCAGCCCCTGCGAAAGCAGGCTGACCAGCTGCCCTTCGCGCTGCGTGAGGGCCACGCGGCGGGCGCACAGGAAGCTGTCGGTCAGGGCCTTTTCGAACCACAGCTCGCCGGCCTGGACCTTTTGCAGGCACTTGACCTGGAGATCCGTGGGCAGGGTCTTGCGCAGGATGCCGCGCACGCCCAGTCCCATGGCCTGGAAAGCCAGTTCGGTTGAAATCGAATTGACCCACAGGACGATCTTGGTGCTGGCCATGGCGTGCTTCATGTCGCTCAGGACGGCGAAGGTGATCTCCGGGGTGAGATCCAGCAGCACCAGGTCCGGCGTGCCGTGCGCTACCTGATCGGCCACACCCGCCACCGTGTTGCACGTCGGCAGCAACTCAAAACCTTCCACCTGACGCAAGACCGATTCCAGTCCCTTGGCCAGGATGGGTTCGTCGCTATAAAGAAGAATTCGCGTCATCATTCTCCGTTTCCTTTTCGTGCCGGTCAATTCGCGGGCAATTCTCCATTTGAAATCCGGGCTCGCGCCGCTTCATCCTTGCATACCAGGATTCTCCAATGAAATATATCCAATGTCAATGAAAAATTAGCTAATTTCGGTTGCATTTTTTTTAAAAACCCCCGGCCAAGACTAGTGGCGGCAGAAAGTCTTACACTTATATCTAGAATATTTTCAGCAAGTTGCGAGGGAGCTGCAACGGTATACCGATCTCGGAAATAAGGGAAATTCCGGTTATTTTAGGCCTATTACCCTCTACCCGCAAATTCGGGTATCGGTGTCCGGTTCTAAGCGGCCAGGCCTCTATCGGCTGCCCGCAGGCCAAAATACTGACTTATATGTGAAATATCGATGAATAAAAAGGTTGCCGCGCGCCTTTCTTTTGTATTTTTAACCGGCTGATTAACCTTGGGAAACATATACGGTATAGCCCATTTACGATATTGATGCCACGCAACTTCGGCGCTAAATTCGCGATTGTCAGCAAATGAAAAACATCAACCGGCGTGAAAGCCCGCGCATCGAAATCAAGCTCCGGTGCCACGTCACCTCGCCGGCGCTGTGGATGCGCAACGCGATGTACACGGAGAACATCAGCCGAAGCGGGTTGCTGGTTGCGTGGGGCGGCGAGGGTTCCGCCCTGCCGTGCCCGTGCCGGGCCAGATCCTCACGATCGAAGTGGAATTGCCGGCCAATCACGGCTTCGGACAGAAATGCATTCATTGCCAGGGAACGGTGACGCGGGTTTCGCAGGACGCCGGACAATCCGCGCGTGGCCCTGCGTGTGAACTACATGGATTTTCGGGCCTTCCACGACCGGCTGCGGGTGTTGGAGGCGCAGGCGCCGGTGGTCAACAGTCTGGATGGCGTGACGGATTTTATGGAAGCCGCCGTTCCCAATTCGCGCTCAAGTGGCTGCCGTCGTTCACGGACTTTGCCTTCCTGATGCCGATCGTATTTCTGTTCGGCCGGATGGACGGCGCTGAAGACGCTGCTGGGCGATTGCGACACGGGCTGGCACATCCGCACCGGCGAATGGATTACCGCCAACCACTGGGTGCCGCGCACGACATCTTCTCTTTCTCCAAGCCGGGCGATCCGTGGTTCGCGTGGGAATGGCTGTCCGACGTGCTCTTCGCCTGGCTGAACGCCCATGGCGGGCTGCGCGCGGTGGTGGTTTTCGCCATTCTGCTGCTTTGCATCACCTTTACGCTGCTGTTCCACCTGGTCCGGCGCCACGTCGAATCCGATCGTGGCGATTGTCGTCACGATGATGGCGGCGGCCGCTTCTTCGATTCACTGGCTGGCGCGGCCGCACCTGTTCACGCTGTTTTTCGTGGTGCTGTTTTACGCGGCGCTCGAGCACGTGCGGGAAGGGCGAACGCGCCTGGCCGGCATTCCGTACCTGGCGATCCTGCCGGCGGCGACGGTCCTGTGGACCAACCTGCACGGCGGATTCTTCGTCGGCATCCTGATGATTGCCGCCTACGGCGCGGGCGAATTGTTGAATTCTTTTTGACGGCCGATCGCCGATTCACGGGCACGGGCGCGGCGCCGCGGGCGCGCCTATTTCCTGAGCGCGTTCGCCTGCCTGGCCGCCAGCCTGATCAATCCGTACACCTATCATCTGCACGTGCACATGGCGCAGTACCTGCGCGACCCCTGGAACGGCGCAGCACATCATGGAGTTCCTGTCGCCGAGTTTCCACCACCCGGCGGCGATGTTCTTCGAGCTGCTGCTGGTCTGGGGGCGGTGGCGGCGTATTCCAGCCTGGGGCGGGGCCGGTACGGCACACGCGCTGCTGCTGGTGCTGTGGGCGCACGGGGCGCTGCTGGCCGCGCGCAATATTCCGATCTTCGCCATTGTCGCGGCGCCGCTGGCCGCCGAGGCTCTCCAGCATGGGCTGGACCGGGCCGCGGAATGGAATGTGGCCGCCTGGCTGCGGCGCGCTGGCGGCACGCTTTAACCGGCTGGCGGCAGAAACGCCGAAACCGAAGCCGTGGGCCGCTGGCACCTGGTGAGCGCGCTGGGCGTGGCCGCTGGTGGTGGCGCTGATCTGGGCGCCCAATCCGCCCAAGAAATTCCGCGCGGAATTCGATCCGAATTTCTATCCCGCGGGGCCCTGGCCGCTTGCGCAGCCATCCGTCGGCGCGGATTTTCACCAACGACGAATGGGGCGACTACCTGATCTGGAGCCTGTACCCGTCGAACCAGGTCTTCGTGGACGGCCGCAGCGATTTTTACGGCGACGATTTCGAAAACAAGTACCTCGACGTGCTCAACGTGAAGTACGGCTGGGAGAAGACCCTGGGCCGTTTCGGCGTCGACACGATTTTATTGCCCCCGGATGCGCCGCTGGCCGGCGCGCTGAAGGAATCCAGCCGCTGGCGGGCCGTTTACGACGACGGCGTCGCGCTGGTCTTCCGGCCTTCGGCGGAGACGCCGGGGCAAAACCCGTTTCCGCCACAGCAAGCCGTGGCGGAGCAAGCCGTGATCGCGAGGTCACGAAAACCGAGGCACGTGATCGAGCGAACCGCACTTAACAACTCAAAAACTTAGGAGCGAACACAATGACGTTTTTGCGCAATTTCTGGAATGACGAACAGGGCCAGGACCTTATCGAATACACCCTGCTCATGGCGTTCGTGGCGCTGGCTTCGGCGGCTCTTTTCCTGGGCGCCGGCGGCAGCATCAAGGGCATCTGGACCACCACCAACAGCCAGTTGACGGCTGCCAATACCTCGGCCAGCTAAGGGCCGGAAGGGTATGCGGCCCATGTCTACGGCCGGCATGCCCCTCCCGGAGCTTGTTCCGGGTGTGGCCGGATAAACCGGCCAGCGGGAACTTATGCAAGCAAGCAAGACGACAGGATTGGCCGCGACGCGCCGGAGCAGAGGGAACAGGTTTCAGCCGGCGCGTTGCGGCACAGCCCGCAGAAGAGTGAGGCTTCGGGATTGTCCCGGCGGCAGGTTGGACGCCGGCCGAAGCGTGAGCGATGGCGGGAGTATGAATAAAAGATTCATTGGGGTTCTGATTTTCGCGTTCGTGGTGGCTTCGGTGGCGAGCCTGATGCTGTACCGGCTGCTGCTGAACCGCCCGCAGTCGGCCAAGGCGGCGCAGCCGTCGATGCAGATTGTCCTGGCGACGCGCGATCTGGAACTGGGCACGGTGCTGAAGGAAGAAGACGTCAAGCTGGCCGACTGGCCGGGGGCGGTCCCGGCGGGAGCCGCCACCAAGGCGGAGGACGTGGTGGGCCGCGGCGTGATCACCCCGATCTACGCCAAGGAGCCGGTGATCGATTCGCGGCTCGCGCCCAAGGGAGCCGGCGGCGGCCTGGCCGCCATGATTCCGCAGGGCATGCGCGCCGTGGCCGTGCGCGTCAACGAAGTCGTGGGCGTGGCCGGGTTCGTGGTGCCGGGCATGCACGTGGACGTGCTGATTTCGGGCACCAAGCCCGGCGGCGACGGCAACCTGGGCACCCTGACCAGGACGCTGCTGCAGAACCTCGAAGTGCTCTCGGCGGGACAGGATTTCAAGAAGGACGCCGAAGGCAAGCCGGTCGCGGTGCAGGTGGTCAACCTGCTGGTGACGCCGGAGCAGGCCGAGCAGCTGAGCCTGGCGAGCAACCAGACCACCATCCAGCTGGTGCTGCGCAATCCGCTGGACCACGAAATCGCCAAGACGCCGGGCACGGCCATGGCGGTGCTGTTTAACGGGGGAAAGCTGAAGAGCCCCGTCCGACGCAGCCCGATCCCCGGCCGGCCAGACGGCCCGGTAAGACCGGCCATAGCCGTCGCGGCGCCGGCCGCGAAGAAGGAACCGCCGTTCGTCATGGAAATCATCTCCGGGAACAAGAAGGCCGAAACCAAGTTCACGCCGGCGGGGAGGGTAAATAGGTGCTACGAGTTCGGGATGTCGCTCACGTTTCTGGCGCTGGCCGCTTGCGGATCCTGGTTATGCTATTCGCCCGCGCCGGGCCAGCGGGCCGGGGCCGGCGACGGCCCGGCAGGGCAGTGCGCAAGCCATGGATCAGTCCGCCGGCCAGAACGGCGTTCCGGGCAAGCTGACGGTCACGGTGGGCAAGTCGCTGATCATCGACAGCCCGCTGCGCATCGAGCGGATTTCGGTGGCCAACGGGGACCTGGCGGAAGCGGTGGCGGTCAGCCCAAGGAAGTGCTGATCAACGGCAAAGCGCCCGGAGAAACCTCGCTGATCGTCTGGCAGCAGAACGGCGCGCGCCTGATCTACGATCTCACGGTGCGCTGAGCAGCCAGCGGCTGGACGCGGTGCGGCAGCAGATCGCGCGCGATTTCCCGAACGCCGACATCAACGTCACCTTCGAAAACGACACCGCCTTCGTGCGCGGCACGGTGAAGGACGTGATCGCCGCGGATCGCGTCATGGCGATCGCCGCCACGCTGGGCAAAGCCGTCAACCTGCTGCGCGTGGAAGTGCCGCCGGTGGAGCCGCAGGTCCTGTTGAAAGTGAAGTTTGCGGATGTGGACCGCTCGGCGGCTATTCAACTGTCGGGCTCAATTTCTTCAGCGGCGCCATTCGAACCAGCAAGTCGAATATCGGGACCGGACAGCCGATCGGTCGTGAGTGCCGGTACCGGCAACGGGGCCTTCAACGTCGGCGAACGGCGGTGAACATTCTGCTCCGCAACGACATCAATCCTGTTGCCGCTGCCATCCAGGCCCTGCAGGCCAAGAACCTGCTGGAGATGCTGGCCGAGCCGAACCTGCTGGCCATCAGCGGCACAGCACGGCCAGCTTCCTGGCGGGCGGCGAGTTTCCGTTTCCCATGGTGCAGCCCTCCACGGGCGACGCAGGCGGTCAGCATCATGTGGCGCGAATACGGCGTGCGGCTGAATTTCCTGCCCACGGTGACGCCGCGCGGCACCATCCGTCTGCAGGTGGCGCCGGAAGTCAGCTCGCTCGATTACACCAACGCGGTCACGGTCGAGGGCTTCACGGTGCCCGGCCTGTCGTCGCGGCGCGTGCAGACCGAAGTCGAGCTGGAAAGCGGCCAGAGCTTTGTGATCGCCGGCCTGCTGGACAACCAGACCACCGACAACCTTTCCAAGATTCCCGGTATCGGCCAGATTCCGGTGCTGGGAAGCTGTTCCAATCCAAGTCGACCACGCGCAGCAACTCCGAGCTGCTGGTGATCATCACGCCGGAACTCGTGCGGCCGATCCCGGCGGGCGGGAAGCTTCCCGAATTGAAATACCCGAAGCCGTTCCTGCCGACCGACAGCGGGATCCCGGTGTCGCAGCCGGGCATGGACAAGACCGGGCCGGTGCCGGTGAAGCCGCCGTCGGACACGCATTCCGGTGGAACTGCTGAAGCAGCGCAGCGCCGGCCGGTCAGGCCGCACCCGCCGCGGCCATACGCCCTGTTCCAGATGGTTCCGGTAACGCCCGCTCCCGCGGCCCCGGTCAATCCCGGCTTGACGCCTTCGCGCCATGCACCGGCGTCGGGCAGCGGTGGGACAGTGAGCGGGGACGGGCCATGTATCCGCTGACCATCGGCTTTGGCGATCGAGAACCGCGAACTCTGGGAGCAGGCGCAGGCCTGCCTGGCCGATTGCCGTTCCGCATCATCGTCGAGCACCAGGACCTCGGCGATCTCAGCAATTTTCTGGACCGCCTGGAGCGCATGCGGCCGGACGTGGTGCTGGTCGATATCAGCGATTGGAAAGAGCCGCTGGAAGGGCTGGTCACCTCCATCCGCGCCGCCACCGGCGACCCGATGATCGATCGCCCTGAACAACACCGCGGACGCCGATCGGTCGATCCTGTCCTCGCATGCGCGCCGGCATCAACGAATATCTCTTTCCGCCGCGCGACGAGCCGCTGCGGCAGGCGCTCGAAAAGCGCTCCGCGGAGCGCAGCCGGCGGCGCGACGGCTGGCGCCAAGGGCGCGGCAAGGCTTCGGCTTTCTTTCCGCCAAGGGCGGATGCGGCGCCACCACGCTGGCCTGCCACGTGGCCGCGGAACTGGGCCGGCAGAACCAGAAAGTGCTGCTGGCGGATCTCGACCTGGATGCCGGCATGGTCGGCTTCATCACCAAGACCAAGTCGGTCTACTCGATTCTGGACGCGGTCAACAACCTGCACCGCCTGGACATCTCGTATTGGAAGGCGCTGGTCTCCAACGGCATTCCGGGCGTGGAGATCGTCGCCTCGCCGCTGGCGCTGGCTTCCAAGCAGCAGCCCAAGGACGAGCAGATGCGCCAGGTGCTGGCCTTCGCCAGGCCGCATTACGACTGGACCGCTGGTGGACCTGGGCCGCAGCCTGAGCCGCCTGGCCATGGCGGCGCTGGAAGAAATCGACGAGGTCTGCCTGGTGACCACGCTGGAGGTTCCGGCGCTGCACCAGTCCAAGCAGATCGTGCAGACGCTGCTCGACAGCGGTTACGGCAAGAACCGCATCCGGCTGATCCTCAACCGCGCGCCCAAGCGGCTGGACATCACGCCGGGCGAGCTGGAAAAGATGCTGGGCGTGCCGATTTTTGCCATGGTTCCGAACGATTATCCGGAGCTGTACGAGACCTACGCCGAAGGCCGGATGCTGAACCGCAACTCGGAGCTGGGCAAGCAGATCGCCAGGCTGGCCATGCAAGCTGGCCGGGCTGGAAGAGGAAAAGCCGAGCAAGAAGAAGTTCGGCTGTTCTAGGGCGCTGGGATCCGGGCACGAGAATTGGAGAATCGGGGACATATGCTATGGCGACGACACGCGACTACATTCCGCTGCAAAACCGGGCGAGAACCGGGAAACCGGCTGGGTCAACCGCCTGTTCACCAAGCGAGGGCTACACTCCGGAATACCAGGAGCTGAAGTTCACGCTGCACCGCAAGCTGCTGGACCGGATCAACCTGGAAGCGCTTTCCTCCATGGCCGGCGAGCGCGTCCGCGCGGAGATCCGCGCCGCGGTCGCCAAGCTGGTGGAGGAAGAGAAGACGCCGCTCAGCCTGGTGGAGAAGGACCGCGTCATCGAGGAGATCCTGGACGAAGTCTTCGGCCTGGGCCCGCTGGAGCCGCTGCTGCAGGATCCCACCATCTCCGACATTCTGGTGACCACGCCGAAGCTGGTCTACGTGGAGCGGGGCGGCAAACTGTACCGCACGCCGGTGGAGTTCAAGGACGACGCGCACCTGCTGCGCATCATCGAAAAGGTGGTTTCGCGCGTGGGCCGGCGCGTGGACGAATCCTCGCCGCTGGTGGATGCGCGCCTGCCGGACGGCTCGCGCGTCAACGCCGCCATTCCGCCGGTGGCGGTGGACGGCCCGCTGCTTTCCATCCGCCGTTTCGGCCGGCACGCGCTGCAGGGCGAGGACCTGGTGGCGCAAGCTGGCCATGACCGAGGGCATGCTGGAGCTGCTGCAAGGCCTGCGTCAAGGCGCGCCTGAACATCCTGATCTGCGGCGGCACCGGCTCCGGCAAGACCACGCTGCTCAACGCGCTCTCCTGCTACATTCCGGAAGACGAGCGCATCGTCACCATCGAAGACGCGGCCGAATTGCGGCTGCAGCAGACGCACGTGGCGCGCATGGAGACGCGGCCGGCCAACGTGGAAGGCAGCGGCGCCATCCACATCCGCGCAACTGGTGATCAACGCCCTCCGTATGCGGCCCGACCGCATCATCGTGGGCGAGGTCCGCGCGCGAAGAAGCGCTGGACATGTTGCAGGCCATGAACACGGGCCACGACGGCTCGCTCACCACCATCCACGCCAACACCCCGCGCGACGGCCTGGGGCGCCTGGAAGTGATGGTGGGCATGGCCAACGCCAACATGGGCATTCGCTCCATCCGCCAGCAGATCGCCTCGGCGGTCGACCTGTTCGTGCAGGTGTCGCGCTTCAGCGACGGCACCCGCCGCATCACCCACATCACCGAAGTGGTCGGCATGGAGCAGGACATCATCACCCTGCAGGACATCTTCCTGTTCGAAAAGACCGGCATCACGGAAGCCGGCAGAGTGACCGGGCCGCTTCCGCGCCACCGGCATCCGGCCCAAGTTCTACGAGCGGCTGAAGGCCTGCGGCATCACTCTGCCGCCGCAGTTGTTCCAGACCGTGGTGGAGATCAACTGATGACCGTCGGCAGTCATCGTCGCCTTTCGTCGTCGTCTTCGCGCTGATCCTGCTGGCGGTGAGCGTGGGGCTGAAGTTCTTCGACGCCGCGCCGCAAGAAGCAGGTGGCGAACATGCTGCAGACCGCCGCGGGCGAGCAGGTGGTCACCGATCACCAACCTGCTGAAGGAGATCGAGCCGGACAAGCCCGCCGGCTTCAAAGCGACTGGTCTCAGATCGCTGCACTTCGCCCGGCACGCCCAGGAGCAGATCCAGCAGGCCGGGTCTGAACTGGACGTCGGCAGCTGATCACGATGATGGTGCGGCCATGGCGGCTGATGGCTATTGCCGGGGCTCGGCTTCGTGCTCGCTGCTGGGCGGGCCGCTGGCCGGCCATCGCTGGCCGGCGGTGCTGGCCGTCGCTGCCCTATGTTTACGTCCGCGCAGAAGCGCACCAAGCGGCTGGACGAGCTGGAGGAGCAGTTCCCCGAGGCGCTGGATTTTCTGGCGCGCTCGATGCGCGCCGGCCACGCCTTCACCATCAGCCTGGAGATGGTGGGCGAGGAGATGCCCGACCCGCTGGGCCAGGAATTCCGCACGCTGTTCAACGAGCAGAACCTGGGCGCGCCGCTGGATATCGCGCTGCGCAATTTCACCAACCGGGTGCCGCTGCTGGACGTGCCGCTTCTTCACTTCGTCGGTGCTGCTGCAGAAGCAGACCGGCGGCAACCTGAGCGAAATCCTGTCCGCGCCTGGCTTACGTCATCCGCGAGCGGTTCCGGCTGAAGGGCCAGGTGAAGGCGGCCAGCGCGCACGGGCGCCTGACCGCCACGCATTCTGACCGTGCTGCCGATCGCCACCATGCTCGGACTGCTGGTGGTGGCGCCCGGCTATCTGCAAGGCATGGCGGCGGACCCGGACGGCAAGAAGATGATCGCCGGCGCCTGGTGGCGCAGATCCTGGGCAATTATCTTCATCAAGAAGATCATCAAATCAAGGTGTGACAATGGCTGATCCACTGTTATTCGCGATTTTCGCGTTCCTGATGCTTGATGGCCGTTGCTGAGCTGGGTCGGCTACCGCCTGTACTACAGGCCCGGGCGTTTCCTGAAGCAGCTGCGGGACCCCGGTGATCACGGCCGAGCGGCAGGCGGCGGCCCTGACGGCCGTCAGCGCGAGCCGCAGACCAACACGGTGTGGACGTTCCTGCACCAGGATCGGCTCCAACGTGCCGTCCTCGGAAGCGGAAGTCGCCACTCTGCAGACCACCCTGATCCGCGCGGGCTTCCGCTCCGAGAACGCGCTTGCCGGTTTTCTATGGCGTGCGCATCATCTGCGTGCTGGTGATGCTCGGGCGTGAGCCTGGTGGTGCAGGTCACATGCCCGACAACCCGGCCATGAACGTCGGCGCTGCTGGTGTTCGGCTGCGCCGCGGGCTGGATTCTGCCGCGCACCTTCCTGGAGAAGAAGGTCAAGCACCGGCAGGAGACCCTGCGCCTGTCGCTGCCCGACGCGCTCGACCTGCTGGTGGTTTCGGTGGAAGCCGGGCTGGGACTGGACCAGGCCATCCAGCACGTGGCCCGCGAGCTTGACGTGAGCCACCCGCAATTGAGCGAGGAACTGTCGCTGGTCACGCTGGAAATGCGCGCCGGCAAGCGGCGCCAGGACGCCCTGCGCAACTTCGGCGAGCGCACCGGCGAGCCGGAAATCAAGCAAGCTGGTGGCGATCCTGATTCAGAACGACCGGTTCGGCACCAGCATGGGCGAATCTCTGCGCACCCATTCCGATTTCATGCGCACGCGGCGCCGGCAGGAAGCCGAAGAGCGGGCGGGCAAAGTGGGCGTGAAGCTGGTCTTCCCGATTTTCTTTTTCATTTTGCCGTCCATGCTGATCGTCGCGGCCGGCCCGGGCATTTTGCAGATTTTCAAATATCTGTTCCCGATGATGAAGAGTCTCGGATAGCAGAAAGGAGGCGAACCGCATGAACCACCTGATCCAGACGGCCATTTGGCTTGGCGCCGGCACGTTCCTTTTCGTGTTTCTGAAACGGCGCCGGGCACGCAGGCAGAATTAGCGCGGTATCCCGCACACCGCCGGCCCCCAATCGGGCGCCGCCACCGGAAGTGAGCGGCAAAGCGGTGGGAACAGAATTTGCGACGGGAGACCGGTGGGGTTTGGGAAATCGATGCGCCGCGGGAACGCCGGCCGGCGCCGGTGGAAGGCTGGGGCCTTATCGGCGTCGTTCGGCGTTGGGGCGCGGTCGAAGAGACCCCAAGGGGGAGTCTGAGGAAAGGAGAGGCCATGGTACTTGCTCTAGAAGGCTCGATGTGGCTGGCAGCGGGCGTCACACTGGTGATGCTGCTCACCCGGCGCCGCCGCCGCCCCGTGCGCTAAGGCGACGAATGATTCCAGTTGCCGGTCTGTGTCTATGTCGATTGACGCTCTGATCAGCCAACAAAACGGGGACGGCGGTTGGCCCTACCATCGTGGAAAGTCCTGGACTGAACCGACCGTGTACGCCGTTATGGCGCTGCTGGCGGCCGGGGAGAGCCAGGCTGCGCGCAGCGGATTCCGCTGGCTGCACTCCGCCCAGCGCGCCGACGGCGGGTGGGCGCCGCAGTCTGCCGTGGACCAGAGCACGTGGGTGACGGGACTGGTAGCCCTGCTGCCCGGCGAGCTGCTCGGCCAGGAACGCCACGCCGCGGCCATCAGTTGGCTGATGGGCACCGTGGGGCGCGAATCCACTCTCGCGTACCGGGTGCGGGAGTTCCTGCTGGGGGCCTCGATACCGCCGGAGCAGGACTTCGCGGGCTGGCCGTGGGTGCCCGGAGCCGCGGCCTGGGTCGGCCCCACTTCGGTGGCGATGCTCGCCCTGGAAAAGGAGCGCCGCCGCAACCCCGCCAGCCGCATCGCGGAGCGGATCGCCGCCGGCCGCGATTTCCTCCTCCAGCGCATGTGCGGCACGGGCGGCTGGAATCACGGTTCGGCTCGCCCCCTGGGTTACGATTCGGACCCGTATCCGGAAACCACCGGCATGGCGCTAGTCGCTCTGCGCGGCGTGCGGTCGCCGAAGGTCGAGCTTTCGCTGGCGGTGGCGAGCCGGTTTCTGGCGCAGTGCTGCTCCGCCGATGCCTTTAATTGGCTGCGCCTGGGCCTGCTGGCGCACGGCCGGCTTCCGGCAGAGACGCGGCCGGACGCGGGCCTGGCGTGCCGCACCACTTGCGAGCGGTCGATCCACCTTCTGCTGAACCACACGGACGGCAGCGGGTTTTTCTGGGCGTGACTTTCCGGGCATAATCATGGAACAGCAGCGCATCGGTCAGGAATCGGATAAACGGGCGCGCCGGATTACGCGGCGGCAATGGGCGGCCGCGTCCGCCGGCGTGCTGGCGGGCTGCGGCCTGGGGCCGGCTGTCGAGCCCGCGCGGGTTTCCATCACCCGCGCCACCCGGTACGATCAGCAACTCTACGGCACCATGCGGGAGATCCTGGGCGCGCACCATCTGGACGTCCGCGGCCGTAACGTCCTGCTCAAGCCCAACCTGGTGGAATTCGAGCCCGCCGGCGCCATCAATACCCATCCTTTGTTCGTGCACGCCGTCTACGAGGCCTTTCGTTCCATGGGCGCGGCCAGCGTGCGCATCGCGGAAGGACCCGGCCACCGCCGGGAGACGCTCGACATGGCCGAAGGCGCAGGATATTTTCAGGCGGTGCCGGGCTTCGAGGATCTGTTCACCGACCTGAACCTCGACGATGTCAGCCAGGTCTATCCGAAGCGGCAGTTTTCGCGCCTGGGGAAACTCTATCTGCCGAATACCGCGCTGGGCGCCGATCTGCTGGTTTCGCTGCCCAAAATGAAAACTCACCACTGGGTGGGGGCGACGCTCTCCATGAAGAATCTTTTCGGCGTGGTTCCCGGTGGGGTGTACGGCTGGCCGAAGAACGTGCTGCACTGGGCCGGCATCGATGAATCCATCGCCGACCTGCACGCGCTTTTCCCGCGGCAGTTCGCCCTGGTGGATGGAATTCTGGCCATGGAGGGCAACGGCCCGGTTCAGGGCAAGCCGAAACCGGCCGGCCTGCTGGTGGCGGGCAGCGACCCCCTGGCGGTGGATGCCACCTGCTGCCGGCTGATGCGCATCGACCCGTTCCACATCCGCTATCTGCGCCTGGCCGCGGGCGACCGCCGGGCGCGCCTGGCCGAAGCGTATATCCGCCAGATTGGAGCCACCATTGGCGAGACGGCCACGCGCTTCGCGGTGCCGCCGGATTTCCTAGGCGGCCACCTGGCGTTGAGCTGATGGCCCGGCAGCCCCTCCGCGCCTACGCATTGGCTTCGCTCCTGCTGCTGGCGCCCTGCTTCTGGCAGGCGCGCGTCCAGGCCGGCGATCTTTCCAGCCACATCTACAATGCATGGCTCGCGCAACTGGTGGAGAGCGGCCGGGCGCCGGGCCTGGTGGTGGCGGCGCAAACCACCAACATTCTTTTCGATGCCGGGTTGAGCGGTCTCTTTCGCCTGTTCGGAGCGGAGGCGGCGCAGCGGATTGCGGTCTCGCTGGCCGTGCTGACGTTTGTGTGGGGCGCTTTCGCGTTCGCCCGCGCGGTGGCCGGCTTCCCACCCTGGCACCTCCTTCCAATTTTGGCCATGCTGGCATACGGCTGGGTCTACCACATGGGCTTTTTCAACTTCTATTTGAGCCTCGGCCTGTGCTTTTGGGCGTTGGCCCTCGCGTGGGAAATGGCGCCGCGCCGGATGGCTGCCGCGGTTCCCCTGGTCGCGCTGGCTTACCTGGCACATCCCCTGCCGGTTTTCTGGACCCTCGGAGTGGTCGCCTATGCGATTCCGGCCCGCAATTTTTCCCCGCCGCGCCGCGCCCTGCTTACGGCCGGATGCCTGGGATTGATGGTGGCCGGCCATTTCGCTCTCCGCCGCCTGGTTCCCATGTCCTGGTCGCCCGCGCAGCTCGGCAACAGCCTCGGCCTGGAACAGGTCTGGGTGTTCGACTTCAAGTACGCGGTTCTGCCGCTGTGCCTGCTCGGCATGGGCATTCTATCGCTCGCGCGCCTGCTGCGGCGGTATGGGTCGCGGCAGGTGCTTTCCGGCATTCCGTTTCAAATCTGCTTTCTCAGCGCCGCGGGCGTGGTGCTCCTGCCCGGCGCCATACAGCTTCCCGGCGCCGCCGCGGTGCTGGGCTATATTCCGGAGCGCATGTCGCTCCCGGTTGCGGTGTGTGCCTGCGCCCTTCTGGCCGCCGCGCCCATGCGCCGCGCGGACGGCCACGCGCTGCTGGCGCTCGCGCTGGTGTTCTTCGCCGTTCTCTACCGCGACGAGCGGAAGATTAACGGGCTCGAGGAGCGCGTGGAGCACGCGGTTTCAGCGCTGCCGGCGGGCAGCCGCGTGGTGATGCCGGTGGCCGATTCCGCCATCCGCGCCAACCCATGGTGTCACATTCTCGACCGCGCTTGTCTCGGCCGCTGTTACAGCTACGGCAATTACGAACCCTCGACCCTGCAGTTCCGCGTCCGCGCGCAAGGGCGGAACGGGATCGTGGTTGCCTCTCCCGCCGCCGTCGACCTTCTGCGCCATGGCGGCTACATCGTGCGGGATGCCGATCTGCCCTTGTACCAGGTGGAAGTCGATCCGGGCGGCAAGGTTTCCATCCGGCCTCTGCGCGCCGGCGCCCGGTGTGCGGGCGCCAAACTTGCGCTGTAATTGCACGACGGTCAAGATATGGCGATGTCCGAAAAAGCGAGTGGGGTGGATCTGGTTTCGCCGTCCGTCCACCCCGAGCGCCGGATTGGCGGATCGCGAAACTGGCGCCTGTCTCGCGGCTGGACGGCGATGCTGGCGATTGCCTGCCTGCTGCCTTCCGCCTACATGGCCTGGGCCGGCCGGGATATGCCGGCACTCGGCCACCTTCACGAAGACAGCGTCTTCTGGATGACCGCGGGATCGCTGGCCCAGGGCCACGGCTACCGCATTATGAGCCTGCCGGAGCAGCCCTGGCAGACCAAGTACCCTCCGCTGCTCCCCCTGTATCTCTCGCTGGTCTGGCGGATCGCGCCGCGATTTCCGCAAAATCTGCCGCTTGCCACGCTCTTCTGTTGGATGTGGATGCCGGTGTGGCTGGCGTTGGCCTGGCGGGCGCTCCGCGACCTGGGAGTGGAGCGCGGGCCCGCGCTGGCGTTTTGCTTCCTGATGGCGGTCAGTTCGGTGGCCATCAAATTCTCCCTCAGCATCGCCACGGAGATGATGTTCTCGGCGCTCTGGCTGGGCTCCGTGGCGATTCTGCCGCGGGCCCGCTCCGTCCGGGTGGCGCTTGCCGCCGGCGCGCTCGCGGGCGCCGCCTACCTCACCAAGACGGCCGCCCTGCCGCTGCTGGTGGCCGCGCCGCTCTATTTCGTCCTCCGCCGCCGCTACCGGCTGGCGGTGGCGGTAGCGGCCGGGATGCTGCCCGCGGTTGCCGGCTGGAACCTGTGGATGCACGCGCATATGGGCCGGCCGTCCGACCCGCTGCTGATTTATTACACCGATTATTTTCGCTACCAGCTCTACAACATCGATTTCCGGATGGTGCCGTCGCTGCTGGCGAAGAACGGCGACGCCCTCCTGCAATCGGTGGGGCAACTCCTCATCGGTCCTACTGACGTCGTCCCGGAGCGCATGGCCCTCATGGCGCTGATCCACCCGGCCATGCGGATCGTCTGCGTGCTGGCGATCGCCGGATGGTATATCCGCGTGCGCCGCCGCGGGATGACGCCGTACGACCTGTTCGCCTGTTTTTACGTGCCGCTGCTGCTGGTCTGGCACTACCCGCCCAACGAGCGCTTCCTGTTCCCGCTCATGCCCGTTCTGCTGGCCGGATGCTGGGAGGGAATGCGCGCCGCCGGCGCTTTACTCGCCAACAGAATCCCCGTCCGGCGTGCCATTTCGGTAACGCTCGCGGCCGCTGTCTGTTCCTGGATGGCTCTCGGGTGGCTGGGCTACTACCGATTTTTGGGCGATATCCGTGAAGCCACCCGGCTCAACCGCGAAGCATTTGCCTGGATCTCCCGGAACACGGCGCCCGGCGCGATTTTCGTCGCCCACGATGACGTAGTCTTGTACCTTTATACCGGACGGACCGGTTACCGTCCGATTGTGCCTACGCGTTTTCTATATGACGGCGACCTGGCGGCGGCGGAGGGCTATGTTCGCTCGCTGCCGGAGCTTGCGCGCCGGCACCGTGCCGGGTACATCCTGTCCGGCCCGCGCGACTGGTTCGGCGAATACCTGGTTGCGGGGCTGCCACTGCGGTCCCATCGATTGTTGGCGGCTGCCGGCTTGCCGGTCGCCTTCCATCTCGGGGCAGTCACCGTGTACGGCGTCCCCGGAGCGCCGACCGGCCGAACCGCGAACGGAGGGCGTCCGTGAAGATCCGGCCCCCCGGCTGGAGCCGGTCCCGCATTTGCATTGTGCTGGCGGTGATTGCCTGCCTGCTGCCTTCCGTCTACATGGCCTGGGCGGGCAGGGACATGCCGCAACTCGGCCAGGGTCACGACGACAGTATCTACTGGATGATGGCAAGAACCCTGGCACAGGGCCACGGCTACCGGATTACCAGCCTGCCGGAACAGCCCTGGCAGACCAAGTACCCTCCGCTGCTGCCCTTATACCTCTCCCTGGTCTGGCGTATGGCTCCGCAATTCCCGGAGAATCTGCCGCTCGCCACGCTATTTTGCTGGCTGTTGCTCCCGGCGTGGCTGGCCCTGGCTTATGTCGCGCTACGGGACATGGGGGTGGAGCGCGGCCCGGCGCTGGGCCTCTGCGTCTTCCTGGGTGTCAACCCGGTCGTGGTCGGCTACGCGGTAAGCACCGGCGCGGAGGTGATGTTCTCCGTGTTAACGATGGCATCCGTCGCGCTCGCCTGCCGCTCGCGGACGGCCTGGTTCGCGCTCGCCGCCGGTGCCCTCGCCGGAGCCGCCTACCTCACCAAGACGGCGGGCCTGCCCCTGTTGCTAGCGGGGCCGCTCTGGTTTGCCGTCCGCCGCCGGTACCGCCCCGCCATTGCCTTCGCCGCCGGCATGCTGCCCGCGGTAGCGGGTTGGAATTTCTGGATGCGCGCCCATATGGGCCGGCCGGCCGACCCGCTGCTGATCTACTACACCGATTATTTTCGCTACCACCTCTACAACGTCGATCTTCGGATGGTGCCGGCGCTGCTAGTCAAAAACTGTAGCGCTCTGTTGGAGAGCACCGGTAAGCTCCTGGTGGGACCTCCTTCGTTCCTCTCTCTCCTGGTCCGGCCTCCCGCGTTCCTCTCTCCGGATAACGCCGGCACCGTAGCGATCCTGCGGTTGGCCATGCAGAGCATCGGAATTCTGGCCATCGCGGGATGCATCCGCAGCGTGCGCACGCATCGCCTGACGCTATATCACGGGTTCGCCGGCCTCTACGTGTTGCTGCTGCTCGTCTGGCACTATCCGCCGGACGAACGGTTCCTGCTGCCGGTTTTGCCCATCCTTCTGGCCGGGTGCTGGGAGGAGATTCGGGCCCTCCACCGATTTTGGCCGAAACGGTTTCCAGCGATTTCGGGGTGCCTCGCAGCCGCGGTGTGCATCTGGATGGCGCTGGTCTGGTGGCATTCCTTCCGGTTCCTGGGCGAGTTCCACGAAATCAGCCGGCTCAATCGCGCCGTGTATGCCTGGATTTCCCAGAATACATCCCCGGAGGCCAGGTTTCTGGCTTACGATGACGTGCTCCTGCACCTGTATACCGGCAGAACCGGCTACCGACCGGTGGTGCCGACCCGCTTCTTTTACCAGGACGATCAACCGGCCGCGGAGCGGTACGTGGGCTCGCTGCCGGAACTGGCGCGCCGGCATGGCCTTACCTACATTCTGTCGGCGCCGCGCGACTTGCACGGGGAAATGCTGCCCGGGGGGCTGGCGCTGCGGTCCTACCAAATGCTGGCAGCCGCCGGTTTGCCCGTGGTGTTCCGATGGCGGGGCGTGACTTTATTCCGCGTGGATGGAGCGCCTGCCCCCGCCCCCTGAGCCCTAGCCCAGGCCCGCGTGTCCCGGCGCGGCCAGCATCACCAGCAGATTCCATACCACCAGCGCGCTGTACCAATAGGTGGCATAGAGCATAAGCCGATGCTTTTTCCAATAGATACAGAGAGCTCCCAGGCCCAGCGCAACCAGCTTCGAGCCCAGCACCCCCGCCACGGGGCCGGCATGCATCAGCATGCGGATGAACGGACTGGCTTCGCTGGCGCCCAGCTTGAAACCGATCAGCGTGGTCAGAAGATCGAGAATTTGCAGGTAGATGAACAACTGCCCGATGCCCATTTCGTGTCGCCTCGCCGAGTCTATCGGCAGAACTCGAAATTTATTGTAGCCCGGGTTGGGTCATAAATGTTAACCTTCGATGTACCTCGTGTACTATCTAGAGTTGTACCAGTTGTACTGATCCGGCATGGAGCACAGAGCGGCTTCCCTATTTGGACACCACCGGTGCGTGATTCAAAGCCGCCACCAGCGGCACTCCGCCCAGCACATTTCCCAACAGCGTAGGCAGCATGTAGCCGCCCACGCACCGCCCCTCCCACCAAGGTTCATCACTCGCACCACTCCCCAAAGCCGGAGTACGCGGTAGAGCGTTTGCTTATCGCGGCGTTCCAGCAGCGGGATGACGGGAGTGAGGGTGTTCTCCGTGAAAAGCTGCTGGCGCCCCAGCACCACCATCACGAATCCGAAGCTGTAGCCCAGTTTGGCGACAATCGGCCGCCACGGCTCATCCGGTAAGCGAGAGCGCAGCAAGGCCTCTCCGATGAAAGAGAAACCCATGGCCAAACCGGCGGCGAAATCCGGACCACGCCAGCGCCGAGGCGGACCGCTTCAATTCCGCTTCGCCTTCCAGGCGAATGGCCTCGTGAATCACGTGGACCCTGACCGTGCTCCGCTTGACGGCCTCATCCGCCTCGCGCTCCGAAAGCGCGGAATTCTGTAACTCCTCATCGCCGGGCATGGGCTGGGTTAATCGGGCGACTTGTTGTTGTGGCCCGGGCCGGGCGAGAGATCCTGGCCCGGCCCGCCGCCGTGAACCCAGGGAACGTTGCGCGCGCCCCCGGTCCGGTCGGCGGGCGTGCCCTGGGAACTGCGGTTGGAGAGATACGGGTTCTTTTCTTTGTTGCAGCCGCCAAGCAGGCACGCCAGCGCCAGCACAAATGCGAACGCCGGCTTCACCGCCGTCTCCCCCGTCGTGCCACCGGTTCCGTCAGACGCAGGACGTGCTCGCCGGTCTGAGGATCGAAGCGATAATCGAGCACCGCGTCGGCCGCGTCCAGCGCCGGCGCGGCTTCCACTGTGGGATTGCTGACGCTGACTTCGCCGTTGTTCCGAATTCGCAGCTCGCTTCCCACCTGCAGCGGAATGCGCATAAAAGTGCGATACGGGCTCATCTTTCCCCCTCTGCTACTTTAATGTTCGCGCCGGAATTGCGCCTTGAGGTGTGCGCATTCGTCCGCCGGCGGACCGGGGGCAAGGGCTTTGGCCAGCGACGTGTTCAAAGCAATGGTGATGAAGAACGTCCTCGGAGCGCTGTTAGCTTTCTTCTGGCACCTGGGCGGGTTCGGCCTCCTGATCCTCGGGATTCTCGACTCCTCGTTTCTGTTTGCGCCACTGGGGAACGATTTGCTGGTAGTAGCCTTCACGGCGCAGAAGCACAGCATTCCGGCGATGCTTTACTACGCGGCCATGTCCACGGCGGGATCCGTGCTGGGCGTGCTGCTGGTGGACCTGGTGTTCCGTCCGGCGGGCGAGCGCGGCCTGGAAAAGCATCTTTCGCGGCAGCGCATCGACTACATCAAGGCGAAGGTCGACAAAGACGCGGTGTGGGGTTTGATTGTGGCGTGCCTGGCGCCGCCGCCGTTTCCGTTCACCCCTTTCGTGATGGGCGCGGCCGCCCTGCAATACCCGCGTCACCGGCTGCTGCTGGTGACGGGCGCCGCCCGCATGGTGCGCTTCACCAGCCTGGGCGTGCTGGCGCTTTTCTTCGGGCGGCACATTCTGCAGTGGGCCAAAAACAGCGTGCTGCAGGACTTTTTCATGGGCCTGATCGCCCTCTTTGTGGTTGGTAGCGTGGTGTCGGTGGTGGGCTGGATCAAGCGCAGCCGCAAAGCCAATGGACGGAGTCCCGAGACTCGGCCCCAGGGGGAGCCCGCCGAACGCGTACATCGATGAGCGGGGCTACGGGCTCAGATGTAACGAGCCCGGGATCCATCCGGCATTCCGTCCCGGCACAACCGTGCATTGGAAATTCGAATTTTTCGAGTGGCCGTCGCGGTCAACCATCTGCACCCAACCGGTGACTACGTATTCGTCATTCTGCCGCGCCGCAACGTCCAGCTCCTCGAATAAGGGGAAAACACAGCGGTAATCCGGGCCGATTGCCGATTCGACGGTTTTTTCCGCCACCGCGACAACCTGGTGCAGGTCCACCGGGCGCGGCCGCAGGAAATGGTATGCGGCCACGGCCGTTGCTCCCAGCAGCAGGGCCAGCAACGAAAATGTCGCGACGATTTTGCGCCGCCGCCGCAGCCCGGCAACGTCCAGGCCGCTATCGACGCCTTGGCCGGTCTCCGCGCCGTCCGGAGTCATAGTTTCTGCACTCTACGCAGGGTGTACAGCTCCGGTTTCATGTTGTCCCGCTCCAGCCGCCGCCAATCGTCGCTTACGTGGATCAGCTTGCCGTTGATGTGGTTGGAGCGTTCCGAGGCCAGAAACAAAGCCAGCTGGATCTGTTTTTCCGGAGCCACGCCGCCGGTGACTCGCGCCTGCTCGGCCTCCTCGGTTTCCCTCCGTCCGGCGCGTTCCTCCCCGGCATGCAGAATCTCGTCCGTCATGTGGGTGTAGGAACGGCCCGGGGAAATGCAATTGACCTGGATGTTATGGTCGCGCACTTCGTCGGCCAGGCACTCGGCGAAGCGAACCACCGCCGCTTTGGAGGCCGCGATGGCGCTGAAATTCGGCCGCGAATGGGACGCGCCGCCGCCGGCAACGAGAATGATTTTGCCGAACCGCCGTTCAATCATCGCAGGGAGAACCGCGCGGCAGGCGTTCACGGTTCCGGTCAGGTTGATGGCGATAGCGTCGTTCCAGGCTTTAGCGCCGGTAGTGATGAGCGGGCCTATGGGGCCCTGGACCCCGGCGGAAGCGATCAGCGCGTCGATGCTCCCGAAAACCACGCGCATCCGGTCCGCCGCGGCCTGCACCTGTTCCAGGTCCCGTACATCGGCGCGGATGCGCAGCGCGTTGCCGCCCGCCTGCTCGATTTCCAGCTTGGCCAGGTCCAGCTCCGCCTGGCTGCGGGCCAGCAATCCCACCCGCGCGCCGGCCTGCGCAAATCCCATGGCCAGACGCTTCCCAATCCCCCGGCCGGCGCCGGTGATGAGGACGTTCCTGTCCTTCAAGCTGATGGGCATCCAGAGCCGATTGTAATCCGCTTTCGCGCCCCGATTGGGCTTTTCCGCGGATTTTGCTCAACGTCCGTCGGCCGCCTGCCGGGCCTTGACGTAGCGTTCGGTCCGGGGGTTGGCGCGGTTCCATTGCGGCACGTCGCTGCCGGCGGCCATCTCATAAACCGCCAGCGCCACCGCGCGATCCACTTTGGCCATGTTTTCGTAATCGAGCTTCGGCCACTCGTCTCCCGGCTGGTGGTAATCCGGAAACACGTATCCCACCGAGAGGGTGTGGGCGGGGATGCCGGCATCGGCCAGGGCCTGGTTGTCGCTGCGCGCGAAGAACGCATCGCTGGCCTGTTCGTCTTTCACGACTTTGATTCCGAATGCCTGCCCGGCCTTGGCCAGCAGCGCCGGAATGCTGGTGTAATCGTAACCGGTGACGTTGACCAGACCGACGCGGGGTCCGGTATTGTCGTCGGTTCGGCCCATCTGTTCCAGGTTGAGATCGGCCACCGTGGCCGCCAGCGGAAAAACCGGATGCTGCGCGTAATAACGCGATCCCACCAGCCCCAGTTCCTCGCCGAACAGCGTCATAAATACGATGCTGCGTTTGGGCCGCTCCGGCCATGCGGCCAGCGTCTGCGCCATTTCGATCACCGAGGCCGTGCCGCTGGCATCGTCATTGGCTCCGTTGTAGATGTGGTCGCCCGGCCCGGAGCCGCGCACTCCCAGGTGGTCGTAATGCGCGGTCACCAGCACGTAAGTGTTGCGCAGCGCCGGGTCGGATCCGCGCAGCACGCCGATGACGTTGCGCAGCTTCACGGGTGTCACCACCGGCGCGGCCATGTGCGCGGAAACCGTTACCTCGGCTTTCGCAGCCAGCGCGCGGCGGGCGGCCTGGTCCCAGACCGCCAGCACGGGGACGGGCGGGTCGGCGGCGGCAACCTCGCGCAGCCGGGCGTTGGCGGGCGCGGCTTGCGGCGTGGCGCGAACCACGATCACCAGCGCGGCGCGCGCCTTGGCGGCCGCGGTGGACAGGCGGCGAAGGGCGGCGAAACCCGCATTGCCGCGCCCACCCGGGTCCGGCGGCATCGCGATCACGACTTTGCCCTGCGCCTGGCCGGCGGTGAGCTGCTCGATGGCGGCAGGGTCGGCCAGCGAAACCCGAATCGCGGACGCGGCCGAGATATCGAGGGCGGCGGCTTCCTGGATCGCCATCGACTGCGCATCCACCGTGATCCTCCCGCCTGCCGTTTCGAGCGTAAGCTGCAGACCCTGGCCGACGGGCGTGACGCTGGCAAAAGGCGCGGTCTGAAAATATGCGTCGTCGCCGGCCGGCTCGAGCCCGGCGCGGCGGAACTGCGCGGCGATGTATTCGGCGGCTATATCCAGGCCGGGCGAGGGAGTGCCGCGGCCCTCCAGCGCGTCGGAAGCCAGAAACGAGACGTCGGCTTTCAAATCGTTGGCGGTGAGGCGGGAGGCAATCGCACGCTCCAACGGCGCGGTCTGCGCAACGACGGCAGCGGCGGGCAGCAGGGCAGCCAGGGCGATCCGAAACAGTGATTTCTTCATCGGGAATTTTGATCCGGTGCGAATTACAATCCTAACCTTTCGACGATGCCCTCGATGTCCGCGTTGCGCACGCCCACCTCGTCCCGCAGTTGCGCCGGCGTCGGGCGCTCGTCGAACGCCTGGAACAGCGCCAGTTTCGCCACCGCATAGCGTTCGGACGGGGAAAGCTCACGGCCATGCGCTTGTTCCCACCTCTGGACGGCGGCTGTGGCCAGCACCACGGAAATCGACATCCACGTTTTGCGATCGGCCGACACGCGAAACACGAACTCGGTTCCAGCCCGGGTAGACCGTGTGCGCGCTTCGCGGCGGCCTTCATAAAAATACTGGTAGACATAGCCACTTTGGGCGGAGTACGTTTTCAGCCGCCGCACCGCGGGAGCGCCGGCCAGCGGTGCGCGGCGGGCGCCAAACAGTTTCGGCAGCAGGTTGGCAAGGCGCGGTACCCATCGCATAAGGTAAAAAACCGCCCCCATAGGAGAGGTGGATCATTGACAAGAATATCAGGAGGGCGCAGACTAAAGATGGAATTAGGGCCGGTTATCTGATTCCAATCGTCGCGAGTTGAAGCCAGCCCACCCGGGTTGGCGGGAGGTGACATATAGAACCGGACAAGGATGAGGGCGGCCTCCTCCGCGTAAAGTGAACGGGTTGTACGGAAGACTTCGAACGGTCGGATGTGGGTGCTCCAGGTGAGCGAGCCCAGCGCGTAATGCGCGAACCGATGATCGCCAACGGGAATTCCAGTTCATAGCGCGGAGGAGGACCGCCCTTTTTCCATTTTTCGCCTGCCTTTCGCTTAGTTTTCGTGGTTCCTCGACTGTGGTGGTGTACACTGTACTTGTTGCTCTGCTCCTCCTTATGACACCGGTTGCTTCCCAGGAAATTGTCAGCGCCCACAGTCCGGATTCCGACGACGCGTTCATGTTTTACGGTCTTGCCACCCGGAAGGTCCGCTCGCCGAAGGTGACCTTCCGCCACGTGCTCGAAGATATCGAGACGCTGAATCGCAAAGCCATGGCAGGCCAGTACGAACTCAGCGCGATTTCTTATCATGCCTATCCTTATGTGGCGGATAAGTATGTTCTGATGGCCAGCGGTTCGAGCGTGGGAGACGGCTACGGGCCGATGATCATCTCGTCGCGCCCTATGGAGCCGGAGGAGCTGAAGGGTAAGAAGATCGCGATTCCCGGCAAGCTCACCACCGCGTATCTTTCGGCAAAGCTGTACCAGGCGGATTTCGAAGCCGTGGTGACCCCGTTCGACCGCATCACCGACGCGGTGCGCGAACGCAGCGTGGACGCCGGTTTGATCATCCATGAAGCTCAATTGACCTTCGACCGCGAAGGCTTCCACCGCATTGTCGATCTGGGGCGATGGTTCAAGAGTTGCTACGGCCTGCCGCTGCCGCTTGGCGCGAACGCGCTGTTGCGCTCGCTCGACACGGGAATCCGGGAAGAGTGCTGCCGCATGATGCGCGAGAGCATTCAATATGCCCTCGACAATCATGATGAAGCCTTGGCTTACGCGATGCAGTTCGCGCGCGATATGGAGCCGCGCCTGGCCGAAAAATTTGTCGGCATGTACGTCAACCACTACACTCTGGACGCCGGCGACGTGGTCCCCAAAGCCGCGCAAAAGCTGCTCGACCTGGGCTACGAAGCCGGGTTCGTGGATCGCAGGGTGGAAGTGGAGTTCGTGCGGTAAAGGCAACCAGGGATCGCCTGCCTGATAGCATCCTCTACCTGGCCCTCAGGGCCGATTGGCACATTGGCGCTTTTACAGCAGCCCGGCAATCGCCGCGGTGAGCGCGCGCTCGATCGTCCACGTCAGGATAATCTGCCCCATCTTCGGCACCGCCACTTGCATGAACAACGCTTGCGCCGGGCTTAGCGGGAAACCCGCCGCGGGCGGGCGCTGCCCGATGGTGTGGGTCTGAGCCACCGTTGCCGCCCCCTCCAGGTATCCGTTGCGGCGCAGGACTTCGAGGATCGCGGCCGCGCTCAGCCGCGCCGGGTCGTAGCGGACCGTGATGCTACCCGTGAGCGGGTTCGTTTCCACCGAGAAGACATGCGGGGTTGCGCCCAGCAGAGCCCGCACCGCGGCTGCCGCCGGCTGGTTGTTCCGAACCGCCGCGGTGCGCACGCGGAGGCGTCCGGGAACGTCATGGATGTAGGTTTGCTTGTTCACTTCGCGTCTCCTGGTTGCGTAACGTGAAGGACTGGATGCGGCGAAGCTGAGGAGGGAAAAGAAGTGCCATTCCCCCCGGCCTGGAAGAAACGGCCAACGATCGCAAGCGACGGCTGACTGATTTCCCCACTGGTAGAAGCTTCAGCACCGCGCGCCGTAGAGATCGCCAGGATCTCAGCCACATTAGAGAAACCCTTAATCCGGGAATCCCTGGTCACCCAAAGCCGGCATCTTTAGACACCGTAGGGCAGTGGCCTGTTTGCCGCGCGGACGCCTCGCCCACCGAGGATCCTTGCTCAAATGGACTTGAAGCGGGTCAAATCCACCTGTTGGTACAATAGCGAACGTAGGCCTTCTGTGTCAACCCGCACCAATTCGCCCGGTATCGCGGTCTGATGCGCGGGTTCGCAGAACCGTAGGACAATAGTAAGGTTCCCTGAAACACGATGCTGGCTTTGGAAAGGCTTTGGTACGAACGGAATCGAATCCCGGTCCTGACCATAAGCGCCATTCTGATTTTGATCATCGCCGTGGTCGACTGGGAGACTAAGCCGTACGTCGCGCTCGGCTTTCTCTATCTCTTCCCCATCGTCCTGGCTTCCGCGTTCCTGCCGCGATGGCTGGTGGGAGGCTTGGGCTGGGGCTGTGCGGCGCTGGCAGAGGTGTTTAGCTCGCTCGCTCCCTCGCCGGTGCGCCTGACCTTCGAGGGTCTGGCCTTGGCGGGATGCGGTCTTTTTGTCGGCGAACTGGTTCGGAACCGGCGGCTGAGCCTGGAATCGCAGGCGAAGCTGAAGGCGCTGGTGGAAACCAGCCCGGCGGCCATTGTGACGGTAGACGAGCACGGCTTGATCGAGCTCGCCAACCGCGCGGCGGTAGAGTTGATGGCGCCGCGCAACGGCGGCTTGATCGGAAGCCCGATTGCCGCCTTCCTGCCCGAACTCCATCACGCCATCCGCTGGGAAGAGGCGCCGCAGTTCCGCGCCTCCTTGCAATGCCTGGGTCACCGCGGCACCGGCGAGGCTTTCACCGCCAACGTGTGGTTTTCGACGTATAAGGAGGGCCAGACGCCCAAACTGGCCGCCATCATTGCCGATGCCAGCGAGGAATCGAGCGGCGGCGCGGCGGAAGCTGCCGCAGCCGCAGCCATCCCCCTTTCCGACGATCATCCCGAGCCGCTCGCCCTCAGCAACCGGGAGACGGAGGTCCTGCGCCTCCTGGTGCAGGGATTAGCCAACAAGGAGATCGCCGCGCAGAGAGGGATCTCGGAAAGTGCCGTGAAAAATACCATCCAGCAGCTTTTCGCGAAGACCGGCGTCCGCACCCGCAGCCAGTTGGTCCGGGTGGCCCTGGAACAGTATCGAAACGTCCTTTGACGCTTCTGTAATCTAAAGATTACCCATTCGATTGCCTTTCGGCGAAGCGCCCATCCAGGCCTTCGGCAGGTTTATGAAAAGTGCATGAAAATGTGTAACTTAGCCAAAAGATTGGACGTCTTGGACAGAAGATCGGTGTTCTTGATTCGTACCCCGCGGTATGGTCAGGATATACCACCTCGAAGGGTTCGGAGCGGATCTGCCGCGATCCCATGTGGCCCCGAAAAACTGTGAAAAAGCCGATATTCTGTGGTTCCGAAATTCAATCAGTATGGCGAGCCTGTCTGGCGGTTGTTTTCGCCGGCCTGCTCGCGCACCCGGCGTGTGCCCAAACCGCGCTCACGTGGGAGCAGATCGTGGCGAAGTTCAAAGTCACCAACCCGACTTTGCGCGCCTCTCAGCTCAACATCGATGAATCGCGCGACGCCGAAATCACCGCATATCTGCGACCCAATCCCGAATTCAGCCTCTCGGTGGACGGTTTTCAGCTCGCCCCGAACCAAGGCGTGTGGCGCCCCCTTTCCGGGGTACTGGAAACTCCCGGCCTCAGCTATTTGCATGAGAGGCGGCACAAGCGCGAACTGCGCCTGGAAGGCGCCAAGCTTTCGACCGACATTGCCTCCTCGAATTATGAAGACGAGGAGCGCAACCTGCTCTTCAACCTGCGCAACGCTTTCGTGCAGGTTCTGCAGGCCAAGGCGGTGCTGGAGAATGCCCGGCAGAACCTGGCCTATTGGGACGACGAACTGGAAGTGAACCGCACCCGTTTCCGCGCCGGCGACCTGGCGCAAGTGGACCTGAGCCGCCTGGAACTCGAGCGCGTGCAGTTCGAATCGGATTACGAAAACGCCTACGTCAGCGTGCGCACGGCCAAAATCCAGCTCCTGATGCTGCTCGATCAGCACACGCCACTCGAGCAGTTCGACATCACCGGGCCGTACGATTACGGCGAGCGTCTCCTGCCCATGGAGGAATACCGCAACCTGGCCATGGAGACCCGGCCTGACCTGAAAGCCGCCGCGCAGCAGGTGGATCTGGCCGTGAGCGCGCACAAACTGGCCGTCGCCAACGGATCCACCGACCCCACCTTTAGCGTCTGGTATTCGCATAACCCTTCCTTTTCCAACCAGTACGCCAATCAGACCGTCGGCGGCAGCATCAGCATTCCGCTGCGCATCTTCGACCGTAACCAGGGGGAGAAGGCGCGCACGCAAGTGGACATCCGCCGCAATGAGCAGTTGCGCGATGCCGCGCAGGCGCAGGTTTTCAGCGACGTCGATTCCGCCTACGTCACGCTGGTGAGCACCCTGAACCTGCTGCGGCCTTACAAAACAAAGTACATTCCGCTGGCCACCGACGTGCGCGACCGGGTCGCGTTCTCGTACAAGAATGGAGCGGCGTCCCTGCTGGACTACCTGGACGCCGAAAAATCATACCGGGATACGCGTCTGGCGTATCTGAACCTGATCGCTTCCTATCTCACCGCGGCCGCGCAGATGAATATGGCGGTTGGACGCGAGGTAATTCAATGAATCGTTCCTACATCTTCCAAGCCACTTTGGCCGTCTGCGTAACCGTATATGGCAGCGGATGCGGCAGGCGGGTGTCCGCCGCGTCCGAAGGCGATACCGGCCCGCGCCCCGCAGTTACGCAGCCGGATTTCGATCCCAACAGCTTCACCGTGGAGCACGCCGAGCGTTTTCCGCTCGCCACCGCCGGCGAATACGTGGCCACGCCGGAGCTGAACGTCACCGGGGTGGTCAGCCCGGACGTGTCGCGGCAGGTGCCGGTGCCCTCGCTGGCGACGGGCCGGGTAGTGGAGATACAGGCTCGCCTCGGCGACGTGGTCAGGAAGGGCCAGCTTCTGTTTAAGGTTCGCAGCACGGATGTTTCCGGGGCGTATTCGGATTACCGCAAGGCCGTTAAAAACGAAGAGCTGGCGCGCGTGCAACTGGAGCGCGCCAAGCTGCTCTACGAGCACGGCGCCATTCCCAAGAGCAACCTCGAGGTGGCCCAGAACACCGAAGACGACGCCCTGGTGGACCTGGACACTGCCACCGAGCACCTGCGCCTGCTCGGCTCCGATCCCGCCCACCCCACCGGCATCATCGAGGTGCACGCGCCGGTTTCGGGCGTCATCACGGATCAGCAAATCACGGATCAATCCGGCGTGCAGGCGCTCACGGCGCCCAACCCGTTCACCATTTCCGACCTCTCGCACGTCTGGATCATCTGCGACGTCTATGAAAACGACTTGGCGCAAGTGCACGTGGGCGAGTTCGCCGACATCCACCTCAACGCTTATCCGGATCGCGTTCTAACCGCGCGCGTGAACAATATCCTGCCCATCATGGATCCCAACATCCGCACCGCCAAGGTGCGGCTGGAACTGGAGAATCCGGGCATTATGCGCTTCGGCATGTTCGCCACCGCCACGTTCCATGGTTTGAACAAGGAGCGCCACGCCACCATCCCCGCTGCCGCCATCCTTCATCTGCACGACCGCGAATGGGTCTACATGCCGGCCGGAGACGGCCGCTTCCGCCGCACCGAGGTGGACGCGGGCGACATGCTCCCCGGCAACCTGCAGGAGATACGGTCCGGCGTGCGGCCCGGCGACCAGGTGGTGTCGAGCGCCCTGGTCCTGCAGCAGAGCCTGGAAGAACAATGATCCGCCGCGTCGTCGATTTCGCGCTGAACCAGCGCCTGTTCATATTGGGTTTCGCGATCCTATTGGCCATCGGGGGCTACGTCGCCTTCCACAACCTGCCCATTGACGCCTACCCGGACGTGGCGGATAACTACGTGGAGATCATCACGCAATGGCCGGGCATCTCGGCCGAGCAGATCGAGCAGCAGGTCACCATCCCGCTCGAAATCGCCATGAACGGCATCCCGCAGATCACGCACCTGCGCTCCTTCTCGCTGTTCGGCCTGTCCGATATCAAGATGATTTTCAGCGACGATTCCGATAACGCCTGGAACCGCGAGCGCGTGCTGGAGCGCATTTCGCAGGCCACCCTGCCGGCCGGAGTGACGCCCACCATGGGCACGGACTGGAGCCCCGCCGGCCAGATCTATTTCTACACCTTGCAGAGCAAGAACCCCGCCTACGACGTGATGGAGCTGAAGTCGCTGGAAGACTGGGTGGTGGAGAAGAATTTGAAATCGGTGCCCGATATCGTGGACGTGGCCAGCTTCGGCGGCCCCACCCGCGAATACCAGGTGCGGCTCGATCCCGGGAAGCTCATCGCTTACGGCCTCAGCCTCTCCCAGGTGGAGCAGCAGCTCACCAACAACAACGTCAACGCCGGCGGCAGCTTCATCGAGGCGGGCCTGCAGCAGATCAACGTGCAGGAAGTCGGCCTAGTGAAGACCGTTCACGATATCGAAAACACGGTCCTTTACACCAAGAACGGCACGCCCCTGCACATGAAGGACATCGCCGTGGTCTCGCAGGGGCCGAAGATCCGCCTCGGCCAGTTCGCGCATTGTATCCGCCGCGACGATGGCGTCATCGTGGATAGCCCCGACGTGATTTCCGCCTGGGTGCCGATGCGCAAGGGCGCGGACGCCGAATCGGCACTGCGCGGGCTGCACGCCAAAGTGCAGGAGATGAACGATCACATCCTGCCCGCCGGCGTGAAGATCGTTCCCTTCATCGACCGCAGCTGGCTGGTCGAGTTCACCACCCATACGGTGCTCCACAACCTGGGCGAAGGCTTCATCCTGGTGGTCATCGTGCTCATGCTGTTCCTGGGCAATGTGCGCGGCGCGCTGGTGGTGGCGCTCACCATTCCCTTCTCCCTGCTGTTTGCTTCCATCCTCCTGCAGGCGCGCCACATTCCGGCCAATCTGCTCTCGCTGGGCGCGCTCGATTTTGGCATGGTGGTGGATGGCGCGGTGGTCATGGTGGAAAATATCGTCCGCCACCTGGGGCACCACGAGCACGCCGGCCGCTCCGTCGCCGATCGCATTCGCGCTGCCGCGCATGAGGTGCAGCGGCCGGTTTTCTACGCCATCATCATCATCATCACCGGCTATCTCCCCATCTTCACGCTGCAGCGCGTGGAAGGGCGCCTCTTCAGCCCCATGGCCTGGACCGTGGCCTTCGCGCTGCTGGGCGCGGTCATCTTCTCCATGACTATCGCTCCCGTGCTGTGCAGCTTCGTGTTCCGCCGCGAAGCCCGGGAATGGGAGAATCCGCTGCTGGTCTGGGTCACGGGGATCTACCGCGTGCTGGTCACCTGGAGCGTGCGCCACCGCTGGGTGATGGTGGGGGTTTCCGCGATCGCCGTCGGCTTGACCCTTTACATGGTCTACGGCAAAAACGGCGAGGTGATCGGCTCGGAATTCCTGCCGCACCTGGATGAAGGCTCGCTGTGGGTGCGCGGCACCCTGGCACCCAGCACGGGCCCTACCGAGGGAATCCGCGTCATGAACCAGGCGCGCATTCTGCTCTGCTCCTTCCCGGAAGCCACCGAATGCACCAGCCAGACCGGACGCCCCGACGACGGCACCGATACCACCGGCTTCTTCAATACCGAATACTTCGTCGGCCTCAAACCGAAGGAACAGTGGCGTCCCGGTTTCCACCAGAACAAGGAAGAGCTGATTGCCGCCATGGATAAGGAGCTGGAAAAGATCCCCGGCGTCAACTGGGGCTTTTCCCAGCCCATTGCGGACAACGTGGAAGAGGCCGTCAGCGGCGTCAAGGGCCAGCTTGCCACCAAGGTGTATGGCGAGGATTTGAAGGTTCTGGAGGAGAAGGCCGACGAGATCGTCAAAGTAATGCGCGGCGTTCGCGGCATCGAAGATCTGGGCGTCTTCCGCCTGCTCGGCCAGCCGAACCTGAACGTAACCGTGGACCGCAAGCAGGCGGCGCGGTACCAGATCAACGTGGCCGACGTACAGGACGCCATCCAGACCGCGGTGGGCGGCAACGCCCTCACCCAGGTGCTGCAGGGCGAAGCCCGTTACGACCTGGTCCTCCGCTACCTGCCGCAATTCCGCAATACCGAGGAAGCCATCGAGCAGATCCGCATGCTCTCGCCCTCCGGCGAGCGCGTTTCGCTGGCCCAACTCTGCAAAATCACCGAAGACGAAGGCGCTTCGGAAATCTATCGCGAAGGCAACGAGCGCTATATCGCCATCAAGTACAGCGTGCGCGGGCGCGACCTCGGCGGCGCGGTCGAGGAAGCGATCGCCAAAGTAAGCAAACAGGTGAAACTGCCGCGCGGCTACCATATCGGGTGGGAGGGCGAATACGAAAGCCAGAAGCGTTCCCAGGCGCGGCTGATGATTATCGTGCCGCTGACGGTCTTTTTCATTTTCATGATCATCTACGCCGCGTTCGGCTCCGCCAAGTGGGCCATGCTGAACATCGTCAGCGTGCTGATTGCCGCGCCGGTCGGCGGATTGCTGGCCCTGTGGATGACGGGGACGCACTTCAGCGTTTCTTCCGGCGTCGGCTTCCTGGCGCTGTGCGGCGTGTCGGTGCAGATCGGCGTCATCATGGTGGAATACATCAACCAGTTGCGCGCGCGCGGGCTTTCCATCGAGCGCGCCGCGGTCGATGGCGCCGTACGCAGGTTGCGACCCATCATGATGACCATGCTGGTGGCCACCCTCGGCCTGTTGCCGGCAGCCACCTCGCACGCCATCGGCTCGGATTCGCAGCGGCCGTTCGCGATCGTGATTGTGGGCGGTTTGATCGTCGACCTGGCCATGTCCACCTTCCTCCTGCCGACGTTCTACGTCTGGTGGGCGGGCCCGAACGATCGCCTTCCGGCGCCCGAAGAAAACCGGGAAGAAGAGTAGGGGCCGGGCATGCCCGGCCCGCGGCCCGGGTTGGTGATAAGGTGACCTTATGACTCTACGACGCCTGGCAATGCCGCTTTGCGCCCTCGCGGGCCTTCTGGCCGCGCAGCCGAAGCCCGCGCCTGAAGTCCAGGCCACCACTGTCGATCACGTCGAATTTCCGGCCGGCGGCATACTCCGCCTGGAGAGCTTGAAGGGCGAAGTAACGGTGGAGGGTTGGGACCGCTCCGACATGGAAATGACCGTCACCAAGGCCCCGCCGCTCACCTATAACGCCCGGTGGCAGGCCGAACCCGCTCCCGACCAGGCGCTGGAAAAGGTCAAGGTCACGGCGGAGCGCCAGGGTAACGCGGTTGTCGTTCGCGCCACCTATCCGCGGGGCCGCGTCTGGGCCACCTACAGCATCCGCGTGCCGCGCGCCGCCGGCGTAATTGTGAATCGCAACCGCGGCGAAGTGCACGTGGCCGACCTTGCCGGCGACATCCACGCCACCACGCGCGAGGGCGAAATCACGCTCCTGCTCCCGCCGGGTGAGCAGTACGCCATCGACGCCCGCACGGATTTCGGCGACGTGTACTCCGATTTCCCCGGGGCCGAGCGCCGCCGCTTCTGGTTGGTGGGCCACCGCTTCGCGCCCGAAGGCGCCCCGGCCGGCCACAAGCTCTATCTCCGGGCCGGTTACGGCGACATCATCATCCAGAAAATCCGCCGCCCGCCCTACCCGTCGCCCCTGACCCGTTAATCCTTCCCTCCGATGCTTGGTGTGGTGCCCGATTTTCCGAACTATATCGAAGTCCAACTCCCCCCTGGTCGGTCGGGTGCATCGAGGCGATTATATAAGTGCACCTCGAGTCAGCTTTTGTCCTGCCCAGCCCGATCCTGCATGCGTTGCCACATGATCACAGGCATTACCGCATCAATCGTTTTCCCCTGCCGGTTTGTGAATGAGTAGTATGCCTGGCCGGCCTCGACGCGGATCAACTCGTAACGGCCCGCCCGATTCTCGAATGCCGTTCCGACGGGCGTCTGTAGCGGAATTTCTTTTCCTTGTTTCTGCCGGGGCTTAATAGATGCCTTCCCCGGCTTCACCGGGCGATTTACCGCCGGCTGGCTTGGGCGAAGACCGGAACGGGTGTGCGCCGCCAGGTTGGCGGGGATTTTGGCCGTCGCCCTGGCTGAACCAACCCGTTCGGAAAGCCGGCGGCGGATCTCGCCAATTTTCCGCTCCACAGCTTGACGTTCTTGTTCCAGGCCCAGCAAAGCGGCGTTGAGCAGGTCGGTGTCGAGTTTTATGTTCATATACGGCGGTCGCTGTAAGCATCAGCGTATCATCTGCTTCCGGTCGGCAACGCACGTCACCCGGAGAGTTGGTTCTCGCCGCGGTTCCAGGCGGGCCAAATCGCCGCCATGCCCATTACGTGCTATGCTTTCCCCCTAGAGACGCTTCGCACGTACCTGCTCGGGGCCGGCTGCTTTGCTCAAGCTCCGCACGCAACCAGGTCGACTCCGGATTTCTGAAGGGATTTTCGGTAGCGGATTCACGCTCGGGATGAAATAATGATCGGCCGCATGATCTCGCAGTACCAACTCATGGAAAAACTAGGCAAGGGAGGAATGGGCGAGATATACCGGGCCCAGGACACCCGGCTATCCCGTACCGTCGCCATCAAGGTCCTTTTGCCTTGGTCCACTCGCGACGACGAGGTGCGCCGCCGCTTTTTGCAAGAGGCGCGGGCCGCTTCCAGCCTCAACCATCCGAATATCATCACCGTTCATGACATTGTCTTCGAAAATGAGACGGCATTCATGGTGATGGAATACGTGGTTGGCAGTACACTTGCGAGCCTCATTCCTCCAAATGGCCTCCCCGTTTCAGACGTGCTCGGTTATTCCGTCCAGATGGCGGATGCCCTCATAGCGGCACACGACGCCGGCATTGTCCATCGGGACCTCAAGCCGGAAAATGTCATGGTCACCGAGCAGGGGTTAGTCAAGATTCTCGATTTCGGCTTAGCCAAACTCTCTCACCCGGCAGGCAGCCTGACCAGCCAGGGAGATGCCACGGTAACTCTTGACGTCGGGCTCACCGTCGACGGCTCAATCCTGGGAACGGCCAGCTATATGTCGCCCGAGCAGGCCGAGGGCAAGGCCGTTGACGCGCGATCCGACATTTTCTCTTTCGGCGTCGTGCTTTACGAGATGCTCACGGGCCGGCGGGCGTTCGTGGGCGACTCCGCAGTGTCGATTCTCTCGGCAATCCTGCGTGACGACGTGCGGCCCATCTCGGAAAGCACGGCCGGAATTCCTCCGGCTCTTGAAAAGCTCGTTCGCCGGTGCCTGGCCAAGAGCCCTGGCGGCCGTTGGCAGAGTATGCGCGAACTGCGCGCTGCCCTTGTGACGCTCAGACAGGAATCCGAATCGCGGATTCTGCTGAAGTCACCCGGTAACTCGCTGCCCTCGCGAAAGCTCCTTGCCGGGATCTGCGCTCTGCTGATCGCGGGTCTTGGCGCGTGGTGGAGCATCGGCCATCGCCGCCCTCCGATACCCGTGGCTACACTCCATCCGGGGCCGAGTTCATCACCTGCACCTCCAGCGGCGACGGACAGCGGCATTCTCACGAATGACGGTATCGTCGCCATGATTCGGGCCAAGGTCCCTCCATCCTTAATCCTGCAGCAGATTCAGTATTCGAAGACGCACTTCGATCTCTCGGTTGCGGCAGTCATTCGGCTCACCGAAGCCGGCGTTTCGCCGGACATTATAGAAGCCATGCGCAATCCTGCGCGCCCGATCGCGCCTCCCTCTCAACTCCAGCCGTCGGCGGCGTTTTCGCGACCAGAGACGCAGACGACTCAAGAGATCCGGACCATTACCATCCCCGACGGCCTGCCAGTCAGCATCCGACTGACGGAGGACATACCCGCCGACGCGGAACCTGGCCGGCCGCTTCACTTCGCCGTTCTGCGCGGCCTCCGCATCGGAGAAGTCACAGTCGTAGCAGCGAACGCCCCCGTGACCGGCGAAATCACGGCAGCGGCCAAAAGGAGGTTGTTCGGTGGGAAGAAAGTCAGTTATCAAGTGAAGCACGTCGCTGCCGTGGATGGGGGCAGCCTGTCTCTTCGTACGGCGCCGTCGGGCAGCGAATCGGACAGCAGCCGCCCGGTCGAAGTCCCAACCATGCCCAAACCGCCAAAAGGGATTGCGGCCCTCGCCGGAACCGAATATGTGGCTTATACAGCAGGGGACCAGCACGTCACGATTCGCAAATAGCGCCCGCCTCATGCCGCCCGTGCTGAACAAGTCAGCGGTAACTCGGCAGCTCAGCCTGTGGTGGCGGCGATCAGTGTGACGATGTCATTGATTGTGTCTAATTCATCCTGATCGAATCCTTGCGAGAAATCCACGCCGAAGCGTTCCTCCAGAAAGCTGACCACATGCAGAACATCGATCGAAGCCAGGCGTCCCGCGACCACCAGCGATTCGTCGTCCTGGAATGTCCTGTTATCGTCCTTCTCCTGGAGTAACTGTCCAATATGCTCTCGCACTGCTTGCCGTGTGTTCAACTTGCTCCCACCTCAATAGAATTGATTGACGTAAAGAATGCGGCCGGATGCCCAGCCTAATCGTCCACCTATACCAGTCTCTCGTCCAGCCGGCGAGTAAGTTCCTTCCGGTCGATTTTTCCGTTAGTATTGAGCGGCAACGCCTGCATCTCGACAAAACGAGTGGGCAGCATGTACGCAGGTACGCGCTTCGCAATCCCTTGCCGGATTTCGGCCGCAGGCATTTTGGCGTCGCTGAGAAATGCCACGATTCCGGAAGCTGTTCCGTGGTCCTGCGGCCATGCCACCGCGGCCACGGCGCCGGCTCCCGATATCTCACGCAGATGTCCTTCGATCTCCTCCAATTCCACCCTGTTTCCAAAAATCTTAATCTGGTTGTCGATGCGGCCGAGATGGTGGAAAATGCCGCTGCCATCCTGAAATCCGAGATCCCCGGTAAGGTACCACACTTTACCGTCGCGCACGCGGAATCTCTGGCTGGTGAGCGCCGGGTCCCCGAAGTAACCCTTCGCCACTTGCACTCCCGATAGTGCAATTTCGCCGGTCTCACCCGGAGGTACAGGATTCAATTCAGGATCGAGGAGAGCTACTTCGGTACCTGGGAACGGCGTTCCAATGGCCACTATACCGCGGTTCGGTGTCACATTCGGCACCTTGCCAACTCGTTCCCACATACATACCACCGTGGCCTCGGTCGGCCCGTAAACATTATCGATGACTGTGTTTGGAGCCGCGATTCGCCACGCCTGTGCCGCTCCAACGGGAAGCGGCTCGCCCGCGAACACGGTGCATCGGAGCAAGGGAAAGACGCCCGGTCGTAGCATCTTCATGCTGTTCATGATCGAAGCGGTGGACGGCACGGAGAACCAGACCGTGATGCCTCGATCCCGAATGAAGCGGCCTGGGGCCATATTCTGCGTGGCCGGAACCACGTGAAGGGAGGCGCCGGAACGCCACGCCATAAACATGTTAAAGACCGAAATATCGAACGTGATATCCGACGTCTCGGCGATCCGGTCATCCGGCGTCAGACGATACCGATCCTGCATGATCGATAGATAGACCTCCACGCCCTCCGCCGCAATCATGACTCCCTTTGGTGTACCGGTAGTACCGGAGGTGAACTCAATGTATCCGAGGTCATCGGATTTCACGAGGGCGGGTTCGTAACTCTCGTCGGGCGGTGGCAGGCTGGCGCAGGTGGCCAAACTTAGCTCTCCACCCTGCCCGGTACGAATGGAGCGGCAATCCCGGGCGCAGGGGGCGATGACACGGCGCGGGCATGCGGAAGCAATCGCCTCTAGCAGCCCGACGCTGCTTTGATCCACGATGATCGCATCCAACTGAGTCAGTTCCAAAACCCTTCGCAGGCGTTCAGCCGGGAGCTTCGGGCTTAGCGGAACGTACGCCGCGCCCGCCCAGCAAGCCGCTAGAGCGCCGGCGTAGGCTTCCAGGCTGCGGGACGCCAGTAAGCCCACCCGCCTCGGTCCAGGTTGCGAACCGTTGCTCAGCCATTGCGCCGTGCGGCCTACAAGCGCACTCAGTTCCCCGTACGTGTAGTCAATTCCGTCCACTGAAAGCGCGAGCTGAGAAGGGTGGAGGGCGGCCTGTTCGCGGAACGGCAATGCCAGGTTGTAGTTTACGGTTTCTGCCATGATGTCTCCGCCGCGATTCATATCCGCCAACCAAACATGTTCGCTAAGAAGACAAAACGCTCTGAAAGCGGATGCGCCCGGCTGGTGTCGTCAAACACGTGCAACACACAATAAAATAGCAGCACTGCCGCCGGTGAGACCACGCGCATGCGGAACCATGTCGTGGTTTTTCTCGGCTTCCGCTCGGCTCGCAATTGCGAAACTCCGATACCGACGCTTAAAAGGACCGCATAAAATATGTAGGACTGAAAACCGACGAGGGCGCTCCAAAGTCCGATCTCCGCGACGGGCTCGATGTCTCGCATGAAATGAAAGATCGCATTGCCCAATCCGGCTGCCGCGAACGTAGCGGCCAGCATCCGCAACCGCGGGTGCCGCTTAAAGTAGCGCAGATATGTCGCGAAGAAAAAGAACTCCACGAGTAATTCTTTGAAATAGAAGCTGTAACGATTCCAAAAATCGGCGATACTGCGGGACTGCAACGGCCTGTAAGTACTGCGCACGGCGCGAAACCCCGCCATGCGGCAGCAGGCAATAATCAGATGACCGATAACTGACCAATTCAGCATGATACTCACGAAATCGGCGATGACGCTGGCCCAGCAGATGTACCAGGGATATGGCGTCCCCCCGATGCTCTTTTCCAGGGCTTTACTGAACGGTGGCAGAGAAAAGTGCAGGGGAATGTGCAGAGCTCTGGTGAGGGAACCGGTGTGTTGTCCGTGGACGACGTAGACAAAGACGTCTAGCGCCACTCCCAATATCAATGCCCACAGCAGGAGTTTCAGTCCCTTCAACTGCGTGACGGCGAGTTCCGCGGCAGACTTGGCTTCTGTCTTCCTTAGATAGGCGGCGCCTTTCGGATAGGGTGTTGTGGTTGTGTCCCCCGCCAACCAGAACGGGTGAAAGGTGCCCAGTTGGAGCCAGAAACTCTCCCGGCTTTTTGGATTCTTGTCCGTGACGCAGTAACACAACGCCCAAAAATAGCCTCCCAGCAGGATGGTGAAGCACCACAGCCAGATTCGTATCGGGCCCGGCGCCGTGCAGCAAGCTGAAAGAAGCGCGGTGGCGTAGAGCAGGAGGAGAGACAGAATGGGTCGCCGGGCAAATGGAGCATTCTTGAAATGCATGATCAGGAGCCGGCAAAGTGCGCAAAAGCAGAAGAACAGTAAGAGGCTCGTCATCCGAAAGAGGTTCGAGATCGCGCCAGTTAAACCCGCGCGGTGTGCAAGCTCCGCGAGGAACACCCATTTGATCCACCCGTTGTCCGTAAGAAGCCACGTTAACGTCCCCAGTGTCACGAGAAGACGCCTATATTGCGGAACAAACGCGATCACCCCGAGTATCAGGATCAAGTACGGCCACAGGTCTGTCACCAGATGGAGCGGAAGTGCGAAAGCTGTGAGGAGAGCTACTTTTCCGACAGGTTTCTGAACGAGGGCGACCAACGCCGGATTGGTCTCGATAGGCGGAATGATCCGAAAACGCGCGAAGCGTGACGCCAGGCGGGCTTGATTCTGGAAACGATGCGAAAACAGCCGGTCGAGACTGAAGTTCGGCGGGTTGGCCACCATAACTGTGCCCTCTAAGCGGAGAATGGCATAGGTTGGACGCGGGCACATGCGAGATTATTGTGCCGCGATCACCAGCTTAGGGATTGGAGAAACTGTTGTAAAGAAGAGCTTGGTTAGCGAACAAATACTAATTAAGGTAATTAACTCCTGAATACCTAATGGCACTGTCATTGTGACCTGCCGGCTGGAGGCGATTCCGCCGGCGGAGACGGCAATAGCGGTGTTGCCGGGGGCGATGCCGGCCCATTCATCTCAGGCATGTTCCAGTCCGCCAGGACCAGCGTCACCGTGGCCCCCTCGGCTGCGATCGCCTCCAGGGCTTCTTTTCCAGTCCCAAGCCGTGAAAGCGGTGGGGGGCGGGGGGAGATCGAAAGTCGCTTCCGGCTCATCTGCCGGTGGAAAAGCCGCACTGGCGGGCGCCGGGTCGGCGGGTATAGGCTTCATGAATCCAATTTAACGGCGGCGGGCGCAACTCCAGGGCTACGCTCGTGCTTGTCCAAGCAGGAGGATGGCGGCAGGTATGAGATCGGCCCGGGAGATCACACTCATGATGAAGCGATGCGGCGCGCTGATGGTGATGGGTTTCTGCCTGGCGGGCGCACCGGCGGTGGCACAGACGACTGTCGGCGGCGGGGCGTGCATGTCGTCCACGCTGACGGGCACCTACGAGCTGCTTCTGAACGGGCGGCAGGTGGCGGCGAACGGAAGCATCTCGAAGATCTTCCAGGCGGTGGGGACGGCCACGTTCGACGGGCTCAGCAAGATCACGTTGAACCTGACCGCCAACACGGTCACTACCAGCCAGCTCTACGGAACGCCGCTCGAGTACACGGGGACTTACAGCCTGCAATCCAACTGCATCGGCTCGATTAACATTACCAGCGGGGACGTGGCGACCTTCACGCTGGAGAGCTTCAATTCGGGGAGCACGTTCGCGGTGATCGGCTCGGATGCCGCTTATGCTTACAACGGGACGGGCAACACTGAACCGGCCACCTGCCCGACGACGCTGACCGGGGCGCACGAGTTCAGCACCACCGGCAACTCGCTTTCGGGCGCGTCTGTGACGGGCGTGCTGGACGCGGTGGGCGTGCTGAGTTTCGACGGGCAGGGCAACGCGACCGCGAACTGGGCCCAGGTGTCAAACCTGAGCACGACGGCGGTGGCGGCGACGGGAGTTTACACGGTAAGCTCCGGCTGCCTGGCTTCGGCCACGCTCACCGACGCGGCGGAGAATACCTACGCAATGACCCTGAGCCTGTACTCGACGGCGTCGGATTTCGCCATCGCCATAGCCTCCCCGCTGGGAATTTCGGCGGGGAGCGGCTCCACGGCGGAGGCGAGCCTCCCGGCCGGGTGCTCGGCTTCGACCATGAGCGGGACTTACTATCTAGCCCTGGGAGGACGGACGACCACGGGAGGAGTAATCAGTAAGATCATGGCCGCGAACGGCGACGCAACCTTCGACGGGCAAGGCAAAGTGACTTTCACGGTAACGGCCAACACGGTGAACGGGGCGCAGGCATTCGGAGCGCCGGCGGTGTACTCGGGAACTTACGCGGTCGCGCCGAACTGCCAGGGGACGATCAACCTGACCGGCGGGGACACGGCGGCCATGGAGATGGTGGCTTACTCGATCAACGCCACCACCCAGACTGCCCACGCATTCACGCTGGTGGGAACCGACGCCAGCTATGCCTACAGTGGAAGCGGGAGCGGGCAGCCGACGGCGTGCGCGGCCAGCACGCTTTCGGGAACGTGGTCCTTCAGCGGCACGGGCAACTCGCTTTCCGGGGGCAACGTCACCGGAGTTCTGGACCTGGAGGGCACGCTCGAATTCGACGGGCAGGGCAACGCGACGGCGAGCTGGAGCCAGGTGTCGAACACGGCGACCAGCGTCGTCTCGGCCAGCGGAACTTACTCCGTTACGGGAGCGTGCGTGGGGACACTTACCCTGACGGATACCGCGGGCAACAAATATGCGGGGTCGGTGGCGATCTATGGCACAAATGGGGCGAACTTCAGCTGGGAGATGACCAACCCGCGGCTGATCTTCACGGGTACGGGGCGGACGGCGTTCGGCAACCCGGGGGTGGCGGTGGTGAACGCGGCGAGTTACCACGCCGGGGAGACGCCGGCGGGGAGCGTGTTTGCCATCTTCGGCTCGGACCTGGCGAGCAAGGAGGGGCAGCCGACCGGCGCGCCGCTGCCGACCAAGGTCCTCACCACCACGGTAACGGTGAACGGGGAGGCGGCGCCGCTGTTCTACGTGTCTCCCACGCAGATCAACGCGCAGATGCCGGAGGACACGAAGGCGGGCGTGGCTACGGTGGTGGTGACGAACGGCAACTCCACGAGCAATGCGGTGGCGGTGACGGTGCCGGCGGCGGGGACGCCGGGGATCATCGTGTACGGGAATAATCGCGCGGTGGTGGTGAACTCGGACAACAGCACGGTGAATTCCGCGACGGCGCCCGCCAAGGTGGGCGATGAAGTGACGGTGTACTTCACGGGCGGAGGGCCGGTGAACGCGGCGGGGGCGCTGGTGACGGGGGCGCCGTCGCCGAGCGGGCTTTCGCCGCTATCGGGAACGTACGCGGTGACGGTGGGCGGCGTGGACGCCACGGTGGACTACATCGGCCTGACGCCCAGCGGGATCGGGCTCTACCAGGCGAATTTCGTGGTGCCGAAAGTGAGCACGGGGGACCACGCGCTGGTGATCACGATCGCGGGGCAGGCATCGAATAACCCGCTGATCGCGGTGGCGGCGAAATAGGCAGGGGGAGACGGGCCTGCGCCACGGAAATCGTCATAGCGCTCGAAGGAATTGCTGGACGGTAATCGTCCCAGGGGCGGACGCAGCATCCCATGGGCGGACAGCGCAGAAGCGGCCTTGCTTGACCAGCGCGATGGCTGGAACCCGCTTCGGGCAGGCAGACGCCCTTGTTCTAATACGGCATCCGGCGTGCTAGAGGGGCGCTGGGAGGTGACAGTGGCCAGAAAAGAACGCCTGCGGGAGAGCCCCGAGGGCAAGCCGGTGCCCGAGTTCCTCAGACAGCGGGCCGAGGCCGGCTGGCGGCTCGTCGCAGTGGAATGGGAGCGCGAAGCCGAGAACGAGCCGTCCTCGACATGGACTGAGGACGTCCCTTACGGACTTCGCGTATCGCCCGATTGCACCCGGCTCGTTCAGAACCCGACCGAGACGGAGATCATGGTGGCTGCCCTGGATATGATTGTCGAGGACTGTCCGCTTTCCCGCGTTGCGGACGAACTGAACCGGTGCGGCTACCGGACTCGCTCAGCCGATCTGTGGACGCCGACAACCCTATTTAACCTGTTGCCGCGCATGATTGAGGTCAGCCCCCGGTTGCTCGCCAGCGACCAGTGGCTGACCCGCCAACGGCTGCCGAGACCGGCGTAAACGGACTCGGATCGCCATCGGAGCTGAACCGTGGAGTATTATACGATCCTTCGCGAGCGGAACCGCCGATGGCTGGCCGCCTGTCCGCAAGCCGCGCACGAGACCTGCTTTTCATGTTTTCGGGACTATCGTCGACGCTGAGGATTCTCGCCGCCTGGCGCTTCTCAGAACTAAGACGTACGTCTTATAACCGATGGGGACCAACTCTCATGTTATTACTGAAGAGTCAGCTGTAAACGAGTGGCTGCGAGCCATTAGCGGAAATCGGGCATCGTCACCCGGGAAGCCTGCTATCGGCTTATTCCAGGCGCGGTCTACGACACGGCTGGTTAGATCACGCGAGCCCTCACGCGGTTGCCCGCGCTCGGACGAGGCACCGAAATGTTCTGTTCTGAACAAGTCAAATCCGGGGCCGCGGCTGTGTGCCCCACACAGAAACGACGTGCTGTTTTGGAAGCTTATTCCACCTGCGAAGAATCCCAATGAGAACTATTCTATTGGCGGATGATGACCCGGTGTTTGTGGGCGAAGCGGGAAGGATGTTGACGGAGGCCGGCTACCGCGTTTTGCAAGCGCCGGACGGACTCCGGGCGGTCCGGATACTGGAAGAAATGCGCGGCGAGATCGACCTGGCTATCGTTGACCTGGCCCTTCCGGGCATGAACGGGTTCGAGCTGATCGGATGCCTGTCGAGACGGCCCAATTCCGTGAAGGTGCTGGCCACCAGCGGTGTCTATCACGACATGCATCTGGAAAGCGCCACCGCGCTGGGCGCCCATGCCGCGATTCGAAAACCGCCCTCGGCCCGGCAGTTGCCGCGGCAGGAGTGGCTGGGCACCGTGCAACAGCTTATTGGCGAGCCATAGGCTCCCTGATCAAATTCATTAGAGCGGAGTTACTGCGGATGGAGATCGCAATGGCCACAGACAGCCCCAACGTGCTTAAAGGCGTTTTGCAGCACGAGCAGGAGCTTCTCGAATCCTGGGTTTCGCTTCAGCTTGCCGCAACCACGCGGCGGGGCGACCTGATGAAGGACACTGGGTTGCGGCAGGAATCGGCGGAATTTCTGAAGGCCTTCCGCCAGGGTGTGGAGGGCGGCGATATGGAGCGGCTGGACGCTCCCGCGTGGGGAGCGGCGCGCGAGCTGGTTGCCGAGGTTTCGCGCGCCCGCGGACGGCAGGGCTTCACGCCCTCAGAGACCGCGATGTTCGTGCTCTCGCTGAAGCAACCCCTGTTCCGCGGGATTCAGAACCATCTGGGCCACGATTCGGAAGCGATCGCCGCCGAATTCTGGCGCTGCACGGTTCTGCTCGACAGGTTGGCACTGCTGACGGCCGAGTCTTACCAGAAGGGCCGCGAGGAAGTCATCAGCCGCCAGCAGCACGAATTGCTGGAGCTTTCGACGCCGGTGGTGAAGCTGTGGGAAGGCATTCTGGCTCTGCCGCTGATCGGCACGCTGGACAGCGAACGCACCCAGATCGTGATGGAGAGCCTTCTCCAGCAGATCGTGCCAACGGGGGCGTCTATCGCTCCTGAAGCATGCGGGCGGGGGCGATCTGGTTATCCGGCAGCTCGAATGCGACGGTGCTTCCGGGGTGGAGATGCTGGCCATCGACAAGGGCCGCGGCATCGAGAACATCGGGCGCAGTTTTCAGGACGGCTATTCCACCTCTGGCACGCCGGGCACCGGCCTGGGCGCGATTTCCCGGCTTTCCACCCTGCACGACATCTACTCCCAACCGGGAGTCGGGACGGCCCTGCTGGCGCAGGTCTGGCAGCGCTCCGCGGCGGCGGGCAACGGGCGCCGGGCGGCGTGTGGGTTGCGCGCGGGCGGGGTGTCGATGGCCAAACGGGGAGAGCCCGTGTGCGGGGACGCGTGGAGCTTTCTGGAATTGGCTGGAGATCGCGGACGGTTGATCGTGGCCGACGGTCTGGGGCACGGAGGATTTGACGCGCCTCAACCGCGAACTGGAGGACACCAATCGCGGCGTGGTAGCGCTGTACGCCGAGCTGGACGAGCGCGCCGACCATTTGCGGCGGGCCGACGAGGTCAAGACGCGCTTTCTCTCCAACATGACCCACGAGTTCCGAACGCCGCTGAACTCGATTCAGGCGCTGACGCGCCTGCTGCTCGACCGCGTCGACGGCGAGCTGACCACGGAGCAGGAGCGGCAGGTCCACTTCATCCGCAAAGCCGCGGAGTCGCTCTCGGAGTTAGTCAACGACCTGCTCGACTTGGCCAAAGTGGCGGCTGGAAAGGTCGTGGTACGGCCGGCTGAATTCGAGGTGAGTGATTTGTTCGGAGCGCTGCGCGGCATGCTGCGGCCGCTGCTGCTCGGCGCCTCCGTCAACCTGGTGTTCGAAGAGCCGGAAACTCTGCCGCCCCTGCGCACCGATGAAGCCAAGGTTTCGCAGATTCTGCGGAACTTCATCTCCAACGCGCCGAAGTTCACGGAGCGCGGCGAGGTGCGGGTCTCCGCCCGGCTGGAGCCCGGAGGCGCGAGCGTGTTGTTTTCGGTGGCGGACACGGGAATCGGAATCGCCCCCGAAGACCAGGCCACGCTGTTTCAGGAATTCGCTCAAATCGAGAACCCGTTGCAGCGCAAGGTGAAGGGCACGGGTCTGGGCCTGCCGCTCTCCAAGAAGCTGGCGGAGTTGCTGGGGGATCGGTGAGCGTGGAGAGCACGCCGGGTGTCGGATCCACCTTTTCGGCGCGCATTCCGCTGATCTACACGGCCGCCGAAGCCGCCGGCGACGTCGTGATGACGCCGGAAATCGATGGCGCCCGCAAGACCGTACTGCTGGTAGAGGACGACCTGGAAGTGCGGCTTCTCTATGAGAAGTATTTGCGCGGCTCGGGTTTTCAAACCGTCCCGGCGCGGAGCATCCGCGAGGCGGAAACGCTGTTGCAGAACATTGTTCCAGCGGCCATCGTGCTGGACATCGTGTTGCCGGACGTGAACGCGTGGGAGATGCTGGTGGAATTGAAGGCCCGGCCGAGCACCAGAGCCATTCCGATCGTCGTTGTCACGAATTTGCAGGAACGGCAGAAGGCGATGTCGCTCGGAGCCGACGCATTTGCGGTCAAGCCGGTGGAGCGGCGCTGGCTGCTCGAACAGTTGACGGCCCTTACCGCCGGGTGCCGCACCGGCAAGGTCCTGGTCATCGACGACGAGGAGGTTTCCCGCTACCTGATCCGGCAACTGCTCCCTGCCGGCGCCGTCCAGGTGATCGAAGCTGCGAACGGCGCCGAGGGCTTGCGCTTCGCGCGCGAGGAGCAGCCCGAGGTCATTATCCTGGACCTGTTGATGCCCGGTTTGGACGGATTCCAGGTGCTCGACCAATTGCAGTCGGATGTTCGCACCTCGCGCATACCCGTGATTGTCTCGACCTCCCGGCTGTTGGACGATGCGGACCGGCGGCGCCTGGACCGGGGCGGAGCCAGGCTGTTGCCCAAGTCGGCGCTTTCGGCCGGTACGGCAGCCTTGGAGTTGCAGCGGATCTGGGGCGAGCTCGGGCTGGCCGGGATTTGGGCCGATCGCAATATGGCGCCCGAGGAGAGACCCTCCCGCGGCTGCGCGCCGTGCGGCCGGATACCCCCATTGTGGTGACGTCGGGTCAAGTCGAGGAGGAGGTCCGTCGGGATCTTGCGAACTGGGACATTGCAGGGTACCTTCAGAAACCGTGCTCGGTAGGGACTCTCCTCGAAACGGTTCGGGAATCCTTGAAGCCCCAGGCTTTGGCAGGGCGCTGAAAAATCCTGCCAGATGGCTGGCCGCCGATAAGCGCCGATTCAAGCAAAAGACTGATCGGCGTTCATCGGCGGCCAATTATGGTCTTTCCGCACCCTGCTAGTGCTGGTGGTTCTCCAGCGCTTCCATGGCGGCTTTCTCCATTACGGCGCGCGGCGCGGTCTCGCCGGTCCAGATCTCGAACTGCCGCACCGCCTGCTCCAGGAACATTTCGAGGCCTGGCACAACCTTCTTGCCCTGCTCCCGCGCCCGTTGCAGCAGCAGCGTTTCCAGGGGATTGTAGACCATGTCCAGCACCACCTCCGCCGGGAATCTCGCCGTCGAAGAAGCACTCGTTGGCATGGGGGAACATTCCGAGCGGGGTGGCATGCACCACGGCGTCGAATTTGCGTCCGGCCATCTGCTCCCGTCCCAGCGCCTCGGCGCCGCAGAGCTTGGCCAGCGCGCGCACGCGGTCGGGGTTGCGGCCCACCAGGGCGATTTTGGCGCCCGCGTCGGCCAGCGCGAAAGCCGCGCCGCGGGCCGCCCCGCCGTTGCCGGCGATCAGGATCGACGCTTTGGGAAGGCGGATCAGCCGCGCCAGCGGGCAGGTCACTCCGGCGGCATCCGTGTTCGCGCCGCGCCATCGGCCCGCCTTGCGCCAAACCGTGTTCACCGCCCCGATTCTCCGCGCCAGCGGGTCCACCGAATCCAGGTAGCGGATGATTTTCTGCTTGTGGGGGATGGTGACGCTGAACCCGGCCACCGGCAGCCGCTCCGCCATGACGAAAAAGTCGCGCAGGTAAACCGGAGGAACCAGGAACGGCAGGTACACCGCGTCCACCCGCCGCGCCTGAAAAGCGCGGTTATGCACGGCCGGGGAAATCGAGTGCCGCACCGGCTCGGCGATCACGCCGAAAATTTTCGTGGTTTTGCGCAGTTTCTCCACCCGGTAGAGGTGGCGCAGGTAGCGCGCGCTCACCTGGCCGGCGGCGGTGCCGTCCGCGCACATGGGCGCGGCGTAGGTATAAACGCCACCGAACACCGGGGAAAGCACGCGCGTGGGAAAGCCCTGCTCGCCCATGGCCAGCACCACCGCCGGCTGCCTGGGCAGCGCCTTGGCCGCCGCCAGCACGCGCAGGTTGTCGGATGGCTTGCGCGCCGTGGTCACCATTTTGTAGGTGTCGGCGGACACGCGCATCATGCGGTTGAGCACGGTGTCCATGGGCGGCGTGGCTTCGTAATTGTGGTAGCTGACGATCAGCTGCGCGCGCCCGTGAAACTGCGCCAGCCGGTCCGGCGCCGCTTCCGCCGTCTCGATCTCCACGTCGATGGCCTGCGCGCCGCGCTGCACCGCCAGGTCCAGGATGGCGCAACTGCTGCTCGATGCTGCCGTTGAAGCGGCCGTGGTTCTGATGCCGCCGGCAGGTGGCCAGCACCGTGCATTCCGGAAACTCCTCCAGGAAGACGGGGATGGCGTTCGCTCCCGCACAGGGGTCGTCGAGATAATCGAGGCGAAACTCGAAGAGCGATTCGCCGGCCGCGGCCTCGCGCCGCGCATGGTCGAGCAATGTCGGCACGTCCGGCATGCCTAGCGCAATACAGATGCGCGGAAGAAGCCTCGTTTGGGCCATGGTGCAAAGAAGTCCAGAATAACACGGAGGCGTCGGCCGGCCGCCGGTTGCCGTCAGCCGGCCGGGGCGGGCGGAGCAGCGGCGGCGAGCCGCGATTTCCATTCCTCGAGAATGGCGGCCGTGGCCGCCGTGCCCACGCGGGCGCAACCGGCCTGGAGCAGCTCCAGTATCTGGTCCAGGTTTTCCGCTCCCACCGCCTTAATGCCGGTCTCTTCGGGCAGGTGGCGGCGCATCAGTTCCAGATCCGCCAGCGTCCAGGAGCGCGGCGCGAAACCCGTCCCGGCGCAGACGAAATCCGCCTCGGCGCGCTCGGCGCAGGCGCAGGCAATCACCTTCAATTCGTCGGTGAGGTACGCGGTCTCCAGGATGGCGGTCAGAACCGCGCCTTCCTGGTGGCACATCTCCGCCAGCTGCAGCAGCTCGGTCTGGACGTGCTGGAATTCGCGGGAAAGCAGTTTGGGCGTGCCCGTCACCACCTCGATCTGCCGGGCTCCCCGGCGCAGCAGATCGCGCGCTTCGAACAGCTTGACCGCGGTGTTCTGGGAGCCGTGCGGAAAACCGCAGACGGCGCCCGCGCGCACGCTGCCGCCTGCCAGGGTACGGACCGCCAGGTCGATATCGCACGGCCGCACGGTTACCGAAGCCACGCCATATCGCCGGGCGGCGTCAATACCGGCCAGCACCTGCGCATCGTTGAGATGCGGCTCGACCAGCGAATGGTCGAGCCGCAGGGAGAGATCTTCGTAAGTGGCCGGCGCCATTATTCGCGGGTGCTGCGCCGCGAGGCTCGCGACGGGCATTTGAGTCCGAGGTTGGTGAGCTGGGTGCAGGCCTGGCTGGCCAGCGCATTGCTCGGGAAACGCTTCATCAGTTCCTGAAATTCGCGCGCTCCGTCGGTGCGGCGGCCCACCTTGCGTCAGCGCCAGGCCCTTGCCGTACAGCGCATCGGCGGTCTTGTTGTTGTCCGGATACTTTTCGAGCACCATGTCGTACTCGCGAATGGCGCTGTCGTAATCGCCCTGCGAGGCGTGAATCCAGGCGATGTAATATTGCGCATTCGGCGCCAGGTCGGTGTTGCCGTACCAGTGCAGGTAATCGCTGAATTCCTGCAGCGCCAGGTCCAGCTTGCCGCCCTGCCGGTCGCGATTGGCGTTGGAGTACAGATCGCTCGCGGGCATGGTCGGCGTTGCGCTCGAACGGGGGCATGCCGGCCGCCGCGCCGTTAGGCCCACCCGCTCGAGCCCGGCGGCGCCGGCGCCGGCGCCTGCATCACCTTCACGGCAGTTGGCGAGGTCGGTCATCTGCGCCTGCATCTTGGAAAGCACCCCGGTCAGATCGCTCACCGCCTGCTGCAACGTGCGCATATCCTGCGACATCTGGTCCATGCGCGTGTCCAGCCCGACCACCGGCGTGACCACCTTGCTCTCTTCGTTCTGCAGATTCTGCTGGAATCCGCTCTGAATCACCGCGACGGCTTTGGAGGCGTCATTGGCGGCATTGAGCGACTGCTGCACCAGCACCAGGACCTGCGCCAACTGGCGGTCCTGCGACTGCTGCAACTGCTTCACCTGGTCCTGCAACTGCGCCACGTCGCGTTGCAATTCCTCGATCTCCTTGCTGGCGGCCGCCAGCGGAGAAGGGGCCAGCCAAAGGCAGGCCGCAGCCAAAACGCTTGACACCAAAACACGTCGGTACATGATGAATCTCCCTGGGGTTTTCGGGGTCAGGGATTGGGGGCTGGGGCATGAGGCCGTCGCGACGCTCCGAAGCTTTCCGCGAAACCTCTTCCCCTAATCCCGAATCCCCAACCCCTAATCCCGCACTACTATTCTACTGGGCCGCCGAGAACTGGGCGTTGCGGTCCTGCTGCCAGCAGGCGTCGTCCGTGCAGTTCGGGTTGGCGTGCTCCTTGCCGTAGCTGACGGTGCGTAAACGGTCGCCGGAAACCCCCAGCCCCACCAGGAACTCCTTGGCCGCGCGGCGCGCCGGTCGCCCAGGCCGAGGTTGTATTCGGCCGAGCCGCGCGCGTCGCAATTGCCCTCTAGGGTGATGGAAGCATTGGGGAAATCGTTGAGGATGCTCTTCAGCGCGGAAGCATCCTGCGTCAGCACGGACTGCGCGTCGGCGCGGATGTCGCTCTTATCGTAATCGAAGTAAATCGGCTTCACTTCCTCGCTCAGCCGCTCGGTGATCGTCTTCGCGGGAGCCGGTGGCGGTGGCGGCGGCGGCGGCGGCGGCGGCACGGTCACGTTGACCGTGGCGGAAGCGGTGGTGTTGCCACCCGGCCCGCTGGCCGTCAGCGTGTAAGTGGTGGAATCCGTCGGGAAAACCCGGCGGTTGCCGGTGGCCTGCACGGTCCCGATCGCGTTATCGATCGAAACGCTGGTCACGTTGCCGCTCACTTCCCAGCGCAGGGTCGAAGACTGGCCCCGCTGGATCGACGTCGGCTCGGCGGTGAACTGTGCGACTGTCGGCGCCGGCGGGCGGAGCCGGTGCCGGTGCCGGAGCCGGTGGCGGCGGTGGTGGTGGTGGCGGGGCCTTTTTCTTGCAGCCCGCGGCGAACATCGCGAGGGACAGCGCGATCGTGATGGTGCTCAACTTCCGTTTACTGAACATGAACTTCGCCTCCAGAACTCTCTATTTTCCCCAAACGGGCCGGTCGTTGCTTCCCTGCGTGGTCAGTTGCTGCACCTGGGTTCCGTTCGCCAGCATGGAATAAATCTGCGATCTGCCGCCGCTGCGCGTGGAACCGAATACGATGTGCTTGCCGTCCGGCGCCCAGCTCGGATTCTCGTTCCGCCCCTCGCTGTGCGTCAATTGGATGTATTGGTGCGACGCAACGTCCATGAGTGAATACGTTCCATGCTCCAGCCGCAAAGCCGCGCGTCCAGGAAAACGCGATGATCTGCCCGTTGGGATTCCATGAGGGGCCCCCGGCTTCGCCCGTGCCGTCGCTCAGCCGCTCGATATCCGTCCCATCCAGGTTGGCCCGGTAAATCTGCTGCGGGCCCGACCGTCCGGAGGTGAACACCATCTCCGTTCCGGTTTTCGGATTGACCTTGGGCTCGGTGTCGATGCTGACCAACGCCGTTATCGGCCGGAAGCCGCTCCCTTCCAAACTCGCCACGAAGATCCGGCAGCAGCGGTCGCCCGGCGCCGAAGAAGAGTAGACGATCTGCTTTCCATCCGGCGTGAATGAGGGCGACGAATTCACCGACGCTCGCTGGTTGTAAAACCGTAAATCCCGGACCGGATCCACTGAAAACACAAATATACCAGGATTGCCGCGGACGAAGCTAGTGAACGCCACCCTGGTACCATCCGGCGAAATCGCCGGCTGGATGCTCATGGAATTGAAATGCGTGATGGCGTGCTGGTTCTTGCCGTCATAATCCATCGCCCATATTTCCTTGTGCCCGGTGCGGTCGGAAACGAAGTAAATATGCGTGCCCGCAAGCGTCTGCCCGCCGAACAGCGCCACGATATCCGCCGCGAACTGGTGCGCCACATCGCGCGCCCCCGCTTCGGTCACCGCCGGCGCCAGATAGCGCTTGGCGATCACCTGCGGGCTGGCGGTGTTGTGCAGGTCGTAGAGCCAGCCGTATAGTACCAGCACGCCGTTCTGCACCGCGGTGTAGCCGAATGCCAGGTAGTTCGCTTCCACCGGCGGTCCGGACCAGTCCAATACCCAGTGCCCGCCGCCCGTGGGGTTCTGCTCGATGGTGGCGCGGCGGCGGCCGCGCGGCGCCGGTTGCGGCGGAGGCGGCACGATGAAGTCGGCCGGCTGCTGCGGAATGAACGGCGGATAGAGGCTCTTGGACTTCATGCTTCAAAACGCCGGCCGTCGAGACGTCGCCCCACAGGGTCGAGTTGAACGACGCCCATGAAGCCCTGCGCCTGCCCGTCGCCGCGCAAATCCGGAATGGCGATGGCCGGCAGCGCGCCGCTTTTCTCCACCCGGCCGATATCGATGGTGCTCTGCTGGGCTCCCAGCACAAATAGGGCGGCAGAAGCCACCACTGCTCCGAAAACAAACCGGTTCATGACGGAATCAATGCCTCAAATCGAAGTGTACTTGCAAATTCACCTGGTCCCGCGGAAACTGCGGCGGAAGCGCCGGTAACTGGCTGATATCGAGCAGCGCGCGCTGCGCCGAATAATCGAGTTCCCGCGAGCCGCTCGTCTCAACCACCCGCACCGAACCCTGGACCACCGTGCCATCACGGCGCAGCGTAAACTGCACCACCGCCGGCGCGTTCTCCCCGCGCCCGTCCGTGCTGGAGGGATGCCAATGCTGCCCGATGGCGTTCAGCAGCAGGTTGGCGTACCAGCCGAACTGCGTCCCCAGCGGCGAATCCGTGCCCAGCCCCACGCCCCCGCCGCCCTGCATCTGGAACATGGGCGAGCTGACCGCCGAACCCCGGCTGCTGTAAAGCTGATTTTCGCGGTAGACCTGTTTCTCCGCCCACCGGTTCTGCTCCGGGGCCGGGCGGCGGGAGTTCCTCATCTTCAGCGGGATCGCGTCCGGATCGGGCGGCAACTCCTTGGGTTTCGGCTGCGGCTTCACTTTCGGCTTGGGCGGCGCCTGCGGCACCTGCGACTCGGTGTCGTTGGCCACGGGGTTGGGAACGGAGGCGCGGTTGGGCAGCGGAATGCTCCCCACCGGCGTCACCGCCACCGCGCCGAAACGCCCGCCGTGGGGATCGCCCCACTGCTCCACCCTGTCGCCGAACACGTGGGCGATGGTCGCCGCTACGAACAGGCCCGCCAGGCCGCCATGCAGCAGCAGAGAGCCCAGAAACGGACCCCGCAACCGCTCGCGCTCGTCCAGAATGTCGAGCGCGCGCGCTCATCTACCGGCCTTTCGCCGCCGTATCGATAGGCTGCGTGACAAAGTTGACCTGGAAACCGTCGAGGCCTAACTCGGCCGTCACCTGCGCGATCGGCTCCCAGATGGTATCCTTGTCCGCCTTCACATAAACGGCCTTGGCCGATTTGAAACGGCGCGGGACCTCGGTCTTGAGGTCGTTGATGTTGATCATCTTCTCATTGAGATAGATGTCGCCGGTCTTGCGAATGGTTACCACGGGGAGATCCTGGGCCGTCTCTTTTACCGCACGCACCTTCGGCACATCCACCTCCAGGCCGAAATCCATCACGTGGGCGGTTAGCATGAAGATGATCAGCAGCACCAGAACCACGTCCACGAACGGCGTGACGTTGATTTCCGAAAGCGCCTGGGTGCCGCCGCGCCGCCGCGAGCCCAGGCCGCCGTTGTTCAGCGAAATCGCCATCCTAGCGCTGCTCTCCGACGCTCTTCTGTTCTCCGAAGCTGCGCTCGGCCAGGTTCAGAAATTCCAGCGCGAAGTCGTCCATGCGCGTGCCGATCTCGCGGATGGAGTGTCCGAAGTAGTTGTAGGCGATGGCCGCCGGGATGGCCGCGAACAGCCCGACCGCGGTGGCCACCAGCGCCTGCGGCGATGCCCGGCCCGACCGTGCGCAGGCTGGTGCTCCCCTGCGCGCTCAACGCCAGAAACGCGCGGATGATGCCGAGCACCGTCCCCAGCAGGCCGATGAACGGCGTTACCGATGCCGTGGTGGCCAGCCAGCTCATGTTTCGCTCCAGCTTGGACATCTCCTCGCTCACGCCCAACTGCAGCGAGCGCTCGAGCGCGGTGCGGTTGTTCAGCCCCCCGCGCGCCTTCACCTGCCGCTCCACTTCTTCGTAGCCGAAGTCGAACACCGCCACCAGCGGCGACGGGCGGAACTGCTCGCTCGCCACCATCACCGCTTCCATCCCGCTGGCCTTACGGAACGCGCGCAGAAAGCGCATGTTCGCGCCGCGCGCGCCGCGCAGCGCCTGCCATTTGGAAAAAATAATCGTCCAGGAATAGATGGAAAAGCAGAACAGAAAAAGCAGAACGGCGGCTTCCGCGGGACCGGCCGACTGCACCATCCCCCAGATATCCACCTGCAACTGCAAAGCAACCGGACCTATAACGAGCAATACATTCCCCTAAACTAAAATCTATCATACGGACGAGGGGTGATCGCAAAAAGTCCGGAGCGCTTCTCACAACGCGGAGGCGCGGAGAGCACGGAGGACAGGCGGAGGCCCCCAGGAAGATGTTTTCTCCGCGAGATCTCCGCGTCCTCCGCGCCTCCGCGTTGCAGAGAGGGGCGCTTTAGAAAGCGCGAACGGCGTGCGCTTCGTCTTCGTGCACGTCGAACACGGTGTACAGCTTGGTGATCTGCAGCAGGTCTTTCACCCGCTTGGTCAGGTTCAGCAGCTTCAACTGCCCGCCGGCATTGGTTACCGTGGTGAAGCCCGACACCAGTTCGCCGATCCCCGAGCTGTCGATATAGTTCACGTCGCCCAGGTTCAGCAGAATCTTCTTATGGTTGTTGTTGACCATCTCGCGGAGGGCATCCCGCAGGGCGCTCGATCCTTCGCCCAGCGTGATCCGCCCCGCCACGTCCACTACGCTCACGTCCCCGACTTGCCGGGTATTCAACTTTATGCTCACTGCGATATGCCTCCTGGCGAAATTGCCGCCGCTTCTACTTGGATATGTACTTGACTAAAACCAGCTCGGTCCCGCCCGGCTCCGCATGGATCATCTCGAATTCGTCCATGAAGGACCGGATTAAAAACAGCCCCCGCCCCGAAGTGCGCATCAGGTTTTCCGGCGCCAGCGGGTCGGGCAGATTCTCGAAATCGAATCCCTCGCCTTCGTCCCTGACGCGGACGGTGAAGCGCTCTCCGTGATGGGTCACGGACAACCGCACCTGCTTCTTGGCGTTGTAGCGGTTGCCGTGCACCACCGCGTTGACCATCGACTCCCGCACCGCCATCCCGATCTTCATCAGATCGTCGTCGTCGAATCCCGCCCGCTGCGCCACTCCGAGCGCCAGTTCCTCCGCCCGGTCGACGCTCTCCAGTGTCGAATCCAGGGACCGTTCGATCACTTCAGTGGCGGGCTGGCTGCTGTCGCGCATACGGTCGCGGCCCAGAAAAACGCGGCCAAGTCGAATCGTCAGAATAAATTACCACGATCCGAAAGTCAACTCTCCCGGCAGATTTATCGGCCAACGCTGGCGCGAAAACGCCGGCATGCTTCCCGTAGAGCCGGCTTCCAGCCGGCCATGCCGGCATTCTTGCCGGCATACCACGGTCCGAAAGACTTGTCCACGGCCTTCCTCCCGATGAACCCCTACCGGTCCATCGGCGGGGAGGGCGTTCCGGCCGGGGCACGCTTGGCGGTGGCAGGGTTGAAAATGCGCGGGTCCACGGGCAGCACTTTGTAGGGGGTGAAATCAGGCCGGGCGGTGAAGACATCGCTCAAATCCGTGGCCGCGGCATCGAACAGGTTGAGCGGCGGAAGGCCCAGCAGCCGGAAAATCGTCTTCAGCAGCCCGGGAAAGCTGGTGTTGGCGTGCGACACGTAGCCGCGCTTCACCCACGGCCCCGCGCACAGCAGCACCGTGCGCTGCGCGTCCATGTGGTCGACGCCGCTCTGCGCGTCGTCTTCCGTCACGAAGACCGCCATCTCCTTCCACCACTTCGTGCCCGAGAGGAATTCCAGAATCCGCCCCAGCGCGTAATCGTTATCCACCACGAACGATTCCTCGTAGGGATATCCATCCTGCCGGCCGCTCCTTGGCGGTGTGGTCGTTGGGCAGGTGCATGAAGATGAACTGCGGCAGCTCCGCGCCGCCCTTGATGTACTTCTCCCGCATCTCGGCGATGAACTGGTCCGCGCGGTATTGGTCCGGAATGTTCATGTTGAAGCCGGGGTACCGGCGCGAGGTGTTGCGGTAGAGCGGCTCCGGCATGGGCACGTTGGTGAGGAAGCGCGCGCCGGTCGGCTCCAGGTCCGGCCCCTCGTCCACGCCCGCCAGCTCGAAGCCTTCGCCGAAGTTGTAAAAGCGAGACGCCGTGCCGGGCGAAGTGATGCCAGATGGTGCCGCCTTCGAGCTCGTCTTCGGGATGCACCGAGGAGTCGCGATCCCGCGAACAACAGCCGCCCCGGCGCCGCGCCCAGCCGGAAATCCTTCTGCTGGTCGCTGTAGGCCGCCATCAGGGACGATTCCGTCCACGCGTTGGGGTACGCACCCACCAGCCAGTGGTGGCCGTCCACGCTCACGTCCGAATCGGCGTAGAAATTATCGCTGAACGCCCATTGCCGCGCGATGGCGTGATGGTTGGGCGTGACGTTCACATCGTGGATGCTCAGCCGTTTCCTCTGGCCGTCCACGTAGCCGCGGCGACCGAAGCGGGCGATCTGCGGCATGCCCGCGCCTTCGCGGCAGATCGCCGAACACTTCATCATAGGTGCGGTTCTCTTTGACGATCAGCACCACATGCCGGATGCCTGCGGGCAGCGGCCGGCTCCGCCAGAGTCCGCGGAACGAACCCATTTGCCTGCATCACCAGGGCGGTCAGCGCGCCCAGTTCTTCGCGCTTGCGGAAGCGGAAAGACCGAAAGCGTCCCCTGCCGCAGGACGTTGCGCGGCAGGCGGACGTCCGGCCCCATGCCGTGGCCGCGGGCGTTGGCCACGAACACGGTTCCGTCCTCCACCGCCACGCGCGTCGGAAACCAGGCCGCCGGAATGTGGCCGATGACCTTCTTTTCTGCGCGTGTCGATCACCCCCACCGCGTTGATGCCGGCTTCGGCCACCAGCAGCCAGCCCGGCTTTTCGGCCCACGCCATCCCCATCGGCAGCACGCCGCGCAGGTTCTCCAGGCCCGGAATGCGGATGGGGATCTCCGCCAGGACCCGGTTGGTGCGCGCGTCGATCACGGTGACGGAATCGTCCGCCGCGTTGGACACAAACACGTAATCCGCCGTGGCCACCACGCCCGACGGGCTGCTTCCCGCCTCCACTCCCGCGCCGAACGGCAAACCCGTGCGGATGAAGGTCTCGACCTCGCGGCGCGGCCGGGTTGGCCACATCCACCACGGCCAGCGAATTCGCCTCGCGGCGTGTTCGGATCCCCCAGCCCCGGCACCCGCACCGGCGCCCCGCTCGGTCGACCGCTCCGCTCCCGCCGCCGCTTCCGGGCTGGGAAATCCGAACGCCGGAAACGGCAGGCCGGTCTCCCGCGCCTGATTCGGCGTCCGCCCCCGGAATGGCCTGGTACTGGAACATGCCCAGGTTGGTCACGTATAGCCGGCGCCCGTCCGGCGACAGGGCCAGCGCGAACGGCAGGCGGCCCACCCGCACGGAAGCGATGACCTGGCCGCGTCTCGCACATCGATCGCCGCCACCCGGAAATTCGCCTGGTCCACGGCGTAGAGAATGCCGCGCTCGGCATCGAGCGCCAGGTCGCCCGTGTAGCTGTCGCGAGAATCCGCCCTGGTTGAGGTCGATGGAGCGCCGCCGCGTTCCGTCCCAGTCCACCATGGCGATGCGCCCGGAGTTTCCCTCCGAAGCATAGACGCCGCGGTCGCTGTTGAACGCCAGCCCCATGAAGACGCCGCGCAGTTCGCTGCTGTCGCCATCCTCGGAAGGCTCGCCCGGGTGCCCCGGCAATTGTTTTACATCCCAGGTTTTGCCGCGCCGCTCCAGCACGGTCAGAGAGTTCCGTCCCGGTCCGTCATTGGACGTGACCACGAAACGCGCTCCGGGGCTCACTGCCAGCCCGAACGTGCCCGGGCCGGTCGGAAACTCGTCGCCCAGCGGGGCAATCAGACGGCCGCCGGGGAGAATCGAGGCGCCCCGGTGCCGCAGCGCGGGCCGGCTCCCGGCCGGCGCGGAATAGGATTGCGCCGCCGCGGCCGCACACGCCGCCAGCATCGTCACTCCCCACCAGGAAAATGGTCGGTTAGGCCCCGGCACCTCTCCATCATATCCGCAGCGGCCGGCGGGCTCGGGTTTGCGGTATCCCAAAAACCGGCCGGCCCCGCGCAACAGCATGCCGGGCGTGCGCGTCCTTCTGTTCAGGCGGCCGGTCACCCTCCCGGGGGGTGAATGGTTGCGAAAGATAGCAGTGCTTTCACCTATACGTAAACTTTTCCCGGCAGTAAAGAATTCTACTCAATAGAAAGTACTGTGACCTATATCAACGTTGCTATCGCGCCACTCTATCTAGTGAGTGGCTCAACTTTTACAGCATTCGCGTCATTTCAGGCGGCTGGTATCAATTGGCACGCAAAATGCTGAATCGGGTGGGTATGCCGGTCCGGGTTGGCCGGTAACGAACTTTTTTCATCGCGCACGGGATGGCGGAGAGGCTCCTCAGGGAGATCCGCCGGGCAAATTTGGGGCATGAGAGAGGGTCGCAGACACCCCGGTGCTCCAACGAAACTAGTCAAAGGGCTATCGGGAATTCATTGGAGGAGAAATGGCATCCAGTCCCATTGCAATTGCGCCTCAGAAACCGCTCGAGGATCCGCTCGCGCACCTGCCGTGCTCCAGCATCGTGGAGTATCGGAAGGGGCAGATGATTTACAACCAGGACCAGCCGTCCACGGCGATTTATCTCGTGATTGACGGCAAGGTGAAAGTGTCGCGCCTGGCCGACGATGGGCACCAGGTCGTCATCGACATCTACCAGCCCGACGAGTTCTTCGGCGAATCGGCCTTCCTCAACCTGCCGCACCGCTCCGAACAGGCCACCGCTTTGGAGAATACCAAGCTGATGACCTGGACGACCTCCGAAATCGAGGATATCGTCATGAAAAGGCCGCGCCTGGCCGTGGCGCTATTGCAGATTCTTGTGCAGCGCACCATCGATTTTACACACCGCATCGAGAGCTTTTCGGTGGACAACATCGCGCGGCGCCTGGCGCGCTCGCTGATCCGGTTCTCCGAGAGGCTGGGAACGACGGAAGACGATGGTTCGGTGCGCATGGTGCCGTTCACCCACGAGCTGCTGTCGCAGTATGTCGGCACCTCGCGCGAAATCGTCACCCACTACATGAACCAGTTCCGGCGCCAGGGGTATCTCCGGTATTCGCGCAAGGGCATCATCCTGTACCGGGAAGCGTTTCGCGAGTGGCTGCGGCAGAACGGGTAGCAACCCGGTGGGGCAGGCCATCGTTTTCCGTGGTCTGCCAGCTCCTCGTTCGCGGTCGGCAGACGACAAAAAGCGATCGTCTGCCCTGCCCCGTGGGCCTGAAGCTGCTACGCTAACGGGTTGCTAGCAGCCGTCCTGATCTTCGCCGCCACGTATTTCGTCATCGCGGTGGGGCGGCTGCCGGGGTTCCGGGTGGACCGCACGGGCGCGGCCGTCATCGGCGCCGCGCTCATGATCGCGACGAACGTCCTCACCGTCCCGGAAGCCTACGCCGCCATCAACTACGACACCATCATGCTGCTCTTCGGCATGATGATCGTGGTGGCGAACCTGCGCCTGTCGGGCTTCTTTACGGTGGCTGCCGCCTGGGTGGTGGAGCATGCCCACCGCCCGCTCTGGCTGCTCTGCGGGATCGTCGCCGTATCCGGCTTCTTTTCCGCCTTTTTCGTCAACGACACCATGTGCCTGGTGCTGACGCCGCTGGTGCTCGAAATCACCGGCCGTCTGCGGCGCAACCCCATCCCGTATCTCCTGGCCGTCGCCATGGCGGCCAATATCGGCAGCGCCGCCACCCTCACCGGCAATCCGCAGAACATGATGATCGGCAGCTTCTCCGGCATCCCCTACCGCTCCTTCGCGGCTGCGCTCGCGCCGGTCGCGGCCGTAGGCCTCGTGCTCACAGTGGCCGTCATCGCCCTGGTCTACCGCGCGCGAATTCGCCGGGCGGCCGCAGCTCCACATCGACCACCGCGCCCCGCGCGTGCACCGCGCCCTGCTCTCGAAATCCGTGCTGGCCTCCGCCGCCATGATCGTCTTCTTCTTTTTGGGCGTGCCGGTTCCCCGCGTGGCGGTGATCGCCGGGGCCCTGCTGCTGATCACCCGCCGCATCCGCCCGCAGCGCATCTATGCGGAAATCGACTGGAGCCTGCTGGTGATGTTCATCGGCCTGTTCATCGTGGTGGCCGGCATCGAAAAGACGCCGCTCCCGGCCGATCTGTTCGCGATGGCCGGCCGCTTCCACCTGGAGCGCACGGCGCCGCTCAGCATCTTCACGGCGCTGCTTTCGAACCTGGTGAGCAACGTTCCCGCCGTGCTGGTTTTGAAAAGTATGGTGGAGCGGCTGTCCGACCCGGTCCACGGATGGCTGGTGCTGGCTATGTCGTCCACGCTGGCGGGGAATCTAACCATTGTGGGCTCGGTGGCCAACCTGATCGTGGTGGAGCGCGCCCGCCGCCAGGTGCGGATTTCGTTTCGGGAGTACGCCAAAGCCGGCATCCCGCTGACCGCCGTCACGCTGGCCGTGGGAATCTGGATGCTGCGCTGAGGGAACCCGGCGGCCGCGCCGAAGCGCCGCCCTACGAGCACCAAAGACCGGCCCCGCTCACGATCTCGCGGGGCATCGCCCACCTGCCCGTCTTATCCCGCCGCGTATTCCTTGGCGTTTTCCGGCATGGAAAGGAGCACCTTGCGGTCGGGCACGGCGTCCTTCAACATCTGGATTTCGTCGGCGCCCGAAGTGAGCGGCAGCGCCACCTGCCCGCCGGCGGCAGCCGAGCGGCACAGCGCCATCATGATCTCGAAGCCCTCCTAGGCGCTCGCGAAATTGCAGGGATGCACGCGCTGGTCGTCGTCCAGCCAGTCGGCCATTTCCTGGATGTACGGCGGCATGTCGAGGTCGTAGTTCATGCAGCCGCCGCCGGAGGCGGTGCAGCTCGCTTGCGTGACCGCGCGCCAGCCGCCGCCGGTCAGCACCTCGGCAAATCCGTCGCTGCCCTGCGCGCCGATGCGGCACTTGCGCCACCAGTAGTCCACTTCCGGCACGTCCGGCGCGCCCGCGCCGCATTCCACGACCCCGCGCACGCCGTTCGCGAACTGGATGAAGCCGGCGATGTAATCGGGCGAAGGGTGCATGTCGCGCCAGCTTTCCCCGGCCCGCGGCCTGCGCCATCACCCATTCCGCTCGGCGCTTCGCCGTTGTACCAGCGCATGTAGTCGATCAGGTGCGATGAGCATGTGCATCATCCAGCCGGTGGCCGTGCCGTAGACCGTGTGCACGCGGCCCAGCGCCCCGCTGGCGATGATCTCCTTCACCTTCCGGTAATGCTCGCCGTAGCGGTGCTGGTGGCTCACCACCGCCTTGATGCCGGCGGCCGCCAGCAGGTCGCGGATCTCGATTCCCTCCGCGCTGGTGAGCGCCACCGGCTTCTCCATGGCGATCAGCCGCGCGCCGCATTCAATGCCCAGCCGGACCATGCCGGCGCGCACGGTGGGCAGGGTGCAGAAGCAGAACACGTCCGGCCGCAGCGCCATGGCCAGCTCGCGGGCGTCGGTGGATTTGGCCGGGATGCCCAGCTTGGCCGCCGCCGCGTCCAGCCCGCCCCGCGTCGATGTCGCAGATGCCGGCCACTTCGAACCGGCCGTTGGCCTGGAAAGCGGCGGCGTGGTGCATGCCGCGCTTGCCCGCGCCCACCACCACCACGCGATACCGTTCAGGCATGCGCCACCTGCCGGCCGGTCCCACTCCAGCACCTTCGCCGATCACGTAGTCCACTTCCTCCTCGGTCAGCTCCGGGAACATGGGCAGCGAGATGCAGCAGGCCGCGTTGCGCTCCGAGTTCGGCACCGGGACCGGCGATGCGCGCCTCTTTGCCCCACGGATAGCCTTCCTGCTGGTGGATGGCGATGGGGTAGTGGCACTTGGCGTCGATGCCGTTCTCGATCAGGAAATCCAGCAGCGGGTCGCGCTGCTCCGCCTGCTTCGTCTCCACCACGTACAGGTGAAAGACGTGGTAGTAGCCGGGCATCTCATAGGGCAGCGTGAGTTGGCTGGCGTCCTTCAGGCCGGCCGTGTAGCGCGCCGACCACTTGCGCCGCAGCGCGTTCCAGTCGTCGATGTGCTTCAGCTTGGCGCTCAGCACGGCGGCCTGGATGTCGTCCAGCCGGCTGTTGTAGCCCACGCTGTGGCAGGAGCGCTTGTCCGAGCCGTGGTTGCGCAGCTTGCGCACGATGCGGTCCACGTCCTCGCGGTTGGTGACCACCGCGCCGCCATCGCCGAAGCAGCCGAGGTTCTTCTGGATGATGAAGCTGGTGCAGACCGCGTCGCTCAGCTCGCCGACGCGGAAGCCGTCGCCGCGCGACGCCGATCGCCCTGGGCGTTGTCCTCGATGACCAGCAGCTTGTGCTTGTCGGCGATCTTGCGGATCGCCTTCATGTCCGCGCACTGGCCGTACAGGTGCACCGGCACGAGCGCCTTGGTCTTGGGCGTGATGGCGGCCTCGATCTTGGCCGGGTCGATGCAGTTGGTCCGCGGGTCGGAATCCACGAACACCGCCGTCGCGCCGGCGATCCAGATGGCTTCGGCGGTGGCGAAAAAGGTGTTGGTGGTGGTGATGCACTCGTCGCCCGGCCCGATTCCCAGGGCCTGGAACGCCAGCCACAGCGCGTCCGTTCCGTTGCCCACGCCCACGGCGTACTTCGTGCCGTGATAATCGGCGAACTCCTTCTCGAAGCGCTTCAGCACCGGCCCCATCACGTACTGGCCGGACTCCAGAACCTCCTTCATGTTGCCGTCGATTTCCGCCTTGATGTTGTGGTATTGCCGCACATGACCATAAAAAGACACGTTCATTGTTGTGCTTCGCTCCTTGTCGAAACTAAATTGTTAAATCGCTGAGCCGCCGTGCGGGCCCGCGGTTGTAAATTGTCAGTTTAACACCCGAAACGGGGCCGCCTAGCCCTGGCGCGCGGGGCTCAGCGCGCGATCTCGATGGCGCCCAGGTCGTACCAGCCGTCCGCCTGCCGGCCTTCGATGGCCAGGCGGATGGCCGGCTTCCCGGTCCGCGCCGAAATCATCGCTACCTGCACGCGCTGCCTGCCCGCCGCCAGCGTTTCCGGGAGGTAGAGCGGGCCGTCGAACACGGCATCGCCGGGCAGCCATTTGCGCACGTCCACCGGCACCCGGATCACCGCGTCCCCGATGCGCATGACCGAGCCAATAATCGCCGTAGACCGGCGCCACGCCCGCGTTCAGCCACCACATGCTTACCGGGATCATCGCGCCCGCCCGGGCCGCCGCCGGATATTCCAGCCGGCGCAGGATGTAGCGGTATCCGATTTTCTTCTCGAACTCGCGAAACGCCGGTTTCCACTCCTCGGGAATGGCGGTGGATTTGATGTTGATGCTGGTGGCGTGCCAGCGCAGCGCCTGGTCGAAGATGTACTGCAATTGCTTGTCAGTGTATCCCCAGCGCTTCCAGGAAAGCGGCGTGCCGCAGGTTTCGAGCGACACCGGGCTGCGCCGCCACACGTCGCCGATGCCCGTCCGCACCACCTGCTGCGGATAGAAATCGAGCATGTGCATGAAATTCTTGCCGCGCCCGCCCAGGTCGCCCCAACAGTCCAGCCGCCATCCCGCGCCGCGGCCGGTGCCGTATGCCAGGGCGTGCGGCTCGTCGAAATTCATGAGCAGGCGGGTGTGGTCGAAGACCTCGAAGTATTGGTCGATCAGCTTCTGCTGCACGCTCCAGTCCGGCAGGTGCGGTCCCCAGCCTTCGCCCCAGTAGCCCACGGTGGAAATGTCCACCGTGTCCACGTCCGGGTGGCCGTTATAGCGTTTCCCCGCCGCCGCGACGAAAGCGCCCCACTGTTTGGCATAGGCCGGATCGTCGGCATCCGGCGACCACACCTTGCCATCCTCGTCCGCGTCCTTATTGACGCGCCGCGCGCCCGAGTTGCGGTACCACTCCGGCAGCGGATGCGACTCGTCGTACGGCATCAGCCGCAGGTCCACCGTCTGCTGGCGCGCCCGCGCACGCTCGATGGCCAGGTCGATGGCACTCCATACGTATTTGCCGGGCTCCGGCTCGAGCTGCGACCAGAACCAGCGGTAATACGCGAGGGAGGTTTCCGGAAAATCCGGCTTGGCGGCAGCCGCCTCCGGCGCCGCTTCCGGTCCCGCTTCCGACCACCGCATTCCCGGATTGATGGCATCCCCGTTCACCCGCTGGAAGGTCTGGATGCCCATCTCCGGGTTCACCAGCAGGTCGTCGATTTCCACCGGCCGCACCACCACGCTGGTCTGCGCGAAGGCCGCCGCCGCACAGCAAAAAATCAGAAGTTCATGGCAGCACTTTCGAACGACCGATTTTACACCCGCGCTGGCATAATGAATACCGTGGCGCTGCCGCCCGGCAGCGAGGAGGGTCGAGTGAAAAAACTTGTCATGTGGGGCGTTCTGCTGCTTTTCCTTCACCCGATGCGAACTTTGGCGGAGGGCCCCACCGATCCACATTACACGCCTTCGGGCTCGCTGATTCTGCCGGCCGATTACCGCGAGTGGATCTTCCTCAGCTCGGGATTGGGGATGGTTTACGGCCCGCTGGCGGAACAGACGCACGCCGCCAATCCGAGCTTCGATAACGTCTTCGTTTTGCCGGCGGCGTATCGGGCGTTCCGGAAGACCGGCCGTTGGCCCGAACGGACCGTGCTCGTTCTGGAGGTGCGGCGTCGCAGTCGGAGGGGTCGATCAACCAGCGGCGGGCATTTCCAGGCCGGGTAAGAGGGATCGAAGCCGAAGTCAAGGACGGCGGCCAATGGACGTTCTTCTCCTTCGGGAGCGAAGGAGCCGAAGGGTAAGCCCTTCGCACGCACCGCGAGCTGCTATTCCTGCCACGGCCAAAACGGCGCGGTGGATAATACGTTCGTGCAGTTCTACCCCACGCTGCTGCCCGTCGCTAAGGAAAAGGGCACGCTCAAAAACAAGTAGGGGGCGAACCTGGCGCCGCGAGCTCGTGATTTTCGCGGACACTCTCTAGGTCCTGGCTCCGATCGGAGCCGCGACCGTTAGGGAGCGGTCCACCGGCTAAGGAAGGACTCTGACGGGCATAAACAGCCTGCCGGTTCTTCCCGGCTGTGATAGAGTAGCGTAAACGGACGGTCCGTGAACAGCCTTACCTATCCGGATTCGCCAGGCGAGGGAGTAGTGAAAAACCAAAGCGGTTCGAACAGAATGTTGCGCGGGCTCCTCATCGGCTTGATTGGCGTATGTGCCGCGGCCGGCCAGGGGCAAGCGCCGCCGGCTTTTCAGATTCTGGTCATCGGGGGCGAAGGCTCCATCAACAACGTCAAGCAAAGAACCGCCCGCGAACCGATCGTCGAGGTGCGCGATAAAAATAACCGGCCGATCGCGGGCGCCGCGGTGCTGTTTGCGGCTCCGGGCGAAGGCCCTTCGGTAACGTTCACCGGCGGTTCCTCGGCGCTGCGGGTGACCACCGATGCCCAGGGGCACGCCACCGGCCAGGGCTTTCAGCCCAACACCGTGCAGGGCGAATTCAGCATGAACGTGACGGTAACGGTGGGAGACGTCACGCAGACCGTGGCGATCCACATGAAGTAATATCGGCGGCGGCTCCAGCAATTTCCTGCACCTGGGGGCGCACGGCAAGCTTATCGCAATTGTGGCGACGGTGGGCGCGGCTGCGGCGGCGGGCACCATCGCGGCCGTGAAGTCCGGCGGCGGCGGCGGTTCCAGCCCCACTTCGCGGTGCCCACAACGATCTCGGCCGGGACCGGCACGGTGGGGGCGCTGACAGATGAGAGCGGTTTGGATGGCGCTTTTGTTTGCCGCCACCGGCGCCGGCCAGCAACCCGGCACGCTGGCGGGTCCGGTGTTGGGGATGGTGTTTCAGAACGGCACGGGCGCAATCCGGCCGCTGCTGGGCATATCCGGCTCGTCTCGGTTGGGCGCCGCTTTCGATTCCGGGCCGGCTCTGGCCCAGGCCGCGGCGGCCGGAACATTCGCCCTCGCGGTGGAAGCCGATAATGGCGCGGCGCTGCTCATCACGGCCGGCGGACGCAGCCCTTTGGCCGGTGTGCCGGCGGGCGCCAACCGCGTCGTCCTCAGCCCCAGCGGCACGGCCGCGGCATTCTATTTCAACCAGTCGCAGACCGCCTACATCCTGAGCGGACTTCCCGGCAGCCCCAACGTGGCGGGCCAGGTGGTGACCGGCAGCCAGCCTACGGTGCTGGCGCTCAGCGACGATGCCTCCACTCTTCTGACCGTGGAGCAGAGCGGAAGAGACAGGATGTCGCTGGTTTCGTACGCCGGCGGGCAGGCGGCCACCCTCTGGTTCGGCCCGCACATCCGGGACGTGCAGTTCAATCCAGGCAGCCAGACGGCGCTGATGGTAGAGCCCGATGCCGTGGCGATGGTTTCGAATGCATCCGGCGCGCAGGTCATCGCGGGTGCGCAGGACGGGTTGGCGGGGGTGATGGCGGCGGCCGTTTCGGGTGACGGAACGAAGGTGTTCATCGCCATGCAGTCGGGCCAGGTTATGGTGCGCGACCTGCAATCGAAGGCGCAGACCTTGATTTCCTGTGCCTGCCAGCCGACCACGTTGGCGCGCCTGCGGGGCAATGCCGTCTTCCGCCTGAACGAAATCGGCGCCGGCGCCCCACTGTGGCTGCTCGATTCCGATGGCTCCGCGCCCCGCATCCTGTTCGTGGCCAGCAGCCAGCAGTGGTGCGCGCCGGCCGGTGGAAAAAACCGGCAAGACACGATGTCTCAATCCGGCTATTTAAAATCAGTAACTTACAAGAGTGATTGAGACATCGTGTCTCGAATTCGCGGTTTTCGCGATCTAGTGGTGCGCCACGCGGAACTCGTAGATCACCGGACCAGTCAAAGTCGAAGGCGAGATGACACGCGACTTGTTCTGGTCCTGCACAATCACCAGCTCGCGGCGGGTCATTTGCGGTACCGAGGAGATGGCGCCGGGAAGAGCTTCCTGCGGGGCGACATTGCGCGGGCCCGCCGAGGAATCGATGCACAGGCCGCGCGCGCGAAAGATGGAGTCGTCGCAGCGGGGCGTTAGTTTGCCGGCCGGATGCGGGCGTCTGCGCGGCGCCCAGCGCCGCCGCCGGGATTGCCTCCCAGGGGCACGGGGCTCAGCAGCCAATAGATAATGTCGTGTCCGGCAGGCCCGGCGACTTTGAAAGACGCGCCGGTGGACGGGACGAAATATTCCTTGCCCGCGAGGACGCGGTTATTGCGGCCGGTGTCGTCGCCGGGAAACAGCAGCGTTTGCGCGCCGCTGGTGCCGGCATCGATGACATACAGGTAGCCGTCGAAGGTGGTGCGGAAACGGAACCGCAGCAGGTCGCCGGGGTCCAGCACCAGTCCGGGATCAATCGCCTTCCAGACGCCGTTCTGGTTGCGCTCCATCACCACTTCGATGGATTGCGATTGCGCCAGCAGGGCGAGCGGCAGGAGGAGGGGTAACGCGAGCCGGGGGAGCATGGGGATCATCGGTGTTCCAGGTGAATGTCGGCCACCAGCGGCTTCCCGGATTTTTCCACCACGTAGACGGCGTTTTCCATGGGATCGCCGGCCTGCGCGTCGGACGCGCCGGGCGTAACCGTCTGCACGATCAGGTCCCGCGAGTAGGTTTGCCGCATGTGCGCCACGAAGCCGTCGGTGATGGGCGCGGCGCTGGCGGTGATGATGGGGAGAGCGCCCGCCGGTTGATCCGCCTGTGCCGGTTGCACCAGCGACGGAAACATGCTTTCGATATCGCGAATCGGCTCGGCCGAGTAAATCAGGAAAAGGCGCTCCTCGCCGGGCTGCTCGTCGAAGGTGAAAGCCTGGCTGCTGGAGGGCAGCGTGTAACGCCGGTGCGGCGCCACCCGGTTCTCGCCGCCATTGATGTCGGGGGAGGGAAAGAGAGGCTTCCAGTTGCCGCTCGATCCGCGCGCGATCACGTAAAGATAGCCGTTGCGATTGCCCTCCAGCTTGACCCGCACCATGTCGCCGGAATGGAAGGTGGACTGCGGGCTGACTTCGCGTTCCGCGGCGTTAACCACCTGCACCAGCGCGTAGCGGAGGCCCAGAGGCGACTCGGTTTGTACGTAGGCGGCGTTGGTCGCCATGGGAGTGACTGGGGTGGGCGCGGGCGCGGTTTCGGCGCTCGTGGCCATCACGTTCGAGGGAGCGGCCGGCGCCGGCTGGGCCGCGGGGGGCTTGGGAGCCGACTTCCGGGCTACCTTCTTCGGCGCCGCTTTGGCGGGCGCGGGCGCCGGGGCGGCGGCATCGGGCTTGGCGGGCGGTTTGGGCGCCGCATCGTCCTTTTGGTAGAACAGTTGGCGCGCCGTGAGTTCCTGCGCCGGCAATTGCCAGCCGGCTGCCAACAGGAGGGTGCAAATTGCGATCTTCATGGTTCCCTTCCCACCGCCGCTCCAGTCTGCGGCGGCAGCGTTCAGTTGCCCTTCAGCAATTGGTCGTAATTCGCCAGCATCTTTTTCACGTCGGACGCCTCCGGCATATCCGGATTGAGCCGCAGCATGTCGCGAAAATGTTCGGAGGCGGCGGCCAGCGGTCCCAGGCTGGCGGTGGCCTGCGCCTGCATGGCGAGCGTCAAGCCCAATAAATAGTGGGTGCGCGGATCGTCGGCGTCGTAGGTGAGGGAGGTCCGGCACTCCTGGACAGCCTGGTCGAAGTGCTTCAACTGGCGGTCGCAATCGCACAGCCCGAAGTACGCCAGGCTGCGCAGGTCTCTCCAGATGTCGTGCACCGAGGCCCGCGATTTCCTTCCGTGCCCGATGAGAAAGCCGAGAACCCAGTAATTCAACTGCCCGGCCAGGTGGCTGTCGAAATTGCTCAGCCGCAGATAGTCGTTATACGAGCCTTTCGCCTGGTCCAGCTTGCCGCTCAGGTGCAGGCTTTCCGCCAGCCAGAAGTAGCTTTCGGCCTTATTCGGAATCAGGCGGATGGCCTGCCGCGCGGCGTCGATCGACTGCGGATAATCGTCCTTCAGGCAATATGCGTAAGCGAGCAGGTAATAGGCCAAGCCGTAGTTTTTGTCGCGGGTAAGGGCCGCGTCCAACTGGCGGATGGCCTCATCGGTGGCGCCTTTATCCACCAGCATGCCGGCGAAACTGGCGTGAGCCTCCACGTAATCGGGGTCGATTTCGAGCGCCTTGCGGAAATACTGCTCGGCCTTGTCCTGGTCGAAGAGGGCGTTGTAAGTGCGGCCCAGATACAGCGCGGCCTGGCTGTAAGTCGGATCTTCGTCCAGCGCCTTCTGGAATAACTCAGCGGCTTTCTTATAGTTATCCGCGTTACCCTTGTTGTAATATTCCAGCCCGTGGTCGAGGTCGTCCAGCGCCGCCTTGGGCCGGCGTCTTACAAACTGAATTTTGATGCTGATGGTGCGCTCGTCGCCGGGGTAAACCACCTCGTCGCGCGGGCCATCGGGCTCGTAACCCATTTTCACGCCCTGAATCTGGTGGGTTCCGGGGAGCATGCCTGCCAGGCGCAGCGGCTTCGCCTTGTTCACCACGCCCTGCGATTTGCCGTCCACCAGGATTTCCACGCCATCCATATTGGATTCGATGACGAGGGTGCCGAATTTCGGCGGCGGCGGCGCGTCAGGCCTGGCGCTGGCGGGCACGTAGGCCAGCTGCATTTTGGGATCGTAGCTGCCGGCTTCGGAGGTGGGATTCTGCCGCCCTCCGGAATCCTTGCGGACGTTGGTGTGCACGTACTCGGCGAGCTCGTCCGCGGTGACGACGCCGTTGCCGTCCTCATCGGCGGCGCCGCTCAGCCCGCGCTCCACGTAATACGTAAAGATGCCGTGGCCGCCGCCCCAATCGGCGCTCTCGAAGGACTGCTCGCGGTCGCGGCTGGCGGAAAGCACGAAGATCGACTTGTCCAGCTGCAGCAACCCGCCATTGAAGGCGGCGGTGGCTTCCGGGCTGATGGCGCCGCTATGGCAGGCGTCGGTCAGCAGCACCTTCCATTTGCCGTGGATCTTGCCGCCGAAAACCGAGCCCAGCGTCTGCATGGGGTACGCGGTGGCGGCGATATTGTCCAGCCGGATATCGTAGGGAGCCAGATACGCGCGGCCGTCGATCACGAAGCCGTGGCCGGCGAAATAGACGAGCACGCGGTCATCGTCCCTGGTGACCGAAGGCAGCCATTCTTCGAGTTCGTGGCGGATGTTCGCCAGGGTTGCGCGCGAACCGGTGAGGCGGTGGACGTTCTCGGCGGGGAAGCTGCCGCCCTCGGGGCTGATCAGGATGGAGAACATCGAATCGGCATCCCGCTCGGAAAACTGGAGGTTCTGGCCGGGAGCCAGGTTCTGATATTTGGCGATGCCGATGACCAGCGCGTAGCTGCGCGGCACCGCCATGGGGCGCTGCCCCGGGGCCGGCGCCGGCGCCGGAACGGTTTTGACCGAGAGGTCCCGCTGCTGCGGCTGTTGCGCGTGCAGGAACCCGAATAGCCCGAAAATGGCCAGCGCCAGGGCGCTCCGGAATGGGGTCGCAACTATCACCTGGCCTCCAGGGGCACCTCGCGGACCACCATCTGGTCATCCGCATGCGGCGCCGTCAGGTCTTTGATCAGGGCGCCGGCGCGCGCCGGGTTGTCCAGAGTGGCGATGCCGCTGCTATCCTGGGGCAGCATTTTCAGGTCCTCCAACTCCTTGACCGGTTGCCGGGCGAACACGATGAAGGGCCGGTTCTGGTTATCGGCCGTATTCGCCGCGAAATATCCGGTCTGCGGAATGCGCAGCGTCTCGCCGCCCCTGGACGCCGCGCTGGCGCTTTTGAGCGGGTGGAGCAGGTTGACGGTCCATTTCGGGCTGCCGGGCGCTTCCTGGCCGTAATTCAATATATAAAGGTAGCCCGGCTGCGCGGCGCCCACGTCGAAGCTGATGTGGTTGCCGTCGCGGACCAAGTGATAGCTCACCTGGAGCGGCTGCGCCTTCGGTTTCGAGTGGATGGCAAACCAGCCCGCGCCAGTGGCGGCCAGAACCAGGACAGCGGCCACGACGGCCAGGAGCGGCGTTTTGCGGGCTTTGGCGGGCTCGGGGGCACCCTCCGCCGCCGTTTCGAATTCAAGGGTGCGCGTGGCCGGGTTGGCCAGGGCGGAGGCGAATTCTTCGGCGAATTCCCGCACCGAGGGCTGGCGGGCCTCCGGCCGGAACGATAAGGCCTTGAGCACGGCGTTTTCGGCCGCCTCGGGGACCTCCGGCCGCAATGTGCGCGGCAGCTCCCACGTGCGCTGCTCCTGCACCAGGTGAGCCATGGAATCCGCGTAGAACGGCTTCCTGCCGGTGAGCATCTCGTAGGCAACCACTCCCAGGGCATAGGTGTCGCTGGCGGCGCACGGGTTGCCCACAAATTGCTCCGGCGCCATGTAGGTGAGGGTGCCGGCCACCTTGGTGGCGGCGCCGGCGAACTGCGAGTTCTGAATGCCCGCGATGCCGAAATCGATCAGCTTGACGTAGTCTTCGCCGCCCGAGCGCTGCAGCATAATGTTCTCGGGTTTCAAGTCGCGGTGCCAGACCCCTTTTTCGTGCGCGGCGGCCAGCGCCTGTCCCACCTGCCGCACGATGGCCGCAGCGCGCGCCAAATCCATGGGGCCCTGGTCGAGCACCTGGCGCAGCGTCTCGCCGTCCACGTATTGCATCACCAGGAACTGCTTGCCCTCCGGCGTCTGGCCGGTGTCGAGCACGCCCACCACGCCGGGATGGTCGATGCGCGCCAGCGCCTCCATCTCCTGCTGGAATTTCTGCCGCACCCACTCGTCGTCGCTCATCTCTTCGAGCAGCACCTTGAGGACGACGCGCTTGGAGAGGAGTTGCCGGTCCCGGGCCAGGTAGACGGCGCTCATCCCGCCGCGCCCCAGCGGCCGCTCGATCTCGTAACGGTCTTTCCAAACCATGGTCGGGCTCATGGCATTTGGCAGGAAACCGAAGCGGAGGTTCCCGTGGAATTGGCCAGAGTCACCGCCACCGAAGCGATGGTGGAGAGGCTGCCCTGCACGTTGAACGGCTGGGTGTAACTGAACTCGCCGCCATCGCCGGTGGAAGCCGAACTGCCGAACCAGCCGGCGAAGAGCGTGCCGACGGAAATCGGCAGTTGGGAGGTCCCCAGGGTGGCGCCGGAAGCCGCCTGGAAAGTGAAGGTCGCCTGGGTGGCGTCGCGCGTGTTGCTGAAGCCGTCCACGGTAACCGTGAAACCCGAGGCATTGGAAGCGCAGGTGGGGGTCGAGAGGCTGGGGGCGGCGGGGGCAATCTGGATGATCTCAGGCGCGATGCCGGCCGGGGTGACGTCGGTTCCGCCGGCGGTGAAGGTCGGGGTGATGGTGATGGTGCCGGCCACCGTGCCGGTGCTCACCATCACCTGCGTGGGCGACGGCTGCGTGCCGGCGGGAATGGTGAAGGTGAAAACGCGGCTTCCGTTCTGGAACTGGATGGCCGGGTCGTCCGGCAGTCCTCCCTGGCCGGCGAACGTCAGCGTCAACGTGCCCAGCAGGTCCACCGGATAGGTTGCACTCAGGTTTACGGTAACCGGCTGGTTCTGGCCGGAGGTCGAACTGGAAGGGCGCAGTCAGGCCAACGCCCGTCAGCGGCGGCAACTTCAAGGTAAACGGCAAAGCGTTGGACGAAACCCCGTCCACCGAGGCCACCGTAACAGATACCGTTCCGGGGGAAGCGATGAGGGCGGCCGGAACCTGGCCGGTCAACTGGCTCACGCTGGCCAGGGTGGTGGCCAGCGGCTGCCCGTTCCACAGGATGGTCGCCCCGGGGAAGAAGTTCGATCCCGAAACGGTCAGGGTGAACGCGCCGCTGCCCGGCGTTGCCGAGCCGGGCGAGAGTGCCGTGATGGACGGCGCCGGGTTGATGGTGAACGGAAGCGAGTTGGACACGGCGCCGCCGGCAATGGCGACGTTCACCTGCACGGTGCCCGCGGTAGCCAGCAGGGCGGCGGGAACCTGGGCGGTCAACTGCGTGGCGCTGACAACCGAGGTGGCGAGCGCCTGCCCATTCCATTTGACGGCGTCGCCGGCTACGAACCCGGATCCGGTCACCCCCAGAGTAATGGCTGCGCTGCCGGCAGTAGCGGAGGAAGGCGTCAGCGCCGTGATGGCTACGGCACTCACGGTCAGCGGAAGCGCGTTCGAAACCAGATTTCCAGGGTTCGTCACCGTCACTGGCAGGGAAGCCGGCTGCGCGATGGCGGCGGCGGGAACCGTCACGGTGATTTGTCCCGCGCTGAGCGCGGAGGGCTGCAGCGCGGTGCTGCCCACATTCACGGTTGCGCCCGCGGCGAAACCGGCACCGTTGATCGTCAGGGTGAACGCAGGGCCGCCCGCGGTGACCGTGGAGGGCGCGAGCGATGTCAGCTGCAGAACCGAAACCGTCAACGTCAGCGCGTTCGAAACCACGTTGCCCGGGTTACTCACCGTGACCGCGAGCGATGCCGGCTGCGCGATCACGCCGGCCGGCACGGCTACGGTAATCTGCGTCGACGCGAGCGATACGGCCTGCAGGGTGGAAGCACCCACGCTCACCGTCGCGCCCGCCGCGAATCCCGTTCCGGAAAGAGTCAAAGTGAAGCCCGCGCCGCCGGCTATTACCGTGGACGGGTTGAGCGCGGTCAGTTGGGGGCCGGTCACCGCCACCGGCACGCTGTTGGAGAGCGATTGATCCGGCGTCAAAGCGGTGATGGAGGCGGTTCCGGGTCTGGAGATGAGCGCGGCGGAGACGGACGCGGTCAATTGCGTGGCACTGCCGAAACTGGTGGGCAGCGCCGAGCCGTTCCATTGCACCACCGTGCCCGCAACAAAGTTCGTGCCGTTGACCGTCAGGTTGAATGCCGGCCCGCCGGCGCTCACGGTGGCGGGACTGACGGCGGTGATCTTCGGCGCCGCGGCGAGTGTCAGGGTGACGGCGATGCGCACCCCGGTGTAGCCTCCGCTGCCGGTTACGGTGATCGCGTCCTGGTACGTTCCGGGGGCCAGATTGGCCGTGACCGGAGTAACCGAGACGGTGGCAGGGGTTGTGCCCGCCGACGGCCGAAACAGGTAGGACAGGGTTCCCCCGGTGACCGTGAAAACCACCGGAGCCGCGGCGGAACTGGAAGTCAGGACGACGCCTTGCGCCGGCGGATTCAGGCCGCCCGCGGTGCCGGAGAAAGCCAAAGACAGGGGAGAAGCGACCAATTGCGCCGGCGGCAGGAACGTCACCAGCGTCTGCGCCTGGGCAGTTCCGCCAAACAGGGGAATCGAAGTGGCCGGGGAGAACGGCGCATATTTCATCTGCACCGCCATCGGCGGCGGAGGGACCACGATGCCGGCGAGGGACGACAGATACACGCCGAAATCAAACTGGTCCGCGGCCACGGCGTTGTTTCGCAGCACTTCCCAGACCGCAACCGCGGTGCCGTTGTTGACGGTCAACTGGGCCATGTTCCCAGTGCCGGGAACCGCGGTGAAAGACCCGGCGCCATTCGCGTCCGTGCTCACCAGCCGGGCTACATTCCCATTTCCGGCAGCGGCGCTGTAGAGATCCACATACACGCTGAATCCGGCCGGAATGTTGCTGAACACCGCCATATACCGGGTGCCATTATCCGCCAGTCCGGCCGCGCCGAGGTTGCCTCCCGAGCCATTGTTTCCGAAGCCGGTGTTGAAGAAACCGGACTCCGTCCCGTAGTTCTTCCCCGGTATGTTCTGATTGACGAGCGCAGGCGAAGTATCGGCACTGACGAACGCGGCCGTCCGCGGCTTGTCCGCGGCGGGGAAGGCTCCGGCGAACCGCAGCGTCGCAACCCGGGTTGGGGCGAGCCCCACGGGCGACACCGCGAGGCTGGTGCCGGCGGGTGCGAGCACGGCATCCGCCGCATCGCGGACGCCGGACGTCACGGATGTTTGCGGTATGGCGATGGGCAAAGGCGAGTTGCCGAACACCGGCAAATAGTAGGTCGAGATGCCCGTGACCTGAAGCGGACCCTGTACGCTTGTCGCATCCAGACGGAGATTGGTGAAGCGGTAGGTGCGCGTGGCGGTTCCCGGAGGGTCGATCGGAACTCCGCTCCACGTGATGGTTTGCGAGTCGCCCCCTTCCGCCCTCGGGCGCAACTCGCCCAGTGAAGCGCGTCTCAGCTCTCCCTCGCTGTAAAGGTTGGCGGCGACGATTCCCTGATAAACGTTCCGGTTGGCCGGCGATTGCGCAGTCGACGTTCCGCCGCCGTAATATCCGTTTCCGGTTCCGTTGCCGTAGGCGGCGCAAACAACGCTCGGATCGCACGGGAATTGCGCGCCGGGCTGCGGCTCGTCCACGAGCGCCAGCGCTTCCGAGGCGGTGTTCGAAGAATTGAGAATTCGGGACGTCACGTTGGCGTTGAAGGTCAGAGTGATGGTGTCGGCCGGAATTTCCGTTCCCGCACCGTAGGGCACGCCTCCGGTGCAGGTGATGATCAGGTCGGCCACCAGTTCCGTGGTGGATTCGGCGCGCGCGGGAACCGCCGTGGTCTTGGCCTGGCAGGTGTACGGCGGCACGATGGTCGCGGTAGTTGTGGCCGAGTTATTGGACGATACCGGGTCGGTCGTCGTCGCGGACACGGTCGCCGTGTTCGAAACGCTGCCGGTGACAGTTGGGGACAAGTAAAAGTAAGAGGAAATCGTCAGCGTCTGTCCCGCTGGCATGGTTCCGAGGCTGCACGGGTAGGTGGTCGTGCATGCGCCGATATTCTCTTCAAACGTAAGCCCGGAGGGGGGTGTGTCGCTGACCGTCACTCCCGTGGCCGCATTCGGGCCGTTGTTGGTGACGCTCACCGTGTACAAGATGTACTGGCCGGCAAGCGTTAAGGCGGGACCGGTTTTCGTGATCGACAGGTCGGCCACCTGTGCCAGCGCCGGCCGTGCCAGCGCTCCCAGCAATACCATCCACAGACCCATCCGTTTCATGTCAGACCAACTTAGCATTCGAGTGCGAATTCTTGTCATGGTACCTCAGCGGACGGGATTTGGCGCGGGGGGCAGGCCGGCATCGGCTTGCCTGCCCGTCGCGAGCGCGCGACGGTAGCGTTCGCCGGCGTGCGCGGGGTCATGTGAAACTACCGCGATGCGCACGGCGCCTGCCACCATTTTCTGGGCGGAGCAGGGCGGCGGCTTGACCTCCGCTTCCCCCGGCGGCGTGATGCTGCCGCCGCTGAAAAAAACAGCCATGGCGATCAGGGTGGCGGCGGATTTTTCCGGGCAGCTGTCGGCCGCCTGCCGCGCCGCCTGCCGCGTCGCGTCGGAGGGCGCCAGCAGCCATCGCTCCGCCGCTTCGAGCGGTTCGTTGGGGCGCTCCTTCCGCTCCGGCGCCTCCAACTCGCGCGCGCATTCCACCGCCCATTGAATGCCGCTGCGCACCGGCAATTTGTGGGCGAGGAAGCGCACCGCGTCCTCATACAGGCCGCGCTCTTCCAGCGCGTCCAGGCAGGCGGACGGGCTCATCTCCCCGGTAATGAGGGAAAGCCCTCCGCTGCTCAGATTCGCGTTTTCGCCGATCTCCCTGGCCGTCATATCAATTGATCATGGTGATGCCGCCCTTCAGAATCAGCACGGCATCGCCTTTCACCTGAGTGATGGTTTCCCCCTCGATGGTGACCATCAAGCCCTTGATCGTTACACCCGTCTGGTCAATCACGATGCTGTTCGCCCCCACCTTGAGCGTGATGGATTGCATGGCCTCGGTGGTAGATGGCCTGCCCAGGTCCAGCTTCGTGGTCTGATTTCCCATGGACAGCGTGGTGGTCTGGTTGCCCATGTCGAGCGTCACCGACTGGTTTCCCTGGTTGAGCGTGAGCGAATGATTGCCCTGGTCGATGGTGATGGCGGTGTCCTTGACGATGGTCTCGGTGTGGGTGCCGTCCACCTTGATGGTGCGGTTGTTCTGCACCGTCTGGGTGTCGTCATGCTCCACCGTGGTCTCCATGTCTTTTTCGGCATGGATGGTCAGCATCTCGCTGTCCTTGAGGTCTTCGAAGCGGATTTCGTTGAAGTTCTGCGTGCCGCCGCCTTTGCTGCTGCGGCTCTTGATGCCGGACTGCGTCTGGTTGGCGGGCAAGCGTATACGGCGGCATCTGGTCGGCGTTATAGACGCGGCCGGTGATGATGGGCCGGTCCGGGTCGCCTTCGAGAAAATCGACGATGCACTTCCTGGCCGATGCGCGGAATGGTCATCCAGCCCCAATTCTTGCCGGCCCAGATCTGCGACACGCGCACCCAGCAGGAGCTGTTTTCGTTCTTCTTGCCCTGCCGGTCCCAATAGAACTGCACTTTGACCCGCCCGTACTTGTCCACCCAGATTTCTTCGCCGGCTTTGCCCACCACCAGCGCCGGCTGCGGCCCCTGCACTACCGGTTTCCGGGCCTGCCGCTGCGGCCGGAACGGAACCGACTTGGGAATCGCCTGGAACTGGTTCTTGTAGGAATGCGATTGGCCGGTGTCCTGCCGGTAAGTGGAATCGTAAGCCGTGTGCACCACCGAGGTCAGGAAATACTCCTGGTTGGTGTCGGCGCGATAGTGGTTCTTGAGCTTGAAATTGTAGCCCGGCCGGAAGGCGCGGCAGATGCTGGAGCCGTTGACGACGAATTGCGCGGTCTCGCGTTCTTCCAGCCGCACGCGGACGTAGCGCTCGCCGTCGTCGAGCGTGGTGTACTTGCCGGGATAATCGAAAACCTCCTCGTTGTCGGTGGCCAGGTTGGCGCGCAGGTTGAGCGTGGGCTTTTCGAAGTAATAGTCGGTGAGGGCGGACTTTCCCACGTGCGCCGCCTCGATGCGCTCCAGGTTGATCACCCCCTCCTGCTTCGATTCCACCCATCCTTCCTGGCCGAACGAGTAACTGGCCGAAGGCTGGCCGGGGCAGGGCGCCAGAATGGTGCTGTTGTCCGCGAAGACGATGGTGTGCTTGGAGGCGGTGTGCTCGAAGAAGTAGAAAATGCCTTCCTCTTCCAGCAGCCGGGAGATGAAATTCAGGCTGCTTTCGCGGTACTGCACGCAGTATTCGCGGTCGGGGTAGCGGCTCTTGTCGCGCAGCGGCGCGCGGAACTGGAAATCGCGGATGCCGTTGTCGGTCAGGACCTTCTCCACGATATCGGGCACGCTCATGTTCTGGAAGATCTTGCAATCCGCGTCCAGGCCGAGAAACCAGATTTTCGGCACCAGCACGGCGGTGTAGACCGTCAGGTCGCGTGAGGGATTGCTGATGCCCGCCGTTTGCCGCTCGGTCTCGGTGCCCTCGCCCTCCTCGGCCTGGGTGAGGCTGCGGAAAATGGCGTTGAAGGGCCGCTCGGTGCCATCGGGGAGGCTGAGCGAAATGGTGGCCGGCGTGCGCAGGAGGCTCTTCAGGTCGACGGTCTCGAGAGTCGACAGCAGCGTGCAGCGGAACTCGAAGGGCGCCGACAGCGCCTCCGTGCCCGAGAATCTCTCGAGCAGCAGCTCGGTTTCACCCAAGGTCGTTTTGATTTCGAGCAGCCGATCTTCTTGCGAGTACTCGATGGTTCCGTCGCCCACGATTTCCCTCCCCGCCGGTTGCGCGCTCCGCGCCGCTAATCCGCCGCCGCCCCGCGGCTCGCCTGCTGGTAGACGAACGAGCCGTTCTCCCCGATGCCGACGTGAATGGAGGACGGCCGCGTTCCCTCGGCAAACGCCGTCAGCAGCTGCCGCGAGATATCCGGCAGCAGCGTATTCGTCAGGATGTTGTCCACGTTGCGGGCGCCGCTTTCCACTTCCGTGCAGCGGCGGGCCACCTCGTCCACCAGCGCGGGGTCGTAGGTCAGCGCCAGCTTGTGCGTCTCCTGCAGGCGGCGCTGGATCTTGCCCAGCTTCAGGACGATGATCCGCTTCATCGCCTCATCCCGGATCGGATAGTAGGGCGTGATCACCAGGCGGCCCAGGAACGCCGGCTTGAAGATCTTGTCCAGCTCCGGCTTCAGCGCCTTCACCAGCCCTTCCGGGCTGGGCGCGGTTTCCGGATCGGCGCAGAGCTTCACCATGGTGTCCGTGCCGGCGTTCGACGTCAGAATGATGATGGTGTTCTTGAAATCGATCTCGCGGCCTTCGCCGTCCTCCATCATGCCTTTGTCGAACACCTGGAAGAAGAGCTCCAGCACGTCGGGATGCGCCTTTTCCACCTCGTCCAGCAGCACCACCGAATACGGCCGGCGCCGCACCGCTTCGGTCAGCACTCCGCCTTCGCCGTAGCCGACATATCCGGGAGGCGAACCCTTCAGCGTGGAAACGGTATGCGCCTCCTGAAACTCCGACATGTTGATGGTGATGACGTTGCGCTCGCCGCCGTACAGCAGGTCGGAGAGCGCCAGCGCCGTTTCGGTCTTGCCGACGCCGCTCGGCCCCACCAGCAGGAAGACGCCGACCGGCTTGTTGGGATCGTCCAGGCTGGCGCGCGAGGTGCGGATGCGCTGGCTGATGACGCCGAGGGCGTAATCCTGGCCGATCACGCGCTTGCCCAGGTGCTCTTCCAGCTTCAGCACGATGCGCGACTTCGTCCTTCAACATCTTGCCGACCGGAATGCCGGTCCAGCCGGAAACCACTTCGCCGACGATCTGCTCGTCCACGCAGACGCGGATCAGCGGCGATCTCGCCCTGCAGCGTTTCGAGCGTCGGCATTCAGCTTCGCCCAGTCTTCGCGCAAGCAGCTCCGGCGTTGCCGTTGCCGCCGCCGGCGGCGTGCGCTTCCTCCGATCTTGCCGCGCATCTTCGCGGATCTGGTTGACCAGCGCCAGTTCCTTCTCCTAGCGGGCCTCCAGCGCCGCCAGCCGCGCTTCGGTGGCGGCGCGCTGCGTGGCGATGGTCGGCCAGGCGCTCGGCTGTGATCGGCGCCCAGCGCCGCTTCGCGCTCCAGAACGCGCGTCTGCACGGCCAGATCGTCGAGGGTCCGGTTGGCATCTTCGATGGCCGGCGGAACGGTGTTCTGCCCCAGCGCCAGGCGCGCGCAGGCGGTATCGAGCACGCTCACCGCCTTATCGGGCAGCTGGCGGTCGGGCAGATAGCGGTTGCGAAAGCTTCACCGCCGCGGCCAGGCCTTCGTCCAGAATGCGGACGTTGTGGTGCTTCTCGAGCACCGGGATCAGCGCCGCGCAGCATCAGCTCGCACTGCTTCTTCGGTCGGCTCCTCCACCTTCACCACTTGGAAGCGGCGCGCCAGCGCCGGATCCTTTTCGAAATACTTCTTGTATTCGGACCAGGTGGTGGCGGCGATGGTGCGCAGCTCGCCGCGCGCCAGCGCCGGCTTCAGCAGGTTGGCGGCGTCGCCCTGGCCGGCCGCGCCGCCGGCGCCGATCATGGTGTGGGCTTCGTCGATGAACAGGATGATGGGCGTGGGCGAGGATTTCACTTCGTCGATCAGGCCCTTCAGGCGGTTTTCGAATTCGCCCTTGACGCCCGCGCCGGCCTGCAGCAGCGCCAGGTCGAGCGTGCGGAGCGGCACCTTGCGCAGCGGCTCGGGCACGTCGCCCTGCGCCATGCGCAGCGCGAAGCCTTCCACCACCGCGGTCTTGCCCACGCCCGCTTCGCCCACCAGGATGGGATTGTTCTGGCGGCGGCGCGTGAGGATGTCGACCACCTGGCGGATTTCGAAATCGCGGCCCAGCACCGGATCGATCTTGCCCTTGCGGGCGTTTTCGGTGAGGTTGACGGTGTACTGGTCCAGGTTCGGCGTCTTGCCGCCGGCCGCGGGCTTGCTGTCCTTCCGGCGCGCCCGCCGCGGCGGCGGCCGCTGGCGCGCCTCTTCCTCCGATTGCGCAACGATCGACGGCGAAATCCTTGCGCAGCGCTTCGGCTTCGATCTTCTGGAATTCCTTGCTGATGTCGCGGACGATGCGCGCAAGCTCGTCCACCGCTGACCAGCGCCAGAATGGTGTAGCCGGTGCGGACCGCGTCGGCGCCGAATTCGAGCGAGCCGATCGTCCACGCCTCGGTCAGCATCTTCAGCACCGACGGGCTGATGGCGGGGGTGCGCGCGTTGCCGGATTTCAGCTTGTCCAGGCTGCGCGTCAGCTCCGCGGCCAGGCGCGCGACTTGTCGATGCCGAAATGCCGCAGCGATGAACGCGAAATCCGACCCCGCTGGCGTCCAGCAGCTTCATCAGGAAATGCTCGATCTCGACGTCGTAGTGGGTCCGGGAGACGCACAGGCCGGCCGCTCCTTCCAGCGCGTTCCGGGTCGTGTCGTTCAGTTTGCCGATTACTGCACGTAAATTTGTCGCCATGTTACAGTTTTCTCCAAGTAAAAGAATAGTATCGCCAGGGTCGCGATCGAACTCGGGCCGCCGACTTCAACCAGGTTTGCCAGCCCAGGCACAAAGCGCCTTCCTCGCGGGCTGCGCAACTCGAACGCCGGCACCGTCCTCCCGGCGCAGGATCAATTGAATTTCAAACTCCAGGTCGTTGCCGCAGAAGCTGCGCAGCATGGCCCTCAGCTCCGGCCACGCCGGCCCGGTGGGCAGGAAATTGCGATACTGCGCCTGCGTCAGCGGACCCAGCTTGAGGCGCACGCGCGATCGCTGGTCCCAGATTTCGTCGCCCACCACCGCGCCGAACCCAGCATGGTGGCTTCCGAGACATTCTCCGCCGAGCACGCAATAGTCCGGCTCCCGCAGGCTGCGCCACGTTCCCACGAACGGCTCCACTTCCACCGGAATGTCGGAAATAATCCCCCACCACCGCCTCCAGCGCCGGCGCCGATTTCGGCATCAGCGCGAACAGGCCGGAGTAGTAGATGAAGGTCTCGTCCCGTACCGGCTGGCGCGTCCGCGCAGGCCCGGGCGTGCCCAGCCCGACCAGCGCCAGCAGGCACGCCGTCACGGATCGTTGCCGTCGCGCTCGTAGGCCACCGTGAAGTGGTTCTTCTCCCAGGCCTGATAAAAGAACGAGATCAGGCGGTGGTTGAAGATGTTCAGGAAATCGCAGCATGGTCCGGTCCTGCGCCCGGACCCGGCCGGCCACCATCTCGGTCACGTAATTGGGCAGCGACCCCCAGCGGACCGATCAACCCCATGAAATTGACGTCCATGGCGGGGCCGGCGTCCTCGCGCTCGGTCGATGGCATGGACGGCGCTGGCGGGGAAATGCAGAATGGGGTTGGCCCCGAAGCGCACCACTTCCTCCGGCGGATGGCTGTAGCGGCCCACCGGAGACCGCTCCGGTTGCAGCCAGCCCAGCAGCCGCACCGCCTGGAAAAAGTCGAACGAGTACGGCTCCGCGAAGAGCGCCCGGCGCACTTTCGGTCCAGCGCTACGATCAGGATTTTCTGTCCGGCTCGCGGCGGCCATTGTTTCAGAACTCGCTTTCGTTGTCGGGTGCGCACAGCCAGTTGGCTGAAGCTGTTCATGGAAGTGTACAACCCCAGGAAAACGTCCAGCACGCTGGCGAAAGTATAGGCGCCGGTGCCGGCGAACTGCTCTTCGTCCAGCTCGATTTCCACGCGCGTGCCGCGGGCGAAGCTGACGCCGTGCGGCGAGCTCAGCCGCGCAAAATGGGGCTCGCTGCGCAGCCTCGAGAATGGCATCGATCTGCTTGTCGGCGGCCAGCGAGCCGGTGAAATTGTGCAGCCGCAGGATCTCCCGGAAGGCCTCGGCCCCCTCGCTCACCAGCGAAAGATAATTGAGCGAGAGCTGCGAAACCAGGCGCCACAGCAGGCCCTTGCCCGGTGGGCGGCTGCAGGGCGTCGGTGGGCTTGGTGAGCGCGACGATGCGCGTGATGGGGCCGCCGCTCGCGAGCTGAAAATCGCCCTCCTCGTTGCCGAAGGGCAGGCGCGAAGGCAGTTCGCCGTTGCTGCAGGTGAGCCGGACCGTGACCGAATCCCGGTCGGGCGTCTTCGTCGGCGCCGGAAAGGTCGACGAACGTGATGTAGACGTCCGCGGCCTTATTGGTGCGCCAGCCGGAGAGGCGGCGCGAGCTGTGCCAGAACGTCTGGGTGGGCCCGGCGCCGCCGGAATGGCGGTGGAAAAGAACGGCTCGTAAGCCACCGTCTCCGCGGACCCGCTCATCACGCCGGTCACTTCGTTGATGGAAAAAATGTCCAGCGACTCTTCGCGGCGCGCGTCCGGCACGATGCGGTATTCGAACCGCTTCTGCTCCATCAGAATCGGCTCGGCGGTCTGCTCGAAGAGATTCACCACCGGCGCGCATCCCAGCCGGAAGGTCTTTTGCGAGACGCCGAATTCGAGCGTCTGGCGGCGGTCGCTGCGCTCGAAATCCGAGAGGTAGATCAGCAGCTCGACCTGCTCACCGAAATCCGCCGCCGCCAGCTGTTCGAAGCCGGAGATATCCACGAAGCAGAACTTCTCCGGGAAAGGCGAAATATTCCTGCAGCAGGCGGTAGCCCCAGAAGCTGCGCCGCGGAAACGGGACCAGTGCTTCGTCCGGCTGGAAGCCCACCTGGCGCAGCGGCCGTGGGCGGCAGCACCACCGCTTTTTTCGCCGGCGCCGCCAGGTCGCGGGCCACGATCCGCACGCAGTTGTTGCACAGCAGCTCGATCAGCCCGTGGACCACGGTGCCTTCGCCCTGCAGGAAGAAGCGCAGCGTTTTCAGGTCGAGCTGGGAAAATCGCACGTCCGGAAGGCAGCGCAGTTCGATGCGGATCACGGCCGCCGCTCCGCCGGCGGCAACGGGCGGCTGGACGCGGTCGGCCGGCCGCCAATCGGCGGCGGTCACTTCGAGCGGCCACAGGGTGGTGTCGTAGCACGTCTGAAATTTGCACGGCGTGCCGCCGACCGGGCGCGGAATAGAGCAGCGATCCCGCCGCAATCGGCAGGCCGGTCATCAGCTTTCCCTGGTCCGGATCGAGGTGGAACTCGACCACCGAAGCCGACGGGATGGGCCGCAGATAGTACGGATAGAGGATGGAGATGAGCGATTCGACAATCTGCGGAAACTCGTCGTCCAGCTTTTGATGGACGCGGGCGGCCAGAAAGGCGAAGCCCTCCAGCAGGCGCTCCACGTGCGGATCCTCGCACTTGCCCGCTTCGAGCAGCAGGCGCCCGGCCACCTTGGGGTACTTGTTGGCGAATTCCGCGCCGAGGTAGCGGAGGTAGGTGAGTTCCTGGGAATAGTGGAACAGCAGATCGTCGCGCACGGCTACGATTCCTTCACGCTGTATGCGCCCTTGGCGATCTCGAGGACGGTGTCGAAGGAAATGCGCTCGGGCGCCGGGTCCACCAGCAGCACCGCTTCCACATGAAACGTGATGGCCTGCTGCGCCGGCCGGTACGGCTCCTTGCCGGTCACGCGCGCATGCGCCAGCCGCGGCTCGAACACCTCGATAGCGGTTTCGAGCGCCCGCAGCAGCCTCTGTTCGTCGCCGGGATCGTGCAGGACAATGCTGCTGATATCGGGAAGGCCGTAAAACAGCAGCGATTCGCGCAGGTTTTCGCAGGGCTCGGGCAGCTCGATGGGCGGGCAGGTGGTGTTCAGCAGCCACTCCAGGTCGCGCTTCACAGCCAGGCGGAACTGCCGCAGCGATTCGGCGCGGCTCATGGGCGCCTCCGAGCGGTTGTCGCGGCTCCAGTGTCGATCAACCGGTCGAGCAGCGACGGCTGCACGGTCTTGGTGAATTTCTGCGTGGCCATGATCAGGGAGAGCAGCGCAGCGCGCGCACCGGATCCAGTTTGCAGATCCGCGCGTACAGCGTCGCCTTCCTTTCCTCATCCGCGCGGCTCAGGCATTGCAGCAGCAGGTCCAGCGGATACGCCAGCGCCTCGCTCTCCTCCCAGTCCTCCAGCCGCCGGTCTTCGATTTCGGTGGCAATCTGGTCGAGGATGGGCCGGGCCACCGCTCCCTTGCCGGCCGCCAGCAGCAGGTGCGCCAGTTGCGTGCGGCGGCGGAAACGCGCGCGGCCGCTGCGCTCCGTCGCCAGGAGGGCGGTAATCATCTGTAGCCCGTCCTCCGTGGTGCCCTTGCGAACCGCGCGCAAGGCCTGGGTGAACTCGTCGGAAATATCGGAGGGCGCGGCTTCGTCGTCCAGGATGGGCGGCGTGCTCGTCCACCGTGAACTCCTGCGGCTCGGCCGCGGCTTCTCGGTTTCCGGCGAGGCTTCCGAATCAAAAGTGGGGACTTCCGTCGGCTCTTCCGTGGTGTTCCGAACGAGTACTCGAAGGAATAGTCGCTCGGACGAGTCGTCGTCCGAGGACGAAGTCGCCTCGGCCTGGCCGATGCGGTTGCGCGGCACCCTTTGGATGATGACGAAGTTCTCGATCCAGTTCCTGGTTTCGGCGTTGGCGGCCGGCGTGTCGTCCGGCAGAGTCACTTCCACCATGTCCGGCAGCGCTTCCAGAAAAACGCGGAGGCAATTGTTCACCACGCGCGCGGTGGCGGGGAATCCCTTCTGCTCCAGGGCATTCACGGCGTAGCGCTGCAGATCCAGCCAGGCGCCCGCGCACGGGTGCAGCATGGCGCCTTCGGTCAGCTCCAGCACGCGGTCCCAATCGGATTCGGCGGTGGCCCGCTTCAGGGTAACGCGCAGGTCTCCCGGCGGCGCTTCAATGGCGCCGTGGTCCACCAGCGGCGCATTCTGCTGGAGCCTGGCCCAGGCGAAGCTGCGCAGAATCAGGTACGGGGCGGCGTCTTCCGGGTCCTGCGCGCGCATGCCGCGGCAGATGGACGCCAACTGCCGCCCCACCGCGCGTGCCGACGGTCTCCCGCGCCGGCGCCGGCGCCGCGGCGGCCACGGACCCGGCTGCCTCCACCGCCGCCGGGACTCCCACCACCACCGCATCTTCTTCCGCCGCCCAGGAGGTCTCCTCAGGCTCGGCCGGCTCCTCTTCGGTCCCGCCCGGCTTGCGCCCGATCAGCATTTTGACGCCCTGCAGGATGTCTTCGATGGCGCTGCGGGTCTTGATGAAGCTGGGGGAGAAATCGCCGAAGCGGGTATCGCAGTACTCGATGAGGGACTCGAGCGCCGCGAGGGCTCCGTTCAAATGGTCGCGATTTTTCTTTAACGCGTCGAGCGAAGTCGCCTCCAGCGCTTCGTCGAACTGTTCCGCGGTGATCTTGCCTTCGCCGATGCGGGCCTGGCGGAGGTCCTGCTTGTCGTTGCTGTCGGCGTCGGCTTCGTAGCCGACCGTGCGCGATTCCTGGTACGACACCCAGCTCAGCTTGCCGGAGACAATCGGCACGAAGCCGAGCGGCTCACCCAGCTTGCCTCCCAGCCACTCCAGCGGCGCGGCGCGCACTTCCATGTCGCCGTCCTCGTCGATGGGCGGGTAGAGCGTCTCCCAGAACTGCTCCAGCAGATCGCGCAGGAACTGGAAGGCGGGCGCCAGCACCGCGAAGCCTTCCTTGCGCACGTGCGCATCCACCAGCCAGACCGCCAGTTGCAGGTCCTTGCTGCGGTTGGCAATGGCCTCGCCGGCCAGCTTGATGACCTGGGCGTAGTCGGCCGTTTTGAGCGTGGTCTTCCACTCGCCCTGCGGCACGTCGAGATCTTCGCGCCGCGCCTCCTTGATTTTGTCGGCGACCGGGTCGTAGCGCAGGTTCGCGCCGCCCGGGTTTTCCCCCGGTATCGGATTCAGCAGGTCGTCTCGCAGGGGCATACTATCCCATCCTCATGATGGAATCGGCAGGGGAGCGGCGTCGTCGAACTCGATGGACCGGACTTCCAGAATCGAGACGGACCGGTTGCCATCGAGCACCAGCAGCTTCTGGCCGTAAGGAATCTCCACCGGCTCCTCCGGCGACAGCACCCAATCGGTCTCGCGGCCAAGTTTCACGGCGTCCCGTTGATGCTGCCCCGAGAACGGATACAGGATCGGCAGCAGGACCTCCCCAAAATCCTGCCCCTTGAGGGCCGGGCCGCCGGCGATGGTGGCCGACGACCAGAGGAGATCGCGCAGGAATCGCGGCGGCTCCATCTTCACCGAGCCGACATGCGCGAAAGGCAGCCATACGTATTCCCCGGCAAGGAAAACTTCCAGCCGCGGGCCGATGCGGGGATCGATGTCCTCAATGGTGGTGAACGGCTCCCCGTTCAGCTTTCCGGTGCGGAAGCCCAGTGTCGGCGGGCCCTCATATTGCTTCGCCTGGAAAAAAGCGCGGCGCTTCCGTTCCGCGCTCAGCGCCGACCGGTAGAGCAGCGCGCCGATTTCGGCCTCCGGGCTCATGGCCGCAAGCAGCGCCAGGTGCTTCTCCGCCCGGCTGTAATCGCCGGCGAAGCACAGCAGTTCGAAGAGAAAGGTGCGGGTCTGGCGATCTTCGGGATCGTCGCGCAACTGGCTGGAAAGCGCCTGGATGCTCTCCTGCAGTTGGCCGGATCGAAAGAGTTCCTGGGCAGTCATGATGGTAGGCGCGTTTCCGGGCTACAACTGACCCGGCAGAAAATCGGGAGCGGATTCGATACCCGCAATCTCCAGCGAGGGCGAACCCTGCTTATCGTTCTGGGTGGCCGTGTTCCAGGACCAGGCCTGCTTGCGGCCCACTCCCCCGTCGGCGGCCTGGGCGATATATTGGAAGCCCATCGCCTTGAAGCTGAATGTCATTCGTTCCGTGGCGCGGCTGTCGCTTCCGGCGCTCCAGGTGATGCCGGTCACGTGCACGTAGCGGAAAATATACTGCAGGTACAGGAGGCTCGATCCGCCGGCCTTGCGCACCGCCAGCATGACGGTCGGAATCAGCGTGCCCAGCGAACATGCCTTGTATAGGGGCACGCTGGCGGAGTCGACCTCCTTTTCAATTGCGAACTCCTGAAACTTGGCCCGGCCCGCCCCGCTGCCCTTGCTTCCGGAGTCCACGGCATCCTTATTGTCCATGGTGAACTGAAAGCTCCGCAGCTCAAACGCTTTCTTGTGAGCGAAAAAAGTGTCAGTGGTTTCGCCTTCTACCTTTGCCCCGCCGCTCTTCTCGGGGAACCACATGAAATTGTCGCCGATCATGAAAATCGAACTCTACGCTTCTTCTCCACCCGGGCCGCGGTCCCGGCCAAGTGCTCCGCCCAGAAGAACTGCCGCCAGACGGAGCGCCTGCCGGGCGCCTGCTATGCCTGGGAGCCGAGCAGGAACGAAGGCGCGGCGGGCAATCCGGGCACGTCCAGGCTTGGTTTGTTGGTGGCCGTGCTCCACAGCCCGTTCATCTTGGTTCCTTCCGTGCCATCCGCCTTCTGCTGGATGTACTGGATACCCATGGCGCCGAACTTGAACTTGATGGTCTCCTTCGGCGCTTCTTCCCCGCCGCCGCCACTCCAGCTGATGCCGGTCACGAACACCATGCGGAAGATGTACTGCAGGTAGAGGAGATTGCTGCCGCCGGCTTTGCGGACGGCCAGCATCACGCTGGGAAAATGCGCGCCCGCCGTGCATGCGTTGTAGAGCGGCACGCTGGACAGGTCTACGGCCTTTTCAATGCTGAATTCATCGAACTTCGCTTTGCCCGCGCCCGCGCCCGTCGAGGCCGAGCCGGTGGTCTCCGCCTGGTTCACGCCGAAGGTGAACGAAAGGACCTCCAGCGCTTTCTTCTGCGAAAACCAGTTGTCCGTCGTTTCACCTTCCGGCTGGGACGACTTGCCGGTCAACAATCCACCGGTCGCCGCTGCGGGGAACCACAAGAAATTATCTGCTGCCATTATCCTCTCCTGAATTGGTGAACTGCGCTACGACTTCGTTCCTTGTGTGCCTGCCGGACCCTTATGCCTGAGCGCCGCCCAGGAATGACGGAGCAGCGGGCAGTCCGGGCACGTCCAGGCTTGGTTTATTGGTGGCCGTGCTCCACAGCCCGTTCATCTTGGTTCCTTCCGTGCCATCCGCCTTCTGCTGGATGTACTGGATGCCCATGGCGCCGAACTTGAATTTGATGGTCTCCTTCGGCGCTTCTTCCCCGCCGCCGCCACTCCAGCTGATGCCGGTCACGAACACCATGCGGAAGATGTACTGCAGGTAGAGGAGATTGCTGCCGCCGGCTTTGCGGACGGCCAGCATCACGCTGGGAAAGTGCGCGCCCGCGGTGCACGCGTTGTAGAGCGGCACGCTGGACAGGTCTACCGCCTTTTCAATGCTGAACTCATCGAACTTCGCTTTGCCCGCGCCTGCGCCCGTCGAGGCCGAGCCGGTGGTCTCCGCCTGGGTCACGCCGAAGGTGAACGAAAGAACCTCCAGCGCTTTCTTCTGCGAAAACCAGTTGTCCGTCGTTTCGCCTTCCGGCTGGGACGACTTTCCGGTCAACAATCCGCCGGACGCCGCCGCTGGGAACCAAAGAAAATTATCTGCTGCCATACGCGACTATGCTCGTTCCTATACTCGTTGTTTGACGCGGGAAGGTCCCGCGGACCCTGAGAATCGTGCGCGGCCGGACCGGGAGCGCATTGATCTCCCGATTCGGCCGCGCGCACAAAGACTAGGCGGCGGGTGGCGGGAGATCCGCGACCAGACGCATGGAGACGCTCAGCTCATCCAGTTGGAAGTGCGGTTTCAGGAATGCCACGGCGCGGTAGGCGCCGGGCTTGCCCGGCACCTCCAGAACGTCCACGCGGGCTTCCGAGAGCGGGTGGCTGGCCTTGGCTTCCGCGGGGGCGCTGGAATCGATCACGTATCCCATGATCCAGCGATTCAGGAACGATTCGCATTCGCTGCGCGCGACATGAAGCTGCCGATCTTGTCGCGCATCATCGCCTTCAGGTAGTGCGCGAACCGCGAGATCGCCAGGATGTAGCTGAGATTGGTTGCCAGCCGCGCGTTGGCGGTGGCGGAATCGGTATCGTATTTCTTGGCTTTCTGCGCCGACTGCACGCTGAAGAAGGCCGCGTAATCGGTGTTCTTGCAGTGCACCAGCGGCACGAACCCGAGGTCCGCCAGTTCTTTTTCCCGCCGGTCGGTGATGGCCGTCTCGGTGGGGCACTTCATGGCGATATCGCCATCGTCGGTGGTGAAGTTGTGGACGGTCAGCCCTTCCACCTTGCCTCCGCCCTCCACGCCGCGAATGGTGGCGCACCAGTTGTACTTGGCGAACGATTCGGTGATGCGCGCGCCCAGCGCCCAGGCCGCGTTGCCCCACAGATACTTGTTGTGGTCGGTGCCGTCCACCGCCTCTTCGTAATCGAACTCGTCCACCGGACGGGTGGCCTTTCCGTACGGGTCCCGCATCAGGATGTGCGGAAGGGTGAGCGCGATATAGCGCGAGTCCTCCGACGCGCGGAAGCTCTTCCACTTGGCGTATTCGGTGGTATCGAAAATCTTGGCCAGGTCGCGCGGCGCGGAAAGCTCGCTGTAGCTGTCCAGGTTGAACAGGCTGGAGTTGGACGCGGTCAGGAACGGCGCGTGCGCCGCCGAAGCCACCTGCGACACCTTCTCCAGCAATTCCAGGTCTTCGGGACTCTTGCCGAATTCGTAGTCGCCGATGAGGGCGCCGAAAGGATGGCCGCCGAAGACGCCGAATTCCTCTTCGTAGACCTTCTTGAACATGGCGCTCTGGTCGAATTCCGAGGCGCGCTGCAGATCGCGCAACAGCTCTTTCTTCGAGCAGTTGAATACCTTGATCTTCATGTTCTCACCCGTTTCCGAGTGATTCAGCAGGTACTTCAACCCCCGCCAGCTGGCCTCCAGCTTCTGGAACGAGGGGTGATGCAGCACCTCGTTCAACTGCAGCGAAATCAGGTGGTCGATCTGCGCGATGCGGGAGTTGATCATCGCCTCGGAATCGCGCGACAGCGTCATCGTGCCGTCCAGGAACTGGCTGACGAACTCCTTAACCAGATCCTTGCCCCGCGACCGCGTCTCCGGATCGCGCGCCAGCCGGCCTTCTTCTACAATCTGATCCAAGCAGGGATCGTTCCGCCGCCTCGGCCGGCGCCGCAGCGGATTGAGCGGCTTTCTTGGGCCTCGTTGCTCATTTCTCCTCTCCCTTACCGATCTCGCTCTTGAGCCTGGACAAGCTTGTCGCCGTCGCGCAATGCCGATTGCAGCAGATCGTCCAGCTTATCGTTGCCCTGCAAGCTGCCGCGCAGGTCCGACAGGCGGGTTCGCAGCGCCAGCAGCTCGTTCAGCGGCTTGATCTGGCGGGCAACCTGGGTGGGCTCGAAGTCCTCCATGCTGCGGAACCGGAGGTCCACTTTCAACTGGCCCGCGTCCGCATCGTCGCTGATCTTGTTTTCCACCTGAGAACGAAAGATGCGGCTTCATGGCGGCCAGCACCGAATCGAAGTTGTCCGGATTCACTTCCACGAACTTCCGATCCTTGAGCCGGGGCAGGGGCTCCTCCGGTTGCCCGGTGAAGTCGCCGAACACGCCCATTACGAACGGAAGTTCCTTCTTCTCGATTGCGCCTCCGGTTTCCACGTCGTACGTGATATGCACACGGGGCGAACGTACTCTGTCTAGCTTGTGCTGCAGACTTTCAGGCATTCTGAAAACCCTCTGAGTGAGTATGTATCCCAACCTGGCGTCGGTACACTTTAGCATCCCGAGCTTTACGAGGATATCACTTTGTTCCCACGGGGACAAAGAAAGTTTACAGTGTATAAATACGTACATGACTCCGAACTTAGTCTGGTATCTTGCCGTTTGACAGCTGACGTGTTCTGATGGAGAGCCGAAGGGTATTGGAACGGGTACATGCCAAAAACTACACAAGCCGAAGTACGGCTCGGGGTGAAAGATGCGCCGGAGAGGGTAGGTACCGAAGCCCAACGCCCATTCCGCATTCTCCTGGCGGGTGACTTCAGCGGCCGCGCCTGGCGCGCCGATTCCCGTCCGGCTGTTCTGCGGTTCATCGATCGCGATAACTTCGACGATGTATTGAGCGCGGCGGGAGTCGAGCTCGATCTGGACGGCATAAAACTTCAATTCAATGGCTTGGAGGACTTCCACCCCGACCGCCTCTGTGCGCGCCTGGGCCTGTTCGAGCAGTTGGACCGGGCCGCGGTTGCCCCAAGCCCGAGCCCATCCCCCGCACCCCGCCCGTCGCCCGGGCGCGGCCTCCTGGACCAGATTCTCGCGGAGGATGAAGGCCCTTCGCCGGCCTCCGTGGAAGATGCCAATGACCTGGCGGCTTTCATCCGCCGGAGCACCGCCGGCCAGTTGGCCCCACGCGAAACGGCGGAGAGCCGGCACCAGGAATCGGAGCGGATGGCGCTCGCCGGCCGGTTCCTGCGATCGATCCTGCACCACCCGCGATTTCAGGCGATCGAGGCTGCCTGGCGCGCCGCTTTCCTGCTGGTCCGCGGCCTGGATACCGAGAGCGGCCTTGAGATCCGGCTGCTCGATTCCACGCTGCCGGAGTTGATCGCGAACCTGGATGCGGTTCGAAAGGAACTGGCGGGTAGGGGTGCCTGGGGTTGCATCGCCGCCGACTATACCTTCGGACAGTCGGAAACCGACATCCGTGCGCTTGACGTATTGGCCGGCCTGGCGCGCTCGCTGCAGGCTCCTTTTCTGGCCGAGGGCAGGCTGCCGGAGGATCCGGAGAACCCGGCTTGGGAACAATTCCGGCGCTCCGAAGAGGCGCGATGGATCGGCTTGGCCATGCCCCGCTTCCTGCTCCGGCTCCCTTACGGCCAGGACACTTCGCCCATCGATACCTTCCCCTTCGAGGAGATGACCGGAAGCGAGCACGCCGCCTATCTCTGGGGCAACCCGGCCTTTCTTTGCGCGTACCTGATCGGCCAATCGTTTCTGCTGCACGGCTGGGATCTGGGCCGGCGCCTGGCTCGCCGCATCGACGGCCTTCCCCAACACATTTACCGCGAGGACGGCGAGCCGGCGGCGAAGCCCTGCGCGGAGATCTGGATGAGCGAGCGCGATGCCGGGAGCCTGCTGGATTTCGGGTTCATGCCCCTGGCATCCGTCAAAAACTCGGCCGCCGCGCTGATCGTCCGGTTCCAGTCCATCGCCCGGCCCGCGCCGAGCCCATTGATGTTCGGGGCGGATGGCGATCCCGACTCCTAGCGGTGTACGAACCGGGCACGCGTTCCACTTTGCGCTTGTTGCCCGTTTCTGGTAGGTTGAGTTCCATGCCCGTTCTCGACCCGGTCATCTGGGCCAAAGGCACGGTTCTAAACCCGCAACACCTGCAGCTTCAGGACAGGTTTCTGGCGGACTCGTTATGGTTCGATCTGCAGGCGCTGCATTTCCGTCCCTGGGGTTTTCAAACCATCCGGATCGATCCGCAGGCTTTGGCCGGCGGCACGTTCGTCCTCGCCGAAGCGGCGGGAATTTTCAATGACGGGCTGCTGTTCGACATTCCCCGTGCCGATCCGGCGCCGGCCTCCCGGGGTTTTGCGGACCGGTTCGGAGCGGAGCAGGAGTCTCTCGACGTCTTTCTCGCCATCCCGCGCTATCGGGAACAGGGACTGAACGTGGCCAACCCCGAACGGCGCGTCGAGGCCCGCTACCGGGCTGAAATCGAAATGGTTCGGGATGAAAACACGGGCCAGTCGGAACGGCCGGTGGTGCTGGCGCGGAAGAATTTTCGCCTCCTCTTCGAAGGCGAAGCGCAGGAAGGCAATTCTCTCCTGCGGATTGCCCGCGTCCGCAAGACACCCGCCGGCGTGTTTCAACTCGACCCGCACTTCGTGGCCCCGCTGCTCGACCTGCGGGCCAGCGATTACCTGCTGTCGATCGCCCGGCGCCTGGTGGAAATCCTCTCGGCCAAAAGCAGCGAACTGGCCGCCGTGCGTCGCCAGAAAAATCAGAGCCTGGCCGATTTCACGGCTTCGGACATCGCCAATTTCTGGCTGCTCTACACCATCAACTCCAGCTTTCCCGGGATCAGCCATATCTTCGGAGGTGGAGGCTGCCACCCCGAAACGCTTTTTTCCGCCATGCTCTCGCTGGCCGGCGCGCTCACCACCTTTTCCCAGAAGATTCATCCGCGCGAGCTTCCGCCGTACGATCACAACGACCTCGGCGCCTGTTTCACCGATCTCGATGCCAAGCTGCTGCTGCTGCTCGAAACCGTGGTGCCCCGGAACTTCGTCTCCCTGCCCTTGAAGCTGGTGCAGCCCAACGTGTACGCGTGCTCCATCGATCGCGACGAATACCTGAAGGGCACCCGCATGTACCTGGCAATCAGCGCGGGCATAAACGCCGCGGACCTGATCTCCCGGGCGCCGCATCTGGTCAAGGTCTGCGCCGGCGACTACATCAACATCCTGGTGCAAAAAGCCCTGCCGGGAGTTCCCCTGATTCACGCCGCCATTCCGCCCAGCGCCATTCCGGTGAAGCTCAACTATCAGTACTTCACCTTGAGCCAGAGCGGCGGACCCTGGGAGACCATCGTCCGCGGCCGCAACCTGGCCGCCTACGTTCCGGGCGATTTCGCGGATCCGCAGCTCGAATTGCTGATCCTGCTGCCGCAATCGGGATAGCAGGGCAGTAGATATTCCCCTACCGCATCGCCAGGTAAAGCACGATTGCCAGCAGCACCAGCGCAGCCGCGCCGCCCACAATCCACCACAGCGCATTGCTCTGCTTACGCGGCGGCGGCCGCCTGACCGCCTTGCGGACCGGTTTGGGCGCGGGCTCCGGCGGAGGCGCCGCCGGCCTGGCGAACATTTTCGTGTATTCGCTCGGTCCGGCGGCCTCCGGCGCCGCTCCGGGCTGCACGGCTGGCGCGGCTTGAAGCGCCTCCCAGCCGGACGACGGACGCGGCGGCGGCGCGGTCAGGGGATCTCCGCCCAGGTCCGGCGCGGCGGGTGAAGCGTTGAACATGCGCGTGAACTCGCCCGGCGGTTTCGATACCGGCGGTTCCGGCGTCGGCGGCCGGTAAGGCTGCGCTCCGCCCGGCGCCGGCGTACCGAAGATGCGGGTGAATTCGCCAGGTTGAGAAGCGCTGAGGGGCGATGCCGCGGGCTGCGCCGGCAGCGGGGCCGGCTCTCCGGGGCGCGGCGCCAGCGGGTTGCGAAGCAGCCGGGTGAACTCGCCGGGCTCATCCTGGTGGCCCGCCGGGGGCGTGGCGGGCGGCCGCGGGGATTGCACCGGAGCCGGCATAGGCGGCGCTGGCGCGGCGGAAGGCACCGACAGCCCGGCGAAGAATTGCGTGAACTCACCCGGCCCGGTGGACGGAACCGGTGTTGGCGGCGCAGCCGGTGGGGTGGGAGGCGCGGCAGGCGCCGGTGGTGCCGGCGCGGCAGCAGGCAACGATTGCGCGCCGAAGAACCGCGTAAATTCCCCCGGTTCGGCGGATGGCGCGGGCACCGGTGCCGCAGGGGCCGCGGCGGGAGGTGCGGGCGTAGCAGGCACCACGGTTGGGGACGACGGCGCGCCGAAAAGCCGCGTGAATTCTCCCGGCCCGGCCGCGGCCGCCGGCTCTGGCGGTGGCCCTGCCGGCGTCTTCGCTGGAACGCTCGGCCCCGCCGCTGGCCCGGCAACTTCCAACGCCTTCCCCGACCGCGCTCGCGCCAGCCTGGCCAGTTCGTCCTCGACGCGCTTTTTCTGCACCACGCCCATCCAATCCCGCAAAGGCGGATTGCCCGTGATGGCGTCGGTAACTACGTAAGGAGTGCCGTTATAATCCCCGGTTTCGAGAAAGCAGGCTTTGTACGCCGGACCCAGGCTCTCGATTTCCGCCAGCAGCGCCCGGTTGGCCGGGCTGTAGCCGCCGGCGAGTAAGTGGATGGTGACGGGCCGGGCGGTTTGCAGTTCCTTGCCGGAGAGCGCACAATCCTGGGAGCCGGCGAAACGGGGAACTTCTCCGGTAACTTGAAACTTCTGTTCGAAACTCATGGCGTAGCGACCTGGTTCCCTGCGGTGTTTCCGGCGCCCATCGGCCGGAACATATCCGCTATGATATACTACCCGGTTTGCGAAACCCCGGGTTAAGGTCCGCTGCGCCGGGATTGCCCCTGCGCACTGCCCTATGATAAATCTGTCGTCAGTTGTCTGGTCGGAGGGCATGTACCTCGGTCCCCATGAGTTTCAGGTACAAGCCCGCTATTTTGAAGACGCTCTCCACTTCGCGACCGCCGCGCTCTGGCCTTCCGGCTGCGGGGTGATGGGGCTGGCACTGGACGCCGATGCGTTGCGCAACGGAACGCTGAACCTGCTGCACGCTTCCGGCATCTTCCCCGACGGCCTACCTTTTTATGTGCCCCAGGCCGACCCGGCCCCCGCCACCCGCGCCATCGCCCAACTCTTCCCGCCCACCAGGGACAGCCTCACCGTGTTTCTGGGCCTGACCCGCTATCAGGCCGGCGGGCGCAACTGTGCCGATTCCGTCGATTCCTGCCGAAAGCCGGCTACCTTGCCGAATCCCGCCAGTTTCATGACGAAACCAGCGGCGCGGATGCGCGCGCCATCACCGTCCGGCGCAAAAACATCCGCTTTCTGCTGGAACCGGAGCTGACGCCCGATACCGTCTCCCTGCCCATCGCCCGCATTAAGCGCGACGGCGCAGGCCACTTCATCTTCGATCCGGATTTCATTCCTCCCTGCCTGCAAATCAGCGCCAGCGAACGGCTGATGCTTACCATCGGGCGGCTGATCGAAATTCTGGAAGCCAAGAGCGCTTCGCTCAGCCACTCCGGCGGCGGCGAGTTTTCGCCGCGCGACCTGGCCAATTTCTGGCTCAAGCACGCCGTGAACTCCGGCCTGGCCGCTCTCCGGCATCTGCGGATTTCCAAGCGCGGCCACCCGCAGGAGGTGTTCCTCGAAATGTCGCGGCTGGGCGGCGCGCTGTGCACTTTCGCCCTCGATTCCCATCCGCGCACCCTGCCCCATTTACGATCACCTGCATCCCGAGGAGTGCTTCGGCGCGCTCGACCTGCACATCCGGTCGCATCTGGAAACCATCATCCCCACCAATTGCGTGACCATTCCGCTCACCCAGGTGGCGAACTACTTCTACGAGGGCGAGATCACCGATTCCCGCGTTCTGGCCCGCGCCCGCTGGATCCTGGGCGTGCGCGCGGCCATGGGCGAGGCGGAGCTGATCGCGCGCACCCCGCAGTTGATCAAGGTCTGTTCCGCGAAATTCGTCGGCGAACTGGTGAGGCGGGCCATGGCCGGGCTGGCACTGACGCACCTGCCGGTGCCTCCGCCCGCCGTTCCCGCCAAGGTCGAGATGCAATACTTCGGTGTTTCCCGCGACGGCCCGTTCTGGGAGCACATCGTCCAGACCCATCGCGTCGGAATCTACGTTCCCGGAGATTTGCCCGACGCCGAGTTGGAATTGGCAGTACTGCTGGATAAATAAGGATGGTCCGCCATGACATCGACTCCCGTGCAGAACCGGCCGCCGCGTCCGAAGCGATAATCTCGCTCTGATTTTCCAGGAAGTTCTGACCGCCATCGTGCGGCTGCGCTCCAACCGGCAGGAATTGTCCGATGCGGAATCCTTCCGCTATTACATGCGCGAAGCCATCCGCACCGCGGTGCAGGAGGCCACAACCCAGCGGGCTATTCGGCCGACGACATCAAAATGGCCACCCTGGCGCTGGTGGGTTTCCTGGATGAATCCGTGCTCAACACGCACGATCCGCTGTTCGCCGACTGGCCGCGCAAGCCGCTCCAGGAAGAGCTCTTCGGCATCCACATGGCCGGCGAGCTGTTCTTCCGCAACCTGGAGCAACTGTCGGCGCGGCCGGATTCCGCCGACCTGGCGGACCTGCTGGAAGTGCATTACCTCTGCCTGCTGCTCGGCTACGGCGGGCGCTACAGCGTCGGCGGCCGGTCGGAGCTGCAGGCCATCATCCACGCCACCGGCGACCGTATCCGCCGCATTCGCGGCGTTTCCACCGATCCCTTCATCGATGCCTCCGGCAGAGGCGCCGCCCGTGCGCCGGCGCTCCAACCCCTGGGTCAAACGGCTGGCGATCGCGGCCGTGGTCTGCTGCGGCCTCATGCTGATCCTGTTTGCGGCGTTCAAGCTGACGCTGGGCTCCGCCGCGTCCGAAATTCGCGCCGCAGCGCCGGCGGCGCTCAGATAAGAGCCAGCAGATGAAGAACTAGGCACCCCGATGAATAAGAGCAAAATCGCCGTCGTCACCGTGGCCGCCGTGGCGTGGCGGTAGCCCTGGGTTCGCTAGCCGTCGCAACATGCGCGGCATCCCCGGATTGCAGAATGCGTCCCTCCGGCGGTCCTTGCGGTCGTCCGTATCATCCTGGGCATCGTGGCCGCCGGAGCCATCGCCTGGCTGGTCAAGCAGAAACTCACCAGCGGACCGCCGGCAAGAGCGCGCCCGAGGGCGCTGAGCCCGCAGAGATCACCGATCTCGACGAGCTCCTGGCCGAAGCCGAAGGCCCGGCTTCGCGGAAGCCCAACAGGAGAAGGGACGCCGGGCTCGCCAAGCTGCCGGCCATTCTGGTGCTCGGCGAAACCGGCAGCGCCAAAACCAGCACCATGGTGAAATGCGGCCTCGAATCCGGAGCTGCTGGCCGGGCAGATGTACGAAGAGAACAACATCCTGCCCACTCCCACCGCCAATTTCTGGTTCGCGCAGCACTCGCTGTTCGTGGAGATGGCGCGGCAAGCTTCTGGGCGATTCCGACGCGTGGCCCGCCTGCATCGGCCGCCTGCGTCCGCCCAAAGCCGCCGAGCTGCTGGGCACCGCCAAAGAAGCGCCGCGCGCCGCGCTGGTGTGCGTGGACGCCGAAACCCTGCTCTCGCCCAGCCCCGATCCGCTGGCCGCCAGCGCGCGCAAACTGCGCACCCAGCTCGGCGAGATCTCGCAACAGCTTGGGCATCGATCTGCCCGTCTATGTGCTCTTCACGCGCACCGACCGCATTCCCTTCTTCACCGAGTACTTCAGCAAGCTGAACGAAGAAGAAGTCACCCGCATCCTGGGCGCCACGCTGCCGCTCGTGGAGAGCCGGCGTGGGGTCTATGCCGAAGAGGAAACGGCCCGCCTCAACGGCGCGTTCGAAGGCATTTTCCACTCGCTCGCCAACGCGCCGCCTCGACTATCTGCCGCGCGAAGCCAGCCCGGCCAGCTCTCCGGCATCTACGAATTTCCGCGCGAATTCCGCAAGATCCGCGCGCCGCTGGTGCGCTTCCTGGTGGAGATGGGCCGCCCCAGCCAGTTGAACGCGGGTCCGTTCCTGCGCGGCTTTTACTTTTCCGGCGTCCGGCCCATCTGGTGAACGAAGTCGCGCCGGCCGCGCCGCAGGCCAGTCCGGCGGCCGCGGGCCAGCTCGGGCGCCACCATCATCTTCAGCGCCAGGAGCGGTCCCGCGCCCGCGCCGCAGCGCGTCGTGGGCACGCGCAAGGTTCCGCAGTGGCTCTTCCTCGGCCATTTGTTCAACGACCTGCTGCTGGCCGACCCGGTGGCCGGGAGCGCCAGCCGCCGGCAGCACCCGCGCCAGCCTGCCGCGCTGCATCCTGCTTGGCGCCGCCGCGGCGTTGTGCCTGGGCTACAGCATGGCCTTGGCCGTCTCCTATGGCAACAACCGCGCCCTGGAAAACCGCGTCATCGGGGCGTCCCAAGGCATCGCGGCGTCCGCCGACACCTCCGGCGCGGTGGCATCGCTCGATTCCCTCCAGCGGCTGGAGACCCTGCGCCAGACCCTCGATACGCTCGGCGACTACCATCGCAACGGCGCTCCCTGGAGCCATCGCTGGGGCCTGTACGCGGGCAACGACTATTATCCCGACGTCCGCAAGCTCTACTTCGCCCACTTCCGCCGCCTGCTGCTGGCCCCCACCCAGAACGGAATCGTGGAGAGCCTGCGCGATCTTCCCGCCACCCCCGGCCCCGGCTACGGTCCCACCTACGACAGCCTGAAGGCCTACCTCATCACCACCTCCAACCCGGACAAGAGCACGCGGGCGTTTCTTTCCCCGGTACTGCTGGACCGCTGGAGCGCCAATCGCAACGTGGACCCCGAGCGCATCGCAACTGGCCCGCAAACAGTTCGATTTTTACAGCGATGAGCTGAAAACCGGCAACCCGTTTTCCAGCGAGAACGACACGGCCGCAATCGAAAAGTCGCGCAGCTACCTGGCCCAGTTCGCGGCGGTCGAGCGCGTCTACCAGGCCATGCTAGCCGATGCCGCCAAAGCCGGTCCGCCCGTCAATTTCAACCGCCAGTTCCCCGGCTCGGCCGAGGTGGTGCTGGATGGCCAGGACGTGGCCGCGCCCTTCACCAAACCGGGCTGGGCCTTCATGCGCGCCGCCCTCAAGAATCCCGAAAAATATTTCGCCGGCGAAGCCTGGGTTCTCGGCAGCCAGACCGGCGGCTCGGTCGAGGGTTCGAGTCTCGCCCAGCAGCTTACGGCCCGCTACAACTCCGATTTCCTGAAGGCCTGGCGCGCCTACCTGCAATCGGCCGGCGTGCTGAAGTATGCCAGCCTGGCGGACGCCGCCAAAAAGCTGGGCGTGCTCTCCGGCAACCAGTCGCCGCTGCTGGCGCTCTTCTGGCTGGCCTCGCAGAACACCGCGGTGGACGCGCCGGAAGTCGCCAACGTCTTCCAGCCCGTGCAGGCGGTGGTGCCGCCTTCGAGCGTGGACCGCTACATCGCTCCGCCCAACCAGGGCTACATGAACGCCCTGGTCACCTTGCAGGCCTCGGTGGAATCCGTGGCCGGCCAGCCGCAGGGAAATGATGCCGCGGCGGCGCAGACCCTGACCAATGCCACTGCCGCCAAAGTGGCCGCGCGGCAGGTCGCCGCAGACCTTCCGCATCGATCCCGATTCCCACGTGGAAGGCACCGTGCAGAAGCTGATGGAGGACCCCATCACCAACGTCGAGGCGCTGCTGCGCAGTCTGGGCCCGGCGGAGCTGAACGGAAAGGGCAAGGGCCTGTGCACCGCCGTACCGCGGCGTCTTCGCCAAATACCCGTTCAATCCGGCCGCCACCGCGCAGGCATCGGTCGCCGACGTGAACGGAATTTTCCGCAAACCGGACGGCGCGCTGTGGAAATTCTACGACGAGAATCTGCAGAAGCTGCTGCCGCGCCAGGGCACGCAATACGTGGCGGCTTCCGCCGGCGGCGTCTCGCTCAACCCGGCCTTCGTCGCGTTCTTCAACCAGGCCGCCGCCCTCTCCGACTTTCTCTATGCCGGCGGCGCGCAGGACCCGCATTTCACCTATACGCTCAAGCCCGTTCCGGCGGAGGGAATTCAATCGGTCGGCCTGCACCTGGACGGCCAGTCTTTCGCCTACTCCGGCGGCGACGCCGGAGCCCGGCAATTCGTCTGGCAGGCGGCCGGCGCGCACGAAGCCAAAGCCACGGTGAAGTTCGGCGGCGGCCCCGACCTGGCGTGGTCCACCAATGACGGGCTCTGGGCTGTCTTCCAGTTCTTCCACAAAGCCGAAACCTGGCAGCCCAACGGCAGCGGCAACGTCCTCGAATGGGTCATCCGCATCGGCAAGGATGCCGTCACCCTGCCCAGCGGCAAGCCGCTCACCGTCCGCTTCGAGCTCGATATGGCGGGCGCGCCGCCGGTATTTCAGAAAGGCTATTTCTCGCGCCTGGCTTGCGTAGCCGAAGTGGCGCGCTAACATCCGGCCCAGACCCGTAGAGCCGCCTTTCGAGGCGCATCCCTAGATTCCCGACAGCCCGACGGATGCCCGCTCGAAAGCGGGCATGGCCGGCTGAAAAGCCGGCTCTACGACCTGCGCTGACGGCTTGCGGCAGCGCCGCGCCGCGTGCCATAGTAACAGGACATGGGAATGCCGGCGGCCCGCATGACCGATATGCACACCTGCCCCATGATTACTCCCGGAGTTCCCCCGATTCCCCACGTGGGCGGCCCGATTCTTCCGCCCTGCGCGGTCACCGTGCTCATCGGCGAACTGCCGGCCGCGCGCGTCACCGATATGGCCCTCTGCGTCGGGCCTCCCGACACCATTCTGAAGGGCTCGTTGACGGTGCTGATCAATGACCTGCCGGCGGCCCGCGTCGGCGATCTCACCATGCACGGCGGCACCATCGTCCTGGGCGATTTCACCGTCCTCATTGGCGGTTAGGCCAAATGGCGATTCAGATCGGCGATATTCTCGGCGACTACCAGGTGACCGGAATTCTCGGCCGCGGCGGCATGGGCAAAGTATTCCGTGTGCGCAGCCTGCTCACAGACCGCGAGGAGGCGATGAAAATCGTGCTCCCCGATCTGGACGAAAATCCCGCCCTCGCCGATCGTTTTCTCCGCGAGATCAAGCTCCACGCCAGCCTCCAGCACCCCAATATCGCCGCTCTCCGCACCGCCCTGCGCATCGGGGGCCGGCTGGTCATGATTCTGGAACTGGTGGACGGCGTCAGCCTGGAAGAGACGCTGCGCTACGGGCCCATGGACATCCCGCAAGCCGTCGGCTACGCCGTGCAGGCGCTGGCGGCGCTGGCCTTCGCGCATGAGCGCGGCGTGATCCACCGCGACATCAAGCCCGCCAACATCCTTATCTCTTCCGCGGGAGTCGTCAAGCTCACGGATTTCGGCATAGCCCGCTCCACCACCGGCGCCCGCCTCACCGGCACCGGAATGGCCATCGGCACCCTAGCCTACATGTCTCCCGAGCAGGTCCGCGCCGATCCGGTGGATGCCCGGTCCGACCTCTATTCCTTCGGCCTCACCTTATACGAAATGGTCACCGGCCGCCGCGCCATCCAGGCCGATACCGAGCACGCCCTCATGAACGCGCAGCTCAGCACCGTTCCGCCCGAGCCGGGTGCGGTCAATCCGCTGGTTCCCGCCGCCGTCTCCGCCGCCATCATGCGCGCCCTCGCCAAAGATCCCGGCCTCCGCATGCAGACGGCTTTGGAATTCCGGGCCATGCTCCAGGGCGTCCCGTACGAGCAGCCGGCCGCGCCGGAGGCCGCCAGCGCCATCCCCGCTCCGGAGCTGGCCGACCTGGAGCGCCGTCTTTCCCGCGCCATCGGGCCCATTGCCCGACGCCTGGTGCCGGACGCCGCCCGCCGCTGCCGCACCGTTTCCGAGCTCCGCCAGACTCTGGCCGCGCACATCGAGAACCCCCAGGACCGCGAGCTTTTTCTCAAGACCAGCGTGGGTAACACCGACACTATGGCGACTCGCACCATGGCTGCGCCCGCCGGCTTCGATCCGGCCACCCTCAGCCGTCTCTCCCAGGCGCTCGCGCCCTACCTCGGCCCCATTGCCGACGTGCTGGTCAAACGCACCGCCGGCCGCGCCCGCGGCCTCGAAGAGTTGCGGCAAACGCTCGCCGCCGAAATCCCATCCGAAGCCGACCGCCGCCGCTTTCTCGCCGCGGTCCGCTCAGCCTAGCATTTTCAGCGCCCGCTCCAGGCTCCGCCGCATGCGGTTGAACGACCCCGCCAGCACCGAGATTTCGTCCTTGCCGTTGGCCGGCAGCTCCGGCATCTCCATCTGCCCCAGGCTGATCTGGTCCGCCATGGTGGCCAGGTTCCGCAGCGGCCGCACTACCGTGAACAGCAGCACTACGTCCAGCAGAATCAGGCTGGCCAGGAAAACCGCCGCCAGATAAATGATGAGCTCCTGGAAGGCCTGGTTGGCAATCCGCACCGGCAGCGCTTCCGGCACCGAAACAATCTGCGCGCCTACGATTTCGTTCTCCTGCCAGCCGAACCCGTTGTTTGCCCCGTAATGCCGGATCATCGATGCCGGCGCCGCCCGTGGCGTGCTGTGGCACTCCAGGCACGGCGGGGCCGCCTGGATCGGCACCGCCAGGTAGAGCGACCGCCCCGTCGGCGTATCCCGCTCGCCCACCAGTTCGCCCGATGCGCGATGGTTGCGGAACGCGTTGATCAGGTCCGCCTCCCAATCCGCCGCGCGGTCGCGCAGGTTAGTCGGGTTCAGCGTCGCCTCCTTGTAGGCATAGTCCGGGTAGTTCTTGCGGAGGTAATCGAAGCTTTCCGTGGCCGCGAACGCCGGCACCGTCTGCGCCAGGAACGACCGCTGGTGCTCCTGCTGCGTCACCAGCAGCGGCTTGATCTGATCGGTGGTGTATGCGCGCGCCGAACGCATCGCTTCCATCATCAGCCGCGCCTGCCGCACCACCTGCTGCCGTGCATCGTCCTGCAGAAAACGATGCGAGACCGCCGCCGCAATCGCCAGCGCCCCGCCCAAAACCAGCCCGATGATCAGATTGAATTTCGCCAGGAGTCTCATGTGAATGTTGCAGGGGTCATTGTACACCACGGCCGCCGAATGCCGGGAGCGCGGCCGAATCGCCTGGCCGCGGTCAATTTGTGCTAGCCTGGACGGGCAAACATGACCCGCGGCCGGTGGTGGATTTTAGTAACGGTGTTGCTGTCGCTGAGCCGGGCCCAGGTGCCCGGCGGGAGTCCCGGCCCGGCGGTGGGCGCCAGGGTGCCCCAGTTTGAGCTTCCCGACCAGAACGGACACACCCGTGACCTTCGCACCCTGTCCGGGCCCAAAGGCCTGATGCTGGTCTTCTTTCGTTCCGCCGACTGGTGACCCTACTGCAAAGGCCAGCTCGTGGAGCTGCAACAAAGCCTGGAACAAATACGCAAACGCGGCCTGGGACTGGCCGCGGTCAGCTATGACAGCGTGGCCGTGCTGAAGAATTTTGCGGACCGCCGGGGAATCACCTATCCCCTGCTTTCCGACTCCGATTCCAAGGTGATTCGCGCCTACGGCCTGCTCAACGAATCGGTGGACAAGGGCACGCCCCAATACGGCATTCCGTTTCCCGGTACCTTCATTCTGGATAAAGCCGGTGTGGTCACGCAGAAATATTTCGAACCGGATTTCCGCCAGCGCTACACGGCATCGGAGATTCTGGTGCGGCAGTACGGCGGTTCCGCCGGCGCTGCCGGCCAGGTTATCGAGACCAGGCACCTGCGTTTGACCTCATCGGCCAGCCTCGCCGCGGTGCACTGGGGCCAGCGCCTGGCGCTGGTGGCGGATATCGAGCTCAAGCCGGGCATGCACGTCTACGCGCCCGGAGTCCAGGGCTACATCCCCATTGAATTCAAGCTGGCCGCCTCGCCGGCTTTTCAAGCGCATCCGCCCGGCTACCCGGCCGCGCGCAGCCTGCACCTCAAGGCCATCCACGAAACCGTGCCCGTTTTTCAAGGCCGCTTCCGCGTGGCCGAAGACATCACCATTGCTCCGGAGGCGCAAGTCAAACCGGCCCTCAGCCCCGCGGGCGACCTGGTTGTGGAGGGCACCCTTCGTTACCAGGCCTGCGACGCCAAAATCTGCTACCCGCCGCAGACCATTCCGTTGCGCTGGACCCTGCACTACCAGCCCCTGGACCGCCAGCGCGCCCCCGCCGGGATCCAACGACCGCGCCCCTAACTATCTTCCGAGCAGGTAAAGGATCACCGCTAGCACGACGGCGCACGGCACCAGGGCGCTCTTGAGGCTGACTGGGAACGGCGCCAGTTCCAGCTTCCGCCAGAATGCCGGAATACTGGCGGCTTGAGGCCGGTCGGGAATGGGTGGGAACATCAGGCGGAGTGTCGAGACTAAGAGCAGGCCTGTCCCGCCGCCCCACGCAAAGACGGGCGCTGGGAGCGACGATCCGGGGTACATGGACTGCTCAATAGACGCGAAGGCAAGGCCGAGGGCGGAAGCAAAGAGCGGCCTGAGAGGCCAACGCCGACTGGGATCGCTATACGCGTCGGCAACGCCCATGACTGCGAGGACGACTACTGGAGGAATCGCAAGCCGCGCCAGACCGGTTCTTGCGGTGATCAGGGTGGGGTCAACACAGTTCGCCGCAACCACAAGAGCGGTATACATGGAGGCTACCTCCATCAGCGCCACAACCGGGTCTGTGTTGCGGCAGATCCGGCTGTAAATCACGAAAGGTATCACCTGCAAGGCCTCGACGAAATAGCCCAATCCCGAACGGTACCGTTCGCGCATATCGCCGAGAATCTCTTCGCGGCATGTGGGCGGCAGCAGGTAGCCGGCGATAGTCTCGGCTACTTTGGACGGACCGGACTCCATTTTGGCCGCCTCCTTACGCCGTCCGCGAGACCACCCCAGATTTCCGCGACCGTCTCCAGGACGCGCTGCGCGGTAGCGGCGGACTCTTCCAATGCTCGTTCGCCAAGTGCCTCCAGGCGATAGAAGCGTTTGGAGCGGCCCCCGCGCTCGGGCGTCGGATCGGAGCGCCACGAAGAAATGAGACCCTTGTCTTCCAACCGGTCGAGGGTGACGTAAACCGCGCCGGGTGAGATCGTCTTGGGCGCCGCGAGCTGGACAGCCTTTTGGTGGATGGTGACGCCGTAGGCCTTGTCGCGCAAGCTCAGAATGGCGGTAAGAATGATTTGCTCAAACTGGCCGAGGGATTCCGGCATATTTCACCAACAATGTATGACAAATCGGGCTCCGCTGTCAAGAGTTCCAGCCGAGGGCCGCGCGGAACGGCATCACCGCGGCTTCACCCCCGAAATCCGCCCAAACAGGCTTCACATCCGCCCGGCTTTCCTGCCTACGCCGCAGATCCATCCCTTCCCGGGCTCCTCCGTAATCTCGACATCCGAGTATCCGGCACTGGTGAAGAGCTCGCGGTGCTCCTCCACACTCAGCAACGTCATGCCGGACAGCGCAAGATACTTCTCGGCGAGTTGCGCCGTCTTGCCGGCTGCTCCCTTGTAGATCTCCGCGATAATGATCAGTCTGCCGCCCGGCTTGAGGACTCGCCGAAGCTCGCGCATGCCGGCCGGCAAATCCGGCCACCAGAAATGGGTCTCGACCGCCGTAATGACATCGAACATGTCCTCCGGAAACGGCAACTGTGACACAGACCCCTCGCGAATCTCGACGCGGCCCCTCGCGATCCATTGCCTGTTGGTCCGGGTGGCCACCGCTACGCTGTCCCTGGAATAATCGACGCCATAGACCTTTCCGTCGCCGGCGAGGGCAGCCAGTTTGCTCACGGTTCTTCCACCGCCGCACCCAATGTCCAGGACGGTGTCGTGTTTCGTAACCGCGATATGGGACAGGCCCCAGTCTGTCACCTTGGAATGGTGCGCATTCATGTGCCACAGCGTGAAACGCCCCAGCCATCCCCTGGGTTGCCGGCATTGGTTTACCCGTCCGATTTTGATCTCCACCGCAGGTCTCGCTAGCGCTGCTCCGGCGGAGCGTGCAGGCTGGCCGGCTCGGGAACCTGCTCGATTCTCCCCAGCAAAACCGCGTATCCGAAGATGCCGACGATCAGCGCCGCCGCCGCCATCATGAAGGCCCGGCTGAAATCGTCCTTCGCGCCGATCAGATACCCGGTCAGGACCGGCGCTAAGATGGCGGCGATCTGGTTGGCGAAGTTCATGATCCCGCCCACCTTCCCCACCGTGTCGCGAGGCGCGATCAACGAGGGTATGGTCCACGCCACCGGCGCGGAGGCGGCCAGGCCGGAAATGGACAGCGTGATCCAGAAGACGGCGGCCGAAGGCGTCCGCGTGAAGATGGGGCCTAGCAGCGCCAGCCCCACGACCATGCCGCCCACCAGCACCAGTTGCCGCATCAGGCTCTCGTTGGCGTGGCGTTTGACCAGCGCGTCCACCAGCCAGCCTCCAAACAGAAGGTCGCTGGCGGTGGCGAAGAACCACGGAATCGAAGTATAGATCACGGCCGCGTGCAGGCTCAGGTGCAGAGCGCCGGTGAAGTAACTCGGCAGCCAGGTCAGCATCAGATAGAAGCAATAGTTATACGCCGCGAAACCAAGGGATAAGCCGAATATCTTCCGCCGCCCCATGAGATACAGCAGCGAAACGCCGGAATCCGGCCCCTTCACCTGCGACACCGCGCCGTTGCGCACCAGGTATTCGCGCTCCTCCGGCAAGAGCTTCTTGTCTTTATCCGGGTCGCGATAGAGAACGAAGAACGCCAGGAAGTACAGCAGGCTGGCCACGCCCGTCACGGCGAAGGCGAAGCGCCAGCCGAAGTGAATCACCACCATCCCGATGGTCAGCGTGCCGATGCCAGCCGCCAGCTTGGCGGAAGAATCGAAAATGGCCGTCGCCAGGCTCCGCTCCTTGCGCGGGAACCAATACCCCGTGGCCTTGGAATTGGCCGGGAACGTCGGCGCTTCTCCCACCCCCAGCAGCAGACGCGAGGCGAAGAAGTACCGCAGCCCCGGAGCGAACGCGCCGCCGAAGCAGGCCGCCGCCCAGATGATCGGGCTGATCCGGCCGATGATCTGCACGCCGAACATGTCCAGCAGCACGCCGCTCGGCAATTGCAGGGCGGCGTACGTCCAGTTGTACGCGCTTAAGAGATAGCCGAAGACGACATTCGATATCCCGAAATCGCGAAACAGGCCCTCCTTGGCGACCGAGAGATTGACCCGGTCGAAGTAGTTCACCAGGACGCCGAATCCGAGCACAAATGCGATCAGCCAGCGCCGGCGGGGAGCGCGCAGCGGCGGCGGCTCGGTGCCGGCTCTCGAAGCACTCGGGTTTACGGAAGACATTTCATGACATCCTCGGCGCACGGAATCGGAATTCGGACGGACGCATCCGTCTGGAGCAGATTATCGAACGGCGCGGCGCAATGCAAACAGCCCCCGCCCGCGGGCCCCGGACGATAACACATTTTCAGGTCTGTTTATTATACTCAGAGCGGAGCACTTTCCTTATGACTTCGCGCGAGCGCGTCCTCACCGCCCTGAACCACCGCGAGCCTGACCGCGTCCCCATCGACCTCGGCGGCCATCGCTCCTCCGGTATTTCCGCCCTGGCCTATCCCAAGCTGCGCGCCGCGCTGGGACTGGAGCCGCGGCCGGTCTATGTCTACGACCCCATCCAGCAACTGGCGATCGTCCACGACGACGTGCTCGACTGGGCGGGCGCCGACACCATCGAGCTCGGCCGCGGATTCTGCCGCGAGGAAAAATGGTGGGTGGACTGGACCCTCCCCGATGGCACGCCCTGCAAAATGCCCGTTTGGGCCGCCCCGGAGCCCCGCGGCCGCGAGTGGATCATGCGTTCGCCGCGCGGGCACGTCATGGGGCGCATGCCCGAAGGCTCGCAGCACTTCGATCAGACCTGGTGGCCGTTCCTGGACGGCGAGGAAGACCTGGCGCGGATCGAGGACCTCATGCCGCACCACATGTGGACCGGCCTGCGCTCGCCGCCCGGCCCATCGGTCTCCAGTTCCGAAGAACTGGCCGAAGGAGCCCGCCGCCTGCGCCAGTCCACCGGCCGCGCCATCGTCGCCCTGTTTGGCGGGAACCTGCTCGAAATGGGCCAGTTCTACTACCGCATGGACAACTTCCTCATGATGCTCGGCCGCCGAGCCCGGCCGCGCGCACCGTTTCCTGGACGCGCTGGTCGAAATCCACATGCGCAACCTGGAGACGTTCCTCGGCGCGGTGGGGCCGTACATCGACGTCATCAACTTCGGCGACGACCTGGGCGCGCAGAACCAGCCGCAAATTTCGCCGCGCATGTACCGCGAGTTCTTCAAGCCGCGCCACGCTATGATGTGGGCGCGCGCCAAACAGCTTGCGCCCGCCAAAGTGATGCTGCACTGCTGCGGCGCGGTGCGCCCGCTGCTGCCGGACCTGATCGACGCCGGCCTGGACGCCATCAACCCCGTGCAGATCAGTTGCGGCGGCATGGACGCCGCCGGGCTGAAGCGCGATTTCGGCCGCGACCTCGCCTTCTGGGGCGGCGGTTGCGACACCCAGCGAACCCTCCACGCCGGCACGCCCGCCCAGGTCCGCGACCACGTCCGCGCCCAGGTGCGGACCATGGCCCCCGGCGGCGGCTTCGTTTTCCAGCAGGTGCACAACATGCTGGGCAACGTGCCGCCGGAAAACATCATCGCCATGTATGAAGCGGTGAGGAATTAGAGCCGGCTCCGCCTGAAAACGAAAAGGCCCGCGCCACGGACCACCGCGGGCGGGCCTTCACAAAATTCACTTACCGGCGAAAATGTCCGAACCGGCGCGCGATCACCGGGGCGTGGTAGTAGTGCGGGGCCACCCGCACAAACGCCGGCGGCGCCCAGTATCCGGCCACCCAGACGCCGTTCGGGGCATAGTAGCCGTTCATCCACACATATCCGGGACCGGGGCAAACCGGCACCACCGCCACCGGCGCAGGAGCGCCGAAGCCGATTCCAACCGTTACGCGCGGAGCCGCCAGCAGGCCGCCCGCCAGAATCATCATCAAAGCCACTGTCTTTTTCATCTTCTTGCCCTCCTTACGCCCACCCTTATGGCAGGCCGCTTGCCAATTCGTAAGCAGCAGAAAACAAGCTAGTTAGCGTCAGGCGCCCCGCGCCGCTGGTGGAATTGCGCCGCCAGCATGGTGTTTTTCGGCCGCGCTACACTGGGGCCATGCCAACCGCCATCCCCATCGATACCACCCACACCGCCGTGCTCGCCATGGATTGCCAGGCGGGCATCGTCTCCGCTTATGCGAAACCGGCGTTCGTGGATCGCGCGGCGGGCGTCCTCCGGGCGGCGCGCACCAGTGGGATGCCCGTCATCCTGGTTCAGGTCGGCTTCCGCCCGGGACTCCCTGAGGTGAGCGAACGCAACACGCTGTTCGCCGCGCTCCGCTCCTCCGCTCAGCATCAGCAGTTATTCCAGGGAGCCGCCGCCGCCGTGCATCCCGCGCTGGGACCGGAGCCCGGCGACATCGTGGTCACCAAGCACCGGGTGAGCGCCTTCCCCGGAACCGATCTGGAAATGGTGCTACGGGCCAAGGAAATCGACACGCTGGTGCTGTTCGGCATCGCTACCAGCGGCGTGGTGCTGTCCACTTTGGTCGATGCCAGCGACGCCGATTTCCGCCTGATGGTGATATCCGATTGTTGCGCGGACCTGGATGCGGAATTGCATGATGCCCTCATCCAGCGCCTGTTCCCGAAGCGCGCCGCCGTCCTCAACGCGGAGGAGTTCATCCGGGCACTGCCGCCGCTCGAATGACCGCGCTTACGGGCGCATGCATTACCGTCTTACCGGGCCGGCGAGACAAACCCTAATTCGCTATAGTCGGTTCCAGGAGGAATGCCCATGAGCACACCCGTGGTCCGGCGCCGGGCCAGGCTGGAATCGCTGCTGGCGGCGCAGGCGGCGGCAGCAGTCCCCGCTCCCGCCTCCGGCCTGGAAATCGCCGGATTGCATCTCTATCCCGTCCGCGAACCCGTCTCCGGCCGAAGCTGGGCGGTGCTGCGCGTGAAAACGCGCTCCGGTCTGGCGGGCTATGGCGAGTGCGCAACGGCGTCCGCCGCCGATCTGGCCGCCGCCGAGCGCTTCTGGCTGGGCCGTCCCGCCACTTCGTACGCCACCGCGCCGCTCGACACGCCGCTCGCCGGCGCCATCGACATCGCCCTTCTCGACATCACCGCCCAAGCCGCCAAAACCCCGCTCTATCGCCTCCTCGGCGGCCCCACCCGCAACAAAGCCCGCGCCTTCGCTTCCATCGGCGCCGCCGACTCCGCCGCCTTCCAGCGCGCCGTCGCGGCCGGGTATCGCGCCGTGGGCGTTGCCGTCCCCGCCCCCGCCGCGCGCAACCAGGGCGACGCCTATCAAAACGCGCTCCGCCGCCTGGCCGAAACCGCGCAGTCGCACGCCGCCGATTTCGTGCTCGAAGGCTCCGGCCTGCTCACCCCCGGTGACGCCGCCCGCGTGGCCGCCGCCATCCAGCCGTTCCATCCCCTCTGGTTCGACGAGCCCTGCGCCTCCGGCGCCGCCGAGACCATTCACAAAATCGCCGACGAAACCGTCACCCCGCTCGGCTTCGGCCGCGGCATCCGCGCCGCCGCCGCCTTTCAGGACCTGCTCCGCGCCGGCTGCCTGGATATCGCCCGGCCCGATCTGCTCCACTTCGGCATCACGCGGCTGCCGCCGCATCGCCGCGCTCGCCGAAACCTATTACGTCGCCGTCGCCCCGCGGCATGAAGGCGGCCCCATCGCCACCGCCGCCGCCCTGCACCTGGCCGCCGCGCTTCCCAATTTCTTCATCCAGCAGATTCCGCTGCCGGAAGCCGCGGAGGACCGCGCCATGCGCGCCGCAATCGCCGGCGCCGCGCTGGAACAAGTGAAAGACGGCTTCGCCGCCCTGCCCGCCGGCCCCGGCCTGGGCATCGCGGTGAATGAAGCCGCCCTGGAGAAATATCATGCTGCGTAGAGAATTCTTCGCCGCCGGCGGATCCGGCCTGGCCCTCGCCGCGCGCGCCCAACGCCGCGTCGCAGGACCTGTGCGGCTGCGCCCTCGCGCCCCCGCCCGCCGGCCAGGACGCGTTTGCGGGCCTGCACTCCGGCATCACCATCACCGGCCTGAAAGTCTTCGGCGTTTCCCTCACCCGCGAATCCGACCGCCCCTACGTTTTCGTCAAGCTCGAAACCGCCCAAGGCGTCGTCGGCTGGGGCGAGGGCACGCTCGAAGGCAAAGCCGGCGCGGTCATGGCCTGCATCCAGGATTTCCGCGACTTCCTCATCGGCGCCGACCCCATGCAGGTGGAGCACCTCTGGCAATCCATGTACGTGCAGAGCTTCTATCGCGCCGGCCCGGTGATGGGCTCCGCCATCTCCGGCATCGACCAGGCGCTGTGGGACATCCGCGGCAAAGTGCTCGGCATGCCGGTCTACAAACTGCTCGGCGGCCCGTTCGATCCGCGCGGCGTGCGCGGCTACTATCACACCAACGCCACCACCCGCGAGGAACTGGCCCGCCTGCGCGAAACCGCCGTGGCGCAGGGCGTCTCCTGCTTCAAATCCGGCATCCCCGGCTACTACGAGTGGATCGAAACCAACGCCAAGATCCGCCGCGCCGTGGCCTCCCTCCAGACCATGCGCGAGGGCCTCGGGCCGGACATCGATATCGCCATCGACTTCCACGCCAAAACCAGCCCCAGCGTGGCGCAGATCCTGGTGAAAGAAGTGGAGCCGCTCAACCTGCTCTTCGTGGAAGAGCCCTGCCCGCCCGAAAACGTGGCCGCCATGGCGAAAATCGCGCGCCACTCCACCACCCCCATCGCCACCGGCGAGCGCCTGGTGGCCGCCTACGGCTGCCGCGAGCTCATCGAAATGGGCGCCATCGACATTCTGCAAACCGATATCAACCACGTGGGCGGCATCACCGGGCTGTGGAAGGCCGCGTCGCTGGCCGGCATTTCCGGCGTTTCCATGGCGCCGCACGCCTGCGAAGGCCCCATCGGCGGCCTGGCCACGCTCCACGTGGACGCCGCCCTGCCCAATTTCCTGGTGCAGGAAATCTGCGGCCAGGTGCAGCCCTCGGCCCAGGACAAAATCTGGGAGGAATGGTTTGGATTCCCCGCCATGCGCATGGTGGACGGCCGCTTCCCCCTCCGCGACCGCCCCGGCCTCGGCTTCGAGCTGAGCGAATCCGCGCTCGCGAAATTCCCCTTCGCCGGCACCCGCCCCATGGCCCGCGTCTTCCACGAAGACGGTTCCGTGGCGGAGTGGTAACCCGCCCAACGCCCGCCTCCGCATCAGAGCCGCGACCGTAAGGGAGCGGTGACATGCACCGTTGTGTACCGCTCCCTCACGGTCGCGGCTCTGACCATGTTATTCAGACCCGTTAATCCGCGATAAAATGGAGTCCGGCCGCCACCGCGGCCCGGAGGTCGAACCAACCATGAGCGGCTTTTCGCGACGCAATTTCCTGCACCTGGCCGGGGCGGGCGCCCTGGCAGGCACCACCGGAACCAGGCTTTTCGGCCAGCAGCAGCAGATCCCGCCGGCCGTCCCCGCGCCCACCATTTATCCCTACACCAAGCGTGCCACGGTGTCCCTGATCCATGGCGAGGACCGGCGCAGGAACGTGCATGAGGCGCTGATGGCCATCGACGCCCAGATCCAGCCGCTGCTGCGGACCAAGAAGCGCGTGATTCTCAAGCCCAACATCGTCCAGCCCACGGTTCCCCTGGCCACCACCCACGCCGACACCCTGGCCGGCATCATGGATTACATCGCGCCGCGATTCAAAGGCCCCATCGCCATCGCCGAAGCCTCCGCCCACGATAGCCTGCAAGGCTTCGACCTCAACCATTACGACCGCGTGGTCAAGGAATTCCGCTCCAGCCACGTCGAGCTGATCGACCTCAACCGCGAAGGCAAGTACGAGATCTTCACCATCGTCGACGCCAACATCCGCCCCATCCCCGTGCGCCTGGCCGCCCGCCTGGTGGACCCGGACGCGCTCATCATCTCCTCCGCCATGCTGAAAACGCACAACGCCGTGGTGGCCACCATGACGGTGAAGAACATGGTGATCGGCACGCCGCTGCACAGCGCCCCCGACGAAACCCAATGGCACGATAAGCACAAGTACCACGCCGGCCCGCACCAGATGAATTACAACATGGCGATCTCGGCCGCCCGCGAGCGCCCGTGCTGGGGCGTGGCGTTGATCGATGGTTATGAAGGCATGGAAGGCAACGGCCCGGCGCAGGGCACGCCGGTTCCTTCGCGCATCGCCCTCGCCTCCACCGATTTCCTGGCGGCGGATCGCGTCGGCCTCGAATGCATGGGCATCCCCGCGCACGCCGTCGGCTATCTCCAGTACGCTGCCCAGCTCGGCATCGGCCAGTTTGACCTCGACAAGATCGACGTGCTCGGCCCCAAGCCTGAAAGCGTCAAGCGCACCTACCGCCTCCACGACCAGGTGCAGCAGCAGCTCGAGTGGCTGCACGACCTGCCGAAAGTGGGATAGGCCTGCCGGGCCGCCCGCGCCCGGCGGGCGCCTGCAGCAGCGGGCGCGGAGGGCTAATCGTGATGATGGTGCCCTTCGTCGCCGTGGGAGTGGACTGGTATCGCACAGCCGTTTTCGGAAATCGAGCAGTTGACGTGCTCGAACTGCACCGTGGTGTGGGAGATGTGGAAGCGATCCTCTAGCAGCGAGTTGAGGCGCTTGAGAATGACGTCGCTGGCGGACAGCGGCACGTCCTCGATGAGAACATGGCAGCTCAGGGCGTGGGCGGAGGACCCGAGACTCCAGATGTGCAGATCGTGAACGTCGAGCACGCCCTGAATGCCGCGCATCGATGAAGTGACCTCGCAAAGGCGAATGCCGCGCGGTAGTCCTTCCAGCAGAATATTCAGCGATTCCCGGATGATTCCCCAGGCGCTCCAGACGATGAGGACGGCAATGAGGATGGAGAGCACGGGATCGATCCACACCATCCCCGTAAAGCGCATGGCGATGGCACCGCCGATAATGGCGATAGAGCCCAGGGCATCGCCGAGCATGTGCACAAAAGCGCTGCGGATGTTTATATCGTGGCGCCGGGCGTTGCGCAGGGCCAGCATGATGCCGCCGTTGAGCGCCAGGCCAAGGGTGGCCACGGCGATCATGATGGATTCGCTGACGGGCTCGGGATGGCTGAAACGGAGCGCGCTCTCATAGAAAATCCAGCTGGAAAGCGCCACCAGGGTGAGGGAATTGCCGAAGGCACACAGCACGCCGGCGCGATGATAGCCGTACGTCTTGATTTCGTCGGCGGGCTTGGATTGCAGATAATAGCCCACCCATGCCAGGATCAGCGCTCCGAAATCGGTGAAATTGTGGCCGGCGTCGGAGAGCAGGGCGAGGGAATGGGCTTTGAGACCGGCGGTCACCTCCACGATGACGAAGATCAGGGTCGCCGCCAACGACCAGCGAAGGACGCTGCCGGTGGCGTGGGTGTGACTGTGGCCGTGCGGATGCAACTGAGGAGTCCTTCCTCCAGTGTAAACCCATTAGTGCAAAATGATCCAGTTTGGTGTGATTCGCAACAGACCACCGTGCAGCCATGCATGAAAAGGCACGCGGCCGAAAATGGGAGCGAGCCGGGATGCGATCTCGCCGTCCTGCTGCTGAGAACGGTGGAGCAGGATCTCGAGCAGGCTCTGGCGCGGCGGATAGGTCACGATGGCGACGGATTGAGCGGCAGGGATACCGGCGCGCTTCTTGACGGTATCCACGGCGGAGTCGAGGCCGCCGAGGACGTCGACCAGGCCGTTTTGTTTCGCCTGCGAGCCGAGCCAGACGCGGCCCTGCGCCACCGGCTCGATTTCGGCATAGCTGCGGTGGCGCGCGGCGGCCACCTTGGAGACGAACTCGCGATAGCTTTCGTCGATGCCCTCGCGGAGCTTGGCCTGCTGCTGCGGCGTGAGCGGAGTGTCGATGGATTCGATATCGGAGTTGGCGCCGCGCCCGATGCCGTCCAGATTGACGCCGATTTTGTCCAGCAGGCCGCGGATGACCGGTTTGCCGAACACCACGCCGATGGAACCGGTTTCGGTATCGGGTTCGGCGACGATGGGATCGCCGGTGAGCGCCATGTAATAGCCGCCGGAAGCGGCCACGTCCGACATGGAAATGACCAGCGGCTTCTTCTTGCTGAGCAGATTCATCTGTCGCCAGATCTCGTCGGACGCGCCGACCTCGCCGCCGGGGGAATCGATGCGCACAATCACGGCTTTGATGGCGGCGTCGTCCTCCACCTGCCGCAGGAGCTTGTCGAAACCATAGGCGGTGAGGCTGGTTTCGTCGGTGCCATTGTCCTGCGGCGAGCCCTGCACGATATCGCCTTCGCCGATGACCAGCGCGATGCGGCTGCCGGCCGGGGTGTTGTCCGCCATCGCCTGCACATACTTGGCGAACGGAAGCTTGGCCGGCTCGCCGGAGAGCCTGGTGAGGTCGCCCCACATCTGGTCCTCGAAGCACAGCGAATCCACCAGGCCGGCGGCGAGCGCCTGGGTAGCCGTGAAGGGGCCATTGTCGATGAGGGCGCGCACCTGGTCCGGCGTTTTCTTGCGGGATAGGGCGATGCGGTCCACCAGCCGGCCATAGACTCCGTCCACCACGCTGGTCATGACCTCGCGCGTTTCCGGGCTCATGGAGGTGCGCGTGAACATGTCGCCGAAGTCCTTGTATTTGCCGGCGTGCTCCACTTCGACCGCGACCCCGAGCTTATCCAGCGCGCCCTTGAAATATGCCAGCTCGGCGCGCAGGCCTTGCAGCATGAGCGGCTCCTCGGGAGCGAGGTAAATGCGGCGGGCGGCCAGGGCCAGGTAGTAGTCGCGGGAATTCGGATTGCGCAGGTAGGCGAAGACGGGCTTGGATTTGGCGAAGGCTGCCAGGTCGGCACGGAGCTCTTCCAGCTTGGCGAAGCCGGCGGACATGCCGCTGGGCTCAACGACGACGGCTTTGATGCGGGAATCGGCCGCCGCTTTCTGCAGATTCAGCCAGACATCGGCGACGGTGACGGCGGGCTGCCCGCCGCCGAGGAACTCCGGCAGCTCGACCGGCGGCTTTTCCGGTACGTCGCCGGAGAGGTGCAGCACCAGCACGGAATTGGAGGCGATTTCGGGCGCCTTGGAGCGGAAGTGGATGAGAGCCGCAATCAGGATGATAAAACCCAGAAAAACCAGCACTACGCCGGTTGCCAGACCGATAAAGAACTTCGCCATACTATTCCGAAAGTAGCATGGGCGCATTCGGGACGCGCGGGAACATTAGTCACGTTTCCAGGCCGGATCCGGCGCGGAGAACTCCTTCGGCGAGCGCTACAATGGCTTGCATACCGCAATACCAGGGATTGTAGAGGGCAGTTATGGACGACGCGCTCATCCTGCATCGCATTCACTTTGCATTTACCATCACGTTCCACTACCTGTTTCCCCAGTTGACGATGGGGCTGGCGCCGCTCATCGTGATTTTCAAATCGATGTATATGCGCACCGGCAACCCGGTGTATCAGCGCTCGGCGCGTTTCTGGGCGAGGGTGTTTGGCATCAATTTCGTATTCGGAGTGGTGACCGGCATCCCCATGGAATTCCAGTTCGGCACCAACTGGGCGGAGTTTTCGCGGCTGACGGGCGGCGTGATCGGGCAGCCGCTGGTGATGGAAGGGGTGTTTTCGTTCTTTCTGGAATCGGCGTTTCTGGGGCTGTTTCTGTACGGCGAAGGACGGCTGAGCCGCTGGGGACACTGGTGGGCGGGCTTCGCGGTGTTCGTGGGATCTTGGCTTTCCGGATTTTTCATCATCGTGACGGATGCGTGGATGCAGCACCCGGTGGCCTTCGCGCGGGCGGCCGACGGCAGCTTCAACGTGATCAGCTTCTGGGGGCTGCTGTTCAACCCGTGGGCGCTGATCCAGTACGCGCACAACATGTGCGGAGCGGTGGTAACGGGAGTTTTCGTGATGGCCGCGGTGGGCGCGTATTACCTGATCGAGGGGAAGTTCGAGGAGCAGGCGCGGGCGTTTTTGAAGGTTGCCGTAATCGTGGGAGTGATTGCCTCTGCGGCGCAGATCTTTCCCACCGGCGACGCATTCGGCAAGTTCATGGCCGGGAACCAGCCGGCCACGGTGGCGGCCATGGAAGGGCTTTTCAGAACCGAGGCGGGCGCGCCCATCGTGATCCTGGGCCAGCCGGATGTGGAGCACGAGCGCATCGACAACGCATTGGCGGCCAACCGCGTGCTCAGCTTCCTGATTTACGGCACCCCCACGGCCACGGTGAAAGGGCTGAATTCGTTTCCAAAAACCGACTGGCCCAACATTCCGCTGCTGTATTACAGCTACCACATCATGGCCGGGCTGGGAACCATCTTCATAGCGGTAATGGCGGCCAGCGCCTTCCTGCTGTGGCGGGGCAAGCTGTACCAAACCGGCTGGATGCTGTGGATTCTGCTGTGCTGCCTGCCCTTCCCGTATATTGCCAACACAGCCGGATGGCTGACGGCCGAAACCGGGCGGCAGCCGTGGCTGGTGTACGGGCTGATGCGAACGCCGGACGGCTATTCGAAAAATGTGAATGCGGGCAACGCGCTGTTTACACTGCTGGGGTTTATGGGTCTGTACGCATTGCTGGCGATTCTGTTTCTGTTTCTGATGCACCGCGCCATCGCTCACGGGCCGGTGGAGGACGCGGCTCATGAGGTCACGTCGGGTGCGCCGGTCACCACGGTTTAGGAGATGGAGTGGATGGGCGGCCGATGAACGCAGATGAACGCCGATTCGAAACAGCGGTTCGGAGAAATGTGGGGCAGGCGGTTTTGCCTGCCAACGGTTGGCAGGCGAAACCGCCTGCCCCACTCCGTCTGGCGCCCCCGTTTCCGGTGTTGTGCGGGTAGACCTTTAGAGGAGATTGCCGGATGCCCTTGACGTGGTTTCTGCTGGTGGCGGCGATGCTGGCGGCGTACGTGGTGCTGGATGGATTCGACCTCGGTGTCGGCATGCTGCACCTGTTCGTGGCGCGCACGGAAGAGGAGCGGCGCGACCTGATCCGCTCGATCGGCCCGGTTTGGGACGGCAACGAGGTGTGGCTGCTGGCGGGAGGAGGCACGCTGTATTTCGCCTTCCCGCTGCTCTATGCCTCGGGATTCAGCGGATTTTATCTGCCGCTCATGATCGTGCTGTGGCTGCTGATTTTCCGCGGCATCGGCGTCGAGCTGCGCATGCATTTGGAGACGCCCGTATGGCGCGGGCTCTTCAACGGCGCGTTCGGAATCGCGAGCTTCCTGCTGGCCGTTTTTTTGGGCGCGGCGCTGGGGAACGTGATTCGGGGAGTGCCGCTGGGAAGAGACGGTTACTTCTTCCTGCCGCTGTGGACCGACTGGCGGGTGGGTCCGCAGCCGGGCGTGCTGGACTGGTACACGGTGCTGGCCGGCGTGACGGCAGCCGCGGCGCTGGCCCTGCACGGCGCGTATTATGCGGCGCTGAAAACCGGCGGCGACCTGAACCGGCGCGCGCGGCGGGCGGCGCAGATGCTGTGGCCGGCGGTGGTGGTTCTGACCGCGACCAGCCTGGCAGCCACGCTATCCATCCGGCCGAGCCTGTCGGACAATTACCGCGGCGCGCCGGTGTTGTATGTGATCCCGGCGCTGGTGGCGGCGTCGCTCGCGGGCATGTGGCTGCTGGGGCGAAAGGGCGACGAGCGCGGCGCGTTCCTTTCTTCCTGCGCTTACCTGGCGCTGATGCTGGTCGGCGCGGCGGCGGCGTTTTACCCGAACCTGCTGGTCTCCACCACGGATTCGAATTTGAACATCACGGTCTACAACGCTCATTCGGGTCTTCACTCGTTAAGCATCGGCCTGATCTGGTGGAGTTTCGGGATGGTGCTGGCGGCAGCTTACTTCGTGTTTGTGTACCGGATGTTCCGCGGCAAAATCGGCGCCGGAACCGGCGGCCACGGGTACTAAGCGGAGCCGCTCAACGGCGGCGCGCGAACGCCACGTACAAAAAGACGCTGGCCGCGAGGGCGGCGGCCATGGGAAACCAGGGATGCCGCTGCAGTTGCCTGCGCCAGTCGAGCGCTTCATCGGCGCGGCGGCGGATCTCGTTCAATTCCGCGGTGGCTTGCGCGCCGGCCGCGAGCGCTTCCTGCAGCTCGGAGGTGGCTTGCGCACCCGCCTCGAGCGCTTCCCGCGACCGCCCGATGACGTCTTCCACCATATCGGCGGCGGGTTTGTTGCGGATGTTTTCGGGGGAGGATGGCTGGGCCATGGCGGGGCTCCTGCTTATTGGACGCGGCGGCGGGCGGAGACGAAGCGCCGCGCGCCGGGGAAATGGTTCGTTCCGCCACGCGCAGGATGGGCGCCCGGTGGACCGCCGCGCCGGGCGGTTGGCATCATGGTTGCTCACTCCGGAACGCGGCCGCGCCCGTGCACCCCGGGGCGGCGGCAAGAAACAGCATGATCGACGGAGACATACGGACGCTAACGTCCAGGCGCCACGGCTTCGCCTGGCGGGCGGCGGCGGTTCTGGCGCTGATCGCCGTGGGAGCAATCGTCTGGTACACCGCGGACGTGTTTCTGCTGGGGTTCGCCGGCATCCTGCTGGCCGTGTTTCTGGATTTTCTGGCGCGCAAACTGGCCGAGGTATCGCCGTTGGGGCGCGGGTGGGCGTTCGCGGTGGTGACGGTCGGGATTGCGCTGCTGCTCGGACTGGCGGCATGGGTGTCGATTCCGCGCGTTTCGGCACAGGTGGACCAGTTGATTCATGACCTGCCCCAGGGCTACGACTGGCTGCGCGCGCAGTTGGAGCAGACCGAATGGGGACAGACCCTCCTCGGTTATTTACCGGGCATGCTGGCTTCGGCAAATCTCACGGGGAAGCTCACCACGGCGCTTTCGAGAGCGTTCGAGGGCGTGGAGGCGCTGGTGGTTGTGGCGGTGGTGGGGATCTACATGGGCGCCGATCCGGCGCTGTATGAGCGCGGACTGCTGCGGCTGTTCTCCGACCGGAACCGCCCGCGCGCGCGCGAGGTTTTCGGCGAAGTCGCCTATACGCTGCGCTGGTGGCTGATGGGCCAATTGATCCCCATGGGCGTGCTCGGCGTGGCCACCATCATCGGGCTGCGCATCATCGGCGTGCACCTGGCCTTTACGCTGGGATTGTTCACCGGCTTCATGGTCTTCATTCCGTACATCGGCTCGCTGATTGCGCTGGTGGTGACTCTGCTTGTCTCGCTGCTGCAGGGACCGGGAAACCTGTTGTACGTGGCCGCGCTGTTCATCTGCATCCACGCCGCGGAAGGCTACCTGCTGACGCCGCTGGTGCAGCGGCGGGCGGTATATCTGCCGCCCGGCCTGACCATTCTGGCGCAGGTGCTGATGGGACTGCTGCTCGGGTTTCTCGGCCTGGCGCTGGCAACGCCGCTTACGGCGGCGACGCTGGTGCTGGTCGAAATGCTGTACCTGCACGAAAGGCCGCGGCACCACGGCTGAAATTCCGAGCCGCCGCGCCAAGGAGCCGGATTGCATTCCTTCCTCTCTTCCTTCGTCGGTTTCTTTTCGAACGGCATCCTGGTCGCCATCATCGCGCACGGGCTGATCGGCATTTCGCTGCTCTGGGATAAGGTTCTGCTGACGCGGCCGGAAACCAGGAACCTGCCCAGCTACGTTTTCTGGCTGGGCGCGATCAGCGTGTTCGGGCTCATCCTGGCGCTGTTCGGATTCCACATGCCGTCGCCGGGAATTGCGGGGCTGGGATTCTGCGCGGGCATGCTGGAGCTGGCCGCCAACTGGTTTTACTACCGCGCGCTGAAGATGGGGGAAGCGTCGGAAACGCTGGCGGTGATGGGCGGCTTCGCACCGCTGGCGACGGCGCTCATCGGCATCCCGCTGCTGTCAGACACGCTGGGCGGCGGCAGCCTGGTCGGCTTTGCTCTGATGGTGGCGGGCGGCTTTGTGATGTTTCTCTCGGAGAAGCTGGAATGGCGCAAGATTCTGCCCAGCATCCTGTGGGGAGCAGTTCTGTTCGGACTCACCAACGTGCTGCAGAAGATGGTTTTCAACGGCGCCGGCTTCATCACGGGATTCGTGTTTTTCACGCTGGGAACGTTCATGGGCTCGCTGGCCATGCTGCTGTGGCCGCCGTGGCGGCGCCAGATCTTCGAGCGCGCCGAACATGCGCCGCCGCGCAGCACGTTCTGGTATTTCGTGAACCGGTTTCTTTCGGGGGTGGGATCGTTCCTGATTTTCTACGCCATCAGCCATGCCAGCCCGGCCATCGTGTCTTCCATCTCCGGGGTCCGCTATGCGATCGTGTTCCTGGGCGCGTACCTGCTGACGCGGATGAAGCCGGAATGGCTGCGCGAAAATTTCCAGCACCGGGTGCTGATCGGCAAAAGCGCCGGGACCGCGCTGATCGTCGCCGGGCTGGTAGTCCTGGGAATCAGCGGAAAGAATGCCGGGGGCGCCGGCGCGGCCCACCTGCGGGCGTTACCGGCGGGGCGGCGGCAAGAGCTTGAGGCCTGAAAGCATTTGACGCGGAGGCGCAGAGACGCGGAGAAGAAAATCAAATCCTCACACAATTAGATTCTCCGCGCTTTTCTCTGCGTCTCAGCGTCTCTGCGTCAACATCAGATCACTTCTCTGACCTTGTTTTCGACGATGGTCTTGACGATTTCGCCGCGCTGCTTTTCGCCTTTCACCAGGGCTTCGGCGAAGTGGATGCTCTGCTCCACGCTGATATTGCCGGGCAGCGGCGGCTCGTTGGGATCGACCACGGCCTCAATCACGGCGGGCCCGGGGTGTGCCAGCGCCTGGCGTAGAACGCTCTCGGCATCCTTGGGGTCTTCGATGGTGAAGCCGGCGGCGCCGCAGGCGCGGGCGATGCAGGCGAAATCGATGGGCTGCAGGTCGACGCCGAACTGCGGATTGCCGTCGAGCACCATCTGCTCCCACTTGATCTGGCCCAGCGTCGTTGTTCTTGATGACGATGATCTTTGACGGTAGCTTGTACTTGACCAGCGTCGCGATGTCGCCCATCAGCATGGTCAGACCGCCGTCGCCGACCACGCACACCACCTGGCGACCCGGATAGGCCACCGCAGCGCCGATGCTGTAAGGCAGGCCATTGGCCATGCGTGGCGAGCGATGCCGGAGAGCGAGAACTGCATGTCGCCGCGGATCTCGATGTAGCGGGCGGCCCAGGTGGCGATGGTGCCGCTGTCGGAGATGACGATGGCATCGGTGTCCAGCATTTTGCTCAACGCGTAGGTCACCACCTGCGGCTTCATCGGCATGTCCGGCCGCGTGCCGCGCTCCTCCATGAGCTGGTTCCAGGATCTGCATGCGCCGCTGCGATTTCTCGAGAAACTCGTCGCCGTCCTGATTGGCGGGGACGAACTTGGCGAGGAGTTCGAGAACGCCGGCGCAATCCCCCACCAGCCCGACATCCACATCGGACGCGGAGGCCGATGCGAGTCGGGCTCGATGTCGATTTGCACCGCCTTGGCCTGCCCGGCTTTGGGCAGAAATTCGATGTACGGGAAGCTGGTGCCGGCGATGATGAGGGTGTCGCATTCCTGCATGGCATCCTGCGAGGGCGCGGTGCCCAGCAGTCCGATGCCGCCCGGCGTGTAAGGGTTGCGTCCGGCACCACGGCCTTGCCGAGCAGGGCCTTGACCACCGGTGCCTTTAGCTTTTCGGCGAGTCGCAGCACCTCCGGCGCGCGTCCGAGGCAGCCGCGGCCCGCCAGAATCGCAACCTTCGACCCTTGCGATAATCAGGCGGGCGGCCTGTTCGAAATCGCTCTCCGGCGGGACGGGGTAGCGCGGCGGGGCGAACAGATCGGCGCTGTGGCGCTTGGACGTTCATGCCGGAGCGCTTGTCGTCAGCCGGTTTCCACTCCTGGATGTCCTTGGGGATGGTGATATGGGCAACGGCGCGATAGCCAAGCGCGGTTTTAATCGCCTCGTCCAGCACGTTGACCACGTGCGCCGGCCCCATCACGCGCTGGTTGTAGAGCCGCCACGTCCATGTAGAGCTTGTCCAGATCCACATCCTGCTGGTAGTGGGTGCCGATCAGGTCGTGAAAGGTGTGGCCGGTGATGGCCAGCACGGGTTGGCCGTCGCACTTGGCATCGTACAGCCCGTTGAGCAGGTGCATGCCGCCGGGGCCGGAGGTGGCCAGGCACACGCCCAGGCGGCCTGTGTATTTCGCGTAGCCGCAGGCGGCGAAAGCGGCCGCTTCCTCGTGCCGCACCTGGATGAATCGCATCTTGTCCTGATGCTTGCGCAAACCTTCGAAGATGCCGTTGACTCCGTCCCCGGGAAAACCGAAGATGGTATCGACTCCCCATTCGATCAATCGGTTGACTAAGATATCGGAAACCGTTTCAGCCATATTTCCCCCTATTGTTTGACTCGCGATTGCATTCTGCGCCACGGCTGAGGATCATGCGGCATCCGGCTCGCCGGGGTCTTTGTGTTGCTCCTTGTGCTGCTCCTCTTCCTGATGCCGTTCGTAATCGGCGGCGTGCTGGGAGCGATGGTGAGCGTGCTCTTCCGCCTCGGAGACGAAGGTGGCGCCGCAATTATCGCAGCGGAACGGGCTCCGCTCCTTCTTCTTGGCCGCCTTTGCCATGACCTTGTCGGTGTGATCTCTGGGACTCATATCGGTTACACCCGCTGGTGCGCGCCGAGTTGGAGCGCTTCCCGGTTGACGGCGCCTTCGGCGATCCGGGTCAGCCGGGCGTCGGTTTCCTGCTCCTCGCGGAGCGTCTGTTGCAGCAACTGCGCGGTGGTTTCGTACCCCAGCCGCCGCGCGAACGAAATCGCGCCGCTATAGGCAGCGATCTCGTAATGCTCCACGCGCCGGGCCGCACCGATGAGGGCGGCATCGCGCAGGGGCGACTGCTCGATTTCGCCGATCATCTGCTCGCCCTCCGCGATCAGGCCTTTCATGCCGGCGGCGGTTTCCTTGCCGGGCTTCTTGCGCAGGTCGCGGAAGCACTGTTCCAGTCTCGTGACGTGCTCGCGGGTCTGCTCCAGGTGCTCCCGGAAGGCCTCGCGCAGGCGTTCGGAAGCCGCATTGCGAGCCATTTTGGGCAGGGCTTCGACCAGTTGCTGCTCCTCGTCGTAGAGCTCCCGCAACTCCTCGTGCAGCAGGTCCTCCAGGGTTTCAATCTTCATCGGGCCGCCTCCGGTGGTCATTTTTATTGCAACAGGCGCGCGGGCTTGCCGGTTAGGACTTTGTGCACGTGTGGCCGCGGGGCGGGTATAAAGTCGCACGCGGGCGCCTCCGGGCGGAGCGCCCCCTTGGTCATCCGCCTTCCCCACCTCCACGCGTACAATCTGAAGAATGAGCGAGCTTTGGCTGATCCGGCACGGCGAGACCGAGTGGAGCCGCTCGGGCGCGCACACCGGGCGCACCGACATTCCGCTGAACGACGCCGGACGCGCGGAGGCCATGGGGATTGGGCGGCGGCTGGCCGGGCGGCGGTTCGTGCTGGTCCTCACCAGCCCGCTCCAGCGCGCGCTCGAAACCTGCCGCCTGGCAGGATACGGCGGCGTGGCGCAGGTGGATGCCAATCTCCGCGAATGGGATTACGGCGATTATGAAGGGCGCACCACGGCGGAGATTCACGCGCTGGCGCCGGGGTGGTCGCTCTGGCGCGACGGCGTGCCCCACGGGGAAACGTCAGAGCAGGTAGCCGGACGGGCGCAGGCGGCAATCGCGCGCGCCACGGCGGCGGGCGGCGATGTGGCGCTGTTCTCGCACGGCCACCTGCTGCGCATCCTGGCCGCCCGCTGGCTGGGTCTGCCGCCGGATACGGGCGGGTTCTTCGCCCTGGATACGGCTTCCATCAGCCGGCTGGGCTACGAGCGCGAAACGCGCGTGATCCGGAGTTGGAATTCTACCGCGGTGGATTCGGAGTGACCAGGTTGATGCGCGCGGGCTTGGCGCCGGGCGGCACTTTGGATACGCGGCAAATCAACTGCAGCGATTCGACGCCCCCGATGACACGCGCCAGGCTGCGCTCGGCATCGTGACCGGTGAGCACGGCCATGGTGCGGGAGGGAGTGAAAATTTCCATCACGCGGATGTTCTGGCAGGAAACGACGAGCTCCTCGTCTTCCTTCAGCGCCTTTTGCATGGCGTTGATTTGCCCCAGCAGCACGGCCGCCGGATTTTCTACCGGCGGCGCCGCGGGCGCGGGCGCGGGTGCAGGCGCCTCCTTGGAGGTGGCGGAAAGCAGCGCCTGCTGCGCGATTTGTTTGGTGAATTCGCCGAGAGCCATAAAGTGGCGGTCCGTGACAGCGTCGAGTGCCGTCCCGCATTCAGGTTAGCGCGTTTGCAGCAGGCTCCGCGTGACCACCCTGAAAACCGGCGATGCCGCGCTCCGCTCTGCGGAACTGCTCGGAAGCTTCGGTTCTGCGGCGAACGGGGCCGCTATAATATGGAGCAGCCGTGGCGATGATCGAAAACATCCTCTTTCCGGTGGACTTCTCGGATGCCTGCGCGGCGATGGCCAACTACGTGAAAAGGGCCGCGGAGCTGTTCGGCTCCCGGGTCACGCTGGTTCACGTGTGCGATCTGGCAAGCCATAACGGCTTCGAACTCTGTGCGCGATCGGTTCACGAGATCGCCGAGGAGCACTGGAGCATTGCCCGGGACAGACTCGATGAGTTTCTGGCATCGGCGTTTCCACCGGCTGCATGTCATCGAATCCTGCGCTCGGGTGAAGCCGCGGCGGAGATTGCGGAGGTTGCCAGGAGAGGCGGGTTCGATCTGATCGTCGCGCCGACGCACGCCGGCCGGTTCCGGCGAATGCTCCTCGGTTCCACCACGGCAAAGCTGCTCCACGAAGCTGAATGCCCGGTCCTGACGACCGGGCATGCCGAGAGTAAGATTCCGAGGCCGCTGGAGCACCGGGTGTGGGTCTGCGCCATCGGACTGAGCCGGGACTCGGAAAGAGTGCTCCGCGTGGCCAGTCGCGCGGCGGCAGCCGCCGGCGCGAAGCTCTCCGTGATTCATGCCACTGACGGCGGGGCTGAGTTGGACGCCCGCCGGCGGCTGGGTGAACTCCAGAAGACCGTAGGCTGCCAAGCGGCGCTCCGCACCGCCATCGGTCCGGTGAAAGAAGCTCTGCTGGACGCAACCGACTGTTCCGCCGCGGACGTGCTCATCGTCGGAAGACCGCCTCGAGCAGCCGCTCCTGGCCGCATGCGGGATCTTACCTATAGCCTGGTGCGCGACTCGCCTGCTCCCGTACTGAGCGTTTGATGCCCGCCCCGAACATCGGTGTTTGACGCCCTTCATCTCTCCTGCGACACTTCATACCACGGCGTGAACTGCTGTCCATCCGCCTGCAGGTGGATTACAAAGCCACCGGCGCACCGCGTCACGGCGGCCGGCGCCAGCGCCTCCATGCGCTCTCCGCGGCCATCCAAGGGATAGACAACCACCGTCTTGGCGGTGGAATGAAGCGTGATCGTGCTTTCCACCCGCTCCATCCAAAGCGGCGGCGAGCCACCCATGCGGTCCGATGGGCCGGTCTCGCCCGGGCCGGGCTCGAGCGTCCACCAGTCTTCCGTGCCCGGGTAGTGCACGAATTTCTGCATCCGCGGCGGATCCGAACCCGGCACCGTGCCAAGTGTGTATCCCGGCGTGGAAATCAGCAGGCGCGCGGATTGGGTGAGCGGCTTGCCATCGAGCGCGGTGACGAGGATGGAGGCGAAATCTCCGGAGGCGGGCCCCAACTGAACCTCCACGGCGCCGGCCGTCACTTTGTTCCTGCCGGGAAAGCCGATTACACCGGCGGCTTGCGGCGCCGCCATCGTGAAGAGCTTCTGCGCCGGGTCGTAAACCAGCTCGCCGGTATCGGAGCGGTAGGGCGGCGGCCCGGCCGGCACAATCCGAGTGCCCGTGTCTTTCGCGATTGCGACGCGGTGGACCAATGCAACCGCCGGGTCGAAGCCGCCGGAGCGGGCCAGGAAGCCGGCCACGTTGCCGGCGCCTCGGCCGCCCCGGCCCGCCTCCAGTTGCATGGCCCGCGTTACCGCGACCACCAGCGAGGTCCGGGCGGCCTGAACGGCCCCGGTGCGGAAGAGCCACGCCGACTGGCCAATGTTCGGATACTTCGTCCAATCGCCGTTGATGTTGAAGCTTTCGGCGGCGCCGTTATCCCAGTTGTGGCCGTGCGAGTAGGCGAAGTGGACGATGGCGTCCCAGTCCTGCAGCGCGGCAAAAGCGGCGAGGGTAGGATCGATTTCGGCCGCGTGCCGGTTCGGCCACGGCTGGTTGAATTCACTGATGGTATAGGGCTGGCCGGCACGCCGGGTTATGGCCATGTTCAAAAAGGCGGTGAGGCCGGAGCCGACCGCCGAAGCATCGCGAATACGCCAGTCGTGCTGAGCCCAGGCCACGTGCGGGAAACTGTAGTGGTCAATATAGAAGTGGTCGTCCTGATAATCGAGGTCCGCCTGCGCGTCCAGGTTCAGCAGTCCGCCATAGGTCATCTGCGTGCCCGTGACGGGTACCAGCCTTGTCCGTGGATTCGCGGACCGCGCCAAGCATACGCGCGAGGTAAGCACGGTCGCGCGCGGCGAGAAAAAGCAGGTAATCGCCGGCATGCGGATCGGTGGCCGCATCCTTCGCGGCCACCAGCGGACCGCCATCGGGCAGGAATTCATGCCACTGCTTCTCCAACTCCGTGCGATATTCTCCGGCGGCATAGCGATCGAGGCTGCCATTCTGCCACGTCTGCTGCATCGAGGTCTCGTTATCGATCTCGACCATGGCCAGCACGGGATCGTTCTTGAGCTTGAGCGCATCCAGAACCTTGCGCGTGTACTCCACCTGCAGGCCAACCATGCGGGGATAAAAAATATGCAGCGGCTTGCTCTGGGTGGGGAAAGCCATTCCCGGCACCTGCGGCACATGATCGATCTCCGGGCGGAACTGATAGCCGACGTGCAGGTTGAGGTTGATATAAATCCCCTCGGCGGCCAGCGCGTCCAGAAAGTGCCGCATGCGCGCCACCGATACCGGATTGAGCGTGGGGTACGGCTCCTGCGTAAGCAGGCTGTTGGCCGTCTCGGGATTACGATCGGGGCTGGAGTCCATGTGATGGCAGCGCACCAGATTGACGCCCAGGCGGCGCAGTCGCCTGGCGATGCGCGCGGCGTCGGCAGTTTCGGGGAAGTTGGCTCCGAACGCCATGTTGACGCCGAAGAGCCGGACGCGCTCGTCGTCCGCCGTCCCCGGCTTGAGGTCCGGGCCGACGCGATAGAAATGCCCGTCGCGAACGAACAGGCGGTCTGCGGCGGTCAAGGGGTGATTTAGGGAACTGAAGTCCGGTGCTCCGCCGAGGCGGTCCTGGTCGATCGCGAAGCGATACAATCCCGGCTGCGCGATCACTGGGATGACACCCAGGAGAAAAGTCAAAAGAAAGCGCGTCATTTGCACTCCACACCAGTCATAGCAGAACAGCCCGGCCGGTGATGCGGCCGGCCGGGCTGTTCGCCGTGGGGTAACGCCATTTCAGAAATACAGCTTCAACCCCAGTTGCACCTGCCGCGGCGAGTTGGCCTGGGAGGTCGCCTGGCCGCTGTTCCGGGAGCGTGCACGGTCGGAATGGTACGGGGAGCGTTCCCCAGCGTAAACGGCGCCGGCGTGACGGCGCTGGCCGGAGTGGCGAAATACTGCTGCAGCCAGTTGGAGCCGTCGTTGCGTGTCAGCGGGCCGATGAGATTCGGCCGCTGTGAGCCGTAGGTCGGCAGTGCGCGGGAGGTGCTCACGCTGAGCGCCAGGGGCATGCCGGTATCGAACCGCCACAGGCCGTTGGTCTGCCATCCGCCCAGAACCGCATCGACCACCGGATTCAGGTGCGCGCCGAACAGCCTGCCGCGCCCGAACGGGATCTGGTAGACGTAGGAGAACTGGAGCACCTGCGGGATATCGTACTGCGAGACGGAGCGCTCCAGGTAACGGCGGTTGGGATCCTGGAGGCTGGTCGAGCCGCCCAGCCATGTGGTGGAGCCGGACTGAGTAGTTTATCCGTCGCTAGGACGTCGAAGATATAACTGGCCGCTCCGTGAATGACATACTCGGTCTGGTACCACAAAAACGGAAAAGTTTTCAGTTCCATCATGTCCGGCTTCACCAATGACGCGCCGGAAATGACGCCGCCCGGAATGTAGGACCAGTCCGCCCGGTTGAATCCGTAGGCCGGAATCGCCGAGCTCGCGCCCACGCCCGAAACGAAGGACTGGCTGTTGGCCGGATGGCAGCCGAGAACGAAATTCAGTACGTTGTACAGCGGTTCCGCATCGAATAAATCGGGCAGGCTCTTGTGAAGGTAGTATTGCCGGAGCGCATCCACCTGTAGATTCCAGCCCGAGCCCCACACAAAACTGGAATGGATGCCGGAGCGCTCTTCCAGGCGATAGTCCGGGTCCGTCACCGCCGGTGGCAGAGGCACGCCGTAGGGGTTGGAGCCCGTCCACTTCGTAAGCAGCGTTTTCCATTGCCGGGCGTAGCCCAGCACGGCGGTTTTGAACTCCGCGTCCGGCACCGCTGCCAGCGCCCGCACCAGCGTCCACCCCGGACCGGCGGCAAATTCTTCCGCCGTGGCTTTGTGCAGGTAGGGCAGCAACGCCACCAGACGGTCCCGATACCGCCGCTCTCCGGTCGTGAGCAGCAGTTCGGCCGCCGCTGAAATCTCCTGGCTGCGGAACCCGGAATCGCGCGGTACGTACGCGTTCGGCGCGTAGACCGGCGCGTTCCGCTGCTCGTACCCGTAGATTTCCGTGCCCGCCCGCAGGGACTCTTCCGCCAGCGCGGGATCCGATGCGCGGAGCGCGCGCGACGCGGCGGCCAACGCCTGCACGGCCTCATATTGAAGCCCTGTGTTGTGGTTGGTGAACGCCCACCGGTCGTCTTTGGCCGCGGATGCCGGATCGTCCACCCGGTTATCGGTGATGTTGACCGGGTCCCCCAGGTGCGAGTAGCCCTGGCGCGAGCGCTCGATAATCCCGGGGAAAATGTGGCCCGCCACCTGGTAGGAAGCCAGCAGTCCTTCGACTCCGTACTCGATTTGCTGAATTATGTCCTGTTTGCCGTCCGCCAAGTGCAGCAGCACCATGCGGTGCGGGCGGCCGATGGACGTCTGGTCGAGCAAGGGGTGAAACTCCTCCTCGGCCAGCGCCAGGTACAGCGTCGTTGTGGCGATGCTCCCGCCCGGCAAATCGTGATCGCCGGCATCGTGCCATCCGCCCCAATCCAGTCCAGGAATGTGTTCGTCGTCGGCGAACAGCGTCTCCCGCTGTCCCTGCTGGTAGCCGTCGATGTGAACCAGTCCCAGCGGAGCCTGGCGCGCATCGTCCAGGTGGCAGGCGCCGTGCCAGGTCCGGGACCCCTCCTGCACCGCCACGTGGCACATCTGCACCGGCAGGAAATACTCGAGGGTTGGCTTCCAGGCTTCCTGGTAGAGAGTGGCGCGAATTTCGAAGGGACCGGCGCTCACGCCGCGCGACTCCAGAACGTACATCCCGGGCTCGCGCACCTCGCTGAAATCGAAGGTTTCATACTGGTAGCGCAAGAACCGGCCCCAGGGCTTCGCCGCGGCCGATTTTACCGGCATCCGGTCGCCTTCGAGCTGCAGCCTGTACAGCGTGACCGGCGCGCCGGCCGTATCCCGCGGATCGAGTTCGATGACGGCGCGTTTCGTCTGCGCCGGGTGATAGCCGACCTGGGAAATCGCGATAACCGGCGGGCGCCTCCACTCCGGATGAATCGCCGGCGTGATCTCGACCGTGACCTCTTTTTCCGCCGATCCGGGCGTCAGCGAAGCCAGCACCACAAACCACGGCTGCGGGCTGCCTTGGCGCTGGTCGATCAGGCTGAGCGCTCCGCCGGGACGCGCGATCAGCACGGTATGCAACGCATCCTCTTGCGCCACCCGCAGGCGGCTTGTGGAAGCCACCAGGATACGCCCGCCGTACTGATGGGGAAAGACGCCGCTCGCCGAATCGGACTGATAGGACCGGTCGAGATAAGTGCCCGGATAGAGCGCGATCCGGAAGCCGCCCTGCGCGAAGCGGCTCCAATTTACAGGCTCGTCCAGCGCCAGTGTAATCGCCATGCGGCTGCCATCGGCTCGACAGACCAGCCGATACCCGCCCAGGTCGCCGAGGTCGCCGAACACCGTAGCGGTTCCGGCGGCGCGATCCACCACGCGCCGGAGCACCCGCTGGGAGGCGGGCCGTTGACCGGGCTTCGGCACCAACAGGAGATCGCCGGAATCGAGAACCCGCTCGCCGTTCTCGATCATCTGGAGACCGCCCTGGTAACCGACCTCATAGTTATTGTGGAAGACGAGGAAGGAAAAGCCGGGACCTTCGAAGTACTCTTTGTCGTTCAAGGAGATACGGGCTGGGTCCGATGCCCGGACCGAAGGCGCGCCCACAGTTAACACTAGGACGGCAGCCGCCCGGATCAGGATCAGGCGTTGCACGCTTGTAATATGTCATAAACCGTCTTTAGGAACAAGAAAAAAAGAGTCACAATACTGGAAAGCCGATATTGCGGCACTACTTATAACCGTGTAACTGGGTTACCGGTGCTTTTTATCACTTACGCCGACCCTTTTGGTTAGTATCTTCGAGCGGGCCCGGGGTCCAGTCGATTTCCACCTGCCCGCGCCCTCTGCCGCCGCAACTCGACGGTGGTCTCCTTGCCGTTGACGGTCACCCGGTAGCGTCCATAGAAGGCACGGACCACGGCCAGCCGCAGCCCGCTATTCCTCAAGCCCTTCACCCTCGGCCTGGGGCTGGCCAATAAATCCAGCGGCCGCGCAGCGGAATAGCATTGCGGTCGGCCCCGGCGAGAATGCTTTCCACCGCCGGGTAACTCACCTGCCCGCGCTGCGGCGCCATCTCGTGCCACTTGACGGCGCTCTCGATCGGCCGGCCATGGGCGCGTGGAAAGCTGCCCGGTTGCGCCCGAAGAAGTTGCGCCCGAAGAAGACGAAGGGGAGCAAGGGTACGAGCCGCAAGGAGGGCGCGGCCACGGCGCGAGGGCAGCAAGAAGGCAATCACCTTCGGGATGCTGGCCAGGGGCGCCACGATCTCGGAATTGATGGCCGCCGCCGGGTGGCAGGCGCATTATGCCGACGTCCAG
>CAWFIJ010000013.1:0-383745 GCA_963815855.1 Terriglobia bacterium | reverse complement strand
GTCGCGGACGCACGCCGACGTACCGCCGGAGTGAAATCCCGTTTTTCGGCTTTCTTCCAGGCCGAGATCGATCCGGGGCCGAGTCGCAAGCGCTACCGGACCAGCTCGGGAAAGAATGATTCTCCCGGCCTTATCTGAAATAGATCAGATGGCCAGACGGACAAAATCGCCGTAAGCGGCTACGGCAGCGTCCGCAGTCAGCAGAATGAGATTCTCTGCCCATGCTTGGGCCACCAGCATACGATCGAAGGGGTCGCGGTGATGCCACGGCAGCAGCGCCACTTTGCGGGCTTGTAAACCCGTCAATGGCAAGCTCTCGAATGATTCCGCCGTCAGCCTCTCCTCAAATGCAGCGGGCAGGCGCAGCTTACCCAGGCTCTGTTTCAGCCAGATTTCCCAAAGGCTCACAGCACTCACAAAAGCTACGTTCTCGGGATCCCTGATCAGATCGCTGGCCGATTTGGCAAGAGACGGATCACCCCCCAGCCACCAGAGGAGCACATGCGTGTCCAGAAGCAGTCTCAAATTTTCGGCTCCCGTGCTCCGAACGCCTCTGCGATGTCTTCCGGGAGGGTGTCGAAATCGGGGGCAATCCAGATTTCTCCGCTCATGGATCCTGGAGTTCTGGGACGAGCCGGGCCTCGGTATGGCACCAGCTTGGCGACAGGTTTCCCCGCCTTTGCCAGGATCACTTCCTCGCCCCGTTGTACCTTCTCGATCAGGGCTGAGAGTTCAGCTTTCGCTTGAGAAACATTTCGAAAGACCACAGTCGAAGTATAGCATAGACCAGACCAGATCTGGTCCGCTCATGGATAACCTGAAATCCGACTGTGCTAGAGCGGTTGTTGCTTCCATCGGTGGACCCTCCGGAGTCAGCCTCTCCTTAAATGAAGCGGGCACTGCGGAGGGGATCAGAGCAACAAGTCGACTTCCAGCCCGCGAAACTGCCGGAAACCGCGATCCGTGGTAACTATCTTGCGGGAGGCCGAGATGGCGAATGCCGCCAAATAGGCATCGCCCACCAGCTTTCCCGTTGGGACCGGATCTCGAAAGAAAGCAGGCAGAATGGAATCGATGCCGGATGGCTCTGTAACGAATTCCACGCGCTCGTCTTCCATCAATTGGCTGACCGTCGTCCAGGCAGCCACAGGCGGGAGGGAATCAGCACCCATAACGGTACAGTTTCCCAACAGCCGAATCACCGCCAACTGCACTATACGGCACATCCCCGCTTCGCCCACGCCAAGAGCGGCGAACCACCGGTCCGCGGCTTCGTGACGCACGTGCCTGGCAGCCAGCAGTGCCAGCCAAACGTTCACGTCAACCAAACATGGCTTCATCGGTCTGTTCCCGTGTCAGGTCCGGAATGGGAGGACCACTTTTGTCTCCAATAACGGGAGGAGCCCGGCGCACCTTTTCTACGGGCAGCTCCAACCTCTGCCGCACTGCCGCGATGAAGAACTCGCGGAGAGAAATACCTTCCAAGGCAGCCCGGCTCTTTGCCCGAGGACGACCACAATGGTCGTGCCGGCGAATCGGCATCGATGCACTGAAGGCCTATGCCAGGTCACGCCGCTGGCGGGACATACCGTTTCACAGCTATGCTGCGCGCTTGCTGCCGCATTTTTGCAATGTCATGGGCGAGTTGCATACGCAGCAGGTGATCCATGTCCGGACCAAAAGCCTTTTCGATACGCAGGGCCATTTCGGGCGTCAGGGCCGCTTTACCGCGGAGAAGGTCCGAAAGAGTTGCTCGCCGTATCTTCAAGATTTCGGCCGCCCTCGAAACACTGAGACCAAGCGCTTCAATCACCTCGGTCCTGATAAGATCGCCCGGATGAGGGGGATTCTTCATGGGCATTGTAGGCATTCGCTGACGTCGATGCCGGTGACGGTGAATCCGGCTTCGGCGAATTCCACGGCGAGGGGCAGGCCGACATATTCAAGCCCGACGATGCCCACACGGGCGGTGCGCGCCCGGGTCTTCTCTTCCAGAACCTGTGTGATCGATGCAACTGCAATTTGAGCTTCGGACATGGTTATAGCAATTTTCTCATACGAAGAATTCGCCTTCGCAGACGATTCGTGCGGGACCTGTCAGGTAAATGTCTTCCTCGCAACGGCCTTCGAGCGGGCCGGCGGGAGTCCGTACACACACGGGCCATTCTACTGTACCCGACGTTACAGCGGCTACCGCGGCGCCCGTAGAACCGGTACCAGAACTCATAGTCTCTCCTGCTCCGCGCTCAAAAAAACGGACGTCGATGGTGTGTTCGTCCAGGCGCTTTACGAAGGAAACGTTGGTGCGATCGGGGAAATCCGGATGCGATTCAATTTCGGCGCCGAGCGAGCGCCAGTCGAACTCGAAGTCCTTCACCGCCAGGACGCAATTGCGGATTGCCCACCCAGACGATGGCGGTTTCGCTAGGACCGGCAGTGAGCGAAAGGATGTGGCGCGGGTCGCGGACCTCGGCGCGGCCCATGTTTCATCTCGAACTGAAATTCCAGGTTGGAGCGGGCCAGCAGGCGCAAGGTTTGATGCCGCGCCGGTGCGAATCCGGACCACCCCGGGCGCCAAGTTATGGCGGACCAGCAGAGCGGCGGCGCAGCGGGTGCCGTTGCCCGAAATTTCAGCCGTGCTGCCGTCGGAGTTATAGAGCTGGATGGCGGCTTCGGCGTCGGCATCGTGGGTGGGTGTCACCAGCATCCATCCATCGGCGCCCATGTCATATGCGGACCACGGTGGAGCTTCCTGATGAGCTTCTGCTCCGGGCAAAGAGCCGGGCTGCCTTGGAAGGTATTTCTCTCCGCGAGTTCTTCATCGCGGCAGTGCGGCAGAGGTTGGAGCCGCCTACAGGAAAGGTGCGCCGGGCTCCTCCCGTTATTGGAGACAAAAGTGGTCCTCCCATTCCGGACCTGACCCGGGAACAGACCGATGAAGCCATGTTTGGTTGACGTGAACGTTTGGCTGGCACTGCTGGCTGCCAGGCATGTTCATCACGAGGTCGCGGACCGGTGGTTCGCCGCTCTTGGCGTCGGAGAAGCGGGGATGTGCCGTATAGTGCAATTGGCAGTGATCCGGCTGCTGGGAAATTGTACTGGTCGGGGGCTGTACTGCGAACCCCGTCGGCGAGGCGTGGGCTGCGCCATGGAGCCCAGGACGGCGAGCATCACGACAGTTATTATCCGGATTAGGCGGCCCATCTATACAACCCTCTTTCTCCGCTTCTTCCGGAGTGCTTTTTCCTGCTTGGCCTTCAGCTTCTCGGGATGCTCCCGGTAGTATTTGGCCCACCGCTCGGCTGACATTTTTGCAGCACGCGCCCGCCGCTCTTCGGGCGATAGGGCAGCCGCGCCCTTCGGAACCTTCTTCTCGCCGCCGCGGCGGCCGATGTCGGAGAGGTATTCGCGAATCGGGTCTCGCTTGAGTCTTTGCCCCGCCATCAACACATACAGTAAGCCGTTTAAAAGAAAATTGCAAATGGTACTTGACACCTGTTAGCCGGTTACTGCATAATCATTTTTAAGATTATATCCAGTAAGCGGCTTTCTGGATGTAGACGCGAATGTCCCAAGCCTTCCAAATCGCCCCCGAACCGATCTACAAGGCGAAGAAGCCGGTCCGGGACCCTGCCTACCGAAGATTCATCAAGGGGTTCCCATGTGCGGCCTGCGGGCAGACCTGGAACGTGGACCCGTGTCACACCGGACCTCACGGGATTTCACAGAAGGCTTCGGACCTTAGCTGCATCGCATTGTGCCGGAAACATCACGAGGAGATGGACGCCGCGCCGGTACGGTTCGCGGAGCGATACCAGCTCGATATTGGGGCATTGATCCGCGGTTATCTGAGACTTTGGGAAACCCAATACTCAAGAAGGAGAACGCAGATGGGATTTTTGAACGAAAGTTGTAAGGAGCCCGGAGCGGGTGCGACAACACCCGCCCCGAACGCGGCTCAGAACGATACTCCGAACCAATTGAACAATCACGAGGATAGCAAAGCCGTGGTGCCGGTCCGGACCGCGGTAGGCAGCTCCGGGGCCGAAATCGCCCGGTTCATGCCGGTAATGGATATTGAGCAGGCGATCCAGCGTCGTGAGACGATCGTGCAGGCCATGCAACGACTGATGCAGGAAGGTGTGGATTACGGCAAGATCCCTGGCACCGACCGGCCCTGCCTGCTGCAACCCGGAGCCGACAAGCTGTGCAACCTCTTCGGCGTCGTAGTCAAGTACGAGTTCGAGGAACGGGAGGAAGACTGGACCGGGGAGCGGCACGGCGGCGAGCCGTTCTTCCGCTACCTGATCCGCGGGTACGCCCACCGGGGCGAGTTTCTGATCGGGGAAGGCATCGGGGAATGCAACTCACGGGAGTCCAAATACCGCTGGCGGCAGGCGGAGCGGACCTGTCCAACGTGTGGGAAGGACAATATCCGCAAGAGCAGGGATCGCGACGAATGGTACTGCTGGCGCAAAACGGGAGGCTGTGGGGCCACCTTCGATATCGCTGATGCTCAAATCGCCACCCAGCAGACGGGCCGCAAGCCGAACCCGGACATCTGCGACTCGGTGAATACCCTAGTCAAGATGGCATTCAAGCGCTGCAAGGTCTCGACCACCATCAACGGGACGTCTGCGGCCGAGTTCTTCACGCAGGACGTGGAGGACTTCACCCCGCCGGCTGAGGAAATCGACACCGGCGGCTTCGCCATCGGTTCCTCACAGGCCGCCGCCTACGTTGCGAAGCGGAAGATCGAGACCGGCGATCCGGCGAAGCAGGTGGCGTGGAAGAGCATGGCGGAAATGGCCAAGGCATTCGAACTCATCCGGGAGCAGGTGGGCGAAGTCGAATACCACGCCGAACTCGAGCGGTGGGGCTGGACGCGGTTCCAGGACATCCGCGCGGTGCTGGATTCGCGGGATGCTGCAGCCCGGGAGCGCGCCAAGCAGAAGGTGATCGAGTGCTACTCCCATCTGGTGGCGATCGCGCGGAAGGAGGGCCGGTAACATGGCGAGCACGGCACTGGCAGCGCCTGAGCCCGTCGTGATCCAGACGGCGGACCGCCAAGTTTACAAATTCCCCACGGAGGAAGCCGCGGCGGAATTCGAGGGGAAGGTGAAGGAAGCGGGCGGGGCGTGCATGCGCCTCGCGCCGCTGGCGCCCCCTTTGCGCCCGGCACCACGGCCGCTCTACGACCTGGAGGCAAATCTGGCGGCGCTGCTGGATACCGAGGAAGTGGTGCCGCCGGAGCAGGCAGCGGAGTTCGGCCGCGAACTGGCGGCGGCGCTCCTGGCGACGGTAGAAAAGCGAGACCGGGTGGGGCAGTTCATGGCGCATGTGGAATCGCAAATCGCCTTCGCCGAGTCGGAAATCAAACGCCTACAGAATCTTCGCGACTACTATGCGCGGGGCCTGGAGCGCATGACGGCGTACGTTACGCATGTGATCGAGGGCCTGGGCCTGGACGCCAAGGGGAAGCGCAAAAAGCTCGAAGGCACGACGGTGGTGTTCGCGCTGCACGGATGCGACAAGCGGGTGAACATCAAAGACGAGACGGCGGTGCCGACGAAGTACAAGCGGGTGACGGTGACGCTGCCGGCGGAGACCTGGGAACTGATGATCGATTCGCTCGACCTGAACTTGCGCGAGCAGGTTTTGGACGAGGCCAAGAACCCGCAAATTGAACTCAGCCGAACCTTGGCGAAAGCCGATCTGAAGGCGGGAGCAGATGTGCCGGGCGCGGAATTGGCGGGCGGCTACTACCTGGTGAGGAAATAGCCGCATTGGGTGTCGCTACTGACCCTGGCACTTGATGATTCGGCGCCAGGGAGATGAAGCCGACGTTGTAGCGTTCGTCGGACACCGGCTGGTTGAGGGCCGCGCAGTGCGAAGGGGTTAAGCTTGGTCTTCGGCTACGGTGTCGGCACGGGCGCTGAAACCGCGGGAGTCGAATAAGAACCGACGGTGCTGCCGGCTACAGCCGCGATCTCGTAATAGTACGTAGTCCCGGAGACTACCGTGGTGTCGGTGTAGCTGGTTGCGGTGGCTGCTACCGTGCCGATGGCGGTGAAGGTTCCGGTGGAGCTGGTGGATCGGGCAATCTGATAACCGGTCACACCGGACGAGGTGCTGGGAGTCCAGGTCAGTACGACCACGTGGAGCCCGGTGCTGGTGAGGCATCCGTTGCCGAGCGAGGCATTGATCACGCGCTGCACGACCTCGACATTGCACACATCGGCGCCGGCGATGTTGGCGGTGCACGGCGCCAGGCCGAGGCTCATGTTGATGGCTGCCTGGACGTCCGCCTGATTCACCGCTCCATCGGCGTTCAGGTCACAGGCATTCAGTGGCGTAGAAGAAGAGCCGGCAGAGGAACCGGAAGAAGAGGAAGTAGAACCGGAAGAAGACGCCGGCTTCAGAGCGGCCATCTGCATGGTCCATCCGCTGCTAGAGAAGCCGTTGGCGGCGTACGTGCCCGGGGTGCCAGCGGTCACGTCCTCGACGAGGTTGCTGTTGAATGTGGACCGCGCGGTAAAACCGGCGCCAGACGGTACAACTGCCGTCTGCGATGCAGAAGCCATAGATCAAGTCGCCCGCTACCGTGGTAGTCGCATTGCCGCTCGAAACTGCTGCAGCACTACCGGAGGCGCCTGCCTGCGCGTCGATGGGGCTGACTTGTGCCACACCGCCGTACTCCGAAAGATAAGCTTCGATGCTGGAGCTTGCAGAGAGATTGATCGTCACTGTATCGGCGCCGCCCTTGATGTTGCTGGCATAATAGAGTCGGGTTGAGATGCCGCCCGGGGTGGTCAACTGACTTCCCACCTCCGTGAACACGTTGCCTTGAGAGTCTGTGATCGAAGCAAACGTCGAAGTAAAATCGAAACCGACCAGGATGGTGTCGCCAGCTGTCGTGTTTGAGGCGAAAGATACCGAAAGGGAGCTGGCGGAACCGCTGTTTGCGGTCGCCTGCACGTAGGTTTGGGCATGCGCCACCCCGCAAAATACGAGGAAGGAAAACATTAGAGTGCTTACGCACTCCATGCGCATGCGACCCGATGCTACGAGGGCGCGGGCAGCGAGATGGCGCGAACGCGCCATATGCTGGGTAGAGCTTGCTTTGACAGATTTCACCAGACCGTACCTGCTCAACAGTGTACTGGTACGCTTAACGAGAGAACAAGACGGACGATGGTTAGGATTCCGTTGCTAACCTGAGGAATTGTGAAAGCAGGACGATGCGCCGTTCCTCACCGCAAAGTGGCAGGATGCGGTGTCCACGTCAGGGCAACCCGTGCCGTGCTTTGGGCAAGGTGATAGGGGGCATTCTGAAATCCACCGGAGTAGTCCATATAAATGTATTGCGTGAGCAGGACGACGTGGGTTCCCAAAGCCCGGTTTAAGCCGACGGTCGTTCGCCACCCCGAGGTGTTCGCGAGCGCAGTACCTGTCATCTGCTGCCAGGTAAAGTCGGTCTCGAGCCACCAGGAACTGCCGGGAGCGCGCCACCGCCAGGCGGCGCTGGCGGAGGATAGTTGGTGGTCGCTCCCAAGCCGTAGGCGTCGATGAGCGTCCGGTCAAACGATCCCAGGAAGGTGTGGGCCAGGGATCTTGTAGGTCAAACTGGCGCCGAATAGGGGTCGCGGCGTTGCGGGTACGGTGATGCGGTCCCACTCCGGCCAGTCACACCTTGGCTGAGGACGTTCGTAATTCCCATGCCGCCATGAAGTTGCATCAACCACCGATTGTTCAACGCGCGGCCCCAGGTGACCTGCGAAGTGCTGGTATAGCCGTCGAACAGGGCGGAAGAGATGCGAATGGTGTCAACCGAACCGCCGATTTGCGTGACCGGCGAAAGGGAATAAGAGAGATCGATGCCAGCGCTAGCTGAAGTCGTGGTCGGGAGCAGGTAAGCGTTGCCCGCGGGTGCCTGACCTTGGGAAATATGCTGCATTCGGTTCGCCATCGCCGCTGAAGGTGATGGAGAGGCGAGGCGAGAACGAATAGGATAGAAAAGTGCGTGCCGAAGCCGTCAACATGCGCTCTCCATAGATCAGGTTGCCGAGGGGCGATTCCAGCAGGGGTGAGTTGGTAAGGGCGACGCCCAATTGGGGGTTGTTGGCGAATTGCGATGACAGGAGGCCGGCGGCGAGGTCGCTGAAGGTTGCAGGCGTAGAGGCCACGGTGCCCAGCGCCGTGGGGGAAAACGCGAACTGCGCCAGGGTGCTGAGACTGCCTGCCAGGGCGAAACCAAACCTCCACCGACCGGTTAGTTTCCGCGAGACATTGAGCGAGAAGGAATGATTCAAGGCGTCCAGGGAAGAATAGCGCGTATCGGCCGTATACGAAGGAGTGTAGCTTAAGGCGAACGTGGACTTGTCGGTAAACTTCATCCAGTCGAACTGGACGCTTGCGCCCGTGCCTATTTCGTATTGGGCGCCCGCTAAACCGGGTTGAAGACCGGCAATATTATCCGGGATGCCACTGGAGTAATAAGCTCCATAAGCCGAAACGCTAGTGATGCGGAGACCTGCCGGAACAGTAGCGGGCGGAGCCCCAATGTCCTGTGCCCAAAGTGCGCCGGTTGGGCAGGCCATCATCAAAGCAGTTGCACAAACGCCGACTATCCTTGGGAGCATGCGGCTGTCTGGCGGGTAGGGGAGCCGAACCGTGGAGCATATGCTTATTTCTTTTCCTGCTGCCCATTGAGCTCGTTTTCCAGAGGGCGTCTGCGCACCGGATGGAGCATGCAATCGGTGGAGACCCGGATAGCAATGAAGTCGCCTTCCGGCGACGCTCCCAGGGGATTCTTGATATGAACAATTGGCACGGGGGCGCCGGGAGCCAGAACAGCCGTCAGCCTGGCGATGATTCCGCTGCCGATGGTGTTTGCATTCGCCCCCACGGCCAGGCAGTTGTACGCTGCGGGGTCGGAATTGCAAATCGAGGTCTTCCCGGCAGCGGTCAGCGAAGGACCGTCGTCCACGGCGAGACTGGTGATATCGGAAGACGAATATTCAAAGGTCCATCGAATGGCTGCCGGCATGGCTCCGGATGATGAATAGAGCAAAAGATTCATCAAGGCCGTGCCCCCGGTTGCGATTTCCGGCCGGGAAACCATCAGGCATGTCTGGGCATTCAGGGCGCCGACACACAAGGCCATCAGGAAACAATAGTAGCCCTTTCGAGCCGGGGACGTGAAGCCGAGCATGTCAGAGGTCTCCTTTTGCGATGCGTTCGAGCGCCGTTTGGGCATTCGCGGCGTAGGGGAAATGCGGATCGGTCCGGAGTGCCGCGCGCAAAGACTGCCGGGCCAGATCGAACTGCCGTGCGGCCATATAGGCCATGCCGAGATGATAGCGATAAATCGGGTTGTTGGGGACCTTGTCGCAGGAATCTTTGAGTTGCACGACCGCCGGACCGAACGACCCGACCTTATAGTAGGCCCAGCCGAGAGTATCGGCGGTGATGGGAGAGTCGGGCATGTTTTGCCTGGCGATCTGCGCCAGCGATACGGCGGCATTGACGTCGCCGCCATGCTCCAGGTAGAGGAAGGCGAGTTCGTCGGCAACCAAGGGCGCGTTGCGGTCGATCTCATGGGCCTTTTCGCATAGCCTGCGGGCTTCTTCCCAGTTGCCTTCCTTTTCGTACTGCGTCACCAGAGTCATGTAATTCAAGAGGCTATAGGGATCCGCAGCAATCGCGGCGCGAAGGTCGGCCTTGGCTTCTTCCGCCATCCCTCTGGCCAGATCAATGTTGGCGAGCAAAGTGTGGGCATCGCGTGTTTTCGCGTCGAGCGCGAGCGCCTGCCTGACGCTTGCTTGCGCTTTCTCCAGATCCTTGAGATTGAAATAAGCCAAGCCCTGGAGGAAGTGGAGACCGGCATTCTGCGGATACTGCTGAACCAGGCCGGCAATCCGCTGGAGCGCTTCCTGAGTCCGTCCCTGCTGGCTATAGAGCTTCACGAGCGTGGCCAACGCGGGGAGAGACACGGGATCACGGTGGAGCGTTTCCTGGAGTGCGGATTCCGCCTGTTTCCAGTCTCCTTTGGCCATGAGGGCTTGGGCGCTGGCCAGGTAGGCGGAGGCCAGATTGGGATCCTCCTGGCGTGCTTTCTCGGCCAGGCGCAACGCCTCATCCTGGTTACCCGTCCTGACGGTCAGGCTGGCGAGAGCGGCCGATGCCTGAGCCATTGCAGGTTGCAGTTCCAAGGCCCGGGAAAAGGAAGCTCTGGCGAGATCCGGGAGCCCGGCGGCCTGTTGGGCAATGCCGAGATAAAAATGGGCGGCGGCCGAGTTGGGTTCGCCTTTGACGGCTCCTTCGAGCGCCGCTTTGGCCTTTTCATATTGCTTTTGGGCGAACAGGATTCGGCCCTCCGATAGCAGGGCTTGCGGGTCGGTAGGGCTCGCCGCCAGGATTTCCTCAACGACCGGCGCAGCCTCGTTGATTCGATTCAGATCCAACAGTGTTCCGACCAGTTGCCCTTTCACGACATTATCTTTGGGATGAGAGTTCAGCACCGAACGGAATTCCGCGACGGCCTTTTCTCTCTGGCCCGAGGACACGTAGAACTCTCCCAGCGCCCGATAGGCTTGCGGATCCTGGGGCGCGATTGTCTTCAATTCGGCGTAAAGCCTTTCTGCGTCGGCGGGTCTACCCGCAGCCAGATAGATGCGTGCCAGCAGGAACCTGGGAGGCAGGGCCCCAGGGTCGAGATTGCAGGCGGTGCGCATCTCCATTTCGGCCTCGGCCTTTTTGCCCCGGGAAAAATAGAACTGGCTCAACGACATGTGAGCTTGAGAAGAGTTCGGATTGGCCTGGATTGCCTGCCTGTAGGCGTCTTCCGCTTCGGCGGTACGGCCCGCCGCGGCGTAAGCAGCTCCCAGCGCGCCGTAGCTTTCGACTCGCTGCGGCTGCAGCTCCACCACCTTCTGAAGTTCCTGGATGGCTTTTGGGAAGTCGTGGGTGAGGATGTAGTTTTCGGCCAAGATCGAGTGCGCCTGGAAATTGGCGGGGTCGCCGGCGAGGATCTTTTCCGCGATCGACCGGGACTTGGTCGAGCTGACCGCGGCCGGATCAGGAGAGCCGCCAGGTGCAGTTGCGCGTCGGAATTGGCCGGATCGAGGGTTATGGACTCGTTCAGCTCACGATAGGCCGAATTGGGATTCTTAAGAGCCAGGTACGTGAGGGCAAGTTGGTAATGCGCCGCAGAAAACCGGGGATCGATCTCCAGGGCGTTGCGAAATTCAATGACCGCTTCCTGATATTTGCCGGCTTTGAAATAGCTTTCTCCGCTCTTCAGATATTTCACTTTCTGCCGGTTGGGGTCGGAGGAACAGGACATCAGCAGGAGCGCTCCTGCGATCAGGATAGCCGCCCGTTGGAATACGAAAGATTTCATCATCACGTTTGAGGCCCCGAGAAGTCTTTGTTCGCTATCGGATGACAGCGCCATGCCCGCGAGGAGCATGTCACGGGCCGCATCTTTGGAATCACGTATGTAATTGATGAGTGCGCGGCTTCGGCTCTGCAGACGGCGAGCTCCGGCGGCGGTGTGACCAAAAACTTGGAAATCATGCGGGACTGTTTCCCGAGAGCGACCTTCATCCAGGCGGGTATGAGGGAAAACCCCGTATATCGAAAGATTGGGGTCGGGAATTAATCTTTGGTAACAAAATCCTCATTCAATACTGATATGTTTATTTTTCAACTATTTACGAAATGGCCAATGGCGTGCGATCCTGATTCGGTCGTTTGTTGTAGGTTTTCGCACGCAGGCAAGATCAGTCCTGACGAAAGGACTAAAGTTCATGTCAAAAGCGATATACGGAGGGATAGCGGTTCTGGCAGTGGGGTGTTTGGTGCCGGGTGCGTGGTGCCAGACTTCTCCATGACACTCGATAATGCCGGTTACGGTAACGTCATGGGCGGCGTGTACACGAGCCCCTACGGGATATCAGTCAACAGCGCAGCGCCGACTTCGCTTATCTGCGATGACTTTACAACCGACATCAGTGTTGGACAGTCGTGGACCGCGAAGAGACGACGCTGACAACCCTTACTGCAGCCGATGTAGCCGGTCTGAAGTTCGGGACGTTCCGAACGCTGCTCAGGATTATGGCGTCGCCGCGGTTTTGTCGGCAGAATTGTTGGGTTTACCCAACCAGAGTGGCACGAACGCGACAATCGCAGGCGAACTCAGCTATGCGATCTGGGACATTTTTGATCCCGCTCTGTTGAATTCGGTCAATAACCCTTATGGGACCCTGACGACCGCGGAACTCAACGCGGCACTGGCGGATTTGTCAGCCGCCGAAACCCTGGTCGCGGGCGTCGCCAGCGGAGGCACTGTAAATCTGGGCGCATCGATGTTGGGGGGCAGGCGATAGCGTCTTTGACGATCTACACCCCGAATCCGCTCGGAGTGTCCCAGGAATTCCTCTCGGTGACAATGGCCCCGCCTTCAATGCCTGAGCCGTCCTACCCTGCAGTCTTGGCCATTGATTTGATGGGGTTGTGGGGCTAATCCTGCTCTTCCGCCGACGCTTGGCCGGCACGTCCAACTAGAAACCCGGCCTGCTCGTTTAACCAGAAGCTCGACCTTGCCCGGTGGGGGATTCCCCCTACCGGGCACTTCTGTCAGTACAAGGGTACTATACTAACTAAAGTTCGGCATGGACAGGGCGAGGCCGTCGTCATAGTATCGCTACATGGACGCGTCTGCCGTGTTCTTGGAGCCCAGCAGTCTCTCCACAACCCCATGCGGCACCCCCTCCTTCAGCAGATGATCGCGCCGAGTTCGTGGAAGAGCCGATGAGGCGTAGATCCGGTGCCCGGGGTCTGGTTCTCGGCGTGGTGCTGGGCGCAGGCATCTGGGGTGCGATTCTGGCCTTCGCCGGAGTGATCAAGCTCTAGATCCAGACCGCAGAGATTCACCTTCTATCCAAACCGCAGATGTCCACCACGGTGGTACATATCCCACCTCACCAACTCAATCCTGGGCGTTGCGGTGTGCCGGAAACGGCCGGATGGGGCGCCTGAGCAGCCAGAGCAGGGCGGCCATCAACGCGAACGCCACCAGGGAGAATGGCAACCCGCCCTGACGGTGAAGCCGGCTTTGAAACACAGCCGGATTCACATGGATGCCGATCCACGCGATGGTTACAATCCGCACGGCGTTCTTAAATATGGCGATCGGGAAGATGCACAAAACAAAGCAGACCTTTTTCCAGGTGCCCTGAAGGAGGAAGTGCGCTGCCAGCAAACCGGCGATGAACAGGGCCATTGCCGAATGAATACCGCTGCATTGCGGCGCCACGTCAATGTCCAGGCCAGGCAAGGAAAACCGGAAACCATGGCGGAGCACGGGCACTCCGATGAGACGGAACAGAGCGTATGAGACGTCGGCCGATTCCTTTTGCAGAAACGAGATCAGGTGTGCGGTCACGGTAAGCGGGAGCGGGATCATCAGGATCAGGTAGAGCAGCGGGAACAGAGCGGCTTTGAAAGAACTTATCCCGTAGCAGAGGACGAATATTGCCATCCACGCCAACGCGAGACACGCCGCCTGAATGGACAGCTGGTCCGTAGGATTCAAGACGGGCAGAGAAAAACGGAAACCGTACCCGAGGAGGACGGCCGCAAGCAGGAGAGGGACGCCGATCCAGGGAGAATAGTGCGTGGAACGGAAGAGCCGCTTTCGATCCAGCCAGAGGAGACATGCGCTAATCAGAGGAATGAGGGGAACGTGGGACGAATTCTCATCGTGGACGGCTAGATTTACGAGCCCCAGCCAGAGGCTGCCAGAACAGCAGGACGGAGAGAAACCACAACGCTATGGCGCAGGTGTTCGGTGCCATAACGGAGAACGGAAACGTCGGAGCCGCCCGATCACTCCCTGGTTCGCTGGCTGTCCTTCATAGTAGTGATAATAAGTACGATCGCGGGCTTCCACACCATTCAGCACGATGCCCACGATGTTCTTTTTCCCGAGCAGCGCAACAGTCTGTTGCACGGCCTCACGGGGAGTCTGCCCGGCCCGAACGACCAAAAGTGTGGCATCGGTGTGTTGCTGCAGGCATATGGAATCCGTGAGAGGGAGAACGGGCGGAGAATCGATCAATATCCAATCGAAGTAGGGCGAGAGCCGCTCCATGATGTCGTCCGCAAGCCGAGCTCTGGAGTAACTCTGTTGGGTTTTTCCTCGGTTCCCCGGCCGGTAAAAGGAACCAGCCGAATGGTTCGATGCGCCGAATTCCTGAGAGTGGCGCAGTAGTGTCATCAGCCAGACAGTCCGCCAGCCCGGCCCAAGGCCGCAGCCGCAGGATCTCGGTCAACGACGAATGATGCAAGTCGGCTTCTATGACCAAAACAGTCCGCTTGCCTCTCTCGGCCAATGCCTCGGCGAGATTCAGGGTGAGGGTGGACTTTCCCTCGCCAGCCATGGCGCTCGTGATCAACAGTTTCTTCAGCTTTCCGGTTTCCAGTGCTGTTTGAGGTGCATGCGCAGGTGGCGGAACCGATCGGCGGCGGAACTACGGGGATCGCTATAAAAGAGCGAGTCGGTCTTCAGGGGTGAAATGAGACTGTTCAACAGGGAGATCCGGGAGAGCCCGGATCGCCAGAGCGAGATTGGAGGGCGCCGAGGCATCTTCGCAACGGCTGCCGGAGCGGCAGCAGTCTGCCCATTCTGCTCAGGGCCCGACGTTCTGTCCGCGTGAAGGATTATGAAACAGGTTGCGTAGGTGGCTCATCGGTTGCTTTTGCCGTTAACCCAGCTTATGAATGTAGAACTCGGATGCCGACACCACCAATAACATCGCGGAGGCTGCCAACAATTGCAGCATATTTCGACGTTTACGCCAGCGTTCTTCTTTCGGGGTGCGGAGGAGCGGAATACCCAAGACGAAGGGCGGGTCTAAATCTCTTGTCACCTCCCCCTCCGCGGAATACGAAGTATCGCGCATTTGCATGAAAATGGCCAACGCGAACCCTAAGGCAAGACCCCCACGGCGCCGCCGAGGCTGAGCTTGGTCCGATTCGGGCTGGAAGGCAAGGTGGGGAGGCTGGCGGGGTCAACGAGCCGAAACTGCTGGCCCCCCTGCTGCTTTTCGAGATTGGTGGCCAACTGCGATTCCTGCTCTTTCTTCTGCAAGTCGGAATATTGCAGACGGAGCACCTCGGTGTCACGGAGAATGCCGGCCTCCTGCTGCTCCCGAACCGGTGTTGCGTTTATCCGGTTCTCATACTGCGCCACTTGTGCCTTCAACCGCTTCTCATCATTCGTGAGATTCTCGATTTCCACGCGGTTGGCCTCGAGGTTGGCTTTGATTTGTGCCACAGCCGGATCGTCCGAAGGAGAGGGCGCTCGCGACGAGGTCGTTGGCCGGCCGGAAGATTGCGACGTCTCGGGTGGTGCGGAGGCCTCAAGACGTTTGAGCTTGTTCTGCGCTCTCGCGATATCCCGATCGATGGCTATGACGTCGGGATATTCCGCAGTATGACCTTTGCTGAGTTGGGCCGATCGCTCGGATTCCAGGCTGGCGAGTTCGCTTCGTGCCTGCTCTACTGGGCTGAGATGCTGAGCGGCGGCCGGGTTTCCCGGCGCAAGGGCGCCGAAATCGGCTGCCGGCAGGCGGCTGGGAGTCGCTTCTAATTCCGCCTGCAAGAGGGCTCGCTGCTGCTGCGCGCGGTCGAGGCTCATCATCGTATTCTGCAGCTGCGTTTGCAATCCGGTCAGGATTCCGAGGTTCCCCTGCTGCTGCTCGGGAAGTTCCCCCACGTGCTGCAGTTTGAAATCCCGTAGCCGCTGTTCCTGCACATCGAGTTCTTTCCTCTTCTCCTCCACTTGCTGGTGAAGAAAATTGGTTGTATTCGTGGCCTGCTCTGCCCCTGTCCGCAGGTATTCATTGATGAAGAGGGAGGTCAGATTATTCGTGACCTGTTGGGCTAAGAGTGCGTTTTCGGTAGTAAACGAGATCTTAAAAGCATCGAAGTCCTTGTTGCTGCTGGCCGGGCTCGCTGATCGGCACGATATCAATGTTCTGGTTCATCAACGCAATCAGTTGTTCCGGGGCAAGGCGCTTTCTTTTTCGCGCATAGAGTCCGAAATCGTTGATCATTCGGAGCAACTGCGTGCGCGATAAAACCTCCTGCTTCATTGCCTGAAGCGCAGAGCTAATGTCTGTGGTGCTGTTTGGGACAACATAGCGCTGTGGGACCTGCTGCTGCACCACGAGAGTGTCGCCGAAGACGTGTAGCGGTTCGGAAGTACCGCCAGAACGGCGTTGGTGAGCAACGTGACACCCACGAAAGGCAGGAAAATCCACCAGCGGCGTTTGGTCAGGAATTTCAAAAGCCGGGCCAGGTTTTCATTAAGGCTTAAGTTCTCTTCCTCTTCCAGCTCAGGCAAACAAAACTCCTATATGTTAAGAATTGCCTAACGCAGTTCGCCTGCCAGCCGCGACCCGGCACATGAAAAGCTTTTTTTTCAGTTACTTGCGGTGAACCTGGTTGGGGTCGGGGTGGGACAGCCAAGCGGAAATCGGGAAGACGATTGGGATTCCCTCCCAAAGGGTGGGGTGGCGTAAAGCGAAGTAATCTGAAAATGCCAGACCCCTCCGTATAATACTGCAGCGGCCCCAGCTACCCGGTTCGGTGGACGAGGATGCGGTGTCGCGGCCAGTTCACCCCGGTATTCGATCCGGGAGGTGGTGGTTGGCCGGCAGGTCAAAAACCTATTTAGGGGGCCGCGCTTGGTGGCAGAGATCTGCAGGTACGTGAGTCAACTGGTAATCCGATTCGAGTTGGGATAGTTGGAGCTGGCGCTATAGGTCGCGCTATTGCGCTGTAGCTAGGAACGCCGGTACCGGGAATCCGTCTGGCTGCAATTGCCAACCGATCTCCGGAGCGCGGCGAGCGGGCATTTCGGGAAGCCGGGATTTTCGGGTGGGCCCGCGTGGATTCCGTTCCGCAAGCCGAAACACAGGTGGCTGACGGCTTGCCGGTACTCACCGGCGATCCCCTGGTTCTCACACGATGCGGCAACCTCGATGTAATCGTTGAGGTAACGGGTACGATCGAACCGGCGGCTCGCGTGGCCCTCGATGCATTTGAACACGGCAAACCTGTAGTTCTCGTCAACGCGGAACTGGATTCGCTCCTGGGTCCGATTTTGAAGGCCAAGGCCGACCGGGCCGGTGTAGTGGTCACCAACACGGACGGAGATGAGCCGGGAGTGGCCATGACGCTTCCACAATATGTGCGGTGCCTGGGGCTACGTCCGGTGGCGGCGGGTAACATCAAGGGGATGCTGGACTAATTATCGGACTCCCGAAACCCAGCGGGCGTTCGCTGAAAAACACGAACAGGACGCCAGAAAGATGACCTCTTTCGCGGACGGCACCAAGCTTTCGATGGAGACCACCGTCCTTGCCAACGCTACGGGATTTCACGTGGGGCGGCGCGGTATGTATGGCCCGGTGTGCGCGAATGTCCGGGAGATAGCCAACCTCCTGCCGGGGGACCAGATGCTCGCCACGGGGCTGGTAGACTATGCTCTCGGCGCGGCGCCGCATACCGGAGCCTTCGTGATCGTCCATGAGGACTCACCGCTGAAGAAGGCTCAGCTCGCCTATTACAAACTGGGCCGCGGTCCGTTTTACGCCTTCTACACGCCTTTCCATTTGCCTCTTGTCCAAATCGCTTCCACAATTGCCAGGGCGGTAATCGATGATGATGCGACGATCGCGCCGCTGGCCGGCCCCGTGTGCGAAGTGGTCGCTGTTGCGAAAAGGGATTTGAAAGCCGGCGAGCGCCTGGACGGTGTCGGTGGATTCTGTACCTACGGCCTTATCGAGAACACAGCCGCCGCCCGTGCCGATGACGCTTTGCCCATCGCCCTTTCGGAAGGCCGCATATTGCGCCGGGATATCCGCAAGGACAAGGTGCTTCCCTTCCACGATCTCGAGGCGGCCGCAGGCGGTCTGGCGGAGGAACTTTGGCGCGAACAGGCTCTGCGATGACATCTCCGGTCGGGTGGCGCAAGAGTCCGCCCGGGACACGCCGCTGGTCTTGCCGCTGGCGTCCTGGCTGGACCTGCGCGCTGAACCGAACGTCCCGCCAGCGCGGGAGCGTCGATGCCTGACCTGCTGCTGTCTCTTGAACGCGGCTGGCTCTCTACGGCCGGACGCAGAGTGGTTTATTCGCCACAGTCGGCACAAGAGCTAATCCCCACATAATCATTCCCTTCGGCTCAGAGGAGATCCCACGGAGGCCCTGCTGTTATCCCAGGAATTGGGAGGGAGTCCAAATCGTCTTCATATTTTAGCGCCACCACTCAATCCGTCCCGCGGCTCTACGCATAACCCATTGAAACTACGGGCGGCCACGTCTGGCAGCTTAACTGCGTAGGCTGTGCGTACCCGAACGCGAAAGAGAGGAAAAGATGACGGGCTGCAAAGCCGCCTTCCGGGCGTGCCTGGACACTTTCAAAGAGAGACAGCAGGTGGAGGGTCTCTGATCGAAAGGCGATACGCCTGGCAGATCTGGATCAATAACGGGCACCGATACGTAGGCCTTGAACAGCCAGCCCGGGAAACACAATGCAGAGAGATAGGATATACCGTATATGGCGGATACCCACGTGTATTCAGTTCCGACAGTAGCGTCCTTTAAAGACAGGGGCCTCACGGGATATGAATTCGGTCCCTTGAAGCAACGTGACATCGACGTCCACTATATAGACGTCACCAAAGGACATGACACTTTCCAGATCAGCAAAAAGGTGAGCCGCCTTTATTACATTATATCCGGCAGTGGTTATTTCACCATCGACAATGTAACATACCCCGTCGCGCCGGGCAGTCTTGTGGAGGTACCGCCCAAACTGGAATACAGCTACTCCGGGACTATGACATTGATCCTTATTTCCCACCCGCATTGGTTCAGGGGAAATGACCAGTCCACAAAATGGAATCCTGACGTATTTGGACCTGACGCTCCGGCCCTAACCGGGCGCAGCCCCTTCGTCGTTCGCCTTACCAGGGTCACGCTGTTCGGCAAGTCGCCTGCCAACGCGTACCTACGCTTCAACAAGTATCTCTGGGACAAACTGCCGCCCACACTTATCAACCGCCCGTGGGTCCAAGGCTATGGGAGATGGCTGCATACCCTGGCCCTCTGGCGGGGCGGCCGGTCACAAGCGTTGGCCACCTTCTTCTTTCGCAATCGTCTTCAACTGGAATTGATTCGGCGACTCGTTTCGCAGAAAGCACGAAGTGCGACCCTCAAGGTGCTGGTCCTTGGCTGCAGCACCGGGGCAGAGGCGTATTCGGTTTCGTGGCATATCAAGTCAGCACGCCCGGATCTAGAACTAGTGCTCGGCGCTGTGGATATCTCCGAGGAGGCTGTGGCGTTTGCGAAACGCGGCATTTACAGTTCTACGACATCAGATATTACGAGGACATCGTTGCTCGAGCGCCTGAGCCCTAGCGAAATCCAGGAACTGTTCGACCGCGATGAGCAAGGGATGAGCGTAAAGCAGTGGATAAGAGAGGGACTGTCCTGGGAAGTCGGCGACGCCGGAGACCCGAACCTGGCCGCCCGGTTCGGTTCGCAGGACATGGTCATAGCGAACAACTTCCTATGCCACATGGAAGCTGCGGATGCGGAGAGGTATTTGCGAAACATTGCGCGGTTGGTAAAGCCAGGCGGTTACCTATTTGTTTCTGGAATTGATCTCGAGATCCGTACCCGAGTTGCGAATGACTTAGGCTGGCAACCCGTCGCGGAGCTACTTGAAGAGATTCACGATGGCGATCCGTGCGTTCGACAGCATTGGCCTTTCGATTATGCTGGCCTGGAGCCGCTCGACCGGAGGCGACCCGATTGGCGCACCCGCTATGCGACTGCCTTTCGGCTGGGTGTTTGACAAGGTGAAAGAGGCGTGAAAGAAGAGACGTGACATCGAGGGCTTAGAAGCTCATTGGAGGTGACATGCGAGTACTCGTCAAGAGCTAATCCCCACAGAATCAATCTCTTCGGCTCAGAGGAGGTCCGCAACGGAGATCCCTGTTGTTGTCCCAGGAATTGGGAGGGAGTCCAAATTGTCTTCATATTTTAAAGCCACCGATGGATCCCTCCTAAGGCCACCTTGCTAAGTAATTGAAAACACGGCCCATCATCGCGCGATCCACTCTGGCATTTAACTGCGTAGTTGTCGCTCCCGAGCAATGCCGTTCGAACGCGAAAGGAGAGGAAAAAGATGAAAGTCGTGATTTTCTGTGGCGGACTTGGGTCTCCGCTTGAGGGAGTATTCGGAGAACGTCCCCAAACCGCTGGTCCCCATCGGCGACCATCCCATCATGTGGCATCTGATGAAATACTACGCCCACTACGGACACCGCGACTTTATTCTCTGCCTCGGGCACAAAGCGGAGTCAATCAAAAAATTCTTTCTGAATTACAACGAAGCCTTCTCCAGCGATTTCGTCCTGTCCGATGGCGGGACGTAATCTGAATGTGCTCAATACCGACTTTGCACATTGGAGTATTACGTTCGTGGACACGGGCTGCAACGCAGCCATTGGCGAGCGTCTCTATGCCGTACGCGACTACGTAAAGAACGAAGAAATGTTTTTGGCCAATTACGTCGACGGCCTCAGTGACGTCGATTTGAATTACGTCATCGACCGCTTTCGTCAAGTCCGGGCGGACGGCGTGCTTTGTCTCCGTCCCACCGACGCAGACGTTTCATCTGGTCGAAATGGACGAGGCCGGCCAAGTCACGCGAATCGATCATGCGGGTACCTCCAATACCTGGATCAACGGCGGGTACTTCGTTTTCTCGAAGAGAATCTTCGATTTCATGGAGCCGGGCGAGGACTTGGTGGACGAGCCCTTTCAGCGCTTGATTGCCGCCCGCGAACTGATCACGGTTCCCCACCATGGCTTCTGGGCGTGCATGGACACCTTCAAAGAGAGACAGCAGTTGGAGGATCTCTGGTCGAAAGGCGATGCGCCTTGGCAGGTCTGGGCGAAGAACGGCCATCTGCGCGACGGACGGAAGGGGCCACTGCCGCGGAGCAATGGGCGTCGCCGAAGGCCAAACGGCGGGTTCCATCGTCTAAGCAGACACTCTATCCGCTCCAGGACCACGCCGATGGCCACCGCGCCCACAACCAACGCCGACCACCTTCGGACGGACCATCTGGTTCAGAACCTGGGCGAACGGGCCCTTTCCGGCGGCGTGGTCACCTTCAGCGCCCAGGGGATTAAGTTCGTCCTCAATCTCACCTCCGCCGCGGTCCTTGCCCGGCTTTTGAGCCCCAAAGATTTCGGCGTCGTGGGAATGGTGTTGGCCATAACCGGCCTCCTGGCGCTATTCAAAGACGCCGGCCTTTCCACCGCCACCATACAAAGAGAGCGGGTCACTCAAGATCAGGTATCGAACCTGTTTTGGCTGAATATCGTATTCGGCGGCCTGGTTTGTCTCGCCAGCATCGCCCTCGCGCCAGTCGTCGCCTGGTTCTATCACGACCCGCGCCTGATCCATATCATGTGGGCGCTGTCGCTGAGTTTCGTGATCACCGGTTCCACCGTTCAGCACCAGGCGCTGCTGACGCGACAGATGCGCTTCAAAGCGATTGCGGTCATCGACATTACGTCCATGCTCGCCGGCGTGATCGTGGGCGCCAGCCTGGCCCTGTCGGGATTCGAGTATTGGGCCCTGGTCGACATGCAGTTGTGTGTCGCCTTGGTAACGCTGACGCTGACGTGGATAGTCTCCGGATGGTCTCCCACGCCCCCAAAGCGAAACAGCGGCGTCAGGTCGCTCGTGAGTTTCGGGCTCCATCTGACCGTCGCGGATTTGGTCGCTTGCGTCACCGCGAATACCGATAGCATGTTGATCGGCCGCACTTTTGGCGCCTCGGCGCTCGGTCTGTACTCCCGGGCGGGTGTGTTGCTCAGCAGGCCGATCTCGCAAATCACCACTCCGGTGGCCGCGGTCCTGGTGCCGGTGCTTTCCCGATTGCAATCCGACCCGGTGCGCTACCGGCGCATGTTTCTCAAGGTGTACGACGCCCTTGTGCTCGTTACATTCCCATGCGCGGCCATAGGCTTGGTCATGGCGGAACCGGTGGTTCTGATTATCCTGGGGCCCCGCTGGAGGGGTGCAGTACAACTGTTTGCCGGATTCGCGCTTGTCGCGATCACCGCACCACTCGGGTATGTGCCTAGCTGGCTCTTCATGAGCCAGGGCCGCGGACGGGATCAGCTTTACTCCTATCTCATAGCAGGCCCGGGAACCGTTATCGCTTACCTCGTCGGGCTCCACTGGGGACCGCTGGGCGTCGTCTTATCCCTGGCGATCGTCAATCCGGCAGCCGTGCTCCCGGTTGTCTTTCACATTGCCGGACGTTCCGGTCCGGTCCGCACAGCCGATCTCTGGATCGCCCTGGGCGCATTTTCTCCGTGCTGGGGAGCCGCTTACCTGGCGACATCCCTGGTTCACCATGCGATCGGCCACGCGGCGCCGTTGGTCCAACTGGCCCTATGTGTGCCGGTCGGCCTGGCCGCGGCTCTCGGTGCAGCTCTCTGCTTGAAGCGGCCGCGGGCTACGATCCGGGGTGCCCGGCAGGGATTCCGATACATCTCTGACACGCTCGTCAGCCGAACCAGCAAGAAGAACGATATGGCCGCTACCGAACCGAAATCCCCGGCTCCGGGCAATGCCGCACCTTTATCCGGCAAACGCCCCAGGATCGCCCTTTACGGCATCTTCGGAATTCAGAACATCGGCAACGAATACACCCTGCAGGCCATGCTGTACAACGTCCGGCACAAACTGCCGGAAGCGGATGTGTATGCTATCTGCTACGATCCGCAGGATACAGAGCGTCTCCACGGACTACCGGCGGTTCCGGTGGCCTGCCGCCAACTCCGGCGCAAGCTGCCACCGGCCGGAAATCTAATCTTCAAGCTTATGCGCGGAGCGTTCCGGCGCATACCTCTCGAAGTTTACGATTGGGCCCGTACCCTTCTGACCTTGCGGCGTACTGACCTGATTGTGATGACCGGGACGGGGATGTTGACGGACTATTGTGCCACCTCGTTCGGTTACCCCTATGACGTCTTTAAGTGGAGCGTTGTTGCTAGACTAGTGGGTTGTAAAGTGCGGTTCGTAGGAGTCGGAGTTGGTCCTATATATGGGCGCCTCAGCCGTATCTTTATCAAGACGGCCCTCGCCATAGCGGATTATCGGGGTTTTCGTGACAGCCAGTCGAGGGAGCGGCTCAAACAGCATGGCTTCGAGCGGCCGAATGATTCTGTTTTCCCGGACCTAGCATTCAGTCTGCCGCCCTGCGTTTTCCCGAGCTCCTTACGGGATGGCACGGATGCCAAGCGCATCGTGGGCCTCGGCGTTATGAAGTTCGTAGACAAGCACAAGGACGATAGCACATACTACGAGACTGCTTACGAGCGCTATCTCGACCGGATGTGTGAGTTTACGGTCTGGCTCCTGGAGCGCGGCTATAGTGTTCGCGTTCTGGAGGGTGACATGCGTCACGACCCTCCGGTGCGAGCCGATCTCGAAGCCCGTCTGGCACGGCGGGGCATTACGTACGGCATTCAGGACATCACCGGGCCCGAGATCTCGTCCCGGCAAGACCTGCTACATCATATGGCGGCGGTGGATTTTGTCGTCTCGCCGCGTTTTCACAACCTTGTTTTCGGCATCATGCTCGGCAAGCCCGCCATCTCGTTGTCGTACGATCCGAAGAATGACGCGCTGCTCGAGGCCTGCGGACTTGGGGAGTACTGTCAATCGATCGAGCGTGTCGATCTGGAGCGCCTGATCGCGCAATTTATCACCCTGGAATCGCAGGCGCCTCGCTTGCGGATCGAGATGCGGCGCAAAGCGGACGAATACCGGTCCCTGTTAAATGTGCAATATCAGCAGATTCTCGGGGAATTCGAGCCGAAGCCAGGTCCCGCTCCCCGGTCGGAGCCGCGACGTGTGAGTGTTTAGGAGGTCATGTGCCGGCGGTTACGGATAACTTCAACAAGCGGGATTTCTGGGTAAAGGAGAACCTGTCATACGCCACGCCGAATTCCCGCGCCAGAAAGTGCGCCCACAGGATCGCCGATCTCTCTCACGGCGAGCCGTGCGACGGCGTCGATATGGTGATCCATAATCCCGCTCCGTGGCGGTGCGAAGGTGCCGCGGCATGAGTGAGCGTCGGGCTTTGATGCCGGATCGTTCCTTCTGGAACGGCCGGCGGGTCTTTTTGACCGGCCATACGGGCTTCAAGGGCAGTTGGCTATCCCTCTGGCTCAACGCATTGGGCGCTGACGTCACGGGGTATGCGCTCGACCCGCCCACCGAGCCGAGCCTGTTCGAACAGGCGCATGTCGCGGATACGGTACGTTCCATTTACGGCGACATCCGGGAATTCGCACGGCTCAAGTCCGCGTTGCAGGAATGTCGTCCGGAAGTGATCCTCCACCTGGCCGCCCAGTCCGTAGTGCGGCGCGGCTATGAGGACCCGCTCGAAACCTACTCGTCAAACGTGATGGGGACGGTTCATGTTCTGGAAGCGGTACGGCAATGGGGCCGCCCCTGCGCGATCGTCAACGTGACCAGCGACAAATGCTACGCAAACCAGGAATGGGTCTGGGGATACCGTGAGAGCGAGCCGATGGGGGGCCGCGATCCCTATTCGAATTCCAAGGGGTGCGCCGAACTCGTCACCAAGGCCTATCGGGAGTCGTTCTTCCCCGCGGATTCCATAAGCCGCCATGGAGTCGCCCTCGCCAGCGCCCGCGCCGGCAATGCCATTGGCGGCGGCGATTGGACGGCCAATCAACTCATCCCCGACCTCATCAGGGCATTCGTGGCCGGCCAGCCCTGCCTGATTCGCAACCCATCCGCATTCCGGCCCTGGCAATTCGTCCTGGAGCCGCTGCGCGGGTACTTGCTATTGGCAGAGCGCCTTTTCACCTCCGGCGCGAAATTCGCGAGCGGATGGAATTTCGGGCCGGCCGACAGCGACGCCATGCCGGTATCCTGGATTGCGGATGACCTGGTGCGGTTGTGGGGCGACGGTGCCGCCTGGACTCCCGATTCGGCCACGCACCCGCCGGAGGCCCACGCGCTCAAATTGGATGCCTCGAAGGCCGCGGCTTACCTTGGCTGGCGTCCCGTGTTGCCGCTCGCTCCGGCCCTGGAGTGGATCGTCGAGTGGTACAAAGCATTTCGCGCCGGGAAAGATCTCCGCCACCTCACCCGAAACCAAATCGAGCGATATGAGGCCCTTTCTGATCCTGAACCTGCACCGGCCGGATCATCCGCTGCGAGAGGTCCGAGTCGATGATCTTCACCGCTGCTCCCCTCGCCGGCGCTTATGTCATAGAGCCCCGGAAAATCCAGGATGATCGCGGCTTTTTCGCGCGCATCTTGTGCGCGGAGGAGTTTTCAAAACACGACCTGACCTTTCAACTGCTACAGACCAACATGGCGCTCACCTACCGGCGGGGGACGTTGCGGGGCCTCCACCTCCAGAAGCCGCCGTACGCTGAAGTCAAGATCGTGCGGTGTACCAGGGGCGCTGTCTATGACGTCATCGTGGACCTTCGCCCCGAGTCGCCTACGTTCAAACGCTGGTTCGGCCTGGATCTGAACCAGGACAACTTCAGAGCATTATATGTGCCCGAAGGTTTTGCCCATGGCTACCTGACTCTGGCGGACAACTCCGAGATTTATTACCACACCTCCGAGTTCTATCACCCGGAGTTGGCCACTGGTGTCCGGTACGATGATCCGGAATTCGCAATCGTGTGGCCCATTGAGGTGGAAGTGATTTCCCGGCAGGACAGGGAATGGCCGGACTTTACAACGCGGGGGATCCTGACAGGTCCCGATAAGGAGATGGCGCAATGATACTTGTGGACAAAGCACTGGCGGAAAGAGAACGCAGCGGCAACCCGGTTCGTGTCGCAATTGTCGGGGCCGGATACAGCGGGCGCAACATCGCCTACCAGATCGTTCATTCGTTTCCCGGCCTGCGCCTGGTCGCGATAGCCAACCGCACGCCGGCAGCGGCGCACGCCGCCGTGGCCGCCGCGGGCGTTACCACTGTGCGCACCGTGGATACGGTGCCCGCGCTCGAGGCCGCCATTCGGGACCAGTGCATGGCAGTGACCGATAACGCGGCCCTGGTTTGCGAAGCCGCTGGAATCGATGCCATCATCGAAGCCACGGGCACGGTCGAGTTCGGTTGCGGCGTAGTGCTGCGCGCCATCGAGCACCGGAAACACGTCATCCTGATCAACGTCGAACTCGATGCCACGCTCGGCCCGATTCTGAAATCGTATGCGGACGGCGCCGGCGTCGTCTACTCCAATACCGACGGCGATGAACCGGGCGTCGCCATGAACATGATTCGCTTTGTTCGTTCCATCGGCCTGAAGCCCGTCGTCGCGGGAAACCTGAAAGGTCTCTACGACCCTTACCGGACCCCCGAAACGCAGCGCGCTTTTGCCGAAGCCAACCGGCAAAAAGCCACGACGATGACGTCCTTCGCCGACGGCACCAAGCTATCGATGGAACTGACGGTCCTGGCCAATGCCACGGGTTTCCGAGTGGGCCGCCGCGGCATGTATGGTCCCACCCTGAGCCATGTGAACGACAGCCGGCAATTCTTCGCCGATAAGCCGCTCACCAGAGGCATCGTGGACTTCCTGATCGGCGCCGCGCCGGGGCACGGGGCTTTTGTGGTCGGCTATTCCGAGGACCCGGTCAAGGCCGCTTATCTCAAATACCTCAAAATGGGCGACGGGCCGCTCTATACCTTCTATACCCCGTTTCACCTGCCCCACCTGGAGATCCCGCTGACGGTCGCGCGGGCGGTCCTGTTCCATGATGCGACCGTGGCGCCGCTAGGCCAACCCGCATGCGAATCCATTGCCATTGCCAAGCGCGACCTTAAGGCAGGCGAAATCCTGGACGGACCGGGCGGTTTTACGTGCTATGCCCTGATCGAGAATTACGGTCAGAGTCGAAAGGAGCGGGCGCTCCCCATGGGCATTTCCGAAGGCTGCCGGCTGCTGAGCGACATTCCGAAAGATCGCGTCATCGCCTCTACGGATGTAGCGCTCCCCGAGGGCCGGCTTTGCGACAGGCTCCTGCGAGAGCAGCAAGAGCATTTTGCCAGCGCCGGTGCGGAATCGGTTGCCCATGCCCGGGCTTGACATCGCCGTAACTCGTCCCGGCGGTTTCCCAAGACGAGGCTCTCATTGATGATCAAACTAACTCTGAACGGAGGCTCCGGCTCCGCACTGCAGGTCCTGTGCCTGGGGTGCCATTCGGATGACATCGAAATCGGTTGTGGCGGCGCCATCCTCCAGCTTGCACAACAGTATCCCGGGTCGACGTTCCATTGGGTCATATTCAGCGCCATCGGAGTTCGCGAGACGGAAGCGAAACGGTCGGCGGCGTTGTACGCGGAGTCCGTCAACCTCCGCGGTCCAATCCTGAACAGCTTTCGGGATGGCTTTATGCCGTTCGCGGGCGCTGAGGTGAAGGCGGTGTTTGAAGACCTGAAGACAAAGTTTTCGCCCGACCTGATCTTCACCACCAGCAGGAAGGACGTTCACCAGGATCACCGGCTGATTGCGGAATTGACCTGGAATACGTTCCGGGATCACTTCATTCTGGAGTATGAGATCCCCAAATACGACGGCGATCTCGGGCAGCCGAACGTCTTCGTACCGCTCGAGCCCGCGATTTACGACCGGAAAATCAGCCACCTGATGGAGGCGTTTCAATCGCAGCACGCGAAGCGGTGGTTTGACCGGAACACCTTCCTCGCCCTCATGCGCCTGCGCGGGATGGAATGCAATGCGCCCAGCGGGTATGCGGAGGCGTTCTACTGCCGCAAGATGTTGCTTTGAGACACTGCCTACGGCGTAACAGCCGACCGGGCGACTGTTCCCCTCTCCTGCACCAGCGCAGCAAGCCGGGATAATTCCTCTTTCCTCCTGGCCAAAGCGGGCAAAGGCTGGAGCCCCGCTATTTGAAGCACGGTTTCCCAACGATATACCCAATCGTGATGGAGCAACACTTCCGTCATGTTGGTCCGGCGTATGTCCGCCTGTCTCTCGGGCTGCCGATCTAGTTGTTGCATGATGTCACCGATATTTTCGGAATCGAAAGGCATCTCGATGACTGCATCATTCCAGTGGAAGATCTTGCCGAATTCCTGATTCTGTGGAATTTCCCCAACCATGATGGTGCCTGGAGCGGCGCCTTCAAAGTATCTGTAACCGAACTCGACCTGGCCTCCCGTTTCCTCGAGTTTGTCGATCTTGCCGGGATTTACTAGAAAGTAGCGGGTCCGTTTTAGCATGTCGGCCATCATCCGGCGGTGCTGTGCGATATCGTAGGCCTGCAGGCCGTCTATGGTGTCATGGACATAGAAGATGCCCTCTTCGGCAGCGAGCCGCAAGAGCGCCTGGTGGGTCTTTTCCGACCGCCGGCCAATACTCAGTACATCGATTGAGCGCGCCGGCGGATTGGGGTACGGACAGAAGCGGAGGGCGTCTATTCCTGCAGGCATGTAACGACCTGTGCCGCGAAGGTACTTCCGAAACGGCTCGTTGGTGTTGAACATGAAGAGCACGTGATCGAACTGACGCAGTACCTCCAGGCAACTCTTGTGTTCCGCCATGTCCTTAACCCAAAACTCGGTCAACAGGCAGAAGGACGTCTTGCAGCGATCCCTCCAACCCTTTACGGCTTGGACATGAAGGAGCTCGGAGGCCTTTTCACATACCGTGAAAAAGAGATCGTAATCTCTGGTTAGCTTTACAGGCTCTACGCCGGGATTGATCGGCGTCTTGAATCGTTCCCCGAGCCGCAGCGCCAGCCTTTTCCCATTCCGGTACCAAGGCCTGCGGCCTGGCGCAGCAACTTCTACGGAATCGATCTGCTGCAGAATCTGTTCAAACTCCAGGAAAGAAGCTCTCCAGACCATCTGCTCATACAGATTCCTTTGGGAAAGCATGAGTATGCGGGGAGAAGGCGATTGATTACGGTTGGCGGTCATGTGTCCTCGCTTGCACTTCGAGAATCGGTCTTAAGGCAGCTCCCGTGCGGAGCGGCAACGTCGGCCGGGGCGAAGTCAGAAATACCTCTAAACCCGGTCGCTGCACACGGGGTTCGGGCCAGGAAGCCGCGGTCGTCCTCGCCTTTCGAAGGTCTGTTATGTTTTTGCGGGTTGTCATTTTGCCATGGGGTCCTTTCCACCCTCCGGATTCGCCGCTTGGCAGTCTCCGGCACGACACCGAACGCAGTTAGGCTGCCAGACGATTCTCCAGCAGTGACCCGTCATTTCAATGACTTAGCGTGCCGACGCGCGAAAACGCTCGAGTAGACGCTCAAAAATGGAAGACGATTTGGACTCGCTCCCAATAGCTGGTACACTTTTCCCAGCTCGGCATCCCCCGAAAGTTCGTAGCGACCATATTACCTTCGTCAGGCATATGGTGAGATTTTTCCTTAGGAGCCGATTCCCAGTGCCTTACGATGCCGAATGACCGATCCTGACCTTCAGCCCCGCAGACCGGCTGCCGTGACCTCAGCACAGAGGCCCGGCACCCCACCGGGCCGAGAGCCGGCTGCGCTCCCGGAACGCCGCGACGGTTCCCCCGCCCGGCAACTCCAACCACATAACCGAATTCAGTATTGCCGCAAGTGTCGAGCGATGCTACGATCCGGGTAGGATATATAAAGGCCGGTCCCAGTAGTTCGTAATGAGCAGATGCTTAAACGCGTCTACGCGCTACGACGGTTCCGACCAGCCACAGCGGAAGAATGTTCATGAAGATGATAAAAATCGGTTTGGCGTTGTTAGCCCTAATGTTGATGGGTGTCGCGCCCGTTGGGCGGAACCTCCTCATGGCGCAGACTGCTTACGCTCTCCCGAACAGCAACACTGGGTGTCCAGCCAATTGCCGTGTAATTCAATGGACGGCAGGGTCTGATCTATGGAACGGCGGTGCGTTGCCAAACTATACGGCGGTCACTTGCACCGGCTTGGCCGGAAATGGCACAACCGATGACGGACCGGCAATTCAGAGTTGCATCAATAGCCAACCGGGAACCGCGGCAAATCCGACAGCGGTGGTGATTCCCGCCGGAACGTATCTGGTGAACAGTACAGTTCGGCTCAAAAGCTATGTCGTCTTGCGCGGGGCGCAGCCTGAGCCGGTATACGGGAAGTATCTGCCCACAGCGGATGCGAATTCGACCACGATGATTCTGGGCGCAAGCGGCCAATTCACTACCCAGAATTTCTCATACCCGTCCACCATTAGCGGCTACACCAGTTACGGTGTTATACCCTCTCCGTACAGCCTTTCCGGCACTCCCCAAAAGGGGGATACGACCGTAACCATCGGTTCCGGAAGCGTCAGCGTCGGCCAATGGATAAAGATTTTCGGCAACGATAATCCCGCATTGATCAACGACACCGGGACAGACGGTACCTGCAACTGGTGCGGCGACAACAGCGGATTTTACGTTCAACAGCAGATCGTCCAGGTTACAGCTATTAACAGCGGAACGGGAGGGTCGGGATCTGTAGTGGCCATCAGCAAGCCGCTGTACTACACGCCCTACACCGCCTCGGTAACCGTACAAGGTCAAACCGAGCCCGCAGGCGCAAAGTACGATACGATCACTTTCCCGACTCAAAAGGCTGGCTTCGAAAACCTGCGAATCGACGGCTCGCACAATGATATCGGTGCGGGTCAGATCATACTCCTGCAGGGCTGCCTCTATTGTTGGGTTAGAAGCGTTGAAACCTTCGTGACCGGAAGTAGCTCCGGATCGGCCCACATGGAGCTCGATTTCAGCTATGGCAACGAGATCCGCGATAGCTATTTCCACGACGAACGCTCAGGTGCGTCCGGCGCCGGGTATGGTGTGTATTTCCAGTTCACGAACGGCGATCATAAAGTCGAAAACAATATTCTCCGGCATAACCGGCATAGCATCGTTTTTCAGGGCGGGGGATCGGGGGTAGCCGTTCTTTACAACTACATGGACGACATGTATACGGACGACTCCACCTATGTGGGATCCGCGCGGACTTCGCATGGCGCACACCCATTTTTCAACTTATTCGAGGGCAATGTAATTTCTCACTTGGCGGCCGACGATTTTTGGGGAACAACGTCGCATGTCGTTTATTGGCGCAACTGGTTTTGGGGCGACGAAACCGAAAACTGGACTCCGACGTCGTCGATTCTTCAATCCTATCCATCGCCGTCGATCGGCTTCGATGCCGTTGATTTGTACCAAGGGCAGCAATATTATTCGGTCGTCGGGAACGTGCTCGGATTGAGCGCGATCCCGACGGGTGCGAACAACTCGTGCGCGGTCACATCGACGGCTCCGCGGCATGCGAATTGGTCGAATGCCACGCTCTCCATCACCTGCGCTACGAATTCCTGTGGCTACGAGCAGGCGAGCGCGCCCGGAGTATATAGCTACGGCGGGTCGTTGGGCAGCAGTGCCAGTTCCTCGGGCACGATCATCCGCTATGGCAACTACGACTATAAGACCTTGGGGGTAGCTTATTGGGATGGGGCAACGGCCAACGAGACCATCGCGAATTCGCTTTACTACGCATCAAAGCCGTCGTTTTTCGGAAGCTGCCGTTGGCCGGTTGTTGGATATGATCAAAGTCCCGTCTACGGAGTAAATCCGGCGGAAGCCACCTATCTTGGGGCGAGTATTACCGCTGGTAGCTCTGGCAGCTCGAGCGCACCAGCGCCTCCAGCCAATCCCACCGCTGTGGTGTACTAAAGCCTCTACGCTTTAGGCCGCAGCGCTAGAATCCGCCACCGGCCGCCGGTAGGTTCGTGCTCGATGCCGACGCCGTCTACCGGCTCATGAACCCGTTGGATGTTCTTCCATATTCGCCTCGTAATGCTGGCGTCATGCATGGAGACGATGAAGAGCCCTCCAGGCAACAAAGCTCCGGAAAGCGTCCTCATCACGCCCTGATAGTCGTCGATGTAATACAGGGATTCATTCAGCACGATCATCGAGAACAGCTCGTTCGGCCGGTAGGTCCGGCTATCCGCACAAAAGAACTCGACTCCCGTCAGCTCCCGCGCTCGGGCCAGCTCGATCGCGGCCGCCGAGTAGTCGAAAGCGACGATTCGGGCGTCGCTAATCTTCCGGTACCGGGCCGCGAGCAGCCCATCGCCGCAACCGGCATCCAAGATGGGACCATCCCCCTCATGCCGGCGCATCAACGCGATCAGCGCTCCGTAGCGCGCATCCTCTCGGGCCAGATTCAAATCATAGCCATTAGACCACTGCGCATCCCATTTCGTGGCTGAGAAGTAGCGCTCCTTACTAGCCCTGGGAACGACATAACGCCAGGCGCGGCTGATCAGACGTTGCACGTTTTCCATGGTCCGTTAACCTCGGCTTGCGCTGTTTCGGAATCGGGGGGCCGGCGCCTTCGAAAGGGGGTATTGACGGCGACGAGAAGAAACAAAAACCAGAGGGCCTGCGTGCCGTTCAAAATGGTCGACTCGGCGATATTGTTCAGCAGGATGGCCACCAAAAGCGCAAGACGGATCCTGCCGAGTTCAAAATTATCCTGAAGGTCGTCCAGTGCGCCGGCGAAAGCGGAACAAATGAAAATGAGCAGAAGTGCGATTCCCACCGCGCCGAGGTCGACATAAACGTCCACAAAACCGTTGTGCCCTTCATTCGGGCGCCAGGCCGGCGTCTTTCGATCCCAGTTCGGGAGCGGGTAGAGATCGTGTCCGAGGAAGCCAACCCAGAACGCGCCGTAGCCTACGCCCAGGACGGGCCTCTTCTTCGCGTTGTTGAGCACGTCGGTCCAAATGAGGGTGCGATCGGTGAAGGTCATGTCCCGGCCTGTAGCCTCCATCACAGCGCCGACCGGAGTGGTGTCGAAGGCTTGAAAACCGGCGTAAACGATCGGCCCCGCCACCATGGATGCCGCCAGTCCGGCGAGAAGAAGACGCTTGGAATGCCGGGCCCGTTTTTTGATGAACTGCAGGCTTAGGATGATAGCGGCGCTGACAATGAATCCGAGGATCGCGGCGGTGCTGTGGGAGTTCTTAGAACCCCGCAGCACCCATAGCGTGAGCGCGATCATCAACAAATTTGGAACCAGCACTTTCCATTTTCGGTTCTGAAGCGCCTGCCAGGCAAAAACAAGGCCGCTGCACATCGCCATTTGGCCGAGATTGTTTTTCTGGTTGGTGAGTCCAACCCATTCCTCCTCTGAGCCAGCCCAGTTATATGCAACGCCGAGGTTCCTGAAATACTTAATCGAGGCAATGTCCCCCAGGATGTGCAGCAGAAAAAGGCGCCTGAGCAGCGCCTGTATCGCGCTGAGCGGAACGTTTTCCGTAAGCACGACCAGAACCATGACCAACACTCCCATGGATCGGAATGATCTCCGGAATGTGATTCCCGGAAAATTCGACCATACGGCGCTGAGCAACATGTAGCCATACAGGACCATCAAGCATTTATTGCCAAGGAGAATCCTCTTGACTTGGCGCTTCCGGCGGTTCAAGACGAACAGACCGAGAATCAGCAACACCATCAGCACGGCGCGATCCAGGGGGTCGCCGGACACATCCGCGTCGTTGGCGGCGCTGAGCGCGTGCTGAGCCGAGTCCCACTCGGTCAGGCCTCGGGTGCTGGCAATGAACAACCAGACGAATGGCACCCAGATCCATGGCGAGGGTTTCTGACTCGCCGCGCGAACAATCGGCTCTTTCAAATTCGAGGCTTCCCGCGCTGGTCTAGGCATCACGCGTGGGCACATTGGGGGGATCCCGCCGCGGCGTGCAACAATCCAGCCGGACGGGACGGTCGCTCATGCGATTCGGGGCGGACCGCTTCCGGGAAATTTTCCGGCGGCGGCAGCGCAAAGTCACGCTGGAGTCTGGCTGGAATTATCCCCAGGCGTAACTGCGGTACGCCCGCGCAGCCTGAAGTATGCCGCACGGGCAAACTGCAGCGCCAAGATTTGAGCCGCGGGCGATTCGGTCTTTTCCATGCTCATTCGCTCAATATTCCGAGGATGAAAGTGAGAAAAGAGCCCCTCAGTTCCGAACGTGACGTCTAACAAGAGCTCGGAGAAGACAGCGGAAAAAAATGGCGCGCCAATCCCGTTATCGCTGTAAGGGAAGGCGAACGCCCTTGGCTTAATTCCAAACCGGCGTTCCAGAAACCGCATGCTGGTTCGCGTTTGCTCGATTTGGTTCTCCAAAGAGAGTTCGGTGTACCGGTAATGATCGTGGCTATGCGCCCCGATGGTGAAGCCCGTGCGCAGCAACGAGCTCACTTGTTCGGAGGATAGATAGGGCTGCCGCTCGCGCACGTAACCGTCCAGATCGACTTCCAGAGCCTCCGCCAGATCGCGCACGAGAGCGCTTTGCGTTTGGCGGACGGAAAAGATCCGCGCGCGCAGCGAGGCGTCCCGCCCTCGTTCCACCGGCGGCAGAAGAGACTGGAAATGCGCCAGCCGGCGCGCGGTAATCGGCACCTTCCGCCCTTCTACCCGGCCCAGCAGCAGGCCGAGGGCGTTATAGTGGGCGATGCCGCCGCCGTCCAGAAACGCCGTGTTAACGAAAAATGTCGCGGGCGCGCCGGCGTGGCGCAGAATCGGTGCGACCACGTCGTGCATTTCCCGGAACCCGTCGTCGAAAGTGAGATGAAACGAGCGGGGGCCGAGCGCGCGTTTGCCGTCCAGGTGGTCGACGATGTCTTGCAGGCCTACCGGCTGGAAATGTCGCAGCAGGTACTCCAGATCCGCGGTGAACTCTGCCACGCGCCGGAAGCGGTACATAGGGCTGACATGCGGGACGTACTCGTCGCTCACCATATGGTAGTAAGGGACCACCAGTGAGACTCCCGAGAGCGCGCATCCCCAACCCACTCCCATCCGGGCTCCTATTTTCGCCGCGAGATCGCTGGCGATCTTCTTTCCGGTCTCGTTCGATTGAGCCATTGGCGGATCCCCGTTATTCGGCCGCGGGCGGCGAAAGGCGGGAAATGAGATGCGCGAGCGCTTTGAACATGGTGGCCTGTCCCCAGTGCAACATGGGCGTCCGGGCGGTGACGCCGATCGGATACGTGCGGTAATAAAAAAAGCCGCCCCGGTCTTGCATGTTCCGAATTGTCCAATCGGCTACTTTGAGCGCGAGCGCCAGCGACTCAGCGTCCTCCGCGCCGAAATAGGATAGCGTGTCGATTGCCTGCGAAGCGCACTGGATATCGATCGGGTACGCGCGATTGTGGTAGTACTTCGGACGGCCGGAAGCCTCAAAGAAGTGGTCCTTAAAAAACTCGAGGCCGCGCTTCAGATCGGCCGCGAACTCGGTATCGCCTGTATAGTCGATGTAGCACTTGAGGCTGTCAAGGTTATAACCCGTATGAAAGTTGTCGATCCAGTGATACTGGTCTTCTTCCGCGTACCACCAGGCGCCATTGGGCAAGATGCGTAAGCAGCTGTACCGGATCGCAGCATGCGCCACCTCCGCGTAGTCGCGCCGTTGCGCATGCCGGGAGGCTCGCGCCAGGGCAGCCGCTCCAAGCATGTTGGCGTTGTGGATCGACTCCTGTCCGTGGGCAAAGTAGCTGATGCAGTCACCACCGCCGGTTTTCTCCCGCGGAAGCGACATGATCCAGTCGCACGCGCTCAACGCGATATCGAGAAACCACTGGTCCTGCGATTGTTCGAAGGCCTCCAAATACGTCTGCGCGATATGGCTTGTCCAGACGATGATGCTGTCGTCTTTGTGGTAGGCTCCGCCGCGGCTAGAAAAATCGAAGTAGTTCGCCCAGCTATGCGTCTGGAATTTAGGCGATTTATGCGTGTCCAGCCAGCGGAGGCAGTCTACGGCCTTTCTCCAGTGGTCAATCACGTGCGTCGTGCGATATAGCAGGAGGTACCCCCAAGCCATCATCCCGCGGCCCTTGGTGGAATCGAGCGGCTTGATCCCGATGAGCGGCCGAATATTGAGGGGCGACTGCCTCACTGCCTGCTGAAGGATCCGTTCCGCCAGAAGGTTTCCGAAGGTCCAGCGCCTCAGGGGGCTCGACAGGCCGTCGAACGGCTCGTATCCCTTATAGTTGTGCTTCTCGACCCAGCCCTGCACGGCAGCGGCGCTCTTGAGCAGCCGCTCCATACCCTGCGCCGATATCGCTACAGCGGGAACATAAGACTCAAGGCGCGTTTCCAAGGCCTTCGTGTTGGGAGTCATTGAGAAAATTCCTTTCAATGGTTGCCGGAGTGGATGCTTGACGTGAAATATGCTGGACGCAGGAAAGAAAGCCTGTGAACATTCCCTCGATAGACGCCTGCGCGAGGATGTCCCTACGGGCATTCTCCGACATTCGCCTGCGTTCCGCATCGTCATCGATCAGCCGGAGGATGCGGTCGCGCAGAGCAAGGCGGTCATCTGCGGGCACAATAAAGCCATTCTCGCCGTCGCGGAGGTACTCGATTTCCGGTGGCTGGTTTCCCAGTTCAGTCACCATCGGCAAGCCCCAGAAAAACGCCTGATTTAGACCAAGGCCGACGTGCCCGGGAATCGAACAGACGTCCGCCATCTTGAAAATTCGGCTAATCTGGTAGTTATTGGGATCGTGGACCTCGCCAAGGTAACGGGTGTTCACCGGGTTTATCCGCGCGCGGAGTTCGTCTCCCAAACCTGAGCCGACGATGACCAGGCCTACGTCGGGCCGTTGGAGTCCCCGGAACATATCGATCAGATGATCGACCTTCTTGCGGTTACCTTCTTCTCCGATACGGCCGGCGAACAGCACCACCCTTGGAAAGGGGATCCCAAGATCGCGCTTGATCTGTTCCCTGGAGTCTTCGATTACGGGAAAGTCGTGGAAGTTTATCGTGTTATTAGCGATGAATACTTTCCCGTGGTACCGCTTCGGGATGAAGCGGCGGAGAGATGAGGTGTACAGAATCAGGCCGTCGCTGATGATATGCAGGTAATCAAATAGCGCGTTGCGGAAGCGATTATCGGGGTCGTCCAGGTTCCGCGCCTTGGTCCAGAGGGCAACCGGGATTCCGGACAGCTTCAGCCAGTGAATGAGCGGCCAGAGTATCCGGTCTTTCAGGTGCAGGAATAGAATAACCGCATCAGGCTTGATCCGGCGGACTTCCGCCCTGTACCGGAGAAAATCGAAAGGAAGCTCGATCAGCTCGAACTGGCTGCGATTCTGGTTCTGCCGGTGCACCTCGTTTGTTAAGACCACAAACTCCCATCCGGCTTGCCGAAACTCCCGCCAGAAATGGTTGTATACCGACACACGATAGTGCATGAGCCGGTTTGAAATCAGCAGCACGCGCCTCGGGGCTTTGGCAGCCTGGACCGCGAGTGTGGGGCGGTTCCGGGGTGTTGTACTTACGCTACCAGCAGATGCCATGGTATCGGCCATTCAATGCCTTGTGATTGTCCATGATCCGGACCAGATCGATGAAGACCTGATCCGTCCGGCTTGTATGCGCCAAGGCATCCCGGAATTTGTCGCTTGCATTGCTGACCACGACGACATCGGACTCGAGAAGGAGCTCCTCGACCGACGCCCGCATCAGGGACGACACGTGAGGAATCTCCTTTTGAATGTATTCCCTATTGGCGCCGACCAGGCGGGCGATCGACACAAACTCGTCGTAGATGCTCACCCGGAACCCCTTGCCGATCATGGTTTCGATCACTTCCAGAATCGGGCTTTCCCGCAGATCATCGGTTCCGTGCTTAAAGCTCAGCCCGAGGAAGCCGAGAGAGCAGCCCTTGTATTCCTGCAGCAGGGTTGTGACACGCTCAATCTGCTTCCGGTTGCTTACAAGGATGGCGTCAAGTAGCGGCGTCGGTACATCCAGGCTGTGAGCGTGGTAGGTGAGCGCCCGCAAGTCCTTGGGAAGGCACGAACCTCCGAAAGCGAATCCCGGCTTGAGGTAATACGGTGAAAGGTTCAGCTTGGTGTCCGCGCAGAAGATCTTCATCACTTCATGACTATCGCAGTTGGCCGCCTTGCAGATATTTCCGATCTCGTTCGCAAATGTCACCTTGATGGCGTGAAACGCGTTATCTGCGTACTTCAGGCTTTCCGCAACCGGAATACTCGTCCGAAACAGCGGCCCCCGGATGCCGGCGAACACCGCGGCAGCCTGTTCCCCGGAACGGCAATCCAGTTCGCCGATAACCGTGCGTGGCGGGTTATAGAAATCCTCAACCGACGTTCCCTCACGCAGGAATTCAGGCACCATACACACGCCAAAATCCCGCCCCGCGACCTTGCCCGAGCACGCCTCCAGAGTGGGAATGACCAGCCGTTCGACCGTGCCCGGAAGCACCGTGCTGCGGATGATGACGACAAAATACGTGTCCTTGTCCGCGAGCGCGGCGCCGATCTGCTGACTGACCCGTTGTACGAGGTCGGTAGACAGGCTGCCGTTCGGCCTGCTCGGCGTTCCGACGCAAACCAAAGCCACATCGGTGGCCGCAATAGCGTCCTGCCAGACTCCCGTCGCCCGGAACGCGCCGGACTGGGTAACCTTCGAGAGAAGTTCCGGCATCCCTGCCTCGATGACCGGAGGCAGACCCTGGTTGATCATCGCGACCTTGGATGCATTCGCATCGACGCCAATGACCTGGTGACCCATCTGCGCAAGGCATGCACCGGAAACGGATCCGACGTAGCCGAGCCCGAACACCGACACTCTCATGAACTTGGAACTTCCCCTTGTCTCGATTGTTCGGGATGCTTCTATTACGGCGCCATCATTCATGGCTATCTGGCCTCCAGCGAGGCGTGTCCGGCCGGGCACAATTCAGGCTTCGTTCGAATCTGGGTGAAGATTTGATCCATGATCCCCGCGGTGAGGAGAATTTCGCGATAGGGAATGGGCGGCGGAAGATTTTCAGTGATGGACCTGTAAAATGACTCGATCAGGTACTTCATGCCTGACTTCATATGGAAGTCCCGCCTGAGAAACCGGCGAACGTTCGTGATCGCATTCCCGAAGCTCTCCCGGGCCATGCTCAGCGGGGGAACAAACTTCTCGACATAGCTGACGTATCTCTCGCCGCGCAGTTTGATGAGGGTTTCCTGATCCTGGTCGATCATCAGGCCATTCTTGCTTCCGAATACCCGAAACTGGTGCAGGGCCGGGCGGATCTGGGAAGAGAACGTGAAATAGGCTGTCACTCTTTGTTCTTCCGCGACGATGACCCTGAGCTCGTCGATGAGTTCCGTCTCGCCCAAACTCCGCAGGAGGGGACTGATGAAGCCATAGGCGATCACCTGTGGCATCTCGGTTGTGAGGTACTCCGCGATTCGGGCGATGCCGTGACTGATGACGTTATGCAATAAACCGCCCGGGAGTTTTCGGACCCAGTAGTTCTTGTCGCTCAGGAGCGGGCCCGCATACGAGTTGCGGCCCAACTCGTAACAGAAGTAGCTCTCCATGTGAAGAGGAGGACCGCCGAGGAAGCCGCTGCGAATGAGTTCCCGCATGAGGCGGGCCGAGTGTCTGAATTGGTCGTCATGGCCCGCGGTCACCTTCAGGCCCCGGGCGTCGGCGAAGTTGAGAAGGTCCCGAGCCTCGTGCGCGTAAAGCGTGAACGGCTTTTCCACGTAGACGTGGCAACCTTCGGCAAGGCATGCCTTTGCAATGTTGAAGTGACTCTGCGGTGGGCTCGTAACATGCACGACATCTGGCCGGGCAGTGGTCAGCATTTCATTCACATCGCTGAAATACTGCCTGACTGGAAACCGCTGGTACAACTGGCGAGCCATCATCGGCTCGCGATCGCAGACACCAACAATCTCACAACCCCTGATCCGCTGGATCTGCTCGGCGTGATCGTCCGCGATCTTGCCGCACCCGACGATTCCAACCCTAAGCATGTTGTGCTCCTTCACGGCAGCCCGCAAAATGGCATTGGAGTGCTTCGCTCATCGGGACAGCCGGGCGCCAGCCGGCCCGCTCTTTCAGCTTGGCGTTGCTGTACGTGGTCTTCTTCCAGGACGCGCGCCAGGCCTTGCGGTTGTACGCGGGTGGCAACTGCCCCTCTGACCACTTGGAATACCATTCCCACAGTGCGCACAACAAATAGCTGACGGTATGGGGGACGTAAATGGACCGGAAGGACTTCACCTGCTCCTTATAGAGGCGCAGAAACGCCCGGCTGGAGGGCAAGCCGTCGTCGACGACGTTGAACACCTCCCCGTCGAGCCCATTGGTGAGGCCCGCCAGCACGATTGCCTCAGCGCAATTGTCCACGTACGTGACCGGGATTCGGTTGCCGCCGCCAAGATGAAGAAAAATTCCAAATGTATCAATGCCGACCCGGCTGTGGATGCCGGGGTTGCCCGGACCGCAGACATAACCAGGCCGGACTAGAACATAAGGCAGGCCAAAACGCCGGCTGTACTCGACCACGAGCTTGTCCTGCTCCGCCTTGGCAAAACAGTACGCATTGCCGCGCAATTCAGGATGCTCTTCGACCGGGCACGACTCGTCCAGTACCCCGCTTTTCGGATTACCAGAGTTGCTGTAAACAGCGAAAGAACTTATGTTGACGAACCGGCGGAGGTCGGGGTGCGCGATACAGGCATCCAGGAGATTTCGGGTCGTCACCACCGAATTCAAGAATGCATCGGGAAACGACTTTGCACCGCGCCCAGCAGCCAAATGAAACACAACCCTCGCCCCCCTCGCCGCGGCCGCGCACTCCTGGGTAGAGAGGAGATTGCCGGTGACGACCTGGACTTGCGCGCTGTTAGCGTGTGCACGCAGGACCGCATCCAGCCCCGTCATAGTGCTGGACGGCCGCGCAAGGCAGCGGAGATTCCAAAACCCCAAATCAAGGAGAGCATTGACAACTCTACGCCCGATGAAACCAGTCGAGCCGGTAACTAGGATAAGGTCACTAGGGCAAGCGATGAAAGACTCCTGGCGTGCGGTATTCATATGTGTCGGAACTCGAACTACGATGTTATGTAGGGCGTTTTAACGGGGTTGATTCCCACCACTCCTAACAGCCTGCCCAGATGATCGAATAACCTCACCAAAATGCTCATGAACCTGCCGTGTCCCAAGGTCAAAGCGAATGGAAGCGCCAATACGTATGCCGGCGCAGCTATGACTGAAGTCAGGATGTCGCGGAGACCGAACGTCGGATGGGCTAAGGAGGTATAGCCTCGGAGGAGGGCTCGTCTCAGCAGAAAGGAGCGTTTCCAACGGGCGGCCGGAACGACCTCGTATGCGACTGCCTCATCGCACCAGATGAAGACGCATCCCCGTTCGATCGCCCGTCGAAAGAAATCCTGATCCTCTCCCGTGCGAAATGCGGGCCTGAACGGGGGCTGGACGGCGGTAAACACTTGCTTCTTCAAGAGGACATTGCCCGTGCGCCCCTTGCGCCAGTCTATAACGAAACCGGTTGGATAGGTCCGGCGATCATAAAACTTCCCCGATATGACCCATGCCGGTGGAGGTGTGGCATAAACCGGGTGTACGGGCCCGAGAACGCCATGCACGCGGTTCCTCTCACAGGTTTCAAAAAGCGTTAGCAGCCATGGTTGAACAGGTGATTCGTCGTCATCAATAAAGGCGATGTAGTCCCCCTCTGCGCGTTCGATCGCCCGGTTACGCGCCATCGCGATGTTTTGCTCAGGTTCGACTTCATATTCAACCCGAACCGTCTGCCGGGTTCTAAAATCAGACACTACGGCCTCGGCCGAACGGCGATGATCGTTATCGACAACCAGAATGGAGTACGTGAAGCGATTGTCGGTCTCCTGTTTCGCAAGATCGTCTAACAGCGCTCTCAACAACTCGGGGCGGCGATACGTACAGATGCAGACTGTAATGTGCTTGCTTGGCGTGGGCATTATCAGGAAGCGGTTTCGGGCGGGCCGTCACATCCGGCCCTATCGGGTTCGGTGCTGTCGGTGGGTGGCTGAGTCCGGCGTCACAGATGCCGCGCGGAAGCCCGGACGTGTGGGGCGACAATTGGTGGAGTCACAAGATCCAGGTAGAGGCGCGCCCTGGCGCCGACATTGTTCGTTTCGTAAAACCGCGCCGCGGCATGCGAGAGGCGTTCGCGTTCCGCTCGGTCCTGGTACAACGCCACGATTGCCTCGGCCATCTGGTCCACGTTCTCAGGCTGGTAATACCGGACCATGGAGTCATCAAAGTATCTCATAATGACATCCAGCCGCGGCGCAATTACCGGAATCCCCAGGTACACATATTCGAGGAGTTTGACGGGCAGCATGTATTTGTCGCAGGCGAGATTCCTCCTGTTCCCGATGACTCCGAGATCCATGCCGCCGACCATCTCGGGTATATCCTCAACAGGAAAGAATTTCCGGTTAAAATGAACCTTTTCTTGAAGGCCCAACTGGGAGGCTAAAGCGACGGCCTCTGGCAGGTAATCCCCGGAACCGTATACCCAGAATTCCACGGGAATGCGGATGGCTGCAATGCCCACGGCCCTGACAATGAGGTCAATGCCCAGGCGATGCGCGATTGTCCCGTGGTAAACCAGGCGGAACACATTGCCTGGTTCCTCGCTTGCTCTTTTGGGCGTGACCTTGTTGAACACGTCCGCGTTCGGGAGGTTCAGCATTACGGTAATTCTCTGCCGTGGAATCCCGCAGTTTTGGCAAAGATAGTCCTGCTGGTTGTGGTCTGCGCAGAATACGTGATCGGCGTAGAGTGCTGAGAGCCTTTGCTCGAGTTTCAAGACCTTCACCGCCAGGGACGTTTCCCCCGCGTTGAACTTCGCCATGTAATTGGCGGTCATCAGATCGTGCACATCCAGGATCACTCTCGCGCCAAGGAGCTTCGGACCCGCGGCCGCAAACACGAGGAGATTTGGCATGTTGTGCACGTGAACCACGTCGTACCTGTGGCGAAACGAGAGCCGGACCAGTAGGAATGCGGCTTTGACGAAGAATGCCAGGTACGACCAGACGTACAGGAACTTGGTGCTGCCCTGATATTTCTCCAGGACCCGGAAAATTGTTCCCGTAGGCCTCCGTTCCACGGCCGACTCGCCATCAGCCCGTAGTGCAATAACGTCGACCCGGTGTCCCTCTGCTTCAAGCGTGCGGACATAAGATTTGATTCGGGCGTCGTTAACGTAGTGCGCGTAAGCCAACATGCAAGCGTTCATCGGTTTTGCCTTGGCCGGGCCCGCGGTAACGTCGTGAGTTGACCGCCGAACCGCAGATTCATCACCTAGCTGACGTAGAGACCGACGTCGAGGTTACAAGTTTGCGTGTCAGCCAATGTGGCGATAAAGGATACGGCCGGTGGCCTGCAAAACAGCATCCGGCATGATGCCGAACAGCCGCTTCACGAGACCGGCCGAGCGCTCTTTGGTCATATCGCGAAACTGGTCTCGAGACCAGCGCATGTAGGTAAGCTCACGGGATTTCGCTCCCCAACGGTCTTTAAAAGCGATCAGCCCGGGATTGTTCGCGTCTGAGCGGCCGAAATCCATCTGTGTCAGTCCCGCCGATTTTGCTTCGGATATTGCTCTCCATAGCAAAAATGCCGTACCTCCCAGGTTCTGGAACGCCGTATGCGAACAGCCGTACTTGTAGACAACTTCATCGTTGTGCTGCAAGGTTAGAATGCTGGCAATCTCGCAACCATCTTTGAGCGCTACTCGAATTCGTAACCGCTCGCCCATGCAAGCGACCAGATTCCTGAACCACTGAATGGGCTGGGGTGGCACCTGGTGGCGGCGGCGCGTCTTAACCATTAAGCTGTAAAAGGCACGTAGCAGACGTTCCGAGTTGCCGGTCTCATATACAAGCCCCTCACGCTCTGCGCGTCTGACCGGCTGTTGAACGGCAGTTTTATGGGTCCGCCGTAGTATTTCGTCCTGCGCCGGGCGCAAGTCGAGCACGTGCAGGTAACAGTGGGGAAGTTTTACAGCACCGTTAAGCCGCGGCATCTCGGTCGCGGGCCTGATCTCCACATACTTCCACTTGCGCGCCTCCACACCCCGTTGGAGCTCGTCCGCCACTGCGGAGGCAGTGCCCGCGGAGTCCAGCAGCGGCTCACAATGGTCCGAAAACGGAAGCGAGACCAAGCGGCGGCCGGTTACCCAGCTTTTGACCTGGCAGAAGACAATGCCGTTGGAGAGAGATGACGACGGCGGCGAGGTGGTGTAGGCAAGGGGCGTGTACCCATACGTCCTTTGCAGCGCTGAAAGCCAGGCAGGAGTATGAAATACGGAAGCTGAAGGGTGGCGGTCGACGAACTCCGCCCATCGCGGGTCGGCAAGCGGGTCCAGAGTATAAACCATTAGTGTCTACGCAACCTCGCCCGCACCATCCGCGGTACATTTCGGCGTGGACAACACTGAGTCCTTAACAAACCGAGCGACATCGCGCGGCAGCGCATGCCAGGCAACAGCACCGAATTGTTTGGAAACATGGGCGAGAAACTCCTCGTACAGCCGCGCCGGGAACTCTGAGCGGCTGGCGCGCGCTCCGAACGCGACGTAATCGGGATGTACGTTGACCAGTGCCATGCCGCCGTTTCTCGCGATCCAATCGAGCTTTCGTTTCCAGATATCGTTCGTCTTTTCGCCAAGGACCAGGTACAGCGTTGAATCCTGCGCCAGCGTGTAAGGCAGCTCGACATAGCCACTCCCGTCCGTTCGTCCAATCCAGAAAGGGAAAATCGTATTTGCGCCATCCGGCTGGGGCTCAAACGGATCGGTGTCGAAGGTCGAGGCGTCGTAAAGGATGTTAAGCTCCTTCAACCATTCCAGGTTATGGAACATATACGCCGACCGGAATCCCTCCGCACCCCAACACTCGAGGTACCGATTTATAACTGCGGCTGCGGCCGTAAAGCCGGCCTGCGAGCAGTATAGAGTGCCGTTATGGTGTAGATCGTGAACCCCGACTTCGAAACCGCGATCGGCGAGAAACGCCCGGAGAGATGGAGGAGTCTGGTATTCACCCTCTGGAACCAAGTTGAACGACGAGCGAAACCCTAGTCCGGTCTCCAACTCGGCCAGGGCCTTGCAGCGCTCCATGCCCTTCTTCCCCTCGACGTCATGCGTCAGAACGAAAGCAAAGGCCTTTCCATCAGGCCATGCAGTCCACCAGTCGGGCCGGCGCACCGCCTGTTCCTGGATGGGCCATACGCCCGTGCTCCGCCGCCGTTGCCGGGCCGCGATTTGCGCTCGGAGTTCGAGCCGGAGGTGGTGCGGGATCGCCGGTTTGATCAGGTAATACAAGTCGAGAAGCTTCATCTTCGAATGGCGTCATTTGAAAAGTGAGGCGAGGCACCCAGGCGTTTTCAGGCGGCGGGCAATACTTTCCTCAACCTCGTGGTGATGCGATTTCTACCGCCCTGCTCCCGCAGTCAGTGCGATCGGTCGCGCTGGCCGCGCGCAGGCCATTACCTGCTCCACCACGCGGACCTGTTGATCCCTGGCAAGTCCAGGAAACATCGGCAATGACAAAATCTCATTCGAGAGGCGCTCCGCCACAGGGAAATCGCCGATCCGATGACCCAGATCCTGATATGCGCGTTGTAGGTGCAGCGGGACCGGGTAATGAATACCCGTGCCAATGCCTGCATCGCTCAAGTGGCGCTGCAACGCAACCCGGTCCGCGACCCTGACTACGTACAGGTGATATACGCCCTTACTCCATTCAGGCTCGACCGGAGTTCCTACGACTGGCGACCCGGCGAATAGCTCGTTATAGCGTCGGGCGCACTCGCGGCGTTTTCTGTTCCACCCGCTTAGCCGCGCCAGTTTCACCCGCAGGATGCCGGCTTGAATCGCGTCGAGCCTGCCGTTGTAGCCTTCGATATCGTGGTAATACTTGTGCGCCTGACCGTGGTCGCGCAGAATCCGGATCGTCTTCGCCAGTTGCTCATCTCCGGTGGTCACTGCGCCGGCCTCACCGCAAGCGCCAAGGTTCTTGCCCGGATAGAAACTGAATGCCGCCGCAAGCCCCATCGACCCGGCTTTCTTCCACCGGTTGTCCCTCTTCGAGAAGTATTGTGCGCCATGGGCCTGGCACGAATCTTCGATAACCTTTAGCCCGTACTCAGTCGGCGATGCCGAGGATAGCGTCCATGTCGGCCATCTGTCCGAACAAGTGCACCGGCACCACGGCCGCAACCCGCAGGCCCGACTTGCCGGTCAATCACGGCACCGGTAGTCTTATCCGTGTAACAGGTTGCCTGCAGATACCGTCGTAGCTGCGCTGGATCCATGTTGCAGGTGCGCTCGTCCACATCGACGAACACCGGTCGAGCCCCCGCCTGCGAAATCGCCTCGGTCGTCGCGATGAAGGAGTTAGGAACCGTCACCACGATATCGCCCTGTCGAATACCTGCCGCGATAAGGGCAAAGCGCAGAGCGTCCGTGCCGCTGCCGACACCGATACAGAACCGAGAATCACAGAATGTCGCAAACTCCCGCTCGAACGCCTCGACTACCGGACCACCAATAAAACCTGCTGATCCGAGCGCATCTTCAAAGACATCGACCAACTCCTGCCTAAGCTCCCGGTGGGGAGTAACAAGATCAAGAAAAGGGATCTGATTCGTATTAGTCATTTCTAAACTCCAGCGGTACTTTTCGTCAATGTACGTAAGACACGGGCCGGATTTCCTGCCGCGATCACATTCGCTGGAACGTCTTTCGTGACCACGCTGCCAGCGCCCACGATGGCGTTCTCTCCAATTGTTACGTTGGCCAGAATAGTTGCCCCGGATCCAACCGACGCCCCCTTCTTGATTAGCGTCGGCACTACTGTCCAGTCACTCTCCGTCTGAAGATCGCCGCCCGGGGCTGTCGCGCGGGGATAGATGTCGTTAATGAACACCACCCCGTGCCCGATGAATACGTTGTCTTCGATCTCAACACCTTCGCATATGAAAGTGTGGCTGGAAATCTTGCAGTTCTTACCCACCCGCGCGTTCTTCTGGACTTCGACAAAAGCTCCTATTTTGGTGTTATCGCCGATTTCGCAGCCATAGAGATTGATGAACTTCGAGAGCCGAACGTTTTCGCCGAGTTTTACGTCCGGCGCAATGCACCGATAATCACTCATATACGTACCGCCGCTCCCCGGGCCGCCAATGAGCGATCGGCAGCTTCGAGCAGCTTGACGACGCGGAGACCCGCGATGCCGTCATTAAAGGGCACCTCGTTCTTCGTGATGCAGCTAAGGAAGTACCGGATCTCGTTGGACAGCGCCTCGGACTGCTCCACCTTGGGCGCCCACATGTCGCCAGAACGGTAACTTACCAGCAGGTCATAAAGGCCCTGGCCGCTCTTGATCTCGACTCCCTTGTCATAAACTTTGATCTTCTCGTCCGCTTCCAGGTCGTTCCACACGACCATCTTTTTCTCTCCGCCCAACAGGGTAGTCCGCACCTTAACCGGCGAAAGCCAGTTTACATTGAAGTGAGCAATCATGTTGTCATTGAAATAAACGGTAATGTAAGCAATGTCCTGATGAGAGTTCAAATGATTCTGTCCCGTCGCAACGATACACTCGGGTTGTGACTCGATCAGGTAATCCATTATGGAAAGGTCGTGGGGGGCCAAGTCCCAGATTACGTTGACGTCATGCTGAAACAGGCCAAGGTTCACTCTCGTGGAGTCGTAGTAATAGAGCTTCCCAAGAGTGCCATCATTGATCAGTTGCCGGATCTTTTGGACCGCGCCCGTGAATAGAAACGTGTGGTCAACCATTATGGTAAGGTTCTTCCGGGCGGCGAGTTCGATGATCTCCTCTGCTTGTTCAGCCGTCGAGGTAAAAGGCTTCTCGACGAAGACGTGCTTCCCGTTCTCAAGTGCAGTCTTCGCCAATTCGAAGTGCGTCCAGACCGGTGTGATTACCGCGACTGCATCGATTTCGGGTGACCGCAGGACCTCTGAAGGGTCGCACGTCGTGTGGACATGAGGATAAGCCCGTTGAATGCGCCGCTGGGCGGTTGGATTCTTGTCGCAGACCACGGAAAGCTCGCATTCGTCTGTGGCGTGAAAGTTCCGCGCGATTTGAGGGCCCCAATAACCATAGCCGATAACGCCAACTCGAATCATAATCTCCTTGAAGTAAGCCTCTGGCCGAAGAATGCTGCAGTCAGGAATGAACCGCAGCGATGAGCTTGAGTATTAAGTGGGCCTAACCCGGCGGCAGGTGTTTCTGGTGTAAGGAGTCCGCTGTCAGCAGGCGCCGGTGCGCGAAAGGACCGCAGCCGGTGTCTGTAATAGGATTTTGATGTCCAACCAGACTGACCAGGACCTGGCATATCGGATGTCAAGCCGGACCATCTCCTCAAACGTGACGCGGCTGCGGCCGTCCACTTGCCATAGTCCTGTAATTCCGGGCTTCACTGCCAGCAAGCGTTGCTTGTGCCATTGATCGTAGGTGTCGTACTCGTAAAGAACCGGTGGTCTCGGACCCACCAGGGACATGTCGCCAATCAGCACATTGAGAAACTGCGGAAGTTCATCGAGGCTTGTAGTCCGAAGGAACCGGCCGAGCGGGGTGATTCTTGGATCAGCCGTCAATTTGTAGATTTGTTGGTTACTCCCATTGGTTTGCTTGGTGCCCGGCGCCCCCTTTATCAACTGTTTGACATAATCTTCGTGAATTCTTTGGTCATTGTTGACGTACATGGAGCGGAATTTCAGGAACGTGAACGGCTTCCCGTACTGTCCGAGTCTGACCTGCTGGAAGAAGATAGGACCTCTTGAGGTCAGCTTAATCGCGATACCGATGATGACGAACACGGGCAAGGACAGGATTAGCCCGATGAGGCTGCCGCCGATGTCCATCAGGCGCTTCAGGCCCAAGGAAGCTCGCTTCCGTATGATTTGACGGGCTAGAGCCATCTGCAGGCTTGATCTCACAGGGCTAGGCTCGCCGTTGCCGTCCCAATCTTCGGGAAAGACATGGAACGATAGCTTGATCTCGTTAATCTCTTCGATACTGAACGCTTGGTATAGAGAATCGGTCAGCTTGTTCGAAAGCGCCTGCACAACTGCCTTGTCTTCGGCACTGCCGATTTCAGTTAATATCGCGCCGATAACCTCGCCGTCCTTGTACCAACCCACTAGATCCGTCTCTCTGGTCGATCGAACGATTGTCGAGACGAGTTTCGTCAGGCCGCTCTTCTTGGAAGGGTGCAACAAGCCGCCGGGATCGACCAGTAATAAGACGAAGCGCCGGCCGGAGCGCTCCGTCCTCTTTCTCTCGAGACAGAGAAGTCCCATAAAGAGGTGTTGGGGAAGCACTCCAATCCCCGGAGTTCCCTGCTTGTGCAGGGGATTGCGGCTTGTAGATTGGAGGTCCGCCTTCAGGCCTAGCATTCTGTTCAACATAGGCTCCCCTCTGTCGTTCACGTCAACAACGTATTGCGGAGATATCCCGTCCCAGGCCGGACTAAACACAGGCTGAATCTTCGGCCAGAGACGGCTTGATCTGCAAGGCTGCTCGCGGACGATCGTCGGCGGGCAGCGCCCAGTGCCGCTCAATGGCCACGGCTACAGATCGTTTTAGAAGCGTCACAGAAACGACAATGCGTTCCTGCTTGGCCGTTCCAACAAAGATCCCCTCCATGCCTGCAAGGGGTCCTTCCCGGAGCCGCACGCGCTGCCCGACCTCGAGGTAAGCCCACGGCTCCACCACAAGCCCAGACTGGACGGCGGTTTGAATCGCAGTAATCTCGTTCTCGTCAATCGGGATTGGCGCCTTTCCAATTCCCACAAAGTGCAGAACTCCTGGAATTGTCAACAATGGCAACCGGTATTGGGGATCCAATCGACAGAACACGTAGCCCGGGAATAACGGAAGTTCCACTGACTTCAAGCGGTCTGACCAGCGGTGGCGGCTCACGTAAATCGGCAGGAATTCTTCGAAGCCTTTGTTATGAGCAATTGTCGCAACCACCTTTTCGCAGCGCGATTTTACTCTAAGAGCAAACCACTGCTTGGAAAAGGTGGCGCCATTCTCAGCGTTGAGGGATTTCACGAGCATTTTTGGCAAGCTACCGCCCTTTGGGTCCCATCTTCCAGTTCCTGCTTCGGGACCGCCCCTGGGGTCGCCGCCCGTAAATCGCAGTTCGACTGCCATACGTCCATTTTGTTTATGATGCTCATTTTCAATTACTTGGGGGCTTTGGCTCTTGGCATGCAGAGGGCGAGCCCTGTCTAATGTGAACACGATTGGGACTTGCTCCCACTTTCTAAGACAACCATGACCACTTGTAATGTGTCGTCCACACGCTGGAAGTCGATCCAGATGGGCACGGTCCGAGCCGGCCATCGGGGATTCACCTGGGCGAGGGGTTTGGGATTCGGGTTTGGACGCCGTCGCGGTCGATCGGTGTCTGGCCAGCGAGAGCCAGCGTCACACCGCGGAGCGGGATTAAGATGATTCAGTGAGGAACCCGAGCCGCTCATGGTCCCCCTGCTTTTTTGTAAGACCAAGGCATCGGAGCCACCGGGATGCTACTCTGAGGAAGCCGGATCCTGCAGCCGAATGCGGTTGAACAACAGCTTCAACATGAACCTCTTGCGGTTGCTCTGCGCCGCGGTCCTGTGCACCACCCTCACATTGGGTCTGTGGCCCTTCCATTCACCCGGCAATGGCGTCGGTTGGCTGCCCAACCAAAACGGTCTTCGTTTTGGCGGATACGCCACGGTTTTCAGTTCCCGTCCATTACCTGACAATTCACCAAATGAATCCGGAGCCACTGTGGAGATCTGGCTCAAGCCGCGGTGCATTTGGGATTCGGGTACCTTTCTGGCGTTCTATCGGCGTGAGGATCGATTCCAGTTCTCACTCCATCAATCGGAGACGGATCTTCTGTTGATAATTGGCGATCGGCCCAGTGCGCCGGCTGTGTTGCACGTTGATGATTTCTTCCACAGAGACCAGACTCCTTTCCTCACCATCACCTCCGGAGCGCAAGGAACCTGCATTTACAGCAACGGCGTCCTGCTCCATGATGCGCCCCATTTTCAACTCTCTCCCCGGGATCTCAGCGGTCTTATCATACTCGGTGACTCAGCGCGCCAGCCCAATAGCTGGCAAGGCCGGTTGTTGGGTTTGGCTTTTTATCACAGCCGACTCACGGCCGAGCAAGTATTGCGGAATTATAGGAGCTGGACGCAACAGGGCCGCCCCGCGGCGGTCGAGCGCGAGTACAACTTCGCGCTGTACACCTTCGATGAGCACGCCGGTCGCGTCATCCGGGATCGGGCAAAATCCGGCGTGGATCTGTACATCCCGGAGAAGTACCATGTGGTCGACAAAATTGCGCTCGAGCCGGTCTGGAGCGAATTCGAATTATCGCGCAGCTATGGCTCGGCAGCCGTCAAAAACATCGTCGGCTTCATCCCCTTGGGCTTCTGTTTTTACGTCTACCTGGCAGCGCTGCTCCCCGCGAGGCGGGCCACCCTCATCACCATCGGCTTAGGAGCAGCAGTCAGCATCATGATCGAGATCTTGCAGGCCTTCCTCCCGACACGCGATTCCGGCACTACCGACATCATCACCAACACGTTCGGTACTTGGCTGGGCATTGAGTCATTCCGTCTGGCTGCTCGCCTGTTACCGCGCTTCTTTCTGCGGTTGGGCTTATCAGTCCCAGGCTAGTGAACCACGGTCGGTCTCAGCGCGGCAGGCCAAATCTCTCGGACAGGTACTTGAAAAGTGCTGCTCTGGAATGGCCGTATTGCGCCAGGGTTGGCATGTCGGAGTCCGTGGCGTCCAGTGGTCGTACGGTGCTGGCCGAGAAGGCACCTTCGGCTGGCGGCGGCTTTACCGGACCCGATTCGGTTGCGGCGTGACGAATAGCCGTCTTCTCGGGAGAAGCAGGAAGAGCGGGAAGGGGTTCTTCCGGATTTTCGAGCAGCCCCAGATTTGTAGCGGCCTCCCGTGCATAGTTCAGCCCTACCAGAGGCGATCCCTCTCCGAACGCCATCAGCAGTGCATTGTCACACAGCGAGTTAACCAAGCGCGGGATGCCCTGCGACCACTGAATGATTTGGGAAATCGCCTCCGGGCTAAACGGCGGGGCCATTTTGCCTCCCGCCTTGGCCCAACGAAAGGAAATATATTCTTGAACTTCCGGCGGTGTCAGGGGGCCAATATAGAGACGCAGTTCGATGCGCTGCTTGAACTGCCGCAAGTCCCTCCGGTTCAGGAGAGTGTCGAGTTCCGATTGGCCCAAGAGCAGGATCTGCAGGTACTTTTCCGACGCGCTTTCGTAGTTCCCCAACAGGCGGATCTCCTCCAGCACCTCCAGGCTCAATTTGTGGGCTTCGTCGACAATCAGTACCGCAAATCGGTTCTCCCGGTGTGTGCGTGCCAGAAACTCCTGCAATTTCCACAGGCGCTGCGCCTTGCTTGCCGGCAAATCCGTTATGTCGAAATCCAGCATCACCCCTTCCAGAAACTCCGACGCCGTAAGCGTGGGGTTCAAAATGATGCTGGATGTGATGCGCTCGGCTGGCAAACGGCTCAAAACGCTGTTGATCAGGGTGGTTTTGCCGGTGCCCGCATCGCCGGTTAGCACCACAAAGCCCTTTCTCTCAAGTACGGCATACGTCAGTCCGGCTAGCGCCTCGCGGTGTTTGGGAGGCAGAAAGAGAAAAGCCGGATCGGGCGTCAGGCTGAAGGGGAGATGCTGTAGCCCAAAGAAATCTTTGTACATTATGCTGAATTCACGGTCCGCCGCCAAACACCCAATCGGATGCTATACCGCATGGACCGCCCTGCGGCGGGGTCCAAACCAGAGTACCATGGCAAACCTGATGCCATTTTGCCCGCCGTTGGTCGAGCGGCCTGCCGGTGCTTCAGGAGTTCACGTGGACCTTGGCCGCGACAGCCACTTAGCCCCGTATCCGCCCGCTTTTGACCTCGTTTGATGAGGCACGCGGATACCGTTTGGCGTCCACTGTGCCCCTGCTGTCGAGAAACAGGCACTCACAATGTACGAAAGATTCTCAAGGTCCGGCTTCCGAACCGTTGCCGGATTACTGGATCCGTACCGCCCGGCCACCCGGGCGTCTTTCCATCGGTGAATCGCCCGGTTCAAAAATGTCATCGGGGCGATTCCCCGATCCAGCGGAATTCCTGGGAGGCACGGACGGATGGGGACCCGCTGATTCCAGTGAAGAGAGCGGGTGCGGTAGCGAAGCGACACCACCCCTCGCCGGCGTGGATTTCTGGGTCAACGCCCAGACAGCAAGCTCCGTCCGATTCGTTACCCCGAGTTTGCGGAAAATACGATTCAAATACTCCTTGATCGTTCCTTCCGTCAAATGCAACTCGTGGGCAATCTCTTTGTTCAGTTTGGCCTGCGCGATCAGGTTGATTACCTGTTTTTCCCGGAAACTGAGTTTCGGACTGAGACATCCGCTCCCCAGTTTCGGTTTCCGGCAAGCTACACACACCCTGTCACCACCGTCGCTGTGAAACTCCCTGCCGCAACGGAAGCAATTCCGCAAAGGACTGCGTAACCGCAATTTAATAGTGTTAACCAAAATACGCTCCTAGGCCGCTAACAATTTTCGAGGACCCGTATGAGCAATTTTCATTCCAGCTATATCTATATGAAAATAATACGCTTATGTGCCTACTTTAGGCCTGGTTCCACCCTTTTCTACAGTGTAAAATGTGCGTTCATCAACAAACGGGATACGGCTTTTGCCTGAGGTTGACCGGCGGTGGTTCAGCCGCGCACGCCGGTAAGGCGGCGGCCATGCTCTAAAGCGGTCCACCGGGCTTCTTTTCAATAGGCTACGAACCTCTAATCGGCCAAGCCCGGCCTCTGGGACGGCGCTCCGGTCGCATCCCTGCGGAGCCGTATCCTCCGCCCAGGTGCTGCCAGTATAGACCGGGTTCGATCAAAACCGCGAGAAAGATTTGCCAGCAGCGCCGCTGGCGAGGTATAACAACCTTTGTCCTGCCACACGCCCGTTGGCCGCTTTTGAGGTGTCCCTCATTGGCCGGTTTTCAGGCGTCCCCCGAGGCCGGTACTTTCTGTAGAGCAGCCGGTGAGATTTCGCCGGGAATTCAGACGGAGCGTCTCAATTACGTTCGGTAGAGAAAATCGGGCAGGTCAAAGCCATGATAGGGTGGCCGACCAACGCATCATTGCGCGCTGGGGAGATGGGACACGTGGCGGCCTGGTAAGAAAGTTCAGCCAGCTAGCCGAGATCCCTCTGGTTTGCGGCGGCGGCTAACGTGCCACGCGGTGGCGCAGGATCGCGGCCAAGCCGATAAAACCGGCTGCCGCGAGCCCAAAGCTGCCGGGTTCCGGAACGCCGGCAGCTTGATATTCGAAGGTACCCGCCTCGAACTGCTGGTTTTGCGGGCTCGGGGCAGACACGCAGCCCGAGCAGGTCAGTGGATCATCGAGGGATGTAGCGTAATCCCAAGCTGCCCCGGTGAACAGCAGCAGACCGCCGCCCGCGTCCAACACCGGGCCAGCCCCCCCTGTAATGTTGCCATTGAGGTTGGTGTAGTTAAACCCGACCGCGTCCACCTCATATGAGCCCGCTGTTAGGTCCACCGGAATGATGGACTGGAAAACATCGTTGCCGATCAGGCTGGAGGAGTAATCTCCGCTGAAGCTAACCACCGGTGTCACTTCCGTGTTGGTCGTCGTGTCATAAATTACGACCTGGATCGTTCCAGAGATGATTCCGGTGCCCGTGGAGTCGAACACGCCCAAATCCGTCACCGTGATGGGCGAAACCACGTCAAAGGTTAAGCCAAGATTGCCAAACCAACTCTGATCCCCGTTCGGTGGGTCGCTGTACGCGATAATAGACGCGTTAGCGGATGCGGCTCCAAGCAGGACAAAAGCCCACACGGCTAAATGGCGTCTCATTTTTCCTCCAGTTCCAGACATTACCATATTTTTCGATCTAGTACCAACATTGATAGTACTAGTAGAAATCCCGGTAGACCGCTCACGGTAGTCGGCTGGAATTGGCGACGACGGAGAGGCTGGAGAAGACGAATGGCGGCGGCGGACGAGAGGGAAGAAGTCGTAAAAGCCCAACTCCCGCAAGAGAGTTGGGCCGAAACTAATTCGAGCGATTTACTGCAGTCTGCAGTCAGCGCCCGTTACCAGAGCACAAGCACTGAACCACGCCAAGCGGTCGTTTTGCTGAAGCGATCCGGCTTGCGATCAAATCTTCCGGGACGAATCGCCAAGCCCTTAAGAGTTAAGAAGATCCGTAATTCGGTAAATGCCAATCTCTCGGTACTGGCTCAACGCCGGCAGTCAGGCAACGTTGGAAGAAGCCTTCATGACCGCAACCGCCCCCTGGGGTGTCGACTTCCCCTCAATCCGGAGCTTCTTCATTTTGTACAGCAGCGCCTTGTAATCGATTTGCAACAGTGCTGCTGCCTGTTTGCGGTTCCAGCGAGTGGTGTTCAGGGCTTCCAAAATGGCGTCGGTCTCAGCCTGCCGCTTGGCTTTGACCACCTTCTCGAGAATGGGAGACTCCTCGGCGCCAACTCGCGCCAGATGCGCCTGGAGTTCGACCGACGGCGCCACCAGAGATTTGCGGGCCGTCTTCGCCTGCAAATCCCTGGCGATCGTATCGGCATCCTTGAAAATCAGCAGCTTACGAACGTAATTCTCCAACTCCCGCACGTTGCCCGGCCAGTGATAGGCCATAATGGCCTGTTTCAGCACCGGGATGAGCGGGGTGGCGACGACGCCCTTTGGAGTGTGCTTCCGGAGGAGGTATTCGGCAAGCGGAAGAATATCCTCCTTGCGGTCGCGGAGCGGGGGTAGGTGAATATTGATCACGTTAAGACGATAGTACAGGTCTTCGCGGAAACTGTTTTCCGCAATGGCTTTCTCCAGGTCGCGATGAGTGGCGCCCAGGACCCGGACGTCGACTTTGATCGTCTCTTTGCCGCCGATTCGCTGGAACGAGCTGTCCTGTAGTACCTGCAGCAGCTTCGCTTGCAGGCGGAAATCCATGTCCCCGATTTCGTCCAGCAGCAGCGTGCCGCCATCGGCATTCTCGAACATGCCGGACTTCCTCTGAAATGCGCCCGTGAAAGCGCCCCGCTCATATCCGAATAACTCGCTTTCCACGAGTTCCGACGGCAGAGCCGCGCAGTTAAGCTTCACAAACGGCTTGTTGGCGCGGGGCGAGCGCGAATGCAGCTCACGGGCAAGCACTTCTTTCCCCGTGCCGGTCTCCCCCTGAATGAGCACCGGCGCTTCGGACCATCCCACCTGGCCGACCACCGCCTGAATTTCGCGCATGCGCGGGTTGTTGCCGAGGAACAGACCATTCGGAGGCGCCACTCGGGCCGTCGGCACGTACGGCGTGTCGCTCCGGCCCAGAGCATTCGCGATAGCTTTCTGCAAATCCTCATGCGTGACCGGCTTGCCCAGGAAATCCGTGGCGCCACTCTTCATGGCGCTGACGATTTTCAGAGGTGCGGTGACCCCGGAGATCATGATCACCGGCAGATCGGCGTCCAATTTGCGGATCTCGCACAGCGTGTCGAAGCCGTCCCGGTTGGGCATAATAATATCCAGCAGAACGGCATCGAACTCCCCGGGGTCAGCCCGCAGGCACGCCAGCACTTCGTCTCCATCCTGGGCCAACTCAACACTATAGCCAAGGCACTTCAGGGCCATCTGAAGGTACCGACGCACTTCCAATTCGTCCTCGGCTACAAGAATTCGGCTACTCTGCATGGATCATAGCTCCAAGGTTGTGGTTGTCCGCTAAATGGGCCGCGACCGCGTTTACACCCGGTTGTGGCCGACGAATGGGAAGTACAAATGAAAAGACCGGTCCGGAGTCACTGTTGTTCACCCAGATGCGCCCGTCGTGCTGCGTAACGATCATTTTGCAGATGGCCAATCCCAGCCCGCCACCGGACCGGTCGTGGCCGCCTCCGTACGTTGTGTACTCCTCAAAAATGTAAGGCAGATGCTCGGCCGGAATAGCGGCGCCGGAATCAGCGATATCGATCCGGTAGCAGTTGGGTTCCTGGGTAAAGCGGCGGCGCCGTTCCGCGGGAATGGGCATGCCAGCCGCCGGGCGGCGGCGATCCCAGAAATATGGGTACCCGCGGATCTCAATAGAGCCGGCCTTGGGAGTGAACTTGCAGGCGTTATCCAGGATGTTGATCAACAACTGCTCGATCTGACCCGTTTCGAAATACAGGCTCTCCCCGGGCGGCTCCAACTCGGAAGAGATGGAGATCGACTTTTCGTCGGCGAATGGCACGATTTCGTGCAGGGCTTGGCCAAGGCACTCGCGAATGTCCCCCGCGTGCAGATCGGGAACGCTTTTGAGATGCCTGCCGACGCTCAACTGGAACATGGCGGATGTCATCCGGGAGAGGCGCTTGGCGCTGTGGCGCATGCGTCCCAGAACTTCCTTTTGATTCTCGTTCAGCGGTCCCAGCACTTCGCCCAAGAGCAGGCCGCAATACCCGCTTAGCGCCGTCAGGGGAGCCCGGAAATCGTGAACGGCACGGGCCAGAAAAGCGGTTCGGTCCTGGTCGTATTCCTGTAGCTTCAGGTTCGTCTGAATCAGGCACTGGAGGATCTCGTCGCGATCCGCCCGCAGAGACTTGGCGGTTCCGCTCGAAACAACATGGGTCAGAAAAGTCGCCAATGTCGTGCGCGTTGCCGGTTTGAGCAGAGCATTACTCTCTGCAACGCCGGTGCACCCGTGGAAAACCGGCAAATCCTTCCGATCCACCAGAAAGATGTGGCGGAGCGGATTCCAGTTGACGTGTTCCGGGATTACAAGATTTGGATGAAAATCCCAAATGTACAGATCGGCTTCCCTCCAAGGAGCATCCGGTGACGCAGCCGATAGAGCACAAGAGGGTCCCAATTCCGAGCTCTCGGCGAGAATTTCGCGGCAAAGCTTGTAAAGTTCCGGATCAGTTGAAATCAACTGGATAGTCATAAGGCTTCGCTTGGCGACACCGCAGTTAGCACCACAAAATACCACGTTTTCTTCAACGTATCCATAACTTGAATTAAGCCTACCCATCCACGTAGTGACGAAAACCCGAATCGCGATTCACTGGAGAGTCGATTTTACGGGACAAACTGCGATTTTTACAAGACTGGGAGTAATGGAGCGAACACAATTGTGCCAATCGAGTACCTCTGTGCGGATTGTCCACATATTTGGATTAACCCCCAAGAGCTATTACCTATAAGTTAAGGGAGTAGCTCCGCTTAGAATCCAAGGGAAATCCGGTACTATAGGTTCTGGAGCCTTTGCTTATCCCCAGAAATAATCTGGGAAAAAATTAAACTGTTTCGGACAACTTCTTGAGGCGCCCAGCGTTACACTCCAAACGAGATGGCCCCGAAAGTGCATCGAAGTAGCCTGCCAATATTTTATGCACGCCAAATCCATAGACGGCCTTGCCGAACTTTCCCGGGGGTGGGAATACCGTCAGGATCGCCGCAGGCGCGCCCGTACCAACATTCATTGGCCGGTACTAATACTGCAGGACCATGGGTCCAACACCATCGATACCGTTACCCAAAACTTGAGCAGTAGTGGGTTCTACTGCCTTTCGATGGTACCCGTACCGCCCGGTGAAGTACTGCGCTGCTCGCTGAGAGTGCCGGCGCACGATCCCAAAGGCGAAGAACGCGCCCTGGCGCTTGAATGCACAGTGCGGGTAATGCGTTCGGAAGCAACTCCGGATGGCCTTTTCGGCATTGCGTGCCGCATTGAGGATTACCACCTGGCTATCAGCGGGATCCTGCCTGGGTGAAACCATCAGTACTTTTTCGCGTTATTTTTAAAGTACTACATCTGTCGAATATCGGTTAAGGCCCGCTTTGCCCCAAAAGAGTGCGTGGAAGGGGTTTGCAGCAGGATCTTCCAAGGGTGCGACAGGGACCACCGCGGATCCGTCGGGAAGCTCGGAATATCGCCGGACCGGGCGAGGTCAGCCCGATCAAAGCGGCCACGTGGTCAGATAAGACAGAAAAGGCCAGTGCATCGGCACCCGGATCCGATTCGCAATCCCGAAAGCGAGCCTGACCAGGAGGATGTCCGGGAACGCCAACAGAACACGAGCCTTACGCTGGTGGCCGAACATTTGCGAAACTCAAGGATAGCCCCTCGAAGATCCCCCTCACGGTATGGCAACCGACAGCGCGCCCGACGTTCCCACGTCATTGGCAGCCGTAATGCTCAAAGCCTGCAAGAGTTGGACGAGGTTTTGGGTACTGCTGCCGCCGGATAAGGCGAACGGAATCTGCACCAGGAAGCTTCCCCCATAACTCTGGGAAACGGTGCTCTGGAACCATGCCGCCGAGGTCGAACTCACATCAATGGTGAGTTGGGTGGGCGAGAAGCTCTGTCCTTGCTGGGGCGTGAACTGAATATTGAACTGGTGCAAAACCCGGCTCGTGGAATAGCCGCTGAGGGTCACGGTGAAACTGTTGGCGGTTACCGGCCGAGACGGTGGCGTTCAACAGTTGCGGCGCGGCAGGCAGGATCGTCAAGGTGAGAGCCTGGGGCGAGGAAGGCGTCAGATTGAAGCCGTTCTGCAAGGCAAACCCGGGGGTAATCACAATGTTGCCGGCGGTGGTTCCGGCCTGAATCGCCATGGTGGCGGCACCGCTGTTAAACAGCGCCTGGGTGGTGTTGGCGGGAATGGTGAAAGTCACCGTGCGGCCGCCGCTGGCGAACTGGATTGCGGAGTCGTCCGCAAAAGCGGCGGGGACGAAGGTGAGCGTCAGCGTGCCTTGCACCGGCAAGGCATACGGCGAAGCCAGCGTCAGGCCGATGGAGGGCTGCTGGGCGGGTTGCTGATTTCCCGAGGCCCCCTGGAATTGGTAAGAAGGCAAACTTGCCGGCTGCGTGCCGTTGCCGGACAGCGCGAAGCTGCTGCTGTTGACTTGTAAAGCGGCGGCAAGGCTGCCGGTGTTGTTGGGAACGAAGCTGATGGCGAAGGTTGCCGTGGCGCCCGCGGCCAGGTTCAAGGGCAGGCCAGGCAATTGGGAAAGCGCAAATACCGAGCTGGGTGCAGCCAGGTTGACACTGGAAATCGTCGCCGCGCTCGTGCCCGTATTCTGAATCGAGAAATTCAGGGTTTCGCTGCTTCCCACTGCCAGCGGGGCGAAAATGACTACGCCGGCCGGAGCGACGGAAACGGCAGTCGAACCGCTGGTATAGCTGTACGTCAACTGGGGGCCGATGCCCGTGCTGGTGATGCTGAAGATGTCGCTGCCGACGGTCAATTGACCGGTGACTGCGCCGGGTTGCGTGGGCGCAAAGCTCAACGTGAAATGCTGCGATGCATTGGTCGCCAGAGTGACGGGAAGCGCCGGCAGATTGCTGAGGGAGAGTCCCTGGCCGGTGACGTTGATCGTGGCGATCTGACCGCTCGTCGTTCCATTGTTGGTAACCGTCACCACCAGGCTGGAGGTTTGGCCCACGGTGGTGGACGCAATCGCAATGGTGCCGCCCGCGGCAACCGCGGTTGATCCGGTTCCGGTAGACCACGCATAGCTGTACTGCGCCTGGAGCCCCTGGCCCTGCAGGCTGATGGTGGTGGTCTGGCCGTTTAGATTAAGCGTCAGGGTGTCGCTGTAAGCCTGCGCTTGTGACGGGCTGAAGCGGATTCCAAAGGTGGCCTGCTGGGCTGGCCCTACGGAAAGCGGCAAGGGGCGGCAGGCTGGCCAGTTGAAACGCCGAGGGAGCACCGCTGAGAGAGATGGAGCTGATGGAACCGGTTCCGGCGCCGCTGTTGGCCACTTGTACGGTGATCGTGACATTGCTGCCCGCCACCGTGCCCGGGAACGGGAGCGTGCCGCCGCTGGACAAGGGAAGGACATTGTTAGTGGTGGGATCGACGTACCGCACCGAAAAGCTCGACGCGGCGGTGGATCCCGTAAGGATGGCGGAGATGGAGCCTCCGCTCATGTTAATAGTCAGTGCGCCGGTATAGCTGCCGCTCTGCGTGGGAGCAAACAGAACTGCGAAGCTTACACTCTGACCTGCGGCCACGGTGGCCGGCATCGCGGGCAACCCGCTCAATTGAAAGGCGGCCCCTGTCACCGAGACCGAGGTCACGGTGCCGCTCCCCAGGCCCTGGTTCAAAATCTGGACGTTGGCGCGGGTGTTCGAATTGATATCCACCGAGGGAAAAGGAATGGTGGCGCCGTTGAGGAGCGTATGGACATTATTGTCCGCCAGCGTGTATTGGACGACCAGACTCGGTGCGGCGCCGGAGCCGGAAAGGGGAAAGACGAGGGTGGTATTAGTTAAGCCCACAGCCAATACTCCCGCAGCGGAACCGTTGGCGGACGGAGTGAACACCACGTTGAACGATATCTGCTGCCCCGCCACAAGGGTGGCACCTGCCGGCGAACTGGTGACCTGGTAACTGGTACCCGTGCATGTGACCGACAGCAGCGAACCTGGCCCGGACCCGCTATTCAGCACCGTAACCACGGCAGTGGTGGAAGACCCCACATTCGTGGTCGGAAAGCTGATTGGGCTACCGGAAACCAGCGTCGTGGCGTTGCCGCCGGGCGATATGTAATAGGAAAATGTCAGACTCGGAGATGTCCCGATTACGTTAAATGTGAAAACACCGCTATTGATCGACACTACCCCAGTGACGCTCGCCGCCGAGGCCGGCACGTACTGGATGGTTAAGGTTGAGGAACCTTTGGCCGCCAGCTGGACCGGGAGCGTCGGCGTAATGAGCGTCATGCCTGCCGCTCCTTGTTACGGTGAACGACGAGATAGTCGTAGCGGCGGCGCCGGTGTTGGTGACCACGCACCGGAAGCGTAGCGGTTTGCCCGACGCCGGGGGCGTTCAAAGGCACCGACCCTTGGGAAGAGACGACGACGCCGTTTACCGACACGCTCAGCGTTTGAGCCAACGCGGGCGTCAACGCGGCAAACGGCGCGGTCAGGGCCACGATCAGGATTGGCAGGCCTCTCGTCATCGCATTACCCTCCGGATGGTCGGTATTTCCTCCCCGGCGGCGGGCACGATGAAGACGCCTGGAATTTGCCGGGCATCCAGAATCAAGAGCCACTCGTTGCTGCGGTCACCGTTCAAGAGAAAGGTAGGGGCGGCGGAGAGCGCTTCAAAGCGTGATGGGACAAAATCCAAAGCGATGGCATTCGCGAGGCTGCCGGACGCCGTATCGTAGACCCGAACCGATTGCGCCGCCCGGTCGGCGAGCAACAATTTCTGGCCATCTCCGGAAACCGCCAGGCCTGCCGGTACAACAGCAGGGGCGTTGGCTTGTACCAGAGAAGCGAATTCGAATGCGCCCGCGCCGGAATCGAATTCCCAGATTTCCTGCTTATCCACGTCCACCGCGTATAGATGCTGGCCGGTTGCGTCGAAAGCCGCCGCGGCGGGCCCAGCCATGGAGGAGAGCAGCGCGGGGGATTGACCGGCAGCAAAAAGGTATAGGCCCGACTGCGCCACGCCAACCGCGATTTGCCGGCCGGTCGGGTCGATGGCCAATGTAGCCGCCGGACCCCAGGGAGACAGGTCAATAGGACTATCCGCGGCCGCCCCGGAAACCTGAACGCGTTGCAGCTGGTTGGTGGAAGAGGAGTAGAGCAGCGCGAAAGAGCCGTCGCGGTTCCATTGCACCCGGTCCACCGCGCCGATCAGCCCGCTGACGGAAGATTCTACCGGCGCCAGGGTAGCTAAACCGTGGAAGAAAAAGGACTGGCCGGCCCTTGTAATCAGCGCCGAGTCGCCGTCGGGCGCAATGGAAGCGAAACTGATTCTGCTAAGGATGGGCGGCCCGATGTGGCTGGCGCCGAGAACACCCAGCAGGGGCCGGATTGTTCGCGAAATAGAGTTATATACGAATCCGCAGTTAGGTCCCGTGACGTTTGAGGATTGCGCGGGAGCCGGCATCGCCGGTCCACTCAGCAGGGCAATGGCAGCAACAATAAACCACCTGAACATAAGTTTTTATTGAGGGTTCCCGAAAACCACCGCGCCGGCAGTAACTGAGACGGCCGCAGGCGCACTGGAAGTAGAAGAACCGTGGCCTTTCAAATAGATTGCCGCGCCCGCCCCGGCACCGGCCGCGACTCCCAGTAGAATCCATTTCCATTTGCCACCGGATTTGGACAGGCGCAATTCCTGAGTTTTCGCTCCCGCCGGAGCTTGCACTACCTGGTTGATGAGCGTCCTGGCACGCAGGCCGCGATAGGATGCCGTCACATAGATTTGCAGCTTGCCGGGAACGTCATTGGTCTTGAGCCCGTGCGCCGCGGCCGACCCGTTCCGGTCCGTCACGATGGTTAGGTTCTTGGAGCCGTTGCCAAATTCACCGCTGGTGCCGGAGACAGGCAGGGCAAATACCACCACAGCGCCAGCCACGGGTCGATGGTCGTCATCCTCGACCGTTACGACAGGATCGCGCGAAACGTGCTCCCGGATATTGCTGACAGCTCCTTCTCCTTCCACTACGCTGAGGTAGATCAACGGCGATTCCTGGGCGAACGCGGCGGGGACAAATCCGTCAAAAGAAATCGAAAGACAAATCCCCAGCAGGAGCAGGCTTTTCCAGAGATGTTTCATTTTCAAGACCATTTATACCGAAAACAGGCACATGGATTATAGCAATTTGAACGCCGAGACCGTGAAACCCGGATGGGAACGTTTAGTCTACGGCAACTTCCTGGGGAGAAGGCCAACCGGTGTGCCAAACCTTGAGAAGAGTTCCTATTGTTTGCGACTCCAGGCTTGGTGGAAATGCCCGTGTGGGGCTGGAGAGCCCTGCTTGACAAGTTTTGAGGGCTTGGTCGTGAACGTGCAAATCAGCGTTATTCTAGGAGTTGTCGGGGTAAATGCGCGCTGATGAAAAAGCTCTTCCAGTTCCGACGTATAACTATCGTTCTCCTGATGGGAGTCGCTACGATCTCCCTCGCAGCGCAAACTGACCGGACTCAGCCGGCCGGACAAACGCCGTCCAGAGAATTGGTCCAATTTGTCCGCGAAGCCAGGCGCCGCGGCGTGGCGGAGGACAAAATCAGGCAACAGGCTTCGACGGTGGGATGGCCGGAGGCGGCTGTAGACGAGGCAATCGCGTACGAGAAAAGCGGGAAATCTCTGCCCGCGGCTCCAGCGGCTGTCCAGGCGGCTGTGCCGGCGCAGCCGAAAGCAACTCCGGCGTCTTCGTCTGCGTCGCCGGTTGCAGATGTAGCGCCGCCTGCGTCCACTCCCGCGGAGAAACCGGCGCCGCCCGCGCCAGCTTCCACCGCTGCGGGGATATCGGATGACTATCTGATCGGCCGCGGTGACACCTTGCAGATCTCCGTCTGGAAGGAGCCGGAAGCATCCGTTCCCAATGAAGTCGTGCGGCCGGACGGGAAAATCACGATGCCGCTTATCAAAGAGGTCGAAGTGGCTGGTTTGACACCCCGCCAGGCCGAAGCCCTGATCACTCGGAAGATCGGAAAATTCATAGCCGATCCGAACGTGACCGTAGTGGTGTCCACCATTAACAGCCAGAAAATTTATTTGATCGGCGCCGTGAAAAAAGAGGGCGCGATCCCATATACGTATGGCATGACCGTTATGCAAACCCTCAGCGAGGCGGGCGGTCTCAACGACTACGCCAAGCGCAGGAAGATTTATATCCTCCGCACCGAAAACGGCAGGGAGTACCGCCTGGACTTCAACTATGAAGAGGTCATGCGGGGCCAGCGCATGGAGCAGAACATTGTGCTTCTGCCCGGCGATACCGTCGTCGTTCCTCAGTAAGGCTGGCGGGCCCGGTGGCCGCCCAACCTCGGCTTCGCTGCCATTTCGCGGAGACGGTCCCTCAGTTGGCGGCGCATCCGCGCACCAAGCCGAGATTGACAATCCGGAGGTCAACCGGCTTGACGAACGCCCGAAGGTGGTCCGACACAGCGCGGATTTCCCGGTCCGCGACCGAACCCCTGGTCGTTTGGCCGCCGATAGGCGTTGAAGGCGGTCGTACCTTCGCCACCTGTTCGAATAGCGTGTGGTTGCGCGCCTCTGGCCTCTGGATGCGGTCCGGCACTGCCACGACGCGAAACCAGGGCTAATTCTCTGGGAGGAGGTGGCGGCATCGCGCCCACTGTTTAGCATTACAAGAGGGGGTTGCGGAGCCGATTTTGAGGGTAACCATGCCTGCCGGGGGCCATCCCGGGCTTGGGCCGATCCGTGCTGGAATCGCACAAAATCAACCATATAGACGAACGTTATATTACATAATCGGACGAAAGAGCTATTTACTCCGTTGCCCGCCTGCCGTTATGGTTTTTTAGAGAAGTATGAGAACTGGCGCCGTCAGGCCGTACGCCATCGGGCACGGGGATAGCTTATGAAGGAAAAGGAAAAGTTAAACCTGGTTTTGCGCTTCAAGCTCGTTGGGGACCCCAATGGCCGCATTTGCGCCGCGTCTCGCATCAAGCTGGACGGGAAAGGCAGTTTGACCCTCTATGGCGGCGACGGCCACGTAGCATATCGGATCCGATTGGCTGAATTGCAATCATTTTCGATCCGGCCCATCCACTACGCCTCCCGCGCGGCATAGCCTCCGAGGGCGGCAGCAGGCGGTCCGTTCATCGAAGCTCCTGCCGTAGCGCAACCCTTTTATTTCCTTGGCCGCATCACAAATAGGAACGTGCGCGCTGGACTCTGTTTTGGCCATAAGGATAAACAAGATCTCATTATCTATTATTGACAATTAACAAGACCTTATTCTGTTTAGGGCGCACAGCCCTTTGAACCGGCGCATTTGCCCGGCGCGCAGCCTGCGCCGAGGCGGTATTGCGACATTCCGGTCAGAAAGTTATATTGGCATCCACGCGGAAGGTTTACCTCTCGACACTAACCTTCATCAATCTTGATCTAGTTCGGCTAGGACCGCAAGCTGGTAGCAGATGCTCTCATTACTACGAAGGCTGGCGGGTGATCCGGTTGCGGTTCTGCTGGCGATGCTCGTGTCGGGCACTTATGCTTATGGGCAAAGCCCAACGTTAACTTTGGCTTCGGGGTCCGGGGTGAGCGGCGGCACAGTCTCGTTGAACCTGTCGCTGAACGCCGGAACAGCGCCGCCGGCCGGCCTGGAATGGACCATATCCTATCCTGCGGGCAGTATCAGCTCGCTGAGCGCCGTGGCCGGTTCAGCGCTGACATCCGCCGGTGACACGCTCTCTTGTGTATCCGGGGCGGGTTCTCTCACGTGCCTGGCAACGGGGATGAACGACACTGCCATCGGCACTGGGGTAGTTGCGGTAGTTACCGCGACAATTCCTGCCAGCGGCGCAGGCACTTTGGATTCGCTGGTGATGAGTAATACGATGGGGACGCTGCCGGGCGGAACATTTGTCGCGGTCTCGGGAACCGGCGGCACCATCAGCCTGCTGTCAATGGTAACGGCGCTGCAGTGCACGCCGACGACTCTCGCTTCGGCCGGCACGTCGAGCTGCACGGTGACATTGTCGCAGGCGGCTCCTACGGGCGGGTCGAGCGTCACGCTTACCAGTAGCAGCACTACGGTGGTGACGGTTCCGGCTTCGGTGACCGTGGCGGCGGGTGCAACCACGGCGACGTTCACGGCCACGGCCGCAACGGTGACTTCGAGCCAGACGGCAACGGTGACGGCAACGCTGAACGGGGGTTCGGCCACGGCTTCGCTGACGGTGTCGCCAACAGTGACGGTGACCGCCGTGCAGTGCACGCCCACGACGGTGAGTTCGGCCGGCACGTCGAGTTGCACGGTGACGTTGTCGCAGGCGGCGCCGACGGGCGGGTCGAGCGTCACGCTGAAGAGCAGCAGCACTACGGCGCTGACCGTTCCGGCTTCGGTGACCGTGGCGGCGGGTGCGACCACGGCGACGTTCACGGCCACGGCCGCAACGGTAACTTCGAGCCAGACGGCAACGGTGACGGCAACGCTGAACGGGGGTTCGGCCACGGCTTCGCTGACGGTGTCGCCAACAGTGACGGTGACCGCGACGGCGTTGCAGTGCACGCCCACGACGGTGAGTTCGGCCAGCACGTCGAGTTGCACGGTAACGTTGTCGCAGGCGGCGCCGACGGGCGGATCGAGCGTCACGCTGAAGAGCAGCAGCACTACGGCGCTGACGGTTCCGGCTTCGGTGACCGTGGCGGCGGGTGCGACCACGGCGATCTTTCACGGCCACGGCCGCAACGGTAACTTCGAGCCAGACGGCAACGGTGACGGCAACGCTGAATGGGGGTTCGGCCACGGCTTCGCTGACGGTGTCGCCAACAGTGACGGTGACCGCCGTGCAGTGCACACCCACGACGGTGAGTTCGGCCAGCACGTCGAGTTGCACGGTGACGCTGTCGCAGGCGGCGCCGACGGGCGGGTCGAGCGTCACGCTGAAGAGCAGCAGCACTACGGCGCTGACGGTTCCGGCTTCGGTGACCGTGGCGGCTGCGGCGACGACAGCGACGTTTACGGCGACGGCGGGGACCGTAACGGCCAGCCAGGCGGTAACAATTACGGCGTCGTTGAATGGAAGTTCGGCCACGGCCTCGGTGACGGTGTCGCTACCGGCGACGAACGTGACGGTTACGAGTTTGCAGTGCGCGCCGACCACAATCATTTCGGGTGGTAGTGCCACGTGCACGGTGACGCTGTCTCAGGCGGCTCCCACGGGCGGTTCCACCATTACGCTTTCCAGCAACAGCACGGCGGTCGACCGTGCAGTCATCGGCCACCATAGCGGCGGGGTCCACCACGGCCAGCGTCGCAGCGAAGGCCGGAACGGTAACGGCGAATCAGGCGGCGACGGTAACGGCATCGCTGAATGGAAGTTCGGCTACATCCGCTCTGACTATTGCACCACTTTCTACGCTCGCGGCCGCTTATGCCTTCGACGAAGGCAGTGGTACGACTACCTCGGATGCCTCGGGGAATGGAAACACTGGCACCCTGTACAAAGCCACCTGGACTACGAATGCCGAATTTGGCAACGCTCTGTCCTTTAATGGAACAAGCAGCTATGTCGACTTAGGAAACGGCCCCGCGTTCCAGAACACAGGCAGCATGAGCTGGAGCGCCTGGGTCTACGCCACCGGCAATCCTTCGAACGACGGCACTATCGCCTCAAAATCTGTGGGTGCGGGCGGCTGGCAGTTCAAATCCACTCCGGACTGCGGAAAACAGAGGTTCGGTATACTGATCTCAATCGATGGGACAAATTATGCGGAACGGTGCAGCCAGACCGTCGCGCGCTCTCAATACGTGGTATTACGTTGCCGCCGTCTACAATGCGTCCGCGAAGACCCTGGATATTTACGTCAACGGAGCCCTGAACGACGGCGAGATCGCCGGGACTGTCCCGGCTGCAGATTACGCTTCGGCGACGATGGACGTAACCGTTGGGAGGCGATCTGACGGGAATTTTTCTTTCAAAGGCGTCATCGATAATCTCCGCATCTACAACAGCGCTCTGTCGGCGGCTCAGGTTCTAAGCGACATGACCACTCCGGTCGCCCCTTTGACCACTCAGACCGGCACGGCGCAGATCCGGAGCGCGACCGCCGCAGCCATCACTGTTCGAAAGAGCGCCCCGGCTTCTCAGGCCCTAACGGCGAGCGCTTCCGGGAATGCGGTCTCGAGCCTTACCTGCAGTCCGAAGGTTATTGAAGCGGGCAGCCAGGCCACCTGCGAATTACAGGTGGCAAGTAACTCCACTCCAAGCCAGATCAGCGTCTCCAGCAACAACCCGCAGGTGAAGACCCCGGCGGTTGTCCAACCTCGCGCCAACCAGACCAGCCTGACCTTCCAGGTGAGCGCTGACGCGACGGCTCGTCAACAGTCTGTAACCGTCACGGCGGCAGCGGGCGGGGTTTCCGTGCAGGATACGCTTCAGGTGGCGGCAGCGTCCCACCCGATCCTGAAGGTTCCAGCCACGCAGATCGCCAAGCCGGGGATGCCGGTTCGGTTTACCGTAACGGCAGTGGATCCCACCGGCCTACCCCTACAGCTCACGGCCGCGGGAATTCCCGCGGGTGCTACGTTCGATGCGGCAAGCGGAGTTTTCGAATGGACTCCGGCGCAAACCGGCACGTACAAAATTACGTTCACGGCGGCCGGTGCGACGGGCCAGTCATCTTCGGACGTTGCCATCGAGGTCAGCTCGGGAGATCCGGTCCTGAAAGCGATGGAGCGGATGTGCAGCCCGGGTGCGGTTGCCTCCGTGAGCGGCAGTTGGCTCACACAGCCGGATACGGTACTGTCTGACCCATCGGGGAACTCGCAGGAGTTGGCTGGCACTAAGGTGACAGTCAACGGTCAGTATGTACCCGTGCTCCTGGCCTCGCCGGCGAAGCTGCAATTCCTCTGCCCGGCACTGGATCCGGGGACTTCGCTCCAGGTGGCGGCTGAAACTGCTGCCGGTGCGACGGGAACCTTGCTCACGGTCATGCAGAGCGCGTCTCCCTTGATCTTCTCGCTGGAGGGCGCAAGCCAGGGCTTGGTTTCCGTAGCTGGCACTAAGAATTTGGCGATGGCCCGGAATTCGCAGGTAGCAGCACAGCCCTCCCAGCCTGGGGACGAGATTTCGATCTGGGCTACGGGTTTGGGTTCATCGGCCAGCCTCTCAGCCGGTACGGTATCCGTCAGCCTGGACGGATTGTATGTCCCGGTTGACTCCATTACGGCGGTTCCGGGGTATGCCGGTGTGTACACGGTTCAAGTACGGGTGCCCGGCGCGACCGCTCCCGGCGACTCGGTGCCCGTCCAAATTCAGGCCCTGGGGACTGACGGCAAGTTGTTCAGCAGCAACAGCGTCACGATCGCGGTTGAGCAGGTCCGCCAGTAGTGCGCCGGTAGCATCGGGGGCCATTTTCAAAATGGCCCCCCGTCCGGGCCCATTGCTTCGTGAGCTTCCGGTAAGGCTGCATGGCTTCGTCCGCCGGTGATTGGTAACGTCGGTTCCTACGCTCGGCAGGGGTTTCCTGTATCGACTGCCGCGAGCGCGGCAAAGAAGCCCGCGAGACCAAGAAAGAAGCCTCCCGCCAACATGTCGCCCATGAAGGCAAACGCCAACGGATAGTCTGTCAAGACCGGGATCAGAATCGTGACAAAGACCGGCATCACGAACGCAAGATAGGGCGTGACTCGAAAGATCCAGGTAGTCTCTTCCGAAACCACCTCATCCTTGTGGAAGAGCTTTCAGATATCCCAATATGGCTGGAAGATGCTGGGCCCGCGCTTGCTTTGCACCATCTCCTTCATCCGGGAGAGCACGCCCGCGTACAGAGGTGCGAACACCATGACAAATAGAATCTGGAAGGTGTTGTAGGTGATCGTCTCGATCATGGCTGTGCCTCGCGGGAATGCGGGTGAAACCGGTCAGCGGTGGGTGGCAGTAGTCCGGCGCCGGGTATTTTGCGGGATTGACGTTGCCGGGCAACTTCTCTCATTGCAGATCCTTGCGGACCGCACCTCCGTTAGGATTTGAGAGGAGTCATCAGCCGTCAGTGATGAAGGCACTTTGCCCCGACAATATGCCGGGGTGGCAAACTCCATTGCCACCCCAATTTAAACATGGTTTAGCTTCCAAATCAACATCAACAGGCGCGGCGCCGTCCGAAAGTCTCCTTCCCGGCAAACCGAGCCTGCGAGCCAAGGCGCTCTTCGACACGCAGGAACTGGTTGAACTTGGCAACGCGCTCGCTTCGGCATCCCGATCCCGTCTTGATGTGCCCGGCGCTGGTCGCAATGGTCAGATCGGAGATGAACGTATCCTCGGTTTCGCCGGAGCGGTGTGAGACGAAGCAGCGATAATTATTCCGGCTGGCCATTTCGATGGTGTCCAACGTCTCGGTGACCGAGCCGATCTGATTGAGCTTGATCAGAATCGAGTTGGCGATCCCCTTCTCGATCCCTTGCTGGAGAATTCGCGGATTGGTGCAGAAGATATCATCGCCCACCAGTTCGATCTTCGATCCGAGAGCCGCCGTCAGCGCTTTCCATCCGTCCCAGTCGTTCTCGCCCATGCCGTCTTCCAGGAGCACGATCGGGTATTGGTTCGCCCAGGATTCCCACGTTTTGATGAGTTCGTCGGAAGTGATGGCCTTCTTGGTTGACTTGAACAGGATGTATTTTCCGTTGTCCCACATCTCGCTGGCTGCGGGATCGAGGCAGATGGAAATGTCGGCGCCGGGCTTGTAACCGGCCTTCGTGATGGCCTCCAGGATCAACTCCACAGCCTCGTCGTTCGACTTCAGGTCCGGAGCGAACCCGCCTTCGTCTCCCACCGCCGTGCTGTAGCCTTTACTGCGCAGCACTTGTTTGAGAGCGTGAAACGTCTCCATCCCCTTGCGGATCGCTTCCGCGAAAGAGGGAGCGTTGTGCGGCGCGATCATGAATTCCTGGAAGTCTACGGTGTTGTCGGCGTGCTTTCCGCCGTTCAATACATTCATGCAGGGGACCGGGAGAAGGCAAGCATTCGAGCCGCCAAGGTATCGGTACAGCGGCAACTGATGTGCATTGGCTGCGGCGCGTGCCGTGGCCATCGACACGGCGAGGATCGCGTTCGCCCCGAGCTTCGCTTTGTTTGCGGTACCGTCGAGCGCGATCATCGCCGCGTCGACTGCACGTTGGCCAGTTGCGTCGAGGCCGGTGACGGCCTTTCGAATCTGGGTATTGATGTTGGCGACTGCTTTGGTGACGCCCTTGCCACCGTATCGGCTCTTATCGCCGTCCCGAAGTTCCACCGCCTCCTTCTCGCCCGTTGAAGCGCCGGAAGGCACGGCGGCCGTGCCCACGATCCCGCCGGCCAGCTCAATCTCGGCTTCCACGGTGGGATTTCCGCGCGAGTCCAAAATCTCGCGCCCAGTGACTCTTACGATTTCAAACATGACGACGTCTCCTTGTTTGTACGATTGCGATTTGGATCACCGCCTGAGCGAAGCACATTGGCGAGGCGACGCCGGATGTCATCCGGAACTGGCATCGCCAGGATCTTCCGGACAGTCTCTTCGACAGGGTATTCATACGACCGAAGGTCGATTTCGCCGTTCTGCCAAACGGCGTAACAGGCGCGCGTGGGACCGTTCTTGGGTTGGCCCAGGCTGCCGGGGTTTACCACCATTCGGTTGTCAATCTGCAACCTGAATGGCAAGTGAGTATGGCCGACAAGAACGATGTCCGCCTGAACGCCCGCCGCCTCGCTTCGCCACCTGGGAGAATCCGGTCGGCAGTAGGCGTACAGGGGATCGGAGGGTACGGCGTGGCAGAGAAAGAAGCGGGTGCCGTCAATCGTCCGCTCCGCCGTCAGCGGCAGACTAGCCAGCCAAGCCTTCCGCTCCGGGCCGAGCGCGGCGCGCGCAAAATCGAGAGTGGCCGCGGCCATGGACCGGAACGCTTCGGAACACCGTGGATCCTCGCCGGCGCCGGCCGCGTGATCGTGGTTCCCCCGCACAATCAGAGAAGCACGCGCACGCACCGCATCGACGACCTCTGCCGGATTGGGGCCGTAAGTGACCAGATCTCCCAGAACCCATAGCTCGTCGCATTCCTCCGGAAAGGACTCGAGCGCCTCCAGATTGGCGTGCAGGTCGGAAACGATGGCGACTTTCATCGGGGATTGTCGAGCCCTGGCGTATCGACAACCAGCCGTTTCTGCACTCGTACCATCTTTACGTCGGATTGTGCCATGATCCCCGTGTTCATCATCTGCTCGATCACGGGGATAAGCCTGTCGATGTTCTCCGCAGTGTCAACGATGGAGATCAGAATGGGCTGATCGTGTCGCACCAAATGCGCCCTGTGCATCTCTCCGGTTTCGCCATACCCTTCGAGGCCCCGGAAGACCGTCGCGCCGGCGATCCGCATCTCGCGGCATTTCGCAACAATTGCCTCATACAGAGGCTTATGTTCCAGGCGATCGGATTCGGAAATATGGATGCGGAGCAGTCTACCCGGAATGCTCTGTTGCATTGGATGCCTCCGTTACTTCGCGGCTGCGCACCAGCCGGACTATGTGAGCGTCGGAAATCACGATCAATCCGTCCTCAAGCATCTCTTCTATTGAATCGGCGGCGACGGCGATCTTCTCAGGAGCGTCGATCACCGAAATCATAATCGGCAAATCTCTTGTCGGGTGAAGAAATGTCGCGTGGTGTTCATGGCCTTTTGCGCCGTAGCCGAGAACCCCTCGATAGACGGTTGCGCCCGCGAGATCCATCATCCGCAATTTCTTCACGATTGCATCATACAGGGGCTCTCCGTGCCACTTGTCGGACTCGCCCATAAAGACTCGCAGCAACTGCGCCGGGCCCTCTTTTCTCGCGTGAGGATGCTTGGGTTCCGCCTTTGCCGGCTTGCGCGCCAGTTTGACCACGGTGGTGTCCTGCACCTCGATGAGGCCGTCCGACACCATGTCGTACAACGTGGGCAGAACCTCTTCGACTTTCTCCGGCGTATCGATGAACTCGATGAGGATCGGCAAGTGAAAGGCCATGACCTCGATCTTTGGGGTATGCAGGGTTCGATGCGAACCGTAGCCGGAGAATGCGCGGATGGCGGTGGCTCCAGTGACTCCTTTGTGAATGAGGAAGGTCATGATGGCATCGTGCAGCGCCGTCATGTGATATTGGGTGTCCTCATTGACGAAGATGGTCACCTTTTTCGCTGGACCCTTGTTCAACATTTGACCTCCCTGGCTCTCGCGCCATCGGCGGAAAGGGCTAGCGGCGACCGGCCAGCAGCGCGCCCATCCAAACACCCAGGTATCCGAGCAACACGCTGCCCGCCATGTAGACCAACCCCAACCAGTGCGCGCCCGTTCGGACGGCCTGATAGGTCTCGTATTCGAAGCTCGAAAAAGTCGTGTATCCGCCGAGCACGCCCACCACCAGAAAAAGTCGCCAGTTGGGATGGGGCTGGAAACGCTCCGTCAAGACGGTCATGAGGATTCCGATCAGGAAGGCTCCGGTGATGTTGATCACAAAGGTACCCATCGGGAATCGCCCGCCATACTTCTCCGTAATCCATGTCCCGGCAACATAGCGGCTCAGGCCACCTAATCCCGCGCCCGCAATCACCACCAAGTACCTGTCCAACCGAAGAATCCCCCTTTCGCCCGGCCCCGCGCGCTCCGTTCGTAATCCGATAGGTGCCATCGGAGCGAAGCCTTAATACCGCACTTACCGGCACAACACACATGGCGCGAAGAGGGATTGCCGGTGGGCACGCAACGGACACCACTGCCGCCTTGCCATCTCGATTTGAAGCGGCAATCAATGGGCTCCCTCCGGTGGCACAACGGAGTACCACTTCCATCGCAAACTCACCTCTTCAATTATCTGCTGGTTGACTGGGGAGAAAAAGCTGACGAACGCTCCCACAGTGCAACCACTGAAGGAGTTATTGGCCGTTACGAACGGCATTGAGCGAACTCCACCGCTACTGCCATCCTCAGTATACAATGCCTCGGGACGGTTTTACAGGCCTATGCGTCGCGCACGTCGCGCCGGCCGGCCCACCCGTCGCAAGCGTCGCAAGGGCTGCATTTCCGCGGCCTGGGAACCTCGGGCCGATGGACCGCCGGCGCTTCGGGTCAGGCGTCAAGAAATTGTCGCGCGGCGGCAATGTCAAGACGATAGCACCTGCATTGCGCGCGTATCCGCTTGAAACAATTGGCGCGGCAGATGGCCGGTAAGTTGCCTTCCGGCCAGGTATGTCCACTGTCCGGATTGCGTCCATTTTGATGGCGCTATGCGCGCTGCCGGCGATCGCGCAGATGGTGGGACGGCCGGGGGTGAGGCCCTTTCCGCCCCCACCCAACAAACTCGCCGCGCCGGTGAATCCCACCGGCCCTGCCAGCTTAACGCCGGATCAACAGAGACGGCTGGCATCGCTGATGAAGCAGATGTCCGGCAAACAGCGAAGGAAGTTGGCCAAGGCGATCAACCACATGACTCCCGGGCAGCGCCGGCTGTTCATCGCGCTTCTGAAGCGGCAACTGGATCAGGGCCACGTCCGGCAACGTTGATCCGCCTGAATGTGGTCCGCTCGTCCCGATCGGTCTCGAACCGGCCGCTCATGCCGGGAAACTCCGGCGGCTCTTGTGGAAATCCCGGCGGTTGTGGCGGCGTGGTCCCTTACTCCGCCGTTGCCGCCGGCATCTGGATGGTGAACGTGGAGCCCTTTCCTGGCGTGCTTTCCACCGTAATATGCCCGCCCATCATCTGGCAGAAGCGCTGGCTGATAGACAGCCCCAGCCCGGTTCCGCCATATTTCCGCGTGGCCGAGGAATCCACCTGCGAGAAGGACTGGAACAGCTTACGCATGTTCTCGGGCGCGATCCCGATTCCCGTATTCCGCACCGACCAGCAAATCCAATTGCCGGCAGTGTTCCCGGCATTTGCTCCACCGAAAGGGTCACCTCGCAGTGGTAGTAGAACGCCATCACCCGCCCGTTCTTGAGCAGGCAGCCGGTGTCCACGCGCGGCTCGGCGCGCAGGACGGCGATGGTCTCCCCCGCTGCGCGCGCGTCGTCGAACGCCGCCGCTGCCGCGCTGTTGATGGCGTCGCGCAGCCGTTCCAGGTCGTCCCGGTGGACGCGCGAGAACCATTCCTCCGGATTGCGGCCGATTTCGCCCTGCTGGTAGCCCAGCATCGACTTCCAACGCTCCGACAGATAAATCTCGCGATTGGCCAGGGTCCAGTCCCACAACCCGTCGTTGGCTCCCCGAACTGCCCGCGCGTAACGCTCCTCGCTCCGCCGCAGCGCGTTCTCCGCGCTCTTGCGCGACAGGTGGGACCGGATGCGGGCCAGCGCCATCGTGAAGTCCACCGGCTTGGTGATGTAATCGTTGGCGCCCAATTCGAGCGCCTCCGCAATCCGCTGGCTCTCGGTCACCGCAGTCACCATAATCACCGGCAAGGCCTCCGGTTTGTAGCTGGCGCGCAGTCGCTTCAGGACTTCAAAGCCGTTCATGCCGGGCATCATGGTGTCGAGCAGCACCAGGTCCGGCGGGTCCGCGCTCAGCCGCTCCAGGGCCCGCGGTCCGTCCTCCGCCACTTCCACCGAAAAACCGTTCCGTCGCAGCCGGCGGGACATCAGGTCCCGGTTCAATTCTTCGTCATCGACGACCAATAGTCGCTCGTTTGCCTGCGCCATCAGCTTGCCCTCGCCCCGGGCCCGCCGGCGCTAGAGTCGGTGCGACGTGCTGCCCAGTATCCGAACCGTTACCAGGTCCGCGACAGTGGGGAGGTTGGCATGGACCTCGGCGCGCAGAAGCAGTTGAAAGTGCCACGGGCCCGCATGCCGTGGATCGGCATTCCGCAAAGTGCCCAGCAGCTTTCGCGCGCTCACCGGATCCGTAAGCAACTCCTCGGCGATCTGGGTGCCCTCGGTGCTCAAACCGTTGATCAAGGCCAATTGATGGCGTCCGTCCAGGCCTTCGATCATCGAAACCAGGGCGTAAGCTTCTTTTCTGCCGTTATTGGTTGTCCGGCCATCGGCATCGAATTCGGAAGGTTCGCCCGGGCCCGGGTTGACGTTGATTACCCGGGTGGGTTTATCTGCCTGCCAAGGACCCAGCCGCAGCGGAAGCGTGCTCAGGATCGGATCCAGCCACTTGTTGGATTCGGTATGCCCCAGCAGGATCAGGTTTTCGGCCCGGAAATCTTCCCAGCTCAGCAGCCGGCTTTGGGTTGCCTGCACCGGGACCGCCGCCCGCGTGAAGAACGCGGCCATGGGAACGCTGCCCAGCGCCTCCCCCATTTTGGCGTTTGTCCCGGGCAGCGGCAGCAGGTAAAGGTAACGGTCGGCGGGCAATGTCAACTGGCTTCGAAGCGTCTTCGCCTGCTCGGGAGTGACCGCCATGAGATGCGGAAGGATATCATCAGAGAGCGGCTCCTGAACGTCGAAAATCTGGGCGAGCAGGGGATTGCTGAAACAGAGGATGATTGGTTGCCTGGGGTTGAGCCATTCACCCCAGATCGCGGCCAGCGCGGGGTCTACGCCCGCCGGAGCCGGCGGCGCGGTGCGGGCCACACGCCAGCCGGCGCCGAAGGCCGCAATCACCAGCAGGATCGCCATCAGCGCAAGCCTGCGCGGACCGGACGGAGGATAAGTCCGCTCCGGGCGTTCCTCAGGCTGAGGCGGAATCACCGGAGGGGATTCGGCTCCCGCTTCCGGCGGCACCGCGGTCGCCCCCTCGAATGCGGCCAAAGTGAAAACCGGAATGTAGCGGCCCACGGGCAGGGCAATCCGCACCGGGTCGCTTTTGCCCTCTTCCGCGTAATAGTTCCGCAACTTCTGCCTCACCGAGTAGGCCTGCCGGCGCACCACTGAGTCCTCGGTGGAGGAATACTGTTCTCCCCGGCCAAAAACCGCCTGGGCGATCATGAACTCGTGCAACTTTGGCCCCTCGCCGGCGAGGACGGCTTCACAAACGAAGCGCAGGAACTTCGCCTGGCGCTCGGATTTGCGGAAACCGGCGCTGCTCAGGACCGTTTCCAGCGCGGCGCGTACTGCCGCCGGGGACGGCGCTGTCTCGGCGGCAGCTTCTGTGACTGGCTTGGACATCGGTCGCTCGACCCCGTTTGATATGCAGATTCTATCCTTCCCACCACCTGCGCGCAAGCGGCCAGTCCGGTCCGCTCCGGGCCGCGGGGCGGCTACCGAGGCTCGTCCGAATGCCAGTCTTTCGACGCGGGACCCGCCAGGACACTGGAACCCCGCTGTATACAAAGGGCAATTGGCGCCGAACGGTTCCGGGCCGCCGGCGAACCGTTCCGAACGTATTTTCCAGGCGCCCGCACAGTGTATGCTATGGGGACTCGGCTACGAAGCCGAAAACATCAGGTGGGAGTGACCATGATCGGAAAACATCTCCGCTATGCAGCGCTGTGTCTCCTCAGTATGCACGCTGTCCTTGCCCAGGTTTCCACGGGCACAATCACAGGCTATGTCCATGACTCGTCCGATGCCGCCGTAGTGGGCGCCAAGGTGAGCATAGTCGAGACCCAGACCGGCGAGCGCCGGGAAACCGTGACCAACGAACGCGGCGATTTCAACGCTCCCTACCTGCAGCGCGGCACGTATTCGGTCACGGTCAGCGCCAACGGCTTCAAGACCCAGCAGTTCACGACCGTCCAACTGGCCGTGGACCAGACCATGCGGCTGCCGGTAACGCTGCAGCCGGGTGTAGTGGAGCAGTCGGTGGATGTCACGGCCGCCGCCCCGCTGCTGGATAGCGTGACGTCTTCGCTCGGCCAGGTCATCGATAACACCAAGATCATCGATATGCCGCTCAACGGGCGCGACGTCTGGACTCTCGGACTGCTCTCCGGCAATTCCGCGCCGGTGAAGGGCGTGGCGTCCAACCTGCCGTTCGTCGCCGGCGGCGGGCGCTTCCAGAACAACGACATTCTCCTGGACGGCATCGACAACAACACCATGGCGACCGCCGGCGGCATCGGCGTGACGGGCATCAACTATACGCCCTCGGTGGATGCCATCGTCGAATTCAAGGTCAAGACCAATAATTACAGCGCCGAGTTCGGCCGCTCCGCCGGAACCATCGTCAGCGCCACCACCAAATCCGGCACCAACACCGTGGCCGGCGATTGCTGGGAGTTCCTGCGCAACGACACCCTCGATTCCAACAACTTCTTCTCCAACGCTGCCGGCCAGCCCAAGGCGCCGTACAGGCAGAATCAGTTCGGCTGCACGGTGGGCGGGCCCATCGTGGTGCCGAAAGTGTACAACGGCCGCAACAAGACGTTCTTCTTTACGGATTACGAAGGCTTGCGGCGCTCCACTTCCGCCTCCTCGTCGCTTGAAGATATCCCGCCGGATTCTTTCCGGACCGGCAATTTCTCGAGCTATCCGTACACCATTTACGATCCCGGCGCGCGCCAACTGGCGGCCAACGGCACCGTGGTGAGCACGCCGTTTCCGGGCAACCAGATTCCCACCAGCCGCCTGAATGCCGGCGCGGTGGCCACGCTCAACCTTCTGCCGCAGCCCAATTTCGGGGCGGCGGGGGCGCAATCGCGCAACTACCTGTTCACCGGCGCGCAGCCCTTCGACAGCGATCAGTTCGATATCCGCGTGGACCATCAGTTCAGCGAAAAGAACACCATGTTCGGGCGTATCTCCCGCGCGCTGCAATCCAATACCAATCCCGGCAACTTCGAGGGATTCCTGGGCGGCGGCACCGACGGCATCAACAACTCCGTCAGCGGGACCCTGAACGACGTGAATGTGTTTACCCCGAACGTGGTGAACGAAGCGCGCTTCGGCTATTCCCGTCACAACGGCAGCCAGGAGCCGCTGGGCCTTCAGGCCAGCGCGGCCTTCGCCGGCCAGAACGGCATCGCCATGTATCCGTTCCCGGTGGCGGAGTACCCGGACCTGCTGTTCTCTTCCTCGGGACAGAACACGGGCGGCACCAACGAATTCACCGCTCTCGGTCCGGCCTCGCCCAACCTCAATATCGAGAACCTGTTCGAAGGCGCCGACGACCTCTCCTGGAACCACGGGGCGCATTCCATCAAGATCGGCGCCGATATCCGCCGCGACCGTTTCGACACCGTCTACGGCGGCGGCCAAACCGTTTTCGGCCCCATTTTCTCTTCCTCCTCCAACGCGCCGAACTCGGGCGCGCCGCTGGCCGACTTCCTGCTCGGCTACCCGGCGCAGCTCACCGGGACGCAGTTCCTGGACTGGGCGCGGCTGCGCGACCTCTACGCCGGCATGTATTTCCAGGACGACTGGAAGGTCAGTTCGCGCCTGACCATCAATATGGGGCTGCGGTACGAGCTTTACACCCAGCCGGTGGATGCCAAGAACAAGGGCGCGCTGTTCGACGCCGCTACCGGCGAGTTCGTGGTTCCCGGCCAGAACGGCTACTCCGACGCCATCGTGAAAGGCCACCATCTGGATTTCGCGCCGCGCCTGGGTTTTGCCTATAGCCCGTCCAGCCGCCTGACCGTGCGCGGCGGCACGCGGCCTTTTCTACGGCCCGCGCTCGCCCAATCAGCAGTCCACCGTGTTCGGCGCGAATCCGCCGAACGCCCCCACGGTGATTACGCCTTCCGTGAGCGCCTCCAATACGGTTACGCCTCCCATTACGCTGAATACGCCGATCCAGGTCGGCCCCACCTCTCCCAACCTCAGCAGCTTTACGTCAACAACACGCTGGGGCTGCTGGTGCGCACGGCGGATTTCAATAACAGCCGGCCGGCGCAGCTCTATAGTGGAACCTGGGCATGCAGTACCAGGCGGCCAAGACCCTGGTCCTCGAAGCCACTTACTCCGCTGAGCGCGGGAACTACCTCACCAGCCGCGTCAACCTGAACCAGATTCCCTGGGCGGTAGGAATGGCCGGCTGCACCACGCAGGCCTGCCGTCTGTTCCCCAACGTGGGCAACCAGGTGGTGATGGATTCCTCGGCGGGCAATAACTTCTACAACGCCCTCAACCTGCGCGCCGAAAAGCGCCTGAGCTCAGGGCTTGAATTTCCTCGTCAATTACACCCGGTCCAAGAACCTGGAGGCCAACGGCACGGGCGGAAACAGCTCCTTCAGCCAGAACGGCGGCACCACCAATCCGCTGGATAGCTGGAACCTGAAGAAGGAGAAATCGTACGCTCCCCTGGACCTGCCCAATGTCTTCGTCTCCAGCGTGGGCTACGAGCTGCCGTTCGGCGCCGGCAAGCCGTGGGCCAATCAGTCCGGAATCGTCCGCGCGGTTCTGGGCGGATGGGCCGTCAACGGCATCCTGACCCTGGAGAGCGGGTACCCCACCGATATTCGCACGCCTAACACCTCTTCCGGCCAGTTATTCACCACTTACAATGTGCCGAATCGCGGTGCCGGGCCAGAGCCATGTATCTGCCCAACCCCGGCGTGAACGGGTGGTTCAATTCCGCGGCATTCGCCGAGCCCGGCACCGTGCTCAACGCCGCCGGCAAGCCGATCACCGAATTCGGCGACCTGGCGCGCCGCGCCGGCCGCGGACCGGGAACCCGCAACCTGGATTTCTCGATCTTCCGCAACTTTCGCCATCCGCGAACATGTCCGCCTGCAATTCCGCGCCGAGGCGTTCAACCTGACCAACACGACGGCATTTTTCCTGCCGGCGGCGAACAGTCCGGAGCTGACCATCGGCAACTCCAACTTCGGCCTGCTGGCAGGGTCGGCGGCGGTGGCGCGGCAGGTGCAGTTCGGCATGAAGCTGTATTTCTAGCCGGACATTCCCGCGGCGCTCGCGATTCCCGATCCGGACGCGAGTACCCGCCGGAGGATAGAATTCCTCATGAGGAGACCCGATTGTATGGAGATCAACCGCCGCGAATTCATGATGCAGGCCGGGGCGCTGGCCGCCGCCGGCTCGGCTCTGGGCGCTGCCGCCGCGCCCGAAGGCTGGTACGGCCGGCCGATGCGCTGGGCGCAGCTCACGCTGGTGGAAGACGATCCCGGCAACTACGACCTGCAGTTCTGGCTGGATTACTTCGCGCGCACGCACTCCGACGCCGCCTGCCTCTCCGCCGGCGGCTGCGTGGCCTACTACCCCACCAAGGTTCCGCTGCACTATCGCAGCAAGTTTCTGGGCGACCGCGACTGCTTCGGCGACCTGGTGGCCGGCTGCCGCAAACTCGGCATGGTGGTGGTGGCCCGCACCGATCCCCACGCGGTGCACCAGGACGTCTACGACGCGCATCCCGACTGGATCGCGGTGGACGCCGCGGGCCGCAAACGCAAGCACTGGGCCGATCCGGAATTGTGGGTCACCTGCGCGCTCGGCCCCTGCAATTTCGAGTTCATGACCGACGTCACGCGCGAAATCATGAGCTTGTACAAGGTGGACGGCATCTTCAGCAACCGCTGGGCCGGCTCCGGCATGTGCTACTGCCAGCACTGCCAGGAAAATTTCCACAAGTTCTCCGGCCTGGATCTGCCGCGCACCGCCAATCCGCAGGACCCGGCGCGGCGCCAATACATCGTCTGGCGGCAGCAGCGCCTCTTCGAACTGTGGCAGCTCTGGGACGCAGGAAATCAAGAAGATCAACCCCGGCGCCAGCTACATCCCCAATGCCGGCGGCGGCGCGCTCAGCGACCTGGACATGCAGCAGATCGGCGAGCTCGCCCCCACCCTCTTCGCCGACCGCCAGGCGCGGCGCGGCCTCATGCCGCCCTGGTCCAACGGCAAAAACGGCAAGGAATACGCCGCCACCATGGGCAGCAAGGCCATTGCCGGCATCTTCAGCATGGGGGTGGAAGAGCCGTACCGCTGGAAGGATTCCGTCCAGAACAAGGAAGAAATCCGGCTTTGGGTGGTGGACGGCATCGCCCAGAACCTGCGTCCGTGGTTCACCAAGTTCAACGGCAAAGTGATCGACCACCGCTGGATGAAGCCGGTGGAGGACGTGTACGTCTGGCATTACCAGAATGAGCGCTACCTGCGCAACGAGGAGTCCCTGGCGCGGGTAGCCCTGGTCTATTCCCAGCAGACGGCCATGTTCTACGGCGGCGAGCACGCGCGGCGCCAAAGTGGAGGACCACGCGCTCGGCTTCTACCAGGCGCTGGTGGAAGCGCGCATCCCGTTCGACATGGTGCACGACCGCCTGCTCGACGCCGCGCACATCGGCCGCTACCGCACCCTCATCCTTCCCAACATCGCGGCGCTCTCCACCGCCCAGTGCCGCCAGCTGGAGGATTACGTCCGCGCCGGGGGGAACCTGGTGGCCACGCATGAAACCTCGCTCTACGACGAGTGGGGCGTGCGCCGCCGGGATTTCGGCCTGGCGCCTCTGTTCGGCGCGTCTTTCGCGGGCCGCGTGGAGACCGACGTTCACAATTCCTACCTGAACGTGGACAAGGACCCGCAAACCGGCGCGTTTCATCCCATCGTGCACGGCCTCGAAGAAGCCACCCGCATCATCAACGGCGTGAACTGGGTGGAAACCCGGCCGCTCGCGCCCCTGCATGCGCCGCTGACGCTGGTGCCCTCCTACCCCGACCTGCCCATGGAGGAGGTCTGGGCGCGCGTGCCCCACACCGACATTCCCGGCCTGTATGCGCGCGAGGCCGGCCGCGGCCGCGTGGTGTATTTCCCGTTCGATCTCGACCGCACCTTCTGGGAAGTGCTTTCCCCGGACCACGCGCTGCTGCTCGAAAACGCCATTGCTTGGGCGCACCACGAAGAGCAGCCGCTGGTGGTGGAGGGCAAAGGCATGCTCGACGTTTCCCTGTGGCTGCAGAAGGAATCGATGACCGCGCACCTGGTGAACCTCACCAATCCGATGATGATGAAAGGTCCGGTCCGCGAGATCATTCCCTCGCCGCCGCAGCAGGTGCGGATTCGCGTGCCCGAAGGCCGGCGCCTACGCCGCGTCAGCCTGCTGGTCAGCCGCAAGCCGCCCGTGTATCGGGACGCCGGCAACGTGGTCACCGTGGAGATCCCCTCCATCGACCTGCACGAAGTGATCGCGCTGGACCTGGGATAGCGCCGGCATCCGTGCCGGCATGAGTTCTCCGTCCGCGTTGACGGGGGCGGACAGCTAGAGAGGTTGCTCATGAAGACGCGAACGTTCACCGTGCTGGCCCTTCTGGCCGTCTCCGCTTCCGCGCAGGAAGGCTGGTGGATGCGCGAGCCCATCCGCTGGGTGCAGACCAACCTGCGGCAGACGGATGCCGACCTCGATCCGGCGCGCCTGGTTTCCGAACTGGCCGACATGCAGGCCAACGTGCTGCTCCAGGGCATGGGCGGCATCGTCGCGTACTATCCCACCGCGGTGGAATTCCATTATCCGTCGCCGCAGCTTCCGCCCGGCCGCGACATGTTCGGCGATGTCCTCCGGCAGGCGCACGCCGCGCCACATCCGCGTGGTCGGCCGGTTCGATTTCTCGAAGACGCAGAAGGCGGTTTTCGATGCCCACCCGGAATGGTTCTTCCGCCAGGCCAACGGCCAGCCGGTGATTTACAACGGCCTCTACTCCACCTGCATCAACGGCGGCTACTATCGCGACCAGGCGATGAAGATTCTGGCCGAGGCGCTCGAAAAGTACGATGTCGACGGGCTGTTCTTCAACATGTTCGGCAACCAGTCGCGGGATTACAGCGGCCGCCCCGTCGGCCTCTGCCACTGCGACGCGTGCCGGCGCCTCTACCGCGAGCAGTTCCACAAGGAAATTCCGGACACGGCCGGATGACGACTACCGCCAGTTCATGTTCCGCTCGTCGCGGGAGGTGGCCGCGGCCATCGGCGCGCTCATCCGCCAGAAGCGCCCGCAGGCCGGCTACTTCAACTACATCCAGGAATCCACCGACGGCATCATGTCGGAATCGAATACCGCCGTCGACCGGCCGCTGCCGCTCTGGCCCTATTCCGCCAGCGACAACGTCAACCGCGCGCGCAACAGCCAGCCCGGCAAAATGGCGGTCAACCTGAACATGCAGTTCGTGGATTTCTGGTGGCGCTTCGCCACCGTGCCGCGCCAGGAGATCGCGCTGCGGTCGCTGGCAGAACCTGGCGCACGGCGGGGCGCTCACCTTTGAGGTGAACGGCACGCTCGATCTGCAGGACCGCCAGGCGCTCGAAACCGTGAAGCCGATCTTCCGCTGGGCCGCCGCCAACCAGCAGTATTACGCCGGCCAGTCCAGCGCCGCGCGCGTGCTGCTGCTGGGCGCTCCCGCCGGCACCGGCCGCGCCTACAACGAAAATTCCTATCGCGGCATGTTCCGGCTGCTCAGCGAGGAGCACATTCCCTTCGCCGTCTCCGACAACCTGGACTGGATGGGCAAGCGCGACTTCGACGTGGTCATCGCCACCGACTGGGCGCCCGCCGCTTTGCGCCAGTATGTGGAAGGCGGGGGCAAGCTGCTGATCGCGAGCGCCGTACCGCCGGAATTCGAAGTGGCCGCGGTGGAACGGACCGAGCCCGACGTCAAGGGCTACATCCGCATTCGCGACCACGCCGCGTTCCCTTCGCTGCGCGACACCGATCTGCTGCTGCTCAACGGACCCTTCACCACCGTGAAGGCGCCCGCCGCGCCGCCCGCGCTCACGCTGGTGCCGCCTTCGATGATCGGCCCGCCGGAGTTCGTCCACATCGACATGCACGACACCGATACTCCGGCGCTCGTCCACCGCGCCGCATCGGCAAAGGCACGGCCGCGTGGATTCCCTGGAACCTGGGCGGCTCTCTACTACCGGCTCAGCCTGCCCGCCCATGCCGGCGCTGTTCCGCGACCTTTTCGATCGCCTGGAGCCCGTACCGCCAGCTTCGCACCAACGCGCATCCGCTGGTGGAAATGAGCCTGATGCGGCAGCAGGGCCGGACCCTGCTGCACCTGATCAATCTCAGCGGCCACTCCGAAACCGGCTATTTCGCCCCGGTCCCCATGCCGGCAATCCATGTCCGCATCGCCGGCGAATTCCATTCCGCCCGGACCGTGCGCTCCCCCGCCGCGCTGCCCGTCCAGTCCGCCGCGGGCTTCACCGAGTTCACCATCCCCGGGCTGAACGATTATGAGCTGGTCGTTCTGAATTGAAAAGTGGAAGGGATGGCGGGCGCACGTGGCGTCCTCCAGCCGCAGACGCACCCTTCCCCTGCACGCACTCTGAGCCATGCGTGGAACGCCCGCCAAACTGTACGAAAACGCCGCATCGCCGCTTTCCGCCCATTGAGCGCGGCGCTATACTACGAGGTCAATTTAAGGTCTTCCAGTCTGAAATGGCGCTTTCGCGGCTTCCGCGCCGCACACGTTCAGCGTAAGGAGTGATCTGTGCCACAAAGTAGTGCGAGCCTGACCGAAGACCGCATCGCCTATATCGAACAGTTGGTGGCGCGCGGCAAAGCCGCCGCCGCGGTGTTCACCCAATACACCCAGGAAGACGTGGATCGTATTGTGAAGGCGATGGTGGTGGCGGGCCTGGGGCAGGCGCAACACCTGGCGCGCCTGGCGGTTGCCGAAACCCGGCTGGGCCTGCTGGAGGACAAGTTCCTCAAGAACATGGTGGCCCTGGAATTCGTGTACGATTACGTACGCGACAAACGCACGGTCGGGATAATCCGCGAATTTCCGGAGCGCGGCCTGGTGGAGTTGGCCGAGCCCATCGGGCTCATCTTTTCCATCACTCCCATCACCAACCCCACCGCCACGGTGCTGTTCAAGTGCATCATGGCGATCAAAACGCGCAATGCCGTGATTTTCGGACCGCACCCGAAGGCCTGGCGCTGCTGCGCGGAGGCGGTGCGCCTGCTGTACGAAACCGCCGTCGCGGCAACGGCGCTCCCGAAGGCGTGTTTGCGTGCCTGGATGAGCCTACCATCCCGGATAACGTCTACCTGATGCATCACCAGGACATCCGCCTCATCGACGCCACCGGCGGTCCGGGCGCGGTGAAGGCCGCCTATAGCTCCGGGAAGCCCGCGTTGGGCGTAGGCCCCGGCAATACCCCGGTTTACCTGGAAAAGACCGCGGACGTGGATATTGCCGTGGTGGACATCATCACCTCTAAAACTTTCGACAACGGCACCATCTGCGCTTCCGAACAAACAGTCGTCATCGACGACGAAATCTACGACCGCGTCCTTGAGAAATTCGCCGCCATGGGCGCGCACATCTGCAGCGACAAAGAGACCAGGCTGCTGGAGCGCGGCGTCATCGACCCCGAAACCGGCTTCATGCGGCCGATTGCGATCGGTCAAACAGCCACCGATATCGCCCGCGTCCATCGGGCTCAAAGTCCGCGCGAACACCAAGCTTGTTGCTGGCGCCCATCCAGGGCGTGGGCCCGCGGCATCCGCTCTCGGTGGAAAAGCTATGTCCGATCCTGGCGGTCTACCGGGCGCATTCGGCCGCCGAGGCGCTGCGCGTGTGCGTGGACGTGAACCATGCCGGCGGGCTGGGACACACGGCCGTGATCTTCTCCAACAACGACGAAATCATCCGCCGCTTCGGCGACGCTGGTCAATGCCGGCCGCATCATTGTGAATTCACCGGGCTCCATCGGCGCGCTGGGCGGCGTTTACAACGACATGGTGCCCACCTTCTCGTTCGGGTGCGGCACCGGCGGCGGCAACAGCACCACCGACAACGTCAATGTTTATCACTACCTCAACATCAAGCGGATGGCCCGGAGGTCCGAGGCGCACATGTGGTTCCGCGTCCCCAATCAAATCTACTTCAACCGCAACGCGGTGGAGAATCTGCGGGAGTTCCCGTCCCGCTCCACCCTCATCGTCACCACCCCGGTTCTGGAGCAGATCGGCCTGCTCGAAATCGTCCGCCGCGCCCTTCCGGCCGACACGCTCGCGCGCGTCCTGACCATCCCCGATGCCGAGCCGGAGCTTGCCGTAATCAACCGCGGGCTGGAGACGCTCAATGCCTGCCGCGCCGACCAGATTGTCGCGCTTGGCGGCGGTTCCGTCATGGACGCCGCCAAGATCATGCGGCTGCGCTACGAATCGTCGGATGCCGACCTGGAGGAACTGGCCGCGCCGTTCCTCGATATCCGTAAGCGGGTGATTCGGTTTCCGGCCGAAAAGGCCAACCGCGTGCGCCTCGTCGCCGTCTCCACCACCAGCGGCACCGGCAGCGAAGTCACTCCGTTCGCCGTGCTGCTCGACCGCGAGCGCGGCCGCAAAGTGACGCTGGCCGACTACTCGCTCACTCCCGATGTGGCCATCGTCGATCCGCAGTTCGTCATGTCGATGCCCAAAGCGCTGACCGCCGACACCGGCATCGACTGCCTCACCCACGCGCTCGAAGCGGGCGTCTCGATTTTCGCTTCGCCCTTCACCGATGCCAACGCCCTCCGGGCCATCCAACTGGTCTTCCGCCACCTGCGCACCTCCTACCGCCGGCCGCAGGACGCCGAGGCGCGCACCATGATGCACAACGCCGCCTGCATTGCCGCGCTGGCATTTGGCAACGCATCGGTCGGCGTCAACCACGCGCTGGCGCACGCCTTCGGGGCGCGCTTCGGCATTTCGCACGGCCGCGCCAACGCGCTCATGCTGCCGCACGTGATTCGATTCAACGCATCCGTTCCCACCAAATTCATGCCGTCGCCCAACCAGCACGGCTATGACGCCCACCAGAAGTACGCGGCCATGGCCGATCTGCTCGGCCTTGGCGGCCACACGGTGGCGGAGAAAGTGCAGCAACTGGCCGGCGCGGTGGAGCAACTGCTCGACGACGTGGAGATGCCGCGCTCCATCGCCGATATGGGCATCGCGCGCGAGGAATTCGAGCGCGCCGTGCCCGGCCTGTCCGCCGCCGCGTTCGATGATCCGTCCTGGCGCTCCAATCCGCGCATGCCGCTGGTGAGCGAACTGGAGGACCTGTTCCGGCAGGCTTACGAGGGGCGTGGGCAACACGCGGTGGCGGGCGCAACCGCCTGACCGCGGGGAGGCGAAATGAATATGGCACCCGAAATCGACTGCAGCCTGACAAGTCTGGTCCGCGAGGCAATCGACCGTTTGAGCACTGCCGGCGGAGCCTTGACCCTGGATTTTTCCGCCGTGCGCCGGCTGGATCCCGCCGCGCTCCGGCTCCTCGAGGAGTTGTCCGCACGAGCCCGGGATCAATCCGTCCAGCTCATCCTGGGCGGTGTGAGCGTGGCCGTTTACAAGGTTCTGAAACTGTCCGGGCTGGCGGCGCGATTCTCGTTTCTCCCCGAGGGCGGCGCCCGATCCGCCGATTGAGCTTCCGCCCCGCGCCAAGTCCTGTATCGGTTAACACTTTGCAATAGCCGGGTGCTGGAATCGCAAAGAGTTATCGCGACACTCGACTCACGGCGAGGCGCCGCATGGGCGCGGTCCGATCGATTACAATAAGTCGACAAGAAGGGGGCGCGTTCCGGGGATACATTTGGACCGCGCCCGCCTACGTAACGGAGTTAGTTGGTTAATCATAGAGACGCGGGCGGCGCGCTCCGGTTATGCCCCCGGGCGAAGTTTTTTTCGGCAACGTGACATTTACCCCATTTCGCATCCTCGCGATCGTACTGTTGATCGCCGTGAACGGATATTTTGCGGGCGCCGAGGTGGCGCTGCTGTCGGTGCGCCATTCGCGGCTCCGGCAGATGGCCGAAGAGGGACAGGCGGGGGCGCAGGCGGCATTGAGCCTGCTGTCGAATCCCGGCCGGCTGCTTTCCGTGACGCAGGTGGGGGTAACGCTGGCCAGCCTGGGCTTGGGATGGGCGGGCGAAGGCACGGTTTACCAGATCCTGTACGGGATTCTGCCCCATCTGGCGAACCCGCAATTCGCGGCCTTTCTGCACGGCGCCAGCTTCGTCCTCTCCTTCCTGATCATCAGCTACTTCCACGTGGTGCTGGGCGAGGTGGTACCGAAGAACCTGGCCATCGCCAAAGCGGACCGGCTGGCGATACTGGTGGCGCCGGCGCTGCTGGTGTTCTACCGCGCCTCCATCGCGTTCGTGGTGGTGATCGAGCGCTCCGCGGCCCTGATCAACCGCGCTGCTGCGCATCCGTTCCGGCCACGCCGGCGGCCATTCGGCGGAGGAACTGAAACTGATCGTCAGTTCCAGCCGCGGCCTGGGCTACCTGCCGCAGTTGCAGGAAGATATCATTCATCGCGTGCTGGACCTGGGCAGCATCGCCGTGCGCGAGGTAATGGTGCCCCGCAACGACGTGGTGGCGATTGAGGCGGGCACCAGCCTGGACGACGTGCTGACCACCATGATCCGGGAGCAGCACTCGCGCCTGCCCGTATACGAGGGGAAGCCGGAGAAAATCATCGGGATCCTGCATTATAAGGATCTGCTGCCGGTGTGGGAGGAGCGGCGGCGGGCCATCCGGTCGGGAAGGCCGAGCCGGTCCTTCCGGATCACGCGCCTGCTGCGCCCCCACATGGTGGTTCCGGAGACCAAGCCGCTTTCGCAGATGCTGGAGGAATTCCGCCTGGGGCGGTCGCACATGGCGATGGTGGTGGACGAGTTCGGAACCATCGTGGGAATGCTGACGGTGGAAGACGTGCTGGAGCAGGTGGTGGGCCGGATTGAGGACGAGCACGATGAAAAGGCGGGGAAGCCGGCGGCGGAAACGGGCGAAATCGAACTGGACGGCGCCACCCGCATTCGCGACCTGGAGAGCGAATTTGCCATCGAGCTGCCCACGGATGCCGGTTTTGAGACATTGGCCGGATTCCTGCTGCTCCGGCTTGGCGCCATCCCCCACGCCGGGGAATCGGTGGTGTACCAGGGGCGGCGGTATACGGTTCTGGAAATGGAGCGCAACCGGATTGCGCGCGTGCGGATCGAGAGGGCGCCGGAGCCGGCCAGACCGAAGCCGGAATAAACTCGCAACGCGGAGACGCGGAGAGCGCGGAGGTCACGCGGAGAAACCCGGGAATAGAGCCCCGCGCTTCCTCCGCGCCCTCGGCGTCTCCGCGTTGAATAGGAGCTGCCGGCCCCTGGGTTAGAATTGAGGCGTTCGAATGCTGGGAATCGATGCCAAGGCGGCGCGGTATACGTGGACGGCGGCGGCGGTGCTGGTGCTGCTGTTCGTGGTCTACCTGGTGCGCAAGACGCTGTTCGTGTTCATTCTGGCGCTGCTGTTTGCGTACCTGCTTTCGCCGCTGGTCAATTTGCTGAATCGCGCCCTTCCCGGCCGCACGCGGGCGCCGGCGCTGGGTCTGGCGTACGTGATCTTCGTGGGTCTGATGGTGGTGCTGGGGGTGCAGATCGGCTCGCGCGTGGTGAACGAGGCCAAGGCATTGGCCAGGAATTTGCCGGCGGAGACGGCAAAATGGGAGAAGCCAAGTCCCGCCCTGCCCCCCACCATCAACCGTTTTCGCGCGGAACTGATCGCGCGAATCGACCAGCAGATTACGGAAGGATCGAGCCAGATGCTCTCCAACGTGGCCGAAGCCGGGCTCAAATTTCTCACCGTGGCGAGCGACGTGGTCTACGTGGTGATCATTCCGATTCTGGCGTTCTTTTTCCTGAAGGACGGAAAATTGATCCGCGAGCACATTCTCGACATGGTGAACGACGGGCCGCGCCGGGCGCTGCTGGACGACCTGATGGCCGATATTCATCTCCTGCTGGCGCACTATATGCGGGCGCTGGTGCTGCTCTCGCTGGCGGCATTCACCGCGTACAGCATCGCATTTTCGATTCTGGGCGTTCCGTATGCCGTGCTGCTGGGAGCGATCGCGGGGATTCTGGAGTTCATCCCCATGCTGGGACCGCTGGTGGCGGCGGCTATCATTTTGATCGTCAGCCTCGTAGCCGGCGCCCACACACTGGCGGTGCTGATCTTCGTGGCGTTCTATCGGGTTTTCCAGGACTACATGCTGTCGCCGCACCTGATGGGACAAGGCGTGGAACTGCATCCGCTGCTGGTGCTGTTCGGGGTCTTTGCGGGAGCGGAGCTGGCGGGGATTCCGGGGACGTTTCTTTCGGTGCCGGTGCTTGCCCTGGTGAGAATAATGTACATGCGGTTCCGGCGGTCCCGGCTGGGCTCGCGGCTGACGCCGGTGGGACCGGCGGCCGTATGAACGGTCCGGGTTTCCGCACCGCGTTCCTGGCCGCGTTGGCGGCTTCGGCGGCGTGGGGGCACGTGGTCAGCATGAGCTCGGGGTATCTGACGGTGGAAGGCGCGCGCGCGCATTACGAGCTGCAGATGCCGCTTTACGAAATCGTGCACGTGGCGCAGCCGGAGCGGGCGCTGCTGGAGCACGTCCATTTCACGGGCGCACGGCTGGTGGCGCAGACGTGCGCAGCGGACCCGGCGCGCGATTTGTACGTCTGCCGGGCCGATTACGAATTTGCCGCGGCGCCGCCGCAGGTGGAAGTAGAGTGCACGCTGGCGGCGGTGACGGTGCCCAACCACGTGCACGTGCTGCGGGCCCAGATGGGGGCAAAGCGCGACGAGGAGCTGTTCGACCTGTCCTTCACCCGCGCCACGCTGCGATTCCGCCCGCCCACGGCCGCCGAGATCGCGCTGGAACAGGGGGCGGGTGGTTTCCGGCGCGCGCTGGGCGGCCCGGTGCAGATCTTGTTTTTAGCCGCGCTGGCGCTGGCTGCGCGCAGCCGGCGCGAGCTGATGGCGCTGGCCGCGATGTTCGTGGCCGGGCAGGCGGCGGCGGTGCTGTTGGCGCCCCACACCGGCTGGCAGCCGGCGCCGCGATTCGTGGAAGCGGCGGCGGCGCTCACCGTCGCGTACCTGGCTCTCGAGATCCTGCTGCTGCCCAAGGCCGGCGCGCGCTGGCTGATCGCGGGCGTGCTGGGCGCGTTTCACGGCCTGTACTTCCATTTGTTCCTCCAGACCGCGGGGTACCAGGCGGGCTACGTGCTGGCGGGCGCGGCGGTGGGGGAAATCGCGGTGGTGGCCGCGCTGGCTCTGGTGTGGGCGCGGGTGACCGAATGGGCGCGCGCGCTTCGTCCGGTGGAGGTCTCGGCATCCGCGCTGCTGGCCTTCGGGATCGTGTGGTTCGTGCTGCGGATGATCGGCTGAACCGGCGCCAGACGAGACACGGTGTCTCGTCTTGACTTGTAAGTTGCTCAAACAAAAGGCCAGTGGTTTTCGAAACGGGACACGTGTCTCGTTTTCGAGGCCCGTTGGCGGCGTTTCCAGGCCGGAAGCCCTACCCCACGAAAACCAGCAGCACGCAGCATTCGGCGAATTCGATGGCGGCGCCCAGCGTGTCTCCGGTGACGCCGCCAATGCGCCGGCGGCAACACCATCCCCAGCCTAGGGAAACGGCGGCGACCACGCAGGCCGCGGCAGCGCCCCGCCAGCGGGCCACGGCAATGGCCAGGGTGGCCGCGATAAGGGTGGCGACCGTCAGCTCGGTCCGGCCGATGTAGCGCACGGGCGCGCCGGCGGTGTTGCGGCCCATCCCCGGCGAGCGGGCGGGCATAGGGCTGAGTCGCGCCGGGCAGAACCGCCGCCCAGCGGCCGAGCACGGGAGCGAGGAAGAGTGCGGGCAAGGCGCGGTGAGATTCGGCAAGCGCGGCGATGGCAGCGATTTTCAGCGCCACCGCGAGCACGATCGAGACCGCGCCATAGGAACCGATGGCATGATCGCGCATGATGCGCAGCACGTCGGCGGGGGTGCGGCCGCCGCCGAAACCATCGGCGGTGTCGGCCAGGCCGTCGAAGTGCATGGCGCCGGTGAGGGCGGCATCGAGCGCCACCAGCAGCACGGCGGTGAGGAGCGGCGGGAACGCGAGACTGAGAATCCAAAACGCGCCCGCGTAGATGCCGCCCAGGAGCGCGCCGGCCAGGGGGAAGAAGCGGGCGGAGCGGGCGACGGTTTTGGCATCGAGCGCGGCGCGGCCGGCGGCGGGCAGGCGCGTGAGGAAGGCGACAGCCGCAGCCAGCAGGCGCATTATGACGTCTCCTGGGCCGCCGCTACGCCCGCCGAGGCGAACGTGGCCATGCCGGTGAAGGCCGCCACGGCCGCGCGCACCACCGGAACCGCCAGCGCCGCGCCGGTGCCTTCGCCCAGGCGCATTTCCAGGTCGAGCAGCGGTCGATGGCCGATCATCTCCAGTAGCGGCGCCTGCCCGGGCTCGGTGGAGCGGTGGGCGGGAATGAGGTAATCGCGGACGGTGGGGTGGAAGCGCACGGCCAAAGCGGCGGCGGCGGTGGCGATGAAGCCATCCACCAGCGCGGCCGAGCGATTCGCGGCGGCACCCAGAAACAGGCCGCACATGGCTCCAATCTCGAAGCCGCCGAGGCGCGCCAGCAGGTCGAGCGGGGTCTTGATGTGAGGCGCGTGCAGCGCGAGCGCCCGCTCGATGGCCGCCAACTTCCGCGCCATGCAGGCCTGGTCCGCGCCGGCGCCGCGGCCGACCACGGCGGCGGGGGCGAGACCGGTAAGTGCGGCGGTGAGGGCGCTGGCCGAGGTGGTATTGCCGATACCCATTTCGCCGGCGGCGAGGAGATGAAGGGGTAGGGGGGCAGAAGTCACGCCGTGGAGCAAGCTTGCAGCTTGCCATGCCGGCATTCCTGCCGGCATACGCTCGTTGGGCGAGGATGTCGGCTCGAAAGCCGACATGGCCGCCTGGAAAGGCGGCTCCACGGAGGGATGCGCCTCGCTCATCTCGATCCCCAGTTCCAGCGCGGCAATCGCCTGCGCTTCGCGTCATGGCGGGGCCGCGGCAGAAGTTGGCGGTGCCGGGGCCAATGGGGCGGCGGATCAGGGCGGGCGAGTCGGGTATGGGATAGACCACGCCGGCATCGACGATCCGCAGTTCCACGCCGGCCACCCCGGCGAGCGCGTTCATGGCGGCGCCGCCGCGCAGAAAATTGGCCACCATCTGGGCGGTGACGGCTTGCGGGAAGGGATTGACGCCCTCGGCGCAGACGCCGTGATCGGCGGCGAAGAGGACCAGGCGGGCGCGGGCGGCGGAAGGCGCCAGCGTCTCCTGGATGGCGGCCAGGCGGTTGGCGATTTCTTCCAGGCGGCCGAGGCTGCCGGGCGGCTTGGTGAGTTCCAGTTGGCGCGCGCGGGCGCGCTCTATCCAGCCCGGATCCACCGGCCGGATGCGTTCGAGTGTGGCGTTCAGGTCCATGGTCATCCCAGCAACTCGGAGAGGCGGGCGTCGTCGCGGTTGTCCCAACCGTCGAAATGGATGAGGCGGGCGAGGCTTTCGCGGCTGCTCCCATCCGCACGTTTCCAGCTCGGGGCAGGGCGGGAATTCGGAAACGTAGCCGATGCACAAATAGGCCAGCGGGACGAGGCGCGGGCGGGAATGCCGAGCAGCCCGCGCAGGCGGTCGAAATCGAGGATGCTGACCCAGCCCACGCCCAGCGATTCGGCGCGCGCGGCCAGCCACAGGTTCTGCACGGCGCAGGCGGTGGAATAGAGATCGGTGGCGGGGTCGGTCTGGCGGCCCACGCCGGCGCCCTTGGGACGCTCGCGGTCGCAGGTGATGCAGAGGTTGACCGGCGCGTCCAGGATGCCTTCGAGCTTGAGGCTCTGGTAAAGCGCGCGGCGCTCGCCTTCATATACCTCGGCGGCGCGGCGGTTGGCTTCCAGGAAGCAATCGTGAATGGCGCGGCGCACGGCTTCGGCGCGAATCACGATGAAATCCCACGGCTGCATGAAGCCGACCGAAGGGGCGTGATGGGCGGCATCGAGCAGGCGGCCGAGCACGCGGGCGGGGACCGGCGTGGGAAGGAACTGGGAGCGGATATCGCGGCGCTCGTAAATGGCGCGGTAAACGCCGCGCCGTTCGGCTTCGGAAAATTCGGTGGGGGTTTGGGTAGTGCTCATGGAATCGGATTCCCTATTTGGTGGGGCAGGATGATATCCTGCGCCCCGGTTGTTAACCGGCGCCTTGGGCGGGTTGACAACCCGCCGCAGGTTACCAACCTGCCCCACAGGCCCGGACGCGAAAAATGAGATTCGCTCATGCTTTCCTCACATCACCGCATACTGCCGCCGGCGGCGCAGCAGCCAGAGAAAGGCGGGGCCGCCGAGCAGGCCGGTGATGGCGCCCACGGGGAGTTCGCCGGAAGCGAGCGCGCTGCGGGCCAGCGCATCGGCCAGCACCAGGAACGCCGCGCCCAGCAGCAGCGAGCCGGGCAGGACGATGCGCAGATCTTCGCCGAACAGCAGCCGCACGGCGTGCGGCACGATGAGGCCGACAAAGCCGATGGCTCCGCCCATGGCCACCGCCACTCCGACGATCAGCGCGCTGAGCAGGTAGACGGCGGTTTCGCAGCGGCCGACGTTGACGCCGAGGGTGGCGGCGGTGTCCTCATCGATGGCGAGCAGGTGGAGCTGCCGGGACAGGGCGAGCAGGGCGATCCAGGCGGGCGCCAGGATCAGGAACATCTGTCCCACCGGCGCCAGCCCGACCACGTCGAGGCTGCCGATCATCCAGCGGAGAATGCGCAGGGCGCTATCGGGATCGGCCAGATATTGAATGGTCAGCACGGCGGCGGCGGAGACCAGGTTCACCACCACGCCGGAAAGCAGCAGCGCTCCGGGAAGCATCACCGCTCCGGTGCGGGCGATGGCGCGCACCAGGAACACGGCGGCCATGGCGCCGGCGAAGGACGCGAGAAAGACCAGGGGCAGGCCGAGCAGGCGCGCGCTCCAGCCCAGCGCCAGCGCGATGCTGGCGCCGAAGCAGCCCGCCGCCCGAAACGCCGAGGGTGAAGGGATCGGCCAGCGGATTGCGAAAGAGCGCCTGCAGCGCGGCGCCCACCAGCGAAAGCGAACCGCCGATCAGCAGGCCCATCAGCACGCGCGGCAGGCGCAGGCGGAAAAACAGCGTGCGCGCGAAGGGATCGGAAAAGACGGCGGCGAAATTCAACCGCTGGCGGCCTACGACGAGAGCGCGCCCAGGGACGCGGCAATCATAACCACGGTGAGAATGGCGAACGTGCCGGCCAGCCGGGCGCGCGGCGGCGGGGCCGCGGAAGCCCGGGTGACCAGCGTGCCGGTTTCGCCACGCGCGATCATGCTTCGATCCATACCAGCGTCTGCGCCCCCATGCGCCGCGCGCGGACGTTGGGTTCGCCGTAGATTTCGGAGAGCAGTTCGCTGCGCAGCACCTCATCGGGGCGGCCCAAGCGCCGCCATTTCGCCCTCGCGCAGGGCGAGGATGCGGTCGAAGAGCGAGCCGGTGAGCTGCAAATCGTGGGTGATCATGACGATGCTCAGGCCGCGCGCTTCGCGCATGCGGGCGAGCGTGCGCATGAGGCCGGCGCGGTGCTTGAGATCGAGCGCGGAGGAGGGCTCGTCCAGCAGCAGCAGGCGCGGCTGCTGCGCCAGGGCGCGGGCCAGGATCACCATTTGCCGCTCGCCGGCGGAAAGGCCGGTGACGGCGCGGGCGGCCAGGTGGGCGGCGCCGGCGGCTTCCAGGGCGTCGAGCGCGATTGCGCGGTCCTCCGGGCGCTCGAAGCGGAAGCGCGGGATGTGGGGCGTGCGGCCGCTGAGCACCACGTCGATCACCTGGAACGGAAACGCGTCGGCGGTGGCCTGCGGCATGTAAGCGATCTCTCGCGCGCGCAGGCGTGGAGCCCAGCGGTCGAGCGGCTTGGCGTGCAGCAGGATTTCGCCGGAGGCCGGGCGCAGCAGGCCGGCCAGCATGCGGATGAGCGTGGACTTGCCGGAGCCGTTGGCGCCGATGACGGCGGTCATGGAAGCGGGCTCTACCGCCAGGCTGACCTCGCGAACCGCCATCGCCGGGCCGCGGCCGGATCCAGCCGCCCCTCCCGGATATGCATACGAAACTCCCCGCGCTTCCAGCAGGGCCGTCATTTCAGCTCCGGGTGGAGGAGGCGGGCGAACAGCCCGGCCGTCTGCACCATGCGCTGGGAGGGATGGGGAACGTAATCCTCGTTGACGCCGTAGACGCGGCGCGCGCGGACGGCGCGCAGCTCCGGCATTTCCTGCCAGGCTTCCAGCGGATCGGCGGCGAAGCGGCCGGTGGCGGCGTGGGTGAAATCGAGAATCACGTCGGGGTCGATGGCGAGCAGGTCCTCTTTACTCATTTTCGCGTATCCCGCCTTGTCCGGCGGCGCGGCGATGCGGCCGCCCGCGATGGCCACCAGTTGGGCCAGGTAGCCACCCTCGGTGACGGCGTAAAGATCGCGCAGCGTGCCGGGCGTGCGGTCGATGATGAGGACCACGCGGGGATGGGAAAGCGCCGCCGTTTCGCGCGCGATGGCGGCCAGCCCTGCGCGCGTGGTGGCGGCGAGTCGGGCGGCGGCTTCGGCGTGGCCGGTGGCGCGGCCGAGCGTCTCCATGGCGCCGTACACTTCTTCGATATTGTGATCGCGCGCCACCAGCGTGCGCAGACCGAGGTCGTGGAACTGCTGTTGGAAGAGCGGGGCCTGGGCGTCGTCCAGAATGACCAGGTCCGGACGCAGCGCCAGCAGTTTTTCGAAGCTCGGATTGGCCCAGCCGCCCACGCTCGGAACTTTCACGACTTCGGGCGGATAGTTGCAGTAATCCGTGACGCCGACGACCTGCGGGAATGCGCCGATACCATAGAGAATTTCGGTGAGGTTGGGGGAAAGGGAAACGATGCGGCGCGGCGCATCGGCGGCGCCGGCGCAGAGGGCGAGAAGCAACGCGAGCGAGGCTGGAGCCCCGAAACGCATCCGCGCTCTTACCCGGCGAAAGCCTCGCGTAGCGCCGCCTTTCAGGCGCCCATGCCGGCATTCGTGCCGGCATCGGCTATGCCGGCTCGAAAGCCGGCATGGCAAGCTGAAAGCTTGCTCTACGAAGGGGCGCGGCATTGGGCTAAAACTCGAATTGCGTGCCGACGGTGAACGTCGCGCCGGGGGTGCGGAAGCCATCCTGGAAATACGCCTGGTTAAACAGATTATCTACCTTGCCGTAAAAGCGGATGGCGCGGTATTCGCCCAGCGGGCGGCGGTAGCTCAGCATGGCCTGCGCGCGGGTGGCGCCGGGGAAGAGGTAGCCGAGGCCGTAGATGGAGGTTATGTAATCGCTGGTCCCCAGGTAGCGGAAGATGGCGGTAACGCGCGCGGAGATGCGCTCGGTGGCGAAAACGGAATACTGGTGGCGTGGGATCTCGATGCTTTGCCACACGCCCGCCACTTCGGGAATGTCCTGGCGGGAATTGGTGTAGGTGTACGCGGCGCTGAGCTGGAGGCGGCGCGTGGCCGCCACCGTGGAGGAGAATTCGAAACCGCTCGCCACCGCGCCGCCGCCATTCCGATAGCCGCCGTAAGGAGGGTTGATGCCGGTGTCGAAAATAATGAGCTGGCTGAGGCGCGTGTAGAAGTACGTGGCGGAGAGCTGGACGCGCGAATTCCAGAGTCGCTGATCGATGCCGCCATCAATCGAGTTGGAACGGTCGGGGCGCAGGTTGGGGTTGCCGTAGAGGGTGTAATTGTAGCCGTCGAAATAAGTTCCGAAGCGCTCGTAGAGCGAGGGGGCGCGGTAGCCGCGGCCGGCGTGGGCGCGGATCTTGGTGCCGGAGCGGCGGAAAGTGTAGGCGGCGGAAACGTCGCCGGTTTGCGCCGTGGGTGGCGCCGCAAACGACGTCTGGCCGGCGAAGGGCGCGCCCGCGGCCGGCTGGAAGAACGGAGTTTCAAGGGTAAAGAACTGGGCGCGGTAGCCGGCGGAAAATTGCAGGCGGCCATCCGCCAGCTTTACCTGGTCCTGCGCGAAAATCGTGTGGCTGCGCTGGCTGATGTCGCTATAGAAGGCCGGCGTGGGTAGCGGCGCGATCAGGCTGTTGCGGAAATCTTCGTCCTCGAATTCGTAGCCGGCGTCCAGGTGCTGCCACCGGGTGGGCGAATAATCCACGCGCGCGTTGGCGGTCTGAATGCGGCCCAGGTAATCGGAGAGGTTGGTGCCGGTGGGCTGATAGTAGCCCGGGCCGGCGGGGCCGTCGCCGTAATCGCGCGTGGTGCGCAGGTTCTGATATTGCGCGGTGAAACCAAAGCGGTCGGAGGGGCGAAGGACGAAGCGCAGCGCGCCGGTGAAGAAGTGGCCCACGCGCGTGCTGTCCGGGTCGAACTGGTCGGGCATGAAGTTGGCATTGCCCAGGTTGAGGTTTTCCAGCGGCGTGCCGGATTCGTAGAGGCGTTCCTGCGCCAGCGAAACCGGAATGGCGTCGATGATCCCGCTCGCCGGCACGTTCCCCACCGGCATGGGGCTGAGGCGGATGAAGCTGAAGGAATCGCCGGCGTAGACGCGCGCTGTGAGCCAGGCAATCGGCGAAATGCGGAACGTGATTTGCCCCTGGCCGCTGGTGTTGCGGGCGGGGCTGTTGCCATCGATGCCGCTCATGACATTCCAGTGCGTCAGGCCGATGCTGTACTGGATGCGGTCGCGGTCGAAGCCGCCGGAAAGGTGGGCCACGCCGCGGGCGGAGCCGAGTGAGCCGCCATCGGCGGTGATGGAGCCGCGGGTTCGTCCGCCGCCTTCGCCGGTAACGATGTTGACCACGCCGCCCGTGGCATCCGTGCCGTACAGCGACGAGCCCGTGCCGCGCAGCACTTCGATGCGGCCGGTATCGGCGATCACCAGATCCTCCAGAATTCCGGAGGCGTCACCCTGCGGGCCGGAGGCATCGCGCAGGCGGAGGCCATCGACCAGGACGGCGGTATCGGTGTCGCGCAGGCCGCGGATTTTGAATTCCACCAGCGCCAGCGGGCCGCCCAACTGCTGCACCTGCAGGCCGGGGACATCCTCCAGCGCCTCGGCCACGGTTTTATCGGCTCGCAGGTCGATGGTGGAGCTGTCCACCACGGTGAGCGCCTTGGAGACCTCGTCGGTGGTCTGCGGCGTGCCCGAGGCGGTCACCACCACGCTGCTGCGAACCTGGGCGATGCCGAGCGGCAGGGTGACGGCCAAATCGGATTCGCGCCCCAGCTCGGCCTGGCGCGGCGCGGCGGCGTCGAAACCGGGCGCGGCGGCGGAGAGCAGGTAATGGCCGGGCGCGGCGGTGAAGCGGCAGGCGCCGGCGGCATCGGTGGTGAGCGCCTGCGCTTCGCCATCCTGCGAGATCAGTGAGACGGTGGCGCCGGCGATGGCTTGTTGGCTGGGATCGACCACGCTCACGGAAACCACGGCGGCGCCGGCGGATGCGGCGGCCAACAGGAACAGGAGGATTTTCATAGGGGAATCCTTTGGAATGATCACGGGCGCTCTCCCGGTGGTTTGATGGTCACCGCGATGCCGGCGACCATGTGGTAAACCCGGTCGGCGGCGCGCGCCGCGTCCTGGTTGACCCAACCCTGCAGGTCGCGAAACAGGCGGCCCACCGGGCGATTCGGGCACCACGCCGCAGCCGACCTCGTTGGTCACGAGCACGACATGCGAAGGCGCCGAGGCCGCGGCCAGCCGCGCCAACTCGTCGGCTGCCGCCGTTTCGATGCTGGCCGGCCGGCAATCGCGATATTGCCAGCAGAAATTGCTCAGCCAGACGGTCAGGCAATCGAGCAGGATGAAATCGAATTCGGCGGCGGCCTCTTCCACCGCGCGCGCAATGGCGAGCGGCTCTTCAATGGTGACCCACTCCGCCGGCCGCGACTGGCGATGGCGCGCGATCCGCTCGGCCATTTCCCCGTCTTCGGCGCGGGCGGTGGCGATGTAAGCGGCACGGCGCGTCATGCGCGCCCAAAGACTGGGCGAAACGGCTTTTGCCGCTGCGAGCGCCGCCAATGACAAGGGAGAGCATGGACGAGGTAGACGCGCCTCAACCGAAGCGACTACAGCCGAGGCAGGTCTCCTGACTCGCAGGTCATGGCGGCACCGGCAACCTTCCCATTCCTTCCGGAACAGTGGTTTTTGCCAGCCGGACCGCTCGCTGCTCACAGTGGCGCGACCGTGCGGGATTCACACCCGCTTCCCTTTTCACCCCTTGCGGGGCACCTCGGAACCACTCTATGAATATCACAATGCGGCGGCGCGGTCAAAGACGGAGGCCCACAATCGAGCGGCCGTCCGCTCAACGCGGAGACGCGAAGGACGCGGAGGCGGCGCGGAGTTCTGGAGTTCTCTCCGCAAATTCTCCGTTCTCTCCGCGGCTCCGCGTTGCAGGAAGCTGCCTATAATACCCCTATGCCGCATCGAATCCTGACGGCCGTTTCGGCCTGTTTGCTTGGCGTCTCCGTGCTTCCGGCGCGCGTGACGCGCGTGGTGGTGGAGCAGCGCGAATCGCCGGCCTTCGGCGGCCGGACGTTCGGCACAGGCCGGGCAATACGAAATTCTGCGCGGGCATTTCTACGGCGAGATCGACCCGCGCGACCCGCACAACTCCATCATCATGGACCTGCAGTTCGCGCCGCGCAACGCGCGCGGCATGGTGGAGTATTCGGCCACGTTCGCGCTGTCCAAGCCGATGGACATGTCGAAATCGAATCGCGTCCTCTACTACAGCGTGCCCAACCGCGGGCGCGGCGCGCCGGCCGGCTTCGACGACGGCCGCGTCAACCTGCTGAGCGGATGGCAGGGCGATCTGCGGCCCGATCCGAATCTGCAGACCATCGTGGTGCCCGTGGCCGCAAATCCGACGGATCGCCGCTCGACCGGCCCGGTGATGGAGCGGCTGATCGATATCCCGGCGGGCACCACGACCGTGGATCTGGGTGCCACGCCTTACGTCGGGCTCACGTATCAGCGCCCGCTCACGCTCGATACCAGCCAGGCCACGTCTCACGCGGCGCACTCTCCCAATGCGCCCGGCACAGCCGTTCCCAGCGCCGATTGGGCCTTCGCCGATTGCAGCAAAACGGCCTTTCCCGGCACGCCCGACGGCGGCAAGCTGTGCGTGAAGGGCGGCTTCGATCCGGCTTCGGAATACACGCTGGTGTACACGGCGCAGGACCCGCTGGTGCTGGGGATCGGCTATCGCCGCCACGCGCGACCTGAATTCGTTCCTGCGCTACGCCAAACAGGACGACACCGGCGCCGCCAATCCGCTGGCGGGGCAGATCCGGTGGGCGATCAGCCGCGGCGATTCGCAATCCGGCAATTTCATCCGCAGCTACATTCACCTCGGCTTCAACCAGGACGAAGCCGGGCGCATCGTGTGGGATGGCGCCAACCCGCACATCGCCGCCCGGCAGCTGGCGCTCAATTTCCGCTTCGCCGTAGGCCGGCGGCTACGCGGCGCCGTACCAGCCGGGCAGCGAAGGCGTGCTGTGGTGGAGCGATTACGAAGACCACGCGCGCCACCGCGCCGCGGCCGGACTGCTGGACCGCTGCCGCGCCACCAATACCTGCCCCAAAATTTTCGAGACCTTCGGCGGGGTGGAGTTCTGGTTCCTGCGCGAATCGCCCGACCTGGTGGGCACGGATGCCAAAGCCGATATTCCGCTGCCGCCCAACGTGCGCCGCTACTTCTTTCCCGGAACCACGCACGGCGGCGGGCGGGGAGGGTTCAGCGCCGCGGCCCCGGCGCCGCCCAACGGCTGCGTGCTGCCGGCCAATCCCAATCCCGAAACCGACACCATGCGCGCGCTCACCGCGGCGCTGATCGATTGGGTGACCAAAGGCACCGAGCCGCCGCCCAGCCGCTATCCGCGCCTCGACCAGCACTGGCGCGAAGCGAAGAAGGCCGCCATCGGGTTTCCCGATATTCCCGGCGTGCCTTCGCCCGACGGCCTGGTGAATCCCGTTTACGATTTCGATTTCGGGCCGGATTTCAATTACAACGACGAATCCGGGCCTGATCACGAAGCAGCCGCCCGCCATCCGGCAGGTTCTGCCGACGCTGGTGCCGAAGGTGGATGCCGACGGCAACGACGTGGGCGGCGTGCCTTCCCTGCTGCGCCAGGTGCCGCTGGGAACGTACCTGGGCTGGAACGTGACGGCTGCCGGGTTCGACAAGGGCAAGGTCTGCCTGTTGAACGGCGGCTTCATTCCGTTCGCGCAGGACGAAGGCGGAGCGGCTGGCGTCCGGCGATCCGCGCCTCTCGCTCGAGGAGCGCTACGGCAGCCACAAAGCGTACGTGGAGGCGGTGAAGGCCGCCGCCGAAAAAGCCGTCGCCGAGCGCTTCCTGCTGCGCGACGATGCCGACCGCCTGATCGCTGAAGCCGAAGCCGGCGGGGTGCTGGCGGAAAAACGCTGAGAGGAACTTTCCGGGAGACGAATGGCCAGGGGAGGGACAGGAGTTGGCTCCTCAAGAGGAGCCCGTACGTGCCCGCTTCCGCGCGCGGTATTGCCCCATGGAACTTTCAGGAGGTTTGCGCGCCGGGCGCCGGATTCGCGAGCGGCGCTGCCGGCGCGCGGTCTTTCAGCCGCTCCTTCAAAACCTGCTGCCAGTCGGCGGACCACAGCACGTCGCGCCACTGCTCCAGTTCCGCGACCGGCATCTCCCACCAGCGCCACCGTAACAGCAGCGCGGTGCTTTCCTCGTCGAACCGTCGGCCCATCGGCTTGGCCGGCACGCCGCCCACGATGCTGTAAGGCTCCACGTCCCTGGTGACCACCGCGCCGGCCCCGATCACCGCGCCGGTGGCCACGCGCACGCCCTGCAGGACGTGGGCATGGCTGCCGATCCAGACGTCGTGCCCGATCTGCGGCGGAGCCGGAAATTCATCGATGTCCGCGGGCCCGGACAGCACGCTGTAGCGGCCATAGATCCGCGAAGAGGTGGAAACGTAATGCAGCGGATGCTTGAACATCCCGATCTGGCAGTAATATCCGACGGAGCAGAACCGGCCGAGCTTCCCCGACATCACGATGGTGCCGCGGTTCAAATAGCTGTAGTCCCCCAGTTCGGCCCCGGCGCCCATCTCCGTGTCCGGCCCTATGTAACAGCCGATTCCGATGCGGGCGCCCTGCGCGATGCGATGCGTGAGGATCTCGCGGCCCGGAAATTCCCTCCGCAGCCGCTTCATGTCCCGGCGTCGCTTCAGGAACTCGAACTTTTCGGTTGGCCACACGGCTTCCCCCGTATTATAGGAGTTTACCGGGCGGCCCGGCCGGATATCGAAAGATTAGAGCCGCCGGCAGACGCCGCACTGCCGCGCTGTGCGATACTACATTGTTTAGGAGTGATTTTATGCTGGAAGATCTGCTGCAACCCCGGCACCTGCTCGTCATCCTTGCGGTGGCCCTCTTTTTGTTCGGTCCCAAGAAATTGCCGGAGCTCGGAAAAGGCCTCGCCGAAGGCATCCGCGGCTTCAAGGACGCCATGAAGGGCGAGACCAAGGAAGCCGCTAAAATCGAATCCAAAGAGCCGGTTTAACCCGCTTGCGCCAGCTGCGCTTTCCGCCGCCGCCGGCTTGTGCCCCCACACTGCGGACTATTTTATCCACCGCCCTCCTACGGTCGGGGTTCCGAACGAGCCGCGACCGTAATGGCGGGAAGGTTCTCCAGCGTCTTAGTCTCCGAAGCTGCCCACTTCCTCGCGTTCTTCCACCGCGGGAGCGGGTTTGGGCTCCGGCGCGGCCGGCAGGGTGCCGATCTGCACCAGTTCCGGTCCCGGCTGCTCCTTGAGGACGTGCTGCTTGTAGAGTTTCATCATGCGCGCGTTCTCCTGCTGCTCTTTCAGCTTGGCGTCGCGCGCCCGAATCTTCTCCTCGCGTGCGTTCTTGGCGATTCCCAGGCGGTCCAGGTCGTGCTGCTCTTCCATGGTGACGATCTCCTCGCGCAGCACCAGTTGGTGTTCCTTGGACTTCAGCGGAACGTGTTTGCCGCCGGCGAAGATCTCGTGCTTGCCGTGCTCCTCATACCACTTGGTCAGCGTGGCGGTCATGTGCATCTTCTCGATGATGTTGCGCCAGCCCACGCCGGTGTTGTACGCGCAGAACGAGATCTCCCCTTCCTGCGTGGCATAGGGGATGATGCACTGCTCGGTGCGGCGGAAGTCGTAATTGAACAGATCCTGGAACCACATGCCGGCGATGAACAGGAAGTTCCAGCGGTCGCGGCGGCGCTTTTCGATGTCGTCCATCGTCCGCTCCTTGCCCACTTTGCCGTAGCTCTTGCCGGTCGCGCCGAACGTCTTGTCCAGCTTCTTAAACCAGTCGGAGAGCTTGAAGTGCGTGGGTGACTGGAACGGATCGTAGTTGCGCGCGGCGGCGAGCGCCATGCCCACGATGGAAGGCCACTTCCCGCGCGCCGCGTCATTGACGCGCGCCACGTCTTTGGCCAGTTGGTCGGCATTGATGAACGCCGTCACCGGCACCTTCTCGCCGGTTTCCTTGTCTACCATCACTGCCATGCCCACGCCGCAATTGGGATGGCAGCCGCAGCTCAGCTGTCCCCAGCCGTAGCTCGGTCCGTGCACCAGGTCGCTCCAATCGGAGAAGGTGGACATGAACGAGATGGGGAACCAGTCGCGCGCCGGCTCGCCCAGCCCGGTCTGGCTCTTCACGTCGTGCGCCAGGTGGGAAAGGGTGTAACGCTGGGCCTCGCGGCGCTCGTCCGTGACGGCTTCGTCGCGGCCAGTGAACGATACCGGCTGGAACGAAAGGAAGGGAATCTTCTTCGGGTTATCGAGCGCGAACTGCACAATGCGCCCCACCTGCTCGTTATTGATGCCATTGATGATGGTGATGACCGGGATGATGTCGACGCCGTTTGAGTACAGGTTTTCGATGGCGCGCAGCTTGACGTCGAACAGGTTGCCCACCTTGCGGTGCTGGTTGGCGGCGTTGCCGATGCCGTCGAATTGCAGGTAGGCGTAGCGCAGGCCCGCCTCCGCCGCCTGGCGGCAGAATTCCGGGCTCTTGGCGAACTCGATGCCGTTGGTGGCCGCCTGCACGGAGGTGTAGCCCACCTCGCGCGCGTAGCGCACCGCGTCCAGAAAGAAAGGCGAAATCGTCGGCTCGCCGCCCGAAAACTGCACCGACATCTGCCGCTTCGGCTTGATGGTGATGGCGTTATCGAGCATCGTCTTGATGTCTTCCCACGTCAACTCATGCACGAAGCCGACCTGGTTGGCATCCATGAAGCACGGGTCGCACATCATGTTGCAGCGGTTGGTCAGGTCGATGGTCAGAACCGACCCGCGGCCGTGGGTGATGGTGCTGGAGCCATGGTGGTGGAGTTTGGAATCGTTGTGGGCGCGGATATCGCGGCCGGGGAACACGTCTTCCAGGTGCTTGAAGAACGCGGTGTCCATGGCCATCACGTCCTCAAAGTGGCCGTGAACCGGGCAGTCCTTCACCATCAGGATTTTGCCGTCGCGCTCGATGACCTGCGCCTTGATTTCGCCCGGCCGCTGGTTGTAGAGAATATCGATCGGCGTCCTGCCGTCCAGGATCTGCTGGCGGATTTCCGGAACGCAGCGCGGGCACAGGGAATCCGTTTCGCGCGGCCACCCCAGCGGAGGCTTGGTCTTTTCCCAGCTCTTGAGCAGCGGCTTGTCCGACCACGACGGGACGAATCCCGGGTTTCGGTTCACCTGATTCAACTTGTCGAAAACAAACCAAGCCGCGCCGGCGGCGTATGTGAAGGCTTTTTCAGCGTATTTGATGGGCTTGTGCATGGTGTTCCCTCCCCAGCCGTACGAAATCCGTGCCTTTCGATGAGTATAGAAAGGATTCCGGCCACCCCACCACGGATTGGCATCAAACTGCTGAAATGATTGGTTGTACGGCGCGGGACGGGGCTGAACGGCGGGCGGGCGGCCGCCCCTCCGCCGGCCCGCCCACGGTATCATCAGGCGAGGGCGCGTGCGCATCACCAGTTCCAAGGAAAATTACGTCAAGGCCATCGCGGAGGCCGAATCGGAAGGCGAAGTGGTGAAGGCCGTCACGCTGACGCGCTGGCTGCACGTGTCCGCACCGGCCGTGACCATGGCGATCAAGCGGCTGAAGCGGGATGCGCTTATCCGGGTGGACGGCGAGGGCCAGATTTCGCTCACCGCGGCCGGCCGGGACATTGCCAACCGCCTGCTTGACCGGCATCACCTCATCGAGCGCATGCTGACGGAGATTTTCGGCCTGGAGTGGTACAAAGTGCACGAGGAGGCCGAGCAGCTGGAACACGCCGTCTCCACCGATTTTGAGCGCAAGCTGGTGGAAAAGCTGGGCCGGGGCGGCACCTGCCCGCACGGGAACATCGTCGGCATGGATTCGCCGGGCGCGCGGCGGCGGCGCGGGCTCAAGCCGCTCGAAGAAGCGCAGGCTCATGAGCGGCTGGTGGTGGCCAGCGTCTTCGAGCGCGACCGCCGCTGGCTGGAGTATCTGGAAGGGCTGGGCATCCGCCCGGGAGCGGAGATTGAAGTGGATGAGTCGGATGGCGGTGTTAGCCTGCGCGCCGCCGGCCGTCCGGTTTCAATCGAACGTGCCGCCGCCGCCCGGATCTGGGTGAAGCCGAGGGCATAAGCCGCCGGCAAGTGGGCGCGTAGGGGCCGGATACATTCGGCCCGTCCGTTAGATAACCAAGGCGAACCTGTATGGCGGCGCTTTGGCGCCGCATGCCGGGCGGAAGCCCGGCATGACAGCCCCAAGGGCTGTCCTACGGCTCTACTCCGACTTCGAGTAGTAATACGTGTACTTGCTGTACAGCTCCGAGGCCCGCGCGCCGTTGGCCACAATGCCGAGCACGTTGTTCTCGCACAGGGTCTGCATGGCGCGCGTGACGTTGTCGAAGGTAGTCGAGCCGATTTTCACCACCAGGATGGTGCCGTCGGCCAGCGTCGACAGCAGGTTGGCGTCGGCCGAGAACAGCAGCGGCGGCGTATCGAAAATGGCCCAGTTGAAAGCCCGCGGCAACTCCTCGAACAGCGCCTTCACCTGCCGCATATTCAGCAGTTCGAGCGGGTTCTTCACGGGCGATCCGGCGGGCAGCACGTACAGGTTCATGCCCTCCACGCGCCGCAGCGCCGAGGCGAAGTTGCACTGCCCGGTCAGGTAATCGGAAAGGCCGGGAGCGCGGTTCATCTGGAACAGGCTGTGGACGATGGGCCGGCGCAAATCGAAATCCGCCAGCAGAACGGCGCTTTCGGCCAGATGCGCCTGCGCCAGCGCCAGGTTGACCGCCGTAAACGTTTTGCCTTCGGCCGGCGACGGGCTGCTTACGATCACGGTGTGCAGCGGCTGCAGGGTTTGCAGGTGATTCAGGCGCGTGCGCAGCGTGCGGAACTCCTCCGCCGGTGTTTCATGGGAATTGTTCAGGTCCAGCAGGTGGGTTTCCGGGGCGGGCTGAAACGGCACCAGGGCCACTTCCGCCAGCATGCCCGCATGGATATTCAGGCGGACGGGCGGAATGGCTCCCGCCGGGCCATTGAGCGGGCCGGGTTCGGGAAAGACCGGCGCGATCGCCACGTTTTCGGCTGCCGCCAGTCCGCCCTCGCTTTCCGCGGATCGCGCGCTCTCTTCAGCCCGGCGCAAAGCATCGTGTACTCGGCTCATGGTAGTTCTTCCCCGTCAAACTCCCGAAATGTGATAGTACATGGAGCCGCCCATCAGGATACAGCCCAGAATAATGGCGCTCGCCCAGGCCAGCCACACCAGCCGCCGCTTGCGGCGCACCAGCAGCGCGTTTTCGAGCAGCGGAATCGAGCTCAGCACCGGCATATTGGTGTAGGCGCGAACGTCCTTGAGATTTTTGAGCGAGGTGTTCTTCACCTCCTGCGCCGCCGCCAGCATGATGCCCAGGCCCACGCCCGCGAACGTTCCGATACCCGCCCAGGCCAGCCGGTTCGGTTCGGCAGGCTGTTCCGGCAGCGACGCCGGGTCCAGCACTTCCAGGTTCTCTCCGGCCTTGTGCTCTTCGATATTCTGCGCCGTTTCCGCCTGCTCGTGCCGCTTCGTCATGGCTTCATAATCGTCTTTGGCCAGGTTGTAGTCGCGCAGCAGCGCGTTGTACTGCTGCTCATTCAGGGGCGCGTTCTGCAGGCGCTTGTTGTATTGGGTGATCACCTTTTGCAGCTGGTCCTGGCTCTGCTTCAGGTTGTCGATCTCCATCTGCTTGGCGGCAATCTGCGTCTGCAGGCTGGTCTGTTCGGACCGGTACTGCTCCAGTTGGCGGGCCACCACCGGGTTCTGCACCACGCGCATGGGAATGGTGGAACCGGCCGCGGCCGCGGCTGCGGAGGCAGCCTGGGCCGCCTGCAGGCTCTCCTGCTTTTCCAGGGCGGCTCGCTCCTGCTCGTAGGAGTCGAGCGCCGCTTCCGCCTGGGCCACATCCGGATGGTGCGCACCCAGGCTCTGCTTCATGCCTTCCAGCTTGCTCCTGAGGTCGGATATGGTCCGGTTCAAGTCGATCAGCTTCTGGTTCTGCACCATCTGCGGTGTCCCGCCGCCGGTGGGACCTGCCGCCACCGCCTGCTCCAGGTTGGCCACGGCATTGTTGGCGCTGGTCTTGACGTTGGTCAGGTTGGTTTCGAGGATGATCCGGTCCTGGGTGGCGCGGTTCAGCGAACTCTCGACGTTCATCAACTGCAACTGGTAAGTCTGCAGCGACTGCGCGTTGGACGTGGCCTGCTCAGGCAGTTCGCCCATGTTCTGGACGCGAAACTTCGTGATCTGGTCGTCCAGGCCGTCCATTTTCTCCTTGGCGGTCTTCACTTCGTCGCTCAGGAAGTTGGTGGTCAGGTTGGCCTGGTTGCGCTGGACCGTGTAGTTCTGCTCCATGAACTTCGTCACCAGTTCCCGCACCACCGCCTGCGCTTTATAGCGGTCCGTGTACATGAAGGAGATGGCGAACGCCGAGGCCAGCCGCCTGCCGCCGGTGGTGGGAACGTCGGTCAGAGGGGTGATGCGAATCGACTTGTTCCGCATGTCCTGGACGATGTCTTCCATCGGCACCCGCGTCCGCTCCTTCTTGTAGAGGTCGAGCGAAGGTTTCTGGATGATTTCCGCCAGGCTGGTCCGGCTCAGGATCTCCGTTTCCATTTGCTGTAGCCGGTCGGCCATCTGCGAGGTGACGGCGCTCGGCACCAGGCTGTCCGGAACCTGCTGCGGTGTAATGCGCATGACCGCCGTCGAAATGTAGGTGTCCGGCCAGAAAAATGCCACCACCGTCGCGATCACGAGCCCGGCAAATGTGGGGCCGATGATCCATGACCGGTAGCGCCGCAGCATGTCAATGTAGTCCTCGACGTCGGGTGGACGCCGCGAAATGCCCACGTAATTCTGTGCTGGAACCATAATTCCGTAGCCTCTGCTCCTCCCCGGAACCGGCCGGCGTCCCGGCGGCGGACCGCGTCATCGTCTGGCGACGCTCCGGTTTCGCCCGCTTCCCCAGCCCTGCTATGGGACGATGATGATGTCGCCGGGCTTCAATATGATGTTCTGCTCCGTATGCCTGCCCTTGATCACGTCTTTGTAATTGAACTTGAACCGTTGCGGGCCGCGAATCACCTCGATCTTTTTTTCGTTCGCGAAATCCTTGAACCCGCCGGCATTTACCAGCGCTTCGAGAACCGTGGTGGGCACCACCAGCGGGAAAGCGCCGGTCTTGTTCACTTCGCCTTGCAGGAAGTACTTCTTGCTGTTGATCTGCCTCACCTGCACGGCGACCTGTGGATTTTTCAAAATCTCCTTCGCCTTGAGCAGGTCGCTCACCGACTTTTCCAGTTGGCTGGGGCTCAGCCCGGACGCCATTACCTCACCCACCAGGCTCATGGAGATGCGTCCGTCCGGGCGCACCAGAAACTCTCCGGACAAGCGCGGGTCGCCCCACACCTGAATGCCCAGAACGTCCTCCGCGCCAATGACATAGCTGGCATCGGCCGGCGCCGCCGGCGGCTTTGCCGACTGCGCCATTTTCTCCGGGTCCGTTTCCACGCTGCCCGGGACGGCCGGTTTGGAGTCGCTCGTTCCCGCTCCCGGCAAAGGTGCTCCCGCGGGCTGCGCGGACGGGGGTGCCGGTTGTTCCTGCTGCGGGGGTACCGGGTCCGCCGCTTTCTCCCGGGACAGTTCCATCCCGTAACACATTAGGGGAAGCGCCGCCAATACGACGGACCATGTTGCCACTCTCATTTCACTCCTCTGGGGCTCGTCTGTCCGCCACAAGGGCAGACCGATTCGCTTGCCGCGGGCCCGTGCAGCCGTGCCCATTCATACTGTTTTATAGTGTACAGCATCGCCCGACGGTGCAAGCTGCGGCGGCTCTAGTACTAGTCCTAGGGGCGTCTCCGGTTCCCGCTGTGTCGCGGCCGGGCACTGCGGTGCCGGCCGGATACACTTCCGCATAGTGTGACTCTCCCAAAAACCGGAGCCTGGGCCCAGTCCACTTCCCGGGCCCATTTGTAAGTTGTTACATATTCGGGATATTCTAAGAAATGCAAGCAATGGAACCTAGCGGCACTAAACGTGCTCCGCCGGGAGAAGGACAACTGTCTCGCGAAACGGTTTCGGCGGCATCCATGTTTCAGGAACTCAAGTTCCAGCTCTCCACCGCAATCCTTACTATCCTTACGCTTGCCGCCGCCGTGTCTGCCTGCATTAACCTGGACGAACAATACCATTTTCGTCTTCCCGAAGATGGCGTCATCTGGGTGGACCGGGCGGGCGGCGTAAAGGCTCTGGAAGTTCCCGTCGGCAGTCCCGGCCGCCGCGCGGGAATCCATAATGGCGACTGGCTCACCGCCATCGACGGCGTCCACGTCCATCAGGCTACCGAAGTCACCCAGGTGCTGGCCCGGCTCGGGGTTTGGCGCAATGCCACCTACGTGGTGGTACGGGGCGGTGTCGAGGTCACCATCAACAACCTCATCGTGGGTGAAGTGCCGCTCGATCGGGCAGTTGTCTACCAGTACCTGGTAGGTTTCGCGTACCTGGTTATCGGCCTGTTCGTCTATTTCCGCCGCGGCAGCGCGCAAAAGGCCCGGCATTTCTATGTCCTTTGCCTGGCGTCTTTCATTTATTTTTGCTTCCACTACACGGGTAAGCTCAACAGCTTCGACCAGGTGATTTATTTCGGCAACGTGGCCGCCGGGTTGCTGGCGCCCACCCTGTTCCTTCATTTCTGCCTTACCTTCCCCGAGCCGCGCAAGGGATTCCGCCGGCCGGTGGAACGCGCCCTGCTTTACGTGCCCGCGGCACTGCTGTTCCTGGTTTATGTCGGCGTCAGTTCGCAGGCGATCCAGGTAAGCATGCCGCTCCTCGAGGTTCGCTGGCTGCTCGACCGGGTGTGGATGCTGTTCTGGACCGTGCCATACCTTGCCGGGGGGCTGCTGCTCCGCCTGGAATCGCCGCGGGCGGAAGATCCCATCGTGCGCCGCCAGCTCAAGTGGCTGGGCAACGGCACCCTGTGCGGCATGCTGCCGTTCGCCCTCTTCTACGTGCTGCCGTATGCCGCCGGGGTCATCCCGAGCACGTACCAGAAAATGTCGGTGCTGCCGGTGGCTCTGGTGCCGCTGTCGCTGGCCTACGCCATCGTCCGCTACCGGCTGATGGACGTCGACATCATTTTCCGCCGCGGCTACGCCTACACGCTGGCTACCATTTGCGTGCTGGCGGCCTTTTACGGGCTGGTGTTTTCGCTCGGCAACCTGGTGCAGAAGCAGGGCTTGGGCAACATGGGCGTGATGACGGTCATGCTCATCGGCGCCTTTCTCTTCCAGCCCATCCGCAACTGGATTCAGGAATCGCTGGACCGCCATTTCTATCGCGATCAGTACGATTACCGGCGCACGCTGGTGGAATTCGCCCGCGAGCTGAGCTCGGAAACCGATCTGGATGCCATGCTCTCCTCGGTGGGCGACCGCCTCATCGAAACGCTCTCCATCCGCCATCTGGCATTCTTCCTGGCCGAGGAGGACTCCACCGGGGCCGGGGCGGCGCCCCTTTTCCACCTGAAGAAAGCGATGGGCGCCAATCCCAACCTGGCCGGGGTCCTTTACGCCGACCTCGACCTGAGTTTTCTGAACTGGAAGCTCCCGGAAGGGTACATTTTCTTTGAGCGTACGCGCCATCAGCTGGATGCGATCTCGCAGTCCTGGCCGGTTTCCGTCCGCCGCACCATCGCCGACCTGGATTTGACCTATTACGTGCCCTGCACGGCGCGGGGCCGCACCGTTGGCTACATGGGCATCAGCCGCACCGCCGAGGGCGATTATCTGTCCAGCGTGGATGTGGAGCTGCTGGTAACGCTGGCCGGTTACGTGGGCATCGCCATCGAAAATGCCCGCCTCTACCGCTCGCTCGAGCGCAAGGTGGAAGAGTACGAGCGGCTGAAGGAATTCAGCGAAAACATCGTCGAATCCATCAACGTCGGCATCCTGGCCGCCGACCTGAACGATTGCGTGGAAAGCTGGAACAGCCAGATCGAACTGCTCAGCGGCGTTACCCGGGAGCGCGCGCTGGGCCGCAAGCTGCGAGACCTGTTCCCGGCGGAACTGGCCGAGCAGTTCGATGCCGTCAAGGGGCAGACCGGCATCCACCACATTTACAAGTTCGTGTGGAAACCCGCCGCCGCGGCCGCCGCACACGTAAATGGCAACGGCAGCACCCACGGGCTGCCCGCCCGCGAAGCCACGCTGAACATCGCCATCGCGCCGCTGGTTTCGAAGGACCAGGAACAGATCGGCCGCCTCATCATTTTCGACGACATCACCGACCGCGCCGAGCTCGAGCAGCGCCTGGTGCAGGCCGATAAGCTCTCGAGTATCGGTCTTCTGGCCGCCGGCGTGGCGCACGAAGTCAATACCCCGCTGGCCGTCATCTCCACCTATGCCCAGATGCTGGCCAAGCAGGTGGCCGAGGATTCGCAGAAATCGCTGATCCTGGAAAAAATCGCCAAGCAGACGTTCCGCGCCAGCGAGATCGTGAACTCGCTGCTGAACTTCTCCCGCACTTCCACCACCTCGTTCGGGCCGGTGAATCTGAACCGCGTCATCCAGGAGACGATTTCGCTCCTCGATCACCAGCTGCAAAAGGCCGGCGTGCAGGTCAAGATGGAGCTGGAACCGGGTCTCGCCAATATCCATGGCAACGCCGGCAAGCTGCAGCAGGTGTTCCTGAACCTGTTCCTCAATGCCCGCGACGCCATGACGAATGGCGGGACGCTGGAGGCGCGCACCTGGTCGGAAGGCGCGGGCGTGCGCGTGGAAGTGGCGGATTCCGGCCCCGGCATCGCTCCCGAAAATATCCATCGCATTTACGACCCGTTCTTCACCACCAAGGCGGCGCGCAAAGGCACGGGGCTGGGCCTTTCGGTGAGCTACGGTATCATCCAAGAGCATGGTGGTTCGATTGAAGTTTCCAACCGGCGCTCCGGGGGCGCCCAGTTCAGACTGGAATTTCCGCTCCGGGCGCCCGCGGCGACACCCGAGCGCGCGGCGCCGCCTCTCCAGAATGCCGGCACGCCGGAATCCCGGCGCAGCCCTGCCGAGGGCGAGCCGGTAAATGCGACGTGAGATGAGCGCCCCACAGCCATCGCCCGCGGGCAAGGGCAAAATCCTCGTCGTGGATGACGAGCTCGATATTCGCGAAGGTCTGGAGCTGCTCCTCACCTCGGAGGGATACACCGTCGAGCTGGCCCAGAACGGCACCGAGGGCATACAGAAACTGGAGCAGCACGCCTACGACCTGGTGCTGCTCGACCTGATGATGCCCGACCGCTCCGGCATGGACGTGCTCCAGGAAGTCCGCCAGCATGACCGCGAAACGCCGATCTTCATGATCACCGCGTATGGCTCGGTGGAGGCGGCGGTGAATGCGCTCAAACTGGGCGCCAGCGATTATTTTTCCAAGCCGTGGGATAACGAGAAGCTGGTCATCGAGATCGAGCGCATGATCGCGCGCCGCCGTCTCGAATTCGAGAACACGCATCTCAAGCGCGCCCTCAAGCAGCGCTACGCCTTCCCCAACATCATCGGCAAAAGCGAGCGCATGGTGCGCATGCTGGACCTGGTGGCCCAGGTGGCGCCCAGCCGTTCCACCATCCTCATCACCGGCGAAACCGGCACCGGCAAGGAGCTGGTGGCCAAGGCGATTCACGCCAACTCCACCCGCGCGGAGCAGACGTTCGTGGCGGTCAACAGCGGCTCGCTGCCGCCCGACCTGCTCGAATCCACCCTTTTCGGCCACGTCAAGGGCGCCTTCACCAGCGCCATTCAATCCAAAAAGGGCTATTTCGAGGTGGCCGACCACGGCACCATTTTCTTCGACGAAATCGGCACCATTGGCCCCGAGACCCAAATCAAGCTGCTGCGCGTGATCCAGGAGAAGGAATTTACGCCGCTCGGTTCCACGGATCCGCTGCGCGTGGACGTGCGCATTCTGGCCGCCACCAACGCCGACCTCCACCAGCTTGTTAAAGAAGGGAAGTTTCGCGAGGACCTCTACTACCGGTTGAACGTGATCAACATTTCCTTGCCGCCGCTGCGCGAGCGCAAGGAAGATATTCCCTCGCTGATCGAACACTTCTTCACGTACTATTGCCGCGAGAACAACAAGTTTCTGGATTCCTCCGGCCGCTCCCTGCTGCGCTTCCAGCCCGAGGCCATGCAGATTCTGATGGAGCACAACTGGCCGGGCAACGTGCGCGAACTGGAAAACGTGGTGGAGCGCGCGGTGGTGCTGGCCTCGGACGCCTGGGTCCCGGCGGACGTTCTGCCCGATGGCCTGCTGCAGGCTACCGGCATCCGCTCGCATCGCGGCGAAGGCGTACCCCTACCGCCGGACGCTTCCCTGTTCGAGATCATGATGGATGTCGAGCGCCGCCTCATTATCGAGCGCCTGGAGCAATCCAACTGGAGCCAAACCGAAGCCGCCGAGGGCCTGCGCGTCCCGCTCTCCACCCTCAATCAGAAAATCAAGCGCCTGGATATCAAGATCCGCAAAAAAGGGGAATCGTAGAACTGCTTGGACGCGGAGGCGCAGAGAAAAATCTATAGGCCTCCACGACCCCGATGTGGGGCAGCCGGTATCGCCTGCCGGCCGCTGCCGCGCCATAGCAGCCGAAGGCCTCCTGGTTTCCTCCGCGTCGCAGCGTCTCTGCGTCAATGCCTTTACGCCGTCGCGCTCTTCTGCGTGCGGTTCATGATCTCGTCGGCTAATACCTGCGGATCGTCCACGTTCAGGATGGTCAGCCGGCTGGCTTCCCCCGCGGTTTCGATGGAAAGGTCGCCCACGTTGCAGATCCGCTGCATCAGCCGCTGGTCCACGCGCACGTCCTGGATCTTGGCGAGTTGAATGGTTCGGGTGGATTTCGCCGCCAGGCCGGTCTCATACCGCAGCCGGTCCGCCGTGATCACCGCTTTCGTCAATCGCCGCCGCAGCGCCCGCACCGCCGGCCAGATCAGAATCAGCGGCGGCGCGATCATAATCAGCGCCGAGCCCGCCTCCCGGTTCCACGAAACCAGGCACGCAATCTCCAGGGCTAGGAACACCAGCGCCGCCGCAACGGCGCCGGCCTTCAGGTACTTGGCGGTCGGACGAACGGTCAGATCGGGCACGCAACGCTCTCCCGCCTCATTGTAACCCGGCCCCGACGTGGGGGCAGGCTCGGTTCCGCCTGCCAACCGCTCCCGCGCCGTTCCGTCATTTGCCTGACAATTGTGCAGCGGCTCAGTGTGAACCAAACCACTCCAATTAGTCATGGTTGCGGCGCCGACTGTAATCAAGTTAGCCTTCAAGTAATGATCATTTTGCTCTTCGGGCCGCCGGGGTGCGGCAAGGGGACACAGGCTTCAGTCCTGGTTCAGATCCTCAAAGTTCCCGCCATTTCCACGGGGGAAATGTTTCGCGCCGAATGCGAAGGGAACACGGAGCTGGGCCTCAAAATCCGATCCATCCTGGCGACCGGCGGCCTGATTGGTGACGACATTGTCGACACCATGGTGGCGCGGCGTATCGCGCGCCCTGATTGCGCGGCCGGATTCCTGCTGGATGGGTATCCGCGGACGCTGACGCAGGCGCGTTATTTCTCGGGGTTGTTGCGCGAGCGTGGCTTGCCGGAGCCGCTGGTGATTCACCTGGATGTGGCGGCGGATAAGCTCATCAACCGCCTGACCGCCCGCCGCCAGTGCCCGGTGTGCCATCACATTTATAATCTGCTCACCCAACCGCCGGCGAAGGAAGGCATCTGCGATGCCGACGGAGCCGCGCTCATCACCCGCGAGGACGACCGGGAAACCGTCATCCGCGAACGCATGCGCGCCTACGAGGAGCGCACCGGTCCGGTGCTGGAGTGGTACGGCAAAGGGCAGATCCTGCGTGTGGACGGCAGCCTGCCGCCGGCCGAGGTATCGGCCCGGATCGAGCAAGCGCTGGTGGCGCAACCCTGCCTGTAAGCTCCGCTGAAGCGCTATGATGGCCGTTCCGGTCCCATGGCGGATTGCTCCTGTCTGTTTGTCTACGGCACCCTGCGCAGCGGGTTCACGAACCACTTCGCCCGCCTGCTGGCCGCCCAGGCCCAACTTTTAGGCCTGGCTCGCATTGAGGGCAGGCTGTACCGCATCGGCCATTATCCCGGCGCGATCGCTTCAGCCGATTCCGGCGAGTGGGTGGCGGGCGAGCTATATCGAATGCACGATCCCGCGGCCACGCTGGCCGTTCTGGACCGCTACGAGGGCTGCGGCCCGGACGACGCTCCGCCCCACGAATTCACCCGCGCGCAAGTGCCCGCCATCCTCGCCTCCGGCGAAAGCCTGTCCGCCTGGTTTTACGCCTACAACCGGCCGTTAATGGAAGACCGGCGCATCCCCTCCGGAGATTTCCTGGAATGACGCGGGGCAGGCGAAAGCGCCTGCCCCACCATGGCCTACTCGTACCGTAGCGCCACCACCGGGTCCAGGCGCGCGGCTTTATTCGCCGGCCAGAGGCCGAAGAAGATTCCCACTCCGGCCGACACCAGGATTCCCAGCACCGCCGCCCATAGCGGAACCGCCGCCGGAATGGAAGGGAAGACCAGCCGGCTCACCAGCGCGATCAGCCACCCGAACACAATACCGGCCACGCCGCCGAGCATCGTCAGCACGGCCGCCTCCAGCAGAAACTGCATCATGATGTCCGCCCGCCGCGCGCCAATCGCCTTCCGAATGCCGATCTCGTAGGTGCGCTCGGTCACGGAGACCAGCATGATGTTCATGACCCCGATGCCCCCCACCAGCAGACCGATCGAACTGAGCACCGCCATCACCAGAAACGTCACCGCCGTGATCTGGCGGAAATCCGAGACCATCTGCTCGGCCGTGGAGAGCGCGAAATTGTCGGGCTTGCTGTACGGCACGCGCCGCGCGATGCGCAGCACGGCGCGAATCTCGTCGCTGGCCTGCGACACCAACCCGGCCCTGGCCGTCACCACGATGGCGTTCTCGCGCGCATTCGGGTACATGCGCTGCATCGTCCAGTAGGGCAGCAGAACTCGGTTATCGGAATCGCCGAAAAACGATGCCGCCGGCCGCACCATCGTCCCGATCACCGTAAACTCGTGCCCGTCCACCGTGATCGGCTTGCCGATCGGGTCGACGCCGGCGTACAGCCCCTTTTCGATATCCTGCCCGATCACCGCCACCGGCAGCTTGCGCCGGCTCTCCTCGTCGGTAAAGAAGCGGCCCAGGTGCAGGTCCACCTGCCCGCCGCGCGCGTATGCCTCCTCTACGCCGATCAGGTTGACGTCGTACATGTCTTCGGCCCGGTAGTGCACGTTGACGGTCTGGGTGTTGGGGAAGAGCATGGTGGAAACGTCTTCCACGGATGGGCAGCGCTCGCGGATTTCCGCGGCGTTCTCGTAGGTCAGATTCTTGCGCGTGCGCTCCTCCGCCGTCAGCGAGCCCTGCCGCGGCCCCACCGGAAATTTGAAGACGATGATCGAGTCCGGTCCGAAACTGCGCAGCACCGCCGCCACGGAAGCGTCGAAGCCGGTGAGGATGGCCGCCACTCCGATGATCGTGCCGGTGCCGATGATCACTCCCAGCACAGTGAGAAACGAGCGGAGTTTGTGGCTGCGAATGGTTTCGAACGCCAGCCGGACACCGTTACGAAACGCCAGCTTGAGCATATTTCAGCGGGCCTCCGTCTCGCCCCGGGAAGCCGGGCTCAACGCAGAGACGCGAAGAACGCGGAGAAAACGCGGAGGATGCAGAAGTTCTCCGCGCGATCTTCGCGTCCTCCGCGTCTCCGCGTTGCAATTGCAGACTCGACTTGTTCCCATCTACCGCTCCACCCGCAGCGCCTCGATGGGGTCGAGCCGGGATGCCCGCCGCGCCGGATAAATCCCGAAGAATAGCCCCACGGTAGCCGAGAGCCCCACCCCGATCATCACCGACGAATACGGCAGCGCCATGGGAATGGAAAACAGGTTGCGCACCGCCACCGCCAGGCCCCACGCGATTCCCACTCCGATTAATCCGCCCACGCCCGCCAGCGTCGCCGATTCCACCAGGTATTGGTTCAGAATGTCGCGCCGGCGCGCGCCCAGCGATTTGCGGATGCCGATTTCGTGCGTCCGCTCCGTTACCACCGCCAGCATGATGTTCATAATCACGATCCCGCCCACCACCATGAACACGGAAACGATGCCCACCGCCATGGCGCTGATGGTGGCCGTGAGCCGCTGCCACAGGCTGACGATGGTCTCTGAAGCGAAGATGCTGAAATTGTCGTCCTGTTGCGGCCGCAGGTGCCGGTAGGAGCGCATCAGGACGCGGGCTTCATCCTCGGCTTCCATCAGGTGCTGCTGGTCGAGCGCCTTGGCCACCATCGAAATGCCGCTGCGGCTGCCGTAGGTCTTGAAGTAGCTTTCGATGGGAATCATCACGAAGTTGTCCTGCGAGTTGCCGAAAACGCTGCCCAGCGCCTTGGCCACCCCCACCACTTCGTACGGGTTGCCCTCGATGGCGATAATCTTTCCCAGCGGGTCCTTGCCTTCGAAGAATTTCGCGCGCACATCGTTGCCCAGGAATACCACCGGCCGGTGCCGCCGCACCTCCTCGCCCGTGATGGCGCGCCCGGAATCCACCTGCACGTTGTTGATGGCGGGAATATTATCGGTGATGCCGCGCAGTTGCACATCCTGCATGGACTGGCCTCTATAAGAAACGCTGGCGTTGCGCCCTACCATCATGCCGAGGTCGCGCAGCAGCGTCGCCCTGGCGCGGACGAATTCATATTCGTCCGGCCGGATTTCCGGATTGCGCTTCTGCATCTCGAAAAATTTCTTCGGGTCCCACGGCCCGAACCATGCCATGCGCACGATGCGGAATCCATCCGCGCCCATGTTGGAGACCTTGTCGGCGATGTACAAATCCATGCCGTGGATCAGCGCGGTAACGGCGATGAGCGTGGTGGTAGCCAGAATGATGCCGAGCAGCGTAAGGAAACTGCGCAGCTTGTTTTTGCGCAGCGAATCGAGGGCGATGCGCGCGGCCTCCCAAAACGAGGCGCTGGGCCGGAATGTCCGCGGTCGGGGCACGGTTCAGTCTCAATCGGGAGACGTTCGAAACCGCCGCGAATGAACAACGGAGTCTCCCGGCTCACTAGGAAGACGCGCCATTACCCCCAGTTGTTCCCGCAAATACTCCGCCGACATTTGTAGAGGTGTGCCCGGTCCCGTACGAAAGCGCTGAGCTGAAGCCGCCTACGCCGCCCGCCGCGGCCTCTCTTCCTCCACTACCCGGACGGCGTGCCCGGTGGGCTCGATGCTCTTCCCATGCCGGCGCGTCCACACGTGCGTAAACTCCGCTCCCAGCAGGAAGATCATGGCCGAGTAGTAGGTCCACAGCAGCAATAGCGCCATGGATCCCGCCACTCCATACCCGCTGGCCGCGCTGCTGTGCCCCAGGTATAAACCGATAAGGAACTTGCCCGCTACGAACAGCGCCGCCGTGACGAGTGCGCCCGTCCGCACATCCTTCCAATCGATGTGCGCGTCGGGCAGGACCTTGTAAACCGCCCCGAACAGGAACGCGAAGATCACGAATGTGACTACGATTTCGCCGATGTGCACCAGCCCGCCCGGCACGCCCAGCGATCCGCTGAAAGCAGTGGCCGCGGTGCTGGCCCCGAGCGCGATCAGCACCAGGACGCCCACCCCCACAATCAGCAGGAAAGAGAGGAAGCGCTTCTTCAGTATGGCCGTCACGCCTTCTTCCTTGGGCTTCACCGACCAGGCCCGGTTCAGCGCCGTCTGCAACTGCGTGGTGATGTTGGTTGCCGCCCACCACAGCCCGGCGATCCCCAGGATAACGGCGATAACCCCGCCGGTGGTGCTGGACGCCGCATTCCGAATCATCGGGCCAACCAGATCGCCCACCTGCGGCCCGACCGTGCGCGCGAATTGCGCCTGCAACTGCCCGCGCACGGCTCGCTCGCCCAGCACCGTGCCGGCGACCTTGAGCACAATCAGCAGGGCCGCCGGCAGCGAGAACACCGCGTAATAGGCGAGCGCGGCCGCCATGGTGACGCAGTCGTGCCCGGAGAACTCGCTCCAGGTTTGTTTTAGTACGTTGGTTAATTCGCCTCGAGGCATGGCCGAGGCCTCCCCTGCTTACCGGCCGCCGCCCGAAGTCCGCGTCTGCGGCTCGCCGGTCGTGGTCTGGCTCTCGTGGAAGTCTTTGACCTCCTGTTCGGCCTGCTCGTGCGACATCCCGTATTTCTCTTTGAGCTTTTGAATCAGGGCGTCGCGATTGCCGGCGATGGCGTGCAGTTCCTGCTCGGAAAACTTATCCCACCGTTGTTTGGCATGAACCACGATCTCCCGCCAGCGTTCCTGAGTCGCACTCCAGTTCATAGAGATACCCTCCCGCCGTGAAGTAATGCATGCGGAGGGCCAGCGCGGACAGGTCAGGCCTTCAGCATCGCCCGCGCGCAGTTGTATCCCGGTGCGCCCATCACCCCGCCGCCGGGGTGCGCGCCCGAGCCGCACAGATAAAGCCCCTTCACCGGCGTCCGGTACCGCGCCCATCCCGCCGCCGGCCGCATCGCGAACATCTGGTCCAGGCTCATCTCCCCATGGAAGATGTTGCCGCCGGTAATGCCGAACCGCCGCTCCAGGTCGAGCGGCGTCAGCACCTGCCGCCGCTCCACAATGGCGCCGATGTTAGGCGCGTACTCCGCAATCAGCTCCATCACACGGTCCGCGAACGGCTCGCGCAGTTCGTCCCACGTCCCCTCCCGCAGCGTGTACGGCGCGTATTGCAGGAAGATGCCCATGATGTGCTTTCCGGGCGGCGCCAGCGTGGGGTCGTACATGGTGGGAATGGTCAGCTCCAGCAGCGGCCGCCGGGAGGGCCGCCCGTACTTGGCGTCGTCCCAAGCCCGTTCCACGTACTCGATGTCGGGGCAGATGTGCATGGTGGCGCGGTGCTGCGGCCCCGGCGCGCCGGGATATGCCTTGAACTCCGGCAGCCCCGATAGCGCCAGGTTGATCTTGCAGCTCGTCCCCTCGATGCGGAAATTCCGCATTGCCGCGACGAACTCTGCCGGGAGATCGCGCTCTTCCACCAGGCGCAGAAACGTCAACTTCGGGTCCAGGTTCGACGCCACCATGGCGGCTTCGATTTCGTCGCCGCTTTCGAGCGCCACCCCGTACGCGCGCCCGCTCCGCACCAGCACCCTGGCCACCGCCGCATTGGTGCGGATCTCGGCGCTCTTCGCCCGGGCCGAAGCCGCAATCGCCTCCGACACCGCGCCCATGCCGCCGCGTACGAATCCCCACAGCCCGCGGTGCCCGGCGACGCCTCCCATGGAGTGGTGTAGCAAAATATACGCCGTCCCCGGCGACCCCGGCCCGCCGTTGGCTCCGATCACCCCATCCGTCGCCAGCGTCACCTTCACCTGCGCGGATTCGAACCACTCGTCCAGAAACTGGGTAGCGCTCTGGGTGAAAATTTTGACCAGCGCAACCGTGTCCCGCGCGCCCAAACCGCGCAGCCGCGCCGCCAGTCTCAAATAGTCGAGCCAGTCGCCCATCCCTTGCGGCGGAAACTGCGGCGGCGTGGTCAGCAGCAGTTGCTCCACCAGGCGCGAGATTCGTTCCAACCGGTCCTCGTATGCCGGGTACGCCTCCGCGTCGCGCCGCGAGAACTTCGCAATCTCGGCCAGCGTCTGCCCCCGGTCCTGCCACATGAAGAAATGGCGACCGTCGGGAAACGCGGAAAAGAAGGCCGGGTCTTTGGCGTCCACCCGGTATCCGTGGCGCGCGAGCTCCAGCTCGCCGACGATGCGCTCCTGCATCAGGCTGGCCAGGTACGCGGCGGTCGAAACGCGGTACCCCGGCCAGATCTCCTCCGTCACCGCGCAGCCGCCGACCAGTTCACGCCGCTCGAGCACCAGCACCTTGCGTCCGGCCCGCGCCAGGTAGGCGGCGGTGACCAGGCCGTTGTGGCCGCCGCCAATGATGATCGCGTCGTATTTCAACATGGGAACGGCTGATTTTAGCAGCCGCGCAGGAAGATCCACGTGAGCCAGGCGGTTGCGCCTGCCACCGCGGCGAAGTCGAGAGCCGGGCAGCGCGTCTACCCTTCCACGCTGCCCTTCAGCCCCAGTTCCTCCGCCCGCGCCTGCATCGCCCGCACGCAGAACTCGATGTGTTCCTCGAGCGGCACGCCCAGCTCCTGCGCCCCTTCCACAATGTCCTGCCGGTTCACGGAGCGCGCGAACGCCTTGTCCTTCATCTTCTTCTTCACCGACGCCACATCCACCTCATGCACGCTGCGGTGCGGCTTGACGTAGGAAATCGCGGTGATGAACCCGGCCAGCTCGTCGCACGCGTACAGCACCCGCTCCAACTCCGAGTTCCGCGGCACTCCGGTGTGGCTGGCGTGGGAGAGAATGGCGCGCCGCGTCTCCTCGTCCACGCCCCGCTCCGCCAGAATCGGCTCGCCCTTCTGCGGGTGCCCCTCCAGCGTCGGGTGGATCTCCCAATCGAAATCGTGGAGCAGGGCCGTCACCGCCCACTTCCCCTCGTCCCCGCCGAGTTTGCGCGCGTACGCCGCCACGCACGTCTCCACCGCCAGCGCGTGCTTGCGCAGCCCTTCCGTCTTGGTGAACTCGCAAAGCAAATCCCAGGCCTGTTCGCGTTCCATATGAGTCTCAATTATCCAACAGCCGATAGTATCGTGGGCCGCGCCCTCATCGCTTCCACGGTGCGGCAGGCGTCTTCGCCTGTCGACCCGATCTCCGGGCGCCTGCGCTCCGATTCTTCTATCGTCCCTTTATTCCAGCGCATCCCCCCACTTCGCCCGTCGCGCCGCCCGAAACGCTTCCCCGCCGCGTTTGCCGACCCGCTCCGTCCGCAGTCCCTCCGCCGTGCACGTCTCCAGCACGATCAGCCCCGGCTTCTGCTCCGGCCGCCGCACAATCCGCGCCCGCGCCGGCTCCGCGGCCACCTTCGCCAGTGCCACGTAGCTGAACTTTTCGTCTTCGTATCCCAGCTCCGCCTCCTTCAGCCGCCGGTGCAGCGACGTCCGTTCCACGCGCGCGGCGAAGTGGCACCAGTCGGGATCCTCCATCGGGCACGCCACGTTGCCGGGGCATGGCGCCGCGATCCGCCCGCCCATCTCGCGCAGCCGCCGGATGAGCGCGAATCCGCGCGGGGTTCCCGGCTCGATGATCACCAGCCCCACCCGCGCCGCTTCCCACAGCCGCGCCGCCACCGCTTCCCCGAATTCCCCCACCGCGTACGCCGCCACCACCAGGTCGGCCTCGCCGAGCGAAGCCGCCCGTTTCACGTCCCCGATTGCAATATCCGCCTCCGGCAGCCATTCCCGGGCCGCCTCCGCCGCCGCCCGGTCGCGCTCCATCATGCGCAGCCGCGCCTCCGGCCACCACGCCCGCGCCGCCAGCGTGGCCGCACCCGCGCCCGCGCCGATATCGAGCACCGTCCCCACGTCCCCCATTCGCCGCCGCACTTCCCCCAGCACCATGTAACTGGCCGCATACGTCGCCGGCATGCGCGTCGCCAGGTATGCCGCCAGGCGCTCCGAATCGGGCAGCCGCGCCGCGCGCCCCTCCCGGTACGCCGCCGAAAGCTCCGCCGCCGCTTGTTTCAGCGCCCGAAATCCGATCGCCTCCGCGCGCGCCTCCGTCGCCTTCCGCACCCTTTCCGGTAGTTGCACCCTTCCATTATCCGTTGCGGCTATCCGTTGCGGCCCGCTTCCGCGCCGTGCCCCGCGGTTGCAACAAACGTTACTTTTTCCGCCGTCTTCCCGTGATACCGTGAGAAGCAGAGGTACGCTCGGTGCGCACTTTGGCTCTGTGCTTTCTGGCTGCCGCCATCCTGTCCGCGCAAGCTCCGCCGGCTCTCAACGCCGGCCGCGCCCTGGTCTACGGCGTCCTCATCGAGCGCGATGCCCTGCCCGCCGGCGGCCAGTTGGCCGTCCGCCTAGCCACGCATGAGGTACTGCGCTACCGGTTCGACGCCAAGACCGACGTCGTCCGCAACGGCGCCCTAATCGATGTTCCCCGGATCCTCCCCGGCCAGAGCGTCGAAGTCCTCTCCGACGCCGTTCCCGGTTCGCCGCTGCGCTACGCCCGCGACATTCACGTGCTCGACGATTCCCCATCCGCGGTTTCCGCCGCGGCCCCCGCCCCGATTCCCATGGTGCCCGTCGGCCGCCAGCCCTACACCGCCTTCGACGACACCTTCCTTTTCACCGGAGATCTCACCTTCTCCGGCGTCGTCGCCCGCATCACGGCCGACCGCCTCGTCCTCCACACCCGCGCCGGCGAGCAGGCCCTCGAAGTCCGCAACGACACCCGTTTCCTCGATGACGGCGAAGTGGCCGCCGCCGCCGACCTCAAGCCCAACACCCGCGTGTTCGTCAAAGCCGGCAAAGGCATTTACGGCCAGGTGGAAGCCTACCAGGTCATCTGGGGCGATATCCTCGCGCCGAAATAGCGGCAGCCCAATCTGACGCAGAGACGCGGAGACGCAGAGAACATATAAAGAAGAGTGCCGGACCTCGCTACGCTCGCCGCAGCCGCCCTCAAAATGTTTTAATCTTCCTCGGCGTCTCGGCGCCTCGGCGGTGAATTCGAATTGCGGCCTACTATCGTCTTGCTCCTCCCAACTCCCCCTTTGCTAAACTCAATTTAATGGCCAAAGAGAAAGAGCAGCGGCAGCCCATGCCGCCTTTGTCTGCCTGGTTTCCGGCGGTGGCGTTGGGCTGGCTGATCCCCGGGGGCGGTCACTTCCTGCTCAAGCGCAGCGGACGCGGCGCCCTGCTGTTGGTTTCCATCACGACCATGTTCATCTTCGGTCTGATGATGCGCGGCGCCCTGTTCGAGCCCCAGACCGGCGACCTCCTCACCACCCTCATCAACGTGGGCGGCTTCCTGGGCGACCTCTGCGCCGGCGTGCTCTACCTGCTCGCGCGCATGTTCGGCTACGTTTCGGTGGACATGGCGGGACCGGATTTCCTGGTCCACACCCCGCCCGTTCACGATTACGGCACCAAGTTCCTGGTGACCGCCGGACTGCTCAACCTGCTGGCCATAGTCGACGCCTTCGAAATTGCCGCCGGGAGGAAAGACTGATGCCGAAAATGACCCTCGACCATTTCCAGGCCTGTCTCCTCTTCGCCTTTTTCACTTCCATCGTCTTCGGCGTGGTTACCAAGCGCTCCGACCGCGACCGCTGGCATTACGCCATCTACACCTTCGCCTGCTTCCTCATCGCCCTCTTCGGCGTCGGCTGGCTCATGTACCTGGGCCACGGGTAAAGAGAGCAGCCTTCTATTTGACGCAGAGACGCGGAGGAGCGCATTTGGATTGTCATCTCTGCGCCTCCGCGTCTCTGCGTCAAAAACTCAGCCTCGATTACCTCTCCCGCCCGTACGTCACATTCACCGTCGTGCCGCCCAGATGCGGCATCACTAGGACGGTGAAACCCCGCTTCTCCTCATCGTCCTTGGCCGTGATCGTCGTCGGTTCCTTGCCGTGTTCCTTAACCACCCGCATCCCCAGTTGCCGCGCCTGCGCCTCGTAAAACGCCCTCACTTTGGCCGCGTCGTCCGCCGTCGTCAGTGTAAAACTCCCCGCCTCGCCTATGCCCTGGTCCGATTCGCCGGAGGCGGCAAATACCGGTTCCACGTGCGCCCCCGGATACGCCGGCACCCACACCGGCGGCTGGGCCTGGCCGCCAATCTGGACCGACGCCGATTTCCGGTTGTCTTCCGCCAGAAACCGGATGCCGCCCCGCCGCGCGTCGTCGAAGGTGAGCGTGACTTCCTTCCCGTTGCGCCGGTCGCGCAGCGTAATCGTCCCCGCGCCCTCATCGGTCCGCACCACTTCCACATTCGGATTCGCGGCCGCGATCATTCTGGCCAGCGCATAACCGCCCCCGTGGTGAGCTATGTATAGCCCCGTTCCCACCACCGCCGCGATGCCCAGCGCCGCCATCGAGAGAATCACGATCAGCACCACCACAAACGGGCTGGTCCCGCGCCGCACCGGCGCCGTCCCCTCCGCCGCCGCGGCCGGCGTGCCGCATTGGCTGCAAAACGAACCCGCTACCTGTGCCCCGCATTTCGTACAGTAAGCCATCGAATTTCACCCGTTCCTCACTCTACGCCAGCCCTCCCGCGAAGGCAATCGCCCGCGCTACCATGGGGGAAGTGCCCCCTGAGATCACCTTCGAGGATTTCCGCAAAGTGGTGGAAACGCTGCAGGCCGCCATCGCCGGCATGGCCGACCTTGCCGCCCGCGTCCAGGCACTGGAGGAGGCCAACCAAGCCCAGTACGCCACCGCCATCGCCCTCAAGGAAAACCAGCAGCAGCTTTTCGAATCCCAGAAAGCGCAGCAGGAAGTGAACGCCCTCCTCAAGCATTCGCTCGATCAGCTTCTGCGCGCCCTCGCCGGCACCCAATCCATCCAGTAGACTCAACACTTGAGCGCTCCTGTATCAACGCTGAGCCGCGGAGAACCGGAGCCGGCGCGGAGAGTTTCCGAAGATCTCTCCGCGTTTCCTCCGCGTTCTCCGCGGCTCCGCGTTGAGACACAGAGACGCCCGGGTTTCCCGCCACTCGATCTTCCGCCTTTCCGCCGGTGGTATACTGGCCTACGGTTTTGACTGTCTGAGTTTATCGATCTCCATTGGCATGAAAGGAAGGTGTCTGTGAGTTCCAAGAAAGACCCCGGCGGCCCTGTCAAACCCAATAACGGCTTCTCGCGGCGCGGTTTCATCGGCGTTGGCTTGGGCAGCGGCGCTGTGGGAACCGGCCTGCTGGAAAAGGAGGCGGTGGCCGCTCCTCCTGCCGGCGCGATCGGCGTGGCAGGCCCCGGCCCGGTTCCGATCACCCTGAACGTCAACGGCAAGCCGGTCCATCTGACCGCCGAACCCAGCGTCACCCTGGTGGACGCACTTCGCAATTACCTGGATATCACCGGCGCCAAGCGCGTCTGCGACCGCGGCACCTGCGGCGCCTGCACCGTCAGCCTGGACGGCAAGACGGTCTACAGCTGCACCGCGCTCGCCATCGACGCCCAGGGCAAGCAAATCGAAACCATCGAAGGCCTGGGCGCCAACAACCCCGTCTCCACCGCTTTCGTCGATCACGATGCCCAGCAGTGCGGCTACTGCACGCCCGGTTTCGTCATGGCCGTGCATGGCTTCCTGCAGGAGCACCCCAACCCCACCGAAGAAGACGTCAAACGCGGTTTGGGCGGCAACCTCTGCCGCTGCGGAACCTACATGGGCATCCGCAAGGCCGCGCTTCAGGCCGCCAAGGCCATGAAGGGAGGGAAAAATGGCTAATACGCCCGATTATCACTGGCCGCCGATGGAGAAGCGCAAGGTCATCGGCACCCGGCCCAAGCGGCTGGACGGCCCAGCCAAGTCCGCCGGGCGCGCCAAGTATTCCTCCGACCTCAACCTGCGGGGAATGCTCTTCGGCGCCTATCTCACCAGCCCGCACGCGCATGCCCGCATCAACGCCATCGATACCGGCGCGGCGGAAAAGATGAACGGCGTCAAGGCCGTCTACGTGGCCGCCAAGCCCGGCAGCGAAGTGCAGTGGCAGGGCTTCGAAGTGGCCGCCGTGGCCGCCACCACCGAGGAGATCGCCCGCGAGGCCGTCCGCAAAATCAAGGTCGATTACGAAGTGCTGCCGCATTTCGTCGAGGACGATCAACTCGCCAAGGCCGGCACCAACGGCAAAGCCGCCGGCGAAAAGCTCACCGGCGATCCCGATAAGGATTTTCAGGTCGGCCGAGGTCGTCTCCGAAGGCACCTACGGCATTCCGGTGGTCAACCACTGCTGCCTGGAGCCCCACGGCCAGGTCATCCAGTGGGTCAAGGGCGATAAGGAGGACGGCTCGAACGACGTCGATCAACGCCTGGCCTTCGGTCCAGTTCGTCTCCGGTTATGCCGGCTCGCTGGCCCCCAACCTGAAGGTTCCCGCCGCCAATATCAAGGTGAAGATGGATTACATCGGCGGCGGCTTCGGCTGCAAGTTCGGTCCCGACGCCTGGGCCGTGGTGGGCGCCAACCTTTCCAAGGCCGCCGGCGGCCGTCCGGTGAAGCTGTTCCTCGATCGCGCCACCGAGCAGATGATCGCCGGCAATCGCCCCTCGGCTTACGGCAAAATCAGAGATCGCCGGCTCCAAGGACGGCACTATCAGCTGCCTGGCAGTCGGATTCCTGGGGCACCGGCGGCTTCGCCACCGTGGGCGGCCCGCCCCTGCCCTACATCTTCGACAGCATCCCCAACAAGCGCCTCAACCACACCTCGATTTCCGTCAATGCCGGCCCGCAGCGCGCCTGGCGCGCTCCCAACAACCAGCAGGCCTCGTATCTGACCTGGAGCGCGGTGGAGGATTGGGCGGCCAAGGTCGGTCTCGATCCGCTGGACGTTTTCATGAAGAACGCCCAGTATGCTCCCAAGGAGCGCGTGGAAACCTACCGCTACCAGCTGCAGAAGGCCGCCGAGCTGGCGGAATGGAAGAAGCTGTGGAAGCCGCGCGGCCAGAACGGCAGCGGCCACGATTAAGCGCGGCCTGGGCATCGCCATGAATGCCTGGGGCGGCGGCGGCCACCAGTCGCAATGCCGGGCCGTGATCAACCCCGACGGTTCCGTCTCCATCGAGATCGGCACCCAGGATCTCGGCACCGGCACCCGCACCATCATCACCCAGGTGGCGGCCGAAACTTTCGGCCTGCCCATGAGCAGGGTCAAGCTGGTGATCGGCACCAACGATCTGCCGCCCGATGGCGCTTCCGGCGGTTCCACCACCGTCGGCGGCGTCTCCGCCTCCACCCGCAAAGCCACCGTCAACGCGCTGGCCAAGCTGTTCGAAGTGGCCGCGCCCGCGCTGGGCGCCCAGCCCGAGGACCTGGAGGCAGCCGACGGCCTGATCCGCGTCAAGGGCAGTCCCAACAAGAGCCTCACCTGGGCTTCCGCCTGCCGCAAGATGGGCACCAGCAAAATCTCCGAGATGGGCGAGAATAACCAGCGCCTGGGCGCGCGCGAGGGCTTGCAAACCTCCGGCGCGGCGGGCGTGCAGATCGCCGACGTCTCCGTGGATACCGAAACCGGCCTGGTGCAAGATGAACCGCTTCGTGGCCGTGCAGGATTGCGGCATGGTCGATCAATCCGCGCCTGGCCGAAAGCCAGGTCTACGGCGCTATCATCATGGGCATCGGCACCGCGCTGCTTGAAGAGCGCGTCATGGATGCCACCACCGGCCGCGTCCTCAACCCCGACATGGAGTTCTACAAGCTGGCCGGCATCGGCGATATCGGCAACATCATCGTCCACATGGACATCCGCGAGGAAAACGATAAGCGCGGCGTCATCGGCCTGGGTGAACCGCCCGCCATCGGCATCTGCGCCGCGGTGGGCAACGCCGTCGCCAACGCCATCGGCGTCCGCGTCCCCCACATTCCCATGACGCCCATGCACGTGCTCAATACGCTCGAAGGGAGGAACGCATAATGCAGTCTTTCGAATATGCCAATCCCACAACCGTGCAGGAGGCCGTTGCCCTGCTCGGCGCCCACTGGGGCCAGGCCGACGTTCTGGCCGGCGGCACCGATCTGGTCAGCCTCATGAAGGACCACCTCCACACCCCCAGGCGCGTCGTCAACATCAAGAACATCAAGGAACTCGGCGGCATTTCCAAAACCGCCGACGGCCTCCGCATCGGCGCCACCGTCACCATCGACGAGTTGGCCAACAACGCCGATGTCCGCGCTTCCTACAAATCGCTCGCCGATGCCGCCGCCGGCGTTCCCAGCCCGCAGATCCGCCACATGGGAACCGTGGGCGGCGACCTCTGCCAGCGCCCCCGCTGCTGGTATTACCGCCAGGGCCTGGGCCTGTTCGCCATGAAGGACGGCAAATCGCTCATCCCCGAGGGCGAGAACCGCTACCATTCCATCTTCGGCGAAGGCCCGGCCTATTTCGTCAGCGCTTCCAGCCTGGGCCCGGCGCTCATCGCGCTCAACGCCCGGGTGAAGCTGGTCTCCGCCAAAAGCTCGCGCGAAGTTCCGGTTGCCAAGTTCTTCGTTGCGCCCGCCAGCGAGGAAATCGCGCGAAATCGCTCTCCGGCCCGATGAGATCCTCACCGAGATCATCGTGCCCGGCGCCGCCGTCAAGAGCGCCACCTACGAGGTGCGGCAGAAGGAGGCGCTCGATTGGCCCCTGGTGGCCGCCGCCGTGGCGCTGAAGATGAACGGCAACACCGTCAAATCCGCCCGCGTGGTGCTCGGCCATGTGGCGCCCACGCCCGTGGAATCCGCCGCGGCCGCCAGGGCGCTGGTGGGCAAAGCCGTCACCACGGCCACTGCCGAAGCCGCCGGCAAAGCCGCCGTCGCGGGGGCGAAACCGCTCAGCCAGAATGCTTACAAAGTCACCCTGGCGAAAGTGGCCGTCAAGCGCGCCCTGCTGGAAGCGGTCAAGACAGCGAAAGCGTAAGCCAATCAGAGCCGCGACCGTCAGGGAGCGGTACCGGTCGCGGCTCTGCCAAGGAACAATCTTATGGAACGTCCCGGTCTCACCAAAGTCAGCATGAACCGTTGCGGCATGCTGCGCTGGAAGGGCATGTTCATCGAAGCCGAATGGGATCCCACCATCCAGCACTCCAACGACCGCGCCTTCTGGTGCCAGCACACCTTTAAACCTGTCGGTCCGGACGGCAAAATCGTGGACGAATTCGAGTGCCACGCCGCCCGCCCCTGCTACGAACAGCTCTAGTGCGGGCGGCCTCCAGGGATAGGAGTCCTGAATGATCGTCAACCCGCCCAAGTAGCCTCACGTCTTCTTCCGGCCCGTCGGTCGCACCCACCGGGCGATTCGGCCGGCGGCATCACCGCCCTTCGGCAGGCGGCAGAGCATACTCTTCGGGCTTCGTCATTTCCAGGATCGTTCTTGTGCCATCCGCCGCCTCCACTTCCAACACCGGGCCGCCCTCTTCCGTAGCCGCTACGACGCGGATTACGGTGGCGTGATGAACCCCGTGGGTCAGATGGTTCTCGGGCGTGGCACCGAAGGCGATCCAAACCGTCCTTTCCCGATCCTTGATATCGGCGGCAACGCCGTCGAAGGGACGGTCCTCCGTCTCCACCTGGTAACCGACATCGGCGTCCGGACCTACAACTTCCAGGCGTGCGTGCGCGCCGCGGTTCTCCTTTGTAAACGCGGCCAGGAACGGGATCCACTGATCGACAGGAATTTCCCGCGTATCTATGACAAAACTGCTGGATTTGCTCATGGCATCCTCGCCTTCGTGTTTTGTGGTTTCGTCTGTGAAACGGGCATGCCAGGTGCCATCCCGTGCGTTGGTGATGGACTGACCTGACTTTCCGAAAGCCAAAGGCAATCGTGAAAAACGAAACAGCAATGCTGCCGCGATGAGCGTATGCTCATGGTGATTTTTCCATTATTCCGGGATGGGTAAGGTGGGATGCGAAGATTGAAAGCAGTTTTCACGGCGAAGCGTTGCACGGTGGTGCTGGCGCTGATGCTGGCGGGCTCCGCCGTATTCCTGGGCGCGGAAAGGAAATCCCTTTTCACTCCCCACGAAAAAGCGTATTATGCGGATCCGCAGCAGGTGCAGTTCGTCCGCCCCGGCCTGGTGATCGGCATCGTTTCCGCCGCCATCGCGCCGGACGGCACCATCAGCGTCGAATACAAGCTGACGGACCCCAGCGGGCTGCCTCTCGATCAATCCGGAGTGGTCACGCCCGGCCCGGTCACACTAAGCTTCCTGGCCGCATACATTCCGAAGGGGCAGGAGCAGTACACGTCCTACATTGTGCGAACGGCAACGGCGGCTTCGGGAGGCGCCACCGCCACCCAGGCCGCCGCGGATTCGGGCGGAACCACCACCACGGTTGCCACGGGCGACTACATCTACACCTACGGCACCAAGGCGCCCGCCGGCTTCGATCCCACGGACACGAACCGCATCGGCATCTACGGGTCCCGCAATCTGACCGAATTCGACCTGGGAACCAATTACGCCGACGCCACTTACGACTTCGTGCCGGCGGGCGGCACGCCCACCCCGCAGGGACATCGTGCGCACAGCCGATTGCAACCAGTGCCACGGGCTCCCGAACGGGATGACGAGCGTCACCGGCTCGGCGGGGCTGGCGGCGCACGGCGGTTCGCGGCGCGACGTGCAGCTCTGCATCATTTGCCACCAGCCGCAGACCTCCGATCCCAATACCGGCAACACGCTCGATATGAAGGTGTTCATCCACAAAATCCACGACGGCAGCTCGCTACCGAGCGTCCAGTCCGGAACCCCATACCAGATTGTCGGGTTTCAGAACTCCGTGAACGATTGGTCCACGGTGGTTTATCCGGCTAATATCCTGCGCTGCCAGACCTGCCACAATCCCAATAACGGCGCGGCCCAAACCAACGCCTGGCTGACGGAGCCGACGCGCGCGGCCTGCGGCTCCTGCCACGACAACGTGAATTTTGCCACCGGCGCCAACCACCCCGGCGGTCCCCAGGTCAACGACAGCCAGTGCGTCGATCTGCCACATCCCCCAGGGCGAGATCCCCTTCGACGCCTCCATCAAGGGCGCACACCTGGTCCCCGGCGATACCAAGGTCACCTACCCGCTCAACCCCGATCCGCTGCTCGGGGGAGTGCAGGTCGCCATCACGGGAGTGACCAGCACGATGGCGGGGGAGAACCCCACCGTGGCATTCACGCTCAAAGACCTGAACGGCAATCCGCTGCCCCTTTCCAGCCTCGCCGCCCTGACCTTCACCATGGCCGGCCCCACTTCCGATTACGGCTATACCAGCTTCGGAAGCGATGTCACCACGCCCGGTTACGTTTCCGAAAGCGCCCTCAAGGCGAGCTGCGATTCGCAGCGGCAATTGCACCTACACGTTCGTTCACGCCATCCCGGCCAACGCCACCGGCAGCTACGCCATGGGCGTGGAAGCGGAGCGCGCGGAGACGGTCTTGCCGGGAACCACCAGCCAGATGACCGTCGACACCGGAACCCCGAATCAAGTGGTGTATTTCTCGGTGGACGGATCCGCCGTCGAGCCCCGCCGGACGGTGGTCGCTACAGCTAACTGCAATTACTGCCACGCCTATCTCCAGATGCACGGCGTTCTGCGGAACAACACCGAATATTGCGTGTTCTGCCACAACCCGAGCGACACCGATTTTGCCACGCGCCCCAACAGCGTCGTGCCATCCGACCGGACCCTCCCGCCGCAAGGCATCAACATGGCGATGATGCTTCACAAAGTCCATACCGGCGAGAATCTCGAACTCGCAGTTCGGCCAGGATTACATCGTGGTTGGATTCGGCGGGAGCCACAACGATTTCGGCGCGGCATTCGCCTCCGTTCCCGCTTCCATCCCCAACACCGGCGTCCGCTATCCCGCCATGGGGCCGACCGGCGCCGTGCAGGATACGGCGGAATGCTACATGTGCCATGTGAACGGCTCGGAGGCGGTGCTGCCCATCGGCAAGAACCCGGTGCTGGATCCGCAGGGCCTTCTGAATCCGGCGCCCGCCACCACCTCGGCCTGCACGGCCTGCCACTTGAACCAGTCGGCTTTCGCTCATGCGGTGTCGAACACCAGCTCCCAGTTCGGCGAGAGCTGCGACATCTGCCACGGGACGGGCGCCGCATTCAGCGCCACCGCGGTACACGCCGGGCTGTAACGCGCCTTCCGGCCAGGTGGGACAATGCGAACAGTACCTTGCTTCCCAAACGAACCCGCTGGTGGCTGCTGTCCATCTGGCTCTGCTTTCTATTCCGGGGCTGTTTCTACTCCTCGATGCTTCCGCTCTGGGAGGGGTACGATGAGTTCGCGCATTTCGGAGTGGTGCGCGCCATCGCGGCAAGGGGAATCCTGTTGCCGCCGCGCGGCCAGCCGGGGCCGCGGGACGTAGAGGAATCCCTGAAACTGGCGCCCGTACCGTGGGAAGTGCGCGGCTGGGATGTGTTCCGGTCTTCGCTCACCGAAGACGCGTACTGGCGGCTTCCGCCGGAGGAGAGACGGGCGCGGGAAGCGCGCTTACGGAACCTGCCGCTAGCGTGGCAGCGCGAGGATTCGGCCGGCGGAGTATCCGCCTATGAGGCCTATCAGCCGCCGCTCTATTACTGGCTCATGGCGCCGGCGCTTTACGCGCTGAAGGGCGCGGGGCTGCTGGCGCAGGTGATGTGGCTGCGGTGGATCGGGGTGTTCCTCACCTCCCTGGCGATTCCGCTTACGTTTGCCATCGCTTTCGATGCCACGCAATCCGAAGCTGCCGCGGCCGCATGTTGCGCGGTGGTCGCCGTCATGCCGGAACTGGCCAGCAATGTGGCGCGTATCAGCAACGAACCGCTGGCCATACTGCTCTTCACGCTGCTCGCCTGGGCGGGCCAGCGGATTCTCAGGCGCGCGCCGGACATCCGGGGCGCAGCCATGCTGGGCGGGACTCTGGGACTGGGGCTGTTGACCAAGGCTTATTTCCTGACTGCCGTGCCCGCCGTCCTTTTGCTGCTGCTCTACAAATACCGCAGGGCGTGGGCCCCTACCGCGACGGCGTGCGCAACCGCGGTGGCGATCGCGGGGTGGTGGTACGCGCGCAATCTTGCGACCACGGGCACGTTTTCCGGCCTGGCGGAGGCGGTAACGCTGCGCAAGACCGGCGTGACCGCCATGCTGGCGGCCATCCCTCACATTCCGTGGGGCCATGCGACGGATGTCATCCTGGCGTCGCACCTGTATTTCTTCGGGTGGAGTTCGCTGACGGTGCGCGGCTGGATGTATCACGTGTTTTTCGCCATCGTGGCGCTGGCCGCGCTCGGCCTCGTCCGGCAATTGAGCCGGCCGGCAGTGTGGTGGCTCGCCGCCATCTACGGCTTCTTCTGGCTGGGGCAACTGTATAACGTGGTGCTCCAGTATCTGGCCAAAGGGCTCGTCGGGTCCATGGGCTGGTACATGTATGCGGTGGTGGCGCCGGAGGTGGTGCTGTGTGTGGTTGCCTTCGGCCGTTACCGGCTTGCGGCTGCCGGGCTGGGCACGGTTCTGTTCGGCTTGCTGGATATTTACGGCATGCACTGGGTGGCGATTCCGTACTACACGGGAATCATCGGACACCGCGCCACCGGCGCGCTGGCGGCCTTGCACATAGACCAGGTGCGTGCCGCCGGTTTCTTCACGATATTTGAGCGGCTGGCGGTTAATAAATGGGCAGCCGTGTCCCCGCCGGTGCTGGTAGCGCTGTGGATTCTGTATCTTGCCGGCACCATCCTGCCCATGGCCGCCACTGTTTTCCTGGCCTGGGAGGGGCGGGAAAAGCGGGAAAGGCCCGCCGCGGCCGGAACCGGGAGGTAAGTTCGAACGTCACACTTCCGAATGAGTTTTGTTCCCGGTCATGGCCGCCGATTACGGCTGCGCGGATATGTGTGCGCGCCGCCGCGCTGCTGGCGGCCGGCGTTTGCCCGGCTGATGGCCAATCTCCCGCTGCCTCCGCCCCCTCGCAGACGGTAGTCAGCACCAAAACCATGATGGATCACGCGGTGGAAGCGTACGACGCCGGAAATGTTGCGGCGGCGCTGCCCCTGTTTCACCGCGCCGCCGGGCTGGGCGACGTGGATGCCATGATGTACCTCGGCGTGATGTATGGCACCGGCCGCGGCGTCGCGGTGGATCACGTGGCGGCCATGACCTGGTTCCGCCAGGCGGCGGAGGGCGGCAACAACCAGGCCATGTGCAACATCGGCCTGTTGTACTTTCAGGGCCTGGGAACGGCCAAAAGCTACCGCGACGCCATGAACTGGTTCCGCAAAGCCTCGTCCGCCGGCAATACAGAGGCGATGTTCAACGTGGGGGTCTTGTACCGCGACGGCCTGGGAGTGCCGATAGACTACGCGGAGGCCCTGCGATGGTTCCACCGGGCGGCAGGCGAAGGGGATGCCCCCGCCGCGAATGCCATCGGCGTGCTGTATGAGAAGGGCCTGGGCGTCTCCACGGATTACGCCGAGGCCCTGAACTGGTATCTGCGGGCGGCCCAGGTGGGCAATGCCACCGCCATGTACAATATCGGGCTGCTGTGGGAAGGCGGGCTCGGGGTGGGGCCGGACCGCAACGTGGCCATCGACTGGTATCGCCACGCCGCCGCTGCCGGCAACGCGGCGGCCAGGGACCGCCTGAAGAGTCTCGGGGTGGAGGAAGGACGTCCATCTGACCGGCCGGATCATCGCTAACCCGGTTGGGCGCGACCGCCGCGGCAGCCTGAGCAGACGCGCGATTCTCCGGCTGGCGGCGGTGGCGTGCGGTGTTCCCGCACTCAGGGGCCAGGACCAGCCGGTCTTCTCCACCGATGTCAAGGTGGTGAATGTGCTGGCCACGGTCCGCAACAAAACCGGATCGCTGATCGGCAACCTGAGCGCGGATGACTTTGTGCTGGCGGAGGACGGCCGCCCCCAGACCCTCCGCTATTTTGCGCGCGACACCGACCTGCCGCTGACGCTCGGGCTGCTCGTCGACACCAGCGCCAGCCAGCGCCGCGTTCTCGATGCCGAGCGCGGCGCTTCCATGCGTTTCCTGGACCAGGTGGTGCGCGAGCAGAAGGACCAGGTTTTCCTGATGCAGTTCGACAGCGCAGTGCAGGTGCGCCACTCGCTCACCTCCGCCGTGGGGAAACTGGAGGACGCGCTGGCTTACGTGGATTCGGAAACCATGAGCCAGCTGCGCATGCAGGAGGGCGGCGGCACCCTTCTCTACGACGCCGTGGCGCAGGCCGCCAACGACATCATGCAGAAGCAGAAGGGGCGAAAAGCCGTCGTCGTGCTGTCCGACGGCGTGGATTTCGGCAGCTACGGCAGCCTGCAGGATTCCATCGAAGCGGCCCAGCGCGCCGAGATGCTGATCTATTCCATTCTGTATTCCGACCCCGGCGCGTATGGGATCTTCGGAGGCGGCCCAGACGGCAGGCGCGTTTTGCAGCGCCTGTCGGAAGAGAGCGGCGGCGGCTTTTTCGAGGTCTCGAAGAAAATGCCCCTCGATCGCATCTTCGATCTTTTGCAGGAGGAGCTGCGCAGCCAATACAGCATTGGCTACGTGTCCGATAAGCCGGTGACGATTTCCGAGTTCCGCGCCATCCAGTTGACGGCCCGGCAAAAAGGCCTGATCGTGCAGGCGCGGCGCCGCTATTGGGCGCGGCCGTAGCTCCTGTAGAATAATACGCGTCGGCCCTTATGAGAAATCTGGCTCTGCTCTGTGTTTTCGCGGGTGGCGCCGCCGCGCAATCCGCGGCGCCCGTCAATCCGTCGGCATCGGCCCAGGCGCCGGCCGTCAAACCGCAGGATCCGCTGCAGCAGTTCAGCGCGTCCCTGGAAACCCTGGCGCGCCGCGTGCATCCCGCCGTGGTGCAAATCTTCTCCTCGGGCTACCGCTTGACCGACGAGAACGCGAATGGAAACAACGCCGCCGCTGTGGTCACACGGCAAAGCGCGACGGGCTCCGGCATCATCCTCAGCGCGGACGGCTACATCGTGACCAACAACCACGTGGTGGCGAACGCGCGGCGGGTACGCGTCCGGCTGGCTTCCGAAAATCCGGGCGGAGGGCCGCGGCCGTTGATGCAGCCCGCCGGAAAAATCCTGGATGCCCGCATCGTGGGCATCGACCGCGACACCGATCTGGCGGTGCTGAAAATCGACGCCGCCGGCCTCCGGCACCTGGAGCTCGGCGATTCCAACACCCTCCGGCAGGGACAGGTGGTGATGGCGTTCGGGAGCCCGCTGGGATTGGAGAACTCGGTGAGCATGGGGATTGTCAGCTCGGTGGCGCGCCAGTTCAAACCCGACGACACCATGATGTACATCCAGACCGACGCCCCCATCAATCCCGGCAACAGCGGCGGCCCGCTGGTGGATACACAGGGTCGCGTCATGGGCATCAACACCCTGATCCTGACCCAGGGCGGCGGCAGCGAGGGCCTCGGATTCGCCATCCCGAGCAACCTGGTGAGGAACGTATACGCGCAGATCCGCAAGGAAGGCCACGTCCACCGCGGCGAGATCGGCGTCTTCGCGCAAACCATCACGCCCGCGCTGGCAGCCGGCCTCGACCTGCCGCAGGATTGGGGCGTGGTGCTGGCGGACGTCACGCCCGGCGGTCCGGCCGAGAAAGCCGGCCTGCAGATCGGCGACATCGTCGTGAGCCTGAATGGCCGGAGGCTGGAAAACGCGCGCCAGCTCGAAATGCAGCTCTACCGCTACGGGCTGGGGCAGAAAGTCAGCCTGCAACTTCTGCGCGGCGGTGAGAAGCTGACCTATCCGGTTGCGGTGGTGGAGCGGGAAGACGATCCGCAGCGGTTTGCCGATATGGTCGATCCCGAGAAGAACATGGTCTCGAGACTCGGAATTCTGGGTATCGAAATCGACAAACGGGTGGCGGAGATGCTGCCGGATCTCCGCAAGCAGTACGGGATCGTGGTGGCGGCGCGCGCCGGAGACTCGAAGTACCAGGGCGACAGGCTGCAGCCGGGCGATGCCATCTACGCCGTCAACGGCGCGCCGGTCACCAGCATCGCCGCCCTGCGCAAGGCGCTCGATGGTCTGAAGGAAACCGATCCGCTGGTGCTGCAGGTGGAACGCGACGGCCGCTTGATTTTTCTCACCCTGGAGATCGAATAGCCGCTATCCGGTCACGGCTCCAGGAAAATCGCGAACTCCTCGATGGCGGGGCTGGCGGAAGCCTGGGTGACGCGCAGGCGCAGTCGCTCTGCGCTGACCGGGCGAGGGAGGCGGATCAATCGCCGCGGACCTACACTCGCCGCGCCGGCGATGGTTTCCCATGCGCCCGCGTTCCACCGTTCCACCGCGATGCCATCCAGCCGCTGGCCGAAACGGATGGCCTCGCGCACGCGGATGACGTTGAAGCGGGCGGGGCGGGGAAGGTCGAAGGTGGCATCCGCCGCCAGCACGCCATCGCCGGTTGCCCAGCAGGTGTCGTCACGCCTGTCGATCAGGTGGGCGGGCGCATACGCCGGGTCGTTGCCGCGCACGTCGCTGGCGGAGGCCCGGGCGCCGTGGAGCAGGTTCCCGGCGAACGTGGCACGCCGGTAATCGCCAAACGCCTTCAGCGCGGCCACGTCCTCCCGCTGCAATTGGCCCTCCCGGTTGGGCGGCACGTTGAGCAGCAGGTTGGCGCCGCGGCCCGCCGACTGGTAGTAGAGGTCGATCAGTTGCGCCGGCGTTTTGACGCGCGCGTTCTCGGCGGCGTGCCAGAACCAGCCGGGCCGGATGGAGACGTCGCATTCGGCGGGCAGCCACCGCGAGCCGTGGCGGTGGCCGGTGGGCGACTCCTTCTCCCGCACATTTCCCGGAGATGCCGGTCCGCCGTCGCTGCCCACCGGGTCGTACGCGCCCCAGCATGGATCGCCGGCGATGCCGCGCTCGTTTCCCACCCAGCGGATGTCCGGGCCGACATCGCTGAAGATGACGGCCTCCGGCTGGAGGCGGCGCACCAGGTCCCAGGTTCGCGGCCAATCGTAGTAGGAACTCTTGTCGATGGTGCGCTTCTCGCGCGCTCCGCCGTAAAAACCGTCGCCGCCGTTGGCGCCGTCGTGCCACACCTCGAAGATGGCGCCGTAACCGGTGAGCAGTTCCGTGAGCTGCGCGCGATAGATCGGGATATACCCGGGCCGGCCGTAGGCGGCGTGGCTGCGGTCCCACGGGGAAAGATAGACGCCGAAGGCCATGCCGGCGCGCCGCGCGGCCCGGGATACGTCGCGCACTACGTCGCCCTTGCCGCCCTGCCACGAACTGGCTTTCACGGAGTGCGCGGTGGTGGCGGTGGGCCAGAGGCAAAAACCGTCATGGTGCTTGGCGGTGAGGATAACGCCGCGCATGCCCGCCGCGGCCAGGGCGGAGATGATGGCGTCCGCGTCAAAAGCGGCGGGGTTGAAGACGTTCGGATCCTCGTCGCCGTAGCCCCATTCGCGATCGGTGAAGGTGTTTACGCCGAAATGGAGGAAGGCGGTAGTCTCCATCCTGTGCCAGTGCAACTGGCGGGCGGATGGAATGGCCCCGTAGGCAGAAGGCTCTGCGACCTTGCCCGCGGCCGCCACAACCGCCGGGGCAGCCGCCAGGAAACCGCGTCTGGTGATCACGTATTCAAGATACCGCCGCGCGGATTGGCTGCCAAAGTGCTGATCTTATGCCAATGGACTACCGCACGGAACCTAAGACCGCCAGACAGTGGATCCGGTACATTGTCGTGGCCTTGATCGCGTTGTTCCTGGTCTGGTGGATGCTGCGGCTGTATGTGCTGTGACCGGTGGGGTGGAAGGCGGTAGAGCGGCGGTTGAGACATCGTGTCTCAACGCCTTTGTTTGTTTTCAACGAGATGGCGCACCAATCGAGACACGCATGTCTCAACAGTCCCGCTTCAGGGGCAGAGCAGAACGGATTCGGAGAGTTCGACCACTTCCAGGATACGGAGATACCAGGCCAGCAGGATGAGGACGGGCGTTTCCGGGCGTTCGACGGCGCCGGAGCAGAGGGCCACTTTGCCGCCATTCATGAGCGCGCCGACCTCCTGCGAGACGCACACCGACGAACCCTGCTCTTTGGAGCGGAAGCACCAGCGCGAGCTCCAGAGGTGCTCGCGGGTCCAAAGGTACTTGCGGCCGCCGGCGAAGGCAACCACACCGCCGCCGGAGAGCAGCGGCGTGAACTCGGCCGCGACGGCAGTGGAATCCGCACCGCGGACGAGGATGCACTGGTAATAGGCGCCGCTGCGTTCGAACGTCCAGCGGCGGCCGTGCAATTCGGCGGGCGAGCGAGCGCCCGGCTCGTCTTCGAAACGGAGGCTGCCGATTTGCCGGCCGCCGGAGTGGAGAACGAAGGTGCGGTCCCCGGCGAGCGGGTGCAGCCACGCCATTTCGACTTTCGGCGACGGGGATGTCATAACAAGCTCCCGAAAAACGTAATTTTAATCCCATTCCAAGGGATGGTGGGCAGGAAATCCATCAGGTAACGTCCGCCCAGGCAAAGCAGCAGCACACCCAGGCCGAGGCGGATCCAGCGCTCGGGCAGGTGCTTTTGCAGGCGGGCGCCGCAGTAGCTGCCGGCCAGGCCGCCCGCGCCGAACAGCAGGCCGAGCGGCCAATCCGGCCGCACCGCCGCACCGGCCGCCAGCGCCGAGCGGCCGATCAGCTCAAAGGATGCGATCCCCACCAGCGAAGTGACGAAGGTGCCGGCGAGCGCCGGGCCGGCGACGATGCGGGCGGAAAGGCCGAGGCTGGTCATGGCGAAAGGCGCGATGATGGCGCCGCCGCCCACGCCATAGATGCCGCCCACCAGCCCGACCACCAGCGCGACGGCGGTGAGGCGCGCGGTGGAAGAGCGCTCGCCGGGCTTGCGCACAGATTGGCGCGCCACGCTTGGCCGGAGCAGGCGCACGGCGAGATAGAGCAGGACCGCCCCCACGAACAGGCGGATGTAGCGGGGGTCGGGCAGGTAGCGGACGCGCACGATGGCGCCCAGGATGACGCCGGGGGCGGTCCCGGCCACCACCGCGCCGGCCAGGCCCCAATCCATGCGGCCCTCGCGCATAAAGCGCCAGAGCCCGCCGGGGACGGCCACCACGTTATAGACGAGGTTGGTGGGCGTAACCGCGGGGGTGACGAAACCGAGGACGCTCATTTGAAAAGGCAGCAGCAGGAACGCCCCGGAGATTCCGGCGGGAGTGGCCCCAAGCGCCACCACGAAGGCCACCAGCGGCGGCAGCCAGAGCGGACATTGAACGCCGGAAACAGCGAAGTGCATGGGGCCTCAGATGAACGGGCTCAAGAAGCTGAGGGGGGCAGGCGAAACCGCCCGCCCCGCGGTGGCTACCCGTGAAACAGAAGCTGGTTCAGCCAGATCAGGAATCCCAGCATGAACACGCCCAGGAGCAGGCTGCCCAGGATCAGCTTCTTCTCGATGGGGAGCAGGGGCTCATAGGCATCTTTTGCAGCTCTTCGGAGAGCTTCGGTTCGGACGCAGGTTTGGGCGCGCTCATATTGTCTCCTTACGACTGTGGGCGGCATCACGCCGTGGAAAAAGACCCAGGAAATGACCAGCCCGATCCAGATGATGAAACCGAACAGGCAGAGAACGTAGACCAGGGCGAGCTTGCCGATTCCTTCCTGCCAGAGCTTGCGGAAGTCGGAGACCACGCCGATGGTGAAGAAGGTCATGACGAAGAAAATGGCCGCGGAAGACGTTGGCCTGGGCCATGGCGGCCTTGGCTTTGCCGACCATCCCCGGCGCGAGCAGGCCGAGGGCGAGGATGGCGGCGAAGGTGGCGACGTAACCGAGCACGAACTTGGGGAAGCGCTGCCAGATTTCGATGGCGCGGACCTTGTCGCCCTGGCGCGGCTCGATTTTGGCGGACCAGATCCAGGCGAGGATGAACGCCCAGATGCCGATAAAGACGTCGATGAACACCTTGACCGTGGTGGTGACGCCCATGATCCAGCCGGGCTTGTAGCGGATGCCGTAGTCGGCGAGCGCGCGGGCGCGGATGAGCGATTCGGTGATGGCGCCGCTGGTAACGGCGCCGCCATCGGTTTTGACCGCCAGGCCCATCCAGGCGCCGGCCACCATGGGCTGATGCGACAGAAATGCCTGCGCCACGAACGGCAGGAGGAGCAGTTCCATGACCGCGAAGATGACCACCAGGGAGGAAACCATGACGGGAACGATGGGGCGGGCGCGAATGGCGGAGCCGGTGGCGATGGCGGCGGAGACGCCGCAGATGGAAATTCCGGAGGCCAGCGGCGCGGCCCATTCGCGGCTGAATTTGAAGTACTGGCGCGCCACGTAGTACACCAGCGCCCAGTAGATGAGGTAGGCCACGATGATGGCGCAGAGGCCGCGGAACATTACGGACGTCGCCAGGCCGAGCTGCTCGGCGGCGGTGATGCCGAGGAAACCGCCCAGGATCACGATGGCGGTCTTGATATACAGCTCGGGGCGGATGGCTTCCTTCATGCGGGCGGCCAGGACAGGGAAGAAGTTGCCGATCAGGAGTCCGATGACGAGGGCGACGATATAGCCGGCTTCATTGGTGAGGTTGAGCGACCAGCCGATGTGATAGGCGGCGCGCTTGTCCGGCGTGGCCGCGATATAGGCCCAACTGCCGAGCATCCAGGAAAGGTAACCGGCGGCGAAAACGGCCGTGAAGCCCTTGGCGAAGCTGGGCAGGTGGAGGCGCAGGGCGCGCGCGCCGGCCAGCATGATGGCCAGCAGGAACAGGTAGGTGAAGAGGAGAGAGACCACACCGGAGAGCGCGGCGTAGGTCTTGGAGGTGGGGCCGAGCATTTTGAGAGGGTTGGTCCAGACCGAGGTGGTCACGGCCCAGCCGAGAGCGTCGACTCCGAATAAGCTCGCGAGCGACAAAGCGAAGAGGAACAGACCCAGCCAGACCGCCAGCCAGTCCTCAGTCATCTTTTTCATTTGACGGACTCCAGTAAAGAACCCGATCGAACGGAGAGCGCGACTTTGTAAAGCACCGTGAGGATGAGGGCGCCGACGGCCCAGATGCCGAGAGAGATGGCCGCTTCGGGCAGGGTGGGGCCGTACTCGGTGACGGCGCCGAGGGGCGAAGGGACGAAGGCGGCGACGATCAGGCCGATTCCCTTATCGATCCACAGGGAGAGGAAGACCATCACGCAAGCCACGGCCAGCAGCCGCTCGTTGCGGCGATAGCGCGGGCACGAGCAGCAGCACCAGCGAGCCGGCGGCCAGCAGCATGGAGATCCACATCCACGGCGCCAGGGTTGCGTGGCCATCGAGACCCGCGAACATGTAGCGGAGGGACTCGGTGTGCTCGGGGATGCGGCTGTAGAAGGCGGTGAAGAACTCCATCAGCACGAAAAAGACGCTGATCGACATGGCGTAGGTGACGATGACGCCGAGCTTCTCCACGGCTTCGCGGGGGACCGGGCGGCGGTTCAGCTTCGAGATGAGCAGGCAGAGCAGGATGAGAAGCGCGGGACCGGAGGCGAAGGCCGACGCCAGGAAGCGCGGGGCAAGGATGGCGGTGAGCCAGAGCGAGCGGCCGGGAAGGCCGCTATAAAGGAATGCGGTGACGGTGTGGATGCTGACGGCCCAGGGGATGGAGAGCAGGATGACCGGCTTGATCCAGCGCGGCGGAGCGGCTTCCTCGCGCTCGGCGCGCAGTGTGACCAGGGCGATGGTGGCGTTCAACACAAGATAGCCGCCGAGCGAGACCATGTCCCAGAACATGATGGAGTGCGGGGTGGGATAGAGCAGCACGTTGAGCACGCGAGTGGGCTGCCCCATATCCACGAAGATGAAGAGCATGCACATCGTGACCGCGGCGATCGGCCAGGAATTCGCCGAGAATGGTGATGCGGGCGAAAGCTTTGGCGTGATGCAGGTAATAGGGTAACACCACCATCACCGCGGAGGCGGCGACGCCCACCAGAAAAGTGAACTGGGCGATGTAGAGGCCCCAGCTGACATCGCGGCTGAGGCCGGTGATGGCGAGGCCGTAGTTCAACTGGCGCAGGTAGCAGGCCAGGCCCACGAGGATGACGGCGGCCAGCGAGAGCAGCCAGAGGCTGTACGCGCGCGTGCGGGGGATTGCCTTCTCAATCATGAACATGGATGCATCCTCATACGATGTAGTAGACGTTCGGGCCGGTGCCCAACTCGGGGCGGCGGCGGATGTGGCGGCGCGAGGCCAGCAACTGGCGAACGGGCGAGTTGGGGTCGGCCAGGTTGCCGAAAGTCAGGGCCTTTTCCGGGCAGGCTTCCACGCAGGCGGGCGGGCGGCCGGTGCCGAGGCGCTCGGAGCAGAAGGTGCACTTTTCCACCACGCCCTTGGTGCGGGTGGGGAATTCGGGATTGGGGTTGTGGAGGAACGGCCGCGGGTCCTGCCAGTTGAAGCTGCGCGAGCCGTAGGGGCAGGCCGCCATGCAATAGCGGCAGCCGATGCAGCGGTGAAAATCCATGCCCACGATGCCGTCTTCGCGCTTGAATGTGGCCTGCACCGGGCAAACGCGCACGCAGGGCGGATCGTCGCAATGGTTGCAGAGGACCATGGCGGGCGCGCCATGGTCGCGCGAATACTGGTCTTCCTGACCGGGAAAGGCGTGGTCGAAGGGTTCCTTGGCGATCCAGTGGATTTCGTGCCGCGGATCGGGGATGGAGGGAACGTTGTGCGCCTGGTGGCAGGCGGCGATGCACCTGGTGCAATTGGGCTGCCGGGCGCAGGCGGCGGGGTCCACCACCATGGCCCAGCGCGCGGGAGCGAGCGCGGCGGTGAGCTTCCGGGCGGCGCCGGTTAGAAACGTGATGCCGGTGAGGCGGAGGAAGGTCTGGCGGGAGAGAGTCATCGGGTGGCCTCCGCGTGGAGCCGGCTTTCAGCCGGCAAGGCCGGCGTCCTCTCCGGCATACTCCGGGGCTGCACGGATGCCGGCTCGAAAGCCGGCATGGCCGCCTGGAATGGCGGCTCTACGGAGGGCGCCGCGGCAAAGGGATGGCGGGCGTTGTTGTCCTGGTGGCAATCCCAGCAGGGGAGCGAGACCGCGGCGTAGTTGTGGCAGCGGTCGCAGAAATCGGTTTTGGCTCCGTGGCACTGGCTGCAGGCAGGTGGTGGTGAGGCTGACGGCGAAACGGCGGCCATCGGGCGCGGTGTATTCGCGCTCGCCGCGGCGGATGGCGGCGTCGCGCCAGTCCAGCAGGAGCTTCATGTGGGACGTTTTCATGAATTCCACCGGCAGCGACGCACTGCTTTTCGGTTTTCGGCAGCACCGGCTCGGGACCTTTGGCGGTGACGCGCGCCGAAAGGTTGCGCCAGGCCGGAAAGGTGAGCAGGACGAGGAAGACGGCGAGGCCCGTCCAGATGATGCCGCGATCACGCATGGGCCGCCTCCGGCACTTTCTCAGGTAAGGGTTCGCCGCGCAGGTCGGTGGTGCGCTCCTTCTCGCCGCGCATGACGAGCGCGTTGCCCACCAGCTCGTGGACGCCGGCCACTTCGACGCCGGGCACCCAGTATTCGAGCAGCGGCGGGAGGGTGGCCTTGTCGATGGCGCAGATGCAGGCCAGCAGGTTGACGCCGTATTTTTCCTGCACGTACCGGACGGCGTTGGCGCGCGGAAAGCCGCCGCGCATGCGCATTTCGAAATTCTCGTCGGTGCCCAGGCCGGAGCCGCTGCCGCAGCAGAAGGTCTGCTCGCGGATGGTGTTTTCCGGCATCTCGTGGAACTGGCGGCACGACGTTGCGCAGGATGTAGCGCGGCTCTTCGAGCATGCCCATGGCGCGGGCGGGATTGCAGGAATCGTGGAAGGTGACGTTCCAGCGGTCGTTGCGCGACGGATCGAGCTTCAGCTTGCCTTCGTGGATCAGGTCCGCGGTGAATTCGCAGATGTGCACCATCTTGGTGGAGCGGGCGTTTTCGAAGCGCGTGCCGGTGACCGGCGAAACCGGCAGCTTCCAGGAAATCCGCCGGACCGTTCATGGTGTCCATGTACTGGTGCAGCACGCGCCACATGTGGCCGCACTCGCCGCCCAGGATCCACTTCACGCCCAGGCGTTTGGCTTCGGCGTAGATCTTGGCGTTGAGCCGCTTGATCATCTCGTGGGAGGTGAACAGGCCGAAGTTGCCGCCCTCGGAGGCATAGGCGCTGAAGGTGTAATCGAGGCCGACTTCGTGCAGCAGCGCGAGATAGCCGAGGAAGGTGTAATAGTGCGGCGTGCCGAAGTAGTCGGCCGAGGGCACGACCAGCAGAACCTCCGCGCCCTTGCGGTTGATGGAGGCTTCCACGCGGATGCCGGTGATCTCTTCGAGCTCATCCACGGCGAAATCGAGGCTGTCCTTGAAGCCGTGCGGCTGAATGCCCAGGTGATTGCCGGTGCGGAAGCAGTTGGCGGCGGGTTCCAGCACCCAGTTGATGTTGACGCCCACCAGGTTCATCAGCTCGCGCGCCATCATGGTGATTTCGGCGGTGTCGATGCCGTAAGGGCAGAAGACCGAGCAGCGGCGGCACTCGGTGCACTGGTAGAAGTAGTAGAACCACTCCTTGAGGACGTCCTCGGTGAGGTCGCGGGCGCCGGCCAGGCGGCCGAAGCAGGCGGCCGGCCAGCGGTGAAATAGCGGCGGTAGACGGAGCGCATCAGCTCCGCGCGCAGCACCGGCATGTTCTTGCGATCGCCCGAGCCGAGGTAGAAATGGCACTTGTCGGCGCAGGCGCCGCAGCGCACGCAGATATCCATGAACAGGCGGAAGGAGCGGTATTTTTCCAGTCGCTCCTTCATGCCGTCCAGGATGATCTGCTTCCAGTTGGGCGGCAGCTTCCAATCGGCATCGAACGGCTGCCACTCGCGCGGGTTGGGCAGGCCCAGGTAGTTGAGATTCTTGGCCAGCGCGCTGTAACAGTAGGTGCCCTTGCGGAACTCGACGGGAGTGTCCATCCAGTCCGCGCGGCGGCGCCTGGTAGTCGATCTGCACGAGTTCGTCCGGGTTTGGGGTTCGCCATTAGCGCTTCTCCAGCGGCAGGCCGGCCGCTTCGATCTTGTCGTGGAACTCGTCTTCCCACTCTTCGTAGGTGTGGACCTTGACGGGGTAGTTCCAGGGGTTGACGTGCCGCGTTGCATGCGGCTGTTGTTGGCCAGGTTGCGGGTGGGGCTGAGGAACACGCCGCCCATGTGCATCAGCTTGCTGAAGGGAAGATAGGCGGCGAGCGTGCTGACCAGCGCCAGGTGGACGTAGAACCAGGCGCCCACGTTTTTGGGAACGGCGGGCGCGAAGACGGCCAGGCCGATGGCGAATTGCTTGACCGCGACCACATCGGTACGCGCGATGTAGCGCATCCACATGCCCGAGACGGCAATGCGCCAGCAGCAGAAACAGGGCGAAATAATCGGTGAAGAGAGAGATGTAGCGCACCTGCGGCCGGCGCAGGCGGCGCTGCAACAGATACAGCAGCGCGACCAGGATGACGCCATCGGTGAGGTAGAAGACCGGCGCGCCGAGCTGGAAAAAGCCATCGAGGCGGTCGAGCCAGACGCGCGGGCGCGGGCGGCGGCTCGACGAACAGGCGCAGGTGGCGCACCAGGATGACCAGCAGCGACCAGTGGAAGGCGATGGCGGCAAGCCAGAGCCAGCGCGCCTCGCGATAGATCAGCCGCGGGCCCTGCTCCAGCCGCGATTCCGAATTCCGGAACAGGCTGCGGAAAGCCAGGACTTCGAGCGCCATGCGGCCGACCACGCCGGCGGTGGTGTGCGGGCTTTCGAGGCAGGCTGGAACGGATCCACGGCAGCGATTTGGCCTGCCCGCAAACCGTGGGAATATGGAACGGCACCGGCGCCAGCGACCAGCGGACCACGCGCCAGCTTAAGCCGCCGACGAGCACCGCCAAGGCGGCATAGGGAAGCGCAATCGCGATGCGATCTCCCAAAGCTGCCGCCGCCAGCGCGATGGCGCAGGCGGCAGCCAGGGCCAGCACCGCTCTCGCCCGCCGCCGTCTGATGGCTCATACGACACCTCCGCCGAACCGCCGCTCGAGCACGTAGACGCGCCGCTTCACCTCATTGCTCCTCGCCTGAAAGGCAAGCTCGCGATATTTCATATAGATGTCGAATGCCGTGAGCGCCATCTCGTCGATGCGGGCATAGAGCTGATCGAGGCCCTCGCCCGGCGCGAACTCGGCCAGGATGGGCTTGAGCTGGAACAGAAATTCCAGGGCGCGGCCGGGCGCGAAATCCTGCACGGCACGGAGTTGCACGATGGAATCGAGAGCCGCGGCAATGCGTTCCCGGTCCATGCCGAGCAGCAGCTCATCGAGCAGCGCCTCCATGGCGCGCCGCAAGGTGTAGCCAGCAGGATTGCGAAACCGGTCCCGCTCTTCCGCCAGCAGCGCGGCGGCCGGACCCGGGCAGGCGCGCAACGCGCACCCGAGCCATTGTTCGGCGATCGCTTGCCTGGTTTCCACAGCGCGCCTTCCTTGGGCTAGACGCAGCCGGTGGGCTTGGGCAGACCCGCCAGCTTGCAGGCCCCCTTGGCCGGACCGGACGGGAACAACTGGTAGATTTCGTTCAGCTTGAAGCCCGTCTCCTTGCAGACCTTGCGGATCATGGGAGCGATGCCGAACTGGAGATAGTAATTGCGCAGATAGTTGATTACCTTCCAGTGATTCTCGGTAAGCGCATCCACGCCCTCGGTGGTGGCGAAATCGGCCGCCACGGCTTCGTTCCAGATCCCCGGCTCCTGCAGGAAACCGTCTTCATCGACATCGTATTTGTGATTGTTGACTTCAAAAGTGGGCACCGTTATTCTCCTAATTCATTTCGATAAATCCGCAGGGGCAGGCATCGGCGCACTTCTTGCAGCCGTTGCACAGCTCCAGTTTGGCTTTGTAATGCTCTCCCTTGGGGAGTTTCACGAAGCAGTTGTTGGTGCAATACATCCAACAGGTTTCGCAATCCATGCACATGCCGCAGGACATGCAGCGCTGGGCTTCGCCGAGCGCTTCGTCCGGGCTCAATCCGTGCTCGATTTCGGTATCGGGCTGGCGTTCCTCGACGGCCACGTGTCCGCGCTCATGGCGTTCGGCGGGCTTGTACCAGTCGAGCTTGACGCGGGTGCCGCCGATGACGGGCGGCAGAGAGGGCTTTTCCAGAGGCTTGCCCGCAATCCAGGCATCGATGGCCTCGGCGGCGAAACGGCCCTGAGCGATGGCGATGGTAACCAGGCCCAGTTCGACCGCATCGCCTCCGGCGAAGACGCCGTCCATGCCGGGCACCTGGGCGGCTTCGGAAGGAATCCACGGCTTGCCGTTGGCAAGGTCGAGACTCTCGCTGGCCGGCTCCTGGCTGATGGCGGCAATGATGAGGTCCGCTTCCAGGTCGAATTCCGAACCGGGGCGCGGCACCGGGCGGGGACGGCCGGAAGCGTCCGGCGCACCCAGGTCCATGCGAATGGCGCGCATACCCGTGACGACGCCGTCCTTCTGCAGAATCTCCACCGGCGCGGCCAGGAATTCAATCTGCACGCCCTCTTCGAGCGCGCCTTCGATTTCCGGCGCGATGGCGGGCATTTCGGAACGCGAACGGCGGTAGAGGATGGTGACCTCGGCGCCGAGGCGGCGGCTGACGCGGGCGGAATCGATGGCGGTATCGCCGCCGCCGATCACGATCACCTTGCGTCCGGCCTTCGACATCTTCCCCGCTGTTGACGCGGTTGAGAAATTCGGTGCCGGTGAGCACGCCGGCGGCGTCCTCGCCGGGGATGCGCAGGCGGATGCCGCGGTGCGCGCCGATGCCCACGAAGACGGCTTTGTATTCCCGACGCAGCGTTTCGAGCGGTACCTCGCGGCCGATGGCGGTGTTGCACTTCAGCTCCACCCCGAGGTCCAGGATGCGCTGGATTTCCCCGTCCAGCACCGGACGCGGGAGCCGGTACCTGGGGATGCCGTAGCGCAACATGCCGCCGGGCTGGCTGAAGGCTTCGAAAACTGTGACGGGATAGCCGCGGCGCGCCAGTTGGTACGCGCAGGAAAGGCCGGCCGGACCGGCGCCGACCACGGCGATGCGCTCGGTTTTGGCCTCGCCCGGCAGGCGCTTGAGCGGAAGGCCGTGCTCCAGGCCGAAATCGCCGACGAAACGCTCCAGCGCGTTGATGGCCACCGCGCCATCTTTTTCGCGGCGGTTGCAGTTGTCTTCGCAGGGGTGGGGGCAGACGCGGCCGCAAACGGCGGGGAACGGGTTGCGCTCGGCGATCTTCTCCCACGCCAGCTCATACGCCTGCTCGCTGGTGCGGCCGTAGGCTTCCGCCTGGGCGATGGTGGTGAGCCAGCCGCGAATATCCGTGCCGCACGGGCAGCCGTTTCCGCAAGGCGGCGTTTTCGCCACATAGACCGGACGCTGCGGGCTAATTTCCGCGCCCGCCGGGGCGGCTTTGATCACCGGCTTTTTGACAGTTTTAAATAGGGCCATGGGCTATGCCTCGGGTTCCTCTAGAATCGGGCCTGAATCTGACGCGGAGACGCAGAGGCGCGGAGAAAACGAAATGAACCGGGGTTCCGGCTGGAGCGGGTATGCCGGCAGGAATGCCGTCATGGCAAGCTGAAAGCTTGCGCTACGGGCTGGCGGCCGGCAGTGCGCAAATCCCTTGGCTTCAGCTTTCCCCATGTTCTTTGTCTTCTCTGCGATTCTGCGTCTCTGCGTCCATTGCCTTCTCAAAACCTCAGGTGCGCACTGCGGGCGTAGGTCAGGCCGGCGTGGCGGAAGTCGTCGATGTGGTAGCGCGTGAACGCGATCCCGGTCAGCTCGAAGAAGCGCGGCCAGCCGATGCGCTCCACCCATTCGCCCAGCCGCTCGAACGGCTTGGCGTGGGCGGCGTACACGTCCACGATGTTCTTGACCGCGTCCACCACTTCCGGCCAGCGCGGCGGATTGTTGGGCAGGAACGGAATGGCCAGCTTGGTGAACTTCGGCTCGCTGCGCGCGTTGCTCACCTTGCCGCCCACCCAGATGGAAATGCCGTCGTTCTCCGGATCGTTGAGCGGCATGGCGGGGCAAACGGTGTAGCAGTTGCCGCAGTACATGCACTGCTCGTCGATCACCTCGACCGATTGCTTGCCGTCGACGGTAGCCGGACGGATGGCGCCGGTGGGGCAGGAGGCGATGAGGGTGGGAACTTCGCACATCTTCTTCAGCGCGTCGTGGTTGATCTTCGGCGGCTTGCGGTGCACGCCCAGCACGGCGATATCGGAGCAGTGCACGGCGCCGCACATGTTGAGGCAGCAGGCCACGGCGATGCGCAGCTTGCCCGGCAGCTTCTCCTCCTTGAAATACGGGAAGAGCGCGTCCATCATGCTCTTCACCAGGCCGGAGGCGTCGGTGGCGGAGCTGTGGCAGTGCACCCAGCCCTGGGTGTGGACGATGTTGCTGATGGTGCGGCTGGTGCCGCCCACGGGATAGCCGGCGGCCTCGAGATCGGCCTTCAGCGGCTCGATATTGGCCGGCTCGCTGACCAGAAATTCCACGTTGTTGCGGCTGGTGAAGCGCAGATAGCCGCCGCAATACTTGTCCGCCAGGTCGGCGAACAGGCGGATGGTCAGCACGCTGAGCAGGCGCGGCGAGGCGGCGCGCACCGTGTACAGTTTCTCGCCCGATTCGGCTACATGGCAGAGCACGCCCGGCGTCAGATACTCGTGATATTTCCACTGCCCGTAATTGCGCTTCACGATGGGCGGCAGAAATTTCTCGTAGTTGGGAGGACCAATGTCCGTGATTCGTTTCGGTTTGGCTGTCGGTGTCATTTTGCCTCCTCTTTCGGCATGAAGATGTAGGGGTTGTCGCGCGGCGCATTGACCATTTCCGGCGCCGGGTCAAGCCCGATGCCATCCAGGAAATTGGCCAGGCCGACGCGCTGGATCAGCTCGCCGATGCGCTCGCGGTTCTTGCCGTACTCGTCCCAGAACTCCCAGATGCGCTTCATCAGCTCCTGTAGCGTTTCGAGCAGCTCGGCTGCGGGCACGAAGGGAACCAGCACGCTGGACAGCAGCGCGCCGTGCACGATGGGGGCTTTGGAGCCGATCAGGATGGCCGCGCCGCGCTCCTTGCCCGGCAGCAGCGCCTTGGGCATGACGTTGATGCAGTGCATGCAGCGGACGCACTCGCGGTTTTCGATGGCCAGCTTCTGGCCGTCCCAGCTCATGCAGCGCGTGGGGCACTGGTCGCAGACGATCCTTCTGGATATCCAGGCCGCCGGCGGCGTATTCGGCCACGGCGGCGTCATCCTGCTGGATTTCGTCCTTCCACATGCCGATGATGGACAGGTCGGCGCGCGCCGAGGCGGCCACGCAATCGTTGGGGCAGCCGGCGCACTTGATTTTGAACTTGTAGGGGAACGGCGGCCGGTGCAGCTCGTCCTGGTAGGCCTGGGTCAGGTCGTAGCAGACTTTCAGGGTGTCGTAGCAGGCCCATTCGCAGCGCGCCGGACCGACGCAGGAGGAGGGCGTGCGCAGGCAGGAGCCGGAGCCGCCCAGGTCGAAACCGGCGGCGGTCAGCTCGGCGAAGATCGGCTCGAGCTCGTCGGTCTTGGTGCCGAGGAAAACGATGTCGCCGGTCGAGCCGTGCATGTTGGTCAGGCCCGAGCCGTGCCTCTCCCAGATGTCGCACAGCGTGCGCAGCGCATCGCCGGTGTAGAACCAGCCGGAGGGCTGATTCACCCGCATGGTGTGGAAGTGCGCCACTTTCGGGAACTGTTCGGGAACGTCGCTGTAGCGGCCGATCACGCCGCCGCCGTAGCCCAGCACGCCGACGATGCCGCCGTGCTTCCAGTGCCCTTTCTTCTCCTCGTAGGAGAGTTCGAGCTGCCCCAGCAGATCGTCGCACATGGGGCTGACGCCGCTCGTTTTCTTGATCTCCGTTACGAAGCTCGGCCAGGGGCCCTTTTCGAGCTCGTCCAGCAGCTTCGTTTTTGGTTTTCCGTTCTCGCCAGCCATTCTTACTTACTCCTTATGTATTAAGACCCGGGCCTTTCAGTCTGAATCCCCGGCCCGCATTCCCTCGCGCTCGCCGGCGGCCGCGGCCACGTACATCGCCAGCGGCCGGTACAGCAGGTGCGCCCATTTGCCAAACGGCACTTCCACCACCAGCATCGGCACCGCGATGGCCAGGTGGACCATGTACATCACGTAGGTCGCCATCGGCAGGCCCGAGATCCGCAGGATGTGCAGCAGGATCCCCGTGAGCCGCCGTCAGAAAAAGCAGGATCGGGAAGAGCCAGTCGGAAAGATGGCTGAAGCGGTGCATCTCGCGTCCGCCGCCCGATCCGGTCCGCCATCATCCACGCCGTCGACCCCAGGATTACGACCGTGGAGTAATAGCCCAGCAGGCTGGTCCAGTGCAAACCGCTGTCCTCCACCTGGAACCACGGCAGGAACACCACCACCAGCGTGAAAATGGTTGCGTATCCGGTGACCAGCACCAGTGGCGCGCCCAGTTGCTGGCGGCGCGCCGTCGGCGCAGGCTTTCCAGCGGCGCTGCGTGGCGGCATCCACCAGCAGGCGGGGAAGGGTGGCCAGGTACACGCCGGCCGGGATTTCACGGTTGCGCGTGAGGGCGCGGAACATGCGCGCGGCATTCGAAAGCAGCAGCAGGGAAAGGCAGCGCGGCCAGGATGTTATCCGCGATGTGCACGATGTGCTTGGGGGCGAACCGGTCCAGCATCACCGTCTGGAGCGCCGCCGGCGATTGGCTGAGCAGGCCGAAACCGAAATCGTGCGGCAGCGATGAACAGCAGCACTACCAGCGCCGCCACCAGGCCGAGCACGCCGAACTCCCAGGCGGCCGAGCGGTACATCAGGCGGGACAGGCCCGTCCAGTCGTACTGCGCGGTGAGGTAACGGCGCAGCGCCATCATGCTCTCGCCGGGATTGGCCTGGCGCGGGCAGCGCTTGGAGCATTCGCCGCAATAGTAGCACAGCCACGGGCCGGGATCTTCCATCAGCCGGTCTTTCAGGCCCCACTGCGCGGCCAGCATCTGCCGCCGCGGGAAGGAAGCGTCATCGGTGGAAAGGTCGCAGGTAACCGAGCAGGTGGCGCACTGGTAGCACTTCTTCAGGTCGCCGCCGCCGGCGGCCATCACCTCGCGGATCAACTCGGGATCGGGTTGGACGATCGCGCTTCCGTTCCTCACGCCCGATTCGTTCATACTAGAACCCCTTGTACGGATTCGGCCCCAACTCCCGCATCCGCTCCACGAAGCCGTCAAACAGCGCCGGCAGTTTGTCCCATTCGTCGATGGCGAGCTGGGTCAGCTGCAGCCGCTCCGGCTCCAGTTGCAGCCGCTGCAGGGTCTCCTTCACGTTCTCCAGGCGCTTGGCGGCCAGCTCGCTGCCCTTGGTGAAATGGCACTGGTAATCGTCGCCGTACTTGCAGCCCACCAGCATCACGCCGTCGATGCCGCGGGAGAGCGCGTCGGCGATCCACACGATATTGAGCGAGCCCAGGCAGCGCAGCGGGATGACGCGCACGCTGGCGTCGTACTGGCGCCGCTTGAGCCCGGCCAGGTCGAGGGCCGGCTAGGCGTCGTTCTCGCACACCAGGGCCAGCACGCGCGGCTTCTCTTCGTCTCGTCGGGAACGTCGATGGCCTTGATCATGGAGGCGATCATGTCCACCGAGTAGTTCTTGAAGGAAATGATGCGCTCCGGGCAGGCGCCCATGCAGACGCCGCAGCGCCGGCAGCGGTAGGGATTGGGCTTGGGCGTGCCTTTGGCGTCTTCGTCGAGCGCGCCGAACGGGCACTCTTCGGTGCAGCGCTTGCACTGGGTGCAGCGTTGCAGGAAGAAGGCGGGGAAGGAGAGGTCGCCGCCGCGCGGGTGCACGGCGCAGCCGCGCGTGGCCATCTCCACGCACTGAATCGCCTTCAGCGCCGCGCCGGTGGCATCCTGGCGCGCCTGGTCGTCGTCCATGGGCGCGCGCACCGCGCCGGCCGCATAGATTCCGGTGCGGCGCGTCTCGTAGGGGAAACAGACGAAATGGGAATCCGGAAAGCCGTGCTGCAGCACCGGCAGTTCCGGCCCCTGCCGGTAGGCCAGGTTGAGAATGCCCTCGGTGCCGTTGGGCACCATGCCCGTGGCCAGCACCACCAGGTCCACGCACAGCGTGATGGTTTCGCCCAGCAGGGTGTGATCGACGGTGACCGCCAGACGGCCATCTTCCCAGCGCTTTACCGAGGCCACCTCGCCCTTGGTGAAGAAATTCAGCGGGTGGTCCTGCACGTCGCGGTAGGCCCGCTCGTACGGGCCGGGCGTGCGCATGTCCTGATAAACGACGTAAACCTGCGCCTGCGCATCCTGCTGGCGGATATAGCCGATCTCTTCAGGGTCTGCATGCAGCAGGCGGAGGAGCAGTAAGGCAGATGGTCCTTGTCGCGCGAGCCGGCGCACTGCATGAACAGAACGCTCCTGACCGGCTGCCCGTTGGAAGGCCGCAGGATCGGCCCGGCGGCGGCCATGCGCTCCAGTTCGACGTTGGTGATGACGTCGGGCTGACACCGTAGCCGAGCGCGCGCCAGGCGCGAAGCGTCGTACGGCTTCCAGCCGGTGGCCAGCACGATGGCGCCGGCGCGCAGCGTCTGCTCGCCCGCGGGGCGTTGCCAGGCGTGACGTCGAACATGCCCGGCTGGCCTTCGATGCGGTCGATCCAGCTGGAGCAGAGCACGCGGATGCGCGGGTGGTAGAACGCGGCTTCGGCCAGCTCTTCCATCCGCGCCGCCAGGCTTCCTGGTTCCCGCCGCGCGGCCGCCGAGCTCCTCCTCCTTTTCCACCAGCACCACTTCATAACCGGCGGCGGCGGCTTCGAGCGCGGCAGTGATGCCGGCCATGCCGCCGCCCACCACCAGGATGGTCCGCGAGATCTCGTCGTGGAGCGGCTCCAGGGGCTCGGTTTTGAGCGCGCGCGCGATGCCCATGCGCAGGTAATCTTCGGCCAGCATCTGGGTGTCTTCGTCCTGCGGCTTGTGGCACCAGGCCACGTGCTCGCGCAGGTTGACGCGCTCCACCACGGTGCCGTGATTGAAATGGAAAACTTCGGTCTTGAAGCGCGGCGAGCAGGCGGCAACCACGATAGCGCCGGCCTTGCCTTCGGCCAGGTCCTGGCGGATCAGGCCGCAGCCTTCGGCGCCGCACAGGGCCGGATGGGTGCGGCAGACCGCGGCGCTTCAATTCGGCGGCGGCCTTGGCAAGCTGGGCCGCATCCAGGGCTCGCCGATGCCGCAGCCGGTGCAGATGTAGACGCCTAGCTTACTCATGGCACACGCTCCGGTTGGCGGATTGCAGCGCCTTCAGGGCGGCGCGCGGTGGCATCCTGCACGGTAGCGGAGACATCGGCGGGACGGCGCACGCAGCCGGCGGCGTAAAGGCCCGTCTTGCCATTTGGTCCGCACAGGAATCCGAACTCGTCGCGCTGCCAGCGCCGCGGGCAGGCCCTCGGTCTGCGGCACCATGCCGGTGGCCAGCACCACCAGCTCGAAATGCAGGGTGCTCTTGCGGCCGGCGAGGGTGTCTTCGGCGGTGACCAGCAGGTCGCCGGTGGCCGCATTCTCCTCCACCAGCGCCACCTTGCCGCGGACCAGGTGCAGGTTGGCGTCGCGGCTGACGCGGCCGTAGAATTCCTCCAGCCGGCCCGGCGTGCGGATATCGATATAGAAAATGGTGATGGCGGTTTCCGGGTAGAGCGCGCGGATGTAGGCGGCCTGCTTGATGGAGGCGGCGCAGCACACCGCCGAGCAGTAGGGCAGGTGGTTTTCGTCGCGCGACCCGGCGCACTGCACGAAGGCGACGGTGCGCGGCTCGCTGCCGTCCGAGGGCCGCAGGATGCGTCCGGCGGAGGGCCCGTCCGACGCCGCCATCCGCTCCAGCAGGACGTTGGTCACCACGTTGCGGAATTTGCCGAAGCCGAGCGGCTGCAGGCGGGTGGCATCGTACGGCTTCCATCCGGTGGCGGCCACGACGGCGGAGACGCTGTAGGTGCGGGTCTCCGGCTGGGCGTCGAGCGCGATGGCGCCGTACGTGCACGCATCGGCGCAGGCCCGGCAGCCGTCCGGGCAGACGGCGCGGTCAATGGCATAGAGCGCCGGATACGCCATGCCGTGCGGCAGGTAGGCCGCTTTGGTCCGGCACAGCCCGTAATTGAATTCGTCGGCGCGCTCGGCCTTGCAGGCTTCGGCGCAGGCGCCGCACAGCGTGCAGGCTTCCGTCACGAAGCGCGGGCGCACGCTCACGGTCGCTTCATACGTCGCCCGGCCGCCCGTGATCTCCACCACGTCCGCCAGCGTGAGCACGGTAATGGAGGGATGATTGCGCAGGCGGCGGTAGTGCATTTCGAGGCCGCAGGCCGGCGGACAGAGCTTGGGGAAATACTGGTGCATGCGCGCCACCCGGCCGCCCAGGCTGGCCGATTTTTCCACCAGGATCACGCTCGCGCCGGCGTCGGCCAGTTCCACCGCGGCCGTCAGCCCGGCGATGCCGCCGCCGATGACCAGCACCGGTTTGGAAGCGCCCGGGGTCACTTGTCATTCCTCCCCGGCGCCGCCTGCCGCAGCTTCATGGTGCGCTCGCCGAAGAGCGAGAAGCGCAGCCATTGCATGCCGAATTCGAGCAGTTCCAGATCGTCGTTCCGCAGCGCTTCCACGCGCGACTCGTCCACCTCGAACAGTTGCAGGAAACGGGTTTCGAAGACGAAGCGGCGGAAGCGGTCCAGGTCGTAGCAGGCCATGTAGAACATGGCCGCCTGCTGCGCGGTGAGGGGCTTGTCCTTTTCCCAGAAGTCGTGGAGGGTCAGCTCCTTGAAGCCGCCGCTCATCATTTCGTAGGCTTCCGCGCCCTGCGACGCGATCCAGTCGCGCACCGTGACCGTGGCGTCGCCGCCGTGGCCGTGGCAGAGCTATTCCTGGATTACGAAATGGAAAGGCTGATCGGTAGGGGTGGGATTCTTCGGCTCGGCCGCGCCCAGCGGGTACATGCGGCAGGCCCACGGCCGGTCGGAGTAGACGCCGCAGCCCTCATCGGATAAGAACGGGCACGCCTTGTCGCCGTCGTTCATTCTCGAGAACCACGCACGGGAAATTTCTGGCCGGCGCCGAGGGCACAGGGTGTAGGCTTCCAGAAATTCGGTGGAGGGCAGAGCCGCGGCGCGCTTGAGGCGCAGCACGTCGTACGGGGTGAGCACGATGGAGACGTCGTGGCAGCAGCGCCCGAAGCAATCCAGGCCGGGACCGCAGTGAAACGCGAACGCAGTCGTCCAGGCCCATGCGCGGGCAATCGGACAGAATCTTCTCCGGCAATAACGGCGGCTTCACTCGGCATCGGAACGGCCCTCCTCGGGGATGATGTTGCTTTTGAAATCGTCGGCGGACCAGACCGGCAGCGGACCGCTCTGGCCGGTTTCGGGATCCAGCCGGTGGCGATACGAACCCGCCACGTTGAACTGGGAACGCATCCATTCCCAGCCGCGCACAAAATACGGACAATCGTCGTTGAAACAGACGTACTGATACGCGCCGCTCCAGGTACTGTCGTCGGGACTGGCCCAGCGCGACATCTGCTTGCCGCAATGCGGACAACGGGTCTGGAGTTCTCGGGTCATCGGACTTCCTTATTCACCGCCGAGACGCCGGGACGCCGAGAATCTGAGGACGCCGATGCGGGGCTTGCTGTCGATCGGCGTTCATCTGCGTTCATCAGCGGCTGGCCCATTTTGTTTTCCTGGAATCTCCTCGGCGTCTCGGCGCCTCGGCGGTAAAAAATAAAAATTCAGAGCGGGAGACCTCCGGTGGCCTCCCGCCTGGCTCGTCAACTTCAGGCGCTCGCTTTCGCGGGCTCCTTGGGCTGCGAACTGAAGACATGCAGAACCGGCCGGCTCTTCACTTCCCACTCGTTGCTCTTGGGATCGAACCGGCAGTTGGCGAACACGTGCCACTTCTCTTCGTCGAGGGTCGGCTTGTCGGCGCGGAAGTAATATCCCGGCCAGCGCGTTTCCTCGCGGAACAGGATGGTGCGGACGTGCGCTTCGGCCTGCCACATGCGGTGAACGTTTTCCCAGCAGCGCATCAGCTCGTGGAGATTGGCGGCGGCCAGTTTGGTCGGAGTCTTCCTTCAGGAAGGCCAGCAGTTCCAGCGCCCGGTTGAGGAGGGCTTCGTTGGTGGTGAATTGAGCCGTGATGCCGCCGGCGTACTCGTCCATGATCTTCTGCAGCCGGAACATGAACATGCGCGGCTTGATGTAATTGGGGTTGATCTTCGGGATCGGTGGTGGCGTTCTTGTTCTGCTCGAAGGTATCCAGCGGCGCCAGAATCTCCGCCTTCAGCGCTTCCAGCGCGGCCGCATCGATCGCGGGCATGGTGTTGTTTTCCACCACGAACTTGACCGCGGCCTTGGCGGCGATGCGCCCTTCGGCGTGCGAACCGGAAGAGAACTTGTGGCTGGAGGCGCCGGAAGCGTCGCCCGCGCAGAACAGTCCCTTCACGGTGGACATGTTGGCGTAGCCCCAGAAGTACTCGCGCGTGGTCTCGTCGGTCTGCAGGTCTTCGGGACCGCTCACCCAGGCGCCGGACGCGCCGGAGTGCGAACCGATGAAGTACGGCTCGGCGGCGGCGATTTCGCGAGACCGCTCTTCGGGCTGCAGGTTGGTGGATGCCCACAGCAGCGCCTGCGAAATGGTCATATCGAGGAAGTCTTCCCAAGCCTCGCGATTCGAGTTCCTTCATCTTCTTCTTGTAGGCCTTGGGATCGTCCTTGTACTTCTCGGCGATCTTCTGGATGGCTTCCTCGGTCCGCATGTGGATCGGGCCTTTGCCTTCCATCACGTCCAGCATGCCCAGGTAGTTGCGCAGGTTGGCCGGAACCGGCTTGACGCGGCCGTAGGGCCCCCACTTTTCCAGCTCGGGCTTGCGCTCGATCATGTAGTTGCCGCCCTGCGAGTTGGTGGCCCGCGATTTGAACAGCAGGAACCACGCGCCCACCGGACCGTACGCATCCTTGAAGCGCACCGGGATGAAGCGCACTTCCTGGCAGGTCATTTCCGCGCCGGCCTTCAGGGTGAAGTAAGCCGAAGAGCCGGAGTTCCATGGTGGATACCAGGCGCGCCCCATGCCTTCGCCGCGAGCTCCGCGGCTTGAACACGTGCACCGCGCCGCCCATGGCCACCAGCGTGGCCTTGGACTTGAACACGTAGAACTTGTTCTCGCGGACGGAGAAGCCGACCGCGCCGGCGCAGCGTTCGCCGTCCATGATCGGCCCGACGATGAAGATGCGCTCGAAGATTTCGCCCACGCCGCTCTCGCAGCAGGGCGTTCTTGGCGGCTTCCGCCACCACCACCTTGTAGGACTCGCCGTTGATCATGAGCTGCCAGCGGCCCTCATGCACGAAATTGCCTTCTTCGTCCTTCCAGATCGGCAGGCCCCACTTTTCGAACAGGTGGACGGTGGAGTCCACGTGGCGGGCGATGTTGGCCACCAGGTCCTCGCGGGTGATGCCCATCAGGTCGTTGCGGACGTAGTCCACGTAGTCCTTGATGGTGTTGGCGCCGTCCCTGCAGGCCCACGTACTGGTTGATGGCGGAAAGGCCCATGGCAACGGCGCCGGAGCGGTCCACCGCGGCCTTGTCGACCAGGGTGACCTTGAGCCCGTTCTGCTTGGCCCAGTAGGCCGCCTCGACCGCCGCGCCGCAGGCGGCCATGCCGCCGCCCAGGATCAGCAGATCGGTTTCGACTACTACAGTTTCGAAATCGGCCATTCGCTGTTCTCCTCTAGTTCAGACGGAACACGTCCGGCCATGCCCAGCGACGCCGGCTCGGTGAAGAGCAGCGGCGCGTTCAGGTCGCCTTTGGTCTCGAAGCCGCCGTCCGGCACCGCCTGTCCCTTCCGGCGTGGTGCGGATCGGGAACTTGAACCGCTTGATGGTTCCGTTGCGGAACTTCACCGTCCACAGGATCGAGTCCGTGGAGCGCATCGGCGTCGCCGAAGCGCCCAGCGGAACAAAATCCGCGTAACTGCGGACCTCGACGGCCTGGGTGGGGCAGATCTTGACGCAGTTGTAGCACTCCCAACACATCGAGACGTCCCGGTTGTAAGCCTTCATTGTGTCTTTGTCCAGGACCATCAGGTCGTTGGGGCAAATGTGCTGGCAGGCGGTCTTGTCCAGCGCCTTGCACCCGTCGCACTTGTCCGGATTGACGTAACTCGGCATTAGTCCACCTTTCCTTCCGCCGGGCCGGCGGCTTCTTGCGGCCTACGGTCCCGGCTCTTGTGATGTTGATAAAAACAATTGCGCCGCCCGTATTCCCCGAAGCGGCAGTTCTCGCGAAAGTAGATTTCGCACTGCATGCAGGGGGCGTTCGGGTTGGCGCCGCTGCTGACGATCGCGCCGGCCAGGCGGTCGAGCAGCTCGGCGGTTCGTTCTCAACTCCTCCGCCGGAAATTGCTGCAGGGCCAGGCGGCGTGCGGTAGTCGCGCGCGGCCTGGTAGGCGTCCATCAGCTTGCGGCTGGTTTCGGTCAGGGAGAGCCGGAAGGTGCGCCGGTCCTCCGCCGGCGCCACGCGGCGCAGCAGGCGCCGGCGCACCAGCTTATCCACCGCCCTGCTGGCGGCCCCGCAGGTCACGCCCAGGAAGGCGGCCGCGTCGCCGATGTTGAGCGTGTCGGTGTGGGCCACCAGGTAGAGCAGCTTGAGCTGGGAGAAGGTGAGCTTGTCCCCGGCCACCTCGCGCAGCACCGTGCGCTCGATGACCTCGCGGACCGACCACGCGAACACGCGGGCGCTGGAGAGAAATTCGTTGCTCAGTTGCGCCGTTATGCTTTCGGCAGTCGGGATTGGCTCGTCGGTCCCCATGAAACCTCAGCCGGAGTATTTGATCAATTCGAATGTAGACCTCGTCAATAATTGGGGCAAGCTGGTTTTGTTGAATTTCAGAATTGCGGGTCTCTTTCTGTTGGAATCGGTATTTTATGAGCTTGCGGAAGACCGGGCGCGATTCGTCAGACCCGGTCGCCCAAGCCTTCGTAGACGATTTCGGCAACTTTCAGCGCCGATGGCGCCAGCCTGGCCGTGATTTCTGAAAATTTCCAGTTCTGTAGGGAGTGAAGCCGGATTTTACCGATTTTCGTTGGAAAAGGTGCGGGTTGGTGGAAAAATTCACCAGCATTTCAACGTAACGGGCTTTCCTGCCCGTCCCAGTTCCAACCCACAGCCGCCGCGCACTCGCGCAGATCGGCGGTGATTTGCGCCATGCGGTCGTAGCGGGATTCGGAGCCGAGGGAGAAACGGCAAAGGACGTCGTTCAATCGCTCCGGAATATAGGGAAATACCTTTCCCAGGTTCATCACGCGATGGGGGAAGAAAACTGAAGCGTCCTCGCGCCAGAGAGCGGCGGCCAGGCCAGGCTGCGCCTGGAGAGCGTCGTGAAAAGTGACGAAGCCTTTGGCCACGGCGCAGTGCAAAATGTTGCCGGCGCTCCACACGTCGAAGTACGGCGAATTTTCATTCAGGTCGAAATCGATCCACTTGTAGCCGCCGGTGGCGCGCTCGATGAGCAGATGATCGTTGCGGATATCGCCATGGCAGAGACCGGCATCGTGGAGTTTCTGAATCGCGTCCAAGCTTTCGGTGACACTGGCCAGAATTCCCGGCAGGAGGGTGTGGAAATATTCCTCATGTTGCAGCCGGATGGAGCGCAGGTAGCTGAGCAGATCCGTGCCGGTGATGAAATCGATCACCTGCACCGGGTTGCCGCGGGCATCGCGGGCGGTGCGGCCCTGCATGAAGCGGGTGTCGCCGCGGACGGCCGCCAGGACCTGCCCCTCCTTTTCCGCGCTGCGGGAGCAGCGGATCTCGCGCGCGCCGACGTGAATTTTGAAATCCTCCTGGAACGGCAGCTTCAAAATGTGCAGGCGGCCGGTGTCGAGATCGAGCGCGTGCTTGACCCAGAACTTGGGTTGATCGTCGATGCCGAAGCGCCCCTCGTGCTCGTTGCCGCGCACCAGAAACAGCCCGTCTCCGAGCGCCACCACGTGCCCGCGCTCGATCGACATGTACTGCGAGGTGTCGTCCCAGATGACTGGACGGGCGGGAAGCGGCTCCCCGGCCTGAGCCAGCGCGCGGGCGCGGATCCATTCGGTCCGGTCAGGGCAGGGGTGGGGCGGCGGTTCCATCGACAAGGTTGATTCCTATTATGCGGCCTGGCCCTTGGCAGGGCGGCATACCGCCCCCGGCGGACTGGCGCTGGTCAAGACCCGGTCATCCCCCGTGTTGCCGGAGAGCCGCATGTATGCGGCCCCTGGCAGGATGCTGAAAATAGCCCTCCAAAATTGCTGGCCGCCGATGAACGCCGATAAACGCCGATTCAAAAGCAAGGGACTTATCGGCGTTCATCTGCGTTCATCGGCGGCCAATTATCGCTTTTCACCCTGCTGGGGAGGGCGCCGCCGGTTCGTTCAGCGCCCGATGCCGGCGGGGGGGATCACGACGCTCTGGCCCACCAGGCCCGGACCCCGCACCACGCCCGCCGCGTCCACCACGCTGCGCTTGTCTTTGTGGCACCAGGCGCACTGCGCCATGGCCGGCTTGTTCTTCTCGATTGCCTTCCTGGCGTGGCAGCCGATGCACAGGCGGTGCATGGAATCGACATAGCTGGGCGCCAGGTAGTGCTTCACCTGGATGGTGGCGCCGGGGGGCACCAGATCCTTGTGGCAATGGTCGCAGCGGACGGCGGTGGCAGCGGCGCGCACCTGCCCCGCGGGGTGGCACTGATAGCAGGCTACCCGGCCCCCGGAAGAGGAGGCATGCCAGTCGTGACGGAAGGCATCCGCCGGCAGATATTCGTCGCGATGGCAGGCGGCGCAGGCCGAGTTCCGGTCGCGCGGCAGGTTCATGTGATGGCATTTGACGCAGGACGCCTTTCCACCCTCGCGGTTTTCATGGTCTTCGTGAGGGAACAGGACGCCGTTGCCGTCCAGGTCGCCATCGATCCACAACTTCTCCCCGCCGCGCGCCTGGTGCACCGGCGCGGGCTCAATCCCGCGGCTGTGGGCGGGCAGGTTGCCGAGCAGGGCGAAACCGGCGGCGGCGGCCAGCACGAAACCGAGCGAATAGGCCGTACGGGCGGCAACCGCGGGAATCCCCAGCCAGGTGGTATCCACGGGGTTGAATTCGGGAAGCTTCAAAGGATCCGCTTCGGGGTCGGCCGGACGGTCCTCCCAAATGTGGAAGCGCTCGATCATGAACAGGAAAACCAGCATGGCGCCGGAAACGATGCCGCCGCTGATCACCAGTTCGGTCCAACTGGGGATGTAGAACGTGCCGCCGCGGGCCAGATGGGTCAGGCCGCCGACGTCCACGCGGTTCAGCACCACGCCGGAAACGCCGAGTGCCGCCACGGTCCACTGCCCGGCGCGGGAACGCCGGACCCGCGGCACGAACAGGAGCGCCGTGGGGATTATGGCCATGACCATCACTTCGAACCAGAACCACACCGCGTGCGCGGAGAACGCGAACAGGCGCGGCCAGACGCCGCGAACCGCCAGGTCCGCGAAGCGCAATCCCAGGTACCCCAGCAGCACCCACCGGGCGGCTCCGGCCAGGTCCCCCAGCACTTCGGTCTCCGGCTTGCGGCGGTACAGGTACGCCGTGGTGTGGCTCTCCAGCACCGCCATTATGAGGCCGAGCGCGATAGCCGAAAGCAGAAACAGCAGGGGCAGCACCGGTGAATACCAGAGCGGGTCCAGCCGGTACGGCATGATCAGGAACAGCGAGCCGAGCGAAGACTGGTGCAACGTGGACAACCCGATTCCGGCGATCACCAGCGGCATCCGGAATTTGAGCAGAAAGCGCCGGGCGCGGGCGAGAGCGCCGAACTCCTCCGCCGGGACGGGGAAGAACTCGAGCGACAGCACCGCCAGGTACAGCATGACGCACCAGCCCACCTCGAACAGCGGCGAGTGCGGGTTCCAGAACACGATCATGTGCCAGATGTTCCAGGGCAGGCCGAGATCGAACAGCAGGCCTACGGCTACGGCGACGTAGCCGAGAAAGGCCGTGAGCACCGCCGGCCGGACCACTGCGTGGAAACGCTCCAGCCGGAAAACGTATACCGTGGCGGTGAGAACGAAGCCTCCGGCGGCGAGCGCCACCCCGCTCATCACGTCGAAGCCGATCCAGATTCCCCACGGGTTCCCGTCGGTGAGGTGCGTGGACGCGCCCAGGCCGAACAGGAAGCGGGCCACGGCCGCCGCGAATGCGATTCCCACGCCGATCCACAGCGCCAGTTTGAGTCTGCGCACCCTACTCATCGGAGTGCTCCTTTTCCAGTTCCATGCGCCTGCGGACAATCCAGCTCAGTCCGGCCATGGCCGCCACCACGCCGGTGAAGACGAAGGGGACGGCTTCCATGGCAGTGGCCGTTTTGGATGGAAGCGGGGCGGGGGCCAGAGACTCTCCCTGGGTAAGGAACGAAAGATCGCCGCTCGAAATCAGCAGCACGGAAGCCCCGCCGGCTTCCTTTTCGCCCCAAACCTTGTTTCCAAATTTGCCGGGATTTTCGGCGATGCGGTGGTGCGCTTCCGCCAGCAACTCGTCGCGGTCTCCGAAGATGGTGGCCTTGGACGGGCATGCCTCGGTGCAGGCGGGCTGGCGGCCCTGCTCGATCCGGCTGTAGCACAGGATGCACTTGCGGACATAGGGAACCTGCGCATCCCAGGTGTAGCGGGGAATTCCGTACGGGCACGCCATCATGCAGTAGCGGCAGCCCATGCAGCGGCTGGAATCGTAGACCACGGCTCCGATCGAGGTTTTGTGCAGCGCGCCCACCGGGCAGGCCGACGCGCAGGCCGGCTCCAGGCAGTGGCGGCACTGCTTACGGACGTATTCGCGGCCCGGGCCTTCCACCACCGCGGTCCAGTTCCGTGCCGAGAGACCATCATCCAGGTCCCACGTGCGCGGGACGTCGCCTTCCAGGCGATTTTCCTTCTTGCAGGCGGAAACGCATTCCAGGCAGCCGATGCATTTCGTGGTGTCGGTGAGGATGGCGGCTTTCATTTCACGGAAACCTCGCTCTTCGCCCCGCCCGCCGCGGCCGGTTCCAGCCGGGCTTTTTCCACCCAGGAGGGGCGGTTGGCGTAACCCAGCGTCGCGGCCACGCGGTCGCCGGCGCCGGCGGGGAATTTCCAGGCCACCGCGGAGACCGCCTGCGAGAGCGGCGCAAGCACGCAGTGGGCCAGCTTGGTAAACGGGATCAGGAGCAGGATCAGGTCGGCGCTATATACGTGCAGGAACATGACCGCCTGGTAAGCGCCGGGAGCGAGGCGCGCGTTCACCGCCAGATAGCCGGTCACAAACGGCACCAGCAGCAGGACGGGCCAGGCGTAATCCTGAAACCGGCTCAGCGCCCGCGCCCCGCGGTGAAACACGCGCCCCGCCATCAAGCCCACGCCGGCCACGATGGCCAGCAGCGTAAGCCAGTTGGCCACGCCCACGGAAATCGCCGGCCAGGCGAACCCGACCGCCCGCTTCCACAGGAGCACGTGCTCCACAAAAAAGAACGGGACCAGCAAAAGACCCACGTGGAAAAGAACGGAGGCGGTGCCGAAATAAGGCGCGCCGCCGCCAGAACCGGGCCACGGGCAACAGCCAGGCCCCGGTCTGCGCCGCGATGGCCCTCCAGGGCACGATGCGGTCGGCGTTTTTCCGGTACGCGTCAGCCAGTCCCGCGACCGCGAGCCAGCAGGCTCGCAGCAGGCCCAGCATCATGATGGCGAAGGCCAGACGAAAGAGCGGGCCGCGTCCGAAATCGATCCAGGTTTCCACCTTCATCACCTCGCGCGATCAATCGAAGTCGATTGCCTTGTACAGCAAGTCATGCAGGCCGACAATCTGGCAATCGATCTTGTAAAATTCCACCAGCTCCCGAAGCTGCTTCTTGCAATTGGCGCAGGGCGCGACGCAGTACTTGGCGCCGGTGGCGCGGATCTGCTCCGCTTTGGCCCTTCCGCTCACCAGCATCCGGTAGGGCTGGATCTCGTCGATCGAGACCAGTGCCGCCACCGCCGCCGCAGCAGATATTGGCGCGGCCGCCGGGCGTCATCTCGACGTAATTGGCGCAGAACGCCCGCAGCAGCTCGCGCGGCTGATCCACAATCCAGCCGGTGCGCGCGAGGTTGCAGGGGTCGTGATAGGTGACGGGTTCTTCGATGATCGCCGCCTTCAGCTTGAGGCGGCCGCTCTTCCACGCGTTATACGTGTACTCGACGATGTTGACCACCGGCAGGGACGCCCGCCCGTCCCCGCTGAATGCCGGGAAGAAGGCTTTGGCGGTGCGCGAGGCGTGCCCGCATTCGCCGATCAGCAGCTTGCGCACCTTCAGCCGGTGCGCTTCCGCCACGATCTTGGCGATTACCCGCTCCATCACCTGGTCGCTGTAAAACAGCCCGTAGTTGATGCCGTCGAAGTAGCCGGTGCCGATGGTCCACGCGGCTCCGGTGGCGCGGAGCACGGCGGCGTTGCCCATGATCGTGTCGGCTTCCATGATGATAGTCCGATACGGCCGGCAGGAACAGGTACTCGGCCCCTTCCTGGTCGATGGGGAACGGGATCTCGATGCCTTTTTCCTCCTGCATTTCCTCGCTGAGAAATTCCAGGCTGTCGAGCAGCGCCGGCACCGGAACGGCCGAGGTGTTGCCGGAGGCGCCGGTCAACTGCTCGCGCACGCTCAACACCAGGTTGCGCGGGATGATTCCCAGCTCCGAGAGAATGTAGCGTCCCAGGTGCGTGATGAGGGCATGGTCGATCCCCATCGGGCATTCGAGCGTGCAGCGGCGGCAGGCGTTGCAGTTGTAGAACGCGTCCGCCATTTCCTGGACCTTGGCATCGGTCAGGCCGGGGTCGCCCAGCAGACGACCGCGCAGCACGCCGCCAAGGGTGAAGTGCCGCCGGTACACCGACAGTAAAAGCTCCGAGCGGTAGCACGGGATGTCGCGGTCGTCGCCCGTCGCCATGTAAAGCTGGCAGGCGGCCGAGCAGCGCGCGCACTTGGCCGTGACGCGCATAAAGTGGTCGAGCGCGAAACGGTAATTGGTGTGCTTGAGGATGGCGGCGAAAGCCTGCAGGAAACGGCGGGGCCGGTCGCCCACCTCGCAATCTTCGACGTGATACCGAACGGCCAGGCGCTGCTTGCGGATGACCTCTTCCTTCTTGGTGGAAGCGAACGCGCGTGCCCGTTCCTCCGCCGTAAGCGTTTTCATGGATTCGTACCTCCGGCCCGGCTAACGCTGGCGGACCCGCCCGCGCCAGGTGGAGGCCCGGCGCGGGCGGCGCATTCGATTACTTGTTGGCCGAACTCCCCGTGGCGGCCCCGTGGAGCTTCACTTCCACCTTCTCCTCCAGGCTGTCGTAGTACTCCTTCAGGATCGCGATCACCTCGGGCTTGGAGAACTCCGCCGGAACCGGCTTGCCTTCGCTCATCAGCTTGCGCAGCAGCGTGCCGGAAAGCAGCAGCCGGGCGCCGCCCTTGTACTTGCCGTTCTCGTCGATGACGGCCTTGCTCTCGTGCGGGCAGGTCTTCATCGACGCCATGCTGCCGCATTCGTAGCAGTAGAACGTCCAGTCCATGCACAGCGGCTGCAGCAGCAGCGCGCCCGCGGGAATCTCGCTGAAGATCTTCTGCGCGTCGAAGGGGCCGTAGTAGTCGCCCACGCCGGCATGGTCGCGGCCCACGATCAGGTGCGTGCAGCCATAGTTCTGGCGGAACACCGCGTGCAGCAGCGCCTCGCGCGGACCGGCGTAGCGCATCTCCATGGGGTAGCCGCCCTGGATCACGCGGTCCTTGCGGAAATACTTGTTGACCAGCGCGTCGATGGCCTTCACGCGCACTTCGGCCGGAATGTCGCCGGGCTTCAGCTTGCCCACCAGTTGGTGAATGTAGACGCCGTCGCACACCTCGATGGCGATCCACGCCAGGTAGGCGTGGGAATTGTGCATGGGGTTGCGCAGTTGCAGGGCGGCCACCGTGCTCCAGCCGCGCTCCTCGAACATGCTTGCGCGCTTCGGCCGGGCGCTGGTAGATGCCCTTGAACATCTCCGGGTAATAGGATTCCGACAGCACCTTGACCGGGCCGGCCAGGTTCACCGCGCCCTGCTCCATCACCTTCTGCACGCCGGGATGTGCCGGGATCGGTGGTGCGGAACACCTGCTTGCACTCGTACTCCTTGTCGATGGTGTACTTCTCCGTCACCTTCATGGTGCCCATGATGGACTCGGTTTCGATGTCCCAGAGCGCCACTTCTTCGCCGACGGCGATCGACTTGCGCATAGTCCTCTTCGGCCGAGAGGGTAATGGGAATGGGCCAGAACAGGCCGTTCTTGCTGCGGCATGCTGTAGGTTTCGCAGCAGCCCCGCCAGTCGTCCCTGCCCATGAACCCATCGAGCGGGGTGAACGCGCCGATGCCCATCATGATCAGGTCGCTGGTCTCGCGGCTGGTCATGGGAACTTTTTTCAGGCCCGCGGCCCGTGCGAGCTCCTCCTGCCTGGCTTCCCCTTCGAGAAGCAGACGGCCGCAGCTCACCGCCGCCGTGCGGAAGAATCAAGTTATGCATGAAGGAACCTCCTGTACAAACCGCTTTCCAGAGTCAAGTATTCAGATAATCAGATTTTCTTCACCTCAATGATAGATCCGGATCAAGCATTTGTCACGCGCTTTTTTCGTCCCGGTATGTTGCGTAAGTCCGCACTAACATGCTACTTACAGCGATTTCGAAACGCGAATCCGGACATTCCTACAGGTATCCCGTCAAATCCAGAAAATCAGGTCCTGTACTCTTTGACTTCAGCGGGCGCTGTGGATAATATGAACAGTGAGACTCGGTCCAGGCGTATGGCGAGTCGTTGCTGACCACCGGCCAGGCGGCCCAGCTGTGCGCGGTCAAACCCGACACCGTGCTGAAGTGGATCAAGAAGGGCCGGCTGCGCGCGAGCCGGACCGCCGGCGGCCATTTCCGCGTGGAGCAGGCGGACGTCGCCCTGCTGGTTTCCCAGGACCGCGAGCCCGACGGAAATGGGAGGACCGCTCCGCCCTTTGCTCCCGGCCCATGCGCTGCTGGGAATACATGAACCACAGCCCCGGCCACGAATGCCACGATTGCGTGGTGCGCCAGGTCCGCGCCGCCTGGTGCTGGCGCCTCATCAACCTGGTCCGCGGCGCCGGCCACGCCAAGCACTTCTGCACCGGCGTCTGCCAGGAATGCCCGTACTACCGCCGCGTGCACGGCCTTGCCACCAACGTGCTGGTGATTACGCGGGACGAGGCGCTCATCCAGGAGCTGGGCCGCCGCGCCAATCAGGCCATCGACTTTCGCTTCGCCCGCCGCGGCTACGACGCCTCCGCCATCATTTCGGTGTTCCGCCCCGCCTTCGTGGTTTTCGACCAGGCGGTTCTGGAGAGCCTGGGCGTCACCCTGCTCGAGGAGCTTGCTTCCGACCCGCGCACCGCCGGCGCGCGCCTTCTGGTGGCCGTCCGCAAAGGCGCGATGGGCTTCCGCTTCCGCAGCAGCGCGGTCTACGCCACCATCGAAGAGCCGTTCCACGCCGACGAAATTCTGGCCATCGTGAACCGCATTCCGGTAGAGAGCCTGGAAGCGGACGAGACGGCGTAGGGCAGGGGGCAGCTTCTTCGGTCAGAAGCCGATGCCAAAGAGGAAGTCCACCTGGTTGGGATTGGACCTGACGGTGAACTCAGGGAACTCGAGCTCCGACTCATCGGCTCGCCAGCGCGTGAACCGGATCTCCGGCACCAGGCGAATCCGTCCCATCCGCTTCTCCACTCCCGCCGCTACCACCGCACCCACGTGGGAACGCGCGTTGAGAATTCCCTGGTTCTCGCTCGATCCGGCTACGGGGCTGGGGCTGGGGCCGCACAACCCCGCAGCCTCGGTGTAGCACTCGCTGGTGCTCGAAGCCCCATTCACCGCGCGAAACGATATGCCGCCCGAAATGCGCGGCCTGATCTTCTCCCAGTGCGAAAACCGGTAAACCCCCAGAATCGGAAATTCCCAGGAGTTTGCCGTGGTCCAGGCATGAGTGTAAACCACCCCGTCGAATGGGGGCAGCGAGATATTGGTGTCGAAGCCGAGGCGTTTGTACAGGAAGTCGAATTCGGCGCCGAAGCCACGGGGTAATCGAAGACCCAGGCTGGCGCCGGCCGTGTAGCGCCGCGTGGCCGATGCTCCCTGGTAACTTCCCGTCGCCAGAAACCCCCAACTGTTGGTCTGGAACGTCTGGGCAACCGGCACGCCGGCCTTCACTCCAAATTCCACGAGCGGCTGGGCGGACGCGATTGCGCCGCAGGCGAAAATTGCTGCCAGAACACGCAGGTACAATCCCATAGGTTCCGTTCGATAGGGAGAGAGCGCTATCCGGTTTCTGCCTGAACCTCACTTCCCGCCCACGCACGCCCCCTGCCGCGCAGCGTTCAGCATAGCCGCGCCCCATTCGGGAGTCGCCAGCGCGTGCAGGTGGGTGTAGCTGGCCCAGACGTTTTGTCGATACGACCGCGTCCCGGCCGGCGCCGCATCCGGCGCCGCGCAGGACGGCGCACGCCGTGGCCAGCGGCGGGCCGCCATGGATGATGCGCGAATAGTGGAACTCGTGGCCGCGCAGTTCCGTGCCCACGGGGAAAAACGGGTTCGGCTGGTCCACCAGAAGCTCCGTGTACCCGTGGCCCTGCGGCGCCTCGCACATCTCCACGTCCAGCGGGAGCACCCCGGCCATCGTGAAATTTGCGCCCGTGCCAGGCTAGCGAGCGCGCCAGCAGCATCAGGCCGCCGCATTCCGCATAGATCGGCAGACCCGCCGCGCGCGGCGTGGCGGAGCGACGAAAGAAAAGCCGCGTTTTCGGATAACGCCTCGGCATGGGTTTCGGGAAAACCGCCGCCGATGTAGAGAGCGTCGATGTCCTGGGGAATGCGCGGCCGAATCGAGCGCGGAAATGGCCGCTACCTTGGCGCCCGCCGCTTCCAGGCACTCCAGATTTTCCGGGTAGTAGAAGCTGAAGGCGGAATCGTTCAGATAGCCGATGGTCAGCCCGGCGGCGGATGGCGGCCGCGCCTGCTCCCAATGCGGCACAGCCACCGGCGCCGTCCGGCGGGCGATCTCCAGAATCCGCTCAAAATCCAGGTAAGGCGCCACACGCTCCCGCAGCGCCGCGGCCAGCGCCTCGCGGCCCGCGCACTCGCGCGGCGTAACCAGCCCGAGATGGCGCATGGAGAGCAGCGTGCCTTCGGGGGCACGCGGCACCGCGCCCAGCACAGGCACGTGGCAGGCCGATTCGATGGCCTCCCGCACCACCCGCTCCTGGCGGGCGCCGGCAATCTGGTTGAGAATCACGCCGGCGATCGTCACCTCCGGGTCGAGCTTCTGGCAGCCCAGCACCAGCGCGGCGGCGGTCCGCGTGGTCTTGGTGGCATCGAGCACCAGCAGGACCGGCGCCTCGACGGCCTTGGCCAGTTCCGCCGTGCTGTGCGTACCGCGCGCGTCCAGGCCGTCGTAGAGGCCGCGGTTGCCCTCGATCACGTTAATGCCGGACGCCACGCCGTGCCAGGCCAGCGACCCGGCGGCCACCGGAAAACCCATCAGGTGCGTATCCAGGTTGCGCGCCGGCTTACCGCACGCCCAGCCGAGCCACGCGGCGTCGATGTAATCGGGCCCTTTCTTAAAGGCGCGCGCCGGGATCTCCCGGCGTCGTGCCTCCAATAACAGGGCGAGTGAGACGAGGGTCTTACCCGACCCTCCCGAAAGTCCGGCGATCGCGACCCGCGGCAAAGCAGTCGCGGCGGCCGCGCTTTCCTCGCCGGTTCAGGCACCTTCCTTGGGCGGAAGCTGAATGTAGGAACCGCCGAGATAGCTGTAAACACAGCGCCCGGATTCGATGAGCGAACGGATGGCCAGCTTGCAGTCGTCCTTGCTGCAATCCGCGCCGTGGCGGGCCACCATCTCCTTGGTCAAATCGCCCGCTTTCAAATTGCGTTTGCCCGCGTAATCGGAAATCAGAGCGAACATCTCGTCCGCCAGCGTCTCGGTTGGAATCGGCATATTGAATAGATCTCCCAATTTCAGAGTACAAGACCCAGTTCCATGGTATGGCGTGGCACGGATGGCGTCAAGAAGAGGGGTTCGGGGATCAGGGATCAGGGGTTGGGGAGCGAAGGCGGCGTGGTGACCGCGCGCCAGGGTCCCTAATCCCTAACCCCTAACCCCTAATCCCCAAGCCCTGATCTCTGCTACCGCGCCGCTTCCTCGGGCGGCCGGAAGGCGTAATTGCCCTGCAGGAACTGGTCGGCGAACCAACTCATGACTTCGCGGTTTTCCATGTACATATCGAGCTGGCTGGAACAGGCCAGCAGGCGGCCAAGCACGTCCAGCCGCGCGGCGGTCTGCTCGGCGGGCGCCTTGCGGAACCACGCGTTCACCAGGTCCACCCGGCGGTCCACCTGAAATCCGTGGGGCAGCAGGCAGCGCTCCAGGAAACAGGCGCGCAGGCTGCGGCGGCTGCGCGAGGAGCCGCCGCCCTCGAAGCGGAAGGAAATGTAATTGTCGCCGGGCGTATCCGAAAGGCAGGCATCCACCAGGCTGTAGTGATACGCCAGCCGGGCGTTGAGGTTCATGTACTCCCCGGCCACCAGCAGGTAGCTCTTCTCGCCCAGCGGGCGCATGCCGTGGTCCTGCGGCTTGAACGCGGCGGTGAGCACCGAGGCCAGGTCACCGAAGCTGGCCGGAGTCTCGCGGGTCCAGGTTACGCCCGGATGGCTGATGCCTTGCCACAGCGCCTGGAACGGCCGCGAGATGATCTGGGCGGGCGTAACCCGCCGCGCGGCCGCTCCGGCCGCCACTCCGCCGCCCAGGTCGAGCACGGACACGTGCAGCGGCAGCGGGGTCTCCAGATCCCGGGCGCAATCCACGCCGCGCTCCAGTTCGCGGTCGTTGACGGCGAACATGGCCTCGATGGCGCTTTCGTGGCAGTAGCGCAGAATATCGTGCGCGGACTGGCAGCCGGAAGGACGGAAATTGTGAGCCGAAGGATCCAGCAGGTGCAGCGTCAGCAGGCGCGAGCTGATGGGATCGCCGGTTCGCTCCCGGTAGCGCTCCGCCAGTGCCGGCTCGCGGCGCACCGCCGGCCACAGGATGCCGGGATAGACGCGCGTCCGCACCGCGTCCAGGCTCACCGGCTCGCCCGGCGTGATGCGCTCGAACGCGCCTTCCATCTGGAAGACGGACGGCACCTGAAATTCGCGCAGCAGCGCCGCCGCGTGCCCGGCCACGTTGCCCCACTCCGCCACCAGGCCGGCGATGCGCGGAAAAATCTGGATGATCTCCGGCGACGGCTTGTGAATGAACACCACCGCGCCGGCGGGCGCTTCGCGGATGCTCTGCATGTCGGCCGCCAGGAACGCCGGCCCCGACGTCCGTCCCGGATAAATCGTGCGGCCGCCGGCCAGCCGCGGCTCGCTTTTCGGGCGCGAATGGGATTTCGCCACCGCGCCGATTTCCGCCAGCGGCCGGGCTTGCAGAATCCACAGCCCGCCGTCGCGGTCGAGCGCCCATTCGATGTCCTGCGCGCTGCGAAAATGCTGCTCGATTTTGAGGCCCCACTCGGCCAGCGTGTGCAAGGCGCCATCCTGCAGGCTGGCTTCGTCCTGCGCGCCCGGCCGCAGTGGAGCCGCGGCCAGCCCGCCGCCCTCCTGCAGCACCAGCTCGCTCTCCTTGTGCACGATGCTGCGCTCCATCACCTTGTGCGGCCGCTCGCGCGTGACCAGGAAGAGATCGGCCGGGGTGCGCCCGCTGGCGATCTCCGGACCCAGGCCGCGCGTGGCCGTAATCCACATGGTCTTGGACTTCGGGTCGCTGGGGTCGCGCGTGTACAGGACGCCCGCGGCGCGCGCCGGAACCATCAGGAGGAACAGCACCGCCATGGGGTTGTCCACCTCCAGCAGGCCGGCGGACAGGCGGTAGAACAAGGCGCGCTCGCTGAAGCGGCCGGCGATGACGCGCTTGTAGGCGTCCACCGCCTGCGCCGCGTACACGTTGAGCAGGCTCTGAAACTGCCCGGCGTAGGACTTGGCCCCGCCCTCGCCGCGCGCGCTGGAGCGCACGGCCAGCGCGCCGCCGTGCTTGAGCAGCACTTCCGTGCGAGCGGTAATGGCGACCTCGATGGCCCGCGGCAGCGGCGATTCCATCACCTGTTGCGCCAGGCCCATCGGCGACGCGCCGGACCGCATCCAGGTCGTTCAGATTCAGGTCGCGCGTGGCATCGCGAATGGTGGTCCACAGGGGAATACCGGCGTATTGCCGGTAGGCTTCGGTGGTGAGCACGAAGCCATCCGGCACCGGCAGGCCCAGCTTATTGCGGATCTCGCCCAGGACGGCGGCTTTGCTGCCGGCTTCGTCCTCGCCGGCGGCGTTGATTTCCGAAAGCCAGGCGGCCAGGCGGCGCCCGGTCACGGTTTCGAGCGAAGCCGTGTAGCGCTCCACTTCCTGCCGCGCGGCGCGGAGCGCGGCGCCCAGCGTCTCCTGGCGCAGGCCGGACAGCCGCTCGAAGGCGTCCACCACCTGGCCGACGCCGTCGAAAATGGCGCCCACGCGGTCGCCCAGCACCTCGCGGCGCGGCTGCACGAATTGCAGATCGTCCTGCAGCGCCGCCATCCGCTCCAGCGATTCGTTGTTCAGCGACAGCAACTCGCGGAAGCTCAGGTACTTGGCGCGTACGCGTGCGGCTGCCTCGCCATCTTCGTGAGTCTGGGTTGTATGTCGCCACAGCCGCATAAGGGCTCCGATCCGAATATAACCGCCTGCGCCCGGTTAGTGAACACCCGCGCGGCGGCCGCGGAAAACCTTCCGGGTGATAAAGTCGATGCCGAATCCGGCCAGCACCGCGATGAACACCGCGGTCAGACCGTAAAGCGATGCGCTGTTTTCCGCCATGCCCGCCAGCCAGGCCGGAAATCCGGCCCGCACCACCGAGAGCGGCACGCGCGCCTCCCCCGCCACCGCGCCGTCCACGATTTCGTAGACGTGGACCTCATAAGTGGCCGGCGGCGCCCGTTTGGGCCAGCGGAAAACGGCGGTATAGGGCAGACCGTCCGGACCCGCTTCGCCCATCACCACGCCGCCGTCGGAAAACCGGTAAACCTCCTGGCTCTTTTTGAGCGCCACGTAATCGGCGCGCAGGCGGGCATCCGTGCGCGGGTCCGCGAATGGGGGATCGATGCGGATGCGCGCCGTGACCGAGGCTTCATCCAAAGCACGGCCGCGCGCGCCGCCGCCCGCCAGCAGCGATGCGAGCGGCGACGCGCTGAAGCGCAAAAAAAGCGAGGGCGCACCGGAGATCCGCACTTTTCCCGCATTCAGCCAGATGGGCCCGAAACGGGCCTGCCGGTTGAATCGTTCTTCGCGGTCGGAACCGGATACGGTAACGATCACTTTCGAACGCGGGGCGGCTACGCCCTCGACCTTGACCTCCGCGCCGTCGTAGAACGCGCCCGCCTCGATGACCGGCGGCGTGACCCGGCACGCCGGTCCGGAGGGCAGGGTGCCGGCCCGCAGGAGCGCGGCCAACAGCAGCAGGGAAAGGCTAGCTGCCGGCTTTGGAGAGATCGGTCTTGGTGACATTCATCAGACGCAGGGCCTGGCCTGGCTCCTTGTAGTAATAGCGAACCACGTCGCCGGACTTCCAGGTGTCTGCCGGCAGCGCCAGCAGGTCGGCAGAGGCGGCGAACGTGACCGTCATCTTGTCGGACGGCGAATACACGGTAATGGTGCCGCGCGCGCGGTCGATTTTAGAGGATGACGGCTTGGCGGCACGGTGCGTTTCGAGGGGGGTGAAGGCGATCTTGCGGAGCGCCTGCGCGGCCGCATCCCACACCACCAACTGCCCGCCCCTGGCATCCACCGACAGCAGCTTTCCAGCCGCCGGCGCCGGCCCCATCTCGTCCGGATCCTCGGGCGCCCACACGGTCACGGGCGCCGGTCCGGACTCGGGAATCAGGGTCACCAGCTTCGTGCCGGGGTCATAGGCGATAACCCGGCCCTGCTCCACCTTTCCGGAGACGTCGCAACCGGCAAGCAGCAGCAGCGGGGCGAACGCGGCGATCCAAAGTTTGATCTCCGACATAGAAGCCTCCTACGCGGCCATCAGCCGCGACTTTTTCATGGCCAGTTCGCGGCGCACGCCGGCCACGAACTTCAGCGTGATGAACAGCGAGAGCGTGGTCACCAGGCCCAGGATCAGGACGGTGGCCGAGACATCCATCGCCGGTTTCAGCGCCGGGCTGGCGGCGGAAATCAGTTTCATGAGCACCGAGACGGCGCATCCCACCACGGCTATGCCGAAGAAGATCCGGATGCCATAGCCCTTCACGTACTTGGTGGCCACGGCACCGATCTGTGCTCCCACCGCCGCTCCCAGACAGCATGATGAAAGCGGCGAGCAATTCCACGCGGCCCTTATAGCTATAAGTCGCGGCGCCGTATAAACCGGACATCGCGACCCCAAACAGATCGGTGCCCACGGCCACATGCGTGGGGCAGCCGATGAGGTAGACCAGGGACGGCATGCGGATCAGGCCGCCGCCGATTCCCAGGACGCCCGCCATCCATCCGGTGAAGAAGGCCACACCGACAGGCAGCCACATGGAGCAGCGGATGCCGGCCCTGTGGAAACGTCATCATGGGAGGAAGCTTGATCTTCTGCAGCGTCTTGTGCCACTGGATGCCGGTCTCGAGCTGTCGAGCGCGCGGCCGGCAGCGCGGGCCTCCCGCTCCTTGCGCTGCTTGCGCAACACGTCGGCGAACACCACCCAGGCGATCAGTGGTCAGCAGCACCAGGTAGCCCGCAGCGCACGTATAGATCGATCTTGCCGATCCGCTCCAGCCACATGATCTTGCGCGCGCCCAATTCCAACCCGCTCACCTGCCGACCACCATGATCAACGAGAGCTTGTAATCCACGTTGCCGAATTTGGCGTGGCGCATGGTGGAAATCAGCGATTTGCCCGCCATTTGCGTGATGTCGGTACCGATGGCGAACGCCATCGGGAAACCGAGGATGTTGAGGCCGGGCGTGACCATCCAGGCCCCGCCCATGCCGAAGAAACCGCCGATGATCCCCACTCCCAGGCCCAGAATGACCAGCCCCGGCCACCAGATCTGGATGCCGGCGATCGGCATGAGTGTATAGAGCCAATCCATAGAATCTAGTTCTCCCTCAGGGTCGGGACTTCAGGTCGATTCCAATCTGCCGCATGGCGAAATCGGCCAGCGCCGCCCAGAATGATTCCAGCCACCGGAATCATCAGAACGGTCAGCAGGGCAAACTGCAGGTGGCCCTGGTTGTAGAGAGTTCCCCACCATGCCCGAAGCCCGGTCAGGTGCCGGGTGTCGGCCACGATCACCATATCCGGCACCGGCCATGAGACCGGCGGGCAGCAAGAAGAAGGCCGAGTCAGTTTCGAGGTTTTGCGCATATCAGGATGCCTCGTTAAATGAAGTTGATCTGGAAGCGGAAGATCAGCACTTTCTCGGTGGGCCGGTTGGTGCCCTGCGCCAGCGTGGCGCCGCCTCCGAAATTGGTGCGGCCGTAATCCGCCGAAATGCGGAACAGCCGGTTGAGATACCAGTTCACGCCGCCCACCACTTCATGGGCAGACTGCGGGGTGGTGGTGACGGAAGCGAAGCCGTAATTGAAAATGCCTTGCTCCACCCGGAACTCGCCGGTGCGCATGGCGATCTCCACCGCTCCCCAGCCGCCGTTGAGCGGGATCGAAATTCTTCTTCGGAGTGGGGCTCGAAGTAGCTCTTCTTTTCCCCGGTCAGGATCCAGCTTCCCGCCGCCTGCCAGGCGCGGAAGGCGACGTCTCGGCGGATGACGCCCTTCTGCAAACCGTCCTCGGTGAGGCCGTATTCGGTGTAGATGCCGAACGGCGCCCATGTAGTAGTACATTCCGGGCTGCAGGCGGGTGCGGTGGCCGGCTTCGGTTACGCCCGAGCCGAAGGTGAAGAACGTGTTCTGGCCGAACGTCTTGTAGGCAGGGAGCGACTCGCCGTCCACGTTGCCGGAAGAGAAGCCCATGCCGAAGCCCAGGTTGGCAACCTCGGGATTGAGCGGATTGAAGAACAGCCGCGCCGTATAGTCGCGGTGGTCGCTAGCCGAAGTGTCGCTCAAGCTGTTGTCGGGAACGCCGTTGAACACGCCCACCGAATAGTTGATGTGCTTGGGCAGAATGTCGCCCGAGATCTGGTAGCCGATGTCGCGGCTGGGGGCCAGCAGCGTGGGCATGCCGCGCTCGACGAAGGTGGTATCGTCATCCGACTGCAAGCGCTCCATGCTGACTCCGGGCTTGAATTTGCCCACCCGCACTTTGGCGAAATCGAAATACTTCAATTCCACGTAGGCGTCGTAAATCACCGTCGTTCCCTGGCCGAAGTCAGGGCGGAAGTAATAATCGACGTACTTGTAGACCGTTCCGGAAAAGGTGGGGCGGACGCGGCGGAGCAGCATCTGGTCCATGGGGTTGGTGCTGTTCTCGCCGAAGAAAGTGCGGTTATCCACCTGCAAATCGGCGCCGATCTTGAGCAGGAAGTTGCCGTGCGGGGATACGATGGTGAACCCGCTGGTATCGGCAGTGACCGTGGCCTGGGTCTTGGCCTTCTCGGCGGCGGCGTCGTCCTCCAGCTTTTTCAGGTCCTGCTCGTGCTGTAGTGCCTGGACCTTCTGGCTCAGCTCATCGATCTCTTTTTGCAGTTGCTGGATGGTCTGCGCGGCATCCGGCACGGCCGTAGACGGGCCCGCCGACTGCGCGAGCGACGGAGGAATCCGCGTTGGGGCCCACATCCGGGCTGACCGCGGCCGCCGGGCTTGGGCCGGCATTGCCGCCTGGGGCCGGATCGCTGGAGGCAACCACCGAACCGGCCAGAAAAGTCGTCAGTATCGATAACGAAAGAAACCGTATGGCGCGACGGACTTTCATGTTCACAACTCCTTGGGAAGGCGGCGCGAGCTCGTGGCGCGTGTGTACGTGCACACGTCGTCCTACGATGCGAAGCTCCTTGCCGGAAGCATCTCGAAAGACGCAGCCGCGACAACTCGCGGCGGCGCATCCTCGTTTTCCTCGCCTGCCCGCCCCAGCGCTTCTAGTAACTAGAGCGCATACGAAGCATATTCACGAATAACTCTACAACTAAACGACTTATTTCTCAATAAATAAAAAGAGCTGTTACCACTAAATGCCAGGATATCACGACAAACACATGCGAATTATGCCGGAATCCCATAAACCGATTTGCTGCTCGATTCCACAGCGTTCCGGATATTCTGATTTGGACTCGAGCAGGGTTGGCGAAAATTACCGCACCTTTAGCCGCTCGACCGGACGTGTAAAAACGCGCCGTTCCAGCCCAAAGACCCGGCGCGGCGCCCGGCCAGAATCTGGTACACTCGAACCCCAGAGGGGACTGGGTAGCAACATGACATTCCGGGCGCCGCTCTGGGCCGGCGCAATCTGCTTGTTTTCCTGGGCTGCGGCCGGGGCAAACGACCCGCAGGTTTCCATTGCCGTGCGCAGCCGGCGCGCCGGTCAGGCGCCGCCGATTTCCGCACCGAAAGCGACCTGGTGCTGATTCCGGTCAGCGTCACCGACGAGAAGAATCACGCGGTGGTCGGGTTGAACCGCGGCGCATTCCGCATTTTCGACGATAAAGCCGAGCAGACGGTGGTGCAGTTTGCCTGCGAGGACGCCCCGCTCTCGGTGGGCATCGTCTTCGATTCCAGCCAGAGCATGGACGGCAAGCTGCAGAAGTCGCGCGAGGCCATCCATCAGTTCCTCCGCTTCGCCAATCCCGAAGACGAGTTCTTCCTGGTGGAATTCAGCACGCGGCCGCGCCTGACCGTGCCGTTCACAGACGACACCGGCGAAATCCAGAACCGGCTGCTGCAGTGCGGCGCCCGCCGGCAGAACCGCGCTGCTGGACGCGGCGGGGCTGGCCATGGATTACCTGCGCCTGCACGCCCGCTATCCGCGGCGCGCCTTGCTGATTCTTTCCGATGGTGGCGATAACCACAGCCGCTACTCCGAAACCGAAATCCTGAATCGCGTGCGCGAATCCAACTTATGGATCTACGCCATGGGCATTTTCGACCGGGCCCCCGGTTCCCGTCCCTCCGGGGCCGCGCCCGGCCGCCAGTTACTGCACGCATTGGCCGGAGCCAGCGGCGGCCGGGATTTCGCCGTCGACTCCCTGATCGACCTTCCCGTTACCGCCGCCCGCATCAGCCTGGAACTGCGCAATCAATATGTGCTCGGTTACCGGCCCGCCACCCCCCGCCGCGACGGCAGGTATCACCAGGTCCAGGTGAACGTGACAGAGGGCCGCAACCTCACGGTTTCATGGCGGCCCGGATACTACGGGCCGGTGGAATAGGGTCACCCCGCCCATACGCCTTCCGGGAGCCGCAGCCCGAGGCGGGTCCTGGGCCGGATGAGGAGCGCGTGCGCGGCCGGAGACAGAAGATTCGACGGCGCCGTCAGGATGCCGACCACCATCTTCCCGGTTACCAGGAGCGCCAGCGACGCCGAGAATGATCAGCAACTGATCGCCGCGCATGAATCGGGTCAGCCGCGCGCCGATCTGCGCGCCGATGGTGGAGCCCAGCGCCAGCAGCAGCGCCAGCACCAGATCCACCGTGTGGTTGGTCGTGGACTGCATGTAATGTGACCCCGGCGCAGGTGAAGAGAATCTGGAACAGGTCAGTGCCGACGGCCACGTGGGCCGGCATGCGCAGCAGGTACACCATCATGGGCACCATCATGAAGCCCCGCCCACCCCCATGATCGAGGCGAGTATGCCCACCATCACGCACAGGATGAATGGCACCAGCAGGAATGCCGGACGCCGGAGCGCTCGAAGTAAACCTGAAACGGCAGCGCTTGAGGAACGCCCCACCGGCGGCGCGGCGATGCACTTTCGCCGACATCGGCCCGCGCCGCAGGTTCTTCAGGCTGCCCATCAACATGCCGCCGCCCACCAAGCCGAGCACGACGATGTAAGTGATGGTAATCAGCAAATCGGCGTTGCCGAGCGCGCGCAGGACCTTGATGACCTCACCCCGAGGCCGGCGCCCGTCAAGCCCCCCGCCAGCAGCGTGAAGCCCATTTTGAAATCCACGTTGCCCAGACGGAAGTGAGCGGCCACGGCCGAAGAGGAGGCGGCCACGATCTGACAGGAATCCGAAGCGGCGGCAACGGTGGGCGGAATGCCCGCCATGATAAGAATTGGCGTGAGGAGGAAGCCTCCACCCACGCCCAGGAGCCCGGAAAGAAAACCTACGAACCCCCCGGCACCTATCAGAATCCAGATCCTGATGGTAATTCCGGCAACTGGGAGAAAAACCGACATGTTGCCAGCTCCGTCCCGATGTTCCGGATCATCAGGTCTGTTAGTCTGACTTCGACAAACTTATAGCACACTTCACCGAACGACGTCTCAAGTTTTTGCGTAAGTGATTTCCAAGTTAATAACTTACTACAGCTCTATGAATGTTATCGTCGAAAAACATTACATCGAGTTTATAAACGATGCGGCGTATATCAACATTTCGGAGAACGCGATCGCAGGGTTCCTCGCATTGCACTTTGCTAAATGGCGGAAATTCCGGCACACGTTTGGATTCATTCTCATTTGGCGAGAAGCAAGCTCTCAAACCCTTGTAGAATCAGAAAATTTGTAGCATACTCTTCCCGTGCGAGCCGGCAGCTCCTTGTTTCTTGTCGTGAAATCCGGCGGGCGCCGGCTCCGGCGGTGGGAAGGTGAGACATGAATGACAACGTTTTGACGATGACTGACGGGCGCACGGGCAAGAGCTATGCCCTGCCCATCGATCACGGCACCATCCGCGCGATGGATCTGCGCCAGATCAAGGAAGATGCGGAAGATTTCGGGCTCATGAGCTACGACCCCGCGTTCATGAATACCGCATCCTGCCAGAGCACCATCACGTACATCGATGGCGACCGCGGCATCCTGCGGTACCGCGGCTATCCGATCGAGGAACTGGCGGAGAAGTGCCGCTTCCTGGAGGTGGCCTACCTCCTGCTCAACGGCGAGCTTCCCGACGAGAAGCAGCTCGACGACTGGATCGACGAAGTGAAGCACCACACCATGCTGCACGAGACCAGCAAGAAATTCCTGGAGGGATTCCGCTACGACGCCCATCCGATGGGCATGTTCGTGAGCACGGTGGCGGCTCTTTCCACGGTCTATCCGGACGCGAAGAACGTTCTCGACCCGGACAACCGGCGCCACCAGATCGTGCGCCTGATCGGCAAAGTGCCGACCATCGCGGCGTACACCTACCGGCACAGCCGCGGCTTCCCGTATGTCTATCCGGACAACGACCTCAACTACGCCGCCAACCTCATGAACATGCTGTGGAAGATGGTGGAGCCGAAGTACGTGGCCAACCCGGTGATGGCGCGGGCGCTTTCCATGCTGTTCATTCTGCACGCGGACCACGAGCAGAACTGCAGCACCAACGCCATGCGGGCGGTGGGCAGCTCGCAGGCCGATCCGTACCTTTCCGTGGCGGCGGCCGCGGCGGCGCTCTCCGGCCCGCTGCATGGCGGCGCCAACGAGCAGGTGCTGCGCATGCTCGACACCATCGGCACGAAGGAAAACATTCCGGCCTACATCGAGCAGGTGAAGGCCGGCAAGATCAAGCTGATGGGCTTCGGGCACCGCGTCTACAAGAACTACGACCCGCGCGCGCGCATCATCAAGTGGACCGCCGACCAGGTGTTCCAGGTGACCGGCCGCAATGCCAAGCTGGACATCGCGCTCGAGCTGGAGAAGATCGCGCTCGAAGACGAATACTTCGTCAAGCGCAAGCTCTATCCCAACGTGGATTTCTATTCCGGCATCATCTACCAGGCGATGGGCTTCAAGCCGGACATGTTCACCGTGCTGTTCGCCATTCCGCGCACGGTGGGATGGCTGGCCCACTGGGACGAGATGATGCGCGATCCGGAGCAGAAGATCGCCCGCCCGCGCCAGATCTACACCGGCCCGGACCTGCGCCATCTGCCGGCCGACAAGCCCACCATCAGCGTGGCGGCGGCGATGGTCTGATACGCGGGCGGACGGTTCGCCGGCCAACCGGATTGGGCAGGCGCAGCCGCCTGCCCCACTCGGCCCTACGGCCCGCACCGGCGAAGCCAGCTCGTCCAGGTTCAGGGAAACCACCCCGGGCACGGCGGCGGCGATCCGCTGGATTTCCGCGACGTCCCGCGTGCCCGCGACCGCGCCGTGGACGCGCACCGCTCCGCTGCCTTGGCTTCCACTTCGAATTCCAGGTGCGAAGTGGCTTCGTCCAGCGCCAGTTCCGCGCGCACGCGGCTGGCCAGCGCCAGATCGTCCATGGCCGCCCGGCAGCGCGGCGTGAATTCGAAGCACCGCTGCCGCGCCAGCGTGGAAACCGCCTCGCAGGCTCAGCGGATGGTCATGTGCTCCAGGTTGAGGACGATGTCGTAGTTGGCGGGGTCGCCCCAATCCACGCCGTACAGGTATTGCGCCCATTTACGGCGGTCCTGGTCCATGCGCGCGATGTAGTCCAGCGCTTCGGCGCGGCTCAGCTTGAGCCGGTCCTGCGCCATCTTCAAGCGGAACTCCATGGGCGCGATGATGCGCACGCGCAGCACGTGCGGCCCGCCCTTGAGCAGCAGGTGGCCGGCGTTGCCGTGATACACGGCTTTGCCTTCGCGCACCTCCTCGGCCGAGCGCCGCCTGGATCAGCACCAGGTACAGGTACTTCTTGTGCTGCAGCCGCTCCAGAAACGTGGGCGGTTTCTGCAGCGCGTCGCGCAGCTCGTCCTGCGAAACGCCGCGCGCCGCAGCCCGCTCCACAATCACTTCCCGGTCTACGCAACGGTAGCCAAGCGACTTGGAAAGACAATCCGCGAGCATGGTGCCGCCGCTGAAAGAGCCCCTGGAAATGGTGATCACCGACATCGCAGTCCCTCCCGTTCTAATTTCGGAGTACAGGATCATGTTATCATCGTATTCCGGATTCGCTGCGGATGGAAATAGATTCTGCGAGGCCTGTGGGGGGCGGCACGCCGCCTCCGGGGCGGAGCAGCTCTGTTCGAAGAAGCAGCGGCGCGGTCATGCCGTGTTACCGGAGAGGTAGTCATGAGCCGCGGAAAAGTGTACCTTGTGGGCGCCGGCCCCGGCCACCCCGAACTGCTGACCGTGAAGGCGGCCAGGCTGCTGGAGTCCTGCGACGTGGTGGTCTACGACCGCCTGATCCAGGAGGAAGTGCTGGCCTACTCCGAAGCCCTCGGCCGAGCGCATCTACATGGGCAAAGCCGTGGGCCGGCACGAGTCGCGGCAGCGCGATATCTGCGATTTGCTGGCGCGCAAGGCCGCCGAGGGCAAGACGGTGGTCCGCCTCAAGGGCGGCGATCCCTTCCTGTTCGGCCGCGGCGGCGAGGAAGCCGAATACCTGGCCGGGCACGGCATCCCGTTCGAGGTGATTCCCGGCGTCTCCTCCGCGCTGGCGGCGCCATTGAGCGCGGGCATCGCGGTGACGCACCGCGACGCCGCCTCCACCGTTGCCATTGTCACAGGCCATGAGGCCAGCCGCGAAGAGAGCCGCATGAACTGGTCCGCGCTGGCCGGCATCGATACCGTGGTGTTTCTCATGGCGGTGCACAGCGTCGGCCCCATCGCGCGCGAATTGATGGCGCACGGCCGCGATCCCGCCACTCCCGCGGCCATGATCCAGATGGCGTACTGGCACGGCGAGAAGGTAATCACCGGCACGCTCGCCTCCATCGGCGCCGATGTCGAGAGCGCCGGCATCAATCCCCCGGCCACGCTGGTGGTGGGCGATGCCGTCCGCCTGCGCGACAAGCTGCGGCAATCGCAGCGCGACCTCTGCCGCCGCCCGGACGATGCCGCGCCCTTCCAGCCGGCGCCGGCGCCCGATCAGCTGCTGCGCCTGGCCTCGGCGGGCATCGGCAGCCAGGTCCTGCTCTTCGCGTTTGACCGCCAATCTCTTCGCGCACCTGGAAGAGTGGCGCACGGCGCGCGACCTGGCCCGGCTGCTCGGCATGAACAGCCACGGGCTGGCGGAAACGCTGGAATGCCTGGTCTCGCTCGGCCTGGTGGAGTGCGGCCCGGAGGGTTACCGCAACCTGGAACTGGCTTCCCGCTACCTGCTGGAGGATTCGCCGCAAACGCTCCGCCCCGCGCTGCTGGCCATGGCCGCCCACGTCGCCCCCGCCACTTCCATCGGCCGCTATGTGTTGGACGGGCTCGCCACCGGCGCGCCCGCCGAATTCCATCGCCTGCAGAGCGAGGCCTGCGAGTGCCTGGCCCGCTACGCCGCTCCGCGCGTGCTGGAACGCTTGGAACTGCCGGGCGCCGGCCGCATGCTCATCGCCGGCTGGGGAGGCGAGGAATACCGCGCCCTGCTGGGCGCGCGCCGGCCGGATCTCCGGCTGGAAATCCGTAACCCGTTTGCGCGAGGCCTGGACGCCGACCCCGCCGCCGGCCTGCCGCAAAACGGCACGCGCTACGGCGCGATTCTGCTTTCCGGCCTGCTGGCCTGTTGCGGGCGGGACCAGTTCCGCCCGGTTCTCGACCGCGCCCGGCGCCTGCTGGCCTCCGGAGGGACCCTGGTGCTGCACGATGCCTTCCTCTCGGAGGCGCCCGCGCCGCCCGAAGTCACCTTGACCGCATTCAAGCGCCACGTGCTCAATGGCGGCAGCCGCAACTGGCCGCTGGCCCGCCTGCACTCCGAGCTGGCAGATCTCGGCATGCAGATTCTGCACGAGGAGCTGATGCCCGGCGGCATGCACCTGGTGACCGCAGCGGTGGGCGTCGGCCAGGCTTGAGTGGGGTCGTGCCGGATTCTCCGATTTTTCGGTCGGGTTTTCCGGCACTCACCGGAGTCCCAACACACCTAAGTGCTTGTGCTGCAAGTCCGGCCCCCTCCGTGCATTCACGATTGGCGATGATCCGGCAATCCGACATTTTCATCCGCCTGTTGGAAGAGGAGCAGGCCTTCGTGTACACCGTCCGGCGCGGCGGCGAGGCCGTGGAATCGGCCGTGGTCCCGCCCGCCGGTCCCGAGCGCGGCGAATCCGAGCCCGCGGGGGAGTGCATCAGCGCCACCGAATATTACGGCGGCTCGCAAGCGATGGATTGATACGCCGCGGGATTCAGGGCTGGTTGTACCAATCTAGGCGCATGGGCGGCCCGCTGTACGGCGAAAACACTAGTTGGTTTCCGTCCGCCCCGGAGAGCCTTCCGTTGACCTTCAAAGCCACGGGCTGAAACGTTCCGGAAACTCGGTCCAGCAGGAACACCTGCCCCAATTGTGGTCCCGCCACCGTCTCCTGCGCGTAGACGTGCCCGTCCGTGGTCAGCGCCACCCGCCGATTGAAGGAACCGACACGCCATCGTCCAATCAGCTTCCCGCTCAGATCCAACTCCACCCACTCCGGGTTGATCATGTTTTGCCCCGAGCAGGCCAGCAGCCCGATGCGGTCGCTGTTCACATAAATCCCCTGCTCCTGCCAGTTCCAGCACGCCGGCTCCATGCCCCTCGGAAAAAAGAGAGCGCGGTAGATACGCCCCCAGTTGCTGGCCCTCGGCAGAATAGTGGCGCACGGCCATGTAGTTGGGAGCGGGCCGGCCGGAGGTGCCGGAAACCCGCTGCCATCCGAAACTCCAGATGGAATGGTCCGCGGCGAAGGCAATGCTGTTCGGCAGGTAAACCCCCGTGTCAAAGGAGCCGAGCAGTTTGCCGCCGGCGTCCATCAGGTCGATGCCGGCGCGGCCGACCGCCGAGTCGTTCCAGCCAGCCGCCACCGTGCCATTCGAATCCACCGCCACGCTCAGCACTGACGGGCCGAAATCCGGCTGGACGTACCGGTAGAACACGTAACGGCCGTCCGGTGCGTAAAGCGTGAGGTGGTTGTGCGGTGTCTGATCCACCAGGAAAACATAGCCGTTGTAAAAGCCGGGAACCAGCCCACCGAAGGGAACCTGCGAGGCCACTTCCCGCACTGGTTGCATGGCGGCCATAGCCGGAAACGCGACAATGCACAAAGCGGCGGCGAGTCTCATGGGGCCTCCTGCCAAGCTATGACGGCGGACATTGGCAAAACGCGCAGGGTTCTACAGCGGCAGCGACGCCGGCAGGACGATCCGCTTGCCCGACCGGCGGTCTTCAATCACGATACCGCCGTCTTCGAGCCGGATATCGTCCGTCTCCGCGAATCCCTCCGGCACACGTGTGTAGAAGAACAGGAATCGCCGGTGCAGGGTCGCCTTGGCCGGCAGCCACTGGAAAGTGGGCTCGCCGAAGAGGGTTCCCATTCCCACAGCTTCGCGCCGCGGCACATCGTAGGGCTGGCTGCTGAACTCCATGCCGCGCGCCAGTTTGCCGCTGGGCGGGTAGTTGCCCCAAGTCTGCAGCCAGGGGTAATCGCGGCGGCGGAACAGGTAGCCGAGGAGCAGGCGCTTTTTCAGATTCAACGCCGCCGTCCAGGCGAATTCGCGCGCGGGATCGAGCAGCGTGGTGGTGTGGTCCATGTAGTGCGGATTCTCCGGCGTGGCCCGCATATCGATGGTCTGGCCGTCCTTCGCGGGCGCGGCCGGCCAGGTGAAATCGGCGCCGGAGGCCAGGCGGCGCTCGGTCTCGCCGCGGGGATTGGCCGGTTCGGTGTACGGGCGATTCTGCGATTTCGTGCCGGACACATCGAACACCGTCGCGCCCGGTTCCAGAAACGGCGATCCCACGGTGGCGTGCTCGGCCCACTGCATGGGGTGGTCGAAGCCCAGCAGGCTTTCGAGCGTGGTCTCCACATACACCACGTTCTCGCCATCCACCATGCGGAACGTGCGCGAAAGCGATTCCATCGCGATCGGCAACTGCGCGCTGAGGGTGAGTTCGGCCACGCCCGCCTGCTTGCGCGAGCGCATCGCGAACGTCCGCAGGTGCGCTTCGCCGTGGCCCGGCAGACCGGCGGCGCGCTCCTCGGCCGACACCGGCCCGAAGCCGTCTACGCAGACGAAGTGACCCAGGGCGCCGTCCGCAGGCGCCGTCCGCCCCAGTTCCCGCGCCATGCGGGCCGGGTTCCAATACGGGCTGAGCTTTTCGGCATCGTCGGCCAGCACCAGCCCGGCTACGGCGCTGCCCTTAACCAGCACCGTCAGCGCCAATTGCCCGTTAGAAAGCGTGAGAGAGGGCGTGCCTTCGTACGTGCCTTCAGTCAGGAAGGGGCCCGTCTGCGCCGGGAGCAGCCACAGCGGCGCCAGCACCAGGAAGATCCGCAAAATTCGCATACTCCCGACATGGTAGCCGGTAGCCGCCGCGAAGACCACCGTACGCCGGCTCCGGCACACGGCGGCTGACGCGCGGCGCCACGGGGATCAGATCAGAGCCGACCGTTTAGCGTTGCGCCTTGCGGAATGTGTGTCTTACCGATTTTACATGTCTCCCACCACTCGCACCGGTATTCGGCGATCTGACTATACGGCGGAGTGTGCGCACAGGAATGCCATAGAGCCTAAAACGGGAGGTCATCATCGGGGTCTTCGTCGAGCTTCTTAAGGATTGCGTCCAATGCCTGCTCTACACCCATTGCTTTGCGACGGGCATTCTTGTAAAGAGTCAACATCGTCGGGTAGGCGTCGTTGACCCTCGCACTGGTCAAATCGACATCTGACGCTTCCTCAACGACCGACCCGGTGTCATCTAGGACCTGCACGATGATGTCGTCGGGACGGTCTCTATTCTCGCGAGCAAAAATCTGCACAGAGTACTTCGGGAAGGACACCTGATAGATTCCAGCTTCGGCCGTCCGCTCCCAGTTCACCTTGTCCTCAGCCGTCCTCTCTGCGAGCTTTAGAATCAGATCCCAGACCCTATTGGCCATTCTCGTTGCTCCTCAGCGTTCCCAACACCTCAGACAGCCGGTCGAGCTCGTCTGAAATGATGGAGTTCATTTTTGCCGCACTCGGCTGCTGCCCCTTTGCCAACATTCGTTCCACGCTTTCCTCAATTCCTCTGATCTGAATGATGGCATTCTGGATGGCACTCTTATGGGCGTCCTCCATGTCAGACCGACTTGCCCGGATTGCAATGAGCGACGCTCGAAGGATCGAATACCTGTCCAACAGCACCGACCAGGCACCTTCTCGCTGGAGGCGTTTAATCTCCTGCATCGTTGTGGTAGCACTTGCCAGCTCAACCATAGCACTTGCTCGGAACACCGCTTCTCTGGCCTTTTCTGCAGCCGCACTTGCCTGCTCCGCTGCCTCCTTAGATCGGTATACCCCGATTAGGGTCCAGACAAAGCCACCGATTGATACAACCAGCCCCACTATGCTGGTCCAATTCCCCCACGTGGATAGTCCGTCAGATGGCATTCAGATTGTACAGAAACGTCCATATTAACCCTAAACGCGTAATGGCCGTACAAGAAACAAAGCGTGAGCTCATTCCCGCGCCGACAACGCGCCTATACCGTTGCCGCCGGTGGTGAAGGCGCCGGACACGATGATCTGCGGAATCATGTTGCCGGGGCTGGCGGTGTAGTTGCGGAAGGACTGGAACCGGGTCTCGTTGACCACGCTGGGGCTGACCACCGCGCTCTCCGTGGGCGGCTACAGGCTGGCGGAGGATACGCGGAAGCCCGTTAAGAATTGTTAGAGCACGCCGGGCGCTTCGACGGGTAATGCGGTCGAGGAAGTGATATTCTCGTTTGGGACCGGCGTGTCCTATTTGGCGAAGGAATCCTATGCATCGAAAAGTCATGCTCTCTTTAGTTGCGGCTGGTCTGGCGCTCCCGGGTTTCGCGCAGACCGATTCGGACCACCTGCTGACGCCGGCGCCGTCGCCGGCGCCGCGGATCAACGGCGCAACGGTTTACGGCGCGCATCCCGGGCATCCGTTCTTGTACCGGGTCCCGGCAACGGGGCAGCGGCCCATGACCTTCGAGGCGAAAGGTTTGCCGGCGGGCTTAAAGCTCGACCGCGCTACCGGCATCATTTCCGGCACTACCCCGGCCAAGGGCGAGTACGTCATTATCCTGACTGCAAAAAACGGGCTCGGGTCGGCGCGGCGCAAATGGAAACTGGTTGCGGGCGATACCCTCGCGCTTACCCCGCCGATGGGCTGGAGCACCTGGTATATGGCGTACACGAACATTAGCGACAACCTGGTGCGCAAACAGGCGGACGCCATGGTTTCGAGCGGCATGGCCGATCACGGCTACGCCATGATCAACATCGACGACGGCTGGAATATAAAGCTCAACTCGAACGACCCCGAAATCGGCGGCGCCCCGCGCGATGCCGAAGGGAACCTGCGCCCCAACCGGCGGTTTCCGGACATGAAGGCGCTGACGGATTACATCCACTCCCAGGGACTGCGAGCCGGCATTTACATCGGCCCGGGCCCGCGCACCTGCGGCGGCTACGAAGCCAGCTATGGGCACGAGGAGCAGGATGCCCGCACGTTTTCGCGGTGGGGCTTCGATTTTCTGAAGTACGACCTCTGCTCGTACGGCCGCGAGTTCATCAAAGACTCCAACAGCCGCGAGGAGGAGCAGAAGCCGTACGCCACCATGAATGCCGCCATCCGCAAGCTGGACCGCGATTTCATCTTCAACTTCTGCCAGTACGGCCTGGCGAAGGTCTGGGAATGGGGCCGCGAGACGGGTGCGAACTTCTGGAGGACCGAGGGGGACGTGGGCGGCGGCCACAGCAGCCTGTGGCATAACGTGGACGTCATGGGATTCGGCCTGGCCGGCAAGGAGAAATACGCCGGTCCCGGGGGCTGGAACGATCCCGATAATATCCTGATCGGCAATATCCTTTGGAACGGCCGGCTCAAGCCCACTCCTTTGACCGCCGACGAACAGTACACCTACATGAGCCTGTGGAGCATCGCGGCCGCGCCGCTGGTTTTCGGCGGCGATCTGACCAGGCTCGACCCGTTCACCCTCAGCATTCTCACTAATGACGAGGTAATCGACATCAATCAGGACGCGCTTGGAAAGCAGGGGTATCCGGCCATTCGGGAAGGGGCCGCCGAAGTCTGGTATAAGCCGCTCGAAGACGGCTCGGTTGCGCTCGGACTGTTCAACCGCGGGGAAGACGAGGCCAGGGTCACCGCCAGGTTCGCCGACCTGGGCCTGGCGGGCACATGGGTGGTGCGGGATGTCTGGCGCCAGCGGGACCTCGGACCCTTCGCGAGTCAGTATTCCGCAAATCTGCCCAGGCACGGCGCCGTTTTGCTGCGCCTGCGGCGGAAAGTTTGATGCGTTGCATGGATTCGGCGGAATCTCAATAGATTCCAGGAATCAGCCGCGATGTGCGGCTGGTGTAAGCACGGTATTCGTCGCCAAATTGCATTTCGAGCAACCGCTCTTCTGCATGGATGCGGCTAAGAAGCGGCGGCATCAGGAATGCCACAAGCAGGAGGCCAACACCCGAACGAAAGCTTAAGGCCCAGCCGAGCACCGTCAGCAACAGGCCGAGATAGCTCGGGTGACGAATGAATCGATAGATGCCGGTGGTCACGAGCGTGTGGCCGGCTTGGATTGCAACCAGGCCGCTGAAACGGCGGCCGAGGACAAATACCGGCGTGAGGCGCAGCACGCCGCCGGCAGCGAAGATGGCTATGCCTAACCAGCGGATGGCATCGGTGTCAATCGTCCAGAAGCCGATCCGGTCTGTGTAGGCCGGCAGAAAGCCGGCTACGAGCCCTATCACCGCGAATGCTGCGATGACCCAGCGGTTGCTGCGATCTTCGCGCACGCCGGGGCTCAGGTTTCCGCCGGCGAACATCGCGACCAGTGCCATCGTGAAGGTTACGATTACAAGGACGATTCGCGCAGGATTCGAGAAGAAGGGCGCCCCGCCCCAGCCGAGAATCGCGAGGCCGAGGTATGCGGCGGTGATGAGGAAAACCAGGGCGAATCTTGCGGCGAAACTCATCGTCCGCTTCCGGGTAGTATCGTATCACCCTGCCCTCTGCGGCACCAGGTAATTTGCGCCGGAGCGCCATGGCCGTGAGCCTCCAGTGTGAAACGTGGTGCCGCCCGGCGCCGACAGTTCACGGACTAGAATGGAGCATGTTTCTGTACGACGCCACGCTCCTCACCGCTGTCCAGGCGGCTCCGCAATCTATTTCGGAAGTTCTCGAGACTCTCCAGACCATCGGCGCCACCTGTGTCGACGCAGATGGCCTGAAGTGGTTCAACTGGCTATACCTGGAGGTGACGCAGGCCGTCGAGACGCGTGTGGCTGCCGGCGGATTCACCGATTCCGCCTGGCTGGCCCAACTCGACGTACAGTTCGCACGGCTCTATTTTTCCGCCCTCAAATCCTCGCTCTCCGGTGAAGTAACGCCCGCCTGCTGGCGAGTCTTGTTCGATAACCGGAGCCAGGGCGCGATCGCGCGAATCCAGTTCGCGCTCGCCGGCATTAACGCCCATATCAATCACGATCTGCCTGAAGCCATCGTCGCTACCTGCCAGGTCACGAACACAACTCCCGATTCCCGCGGAGCACACTTCAGCGACTACACCTCGCTCAATTCCACGCTTGACGGCCTCATCGAATCCGCCAAGCTTACACTGAATGTCCGCCTTCCCGGCGGCGCGCTCCCGCCCATCTCTCATCTCGAAGATACGCTTGCCGCCTGGAACGTGAGCGCGGCTCGCGAGTCGGCGTGGCAAAACGCCGAGCATCTCTGGCAGCTCCGCACAACTCCGTTGATGACGGCAAGCTTCATGGACATGCTGGACGGCTTGACGACCGTGATCGGCAAGGCGCTTTTGGTGCCGGTGCCATGAAAAGCAGAGAATGAACACGCTGATCGGCCAGGCAAGGACTACCGACGCGTCGCCGCTCGATGCCTTCAGGCTTTCTGACAATGGTTTAGATCAGAGCCAACTGCTCAGTGAGCTGGCCTTTGGAATGTGCAAGTTGATGATTTCAAAAGGCGCGAGAAACGCTCAAAACGCCCGTTCAGAGGTGGGAGTGTACATCAGAATGTACGCGGTCTTCACGGATTCGAATTGTCGAGCTTTTCCACAGAACGGCCTCTTTGCGACCTGCACGATGCATTCTCATCAATTTGCGAGCGTAACACGGGTCGGGCAGCCAAACGACAAGCACGAACGAAATCCGGTTCTAAAGCGCCGCGGCGAGAACCTCGATGTTTGGAGGACAACCACATGTGATCGCCAGTCCTGTGAATGATGTCACGTTCCGCCGGAGCCGGGCTCTTCCTGCCTTCGTCAGCAGTTCGGCCTTCAGCACGGCAGACCGCATCTTAGCAGAAGGTCAATTTCCGCCATGAACGCGCATGCGTGCATGTAACAACTGCTCCTGAGTATAAGCCAGGAGTGTCGAGAAATTAGACACATCGACGGATCTGAGTTGGAGCAGTCGTCGGTGGACCGGCGTGCGCCACCTGAGAACCGTTTAGACTCAAATTGTGCTATCAGCAGCAGGTGTGTGGCGATCGTCAGCGCCGCGGTGGCCCGGCACTTTTTCCCAGGTGAGAATCCAATCGGCACGCAAATCACGGTTGTCTACGACCCCCAGCCGTCCCGGTTCGGCGACGACCAACCTTACGAAATCATCGGTGAGCGATGCCCAGCCGCTGTCCCACGGGGTGCTAACCAGAACTCCGGCGTCGGGGTCCTGTTTCAATCATCTCCCGATTGAGGGTTGGACTCAATGCTGGCTAGGCTCGCTATAGTGCGGCCGTCTTCACCTTCCGCCTGGGATCACCATCCGCGGTACCTGGCACGACCCGAGTCAAATCCTCGCCAAGGATCGAGGGGCACCACATGGTCTCGATATGCTCGATCACTGACTCTGTGCCACGCGCGTGGCTGACGAATGGCCGGGTTCGCGGGTCATACATCGAGTCGGTAAGATCCCGGGCCACCACCACTTCGAAGCCGAGGCGGGTCATCTGCCGCGCCCCAAACCCACGATTCAAGATGCAGATATTGGCGTGGACTCCCATCAGGACGATCTTGTCGATGCCTTCCTGCTTGCAATAGTTGTAGATCTCCTGGCCGCTCTCGCTCACGCCGTCGAAGCCGACGATGTCGATGGCCGGATTCTCGCGGGTCCAGGGGTAAGGCGGCCCTGTCTCCGGCTTTGACAATCGGGTCATCGCATCCGCCGGCGGAGTCATCGATGGGGAAGTTGCGTTCCTCCTCCGGGATACGCGGGCATCGGTCGAGGATTGGAAATGAAGATGCCGCCTTGGGAGCGTTGCGCATCCGCTCGCGCCACGGAGTGCCTTCGTAGAACTTCATCGTGTCGCTTGGCGCATGAATGATCATCACGCCCAGGCTGCGAGCGGCGCTGACCACCTGGTTCATCCGCGGCGCCATCAAGGCCACCCGTTGCGCCGACATGCCGCAGGTATGCGTGTCCCACATGTCGCAAATGATAATCGCCGTACGGGCTACAGGCCACTCGAGGACCTGCTCGGACGCTGTTCCGTCCTTTGTTCTCCGCCGGGCCCGGAGACTCAGCATGCCGGGCACCTTCGGACGGTTCGGCAGCGCGTTTCGATTGGACTGCGGCGCCGCTGCGAGCAGCAGGGCTCCGGGGATCGATCCGAGAAAGGATCTTCGGCCAATGAGTCTCATTTGGACTACCTCCGGGTGGTTGTGGCCTTGGGTCGGCCCCTTGACCTGGCCAGTATACACGCATTCTAAATGAACCAATATGCCGAGGCGCTCAAGGCCAAGAGAATTCCGCCGCCCATTGTCCGCGTCAAGCGGACTACCCGGATTCCCCTGACGCCCCCCAGGCGCACCACAGGGGCTCCCGCCCCACACATGACAACCGCCGCACAAGCACCAGCCTCATTGTTCACGCTCTTCAGCAAGTCTCCCGCGCAGGCTTAGCCTGCCGACCCATAGGCAAATAGGCCCTGTGCGACCGCCAGCGGCCCCGGTGTTGGGTGCTACGTCGACACCCAGCCGGAGCACTATGCCACTCTGTGGTGCGAACACCGGGGCTCGTATCAAGGCTGCTGGTGTTCAGCCCGGCCGGGGGTCAGCGTTCGGATCCTCGGTCTTCTCCTAGCGTGCAACACGGAGAACGACTGAAGCGGGCTGCGTTTGACAGGGCTCTACAGATGTGATCCGCTGTTGCGGATGGGCAAACTACCGCTACTCGGCCTTCTCCTGGCGGCCGCCTGCTTCGGGCAACCGGACCGGTTCGTGATGGATGGGCATGTGCATATGATCAACCGCCAATTCTATCTGGGTGGGGACATTGGCGACTCTTACCAAGATGGCCAAGTGGATCTGCCACGGATCCGCAAGGGCGGCCTGAGCGCGATTTCCTTCAGCCTGTTCTCCCAGGAGGCCTATTACACCAACCGTTACGAAGCGAAGCACACACTGCGCCTGCTGGATCTGGCGCTCCGTCAGATTCAAAAGAACCACGACCAGATCGAGATCGCCTATACGGCATCGGATTTGGAACGGATCCATAAGGCCGGCAAGATTGGCGCGTTCCTAGATCTGGAAGGCGGCTTCGATCTGGATGGCGACCCTGGGTGTACTGCGGGACTTGTATCGGTTGGGGCTGCGTTCGGCCATGCTGGTGGCTCACAACTACACCAACGAGTTCGCCGATTCCTGCTGCGCGGCACCGCGCTGGAACGGGATTAACGCGAGGGGCCGCGAAGTAATCCATGAGATGAACCGTCTCGGCATGGTGATTAATGTGGCACACGGCTCTGATGAAACGATTCAGCAAGCAGCGGAGGCTTCTAGCGACCCGGTGCTGTACTCGCACGGTGGCTCGCGTGCCATCGTTGATACCGGCCGTAACATCACTGACGAGACGGCTCGAAGGGTAGCCGTCAAGGGCGGAGTAATCGGGGTCCAGTTAGGCAACACTTTCAACAACCCAAAGTACGACGGATGGGTGCAGGAGGGCAGGCCCTATGGAAACTTCTCCCCGGTGCCGCGACACTTCAGCCAGCCCGACACCATCGAGGAAGTTGATCGCAAGGTGGCGAAAGGATATCCGGGCCAGCCGCCCGAGGTTCCAGACGAATACCGGATGCCAGTGGACCAGTAGCTGGCCACTCTGGAACACTGGATAGGCGTGGTGGGCGAAGACCACGTGTCGCTGGGGTCGGATTTCGACGGCGGTCCGCCGCTGGCTGAGGGTATGAAGGATGTCAGCGATTATCCGCAGGTGCTTGCGGCCATGGAGAAACGCAGCTGGTCCGATGAGCGCATCCGCAAAGTGGCTGGGTTAAACCTATTGCGCTTGATTCGGCAAGTGACGGAGAAAAGCAGGTAGAGGTTGAAACCCCACACCGCTCCGTGCATCGATGTTCGGGGAACATCTCTCGAAAGGACCGAACGACGTATCCATTCGCTTCCCGGACGGTGGTGCAAATCCGAACCCCGTCAAGCTGATCGCCCCAGTGTCGACCAATCCATTTGCGGCCACGCCGCTCGACTTTGGAGTAGATGAATCCGTCCGCGGTGTCATGTACGAACGACAGCGGCTTGCGAGTTTTCGGTGCGCATAACGGTTTCGGTCCAGGCCTGAAGGCACTCCCAATCTGGCGTAGAGGAGGAGAGCATGTCAAAGATGTCATCCCCGGTCTAAAACGCCCGCAATTTCTGGTCCAACGAGCAACAACGCTCGCATTGATCGCGATCCAGTCTCCGGGCCAGTTCCTTTGCCAGGACGGAGCGGTTGGGATGGCTGAGCATCGTGAGGTGATCGCCGGGAATTTCGCAGACCTCAACGTCGCCGCGGATCACCTCGTCCCAACCGCCTTTCAAATCCTGGCTCAAAGCGGAACGCTCCTGAGCGCGGAATAGCACGGCACTGCCGTGATACGGCTTGGGCAGATAGCTCTTGATCGCGCAATAACCGGCGCGCTCGAAGACATCGGTCTCCAGGCCATTTGCGCCGCCGCCGATTCTTAAGAGCCGATGCCGCCAGACCCAGAGCCGGTCGAGGACGCGCCGTTTCAAAGTTCGACCGACTCCCAGCAGGTAAGCGAGCGAATCCACGGGGCCAAGCCGCGCCAGGTAGCGCGTGTGGAGCGCCAGACTCTTGCCCAGACCCTGCAATCGGGCAAGCGCACGATCCCGCACGCCGGGCAGCCTTTCAAGAGCGCCGGGAGCAAATGCGTCGATGAGGCCCAGGAACTCGACCCGTTCCCCTTCGCTCTCCAGTTGCCGCGCCATCTCGAACGCGACCACACCGCCGAAACAGGCTCCGGCGAGACGGTAAGGCCCGGCAGGTTGAACCGTGCGCATCTCGCGAACGTATCGCGCCGCCATCTCTTCAATAGTCGGGAACGGGCCGCGAGCGGGCTGGAGCCCGCGCGGTTGCAGCGCATAAACGGGTTGATCGGGACCGAAATGGGCGGAGAGCGAGCTGAAAAGAAGAATCTGTCCTCGCACGTCGTGCACACCGAAAAGGGGCCGCTTCGATCCTTGCGTCTGGATCGTCACCAGCGGCCGATTCGATTCCGGCAGGAAGCCCGCGCGCAAGAGATTGGCCATCCCGCGGATGGTCGGGTTCTGCATCAGCGCGGCCAATGGGACCTTCCGGCCGAAGGCCTCGTTCATGCGGGCGGCGATTCGCATCGCCAACAGGGAGTCTCCTCCCATCTCGAAGAAGTCCGCCTCCACGTCGGGGCATTCGCTTTTCAGCAGTTCCTTCCAAATGGCGGCAATCTTGCGCTCGGTCTCATCCGCCGCGGCCGGTTCGCGCGGCGGCGGAACGGCCGGTGCGAATGCGGGCAGCGCCGAACGGTCCAGCTTGCCATTCGGCTTCAGCGGCATCCGGTCGACCGGCACGATCCGCGCCGGAATCATGTACGCCGGCAGTTGCGCGTGCAGGAACTCGCGGAGTTCCGGGACGAGCGCCGCGCAGTTCGCATTCGCCGCCACGTACGCCACCAGGCATCGGTCGCCGGAGCCAAGCTCCTCCGCCATCACTGCCGCGGACCGGACTTTGGGGTGTCTCACGAGCACGGATTCCACTTCCCCCGGCTCGATGCGGTAACCGCGGATCTTGACCTGGTTGTCTAGCCGCCCCAGAAACTCGAGGTTGCCGTCCGGCAGAAAGCGGACCAGGTCGCCGCTGCGATAGAGCTTTCCGCGGCCGGTGAAACGGTTCGGCAGGAACCGCTCGCGCGTCGAATCTTCGCGATTCACGTAACCTCGCGCCACGCCGTCGCCGCCGATGTACAGCTCCCCGGGAACGCCGGAGGGCGCGGGCTCTCCCCGCTGATCGAGAACATACACTTCGGTATTGGCGATCGGCCGGCCGATCGGAATCGACGCGATCCCGTCCGGCAGCTGGTGCGGGATGCGGTAGCAGCAGGTGAACGTGGTCCCCTCGGTGGGTCCGTACCCATTGATGAGGACCGTGCCCGGCAGCCGCTCCAGCGCGCGGCGCACGTGGGCCACCGAGAGCGCCTCGCCGCCTGCCAGCAACTGCCGCACGCCGGATAACGCTTCGGCGGCGTCATCTATCACGAGATTGAATAGCGCTGCGGTCAGCCACATCGTGGTGACGCCGTGCTCCCGCACGCTCGCGCCCAGCTCCTCGACAGACTGCGGCCCTTCCGGGTGGATGGCGCAACGGCCGCCGTGCAGCAACGCGCCCCAGATCTCGAAGGTGGCTGCGTCGAACGTGAGTGGCGCAGCGTGCAGCAAGACTTCGTCGGGACCGAACCGCGCATAATCCCCGCCGAACAGCAGGCGCACAATGCCGCGATGCAAGACCTCCACGCCTTTCGGTCTGCCCGTCGATCCGGACGTATAAAGGATGCAGGCCAGCGTGTCCGGGGTCATCGCGACATCAGGATTGGAGTCGTTGGCTCCGGTGGGGTCGCCCGCAAACACCGGCGTAACGGCCGTCGGGACCTGAGCGGCGTACCGCCGCTCCGTAACGACCCAGCGCAAGCCGCAATCGGAGGCGAGGAGGTTCAGGCGCTCGATGGGATAATCGGGGTCCAACGGCACGTATGCGGCGCCGGACTTTAGAACCCCGAGCATTGCCACAATCGCTTCCAGTGAGCGCGGAAGCATCAGGCCGACGCAGGTCTCAGGCGCGGCGCCCAGTCCGATCAGCACGTGCGCCAGCCGGTTGGCGCGCCGGTTGAGCTCGCCATAACTCACCCGGACGGATCCCATGGATATGGCGACAGCCTCGGGGCGCATGCCGACCTGCGCTTCGAAGAGATGGGGCACACCGGTCTGCGGGTACCCACGCTGCCGCGGCTCCGGTGCACTCGCGGCCGGCTGCGGCGCGCTTCCGCCGGTTGTCCCCAGCGTGCCCGGATCCTGGTCCGGATTCTGTACCGCGACTTCGATCAGCGAGACGTATTGCTCCAGAATTCGCCTGATGGTGCCGCGGAGAAAGAGGTCCGTGCGGTATGTAACGAGAATTCCGAGCCCCTCGGGCCGCCGGTGAACGTGGAACTGGAGGTCGAACTTGGCGGTTTCGGAATCGATATGCCGCCACTTCACATTCAGCCCTGGCAGGGAGAATGCGAAGTTTTCCTCTGCGTACGAGAACATCACGCGCAGAAATGGCTCCCGGTTCCATTGGCGCGTGGGCTGGAGCGCGGAGACGATCTTCTCGAAGGGCAGTTCCTGGTGCTGCTGAGCCTCGATGGTCCGTTGGCGAACCTGGTCCAAAAGACCGGCGAAGGTCTGGCCGCGCGCGACCTCCGCCCGCAGCAGCAGCGTGTTGACGAACAGGCCGACAACTCCTTCGAGTTCCAGGCGCGACCGGTTGGCCGACGGAGTGCCAATCAGCAGATCTTCGGCGCCCGTCCATTCATGGAGCAGCAGAAAGCAGCCGGTCAGCCACGCCATGAACGGAGTGGCGAAATGCTTGCGGCTCAACTCCGCCACTGACGCGGAAACGGCTGCCGGAACGGTCACTTGCTCACAGGCTCCGCGCCACGCAAGAGATCGAGGACGCGGCCTGTCCAGCGGCAATTCCAGCGTGTCCGCAGCGGACAGCCGCTCTTTCCAATACGCTAACTCCCGGTCGAGCGGCTCGCCCTGGAGCTTGGCGCGCTGCCACGCGGCGAAATCCCGGTAGTCGATCGGGAGCGGCGGAAGGGTGTCGAAGCGGCCGGCAGGCGGGGCGCCGTAGAGATGCCCGAGTTCGCGAAAGAAAACAGAGTAAGACCATCCGTCACCCGCAATGTGTGGCATGTTGACGAATAGCAGGTGGCGCTGCGATTCACGCCGGAATACCGCCACGCGCAGAACTGCGTCGCGCGTGAGATCGAACGGACGGGCCGCCTCACAGCGAAGCGCCCGGTCCAGTTCCCCGTCTTCGGTTCCGCCCACATCGACGGAGCGGAACTCCGCCGTCATCGCGGGTTCGACGGCCTGGTACGGATCACCGTCCCAGGCTCGGTAGGTCGTGCGCAACGACGCATGCCGCGCGACCAGCAAGTCCACGGCACGCCGCAAGGCATCCACATCGAGCTGCCCTTCCAGGTCGAAGGCCACCGGCATGCTGTAGAGCGGCGTCCCTGGCAACAAGCTGTCCAGGAACCAGAGCCGTTCCTGCGCGAAAGAAAGTGGGGCCGGCCCCGTCCAATGGCGCTTCTCAATCGCGCCACCGGCGGCGGTCTTCATCGCCATCAGGCGCCGCTCCAGCTCCAGGCGCTTCTCCGGCGGAAGTGCCGCGATCCTGTCGGAAAAGGTGCTCATACTGCCGCCTTTCGAACCGTCTCTCTAGCTTCCTCTCCAATCCTTTCAATTCCCGCAACGTACTCCGAAAGCATTCGCTCCACCGTCAGGCGGTCGAATAAGGCCGGACTGTAATCCAAAGTGAGGTGGATCCCGCCGGCTGCCTCCGTTGCTTCCAGCGAAAGATCGATGAAGGAGGCCGTCCGATCGACCGGCATGCGCTCCACAGTGACACCCGGAAAATCGAAAGCCTCCGCTGGCAGATTGCGCCACTGGAATCCGATTCGATAGAGCGGGTGGAAGCCCCGGTCGCGCGGCTGCCGCAACGCCTCGGCGACTCTATCCAGCGGCACGTCCTCGCGTTCGAATGCGGCGATCGCGAGATCGCGCACTCGCCGCAGCAACCGGCGGAAGTCCAGGTCACCGGTTACCTGGCAGCGCAGTAGCAGCGGGTTCGCGAACAGGCCGATTATCTGCTCGGCGCCGGCCGTGGGGCGATTCGCGGCCGGTGTGCCGATCACGAGATCGGACTCTCCACTCCACCGGTGCAGGGATTGGAAGAGCGCGGCCAGCAGGACCATGAACGGCGTCGCATTTTCGGCGCGCCCGAGGGTCTCCACGCTTCTGAGAACCCGCTCCTCGAGGAAACGCCGGCAGCAATCGTTGGCTTTCCCGGGGCGTGCCGGCCGGGGGCGATCGTAGGGCAGGCGAATGGTTCGCGGAAGCCCGTCCAACTGGCGCCTCCAATACACGAGCCTGGCTTCGAGAGTAGCGCCCTGGTAATAATCCCGCTGCCATGAGGCGTAGTCGGCGTACTGGAGGGGCATCTCCGCCAATCGCGGCGGGGCGCCTTCCACCAGGGCCCTGTACGCGACGGACAGTTCGCGGGCAAAGATTGCATCCGACCAGCCATCCGAACATGCGTGATGCATCGCCAGCCCGAACAGCGATTCGTCGTCGGAGATGCGCGCGAGAGCCGAGCGCACGGGGAGATCGCCAGCCAGGTCGAACGCTGCCCTGAGTTCGTCCAGCACCATCCGTTCGGCCACGGCCCGCCTCTGCGGCTGCGGGCTGCCGGAAATGTCGAGCATTCCCAGCCGGAACCGGTCGGAGCTGTCCACGATGCCCACCGGAATTCCATCGGCGGCCACAATGCGAGTCCGTAGCACTTCGTGCCGCTCCACAATGTGCCGGATCGCGCTTTCCAGGGCGGAGACACTCAACCCGCCGTGGAAACGAAAGAGGAAGGGCCTGATCGCCGGCGCGTCGTCCTCCTGGATCTGCGACAGCAGCCACAACGATTCCTGGGCGAAGGACAGGGGCACGATTGAGCCAACCTGACGGGGTTGCGCCGGCACGGGAATGGCTGGCCCGCGGTCCTTCGGCTCCATGTGGCGAGCCATCTGAGCGATGGTCGGGAAGGCGAATACCTGCGCGAGCGTCAGCCCGGCCCCGGTGAGTTCGCGGGTACGCGCGATCACCTGCGCCGCCCGCAGCGAGTCGCCTCCCAGGTCGAAGAAATTGTCGTCCGGACCGATTTCGTCTTTGCGCAGGACCTCCCGCCAGATCCGGCGCACCACCTCCTCGGTTTGGTGGAGGGGGCGCTGAGGCGGACGCGGGCCGATGGCCGTGGCCGCGAGACCAAGCTTGGCCGCCAGACCAATCCGCTGCGGCTTTCCCGTGGGGCCTTTCGGAATGTGGCCGAGAATCACAATCCGGCGGGGTATTTTGAAATAGGCGAGACGCGCCGCCGTATGTTCGCGCAATTCGTTCACTCCGGCGGCGGCGCCGGGCTTCAGGACAACCGCGGCGCCGACCTCCTCGCCCAGCAGCGGGTCGGGGATGGCGAAGGCCAGTGCCTCGGCGACTTCCGGGTGCTCGAGCAGCGCCTCATCGATTTCCCGCGGCGAGATCTTCTCTCCGCCGCGGTTGATCATCTCCTTGAGGCGCCCGGAAAGGAAGAGATAACCGTCCTGATCGAGATAGCCGCGGTCGCCGGTTCGTAGCCAGGCGCCCGCGAAGGTCGCCAGCGTGTCGGCGTATCCGGAGGTCACGGTGACGCCGCGGATGGCCACCTCGCCGGATTCGCCAGGCCCTAGCGCCTCGCCGACTTCGTCCAGGATTGCTACCTCCGTCCCCGTAGCCTGGCCAACCGATCCCGGCTTTCGCACCCGCGGCGGCAGCGGATTGCTCGCGATCTGGTGCGCACCTTCGGTCATTCCGTAGGACTCGATGACCGGCACCCCGAAGGCGCGCTCCATCGCGGACATGACCGCCGGCGCCAGCGGCGACGAGCACGACCGGATGAATCGTAGCGCATGATCCCGCACTTCTCCGGCACCCGCCAGCACCGCCCGATGGATGGTGGGGACCGCCGTGTACCACGTTGGCCGGAACTCCTCCAGCCACCAGAAGAACCTGCCGGCGTCGAACCCGGGGGCGCAGACCACGCTCGCTCCGGCCGTGAGCGAAGACAGCAAAGCGCCCACGATGCCATGGACATGGAACAACGGCATCACCTGCAGGCAGCGGTCGGCAGGTGTCAGGGCAAATGCCAGCCGGATATTGGACGCGGATGTGCAAATATTCCGGTGCGTCAGGGGAACCAGCTTGGGTCGCGACGTGGTGCCCGACGTGTGCAGCACCAGCGCTACGTCCTCCGGCCCGGGCCGCACGTCGCCCGCTGCGGAGCCGCCGCTGTACGGCAGACCCCATAACGACGCGGGCTCCACCACGCGAATCCCCAATCTTTCGGCCGCGAGGCGGGCGGGCGAGTCCGCTGCGGCGGGGGCGATCAAAAGCCGCGCTTCCAGGTCCGCCAAGTAAAACCCGAACTCGCGCTCGCTATAAGCGGGGTTGAGCGGAGCGCACTCACCCGCCAGAAATGTGCCCAGCAGGCAGCCCGCCAGGTCGCGGCCATTCGGCAGACTGATGGCGATGCGGCTCGTCCGGTCAATGCCCAGGGCGCGAAGACTCCGCGCCACGCCGAACGCCGCGTCCGCCAGCTGCGAATACGTAACGGGAAGCCTGCCATCCGTGCTTAGCAGCGCAATCGCGCCCGGCCTCTCCGAAGCCCGGGTTTCCAACAGTTCCGCAACGGTGGTCATGCCGGACCCCGGCCGGCGGCGCCGCCCGAACTGCCGCCTTCGATCTCGTCCAGCAGCTTCCTGAGTTCCTCCTCGCCCAGGCTTTCCGCCTGTAATTGCGCCAAGGATAGCGCCAGTTCCGCCACCGTGGGGGACTCGAACATCAGCCGCACCGGCACCGTGATTCCGAGCGTCCTGCGGAGCCGCGATGCCACCCGCGCCGCCAACAGAGAGTGCCCCCCGAGTTCGAAGAAGTTGGCGTCGACCGAAGTCACGGGAGCCGCCAACAAGGTACTCCAGATTTCCGCCACTAAGATTTCGAGCGGCATCCGCGGCGCCTCGCCTCCTGGACTCTCGTCCGGCTCACGGGCGGCAGATGCTGCCAGCGATTTCCGGTCGATTTTTCCGGTCCGGCCTACCGGTAGATCGTTCAGAAACCGAATTGCCGCGGGGATCATGTAGTCGGGCAGCGTGCTCTTGAGATGGCCCAGCAGGTCTCGCGCGGTAATCGCGCATCCTGGCTCGAAGGCGACGTACGCGCACAGCCCGCGATCGCCGGCGGAGCGCTCCCGGACCACGACCGCCGCCTGGCGAATGCCCGGGAAACCGAGCAACGCTGCCTCGATTTCCGCGGGTTCCACACGGAAGCCGCGGATTTTGACCTGATCGTCCAGACGGCCGAGAAAAACCAGCGTCCCGTCTTCGCGCCAGCGAACCATGTCGCCGGTTCGATAGATCCGCTCCCCCACTCCCGGGGAAAATGGGTCATCGAGGAACCGTTCGGCGGTCAATTCGGGACGGTTCAGATAGCCCCGCGCGACCCCGCATCCGCCGATGTAGAGCTCACCCGGCACGCCCATCGCCGAGGGCTGTAGAAACGGGTCGAGCACATATACGCGCGTGTTCGGCAAGGGGCGGCCGATCGGTACGGGGCCAGGCTCCCGTCGCACTTGCTGACTTGTAGCAAGCATCGCGGTTTCAGTGGGCCCGTAGAGATTCCACACCGCGCCGGCACGGTCCAGAAGGGCGTCCGCCAGATTCCGGCCCAGGGCCTCGCCGCGGAGATCACCTTGAAAGATGGATCGCTCCGCCAGCCGCTGTCGATCAGCATTTGCCACGTCGGTGGGCGTTGCCTGCGCCACCGAGATTCGGTCGCGCTCCAGAAGCCCGGCGAGTTGTTCGCCATCCATCGCCGTGTCGTCGCGGCACGATCACCACACGGCCCCCGCAGCTTAACGGCATGAAGATCTCAAAGGTGGCCATATCCGAGGTCAGAGTAGCGAGCGCCGGCATCACGTCCTCGCGCTTGAAACCGATCTCCCGCCGGACCATTTGCACCGTGTTGGAGAGCCCGCGGTGCGTCACCAGGACGCCCTTGGGCGTCCCGGTGGAACCGGACGTGTACAGCAGTACGCCAGGTGGGTGGGGTCGAGGTCTTCGACTCGAGGATTGTCTTCGCGGCCGGTGAGGCATTGCTCGATTCTATCGCGACCACGTTCGGGGCGCAATGCGGTCCGCAGGCCGGCGCTCGTGATCACGATTCCGGCGCCGGAATCTTCGAGCACAAATTTCAACCGGCCGTCGGGATGGGCAGGATCGATCGGCAGGTACGCGCCGCCTGCCTTCGCGACGGCCAGGACGGCGGCGATCATATCCGCGGAACGGTCCAGGAAGACGCCAACGATCCTGTCGGGCCCTATACCCGACTCCCGCAGCGCATGGGCCAGGCGGTTTGCCCTTCGGTTGAGATCGCCATAGGTCACTACCTTCCCCGCGGTCTCCCACAGCGGCCCGGTGGGGATCGGCTGCCGCGGCTTGCTCGAACTCCTGAAATACGAACGAAGGTTCCCCAACCGTCCGGGCGCCATTCCAATTCACCAGCATCGTTTGCCGTTCCGCTTCGGTCAGGATGGGCAGCTCGAATACCGGGCGGTGGGGGGCCGCAACGGCGGATTCCAGCAGCCTTTGGAAATGTGCCGCCATGCGGCGAGCCGCGGCCGGCGGAGAATAGGCCGGCGTCATAGGTTAGATGTCCGCGGAACTGGTCCCCGTAATCGTCTAACGCCAGCAGCAGATCGAATTTTGAGGTTGCCAGCGGGTTGGGGAACTCTGACACCTCGGCCCCCTGTATCTGGAGACTGGCCGGGGCAACCTGCACCGCCAGCATCGCCTGGATCAATGGCGAGCGCGTGAGGCTGCGCTGCGGCTGCAGCGCCCCGACCAGTTTCTCGAACGGCAGATCGTGCGTGCGCATACGCATCGAGCGCCGATTGGCGCGCCCGCGCCAGCAGGGTCCGAAAGGAGGGCCTTCCGGAAAGGTCCGCTCGGATCACGAGCGTGTTGACGAAGAGGCCAATCAGATCTTCGAGTCCACCAGGTCCCGGTTCGCAATGGCGCGCCGCAGGAGACGTCGGTCTGGCCGGTGTAGCGGGAAAGCAGCGCCTGGAAACCGGCCAGCAGCAGCATGAAAACGGTCACGCCCTCCTCTCTGCTCAGACGTCGTAATGCGGCGAGAGGTCGCGGCGAAGCACTATGGGCACCTGCCCCGCCTGTCGCTCGGGGGCCGCGGACCGGATCCGGTCGCCCGACATCGCCAGGGCGTCCGCTCCGTCGAGACGGTGTTTCCAATATTCCAGTTGCCGGTCGAGCAAAACCCCGCTCAATTCCTCGCGCTGCCACTCCGCAAAATCCGCGTATTGGATCGGGAGCTCCGGCAGTTGGAGCGGCGTACCGGAAACAAAGGAGCGGTAAAACCCGCTCAACTCCCGGTTGAGGATCCCATCGACCAGCCATCGCATGCGATGTGATGCAGGGTCAACAGCAGGATGTGCCGGAATTCGCCTGCTTGAATATCGAAGCTCGGATCACCGGGCCCCTGGCAAGAACGAATGGACGGGCTGCGCTATCCGCCAGCGCCTGCTTACCGTGCTTCACCGCCGCAGAGATCCCGCAACTTCCAATTCCAGGCGGTACTTCGGCGCGATCTCCTGGAATGGAACGCCGTCCCGGGCGATATATCGCGTCCGCAGGACCTCGTGACGGGCGATCACGCCGTTAGACCGCTTGCTCCAGAGCGCGGTAGTCGACAGGGCCGCGGATCTCACCGCCGACGGGACGTTGTAGGTCGCGCCGTTGTCCTCAAACTCGGAAATGAACCATAGGCGCTCCTGCGCAAACGAGAGCCGCGCCGGTCCGGATCCGTGCCGGCGCGGGATCGACGTCCGGTGACGCCGCTCCGTGCAATCTGCCGAGCTGGGTGCGTTGTTCGGGGGAGAGGCTGGCAAGTCTCTCGCGCAGAGGGTTCATGGGGTGTGTCCTAAAGGGGAACTCAAAGCTCAAAGCCGGTTCGGCCACTCAAAACGCTGCTTAACTCCGCAATGTTGGGGCGCTCGAACGGCATTCGTACGGGGATTGTTGTTGCATTACCGTTCGCAGGCGCGGGGCCACGCGCATGCAGCGTTCGTCCAACCGCGCCGACGGGCGGCAGCAGAGTGAGCTGGTTTGACATTTTGATACTGGAGCGCGGCCAGGGAAAATGGTACCCAAGGTGGCTACCGCTATGGCAACCCCGTCGATTGTGAATGATTGCCACCTATAAATACTAATTTCCCCGAGCCAAGTCAACCGAGCGGAACAGCCAAACGTTGAGATATGGACAGTTGGCGGAGCGGACGGTGCCGCCGGCGAAACTGCTGGTACCGATCCGCCAGGGTTACTTCTTCAACGCAAATGCGATCGACCCTGTTGGACCGGTCCGCGCCGGGTCGGCGGCGCGGCCTTCTCCGCCTTGGCGAGTGCCAAAAGGCGAAGCCGAAATCAGCTGGTACTCGCGCCCGTCGAGCTCGAACATGAGGCTATAAAGTGCTGGAGGCCAAAAACGGCAAGGATGCACTCGAAGGGCTCGAGCGCTGCACCCCTGCCCTCGCTCGTTCTCCTCGACTTGACGATGCCGGCAATGGGGGCCGAGGACCTGGTGCCCATCCTGAACCGGGATTACCCAGGTCTGCGGATCATCGTGACCAACGGCTACCCCAAAGAGGACGCGCGACGAGGGCTCCCCCCAGGGGCTGTCGTCGGCTTCCTACAGAAGCCCTATGCGGTGGCAACGCTTACGGAGAAGGTGAAAGAGACTTTCAATAGCGGCGGTCCGAATGAGGAGGCCCCGACCGCAGCCTGAAAGGGTGCGTCGGACGGGGTGACCGCGGGACCCAACCAACAAAGTGTGCGCAGAGGCGAATCCGTTTGCTGGCACTTGGCATTGCGAGCATCGGGCATTCTGGCAAGCGAGCCGGGACGTTTCGCGCAGCATTCGGAAACGGGTGCGTGTCGTCGTCGCCGACCTGATCGACATTTACGCCGCCGAGGGGAAGGTGGACGGCATTTGCAACTGCCGCCAGCCTCTCGACCAGCGCCGGAGTGGAGCGGTGGACCCAGGCACTCCAGGTTAATGAAGGCGCGGATGGCGGTCTGGCGCTGCAAACGTGGGACGCTGCCAGCCTCCAGACGGTTATGGAGAGCGGTCTTGGCGGCGCGTTGAAGCTCTACGGTTTCACCGGAACGGACCGGGACCAGCAGCGTGGCCGCGGCTGGGGACGGGCCGCCCCGTCGGATGACTCTGCGGGAGAAGTCTCGCGCTGATGCCATTGCCGAGGCCCTGCGGCGCAGGCGTGAGCAAGCTGGCCAAAGATCTAAACGACTGCCGACAAGTTAAATGAATAGGTGGTGAGGGCCTCCCGACGGCTCAGCAAAAATGCTCCTGAGACTGGCTATGGCCGACTCAAAAACAAGTCAGCCGGGACCTTGCTAGGAATCACATCCACGCGCTGTCTGACTCCCGTCCCAAGGTGCGGGCATTCACAAGGCACGGATGATGCCGTGCCCTGTGCCCTGGACAAAGTATGTTTGAAGGGAGGCGGATGTCAGGCGAGGACCTTCTCCCGAATGTGCTCGCGGATGAGCCGCCTGGTTCTTTCCGCGAACGCCATCTTGTCCGCGAGGCAGCTTTCGAGAAGCACCCCAACAGCCGGATGGTCTAGCACGTCGGCGGCCGCGATCAGCGCAACGTACTCGCCGACGCGCAGGTGCATCAGGCGGCTGGCCTTCGAGAGGACGAACATCTTGCGTACAAGCGGCGTTTGGATTTCCTTCAGCTCCCGGCGAAAGTCTTCGACAAAAAGGTCGTAGAGCCGCTGATCGCGAGGGACCGGTTTCTCGCCAATGAGGCGGAAGCACTCATCCAGCCTGCTCAGGATCTGCGATGAGATGAACTCGCGCGCATTCAGAGCCTCCTTGATTTCAGGCTCTTGAGCCGCCGTGCCGAGCTCCTCGTAGATCTTCTGACTTCGTTCCGCGCCATGCCGCAGATCGCTCAACATAAGCACGAAGAGTTCTTTCGGTGTTTTAACTGACATCGTTCTGCACTCCTTTTCGAATTGGTTACCGTGCTACGGACGGCTTTCGCCGTCTGATCATGGGTGATTCGATTTCACGGCGACCGGACTCTTTTTTGGGGGGAGGACCCCCTTGGCGGGGGTGAAGGCCAACGTTACCAGCTATGGTCGGGGCATGTCACGCCCCGCTTTCCGTCTGGAACCTCCCTTTTTTGCGGCCTTAACTATCTGAAAACACACGGTGGATCCGCGCAAAAAGCGGCGTTTTTGCTACCCCCTATTTTCGAGCTGCAAAAAGCTCCGAAAGGCTCCCTTTTGGGTGGCCGACTCACCTGTTGGCGTCATGCAGTGCCCTACCCTTGGGATCATGCCGCCCCATACCGAAAAGACTATTGTCCACGGGTCAGTGCGTTGATATGCTCGACACGTTTGCGTCCACCTGTTCACCTCTCCCGGCGAAGGGCTTGCGGACATGCTGGGGCACTCCGCAGGCCCTGACCCCCTGGTCCGGGCGGCTGGCCGAACCGCCTACACACAGGCACCAAAATGGGCCGCCTACGCGACGGTACGCGGCCCGGTGTAGGCGTAAACCGTAGGAGTCACCACTAAGTACACAAGCACCACCAATAAAGTCAAGATCCGGTAAATAAGCCATCCCAGGCCGCGTGGCCGGGCAGTCCCCCGTCTAACCGCGGCCCGCCCGCCGCGCGCGAAGCAGGCCACGTGGGCTTTAAGACGCGAGGTGGCGGCGCGCCGTGCAGGATCCAAGCCCGGTGCGGAGGAAGGTGAGCAGGGCGCAAAAAGCTCCACACCGGCAGACTGACTTGCCTACTCAGTACGCCGATAGGATGAGACGAGACCGTCATTGGCAGGGTCCCATTCGTCAATGGGACTATCCTGCCGCAGCGCAGCCAGCTCCGCCTCCGTACGTTTCGGTCGCAGATCCGCGGTCTTCTTTGCCTTGGTGAATACCTCCTTCAACCGCTGCGCCACAATCTTTTCTTCGCCTGGCGCCATCATCCAGGTCACGATGGTTACACCCAACGGGGTCCGGAGCGCGACGACGCTCGGCTCGCCCTCCTGCAAGGCCTTGAAACACTCTTCCCTGGAAAAATTGAAGGCTTTCTCATCCCACTTCACCCACAGCCGCGGCACGTGGTTGGTTACCCATCCCGGCACATCGCCCGCTTCCACGCCCGGAATTCTGGCAACCACACTGCGAATGTAATCAATCTGCCCCTTCCAGTACGCCATTTCGCCGTCGTGGTCTGCTTTAACGTAGCGCTCCACGGCGGCGAGCATGCCGATGGCGGTCTCCTTGGAAATCTTCAGGTCGCGGCCGATTCCGCTAGCCGGACTCTGGAACATCAGGGCCTTGTCAATCAGACCTTTATTGCCCAACAAGAGACCTGCGTTCTGCGGGCCGCGCAGTCCCTTACCCCCGCTGAACGCCACCAGATCCGCCCCGACTTTCTTGGTGTACGTAGCCAGGTTGTCGGGCGGCGGAAGCTCGGCCGCCGCATCAACCAGCACCGGAACATTGTGGGCATGCGCTATCCTGACACACTCCTCCAGTGGCACTTTGCCGCCGGGCGCGTCAAGCTGGTCGCGGTATTCGCCAAAATGCTTATCGGCAACCAGGAAGTAGAACATGGCGGTCTTGTCGTTAAAAGCCCTTTCTAAGTCAGCCTTCTCCTCCACGACCACCATCCTTGCGCCCGCGGCTTCACACTGCCTGACCCATCCGGTCTTGTGGAGCGTCTGACAGATCACCTCATTCTTCATTCCGTCGGTGAATGGCAGACGGGACATCCTGGCCCGATCGTCGCCGGCAATGCATGCGCACGTCCCGACGAAGATCGCACCCGCAGCGCCCGTTGTAACCAGAGCGCCCTCATTACCAGTCAATTTGGCTATCCGGTCCCCCACTGCTTTGTACAGGTCCATCATCACGACATAGTGTTCGCCGGCCTTCGCCATGGCATCGAGCACTTCCTTTGGCATCAACGAGCCGCCGAGAGTGGTATATGTACCCGAAGCGTTGATGATTGGACGAAGACCCAAATCCGTATAGATCTTCATGGTCTCCGCCGCCTTCTTTGCAGCCACCGCCGCCGCCAAACGGTCGGCGCCGGGAACCGCGGCTATCATGCCGAGCATCGAAGTCCGGAAGAAGAACTTGCGTCGAGTCGAAATCGAGTTTGAAACAAACATATTGGTTCCTCTCAATGGTTAGATTCTAGACCCTTCTAGGCCTTTTTGTGTCAGAATTTTGAGGACCTCGCCGCGGCTGTGTCACGCGAAAATCGTCTGCAAGCCGTTTTGCCCACGCCGCAGTGGGTGCGGCAGTCGGTCGTTGAAATGTAAGACGATGCAGTCGCAGCATGGTGCTGAGAGCCCTGACTGATAGGTTGGCAGTCGGGATGCCGATCAATTGGATGAGTGCCAACCCAAGACCCATTGCGATGGCAACGAACCCTTCGGGGCACGCGGGACCGGTGAGAGCATGAACGGGAGGACAACTTCGTGAGGTTTCGCACCGAACGCTCGCCAGCACGGGTGGGTTGCTGACACTCAACTCATGACGCTATGAAGGAAATTGCTATGCAAGACCTAGGACGAAATATTCACTTTATTGTTATTTTGCCGATTGCCCTGGGGTTAGCCGCCGCGGGTTGCGCGACCAAAAAATATGCGCGAAAGCAGGTCGCGCCGGTGAACCAGAGACTCGCTCAGTACGAAGCAGTTAATAATGACAGAGTCGCTTATTTGCACCACAAAGAGCAAAGGGATCTTGCCACTGTGAACGGTCGAATCGATACCACTGACCGGCGCGTCGACCAGGTCGCCCAGAATGCACAGGAGGCTCACAACGCCGCGTCGCGAGCCCAGGAAAGCGCATGGCGGGCCATGGCGCAGGCGAACGCCGATCGGTCCGCAACCGCGCGCTATTCGAGCCGGCATTCTCGCGGGCCGCTCGGCCAGACGGCCATCATGTTTGCGGCGGGCCAGAGCACTCTCACGACTGCGGCGAAGACGGAACTCGACCGGGTCTCAGCCAGAGCTCATTGTATGCGCCGGGCAGAGGTGCAGATCGTAGCCTATGAGGCACCCACTGGCGCCGGAACGGATGACGTGGCCTTGAGCCGCCAGCGTGCCGCAGCGGTGGAACGTTACCTGAAGGCCCACAACGTACGGATGGTCTCGATACATCTTGTCGGGCTGAGCGCCGCCCGCCCGATGCAGGCGTGCCGCACCAGCGCCGAACTCAACCGCCTCTTCCGCCGAGTTGACATCCGAGTCTTCAGTACCGGTGTAACGACCGGCAGCGCCGCCCGCTCCGCGGAATAGGGCCCCCACGAGGGCTGCATTCACCGCTGATTTATTAGGCATTCTGGGGTGGGCAAAATGCCCATATATATAGCAGCTAATTCCTCTTTCAATAATGTGCGAACACACCGGCACCTACAGTGAACCTCAGAGTTTGGGGCACCGCCCGAGCTAATTCCTAATATTCCTATAAGGGGCAGCACTGCGCATACCCTGGGAGGTAGCAGCGCGCCGAGTCAGCAACGGTCCACTCCGCGCCAAGCCGGCTTTGCCTGGGGCGGTTTCTAGAGGCCACCGACAGGAGTTCGCGTGAGTACCGCGCGCGCCTACAACGGGATGGACGCGCAGTGAATCAGTCTGTTGCGACGCAATGTTTGACCGCGGAGCTAAACCGGGACGGAAATCGGATTCTTGTTCCCCTGCGCTTTCTTTGTGCCCGCCACGGTGGATAGAGCTGGTCACTCGGCCGTAAGATCGAGGAGAGGAGCGGCATTGACCGACACCGTGCACCCGCTCCTCCTGCTCATCGCCTTACCCGGACATACGCGCGCGCCGCGTCCCTGCTAGTTAGTTCCTGGGGAAACAGGACCGGCTAATCCCCTGGTATCGAACCGGCTCGCGCCGGTGGTGTCAGCGGCGTTCTGGCGCGGCATGAGAATGTAGCCGATCACCGAATACTTCGTGACGCGAGTGATCACCAGTTCACGCGGCCTTTGATCTCCCTCGGTGTAAAAGGTCAGAGGCTGCTGGATCCCGCGGCTGTGCAGCCAGATCGTTTTGCGATCCGGCATAAGCCATATCCAGCCCTCGAAACGCTGGTGCAAGACATCCGTATGGCTCACATCCATGCTCACACCCTGCGCCAGCTCACGATCGTGATTCACCGCCACCTCGAACTCCATGCGTTGCTGATCTACCTTACGGTGGATCGACTGCAGATCGCTTGCGCTCTGGCTGCTCCGTTGGTCAACGCTCGCAATCCGTCGATCGGCGTCCGCCATGGCTGCAGTATTGTCGCTTTTGGCCTGGCGGAGTTCTTCGCGAAGTTGCCCCACCTCCCGGTTATTCGCGGCCTGCATCTGGGTGAGCTGCTCCTCTACCCGGCTCAGTTGGGTGTCCGCCGATTGCTGGGCGGTCTGAACCCGGTCTAGCTTGGTCTGCAGGCTTGCGGTGCGCCGGTCGAGTTCCGCCCGCATATTCTGCTGCGAGCGGCCAACGATTTCCTCCGTCTGTTTGCGGGCGGCGCGGAGAACGCCGTCGATTCTGGCCTCCATCGCCCCAAGGCGTTTGTTCCAGGCGTCCCGCTGGCTTGTCCAGTTCCGCAGAGCCTCTTCCGCCGCGTCGATCCTCCGTCCGGCTGCGCCGATCTGGTCCTGCATCGCCGGCAGCAGACTCAGCCTGCTGAGGTTTGGTCCCACCGTCCGATAACTGTAGGCGCCCGCGGCGATCAGGGTCGCCAGAGCCACGGCCGCGATCGTCCATAGCAGCACATGCGAGTTCCTGGGATGCTCCTCGTCATCCAAAACATCGCGTCTTCTCCGCCTCGGCAAGCTAGCGGGAAAGGTCTTCTGCGTCGGCTTGTCTCCGCTGTTGGGCTCGAGATCATTGCCGGTATCAGGTTGCTGATCGACTAACTGCATGTTCAGCCTCCGAGCGGAGTCATATGCAGACCATTTGCCAAACACAGGCAACCCCTTTGGTTCTCTGGGCTTGCGTGGAGCATTGATCCCGCGCTGGCTACACGGAGTGTAATATATTCCAGGGTCGGCATTATGTTAAGTGGAGGACCATTCCCGAAAATGGCGCGTTCTCCGTTCGGCAATGCCGTCGCCGCAGATCGATCCATACAAATCCGCGGCCTGGCCACGAGGGCCGCCGAGATCACAAAGACGGCCGAAGCGATCAAACAGACCAGCAACACCGTCAACGCCAAGAGGCAGGAGAGGCTGTCTACTTGCCGGGCTTAGAAGCGGGGGCCGGCGCGCGACAAGGTGAAGGGCCGTAGAGTGCCGTCCGCCAGCGATACGGGCGCGGTCGGCGGCCCCACCGAAGTCGAAACCCTTGCCGACGAAATCATCGGGAGGGATTTCGGCGGGAAGCTATTCGATCCCCGCGAGGCGCCGGTGGCATCCGCAATCCCGACCACGATATCCATGTCAAAACGCGGCGAACGGCCGCCGATACTGTGCTGCAGACAACCCGCCGGAACGCCGGATCCACATCCGGCGGCGGTTTCCGCGTCATAATTCGGTCGAAGGGGCGAGATGCCGGTTGGAAGATGGCTGTGCAAGACGCTACGCGCCGTCGATCGCCGCCGCCGGGAAGTGCGGATGCAACACCGTACGCGGCCGGTGGTGGCGCAAATCGTTCCCATCCGGCGCTGCAATCTTTCGTGTACCTACTGTAACGAGTTCGACCACTCGTCGCAGCCGGTCCCGCTCGCGGAGATGCTGGCCCGGATCGATAAACTGGCTGCCCTCGGCGTGTCGGTGATCACCATCAGTGGGGGCGAGCCGCTTCTTCACCCGCATCTAGATGCGATCATCGCCAGGATCCGCTCCCACGGCGTCCTCGCGACACTGATCAGCAACGCCTACCTGCTCTCGCCCCAGCGCATCCGCGGACTCAACGATGCCGGCCTCGATTACCTCCAGATCAGCATCGATAATGTCGAGCCGGATGAGACCTCGATGAAGTCCCTGCGGGTCCTGCAGCAAAAGCTGGAGTGGCTGGCCCGCGAAGCTGAGTTCTCTGATTACGATCAACTCCGTCCTGGGAATCGGGGTCCGCCATCCCGAGGACGCGCTTGTGATCGCGCGGCGCGCCCGCTCGCTCGGCTTTCACAGCACGGTTGGGATTGCGCACGATGGCGCCGGCCAGAGCCAGGCTCTCCCCGAGCGCCAGTTGCCCGTCTACCAGGACATCCGGCGGCTGGAGACCGGCGTCTTCTCCTTCGCCCATTATGATCGCTTCCAGGAGAATCTCGTCAGCGGTCTTCCCAACAACTGGCACTGCCGTGCCGGCGCGCGCTTCCTCTACATCTGCGAGGACGGGCTCGTGCACTGGTGCTCGCAACAGCGGGGCCATCCGGGCATTCCGCTGGCCGACTACACGCAGGCCGATATCGAAGGGCAGTACCAAATGGTCAAGGGATGCAGCCCCTTCTGCGGAATCTCATGCGTGCACCAGACCGCCATGCTAGACCAGATCCGCGAGAATCCGCGTCTCATGCTGCGCGAACTCATCGACCGGCGGCGCATCACTGATCCGGAGTTTCGTCTACCGCTCCTGCTGCGATTCATCGCGTGGGCTTTCCTCGATAACCCGAGTGCGGCGCCACTGCAGAAAGTATTTGTTCGCTTCTTCGGCCTGCGTCCGGAGTAAACTCCGGGGCTGGTGCAATCCACGGATCATTCCTCCCAACCAGGAGTGCCTGTTGTCAAGCAGTGCAGCGGCGGCTGCGGTGGCCACGCAGTCTGTGTTGCGACCAGACGGGCTATAAGAATGGCGAGGCGGCCCAGATGCCGATTGTCAACCTTCCGAAGCGCTTATGATTCCTGACAGGCAAGCAGTACTTTACGGAGCTGATCAATCTCCTCCCTGCTCAGCAGGCGATCTCTGCAGAACCGGGCATTCCACTTTTCCACGTGCATGCAATCAAACAGACACACGAAGCCAATCATGAAGATGACAGAAAATAAGGCGTAATAGTGGGACATACACTCGCTCCGATCTTGTCGAATCGCCAGCCGCCGGCCTGCAGCGGCACCAGGGTAGACGTTAATCATTCTGGGCCGGGCGAAGCCCTACTGCAAGCTGAGATTTGTTATGAGAAGGGCAGGTACTTGTAGTTCTGGGAGGCAGATATGTCCTAGCGCGCACAGACAGGAATAGCGCAGCATTTGCCAGCGTGAGCGGCCAGCGGCTGCTCGAAGCCCGTGCCCTTCTCCGACGCGGTTAGATATGGTCGTTCCTCCAAGCGCCGCCGAAGCCGGCCTGAGCTTGCACTTAGTCGGGAACAAGCGTGAGCTGCTCGTGGATTGCAAACGGAAGAGCCGAGCCGACCACCCAAATTGATCCGGGTAACCCAGGAGGCAGTCCCTCGAGCGCTTTCAAAAGCGGAACGTTATCGTCTCCTGAATCAGGCTGGGCAAGCTGAGAGCATTTGTCGGGACGTGCTTGCCGTCGATCCAACCAACCAGGAGGCCCTTATTGTGTTGGTCTTGTCCTTGACAGACCAGTTCGAGCAAAAGGTCACCTCCAAAGAGGCGCTACATATTGTGGAAGGCTTGCCAAACGAGTACCACCGAGCTTACTATTCGGGCATCATTCACGAGCGAGAGGCAATTGCTCAGTTTCGCCGACGCCCCGATTACCGTTCTCGCCGGGCGGCATACGCGTTGTTTCAGAATGCCATGGAGTGGTATCGCAAAGCCCAGGCGATTCGGCCCGCCGACGATGATGAGGCAGTGCTTCGGTGGAATGCTTGTGTCCGTTTTCTAGAACGTAACTGGGGATTCCAGTGAAGCAGGTTCCTCCGTGGAAACGGACCTGCTTTCTTCCGGTGTGTCGCGGAACCAGAGCGACCAGGCTGTGATTTTGGCGATTCCACGGGGTCGAGACCATATGGCGGAGCATGTAATCCCGGCTCTGACGTGAACGGGGGCAACTTCCGCGGGCGCATGGCGCACATTGGAGAGATACTTGCGCATCGCTCCGGTGGGTCTGATAACACGGAAAGATGCACGGGAGGGTCCGGTGAGCACGATCCTGTTTGTCGACGACCATCACACCGTCCGCACTGTTTTTGCGGAGACATTGCGATTCGATGGACACATGGTCCTGGAAGCCGGGACGCTGGCGGATGCGGAGTACTTGGTCGAACGCCAGCCCGGTGCGATCGATCTGCTGATCGTCGAGGCTGTGCTGACCACAACCAATGGACTGGAGATCGCCAAACGGTTCCAATCGGCACATCCGGACGTGAGGGTGCTCTTCATATCCGAGGAGTCCGCAAAAAGCTTGTCTGCGAAGGGCCTGTTGCCGAAAGGCGCGCATTTTTTGCAGAAGCCCTTCGCGGCCGAAGACCTGATTGGGAGATTGCAGCAACTGCTGAACGCGGGGAATGGACGGGAAACTGGAGATCGCGCGAGGAGCGTTGAGTCGGGGCGAGCCCGCGGCAAATCGATACACCCCAGGACTGCACGCTCTCATCGTTAGCTGCGGCTTTTCGGCCTGCGTTACCGCACCGCCTCCGGCGGATGTACCGCCGCAGGTAATCAACGCGCCGGTGCGGGCGCGCGGCCCCGGCGGGAGTGGTGCTCGATTCGGACCCGGAGTCGCTGGGGCCGAAGGCGCTGCCGACGTACAGGTAGTAGCCGGCGAAGGACAAGCGCGCCGATGCGGACGGTGCGGGATCGACGAGCGAAGTACGGGCACGTAGGTGCCGGGCGCTGCCGATAAACCCCGTTGTGCGCTTATAGCGCGCGGTTCTCCTTGGGCGTGTGCGGATCTTAATCGGCGTCCTTGCCTCGTGACGGCGACTTGGCGGTTCCGGTCAACTTCCCGAAAGCGTCCAACAAGATTTTCTTCTCTAGGGCGCGGACGACGCCGTGGAGATCAACTTGCCGCGCGAGGTTGTCTGGAGCATGACCGCCCGCTCCACGAGGTATCCGCCGCCGCCGATTTCACGGGGGCGAAGAAGCCCAGCCGGCGCCCGCGCGGGAAGCAGTCATCACCGGCGCCATCGTGGATGCGCTCGCGGAGCTTCTCGGCGCGATCGAGGTGCGTGGCCACGCCGGCCTGCTCGAAGGCGAGGACGGGCTCTATGTCCTGCACGTCGGAGCCGTGGACGACCGGGCGATCATCGGGCTCGTCGAGCGCTGGGCGGCGGTCAGGCGGCGGTATGGGGGGAATCGGTGTATTGCGGTAGTCGTGGGAGAGGGTGGAGGCGCGGTACCGGACTCTTCTCGCCGTTATTGAGAGGGCGCTGCGGCTGACGATTCTGGCGGTGCGGAAGGAAGGCGGCGTGGTGCGGTTCAGCGAGGTGGAGCTGCGCTGAACGGATTGTCGGGATTTTCAGAAGTTGGAAATTTCCGACAAAAGATACGCTCGTATGCCGGCGCGGTGATCGCTGGTCCCCACTATAGTCGGGGCCTGGGCACGAGTCCTCGGCAGTCCCATGCGAACCTCGTTGCAAGCTCGCTGTTCTTCGTATAATGCTTGGAATGACCAAAGGGGAGCCGGATTTCGATAGAAGTTCGGAAAATCGGGCTCAGCTTTCCCGGCGTTGAGGAATCGACGAGTTTTGGGCAACCAGCGTTGAAAATCAGAGGGAAAGTTTTCGCCTGCGTAGCATCACACCGTTCAGCGGAGCCCGGGTCGTTGGTGGTCCGGATAGATTTTGCCCGCCGTGAGGAATTGCTGGCCGAAGCTCCGGACGTCTATTATGTGACCGAGCATTACGTCGCCTATCCCGGCGTGCTGGCGAGGCTCACGAGGATTCAACCCGATGCACTTCGCGGACTACTGGCCGGAGCGCTGCAATTCGTGACAGCCGAGACGAAGAAGCGCTCCTCGCGGAAGATCTCGCGGCGGCAGTAGCGTTACGCGGGTATTCCGAAGGGGGCGGTACCTGCTATCGCAGATCCGGGTCTCTGCCGGCAAAGAGGCTGCGCCAGGCACACAGGAACTCTTGCGAGGTTCCGAGCCACGGCGGCCTGCTCGAAGGTGAACACGGCATCTACGTCGGGCACGTCGGTGCCGTGGAGGATGTCGCCATCATCGAGCTGCTGGAGCGCTTTGCGGCGGTGCGGCGGGCATGCCAAGAGGCGGTGCGTCGTGGTGATGGTGGCGGTGCCGATCTAGGCGCGGCATCGGAATATTCTGGCCGTGATGGGCAAAGCCGTGCCTATCGTCGTAATGGAGCTGGGGCAGGAGGGCGGCGTGCGCTTCAGCGAGGTGAGCCTGCGCTGAGCGGTTTGTCGGGATTTGCGGGAGTTGGAAGATTCCGACGAAGTGGCGGGCAGCAGCCGGCCGGTCATTAACCGCCCGGTTCCCTCCGCCATGCACCGCCGAGCAGCCTTTCCACATCGGCGACCAGCTGCGCTGCCGGAATTTGCAGCCCCGCCGCGATCCTGAGTACCGCAGCGACGGATTCAGCCGGCCGCGTGCGTACGGGTCGCGAATTGGCCAGCGCAACTCGTCACAGGCGCAACGGGTTTGAGCATTTCAGGTATCGACGATGCACATCCCGGAATCCACATTGGAGGAATATGCCATGCGCCGCCATTCCCGATATCGCGCCCAGCGCGTCGAAGAGCACCTCGACTGCTGCCCCACGTGCCGGGAACGGTTGGCGGTGGAGAACGCGATCAACACGGGCATGAAAGCGGCGGCCAAACTCGGGGTTCATGGGCGGGCAAAGCGCCTGTCACACAAGCCGGACAGTGCGGGGCGGTGATGGCGGCGGCCTGAGGGCGGCGGCGAGTCGGCTGCTGGCTACCCTGATTGCTAATTCCGCTGTCGCCTTTCAGCGCCAGCTACCCGCATCAATGCTCGAATGAGCCCATGCGTGGCTTGGTGGACGTGCGGCGGCACTTCCGCACGGCTCGCGACGAGGTACGATTCGAGGCACGGAAGGCAAGTTGGATCTTTCGTTGGCCTGTAGCCTTGGAAAGTGCTGTTTGAGCAGTCGCAGCCAGAGCGGCTTAGCTCGGGCAGATCACGTCAAAATGCGAAGCTTAATCCCATCATTCGGTGAGTGGACCAGATCCTGCTTCGTGCCAAGGTAACGCTCGGTTGTCTGCACGGAAGCGTGTCCGAGCAGCAGTTGAATCTGTTCCAGTTCGCCGCCTGCGGCGCGGCACAACTTCGCGCAGGTCCTCCTCAAATCGTGCGGCGCGATTCCGGGAACACCCGCGGCGGCAGCGTATCCCTGGAGCAACTGCCAGACGATCTTCTCGCTGAGCGCGGCAACCTGCACCTGACCGCCCCGATTGACCGCCCGGAAGACGTGCCCCTCGGCGACGCCGGCGGCAGACGTCCACGCATCGATCGCCACCTTGACCCACGTTGGCATAGGGACCGTCCGGACCCGACCATGCTTCCCGACAAGGTCGACAATGCACCAGCGCCCATCCCGCTGCTGGACGCGCCCCATGGTCAGAGCCGCCACCTCGGAGCGCCGCAGCCCACGGCCCAAGAGGACGGCCAGGACAGCCCGGTCGCGCAGCCCCTTGGGCGTGGTGGCGTCCGGCGCGTTCAGCAGCGTCTGGGCCTGCCGGACGGACAGCCAGTTGCCGAGACGCACGCCCTTGGACGCCACTCCCTTCACGCGCGTGATGCCGTTGGCCAGCTCGGGCGCCAGCAGCCCGTTGTCAGCGGCCTTTACCGCCAACTTCCGGACAGCCGTCATCTGGACATTGATGGAAACGGCGCCCAGCCCGCGCCCCTCCAGGGCAACCCGCCAGGCGGCCACGGTGGCCTTGGTGAAGCCCGGCCGCAGCTCTTGCCCGTACCAGCCGAAAAACTCGTCCAGGCCGAGGTTGTAAACCCGGCGCGTAATCGGGGAGGAGACGCTGTCCAGCACCAGCGCCTTCAGGCGGCTCCATTGGTCCGCTTGTGGAACTGCAATCAGCTCAGTCATTTAGGTCCTCATAATGGGCATTATCGGTACCCATGTGGACCCTACCTCGAAGGGGCGGGGAGATCAAGCGAAATACCGAAGATGGCCCTCCAGGAGGGATTTCCGGCGCCTTACTGGTGGGAAGGGGATTTTGCAACAGGAATGGCGAGCGCCAGCCTGCCCGCCCGTCTCTGCCATTCTCCGGATGGCCGACGATCTGCCCGAAACCACAGATGACTTCGCCCCCGGGTGCTGGCTGTAGCTATCGCCAGGGATGTCCACTTTGACTCGGGACCTGTTCAGTCTGACCGTGATGCGGCCGTTTTGTATAATGCCGGGATGCTTTCCGCGAGATTGGGCTTCGTTCTTCTCCTGGGTCCCGCCGTGATCAGGGCACAGAGCATCCAGCCCGCCGATCTGTGGAAGCAGCCCGTCGCCGAGGCGGATCGCAAACTGGCCTATGGCAAGGATGCCTTACAGTTTGGCGAGCTACGTTTGCCCAAGACGCATGGGTTGCATCCTGTCGTCATCCTGGTCCATGGAGGATGCTTTGTGGATCGTCTCCCTAGACGGGACCCGCGTGATACGACGTTTGAACCACTCCGCCCGCTGGCCGCGGCATTGGTTGACGCCGGCGTCGCCACCTGGAACCTGGAATACCGGCGCGCCGGCAATCCTGGCGGCGGATGGCCCGGCAGTTTCCTCGATTTGGCCGCGGGCGCGGATTTTTTGCGGACTATTGCGCGAGCCAATCGGTTGGACCTTCAGCGTGTTATCCTCGTTGGACATTCCGCCGGTGGACCGCTCGTACACTGGCTCGCGGCCCGTTCGAAATTGCCTCGCTCGAGTCCTCTCTACTCTAAGAAGCCTCTGCACGTCAGAGGGGTTGTGAATGTCGATGGCCCTCCGGACATGGCGCCGGCTCAACCGCTCGAAATGAAGTTTTGTCCGGTTCCCGGCATCACGCAGTTCATGGGCGGTACTGAGGCGGAACGCCCCGAACGCTACCGCGATGGTTCAGCTTTGCCCCTGCTGCCGACCGGAGTTCCGCAAACGATCGTTGCAGGCGGACTGCTACTAGGCTCCTATGGCCTCGTCAGCAAGTACGAAGCCGCAGCGACCGCCAAGGGAGACTCCCTCACCGTACTTAAGCTCGAAGGTTCCGGACATTTCGATATGCTGGCGCCCGAAAACCAGTACGGGAAGTCGCTCATCCGAGCAATTTTGGCTTTGGTGCAATGAGTTGCGCTTTGCCCGTGTCCGGATCAGCGACATCCGACGCCGGCGTTCATGCCGGCCATTGAGCTCATTTCGATTTCGGCTGAAACGCAGGGAGCGCGTCCTCCCATTGATTATCGGTCAACTGACGGACCCCGCTTCCATCCGCATGCATCGCGAATAGTTCTCCGTAGGGCTGCGGTCCGTAGTCGCTCACCAACGCCTCGTCCTTCCACCCCAGGCGGGAACTGCTGAACACGATCCACTCGCCGTCCGGCGACCATATTCCGTGCGCGTCGTTGCCTCCCGTGTGGGTCAGCCGCCGAACGCCGGAGCCGTCCGGCTTGACAGTATAAATCTCGAAATCGCCGTCGCGGAAGCTCGTGAACTCGATCAGATCCCCTTTCGGCGACCAAGCGGGAAAGTTGTCGTATTCCGTGGTGAGTGTCGACGACTTTGCCATCCTCCAGGTTTAGAATTCGCAAGCCCTGCTCCGATCCTGCCACGCGATATACGATCTGTTTGCCGTCCGGCGACCAACTCGGAAAACCGGCATTTCCCGGTCCCTTCGGTCACTTCCGGAATCCCGCGCCGTCCGCATTCACCGTTGTCGATTACGGCGGGCTTGGCGTGGCCGCTGAAGTAGGAGCCGAACGCCGAACGCGATCACTTTCCCGTCCGGCGACCAGGCCGGAAACGTTATCTGACCGTCCTTGCCGCTCGCTGTAAATCGTTCGGCTGTTCTCACCCTTCGCATCGAACAGCTGGAGCTCCGTGCCCACCGTCACCACGAAACGGTCTCCCGCCGGCGACCAGGCGGGGAAGTTGCCGGTGCGATAGAGCGAGAACTCGGGATCGCGGCTGAAAACCGGAAGTATTTCGCGGCGCCGGGGCGTCAATCGGCTTCTGGTAAACCACCGTCTTGCCGTCCGCCGACCACGACGGATTTCGCATGACGCCGGCGCACCCGGTCTTGCCGGACACGAACGCCAGCCCTTTCGCATCGCCGAACTTTTGCAGAAATCCGATCTCGCCATCCGGCAGCCACTGTGGCGCGACTTTCAATCCGGGGCCCTGAAGTATATTCGTGGACCGCACCCGACTCCACGTCGATCGACACGATTTGCGATACCGCAGGACGGTTGCGGCCGAACCGTCCCGGGGTAGACGTCTTGCGGCGTCGACCGGTAAAACACGATTCGCCGCCCATCCGGACTCCATCGCGGCGACCCGGCATAGCCGCCCAGGTTCTGTCAGGCGCCGCAGCGAGACTCCCATCGCGGCCGAACGATATACAGCGCCGTCGACTGGATTAACTCCCACCCGCCGTCCCATCGCGCGCGACTCGGTGTCGCGATCGGAAGTAAATGCAATCCACTTCCCGTCCGGCGACCAGCTCGGCCGAAAGCTGCCCGCGTTCGGTCTTTGCGATCGGCCTGGCGCGCCGCCCCGGGCTCGACAGATCCAGCAGCCAGATGTTGGCAAAGCCGCCTTCCCGGGATGGATACAAACGCGAGCGTCGATCCATCCGGCGACAGTGCCGCCTGGTCATCAAAAGCGGGATCGTCCGTGAGCCGCTCCAGTCCGCTGCCGTCGGGATGCACCCGGTAAATGTCCGCCGATCCGCCGCGCTCGGAGGTGAATACAATCCACTTCCCATCCGCGGAAAAAGAGGGGTTATAGTCCAGGCTGTCCGCCGGCAGCAGCGCACGCTCCTTGCGGCCGTCGGCATTGGCGAGGAACAGGCCAATCCGAGTGGGCCCAACCCGCGAAAACTGCAGGCGGGCGGGTTCACCGGCAGTCACCGGCTCCAAGCTCAGAAAGCACAGCAGGAGTAGGACTCTCATGGCCCCAGCATTTTATCATGTGGGACGTGGGGCCCCCGGTGTCTTGGCGATCAATTAATGGGGATCGACGTTGAAGCCCTGAAGGATACCAATTGAGATTTGCAAAAATGATCGACTCCGACGCAACCCTGGGAGAGGCTTGAGGCACAGAAGCTTCCGCCCCGGGCGGTATCCCGGTTTACGGAATCACTGGCGACTCATCACCCGCCCTCCTAGCGCACTATCGGCAGCACCACATGAGAAGGATACTGCTTCGATCGGTACACCTTTTGCTCCGCCTTCTGGTAATCCGAATCCTTCGCCAGGAAGATATTGTCCACGTACTTCTGCGGATTGCGATCGTACAGCGGAAACCAGGTGCTCTGCACCTGCACCATGATGCGATGGCCCTTCAGGAAAGCATGATCGTTGGTGTGCAGGTCGATCCGGTAGGGCGGTCACCTGGTTGGGCACGATCGGCTTGGGATGCTCGAAGCTCTCGCGGAAGCGGCCGCGCAGAATCTCATCGGCGACCATCAGCTCGTAGCCCGCCAGCGAGGGATTCTCCGGGTTCGATTCCGGATAGACGTCGATCAGCTTCACCACCCAATCGCTGTCGGAGCCGGTGGTGGAAGCGAATAGCTGCGCCACGATATCGCCGGCGATCTTGACGTCCTGCTTCAGCGGCTCGGTCTGCCAGGTCAGAACGTCGGGCCGGTTATCGACGAAGCGCTGATCCTCCACCAGCCACGCCGGCCAGCCGCCGCCAGGGTAGGTCGGGCTGATCGGCCGATGGCGGTAAGGCACCGGGTGCGCGGGGTCGGAGATGTAGCTGTCCGAGCCGTCGTCCGCGGGCGCGTCGAAGGACAAGCGGCCGTCGGCGCGGAAATAGAGCTTCGCGCGGCTGGGCCGAGCGCGGCGGCCACGAATCGTACTTCTCCCACCGGTTGGTGCCGGTCTCGAAAGACCATGCGCTTCCGGGAAGTCGCGCGTGCCCTTGTCCTTCAGCCAGTAAGCGAACCACGGCGCTTCGATCTGTGTCTTGAAGATACTTGCTGGTGTTGCTGTCGAACGGGATCTCGCCCAGCTTGCTGCCGTCCGTGCGCGCCCAGCCGCCATGGTTCCACGGGCCGGCCACGAGATAGTTCAATGCTTCGGATCGTCCTTTTCGAACAGCTCGTAGATCTTCAGCGGGCCGTAAAAATCCTCCTGGTCCCACCAGCCCGCCGACGTTCAGGTTGGGAACCTTGGGCGTATGGAGGTAGCGCGGGAAGGCCTGCTTCTGCCAGAACTCGTCGTAGTTGGGATGGTTGACGAAATCGTTCCAGGTGGGCAGCTTGCCATGCAGGTATTTCTCGTTGACGTTCGAGAGCGCGCCCAGGTCGAGGTACCACTGGTAGGTGTCGGCGCGATCGAACTCGAAATGGGTATTGGCCTCCTTGGCGGTTTCCATCATGGCGGCGTATTCGAATCCGTAGCTCAGGCGGAAGGCGCCATTGTGATGGAAGTCGTCGCCCAGGAACATGTCGGCGGGCGACGCCTGCTCGGAAGCGGCCTTGAGCGCGGGGTGCGGCTCGAGCAGCGCCATGGTCGTCAGCCAGCCGCCGTAGGAAATACCCAGGATCCCCACGCGCCCATTGTTGCCGGGCACATTGTGGATCATCCATTCGATGGTGTCGTAGGTGTCGGTGCCTTCGTCGATGCTCTTGGGGTCGCTCCGGATCGCGCGGGGGACGCTGCATCACGAACTGGCCTTCGGATTTGAAGCGGCCGCGAATATCCTGAAAGGCGAAGATGTAGCCATCGGCGACCAAATGCGGGTAGCGGGCGAGCAGCGCCTTATCCTCCGTCGAGAACGCCGTACGGAGTACGCTCCAGCAGGATCGGCAGAGGGCCCGAGGCGTCGCGTGGAGTAAAGATGACAGTGTGCAGCTTGACGCCGTCGCGCGTGGGGATCATCACGTCGCGTTTCTCGAAAGCGGAATCTTGCGCCAAGGCCCCGTAGACCAGCAGCCACGGCGCGAGCAATTGCAGGAAGACTTTCATATTTTGTATAGCTCGCCGCTTTTCGCGGCAATGTCGGTCTTGGTGGCGCCCGATCAGTGCATGCATCTTCTCTGTATCGTACTTCCAAGTCGGTGCCGCCGCAATCGTCGTGACAAACCGAAGACGCTGAACCGAACGCCTGCCGCGAAGCGGCTTCGTCCAAGTCGGGTTCTGGGAAGCTTGGGACGGGTAACGCGCCACTTCCATGAGAAGGCCGGCCCCTGTCAAGCCGTTTTTCTTGGTCGTGTCAACCGTACAGCCAGACTGCCGACCAACGGGAGGCAAGATTGGCCTCCAGCCTTTCCTTCTTAGAAAGGTTTTTTGCTCGGCCTTCGATACAGCCGATCGCCGACCAGCGGGAGGCGCACAATGCTGCCATCCCAATTCTCAAACCACCGATTCGCCCTACTTCCATCCGCACTCTTCGTGGAGCTATTGCCCCGGTGCCAGCTGGGTGTCCTCGATTGGAAACGGGTGCTGCCGTCTCGGAGCCGAACTGAATGTCTCTGTTTCCGGAGACGTTGTTCCTGGCGCGTGCCGCAGTCACCCGAACTCGGCGATTTGGTCTCAGATCCTGTCAAGCGGCAGCTTTTTTCTGCTCCTGTCGTGCGTTGTGATTGCGCAATGGTTCGTATACTTCACCCGTCACCCACAGCCGATGAAGCAAGATCCCCAGTTTTCGCGCAACCGCCACAACCGCTCGTTTCTTGCCGCGCTTTCCACCATGTTTAGCCAGGTGCAGGCCCCATCGCTTTAGATCGGTATCCGGTCCCCGGCGGCTGATGATGTATTGTGCTCCTTGCACCAGCATCGTCCGCAGGTACGGGTCGCCCTCCTTGGTGATTCGTAATTGCGGTTGGCTCTGCCCCGAATCGCTGCGCCGGGGCCGCAGCCCCACATAACAGCCGACATCCCGGCTCTTCTGGAACCTGTTCTTGTCTTCGATGGTGAGTATGAATGTCAGAGCGATCAACGGCCCGACTCCGCCGACTTCCTGCAGGAGTTCCGTTTCCGGATAATCTTTCCGGGCGATCTGCTCGATTTCACGATCACTGTTCTTTATCTTCTCAGTCAACGACTCCACTTCTTTCAGCAACGGTTCCAGCGCCTGCCGCAGCTGCGGCGGCAGCGAGATAGCTCGAGCGACACCCATCTGGTCCGCATCACACTGTGGTAATCGTTCACCCATCGACTTCGCCAAGCCCCGCACGGTATTCACCAAGCTGGTCCGCACCGCCACCAGTGCAGCTCGTACCCGGATGATCATCAAGGCGCCCTGTGCCTTCTCGCTGCGATGTTGAATCGGTCGCAGCAATTGGGGATCAATTCGCGCCAGGCGCGCCAAGGTTTGAGCGTCCAATCGATCGTCTTTTCGGCTGCTCTCCGTGATCAGCTTCACCTGCCTTGGATTGGCTACGATCACTTCATGCCCCAACTTGAGTAACAAACGACTCACCCAGGGTGAATGGGTTCCGACCTCGATGGCGATCCGCATCCGCCCTAAAGATCCAAACGCTTCCACGATCCCAGCCTTCGCGGTAGCAACTTGCCCCTCCCGCAAGATCTCACCCTCCTTGCCCAGCATGCAGTACCGACTTGTTTTGTCTCCCAGATCCATCCCGATCGTCACGCGTTCCTGTGCGCCCTTGGGCTTCACCTTTACCTTCTGACGCTTCTGAGAACTGCTACGCTTCTTCATGGCCGGTCTCCTTTGCACTTCGAGTGCGTAACCGGGAGCATATCGCATCCCGTGAGAGGCCAGCCTTCTCCCTCGAAAACAGTTACTCGCGCCGTTCATGCAGCGTTGCCAGCCGCTTCGATAGTAACCTTGTGGCCTAAAGCTTCCAGTCTCCTGACGAGGTAGCGCTTGAGGCCGTCAGCATTGAGCCGATCAAAGTATTCGCTGCCCAGATCACGGTAATCGCACCGTTTCTTTTGCAGGTGGTACGCAATGGCCAGAATGCTGTGAGCAACTGCGATAATGGCACGCTTCCTGCCACGCTTGGCCGCAAGGCGTCGGAATTGCGCCGAAAGGTAAGTGTTCTTGGTGCGTGCGGCCGCCCATGCGCACTGGCAGGTCATGCGACCCAACCAGGGACTGCCCTTGCGTGTCTTGCCGCTCAGACGCTTTCCGGCACTCTCGCAATTCCCGGGACAAAGCCCGGCCCAGCTCGCCAGGTGGGCTGCTGTGGGGAATTGCTCCATGGCAATGCCGATCTCTGCTGCTAAGCTCCAAGCGGCAACACGATCCACACCCGGCACAGTGGTCCAACGAGCCACTGCGGCGGCCAGCGCCGGATCCCGCTGGCCGAGTCCTTCCAAACGCTGGTCCAGCAGGTCGATCTCGTTCTCGATAAACCGCAATTGATGCAATAGCCGCTTCAACAAGAAGCGATGGTGTTCCCGAATCTTGCCTTCCAGCGCCGACCGTAACTGCGGGATTTTGGCCCGCAAGTGGCCGAGCGCTAGATCCGCCAGTTGCTCTGGGTCGATCTGGCCGGCCACAAGGGCGTCCAGCATGGCACGCCCACTTTTACCGAGCGTGTTGCTGGCCACGCTGGAGAGTTTAATATTTGCGTCTTCTAGGACCTTCTGAATCCGGCTGGCAAGTCGTGAGGCTTCTTGCGAGAGAGTGGCGCGGCTACGGGTCAGATCTCGCAAGTCTCGAATGATCTCCGGCGGAACATAGCTGCTTCGTAGAAGCCCATGCTGCAACAACTCCGCAATCCACTCACTGTCCTTCGCGTCGGTCTTTCGTCCAGGCACGTTCTTCACATGCTGGGCGTTGGCCAGGACGATAGTGAAGTGTCCCTCCAGTACGTTCCATACTGGCTTCCAGTAGACTCCTGTCGATTCAATGGCTACATGTGTCACCTGAAGCTGCCGAAGCCAGGCAGCCAAATTCTCCAAATCCTGAGTCATTGTGGTAAATCGGCGGCGCTCCGTGTGGATCCGGCCTTGCTCGCGCAATAAAGCACACGCGGCAATCGACGACTTATGCACATCCAAACCGCAGCAACGTGGGTATAGCACTTCCATGGCAACTCTCCTTACCGCGTGGCCAAGGACGCTGCGTGAAGAGATTCTCCCTCGCGTGCTCCTCAATAAAGAGGGCGACAGTGTGTTGTGCCTGAAAGCGTCCGGGTCAAACTCATTCGCGGGCTGGATACCGCACCATTAAGGCCGATGACCTCTGGGCCACGCGGCAACAATAGCTTACGCTGACACCACCGCGTTTTCATCAGGGGTTGTGCGGGAACCCACATGAAGAACTCATTCCATCTCGGAGAGAGGGCGGAGCGGTGCCGGGAGCCGATTCCTGGCTAGAAGAGCCCTTCCACCGTTAATGCTTCCTGAATCACCTGCTGCCGGGAACAGCTATCGCCTCCACGGACCATTGACACTCCATGGATGCGGTCTTCGCATCCCGGCGGGCGCACTCGGTCGAGGAAGCCGTCACCGGCCCTGCGGCCGACGGAGCCGAAGTCGTCCGCGGAGCCGAAGAAGGAACCAGCCGGTCCCGGGGGTCGGGTGTTCGACAGCTGGGCGCCAAGGCAGTTGTCCGGCAGAGACCGCCGCCCGAGAATCTCCCGGAAGGCCGGCGCTTCCCAGAACCGGACTTAGGGCTAGCGACGCGCCAAGTTTCCGCGACGGGAGACGCGGCAATGCAGATGATTGGAAAACGCTAAGCTCGGAATGGGGAACGCTTTCTTTCGGCTAAGGAGAGACTATGAGAGATACAAGGGCGGGAGGCCGAGCGGCATTCTTCATGCTGGGAGCCGTGGTCGGCGCGGTGGCAGCACTGCTGATGGCGCCGACGCCGCTGGGCTCCAGGCACAATTATTCCACCGTGATCACACGCTCCAGCGTCCCGGCGTCCTCCGCGTGCCGCCCTGCCATCAGTGCATATCGCCCAGGCTCGACTATCCAACCGCGGCTTACGTCGTAATACGCAAGCTCGGCGACCGGTATCTCCACCACGACTTTGGCGCTCGCCCCAGCTTTGACGCGCACGCGGGCAAAGCCCTTCAGCTCACGCCGTGCCCTCTCTACTCGCGAATCCAGAGCGCGCACGTACATCTGCACCACTTCGTCGCCCGCAACTGGCCCCGTGTTCGCCAAGGTCACCGTCGCCCGGATGGTGTCCGCCGAACCCACACGGTCGCTTTCCACGGTCAGCGCCACATATTCGAAGGTTGTGTAGCTAAGCCCGAACCCGAACGGAAACGCCGAGCTCGCTCCGTCTCGCTCCAGTTTCCGGTAGCCGTGCCACAGGTCGTACTCCGCAGAGGCTGCGTCGCGGTCAAACGCCGGCAGGTCCTCCTCCCGGCGCGGGAATGTGCACGGCAGCCGACCGCTCGGGTTGGTTTGCCCCAGCAGAACCTTCGCCAGCGCCCGACCACCTTCCATGCCCGGGTACCACAGCATGAGGATTGCAGCCGCCGCCTCGCGCCATGTCTCCATAATCACCGCGCTGCCCGCCATCACCGCTACCACGGTGCGCGGATTGGCCGCCGTCACCGCTTGAATCAGAGCTTCGTCTTCTTCGTGCAGCGTCAGCCGCTTCCGGTCACCGCCCAACGAAAAACCGCCCTCACGGGCCGAAGCAGTTGCCACCGCCTGCTGCATCTGAGCCGCAATCGTCGCTTCCTCCGCCGAAACCGGCGCCGGGAAAAGCCTCAGGATCTCCGGATCGGCGCCCGGCGAAATGAACTCACCCTCGTCCACGTGCGTATAGCCGACCACCACCAGTGCCAGATCAGCCTGCCTCACCACCTGCGCCGCTCGCGCGGAATCATTCCCATCATCGTAGGTCAGTCCTGCGGCCAGCGCAGACTCCCGCAGTCCCTCCAGTGGGGTGACCACGTATGCCGGATGAGTGTTGCTCGAACCTTCGTCCCCCGTATTTGCCACATTCGCTAGCCGCCCGATCACGGCCACCCGTTCCTGCCCGGTTAACGGCAGCAGGCTGTCCCTGTTCTTCAACAACACTATGGACTTCTCGGCCACCTCCAACGCCAGCCGCCGGTGGTCCTGGGACACTTCGCCGCGCCTTGCCGAGTCGTCTGCCCCCCTCCCGGCGAACCGGAACTGCTGCCGCAAAATCCGCCGTGCGGCGTCATCCACCAGTTCCGCGGACACCTCGCCGGCCTCCACCAGCTGCTCCAGATCGGCGGTATACATCGACCGAAAGGGCATCTCGAGGTCCTGTCCCGCGAGGATCGCCGTCTTCGCATCCCGCATGCCGAACATGCCATCAGTCAACGTGAACCCGGCAAAGCCCCACTCGCCCTTCAGAATTTCCCGGATCAGCTCGCGGTTCTGCCCACACCACGCTCCGTTCACGCTGTTGAGCGACGTCATCACCGCCGCCACGCCAGCGTCCACGACCCGCTTGAAGTGCGGCAGGTAGACCTCCCGGAGCGCGCGTGCATCGACCCGGACATCCACGCGGAATCGGGCATTCTCCATCGAGTTGCACGCATAGTGCTTCACGCACGCCATGACGTGCCGTTGGACGCCTCGCGTCAGCGCCGCGCCCAGCATGCCCACATGATAGCTGTCCTCGCCGTAGGTCTCTTGCGCCCGCCCCCAGGCAGGATGGCGCAACAGATTGATACATACACCGCCGAAAAGGTTCGCTCCGCCCGCCCGCGCTTCGCGGCCGATTGCGTCCCCTACCCGCTCCTCCATCTCCACGTCCCAGGCCGCACCGCGAGCCATGCTTACCGGAAACGTCGTCGCTCCCTCAAGTACCACCCCGCGCGGACCATCGAGGAATTGCACCCCAGGCGCATCCAGCCCTGGTGTCTCGCCGGCCGGCCACGGATGCCGACTGTAGCCGCCGCCGACCATCTCGGCCAACCCCTTCCAGAACGGCGTGCTGCCGGAAAGCACTGCGATCTTCTCCCGCAAGCTCATCTGCGAGAGCGTCTCTTCCGCCCGCGCCTGTTCTGCCCCACCCTCCAATCTCTGTTGAAGCGGCTCGATCACACACCTCCCGTCCACATGGCGAATGGCGTCGTACCCATAATACACACGTCAGCGAATGGGCGCTCGTGGGAGCAGGAGGGCGTTCGCCGTTCTTCCCCGCTCCTTGCCCTTCTCACGCGCCGTTGTCTCAGGCTCTAAGCACTGGCGAATGTCAGGCGAGGATCGATCCTCCTGCTTGCCTGCTGCTACCAAAGGAGGGCTTTTGAAAGAGCTGGCAGCCACAGGCGATCACCATGGCTCACAACGGCAGCATCGTTTCGTAAAATCGGAGGTCACCTTTCACCGATTCTTCCGGGGGGATAGTCGGTACGGGCGGACTATGCTAGGTTCGGTCCAGAAACGGCGTTCGAGGAGATCACGATGCCGCCGGCATCGTGCGGTTGCGTGCTTCCCCCAACCTGACAGAGAGAGGGAGCCGAGCGGCAGGATCCCTGCCCGTTGCGTTTCCCCGTTCGGCGACCGTGATGATCATGCCAATCGGCTCGATCTTTCCCGCCGAAAAAATAAAAAGCGTAGCGAACAAGTATGCCAGCCCTGCCCCGATGAAGATCGGTTGGTAGCCGGCCACGTCCACCACGGGACCGATCACCAACTGGACCGCGGCTCCCATCATGGTGCCGGCAGCGCCCGTAAAGCCATAGAGCACGGCGATATGAGCGGGCGGCGCGATCTCCGAGATAGAGGTATGGATGTTGGTGGACCAAGCTTGATGCCCGAATAGAACTGCCGCCATGACCGCCATCGGTGCCATGTGACCCGGAATGAGATATACAGTAGCCCCCATGGCCGCGAGCAGCGCGGAAGGAGCCATAATGGTTTTTCGCCCGCGGTCCACAGTCCGTCCGCGGTGAATTAGAGCGCTGCTGAGCCATGCTCCCACTAGAGCTCCGACGCCGGCTGTGAGGTAAGGAATCCAGAGAATCCGGCCCACCGCGGCAAGAGGCATCCCGCGCACCTCCTGAAAATAGCCGGGCATCCAAAAGAGATAAAAATACCAAGCCGCATCGGAACAGCTCTTCGCCGCCAGCATGCAGAGGAACTTGCGCGTCCGCAGCACGTCACCCAGGGGCACCGCGTTACTACTCTGATCCGCAAGCTCGCAGACCGGCGCCGGATCAGGCGTACCGTAGATCCGGCGGATGTAGCGGTGCAGCAGCAACCACGGAGGAAGCAGCAAAAATCCGCATGCGCCGGTTGCCACAAAAGAGACCCGCCATCCAAACCGGCCAGTGATTCCCGCCACCAATGGTGCGCTGAGCAGCGTACCGAGACTGAGCGCCGAAAGGAATAGCCCGACGGCCTTCGCCCGATCCTTTGAGGGAAACCAGGCGGATACGCCACGCATCGCCGCCGGATAAAATGCGGCTTCTCCAAAACCGAGGGCGGCGCGGACTATGCCCAGTCCTCCCAGCCCCCGTATGAAGGCATGAGCCATTCCCGCCAGTGACCAGAACGCGGCCGACCAGGCGACCAGACGGCGGTATCCCAAACGGTCCGCGAGCTGCCCTCCCAGGATGTACGAAACCGAGTAGGCCGTGAGGAACGCATAGAGGGCCCAGCCGTATTCCTGATTGCTGAGATGGAGATCTCGCCGGATCTGTGGCATCACCACTCCCAGAACCGCCCGGTCCAGGTAGTTGATCACCGAGCCGGCGAACAACATGACGGCGATACCCCAGGCCAGATGCTGCTGCCGCAAAAAGCCCGGCCGCTCGCGCAATGCGAACATATAGTAACAGGGTGGAAGGCGAATGACCGAACGCGAGCGGATTTTGGCTGCAATCCGTGGAGAAGTGCCGGATCGCATGGCGTGGGTTCCTCGCTTGGAATTCTGGTACCGGGCCCGTTTGCGCAAAGGCACCATGCCCGCCGAGTTGAGCGGCCTCACCTTGGAAGAGGTGGCCGAGCGCCTGGGCGTCGGCTGCTACTCCTCCGTCCCGGACTTTACGCGGCGCCAGGAAGAGACGGACATGTTGGATCGGGTACTCGGCATCTTCAACCTGCCAGTGCTTCCCTACCGCGTCGTGCTGGAAGGCGTGGAGCGGCGCATCACGCGATCGGGCCGCGAGATTGCCGTCGAGTACCACACGCCCGCCGGCAGCATCCGCGCCGCCGAAATTTTTACGGACGAAATGCTGGACGGAGGCGCATCCATATCCTGGGTGACGGAGCACGCCATCCGGCAGCCGCGCGATTTCGAGACAGCCGCCTGGATCTTTTCGCATCTCCGCGTGGAGCCGCGGGGCGGGGGCTATGAAGCGCGCCTGTCCGAGGTCGGAGAGCGCGGCGTCGCCGTAGCTTATGTAATCGGCACTGCCTGCCCGGTCCACCACATTATGAAGGAACTCATGCCGGTGGAGCAGTTCTTCTACGCGTTGCATGACTGCCCTGAACAGATCGAACGGCTGGCGGCGGCCATGGAGCCCTACTACGAACGTATGAAGCAGATTGCCGCCGATTCTCCCGCCGAAGACCGCCTGATTCGCCGCACCGTCGGCCCCAACATGGGGGTCAAGGCTTCCGGCCGGGTTGGTAATTACTTTCGTTTTGCCGCCATGCTGGAAGCGGGCGCTAATCGCATAGGGCTTAATTTGCAGCAGGCCCGTGAGATTCTTCGCGGTTGGAAGGCAGAACACCCCGGTCCGGGAACTGATGCGGCATCTGTCGATGCCCAACGTTTCGTCCACGGGGTCTTGTAGTGCGGGCGAAGACGCGCGCCTTCACGCCTGGAACGCTGGGTCGCCCATAACGCGCAGCGGCCATGTAATCCTGACGGAAAAACATAAAGGGGATAGCCAGGTGGAAGATATCGGAGAGCGCGCGATGCGTCGCGCGATGTGGCGGCTCGTGCCGCTCCTTTGCCTCTGCTACTTAATCGCCTATCTCGACCGGGTGAATGCCGGCTTCGCCAAGCTACAGATGAATACAAGTCTGGGGCTGGACGATTCGATGTTCGGCTTCGGTGCCGGTATGTTCTTCATCGCCTATTTTCTGCTGGGCGTGCCGTCGAATCTGGTGCTCGACCGGGTCGGGGCACGGCGTTGGATCGCTTGCATCATGATAACTTGGGGGGCGATCTCAGCTTGCTTCGCCTTCCTCCAACCGATCGGACACGCCATTGGTCTTTCCAATGAGTATACATTTTACCTGTTCCGCTTTCTGCTGGGAATGGCGGAAGCGGGCTTCTTTCCAGGCGTGGTGCTTTTCCTGACGCTGTGGTTCCCCGCGCTCTACCGCGCGCGGCTCATCGGCCTGTTTACTCTGGCTGCACCGTTTTCCTCAATGCTCGGCGCACCGCTGTCCGGCGCCCTTCTGAACGTCACCGGCTCTGGACTTGCGGGGTGGCAATGGCTGTTCCTTCTCGAAGGCTTTCCGGCGATACTAATGGCCTTTGTCGTATTGGGTTACTTGACCGACGGGCCTGACAAAGCAGCGTGGCTGGCGGCCAACGAGCGACAATGGCTGATCGCGAACCTGGACAGTGAACACCACCGGAAGGAGAAAGTGGGTCGGCCGAGCTTTTTCAAGGCGATATCGGATCCACGAATTCTCGCGCTGGCGGCAGTGTATTTCTCGCTAGGCGGCATGAGCTACGGCGTCGGCTTCTTCTTGCCGACCATCGTCAAAGGCTTTGGACTTTCGAATTTCCATACCGGTATTGTCACTGCAGTCCCATTTTTTTTCGGAGCAGCAGGCATGCTGCTGCTAACACGCCATTCCGACAAGACTGGCGAGCGCAAGGGGCATGTGGCATTTGCATTGTTCCTGACCGCCCTTGGCGCGGCGATGTCGGTGCTGTTTGACGACCCTGTGCTGAAGATCTCCTGCTTCTGCGTCAGCCAGATCGGAATCTCGTCGCTTCCGCCGCTGTTTTGGACCTTGCCGGCAAGCTTTTTGACCGGCACAGCGGCAGCGGCCGGAATTGCCGCGATCAATTCGCTAGGCAACCTGGCCAGCTTCCTTGGCCCATACATACTGGGCTATTCAAAGAACGCAACAGGTAGCTTCAGCTTCGGCCTGCTGATACTGGCCGGGGTATCTGCGATCGGAGCTCTGATCGCCCTCGCGCTGCGCCACGACAGGGCGAAGGAGGTAGCCGTCTCTTGAAGCAGTTTTTTACCGTACGCGGCGTGCTGGCATATGTGGATGGGAAGGTGGCGGTCAACTCCGGCGGGACTCGTGTTACCGCAGCAGATGAAGCCTTCGCCGGTGCCGCCAACTTCAATCTTCGTCATCACGTTCACGTGCTCCGCGCGTCCCCTTCACGCCTCCTGGAGTCCAGCCGGGCAACCGCTTCGCAATCTTCACTTCGCTGCGCCTTTGCCGTCCATGCTAACCAGGAAGTCCAGCATCAGCCGATTCACCTCAGTCGGCGCTTCCTGCTCGGTCCAGTGCCCAACGCCCGGCAGCAGGACCTTGTTCCAGAGATTCGGAACGCTCTTCTCCAGGTTATCAACGTAGGGCCTTGCAAACTCGACCACGGGGTCGTCTGTTCCTCCGACATACAACGTCGGCTGCAGTAGCTTGCGCCCGATCAGAAACGGCGTCTCTTGCCAGAAAATGTCCTGCCCGCGATACCAGTTCAACCCGCCTCGAAACCCGGTCCGCGAGTATTCGTTGGCGTAGTAATCCAGATCTTCCGGCTTCAGCCATGCCGGGAGCTGTTTCGGATCCACGCAGCCGTCCAGCGCCTTCTCGTTTACGCCGAACATGTAGCGCCATTTGTGCTCCTTCGGAATTGAGCCAGAAAGCGAGTACAGGAACATACGCAAGCGTGCGCTTCGGATCGGCGTCGAACTCCTTCTCGGCGATTCCGGGCGTCTGGAAATATGTTTGGTAGAACTGTTGTCCCGCTGGTGCGCGCCTGCGCATTGCTTCTGTCGGCTTGACCGCGCCTTCAGTGCGCGCCCCGTACGGAACGCTCAACAGGATCACCGCGCGGAACATGTCGGGCCTCAAGATTGCGGCATTGTGAGCAACCATCGCACCCAAGTCGTGGCCGGCGATCACCGCCTGTTCGTAGCCGAGCGTACGTACCAGCCCAACCACATCGCCAACAAACTGAAATTGCGTGTAATCCTGGATGTTCGGCGGAGCGTCGGTTTGACCGTAGCCGCGCATATCCGGTGCCACCGCGTGGTAACCGGCAGCGGCCAAGGCGGGGAAGACGTGGCGCCAGCTATACCAGAGTTCCGGCCAACCGTGCGCCAGCACTATTAACGGACCCTCTCCTTGCTCGGCAATATGCATCTTGATTCCGTTCACCTGGATGAATCGGCGCTTGATGCTTGTGATCGCCGTCATTCTGTTCCTCGTTTCGGCCTAATACCGTCTTTGCCGGCAAGACCCCATGACGCGCGTACGCGTCGCGCGCGTACGAGTGTCGAAATTCAGGGGAATTTAATCGTCCCTTCTGTACGCCGGGAGGCAAGGTCTGGGCAAATACGACGAAACCCCAATAGGGCGGGGGCGAGGGCAAAAACAGGCTTTCCGCTCATGAGGTTCCCTTGAATATATCAGGAGAGACGGCCGAGGAGACGGGGCCCAGCCAACTCCAACATGCTGGCTGACTCGAACAGCAGGACGCCCGCACGCGCTTAAACAACATGGCGTGGACGGCTGAAGATCTGGCCGCTCAGCAGAGGCAGCAGGCGGATCGCGTGCGGGATCTCCTGGCTCGCCAGAACGCCGCGCGTAGCTCTGGGCGGCCCATGACGGATAGCCCCGAGGCGCGCCAGCGCTACAGCCCCTGATCGAGCAAATGCGCAATCTCGATCCGCGCCGTTTTCCCGGCAATCCCGCCCTGGTCGAGCAGATGCGCCAGTGGATGAGGCGGCGTTCAATGTGTTGAACCGCGCGCAGTACGGGGCGCCGGTCGCGGATTTTTCGCAGGTGAATTTCGGTGAGATCACGTCAACCATCAGCACATACGCCACCGGACGCGGGACACCGCGCGACCTTCAGCTTTCGGCCAAGATTTCGTTCTAGCCCGCGGACGGCAGTACCGAAACCGCAAGCGGCCGCATTCGGACCGACGAGAAGCGCGACTGCCCTTTGGATGTAGCTTCCGGAGTGACTATCAGCACGTGTTACCGGCGCCACCGTCATCAGGAGTTTTGCGGTTTTACCTTAGGCCCGGTGGCGTTTTCCTTCCCCGGTGTGGGACATGACGGTACACCAGCGCATCGCTTCAAGCTAAAATAGCGCCACGGCGCCAATCCACGCGCTGGGCCGACTGCGAGGGATACTGGGCTATAGAGGGAGGAGAGGCCTATGGCGGAGGGCGCAAGATCCTGATAGGCCGCAGGGTTACATCAACGCCCGATTCGGAATCGTGGAACCACGGACCCGACGGGCCGCAACGGTGCAAGAGAGGCCGAGAGAATCGGTGGACTTCTTTGGCCCGGCCGTTCTCCGGATCAAACGTGCGGGGCTCAACGCGAAGCGAGCCTTGGAGGGTGACGGATATGAAACGAAGGCGCTTTAACGCAATACTGGGAAATCTGGGAGTCAGCGCGGCTCTGGCCGATGCAACGCGGGCAGAAAGTGCCGGCGAACCGGAGATCCTGCGCTTATCCCCGAATGGGTGGATGCCCAACAATCAGCGACTTCCGGTGCTGTTGTATCAGGCGGCCATCTCAACCGACGGAAGCGACCCTGCGGCAAATTTCGAACGAGCGTTTGCTCGCAACGGATGGCCGCCGCAGTGGCGGGACGGAGTTTTCGACTACCACCACTACCACTCCACCGCACACGAGGTTCTCGGATTCGCACGAGGGAGGGCGCGTCTGATCCTTGGTGGCGAAAACGGGCGCGAGGTCGAAGTCCGGCTGGGTGATGTGGCCGTTCTGCCGACCGGCACGGGGCATTGCAGAATCGAGGCGAGCAGTGATTTTCTGGTGGTCGGTGCGTATCCGCCGGACCAGCATTTCGATATTTGCCGGAGCGCTCCCTCAGAAGAGTCGCAACAGCGAATGGCAAGCCTGCCGTTTCCAAAATCCGACCCGGTGAGTGGTGGGGCGGGGCCACTCGTGCGGTTGTGGCGCGCCTAATGTTTTGCAGCCCACCTGATGCTGCACCGCAAGGTCTCTAACAGCGCCTTGAGGCTAAGAAGCGGGTGTGACCGGAACCGGTCGAGGTTGGCTGGCGGCCCAAGTTCTTAATGGCGCGTGATCCGCTCGGAACCGCAGGGCGACGAAGATGAGTGCACGGATGCGACTGCCCGACCGTCTTTTAACTGAACTGGCAAATGACGCGAACACCATCAGGCAGGAGTATCGTCTGCACCGGCTTCCTGATCCTATGGTCTGCGATCACTCCGCTCGAAGGCGTCGCACAGGAATTTGACGTTGCTTCGGTAAAGGCCAATAAGTCCGGGTTGTTCGCAAGATCCTTGGAGCGCTCAGGAGGGTAGCTCACGCTACGGAACGCCTCGCTCCGCGAGTGCATCGAACTCGCGTACGGAGTTCTCGATAAACACTACGCGCTCTCCGGACCCACCTGGCTGGACTCCGACCGATACGATATCGTTGCGCGGGCATCCGCTGCGACGCCGAGAGAGCAACTTCTCCTGATGCCCCGGAGGCTGTTGGCAGATCGCTTTAACCTGAAGGTTCATCGGGAAAGACGGCAGGTTCGCGTGTACGCGCTCGTTGTCGCTCGGGGTGGCCCTAAGATGAAGGCGGTCTCGGGCGTTCGCAGCAATTTCACGTTCGGAGCGGGGCATGTAGCCGCTCGCCGGGACGTTCGATTTCACGCTGGATTGGTCGTCAGGCGATGCGGCCGTCGAGGCGATTGCGAAACCTTCCCTGTTCGCAGCGCTTGAGGAGCAACTTGGGCTGAAACTGAGGCCCACGAAGAACATCATCGACATCTGGGTCGTGGACCATGCCGAACGCGCTGCTTTGGAAAACTGAGACGCCGCGGCGTGAGGTTCCGTCAGGATCGTCGGCAAGCAGGAGTTTGAGCGCTACGGCAAACGAGTGCCGATCCAAGCTCCTGTCCTGTTTGCGCGTCAACCAGACACAATGCGATGATGATTTTCCTCAACCCTCCCGCTAGCGCTTGACGGCAATGACAACACCGCTGGCCCAGGCGAGCGGAACAATCGTAAGCGATTCCTGATTGGCCAGTTGCCGTAGCAGCACAGGAACCTTATCGGCGTGACCATCGGGCCAATTGGCTTGGGGCAACATATCGTCGATAACGTAGAACCCACCGCTTCGGACTACGCGCAAGCACTCCACGAGGCCCTCATATTTGCCCGGCATGGCGTCAGCAAACACCAGGTCGAAGCTCCCGGCTCGTTGTTGGCGTATGAATGCGAGCCCGTCTTCAAGCACGAGTTGAAGGCGCGGATCCGGGCCCAGGAATTCTCGCGCCACCTGCTGGACACTCTGGTCCGTGTCGACGCTGGTCAGCCTCGAATCAGCATCCATTCCTGCCAGCAGCCAGGCCGTGGCGATCCCTGTTCCGGTTCCCAATTCCAGGAATCGGCCATTCGGCTTCGATGCTGCCAAGGCCCGTAGCAACGCTCCCGTTTTTGGCTCGGAGGCCATATTGAAGCTCAACTCCTGGGTTCGCTGGACAATCTGACTCAGAATGGGTGGCAATTGAATGTAGTCCAACTCGATCATGGGATTGTGTTGATGACCGTATTCTCACCCAGCGCAGTCCTAACGGGCCGCCCATGGGCTTAGTCGACGCAGATACCAGTCTATCCCAGACACGAGCGCAAATTCGCTTCGTCGGAAGCTGATCCGGGTGCGTCGCGCGCCAACTCCGAACGAGCGGTATAGCTTCCCCAAGGCCCGTTTCGCCCACAACGCTCCAGCGCGGTAGCAAAGTCGTGCTCAGATGCGGGTCCTCGATCAGTTACGCCGCGTTCAACGCATCCACGGGCAGGACGTGTAGCTTACAAAGACGGCCGCAGCCCAGCCGGCAGGGCTCGCTGCCAAACCGGCCAACGCCAGAGCCGTAGCGAGCAGCATGGCGGCCGTGCCGTTCACCAGGCCCATTCTTCGCAGCACCAGGGGAGCCAGCATTAAGGCGGCGACCGAACGGGCTGAGTCCGTAGCGTGCCTGCACGTCAGGCAGGCAGCCACACGTAGCCAGAACCTTCACACGGACTTCCTTTGCTGACGGATCCCGCAGGTCGCACTCGGTGATCTGGAGATTCTCGGGTGGGCCTGGGGCTGGCGCAGCTATTTCGGATTCTGCGAAACGCCTGGGGTGTTGATCAACCTCACCCGCTGGGTCCGGTTGCGACTCAGAGCGGCTTTGTGGCGGCAGTGGAAAACACCGCGCCATCGCCGAGCAGCCCTGTTGGAACTCGGGGTGCGCCCGCGGCTGGCAAGCAACACCGCTGGCAGTGGGCTTGGCCCCTCTATACGCCTCCGGCCGCCGGCCGGTGAAGTCTACCCCGGGACATGGCTGTGCTTCCATGACTCGCCGGCACATGTGTGAACCAAGGCCCATCCTCCCTTCCAAAACGTGATGGTTCTGGAAGCCCTCCGGACCGCAACTGAAGCCGCTCCGTTGTTGCCGGTGACGGCTTGATGGCCAAAGGGTTTTGGAAGGCCGCATTAGCAGCCCGTGTCTAAACCGCCCGATTTGCGACGGGCGGTGAAACGAGACGGCAGCTTTCTGACTGGCCAAGAACGAGTTCGCGTGGGCCGACGTGGGCTAACCCTGACACGAAGAGGTCTTCAACGGCTTTTATGACAGCCAAAATCATCAAAATGGCCTCGGCAGCTCGATCGTGAGCAGCTCTGGGCTTGCCTGAGCCATACCTCGAACGCATCAGGAGCGCGAGATTGCATGCGGCGGCTTGAATCAGGAACTTCTTGTGCACGTTTGCAAGCCCTCTCACGTACAGCCGGTCCAGACCACCGGTATCGAATTGATGCGCGAAGTTGCGTTCAATCCGTTCGCCCCGTTGCCGCTGCATCCGCTTGCCGCGCTCGCCCTGAACACGCCGCCGATTGCCGTATACCGCTTGCTTCTCCGTCTCTTTGCCGTCCCAGTTGCGGGTTCCACGGCCCGGCTCGGCAACGTAGGATCGCACTTCCATTTCGCTGAGACCCACCATCACATCGTTGCTGTGATATCCCTTGTCCGCCACCACCTCTTCCACGCCTGCCGGATGCACTTCATACTCGCCGTCGGGCGTCTTTTCGGCAATCAAGCTGGCCACCGCGATTCCAGCTTCAATCACGTCTCTTTCACCGTTGCCGTGTCGGCGGCGGCTCCGCCATGCGTGGTAACGGCGACGATCGCGCCCGTCTCCATGTCCACCGCGTTCTCGGCTTTATAGGCCAGCGCTGTGCGTCCGTCTTTCAGTTTCGTGATCTCCGCTTCCCCGTCGCTCGGGCTGCTCCAGTCTGCGTTGGAAGTCTTCTTCTTGCGCTTGCGGTCCAGGCGGAGCAATGCCGCCGCGTCTTTGGCCTCGATTCCTTCCGCTTCGGCAAGGCGCTGCAGGTACGCCATGTAACTCTCGCCCGTGTCGCGGCGCACGATCGATTTCATCGCCGCATTGGCTTCCAGAGTGGTTGAATCCACGCCGATCGTCTTGCCTTTGATGAGCCCGGCCTGCGCCAGACGCTCCAGCACCCAGGTGAAGATGCGCTGATGGGTTTCGCCGTCGATCAGTCGTCTGGTGCGAGAGATCGTGACGTGATCGGGCGTATTCTCATCGCGTCCGATGGACAGGAACTGGCGCAGCGTGAGCGAATCGGCGAGACGCCAGGCGATGCCCCGCTCGCTGTCGAGCCCTTCGAAGAAGCCGATCAGCATGACCCGGAAATACTGGCCCGGAGGCAGGGAGGGCCGTCCGAGTTTCTGGTGATAAAAGCCGGCGCAGTTGGTCTCGCAGAACGAATCGAACTGGGCGTTGTCGAGAACTTCGTTGAGCCGCTGGTAGAAGGGGTGACCGGGTGCTGTGGGCAACTCGCCGCCGTACCACAAGTCCTCTTGCCGCTCTCGCTTCTTCCGCGTGCCCATCGCCATAATTCGATTGTAGAGTCAAAACATTTACAGTGCTATATGTTTTATGACTTTAGACATGGGCTGTTAGGCCATGTGGGCCTGGATGGTGCGCGCGACTGTCCCCACGCCGATGCGCATCTCGCGAGCAATTTTCTCGATTGAGAGGCCGGACTCCCGCAGCCGGACGACTTCGGTGCGGTCAAATATGCGTTTGGGGCGTCCGATCGCATTGCCGCTCTTCGTGCCGTGCTGGCGGGCGTAATCGAGTCCAGCGACCACCCGCTCCCAGATCACGTTCCGTTCCAATTCAGCCATGGCACCGATGATCGTAAACATGGCCTTACCCATCGGCGTGGACGTATCTAGAGCCTCCTGGTTAGAGACGAAGTCAACCCCGAGCGCCCGGAACTCGGCCAGCGCGGTTACGAGCTGCTCAATCGAGCGGGCAAAGCGGTCAAATCTCCAAACGAGGACCACATATCGCCAGCAGCCGTAACGCCCCTGTCTTGCCATTCAGCTCAGTGTCAAGACCGCCGACACCGCTGTTCTTGGATCCGCTGTCCGACCTTCCGGAGCGCGGCGTCAAAACCGCCGTCTCCTGTTTCCAATCCACTTCAGAGGTGCACGAAAATGCACCTCACGACTCATTCAGCCCGCTTCGCTGGGCGGGCATCCGAAAGGTAGCGGCCAAAGCCAGCAGCCGTTCTCCTGTGCAACGCGCCAGCCGGACGGAAACTCATACCCCTCCCGGCAAAGCCCAGAAACGACACCATGCCAGCCATCCTAATCACAACTGCCGTTCTGGATCCGCGCCGGTTGGCGTGCAAGCCAAGCAAAATCCGGCCAATACAGATCCTGTCACGGCCTGATTCTCTTCACTCACCCAGAGGACCAAGTTCCCAGAGGTGCACCAAAATGCACTACAGAAAATCCACCGCTTTCACTGCTCTCGGGCAGCCGCGATTCCCTTTGCGGGTCAACCACAATACCTGCACGAAAGTGGCGGGTGATTGTACTGTTTGGCTGAGACAGCCGGTTGTCCGGCCTGCGCGCGGCTGAATGCCAGGTATGCCACCCCGCCGGCCGGCGCCGACAAAGAGCAGGCCCTGCTTGCCCTCTGCCAGGCTTTCCATCCCTATTTGATGAAGTATTTGGCCATGATCTGCCGCGGTCATGTGCCGGTCTGGAAAGGCCGGATCAACCGGGATGCGAAGAACTTCATGCGGTATTTCCTGCCGCCGGGATCTACGCCGAATCAGGCCACTATTGGGAAAGCCATCCGGCATCTGCATTTGGCCTTTAAGTCAATGGAAACAGAAGAGATATACGAAGTCCTGATGGAACAGTTTCTGCGGGCGGCGGCCAAGTATGATCCCCATTACAGTGACAAAGTCAAAGAAGTTGTCGAGGTGATTGAAAATGCGTTATCCATCTCCCCATTCTTCGGTGCTGTTGACGTCGACCGGCACCTGGAGTTTCGTTGCCATCGCTATTTGCGCCTGTTGTGCCGCCGTGGGTCTCCTGTGGCATCAACCGGCCAGGAAGAGAAACGTGCTGTTGACCGGCCGATCCAGACTTGGCTGGCAGAATCCTCCGACGGAGCAGCCGTTGCCGATCACGTACCGACGCGGCGCACCATTGTTTTGCTGGGACCAGGTCGGCCTGGAGCATCTGCGCGCCGCTGAACGCCCGGCTGATATTCCCTCTCTCTAAACCGCCGGCCATTTAGCCGACATCCTCACGGAAAACAACCTCATGAACGAACTGAACGATCGAAGTGTGCCCTTTTACCAGATCTTGCGCCAGCGCCGAATGGAGTTGCGGCTGCGACAGGCCGAGATCGCCGCCGAACTCCGCGTCGAACCGGAAACCATCGGCCATTGGGAGAGCGGCCGGCGCCGAATGGAACTCGATAAGGTCCCGCGTCTGGCCGCCATCCTAAAACTGAACGCCAAGGATCTCTGCCGGCTGGCATTATCCGAGTGGCATCCGCGCTTCCACGACGCCCTGTTCGGCGCTGACCAGCCGCAGACGTCGCCGTGCCTGGAAGAATCTCGACACGACGCCTGCTCAGGCCGGAATCTGCTCCCTGCCGGAACCGCCGCCGGCGGCGCGCTCGAAGCCGGCGTAATCGTTCGAGACAGCTTGGGCGAGCCCAAAGAGCTTGCGTAACAAGTCCTCCGGCCCGGCGAACTCGATTTCCAGCTTGCCGGGCCGCAACTGCACGCCTGGCGCCAGGGTCTGCATCCGGCTGCCGAACACTTCCGCCGAGACCGGAATCCGGACCGCCTCCGTCTGCCGCGTACGCTGGATTTTCTCGATGGATCCGGCCAGTCGCTCCCGCCGGGCGGCTTCCTGCCGATACTCACCGCTGGCAGCCATCGAATCGAGTTGGCTGATGAGTCGATCGCGCCCGATTAGGAACGTACGGCCGGCCTGATAGCCGCCCATGCGATTGAGGAGCTCGATGGCCTGGCGGCGCCGCAACCCGAACAGCCGCTCGACCGCAGCTCGGTCGATCACCGGCAGCCGAACGTCGGCCAGCATGGACTGGATCTCCGGAATGTGCCGCCACCACCGGGGTTTAGCCGCCACGAAGCACGTTTCCCAGCCTTCAGTATGAGGGTGCACGGGTGTGCGGCGAAAGCGAATTCCAAGCAGATGATAATGCCGCTTATCAACCACGGACCCTACCAGTCCCAATTTTCGGAGTACGGACCGATTTCCCCAAAGCCAGTGCCGGCTGTCAGTTGCGCTCGGCTCGGTATGCCATTCGCGGGCCAGCGTTCCTGCGGAATCGGCATGGCCACCTTACCCGACATTATCAGTAGCGATCCCCGGCACCAGCCGCACGCCGCTGAGCCGAGCCGACGCCGCAGACGATGGGCGCAAAGTGAAAATGGCGTATTTCATGGCCGAACGTGTAGCAAGTGGTAATACACGGTGGGTTACCGCCGGTATTACCATCAGTTCCCACCCTGATTCAAGCCGGCTGCGCGCCCGCCGCCGAGCCGCCGGATAGCCAGCCAGAGGCCAAGCACGGTAATAGCGACACCAACCAAAGAAATCGCGAGCCCTTCCCGCCGGACGTTTCTTTCGTGCAAGGCGTCCACGCCCGCCCGATAATCCGTCGCGGCCATGGCCAGACCCGTTTTCACGGGAACCGCCATCGCGGCTACGTCAAAAGTGTGGACTTCCGACCGTGCCTTCACCAGGTTCTGGCGAGCCTCCGTCTGGTGCGCGATCGCCTCGGAGACCTCCATGCCGTCAGCTTGGGCCCGTGCCAGGATTTCGTCCGCCTGATTCAACCTGGCTTGTAGATTCCTGATCAATCCCGCCATCTCCACCGCAGCCTTACCGCCCGCGGAGTCTGCAGTGTGACACTGGCCGCACACCGCATTGCCGCCGGAGAGCATCTGATCGCTGGTTTTTAGCACGGCGTGGTTGCTGTGGCAGACCACGCAAGTGCCCAGATTCATGGCGGCGAAAGCCGCCTGGTGGGGACTCTTTTCAAACCGCCCCTCCTCCAGCGCATGGCACGTTCCACAAACGGCCGCGACGGAAGAGACATCCGGCGGCTTCGCGCCGTGGTTGCCATGGCAGGTGACGCAGGTGGGCGCCGAAAGGTCGCCGCCTTTGGACAGGTCCTCCCAGTGGGCGCTCTTCAGATACTCCGCATACTGGTTTGTGGGGATGGAGTACTTCGCCATGTGGGCCGCGTTCGCATGACAATGCGCGCAAGTCGCGGGCACCCGTAAGGGATAGACCGGCGAGAGGGGGTCCCGCACCGGCCGTATATCGTGAACGCTATGGCAATCGATGCAGGTGGCAACCGCCGTGTCGCCTGTCCGCAGCCGCTGGCCATGCACGCTGGTCAGATACTCGCTGTACTGGTCCACGCGCTCCTGCGGGTTGTACTTGCGCATGAAGTTCGGGTCGGAATGGCACCGGGCGCAGAGCTTGGGAATCGCTGTCCGGGAAGGCGCGCCAATGAATCCGCGAGCCGCGCTCATGGCGACGTCGGGATCGTCGGAGTTGGGATCTCCACCGTGGCAGTCCGCGCAGGTGAACCCCTCCTGAGAGTGGACGCTGGACCCGAAGGCCGCCGCCGGTTGCTGCAATTCCCCTGGGAGCCCCGAATGGCAGGTCAGGCACGAGTCCTTCGCCGCCAGCGCCGTACCGGCCAGAAACAGCATCAGTGCGTATCTCATCGCCAGTAACCCAACAAGGAGAACGTGGAGAGATAAGCCAAAAGCGTCACTCCAGCTCCCGCGACCAGCTTTCTGCGTAGGGATCCATTCCGGTTCACCGCCCAGAGCGGGAGGAAGATCCATGCCAACGCCAGCAGTCCAAAACCCACTAGGCCGACGAACTCGCCCTCCAGATGCAGGACGTGCCCAGGTATCAATTTAAGCGTGTAGAACGGCGCCAGGAAATACCATTCGGGCCGGATGCCGGCGGGTGCGGAAGCAAAGGCATTAGCCTTCACGCCTAAGGCCCAGGGAAACAGGGCGGCCAGCGCTCCCAGCGTGGCCAGAACCCCATACCATGCGATGAGTTCGCGCAGCAGGAAATCCGGAAAGAAAGGAATCTCAGCCCCCTTCACATTCCGCAGGCGGGACTGTTCCTCGACCCATGGCGGCGTGCTGATCCCGAACTTCTGAATCAGAGCGAGATGCAGAAACAGGAACAGAGTCATCAGGCCGGGCAAAAGTGCCACGTGAAATCCGAAGAAGCGCGTGAGTGTCGCCCCGCCCACGGTCGGGCCGCCGCGCAGGTAGCGAGTCAACACGGGGCCGAGCCAGGGAATGGTAGCCGGAATATCCGTGCCCACCTTGGTGGCAAAAAACGAGATGGTGTTCCAGGGCAGCAGGTAGCCGCTGAACCCGAATGCCAACGCCAGCCCCAGCAGAGCTATCCCGCTGAACCACACGAACTCCCGTGGCCGCCGGTATGCGTGCAGAAAAACCACGCTGAACATGTGGATAAATGCGGAAAGGATCATCAGGTTAGCGGACCAACTGTGAATGGACCGGATCAGCCACCCATAGGATACCCGTGTCATGATGAACTGCACGCTCTCAAAGGCATCCTGGGGCGTCGGCCGGTAGTACACCAGCAACAAAATCCCCGTGATCACCTGGATGACAAACAGAAACAACGTGATGCCGCCGAAGGTGTACCAGATGGTCCCGGAGTGCACCGGCACTTTTTTGTGCGCGATGAACTCCCGGATGGAATCCAGCGCCAGCCGCTCATCGAGCCATGCCGCAAGCACCTTCCACCGATTATGTTCTATCTCGGCCTGCATACGGATAGAAGAATCGCTAGGTCTGCGTGATCACTACCTCGTCTTCGCGAATATGAACGGTGTAAGGCTTCAACGGCCGGGGCGGCGGGCCGGACACTACCTGTCCCTGGAGGTTATATACGCCGTTGTGGCATGCACACCAAATCCTCGTCCGCTCGGGCTGGTATTGGACGATGCAACTCAGGTGGGTGCATACGGCGGACAAGGCACGCCACTCAGTTTGGCTGACTCGAACGAGTAGCACCGGGTTGTCGCCGAACCTCACGATCTTGCCGCTGTTCGGCTTCAGTTCCTCCACTCTGCCGGCGACCACCTCGTTCACCGCCGCTTCCGAGACGGGAGGTGGATTCAAGAAGCGGATTACCGGGTAGATAAAGGAAGTGAGCGAGATTGCAAATCCGCTGCCCAACAGCCAGCGAATCACACTGCGGCGCGCTTCCGTCGAATTTCTCGTCATGTCGACCCCCTATTCAGGGCGCAGAATACGAAGCCTCGACCCCGCGCGCCCCTCGACGCCTCCAATTCAACGTCCCAGCCTAACCGGCCTGACTGCGTCTACTTTTTGAACGTCCGAACATAAGCGACCACATCGTCGACGGATTTGCCCGTGACACTTCGGACAGGCGGCATTTTCCCTCTCCCCCCGGTAACGATTTTCTTGAGGTCATCGTCGCTCATCGCCTGGACCTCGGGCGAGCCCAGGTTGGGGATGTTCACATTCATCATCTTCGCGAGCTTCGGATTGCCCTCGCCGGTCGCCCCGTGGCAATTCTGGCAGTGCTGAGTGAATACAGCCTTACCCTCGTTCGCGTCGCCCGCGGCGTAAGCGGCCGACAAGGAGAGCACTACAACCACAACGCTCGCTACCTTCATATGCAGTTCACCTCCTGTGATACCTGCCGCACGACATTATGACACATCACCACCGCCCGCTCCAGGGTTCGGCTCTCCGCGATGGAGGCTGTCAGCTTGTCTTTCCGGACCAGATAGAACCGTTTGGAGTCGCCGGCCCGCTCCGCACCGACAGCGGAACGCGGAGCGGTGCAGCGGTATCTACTAATACCAGAGGTTGGGGGAGGCCGTCATTTAAACGCGGGTGTCTACCACAATCTCATCAGCCGATTGCCGGCGGTCGCCATAGGGAGTTTCGATCGCAGCCTGTGTCGCCAAGCCCTGCTGCAGGAGGATTCGGATTGCTTCACTTCGGTCGAGATGCCGGTACCAAGCGAAATCGATGATGTAGACGAGCATCGACGGTTCGAGACTGATTAGCACCTTCTCCTCTTGGGGTAACGGATCAACGCGGTGATCACCTGTAAACATACAAGGATTATTGCAGGCTCAGAGATCGGTGCCAATCCTTTCATGTGGCAGTCCGCAATGAAAGCCTCAGCAGCATATCCCAACAGCTTGGCCGACCTGGCTGTTTGTTCCTTCCTTGCCGCATAATTACAGGACAGATTTAGATTGTGGATTCGACCGCCCTCTCAATCGCAGCGGAATGCAACCAGGGGCGCCAAAACCTATGGAATGTCATTACCTCGCTGGTGCTGGACGGCATCTCCTCTCGGCACACCCGAAGAGCTTACGCCCAGGCACTTGAGGAATTCCTGGTCTGGTTTCAGGATGACCCCAGCCGCGTGTTCAACAAAGCGACCGTCCAAAGGTACAGGGCGGAATTGGAGACCAAGGGACTGGCGCCCTCGAGCATTAACGTCCGACTCTCAGCCATTCGTCGACTTGCTCTGGAGGCGGCCGATAACGGGCTACTGCCTCCCGAACTGGCGGCTGGTATCGGCCGAGCAAAGGGCGCGAAACAGAGCGGTGTGCGCATCGGGCATTGGCTTACCCGGGATCAGGCTGAGAGGCTATTGACGCTTCCCAATACTCGCACCATCAAAGGTATCCGGGACCGTGCCGTGCTAGTCCTGCTGCTTGGCGCCGGACTACGGCGCAGTGAAGTGGCCGGTTTGAACTGCACCGATATCCAGCGGCGGGACGGCCGGTGGCTGATTGTGGACTTAGTTGGCAAGCATGGACGGATTCGAACGGTGCCCCTGCCGGCATGGGCCCAGGCTGCCGTAAGCGAGTGGACGGCCACCGCCAGGATATCCGAGGGCGCATTGTTTCGAAGCCTCACCCGGCATGGTCACCTGACTTCTCGGCGGCTGTCCTCCCAGGCCGTTTTCACGATCGTCGAGACGTATGCCGAGCGACTCGGAATCACCGTGCGCCCTCACGATTTGCGCCGCTCATTCGCCAAATTGGCGTACTTGGGCCAGTCTCCCCTCGAACAGATCCAGTTCTCGTTAGGGCACGCCTCGGTTGTGACAACGGAGCTGTACTTGGGGGTCAAGCAAAATCTTCGCGATGCGCCCTGTGATCACCTTGGACTGGGTGGGTTCAACACGGCACTCGAACCTGACCCTCCCCCTGACGACGGAGCCCCCGCTGCTTTGTGAGTCTTCGGTTAGGTTGCCGAGCCGCGACCATCCGGCCGACTTCGGCTTCCGCAGGTGTGCGCACCGAATCCGTGGCGAGGCTTCGCTCGCGGAGAATAGTGTCCGATAATCGGAAGATCGGCCAGCTCGTTAGCCACTGATTCCTAGATCAGAACTGGAGGCCCCCCCCGAAGTTGTGTTTTGCCGCATTTTGCGCGGATCCTTTGGCAGGCTGCGTGCCCGCCAGAGCAGCTACGCACGGGCGCACCTTGGATGGCCATTGCTAACGCCCCACCGGAGCGTCGCCGTCCGCGTGGGCGGCGTGGATTGAAACAATTCCGTCCCTCCATCGTCCCCACCAGCCTTTCGTCGCCGCCCGCGTGGGCAGCACCGCCTCTTGACCTGTCTACAACTGAAGGGTTGAGACTGGACGCATGACCATTCGTGACACCAATCTCACAGCCATCCTTCGCGCCGTTTTGCCATTGACGGCGCCTGTCCTTCTCTGTGCTGCCCGACCTACAACCGCCGAGATCCGCCAAAACATCGAGTACGCCCGCCCAGGCGGCGAAGCTCTCGCGCTCGACGCCTTCGTTCCCGCCGGCAAGGGTCCGTTCCCCGCGATCATCATCGTGCACGGCGGTGGCTTTACCGGCGGCGACCGCCGCCATGCCGTCGCCCCCTTACGCGAAGCTCTCAGCGATGGCGATTTCGTCTGGTTCTCGATCGACTACCGCCTCGCCCCCGCTCACAAACCGAGCGATGCGTCGACCGACCTTGACGCCGCGGTCAGCTTCGTGCGCCACCACGCGCGCCAGTTCAAGGTGGACTCATCGCGCATTGCGCTACTGGGTGAATCCGCCGGTGGCTACCTCGTCCTGATGGCAGCTTCACGTCTCGGTGCCAATCAAATCAAAGCGGTCGCGGCCGTCGGCGGACCGGCGCAATTGTGGACACTCGCTCCCGAAATCGTTGCCCACGTCGAAACGGCATTCGGCGTCAAGGGCGAAGGGCCGTTGCGAGCCGTTTCGCCCATCTCCCATCTCCAGACTTCGATGCCGCCGGTCCTTCTGCTGCATGGCTCCGAAGACAGCCACGTCCCTCTAGCCCAGGCAGAAGCCCTATGTCAGGCGATGAAGGCCAAGCAGCAGTCCTGCGAACTTCATGTCATCCCGGGTGGCGGGCACAGCGCCAACGAATGGGCCGCCATGCCTGCGTCCGGCGGATTCCCCGCAGTGTTGAGAAACTGGCTTGCCCGCCGCCTCGCTGGCGGCACGGCCAGCACCGCCTTCAAGCCTTGAATCCCACAAAGAGCAGTCCGCCTCGATGAAACCGCCGGATCTCCCCATCACGGGCTGAGTCGCGAACAGCTGAAAAGTGAGTTGCCGCCAAAGCCGCCTGAACCTGAAGACGGCGAAGCCGCGTTGTTCTCGACAGGTCGAGCACTGATTTCGGCCGGTGCAAGGCTTCTGGAACTCGACAGCCGAGAACTGGGTCTAGAGTTGAACCCGCGCGGCGGCGGCGAGCACAGTCTTTTGTTCTACGATACGGTTCATGGAAATTCACTGGCCCGCGAATGCCAGCTCTATCTCACACCGGTGGGCGCCCGCGAGGTCGTAACCCGCACCTGCGCCTGGAACAGGCTCTGCCGCGATTTCGTCGGCAGGGACGGCGGAAAACGGGCGGTGCACAGCGGTTTCCCCAGCCGCGGCAGCGGCGAGGAACTGACGCGGGTAAAAGACGAAATTCGCTCCACCATCGAGCGCATGCTCGCCGAACCGGTAAGCCGTTAAGCCCGGAGGGCTTCCCCGCTCACGCAAGGCCGAGCGCGATCAAGATCCTGGAACCGATTATGCGATCCCGGCTCGTTCCGGTTTTTGCAAAGTTTTTACAAGACCGCCATCACACACGCCGCGTCGCCCCGTAGCATGGCCCTATACGCCACCAAAGGAGGGCATATGAGGTTGCTTCCGGAAGGCCCGACAAATCCATGGGAGTATGGCGACGACCACCTGTCCATCGATTTCCGCAAACAACTGGTCCTGGTCGATGATCAGCGCACCACGCTCACCCGCAAGGAATTCGAACTGCTCGCACTGCTAGTCGAAAACGCCGAGCAGGTGGTGCCGCGCCGGGCGCTCCTGCAGGAGGTCTGGGGCTACGGCCCGGCCATCCGCACGCGGACCCTCGATGTCCACATCCGCCGGCTGCGCAAGCGGCTGGCGCCTTATGCGGAGCGCTACATCGAAACCATATTCGGCATGGGGTACCGCTTCCAGCCGTTCCGCAAGCCGCGCGCATTGCAGCCGGCGGAGCGGCCGGCGCTGGCAATCAGCGCGTAGCGGCCGCCCGCTTCCGCAGCTCCGCGCGGCGCGCCAGCTTGCGGCACAGTTGCACGGCCGCCGAGAGCTGATGCGGCGGAAAGGAAGCGGACACGGTGGCCCGGAAACCGCTCAAGCGTGCATGCTCTCGGCCGCCGGCGCGCACGGCAGGCGGAAACAGAATCGCGCCCCGTGGCCCGGCTCGGATTCCACCCACATGTCGCCGCCGTGGTCCAGCACCGTCTGCCGGGTCAGCGCCAGGCCCAGCCCGAGCCCGTTACGCTTGCCCGCGCTGACGAACGGCTGGAAGAGCTGCCCGCGAATCTCCGGCGCGATCCCCGGCCCGTTATCGCGCACCTCCACCAGCACCGAGCCGTCTTCGGCCATGCCGCCGAGATGCACACTTGGCCGCCCTCCGGCATGGCCTCCAGCGCGTTGGCGATCAGGTTGACGAAGGCGCGTTCCATGCGGCTGCGCTCCAGCGGCAGCTCGATCTCGGCCGGGATTTCCAGCTTCACCGCCACGCCGCTGCGCGTCGGCCGCGGCGCGCCAGCGAATCGCAGGCGGCCGCCGCCACTTCGCGCAGCGGCACATTTCCGGCGCGCTGCGCCCTGCCGCGCGAGACGTTCAACAGGTCCTGCAGCAGTTCCTGGATGCGGCGCGAGGCGCGGTAAATATTGCCCGCCAGCCGCTTCACGTGGGCGGGCGGCAGATCCGCATCCACCAGCATTTCCGCGCCGCCGTAAATGGCCGCCAGCGGATTGCGCAGGTCGTGCACGATGGAGCCGGAAAGCCGCCCGATGGTGGAGATGCGCTCCTGGCGGATCAGCTCCTCGCGCGCTTCGCGGATGGAGGCGCACATCTGGTTGAAGGTGCGCGCCAGGCGGCCCATTTCGTCCTCGCTGCGCACCTCCACTTCGATGGCATAGTTCTGCCGCGCCACTTCCGCCGCCGCGCGGTCCAGTTGCTTCATCGGCTCGACGATGCGCCGCGCCATCAGGTAGGTCAGCCACCAGTCCGACCGCAATGGCCGCCAGCCACGCCAGCACGATTTCGCGTGGTGAGCCGCGCCACGCGCCGCTGCGCGCCCTCGAACGAGCGCAGAATCGAGATCTCGCCCACCGGCTTGCCCGCGATATCCAGGAGCGGCTCGGCGAAGCGGGCGTAGTCCACCACCCCGTCGCTCACCTGCCGCGGCGCCGCCGATGTGCCGCAGTCCTGGCGACGACCGCGGCGGTGGCGCGCGGATTCAGCGTGGAAGCGATTACACCGGCGGGCGTCAGAAACAGAAATTCGCTGGTGGTGCGCTGCTTCAGCTCGGCCGCCGCCACCGCGTCCATGCGGTAGCCCGCCACCAGAACGTCCAGCAGCGCCTGCCCCTGGGTGGAATCCACGTACACGGGCGTCACCGAAACCTGGTACAGCTCGTGATTGCGGCTGAAGAAGCCCGACGATTGCTCCGGAAACCGCGCCGCCGCCCGCGGCACCAGATCCAGCTCCCGCTGCGCCGAAAGCGGCGTTTCCCCGCCCAGAGAGGCCACAATCTTGCCCCGCGGGTCCGTCACCAGGAAAATCGCGTCTGAAGGCGGAGATCTTCGACCACATCTCGCTGGCCGTGTCTTCGATGGTGGCCCGGTCGCCCGTGCTGAACGCCAGCCGCACCTGCGGCAGCGTGGCCATGATCCGGCTGACGCTCGCCAGCAGCTCCGCCCGCGACTTGAACAGAGAAGTGTAGGCCTGAAAGCTGTCCTGCACCTCCTGCTCCAGGCTGTCCGACATGGCGTGCCGGATATGATTGAGCACGATTTCGCCGGTGACTGCGAACACGCGCGGTGAGCAGCACCGAAGTGGAGAGCAGGATCTTGGCCAGCAGTGGCAGGCTGGAAAACCGCAGCTTCATTTCTGCGCCCCCGGATACGTGCCGTCGTTCGGCAACGGCGGATATGGCTGCCCGTACTTGTTGAGGTGCGGCGCGGGAATGTAGCCGGTTTCGGAAATCGAAATCAACGGCAAACGCAGCCCCTCCGCCGGAACCGTGAGGGTGCGCTCGAGAAACCGCAGTACCTCCGGCAGCGACGCGCTCGTGGAAAATGTGCAGCTCGTAATCGCCAGGCGGCAGTCCGGAAATCGCGAACTTGCCGTCCGCCGGCGTCACCGCATACCACGGCGTGGCCACCACCGCGATGATGGCGCTCATGGTGGCGTGAATATTGCAGAACACGCGCACGATCCCCGGCGTGCGGAAGATCACCGCCCGCGATGTCCCCGGCGGATACAGCGCGGTATCGAAGGGCTGCCCTGCGAAATTGGAAAAGGCGTTGTGATAGATGGGATCGCGGTTCGGGAAATCCACCGTCCCTCCCACCGGCAACACCAGCACGTGCGGCAGAAAATGGCGGCCCTTCTGCAGCATCTGCTCGCGCACCGGCGCCGGCGGCGGCGCCGCGCGTCCGGCCGGCGCCAGCCACAACACCACGCCCGAGTAATTCTTGTTCCTTCGCACCGCCGCCTCCCGCGAGTTGGTGATCTCCACGCTGCCGCTCACCGTGGCGGCCTCCATCCCCAGCGCGCAGGCCAAGCTAAAAAAGATACGCCAGCGCCAGGTCATAGTGGTTGTTGAGGCGCACGCCCTGGCCGATGTACAGCGTCCGAAGTTGCGTGGTCTCGATGCCCATCAGCACGTTAGGCGCGAGCCGGTAAAACAGGTTGCCTCCGAACAGCAGGTTGTGCGTGATCAGCCCCGCCGCCAGGTCGGCAGCCCGGTTCTGCTGCTGGCCGGCGAAGAAGTGAAAATCCAGCCGCGGAAACGTATGCACCGTCACCTGTCCCCACCCGCCGATGCTCGGCACAGCCCCCAGCGACCCGCCGTAGGCGTAAAATCCCTCGGCAAAGCCGCTGCCCAGCGGCGCTACATTTTGGCCGTCGAAAAACGCGCCCGTAAATTCCATCCGCTTGAAGGGGTTGGCGAACCAATCCAGCGAAAAAATCTGCGACGGGATGGACGCCCCGCCCGCGTGCGTGGTGCTGATGTGAAATCCCGGCGCGAATTCGATCCGCCGGTCGGCATCCAGCTTATGGTAGAACTCGAACCGCCCCTCCAGGCCCGGCCGCGTCGGCTCCAGCGGGCCGCTGAAGGGGCTGCCGGCATAAGGCGCCACTTCATGCGTTTGAATCACGCCCATCTGCGCGCGGAGCCCGCTGCTCTCGGCAAACGAAAAATCCTGCTCGAACCGCACTTGCGGCAGCCACAGCCACAGGTTTCCCGCACCCGTCAGGGGCGAAACCCCCACCTGCGCCAGCGAACTGGGCTCGCGCGGGTTGAAGATCGGCTTCTCCAGACCGGCCATCAGGCTGCGGCTCCCCCAATCGATCTCGATCTCCCCGGTGCGCAACCGCGCCACCTGCCCGGTGGCGAAAAAATCCATGTACACATCGCCGTGCACCGACCCTCCCCACAGCGCCGAGGGATCGCGAAACTCCAGACCCAGAATGGTCTGGCGCAGCGTCGCCCCAGCGAGGCCCGCGCCGGGCGCCGCCGCTACCACCGGGTAATCCACTCCCCCGCTCTGGTGCGAATCCAGAAAAGAATTGAACAGCGCCATCCCCGCCAGCCGGATGGGCAGCTTCTGCGAGCTCTCGACCTTGGTCTGCGCCATCTCGTCGATGCGGCTCTGCTGCACCGCCACCTGCTGATCCAGCGGAACCGGCGGCGCGGTGACGCCTTTGGCCGGCTCGCCGTTTCCGGCGCTCTGCGCGGCCGTGCCGTCCAGGCGCGCGCGCAACTCCTTCACCTGCTGCTGCAGTTCGCGGTTCTCCCGCTCCAGCCGGTCCAGCCTTTCCAGAATGCTCCGCACATCCGCCGTCTGCGCGGCGCACAGCCAGGGAAGAGCCACCGCCAACCCGCACTTAAGAAGACGCGACATTGAGAATCTGCTCCAACTTGTGGCGCACCTCGGCCGGGGAAAACGGCTTGGCGAAAAACGCGCTCACCCCGAACTCCGCGACGCGCTCGGGCGTGGCCGGGTCGGTGTCCGCGCTCACCACGATGATCGGCGTCGCCCCCCGCCGCCCATCCTCGCGGATGCGCCGGATCAGCTCGAAGCCGTCCATGCGCGGCATGTTGAGATCGGTCACGATCGCCCCGATGCCCTGCCCGTCCTCCAGAATCCGCAGTGCTTCCGCCGCCGACGACGCCAGCAGGATCGAGATCCCCGGTATCCCCAGAAATGCGATCTCCAGCGTGGCGGCGCTGTTCTCCGAATCCTCCACGATCAGCACCGATTGTGGCACTTCTTGTGGCACTTCGCTATTCTCCCCCATCCCCGTCCGCCGCTACGGCATAAACCGGTATCCCACCCCGTGCACCGTGAGAAAATGCCGCGGCGCGCCCGGGTCCGGCTCCAGTTTCTGCCGCAGCTTGACCACGTGCGCGTCCACCGTGCGCGTATTGGGATAAAATTCATATCCCCACACCGAATTCAGAATCATATCCCGCGTCAGCGGCCGGTCCGGATTCTGCAGAAAGTAGCACAGCAGGTTGTATTCAGCCGGCGTCAGCTTCAGCTCTTCGCCCTTGCGCGTCACCGCCCGCCGCTCGAAATCCACTTCGGTATCGGCGAAGTGGGCCGCTTTGCGGGCCTCCGGCGAGACCCGCCGCAGCACCGCCCGGATGCGCGCCATCAGCTCCCGCGCCCCGAAGGGCTTGACCACGTAATCGTCCGCCCCGATTTCCAGCAGGAGCACCTTGTCGAATTCCTCGCCCACCGCGCTCAGCACGATGATCGGAGTCTTCACCTGGGCGGCACGCAACTGCTTGCAAATCTCCGTTCCGCTCATTCCCGGCAGCCGGAGATCCACCAGCAGCAGGTCCGGCTTGACCGTCATGGCGCGTTCGAACCCGCTGCGGCCGTCCGCGGCCAGCGCGGCCCGGAATCCCTCCTGCTCCAGCATCACTCCGATGGTGTCGCGGAGGCTTTCATCGTCGTCGATCACCAGCACGGTCTGCATGCGATTCGTCCAATTGTATCCGAGCGTCCCACAATTCTAAAACGACCAAAGCAGGCTTGTGTAACCCGTGTGCGCATGATAATTCTGCAAGATCGGGTAGAGCTGCAGCGCCTCGCGGTAGCCGTAATACTGATAGCCGGCATTCCACCGAAGCTTGGCGTTCAGCCGGATGCTGAGCCGCGCCAGCGGCGCTTCATAAGTCAATGGATAAGTCTGCACGTCATAGAGCACCGCGCCGGTCGTCCCCGCGGTCTCCAGTCCGGAGCGGCCGTCTCCGGTATCGCGCGTCAGCGCATACCCCAGATAGACATCCGCCCGCTTCCCCAGGCCCATCCGCGCGCCCAGGGTGGCGGCGTGAATGTTACTGATGTAAATCGATTCCCCCGTTTGCAATGCGGAGGCCGCAAAAAACGCCACGCCGCCCGCCGTGTCCAGGTGCAGCTTGTTATAGCCGACATCGATCGCGAACCAGTTGTTGGCGGCCCAGGACACATTGGCGAAGTAAGTTCGCGAATGCGCGTTGTAACTGGTCAGCACGACGGAGTTATTGTTGTAGTATTCATTGTACCCAGCCGACGCCGTCAGGCTTCTTCGCCGGTATTCCAGCCGCCCGTCCAGCGCCTGGTAGTTCTTCTCGCTGACCGGAAAGAACGGATTGTCATTCCTGCCGATTTCGGTCGAAAGATGCAGGCGCAGCGGTTCCGCGATTCTCCAGTTCAATCCCGCAACCCCCGCGAGCACCCGGTCGTGCTGCCCATACGGCGTGTTGGTGAAGGGCAGTCCGGGGCTCGAAGTGGACTGGATCGACCGGATCGCGCGGTCCGCATACCGGAAGCCCGCGAACACGTCCAGTTTCGGATTCACGCGAATGTGTGCCTCCGTCGAATTGGAGATCAGCCGGATACCCAGGAATTGAAAATTGACCACCGACGAAGTCAGATTGCCTAAGTCGATCTCTTCGTAGTAGTTGTTTCCATTCACCCGGGAATCCGAAAAGGAAGTGCTGTTCGTCAGCGTGACACGTGCGGCGGGAAAGTAACTCAGGTTCAGGTCGCCGGTAGCCACCGGCCGCTCCCCGTTGCCCGCCGCCAGCACCAGCCGGTTCTCGGTTCCCGCCAGCCCCGTCCCCGCCGCCGCCTCGTCCAGGATGAAATTGCCTCGTCCCTCGGCGTAGGTAAAGCGGCCGTTCACCGTGTACCGGCGGCGCTCCGCCGCCAGGTTCGCCATCCACCCCGGGAAGTTGCCCCGCAGCGGTTCCGTGCGGTTGAAGGCGGTAAGGGTGGTCTGGTCGCCCGTGTTCAGCCCCGCTTCCGGCCCCGCGGTGTACGGCGTGTAGTCGTCAAAGAACTCCCACCGGCGCAGCAACGAGAGCCGGATTCCGGCAAAATCGAAATCGCCCCCCAGCCGGTAGGCCCGGTAGCGACGCTTGACGTTGCTGAACAGGGTGAAGATGTCGCCGACCTCACCTTCGAACAGATTGACCGTGGAGAGCGCCGGGCCATCCTCGCTATTGGCGCTGAAGCCGGCCTTGAGGCGCAGGCGCCGCGTGGGAAACAGCGTCAGATCGTGATCCTGGATGCGGTCCGTCAGGTTCTCGAGATGCAGCCCCTGCGCCGTCGCCAGCCCCGGATCGAAATACGCGTTTTCGCGCCAGTGGAGGTCGTAGCGGTATAGCCGGTTCTTCTGAATCCGAAGGACCGCCGATTCGTACGGGTCGTTTCCGAGTCCCTGGGTCGTGAGCACGATCTCGTCGAACCACCTGCCTTGTCCGTCCCGCGAGTTCACGCTGAGAAAACTGGAAAGCAGGCGCAGGCCGTTTCCGAAATTGACGTCGCTCTGGTACTTTTCCTCGTCGCCGCCCACCAAGCGCATAGCGGTAGCCGAGTTCCCAGGATTGCACCACGTTGTAATCGCCCGTGTTCTCCCCGCGCGGCGAAGCCACGGGCTCGCCCGTGGTCGGCGCCACCGTCTCCTGCGCGCTCAGACGGCAATCGTCAGCAAAATTGCGAGCAGCAGCGTCGCGCATAGTCCCCTCAACGCAGAAAATTGGGGTCCGCGTCCGACCCGTGAATGCGGACGTGGCACAACGTGCAGTTCTGGAATCGCGGCTGCAGCAGATTGTGCGCGGAGGATTGCAGATCCACCCCGGAAGCCGTCAGGCCAAACGATCCCGCGCCGTTGTGGCATTCCAGGCACAGGGTGTAGACCACCGGGCGCCGCAGCAGTTTGCTGTTGGTGGATCCATGCGGCTGCGTGGCAGGCCTCGCAGCCGTCCACCCGCACCGCCGCATGCTCGAAGACGAACGGGCCGCGCTTATCCTCATGGCACTCGAGGCACGGCTCCTCGCCCGCCCGCCGTCTGGTCCACCATGCGCGCGAGTTGGCCCCCGTCCGCCACGTCGAGGCGAACGTTCCGTGCGGATTGTGGCAATCCGTGCACTCCATCACGCCTTCGTTCACCCGGTGCTTCACGGGCATGTCGAACTGCGCGCGCACGGTGGCATGGCACTGGTAGCAAAGCTCGCGCTGCACCCGCGCCAGCAGAAACGCGAGCCGCCTGCGCCTTGTGGATGGAGTGGCAGGAGGTGCACACCACGTCCGCCTGTGTATGCACCGACCGCCGGATGTTGGCCTTGGACAGATCGCGCGCGTGGCAGCCCAGGCAGTCGTTCAGCACCTCCGCCGGCGACATCAGGGAAAACGCGTGCGGAATGCTGCGCTTTCCCCCGTGCGCATCCACGTGCTCCGCGCCCGGCCCGTGGCAGCCCTCGCAGCCGGTGCGCTCCGGCGGCTCCTTCCCGGAGGCGACGCTCTTAAAGTGCGGGTTCTTATAAAAGTTCAACCAGATATCGGCGTGGCATACCTTACATGCGGCGCTCCCCACATACCCGTTGCCGGTCACCGCCGGCGACGGCGCTTCCTGCCCCCACGCGCCCGCCGGCCCGCACAGCATGGCCCAGGTCACCGCCAGGGTCACAATCAGCGCTTGCCTCACTGCAGCGAAATCACGACCCCGGACTGCGTCGTAACCCCTCCGACTGCCGCATTGAGCGGCTGATCGCCCGCCGGGAGACCCGCCGGAATGGTCACATTGAATTGGTACAGGCCGGCCGAAGTCAAACCCGCGAACGACGGCGTAACCGGCGTTCCCGCGATGGTAAGCTGCAGCCCGGCCGCCGCCGTCAGCGGCGCCGCACGCTGAAAATGCCTGCCCCGCAGGGACCGGCGGCGTGGTCGGGCCGAAGCCGATCCCGTAAAGCTCCACTATGTCCCCGGCCTTGGCGGCCACCGTGCCATACCCCAGGGAAGACCCCGTCGGCCCGATAATGTCGTAAGTCCCGCCGCCGTACGCCCCGTTGCCGTTGCGCAGGATGATTCCCGCTACGTGGGTGGCGTCCAGCAGGCTCCATGCCGGGCTGTAAGGCGCCAGCGTCACCGTGGCCGTGGCGGACCCGCCGGAGGTCATCACCGTCACATTCACCGGCCCGGTAGCGGCATCGTCCGGAGCTTGTAAGTTGATCTGATTCGGGCTGGCATAGTAAAGATATCCCGATTTATTGTTGATGGTGACGGTCGCTCCCGCCAGCGATGTGGGGAAATTGCCGGACCAGAGAGTCGCCGCCGCCGCCGCCAGGTTGGTTCCCTTGATCCAGATCCAGGAGCCGGGCTGGATAGAGGTGGCTGAGGAATCGTTGGGGTTGATCGCCGTGATTGCGGCGGAGCCAGCGCCGCGGCTGGCGAAAGCTGCAGCTTTGGTGAGATAAACGTGCGTGCCCAGCGGCGGCGTGGTGTCCCCGTTTCCGGCGTTCCCGGCGGCGTATAGTGTCACCGTCCCGATGTTACTCGCCGGCGGCGTCCAGTTGAATGTGTAAGTCGTGACGCTGGTCAGGAATGCGCATCAGCGTCTGCTCTATCCAGTGGAGAGAATTACCGCAACTCCCCGGATAGAAACCCCCGCTGACGCTGGTGGCGCAAGTCACCACCTGCGTGTTGCCGTCGGCACGAGGCCAGCGTCCCCGCGTCGTTGGTGGGCGGCTGTCCATCCGCGCCGTCAGCTCAAATCCCGTCCTCTTCAGTGTCGGATCCGACACCGTCGACCATAATCTGCTCCGCAGGGCCGCCCGGAACGTAAGTGCCGCCCCCGGCGGGCGAGATGCTGACGCTCCCGCCCCCCGTGTTGGGCGTCCCGACGTGGCAGCTCCCACCCGCTGCGCACCCGGTCGGGCTGTCTCCCGGCGCCGCCGTGTAGCCGGGATCGGGACCGTAGTAATAACTAAATAGGACTGGCGGAAGAACGGCTAATCGCCACCAATAAACCATTTACTACTATTCGCCTGGCGGAAGTCATTCTAAGTGGTTCCTTTCGTTGACTGCGACTACCGTCAGTGTGACATGGAACGCTGCCTGCTTACCAGTGTTCCCGGCTGAGTTAACAAAAATGCTGCACATGTTAAAACAGCCGGGAACCCGGGGCTTACTTCAAGCTGATCGTGGCATTGGCCTGGCTGTTCACCGTCCCGGCCGTGAGCACCACCGGCACTGCTCCCGTCCCCGCTCCGGATGGCACGATGGCTTCCACCTCCAGCACGCCGGCGATCATTCCCGGCGCCGAAGCCGCGAAGACTACCGTAGCGGGCTTTCCGCCCATCGTCACCGATATCGACGCCAGGGGAGCGTGGAAGAAATCGGTGGTGATGGCGCCATCCAGGCCGGCCGGATCGGTGGCGCCTTCGCCGGTGGCGAACAGGAGCACCGCGCTGCCCGCAGCGGCAGCGTCGGATGCGCTATTGATCGAGTTATCGGAGTTGATGGCTACGATCTGGCCGGTGCCTGTTTCACCGGAAGTGAAAATCCCCGGCGCCGTCGCCACCACCGTCGCGGTAAATGTGGCACTGGGTTGGTTCTTGTAAGTGACCACCACCTTCGCGGTGGACGAGCCGCTGACCTCGTACGGCACCACGGCGGCGGTGGCGGACGCCGACGAGTACAGGATCGGCGCGGCCACGCCGTTGAATGTCACGCTGGTCGATCCCGCACTGGTTGCCGCGGTTCCCGCTACCGGGATGGTCGCCGCCACCAGGGGCGAAGGCCCGATGGTGAATCCGTTCAGGACGACGATCTCGCCCGGGGCCATCGCCCCCGCGACTTGCTGGCGCCGTTACTGATCCCAGTCACCGCCGAAGGCGGCGCGATGGCCGCCAGCAGGCCGTGGATTTTCCGTCCGTCCCGGTGATTCCCGCCGCCAGGTAAAGCGTGTTCGGATCCCCGCCGCTCTTTCCGTTGCCGAACAGGATCGCCCAGAGTCCGCTGTTCACGATGGCATTGCCGTTCTGGTCCTGTAGCGTTCCCGCCAGGTTACCCGTCTTGGGATCGAAGGCGTTGATCTTGCCGTCTCCGAAATTGCCCACCAGCACGTCGTCGCCGAACGCGCCCCAGTTGGCCGGTGCGATCGCCGCTCCCCAAGGCGAATTCAGCGCGCCGTTCGACACCAGCCGCTGCAGCAGGTTGCCGCTGGTGTCGAACACGTCCACGAACCCGTTGCCCGGAGCGGGAGCGTCCAGCAATTTTCCCGGAGCCTGCTTGGCGTACATCACGTACAGCTTCCCGCCCAGGTTGCAGATGTTGAAGGGCGCGAATCCGGCAGGCAGATTGGGATCGGCAAAGCCGCCCGTCACCGTGGCCGGGTTGAAAGCTGGCGTCGAACACGTCGATTGTGCCGGCGGAAAAATTGGCGGCGTACAGCAGCGGACTCGTCCCCGTAGGATTACTGGCGACTGCCTTTATACACCGCGCCCGCGGCCGAATTGTCCACCACCTTCACCGCCGTCGTGCCGGCGCTGCCGTTCCACGCCGAAACCGTCCCGTCCTCCGTCACGAAGATGAACGACGACGCCTTTCCGTTCGGCGCCGGCAGCAGCCAGTTCGCTCCGTTGCCCGTCACCTGCCCCGTCGCCGCGGACGGGCTTGCATGCCCCGCGCCGGGAGGAATGGTCACGACCGTCGGCGAAATCGTGCCCGACCCGTTGTAGACCGTGGTGATCCCCTTGTCGTGGTCGGAAACCCAGAACGGGCTGCTGGCGGTCTCCGAAATTCCCCACGGATTGACGAGGTTCGGATCGGTTACATCGGCCATCCCCGGAATATCGGAAACCAGGTTGTGCTGGACGTAAGTGTTACTCGCGGCGGATTGCGCAAACGCGCCTCCACTTACCATTCCACATAAAACCAGCAGGCAAAGATCGCGGCGTCGGTACATGGCATCACTCTCCGGATACTCGATTATAGGCGCGACCCTTGAGTTCCGAAAGGGTGAACAACGGGATGTGAATAAGATTTTACAAGTCGAAACGGGGAAGAGACCGAATCGGCGCAAGCCCGGTCTCCGATCGCAGGCTCGGCGAAGCCGAAGCTCCCGCGATGGTCGCTTCCGGTCGTTTTCCCCTCACAGCGGTCAGCTATGATGAAACTCGTGGCGAATCGTCAACACGCCGGGCCTGGCCCGACAACTTCAGATGTTCCGGAACCTTCGCTCGCGGAGCGCGCCCGAACCCTCGCTACCGTTGCGCGTATCGGCAGCCTGTCGACCCACTCTCGCAAGTTCCCGGGCTTTCCGTTCGGCTCGATGATGCCTTTCGCGATCGACGACCGGGGCGTCCTGTTTTCTTCATCAGCAGCATGGCGATGCATACGCAGAACCTGCTTCCGGATGGGCGCGCCAGCCTGCTCATGACTCCAGCCGGAGGTCTCGGGCGATCCTTTGGGGGCCGCGCGTCTGACGCTCGTTGAGCGAGTGTCACGCCGGCCGCGGAGGTGTGCGACCTCTACCTGTCCCGCCATGAGAACGCACGCTATTGGCAGGACTACTCCGACTTCGCCTATTACCGACTGGACGTCGCGGGCGTTTACTTCATCGGCGGGTTTGGCGTGATGGGCTGGGTCCCGGCGGAGGAGTACGCGGCGGCAGCGCCTGATCCCTTGGCCACGGTTGCGCACGGAATTATCCAGCATATGAATGCGGACCACGGAGGCGCGTTGCGCCGCATCGCCGCGCGCGATGCCGGCGAAGTTCCAGACGAAGCATCCATGACTGCGATTGACCGCCTCGGCTTCCACGTTCGCCTGAGAAGCGGGGACCGCGCGCATCGCCGCCGTATCGTGTTTCCGCGTGAAGTAAAGGACCCGAACGAGGCTTGAGCAGTCCTGATCGAGATGGTCCGGGCTTGCGCTTAACGGCAGTTTGGGCCAGCGTGACGGGCAGCGGCGGCTGCCGCGACGCCGCGCCCTCAAACACCGCGACTGTCAGCACCGTCCCATCCGGCAGCGTGTCGCGCCGCTCGATCCGCCGCAGCCGGTAGCTCGACCGCATCCGCGTCACCTTGCCCCCGTCATCCCATCCGTACGGCCCGTAGATCGGGTACCCATCCAGCGCGAAGCCGATAATGGGCGAAATGCCGCGCCCCATTCGCCTGGAGCGCCGCCACCAGCCGCGGATGGCGCGGGATGCGGAAGCGCAGCACCCGCGGCTCCAGAGGCGGATTGTACTGGTTCGCCTCCGCCAGAGCGAAGCAGATTATTTTCCCTATAATCCGGTCAACTCGGCCCAGGCCCGGGCTGGCCGTTGGGGCACACCGTTAACCAAAATACCCCCGTTGGGAGAGCGCAGAGACTCTCGGGACATTCTAGTTCGCGCCGCTCGGGAATGGAACCCGTTCCGGCGATCCGATAACCCCGGAAATTGCGCCAATCCGGGCGGAATGGCGTCGGTGCGTTGTGAACCAAATGCCAGCGATGGTTCGAGATGAAATGTGTGGCTCCCCGAGAGGAACCCTGTTACGTAAAGGATTTGGAGAAGCGAATTTCGAGACGACTCTGGGGACTACCAACCGCGTCGACTTGCGTCGAAACGGACAAGCTGTGGATTTCTATTTTCAAGGACCAGACAGCGACTCTTCGCATACCAGAGCGACTGTCCTAAATGGAAATCGAGAATCGTGGGCACCCGGGGAATCCGGCGATGACCAGATAGGACCGGCACTTCTGCGAGTCCAAAAACCGTCGAAGTGGAGCACGGAACGGCCAGTTTGCGGTTGGGTGCTACACGAAACCACTTTCCGAGATGCCGGTTTCACGGCGAGTGGCATCAGAACGCTGAGTTGCGTCGCCGGTAAACCCTGGCGAATATTCTAGAAGCGAATCCCGCGACGCTGCGGTCGAGATTGCCGATGGGAGCCGTTCCCTCCCAGCGGCGATGGGTAGTTCCTGTCCTTTGGTGGAAAAAGGGGGAATCCGTAACGGCCACACACTTGCTCGGATAGCCGCAGGAGAAGACAATGCGAAAACTACTTTTGACCACGCTCATTGGGATAGCCGTGGGGATAGGCGCCGCTCAAGCGGCGGAGATAGTCATTAGGCTCCGGCCGCCCGTTAGCATACACGAACGCCGCACCGTCAGACCGAGCCCGCGGCACGTATGGATTGGAGGCTATCACCATTATGAAGGCAACGCATACGCTTGGACACCAGGCCGCTGGGAGGTACCACCCCGCGAGCACGCGGTATGGGTCGCTCCCCGATACGAGCACAGGCGCGACGGATATGTGTTCATCGAAGGTCGATGGAGATAGTTTCGAAAGTGCAGAATGTGCTTTGGTGCCGCTTGTGCTGGAGGAACTCGCGCGTATGCGGTCCGGAATGTGCCGGCGGCTTCGGGTTTCCGATCTGCGGGCGGCGTACCTGCGGGCGAAGGCGCAAACGCCGTCGATCAAAGTACCTTCGCGTTTGAGCCTATTATGGGAACAGTTTGGGTTATTCCGGTCGAGTCAACTGTGCGATTCCCGGCGTGACCTGGCGAGATTCTGGATCCGGATGCGCTGGCTGCTGCGACACGGGCGGATGGAGGGGCTTCTGCGGCTGGACCAGATCGCGGTGAATGCGTACCAGGAACTGCGGCTGGCGTCGGGGTTCCTGATGGCGCTGGTGACGCAGACGAACTAATTGGCTCGACGTCGGCCAGAGACCCCTTCAGACTTCAACTAAATAGATGTTCGGCTGGCGTGGCGTTCGGGTTCCCCGCTCCAGCCCCTCGATGAAACCCAGACCCTCGTTTTGGCCGCCGCTCGGAAGATCGTCCGCTATTTCGCCCGCTTCACGGCGGCGACCAGGCCAGGATATGGATTGACGGCCTCTCCCTGCCACCACAGCCTTTCGGGCCCCAGCTCGAAGATCGCCAAATGCAAATGCGGCGTGCGCGAATCCGCATTTCCTGTCGATCCTACAAAACCGATCACAGCTCCGCTTTCCACCCGCATTCCCTCATGCAACCCCGTCGCGTACCCGTCCAGGTGCGCGTAGTAGTAGCAATACGCTCCCATCTCATCGAACTCGTAGATCGTGTTGCCGCCCGGTTTGCTGAGGAACAGTTTGCGCACCGTGCCGGAGACCACCGCATGCACGGGCGTCCCTCTCGGCTCCAGAATGTCGATCGCCTCATGCCGATGTCCGCCGTGGGTTTCCTCGAATGAATCCCGCAGTTCCGCCAGCGTGAGTCCGCGGATGGGCGCGGTCATCTGGAGAATCGAAGACGTGGCGCCTGGAGCGAGAAACACCGGGAACATCGCGGCAACGCCAACCCAGAGCCTCAACGCTATTCCTCCATGACGACCGGCGTGCCCGATCGGACCATGTGCGATAGATCCACCGCATCCCAGTTTGTCAGCCGGATGCAGCCGGCCGATTCGTCGTGACGGATATGCCCGGGATCGGGCGTCCCGTGGATTCCATAATGTTCGCTCGTGAGGCCGATCCATACTTCGCCGACGGGATTTCGCGGGCCCGGCGGGAGTACTGCGATCGCTTCCTTCGGGTTCGCGTTCCAGAAGTGCACCGGATCGTAGTTGAACCAGGGATAGTGGATGACCTTCGTAACCTTCCAATTACCGATCGGCAGCGGATCATGACTGTCGCCGATGGTGGCTGGATACTGCGCCAATTCCCTGTCGCCGGCGCCGTAGGCGGTTACCGTGCGTTTTGATTTCGACACCACCACGCGAATGGCCATACGGGCAGCCGCCCGACGCACATTCGGCACGGTGATCTGCTCCCCCGCTGTGTCCAATTTCTTGCCGGGATTCAACTCGGCCAATAGCTTCGGTGAACTGTGGAACCTCTCGCCCAACTCCTCGCCCGGCGTCTCGAAGACCATCCACTTCATCTTGGCCCTCTCCTGTTCGTTTTCCGGTGTGGGCAGGAACGGCCCTTTCTCGTCGGCTGGGGTAATGCTGTAGGTAAATAAAAGAGGTCCCGCGTCCTTATTGAGCAGGCTCCACATCTCGGCATCGATTGTGCCAGTCGGCTTCAGGCTATGGCTCTGCTGATATCCCTTGACTGCAATCCCGAAATCGCCGCCGTAGACGCCGTCAATTTCGCCGGGCGAGAATCTGGCGCGGTCCAGAAGAATCTGCGCCCGCGTCACCCTTGCCCCGGTCGCTCCGGGCCCCAACGCGCCCGTCTTCGTGGCGTCCTCTATTTCGCTCGCGGCAGCACTCCTGGGGACGGGAGCGCCAACGCTCTTGGTCGCTGGTCCAGCCGTACCCACGCCGGCCAACGCGAGAATCGAAGCCGTCACCGTTAATAAGTAAGTCAGACGCATACCGAAACAGTTGGCACTTTGCGGGCCGTTCTCAAGCTACTGCTGTTATGCATGCGCCGGCTGGTACACGTCAAGAGGTCGCCCGGCGTGAGTTCCGCATCACGGCGCACTTCTTGCCTTCCGGACGGCAGGACTTGCACCTATTAACCAGTGCATAAGTAAGTAGACACTGGTATGATTGTGCATGGCGCAACGCGATGCCCGGCAACTCGACCACAAGACGCTGGAGGAGATTCGGATTCGAGCGGTTGAGCAGGTCCAGGCCGGCGAGAGTCCGGAGGCGGTCATCAAGGCTCTGGGGTTCACTCGCAGTTGCATCTATACATGGCTGGCGCTGTATCGGGCCGGCGGTTGGGGCGCGCTGAAGGCGCGGGCGCTACGGGGCCGGCCGATGAAGATTTCGCCCGCCCAGATGAAGTGGCTGTATGAAACCGTGACGGGAAAGAACCCGCTGCAGTTCCGGTTTGAATTTGCGCTGTGGACGCGCGAAATGATTCGGATCCTGCTGCGGGAGGAGTTCTCGGTGAAGCTGAGCCTCACCAGCGTGGGCCGGTTGCTGCGGCAGCTAGGGTTGAGCTGCCAACGGCCACTGTTCCGGGCTACGGAGCAAGATCCAGAACGGGTTCGACGCTGGCGGGAGGAGGAGTTCCCCGCCATCGGCCAGATGGCAAAGGCAGCGGGAGCGCGGATTTTCTTCGGGGACGAAGCTGGTGTTCGCTCCGACTACCACGCGGGCACTACCTGGGGAGTGAAGGGCAAAACGCCGGTCGTTCCGCGAACCGGCCAACGCAAATCGATCAACATGCTTTCGGCCGTGACCGCCCGTGGGGATTTGCGCTTCATGCTGGTGCGGGGCCGCGTCAACGGAGTCGTATTTGCGGAGTTCCTGCGACGACTAATGCACAACGCTGCCCACCCGGTGTTTCTGATTCTGGATGGACACTCGATCCATCACAGCCGCCCCGTGCGCGACTTCGTGGCCAGCCAGGAGGGCCGGCTGCGGTTGTTCTTTCTGCCGCCGTATTCCCCGGAACTGAACCCGGATGAACAAGTGTGGAACTACGTCAAACACCATGGGATCGGCAAAACGGTATTGCGCGCTGCGACGGATCTGCGGCGGTTCATGCTGGCTCGCTTGCGTTCATTGCAGCAGTTGCCCTGGACTGTGCGCATGTTCTTCCTCACGCCGCACACACAATACGCCGCTCTGTGAATGGGCGGCATGTCTACTTACTTATTGCCGGATTAATAACCTCTGCGGGAGCTTCGATTCCTGCTTTGTATTCATAGATTCAGCGTTGGTCTCCAGGATGCACTTGCGCTGGATCGAGAAGGCTTCACAGAAGTAGCGATACGAAGATTGGAGGCAAAATGAATATGCCAACGTTAAGCACAACGGAATTGGTCGTATCTATCGTTGTCGTCGTAGTTCTTATTGCGGGCATCGCCGCGTTCTTTTTGCGCCGGAAACGCCGGACGGAAAGATTGCGCACTCAGTTCGGCACCGTTGAGTATGCTCGCGCCGTCGAAAAAGGCGGCAACGTGCGGCATGCGGAAGCCGGGTTGGAAGAGCGTGCACAACGAGTCGAGGCGTTTCACATCCGGCCGCTCGGGCCAGGCGATCGTACCCGCTTTGTGGAATCCTGGCGCGGAGTCCAGGCGGGCTTCGTGGACGCTCCCGCCGGTGCGGTAACGGCAGCGGACCAATTGCTGGGTGATGTGATGTCCGCGCGGGGCTATCCGGTAAGTGACTTTGAACAGCGGGCGGCGGATATGTCCGTGGATCATCCGCTGATTCTGGAAAACTACCGGACGGCACACGAAATCGCGCTTCGGCAGATGAAGGGACAGGCCAGCACGGAAGAACTACGCCAGGCAATGGTTCATTACCGGACGCTTTTCGAAGAGTTGGTCAACGAGCCGGCCGTACCGCTGACAAAGTAACGATGGCACGCCCCGGTCTAGGAGCTTATCCGAGAAATCATTTTTGGATCTGCATGTTGTAGCCCTCTGAGGCGGAACCGCAACAGGAGAGGTGAGGGCATTCTGCTCGATATCCTGCTGGGAGTTGTGGGTGTTTTGGCCGGTGGCTGGCTGCTCCACCTATTTGGATCCGCGTGGCCGAGGTAGGATCGGACTTCGTGGAGCGCTACCAACTGCGCAATCCGAAGTCGGCGACCTTTGCTGAGTATGCTACGGGTCATTTGAAGCGCATCCTGGGTTCGATGCTGGTTGTGGACGTCAGCGGGCGTTTACACCCGAGGAGAAGGAGGGGCTGTTGGCGGCCGCGGCGGCACGACACTCGCCAGCCATTTTGCCGGCGCTGACGCTAGCGCTCCATTCTGGAATGCGTGATGCGGAGATCCGCGGTCTCCGGTGGGCGTAGATCAATCTCCAAAAGGGTGTCGTTACCGTAGGCGAGTCAAAGACTGAGGCGGGCGAAGGACGGACAATTCCACTGAATGCCGACGTTCTGGCGGCGATGGTGACGCATTCCAAGTGGTACCTAAAGAAGTTCGGCGAGACCCGGCCGGAGTGGTTCGTGTTCCCGTTCGGCAAACCGCAACCGACGGACGCGGCTCGGCTGCAACGAGCTTTAAGACCGTCTGAACGAAGGTGAAGGAAGACGCTGGCATATCGGGCCGCTGGCACGACAACCGCCATACGTTCATCACCGATCTTGCGGAAAGCGGGCAGGCTTCAGACGAAACAATAAGGGATCTCGCGGGGCACGTCTCGAAGCAGATGCTGAAGCACTACTCCCATATCCGGATGGAGGCGAAGCGCCGCGCCGTCGACGCCTTAGCGAAAAAGGCCGCCCAGTCGCAGGGACCTGTACTCGACTTCTTTACCGATCTCGGGCCGGGGTTGATTACGGGTGCGGCCGATGACGACCCATCCGGCATCGCCACCTACTCCGTGACCGGAGCGGCGTTCGGCTACGGCCTGCTATGGACGGCGCTGTTCTCCTTTCCCATGATGGCCGCCGTGCAGTTGATGTGCTCCCGGCTCGGAATGATCACCGGGCAGGGCCTGGCCGCGGTAGTTCGCCGGCGGTATTCCCGTTGGGTGTTGTGGGGCGCGTGCCTGCTCCTCACGGTCGCCAATGTGATCAATATCGGCGCGGACTTGGGCGGTATGGCGGACGCCATGCACATGATGACCGGAGTCAGCGTACTGTTGTGGACGCCGGCTTTCGCCGGATTCCTGGTGGCCATGCTCCTCTGGACGTCCTACCGGATGATCGCCCGGACTTTCAAGTGGCTCACGGCGGTGTTATTCGCCTACGTGATTACGGCATTCCTGGCGAAACCCGACTGGACACAGGTCCTGCGAGCAACCTTTGTGCCGGAAATGCGATGGTCGTCCGAGTATCTTTCGGTGTTGGTTGGTGTCTTGGGAACCAGCATCTCACCGTACCTGTTTTTTTGGCAATCCTCTCAGGAGGTGGAGGAGGAGAGAGCTGAAGGAAAGAACACGCTGGTTCAACGCCAGGGCGCAACGGTTAAGGAGTTGCAGCGCGCCCGGCGGGACGTGATCACGGGGATGTTCTTCTCGAACTTTGCAATGTACTTTATCATCCTGACCACGGCGGCGACTCTCCACGCCCATGGAGTCACGAAGATCGCGACGGCACGTCAGGCGGCTGAGGCGTTGCGGCCTCTGGCGGGAGACGCGGCATACCTGCTGTTTACGATTGGGCTGATCGGGACGGGAATGCTGGGCGTCCCCGTACTGGCGGGATCGAGCGCATTCGCTATTTCCGAGGCAATGGCGTGGGGCGCGACGTTAGACCGCAAGCCGAGCGTGACACCGAAGTTTTACGCAGTGCTGGCGGTCGCGATGGCGCTCGGGGTGGGACTCAATTACGCCAGGCTGAACGCGGTGCAGATGCTGTTCTGGTCGGCGGTAGTCAATGGGGTTTTGGCGCCTCCGCTCATCGTGTTGGTTGTTCTGCTCACCTCGGACCGGAGCGTGATGGGCGACCACGTGAGCCCGCCACTGTTAAAATGGCTCGGCTGGATCACGGCGGGGGTTATGACCGCGGCGGCGGTGGCTATGTTCGTGGCTGGCTAAACACGACGCTCTACGGAACTCACTGAACTGGTGAAGCCGCGTGCGCAATTCGGACAATTTCTTGAGCAATATCCTCAGGTGAAAGAACAAAATCGATGCATCCGCTTGCTATTGCACTTCCAGGCATATCTGGCTGCCCGGCTGTGTCGGGCTTCTGCGCGATGGTGATGCCCCCCACCTCCTTGATGCCGCACAGCGCTGCGGCCCCATCACCATCATAGCCAGAGACAATGACAGCAATAAGTTTACCGTTCCAGTGTTGGGTTAGGGAACGCAGAAAGACCGTAATCACGTCGGGCCATCCCCTCGGCTTTGATATCGGCTTTAGGCGGAACTCTCCATCAAGAATGTGCAAATCACGCCGTTCCGGAATGATGAACACCCGGTTGGGTTGGATGAGTAGTCTTTCCGTGATCAGTTCAACCGGCATCTCTGTGTAGCGCGGGAGAATCTCTTGGAGCAGGGTGGCTACGCTTCTCAGGTGATTAACGATGACGATAGCCACACCCATATCGGCCGGCAGATGCTGTAGTAACCGGGTATAGGCATCGAGGCGACCGGCCGAACCTCCCACGCAAACAACAGGAAAGCTTATTGCAGCACTCTTACCGTTCATTGACGATCACTCCGCTTCGGTTGTTCATTCCAGTTATGCATCCGCCCAGCAGTGTGGGCACGCGAAGAACTACTCCATTCTGCCAACAAGAATTGATCGGCACGGCCTAGATAAATCGGGAGATCGAGCGAGGTGTCGGGATTCGGCCTGAGTAGTCTCATCGGAAAGCTCCTACGACGAGGCTGTGTCTGGCCGTCGAAATACTCCGGGCCGGGCGCCGCTTCCGGACTGCTCTAATGCGCCGCGTGGGTTTGTTGTCCCGCGTGGACTGCCGATCCAAACCGGCCGTGAAACCAGCGTGCTCCAAGCAGATCGTTCACTTCTGGTAACCACTTTCGCAGGAGCGTTCGGGGCTACGCCTTTGTCTGCTCCGGCAGACGAACGGCGTCCCGCGTGCACTAAGAATGGTCATGCACGAATCACAACAGATTGCGGCTGAGCACCATGACCTCGCTGCCCACGCCCATCACACCGGTGCCGAACACCACGGAAAGGAAGATCACCTCACCGGACATGAAAGCTCTAGACAAGCTCTTGAGCACAACGATAAGGCATACCTGAACGCACAACAGGAGCATCAGAGGACCGGAACCGAGCATGGCGCCAACGGAGTGGCTCACGACTTCAACGAGCAGGACATCGCCACACTCGCTTATAAACTTTGGCAAGGCAGGCGCTGCCCGGAAGGATCACCGGATGTAGATTGGTTTCGTGCCGTAGCAGAACTGCGATCCCGGCATGGAACCCCTCGGCACACGGATTGAGCCGGTCTACCCGGCCGTGGTGTTGTAGATCTCGACGTCATGGATCGGGAACCCGCCGGGCGTCGAGGTTGCCGAAGTCGCGTGGCGCGGCACGGCACCTCGACTTATCCGGTCGCCGGCGCCGCGTTCGGCTAACCCCCTTTGTGGACCACGCTCTCTTATCTTTCCCGATGATGGCGGCTGCACAAATGCGGCCGTGGCCTTATTCGGACGAGCAACGGGTGTCACGCCGAAGGGCGGAACAACGCTAGAAGAACAACCATTGCAATTGGGGCCATCAGGACGGCTATTGGTGGCGCGCTGACGTCGGTGACCTTTCTTCGCGGTCGTAGCCTCAGCGGAATAGGCCCAGCATATAGGCGATGAGGAGAATCAACAATATTGTCCCGAGTCCTATTCCCGCACCTCCGCTGGGACCCCAGCGGCTATGGCCGTAATACCCTCCGCCGAGGCCAAATACCAACAACAATATGATGATCAGGAGCAGCATTGTCAATCTTCCTTTCTTCAGGCTTTCGAGTCAGGGGCCGGTTGGGCGGCGTTTATGCCTTCCTGCCTGCTACGAGAAGTACAACGCCGCCAATGAGCGCCACCGCGCCCACGATGGGAGGCAGCGGAACATTGTGAGTCTTTTCGCGAGTAGCGTGAATCGGTCCGATGTCGACGACCTTTTCCCTGGTCGTATACGTAAACCCACCCCACGCAAGACCGAACAGGCCAAGCACTATCAGAATGACGCCAAGCGTTTTGCTCACGGCAGCCCCCTTCGGCAGCGACTATATTTAACAGCGAGGAAACCCACCCGAGGCCGAGGGCTTCCAGTGCTCCGGCAAGACCTGATCGTATCTACTTATCCAATACGTGTTCCATCTGACCGAGCTTCTTTTGAACTTTGCCGCGCAGCTTTTCGGCATGGCCCTCGGCCTTTAGGTCCGGATTGTTGGTGACCTTGCCAGCCTTCTCCTTTACCTTGCCTTTCACCTCATGAAACTTGCCTTTGATTTCATCCTTCATGCTCTTCTTCATCACGTTTCCTCCTTTTGCCTAATCGCAAGGGGCGGGATCTCCGTTACCCGCCCCAACGGAATTGCCCTGTACCAACCACGATCAGGCTCGGTTCCGAACCCGTCATTCGACTGCGCGGGCCGTGCAGCTAGTCCTGGGCGAAGTGCCGGTCCGTGGTCTTAGTCCCAATAGGGCTTGGTGTTGTAAAACTTGAAGACTCCGTTAGCCCAGTTGAGGTCAGCCATGTTCGGCCAGTGATCCTTGTCGAAGCCGGGGGCGCTCTTGAGCACCTCCTTGTCGACGTTCAGGATGAATTGTTTTTCAACTGTGTCGACCTTGAGAGCGCTCCAAGGAATGGCAAATAGCTTGTCGCCCATGCCCAGGAACCCCCCGAAGGACAGAACTGCGTAAGCGATGCGGCCATTCGCCAGGTCGATCATCAGATGTTCGATCTTTCCGAGATCCTCCTTCTGATGGTTCACGACCTTATCGCCTGTAAGAGTGTCTGCCGCTAGAACGTTCGGTTGATACATCACCTTTGTTTGTGCCATGCTCTCTCCTTTTCTCAGATTAGAAGTTAGACTAACTATGAAGCCACGACGCCACTCCATTGTGAAGGCTCACGTTGAGCGGGTGTACACTGCTCAACGTCACTTCGATGACGTTGCTTTCTGGTTCTTCGCCTGGAGCTCGTTCACCACCTGCTTCACGTTTGGAACTTGAGACGCGACCTTTTCGGCCATCGCGCGTTGAGCTTGAGTGTTGACCTCGCCAGTCAGCGTGACGACAGCGTTTTTGACTGTGTACTTTACGCTATTGTGAAGCTTGTTCTGTATAAGTGCAGCATCCAGGTTTTTCTCGATGCCGCTGTCCAGATCTGCGTTCACCGTCTTGGACTGGCTTTCTGCGCCCGTCAGAACCACGGCAATCTGGTTCGCCACAACTTGTCCGCCGGCGATGGATTTCGCTATGGATTCAGCTTGTGACTTGTCACCCTCTGCCGCAACGTGTCCGGCAAGGGTCACGACGCCTTTTTCGCGATCCTGAGCTACGGAGACGTCTTTGAGCCCGGCCTGATCGAGCGATTTGCGGATGGCGTCAGAAACGTCGGGTGATTGCGTGGGCGTTTGCGAGCACCCTGCCAGCGATCCCGACGACCAGCAGCGCGAGCGAAGCTATGCACACTGGGAAAGTTCTCATTCTCGACCTCCTTAGTTACGCATCAAGCTGTTTTGATCGAATGCACATCTCTATTGCTGCACTCTGCTTTCTAACTAACTACCCCCAATCAACATCAGGCGGACTGGGAAATCCGCCGCCTGCGGCTGACGTTTTCGCTGGGGCCACGCCGGCAGCAACGTTACGGCGAGGCCCAAGCCCGGAGGCGCAGCCGCCTAGTATGTACGGGCAGCGGCTGAACCCTCCGCGACTACTCCCAACTCTGGTGTAGCGAACCAGTTTCACGCCGCGGTTAATCCCGTCTTCCGGAACGGAGCGTGCTCCGGACCGAGCGACGATGCCTTCCAGGGTTTCGCTTTGGACCTTTTTCGGATCAGCCTTATAATCCACGGGCTGCCCCTCCGGGCATGTCAATGGCCTCGCTAGCGCTACCCGCGCCAACGGGAATATCCCCAGCCGCCGCCGCCCAGTAGGAACAGCACCAGAATAATGATCAATAGGGTCGACATATATTACCTCGCCTCCGGCATAAGCAGATTGGGGGCCAAGCTAAAAATGCACGTAAGCAAAAGAGAAAAAGGCAGTTAACTCAGGTGACCTACCAGTGCGCGTGCAGGTTCTGCCGCAGGAAGGCAAAAGTTGCATTGAAGGCCACGGCGCGGAGGTCGCATTCCCCTGGTAATGACCCCTGACCATGCTGATCGGCATAGGGGCGGCGGTCACCCGCCGACCCCTGCCACACCACCGTGCATACGGTCCGTACACGGCGGTTCGAGATGGTTACGCTATCGCAGTGATCAGATTCCGGTATGAGGGGTCGGTCGCGTACTTCCCGGCGACAGCCGCGATCAGGGCTCGCAAATTCCGGTTGGCTTGGTATGCCTGACAGGCGGCCCGATATGGCGCTCCGTGTGTGATCAGCCACGCATAATCGCGGCAGGAATCCTCGAGCGACTCGTAGTCGGCGAACGCCGTGACCACTCTTTCGCGCTCGTCGCCGGGGGGCTGATTCACGTTCTGCTAATCATTGCAGTGATTTCCTTGGTGCTGCACTTCTTCAGGGGTCGTAGAGCGGCTTGAAAAAGCGGGCCACCTTCGGCCGTGAGGCGTGCAGATCGAAATGCAGGGGTTCGGGCTTGAAAAAACCACGTCCCCCGCTGATCAGAGGATTGTCTTTGCACCGTTTCGCCACACAAATGAGCAAAGGAGAATCGATGAACACCTTAGGTATTGCAGTTATCGCAATTATGTTGGGAGCTATGTCCGCCTCCGCCGCTGACCAGATGAGGACGGGAAAATCAGCGACAGCATGTGTAGCGCGAAGCACAACTTTTCGGCCGACCACGGCGGCAAGAAGATGTCCGATCGGGGCTGCACTTTGGCCTGCGTGAACTTGTACGCATTGCGCACGCAGCTTCATCAGCTCATTGATACGCCCGCTATATTGACGGCAATATGCGTAACGGCGCCGTGAAGATTGTAAAGGCCCGAGGGGAAAATGATGTTCATTTCAGGCGCGGCGATGTCTTTCATGCGGAGAGTCGGCAGGAAATCCGCGGGGCCGCCTGCTAGATGGTCGCACATGGGAATGAATTCCCGGAGGCGGTATGAGGGCGGCCGCTCTCAGGATCCGCAAAGATCGCTATGACCGCGGACTTCAATAAACGAGCGCATGCACTACGAAGAGCTACCGCCAGTAGCCTTCCGAATAGACATAACCCTCATGGCGATGTGTGTATCGGGGAGCAACCCATCTCGCACGGGCACGTGGCGGCTTTTCCCACCGGCCCGCCTGCCAACGGTAGGCATTACCATCCCAGCGGTGATATCCCCCCACCCAGACGTGATCCCGGCTTGGACGTGCCGTGCGGTATTCCCGAACGCTGACCGGGGGCCGAAGCTTTATTACGATCTCCGCTTGGGTGGGTACTATCCCAAGGGCAAAGCCAAACAGCGTGGTAAGAATTAGTTTTCGCATTTCCTTCTCCTGCGGTTATATCAGGCAAGTGTATGGCCGTCACGGATTGTTCGCCACTTCTACAACAGAAAGGACCGGCCATATGAGCGAAGTTGCAGAATTCAAAACTTGGGCGATTGTCGAAGTGATTGGGACTTCTCAATGCCAAAACTGCCCCGCAAGGGTGCTCGGTGATCTGGAAGCTGCAGGACGATTCCGGCGGCTTGCAGAACTTCGGAAGAACGCTTTCGAGTGACGGAACCAGCGTGCAATTCAAAGAGACCGACCTGGGCGGCGCGCAGCACGGGATCATGCGGAAAACATCTGACACGTGCTCGGCGGCGGATCTCCGGACGAAATACCATTTCACGGTTTCCGGCAGCACTACGCCGATGCAACCCGGCGACGTTGCGCGCGTGGTTTCCGCCAATGGGACGCTCGATATAGGTGAGAACGGCAGCTTTCGGGTAGAGAGCGACTGCTCGGTACAGTTCGGATTGACGGTCCCCGCTGAGGACGGGCAGGCCGTCGAACCTCCGCTCATGACCATGCGTGGATTTCTGGCTAGCGGCGGCAGGGAGATCCTCGCCTTCCAGACCGACCCGGGTGCAATGGTGGCCGCGCACTTCACGTCCGATGGAGGGTGAGGTCCTCCATAGAAGAAGGATCGATCCCGCTCGGACAGGTGCAAGGCCAGGTGCGGAAAGTGCATGTTCTGCTCGATCGCCCGGCCCGAGTTAGTGAACCGGGCCTCGCCGGCGTAGGACAAGCGCCACCGGCACTCATCACCACCACATAGCGAGAAGCCACCTGATGCGGTTTGGCGTATGGCATGCACGCATTCAACACTGAAATGAAGATTCCGGGCGATCTGCTTATGGTTCTGCTGGGATTGGCCTTTACGACGGCCCTTTTGGGCCAGGTCGATGCCCGCGAGATCATCCGCAACTCAGTTGCCGCCGACGCACGCAACTGGAGGATCGCCCGGAACTACACCTTTCTGCAACGCGTAGAGTTCCGCCGGCTGGACTCCCAGGGACGAGTGAAGTCAGCAGAGGCAAAGACGTACAACGTCACGTTACAGGACGGCACACCATACCAGCAACTCGTCCAAAGAGACGACCGCCCGTTGCCGCCCATCGAAGAGAGGAAGGAGCGGGAGAGTTTGGCCAAAAGCCTCGCCGAGCGGCAGCAAGAGACTACGGTGGAGCGAGCCAGTCGCCTGTCAGCCTACGAGGAGCGCCCGGATTGGCAGCGTGAGGCCTGGCGGGAGTTGCCGGATGCTTTCGAATTCAGATTGGTCGGGGACGGGAGCCTGGAGGGCCGCAGCGTCTTTATCATCGAGGCAATGCCGCGCCACGGATACCAGCCTCGATCCCGCACCGCCAGGTTGTTTCGTTCCCTCAAGGGCAAATTCTGGGTGGACCAACAAGACCGCCAGATCGTGAAAGTGGAATTGGAAGTCATCGATACGATTTCGGTGGGGCTATTTCTGATGCGCGTCGCCAGGGGATCACGCGCGACGCTGGAGTTCACGTGCGTCAACGATGGAGTCTGGCTGCCGGATCGCCTCAATGTATTAGCGTCGGCCCGGTTGGGATTGATAAAACCGTTTCGGTTCGAGCAACGAGTCGACTACTTCCGGTATGTCCCAGTTCCGGCCGACGCACGGACGATCGATCCGGCAGAAGGCCGGGACTCCCGCATCGGCGGGCTGAACCGGTCCGCGAAAGCGGCCGCCCGATGAGCGTAGCGAGACCACGTCCACGATCGGGCATTGCGATGTCTCTTCGAATCTGGTTCCAGCGTATGCGGGTGCGCGCCCGCGCTGCGGTTCGGAAAGTTCGCAGGTCCAGGCTGGGGGGGGTCGAATGGAAGCGCACCCTCATTCGTCTTCTCGTCTGTAACATGGCGTTTGCGGGCGTTCTCGCCTCTGCTGGCCTTTATTACTTCTACTTCGATAGAAACAATCTTCCTGATTTGGGCGGATTCAGCAGGTTTGAGTTTCCAACCATCGGATACATCTACGATGCCAACGGCCGGCCACTCAAGGAGATGGCATCCGAGTCCCGCCAGATCACCCGATATGAGGAGATCCCGCCCATTATCCGCGACGCAATCGTTGCCGCGGAAGACAAGAACTTCTTCTCCCATTCGGGAATTGACTATTCCGTATTTGCACGCCTGGTCACCAAAATCAAGTTCGGCGATCTGGTGGGCCGCATGGCGAGAATGGGAAGGCGAGACGTGGCTAATAATGCCGCAATCTTCCCGCAGGGCGGATCCACGATCACTCAGCAGCTGGTTCGCGGATATTTTCTGAAGACCATGACGGCTCAAGAGAACAGCGACCAACTCCGCCACCATGGACGCCTGCCTCGCGTGTTGTCGAGTGTGATCGGCGCCCGGACGGTCAACATGCTGGTTCGGAAGGCGGAGGAGATCCGCCTTTCGCTGTGGATCGAAGAGGAAATGTGCAAGCAGTTCGGCTCCAAGCGTCGAGCGAAGCAGGAAATCCTGGCCCGGTACGCCAGCTTGATTTACATGGGAAACGGTCAGTACGGGATTGCGCGGGGCGCGGATTACTATTTTGGCCGGTCCCTCGACAAGTTCACCGCGGACGATGCAGACAAGGCCGCGCTGCTGGCAGGCACGGCAAAATCGGCTCGTTATTATGCGCCCAGTGCCACTGAACCAGGCAGAGTCGTAAAGCGCAGAGATCAAATCCTGGCCCTTATGGCCGCCAGCGGGTTCATCTCTCCCGAGCAGGCACGGAGCGCCCGAAAACGCCCGATCGAGGTGCAGGCGCAGCACAAGGGGGTGGCGATCGAGGTGTCCGCGGTGATTGACAATGTCCTCGACGAACTCACAAGCCGGCAACCCGACCTCAGCGTAAAGGACCTGCTTCAAGGGAGAATCCAGGTCTACTCGACGGTAGACGCCCGCGTGCAGCAAATTGCGAACCAGGCATTGGAGCACGGTCTCCTGCGGTACGAGACGCGGCACCCGGGCGCCCGCGGCCTGGTCCAGGGTTCGGTGGTCGTGTTGAGAAACCGCGATGCGAGCATTCTCGCCGAGACGGGAGGCCGCCAGTTTTACAGAGAACGCTCCAGCGCCTATGCCGACTTCAACCGCGTCACGAAGTCCCTACGTCAACCCGGGTCCGCCATGAAGCCAATTGTCTATCTCGCCGCCTTCCGGGAAGGACCATTCAATCTCGAGACCGTGGTGCCCGACGAACCCATCAGCGTCCCCAACGGCAGCGAGCAGAATGTGAAATGGATCTCAAACTACGATGGTCAGTTCAAGGGCATGATCCCCCTCCGAATGGCGCTGGCGGAGTCCAGAAACACCGTCGCAATTTGGATCACAGAGCAGATCGGAGTTGACCGGGTATTGCGGACCGCGCGCACTCTTGGGATACAGACGCCCTTGCGTTCATTCGCCACGACAGCCCTGGGCGCATCTGAAGTGACCTTGCTGGAGTTGGCGAATGCGTACCGCACTATCGCATCGGGCATTCTGACCCAGCCTTACATCATTCGCAGGATCGTGCGCGATTCGCAGGAGGTACCCTTTGCCGGCAACGAGTCATCTCCGGTCCAACTAGATAGCGGCGCACTCTCGCTTATTCAGGAGGGTCTGCGCGGCGTGGTGCGGATTCCGAGCGGTACGGCCCATGCGCTGGACTCCCACGGTTTCCCGATCGCTGTTATGGGAAAAACCGGGACGACGAACGAGTTCAGGGACGCGCTCTTCGTGGGTTCCACTTATGGTCCCGATGGAATCACCGTGGCCGTACGTATCGGCTTCGATGACAACCGTTCCCTGGGATCGAAAGAGACCGGCGGCAAGGTGGCGCTTCCGCTTTTCAAAGAAATAGTGCTGAGGGCGTATGGCGAGAAGGTGCTGGGGCCAGCGCCTCGGTTTCCAGCTGAAATGGAACAGCATATTGACGTATTCCTGCAAAATGACACGGCGGGCGGAACCGCGGTCTCGGTTATGAACGCACGGCGGGCCAGACAGCGGAGCGATTTCAGATCGCGCCTGAACGGCGAACCCAATCGGTCGAGCCCGGCGCCCGGAACCGAGCGGTGAAACCTGCATGCACCAGGCAAGTCCTGCACCTGTAGTGAAGATCACCTGACCAGGCATGAAAGTTCCAGACAGGTCCTTGAGCATTCCAATCCGGCTTACCTGGTCGCGCAACGGGAGCATGAGAAGGCCAGGATCGCGCCCGGCGCCGAAGGAACCTTAACGGGACGGTCGAAGGCCTTGCCGAACTTGAATCCGACCCAGCCGCCGCCGAGATTGTAGGGCTCGTGCACGAGGTGTCCAAGAATGACGGGACCCGGATAGCCGATCGACACGCAGTCATACTGGCAGCCCTTGGCGAGGCCCTTGACATCCCGCACCATTTTGGCTGCGGTCATCTTTGAGCCGGATGGAATCCTACGTTCCTCGCGTTGTCCGGTTGCCATCACCTTGACATGCGTTCCTCCGACATCGATCACCAGGACGCCATTGACCTTCCGGGAGGCAGCTCTCATTGCTTCTTCTCGATGGGACCACCGAACTCGAATCGCATGGCGGATAGCAACTTGTCTCCGAAGTCTTCTTCGCCTCTCGATGCGAAGCGCTGGTACAGCGCGGCGCTCAAGACGGGAGCGGGAGCCCCTTCGTCGATGGCGGCGGTAATAGTCCACCGAACACTGAGCGCAACCGAAGGTGACACTGGCCCGATATGTGCTGGCTGAGGAGCGGCGCGCTTGAGCGAGCCAGGAGGATTCGATGCTTCTCACGCTGTTTGTGGTCTTGTTGGTGATGTGGATGCTTGGGTTTTTCGCCTTTCACGTCGCCGGGGGGCTGATTCACCTGTTGCTTATCATCGCGGTGATTTCCCTGGTGATGCACCTGGTCAGAGGTCGCACCGCTTAGGGAACATCCTTCTATTCGTTTGTTTTCTTGGTGCGGTTGTCAACCTTGACCTATGACCACGACATCAAAGCTGGCAGGCCGCCAGGAGATCGCCGAAGGCACCATGGCGCCGCTGACGACGCAGGATAAGCCTCTGCTGAGCTGCGACGTCTGGGAGCACGCTTACTACATCGATTACCGCAATGTGCGGCCCAAATACGTCGAGGCTTTCTGGAAGCTGGCGAACTGGGATTTCGCCGCCAGGAACCTGAACGCTTGAGGCAAAGGTAAAGTCAATCGCGGTACAGTACGAGCGGCGGAAGCGGGACGATTCCCAGGTTCGAAAAGGTTATGGTTGTCCCGGTACGCAGTGCCTGCCCGGGCTCCGCCACCTCATCAGGCGGAACGTGGGGCGACGAGGTTTGGCCTTGCGGGCGGGCAGCGGGGCTGGGCCAATCTGCTGCGCAGGCCGAGCCAGTATTCGGGCGCCGGTTTCCTGCCCATCACGGGACTGGCAGCCGCCGCCAGACTGCAATCGAACACCGTCGTGGCCGAGCGGTGCCGGGCCTTCGAGAAGCTTCGCGCCAAGGCGAAGGGAAGACGATCGATGCCTGGAAGCCCCCAAAGCGTGAGGTCGCGGTTGAAACAGGATCCCAACGTCGTATTCTATACTTTAGGTGGCGAGGTTATGGCGCTGTCCATGAGGAGGAGCCTGATACCGGGAGCGGCTCTTCTGCCCCACTGCGGCCGAAACCGGCCGACGTTCTGACGCTTGACAGCACACGCCCGACGCTACCAGGAATGACTTGGCGGCGGAGGACCATATGACGAGAAAGGAGAAGCGGCCTACGAGAACCTCGGCCTCCCGCGCGAAAGGCCGGCTGGACATTGCGCGGAAATCCTCTGGCGCAACCTCCAGACCTCAGTTTCCGGTGGTGGGGATCGGCGCCTCCGCCGGGGGCCTGGAGGCTTGCACGGCGTTGCTAAAGGCCCTGCCGGTCAACCCTGGCATGGCGTTCGTGCTGGTCCAGCACCTTGATCCTCACCATGAGAGCATTCTGCACAAGCTACTCTCCAAGACAACGGAGATGCCTGTCATCCAGGTCGAAGACGGAATGGTCCTGGAGCGGGATCATCTCTACGTAATCCCTCCGAACATACGATATGGCCGTTCGCGAGAGGACGTTGCGGCTCCTGTCGCGCCGGCGGACCGCCGGCAGACACTTGCCGATTAATCGCTTCTTTGTTTCCCTCGCGGAGGACCAGAAGAGCGCCGCAATCGGGGTCATTCTATCGGGAACGGCATCCGACGGCACGGTGGGGTTGCAGGCCATCAAGTCCGAAGGCGGCGTCGCCTTTGCGCAGGACCCCAAGTCGGCCGGATATCCCGGCATGCCGGAGAGCGCGATTCTGGCGGGGTGCGTGGATTTTGTTCTGCCCGCCCGAGGAGATTGCCCGGGAGCTTGTCCGGCTGGAGCACCTGCCCTACGCCAAGAGAAACCGCCGCCTGTGCTGGAGGCGGAACCGCCGTTTGTGGGTGCGGCCGATCTTCAAAAGATCATTCACATTCTGCGGACGGCGACTGGGGTCGACTTCAGTCTTTACAAAACCGGAACGATCAAGCGCCGTGTCGCGCGCCGGATGATCCTCCATAAGATCGAGAGCCTGAACGCTACGAATCGTACCTTGAGCAAAATGCCATCGAGGTGACGGCGCTCTACCAGGACATCTTTATTCACGTCACCAACTTCTTCCGCGAACCGGAGACGTTCGGGGCGCTGCAACGAAAGGTCCTCCCAAAGCTGATAGCGAATCGGCCGAAAGGTGAGCCGCTTCGCATATGGGTTCCTGGATGCTCCACGGGCGAGGAAGCGTACTCGATTGCCATAGCGCTTCTGGAATTCCTGGAAAAACGGCAGCCCGCGGCCGCTGTCCAAATTTTTGGCACCGACATCAGTGCGCAGGCCATTGACAGTGCGCGGGCCGGAACATACTCGGAAACCGCCGTGGCCAATGTCTCCCCGGAACGTCTGAAGCGTTTCTTTGTGAAAGTGGGGGACAGCTACCAGATCGGCAAGCAGGTCCGCGACCGGTGCGTGTTTGCCCGGCATGACTTGGGCAAGGATCCGCCTTTCTCCAAACTCGATCTCATCAGTTGCCGCAATGTATTGATCTACATGAGCACGGCGCTTCAAGAGCGGGTGCTTTCCTTTTTCCATTACGCCCTGAAGCCAGGCGGCTTTCTTTTGCTGGGCAAATCGGAGACGCCCGGTTCCTCCGCTCGTCTTTTTGTCCAGCAGGAGAGCAGGTGGAAGATCTATTCGCGGAATCCGGCGGCGGCCGTAGCCAGAACTGGGTTGGCGCCGGCCGACCATGAAAGAGCGCCGGCGCGCGCCGCCACGGCGGAGTTGACAAGCGCCGCGTTCAACCTGGAGAAGGCCGTCGAGCGCATCATCTGGCAGCGATACGCCCCGGCAGCGCTGGTGGTTGACGCGGGCTTGCAGGTGCTTCATTTTGATGGGAACGCCGGCCCGTACCTGGCGCCGGCGCGAGGAGCCGCAACGCTCCATGTGCTGAAACTGGTGCGGGAAGAACTGGCGCTGGATCTCCGCACGGCGCTTCACCGGGCGAAGAAGGAGGAAACCCCGGTTCGCAGGGAAGGTATCCGCTTTCGCCAGGATGGCGGATCGAAGACAGTCAATCTGGAAGTCATTCCGATCAAAGGCCGCCACGCGAAGGGGGCGGATTTCCTCATACTGATCGAGGAGGCTCCGACGCGAGAAACGGCAGAACCGCGCGAAGCCAGGGAGGAAGACGAACTCGCCCATTTGAGACAGGAATTAGATTCCACCAGGGAACATCTGCAGTCCATCATCGAGAGCCAGGAAGCTACCAACGAGGCGCTGACGGTGGAACATGAGGAAGTCCTCTCGGCCAACGAGGAACTCCAGAGCACCAACGAAGAACTGGAGACCGCCAAGGAGGAATTGCAATCCTCGAACGAGGAATTGACCACGCTGAATGAGGAGTTGCAGAACCGGAACGCGGAATTGGGCCAACTCGCCAACGACCTGAGCAATCTACTTGTCGGCGTGAGCATCCCGGTGATCGTCGTGGGTGGCGACCGGCGAATCCGGCGCTTCACTGCTGCGGCGGAACCGCTGCTGAACCTGATTCCCGCCGACGTGGGCCGGCCGATCAGCGATCTCAGGCCCAACATCGATATGCCCGACCTCGACAGTCTCATCTCGGAAGTAAGCGGCAAAGGCAGCCTGGTGGAACGAGAGGTCCAGAGCCGGGACGGACGCTGGTACTCCCTCCGGATGAGACCGTACAAGACTGCCGAGAACAAGATCGACGGGGTTCTGATGGCGCTCATGGATATCGACGTGATGAAGCGCGGCCTCGATCAGGCGCGGCTGTCCCTTGATGACGCAGTCGCCGAGAGGGACCTGTCGGCCAGCCTCCTGGATATGAGCGGCGCACTGATCGTCGTTCTGGACCCCGCCGGCCGCATTATCGGTTTCAATCGCGCCTGCCAGGAGATGTCGGGCTATTCCTTCCGTGAGGTAAAGGGCAGGGCGCTTTGGGACTTCCTGCTCCCACCGGAAGAAGTGGACGAGGCGAAAGCCGCGTTTGCAAGCATCGTCGAAGGCGCGCCATCCGTCGAGCACTTACGAAAGGACCTGGGTCGGCAAGGACGGATCCCGCCGGGTGATCGCATCGTCCAGCATCGCTCGACGCGGCGCGGACGGCGCGGTCCGGCAGATCATCAGCACCGGTATCGACATCACCCGGCGCAAACTCGACGCGGACGCCCTGCGCCGAAGCGAGGACCAACTCCGGAGATTGACGGCGAACCTCCTCACCGCTCAGGAAGAGGAACGCAAACGCTTGGCTCGTGAACTCCACGACGATTTGAACCAGAGAATGGCCATGCTGGCAAACGAGGTGTCTACGTTGGAACAGACGCCGCCCGGCTCCGCCCGGCTCCTCCGCAAACAGCTCCGATCGCTTTGCGAACGGGTGAATCAACTCTCCGATGACCTCCGCAACGCGGCTCACCGGCTCCATCCTTCGGCCCTGGAGCATTTCGGCGTGGCGGCGGCGATTGAGTCTCACTGCTCCGACTTCATGAAATTGCACGGGATCAAGGTCAAGTTTACGCATCGTAGCGTGCCGGAATCCATTCCCATGGAAGTCGCGTTATGCCTCTATCGGGTCACGCAGGAATGCCTGAATAACGTTGCGAAGCATTCCGGAGCCAGGACGGCGGCGGTGGCTATTAAAAAGGTGGAAGGCGACGTCTTCTTATCGATCACCGACGACGGAATGGGGTTCGATCCCGGCTTGGTGGCAGACCAAAACGGCCTTGGCATCGTTGGCATTCGAGAACGGGTACGGCTTGTGAATGGGAGCGTTTCGATCCACTCGCAGCCAGGGCACGGAACACAGATCGAGGTTCGAGTCCCCCTGACAAAAAGGATGGAACCATGAAGAGGCCGCGCGTCCTGCTTGCGGATGACCATACGCTGGTCCTGGATGGGCTTCGAAAGATTCTGGACCCCGAGTGTGAAGTCGTGGGAGCAGTGGAAGACGGGCGGTCCCTGCTGGCAGCCGCGGAACGACTGCAGCCAGACATCATCCTGCTCGATATCTCCATGCCCCTGCTGAATGGCGTGGAAGCCGCCCGCAGGTTACGCGCCGCCGCGCCGGGCGCCAAGCTCATCTTTGTCACCATGCACGCGGACGCTACTTACGTCAGCCGGTGCCTTTCGCGCGGGAGCATCCGGTTATGTCTTGAAGCGGTGCGCCTCGCTGGAGTTGCTGAAGGCTATCAGCCAGGTGCTGAGCGGGCGTGAATACGTCACCCCCTTGATCCGGAAAGACTCTTGGAGAATTGCCCGGATGGCCGCGTGGGGCTGGGGAGGCTTCCGGCGAACTGACCGTTCGCCAGCGGGAAGTAGTGCAACTGGTGGCGGAGGGACATCCCGTCAAAGAGATCGCGGCGATTCTCAACATCACCAGCAAAACGGTGGCCTTCCACAAGGCGAACGTGATGCGAAGATTGGGTATCCGCAGCACTGCCGAATTGACGAAATACGCTCTGGAACACGGCATCAGCGGGTCCTGATCGCCATTGAGCAGGAACAATCCCGACCACCCTGTTTCCCGTCCGAGGACTGGAGATTTGCCCAGTTCCGCAGACTGATACCAAAGCCTAAGATTCGATGTAGCGCATTCCGCTGAGGAGGCATTAGCGGCCAGCCAGAGGAATCGATCCCATAGCCGAGACGCTTGGGCCAGAGGCGCCGAACCTTTGAGGCTTTGATATGCTCGCCACAACATTCGACTCGGAAGAGGCCACCCGCAGAGTACCTGCCGCCGCCCGCATGCGCTCGGCGCCCGGCCGGATCCTCATCGTGGATGATGACGAGCGCCAGCGTACCGCCCTGGCTGCCATACTTTCCGAAAGTGCCTATGACACGCAGGTCGCGGCCGACGGGCAGGAAGCGCTGGAACGGCTCACCGCCTTCAACGCAGACGTCATCGTCTCGGATCTGGTCATGCCGCGCATGGACGGCTTCGAACTGCTCCGCCATTTGAAGGAACGCGGCGACCCCACTCCCGCAATCGCGCTCACCGGCTTTGGGAGCATGGAAAAGGCGCTGTCCGCTGTTCATGACCTCAAGGCATTCTGGTACCTGGAGAAGCCGGTGGAACCGCGCGCCTTCAAGATCCTGCTGGAACGTGCGGTTCAGTACAGAAGGAGTTCGCAGAAAACCGACGAGTTCAAGCGCGACCTGAGGCTTCGTGGCGTACTCGGAGACCTGGTGGGAACCTCCCGGGCGATGCAGCAGATCTTCTCGCTCATCAGGCAGGTGGCGCCCACGTCAGCGCCCGTATTGATCTGTGGAGAGAGTGGCACCGGGAAGGAGTTGGTTGCCCGGGAAATCCATAAGTGCAGCCCCCGCGGTGATGGGCCTTTCGTCGCGATCAATGCAGCCGCGTTACCTGAGACTCTGATGGAAAGCGAGCTATTCGGCCACGAGAAAGGCGCGTTTACGGGCGCCATGGAGCGTTCGGCCGGTTGCTTTGAGCAGGCTCACGGGGGCACTTTGCTACTCGACGAGATCGGCGAGATGCCGCAGTCCACGCAACCGAAGCTGCTCCGGGTTCTCGAAGACTTGCGAGTACGACGACTTGGCGGAAAGCACGAAATCCCCGTAGACGCCCGGGTGTTAGCCGCGACCAGTCAGGAACTCGGAACGCATTTGCGCGAAGAGCTTTACTATCGCTTGAGTGTATTTCAGATCGTAATTCCGCCGCTGCGTGAACACAAAGAAGACATCTCGCCGATCGCTGAAGTCATGCTGCAGAATCTAAACAAGAAATACGGCACGCGCGTCACAGGGATCGATGCTGAAGTGCTGGATGTCTTTCACCGGCACGATTGGCCCGGTAATGTGCGGGAGCTACGGAATGTTCTGGAGCGGGCCACCATCATGGCAGGCGAGGGTTTGATCCGGCCGCTACACCTCTCTTCCGATGCGTTCGGCTTAAGCCCAGGTCCGTATGCCCGCCGATCGCACGGATATGACGGATCTGTCATCCTCCAGCCCGGCCAGTCACTTACGAAACTCGAGGAGGCTTACATTGAACTCACTCTTGAGCACGTGCGCGGCAATCGCAAGCGCGCCGCCGAGATGTTGGGGATCAGTCTGCGGACCCTGCAGAACCGGATCACCGCACTACGCGAGGAGGTAAGCGCAACCCCAAAATACCGATAATTGATTCAGCGATCAGGTCTTATTATCTCTCTGGACTTTTAGTGTGGCGTGCAAGTCCGCTGTTCTGCAGTCGTGAACCACCCGCAGATTGATATAAAAAGCGTGAGGCTGGATGCAGCAATGCCTTGAGTCGCCCTGGGTCGCGCAACCACAGGGCTTCGAAGGAGGTGAAACCATGCCAAAGCGAGGAAGGAGAATGGGCTCAGACCCGGCGGCACTCCAAGCGTCGCCGGAACCCACGTCAATCGACGCTGCAGAGATGGTAGGCCCAACTGAAAGCGAAATCGCCGCAGCTGCGTATCAATTGTGGCTGGACAGAGGCGGTCCCGTTGGATCGGATCAAGAGGACTGGTTCCGGGCAGAAGCGGCGCTCAAAAACGCCCGCCGCGATACTCGCAGCGAGGCCGAAATGGTGGCCGAGATCCGATGGCAAGGACATTGGGAGGTATGGGAAATGGAATGGGGCGACCCCCGCTGGGTCTGGGATTAGTTTAGGCCCGAGGCCACCCCGCGCATCCCTGTCCCGAATCAGGGCTAGTCATTTGTCCAGTTCCGCCGGCTGGTATCGAAGGGTAACATTTCACTCAGCGCATCCGGAGGAGGAAGATCCGCTGCGAGCGTGACCACGTCAATGGCAGATCGGGAGACGGATTGGGGGCTCGGCGGGACTGCCCGTGCCGCCGAAGTGTGGTCGTGTTTCTCCGGCCCCGCCTGGCGAGCCCCTCAGGGCGGAGGGGCCGAATCCGGGTGGTTTCGATGTGCTACCGCTTTGTCAAGCCGGAGGCGAGCGGGAGACATGGACGCGATCATGGCCAGTGGAGCCGGTTATTGAATGAGCAAGGAGCAGGATATGGCTGCAACAACATGCCAGATGGCGGCCCGGAAAAAGGAGAGATTCCCAACTGAGTGGGCCTTGTGTGAAGGCGAGAAATCTGAGGCCGGCCAGGAATTGCCCCAATCGGAGGATGCTCGACCCGGAGGCTGGGCGCCGGTTTCGCCCTTAGAGGCGATTGGGCGCCCAGGCTGCCAGTCAGCGAGGCTCGACCGGCAAACCCGCGGTGCAGCATAGTTGGCCGGCCGAGATGTACCCGGGAACACGCCGGGATGGGGAGGCAACCACAACTCGGCGGGTCGCCTGTGGCATTAGTTGGCGATCTGGTTCGAGACTGGCGAGTCGAATACGAAGCCCGCGATGCGCCCTTCGGTCTTTCATGTTTTCTGGTCAGGCCTTCCAAGTATGACGACGAAGGCTTTGTCATCCGCCACTGGCGCGCCGTGGTGCCCAGCAACAGCCTCGCCTGTCTGTACGGATTAACCGAGGATGTTCGGCAACGGCGCGCGCTCGGCGAAGTAGACCTTCGAATTTACGTGGTGGATGAGGCCGTGGACAAGGTGCCTTTGGACAGGATCTTCTGCCTCAACCGCCGGGCCGGCGAGCGGGGCTGGTCTGTCTGGTGGGAGTGCAAACCAACCAGGTTTGCCGGGCGGCGGACATCGCCCTGGCTCTTCGGCGAAGGCAGGTCGCGGTAATGGTCGGCGGCTTTCATGTAAGCGGCATGCTGGCCATGTTTTCTAACGTGTCACCGGAGATCCAGCAACTGGTGGACGCGGGTGTGAGTGTGGTGCCCGGCGAGGTGGAACACCGCTGGGCGGACCTGCTTCGGGATGCGTACGAAGGGAAGCTCAAGCCCATCTATCGGTTCCTGGACGATCCTCCCGACTTGTCCGAAGCGCCCCGTCCTATTAAACACAAGCAGTTCACGGCAAAGCACGTTCATTCGAACTATGGCACCATGGACTGCAGCCGTGGCTGTCCCTTCAACATTCAGGCGCTGCTTGATGTGGTGCCTATCCTCAATGTCACAAACGACCCGGCTATCACGAAGTTTGCGGCAGACATACCGGCGAAGTTGGTGTCCAATTCGGCGGTAGTTCTGCGCGATGCCGAGAAGATTCGCAAGACAACTATGGCGGCAGCCGAGGGCATAATGGCCAAGATGAACGCCTATCTGGCCTAGGAGAAAGGGCAATGACAAGGATCAGGCAGTAGCGGTGCCAGACGGTGAAACCGTTGGGGCGGCGGCGGTGCCAGTTGTTTCACTTCGGATGTGATCAATTGGCTGCACGGGCGGTACACGTGCGGGGTATGTTATCGGGTATGGCGCAGTTCGGTAGACTAACAATGAAAAGCGAAATCAAGGGCTGGAATGACGTTAGCAAGAAAACGTTCGTGCTTCGAACCATGTTGGAGTTAGCCAACCAATTCCACGACCAACACAAGCGTTGCGATGCGGTAAGAGGCCCGTATGATACACCATTTGCCAGCTGCCGCATCTGCGCTGACGTTCGGGTTGCCCTGGATATACTGAAGGGCCCTAACGCGAGCTAGAGGAGCGATGTCTAAAAACGATCTCGCTGGAGCGCTGATGATTGAGGCGTTTGGGTATTCCATGATCCACAAATGGAACTTGGGCAGGGAGACCGCCAAGCGCGATGCTGCTGAGCGGGTCGATCTTGCGGTAGCTAGTCTCGATGAGTGGTGGTATGAGAAATGCGCGAGAGGACGCCGAGTGGATGGGGATTTCGCGTAGCCTCGTGACGGGGTTTAGCCCAAAGCCCATCCCGAGCATCGCTCTCGCGAACCAAAACTGGACATTTGCCCAGTTCCGCCGGCTGACACCGGCAGCTAACATTTTCATTTCAGATCGGCTGTCGAGCGGCCGGCGTCCTCAGCGTAAGTGGAAGCGGAGCCACCCCGTTCGACAGGAAGGCTGGGGCCTTAGAAAGGTTGAATACCGATGGCCAACGAGCGCGGTGCGAATCCAAAAGCCGGCGTTCCCGGAGAAGCCAGCGGGGTGACAATCCTGCTTGCCGACGACGAAGCAGAAATTCGCTACCTGGTTATGCAGGTCCTCCAGACCCACGGATACACTGTACTTGAAGCCGCGGACGGCGTGGACGCGCTGGAAGTGGCGGAGCACCACCTCGGGCCGATCCACCTGCTCCTGACGGACTGGTGCATGCCGCGTCTGGACGGCGGGGGACTGATCCGCAGGTTGAGCGACCGGCGGCCGGAGACGGCCATCCTCGTCATGTCGGGCTATATGGATGTCGAAGCGCCACCCAAAGCCGCGGTTCTGCGCAAGCCGTTCAACTCGCAAGACCTGGTGTACAAGGTCAGCAAGGCGCTCGGCTCGATGAGGAATTCCACTCCGGCTACGGAAATGAGATTCCCAATGAAGTCCGCCGCGAGCGATGCGAGCAACCGCGGGGCGGGCAGTCCGATTCCGAACCATCCCAAGATTGATTAGCCGCACTGGCAGACCATCGGCGAAGTCGCCGCCCTCTTCCTTGGCACCCTGGTGCGCGGCCAAGGCCGGGAGATGACGATTCCGGGCAAGGACTTTGCGGCCGCGCTGTTTTCGGTATGGCTGGGTACGAAGCCGGTCAATGGCGCCCTCCAGCGCGAGTGTTGGGGGATTCCGGTGCCAAACGCTCTCCACAAGGCAGCTTTTGCCTTATGGACGGCAGGAATTGCACATCAGGGCGCGCGTATCGACCTTCTACATTGTGTTCACATGCATTCTGCTAATTGGCCCCTAATCTGCTCGCGGAACGCTCGGCTGGATAACAGGAGTTAAATACCTACAACTCTCTGATCAAAAATCGCGGTAAAGCATTACCTTTGAGAGACCAGCCAAGTGAAGGAGAATATCATGCCACAAACGAGAGATGCCAAAGGACGGTGGATGCAGAGTGTTCTGGCGGCAGACACTCTTACAGGCGACAAGGTCGTGAACCGTCGCAAAGAGGATCTCGGAACAATCGAACATTTGATGATCGACGTGGAGAAGGGCCGCGTCGCTTACGCTGTTCTTTCGTTCGGCGGATTCCTGGGTATGGGTGATAAATTGTTTGCCATCCCCTGGAGCGCCCTCATGGTAGACACCGATGAAAGACAGTTCATCCTGGACGTCGATAAGAAGTTGCTCGAGCGCGCTCCTGGCTTTGACAAGGCTCACTGGCCGAACATGGCTGACCGGACCTGGGGCGCCGAAGTCTCCACCTTTTACGGTGCCAAACCCTACTGGACCTAGAATCTGGACGAAACCTTGCCCTGCCGATTGGGCAAACTTCAACAATGGAGAGAGAACACATGAAGCAAAGCACGAAGGATCAGGTTAAAGGTAAGTTTCACGAGGTAAAAGGCAAAGTCAAAGAGAAGGCCGGTCAGGTCACGAACAATCCTGACTTGGAATCTGAAGGCAAATCCGAAAATCTCGCTGGCAAAGTTCAAAAGAAAATCGGGCAGATTGAAGACGTCTTTGAAAAGTAAGCAAGGCGGCCTTCTGTCCGGATCCCGGTATAAAACAGGCATTTCGAATCCGTTCTCGGAGGGTTAAGCGCCTGCACGGAAAGTACTTGCGCTGGGGTTGGGGCGCCGGTCTTGGACGGCACCCCAACTCGACGAATGTTTCGTTTAGGCTGCTGCTTCGTTCCGGGGCGCTGAACCTGCACCCTTCCCCGACCTTTCCCGAAGGAAGTTCACCAGCCCGCGGTTTACTTCGTTCGCGTGGGTCCATGTGATGCAGTGCGGCCCGTCCTTCGGGTCCCAGTTGAACCCCGGGTAGTGCACAATGCCGACGATAGTCCAATGACCGATCGGCAGAGGATCGTGCGAGTCTCCAATGGCGGTCGGATACTGCACCAGTTCCTTGCCGCCGGCGACGTACGCGATTACCGTGCGTCATGACTTCGATACCACAATGCGTAGCGCCAGGCGCACAACGGGCGCGCCGCACATTCGGCACGGTTCCACTCGCCCTTCCGCATTTCAAAGCCAAGCCACTTCAGCTTCGCCCTTTCAACAGAAGAGGGGCGTCGTCGCTATTGAGCAGTCCCCACATCTCGCTGGTCCGGCCATCGCCGCGCCGGCCAATGCCAGAATCGAAGCAGTTACCGATAGGAGGTGAGCCAGGCGCATACCGAACAGCGGGTACTTTGGGGGCCGCCCGCTAACCGACGGTTGCGGCTGCGCAAGGAAAGGGCACCCGCCACAGGACGGGCGCCTTTGGGGTGGGCAGCAAGTCTCGCACTTCCACGTGCAGCTTGGCACTCTTTGAGGTAACATTCTTCGCCGTCCGTTCCCCAGCGCGCCAAACGCCGCAACGACGTTGCGCGCCTGCCGGCGACCGTCCACCCGCCGGATCATTACTGAAAACTCGCAACTGAAAACTCGCAGCAGATTGTTCGCGACAGCGTCGGCAAATGATTGGCGCGACAATTGCTTAATCGTCTAAGAGGAGAATAATCATGTCCCGTTTCTGGAATGTGGCCTTGCTGAGTGCCGCCCTGATGGCCCCCATTGCAATGACCCCGACAGCTTTGCGCGCCCAAGATCAGAAGGCGGCTCGCACCTATCACGACAAACAACACAATGACGACCATGCATGGAACGGCCAAGAAAATAAGGCGTATCGTATCTATGCAAAACAAAACCATCGCAAATCCAGCGATTTTTCTAAACTCAAAGAGGGCGATCAACAGAATTACTGGAACTGGCGCCACGAGCATTCAGACGCTCTGCTCAAGATTGAAATAAGATAGCTACAGGCACATTCGCTCTTTGGAACGCCGCGCAGATCGTGGCGAGTTGCGACTCTCCGCTCGAAGCCGTGATAGTCGGATGTGCGTCGATTGTGCCCCACCGATCACGGAGCGGACAGTCGGATGGCAACGAATCTGCGCTTTAAAAAGGTGAAAGCCAAATAAGGCTCGTCCGGGGAATCTGTGGGTAGCTGGCTGGCTCAGGGGTGGGGTTGAGTGAGGAAACGGTAGAACTTCCGGCACGTGGAGTCGAAGGTGCGCTGCTCGTCTTCCCAGCCGTTATGGATCAGCGGCCCGCCGTCCTTGTGGACTACAGCGCGGACGAGTTCTTCAGCCGCCACCTTTCTCAGAGAAGGGTTTTCATTCACGTCTCGGATGATCTCTCCGCCGAGCAGCCACAGATTGTCGACATGGTTTTGGATGGTCCTTTTCGACAGGCCGGACCCGGCGAGGTGAAGGAGGAAAGGCATGAAGTATTCCACAAGTTTTCGGCCGGGAGGAAGATCCTTTTCCTCGCCCATCCAACGCTCCGGCCACTCCGAAAGATCGCGGCAATCGCGGCAGTAGGGCAATAGCACGGCGGGTGTCAATGGGAGAGAATCAGGATTCGTCTTCATCTTCCTATCGATCCAGTCAATTCATGCGCCTTCCCAGAATTCTAAACCAGTGCCATCCCATTCCGGGATTTGTTTACGGGCGAGCCAGCTTTGCCGAAGACGCGCAAACCGTCCTCATCCCGGTCCGGCCGCGGAAACGATCCACGGCTATTTGCTCGGGCTGTCATCAACCCGCGGCCGGCTACGACCAGTCTCCCACGCCGCGACGGTTTGAATTCATCGGCTTCTGGGGCTACCTGGTTTTTCTGGTCTATTGCATGCGACGGGTCAACTGCAAGCAATGCGGGGTGCTGGTCGAAGAAGTGCCGTGGGGTATGGGGAAACACACCTCGACCAAGGTTCACATGCATTTCCTGGGTCATTGGGCGCGCAAACTTTCCTGGAAGGAAACGGCCGAAGAATTCCGCACTTCCTGGGATAAGGTCCACGACGCGGTGGCGTATCTGGTCACCTGGGGGCTGGAGCATCGCGTCCTGGGAGCGATTCGCGCCATTGGCGTGGATGAGATTCAGCGCGGTAAGGGGCACAAATATCTGACCTTGGTGTATCAGATCGACCTGGGCTGTACCCGACTGCTGTGGATTGGCAAGGAACGGACCGTGAAAACCTTCCAGGAATTCTTTGCCATGATCGGCCCGGAGGTGTCGGCGAAGATCGAGTTCGTCTGCTCGGACATGTGGAAACCGTATTTGGGGGTGATCCGCGAGAAGTGTTCCCAGGCCCTCAATATTCTCGACCGGTTCCACATCGTGGCCAAGGTGAACCAGGCGCTCGACGACATCCGCTCCGCCGAGGCCCGGCGCATGAAGGGGGACGGGTACGAACCGGTCCTGACCAAGTCCCGGTGGTGCCTTCTGAAGCGGCCGGCGAACCTCACGGCCAACCAGAAAGTGAAACTGAAAGATCTGGTGCGCTACAACCTCCAGAGCGTACGCGCCTATCTGCTCAAGGAAGACTTCCAGCAACTCTGGAATTACGAGTCCACCGCCTGGGCAGCCAAGTTCCTCGACCAATGGTGTCGCCAAGTGATGCGCTCCCGGATCGAGCCGATGAAGAAAGTTGCCAGGACTTTACGCGCCCACCGCGAACTGATCCTCAACTATTTTCGCGCCCGGAAAGAGTTTTCCAGCGGCGTAATCGAGGGTCTGAACAACAAAGCCAAAGTCACTATGAGAAAATCCTACGGATTCCGAACCTTCCGAGTCACCGAACTGGCTCTCTATCATTCACTTGGCAAACTGCCCGAGCCACAACTCACCCACAGATGTTTCTGACGAATCCCAAATAAAGATGCTCCACTTTGCTTCAGCCGGTCGTACCAGCGCGGCTTCGTAAGCTGGTTTACGTTGGCGGTGATCCCGCCCGCGTTCGCGCCGATGCTCTGCCGCGTCGTAGTTGCAGTGGGCAGCGCGCCTCGGACATCCGCCGACATTTGGCCGAAGTTCAGGGCCGCACGCTCAATATCCTTCGACGCACCGACATACCGGTTGAACGCAGTCGGGGTTGAACTCGCAATCGAGGAACAATGGAGCTGCGTCGTCAACCTGCTTCGTGAGGCTGGCGGTGTGGTCGAGCGTCGGCCTAAGATCGGCTCGCAGTTCCTCGACCTTGCCGAGCGCGGTGTCCACGCGCGCCAGACTGTCGCCGACGCGCCGGTCGGCGGTAAGCGGATCTGCGCCACCTCGCCCATCACGTCCACCCGCAGGGCGGCAACCTGCCGCTCCGTCCGCGTGAGGATGTCCTTCCGCGCGGCCGTGACCTGGTTGACCAAGGCGACCCGCGCTACCCGAAGCTCGTCAGAAACGGCCCCCGGCATACGCACGCGCCGCCACGTCGCCGCACGGAGGAGGAGGATAGCCTGTACTGCCACCCCGGTCGCCGCCGCCAACAGGGCGCAACACAGGGCCACCCTCGCTACATTCCGATTTCGTTTGACCGCGCGAGCAATTATAAGGCGGTGCGGTGATTCGCCTTCCAATCGGGCGCCGGCGTTTCTTAATCGAGAACGCAGATTCCCCTTGATGTTTCGGGCTGGGCTGATCCATGAATGGTGCTGCACGGAAAACGTGCGCAGCCAGGAACAGAAAGGAACAACGACAATGTTTACGATCGACGCCGACAACATCATCACCGCCGTTCCGCTACCGCCGAGCAGATCCCGGATGGCCAAGAGAAATTCGCCACGGAGAAGGAACTGGCCAGCGTCGCCGCCAACTGGCCGGCGGACCGGCTGGTCGAGATTTGGAACTACTTTGCCGGAGTCGCCGGGTTCGGCGCCGACCTGAAGCCGGTCCGGAAGTTCACGAACCGCAAGGCGGGCGTCCGGCGGATCTGGAGGCGCATCCAGAAGCTCGACGCGCCGGCGCGGAGGCTGCCACCCAAGCCGCCCACGGGCACGCGGAAGGCGGCCCAGGTTGCGCCGGGGAAGGCCAAGGGGACGAAGGGTGCCAGGGTCAAGGAGGGCGCGGCCACGGCGCGCGAGGGCAGCAAGAAGGCCATCATCCTGGGCATGCTGGGCAAGGGCGCGACGATCTCGGAACTGATGGCCGCCGCCGGGTGGCAGGCGCATTATGCCGACGTCCAGATTATGCCGACCTGTGTTGGCAACCCGGCCTTTGGGGCGGGGATCGCTGCGATGGAGTCGGCATAATCAGAGAGCCTCCAGGAAGGCGAGCAGTTTGTCGGTCGGTCGGAAACGGCCGGGTTTTGTCTCTATCGGAGCTGTCTTCTCCAGAGCGCGTTCCTTGATCTCCAGATCCGCGTGCAGGTAGATTTGGGTCGTCTCGATCTGTTCGTGGCCGAGCCAGAGTGCGATCACCGAGGTGTCGATGCCGGCGCGCAGCAATCGCATGGCGGCTGAATGCCGCAATACATGCATGGTCACCGATTTTTCTGCCAGCGAGGGACAAACGCCGGTGGCGTTCCCGACGTATTTGGCAAGCCTGTGCTCCAGAGCGTCCCGGCTGAGTCTTCTTCCAGTCTGTGTGGTGAAGAGCGGCGCTTCTGGCTGACCGGCCCGTTCGGCCAGCCAGGAACGCAAGACGGCGACTGTGCCCGAGGTGAGCGGCGTGATCCGTTGCTTTCGTCCCTTCCCGTTGCAGCTCACATGCGCACCGGTTCCGAGATGGACATCGGCGCAGCTCAGGCCGGTCAGTTCAGACGCCCGAAGACCGGTCTGGACAGCGAGGCTGAACAGCGCGGTGTCGCGCCGCCCGGCCCACTTCGACCGATCGGGCGCGGCGAGCAAGGCGTTGATTTCCGCCTCGGTCAGGAAAGTCACGAGCCGTCGCTCGAAGCGCTTTGGTGGAATGGCAAGAACGCGCTCAATGGCAGAAGCATGCTCTGGATGCCGAAGCGCCGCGTATCGAAACAGGGAACGGATGGCAGCAAGCCGCGCATTGCGGGTGCGCACGCTGTTCTTTCTCTGCTGTTCCAAGTCGTTGAGGAAGGCGCCGACCAGCGAAGCATCAAGATCGTCGATATCCAGCTTGCTTGGGACGCTGCCTTTCCTGTCTGATGCGAAGACTAGCAATAGCCGCAGGGTATCCCGATATGCACAGAGCGTGTTCGGGCTGACCTGACGCTGACGGACGAGGCGATCAGTGAAGAACGCCTGCAAAGTCGTGGCAAGTGCGGTCATGCATCGCCTCCAAGGTGGCGCTCAAGCCGATCGCCGGCCAGCCCCAGCAATTCCGGTGCGGCCGACAGATACCAGTAGGTATTGGCAGGGTCGACATGACCAAGATAGGTTGACAAGATCGCCATGCGGGTCCCGGGTTCGCCTGCCTTGTAGCCATCAATGATGGTATTGACGGCGAAGCCATGCCGGAGATCATGGATCCTCGGCCTGCATGCGGCCGAACGTGGTGAGATACCGCAATGGCGTAGCAGTTTCCGGAATGTCGGCAGCACGTTCTTGTAGCGCAGCCGCCTGCCTGCCGAACACGACAGCAATGCCGACGCGCCCGCCGGATGAGGACGATCATCGCGGCGCAAGTAGTCCTGCAGGGCCGTGACCACGGTTGGGTGCAACGGCAATTCGCGGAACTTGCCGAATTTGCCGTTGCGGATCGTGAGCAGGCCATTGATCGCGTCGAAGTCATCGCTGTCGAGGCCGATCGCCTCTCCGACACGCATTCCGGTTGCCGCCAGCACGCCAATCAGTGTCCGATACGTTGCCTGCAAGTGGGACCCGCGCACGATCGCTGTCGCCGACATCAGGTTCGAGATTTCGCGTGGCGAGTAGAGGTACGGTGTTGCTCTGCGCGCTCGACCTGGCAGGATGCCCATTGACGGCACCTGGGTGGCAGGGTCGATCCCATGGAGGTGTCGGGCGAAGATACGAACTTCGGCAAGTCGTCTGGAAGTCCAGCTTGCGTCGGCGCCTGCGGGGAGAGTTGCCCAGGCCAGCGCCGTTTCGGTTGTCAGACATTTTTCGCCGCGATCTTCGACGAAGGAAACGAACTGACCGAGAAGTCTCTCCGTTTTGTCAAGCTTGTAACCAAGGGCGCGACGCATGGTCAGATACTCTGTGAGAGCTTGGCGAAGGGCGCTCATTGGACGTCTCCCGGCCATGGGCGCGCAATCATGCGCAAGCCGTTACGGTCGACCTTCGCGTAGATCGCTGTTGTCTCGGTGCGAACGTGACGCAAGAGTTGACCGATTTCCGGTAGTGACGCACCGGTACGTAAAAGTTGCGTAGCTGCGGTGTGGCGCAGGCGATGCGCGTGGACGCGCCCGAGATCGGCCCGTCGTGCAGCATCCGCCACGATCGTGCTCACGCGAGTCGGGGTGAGATGGTGATGGGGAGCGACGCACCTTACGAATACGGCCCGGCCCAGTGCGTTCATGGGGCGGGCCTGTTCCAGGTATTCGACCAGCCTGAGACCGACATCCTGCGGCAAGGGAATGCGTTCTATACAGTTCCCCTTGCCGCGCACTACGATCGTGCCCGCTCGCCACTCGATATCGTCCAACATGAGCTTTGCGACCTCGCCGCGTCGTAGCCCCAGCCGGACCAGCAGGGTCAGAATGGCAAGGTCCCGACAGCCGACGGGGGTATTCGCATGGCATGACGCAAGCAGACGCTGAACCTGATCGGGCTCAAGTCCCTTGGGCAAACCCGCCAATCGGCGACGGGCAACCGATGGCACGGCGCCGACGAGCGATCTTTCCGTGATGCCTTCAAGATGAAGAAAGCCAAGGAACGACCGAAGCGCCGTGACTGTCAACTTCGCCGTGCTGCTGTTTTGGCGAGGACACCGCGCCACCACAAACGAGATGATATCGGCCGGGCGCAGGTTACCAAGCTCCAGGGCATCTGCAGAATTCCTGCTATCCAGAAATGGGCGCAGACGATCGATATACCGCTCGACCGTAGTGGCTATCAAGGAACGCTCCATGGTCAAGAAGCGCCGGTACCGGTCCAGAATTACGCTTGCAGGGCCTTCACCCACAGGCGCCTCAAGGGGAGGAGCTAGCTTCAGTCGATGGAGATAATCAAGGATCGGACGCAGGGTCCTGTGCGTCTTGTGTCTAGCGAAGCCTGCGGATCTGCGGTCGCGTAAGAAACGATCCGCCAGTCGGAATGACAGATCGCCCGCGGTTAATTCCTGAGCCTGCAGCCAATCGCTCAGATCGGCAAACAGTCTCTTCTTTCTGCGAACGGTACTTGGTGGGTATCCTTGCTGCAGCAGTTCGCCTTCAAAGTCGTGCAAAAGGGCATCGCGTGAGCATACGGCCGGTGCTTCGATGGGGTTGACCAACATGAAAACTCCTCTTTTAGATTTGAAAGAGGAGACCGTAGCATGTGGCCAAACGTCACTGATTATGCCGACTCCATCGCAGCGATCACCGCCCCACAGGCCGGGTAGCCAACACAGGTCGGCATAATCCGGACGTCGGCATAATGGTTCTTATGCCGACATCGGCATAAGGCGCACTCGGTGCGCGGGTTTCTGAGCACGGTGGCGAAGAAGGAGGGGATCAAAATCGAATCGACGAAGAACGGGAGCGGAGAGCGCTGCTATAAGCTGGCTCGATAGGGCGGGGAAGGCACGAGGCCGCCGGCCGCGAGGCTGGCGGCGTTTCTGCGTTTTCGCGCTCCTGATGAAGCCGGCCCTATCTCGATCATTCTTCCAGGCCCAACACCAACTGTCTGTCGGCCACTGTCGCTTCTGAATGCTTCCGCCGAGCCGTGGTCGCGTCCGTCGGCTTCCATTTGAAGATCGCTTCACGGCTGTACACGCCGGGTGAGCAACGGCCGCATGACCACCGGTGCTTGCGCATCCCGTTGACCCGGACACCGCACTTCGCGCACATCCCGACAAACCGCCATCGGATTTCCGCTCTGTGACACACTTCTGCTGTGCAGCCAATTGCGCGCGCTGTCTTCTTCCAGACAGCGTCGTGTCCGTGCGAAGCACCCGCAAGCGCGTGAGCGATCTCGTGCAGGACGGTATCAATCACGAACGATTTCCCGTTGCGCTCCGTCAACTCACGGGACAAGCTGATTATCTTAGGTCCGTATGCGCAAAGCCCAGCTCTCTTGCTGGCATTGTCAAACCGGAAGCGCCAGCCGTTGGCGGGCAGGCCATATTGTTCCAGAAGTTGCTGCGCGATGGCAGCGGCGTGATCCAAATTCATGTTTTATAATCCGGGCTCGGGTGGATCTACTGAGCTCCAAATTCGCGCGGAGCGGGTTTGGGATTGCGCGTACCTGCGGCGTCAATTTGTTCGCTTGGGGATGACCTCTATGCGGCGGTCGAAAGCGTACCCAATGCCCAGCGCAATATTCGTCCGTGGCTCCGCGACCTACAGCGCATCAACAATTCAGCCGATCTGTTCTCCGTGATTGCAGTCGATACGTGGCTTGTCAATGATGATCGAAACATGGGCAACCTCGTTGGCAGTTCGTTGGGTAACGGGAGCATCGACGTTTTCATGATCGATTTTGAAAAGTCTCGAACGCTCGCCGAGAACCCATTCATCGGTTCGGGGAACGTCGATCCCAGGCGACTCTGGCCCCGCGATGAGCTTGGCGCTATTCTTCGGCGGATTCGCCCGGCGACAGCTCCAGCAGCCGCCCTTGATAGAATCAGGGGGGTCTCACAGCAACAGATCAGCGAGCTAATTCTTCCGGTGGCCGCGGAATTGCCCTTCATCGGATGGCCGGATAGTAGTATTGAAGTGCTCTTTCGACGAGCGCAGAATATCGACAGGCTAGTGGAGGCCGTATGGGAGACGAACTGAGCCGCGGAATCGGCAAATATTGGGTTCTGTTTTTGCAGCCGCTCCCTGAAGCGGGTGAACGGGTAGCAATCGCATTGGTTTTTTACGACAAGACCGATCGACCGGTCGTCGAATACGACCCTGCTTTTTCTAAGGCACTGAAACTCTATTCCGATCTGGACATCGATGGTTTGAGGTTCTGTCTGGACACTTTGCAAAACGACCTGCGATCTTCGAGTCAGATTGAGACCACTCTGAATTCATACGGGCCGCAAATCTCAGCCTCCAATGCCCGCAGGATAGTGTCCCCCGTTTCTGAGCAGGTGATCGAAATGCTGCTCGCAAGGTACGTTTATCTCGCAAAGGGAAAAAGGGCGCGCAAAGAGCAGAAAGATAAGGTTGGCGAGGAGATCGCAGCTTTTGTCCGGAACAATGCCGGGCCGGACATTCAGTTCAGAACGGGTGTCAGCGCGCGGGAAATTGTGGGGCGCAGGCTGCCAGGCACGAAGCCTGTCGCCATCGCTATTCCAAGTGACCGTGGCTGGACACTGATCGACGGTGTGGACTTGAACCAGTCGACCGCAACGGCTGCCATCAGCAGGGCGGATGATGTGGCGCGGACCTATTGGAACTACAGCCGGGCAGCTGCTGATGCCGGTGTCCAGATCCGCAGGGTCGGCGTGGTTCTGAACGGACACTCCCATCTCACAAAGCCCACGCATGAAGCGCATGACTACGCACTCCACAGATTCGAGGTCGACTCCGATTTGGCGCTCGAGAACGTGTCGACGGAGGCCGGGACGCGTCTGAGAGAATTGCTCGCCCGAAAAGAACGCTAGGCCAACGCGCGCCGCGCGTTGTCACTTGTGGTCACTCGGCGGCTGTGAGTCTATGAAGACTTGGTAGCGCTGAGTCGAACCCATTACGCCGCCGCCCCTTTGCGCTTGGTCTCGACGACCTTGCCGGCGCGCTTCTGCTGGACGTGGCGCGTCAACTCCGTTTTGCCGGTCGAGGGACACCAGCGTGTATTCCTGGGTAGTGCGGAGATCGGAGTGGCCGGCGATGATGCTGGCCTCCCAGGCTGCTGCCGATCTCCTGCCGCCACGTGATGTTGGCGCGGCAGAAGGAGCACAAGCCCATGCCTCGGAAGTCGAGGCCGGGATTGTCGTTCGTGAATTTGCAGGCGCGCGCTGCCAGCTTCGGCGCCCTCGGACGATCGAGTCCCACATCGGTTTGCTCGGGTCGCCATAGTACGGGCCGCCGTGCTTATCTGCTTGCGTTATTCCGTTTATTCAGAGGCGAACTTAAGGTTCGCAAGGACGGCGCGCTGCGTGATCCAATTTACCTCCCGAACGGCCGATCGCACGTCGCGCTCAGTGATTGAGACCTCCTGGGTCGAATGCAGCAGCGCCTCCTGAAGGTCCGGCGCTAGCAATAGCAAGTTCATGATTTGCGATACCCGCGCCCGCGACACGTAGCCCAACCGCGCAATATCCGCATAGTCGCGGACCTCGCCGCGGTCGACCAGATCCTGAAGCTTGATCGCCAGCGCCATCAGGCGCGTCATACGGGGGATGCGTGGGAGCTTCGGGGTGACCGGTACCGGCGCAGGACCGCGCGCCTTCTCCAGCACCTTCGCCCGCCCGCTCTGGCGGACGGGGATCGTCAACTCCACTTGGACGCCGGAATTTCCCGCGTCTACTTGATCGTTCCTTGGCATAGCTCCTTTGCTCCCGCACTCCGGAAATTGACGGTGACCTTGCCGGTCACGCCGTCGTACACCACCTTCGCGACGAGCAGGTGGACCATTTCGTCCTGCTCGCGCGTGGTCAGCGTCGCCCAGATTTCTTCGAACTCGCGGATTGTCCGCCGGAGGTCCGTCGGATCGACGGGGTCCTCATCGCAATTCAGCACCTCACCCGCGAGTTGAGTGAGCCGTTGTTCCGTCGTCCGGATTGCGGCCTCAATGCTCCTGATCCGGTCGAAACGTGCGCCGGTGTCCTCCGTCGTGTCCGCTGCGAGTTTGGCCAGATCTTCGTTAAGCTGCTTCAGGCTACCCTTCGCGGCGGCCTGTTCCGTCAGGGCCTCCTGTTTTCGCCGGCTGAGCTGTTCTATGGCCTCGGTCAGCACTGCCTGGGCCATGGCGGGGTCGTTTCCCAGGCGCCGGATGCTGTTGAGCACGGCGCCCTCGATAGCGTCGGCCGACACGGACTTCGTCTTGCAGTTCTTCCAGCCGCGTTGCTGGGCCTTGTAACAGACGTAATAGCGGTATCGCCGCGGCCCACGCTGGCTGTAGGTATGCATCATGGCGGTACCGCAATGAGCACAGAACAGGATTCCGCGAAGCAGTGCGCCGTATTTGTTCTTTACGATCGCACCGTTCGACTGTCCGGCGGCATGCAGGGCAGCTTGCACTCTTTCCCATACCCGCTGTTCGACAATCCGCTCGTGCTCGCCTGGGTACAGGACGCCTTTGTGATCCACCATTCCGCTGTAGATCGGATTCGTCAGCAGGTAGTGGAGGCTGCTTTTGTGGAACGCCCGGGCGCCGCGGACAACACCAGCCTCGGTGGTCCACCGCTTGGTGAGCCAGCCGCGCCGGTTCACTTCCTCCCAGGTTGCCGAGATCGATCCATGCTTCAGGTACAGCTCGAAGATGCCGCGAACCCGCATCGCCTCTTCGTCATTGACTACGAGCCGGCCGCCCTTCGGATCGATGTCGTACCCGAGAACCGGATACCCGCCGATCCATTTGCCCTTTCGGCGGGCTGCCGAGAGCTTGTCGCGGGTGCGCTTAGAGATGATCTCCCGTTCGAACTGGGCGAACGAGAGCAGGACGTTCAGCGTCAGGCGGCCGAGCGAGTTCGTGGTATTGAACTGCTGGGTCACCGATACGAAGCTCACGCCGCGCTTATCGAAGGTCTCCATGATCCTGGCGAAGTCCAGCAGCGACCGGCTGAGCCGGTCCACCTTGTAGACCACCACGCAGTCGACGGCCTTCCGGTTGATGTCGCTCAGCAATCGTTGGAGGGCTGGGCGGTCCATGTTCCCGCCCGTGTAGCCGCCGTCGTCATAAGCGTCCGGGATCAGCCGCCATCCCTCGTGCTTCTGACTGTTGATAAATGCTTCCCCAGCCTCGCGCTGGGCATCCAGCGAGTTGAACTCTTGTTGGAGGCCCTCCTCAGTGGATTTCCGCGTGTAGATCGCGCACCGGATCACCTTGGGCGCATTGGGGTCCGGCGCCGCACCAGATGCAGAGCTATTTCTCGGCACTCTGCGCCTCCTCCGGAGCCGGCAAGCCGAAAAACTTGTAGCCGTTCCAGCGTCCGCCGGTCGCCTGGTTCACAGCGGCAGTGAGGGATTTGTAGAGTTCACCCTCGAACTCGAACCCGTCGACGCGAATCTTGACGGCCACCCGCTGGCCCCTGAACTCCCGCTCAAGCCACGCGCCTGGCGGTGGCAGGCGCCGGTCCAGTGCCTTGGGCACCTTTGCCGTGACGCTCGAGAGCCCGTTTGCGGCCCGCTGCGCCGCGGAGTTCTGTTTCGGCATGCGGATACGGAGGTCCGCATCGTTGGCGAGCTCCATGGCGCGGCGGCGCGCGCGTTCGGACAACCCGCCTTCGGCGAGCGCTTGCATGCGCCAGGCGATCCTTCGGAAGAGGAACTGCTTGTGATTCGAACGGGACTCCTCCCCGAACACTTCCACGTACTTCTGGCGGAGCTGGCTCGTTGTCATCCGGCTCAGCTCCTCGATCTGCTGCTCAATCGCGATTTCCACTACGGTCTCCCTTCTCGGAGTCGTTAACCTCGTGTCCATGAGGGCTCGACACCGGAGGAGTATCAAGTGGAAGTTTGGCGCGCCGCTGGTCTCGGTGCCGCAGGTAGCCGGCGGCGAGAATGCGGGCGATAGACTGGAGATCCTCGGGTGGGATCGGCAAGACGGTTCACCTCGCTGTGGATTGGGACCACGGCGAGAGTCCGCCTCACGGTCGTCTCGCTGATTCTCTGGTCTCGGAGGGCGGCAGTGCCGATCTCCACCGTAAATATACGCGAGACCCGCGAAAAGCGTAAACCTGACCGGATGGATTTGAGACGGCTCCGGAGGGGCCGAATCCCCGTGGGGCCGCGATTCCGTGATGGCCGGTTTGGACGTTCCTGCTAAATAGCGCAGGTTTTCGCGGGTCGCCGGTGCGAGTTGGACGGGGCAGAGACACGTTCTCGGCGGGCTGGAATCCGGCGCGTGAGAATGGGCTGCGACAGAGACGAAAACGCGGCGCCGGCGGCCCAGGGTGACGTCTCTATTCGCGGCGTCAGAGAACGGACCGATCAGCGCAAGTCTACGGCATTATTTGGGATGTTTCGATGGAGGGCGCGGACGCACGGATTGCGTCGGTGTGAAGTACTGGGGAGGAAGAATTCGTATGGACAGAAATTTGGCTCCGTGGGTTGGAGCCCAGGTCATTGGGCCGCTATTTGACATCCGAAAAGAAGAGAATTCTCCGATTTCGTTAACCCAATTCGCGCAAACCGAGAATCGGAGAATTGTTAGGATTGCGGAAATCGACACCTAGAAGTCGTAGGGGCTGGCAGGCTCGGCTGGGGGGCGGAAACGACAGTTCGCGTCTGTGAAGGTCTGGGGGCAAAACACAGTCCGTAGTGATTCACGTCCAAACGCCGGTTCTGCTGCCGCACAACTTTCCTAAGATGCGCTTGCGCCCGGGGCGCTCTTCGAAGGCGCCCGCCAATCCAGCCAACACGTAGCCAGCGTACAGGGGCGTGGTGAGTTGTCTGAGGCTGGAAGCCTGCACGATTACGATCTCACCACCGAGCAGCGACGCGCGGCTATTGCACGGAGATTGTCACGCCACCCTGGCTGCTTTTCCCGCCGATGGAAACCGATATTGGGAGATCGCCAGGCGGAGCATCCAGCGGGACCTGGACATTGAGCTGCATCACACCGGAGATTAATTCCGGCGCTTCTCCGTAGAATGCGATTGAAGCTGGTTGACCGTTGATGAGGACCGCCACCGGCAAGACAGGCTGCGGCGTGATTGGCGGGTTCGGTGAAACGGTAGTGAGTTTTCCTGTGATACCCGCCGGCAGCGTCTGTCCTTCGCCTGTCATATAAAGGACCACGACGCTGCCCTTAGGTGCCGGGGAATTAGGCGTGTTGTAGGTTGCGTCCTGATTCAGGGCTGCAGCAGGACCCTTGCCGGATCCATTTGCTGTGAACAGCGCTGGCACCGCGGGTGTTGAGGTAACTTGAAACAGATTGGACATCTGGCCTTGATAGGTTACCTGTATGTCTGGGATCTGGAGGACCTCGTCCGGGTATGGCACGACGCAATTGATCTGGGCGGCGCTTACAAAAGTCAGCGGGGCGGGTGTACCGCCGAACAAAACTCGGACCCCCGCGACCGACGATGACACGCGCCCTGCCTGATCCAGTGTCAAACTACCCGGAGTGGATGGTCCCAGACTGCTGCCAAATATCGTGACGATCTCGCCCGGCGAAATCGGGCCACTCTGGAAATTGCCTCCGTTTACCACGGCAGTGATGCTAGGTTGAGGTGCGGTCGGCTGCGTAATTGTCACGGAAACGCCCGCAAGCAGAATCGTGGCACTGAGGGCCGTCCCAAGATTGGGTGAGACCGCAAGCGTGACACTCCCAGACCCGATGCCAGATAATGTCCCCGACACAGTTATCCAGTTCGGTAATCCGGAGACCGTCCATGAGCATGAAGTACCAGTTTGGATGTTGACGATTAGATCTCCGCCAGCAGGAGGTGCCTGAAGCGCAACCGGTGCGACAGAGTAAGTGCAAAGGGAGCCGGTTGTCAACACGCGGACGCAGCTGTTATTCGTGTCGGCAATGTAAACGTTGCCAGCTGCGTCCGCGGCGACGCCTGCCGGATGGGACAGCTTAGCGTTGGTTGCCGGGCCGCCATCACCGCTAAAACCAAGCGTGCCGTTGCCAGCCACAGTCGTAATTACACCATTAGACACCTTGCGGATGCGGTTGTTAAAGGTATCGGCGATGTAGATGTTGCCAACTAAGTCGACGGCGACGCCCTGAGGATAGTTCAACTGGGCGGCGCTGGCCTGACCGCCGTCCCCGCTGAACCCCAACGTGCCGTTGCCAGCCACAGTCGTGATCGTGCCATTGGACACCTTCCGGATTCGGTGGTTGTTGCTGTCGGCAATGAAAATGTTACCAGCAGAGTCCACGGCGAGACTTCCGGGAGCGCACAGTTCCGCGCTGGTGGCCGGACCATTGTCCCCGCTGAACCCCGACGTGCCGTTGCCCGCCACAGTTGTAATCACGCCGTACGAAATCTTGCGGACTCGGTTGTTAGAAGTGTCGGCAATGTAAATGTTACCTGCAGAGTCGACGGCGACACCTGCGGGCCAGGACAATTCAGCATTAGTGGCTTGGCTGTTGTCGCCGCTGAAGCCGTGGGCGCCGTCGCCCGCAATTGAAGTAACGACCCCACCCGAAACCTGACGAATGCGGTTGTTCCCTTCATCGGCTATGTACAAGTTCGCTGTGGGGTCTACGACGACCCCCATAGGACCGTTGAATGCGGCGCTCGTCGCCGGGCCGCCGTCCCCGCTGAACCCCGACGTGCCGTTGCCCGCCACAGTCGTGATCACACCGTTGGATACCTTGCGGACGCGATTGCTGCTGTAGGCATCGAATGCCGGATCTCCAGATGCCACGGCCGAGATGTAGAGATTGCCAGCAGAATCCACGGCAACACTTGTCGGATGAGCCAAAGTACCACTGGTGGCGGGGCTGCCATCACCGCCCAACCCAGCCATGCCGCCGCCCGCCACGGTGGTGATGATGGTTGTGGAGACCTGGGCAAATGCGCTTGGGGACGGAACCAAGGTGAGAAAAGCAGCAAGACCTATACGAATGTAAGGCGGGAAGTCCATCTTGACCTTGTACCTCACGACCATATCCTGATCAACCTCTCTTTCGGAGCGATGGATCGGGTATTTTAGCATATGCAGATCTTAAATTAGGCTGCCTGCAACGATTTCGTCCCCACGTCGACGCGGGTTAGCAGCAGCCTCACGCCGACCAGGAACACCAGGAAGGCGACCAGGATGTGGCCGCCTCCCGTATCGCGCCAATCGAAGAGTCACTCGGCCGAAAATGAACGGATCGAGGAACAGCACGTTACGCGACCCTGGCACCGCTCCTCGACGTGGTCAAGGCGCGGCTCAATCTGGGCCAGTGAGCACCTGCCGCGTCATTTCACTTCGTCCTGTTTGGATTTGCTGCCGATCATGCTGCGCGCGAGCACGCCGGTCGCAAACGGGATCAGGTCCTCGCCCTTCGGCACTTTCAGAAACCACAGGCCCGCGCCAACGCCGATGAGCGCGAAGCTGACCACGATGTGGCCGGCTTCGCGTTCCAGGAAGTCTGCGATGCCAAGGCCGCGCATCATTTCCACCTGTAGTTGAGCGCCGCGGCAAGCTGAGGCTTCACGCCGACGCTCGTGACGCTGGCCTCGCGAAGCTCGCCCCAGATGCTCACGCCCTTGCCTTTGATCTTCTTAAACCAGGGAATGGTGCCGGGGTCCACGCGCGCCGCAAAGCCGCCGCCGAGGCCGCCCAACGTCACCGCGCTCGGCATGAGCGACGCGGTAAGCGTCTGGGACTGCGGTTGCGTAATCGTCAGCGAGCCGCCCGCAATTGCGATCAACATGCTGGTGCCGTCCGCAGACCTCTTCATCTGATAGCCGAAGTCCTGCCGCACGTTCGCGATGGTGGACCCCATCTCCACTGTGGAGATTTCGCAGAACGCTGTCCAGCATCCCATGATGTGCACAAACGGCAGCCACGTCGGCGTGTTGCCGTAGGTGTTCCTTTCGACGCCGGTGCCCACGATCCACGTGGACGGAAGCGCGGCCGAAGCTGCGGCCGTCGTCGCAGTGGTTGCGGTGGAGGCGGTGCTGGTGGCAGTCGCCGTCGTAGTTTGTCCGAATGCACTTACCACGAGGATAAGCGCGCAGATGATGCCGATACACTTCGAGAGCATAGGTTGTTACTCGCTTTTGACCCGGAGACCGCCGGGCGCGGCTGGGTTGAACTACGGGCGCGACGAGATGATCTTCGCGCCTTTGATGGTCAGGTTCGTTGCGGGGTTCAAGTTGCGGCGACCCGTCAGCTGGCCTTTGCGGGATGCGTCCCTTGCATTTTGGCGCGCAGTGCCCAACCACAGATGATCGGGGTTAACGCACAGTTTGTTATCGGCAGCAGGGCAATCGTGGCACACGTGCCTGCCTTCCGGGACTGGGCCGAAATGAAGCTGCCATGAAAACACATGAGCGCTTATGGTTTTTTGCTTGCCCGACCTCTTGATGCCAAACGCGCCATATCCATCTTTGGCGTTGAGTGCGCCCATCCAAAGCCAACAGCCATTACTTGCTTGCCGGACGTGCGCCCAAAAACGAGTTGCCTCCGGCACCGTTCGCACGACGGCCGTGCCGCGATTCGCGCACCGCCGCGAACAAAACCGTCTACGCTCCGATGCAAACGCCTCAAAGGCGGTGTTACAGAACTCACAACGATGAGAGCGCATGCTATTTGAACCACCCAATCGCGGCACCGGTAGCCGCGGCAGCCGCGCCCATCTGTGCCACGGGCGGGCCAACACCGAGCGCGATGCGCGCCCAGGTGGGCAGCGGCTTAGATGCGGCAGCGAAATTCTCCATCGTATGCTGCGTGGCCTGCATGGACTTCGCACCAGCGTCAGCCATCAGATCTACGTGCGCGCCGATCTGCTGCCAAGTGGCGATGAATCCCGGCGTGGCGCGCTGGATATCCCGCATCGTCTCCGCAGTCTGGCCCATCGTGACCTTCGAGGCGGCCACCAGCCCGAGCACCTGCGGGTGCAGGTCCACCACCATCTTGTCCGCGTGCTCCGCCAGCGCGGCGGCGTTCGCCAGCACCGGCTCCAGGTCGCCACGGATCTCCTCGATCCCACCTAGCGCGGTGTCCACGCGCCTGAGGCTGTCGCCGACACGCCGGTCGGCGGTTGTCCGGATCTGCGCCACCTGGGCCATGACGTCGATCCGCAAGGCGGCCACCTGGCGCTCGGTCCTGGCCAGCAGGTCGCCGCGCGCCGCCGCCACCTGGCCGGTCAGATCGGCACGGGCGGCGGCCACCTGGCCCACCAGGGCCGTCTGGGTGGCCTGCACCTCGCCCACAACCGTCCCCATCAACGCCCGAGTGGCTTCAGTCGCGGCGTGGAGAAGCAGGATAGCCTGTATTGCCACTCCGGTCACCGCCGCCAACAGGGCGCAAACGAGGGCCAGTCTAAGCCGTTGCCACATGGCCCGCCTCCTGGCGCGCGGCGGCAATGGCCTGCGCCACGTTTGCCTGGCCGGCGATCTGCCGGACCAGCGCCGCGTACGCCGGGTTGGTGGAGTACGTCTTCGCCACACCATCGACCAGCGCATTGAGAGCACGGCTCGTCTGGTACGCCTGCCAGGCAGCCCGGTAAGGCGCGCCCTCGGTGATGAGCCAGGCGTAGTCGCGGCAGGATTCCGCGAGCGAATCGTAATCCGCGAACTGTGCCTCCTGCTCAACCCGCTGGCCGTTTACGATCTCGTGCGTCGAGACGGTGCAGCACGCCTTGTGCCGCTCAGCCATCTTTATCCCGAAGTAGTTCGCGTGGCCCACGGGCGCCACGCCCCACCTCGATTCAACCGCCCACTGGGCGATCATCAATTGCGCCGGGCAGCCAGTCTGCTGTTCCAACGCCACGGCAATGCGCGCGACTTCGCTCAGTCGCGACATGCGATCATCCATAAGATCCTCGGTTGTGTTTGGAAGTTAGAAGTTCACCACTTGGCGCGCGGCCACAGGCGGACAGGTGGGGTGTTGAGAATGATGGGCACCTGCCCGGTTATATGGAGCGATTGCTTCGCAGGATGAAGGCCGAGCGAAAGCGCGGGAGTCTGCCCAACTACATTTAGTCCGCGCGTCAACACCGGCAGGGCCACCTGTATAACCGCCGTGTAGGGAGCGTTCGGGTAGAAAATCCACGTGAGTTGGGTATCCCCAGGCAGCGCCGTAAGACTTACGGTGTACTGGGTCCAAGAGCCGGTCAATGTGATAGGTATTTCGTTGATGGCGGTTATGGCAGCCCCGTTTTGGCTAAACAGCCCCCAGGTCATATTGCCTGATCCCTTGAGCCACACCGAAGCCGTGTACTTCCCCACCGGATTCAGAATGCCCTGACCCACGTTACAAGACGAGTTGTATGCGAACTGCATCGCCGCGTCTCCAGTCGGTCCAGTAACGGGGGTCATAGTGTACCCAGGATACGGCGTGTTCCATGAGGGAGAACTGAAGTCACCCCAAGGGTCTCCCAACAGATTTCCGGTGGCTGGAGGAACTCGTAGGGTTGAAATCAGTCCTGGCGCTTTGCCGGTGATGTGGAGGGCTGCCGGTGGAACCGATATAACTTTGCCGCTCAACAGGGTTGGGGTTTTCCCGGTGACGGTTAGAGCCCCTTTCGGAACAGCAAGGGACATCTTCAGACTAGGCCGTTTCCCGGTGATCAAAACTGCGGCAGGAGGAACTGAAATCACCGCAGGCCCGGTAAGGACGGCGTCATCAAACCAGTAGGTTCCACTGGTGTAGGCGTCCAGAGCCAGTATGATCTCGATTGCTACCGTCCCGGCTGGGGTGGTGGCGAAAGTGCAGGAATACTGTGTCCACACATTGGCTGAAGGCTTACCGAGCCAATGGTAGTCAATCGAGATAATCTGCGAGCTAGAGTTGATATATACGCCGAATGCCCCAAACGTGCATGGATCGCTGCTGCCAGCGTCGTTCTTCGCCCAGTAACTGACACCCCAGGTGGATTCTCCTGGTAGTGCGGGGAACTGCTGCGCCAGTTCGATCCCCGGATAGGTGGCATTCGGCTGTACCTGACAGCAGTATGTCCCACTGTGCGGAGAAGTCGTAACGGCGGTCGCTTGAGGGGAGGTGGGGTTAGACCCGCCCGATGGAGCCACCCCCCACCCGGACATATTACCCATCTCGAACCCAGGATTAGCAAGACTTGGAGTTGGCATCGTCCTAAGTCAGGGTGAACACACCGCTGCTGCTGGTGACGTTGAGGGTATTGCCACTCGCCACGCTAACGTTCTGCGGCGTGGAATCGAGGTAGCAACATGCGATCAGGTTGCCGGTGGTGCTGTCGTACAGAACGGCAATCTCTGCCGTGATCCCCGAGCCACTGGCGGTCCAAGTCGCGGTAGCGGTCCCGAGGGTTTCGGTGCCACTCGCATCGGTCCAGGTGGCGGCGCAAGCAACACCCCCAGTCGTGTAGCCATTTCCGTTCGCAACCTCGTTGGTGAGGTCGCTATATTGTGGGGGGCCGCCGCCGCTGTGAGTGAGAGCAGCGTTATAAGCATTGCTGGTCGATTGGAACAGCGCCATCTTGATCGTGTCCACGCCGTTGAGGGACACGACCTTGTTGCCGAGCGCGTTCTTGAAGAGGTTATACACTGTCCATGCGGACGGGGCTGCCATGTTGTTCTCCTTTTTAGTTGACCGTGATGCTCCCAGTGGCCGCCGCCGTGTCGCCAACCGAATCGGTGACGTTCACGGTGCAGCTATAGCTGCCGGACGTCGTCGGCGTCCCAGTAATCTGCCCCGACGGGGAGATCGCGAGGCCGGGCGGAAGTGCAGCGCTGAAGGTGTAACCCGTTCCGGAGCCACCCGTCGCGACAGCGTTGATCGGCGCAATGGCCATCCCATGCGTCGCCATGATCGTCGGCGCCGTGACCATCAGGTACGGTTGGTTGGAGAGGATCTGCGCCGCACGCGCCACGGTAAGCAGGCCCACCGACGCCAGGTACTCCACGCCCTGGATCGTGGCCGGATCGTCCAGGTTGATATCCTCGGCCGCCTGGAAGTTGACCAGGATCGTGGTGATGGCCGCCTTCTGGTCGGACGTCAGCGTCGTGCTCGCCTGGTAGTTGTCGATCCCCATCAGTTCGGTGAACGTGAACAGGGACCGGAACGCGAACTTGGTGAGGTCCGCAGGCGCGTTCGCGGTGCTGGTCGTGGTGTCCACATCCACCTGCGCCAGCAGCACGACCTGGCTGGGCACCGCGCTGGCCGCAGTTGCCGCAGCCTGCGCGGCCAGAGTGGGCGCAGGCGTGGTCGTGCCGCCCGTCGTCTGCGGCCACGCCAGCACGAACAGAGACGCCGCGTTGGCGCCGTTCGGCCCGCTGCCCGGTCGGAAGTCCACCCGGTAGAGCGCCTTCGGCGTGCCGTCCGTGGGGAATTCGGAAATCGCTCGCGAAGTATCGATGGCAAGGGCGCGCGTTCTCGAGTGGCGTAAGCGCTTTGAAGCGACAGGGATCCGCGGGTTGTGGGATCCGGAACGGATTCCCCCGCGTGAGGCTGTTTCCAAAGACATAGAGCAGGCTATCGTTTTTGAGTGTCTTCATCGGCCGATTTTCGACGCCAAGCTCCTATGGGAGAAATTGGAAGCCCGCGATCACCGCTTGGAATGGCGTACCCGGGGGTTGGTAAAGCGGTATCCTATCAGCCGGTCAACGGTGCAGCGAATCTGGCGGAAACACGGCATTCGGCTAGATCGCGAGCGACATGTAAACTTCGGCGCCGATATCAGCCGCCTGATTATCTCTGACGACCCGTTATTTGGCCTTTCGGCATACCGCGTTGCACTCTTTTACCACACTCTTTTCCCTGTGCTGGTCGTTTTCACGAGGGAGCGCCCCTTTTCCCAGCTGCGTCTATCCCCCTTATCCCAGGATGCCCGCCACGAAGTCATTGATAGCCTGTTGACGCGCCTCCGAAGGGTGGACAGCGAAGGGAGGTCGCAGATATGCCGTTCTGCGACGCTAGGCAAGCTAACGGATCGCGATCTCCAGCGTTATCGTGGGTTCCAGCAGCGACTGCTGGATAAGCCACGCCACCGCGGGGCGCATATTCACCTGATCTTTGCCTGGCGTCCGTGGGACAGCTTTCGCGAGCACGCCGCGGCAGAGGCGCCCGTTTTGACATCGGAGCGATGGTACCACCAACACTTCGGGCCGTACACACAGCGCGAGCAGCCCTGGTTTCGCTACGTAGAACGCTGGTTAAACGTAATCGCCCAGTGGCCGATGCAGAAAAGTCTGGTAACGAGTATCTATCGCCTTTACGAAAGCCTCCGCAAGATCCCGACCGACAAATCCGTGGGCTCATTCGTGATCTATTAGCGGTGATGCATCACGGCCCGGATGAAGAAACTCAGATCCATATCAGCATTCACCCCCGGCTTCACTACGCCGTAAAGGCGCTGCTGATACACAAATCGGATAAGCATGTCGTAGAAGTCGTCTCGTGTAAGCCTCCGTTGGGCCAGCAATTCATCCAGCCGAGATTGGTCTTCTTCGCTGAGCGGGCGGTAGACCGACGCAACGAGTTCATCGAACGTTGGCGCGGCGTTGGTCCGGTCCGATTGCTCCGGAACCGAAACTTGGTCTCGTTCATATATAGAGGCATCAGCAGGTTCCGGCAATCCCCGTGCCGGAGCTGGCACACTCATCTTCGACTCGGGATTCGTGGTCTCCGGCTGCTGGGGTCCTAGCGATGGCTGATCGCGGCCGGATTGTTCGGATACTTCGGGCGTCTCCAATAAAGTTGCATCTGCTGTCGGAAGCGGATGCGGCCGTGGAATGCGATAGCAGTTCGCCTCGTGGCCATTTCCAGCCGTGCTGGTGATGAGCTTCGTTTGCCGCAGCAGCGCGAGGCCATTTACAACGGCACGTCTTTCGAGTCGCGCTGCCTTGGCAATCGCAGGGATGGGCGAGGAGATGGTGTCCTCTTTGGCTGCGCTGCAGAGGTAAATGTAAATTTTCAGAGATGCCGGTGTCAATCTGTGGAGATAATCCAACACACGTGGCGAAAGCACGATGGATGTAAGTTGTTTTGTCGTTGTTTTCAATGCTAGGCCTTTCGGTTTGAAGTTGGACCCCATATCAATTGGCAGAATGACGGGGACCAGTCTTTTGCTCGATGGCAAGAGCCTCTGGTTCGGGCGGGTTCAGAGAGCGGGTTGAACCGGGCGGCTGGTACCACCTGAAGACTCATAGTCCAGCCTCAGGCAGCCAGCCTCAGCCGTTGATATACGCGCTCGGCAACAGAGAGAGGGATGCGGATTGAACGATATCTTCTTTTGTTCTTGCGCTTGCTATCAGCGATTATCAGCACTCCAGGCTCGTTGTCGAAGATGCGGCGAATTGTGTCTTCTGAACACGACCATGCGTTCGCGAGTTGGGCGACCGTCAGATGTGGCTCCAGTGCCGGGCTATTGGGGAGGGCTCCCTTAGAAGTAACGAGATCCACGCGTGAACAAAACTCCTATGAGTTTATTCCGCTGTTACGGCCCAAGAACCCTTCATCAGGATTGCCCACTACAAGGAGCGCCGCGGGAGTTGCGGTGACACTCGCTGGCTCTTGACCACCGCCGCCAGCCGGCCGAATCTCGTCATTGTTAGAATAGCAGTAAGAGATCTGAAATGCAAGCACTAGATAAATCTGAGTGTCAAGCGTGTGCGGATTTCCCAACCATTGGGACGGTAGGCCCATGGTGTAACATCGCCAGATCGGCCCCGGTGGCTGCGGGGCCCTTCAACTATGGGATGTTGCATCCGTGGTTTGGCCGGACTTTCTACGTTATCAACAGTGGCTGGCCTCACGCTACTTGGTCACCGTCCAATCAATTCGCTCACCTGCTTTCAGTGTCCAGGCTTTTCTAACCAGCGATTCCGCTCGGGCCATGTAATCGGCCGTAAAATCGGCGTAATAGCGCTCAGTTGTCTGCACGCTTCGGTGACCCAACATGATAGACACGGTCTCCAACGGAACGCCCTTCGTCAATAGATCCACGGCAAACGTATTACGTAAGCGATGGCTCAACTTGTAGTTGCGCTCTACGCCAGCCCGATCAAATACAGAGATCAGCGCCGCGGTGTAGTTGCCCGCCGGCGTGCTCGGATTCGATCCCTCCGTCCGGCGATTCCAAAAATAATAGCCACCATCGTACGGTGCCATCTTTGATAGCGCTTCGACGAGTTCGGCGGGCAATGGGATTTGAACCTTCGTGCTGGCCTTCTTGGTCTCCATGCACAACACATCGCCTGAAATCATATCGGTGGTGATAATGACGGCATCGCTCAGCCTGAGCCCTGTCCATCTCATGAAAAGGATGAGCGTCTTCAGTCGGTGCTTATTTTCGTTCGTCATTTTCTCCGCCTTGTCCACAGCCCACAGGAGATCCGTCATCTGCGCGGGCGTCAGATATTTGACCTCTTCCTTGCTTTTGCTGGCGGACACCCTGGGAAATCGCAGGACCGTCGTGGGATTTTCCGTGATCCACCGCCGCAGGATGGCGAACTTGAAAAAGTGCCGCAGTGTCTTGGCACTCCTCTTGCACGTGGCGACGCTCATCTTCCGCCACCGCAGCTTATCATTCAAAACCTTCCCCATTTTGTAGCCAGCCCGCTCGTTTTCCCATTCCCGCCGAAAATCAAGGATGGCCTCTTGTCCCAACTCCTGGACTGATTGGTAACCCTTCCAGTCGCAATATGCCTGCAGTTGGTCCATGAGGGTTTGGTACTTATCGAGCGTCGATTGCTCAGCGCCGCCGTCCTTGGTGTATGCAAGATACTCTTGAATAGCCGCGCTGATCGATGTGCGATTGCTGTCCTCGAGAACCGCTTTTTCTTCCCCTGTACTGAGTCGGAGTACCAGCACCTCTTCGGCGCGCTTGTGAGAGGTCTCGCCGGTGCTGCGGCGGGCGAACTTCTCTCCGGGAACGTGAACTCCGACCGACCAGTAGGTGCACGTTCGGCATTTGTCCGTCAGTTCCCACTCCCGGCTCAGCTTGAGCTTGGACCGGCACTCGGCGGTGTGCCGTCGGCGCAGCTTGATATTTCGCTCGACCCACTGCTTAGCTTCGATCGCGTCCATACACCCTAGATTGTACGCAATAACGTACGTAAAAATCATTATAAAAATAAAAAATTTAAAATCATAAACTTGGTGATGTTAGATCAGAGCCAACTGCTCCTCGGTTGGCTCCGCTCAACAGTACCAGGGCTCGGTGAGATAAGGAATCGTGGCGCGGTCCGGCAGGGGAATGTCGGGGAATTCGCCCGCTCCGGCCAGGTCCCAGATCTGGCGGAAGATCTGCGGGCGCGGGGTTTTCTTCCGCTCGGCGCGCTTGATGGTTTCCTGAATAGCGGCGCACAAGGCGTCCGCGCCGGAGTCGCCACGCCAGGGGTAGCAGAGACTGCGCGGGTCGAACGGCTCGATGCGCGCGCGGATTTCCGGCAGCTCCAGCATCGCGGAACCGGCGGGAATCAGCAGCCGGATCGCAAGCTGGATGGGCGGAACCTGCCCGGCCAGCCCCAGAGCGGCGAGCTCGCGCAGAAATTGCCGGTAGCTTTCCGCTGTCGTCCAGGGAGTGAACGGCAGAAACGTGGGCGAGAGCGGAAGGCCGGCGGCGCCCGTCAGGCGCAGCGCTTCCAGAAAATCCGCGTGCGTGTGTCCTTTGCGCAGGCGCTCCAAAACCAAGTCGTCCAGCGATTCCACGGCGCTGGTGACAAACGAGCAGCCGGTGGCGGCCAGCGCGGGCAGCAGGTCGCGGCGGCGCAGCAGGTGCTCGATCTTGATGGTGACGTCGTAGGTCAGCTCCGGCCACCGGCGGTGCAAATCTTCCACGATGCGCATACCGTGCGCGGGACCGTTGAAGAAATCGGGATCGCCGAAGGTGATGTGGCAGGCGCCGGCCGCCACCTGGCCGCGAATATCTTCGATTACTACGTCGCGCTGCACCACCCGGAAGGCGCCCCCGTAAACCGGCGTGATCGGGCAGTGCCGGCACAGGTGGAGACAGCCGCGGGAGGCCTCCGTGTAACCGGCCACGCGGGGGCCCTCCGCGGTGACCAGATGCGCGTAGGCCGCGAGCGGCGCGAGGCCGGCGCGGTCCGGAACCTGAAATTGCTGGCGGTCGAGCGAAACAATGCCCTCCCCGCAGCGGCCTGACGCCAGCGCCACCAGCCGGTGCTCGAATTCGCCGCCGAAAATGGAATGCACGCCGATGCGCCGCAGCATGGGCGCGTTCAGCGGAGCATAAAGGCCATAGGCGCAGAAATGGGCCCACGGGTTGGCCGCCTGCACCCTCTCCACCACGCGCAGAAACAGCCGCGCTGCGGTATGCATGGGCAGATGGAACGCGATCAGTTCCGCCTGCTCGATTTCCGGCCAGGGTACCGCCGAGCAGGCCAGGTCCGCTACCGTCACGTGATGCCCGGCGGCCCGCAGCCACGCGGCCGGAGACGCCAGGCCGAACGGCTGCCGCCCCAGCTCATAGGTAGCCAGCAGAACTACGCGCATTCCTTCTTATTATGAGGCAGCCGGAGGAAAAAGCGACCGGACGCGGAGCACGCCCGGCCGGAATCGGGCTGGTCGCCTAGCGGTAGTAATAGTAGCCGCGGTAATAACGCCCGTGGTACCAATAAGGGCGGTGCCAGTAGCGATGATGAACGTAGTGATGATGCACCACCACCACCTGAGCCGTGGCCGGCTGCGGCTGCCAGACTGTGAACAGTGACGCGGCGGTGAGCGCTCCAACGGATAGAAGTTTTCGCATACAAACCTCCTACTCCAGATACCCGCAAGACGGACTCCCATGGCCAAGGCTGAACCTTTCGGCGCCTGGTTCGATTTGGCACATCCGGGCCCGGCGCTTCGCCAGCTCCGGCGGGTTCCCTGCCCCTCCGCTTCCCTTTGCTAAACTGAATAAATCTTCCCCATGCTCACGGCCACGTCGATTTCCGAGGAGATATTGGATTGGAAGCAGCGGCGCAAAGCCATTCTGCTGGCCCATCATTACCAGGAGCCGGAGATTCAGGAGATCGCCGACGTCATCGGCGACAGTCTGGAACTGGCCCGCAAGGCGCGCGAATTCGAAGGCGAAGCGATCGTCTTCTGCGGGGTCTGGTTCATGGCGGAAACGGCCAAGGTGCTGAATCCGAACCGCGTTGTGGTAGTGCCGGACCGCGCCGCCACGTGCAGCCTGGTGGAGGGCTGCCCGCCCGAGCCGGTGCGCGAATTCCGCCGCGCCCATCCGGACTACGCCATCGTCAGCTATATCAATACTTCCATCGAAGTGAAGGCGGAAAGCGACATTCTCTGCACCTCGCGCAATGCCGTCAAAATCGTGAATTCGATCCCCGCGGATCAGCCGGTTCTGTTCCTGCCGGATGCCAACCTGGGCCGGTATGTCGAGCGGCAGACCGGGCGCGGGAACATGCAGATTTGGCAAGGGACCTGCATCGTGCATGCGACGTTTCCGGCTCGCCGGCTGGCGGAAGCCCGCCTGGAGCATCCGCAAGCGCTTGTGGCGGCGCACCCGGAATGCCCCGAGCCGGTGCTGGCCCTGGCGGATTTCGTGGGCTCGACGTCGGCCATCGTGGAGTTCTGTGCCGGCAGCCCGGCCGCTGAGTTCATCGTGATGACCGAGAGCGGCATCAATTTTTCGCTGGCGCGCGTGGCTCCCGGCAAGCGCTTTTACTACGTGGCCAATGAGCAGTGCAACTGCTCGGAGTGCCCGTACATGAAGATGAACACGCTTGAAAAGCTGCGCGACGCGCTCGTCAACCTGGAGCCGCGGGTGGAGCTTTCGGCGGACCTGATGGCGCGCGCGCTGGCCCCGCTCGAGCGCATGCTTGCGGTGCGCTGATGGGTGCTCCCGGCAGTGCGGAGGCGCCCGGCGCGAGCCCCGCGCTGGCGGATTCCTTCGGCCGCGTTCACGATAGCCTGCGCATCAGCGTCACCGACCGCTGCAACATCCGCTGCTTCTACTGCATGCCGGAGCACGGGGTGGAATTCGTGCCGCGCGGCGAGATTCTGGATTTCGAGGAGATCGAGCGCTTCGTCCGCATCGCCGCCACGCTGGGTGTGAGCAAGCTGCGGGTGACCGGCGGCGAGCCACTGGTGCGGCGCGACCTGCCGGTGCTGATCCGCCGCCTGGCCGCGGTTCCGGGCATTCGCGACCTGGCCCTCACCACCAACGGCGTGCTGCTGCCCGAACTGGCGGCGCCGCATGCATGAGGCCGGACTGCGCCGCATCAACGTGCACCTGGACACGCTCGACCGCGAGCGCTTCCGGCGCATCACCCGCCGCGACGATCTGGAAAGGGTGCTGGCGGGCTTGGACGCCGCGCGGCGCCTCGGCTACGATCATCAAGCTGAACGCGGTCGCGGTGAAGAACCTGGTGGAGCCGGACATCGTGCCGCTGGCCCGCTACGCGCGCGAGCACGGCTTTGAGGTGCGCTACATCGAGTTCATGCCGCTCGACGCGCAGCACCTGTGGGACCGCTCCAAGGTGCTGCTGGCCGACGAAATCATCCAGACGCTCTCGCGCGAGATTGCGCCGCTCATTCCGGTGCCCGATCCCGACCCGCGTGCTCCCGCAGCCGAATACGAATATGCGGACGGCGGCGGCCGCGTGGGCTTTATCGCCTCCGTGAGCCGGCCGTTCTGCCTGAACTGCAACCGCATCCGCCTGACCGCCGACGGCAAGCTGCGCTACTGCCTGTTCGCCATCGAAGAGGACGACGTCAAAACCCTGATGCGCTCCGGTGCCGCCGACGAAGAAATCGCCGCGCTGATCCGCCGCAACGTGGCCGGCAAATGGCAAGGCCACGAAATCAACTCCGCCAAATTTGTCGCTCCACCGCGGCCGATGTATTCTATCGGGGGGTAGTTGTGATTGGCCGCCAGTGTGGGGCGGCGCCCCGCGGCGGGTTGACAACCGGGCCCCTACATTCCGGGCGCGTAGGCTTCGGTGTCGCTGTCCAGCACTTCCCGCACCCGCGCCAGAAGCACATCGGGGGTAAAGGGCTTGTGCAGGAAGGCGTGGGCGGCTCCGGCTCCGGTGGCGCCGATGGCGTTGTCGCGGTAGCCGGACATGTAGAGAATCTTCAGGCCCGGCGCGCGCTCCTGTAACTGTTTGCCCAGATCGAACCCGCTCATCTGCGGCATCACCATATCGGTCAGCACCATGTCGATCTTGTGGCCGTTCTTCTCGTAGACGGCCAGGGCGGCGGGGCCGTTGTTCGCCTCCACCACGTCGTAGCCGTTGGATTTCAGCACGGCCATCACGAGCTTGCGCACGCCTTCCTCGTCGTCCACCAGCAGGATGGTCTCGGACCCCTTGGCCGAGCGCGCCCGTATCGGCTGCGTGACCGCTTCGCTGGCGCGCGGCAGGTAGACTTCGAAGATGGTGCCGCAGCCCGGCTGGCTGTAAACGGTGACGCAGCCATCGGCCTGGCGGATGACTCCGTAGGCGGTGGCCAGGCCGAGCCCGCTGCCCTTGCCCGGCCCCTTGGTGGTGAAGAACGGCTCGAAGACGCGCGAGCGCGTGGCGGCGTCCATTCCGATACCGGTGTCGCTGGCCGCCAGCATGATGTACGAGCCCGGCCTGGCTCCCAGGTTCTTCGCACTGGCCTCGTCCAGTTCCGCGGCGGCGGTCTCGATGACGAACTTGCCGCCGGAGGGCATGGCGTCGCGCGCGTTGGCGGCCAGGCTGACGATCACCTGCTCCATCTGCGCCGGGTCGATGCGCACGCGCCCCAGCCCGGGGCTGGCCAGCACGATCAGCTCGATATTCTCGCCCAGCAGGCGGCGCAGCATGGGCTCCATGCCGGCCACCACGGAGTTGAGATCGACCACGCGCGGCTGCGCGGTGGCGCCGCGGCTGAAGGCCAGCAGGTGGCCGGTAAGGGCCGCCGCCCGCTCGCCGGCGTGAATGATTTCGTCCACGAAGCGGCGCAGCGGATTGGCCGAGGGAATTTCGGCCCGCAGCAGCTCCGCATAGCCGGTAATCACCGTAAGGACGTTGTTGAAATCGCCCGCCACGCCGCCCGCCAGCCGGCCCACCGCATCCATTTTCTGGGCGTGGGTGGCCTGCTCTTCCAGTTGCAGCCGCTTGCCGATATCGCGGAACACCAGCACCGCGCCGCGCACTTTGCCGTCCTCGTCGCGCACCGGCGCTGCGCTGTGCTCCACCGGCACTTCCGTGCCGCTGCGCGAGAGCAGCACCCCCGGCTGCTGCGGCCGCCACTACGCGCTCGCGCAGGGCGCGAGCGATCGGGTTTTCGGCTTCCTCGCCGTTGCCGCCGGGGGCGAACCGCAGGACTTCGTCCACGGCTTTGCCGCGCGCTTCCGCCAGCGGCCATCCGGTCAGTGTCTCCGCCACCGGATTGAGAAACGTCACGCGGCCCTCGTCGTCGGTGGCCGCCACCGCGTCGCCGATGCTGGAGAGCGTAGCGGCGAACAGGCGCCGCCCTTCGCGCAGCGAGCCCGCCATCCAGGTGAGCAGCGCCGCCCATCAGTACGAACGCCGTCAGGCGGCCGACGATGCTCCACGAAATTCCGGTGAAGGCCGGCTCCGGCCGGAGAAAGAAATAAAGGATGGCCACAGCAGAGGCCGCCGTGCAGGCCAATCCGCTGGCGCGCCCGTAATACCAGCCGCTCGCCCATGCAGCCGCCAGGAAGAACAGGATATTGTATGCTCCCAAATACGGATGCAGCAGCAGGCTGGCCCAGAGCGCCACGGCGCAAAATAGAAGGGCAGCCACGCCGCTGTAGAGCCGTGAGCGGTGCAGAGGATTCATCAACGGTCCCGCCTCATAGTACTACAGGGGTAAACTCGGATCGGGTATTCATTTATACAAGAGCGGCGCGCCGGGCGGGCGCGTCTTCCAGCGGCGATGCATCCACAGCCATTGGTCCGGATGCGCGCGGATCACCTCTTCCAGGCGCGCCTGCAGGGCCCGGGTATCGCGCGCGGCGTCGCCTGTGATCCGGAGCGGCGGATAGAAGCGCAGAATGTAGCGCCGCTCCTCCTCCGACCACAGCGCGAAGCCTGGAATCACTGCCGCTCCGCTGTGCGCGGCGAGTTTGGCGAAGCCCGTGCCGGCGCACGCCGGAATGCCGAAGAAATCCACGAAGACGCCCGCCTCCGGCGACGCGTTCTGGTCGATCAGGATGCCCACCGCCTGGTTGGCCGCCAGCGCCTTCAGGATCGGCCGCGCCGCTTCCCGCTTGGAGATGACGTGGTTGCCGGAGGCGGTGCGCCGGCGCTCCACCATCCGGTCGATCAGCGGATTGTCGAGCGGCCGCGCCACCACGCTCATCGGTTCGGAGAAGAGCGCCCAGGCGAAGGCGCTCAGCTCCCAGTTGCCCAGGTGCGCGGTGGCGAAGAGCACACCGCGGCCCTGGCGCAGCGCGTCTTCCACGTAGCCCGCGCCCTCGCACCGAATCCACCGCTCCAGGCTATCCCGCCGGATGGAAGGAAATTTGGCGAAGGCGACCAGCAGCCGCGCCACCGAGCGGAACATTCCCGCGATCACCGGCTCCGCATCCTTACCCGGCAGCGCCATTTCCAGGTTGCGCCGGGCCACGCGGCGGAGGCGGGGAATGGCCGCATCGAGCAGCCGCACATAAACCCGCGCCAGCCGGTACGCCGGCCGCGTCCGGCGCCCATTCCAGCGATTTCACCACTACCAGCGCCAGCGCGTACTCAAGCCAATTGCGAATGGGCGCGCGGCTGGGCATTAAACCGCATTGTAACCGCGGGCCAGGCCTCCCGGCCTGTGTGCGAGCTCGAAGCGGCCTACGCGTGCTTTTCCTGTCCATGGCGGTGGGGCCGCAAAAGCACCAGCCCGGCCACACCCCAGACCAGCAGCAGAATAAACACAAACCCGAATGCCAGGTCGTAGCTTGCCGCCTTCCAGGAGGACGGAGTGGGCGCAAATCCGAGCCCGACGGCCCCCGCCACGGCGAGCAATGCCACCACCAGGATTGGGCATGGAAGCGATACAGCAGAAACACCGGGATGCCGATGGCAGCCAGGTAGACCAGGACGGCCAGGAAACCGAACATGCTGAGCCTCCTAGGCCGTATTGTAGATCCAAATTCAGGACGTGGGGATCCGGTTTAACGGCCCATATTCCGAACGGTCTGAATTCAGTCACAATCGGAAGTATGGCCGGCGGGAATTCGGATCTCCCCAAAGCGTGTGTGTTCGATGCCTACGGCACGCTGTTTGACGGCGCCTCGGCGGCGACGCCGCCCGGCGAAGAACTGGGCGACAGGCGGGAGTTGCTCAGAAGACGTGGCGGCAGAAGCAGCTTCAGTACACCTGGCTCCGCACCATCCAGGGCCGGCACGCGGATTCCTGGCAGGTGACGGGCGATGCCCTGGACTATGCGCTGAATCCCTCGGGCTGCGGGATCCGCGCGCTTGCGCGACGGCTGATGGACGCTTACCGGACGCTCGACCCATTTCCGGAAGTGCCGGAAGTACTCGGCCGCCTGCGGCGCAAGGGTATCAAGCCGCCATCCTCTCCAATGGCACTCCCGCCATGCTGCACGGCCTTTGTGAAGCCGCCGGAATCGGGGAGCTTATGGACGCGGTACTTCCGGTCGAAGAGGCAGGCGTCTACAAGCCGCATTCGACGGTTTACCAGCTTGCGGTCGATCGGCTGGGGCTCGAGCCGCAGGCCATCGCTGTTCCTTCCTCAAACGGATGGGACGCGTGGGCCGCCTCGGCTTTCGGCATGCGCGTGGTCTGGTGCAACCGCTACGGCGAGCCTGCCGAGCGGCTGCCGGGCCGTCCGGATTATGAGGTGAAATCGCTGGCCGAGATTCCCTGGCTGGGGTGAGAGGGCTTCTCGTGAGTCTCCGGTCTTGACTTCGCTTTCAATCCGAAACCGCTCGCTCACGCTCGCGGCTCCGATCGGAGCCGCAACTCGGAAATCGATTTCCGAGTCCGCTGCCGCCGCTACTCGATCCACCCGCCGCCCAGCACCAGGTCGCCGTCGTAAAATACCGCGCCCTGGCCGGGCGTCACGGCGCGCTGCGGCTCGTCGAATTCCACCGCCACGCGGCCGGGCCGATGTCGGCATGCAGAGTGGCGGCGGCGCCGGCGTGCTTGTTGCGGATTTTCACCTGCGCGCGCACCGGCTGGCGCGGCGCATCGCATCGAAATCCAGTTCACCTCGCGTGCCCAAAGCCGGCCGCGCAGCAGTTCGCCCGTTCCCGCCCACCACCACGCGCTGCGAAACCGGGTCGGTCGCGATCACATAGAGCGGCTCGCGGCGCGGCGATGCCCAGGCCGCGCCGCTGCCCTACGGTGAAATGGTGGACGCCCCGATGCTCGCCCAGGCGTGCGCCCGTCGGCGGTCACGATCTCGCCGCGCGTGCGCTCGAGCGGCACGCCCGGTCTCCTGCAGATACGCGCTCAGGAAGGCGGCGTAATCGCCGTTGGGCACGAAGCAGATCTCCTGGCTGTCGCCCTTGGCCGCCACCGCCAGCCCCAGCGAGCGCGCCAGCTCGCCGCACCTCCGGCTTGGTCATGCCGCCCAGCGGAAACAGCGTGCGCGCCAGCTGCGGCTGCGTCAGGCCGAACAGGAAATACGTCTGGTCCTTGGATTCGTCCACGCCGCGGCGCAACTGGTAGCGGCCGGATGCCTCGTCGTAATGCGACGCGCGCGTAATGGCCGGTGGCGATCTGGCCGCGCGCCCACCGCATCGGCCATTTCCAGAAAGCGGTCGAACTTGATGTAGTTGTTGCAGAGCGTGCAGGGGATGGGCGTGCGCCCGGCCAGATACTCGGCGACGAACGGCTTCACCACCTGCTCCTCGAACTGCCGCTCGAAATTCACCACGTAATACGGAATGCCGATCTGCTCGGCCACGCGCCGCGCATCGTAGACGTCGTCGAGCGAGCAGCAGCGGCCGGTGGCGCCCTCCACGGCAAGCTCCGGCAGCCGCCGCTGGTTCCAGAGCTGCATGGTCAGCCCGACCACGCTGCGGCCGTCGCGCGCCAGCAGCGCGGCCACGGTGGAGCTGTCCACGCCGCCGCTCATGGCCACGGCAATCGGGCGTCATCAGGCATGCACCGAAATCCGGCGCAGATGCGCCACCGAGCCCGCCAGCGCCTCCACCAGCGCGTCCACCTGCGCGGCCGTGTTGGCGCGGCCGAGCGAGAAGCGCATGCTGGCGCGCGCGCGGTCCGGCGGAAAGCCCGATGGCGGTGAGCACGTGCGAAGGCGTGACGGCGCCGCTGGAGCACGCCGCGCCGCGTCGAAACCGCGAAGCCGCGCAGGTCGAGCGCGATCACCAGCGCTTCGCCGTCGATGCCGTCGAAACAGATGATTGCTGGTGTTGGGCGTGCGGTGCCAGCGCGAGCCGTTCACCGCCACGCCCGGAATGCGCTCCAGCGCGGCCGATTCCAGCCGGTCGCGCAGCGCCGCCCAGGCGTTCCGCATCCTCCGCCAGGCCGCGCCGCGGCCAGTTCCGCCGCCGCTCCGAAGCCGGCGATCCCGGCCACGTTCTCCGTCCCCGGCCGGCGCTCGCGCTCGTGATGCCCGCCCGACACGCAGCGGCGCCAGCCTGGTTCCCTTGCGCACGTACAGCGCGCCCACGCCCTTGGGCGCATACAGCTTGTGCGCGCTCATGGAGTAGAGGTCCACGCCCAGCGCTTCCACGTCCACCGGGATCTTGCCCAGCGCCTGCACGCCGTCCACGTGCAGCGGCACGCCGGCCGCGCGCGTGATGCGCGCGATTTCGGCGACCGGCTGCACGGTGCCGAGCTCGTTGTTGGCGTGCATCACGGAGACCAGCACCGTCTCGGGCCGCAGCGCGCGCGCGCACGTCGTCCGGATTGACCACGCCGCTTGCGCCCACCGCCACGCGCGTGACCGCCGCGCCTTCCCGCTCCAGTTGCGCGCAGGCGGCCAGCACCGCCGGATGCTCGATGGCGGTGGTGATCACGTGCGCGCGGCCGCCCGCGCCGCCCGCACCACGCCCAGCACCGCCAGGTTGTCCGCTTCCGTGCCGCCGCCGGTGAAGACGATCTCGCCAGGCTGGCAGTGGATCGAGCGCCGCCACCTGCCGCCGCGCCGCCTCCAGCCGCTGCTTGGCTTCCTGGCCGAAATGGTGAATGCTGGAAGCGTTACCATACACTTGACCGAGACACGCCGCCATGGTCTCCAGCACTTCGGGAGCCAGGGGAGTGGTGGCGTTGTGGTCGAAGTAAACGTGCTGCATCTGATTTCAGTTTAGCCATGACATGCCCATCCTCACCCTGACCACCGATTTCGGCCTGTCCGACCATTACGTTGCCGCCATGAAAGGCGTGATCCTGGGCATCTGCCCGCGCGCGCGCATCGTGGATGTCAGCCACCAGGTGACGCCCTTCGCCATCACCGAGGGCGCCTACCTGATCGCGCAGGCCTACCGCACCTTTCCCAAAAAGACCGTGCACGTGGTGGTGGTCGACCCCGGCGTGGGCACGGCCCGCCGCCCCATTCTGATGGAAGCCGCCGGGCAATACTTCATCGCGCCCGATAACGGCGTGCTCTCCATGATCTACCTCGCGCCAGGAACACAAGATCCGGCTCATCGAGAACGACAAATATTTCCGCCATCCGGTGAGCCGCACGTTTCACGGGCGCGACATCTTCGCGCCCTGCGCGGCGCACCTGGCGGCGGGAGTCACGCCGGCGCGGTTCGGCAAGCGCATCGAGAACTACCTGCGGCCGGCGTTCCAGATGCCGCAGCGCGCCGGCAAGCGCACGTGGACGGGACAGGTCCTCAAAATCGACCATTTCGGCAACATCATCACGAATTTCCATGTTGAGGATTTCCCCAATTTGGAAAACCAGGATGTGACGTTCTCGGTCGGCCCGCAGCCGGTCACGGTGATTGCCCGCAACTATGCCGAAACCGGTCCGGGCGAGTTGTTTGCGATTGTGGGCAGCTCGGGATTTTATGAGATCTCGATCAGCCAGGGATCGGCGGCCAGACGCATCGGGTGCGTGGCTGGAGGGCCGGTGGAGTTGCTGATCGGGTGAAGCCGGCGGCAGTTGGCCATGGCGGCTTCGAGCCGGCACACCGGAGCCAGCGGGAATGCCGGCGCGGATGCCTGGAAGGCGGCGCTATGGAGCGGCGGCGAAACGGGATTCTCAGGAGCCCTGCTTCGGCATCAGCTTATGTAAGTCCAGCAAATGACGTGGCTTATACGTGCGCTTCGACCATTGGCAGGCGGCGGCCAGTTGAACGCCGACGAAGTAGCCGATTTCCCGGTAAACGCAATAGCACACCCGGCCGCTGAATTCGCGGCTGCGGCAGCGCCAGCGGATCTCAGCGCCCACCGGGATGGCAGATTCCATTTGCAGGCACGCGCCGGAGCGCGAGATGTCCTCCAGCAGGCCAACGGCTTGGCGCTGGGCTCCCGATTCTCATTCTCCAGGACACGTCGGCCATGTCGGCGCACAGCATACGCACCTCGTTGCGGCGTTCTTGCATGCTCCTCTCATCGGTAGCTTCGATCAAAACCTTTAGACGTGGCATAATGAACCAAACACATGAAGTTAGCTCTCGTGCTCGGGCTGGCGATTGTGGCCCTGACCGGGTGCGCCCATAAGAAATCGGCCCGGCAGGTGCCGGTTGCACCGCCGGCCCCGGCCGCCGCCCGGCCCGGCTCGGAACCCGCAGCTCCCGAAGTGGCGCACACCGTTCCGCCAACACCGTCCGGGCCGGAACCGCTCTCCATAGAAACCGGCGTGGCCAGTTGGTACGGCCATCCTTACCACGGCCGGCCGGCGGCGAATGGCGAAATTTACGACATGGAAAAAATGACCGCCGCTCACCGCACGCTGCCGTTCGAAACCATGGTGCGGGTGGTTAACCTCAGCAACAACAAGGCGGTAGAGGTGCGCATCACCGACCGCGGGCCGTTCGTGGACGGCCGTGTCATCGACCTGTCCCACGCCGCCGCCCGCGCCATCGATATGATCGGCCCCGGAACCGCCATGGTGCGCCTGGAAATTCTGCGCATGCCGGAAGTGCCCTCGCAGTTCGCCGTGCAGGTGGGAGCATTTCGGGACAAGACCAACGCGGAACGCGAGCGCACCCGGATGGCTGCGCTCTACGGCTCCGCCCGGCTGGTGCGGCGCGACGGCGCTCCGGTGCTCTGGCGCGTGCTGGTCGGCTCGGAGAAGAGCGAGGACGGGGCGGGCGCGTTGAAATTGCGGATCCGGCAGGAATCGGGTGAGAGGAATGCCTTTGTCGTAAGACTAGATTCCTGATGGGGAATCTGGCGGCAAATGCCGGAGCGGGAGGGCTGGTGGGGCAATCGCCGGCCGTGGCCGCGGTCCGGCGCCTGGTCGAGAAGGCCGCTCGCAACCGGCTGCCCGTGCTCCTGCTGGGCGAGACCGGCACCGGCAAGGAAGTTGCCGCCCGAGCCCTATACGATACCAATCCCGCGGGCCGGTTCGTTCCCATCGACTGTGGATCGCTGGTCGGCAGCCTGATGGAGAGTGAGCTATTCGGGCACGTAAAGGGCGCCTTCAGCGGGGCGTCCGAAAACAAGAAGGGGCTGGTGGAACTGGCGGACGGCGGCACCGCCTTCTTCGACGAAATCGGCGATCTCCCGCTCGAAATGCAGGTGAAACTCCTGCGTTTGATTCAGGAGAGCGAGTTCCGGCCCGTCGGGTCCGTCCAGTGGCGGAAGGTGGACCTGCGAATCGTCGCCGCCACGCACCGCGATTTGAAGGCGGAAGTGGCCGGGGGGAGGTTCCGCCTGGACCTCTACTACCGCCTCAACGTGTTTCCCATTCACATTCCGCCGCTGCGCGAAAGAAAGGAGGATATCCCGCTGCTGGTGGACGCGTTCGCGGGCGACGCTGCGGACATCGTGAGCGCGGAAATCCTGCGCGTGTTCGCGTCCTATGACTGGCCCGGCAACGTGCGCGAACTGCGGCACGCGGTGGAGCGCATGGCCGCCCTGCGCAGCGAAGGGGTGCTGCGCATGGCGGATGTGCCCTCGGCGCTGCAATTGCACATGGCGGCGGGGCTGGAACGGCTGGCGGAGGAAGTTTCCGAGCCGCATCCGGGCGGCGTGCTGCCGGACTTCATCCACGCGCGTTCGCCGGTCATTTCGCCCCCGCCGGCGGCTCCCGGAAAAGCTGTCCCACGGGAATCGGCGGCCCGCCCGTTGCGCGAAACCCAGAAGGAGGCTATTGTGACGGCGCTGGCCGCAACCGGGGGTGAGCGGGGCAAGACCGCGCGCCTGCTCGAAATCAGCCGCACCACCCTGTACCGCAGAATGCGAGAATACGGACTGGCTTGACCATCGCGCTCGACGCCACTTACAGCGTGGGAGAGGAGCTTTCCGGAGTCGGCCTGTATTCCCGCGAGATGCTCGCCGGGCTGGCTGCGGCCCATCCGGAAACGCGCTTCGATTTTTGCTACCGCCCGCACCGCTACTGGCGCGCGTGGCGCCTCGCCCTGCCCGGGAATGCGCGCCGCCGGCTGCTGGCGGAGCCGCTGGGCCGGTTCAGCGCGGCCGGCCGGGCGGACCTCTTCCACAGCCTGAACCAGCGCCTGCCCGCGATGCCGCTCGGCCACGCCATCGCCACCTTCCACGACCTGTTCGTGATGACCGGAGAGTACTCCACGCCGGAGTTCCGCGCCCGGTTCACCGCCCAGGCGCGGGACGCCGCCGCACGGGCGGACGCCATCATCGCGGTTTCCGCTTTCACCCGGCGGCAGGTGGTCGATTTGCTGGGCTTTCCCGAGAATCGGGTACACGTAGTCCATCACGGTATCCGCGCGCTGCCCTATCCCCACGTACCGCGCGAGAAAATTGTGCTGAGTGTGGGCGCCATTCAGCAGCGCAAAAACATCTCCGGCCTGGTCGCCGCCTTTGAGGGCCTGGACCCGGCGTGGCGGCTGGTTCTAGCCGGCTCCTACGGTTATGGCGCGGGGGCGATTCGCGGGCGCATCGAGCGCAGCCCCGCCGGCGGGCGTATTGCCGTGCTGGGCTATGTGCCCGCGGCGGAGCTTGCCGGGTGGTACGCGCGCGCCTCCATTTTCGCCTTCCCTTCTTTCGATGAGGGCTTCGGAATGCCGGTTCTGGAAGCCATGGCGGCGGGAACGCCGGTGCTGACTTCCAACTGTTCCGCTCTGCCGGAGGTGGCGGGAGACGCGGCCTTGCTGGTGGATCCGCATGATCCGGATGCCTTGTCTGGAGCGCTCCGCAATCTGGCTGAGGATGAGGGCTTACGTGGCGAGTTGGCGACCCGAGGACTCTCCCGGGCCGGGCGCTTTACCTGGCAAAAGGCAATCCGCGAAACATGGGAGGTCTATCAGCGATTTTCGTCGTCGACCGCGATTTTCAGCGCGCGCAGAAAGCGGTGATCCTGCGAAGTGAACTTGATCTTACCCGTGGTCTCGAAATTCCGTTTGGGCTCTTCCGAGATTTCGGACTGTTCCTCTTCCTCGCCTTCGCCCTCTTCCCTTCGATTGAAACCGATCGTCGCCTCCAGAACCAGGAAGACGTCGTAACCGGCCCTCTTGATCTCGCCGATCGCTTCCGCGATCCGGTCGGACTCGGACAGGGAATCGTTGATCGCGTTCCCTAGTTCCTGCATGAGGTGCTTCAATGGTTCTTCCACAGAATGCTCCCTTATGGTGGATGCGCCGGTTGGCCCCAGCGTTCCACCTTCACGCCGTGCGACCACCCGTTCCGATTGTAGTGGAGCCGGGACCGGTTCACAAGCGCAACCACACAATTCATCGGCAATTTACACGCCGCACGATAGTGGTAAGTTCCCGCATCTGAAGGTTTTGGTACCATGGGGCGTGTGGGAACGGATAGCAGTATTGGCGGGCCGCAAGGCCGTCCGGCATGGAAGGATGCTTGCGCAGCATGTGGCTCCGGCCATCATCAAACCGGCCCGCACCCTCTGGAATGAGGTGATTGGCTTTATTTTCTTGAGCTTCGCCGTGCCCTTCGGCTTTAAGGCGGTGCGCTACGCCATGGCCGGAGACCATGTCCGCGTGTTCTTCGCCGGCTTCTGCACCGTGCTCATGGCCTGGTTCGGCCTGCACTCCTTCCTGCGTGCCCGCAAGATCTCACGATCGTAAGCCATCCCTGAATCCGTTGGTCGGCGCAGGCGGGGATGGGCACAGGCGAGTTCCCGCGGAATGCCCGACCCCCGATCCCGGATCTTCAGGCCGACTGGCGGATCAGCTCCACCGGCGCCGGAATCTCGATCTGACGTCTGCGCTGGCGCAGGCCAAGCCGGTGCAGGATGCGGCCGACGTGGTCGGGGTCATAGCGGATCCCGAAGCGTGATTGGATAGCCTCGGCGAAACGCGCCGTGGTCCAGCGCTCGGAGTAGAACCCGGCGGCCAGGGGCCCGGCCTCGTAGATCTCCTTGAGCGCGCGCAGTTGTTCCGCCGAAAGCCGGCTGGGACGGCCCGGCGCCCGCCGCTTGCGCAGCGCCTCCACGCCTTTTCCAAGCGCCCGGTGCCAACGCGACGCCGTCGTGCGGCTGACGCCGTACTTGCGGGCGACCTTGGATTGTGTAAGTCCCGTTTGCAGGTCCTGAGCGGCCATCAGGCGCCTGCTCTCCATTTCATCGCGAGTCAGAATGCCAGGTGTGGCAATATCCATCGTCTCTCGCGCGGTTGATTACGTAGCAGAGCGATTTCAGGATATCAGAAAACATTCAAACTGCAAATTGTTTTTTACAGAAAATTGCACCCGCCGATTCAGCTTGGGTCTTCCGCTTTTCCCATCCGGCCTTTAGCGCCCAACACTTCTCTCAGCTTGTTCGCCAGAGTTTCCCGGCTGAACGGCTTCGGCAGGAACTCCACACCGGGATTCAGCACGCCATGATGCACCACCGTGTTCTCCGTGTACCCCGATATGAAGATGACGGATGTCTCCGGGTGAACCACCAGAACCGCATCGGCCAACTGCTTGCCGCTCATGTTCGGCATAACCACGTCGGTCAGGAGGCAATCTATGTTCCCGGAATGGCCTTGCGCCGTCTCGATGCCCTTTTGTCCGTTGGGGGCGGTCAAAACCTGATACCCAAGCTGTTGGAGCATTCGCAGCGTCAGCTTACGGACAGCCTCCTCGTCCTCGACCAACAGGATGATTTCGCCGCCACCGGCAGGGATCCTAGTCTCGGGTGCCGTCTGCGGAACGGCGGCGGAAGCGACCGTCGGAAAATACAGCTTGAAAACGGTTCCCTTACCGGCTTCACTTAAACCCAAATGTCGCCGCCATTTTGTTTCACGGTTCCGTACACAGTCGCCAAGCCCAAACCGGTTCCTTTACCTTGGGGTTTGGTGGTGAAGAACGGCTCGAAAATGCGGCGCTTCGTCTCGGTATCCATTCCGTGCCCGTTGTCACTCACGGCGATCATGACGAACTCGCCGGGTTTCACTCCTAAATGTGTCCGCGCGTAAGACTCATCCAGGAACACATCTTCCGTCTCAATGGTGATCCGCCCGCCCAGTGGCATCGCGTCTCTGGAGTTCACGACAAGATTGACGACCATCTGCTCGATCTGACCCGGATCCACGTGAATGTTCCCAATATTCGACGACAGGTCCAGCACCAGTTCGACATCTTCACCGATCAACCGCCGCAGCATCTTTTCGATCTGCTCGATCACGGTGTTCACGTTGATCACCCGTGGCCTCATGATCTGACGGCGGCTGAAGGAAAGAAGCTGGTTGGTCAGGGCACCGGCACGATCCGACGCCTTCAGGATCTCTTCGGCATATCCCCGGAGCGGGTCCATCGGGGAGACTTCATCGAGGATCATCCGGTTATAGCCGGAAATGACCGTGAGCATGTTGTTGAAGTCGTGAGCAACGCCGCCGGCCAACCGTCCCACCGCCTCCATCTTTTGGGCGTGCAGCAGTTGATCCTCAAGCTGTTTACGTTTCGAAATATCGGTGACGAACGCAATGGCGAATTTCCCGGCCGGCATATCCAGATAGCTGAGGCCGATTTCGACCGGGAATTCCGTTCCATCTTTCCGCCTTCCTGCCAGATCCAGGCCGATCCCCATGGGCCGGGTCTGCGGATGCTCCATGTACTGATCCCGCTGGCGGCCGTGGGCGGCACGCCTGGATTCCGGCAACAGCAATTCGATCCGTGCGCCTACGAGTTCCCGGCGTGTGTACCCGAATATCTCCACGGCCCGCCGGTTTGCCAGAACGATACGCCCCCGGCCGTCAATGGAAATGATGGCTTGGGTGGCAGATTCGAGCAGGGCCAGGATCATCTTCTGGTCGTTGAAGGGTCCCAGCAATTCCTCGTCCGTCAGGTCCGGTTGGAGATCAGGTTCTTGTTCCACAGATCCAGCCCCCCTCGTGAGGCGCAATTTGTTCGAGAGTACCACGGAGTCGGGGCACCTGCAAGAAAACGCACAGTCGCCTCCGGCTCCCCGGCGCCAGGGAAGCCATCGTGCCGACGAAGGCGAAAAGGGCGACGGCTTAAGCGATCCCGGCGATATCAGGCCGCTCGCGCCGTCAGCAGCGGCCCACGACCATGCAAATACACGGGAGCGGCTCTTTGCGATCAGCGGCTCTTCGAGCTGCAGCTTGAACGATTATTTGGAGCGGATGGAGCCACCCGCCTGGCTAAAAGCTAATGCATCGAGATCCGCCACTCCACGATGGCGTGAAGCAGTTGACCGACACTCCATGCTTGCGCGATGCAGCCACCGGGCGTGTGCGGCGGATCTCCATCGGCCAACTCGGAGATCTGGCCAAGCCCCGCCGTTTGCAGATGCTCTTCGAAGCTGCTGAGCCAGTGTCTCACTTTATCGCGGGCTTCCGGAGAATCCCCGTAAACCTTGCGGAAAGCCGTGATGAAAGGTCCCATTAACCACGGCCACACAGTTCCCTGGTGATAAGCTGAGTCCCGGCTGGGCACATCGCCCTCATAGCGGGGCCGGTAGGCCGGGTCGTTGGGCGCAAGCGTCCTCAGACCGAGCGGGGTGAGCAGATGTTTCTCCAGGGCAGCAAGTATCTTCCGGCCGCGCTCCGGGTCAACAATCGGGTGTGGCAGGCTAACCGCAAATACCTGGTTCGGGCGGATCGAGCCATCGCGCGTGCCGCCGTCCACCACATCATACAGACACTCGTGTTCATCGTTCCAGAAAAGCCGGTTGAAGCTAAGGCGCACCTGCTCCGCGGTCTCTCTCAAGAAACCTTCGGCGTGGCTATCACCAGCCGCCTGGCCCAGCTTCTGCTGAACTCGCAGCGCGTTGTACCAAAGGGCCTGGACCTCCACAGGCTTGCCACAGCGTGGCGTCACCACCCAGTCGCCAATTTTCGCGTCCATCCAGGTCAACTGCGTTCCCGGTTGGCCCGCGTGAACCAGTCGGTCACTATCAACGCGAATTCCGTAGCGCGTGCCCGACATGTACCAGGCAATGATCTCCTTCAGCTTCGGATAGAGTTCTCGCAAGACGAACTCTTCATCACGGGTGTATGCCAGATACGCGCGCGTCGCTTCGAAGAACCACAGCGCTGCGTCCACGCTGTTGTACTCAGGTTCCTCGCCGGCATCGGGAAAGCGGTTCGGCAGCATGCCACGGCTGACATGTTTTGCGAACTCGCCCAGAATGGCCCGCGCAGCATCATACGTCCCGGTAACCAAAGTGATGCCGGGTAGCGCGATCATGGTGTCCCTGCCCCAGTCGCCGAACCAGTGGTATCCCGCAATGATGGTCTTGCCGGAGCCGCGGTCGACCATGTACTGATCCGCCGCTCGAACCAGGCAGCGCGCCAACGGGTCTCGAACAGGCGCGCGCGCCACCACCTGCCGTCTTCGGCGCACCTCTGTCTCCCGCATTTCGCCGGCGTCTTCCGCTCTGTGTTCGCTGGTGGTCGCCACGACACTCCAAGCCACGCCGGGCGTCAGCTCAAAGCGCATCAGGAAGGGGTTGAACAGATCTTCCGTGAAGTCGAGGCCCCGCTCCCGCTCCCGGTCGTATTCGAAACGGAAATACCATAGACCGGTGTTCCGGATTTCCGCTTCGTCGTGCGCGAAATATAGAGTTGGGACGCCATCGTAAGGCCGGAACGCGATAACGCCTCCGGCGCTCCCGAACCCACTCTGAAGATTATCGTTTCGATGCGCGAGGCTGTGATAGTCGCGAAAGGCCGTCAACGGACGGATTTCCAGGGTGCAGGGGCGGTTGCCGAGCACGACGTACTGCGACGACCGTCGTGTTCTCGCCGTGCGCCATGAAGACCGTTTTCTCGATCTCGATCCCGCCAGCGTTATAGCGCATTACCGGGAACGGATCGAGCCGGAACTGTGCCAGGTGCTCGAATCCGCGCGGGTGCAGAACGCCCGGGTAGCGGTTTGTCGAAAGCTCGAAAGGTGCGCCATCCAAAAAGACGGTCTCCTCCAACTTCGAAAGCAACACCATCCGGCCCAAAGGAGGTTTCGTTGCGGCTGTCAGCAGGCCGTGATAGCGCCGGGTATTCATGCCCCAGATCGTCGAGGAAGCAAACCCGCCGATGCCGTTCGTTTCCAGCCATTCGCGTTGGAGCGAAGCTTCCGGATTGCGGAGGACGTCGGCGCCAAACTGAATCACCGGCGGCACGGTCACTCTCCGCTCTGCTGGAGCAGTTTGGCGACCAGCGCGGTCCAACCGGTTTGATGGCTCGCGCCCAGGCCCGAACCGTCGTCGCCATGGAAGTATTCGTGGAACAAAATCAAATCGCGCCAGTGGGGGTCCTCCGCATAAATCGCATTCGCCCCGTTTACCGGCCGCCGGCCCTCAGGCGTCTTCAAAAAGATGTGGGCCAGGCGTCGCGACAACTCGGCCGCGGCTTCCCACAGGGTCATCTGAACGCCCGATCCCGTCGGGCACTCCACAGTGAATCCGGGTCCGTAATAGTGGTGAAATTTCTGTAAGGACTCGATCAGGAGAAAGTTCATCGGGAACCAGACCGGGCCCCGCCAGTTCGAGTTTCCTCCGAATACGTCCGTCGAGGACTCGCCTGGGTCGTAGTCGACGCGATATCCGGTGCCCGTCGACCGGCAGCACATACGGATTGTCTTTATGGTGGCGCGAGAGGGATCGAATGCCGTATGGCGAAAGAAACTCCGCTTCATCCAGCATCACCCGGAGCACTCGCCGAAGTTGCCCGGCGTCGACAATCGAGAGTAACAAGCGCTCACCCTGGCCCTTCGTTTCCATGCAGGCAACGTTCTTCGTCAAGTCTGGCCGGTTCTGAATAAACCAGTCCAGCCTGCGCTTAAAGCCGGTCAGGCGATTGAGGATTCGCGGCTCTAGCGTTTCCACGGCGAACAGTGGGACCAGACCGACGATTGAACGGACGCCCAGCGGGACGTGCCGGTCGTCCGGCGTATGCAGGACGTCGTAGAAGAAGCCATCCTTCTCGCTCCACATGCCGGTGCCCCTGCTGCCGAGATTATTCATTGCGGCGGCGATGTATAGGAAATGCTCCCAGAACTTGCTCGCCACATCTTCATAGGCCGGGTCGTCATGCGCCAACTCCAGGGCGATAGCCAGGAGGTTCAGGCAGTACATGCCCATCCACCCGGTTCCGTCGGCCTGCTCGATATGCCCGCCCATCGGCAATGGCGCGTTTCGGTCGAATACGCCGATATTGTCGAGGCCGAGAAATCCGCCCTGGAACACGTTATGGCCTTCGGCGTCTTTGCGATTGACCCACCAGGTGAAATTCAGGAGCAGCTTGTGGAAAATGCGCTCCAGGAAGATCCTGTCGCCGGCGCCGCGGCGCTTCTTCTCGATTTTGTAAACGCGCCAGGCGGCCCAGGCGTGAACGGGCGGATTCACATCATCCAGTGCCCACTCATAAGCGGGCAGTTGCCCATTTGGATGCATGTACCACTCGCGCACCAGGAGCATCAACTGCTCGCTTGGCGAATTCAGAATCCACCAGCGCCAGGGCGACGCAGTGAAATGCCAGGTCCCAGGAGGCGTACCAGGGGAACTCCCACTTGTCCGGCATCGAGAGGACGTCGGCATTGTAGAGGTGATTCCACTCGTGGTTTCGGCCGAACTTGCGCCTTTCGGGCGGAGGCGGGCTTGAAGGGTCGCCCTCAAGCCATTCGTTCACGACGTAGTGAAAGAACTGCTTGTTCCACAACAATCCCGCAAATGCTTGCCGCATCACCTCGCGCGCATCAGATGAAAGATGCCGCGGGATCACCCCGGAGTAGAACTCGTCGGCTTCAGCCTGGCGTTCCGCGAAAACCTGCTCGAACCCCGATCCGAAGTCGCCCGAACCAGCAATGGAATTCGTCAGCCGGATCCGGACCGTCGCACTCCCGCCCGATGCGATGTTTAGCGGGTAACTGCGCGGAGGCTTTGGTGCCGGCCTGGTTGGGGTTCACGGCACCCGCTCTGACCGTTTACCACGAACTCGTGAATCGCATCCTTCGTGTACAGCGACGGGTTGCCGTAGGAGAACAGGCGGCGGTAATTGGTTTCGTTTTCCGTAAAGAGCAGTTGCGGACCGCCCTCGAACACCAACCAGCGCTTGCCGTACTGCGGTTCGGACAATTCGATCACGGCCTCGTCGCTTTCACAGCGTTTCATCGATGGTTTCGGGTTGCCACGCCCCCACGACCACGTATTGCGGAACCATACCGTCGGCAGGAGATGAAGCAACGCCGCCTCAGGTCCGCGATTATGCGCGGTGATGCGAATCAGGATGTCCTCTGCGCCGGCCTTGGCATACTCCACGAAAACGTCGAAGTAACGGCCTATCGTCGAATACTCCCGTGTCTATGAGTTCGAACTCGCGTTCACCTCTTCCGCGTTTGCGATTCTCTTCGACGAGCCGCTGGTAGGGGAACGCGGCTTGCGGATACTTATAGAGATACTTCATGTAGGAATGCGTCGGGGTATTGTCCAGGTAGTAATAGCATTCTTTTACGTCTTCCCCATGATTGCCTTCGTTGGCGGTCAAACCGAACAGGCGTTCTTTCAGGATGGGGTCTTTGCCGTTCCAGAGCGCCACCGCAAAACAGATCTTCTGGTGCCGGTCGCAAAGGCCGGCGATCCCATCTTCATTCCAGCGGTACGCACGCGAACGGGCGTGGTCGTGCGATAGGTATTCCCAGGCGGTTCCGTACTCGCTATAGTCCTCGCGAACCGTGCCCCATGCTCTTTCGCTGAGGTACGGGCCCCAGCGATTCCAGTGCTCCTTGCGCTGGCGCGATGCTTCCAGGCGCTGTCCTTCGGCCGTCACGTGTGATTGCTCCAGGTATTCCCAGGCCGGCGTGTCCTACCGCCTGCCCAGAAGCTCTTTGGCAAGCTCGGTGACCCGGCCTGGCTCAAACCCGAATTTTCTTTGCAGCTCTTTCAGAGGCGCCGAAGCTCCAAAGGTGTGCATGCCGATCATGCGGCCGGAAGGGCCGACGTATCGCTCCCATCCCAGGGTCGACGCTTCTTCTATCGAGATCCTCGCGGTTACTTTCGTCGGAAGCACGCTTTCCCGATACTCCTGTGGCTGGTGGTCAAAGACATCCCAAGACGGCATTGAGACGACCCGGGAGCGAATACCGCCGGCGAGCAGTTCCTCGTGAGCGTCCACGGCGAGGCTCACTTCACTGCCCGTGGCGATCAGGATCACCTCCGGGCCTCCACCAGGGGCGTCGGCCAAGACGTATGCACCCCTGGCGACCCCGGACGCAGGCGCATACTTCTTGCGATCCAGAGTGCGCAACGGCTGACGCGACAAGGCGAGCACGGCAGGCTTATGGCGCAGTTGCATGATGTAGCGGTAGGCCTCGACCACTTCATTCGCGTCGGCAGGCCGGAATGTCACCAGCCCTGGAATGGCCCGCAAAGACGCCAACTGCTCGACGGGCTGGTGTGTCGGTCCGTCTTCGCCGTCACCCATCGCGTCGTGCGTAAACACAAACATCGCAGGCAGCTCCATGATGGCGGCAAGCCGGATTGCGGGACGTGCGTAATCGCTGAAGATGAAGAACGTCGATCCAAACGCCCTGATCTTGGAAAGCGAGAGGCCATTTACGATCGCCGCCATGGCATGCTCGCGAATGCCAAAATGAAAATTCCTCCCACCCGGACTGCCGGCCTGGAAATCCCCTGCGCCTTCGAATTTCAGAGTTGTCCTGGTCGAAGGCGCTAAATCCGCCGAGCCTCCAACCAGCCATGGAATGTTCTGTGCCAGCGCGTTCAACACCTTGCCCGAGGCGTCGCGCCCGGCAATGCCTTTCGAGTCGGCAGGAAAATCCGGCAGGTTCCGATCCCAACCGGCAGGAAGTTCGCGCCGCTCCATCAAATCGATCTCGGCGGCCAGCGCCGGGTATTTCGCTCGATACGAAGCGAACAGCTCCGCCCATTCCGCGTGGGTCTTTCGCCCGCGGGCGCCTACGCCGGCGGCAAAATGCCCATAGACGCCTTCCGGCACCAGAAACTTAGCGTCTTCGGGCCAGCCGTAAGCACGCTTGACCAGGCGAACCTCTTCCTCGCCCAGGGGCTCGCCATGCGCCGCGGCCGTATCGTGCAGATGCGGAGAGCCATAGCCGATGTGGCTGTCCAGAACGATCAAAGTAGGTCTGCCTTGCGTCTCGCGGAAGACGCCCAACGCGTTTTCGATGCGCTCGATATCATTGGCATCGCCTACCCGCAGCACGTTCCAGCCATACGCCAGGAACCGGGCAGCCACGTCCTCCGTGAACGCGAGCCGCGTGCTCCCCTCAATGGTGATGTGGTTGTTATCGTAAATCCAGCACAGGTTATCGAGGCCCAGGTGAGCGGCCAGCGAAGCCGCCTCCGACCCGACCCCTTCCATGAGACAGCCGTCGCCGCAAACCGTGTAGATGTGGTAGTCGAAAATCTGAAATCCCGGCTGGTTGTACCGGCTGGCGAGCCACTTCTGCCCAATCGCCATGCCCACGCTCGTGGCAATACCCTGCCCGAGCGGGCCGGTGGTGGTCTCGACGCCCGAGACCCAATGGTACTCGGGGTGCCCCGGCGCCTTGCTGTCGAGTTGCCGGAAGTGGCGAATATCGTCGAGCGTCACCGAAGGCTGGCCGAGGTTCTCATATTCGGCGTTTACGGCTTGTGTTTTCGTCAGATGGAGGACGGACCACAGGAGCATTGAAGCGTGGCCGTTCGAAAGCACGAAGCGGTCGCGATTGGGCCAGATCGGATCGCGCGGATCGAACCTCATCACACGGTTCCAGATCGTATACACCAGCGGCGCTAACGCCATCGGCGTGCCCGGATGTCCGGATTCGGCTTGCTGCACCGCATCGATGGAAAGGGTGCGAATCGTGTTGATGCACAGTTCATCCATTTCCTGTCCGGTGCGGGGTTTGACTGGCTGCATGACACTCATTGCTGGATCTCCCTCTAACTTCTATCGGCCGACCGCTTCGGTTTCGAGCGCGGCGATCTTCCGCAACCGGCGGACATGCCGCTCTGCCCCGCTGAACCTGGCGGCCAGGAACGTATCGACGAGGTCCCAAGCCACCTCGGGTCCCACCACCCTTCCGCCCATGCAGATGACGTTCATATCGTCGTCTTCCACTCCCTGCCGCGCCGAGAAGTGATCGTGAATCAGGCCCGCCCGAATGCCCGGAATCTTATTTGCACAGACCGCGGCGCCGACGCCGCTGCCGCAGACCGCCACGCCGCGGTCTACCTTCCCGGCGGCAACCGCCTGCGCGAGCGGGATGACAAAATCGGGATAATCGTCGCCCGGCGTCAGGCTGTAGGCCCCTACGTCGACCATCTGGTGCCCAGCTTCGCGAAGGTGAGCGCGTAGTTGTTCCTTCAGCTCAAAACCGCCATGATCGGTAGCGATTCCTACACGCATGTTATCTTCCCCTCTTCGGTTTTGCCGTCAGTTCCGCCGCTGCCGCTTCGTCCGCAATCAACAGCGCTCGTTCGCGGCTGACCCGGCCCGCCGGAATCGACGCGTCGCCATCCAGCAGGCGAGGCAACATCGGAGCCTTCTCTCTGCCTGTGACGACGAATAGCACGCGCCGCGAACGGTTGATGATGGGGTACGTCAGTGTCATGCGCCGCCTGCCCTGATAGACACGGGTTACGGCGACGTCCATGTCTTCGATATCGAGCACTGGATCGCCCGGTACGAGTGAAGCCGTGTGCCCGTCGGGGCCCAGGCCGAGATGGACAAGGTCGAGAACTGGCGGCGATCCGGCGATTTGCTCGAGCTTCGCGGCGTATTGCCTCGCCGCCGCTTCCAGATCGGCGGATTCCACCGGCATCGCGTGAATCTGCCCGCCGGAAAGAGGCGCGTGAGCGAGGAGGCTCTCGCGCAGGTGGGTGAGGTTTCTGTCCGGATCTCCGGCAGGAGCTACGCGCTCATCCACCTGCACAATCTGGATCGCGGGCCACGGCACATCGGCAGCAGCCAGGGCGCGCAGCATAAGCCACGGGGTGTGGCCGCCGCTGACGGCCAGGACAAAACGGCCGCGCGCCGCGGCGGCCAACCGGGCTTCTTCGGCAATAATCGCCGCCGCTTTTGGGGCCACCGAGTCCGCCGTGTCCAATACTTCAATGCGCATCGGGTGGGTCATGCGGCGAGTTCCTCCTTGTAGCCTGCCGGTGCGGCTTCCACCACCGGGTTGTCCCATCCATCCGCGGGCTTGATTGTCTGCTCCGCCTCGACAGGTCCCCATGTGCCGGGCTCGTACCCGTGCACCGGAGCATCGGTTTTCAGCACCGGATCGAAAATCCGCCATGCCTCTTCCACGTAATCCTCGCGGGCGAATAGCGTGGGGTTGCCGGTCATCGCGTCGTGGAGCAGCCGTTCGTACGCGTCCATCTCGTCGGGACGCTGCTCCGGCCGGGCAAGCATCTCGATAGGGTCGCCGAGCATCTCGTCGCAAGGCGACTTGACCATCATCCCGAGGGAGATGGATACATCCGGACTGATCCGCAGACGGAAGTCGTTCGGCGTGGGCGGAGAGGGGAATAGCACCGGCGGTCTCCGCAGCCGGATCAGCGCTTCCGTGCTGGTCACGGGCAAACACTTCCCCGCACGGAGGTAGATGGGAACGCCCTGCCAACGCCACGAATGGATCTCAAAACGCACTGCCGCAAACGTCTCCACTTTCGAATCGGGAGCCACACCCGCCTCGGACCTGTATCCGCGGAATTGCCCGCGAACGACGTGATCTTCCGACAGAGGTGCGATCGCTTTCAGAACTTTGACCTTTTCATCCCTCACGGATTCGCTGTCCATTCTGATGGGCGGGTCCATGGTCAGGTTTGTCAGGATCTGAAGCATGTGATTCTGTACGACGTCGCGAATGGCGCCGGTTCGATCGTAAAACGCGCCCCGGCCCTGAATACCGAAGTTTTCGGCCATGGTAATCTGCACACTCTGGACATGCGTGCGGCTCCAGAGAGGCTCCAAAAAGGAATTGGCAAAACGCGAGTAAAGAATGCTGTGGACCGGCCGCTTGCCGAGGTAATGGTCGATGCGGAAAATAGACTTTTCGTCGAACGTCCCGAGCAGAATCGCATTCAGGGCGCGCGCCGAGGCCAGGTCGGTTCCAAACGGCTTCTCGATAATAACGCGCGCGCCTTTGGCACAGTTCGATCTCGCCAGTTGCTCTACGACCGTCGCGAACAGCACCGGCGGGATGGCAAGATAGTGCGCCGGTCGCGTGGAGGAGCCAAGCGCCGCCCGAAGCCTGTCGAAGGTAGCGGCGTCGTTGTAGTCGCCGTCGACGTAGCGCAGCAGGCCGGACAGTTTTTCGAAGGCGGGGCGATCGACTCCGCCGTGTTTCTCGAGGCTGTCGTGCGCCCTGGCGCGAAAGTGGTCCAGGTCCCAACCGGATTTGGCCACGCCGACTACGGGAACGTTGAGGGTGCCGCGTTTCACCATCGCCTGAAGCGCCGGGAAGATCTTCTTATAGGCCAAATCGCCGGTTGCGCCGAAGAAAACCAAGGCATCGGATTGGGTGTCGCTCATAGTAGATTCCTTTACCAGGTAGTTTTTGCGTTCACGGACCTATGCTTGCCCGCGGAGCCTTCATATCTGCCCAAAACGGCACGAGTCTGCTCCCTGAAGATCAGCGCCGCCTGACATGTCCTCATGCGGCCTCCTTGTAGCTTCGGTATCGCCGAATCAGGCTGTCGGTCGAACTGTCGTGTTCGAGCTTGTGCTCTTCCCGGCTCTCCAACTCCGGGATGATGCGCTTTGCCAGTACCTTGCCCAGTTCGACACCCCATTGGTCGAACGAATCGATACCCCAGATCGAACCCTGAGTAAAGACGGAGTGCTCGTAAAGGGCGATGAGCTTTCCGAGTATCGCCGGCGTTAGCTGCTCCGCAAATATTGTGTTCGACGGACGATTACCCTCGAACACGCGGTGCGGGACTAGCCGCTCCTGGGTGCCTTCCGCCTCGACTTCATCGCGCGTTTTCCCGAAGGCCAGCGCTTCGGCCTGCGCCAGGACGTTCGCAATGAGAATGTCGTGATGATCGCCCAGCGCATGCAACGGCCGGCCGAAAGCAATGAAGTCGCAAGGGATCAGCCTGGTCCCCTGGTGGATTAGCTGATAGAAGGAGTGTTGACCATTGGTTCCAGGCTCACCCCAGTAGATAGGACCGGTCTGATACGCCACCGCCGTTCCGTCGAGCGTCACGTGCTTGCCATTGCTCTCCATCGTCAACTGCTGGAGGTAAGCCGGGAACCTCTTTAAGTACTGCTCATAGGGCAGCACGGCGACGGTTTCAGCACCGAGAAAATCGGTATTCCAGATAGCCAGAAGGCCCATGAGAACCGGCAGGTTGCGTTCAAACGGCGCGGTGCGAAAGTGCTCATCCATCTCGTGGAACCCCTGCAACATGGCCCGGAATTGATCCGGACCGATGGCCAGCATAGTCGATAATCCGATCGCCGAGTCCATCGAGTAACGGCCTCCCACCCAATCCCAGAACCCGAACATGTTTCCGGTGTCGATGCCGAACTTCGAAACCTCCACTGCATTGGTTGAGACGGCGGCAAAGTGCCGGGCAACGGATTGCGGATCACCTCCCAGACCTTTGAGCGACCACTCGCGGGCCGTGTGCGCGTTCGTCATCGTTTCCAGTGTGGTGAAAGTTTTCGAAGAGACGATGAACAGGGTCTCCGCGGGATCGAGATCGTGGACCGCCTCCGCGAAATCGGTGCCATCCACATTGGACACGAAGCGGAACGTCATCGCCCGGTCACTGTAGTATTTGAGCGCCTCATAGGCCATGACCGGTCCGAGGTCGGAGCCGCCGATGCCGATATTGACGACATTGCGAATGCTCTTCCCGGTGTGGCCGGCCCAGGCTCCGCCACGGACGCGGTTGCAGAAATCGGCCATTCTCTCAAGCACATCGTGCACGTCCGGCACAACGTCGTGCCCATCGACGAAAATGGATGTCCCGCGCGGCGCCCGAAGCGCCACATGCAGCACGGCACGGTTTTCGGTGGTGTTAATCTTCTCGCCGCGAAACATCGCGTCGATCCGCTGTCGTAGATCGGACTCCTCCGCCAGCCTGAGGAGGAGTTTGAGCGTCTGGTCAGTGATCCGGTTTTTGGAGTAATCGAGGTAGATGCCGGCCGCCTCGGCTGCCATTCGCCGGCCACGTTCCGGGTCGGCCGAAAAGAGCTTGCTGAGGTGCCGCTTACCGATCTCCCTAGAGTGAGCGCTCAGGTCATTCCATGCAGGGCGTTGTGTGAGCGGCCCAGTAACCGAAGGTTCTAAAACTGTGCCCATTATCCATGCTCCTTCATTGTTGAGGTCTTGGCCTTGCGCAGGCATTCCTCGTCGCCGTGTTCCCATAGCGGATCGAAACGCCGTGATAGCTCCAGTCTTGGGCAATCGCCTGGGTTCCGCTGCCACGTGGCGTGGAACCATCGCCGGTCCGGAGTCGAAGCGGCGAGATTGTGCCTGGCCGCTGGCGACAACCTTCATTGCCACGTATTGGGCGCGAAGCCTTCTGGACGCTAAAGTTTCCATTGGCTTTGTGCACGTTCCAGACCATCGACTTAGATGGTCGGGCCGCTCGCCCAGACCTCGGTAGTGCGAAGATGACCTCCATCTTCACGTTCTTGAACGCCTTCAAGTGGTGCATGCGGGAGGCCAGTGTGTTGACGGGCGTTGAGCAGACGAAAGGCTATTGCCTCACTAAGGGCCGCCGCCGGACGGGTGCAAAGTTGCTGTAGACATAGCAGAGGCGGAAAGGTAGATGACAATGCGACCCTGGAGGAGCAGTAGTGCCGCTACGCTCGTTGCAGGAGCGAGGTCTTTATGAGGAACAATATTCGCCTGGTTATCGCCGATGTCGACGGCACACTCGTCACCGAGGACAAAGTATTGACCACCCGTGCGATTGAAGCCGTAAAGAGCCTGCGGGATGCGGGCATCGCATTCACTGTTACGAGCGGCCGGCCGCCGCTCGGTATGAAGATGTTGATTGGCGCGCTTGCCCTCACGGAACCAGTCGCGGCCTTCAACGGCGGCGTCCTCGTTCACCCCGACCTGTCGGTAATGGCACAGAGCTTTGTGCCGGCAGACACCGCGGCCAAGGTCATTGCCGCAATCGCCCGTCATGGCCTGGATTGCTGGGTTTACACCGAACGTGACTGGTTGGTGCGCAATCCTAAGGGCCCGCACGTCGAGCGTGAACAATGGACCGTGAAGTTCCCGCCTATGGTTGTGCCGGAGTTCACTGCCCATCTGGGGCACGTGGCCAAGATTGTCGGAGTTGGCGACGACCACCCCGCCGTGGCTCGGTGTGAGGCCGACGTGCAACGCGACTGCGGTAATCAGGTCTCTGCAGCGCGCTCCCAGCCCTACTATCTTGACGTCACCAACCCCGACGCCAACAAGGGTCACGTGGTCTCCCTCTTGGCCGAGGCGCTGTCTATCCCGGCGGCGCAGGTCGCCACGATTGGCGACATGCCGAACGATGTACTCATGTTTGAGAAGAGTGGCCTGAGCATAGCCATGGGGAACGCCAGCCAAGACGTGCAACGGCAGGCCTCATTCATTACGACTTCGAATGAGGAAGAAGGATTCGCGCACGCAATGGAAACCTTCATCCTGGCGGAGGACGAATTCCTCAGGCGGGCGTCCTGACTCCTGAGCTGTCCGCTTATGCGATTAGTACGGACGCTCGGTAAATTTTGCCATGACCACATATAAGCGTGTAGCGCGCCTCCTTCCGCCAAGAGCTGCCAACATTCTGAGTAGTCGACTTTGTAAGCCTGAGACGGTCCGGGCAGTCGCCGGACTCTCGTTGTGCGTTCGGGCGCACGCGAAGGCATCGTCCCGAGCTATTGTGAAGGTGAACTCATCGCGGGCTGACTCGCACTGTCGTCACTGACGTTGGCAGAGGGGGCCTGTGCTACGCGCGACGCTCATTCGCATTCCTGTTTATTTAATGAGGTGTTTATGCCCTTGCACTCGACTGAGCAAATCAAAGGCTCTTCCATTACACTCGCTGAGAGGGCCGGATCTGACAAAACGCAAATCCTCATTCTGGGGGGTGGTTTCGCTGGCGTGGAGGCCGCACGATACCTCGATCGGACCGCAGCTAAGCGGGGCGATGTCGAAGTGACCCTCGTCAGCAGGGATAACTTCACGCTCTTCACGCCGATGCTTCACGAGGTGGTGGCCAGCGACCTCGAGCCGGCTGACATCTGCAATCCCCTTCGCAAACTGCTGCGGCGGGTAACTGTTTTGGATGGGGACGTCCAAAAAATTGACTGTGCGGCTCGACGCGCGACGATCGGCTACGGAATCAGAAACCTTTCTCGCGATCTGCGATTTGATCATCTCGTTTTAGCCTTGGGATCGGAGACGAACTACTTTGGAATTCCGGGTCTGGCCGAAGACGCGTTCGGCATCAAGACCCTTGGCGATGCTGTCATGCTCCGGGCGGCAATAATCTCGATGCTGGAAGCCGCCAGCGTTGAGCCCAATCCGGATCGGCGGAAGCAGATGCTCACCTTTGTAGTGGGGGGCGGGGGTTTTTCGGGTGTCGAGACGGTCGGCGCGATCAACGATCTTGCGCGACAGAGTCTCCGGCACTATGGCCAAATCCATCCGCGGGAAGTCCGCGTCGTCTTGATCCACGGCGGACCGGTAATCCTGCCCGAACTCGGCGAGGCGCTTGGCCGGTATGCGCAGGAGAAACTCACGGAGCGCCAGGTCGAAATCAAGCTTAGAACCAAGGTTAACGCGTACGCGGATGGAGTGGTTCACTGTGATGACGGGGAAAAGATCCCGGCCGGCACGTTGGTATGGGCCGGCGGCGTTTCCCCGAGTCCCGCGCTGAAAGACATGCCATTCGAACTCCAGAGAGGAAGAGTCGTCGTCGACTCCACTCTGGAGGTCCCGGGTTTTCCGGGGGTGTGGGCGGTAGGAGACTGCGCGGCGGTCCTCGACCCAATCTCGAATTCTCCGTACCCTCCCACCGCCCAGCATGCTCTCCGCGAGGGTCGGCGCGCAGCTAAGAACATCTGCGCCCGCTTGCGCGGAGCACAGGCAACTCCTTTCGTCTACAAGGCGCCCGGGCAACTGGCGGCGATTGGCCGGCGCACCGGCGTTGCCAGGATTTTCGGCCTGAAGTCTTCCGGAATCCTGGGCTGGGTGCTGTGGCGGTCCGTCTACCTGATGAAATTGCCGAGGCTTGAGAAGAAGTTGCGCGTCGGGCTGCAGTGGGGACTGGATACGCTGTTTGAGCGTGACCTCGCCCAGTACATCACCTCGCAGGAGGCGGCGTCGCTGAATCGGGTGTTGGAAGGCGCCAGGCGAGGGGGCGGGCTCCGAGCAGCATAAGTCGCCGGCATCATTGGCGCCGCGGACCGCTCGAACGTTACGGTAGTACGAGTTCGCTCTGTTATACCCCTTCCCCTCCGGAGACATCAGCCGAGATCTGATCCACCAAGGAAGTGATAACCTCATCGATATAGCGGAGAAGAATGAGGCATGCGTCCAAGTGCGCTTGCTGTTCTCCTTCAGCGTACGCGGACTGGCGAGCTTGCTCTACAGCATCGAGGCCGGTCGGGGGTATCTCTCTTCCCGGCGGGGACTTACCCTCGATCCGATCCGCCAGGGCCTCCAGCACTGCTGCGGAGCGATAATCGTAGGCCTGCTGGGCGGTTCGCACGGCCTCCGGCAATTCGAAGCCGGGCAACTGGAGCCGGTACTTGAAAGACGCGATCCGCATCAGGAAAAGCGTCCGTAACTGGGGCAGCCAGCGCCGCAGGTGGTCGCGTGTCCTGAGATCACGGCGCCGCGAGGGTCCGAATTCGAAAACGACCGCATCCGCGAGAGATCTCCCCTGATCGAAGCGTTCACTAATGGTCTCGCCGAGAGCGTGGCTGCGCTCGATAGCGGCCCGGAGGTCTCCAGATACCGGTTCGCGTGTAAGTTGGGCCAGCAGCCGCAATGCGGAGATGAACGCCGACCTCATCCCGACAGACGCCGGAGCACTCCAGACGTGATCGAAGACCAGCCACATCATGAACAGCCCCAGCAGAATGCCGATCAGGCGGTCTCTTGCCGGATCGAGCGATGTCTGAACGGCGAATTCCACGAGGTTGATGAGGTAAAACGCCAGTGCGGCCTGCAATCCGAGATAGGACAACCGAGGGCCGGATGTCATAATCCAGGAGGCCACGGCTGTGGCGGCTATGAACAGGAGTGTGAATCCGCCAATCGAACTGAAGTGGGGAAGGATGAAGATTTGCGAGCCCATGCCCAGCACGACGCCGCCCACCAGAAAGCCCGCGAGGCGCAGGATTTGCTTCTGCCGGGATGCGCCTATGGTAGAGAGTGCTGTCAGCAGGCAGGTGGTCACCGACGTGCTGATGCCCGGGTAGGCGAGCGCGTTGTAGATGATATAGCACGCGCTCGCCGCCATGCAGCCTCTGACGGCAAACTGGAAGTGCACAGGGTTGGTGAACGCGTCCGGCACGAGCATGCGCAAGCGGGGCGTGCCGTCCCGGCGCGGCAGGTACTCATCCATGGATTGAGTGCCCGTACCGGCCCTGGAGATGAGCCCGAGCACATTCCCCATTTCCCGCAACAAAGGCGAGGCACGCGAGGTTTCTGCGGCGACTGGAACCGAACCTGGAGTCCGCCGGCTCATCAGGTCCTCGCGAATTGTGCCGATAGTGGCTGCCAGGCTCTGCAACTGCTCCTGGTCGGCGTCGGAAGGCTCGAAGCGGAGACGCATCAACTCGGCCGCTATATCCACCAGCCTGCCCGACTAGGGCTGCGATTGCGCCCATTTCCGCACGGTATCGCGCCGAGTGGTCGGAACGGCGCAAGAGGCGCCGCACCAACGATGTCCCAAGCAGGGCGAGCCGGGCGATTCTTTTCGCGGCAGCCGGATCTGCAGTGCCGCCCTCCGCGTAGGACACCAGCAAACTCCGGACCGCATCCAGGCGTTCGGCGATGAGCGGAAGAAGAGCGTCCCCGCGCTGCCGGCGCGCAAAGAGCAGTTCGACCGCTGCGGTGACCACAACTCCGATCGACGTCGCCATCATGAGCCGAAGCGTATCTTCGACGTTGATCTCGGCCGGCACATGGCGATCCCACAAGGGAACTCCGAAGGAGATGATGATCGCGAACAGAGAGGCAGCGACATAACTGGTGACGGCGTTGAGCGCGAAGAAAGCCACCAGGAACACAGCGATGTTCGAGACAAAATGAAGGGCCGGAGAGCTGATGACAAACCACGCCGTGATGATGAGAGAGAGCGTGCCCAGGCCGGTGACCAGAATGGTTGTTCCCGCCGATTGTAGAGTGGATCGAACCGTTTCGCGAGAAATGAGCAACGTGACAATCGCGGCCTGAAAGGTGAACGAAAGGCGATAGGTCATGCCGATGATCATCACGAGAGTCGCTGCGGTGACCATGCGCGCAACGATTAACGTGCGGCCCGGGTACGGCGAGAGCTCTTCTTTGAGGAACCTCCAGAACCACGGAAGCGGGCGATGCCCTGGCTCCGCGCTTTGCGGAAACGCGGCCATCTTCAATGCCCTCGAATCACGACAACCGACGACTCGCTGATCCGGAACAGCTCCGGAGGAGGGTTCAGCACACGGACGCGGACCGGAAACCGGGAGGCGAGATGGACCCAGTTCAAAGTTCTCTGCACGTCGGGCAGGCCGGGCGCCAGACGGCCCACAACGTCAGCATCCGGAGTGACCCCGAAACCGACGCTGTCCACCACTCCGGCAAAGCGTACGTTGGGCCTGGACAATACGTAGACGTCGGCCTGCATGCCCCGAGCGATATGGCGCAGTTGGCCTTCACGGAAGTTGGCGACCGCCCACCAGGTGCGCGCGTCAATCAGCGTGAAGACTTGCTGGCCGACATGCGCGTAGGCCCCCTCGGAAATCGTCAGATTCGTCACGCGAGCATCGAAGGGCGCATAGATACGGCAGTTGTTCAGGTTGTACCTGGCGGTGTCGATGGCCGCGGCCCTGGCGCCGCGCTGGTTGATCAGCGGCTCAAGGGTGGTCACGGCGTGCTGCGCCTGTTGATGCTGGGCCTGGCTCTGTTGCAACGCGGCCAGGGACCGCTGCAGTTGCGCCGAAGCGGACTGCGATCCCGCCTGCGCCACGAGAAGTTGCGATTGCGCCTGCTTCAGCGATTCCGCCTGCACGGTTTCCGAGCTCCTGGCGCGATCCACCTGATCGGCCGTGACGAACTGCCTGGCGAGCAGCGGCTCAAGGCGGTGGAGGTTATCATTCGCGTATTGCCACTCGGCCCTGGCTCGCCGGACGCCCTGCTCGGCGTTAGCGACGTCGGCCCGTGCCTGATCGACCGCCGCAACCGACCGGGCCACGTCGGCTTGCATCGCCTGGATATTGGCCTGCGCCACGGAAACCGCGCTGACCTGCGCCGCGATTCGCCGCCGCTCGTCGACAATCTGGCCTTCGAGGGTCGCCTGCTCGGAGATCGTTCTCTCCAGGGCGTAACGATAGGGCCGGTCGTCGATTTCGAACAGCAGCGCCCCGCGTTTGACGAACTGGTTGTCGCGCACATTCAAATGGATGATGGGGCCCTCAACCTGGGGAGCGATACCAATGAAGTTGGCGAATATCTCGGAATCATCCGTTCGTGGATAGCGATTGGAGTGATAGAGCACGGCCAGGCCGAGGATCAATGCGCCAACCACAATCGCGGCGCTGAGGACCCGGCCGACCAGCTTGCCCAAGGTTGCGTCGAGGTGGAATTGCATAAGACGAATTCCTGGCTATCGGAAAAACGTGAGCCACAGCGCGAACGTAAACAGCGCAGTCAGGCTCGGATAGGTTAGAACCGGATACGCAATGACAATGTGAAGCTGCAATAGCAGCCATCGGACCGCCAGCGTGACCACCAGGCTCGCGGCCAGGCAGAGAAGCCAGGCCGGAAAAAAGGAGCCCAGGATATCGAAGGAAGGAGCCCGGCTGCAGCTTGTGCACAGTAATGACGGAAGTAGCGCGCCACATCCCGCCATCAGCAGCCGGTTGGCGTTCATGGGTGGGTCTTCCTGAATTTGGCCTTGATCGAATCGGACGTTCGGAAAACCAGGTCCGCTAGCGCGGTGAGCACCTGGGTACGCGCCAGTATGTCCGTGGAGCGGGCCTGTGCCAGAACCTTCTGTGCCGCGGTTACATCCAGCAGGTTCCGAACACCGTAGGTGTAGGAGGCAAGTGCCGCGTCATACGACTCGGTGGCGGCAATCAGGAAGGCGTTAGCGGCCTCGCGCTGGCGGAACGCGGTGTTCAGATTCGAATAGGAGGTCCACACCTCGTCTTCGATGCGATCGCGCGCGGCGCTGACTTGCGCTTCGGCGGCCCGAATCTGGGCTTCCGCCTGCGCCAGCCGGCTTCGTCGCGCACCGCCGTCAAACACGGTCCAGCTTAAACTCAGGGCCATACTGCCGGTCAGATCGGCCGTGTGTCCCCAAGGCAGTTGCTGCTGCTGGAAGTAGAGCGATTGGGCTCTCGGGGTCACGGAAAGATCCAAGCTCGGGTAGAACGCGGCCCGAGCCTGCTTGCGTTCCGCATTCGCCGCGCGTATGCCGGCTATGTCTGCGAGGAGATCCGGGCGCTGATCGAGAGCCTGATCAATGGCTTGCTCCACCGTTTCGCCCACCGAATCGGGAATGGGGATCTCGCTCAGAGGCTGCACCTGGATTCTCGACGCGGCAGAAGCCCCCAATGCGGTTGACAGATCGCCCCGAGCGATTTCCTGCGCTCCTAATACCGTCTGCAAATCATACTGCGCCTGAGCGGTCGAACTGCGGGCCTCCAGAACGTCCGGCAGTGTGCCCAGACCGTTGTGCAAACGGTCCTCGGCAGCCCGTTCCACGGTCTGCGCATTGGCCAGGCTGGTGCTTGCGGCAATCTCCTGGCCGGACGCGTCGAGGAGGCGATAATACGCTTGCGCCACCTGGAAAATGAGTGCCCGGTGCACGTCGTTAAAAGCAAAATTCGCCGCCAGGAGCCGTGCTCCTTCGGCCTCGATCCGGCCCCGCCGCGCGCCGAAATCGAAGATTGTATAGTTCAGTGCGAGCGAGACTTCAAAATCCGCAACCGTCAGGCGGAAGAACTGGGTAAAAAAAGGAAACTCCGCCCGATCCACACTCGAAAGCGCGACGGCGGACAGGGTGGGAAAGAGCGCACTTCGGGCGATTCCCAAGGCCGCCGCTTGCGCCCGGGCCCTTTCCCATGCCACGCGAGTTTCGGGATTGTACGATTCCGCCAGGTCGATCAATTCGGGCAGCGAGTATAGCTTGCTCGGGTCGATCACGAGCGCCGGTCGGCGGAGATCTTTCCGCTCGTTTGCGATGTTCTGCTCTTCGGAAGAATGCCACGGGCGATCCGGCGCCACCGGGGATCTTTGGGCGGAGGCCGGAATTACAAACGTCGCAATCAAAAGTGGAATCGAAGTTCGGGACCGAGGCATTGCCACGCAGCGGCTGAATCCGTGCATTTCCGTAATGGTGCGGGCATGCAGGCTCCCGCCACTCCGAGCGAGACTCGCAATTGCCGTGCCAATGCGATTGATTCCTCAAGAGCCGCCGGTTCTAACAGCATCCCTTATTCGACAAAGGCCCGTCGAGGCGGCAACTCCCGACACGCCAAACACATGGGGTTTTGACACAGTTCTGGCACAGGGATTTCGAGTTCATGAGGTCAGGACACGCGGCTCGCAACTCTGGTAGCGGCGGGATCTTCTGAAAGTGCCCCGGCTCGTGCCAAGCACGCTTGAGGCCCTGAGAGGGTGATGAGCTGTAGGACCATTACCAAACTTGGCACGGGATAAAATTCTCGGAATTCTCGTGGACCAGCCGGAGTCGTTGACCCTAGCGCAGGGCGTTTGAGGTTCGGCACGGCGCCGCGACAGCGGTGATCCAGAAAGGCAGGGGTGACAGCCCCTGTTCAACGAGTACAGCAAGCCGAGCCGGAAATTCTGAGAACATTTGCCGACTATCGGCCAGCTCGCCACGACAGAATCGAGCGTCGCTGCGTACAGGGAAACAAACCCGACACCCAGATGCTCCAGTTCCTGGAGCGTCGCCAGCAGGTCCGTGACTGACGTCCCCAGCGATCCAGCCGCCACACCAGCACCAGATCGATCTCTCGCCGGCGGGCGCTTGCGCTGGCGGCCGTCACGGCAGCGGCCCAGCCGCAGCCGGGAGCCGCCCAGCGGGCATTGTATAACACCACCAGGCAGAAGCTGCTGGAAGGCAAACAGGTCTTCAGCTTCACCCAATCGAAATTCGATATCAAGGCCTATTGCGAGGCGGCCAAACATTACGACTATGCCTGGTTCGAGACCCGCGCCGAAAGCCAGCGCCAGGACAGCCAGCGCGAACTCCTGCACCCGGGTTCCGGCCCACAGCATCAGCACGAACGCCGTGCCTCCGAACGCGACAACATGCAGGGCATCATGCGCCATTCCTACGGTGCCGAGCGCAACCTTAATGCGCGCCGGCAGCAGGGATCCGGCCGCCAGAGCCAGCACCCACAGAACGGACAGCCAAACCAGGCGGCGGGTGGAGCGGGCGCGGTCCGCCGGCTGGCCGGGGCGTGGCACCCGGTCAGGCGTTTCCGGCGCGAGCGTGTTCCGCCTCCATGAAGTAATAACCGATCATGTGACAGACGCTCATGTGAGCGTCTTCGATGCGGCCCATATGCGCCACCGGGACCTGGATATTGAGCTGCGCCAGCGCGCCCAACTCGCCGCCGTCACGGCCGGTCAGGGCGATCCGCGTCGAGCGCATTCAGTTGGGTATCGACGCCGCCGCGGTACCGGACGTAGGCAAGTCGCTTGCGGTCCTGAAGGGCGGAGACGAGCCTCTCCTGTTCGACACGGCTCTCCCGCGTTCGCTGATGGGCGATCAGGGCATCGGAGACTTCCTTGAAGGCGGTCTGGATCGATTTCTCATTAGGCAATTTGCGCTTCTGGGCCAGCCAAAATCCTTGACCGTCGTAGACCAAGATGCGGATCGACGTGCCGCGCCGGCTGCGAAACACGAACAGGCAGCCGGAGAAAGGATCGGCCTGGAGTTTCTCCTGGCACAGCCGGGCCAGCGAGTCGATGCCTTTCCTTCCGTCCACCGCCTCGATCGCTACCAGGATGCGCATCTGCGGCGTGATCTGGATCACGCCGATTCCCACAAGACCCGGCTGAGGGCGGCCAGGTCAGGCGCCGTGGACCCTTTCCACTGGATGCGCAGCTTGCCGCGTGGCCCTTCCACCTCGATGAGACATTCCGCCGTAGCGGTCGGCGGGGCTACCAATTCCATAAACGTTGCCGCCGCCGGACCACGTCGACGCCGGAGGGACGCAGGGACCGCTTTCCCGTCCGTCAACTGCTTAAGCTTTTTGTACTCCAATCGCAGCACCTGCGCCGTCTGGCAAACTCCGTGCGACCGAGCCAGTTGCGCGGCTGCAGCCCACAGCGGCTCCGGAATCGGAGATTTCCCCGGACGTGTCCGACGCCAGTGTTCAAAACGCTCGCTCAGTTGTTGCAGGTCTGTCGGTACGGCAGCGTTGGCTCGAGCCATCGTCAGTCCTTCCTCAGTGCAAGACTGACGTTACCAATTACCCAGGGGTGGAGTCACGCAAGCTTGCCGAAGGCTCACGGTCGATCCTGAGCATGAAGAAGCCGCACGACTTCGGATGCCTTGGACGATGGATGAGCACGCCCAGTGAACTCCCTTCCCCTGCCGTGTTACTGACCTGATACACCCTCTCGTCAACGATGCTCGACGACTCGGGAAGCCCACGGTGTAGCGCTCGAAAGAGCGCGGCCGCCTTTCTGGCCGGAATGGGGTTGTTCCCGAGCCGACCCACAGAAATCGCGCAGGCAGTTAACTGAAATGCCGTCGCCCGGCGAGCGCTGAGATAGCCTGGACATTCAGGCCAGAATTGACGTGAATCTGGGCCGTCGGGAGCCGGTGGTCGGGTGGTCGGAGAGCGGAGAGTCGGAGAAAGGCCGAAATTCGGCCAATTCCGACCAAATTGCAATTCTGGAAGTCAACCAAGTGGCAGCGATGGTTCGAGACGGAATGTGTGGCCCGAGTGCAACCCTGTTCCGAACAGGGCGTTTTGGAGAAACTGGAGGGAACCGACTTCTCTGGCTTGTTAACCGCTCGGGGAGCTTTCGAAAGCGCGAGCTCCCACCTGATATTCAGCTTTCAAAGGGCGCGATTGACCGAACAACGATACACCCCGCACTCTCTGACAAACTTGGAATAGTGCCGATGTGAATCAATGTCGGGGACGGGCTGTAGGAGATCTGCGGGCTTACCAGCCAATCTGGGCTGGCGGTGGAACAGGCACCGGCGGCACCTGGTGCTTCGTGTGGCCAAGCACGGCGTTATCAACATCGTGCTGGCGCTGTTGCACTGTAACTGCGTAGCGGTGCCAAGTTGCCGGTTCTTGGTATTGCTCCGGCTGTCGCCGCCGGCAAACGCCAGAATGGCATCAATCCCGTTGGGAGCAAATGACCGTGAAGCACATGCGATATCGCCATGATGGCCATCCACCGCGGCGTCCGCACCAAGCTTCCGCACGAGAGCCTGACCATCCTCCTCGGATGCGGTTGCCAGCACCCAGGCGCCCCGCAGTTTTGCGAACTGGATCGCCAAAGTTCCAACACCGCCCGAGCCGCCATGGATGATCACGCTCTCATCTCTGCGGAGCTCGAGGACGTCGTCGATTCCCTGGAGTGCGGTCAAGCCCGTTGTGGCGATTGCACCAGCTTCGTGCAGGTCCAGATTTCTTGGGAATTAGCGCCGTCTTATCGGCATCAACCGCAACATACTGCGCGTGGAATCCGCCCTTCGGATTGGCAAAGCTGTACGCATAAACCGAATCTCCAATCTGGAAGCGCCGGATGTGCGAACCCATGGCAATGACTCTTCCGGATCCGTCGGTACCCGGCACCTGCGGAAATGTGATGCCTTCCAGCGGGATCTCGCCGGCCCGCATTTCGGCGTCCCAGATTCCGACGCCCGCGGTGTCGATCTCGATCAGAACTTCGCCGCTGCCGAGTTCCGGTACCGGCAGCTTGTGAGGTGAAAGCACCTCCGGCCCGCCGAAGCGGTCGCACGCCGCTGCCAGCATCGTTTCCGGAATCGGCTCGCCGGTTTTCGCCGCGCCCGGCATCTCTCTTGTTTTGGCAGCCATAGTTATCTCCCCGCCAGGTATCTGTGCACGAAGGCCACCGCCATCGCGCCTTCGCCAACCGCGGACGCGCACCGCTTTATCGACCCGTGGCGCACATCGCCGGCCGCGAAGACTCCGGGCATACTGGTCTCCAGGTAATACGGCGGCCGGTCCAGCGGCCATTTCTCGGGCAAATTTTGCCCCTGGGATAGATCCGGCCCGGTGATCAGGTAGCCGGCTTCATCGCGCTTGATGCCGACTTCCTCCGCCCATTCCGTACGCGGAACTCCTCCGATGCAGACGAAGAGCCAGTGAGTGGCAAAGCGCTTCTGCTCGCCGGTGAGCCGGTTCCTAACGATGATCGCCTCGAGCATGGAATCTCCTTCGAGCGCCGTGACTTCACTATTGGTCAGCACTCGGACCCTGTGGGACGATTGGATGCGGTCGAGCAGGTACTGCGAAATGGTCTCCTTCAGAGATGCACCCCGGACCACTATCGTCACGCTTCTCACCACACGCGAAAAATGCATCGCCGCCTGGCCGGCCGAATTGCCGCCGCCGACAATATAGATATCGTCGGTAGGTCTGCAAAGCGCCGCCTCGCTCGCTCCGGCCCCGTAGTAGAGGCCGGCTCCCAGCAGCCTTTCGTCACCAGGAACGTTAAGCCTGCGGTAATCTACCCCGGTCGCACAGATCGTCGCCCTGGCGACAATCTTGGTGCCGTCCGCCAGATAGCCGACTCCCTTTCCGGGCATGAACTCGCCACGGACACCTTCGCGCCCGATCAGAAGTTCAGCTCCGAAACGGCAAGCCTGTTCGCGCGCACGTTCCGCCAGTTCCGCACCGCTGATTCCGCTGGGAAAACCGAGATAATTCTCGATTCTGGTGGTGCTCCCGGCTTGCCCGCCCACGGTCCACCGCTCCACCACCACAGTGGCGAGGCCTTCCGATGCCCCGTAGACAGCGGCGCTCAGGCCGGCTGGGCCGGCACCATAGATCGCCAGGTCGTACTCTGACCGCGAGGGGTCGCGGAACCAACCCAGTTTCTCGACAATCTGCCGGATCGTCGGACATTCCAGGCGGGTTCCGTCCGGGAATACACAGACGGGGAGACGGCTATCCTTCACTCCGGATACGCCCGCAAAAGTGCGGGCCTGCTCGTCGTTCCTAAGCTCAACCCATTGAAAGGGGATATCGCTCCGATGGAGGAAGTCCCTGATCATGTAACCGAGGGGAGATCCGGCGGTCCCGAAGATCTTTACCCTCTCAGAGTTTCGCTTTTCCTCTGGCATCATTCTCTTTAGTGCAGTTTCGATACCGGTGTCGAAAGTAGGCCAAGGCTACTTGGTGGCATGGTAAGTGCGACTTGCATTGGTGAGACGGACCTCGCCATGGAGAGCGTTGCACTGAATAAGTATCGCCTCGAGAGAGCCGCGGGGCTGGTGGTGGGAATCCCGATCGGCATAGTGCTCGGCCAGCTTATCTTCACTCCTCTCGGAGTTCCCACCGTCGCGGCCGCGTCATTCGGGTGCGCCGCGGGAGCGGTGGTGGGCTATCTCCTGGCGAGCCTGCTGGTCTACAAACAGAAGGCAGCGATCAATCACGAAATCGAGAGTGCCGCCTCTGCGGTGCGGAGGGAAGCGGGACTGCCGAACACAATTCGGATCCACGTGCAAGACGCCCGAATCATCCTCGATGGATCGGTTGCGAACGAGGCCCAAAGGCTGGAAGCGGAGCGGGTCATGTCGACCATCCCTGGAGTGCTTGGAGTGATCAACCGGATCCGTTTCGACCCGCAGCTAGCGACTGCCCGCACTCCATATACTCTCTTTGCCGCTTGTTCTGCGGCGTCCTTCTCCCAATAGCTGTGAACAAAGCCAGAAAGTGTCACGATGCCGTCCTTCACTGCTACGGCAATTTCGTCCGGAGTGGTGATCTGTGGGTCCCACTTCAACTCGGCGACCACCGCCTCGCGAATCGATGAATCAGTTCGCGGAGGCGTCTCGACCAATGTAGCCATAAATCATCTCCTTCGGTGACTTTGATTGGAAATCAATCAGGTCAAGTGAGGAGGCTGCAGATCAGCTTCCACAGCAAGATTTGCGATTTCCAGGTCATTCCTTCACCTGTCGCCTGATTTAACCGGGCGCTGCCGCACGCCTGTTTGGCGCAAGATATCGCGCCAGCGTGAAACGGCGTCTACCGGCAGACGCCGCCGTTCGCTCTTTGGGCACGGCCAGCGGATCATTGCTTTCGCGGTGGCTGCAGTTCCCGGCGGAGGTCTTCCAGCACGGCGCCGGGTTGGGAATGGAGTTCCTTGTGGAAGTGACGGAGAGCCGCCCCTACTACGTCGCGGTGGTGCAGGTTCGCATCGATTCCGTATCGATCCTTAAGCTCACGCCAGAGGCGGTGCACGAGTTCGATATCCGAGTACCGCAATCGGGGTGTATGCGGCCCGAGTGAGAATACCAGGGACTCACCTGCCCCGTCCGGGACAACCTCGACGATTAAAGGCACGCGCAGCGGCAGTTGTTCCCAAGCGCGCCCAAGCCCGAGGGCCACCTCGTCGGGTGTGACACCCGCGGGCTGCCGCACGACGATGCGCGACGACTGGAGTTTCTGGGCGGTGTGCACGACGGCACAATATGCATCCCTGGCCGGGACCGCGACGAGCGTTACGGGCTTGCCTGCTTTCTCGGCTACCGCTACCACTCTCGTGAATAGTTCCAACTCGCGGCTGGCGCAGATCTGGTTGACGTCGAGCGGATGCTCGGCCGAGGCGGTCGGCGCCAACCGGTGTACCACCAGGACGACGACATCTTCTTTTTCCGTATCGGTCTCGTCGAGCACGCGGGACACGTGCTCCAGCCGGCCGGCGTCAGGCGCGTAGACGAGAATGTTGCCCTGACGCACGTGCAGCGCCTCCGTCGACAGTTCGGCGGGCTCTTCGAAGCGAAATTTCTCAAAATCACACCGCGTCTTCTCGCGGACGCCGCGGTTTTTGCGCTCCGAGTAAAGGAACAGCAGGAAGAACGCCGCGGTAAATGTGGAGCCCGCGATAGTCGCGGTCTTCTTGGTCAGGAGGTTGATCACAGCCAGCGTAAAGAGGAAGAGCGTAATCAGGATTAGACCTACGGGAAGTTCGTTGCCACGCACCCGGAGGTTGAGCGGCACTCTCCACGGGCGCGCCTCCGGGCGGTGGTAGCGAAGCACCAATACACCCAGCGACTTCATCGTAAAGCTCCAGATGACCCCGAACGCGTACGCCTCGCCGAGAAGCAGCACGTTGCCCCGGCTCAACAGGATCGTGGCAATCTGAAGGAGCACTATGAGGTTCAGGATCCGCGACGTGGTTCCGTAGCTGGGGTGAGGTTTGCGGAACCAATCCGGCAGCACGCCATCCTCGGCCACCCGGTTGAGGACGCCGTTCGACCCCACGATCGCGGTATTCACAGCGCCCGCGAGGATCAGAATCCCCACAAGGACCACGAAGGCGTGGAACAGGAGCTTCAGCGCGGGCGGCCCGACGAGAACCATAGAAAGCCCGCCGATCAGGTTATCCAGATACCTGGAGCGTTCGGCGTCGGGAATCAGCATCACGGCGAAGAACGCTACCGACGTCGTAAACACGAGTGCGTACAGGATCACGACCAGGCTCGTGCGCTTGAGGTTCTTTAGCTTGGGGGCTTCGAGTTCACGGTAGACCTGCGCCATGGTTTCGAAGCCGCTCATCGCGAGCAGCGAATGCCCGAGTCCGACGATCCAGGCAATCGCCGTGATATTGGCCGCCGCGGTGCCTTCGAGCCAACCTAGCGAATCCGGGCCGAAGTGCAGGTTTTGCCTTGTGGGTAGCGGCACCGGCTGAAATCCATGTTTCCACATCGTCAGCAGGCACCAGGCGATCAGAATCACGATCATCACGGTAGTGATCTGCATGATCCGCAGAGCCTTGCCGCTCGCCTCCTGCATTCCGACGGTGTTTTCGAACCAGAAGTAGACTGTGGCAAGCAGCGCAAACACGACGGCCACTAGCCGCGCCGACACGTGCCAAGGCTGGTTTAGATAGACGGCGATATCGTTGAGGAACCCCGCCAGGTAGAGGCCCGCGCTGACGCCGCTGATCGGGCCCGTCAGCACGTAGTCGAACATCAGCGCCGAAACGGAGAGCTTGGCGGCTGTTGGCCCGAGAGCGTCATGGACGACGCGGTACACACCTCCCCGGACAAACATGCTGGAGCTTTCGAGGTAGATCGCCCGGATTGCAAAACCGAACAGCATGACCCCGAGGATGAACCAGGGTGCGGGCCTCCCTATGGTGGTCTCGGCAATCCCCCCGGCATAGTAGGCCGATGACGCAAGATCGCTCAACACGATTGCCGCGGCGCGCCAGAAGCTGATGAAGCTCAGCATGACGGTAGTCGCTACGACCACCTTCGTGTTGGTAGATAGTTCCGAGATGCCTCACCGCCCTCAGGCAATCGCCGGGATCAGAACGGCCGCCACGCACGGACCCCCGTGTGGATCATATCGTCGGCCGCACGAGGCCCTTCGGAGCCGGCCGCGTAACGGTCAAGTTCGCCGCCCCGTCCCGCTGCCCACGCGTCCAGAATTGGTTGAATCACGGCCCACCCGGCCTCGATCATGTCCGCTCGCTTGAATAGGGACGCATCGCCGATCACGGCATTATAGAAGCGTTTCGTACCCGGTCCGGTGCTCCACTCGAAAGTGTACCCTATAATCGAAGTCCATCCGCACGGTCGTGGTCTCGATCACTGGGCCGGGCACTTTGCCTTCAAATTCGAGACAGATGTTCTCGTGGGGTCGGATTCCCAGCACCAGCGAGTTCGGCCGCGGGGGCAATGCCCCGGTACGGCGGAACAATTCCAGCGGAGCATTGCGAAACTGAACCACAATTTGGGTATTCCGCCTGTGCAGCCGTTTGCCGGTCCGTAGATAAAATGGGACGCCGGTCCACCGCCAGTTATCCACCGCCATCTTCAGGGCGACGTAAGTCTCCGTCTGTGAGTTCGAGTCCACATACGGCTACTCGCGGCATGCAGCGACCATTGCCTCGCTAACCATTCCCTCCGTATACTGCCCCCGTACCTTTGAATTACCCACAAAGTTTCACTCCCAGCAGGAACCCGAGTTCGATGTCCGTGAGCCGTGACAACCCGCGCCACATGACCATGTTCCCAGGTGGGGAATCGTTCGCACGGGCGAGATAGCCGCCCAATCGAGCGATGCTTTCCCGTTCGACTGCACCGTGCTGTTCGCAATCGACCCGAAACCGCCGCGTCAGTGGCAGGCCGAGAACTTCCTTAATCGGGCGGTTCGGCTTGTTCGTATGGTCGTCTTTGCCCCGTCCGGTGGTGATTCCTAGCCGTGTGGGTGCGGTCAGCACCGACCAGTCATAGCGATCGATATCCCACGTAGGGTCGGCGTATTCGTCGCGCCGCTTGATCAGCAGCCAAGTCCGCTCGCCGCGTGCACCGGGTGATCGTAGCGCAGTGCGGACCAGAACAAATCCGCCGCGCAGCTTTTCTCCATGCAGCGTGAACTTCAACTCACCACGAGCCAACTGGTCCTCGGCGGACCCCTCCGGGTCGACTTCGTAGGTTCCCCGATCCCACACCATCACAGTTCCGGCACCGTACTGGCCTTCCGGAATGACACCCTCGAACTCTGCATACTCCAGCGGGTGGTCTTCCGTTTGAATCGCCAAGCGCTTGTCGGCCGGATTGAGTGACGGGCCTTTCGGTACGGCCCAGGAGACCAGCACGCCGCCGATCTCCAGCCGGAAGTCGTAGTGCAGATTTGTAGCGCGGTGCTTCTGTACGACGAAGATTGGCGGTTTGGCGAATTTCCCGGTCCGCTCTTTCCCGTCCGCCGGCTCCGGCGTTCTTTGGAAATCCCGCTTCCTCCAATATTCCCGAAGTCCCATCGGAACCCTCCTCTTTCGGCAGCGCTTGTGAGTGGTGTTCAATGTGAGCCTTCGGCAAGCTTGCGTGACTCCACCCTGGGTAATTGGTAACGTCAGTCTTGCACTGAGGAAGGACTGACGATGGCTCAACCAAGCCCTGTCATACGGAGTGACCTGCAAGAACTGAGGGTACGTTTTGAACACTGGCGTCGGACACGTCCGGGGAAATCTCCTCATCGAGGTGGAAGGGCCACGCGGCAAGCTGCGCATCCAGTGGAAAGGGTCCACGGCGCCTGACCTGGCCGCCCTCAGCCGGGTCTTGTGGGAATCGGCGTGATCCAGATCACGCCGCAGATGCGCATCCTGGTAGCGATCGAGGCGGTGGACGGAAGGAAAGGCATCGACTCGCTGGCCCGGCTGTGCCAGGAGAAACTCCAGGCCGATCCTTTCTCCGGCTGCCTGTTCGTGTTTCGCAGCCGGCGCGGCACGTCGATCCGCATCTTGGTCTACGACGGTCAAGGATTTTGGCTGGCCCAGAAGCGGCTTGCGCAGGGGAAGTTCGTGTGGTGGCCGAGTGGAAACGAGCCCGCCCGGCGGCTCGAAGCCCACCAGGCACAGTTGCTGTTGGCGGCGGGCAACCCGGAGACTGCGGCCGCCCCGGTGTGGCGCAGAGTGAGTTGAAAACCCCGCAACAAAACCCTTACGTTCTGGTTTTATCTCTGGCATGCTGCAGTTATGGCGGCCACGTGGCGCTACCGCGGACAAGAGATCGGCAGCGAGCAGCTTGCCTTCCTGCGGGAGTTCATTCGAGCGCACCCCACCAGCAGCCGCTGGAAGCTGTCCCGGCAATTATGCGAAGCCCTGGGGTGGAAGCAGGCCAACGGGGCCCTGCGCGACATGGTTTGCCGCGGTCTGCTGCTGATGCTGGAGCGGGCCGGAGAGATCCAGTTGCCGCCGGTACGCCGCCAGATCCGAGGTCAGTGCCGAACGGGGCGCCCCCGGCCACAGGCACTGCTGATCGACACCAGCCCGCTAGAGATGCCGCTGCAAGAACTCGGCCCGATTGAGATGCAACCCGTGCGGCGCACCGCCGATGAGCCGCTGTTCAACAGTCTGATGGAGCAGCATCATTACTTAAAGTACGAACAACCAGTTGGGGAGCACTTGAAATATCTGGTCTGGGCGCAAGGGCGTCCGATCGCCTGTCTGGCGTGGAGTTCGGCGCCGCGTCATCTGGGCAGCCGCGACCGCTACATCGGCTGGAACGCGGAAGCACGGCGGCGGAACATCCGTTTCATCGCCTATAACACGCGCTTTCTGATCCTGCCCTGGGTCCGCGTGCCGCATCTGGCGTCGCACATTCTCGGAAAGGTGACCCGCGCGCTGTCCGACGACTGGGAACGAGTGTACGGCCATCCCGTTTACTTCGCGGAAACCTTCATCGATCCCGAACGTTTTCGCGGCACCTGCTACCGCGCAGCCAACTGGCAACTGCTCGGGCTCACTACGGGGCGCGGCAAGAACGACCACACCAACAAGCCGAACCGCCCGATCAAGGAGGTCCTCGGCTTGCCCTTGACGCGGCGGTTCCGGCAGTACCTCAGCGAGTCATGAAAACGACCTCCGGCCGCGTGTCGATCGATGTGAATCTGGAGGAAGTAGACCAGATTATCGAAAACGGCATGCGCGCACCGCTGAGCCCATCGGATGGACAGAAGCTGAAAACCCTGGTCCATGCGTTGGCCGAACGGGTGCGGCCGCGGTGGCGCACGACCGAGAAGACCCGCGCCGTGCTGCCGCCGCCGACGGGTGCGGAAACTGCTTCCGGGCAGACATCGCCGGAGAGCGACCGGGAGCCGCCGGGACATGGGCGCAACGGCGCCGCCCGGTTTACCGGCGCCGACCGCGTTACGATTCGGCACAAAACTCTCCAGCCGGGCGATCCCTGTCCGAGTTGCGGCGAGGGCAAAGTCTACCGGCAGAAACTACCGAAAACGCTGGTGCGGATCGTGGGGCGGCCGCCGTTGGAAGCGACCCGGTACGAGATGGAGCGGTTGCGTTGTAACGGTTGTGGGGAGGTCTTCACGGCGGAGCAGCCGAAAGGGGTGGGGCCGGAAAAGTACGATGCCACGGCGGCGGCCATGATTGCCCAGCTCCGCTACGGCAGCGGCATGCCGTTTCAGCGGCTGCAACGGCTGCAACGGCTGGAAGGAAGTCTCGGCATTCCGCTGCCGGCCGCCACGCAATGGGGCGTGGCCGAGAAAGCCACACAGCGGATCTGGCCTGCGTATGACGAGCTGATCCGGCAGGCGGCGCAAGGCGAAATCGTACACAACGACGACACCGGCAGGCGGATTCTGCGCTTGGCGCGGGAGCCTGCCGACCAGCGTACCGGGATCTTCACCAGCGGCATCGTCTCGATCGGTCCCGGCTGGAAAATCGCGCTGTACTGCAGCGGCTCCAAGCATGCGGGAGAGAATCTGGCCGAGGTGCTGAAGCGGCGCGCGCCGGGACTGGCGCCGCTGATCCACATGTGCGATGCCCTGTCCTGGAACACCGCGGGGTTGTCGGAAGGTTGGCAACGTCTACTGGCCAACTGCCTCTCGCACGGCCGGCGCCAGTTTGTGGAAGTGGCGGAGAACTTCCCGGAGGAATGCCGCTTTGTGCTGGAGACGTTGGGCAGCGTGTGGCATCACGATGCGCTGGCCCGCCAGCAGAACCTGACACCGGAGGGGCGGTTGCGTTTCCACCAGGAACACAGCGGGCCGCTGATGAAAACCTTAAAAGAGTGGATGCAGGCGCAACTGGCGGAGCACAAAACCGAGCCGAACTCCGGTTTGGGAAAGGCCATCCAGTATATGCTTCGCCATTGGGAGCCCCTGACTCTTTTCCTGCGGGAGCCGGGCGCACCCCTGGATAACAACATCGTGGAAAGGGCACTCAAAAGGGCGATTCTGCACCGCAAAAACTCGCTGTTCTATAAGACGATGAATGGCGCCCATGTGGGCGATCTGTTCATGAGCCTGATCCACACCTGCGAACTCAACGGTGCCAACCCGTTCGATTACCTAACAGAGTTGCAGCGGCATGCCGAGGAGTTGAAGCGAAGCCCATCGGAGTGGATGCCCTGGAACTACCGCGAAACACTGGCCCGGCTCGCCACGTCCTCGGCCGCATAATATGATGGCTTCTGCCTGGCCGAAAAGGATCGACTGCGGCCATGGTGGGGTGACATTCCGAAATGGCCGGAAAACGGGCACTTCCGAAGGTAAAATCCGGACACGTTTTTGGCCAGGCACGCAGACCGGCGAAAATGTTGCGGGCGGGCCTATATGCCCGGGTTTCGACCAACGATCAGCAGACGCTGGCAATGCAGAATCGTGCGATGCGGGGGATGCAGCGCGGCGCGGCTGGACGATCGCCTTGCAAGTTCGCGAGGTGAACTCCGGGCGGCACGACGGGAAGCCCGCGAGACACTGCTGGAAGCCGCCCGCCGGCGAGAGATCGATCTGGTGCTGGTGTGGCGGCTGGATCGCTGGGGACGGTCAGTCACGGACCTGCTGGCGACGCTCCAGGAACTGGAGCATCTGGGTGTCGGGTTTGTTTCCCTGACCGAGGCACTGGACCTGACCACGCCGGCGGGTCGAGCCATGGCCGGACTGCTGGCCATCTTCGCGGAGTTCGAAAGGGAGGTTCTGCGGGAAAGGACCCGGGCCGGTCTGGCGCATGCGCGCGCGAACGGCAAGCGATTGGGCCGGCCGGCAACCGCAGCCGTCCACGCTGCAGAAATCCGGAAACTGCATCGCGCCGGGGCCAGCAAATCCGAGATCGCACGTCGAGTGCAGATCGGGCGCACCTCGGTCCGCCGAATCCTGAGAGCAAAGTCATGAAAAGACCCAAGCGAGACCCTGTGCGGGAGGAGCGCATTCAAAACGAAGCTATCGTCGATGCCGGTCCGGATGAGCAGGCAATGAGCTGGTATTACTATCTGGAAGGCAAGATCAGTTTCCCGTTCCAGGCGAGATGTGTTGCCGCAAAGGATGTTTCGCCGCTCCGGAAAGGCGAAACCACCGAGGTCGTACGCATGGCCGCTGAAGACGTCTGCGAGCACGACATGCTCGTGCAGATCCGCTGGCAGGGGCGGAAAATGGCCGTTCCTCTCTCGCAACTGGCAGCCATCGATCCAGACGAATCAACTAAGGAAGCCATCGGCGACTGGCATTACTGGGTCTCCCAGGGCTGTGTTCTCTGAGGCTCTTATGGCAAGGCGCTAACCAGCATCAAAACCTTCATGGACAGATGTTAAGGCGGAACTCGTGAGCTTCGACCGCCTGGGATTACTGGGCTTGATTCAGGATCTCTACGCCGCCCACAAGGATAATCAAGTGTTTCTTCACGCCCGTTTTGGGTTGGGCGCGGACGTGCTGAAGCCGTACAAGGAAACGCTGGACCGCTGGCTCTGGCCAGACGTGCTGCGAAGCCAGGATACGTCCGTCGTAAAAGCCAAACAGGCGATCTCCAGTTACAGAAAAGCTGGCGGCGATCTGGTCGGACTCGCAGAGTTGATGGTCTTCTACTGCGAACGCGCCGCGGGGTTCTGCAGCGACGTTGGGTATCAGGATGACGGCTACTTCGATGCACTGGTACGCATGTTTGAGCATGCCCTGAGAGCCATCGCTGAGCTATCTGCCAGCAATCGTCATGCCCTAATCGCCCGGCTCGATAAAGTCCGCGCCGCCAGCCACAACTTCGGTTACGGGGTCGGCGATGATATGGATTCCCTGCTTGCGAAATACGTGGGAGAGTGACCCAATCCGCGGCAGTTCGCAACCAAACTGCCGCGCTACGCAGGCTTACCGGAAGCTCACGTAACACGGCAGGGGAAGGGAGTTCACTGGGCGTGCTCATCCATCGTCCAAGGCATCCGAAGTCGTGCGGCTTCTTCATGCTCAGGATCGACCGCTTGCCGCTTCAACATCGGCGAGGGTCAGCTCATGCTGGGCTTTCAGGTGTTCCGGCGGCATCGCACCACCAAAAGCGACAGGAGTCCGGCTGCACTGCGGATGAATGTCGTGCGTGGTTGCGGGTCTCGAAAGACTTCATACACATATAACGCCCGCACCCGGTCCGCTATTTTTGGGGCTGTGAATGCAAGTGGCTCAGCGCTGTGGCCAAACTCGTTCCGTATTCGACGGAGCAGGTGAAGCTCTCGCCGCGCGACCCGACCGATCGCACCGATAGGGTAGCTGGTTTCAATTTGCCCGAAAAGGTCCCCAGACCACCTTTCGAGTCGGACAACAAGACCTTGGCAGTCGATTCATCGGAGACGTGCGCACAGCGTAGAGCCAAGAGTTTGTTGTCGAGGTAGCCTGTAGCGATCAGAGCGCACCCGCGATCGGTTTCCGCGGCTAAGCTCTCGTGAAAATCAAGTGCCTCCTGGAAACTCCTGAACTGAAGGCGCTCTTCTGGCGTTGCACGTTCGGCCATCTTTCCATAGAGATCGTGAATCTTTTGGTGCCAATCTGTTCGCTTCAAGGCCACACTGAATCGGAGGCGCAACCGTACAGGCGAACAGCATGAGGATCAGCCTCTCAAGCGTGCCCGGCAGAAAGTCGGCCTTGCCGCATCCGAAACGTACTCTTTACCGCTCGCGGAAAACTCGTAATGGCGCCGACCAAACCGGCTGGAAATTCGGGATTCGTAAAACTCATACGAAGGTGTAATGGCGGAAGGCAGCCGGCCCGCCTTAAATTGTTAGCGGGAGTGGGACCGGCAGGCCGGGAGGGGGGAGTATGGCTACACTCGTTGGTATGCCTTCATGTGGCCGGAATGAAGGCGAGCTGATCGGCCAAAGCAAGGTACTGCAAACCGTAATGCGGCAGGCGGCGGTGGTGGCGCCGACGGACTCGACGGTGCTGATTCTGGGCGAGACCGGGACGGGAAAGGGACGCATCGCGTCGGCCATCCACGAGATGAGCGCCAGGCGGCACCATCCGTTCGTGAAAGTCAATTGCGCCGCGATTCCCCTGGGCTTGCTGGAAAGCGAGCTGTTCGGACACGAGCGTGGCGCCTTCACCGGCGCCATCGCCCAGCGTGCCGGCCGTTTTGAACTGGCGAGCCAGGGCACGCTGTTCCTGGACGAAGTGGGCGACATCCTGCCGGAGCTGCAGCCGAAACTCCTGCGTGTCCTGCAGGAACATGAGTTCGAGCGGTTGGGCAGCACCAGGACCGTCCGGACCGATGTCCGGCTGGTGGCGGCGACCCACTACGACCTGCGCAGAATGGTGACGGAAGGCAGATTCCGCGAGGATCTGTTCTACCGCCTGAACGTCTTTCCACTTTCGGTTCCGCCGCTGCGCGATCGCGCGGAGGATCTTCCCCTGCTGGTCCGGTATTTTGTGGAGAAATTCGCTTACCGCATGAACAAGAGCGTGGCCGTGATCCCCGCGGATACATTCGAAAGTCTGGCGCGATACCACTGGCCCGGAAATATCCGGGAACTGGAGAACTTCATCGAGCGGTCGGTGATCCTTTCCCAAGGGGCGGTGCTGGAGCCGCCGTTGGAGGAAATCGCCGGGATTGAAGACGACAGCGAGGCTGCGCCCGTGACGCTGCGGGACGCCGAGCGCGCGCACATCCGCCGAACGCTTCGACAGACGGGAGGGGTGATCTCAGTCGCGGCGGCCCGGCTGGGCCTGCCGCGGTCCACGCTGTTCTACAAAATGCGGCGGCTGGGCATCATTGCGAGGCGCGAGCAGAAGCCGGGATCTCGCAACCGGGGCGGGCCGGCTGGGGCTCGGACGCTTCCGCCCACGTAGTGTGCGCGTTGTCATGCGACGCCGCGGAGGATCGAACGCCGGAACGGCGACAGCCGTGCTCGGTTGACGGGTAGATGAGCACCAAGGCGCAGGCGAATCGATCCAATGGCTTGGTCCGGATTTTCGGCAAGCCCGGATCGGCGCTCGGGTACATGATTCGCGATTTCCTGCATCGCAGCGACATTCCCTACGAGTGGCCCATCCGCACCAGCGCGCCAATACACCGCGCGGATGGACTCCAATGCGACGGGATTCGCCTTTGCGAAAGGAAGGCGCAGCCCGAAGCCTTCCCGGGACGTGATGCTGCAGCTCGGCTATCTTGGTCCAGGATCCAGGCCCTCCAAGGTCCGCTCTTTATGATGTGCACGTACGAAGGGGCTGCGGGCCGGCATCCGCGCGACCGGACGTGGCTGGCGGTCGTGGGTTTTATGGCCGCCGCCACGCGCCCAGTCCGGCCGGCCAGCGCGAGGTGGCATGACAACTGCACTCAGGCAGGCATGAACCAATCCAGCATCCCAGTGAATCAGCCAAAAACGCGTGAGATTCCGTTCGACCAATGGATCCCCTTCCTGGCCGAATTCACGCGGGAGAACCGGGGCGCGCATGCCCGCCTCGAGGTGGTCGGATCGAAGGACGAACCCCTCTACCAGGTGGAGACGGAGAATCGGCCGCTCGATGGCGTGTCCGCCGACATCAAGGACTGCGAGCGCACGGTGTGGATCTCTTTCGGCTCCAGGCCCGGCCAGACGTTGACGCATGGCGTGCACAGCGCAACTGCGATTCGCGTGTTATCCGAGACCGAAGACACCGGGCGGACGTTTGAGGTTGAGGCGAGCGACGGGACGAAGACAATCCTGGAGCTGACGAAACCCGAAGAGTACGCCTTGCCTCCCACAGAATCCCAATAGCCTGAAACGGCTCGGCATCCATCTCACGCGCCCGGAGGAGCGCGCACGGCCCGGCGGATCAAAACCGGCTGATTCGGGCAACGCCGCGCGCACGGCTGCAGCTAGGGAGCAATGGTGATGTGGTTTTCGACTTCGGTGACACCCGGCGCCGACCATGCGGCCCGCTCCGCCTCTTCTTTCTCCGCCCACGAGCGGACGCTGCCGTAAAGCCTCACGCGGCCGCCGTCGACCTCCACGGTGATGCGCCGCGCGTCCACTTCGGCACTTCGCTTCAGTGCCTCTTCGATCTTGTTCCGAAGTTCCTCCGGGCTGACTTTGGGTTTCACCTCGATCGAATTGGTGACCCCGAGGACGCCCCTGATTTTTTTTACAGCCGACTCGGCGAGAGCCCTCTGGTATTGCCAGTCCACGCTGCCTTCGAGCGTGACCCACCCGCTCCGGACCGTCACCTTGATCCGGTCGGCGGGCAGGCTGATATGGTTCTGGATCCCCTGGACGGCTTCGCGGGCGATTTCGGGATCGGTTCGGGTGCCAGGCAGCTTGACTTCGATATCGTTGGCGACACCCTTTACGCCATAGACCCGCTTGGCCGCTTTCTCCGCGGCATCCTTTTCCCAATAGCTGGGCGGCGGGCCGCGGCGGCGCCCTTCATCCGTACGCGGCCGGTTCCGAAGGACCGGCTGCAGCCACGGACATGATCCGGCGCGGCGGGCGTGCCTGGCGAGACTTGAATTGCTGAACACCGCTACAGGGGGGCCGGTCGAGAGCAGCGCGAGCGAGCGCGGCCGGAGCGGATACCGGTCCGTCTCCCGTGCAATCCGCAGGTGGGACATCCATTTCCCACTTGCCCCGTCCACGGGCGTTCTTCCTCATCCTGCTGGAGTGCAGTTATGGTTCCTGGCGGCGGCGCCAGGATCGACAACCCGGACGGTCAGTCGAGATACCAGGGCACGTTCACGATCGCAATGCGGCGGCCGCCCTTGACCAGCAGCAGCGCCGTGAGCAACTCGCCGCGCTGGTTGTGGAGGAAGAAGTGGTACCAGCGCCGCTTCGCCAGTTGTGGGATGACGACGGCAATCATGCGGCCCTTGTGATCGCGTTCCACGGCGAGGATGTAGTCGAGGACCGGATGGATCACGAACCGGTAGGGCGAGGGGAGCACGACCAGCGTCGGCACGGGGAGGCCGGCGGCGCGCGCAGGTTCTTCCACTTTCCTCTTCCATTCCCGCGGAAGGCCCGAGTTGCCACCGCAGACGACGTGGACTGCCTGCACCTCATTGGACATGCTGAGCGCGAAGCGCAATGCCTTCTGCGCGACCGAGTTCCACCCGCCCACCGGCACGATGACGATCGGCGGCGGCAGGTGTGGAGGCAAAAAGTCAGCCGCTGGTGCAGTGGCGCGCGCCACATACTCGTAGTGGCGGTGCACCGCGGTCATCAAGGTCACGAGCGCCGGAGCGAGCAGCACGACAAACCAGGCGCCTTCGGTAAACTTGGCGGCGGCCACGATCAGCACGGTGGTCCCCGTTGCGAGCGCGCCCAGGCCGTTGATCACTATACTCGCCCGCGCGCCCGGGCTGCCCGATTTTCTCCAGTGTGCCACCATGCCCGCCTGCGAGAGGGTGAATGCCAGGAGTGCGCCCACGGCAAACAGGGGGATCAGTCGGTCCGTGATGCCGCCGAAAAATACCAACAAGCCCGCGTCCAGAATCGCCAGTAACCAGATTCCCTGCGAGTAGACCAACCTGCGGCCGCGGTTGGCAAAGGAGTGTGGCAAGTAGTGGTCGCGTGCGGCGACTCGGCACACCCGCGGAAAATCGGCGAAGGAAGTGTTGGCCGAAAGACACAGCACGGTGAGGATGGCTCCGATCGTGACGTAATAAAAAGGTCCCTTGCCGGCGACGGCCGCGGTGAGCTGGGACAAGACGCTTTGATAGCCCGGGCCGGGTGGTGTGGCTCCGATCTGATAGGCGCGAGCCAGATGGGCGATGCCGGCGAGCAGCAGGATGAGGATCGCGATGATCACGGTCAGGGCCATTCGAGCGTTCCGGACAACGGGCGGGCGGAAGGCCTGCACACCGTTGCTGACCGCCTCGACGCCCGTCATCGCGGTGCAGCCGTTGGCAAATGCCTTCAGCAACAGCCATGCGCTGACTGTCGCCTTAGTGAGCGGCAGCCGTGGCGGAGCAACCACCGGGCGTGGATGGCCGTGCGTCGCCAATGTCTCGAACAGCCCCCAACCGATGACGCCCAACAGGCAGGCGACATACGCGTAGGTGGGGATCAGGAATACCACACCGGGCTCGCGTACCCCGCGCAGGTTGACGATGGTGAGCAAACAGAGGATGAACAGGCAAAGCGGCACCGTATATGGCTGCAGGAAAGGGATGGCTGAGACAATCGCTCCGACACCGGCGGAAATGCCGACGGCGACGTTGAGGAGATAATCGATCATGAGCGCGGCTGCCGCGAGCAGGCCCGCCCGAACCCCTAGGTTTTCTTTGGCAACGGTGTAGGATCCGCCTCCATTGGGATACGCGGCGATGGTCTGGCGATAACTGAAGTAGACGATCGCGAGCAGGATGATGATCGCGGTGCTCAGCGGCACGATCCAGGCCAGCCCCGCCAGTCCCAGGGGGAGCAGAATGGTCAGCGCCGCCTCGGGACCGTAAGCGGCGGAACTGAGGGCATCGAGGCCGAAAATGGGGATGCCCTGCGCCGGCCCGATCCGTTGCGTGTGTTCTTCGCTGGAAGCCAGTGGCCGGCCGAACAGGACGTCAGCAAGGGACATAGATGACGGCAGCTTCGGGTCCCTTATCCGATGTCGAGCACGATCTTGCCCAGCACGCCGCCCTGCGCCAGCCGCTGATGGGCGTGCGACGCTTCGCCTAACGGAAAGGCGGCCGCGATTTGCACCTTCAATTCCGCTGCTTCGATGGCAGCCGCCAGTTGTGCGAACTCGCGCTCGCCCGGCACGGCATCGTATGGCACCACGCGGATCCCATGGCGTTTCTTCGGCGGGGGCTCGACGCCGTTGGGATAGGCGACCCGGCCCCCATCCTTCACGGCTTCGACAGCCCGATCCAGCGCTTCCCCGCCGGCCAGGGCCAGAACCGCGTCCACGCCATCCGGCGCGAACTGGTCCAGGGCCTGCACGACGTCCCCGTGCCGCCCGTCGACGGCGGCATCGGCGCCGAGCCCGCGTACCAGCGTAACGCCCTCGTCGCCGGAGGCAATGCCCATTACACGCGCTTCCCGCAACCTCGCGAATTGGACCGCCAGCGTTCCCACGCCGCCCGAAGCGCCCACGATGACGACCACCTCGTCTTTTGTGACGTGCAATGCGTCATCGATGCCCTGAATGGCGGTCAGGCCGGTGGTCGCAATCGCGCCCGCCTCCCGCAGCGTAAGGTCATTGGGGATCGGCGCCACATGATCGGCGGCTACCGCGACGCATTCGGCATAGAAGCCGCCCTTGGGGTTCAAGAAGCTGTACGCGTAGACCGCCTCGCCGATCTGGAACCGGCGGACCTGCGATCCCACAGCGGCAATCCTGCCGGAGCCGTCGGTGCCCAGAATCATCGGGAACCGCGGCTCTCCACCCGGATACCAGCCGGCCCGCATCTCCGCATCCCACACCCCGACGCCCGCGGTGTCCAGCGCAATCAACACTTCGCCTTCCTCTACGCTCGGGACGGGAAGCTGGCGAAGAGTCAGCACCTCCGGCCCGCCGAACCGGTCAATGGCGGCGGCGTTCATGACCGGCGGAATCTCGCTGATGGCGGCCTGCCCGGCCGCGTGTTTTCCTGTCTTGAGGCTCATTGGAGTTACCCGCCAGCATACCGGCACGTCGACCGCCAACGGCGGGCCGCGACGGCTGTGCAAATGGCGACGGCATACGACACCGCCCGTCGAATCCCCGACGGCTGCCGTCGATGAGTAGAAACCGGCAAGTGGAATTCGATCTGCACATTGACCAAAACGGCGGCAGACCGGTGCAAGGATCGTTCCCCGATGATATGGCACGACGTTAGCGACCCTCGCCAACCCGAACTCGACGAACTCGCCGCAACATATTCCCTACACTCCCTGCACATCGAAGACTGCCGGCAGACCGGCAGGCGCGCCAAGGTCGAAGCCGGCGATGGATACCTGTTCGTCTCGCTGAAGCTTCTGTCGCTCGAAGCCGAGGACCGGCTGGCCGTTTCCGACCTGGCGTTGTTTGTGGGCAAGGACTTCGTGATCACCGTCCACAGCGGCCCGGCACCGCTGCTCGAACCGCTGCTGGGGATGCGGAACGAGTCGCGCTCCGACGAAGTCCTGTATCGTGTGCTCGATGCGGTAGCCGAATCGTACCTGGCGCTGGCCGAGAAGCTGGAGGACGCGGTCGAAGCGCTGGAAAGCCAGGTGATGGATTTGCCTCGCCCGGATGTCCTCGAGCACATCGGCCGGCTCCGCAGCACCATTCTGCATTTCCGGCGCGTGGTGAATGTCACGCGCCACATCGCTTTTCAGGCTCGCCACGTACCGAACACCATCGTGACCCCGAATCTTTCGCCTTTCCTGCGGGATACGCACGACGACCTGGCGGTGATCCTCGACCTGATCGCGGGCGAACGGGACCGGCTCGCCACGATTCTGGATGTCTACCTGTCGACAGTGGCCAACCGCACCACCGAAGCGATGCGGACGCTGACCCTCCTCAGTACCGTGGCACTGCCGGCGCTGGTCATTACCAGCCTGTTCGGCATGAACATCGAATACCCGAGCTGGACCAGGTCGCCTGCGATGTTCACCGGCGTTTTCGTGCTCACGGTGGCGATCACTCTCTTTCTGTTGTGGTACCTCAAGCGCAACGACTATTTGCCCGGCGGGACCACCGCCGAGGAGCGCCGTCCGGATCGCGCCAGAGGGCATCCCCGGAAGTGATGGCCGTCGGCATGCCGGAGGTAAGGGGGACCATGAAACACGAATTCGAGTTCAAGCACTTCGAGCCCACGCCGGCCGTTCGGAGCCTGATCGACCAGCGGATCGCGCGCCTCGACCGCCAACTGCAGGCGCTTGCCGGCAAGGATCTGTTCGTGCGCTGCGTGGTGGAGCAAGTGCCGGCGCGCACGCTTTTTTCCGTCTCGATTACGCTGGCGGTTCCACAGAAGACGCTGAGCGCGAAGGAGGAGATGCACGACGCGGAAGCGGCGATCCGCAGCGCGTTCGCGGAGATCGAGCGACAGGTGGAGGCGTACAAAGCCGAAATCCGCGGCGAGCACTGGTGGAAGCGGGTACAGCGGCGGCGGGCGCTCGCACGGCAAAAAGCGGCAGCGGCTCCGGCGGCGGGCGATGAGAATCCGCAGTGGTTCTTCGCGCTGGTAGAACCGCATCTGGAAAAGGTTCACGAGGTGGCCGGCCGGGTGCTGCGATACGTCGAGGCACGCGGCGACCTCCCGCCCCATACCGTGGAGCCCGAAGAGGTGGTCGATGCCGCCCTGGTGCGGGCCTACGATGCATTCGCGAAAGAACACGCGCCCGGGGACATCCGAAGCCGCCTGGTCCGTTACGCGCTGGACGAAATCCAGGCGCAGGTGAAGCGTGCGCAGGCCGACCGCACGCGCGCCGTCCACCTCGAAGAGGACATTCCGGAAACGCCTCCCCAGGAGGAAGTGTCCACATTGGGGGAGGAGATCCTGTACTTCTACCAGCCGGATGAAGACCTCAAGATGGAGGACGTGGTCCCGGATCTCGAAATGCTGGCGCCGGACAAGGTCGCCGAAATCGAGGAGGTAAGGAGCTGCGTGAGAACCGCGCTGCGTCAGCTTCCCGAGGCTGCGCGGCAAGCGCTGACGCTACGCTACATCGTGGGACTGAAGGGCAGGGAGCTGGCGAGGGCGCTTGGCAAATCCGAAGCCGAAGCGGAGGAGCTGATTGCAAATGCGCGCGCAAGCTTGCGCGATGCACTGGCGGCCGCGGGGTGCGCGGTCAGAAGATAGTGGGCGTCCCGGCGATCTCGCAACCGGCCGCGGGCCGGGCACATCCGGCCCCACGGCAAATCCCCGGACTCTCGTACTCAGGCGCACGGGCCGGCATGGCCCGTGTCTTTCCAGCTATGCGCTATCGTTCTTTTTGGCTAGCATACCGGTAGAGCCAGCCCGGAATTTTCCGGGCCGCGGTTCCGGATGGCAGGTCGGTTAGCGATCCGGTTTAGCCATCTTCATGCGGGAAGATTGCGTGTCTCTGATTCACCAACATTGTTCCCGACCCCGGCGCCGTAGCGTCCCTA
>CAWFIJ010000012.1:0-158613 GCA_963815855.1 Terriglobia bacterium | reverse complement strand
TTGACCATTGCTCATCGGCTCCGGTCCGTGGCTTTGGCGCGCACGGCATTCAGGCGAGAGCCACATTCGCCAGCGGTGACCAATCCACATGTAACGCATTGGCCAGATCACTCCTGCCTTGTCGCCAAGGGCCTGGTAAAGGTTTCGCCGGAATTCACTTGGGCGAAAAGCGCCCATACCGGAAACTGACCCCCTACGCCACCGCCTCCTCCTTCTTCATCTCCACAACCTTGGCGTTCCTGTCCGCCTTGGCACGCTTCTCCTGGACGCGGCGGGTCAGTTGGGCCCGGCGCTTGAGGCCGACCAACGTGTACTGATCCGTAATCGCGGGCGTGGCTGGCGAATCTTGCTGGTCCGGACCAACCGGCCGGCCCGGCATCAAGCTGACCGTCGCCGGTTCCACTGTGACGCAGCAGGGTGTCATTTCTACGAGCAGGCCCCGAACGCAGACGGGAAGTCTGCCGATCGCTGACCGCAGAGAACGCAGCGAGCGATCGCGCAAACACGCCCGTGGAGGTTCTGGACACTCACTCGTCGGACGGGACCGAGATGGCGCCATGCTGGCGGGCCCAGGCTAGAAAGCCATCTGGCGCGTTCCGTACACCATATACATTGGCCGAGTCGATCGCCTTGATAGCCTGCCAGGCGATTCCGCCAAGATCGCAGTTTCGCAAGTCGACATTCTTCAAATTGCTTCCGGTCAGGTTCGCGCCAGCCAGTGTTGCACCTACGAGGTCGGCATCTTCGAGATCCGCGTGCTGCAAGTCCGCCCGGCTGAGGTCGCCTTGCCGGAAGTTGGCCCATTGCAAATTTGCGAATTCGAGATTGCTTCGCGCAAAAACGCTGTCGCGAGCATCTACCGCTTCGAAGGCGGCACGGGCGAGGCTGGCCCGCGGCAGACGAATTCCCCGAATATATGCGCCAGAGACGTCTACACCCGTAAGCGGTACGCCATCCGCGTTGAGTTCCTGGAGCGCCTCGATTCTTCCACCGCTGCCGCCTTTGCCTTGCGCGGTGTTGATGACCTGCCACGCCTGGTAGTGCTTCTGCTGTTGCCGGTCGCCTGCTTCCGAGATGTAAAACACCACGCCAAACAACACCGAGAGCGCGCCCAGGTAGTCGAGGGTTTCCAGGAACGCCGACCGGCAGAGAAAGTAGGCCACCCACTGAAAAACCCACTCGATTCCATACAGAGGGATTGTCCATTGGCGCCGGATGGACTGCCGGCGATCAGTCCAGGGCTGCGGCCGCTCCCGTAGTTCGCGAAACAGCATAACAGCATCAGTGTACGCCGTCAGGAGATCATTCCCGCTTCCCAGGGCTGCGTTCAAGGCTAGCCAAGATTATGAGCGAACATGAGAACGTTAGTGTTCCGACCGGGGAATATAAGGTGCTCCCGGCTCTACTGGTCAGCAGTATGCAAGACAGATTGTCAAGGGTAGGAGCCGGACCTCTGTCCGGGTGCGGTTCATAACAGCGCGGATATCGTCTGGAATTCAGTTGGCTGGTCGCCTACCTGCTCAACGCACGAAGAGAGGAGTAATTCAAATGAAGCCTTCCAAACATTCCCTGGTACTCGCAGCAGCCCTGACGGGCCTCCTGGGAGGGACCGTGTCACGCGTGAGCGCGGCGCCAACGCCTCAGGACCAGACCGGGAAGCCGGCGAAGGGAAGCGCAGTCGAAAAGCACGACTGCGCCGGCAAGAACTCCTGTAAAGGCCAGGGTGGTTGCGCCACCGACGGATCCAAAAAGAACATGGCCGCTGCCGCCGGGATCACCGCGAAGCATGCCTGCGCCGGGAAGAATTCCTGCAAGGGCCAGGGCGGCTGTGCCACCAACAAATAAGAAGTCGTAGTCTTCTCTATTAGCGCGGAGGATCCGCTGGTCCTCCGCCCCAATCGACCAGATGCCCAGCAACCGGTTCAACGGATTCACCGACTATGGAGTCGGCATCGGTCTCCGGATACCCCACTATCGCCACATTCTGGAGCAGAGGCCCGTGGTGGGGTGGTTCGAGATCATTTCCGAAAATTACATGGTGGAGGGCGGAAACGCGCTCGCGGTTCTCGACCGCATCCTCGAACAGTACCGCGTGGTGCAACATGGTGTGTCCATGTACTTCGGGTCGGCTGAGCCCCTCAACCGGGAACACCTCAGGCGGCTGAAAGCATTGGTAAAGCGCACCAAAACTCCGTGGTTGACGGATCACCTCTGCTGGGGCAGCGTCGATGGCACCTATACCCATGATCTGCTGCCAATGCCCTACACCTTCGAGGCCGCCCAAATCACGGCCGCTAAAATCCGCGAAGCGAGGGACCTTCTCGAAGTGCCCATCGCGGTGGAAAACGTGAGCAGCTATGCCGAGTTTCACGTTTCCGAGATGACCGAGTGGCAGTTTTTGAACGAGGTGGTCGAGCAAGCCGACTGCGGCATCCTCCTCGATGTCAACAATATCTATGTCTCTTCGAGGAACCACAGCTTCGATCCGTACGAATACCTGAACAGCGTACCGCCGGAGCGGGTGGCGCAGATCCACATCGCGGGGCACTCAAGATTCCGCAAATACATCCTGGACACGCACGATCACCCGGTCATCGATCCCGTCTGGAAGCTGTATGAGCACGCGATTTCAAAGATCGGTTCGACCGCCACGCTGCTCGAATGGGATGATCGCATACCGTCGTTTGAGAAAGTCCACTCGGAAGCGCTCAAAGCGAAGAAGTTTCTGCACGCCAGCGAGGTAGTCTTCCGATGACGCTTGTCGAATTGCAGAGGCGGATAGCCGCAGCCATCATGGCGCCGTCCGGGACCATTGCCAAGCGTGTTGCCCCTGGTCTCCCGGTGCGAGAGGAAGCCGCGGCGCTGATCAAACCAAACGACCGGCTGACCTCCATGGAGCGGCTGGAAATCTATAGCCGTTCCTATTGGTTTCGCCTGCTGGATTCCTTCCGCGAGGATTTCCCCGGGTTGTGCGCCGTCCTCGGCCAGCGTGGCTTCAGCCGGGTGGCGGAGTCCTATCTGACGGAGGTCCCGTCGCGATCGTTTACGATGCGCGATCTGGGGTCCCGACTGGAGGCGTGGCTGCGTGGCAACCCCAGCCTTGCCGGAAAGAATCCGGAGCTGGCGCTCGATATGGTGCGCCTCGAATGGGCCCACATCGAGGCGTACGACGGCAAACAACGCAAAGCCCTCGGACCGGAAGATCTCCTGGAGATCGGCCCCGAAATGAGATTTGGCTTGCAGCCCTATATGACCCTGCTGCAATTGGGCTATCCGGTGGACGATTTACGAATCAGGGTTGAAGAGGTGACGGAAAAGGCCGGCGCCAGCAACACGATCGTCGGCCGCCGGCAGCGCGCGGCCGTCCGCCGCTATGGGTCCGTCGCGTCCGCTCCGACGTTCCTCGCCGTCCATCGCCTGGAGTTTACGGTCTACTACAAACGGCTCACGCCCGGCGAGTTCCGGATTCTGGTAGATCTGCGCCAGGGCAGACCGCTCGGCGATGCGCTCGCCGGCATTTCCGATGAGCGTGCCGTGGAAGCCTGGTTCACAACCTGGTCGAGGTTGGGCTGGCTGTGCAGTCCGGAGAGACAGGAAGCATGAGAAAAACAATCGAGCAGTTCTACCGGAAGCTGATCCGGGCTGGCGATAACCTGCAATCGCTCTTCTTATTAGCAGTGCGGCTCTATTGGGGTTGGCAGATCACGCAAACCGGGTGGGGCAAGCTCGGCCACCTGGGAAAGGTCACCAACTTCTTCACTCAGCTTGGCATTCCAGCTCCCGGTGTAACCGCCGTGTTCATCGCAGTATTGGAGTTTGTGGGCGGCATCCTGATTGCGGCCGGTTTCGCCTCGCGCCTGATTGCCCTGCTGCTTGCTGGTGACATGGTGGTAGCCTTTCTCGCGGCCGACCGCGAGGCTTTGGTCTCAATCTTCTCCGATCCGGACAAGCTTTATGCGGCTACCCCTTACACCTTCCTCTTTGCATTTTTGATTGTTTTTGTCTTCGGTCCCGGCAAGCTGTCCGTGGACGCTCTCCTGGCGAGAAAACGCAGACCATGAAACCCGCGAAATGAGGGGAACCAGCCGCGTTTCAACGGTTCCCTACAGCCGCGAGAACTGGCTCTTTAATTTTCCAGAGTCTCGGCGGCGCCTGATCACCGAGGCCGAACCGGCTGCATTGGCTTCCTCACTGCGCTGAGTGGCCACCGATATTACGTTCGGACCGTATCGGAGCCACTGCGGCCACATGACGGATGCGCCCGGAACTGATCGGATGGGCTGTGGCCGCGGTGGTTTCGATACGGCGTGATGAAGGAAGCCCCTCAGTTTGGCAGAAGGCCGCTATGCGTTTTGAATTGACGACCGCTGCTCTAAGCAATCCGCCGATATCACGTCCAGGACCGTCTCCGGCGGTGGTTTACGAGACGCTTACTGCAGCGGGCATGATCTCGGCAAGTCTCGTGCCGAGCGGTGCCGGCGTCCATCGTTCCACGGATCCACACTGAAGTTCGTGATCAAGGCAAACCTGAAACGCGCCGGCCGCCCGTCCGGCCCGCGCATGCCGAGCTGTCCGAAGCGGCCTCAGAATTTCTGTGAGGATCCCCATCCGCCCCCAAAAAAGCGGAAACTTCCGCACACAAACCGCGCCGTCGCCCACGGTCAATCGATCGGATCACATTTCTTTATACTCCCCATTTACCTTTCTTGCGGTTTTTTTTATGACTCTTTCATGACCCAGGGCCTATTCTCGCAGAAAGCGTCTGGGTCTCTTCTCTGTTGCTAAAGACCCGCACTCCTCGTTGAGTCTTAAACAATCGATAACCCAGAATCCATTCAAGGAGGAATGTCCTTCGTGTGTCCTATGGCACGAGGGAAACGAGTTATGCAATCCTTTCAGTTATATGCAAAGGCCGGAACTGTCCTGGCCGTCTGCGCCGGCCTGCTCGCGCTGGCGGCAGCGCCCCTGCGGGCGCAATCCACCTTTGGCAGCATCCGCGGTACCGCGCAGGATCAGACCGGCAGCGCCCTCCCGCAGACGGCCATCACGTTACACAACGCGGATGAGAATACCGACGCGTCCGTCATCAGCGACGCGAGTGGTAATTACCTGTTCACCAACCTGAAGCCCGGCCATTACCGCGTGACCGCGTCCAAAACGGGCTTCGCCAGTGCGGTCGTCGACCAGGTGGAATTGACCGCGCGCCAGGATATTCGTCTGGATCTCAAGCTGGCGCTGGCGGCGACCAGTCAGCAGGTCGAGGTGGTAGCGGAAGCGGCGGCCGTGAATACCGAAAATGCCACGCTCACCGACTCGAAAGTCAGCGCGGACCTCACTCAGCTACCGATCAACTCCCGCGCCGTATCGAGCAGCCCCCTCGCCGCGCTCGCCGTTTCTCCCTCCGTGACCAAGGACTCCCAGGGGAATTTCGCCGTGGGTGGTGCGACATCGTCTCAGGTGGGATTCTCGGTGGACGGAATTTCTACCGCCAACGTGCGTTTCAATGGCTCGCTGCAGGATGCCTACCCATCCCTGGAAGGGATCGACGAGATGAAGGTCACGGCGTTCAACAATAACGCGGAATTCGCGCAGATCGGCGATGTAACCTTCGTCACCAAGAGCGGAACCAACCTTCTGCACGGCAGCTTGTTCGAGTATTTCCAAAACAAGGACCTGGATGCCACGATTCTGAATTTCAGCACCAAGGCGCCGAAGAATTTCAACACCTTCGGCGGAAGCCTGGGCGGCCCGCTGACCCTGCCCAAGGTGTACCACGGCAAAAACAAGACGTTCTTCTTCCTGGATTATGAAGGCAACCGCAAGACCCAATCCTATCCGGAGGAGCTGCTGGTGCCGACGGAGGCGGAGAGAAACGGCAACATGAGCGCGATGGTGGCAGCGGTCGGATCGCCGTTGATCAATCCGTTCACCGGCGGGGGATTTCCGAACAACACCATCCCGGCCGGCACGTGCCCGTCTTGCATCAATCCCGTGGCCCAGGCCTTGCTGAATTACTATCCGCTCCCAAATGCCAATCTAGGTGCGATTAACCCCTCCTACAACTACCAGACCCTGGTGCCGATCCCATCGAATGCCAATGGGTTCGACATGCGGCTGGATCAGGTCATTAATTCCAAGCAGCAAATCTATGCACGCTTCAGCGCGAAGAACGCATACTACACGGAGTACAACAACGCCGGCGTGGTTGCCCCGGCGAACGATTTCTTACCCAATGACGGAGCTAACGAACGAAACCGGAGCCTGGTAGTGTCCTACAACTACGCCATTACTCCGACGCTGCTGAATGAATTCCGCTTCGGGTTCACGGATTACGACGAGAACGACACTTTCCCGATCGAGGGGGCCCAGGCCATTTCTCAACTCGGGCTGGTCCTCGACCATGCAGTGAACCTTGGTTCGCATCCCACAGGCGATGCCTTCCCGACCTTCAATTTCGCCGATGGCACCATTACCTCGATCGGTCAGGACCGGGTTGGATCGACAATTTCGAGCACCGACCAACTCACCGACAACGTCACCCGCATCCAGGGCAAGCACACGTTTCGGTTTGGAATGGATATCCGGAAACAGCGTTTTAACTCCCTCATGTACTTCGCACCGTCCGACGATTATGGCGACTTCACCTTCGCCGGTTCGATGACCAACTACTCGTACGGCGATTTTCTGCTGGGGTTGCCGAACCCGTCTTACTTCGCGGTCATCGGCCCACAAATGGATGCACGCTCTATCCACTGGGGCGTTTACGGCCAGGACGAATGGCAGGTCAACAGCCACCTCACGGTCAATTACGGATTACGGTGGGAATTACTTCCTCCGTTTGTTGAATCCAACGGCGATATCGCTACCATTCTTACGACGCCGAGCAGCGTGACTGTTGTCGTTCCAGACAAATTCAGCTCCTTTATCGCAAACAATTCGCTCCTCCAGCAGATTAACCAGGGGTTTCTCCAAGGAATCAACGCGTGTTCCCTCCCGAATAAGACCTCGTTGCTGCCGTGTTCGAACGTCGAGACGGCAAGCCAGGCCGGTCTTCCTCAGGGCCTGAGGGATTGGAACTGGCACGATTTCGACCCACGCGTGAGCATTGCTTATCGTCCGTTCGACAACAACAAGACCGTCATTCGCGCCGGCTTTGGCATCTATACCATGACGACTCTTGGACCCATGTCCTTCAACAGCGGCATCATCGCCCTCTCGGATCTGCTCACTTACAACAATTCGGTGACCAACGGTGCGGCCGCATTCCAGTTTCCGCAAACGTCTCCTCCGGGCGCGCCGGCAACTCTAGGCGGCGGCGATTTCGAGGAGGGAAACAATCCGCACTGGAAGGATCCTTCGTCGGCGCAGTGGAACTTCACCGTGGAACGGGAACTGACACCCAGCACGACGGTTCGGTTGAGCTACACCGGCCAAGAGAGCTATCATCTTCCCATTACCGTAGATCTGAACCAAATTCCGGCGACCAGGACCCCCTACAACATCCCGAACAACGGATATTCAGTCGTCGATCCCCGTGCGCCGTACCAGAACTTTCTTTTGTTGATGCAGTCGGAAAGCATCGGCACGCAAACCTATCAGGCGGGTATCCTGGAATTCAGCCATAGAGTGTCACATGGGCTGACGCTCCAGGCGAACTACACCCTGGCGAAAAATATCAGCGACGCGCAAGGCACCGACGCGCCCTCCGTATATGCGGGCGAGGAGCCTTATGCAGTGGAGATTGCCAACCGCTACGACATCGATTACGACCGGGGTAACGTTGTGGGATTGCCGCGGCAACGTGTCCTGCTGACGGCTGCGTACCAACTGCCGTTCGGGGAGGGGCACCTGTTGCAAGGTCCCCGGCTGGTGAACTCCGTTCTCGGCGGCTGGACGCTCAGCACGGTCACCACCATACAAACCGGCCAGTGGCTGACGCCGACCATGCCCGCGGCCGACGATCAATCGAACACCGATATGCTCGAGCGAAACACTGGCGGGGCCATTGCGCGGCCGGATTGCGTTGGTAACCCGTACGCCGACCAGACCTCGCAACAGTTCTACAACCCCAATGCGTTCGCCCTGCCGCCGACTGACGCCGGGCGCTTTGGGAGCTGCGGTGTCGGCATTCTGAAGGGTCCACACATGATTGACATGGACATGGGCCTCGCCAAGCGCTTCAGCATTAAGGAAGGGGTCCACGTCCGCTTCGAAGCCACCTTCACGAATGTTCTGAACCACACTAACTTCGCGCCCCCGGCCATGAACATCGCCAGCCCCTCGTTCGGCGTCCTCGAGTCCGCGCTGCCCCAGGGCTCGGGAGGCAACCGTACCGGTCAGCTCGCCCTGCGTCTCGACTTCTGACCTCCACTCGTTCCTTCGATTCCCGCGCCGGCACGCTGCAGGAGCGTGCCGGCCCCTTTTTGCTCGCGATGGCCCGCTCCGGCCAGACCTTTTCCGAAACGCGCGCCCCTTCCCCCTCCGTCAAGCATCAATAAACGCGGATGGGAATAGAGGGAGGCCCCAGGCAGCCGCTCCCAACAAAACAGCCCAGCCGTTTCCGACTGGGCTGGGCTTCGTGGTGGCGACGTTCAAGAAGAGGCTGCCATAGGATCACGCGGCCTCCATCAGAAGGTCGCGCGCCTTGGCAATGGCCCGGCTCAACAACGAATCCAGCTCCGAGGGCACCTCCGCCACTTCGCACAGCGGGCGCGGATCGATGTGCAGGATGCCGGCAATGATCGAAAGGGCCGTCTCTCCCGCTTCGGATTACAAGTCGTAGAGGGGAGAACGGAATAGGCTCCGTTGCTCGGTGTAATCCTTTCGTTCAAATTTGGCAAACACCCGATCCCACTTGGCGTTGTTCCTACATTCACTGCACGTGCCGCACGTGCAGCGTTGGTACGGACGAAGCGGTGTTAGCGGCGAGTTCAGGACCGAAGCATTGCGGAGGATGGGTCGACTCGCCTTCTGCTCGTTATTACCACTCCAACTCAAATGCCTTCAAGCATCGCCAGCACCGATATTTACCGTTCACAGGACGCGAAATCGCCTCGTGGAAGCAACGACAATACATGCGACCTATGGCTGCGAAGGCGTGTTCGAACACGGCGGCCCAGGTGGTGATTCGATGCGGGTTGGCTATGCAGGACTCTGATGCACTCATACGCTCAAAAAGGCGGGTGCGGCCTGGTTCTCAGCCTGCACCCCAGGGTCAATGATTTATTGGTCCATGAGATTGCAGGCCTTTGACCGTATTGTGCCGGTAGGGTGGTGAATGGGGAAGTCCTGGCCGTACCGCGGTAGGTTACGGTTAACTCTTAGTTCTTTGATGACGCCTCACCTTCCGGCCGTCAGTGGATGAAATGCGCACACTGCCGCTGCTGCGCAGCCGGCTACGAATCGCCGGTGGAAGCCTTCAGCCCGCTGTGCACTCGATGCAGGGGAGGACGGTGCCGGCAGTGCGCGTGGCGCCTGGGGGTGCCGAGGGTCGATTTCGGTGGGCGTCCGTCCGGCCCGCTCATGCCATGCGGCTGGGGGTGCGGGGCGAAGCTCTCCGCATGTAGCTCGGATCGAAGCCGCCGAACTCATGCGTATAGAGCGAGATCTCCACTGTTCCAGAACCACGCACGGTGTACCAGCTCGCAAAGACCCTGCGGTTGCCGAACGTCCGCCTGCTTCAGATTTCAGGCAATACGATCGCCCGTGATAAACGGCTGGGCGAACACGCTCTTCGTTTCGCGGCACAGTCGGAATCAGTGGGCAAGCTCAGCGATGAGGAGCAGGATGCGCTTGAGGAGTTTGTAAAGTACCTAGGTGAGAAGTAGGCAGAGTTCGTAGCGCGGAGCACCTTGCGAAACATCCTCTTAAAGAACCTGACAGCTCAGGACATTGACGACGCGGTCGAGAAGGTGCTTAGGGACTTGCACCATCCTGAGCCACCGCTGCGACTCGAGGATGTGCGGGAACTGCTAGAGCTTGATCGAGAGTACTATTCGTCATCGGACGACAGCACGGTCCGAGAGGTCGTTCACCGCCTCAAAATAGCAGGCAAACAAGTCTTGGCCAGGCCCACGTTGCTCAAAGAGGCAATCCAGAAATGGAATCTCCGAGCGCTATTGATTCCGGATCGAAAGCGGATTCTGATCGATTCCGAATTGCCGCCAGCCAAACACCGCTGGGTTGAGGCACACGAGATTGGGCACAAGATCACTCCGTGGCATGGGTCCACAATGATGGGCGATGACAAGGCCACTCTGACCCCCGGCTGTCATGAGCAAATCGAAGCCGAAGCAAACTACGCTGCTGGGCAGCTACTTTTTCTGCGAGAGCAATTCCGCTCCGAGGCTCGGGACTGTGTCGCCGATCTACATTCGGTAATCGCGCTTCAGAAGCGGTATGCGAACACGTTCACTACGACTTTATGGCGCTATGTTGAGCAGAGCGACACAATGATGTTAGGGGCACTCTGCTGCCATCCCCACCGCCTGTCCAGTGATTTCAGCCCATCCGAGCCGCTACGCTACTTCATCCGATCGCCGCGTTTTGCCGAGCGGTTCTCAGGCGTGACGGAGTGCCGCATCTTTGAGCTTGTGCATAGCTACTCGGCCGACCGCCGCGGCGGACCGCTGGGAGAGACCGATGCTGTCCTCAAGGACGACTATGGCCAAGTGCATCTCTTCCACTTCGAGACGTTCTTCAACGGATACGACGCTCTGACGCTCGGTGTTTACCGATACCCGAGTCCCACGATGGCCTTCATTTCGCTGCATTGAAGAAAGCCTCCGCCTCCTGTCTAGAGATCTGGACGCGGTGTTCAGAAACCTTGTGGTTTTGGAAGGCCCAGACTCCATGACCTTATCCGGCTGAGTCAGTCAATTTCACGTACGTTTGCCGGAAACTCACGCAGCAACGCACAACTGCCGTAGTTTAATTCAGCAGTTGCTGCTTGGCGGACGATGGTTTTGGAAGGCTGCAACCTGCCCTTTCCCCCGCCGCTGAGCCCTCAGTCAAACCTAGTTGGGCTCTCCGGCAGTCATGCGGCCATCAGAAGCTGGAGTTGGACGGGGATGCCAGGGTGCTGCTCTTCCCAGAGAATAATCAGAGGCTCCGGCATCCAGATCCGGATCGCAGCCAGCCGGTGGAGGCGGGCGTGGCAGCCTGCGCAGACCGTAATGAGCAGCTCGCGGTCGTTGATGCCCGGTCTGCGGTGATGCACATGGAGACGGTGGTCCGCCCTGCAGGCCCGGCAGTGCGGCCATCGCGCTCCAAAATCTCTTCGCGGAGGCCGCCGAATCGGAAACGAGAGTTTGCGGCCCGGCGATAGCACCGGCGGCAGAGGCCGGCCGTTGCGGCCAGGTCCTTTCGGCAGGGACACAACAGCGAGGATTCCGCTCTCGTAGCAGCGCTCATACCTGCATGCACTCAGATTAAACCAGAAGCTGACCAGCGGTTGCGACCGCCCGGTCCTGGCGTAACACCGCTTCGTCGCCGGGTGTCGGAGGATTTCCTCGCCTCGCCCGTTTCAGGATCCGTTTCGCTCTTCCCACATTGCCACGCTGCCCGCGCTCGCGGAATACTCTTCTGTCCGCAGAGCCGACAGCTTCTCTGCGACCGCGACATTGATGAACTGGTTCAGAGCGACGCCCTCCGTTTCGGAGACGCGGCGCGCTTCCTCGAAAAGGCACTTCGTAGCGGTTTATGCCGCTGGAGCAGGCAGGGCCGTCTTCGTTACCGGCGCTCTCTTGATACGTGCCCTTTTGACAGCAGCCTTCTTTCGGGCCTGTGTGGACTTCTTCGCAGCAGGAGCTTGCGCCTTTGCAGCTGCAGCCCGTTTCAACGCCCAACGTCGTTTGCTCGCCTCACTAATCGCGCGCCGGCCCGCCGCCGACAATTTTCGCTTCGGCTTCGGTGCTTCTGTCGAGGCGGGCGTAGACGGCGTAGATTCACCCCTGATCTTGGCCCATCTCCTCAGTTGGCCTGCCCGGATTCGTTGCAAGGCTTCCGCACTAGGTTTCCGCTTCCGTTGTGGCCCAGCCTGGGAACCATCTGACATACTCCGAAGTGGCACCATGGCCCGGAGTTCTGCAATTTGCTGGTCGATCCTGGCCTTTTGCGATTCGAAGCCTTCGATGGCTGCGAGTATTACGCTTTCGTTGAGTTGTGGCATGTGACTTGTCGTGCCTCGTTCACTATGTATTTAGTCCCTCTCTTCATCCTATATCCACCTTACGGAAGATCGGCGGACGTGACTTGGCCGACGACTGTTTTCTTTTACGGCTCCGTATTCTTTTGCTCTCTAATCACAGGACCGCGATGCATGCCGTGCCGGAGTTGCTTTGAGACGCCGACGGTTTGGCGACGCTGTTAGAATCAGAGATCCCATGACCGTCGAGCTGCAGTTCCGTGAAAGGCTCCGGAAGATCACCGCCTTGTTCGAGGGCGCCGCCACCATTCGGGGAGCGCGAAGCCGCCGCCGCCATCGAGCGAGTCAAGAAAGCGATCGATCTGACAGCGAAGGTCGAAAAGCCCGTCGAGTATCGCTTCAACCTGCCTGATGACTGGAAACGGCGTCTGTTTTCGGCCTTGTCCCGGCGCTACGGCCTGGAGCCCTATCGTTATCGTCGGCAGCGCTACACGACGGTCATGCTCAAGGTCCCCAAAATCTTTCGTCGACCGGACGCTGTGGCCGGAGTACCTGGAACTCAGTAGAGCGCTCAACGAGTACCTGAACGAGGCTACCGAGCTGATCATCCGTGAGGAAGTTTATGGCAATTCCGGGGAAGCGTCCGAACGCGAGGATAATGAATCAATCCGCCGGGCACAATCGCAATAGCAGTCTACTGGAGAAGATCATTGCGGACGACGAGCGCGGGAACCGCCATCGGAGATGACGGCCCGGAGAGGAGGCCCCTCCCCGGCTTGTTCCGGTTCAGCTGAATTTTGAGTGAGGGCGTAAAGTCCATAGGAGGTCTCGCCGATAGAAGTATTGGAGCGAGACGTGAGCAAGGAACGCCGCCACTGGAACTCAGACGAAAAGATCAAGCTGCTACGCCGACATCTGATTGAGAAGGTCCCCATCTCCACGATCTGCGACGAGGCGCGACTGGCGCCGAGTCTATTTCACCGCTGGCAGGAGCAGTTGTTCGGTAATGCCGCCCTGGCCCTGGAGAGCAACCGGCGACAGCCCGAACGCCGCCAGGATCAGGAGCGCATCGAAAAGCTGGAAAAGAAGATTCGGCAAAAGGACGAGGTCCTGGCCGAGCTGATGGCGGAGCACATCTCACTAAAAAAAGAACTTGGGGAACTCTGAACGGATGCTGGGTGGAGCCGGATACCCGCGATGCGGTGATCGACTTCATCCAAGACTGGGCTGCCAAGACCGGCTTGACGGTTGAGCAGTTGCTACTCTGGCTCGGTGTGAGCGTGGGGAAGTTCTACCAGTGGCGGCGACGCTACGGCAAAACCAACCAGCATAACGGCACGGTTCCCCGGGATTTCTGGCTGCAAGATTGGGAAAAGAAGGCGATCCTGGACTTCCAGTTGCTGTACCCGACAGAAGGGTACCGGCGGCTGACGTATATGATGATCGACGCCGACGCCGTGGCAGTGAGCCCGTCTAGCGTGTTCCGCGTATTGCGGGATGCCGGCCGGCTGCGCTGCTGGGCCGGAAATCCGAGCCAGAAGGGCACGGGCTTCGAGCAGCCGCTGCAGCCGCACGAGCATTGGCACGTCGACATCGCCCATATCAACATTCACGGCACGTTCTACTATCTTTGCGCGGTGCTGGACGGCGCCAGCCGGTATCTACTCGCCTGGGGGCTCCGTGAGTCGATGACCGAAGCTGAGGTGGAGATCATCCTGCAGCAGGCCAAAGAGAGATTTCCCGAGGCGCATCCGCGGATCATCTCCGACAACGGGCCGCAGTTCGTGGCCAAGGACTTCAAGGAATTCATCCGCATTTCCGGGATGACGCACATCCGGACGTCGCCGTATTACCCGCAGTCGAACGGGAAACTGGAACGCTGGAATCGCTCGATTAAAAGCGAGTGCATTCGGCCCGGGGTGCCACTATCGCGGGAAGATGCCGAGCGCCTGGTGACACAGTACATCACGGTCTACAACGAGCAGCGTCTGCACAGCGCGTTGGGCTACGTTACGCCGCTGGCCCGGCTGCAAGGCCGCCAGGCGGAGATCCATGCGGCCCGCGATCACAAACTCGAGGAGGCGCGGCGGCAACGCGAGTTCGCCGCTCGGTCGCAAAGAAAAACTTCAGCTTCGCCCTCAAGCGAGAAGGTCGCGTAGCCGATATTTACTTTGTCAGGCGAAACGGAAGCGGGCTCTGCGGGGACGCAACCATGCCGAGGGATAACCTGGCGGACTCATCGCGGACGATGATTAAATCACGGGCGGTGCAACTCAGCGCCGCCCAGAAAATTCAACGAACACATCGGACCGATAGATCCTCATGCCTTGAAAATCCCCGCCCGAAGGGCGGAATCTTCCTTCCCTTCGGCGAGAACTTCCCCTCATATTCACGCTGAACCAAAACAGGCTCGGGCTGAACCCGGTTGCCGCGGTAAACGCGGTGATCGGAGCGTACATCGGGCCGGCGTCGCTCGGCGCCTTTCGACCCGACTCGAATCTTAGGATTTCCATGTCTGATTCCCCATACTTCGATCAGGGTAGAAGGCGGAAAATCATCGAGTAGAAGTGGACTTTCGCAGTGGCTGCATGCACCGCCAGGCGCGGGTGGCCGGATAATGGAGCCGTCGGGCATGGTCTCGGCCCGACAGGGGGTGGGCATGGGATACCGCTACCACCAAGCCGCCATTCTGGCGCTGCTGATTCTGGGAAAGCAGTTTGCTATTGCGCAGCGGGCCACGGACCGGGGTCCTTTGGCCGGTCTCAGCGGCGCGATTCGCGACCTGACGACTCGGGTTTCGCCGGCAGTTGTGGAGATTGTCGTGACCGGATATGACACGGTCGATGAGGATCGGGGGCAGACCGGCATCCAGATCTCCCGCCACACCGCCAGCGGCTCGGGTGTGATCGTGGATCCTTCCGGCTTCATCATGACCAACGCGCACGTGGTGCAGGGGGCGATCCGAGTCCGCCTGCTCGTGCCAGCCTCGCAGTTGGCAAAGCGTAAGCGCCTGAGAATCACCGGAACAGAGGTGGCAACTGCGACCGCTGATTCTGGCGGGATCAGGCGCGAGAGGGCCCCCAGTTGTGTGGCAGAAGCTCGGCCACGCGGGTGATGGGATGGGTCGGTATGCGGGACAGGACGTCCTTGAGCCAGGCGAAGGGATCCACTCCGGCCTGGTGGCAAGATGCGACGAGGCTTCGCAGCACAGCTGCCGTTCGGCCACCTCGGTCGCTGCCGAAAAACGTCCAGTTGTTGCGGCCAACTGCTACCCCGCGGATCGAACGCTCGGTTGCGTTGTTGTCGATCTCGAGATCGCCGTCCTCGCAGTAGCGGGTGAGTGCCGTCCAGTTCTTCAGGGTATAGCGGACCGCCCGCCCCTCCGGACTCTTCGGCAGAACTTCCCCCTCGATCTCCAGTAAGTAGTTATGCAACTTATCCAGAATCGGACGTGCTCCGACTTGGCGTAGTTGAAGCCGATCCTGCGGCGTGAGAGACCGCGCTCGCTTCTCCACCCGATACAACTGCGCAATCAGCAACAGCGCCAGCCCCATGCGGGCCTGATCCGAATCCAACGCTTTGCGGAAATACCGACGGGCATGCGCCCAACAGCCTACCTCGACCAGGCCCCGCGCCGGGTCCTTGAAAAAGGCGTCATAGCCGCCGTATGCGTCCGCTTGTAGGTAACCTCGATAACCCTTCAGAAATTCCTCGGGACCGGCGCGTTCCCGTGTCGCCGTATAGTCATACAGAATCACCGGATGCTCCCGGTCTCCGCAATACGGCCAGATGCGCCCGGTCCGCGCAAACGGGAGTTTGGTGTCCAACACCTTCACCCCGGTGTCGTCGGTGCCGATCACCTTCGATTGGAACAGAACCTCCTTCGCGCATTGGTACAACGGCTGCAACAGATCGCCGCACTGTGCCATCCAGCCGCCCATGGTCTTACGCGAGATTGCTACCCCATGCCGTTCGAAGATCGTTTCCTGCCGGTGCAGTGGCAGATGATCCACGCACTTGGCGACGATCACCTGCGCCAGCAGACTGGCCCCAGCAGTGCTCTTTTCGATCGGCTGCGCAGGCTTGGTCGCCGTCTTCACCGTACAGGCGCACGCGTACTTCTTGCACACATCTTCAATCACAGTCAGCTGCGCCGGGATGTATTCGTAACGTTCGCTGGACTCTTCGCCGATGGGCCGCAAATCCTGCTGGCAGGTAGGGCAGTGCTTCTCCGAATCCGCCAGATCGTGCACGATCCGCTCCCGCTTGAGATGCCGCGGCAGAGCCTGGCGGCCGCCAGGCCGTTTCGGGGAAGCCGATCCGCCCGCGCCAGAAGCGGTATCCTCATCGTCGTCATCGTCGACGGAGTCAGCCGGTTCGGCTGGCTTCTCTGCGGCTGCCTGCCGGGCCTGCCAAGCCGCGGCAAACAGGGCTAGTTGGTCTGCCGAGAGGCGCTCACTTTTACGATTCCGCTTGGCATCCAGCAACTCGCGCAGAAGGGTCTCGATCTTGCTCCGCTCATGGAACTCGCGGTCGAGTTGCGCCACCAGGTCCAGCACCATCTGCTGCAAGACCTTGGGATCTTCCGGAAGGTGTTTGGGATCGAACGCCACGAGTAAGGAATAGTCTACTCACTTACGGACGCGCGGACAAGAGAAAACAGAAAGCATCTGCGATGTTTTACACGGACCGACCATAACGGTGTCGGCGTGTGGCTTGTGTCAGGTCGATGCCGCTCAGCAGCGCCCCTAATTCCTGCGCCGTGATCTCTCGCCGGCGCTCCGCCGCGTCGCCCAACGGCACCACATACGTGCCCTCCTCCAGCCGCTTGCTCCACACCGCAAACCCGTCACGATCCCAATACAAAATCTTGATCCTGTCGCGCCGCCGGCTGGTGAAGACGAACAGATGCCCGGCGAATGGGTCTAATTCCAGGTGCTCCCGCACCAGCGCGTGCAGGCCGTCAAAGCTCTTGCGCATGTCGCACGCGGTCAGGCACAGATACACCCGCACGCTGGCCGGCAGGTGAATCATGCCCGGAGAAGTTCCAGCACCGTGCGCAACGTCTTCGTGTCCACCCCGGTGCCGATGCGAAGTCGGTCGCCGTTTGCCAGCGCCAGTTCCAGACCGAACTCCGCAGATACCTGCTGCGCCCCTCTCTCCACCAACGCGAAACGCACCGGGCCGGCACTCCGAAGCCGCTTCCGCCAGGCGTAGAATGAGTATTCGGTGAGCCCCTGTTGCTGGCAGAACCGCTTCACCGATAGCCCGCTCCGCTCCTGCTCGGCGAGTCGATCGCGCCATTGATCGCTTTTGGAGACCGCCCTCTGATCGGGATTGCTCTCGCTCATGAAGCTACTATGCATCCTTTCCCGACGGTAAGGAAGAGGGGTTCACGAGGTGCATACGCAAAGCCGTCCAAGGATGCGACAGCCCCCCGCGCGCACAGCGTCGACGCCCGGGTGGTCGGCATCGACCGGGAATCCGACCTGGCGCTCATCCGCGTCGACCAGCATGACCTTCCCTGCCTGGCCTTTGGAGACTCCGACCAACTGCGGCAGGGTGACCTGGTGTTCGCGATCGGCAGCCCCATGGGGCTGCGAAACTCCGTCTCCATGGGCGTGGTGAGCGCCGCCGAAAGGGCGGTCAGCGACGATAACCCGATCCTCTATATTCAGACCGATGCTTCCATCAATCCGGGAAACAGCGGAGGCGCGCTGGTGAACACTGACGGCCTACTGATCGGGATGAACACTTTCATCATGAGCCACTCCGGGGGCAACGAGGGGATCGGCTTCGCCATCCCCAGCAACGTGGTCCGTAGCGTGTACCGGCAGCTCCGGCAGAAAGGGCGAGTTTCGCGGAGCACCGTCGGGCTCTTCGTTCAGGACATCACTCCCGTACTGGCCAAAGGGCTCGATTTACCGAACGAGCACGGCGTTATGGTGGCGGATCTGGACCCGGACGGTCCCGGCGATGCCGCCGGCTTGAAGCGCCGGGACATCATTCTGAGTCTGAATTCGCGCGCGATCGAAACCGCGCGCCAGTTCAATAATGACATCTATCGCCGGGAGGGGGGCGAAACCATCCAACTGGCCATCCAGCGCGGTGAGGAGCGGCTCACGGTTCCGGTTCGCGCGAAGGAGCAGCCGGCGTCTTGGGATCCGTTGGCGGCACTCGCATCGCCGGAGAAGAACCTGGTTTCGCGACTGGGCATTCTGTGCATTGAAATCGATAGGGAAGTCGCCAAAGCCATGCCGGACCTGCGGCGCTCCTACGGCATCCTGGTGGCTGCCAAGGCACCCGAGGGCCAGCTCCAGTTCATCGACCTTCAACCCGGCGATATCATTCACGCGGTCAATAACGTGCCCATCGCCATGCTTGCCACCTTTCGGAAAATGATTGACCAGTTCCAAAGGGGCGATGCCGTGGCCCTCCAGATCGAGCGCGACGGCAGGCTGCAATACGTAGCCTTCGAGATCGAGTAAGAACTACTGCAAAAAGGGTATGGAGCACAGAGCGTTTCGCCGATAGGATGTGGGAGTGATGACTCCTTTGGCGGCGGTGTTCACCGCGTGCAGCCGCCAGCGGCGCTCACAGCGGGGCGGAGTGCACCCGATCCGCCCCGCCATTTTTCCGTTTCGCCGCTGTTTGGCTGGCTACGGAAGAGCCCTTGATTCAAGCGTGACAAGTGCGGCAGCGGCAAACACATTTCGATGCTTGCGCCCTTGTCGTGTTGGGAGCCCGCATCCCGATGCTTAGACCAGACCGCGTAGCAGCATCGCACCAGCATGGTGGGATGGCAAGCCTAGGAATCGACAGGGCGGAACCGTCCTGATTTAGAAAGTCCGACGGGCCCTACGCGTCAGCGTGATTCCGGCATAGGTGAGGCGGTGAAAATTGAACACATCCGTTCCGGCGTCCAAGGGCAGGCAGTTTTGGCAACCCGCGAAACTGTCCAGTGGATAGTTACTCCGGTGCAACCGGATCAAGCTCTGGGCGGTGCGGTCGGGGAGTTAACGCGTCCAGTCGCCAAGGGGCTCTGATACGGGGCTGAGTACAACTGATCCGGTCCGGTAGTTGGTCCTGTTCCGTCGCTCTTTAAGCGGGCTGCGGAATAGCCGTTGCTCCGGGTGACAATGCCGGCAGAGGCAAACAGGCTTCGATGCTGGCGCCCTTGCCCGGTTCCGAGCTGACCATTAAGGCGCCGCCCAGGCTTTCCACCCGCTCCTGCATCCCGATCAGCCCCAGCCCGCCCGCGGCGGGAACGCGGAATCCCCGCCCGTCATCCCGGATCAGCACGGAGATTTTCTCGTTCTCCGCCAGCAGCGCGATCTCCACCGAGCTGGCGCGCGCGTGCCGGCAGACATTGTTCAGCGCCTCCTGCACTACCCGAAAGATACACAGTTTGTGCTCCTCGGGAAGCTCATGGGGAAGCGCATCCACGATTTCGATGCGTACGCCGGTGGATTTCGCGATCTGGCCGGCCTGCCACTTCAGGGCCGCCGCCAGACCGAGGTCGTCCAACATGGAAGGACGCAGTAGCAAAGCCATATGGCGCACCATCGCCACCGAGCTTTCCACCAGCTCGCGAATGCGGTCCACGCGCGTGCGCAGCGCTTCCGGGTAAGGCGATAGGGCTACGCCCAGATCATGCAGCTCAAACTGCACCGCCGACATGCCCTGGCCCACCGCGTCGTGCAGCTCCCGCGAGATTTTCTTGCGTTCGTTCTCCTGCGTTTCCACCAGGCGGGCGGAAAGATTGCGAAGCTCCTGGCGTGCCCTGCTCACCTCGCGCAGGTGTGCCAGCGTCTGTTCTTCCAGACCGAGAATGTAGAATGCCGTGGCGCACGCCAGCGCCATGCCGCACAAGAACAGGATCAGCAACACGAGCGTCAGCCGGCGGCGCCACCCGGAGAACATTCCCACCAGTTGGTGGTCCCGTTCCATGAGCTGCTGCTGGTTCACCGAGGCGATGGTATCGGCGATGCCCAGCATGCCCGATCGCCGGGGCAGCACTTCGTCGTGAAGAAACCGGTATCCTTCTTTTTGGCGCTGACGTGCTGTCCAGTTCAATATCGGATCGAGCGCGCGCCAGTATTCCTCGATCTCACTCCGCAGGTTCGAGTACATCGCCTCGCCGGGCTCGGCCGCCACGGAGCGGGCCTGTTGAACCAGGGACTGAATCTGCAGCCGTGTATCGGCCAGCGCCCGCCGGCTTTGTTCGGCATTGCCCGCATCCGGCTCCAGGAGATAATCGCGGACGTAGGTTCCGGAGATGTAGATCGCCGACCGCAGGCTGTCCAAGCGGGTCTCCCGTCCCAGGAATTCGGCCAGGATCCGATCGTTGCTGGACTCCAGCTGAGATATCCCGCGGATAGCGTAGACGCCGGAAAGCATCAATAGGATCAGGGAAACACCGAACCCGACTACCAGGGCCACCCTCGTGGTCCAGAACCGCCGCGCGGTTTGGCTCGTGGACCCGGCGGCCGTCATGACCCGACCTTGGCCACCGCTTCCGGCGACACGATCCCTTTCCGAATCGCATACAGGATCAGGTCCGCCACGTTGTGGAAATCCAGCTTCTGGAAAATGTGCTGGCGGTGGCAGATGACGGTCGTGGGGCTCAGGTTCAGGAGGGTCGCGATATCTTTGTTGGACTGGCCCTCGGCCAGCAGTTGCAGGATCTGCCGCTCGCGGCCGGTCAGCAGATCGTACGGGTCGTCCGGGTTCTGGGCCTGGAGGTCGCGAAGGTACTCGTCCGCCAGGATCCGGCTGACCCTGGGACTGAAATAGGCCTTGCCGTTGCTGACGGCCCGCACGGCTTCGACGATTTCGATTTCCGCCGAGTTCTTCAGTACATAGCCCCTCGCGCCCGCCTTGAGAGCGCCCAGCAGGTACGATTCATCGGAATGGACAGTCAACAGAACGATTTGAGTGTCGGGAAGCGCAGCGAGAATCCGGCGCGCCGCTTCCAGCCCGTTCAGGCTGGGCATGCTGATATCCAGGATGGCGACATCGGGCCGCACGCGCCCGGCGAGTTCCACGGCTTCCAGGCCGTCGCAGGCTTCGGCTACGATGTCAAATTCGGGATCGTGGGCCAGCAGAGCCCGCAAACCGCGGCGGATGATCGCATGATCGTCCGCCACGAGAATGCGTACGGGGTTCATACTGAATTTGATCGTAAGACCGGGCGCGGAGAATGCGAATACCCGGAATGGAGTATTTGGGCGGCATTAGCGGGGGCGCCCCTGTTGGCCGCTGCATTCCGCGGTTCTACTCCGGGAAAACCCGCTACCTACTCCATCCGCGGGATTGGAACCGGCCGGAAACGGGCCTAACCTACGAGATATATGAGCGGGCCGCCCCCGGATAGAATGCTTCCTAGCTCTGGCCCCCGCGGGACGGCTTCGCTCGCCAAAGTTCCTGTTCTGCTGGCTTCGGCCAATGGATCGGACCGATCGGTGGTGGCGAGTCTCCTCCGCGACACCCGTTACCTGGTGGTCCAGGCGGGCAGCGTTCGGGAGTCCGCCAAGATTCTGAGCCACATTGTGTTTCCGGTTATCCTCTACGATGCCTCCTTCGATGTGGCGGACTGGCAGTTGGGCTTGAAGAGAATGATCAGCGCCTGGCGCGTCCCCTCGGTGCTCTTGATTGCGAACCGGTACGATGCCGAATTTACCGGCGATGCGCTGCGCCACGGTGCGTTCGATATTCTGGTTCGCCCGCTGAGTTTCGAGGCGGTAATCCCGGCCCTGGAATTTGCCTGCATGCATTGGAAGCTGGGGCTGAACAGACCCGCTCACCCAGCCATTGGGCGCGATCGCACGCCGCTTGATCGACGGTACGGATCAGGTCGATCGCCCGAATGAAATCAATCGGCTTCCACAGGATGCCGCAAGCGCCGCACTCGTAGGCGTCGGCGATGCCCGGACAATCCACCTCTTCTGCGGCGACCAGCGCAGCGACCGGCGGATGCGTTTCCGCCGTCATGCGGAGTGCGTCCCGCCACGTGCCGTCCAGAAACGTCACGTCGGTCAGGAAGACCGTGGCTCCGGTGACCGTCAGGTAGAAGTCCGCCTCTTCGAGAGTTTCGGCCCGGTACAGGCGAATCCCGGAATATGCCAGGATGGCGGCCAGCGTGGAAAACTCGGAGCTGAAGCAGGTGAGGGCGACACATTCGATCCGTTGCGACATATCTGACCTGAAAGTAGCGCCGCACCGGCGGGTCGGTCCATCCCCTAAACGTAGTAGAAAGGCCCACGCCGGCTGACAACGCTGTTGACAGCCGGCCTACTCTCCGTTATTCGGGATAATACGCTTCCGGCATGATGGGATGGCCGCTCCGGACGCGGTAAAGTTGAAACGCATGGGCGGATCTGCCGCGCGTAACAACAGTCCGCACTCGCATTTAGGAGAACGTAATGGCGAACGCAGCCTGCGGCCGATACTTTTCCGTGCGCGATCCGCCAACCGGATCCGGCGCCGTGTGGTTCATCACTTTCCTGGTCCTGTGTACGGCAGCGTGGGGAGATTCTCCGCAGAACGCCCCGCCGCCGCCGGGAGCGGCGATGTCATCGCAGCAACTCGATGACCTGGTGGCGCCGATCGCCTTATATCCCGACCCCCTGGTAGCGGAAGTATTGGCCGCCTCCACTTACCCCATGGAGATTGCCGAAGCCGAACAATGGGTGAGCGATCATCCCAATTGGAAAAACTCCAAGCTCCTGGACAAGGCGAAGAAGCAGAACTGGGATCCGAGCGTTCAGGGCCTGGTGGCCTTTCCGGACGTGCTCGCCCACCTGACACAGGATATGACCTGGACGACGCAGCTTGGCAACGCCTTCCTCGCGCAGCAGGCGGACGTGATGCAGGCGGTGCAGCGGATGAGGACCGAGGCCGAATCGAAAGGCACGCTGCGTTCGACGCCTCAGGAGGTCGTCACCACCGAGGACCAGGGCGGGCAGCCGGAGATCAGCATCGAGCCGGCGGATCCGGATGTCTGGTACGTGCCGAATTATAATCCGGCATTCGTGTGGGGGCCACCGGTATGGGGAGCCTACCCGCCGCTCGTTTACCCCGGCATCGATGCAGGCTTCGGGTGGTATCCGGGCATCGATCTCGGCCTCTGGTTCGGAGGCTGGGGCGGTTGGGGGTGGGGCGGCTGGGGCTGGGCTCCGAACTGGTATGCGGGCACCATTTACACCGACAACTCCTTCTTTCATCGTTATGGGTTTCGCAATTTTGGAGGCGGGGGGATGCTGGGTAATTCCGTGTGGATGCATAATCCTGAACACCGGCTCGGCGTACCTTATGCGAATCGCGAAGTGGCCGGCCGGTTTATGCACAACGGCGCTTTCGGCGGAGAGGCCGACCGCTTCGGCGGCGCTCGGGCGTCTGGCCGCGCTGCGCTGCCCGCACAGCAGCGCTTCGGCAATCCGGGCTTCGAGCAGCGCGGTTGGACCGGCAATCACAGCGTCTTCGGCGGCTATCACAACGGAGGCATGGCGCGTATGCAAAGCGATCGCGGCTTCTCGAGTATGGGAGCCGGCCGCACCTCCGGCGGCGGGTTCGGCGGCATGCGCGGCGGAGGCGGATTTGGCGGCGGCGGGATGCACGGTGGTGGGAGGCGATAGGAGATGAGCGGCAAACTGTATGTGATTTTCGCGGCGGCGGCATCGGTGATCCCCTTGGCGGCGCAGGAGCGCTTCGACTCCGCGGAAGCGGCTGCCAAGGCCATGATGGACGCGGCCGCCAACCACGACTCCACGCGGCTCACCGCCATTTTCGGTCCTCAGGCCGGCGGAATTCTCAGCTCCGGCAGCGCCGCCCAGGACCGCGCGGAACAGTCCGAATTCGCGCGCCTGGCACGCGCCAAACACCGGCTGGAAATTTCTCCCATGCACCCGAACCGGGCGATCCTCGCGATTGGCGACGAGGACTGGCCCTTCCCGGTGCCCATCCGGCGCGTCAACGGTAAGTGGGGCTTCGATGCTTCGGAAGCGCCGGTGGAAATGCGCGCCCGCCGCATCGGCGCGGACGAACTGGATGCCATCGAAATCTGCCACGGCTACGTGGACGCCCAGATGAAATACGCTTCCGAGGATCGCGACCGCGACGGCATGCTGGAGTACGCATCCCGCGTGATGAGCCGGCCGGGCCGGAATGACGGGCTGTACTGGGAGGGCGCGAGCGAACCGTTGGTGCCCGCGGGCCTCGCCCGCGCCGCGTGGGACGGAACGGCAAAAGGCGGGGCCACGCCCTATCACGGGTATTACTTCCGCATTCTGGACGGGCAGGGCTCCAGCGCGCCGGAGGGCGCGCACAATTACCGCGTCAAAGACAAGCTGATCGGCGGATTCGGCCTGGTGGCGTGGCCGGCGCAATATGGAGTCACCGGCATTCGTACCTTCATCGTCAATCAGGACGGCGTCGTCTACCAGAAGGACATCGCGCCGGTCCCCGGCAAGCCGATGGTTCCGATCACCCGCTTCGATCCCGACTCGTCCTGGGCGCCGGTAGAGTAGCCGGCATTGAGCGGAAGCCACGCGCGTGGCATGCTGGGTCAAAGAGTGCAGTACCGCGAACACATATGAAACCGGTGCATAGCTTGAACGTAATTCCCTCTTTGCCCGCGCCCCTGGAAGGGCTGCGGCGCCTGTCTTACAACCTGCGCTGGACTTGGGATCACTTCGTGAACGCCATGCTGTGGAAAGCATTCCGCGACAGGACCAACGCGGCGCGTGCCCTGTTCAAACTGCCACCACGCAAAACGGTATGGACGGAGTCTCCGATGGTTTATAATGTCTCGCCCCTCCTGTTGCCCACGACTGCCGACTGGCCGGCCAACGTGCACCTGTGCGGACGGTGGCTGGCGCCGAGCCCTGCCTGGATGCCGCCTCCGGCGCTCGAGCGCATCGTGGCAAGTTGATGCACCGTACCTACTGAGGCTTGCGCAAGTACAAGACACCCTCAGAACAGCTCCGCCTGCTCGAGATCGGGCGCACGTCGGTGCGCCGAATCCTGGCAGCCCATTCCTCGCAGAAATAGCCCCCGCCACCCTGTGGTTCACGTAACGCTCACGAAATCCGGAAACTGCACCACGCTGGCATCAGCAAATCCGAAATCGCCAGACGCCTGAACATCGGCCGGACCTCGGTACGCCGGATTTTGGCCTGACCTATTTCCCACAGAAATAGAGTGCGCAGCCTTCCCGAAAGCTCACACACCAGCACTACATCGATCTTCCGGCGGCGTGCTGCTTCCAGCACTGGTGGAAACGCAACCGCTCCTGCGGTGTCAGGTTCTGCTGGCGGGCCAGCGCATCGTGATGCCACACGCTGCCCAACGTCTCCAGCACAGAGCGGCATTCCTCCGGAAAGTTGTCCGCCAATTCCACAAACTGGCGCCGGCTGTGCGAGAGGCGGTTGGCCAGTTGCGTTGCCAACCTTCCGACAACCCCGCGGTGTTCCAGGACAGGGCATCGCACATGTGTATCAGCGGCGCCAGTCTGCGGATTCCGAGGGATGCCGATCAGCATTCCGAACTGAAGCCGATCAGTCTTACCTTCTGCGACAGACAAACCTTTTGGGGACATCGCGTCGGCCCCGTTTCTGCAGCCAAAAACTCCTCCTGCTCGCCTTCTGCTACCACGAGGCCACGGGAGGAGTTCGGAATTCCGCTAGGTGAAGAATATAATGCAAACTGGACGGAGGGAAAATCGGGAACGCCTCATGAAATACTTTAAGCTCATCCGTTCCGGTATCGATGTCGCTCCTTTGCTGGAAGAAGTTCGCTCGCGGGAAGAGGCTTGGCTGATCGATACCGGCCGCCAGGATAAAATCCGGGTCCAGCGGGATACCAACACGATTTTCCTCAGGGCCGCCGTTCATCGGCCCGATCTGCACATCAACGAAAACCAGGAGAGCCGCCTCACCTCCGTATCGAAAACTTTTCCAAGAGCTCTGGCCTTCATGACAGAGTTCGCTCAGGAAATGAACTGCCATCTGTCGCGCGCCACCATCGTGCGCCTCAAGCCCAAATCGCAGGTCTTTCGCCATATCGACGAAGGGTCGTATTATTTTCTCCGCGACCGCTTCCATCTGGTGCTGCAAAGTTCCACGGGAAGCGTGCTGATGAGCGGCGGTGAACAGGTGCGCATGCGGGAGGGAGAGCTATGGTGGTTCGACAACAAGCAGTATCACGAATCCTACAACGAATCCGGCGACTGGCGCATTCATTACATATTCGACTTACTGCCCGCGGATTACAGCGATCTGGCCGTCAATCCGGTTCTTCTTCCCGCTGAGCCCGTCAAGTCTCCCGAACCTCCCGCCTCAGAACTAGCTTAGCGGGCGGACCAGCGGACAGCAAACCTGCGCCCTCCACCCCGCGAGACATCGTTTCATCGGCCATTCGCGAACGTGCGATTCTGCACGCGGAAAATCAGCGGCTGATTTCACCGAAGGGCAACAGCAACCGCTGGCTGATCGACTTGCGGCGGTTATTCATGGATGCGAAGTCGCTGGACGCCGCCGCCGAACTGTTCTGGCAGGAATGCGCCGGTCGCATGCCCTTCCAGGTCGGCGGGATGGAGGCCGCCGCGATTCCATTTCTTTCCGCCATCCTCATGAAATCGTTGTCGCGCGGAACTCCCGTAAACGGCTTCATCGTACGTAAGGAGCGCAAAACTTACGGCACGGGCAGTTCGATCGAGGGAACGCTGACCGGCGCGCCAATCGTAATGGTCGACGATATCCTGAATTCGGGAACCAGCATGGAAAAGGCGCGGGTTGTGCTGGAACAGGAAAACAAAACCATCGCCTTCGCCTACGTGCTGATCGATTACGAGAGCCCGCAAGGCAAGCTTTGGCGGCAGAGGCATGGCATACCTGTTATCGCGCCCTTCCGCCTCTCCGAATTTGGCCTTTCCATCGAAAAGCCGCGGCCGCAGCCGATGGCGACGTTCAACAACAGGTGGCGCTTCGCCTCGCCCGACCCCAATTTCTTTCACCGCGTTCCGAAGTCCTTTCCCGGCCACCGACGGCAAGCGCGTTTACTTCGGCAGCGATAGCGGCGTTTTCTGGTGTCTCGACGCCCGCGACGGATCGGTGGTGTGGAAGTTCACGGTCAATGCCAAAGGGCACAAGAATCTCTGGTCGAGCCCGGCTCTTCACGACGGCAGAGTTTATTTTGGCAGCTATGACGGAAACGTTTATTGCCTCGACGCCGTAACCGGCAGGGAAGTGTGGCGATTCACCGAAGCGGACTGGGTAGGCTCGTCGCCGGCGCTGGCGCCCGAACTCGGGTATCTCTTTATCGGGCTGGAATTCGCTGTCGAAGGGAAGCGGGGCAGCATTGCCGCACTGAAAATGGAGAACGGCGAGAAGGTCTGGGAGCACATGACCAAACGCTACACGCATGCCTCTCCGGCCTACTGGCCGGAAAGGCAACTGGTGGCCTGCGGCAGCAACGACAACGAGATGTTCCTGTTTGACGCGCCAACCGGCGCGATGCGATGGCGGTTCGAGACCAGGGGCGAAGGCGGTGCAGAAAGGCTCGATCCGCCACGCTCCGGCTTTCGACACGGAAACGCGGACATCTGGTCACCGGTTGCGCCGACGGGTGGATCTATATCATCGATGTGGAGACGGGAAAGGAGGTGTGGTCGGTTCAGAACGGACAACACGATTTATACGGTTCCGCTGGTTGTGGAGGACAAAGCCTATATCGGGTCGACCGACAAGTACCTTTACGTCCTCGATCTGGAGCGCCGCGCCGTGAAGACGAGGATCTTCGCCGCATCCAAGATTTTCGGTCCCCCGCGATTGCTGGAGGGAAGGATCTATTTCGGCGCCTGTAACGGCATGGTTTATGAGATTGACCCCGCCACCGATGAAATCACCGGCACGCATCAACTTCCGGACGCCATCACCAACGCGCTCACTTACAATGCCACCGACGGGCGATTTTTATGCCCTGACGTATGTAAACGAGCTTTTCGCCTTCACCCGTGCCGGGTCGGACAGCGCTGATCCCGCTCCACCCGTCGCCGCTACTGCGATTTCCCTCGAAAAATAGCTCCTAAGGGGGATGCGGGAATCAGCTTTGGAGGACTCATACTCAAGCTGGGTACTTGGGGGCCCTCGTCATGGCACCAATCCGAATTGTATTCTCACCCATTTCGGACCCAATCGGTCTGCGGTTTCAATGGTGGCAGGCCGTTCTTGCGGCCTTCATCCGCCAATCGGTTGCCCCGGGAGGCGCCTTATGAGCGCGCCGCGAAGGGAGCGCCTGGAGGCTTGCCTTGCCAGGGCGGCGAAAAGCCGTGTGGCCCGCTGGCAGCATTATGCGGCGGTTACCGGCTCGGCCATGGCGCTGGCGACCAATGCTTCGCTGACGGGTCTTGGCCCAGTCATAATCGACTCAACGGCACTGCCGGAGCTGATCGCGGCCCCACGACCTCCTGCGAGTTCGCGGGACGAGCCGTTAGTCCGGTCTGTCCGGTTGGCCATGGCCGGGCGGAATTCCAGATTGTTCGCTGCGGCCGCCACCCTGCACGGTATGCAGGCAGCTCAGCAGGCCCCCGCCATTTCACCCGGTGGCGTGGTTCCTCTCTACGGTACGGTAAACATCATCCAGCCGGGCGGTTGGGCATCGATTTATGGGACCAACCTGGCGGCGGGAACGGCGGTCTGGAGCGGCGACTTCCCGACGTCCCTCGGTGGGACCACCGTCACCATCAATGGGAGACCTGCGTATCTTTCGTTTGTCAGTCCCGGGCAGATCAACCTGCAGGCACCGGATGATGCGACAACGGGCGCGGTATCCGTCGTAGTTACGACCGGCGGCGGCACGGCGTCTCGACCGTTGCACTGCAGCCGTATTCGCCGGCTTTCGAACTGCTCGATCCAAGCCATGTCACCGCCATTATCCTCAGGTCGGACGGTTCGGGCGCTTATGGCAATGGAGCGTACGATATTCTGGGCCCGGACGGGGATTGCTTCGGCTATCGAACGGTCGGAGCCAAGGCAGGCGACCTGGTCGAGCTTTTCGGCGTCGGGTTCGGGCCGACGGATCCCGACAGTCCTGGCCGGAAAGGTGTTTCTCCGGCGCCGCGCCGATTACCGAATCGTTCACGCTTTACCTCAATAACAGGGTGGTAACGCCGCTCTTCGTGGGGTTGTCGAGCGCCGGTCTTTATCAGGTCAACCTGATCGTTCCGCCCGGCCTCGGCCAGGGAGACGTTCCGATTCAGGCGTGGGTCAACGGCAGCTTTACTCAGGAGAATATCTTCTTTTCGCTGCAGGGTGGCGCATTCGACGGGCTGTACCGATGCCGGCGACGGCGGGACGGCGATGGCGGCGATGGCGGCGGTGATGGCGACGGTGGCGTTGGCGACGGCGGCGGCGATGGCGGCGATGGGGGCGACGGCGGTGGTGGCGGCGACGGTGGCGATGGCGGCGACGGTGGCGATGGCGGGTGATGTTCGGTTCCCGCAAGGGACTGGCGGCGCTCCGGCCGGAGCCGGGCCGAAAGGGGCGCCCGGTGCCGAAGCGCGAGCTGCCGGCCGCGAAGGCCTCAATTTATGGTTTAAAAATGAAGGTGAACCATGGCTTCCAATTCCAGCCTGCTCAGGCGAATGTTGCGATTGATCGTGTGGGAATGTCTGCCGCTTACGGCTTTCGGCCAAAATGCGCCCAAGATCGCGCCCGTTCCGCGTGATCCTCTGGAACTTGCAACCAGCCAGATCCAGGCTGCCAATACGCCCGCAAGTCGAGAGGCGGCTCTTCAGCTTCTGACCCGCGCGCGAAGTCAGTTTGCGTTGCGAAGCGCGCGCCAGGCCTACGACCTCAAGGTGAGTTTCACGGTGGACTCGCTTGGCGAAACGAACTATGACGGCGCCTGGGAGATGGAAGATCTGTTCGTCCCGCGACAAGGACACCGTTGGACGGCTACAGCCGCATCCGGATATACCACCACCGCGATCGCCGCAGCCGGCGAGAGCTACGCAGACGGGACCGCGAACACCGTTCCCCTCCGCCTGCTCGAAGCGCGTGGAGTTTTGTTCGACCCGCTTCAGTCCCCGGACTACGCCGGTCACGGATCGATTCGAACCTCTACAGCCGTCTTTGAAGGCGCAACGGTGACGTGCCTCCTGCTGTCCCGTTCCCGAAATCCGGCGAATCCGCCTGGACGGGATTGGGAAGAGAGCGAGGAGTGTATCGACCCGCAATCGGGGTTGCTCCGTGTGCATTCGCAGGCGCCGGGGCTCTACGCCGTTTACGATTACTCGAACGCCCCTCAACTCGGCGGTCGCATGCTGCCTCGAAGCGTGACCATAACTGAGGCGGGCAGAATTGTGTCGAAGATTTCGGTTGAGAGCCTGGCGGGGAATTACCGCGCCCGATCCGGGTCTGTTTGTCCCCACCGATGCGATGAAGGCAAAAGGACCGGCAGTAGCGATGACGTCCGCGACGAAAATCTCGCGCGTTCAAGGGCTGGTTCCGTTTACCTCCGGCGTGACGCTCCGGCCGGTTTGTGTATTTGGCATGGTGACTCCCGCGGGACAACTGGTCGAGGCGCACGCATTGCAGCCGTCCGACCCGAATAGCCAGGCAGCGCTGGAAGACGCGAAGAAAATAGACTTCTCTCCGCTCACGCCCGCTGGAACGCCGCCGCGGCAACATTTTGTGTTCGTGATCGAGAAGTTTGTGTCTCAGCGATAGACCAAGCCGGTCATTCGGCGGTGCGCTGCGCTTCTTAGTGGAACGTGACGGCCGTCGACGCCTCGAAGTGCCGGTGATTCTTGTACTCAACTTCCACACGGTACCGCGTGCCGGAGGAGTATAGAACCAAGAAGTTGGCGCGGACGGGAAGCAGGTGGGAGTGCTCCCCGATTTTCACGTAGTCCCAGAACATGTGTTCCTCCCTTCCGGCAAACTCGAAATCCGCCGGAAACCCAACGGCTTCATCGTCAACCTGAATTACGCTGCCGCCGGGGTCTTCGACGAAGAAGTGCCCGGTCCTGGCGGGATTGTAGCGTTGGTAGGCGAAATAGAGGAATGGGAAGCATCCATCCACCGGCGAACTGAACCGGTACTCGAGTAGTTGCCGTCCGCCCGCCTTGGACGGACCTTGGTAGCTCGATCGTGGTCGGGCACTGCGGGTCGAACAGCGGGCTGATTTCGGTCTCGAAGCCTTCGTACCATTTGAAGCCGGGAAGCGCATCAAAGGGCTGGTCCCAAGGCTTCCCGTTCCGTCGGATTTGCTGCCGGATCGCACGGCGCCCCCGAAAAGTGATCTCGTCTTCAACGGTATCGTAAGGACGCCAACCCGGCGATTCCGTGGTGCTCCGGTAGCGCTTCGCGGTTTCGTCGGCCACGAAATTGGGCATATTCGCGGCGTATTCCAAATTGATCCGCCGCGCGTGTTCCAACTCCCTGCCGCCCTGGAGCATCCGAATCGGCGGCCCGGTTCGGCGTCGAAACCGCTGCCCTTGGGCGCTGGAGCAGGTTCTTCCCCTCCCGGGGTCTGGCTTCGAGCAGGTTGGCTACTTCCTCCGGCGAGGGCCGCCGCAGAAACCGGATCGCTGTGACTTCCAGGGACTGGAACCTCGACGTAGCCGCTTCCCAAACGGGCTGGATCGGCTTGCATCTGATTTCCACCTCGTCGCCCATGCGGTATTGGGCAGCGAGGGCCGATGCCCCGAGAGCCGCTTGGTTCGGAAGCATAGCGTCAATGACCCTGCGATCGGCCAGTTTGACGGAGATGGACTGGTCTCCCACTCGCTCCAGGCTTCCGGTAAAGGATATGCCGGCTCCGAATCACCCCCGGCTGCAAGACCAGAAGACAAGCGAGCACAAGCAGCCACATGTACTTGTGACATATTTCCAGCGGGCGCATACATTGCTCATTATCGGTCCGAAATCCAAGCCCGGACTGATTTGCAGGACACGCGGCACGGGTACGCTCCAGGGCGCGTGGCGCCTGGGGGTGATCGCGGAGCCCGTCCGGCCCGCGCATGCCGTGCGGCTGGGGGTGCGGAGCGAAGCTCACCGCGACCGAGATGTGTGGGCATTTCACGAATTGCCCGAAGCGGCCCAGGGTCAAGATTTCGGTCAGGGCCCCCTCTTCCGCCTTTAAAAAGCGGAAATTTTCTAGGGGCGAACGGACACCCGCCCAGGGACTGGAACAGTTCGCGGCACCGGGCTGGATGCCGCGTTCTCGTGCCTTGATCTGACCCTGGGTCGCACGTAAACACTGTGCGATACTTGCCAGGAGGTTCGGGATTGGGTCGGCTGTGGTTCCGCTTGGTTGAGGTGTTTATGGATTCGAAAGTAGTCAAGGCACGTTCTGGTTTGAGCATTTTCTTTGTGGTGTTGATCGTGGGGTCTGCCTATTTCGAACACAGGATTATGGAGCTCGGTGGGTCTATCCAGAATCACCTTGGCCTTATCTTCGGGCTTGTATGGTGGGTGACCGCTTCATCAATTGTTGCGCGGGTAGCTCTTCGTGAATCGATCGGCGATGTTTCCTTCCGCTGGGGTGGGGGGGCTGGGACACGCGCAATCGCGATCGCTACCGCAATGCCTCTTGTCGTCGGATTCACGGCATATGGCATCGCCTGGAACACGGGCTTGGCGCGTTTCAAAGCGCCAACACTTCCTGGTGCTGTTCTGGGAATGCATTTTGCGTCTGCCGAAAGTGGGGTCGTGAGATTTTGCCAGTGCCTCGGCGTGATGTTGGTGCTCGGCGCGCTGGATAATTGCAAGTATGCCGCGGGTGAAGAGATTGGCTGGCGCGGCTACATGTTAACGCGGTTGGTCGATTCCGGTATCCGGGCGCCCATCCTGATCAGCGGTTTGGCGTGGGGGCTATGGCACACACCTTTGATCCTTAGCGGGCAGTATGCATCGGGAGCGCATCCGATATTCTCGACCTGTCTCTTTGTGATTGGCATCGTCGCGGGCGGATATGTCTTCGCCTGGCTTCGGCTTTCCTCGGGAAGCATTTGGCCCTGTATCTGGGGGCACGGCGCATGGAATGCGGTCATCCAAGGTGCATTTGATAGGTCGACGGCCGCTCGGAGCGTGTGGGTCGGCGAATCGGGCGTGCTCACGGCGGGCATGCTCGTCCTCTTTGCGGTTGTGCTTTATAAGCTGTGGCCACTGACACAACTCTCGTCTTTGGAACCTTCAGCGAAACGTTCATATGCGTCGGAATCGCAGGGATGTGGGCTATGACTGCCTCTTATCGGGCACGCCTCGGAAAGGGTCGATCCGCCGAACGCGCCCCTGACTGGATCCCTCACAAGCCAAAGACGTACAAGACGCGATCGGCTGCGATCGCGATGTATTGATGTCCGTCCACCGTGAAGCTGATGGGGTTCGCCGCAATCGCACTGCCGGTCTGAAAATCCCACAATGGTTTCCCTGTTTGCGCATCCAGGGCATAAAAATTGCCTTCGTCGGAACCCGAAAACACCAGGCCACCGGCCGTAGACATTACGCCCGCCCACGGTGGTGAGTGCAGCTTGAACTCCCAGCGGATCTCACCCGTCTCCGCCCGCAACGCGCGGATAGCGCCCCACGCATCGTCCATGGGCAATTCCTCTTCAGCGCCGCCCATAAACTCCGTTCCCGGTTGATAGCGCGTTTCGCGCTTGAAGTACTTGGAGCCTATTTCACGCACCGCTACGTAGAAATAACCGGTCGCCGGGCTGAATGAGGGGCTGAACCATACCGTCGCTCCGTTCGCATTTGGCCAGACCAGCCTACCCTCTTTAGTAGGTTCGGCATTGCCCGCAAGAATGGGCCGTCCCTTCGCGTCCAAGCCTTTCGCCCAGGTCTGCTTCGCGTACGATCTTCCGGCTAAGAATTCACCTGTGACCCGGTCCAGCACGTAGTAAAACGCGTTGCGGTTCGCCACGGCGACCAGTTTGCGCTTCGCTCCGCCCACCTCGGCATCGAAAAGGACCGGCACATGGGTCGCATCCCAGTCGTGCGTGTCGTGCGGCGTGAACTGGAAGTACCACCGCAGCTTTCCACTATCCGCATCGAGCGCGACCAGCGAGCAGGAATACAAATTGTCGCCCTGCCGGACGTCGCCGTTCCAGTCCGGGCCGGGATTCCCCACGCCCCAGTACACTAATTTCAGTTGCGGATCATAGGTGCCTGTCACCCAGGTCGGCGCGCCGCCGGTTTTCCAACTGTCACCCGCCCACGTGTCGTGGCCTGGTTCGCCGATCCCGGGAATCGTCCAGAAGCGCCACGCCGGCTTTCCCGTTTTCGCATCGTACGCGTCGATGAATCCGCGAATTCCGGCTTCACCGCCGCTCACGCCTACCACCACCTTTCCATCTATAGCCAGTGGCGCCATCGTGATACTGTAGCCTCGTTTGTAATCCAGCACCTTGCTGGACCAACGCTCGGCCCCGCTCTTCAAATCCAACGCGACAAGAAAGCCATCAAGGGTAGCCACATATACCTGGTCGTCCAGCACCGCCGGCCCGCGGCTCGTATGTCCGAACCCGATGCTGCGATAATCCGCGGGCAGCGCGCGCTTCCACGTCCACAATGTGCGCCCGGTTCGTCCATCCAGTGCGGCGGCGGAATTCGGCCCGGTCGTGTAGACGATTCCGTCCACCACAATCGGCGATACTTCGTTTTGGGGATCCGGAAACTGATAAGCCCACCTCACCTTGAGGCGCGAAACGTTTTCGATGTTGATTTCCGTGAGCGGTGAAAACCGCTGGCCCTCCAGGTTACGCGAATAGGTCAGCCAGTTGCCCGGCTCCTGGTCGGCATTCACGATTCGTTGAAACGGAACCTGCGCCCGAAATGAGGAACACGCCATCAACAAAAACAGCAGCCGTTTCATCGGAGCCCCCGTTGCGATGCCAGAAACGCCACCAGATCTTCCAACTCGGCGGCCGAAAATGCCGAAGCATAGGAAGGCATTGGCGTCTCATTGCGAAGCTTCTTTAATCCGCGAAGCCCGCTCTTGCGAAAGCTATAAATTCGACCTTGCATGTCTTTCAACTGAATCGTGAACGTGTCCTCGTTCAGACGGATACCGCGCAGTGTCTCGCCCGCCGGTGTCGTTGCCTCCACCAGCAAAAATCCATCCGGGATGGTTTTTGTAGGGTTCCGCAGCGTCTCGCGCAGCCGCGCCGCTCCTCGTTTTGCTCCAATATCCGTCAACGCCGGACCGAATCCCACGCCTCGGGTGGTAAGAATATGGCACCGGTCGCACCCGCTCCGGTCATACAGTGCTTCTCCGCGCGCCGCGTTGCCTGGCAGCTTTTCCGTTGGAACATTTCCCAGGCTGCGCACAAATGCGGCGATGTTCGCGATGTCTTCCTTGCTGAGATACCATCCATCCGGCATCTCCGGCGGAATCCCATCTTCAATGAGGGATTTCAGCGCTTCGTCGTCGGCGGCGCGGTCGAGTTTTGGGCGCCGCAGGTCCGGCCCGCGGCCGCCTCCGCCGTCCAGACCATGGCACAGCGCGCAGTGTGCCTGAAAGATGACTTTGCCCGCGGCAGGGTCAACCCTGGGCGCTGACTGCGCCGCCGCTGCTTTCGGTGGGAAGAGGACCTGGCAAATGGCTGGCGAAAACAGCAGTACGCTGGTCAGGCTTGTCCACAACAGAATCCGCATGTTTTCCATCCTTCCTCCGGAAACGCTGCCCGGAGGCCCAATCCGTCACGGGTGACTTATTGTACGCCATCTCCGAATCGTTCCATCGTTAAGTCAAGGAGGATCCGCTGAGAACGAGACGCCCGGGCGCGCTGCCGAGTTCCCGGTACTAATCCAGATCAACTTTCGGATGGCCGACGACCCTCCCTGACCATGGCCAAAGACTATCGCCGGGCCTATCGGCAACGCGCGTTTTTCCGCTCATGTGGATAGCGTCCGGATCAGCTTTCCTTCGCCCACGAGACCGGCTATCTGGCCTTCAACGTCGGCGCCGCCGTCAAGCTCCGCCCCCACCCCGACCACCTGGCGCAGCGCATCCTCGAGGAAAGCGAGGTCGCCCGCCTGATCGAGGCCGGCCCCGCGGGGCGGGACCGCGTTTTACTAAAGCTGCTCTACGTCTCGGGCGTCCGCGTCAGCGAGCTGTGCGGCCTGAAGTGGTGCGACGCCCTGCCGCGGCGCGAGGACCCCATCTTCCCCAGCCGCAAGGGCGGCGGAGCGCTCGACGTCTCCCAGGTCCGCCGCCTGGTCTACGCCGCCGCCCGCCGCGCCGGCCTGGAACAAAAGGTGTCGCCCCACTGGATGCGCCACGCCCACGCCAGCCACGCCCTGGACCGCAACGCCCCCATCCACCTCGTCCAGGCCACCCTCGGCCATGCCTCGGTCGCCACCACCGGCCGCTACCTCCACGCCCGGCCGACCGAAAGCTCCGGACTCTACCTGCCGGATTGAGGTTTGGACTGCGGCCGGCGGGGCAGGGAAGACTCCGCGCCCCGGAACCGCTCCGCCCCGTAGCGCCGGCAGGCAAGCTGGAAGCTTGCGCTACCGCTGGCGGTCCATATGGTCGGGTACCCGGGAGCTATCCTCCGGCTGTTGGGAAGCAAGAGCCCGGCGGAGATTGAAAATTGCCACGGAACTACACCTCGCGGCCCTGATTGCCGGATGCCGGGACCGCACTCCACGCTCAGCCTGAGCGGGAGCGTGTATCGACATGGGAAACTGGTGTGTCGATAAGCCTTTGTTACATCCGTACGCGGCCATGCAACTGAACCTGCCGGAGGATCTCCTCTATTTCGACCCATAAGCTCTCGCGCTGGTCCTGGGCATTTTCCATTCCGCTGGCGGCGGCCCTCCTGTATTGGTCGGCACGCGGTGTGGACTGGCGCCATGTGTGGCGGGCCATCCGCCATGCGCATACCGGGTATCTCTGGTGCGCCGCGGCTTGTACGTCGTTCTCGCTGTTTTTGCGGGCGGTACGGTGGCGCATTCTCCTGAACGCGGAGGCCCGGCTCGGTATCGGCACGGTTTTCCGGTGCAATGCGGTCGGGTACCTGGGCAACTATTTTCTGCCCGCCCGCGCCGGAGAGGTGCTGCGCAGCGTGCTGATCGGCCGCAGCTCGAAACTGACGAACACCTATGTCCTGACCACGGCGCTGAGCGAGCGCATGATGGACGTGATTGCGGTGGTGCTGGCGGGCTCGCTGGCGCTGTTGGGAGTAAATCCCAAGCCGGGATGGCTGACGGACGTTTCCCGGAGCATGGTTTTGGCGTCGGCTGCCGGCGCGCTGGCAGTGGCGGTCCTGCCGCATGCCGGCAATCTGATCGAAAGACTTCTGACAAGCGTTCCCCTGCCGGCGCGGATGCGCAAGTTTCTGCTGGCGACCGCGGGTCAGGTGCTGCTCGGGCTGCGGGCCTTCCACCATGGCGGGCGGCTGGCTGCCTTCGCCGCGCTGACGGCCGTAATCTGGCCGGTGGACGGCCTCTCCGTGATGGCCGGCGCACGGGCGCTGAATCTGGCCATCCCATTCCCGGCTGCGATGCTTCTGTTGACGGCCATGGCGCTGGGCAGCGCGCTGCCGACGACGCCGGGCTATATCGGCGTCTACCAGTTTGCCGCGGTAATGGTGCTGGGCCCATTCGGTGTGGCGCGGGACCAGGCGTTAGCCTACAGCGTCATGGCACAAGCCCTGGCATACGTCGTAGTGGCGGCATTCGGCCTGCCCGCCGCTTACGCCAGCCGGCGCTCCAGGGCGGCAAGCGCCGCGGCACTCCACGGGAGCGCGTAGCCGCCGGGCCGCGCCTGTTATGATCGGTCACATGATCGGCATGTCTGCGTCCGCCGTCGAGGTGCGGGAGTTGCGCGGCTGGATCGAAGCCACTTCCGCCAGCACCAAAGAGATTGCGGAAAGCCGGATCTGGCGCGCGCTGACATGGCTGGGAAGCGTAATCGTTTCTCTATCCCACAAGGGCCCACCGGCTGAAACTGTCGTCCGGGACGACCAGCCGGACTACCAGCGGTGGATCGCCGATTTCGAGGCAAGCGACGTTCCGCCGGACCAGAGCCGCTTCCCGTTCCGTCCTGAAATCGGCGTCGTGCCGGCGTTTTCCGCGCATGCTCCCCAACTGCCGGACCGAACGGCCGCGAGCATCCGCGCCCAGAGCTATCCCGCGAGAGAGTTATATGCCGGAGGACAGTTACCCGCAGGCGAGTACATAGCCGTTGTGGAGGCGGGCAGCTTACTGGCGCGCGACGCCCTTTTGTATGTGGCCGGCGCGCTGCAGAGCGAACCACGCGCGGACATCGCCTACGCGGATGAGGACTCGATCGACGCCTCCGGCCGGCGGCGGGATCCGTTTTTCAAGCCGGACTGGCTCGGCCGGAAGTGGGCGCGGTCGGGGCGCGGCTCCTGTTCCCGGATGGGCGCATCCAGCACGCCGGAATCGCGCTCGGCCTCTGCGGCGATACCGGGCACGTCTTCAAAGGCCTGGACGGCCGGAAGCCGCATTACTTCGGCCTGGACCGCGCGATTCGCAACGTCAGCGCGGTCACGGGCGCGTGCCTGATGGTCCGGGCGGAGGTGTTTCGCAAGGCCGGTGGTTTCGACGAGGAACATTATCCGGTGGACTTCAACGACGTGTGAGGTGGTCCCGGTTGTTTGGACAAAATCTCGCCGTTTGTTAGATGGTGCGGCGGGCTGACCAGGAGGCGGCCCGAAGGCCGCCATCCACTCCGGGCTTGCATCGGCGCTCGGGTCGCGTCCCCGCGTTGCCCTGTCCTCCTATCAAGCCCCTCCATTGTACGGCAGTCGTGGATGACCAGCGCAGCAAGGCCATCCACTCTGGAAGAAAACAGCGATAAATCCTGGGGGGCATGGGGGGCGTGCGTCCGAGAGGACTTGATGAACTTGTTGATTGAAAGGAATCGACTCGGGTCGTGACTCGCTCACCCGATAGCCTGATCCCCTCCGTCGTTGGGCAACCGGCGCCGGAGAAGCGGGATGACAAAGCCTTCAAGTGTCGGCAGGAAGGCGAGGCGAATCTGCGGGCCGCAACACAAGTGAACGCCGTTTCAGCATCGTCAACTCCACCAGTGAGTAGGCCGACTCAACTGGATCTCTTCCCGGGGCGAGCCTGTGTCCTCGAGGCGAAGCCTGCCACGATTCGGAGTACAGCGAGAATGGAACCGAATCGCCGGGACGGTGTATCGGGCGGCGGCACGCAGAGAAAGTCCGTCAAGTTAACCGGAGAGACCCTGTTCGGTCCGGCGGAGGAGTCTCCGCACGGTAGGGAGGCGCATAAGGGCGAAACCCGAAAGCGCAGCAACGACGCCGGGCAGGGAATCGGAGGTGGCCACAGTACCGAAGAACTTCGGGAGAACCGAAGGGAGGGAAGGGCCGCTACTTTCATCAAGCGAACGAAACAGGGAAAGGCAGCCGGACTGCGCCCGCAAGGGAACGCTCCATCCCGGCCCAATCGAGCGAAGCGCAAAGCGCCCGCAAGATTAGACAATGCCCGCAAACTGCAACGGACGCTATACCGAGTGGCCAAGCAACAACCGGAAAGGAGGTTCACGCTTCTCTACGATAAGGTTTGTCGGCAGGACATCCTGCGCGAAGCCTGGCAGAGGGTGAAGTCCAACAAAGGGGCGGCGGGAGTGGACCAAGTGGACATCGGCACGATCCGGGATTACGGCGAAGAGCGGTTTCTGGGGGAAGTTGAACAGGAACTCCGGAGCCGGCAGTACCGGACAGCGTTGGTGCGGCGGGTACACATACCCAAGCCCGGACAGCCGGGGAAAACTCGGCCGTTGGGCATCCCGACGGTGAAGGACCGAGTGGTGCAGATGGCGGTGAAGATCGTGATCGAACCATTGTTCGAGGCCGATTTCATGCCCTGTTCATTTGGATTCCGCCCGAAGAGGACACCGCGGATGGCGCTGAGCGCGATTGTGCAAAGCGTCAACGAGGGATATTCATTCGTGGTGGACGTTGACTTGAAATCCTACTTCGACACGATCTCGCACGAACTCCTTTTAGAGTTGGTGGAACGCCGGGTCGGAGACACTCAAGTTCTGCGGCTGATCCGAGCTTGGCTGAAAGCGGGAGTTATGGAGGAAGGCAAGGTGACTCACCCGGACCGGGGTTCTCCTCAGGGCGGAGTGATCTCGCCAACGCTGTCCAACATCTTTCTGCACGAGGTAGATCGTCAATGGTGCCGGAGCGACGGTGTCGCGGTCGGCGATGTTCGGCTGGTCCGTTATGCGGACGATATGGTTCTGCTGGCGCGGACGGGACAACAGGCACGGAAGGACGCCCAACTTTACTTTCCGCCGGAATCCTCCTCTGCGCCCGCGTCCCCGCATCGCGGCCGCCCGCGACACTATGGCGCCCCGGCGCCGACTCCCGAGCAAATCCGCACCGAGGAAGCCCGCACTTGGAGCACGATCGACATATCCGTCAGCGGCGCACCGCATTCGATGCGCATCAAACGCCTGGGGCCGGTTCTGTGGCGCACGGCCGGACTGGGGCAGGTTCTGCAACTGGTCGTGATCGCGCCGCTGCGCTATCGTCTGCGCAAGCACTCCAAGCTGCTGTATCGTCGTCCCGCGTTTCTGATCTGCACCGACGCCGAGATGGATGCGCGGCTGCTGGTCCAGGCGTACGTCCAGCGCTGGGACATCGAAACGAACTTTCGGGAAGAAAAGACGCTGTTGGGGGTGGGACAAGCGCAGGTGCGAAACGGTCACTCGGTCGAGGCCGTGCCCGCACTTCAGGTGCTTTCCTACGCCATGCTTCTGCTCGCCAGTTTGCGGGCCGTCCGCGGCGGCGGCGATCGCAAAGCCGACTTGCTCCCTGTCCCGAAATGGAATGCCCACGCCGCCCAGTCGCGCTTCTCCACCGTACGCGCGATCCAGCAACTGCGCGCCGAGCTGTGGGGCAAGGCCCTGGGCCTCACGAATTTCTCCGGCTTCGTGGCGCAACCCGCCCCCACCACGAACCCCGAGAAATTCCTGCCGCACCTACCATCTGCCGTACTTTATGCGGCCAACTGACCACCGGAGCGCCAAAGGCCAGATGGGGGGCAAAGCCCCCCATTATGGCGATGACTTTTTCCTTGTTGACCGGCGCGGGAACAGATCGGCCGGCGTGCGGTATCCGAGCGCCTGGTGCGGGCGCTGGTGGTTGTAGAAATGGAAGTATCGATCCAGCGCCTGAAACAGATCGGCGCCGTTGGCGAAGTCGCCGGGGTAGATCAACTCGTACTTCAGGCTGCGCCAGAGGCGCTCGATGAAAACGTTGTCCAGGGCGCGGCCCCGTCCATCCATGCTGATGGAGATGCCGCGCTGCTTCAGCGGCGCCAGAAAATCCGCGGCGGTGAACTGCGAGCCCTGGTCGGAGTTCCAGATTTCGGGCTGGCCGAAGCGGAATGCCGTCTCCAGCGCCGCCAGACAGAAGCCGGTCTCCATGGTGTTGGACAGTTCCCAACTGAGCACGAACCGGCTGAACCAATCCATGACGGCCACCAGGCAGAGGAAACCGCCCTGCATCGGAAGGTACGTAATATCGGTGCTCCACACCTGGTTGGGCCGTTCGATCGAGACGCCGCGCAGCAAGTAGGGGTAGATCTCGTGTCCCTTTGCCGGACGGCTCAGATTCGGTTTGGGATACAGGGCCTCGATCCCGAGAATCCGCATCAGCCGCCGGATGCGCGTGCGGCCGACCCCCAGCGTGACGGCCATGCGACGGCTGCCGAAAAACGGGCGATCCAGGTACACCTCGTCCAGTTTCCGCAGCAGACACAAGTTCTCCGCGCTCTCGGGCCGCGGCTGGTAGTAGTAGGTCGAGCGCGGCACCTCCAGCAATTGGCATTGCCGCTGCACGGTCAGATGCGGATGTTGTGGATCGATCCATCGGCGCCGCTCGTCAAGCGATGAGGCCAGCTCTTTTTTGGAGAAAGTCCAACTCCACTTTGAGCTGGCCGATCTGCTTGTAGAGTTCGTCCTTCTCGGCGTCGGCCTGCTGGCGGATCTGCTCGCGGCCGTTACCGAAAACGTCCGGCAAGCCGGCCAGCGCCTGTTTCTTCCAGCCGCCGACCTGGGTCGGGTGGACGCCGAACATTTGGGCGATCTGGGCGGCCGTTTTGTGGCCCTTGATGGCCTCGATGGCAACTTTGGCCTTCAGGCTGGGTGGGTGACTCTTGCGCGTTCGGGGCATTGACTCTCCTTCATTTTCAATGCCGCCCACCATCTAAGAAAAGCCGATTTTTTGTCCAAATTCTTGAGACCATTACAGTGGACCTCTGCCTCCGGATCGGCGCGCTCGGCTATCGCGTGCTGTATACGCCGTACGCGGAACTGTGCCACCCCGAATCGTTCTCCAAGCGGCTGGTCCATCGCATTCCTTTACGCGCGGAAGTAGAGCTTTTCCAGCGGACGTGGTCCGGGGCGATTGCCAACGATCCGTTCTATAACCCGAACCTTACTCGCGAAGATATCGATTACTCCCCGCGGAAACGGCGCCAATAAGTCTGTTGCCGCGCCATGGTAGTATCTTTCTTCCATGGCCGACTCCGTTCTGAGACGCATGCGTTCGGATTGGAATGAGCGCGCTTCCGAGGACGCTTACTACTACGTCGCATTCGGGCGGCGGCGGCAGGACGACCGGGAATTCTTCGATACGGCCGGGGAGGTCCTGGCGTGGCTCCGTCATGAGATGCGGCGCCTCCTGGCGCCATCCCGGGAATGCCGTGGGCTCGAGATCGGATGCGGTCCGTCCCGGCTGATGCGCCCTCTCTCGGAATCCTTCGCGGAAATCCATGGGGTCGATGTGTCGGACCGCATGATCGAGCTTGCCAGGCGCAACCTGGCCGGCATCCACAACGCCCATGTCGGCGCCAATTCCGGCGCGGACCTGTCGTCGTTCGAAGACGAGTCGATGGATTTCGTTTACTCGTATGCCGTGTTCCAGCACATTCCTTCCCGCGAGGTCGTGCTCGAGTACCTGCGCGAGGCCACGCGCGTGCTGAAATATGGCGGCATCCTGACCTGCCAGATCAACGGTCTTCCGCGGGATGCTCCCAAGTTCTCTACCTGGGATGGCGCGCGCGTGCCGGCATCCGCGGTCGTGCAACTGGCGCGCGAAGCGGACTGCCAGGTCCTGGCGCTCGAAGGCATCAACGGCCAGTACATGTGGACCACCTGGCGCAAGCGGCGCCCGCGGTGGAGAGACACCACCGCCGTGGATTTTCCCGCGGCGGAAATTCTGGACGTGAGATCCGCCGCCGGACCTGGCTTCATCGCCGCCGGCCGCGCCACCGAACTCACCCTTACGGTGACGAGAGTCAATCCGGACTGGGACGTGGCCGACCTGGCGGCGTCCATCGGCCGGCAAACGGCAGGCGTCCGGTTCATTGACATTCCCTCCCCGGACGGCGTGGCAGAGCTTCGGATTTCAGCCCCGCCGCTGACCGCATCCGGCGCAAGCGGCGTGGAGCTCCGGTGGCGCGGACGCGCCGTTTCCAACCGCTTTCCGGTGCAAATCGTCGATGCCGAGAGCGCGCAGCCGGCGTTGTTCAAGCTAACGGACGGCGTCAACGTCCTGTCCGGCCGGATGGTCATCAGCCGCTTCGTCAAGATCGTCCTGGACCACGTCACTCAGCCGGATCGGGTCTTCGCCGAAGTCGACGGCAAGTCCGTCAAATGCTCGGAGGGTTTCTGTACCGACGAGCAGAAGGCCCGGTATGAGTTCAATGCCTTCCTGGGCGGCGGCGTTGGACCGGGCAGTCATCGAATCGACGTTTTTCACGGCTCGGCCCGAATCGCGTCCGAGCGCATCAGCGTGGGCATCCCGCAGGCGCCGGACGTCTTCCGGACGGCCGCCGCGGGTGGGAGACTGCTCGAATTCGCGCACGGACAGTGCACCGTCATGACCACTGCCGGCGGCGCACCGGGCGCACCCGTCGTGGTGGACCCGCGCCGCCTCCCGTTCCGCAACGGCCAGTTCGCTGGAATCGTCTGGCGCGACCCCGTGGACGATGCCGGCTGGCCGGAGCTGCGGCGCGTCCTCGAGGACCAGGGCGGCGTCTATGTCGAAGTGCCCGCCGCCAGCGAGCAGCTCGCCACCGGTATCGCCGGGCAGCTGAATCTACCCTGCCGCTGGAAAAGGGACCTCGCCCGCGCGCTCGGCTCCAGGCGCCCCATTGCCAAAACGAAGCCGCTCACGGCAGGCACGCGGTTCTGGGCGGTCTGGAGCGCGCTTCTCCGCGGCCTCGACCGGCGCTTCGGCGTCCGCATGATCCGGGGCGGCGCCGGATACTACTTCGGCGGGCAGCATGCCGCGCCCGACGTTCGTGCCCGGCTCAACGGCTGCATTCGCTGCGGCGACGTGGCCTCGAGCGATCAGCTTACCCTCGCGGGGCCGCTGGTGCGGAGCTACGGATTCGCGATCTACGTCTGTCCCTCTTGCGGAGCGCCCAACATCTTCACCCCGGATGCCTGAGTCCGGCGGCCAACCTTGGCGAGTTTTGGCAGGCTGACCGCCACCGCCGCAGCCGATGACCAAATCCGGCCGCCAGGCCGATCACTTGGATCAGTCGCCATACAGCCAGGTCGGGAAGCGCTTTCGCGGGCCCGGCTCTTTTCGGCCGGCGGCGAAGATACAGTCCCCGCGCAGCGCGGTCGGCAAATTCAGCTTCCGCAAGACGGGCTCCACCCAGCCCGGCTCCTCCGGTCCGGTCTCGCCGTAGGGCCCGGTCTCAACCGATAGCAGCGTGAAGCCCGCGTCCGCCAACAGCAGCCGCACCTCATCGGGCGTGTATTCGCGGGAATGGCCGGCTTCCGTTTCGCTTCCCGGCTTGATTCGCGTGTAGCGCCGGAACGATGCGGGATGGGCGCCCTTGAGGCACTGGCCGACTGCGCGCATGGAAACGATATTGGGCGTGGTCAGCAGCAGGACGCCTCCGTCCTTGAGGACGCGATGAATTTCGCTCATCATGTGCATCGGGTCGCGTTCCAGGTGTTCCAGCAACTCACAGCACAGCACGGTGGAGAAGTACCCGTCCGGGTACGGAAACCGGTCGGTCTCGGCGTTGAAGAGGTCGATGAGACACTCGAATTCCTCCCCGTCCTGCGCCATCACCGCGCGTCTTACGGCTTCTCCGGGGGATCCGAGATAGGCCCCCCTCACCTGCGCGTAGCCGAGCAGGTTCCGGAGGGCGGGAGTGATCTGCAGATAACACCCGAGTTCCAGGATCGATCCATCTTTCTCTCCGCGCGGTATCATCTGCAGCGTTCGCACCAGCCGATGCCGGTGTGTCCTGAAATACTCCTCCGCGGGCGAGGAAGGAGAAACCCAACGGCGGATGTAGGCTTCCGCGGCCTCGAAATCGAGCGGCCGGGTCACGACCGGCGCGGCATGGAGCGCCGCTTCCGGGGCGCCCGTCGGTCCCGTGCCATGGCGATCGGCGGCGTCCTGGAGAAACGAGGCGTACATCTGCGCGACGCGCGCCCAGGAGCAGGTTTCCCGCACCCATTCCTGAGCCAGGCAGCCGATTTGTTCCCTTCGGGAAGGCGCCTCGACCAGCCATTCGAGCACGCCCGCCAGCGTCGGCTCCTCGAATCGGTCGGGCGGGATATGGACGCAAATGTCGTCCGGCAGTTCGCCGGAAGCACCCGTATCCGAGACGACCACCGCCTTGCCCAGGCCGAACGCGCGCATCATTGTGCCCGAGGTCTCGCCGTAGGTGGGCCACCGCAGATTCACGATAATGTCGCAGGCAGCCAGGCACCGGTCGTACTCCGCGAGGGGTTGGTAGCCGACCACGCGGATTTGAGATTTCAGCCCCCTGTGTCCGATCCATTCCTCGACAGGCACTTCCGGATGGGGCTGCCCGGCGATCAGGAGATGCGCGTCCGGATGCTTCGCCAGGATGCGGCGGAACGCCTGGAGGCCCGCTGCCTCGCGCTTGTCGGGCCGGTGATAGCCGAAAAGACCGATCAGGGGAATGCCGCGCGGGATCTTGAGGGCGTCCCGCGTGGAACCCGCTTCGATATTCCGCACCGACGATCCATGGGGAATGATGGCGATGGGTGCCTTAAAACCCTTCTGACGCGCAATCCGTTCCGTGTAGGCGCTATGCACGATACAGCGCCGGCTGTGATCCAGCAGCCGCCGCAGCATGGTAAACGTGCGCGCCTGCGGCACCTCAAAGAGGCTGCCGCGCGCCGGGTCTTCCAGGTCGTTCCCGAATATCTCGTACATGACCTCCCGGATATAGGCTCGCTCGCCGCTGCCGTTGAGGAGCGCCCCCCGAATCAGGTCGTGCAGGTTTGCCTCATGAAGCACGGTGATGCCGGGTTCGCCCAGGGCGCGCTGGTAGATGGCCGAATGGTACGGGTTGTTCCCCATTTGGTACACCACCGCATCGAAGCCCTTCAACTTCGCGTCGCAGGCCTTCTCGAAGACGCGCAGGTCGACGAGCTTCCGCAGCTCGGCCGTCAGTTCGGCCCCGTACTCCGCCGTGCCGGTTCTTGCGGGGGGCAGCGGGGTCAGCATCGCCACCCGGAGCGGCGCGCTCATGAAACGCCGGCCGCCACGGCGGCGGGGCGCCGCCCCAGCAGCGCGTAGCGGCGGGGCCCGTACAGGCGCGCATTCAACTGCTGTATAAAATCCAGCTCCGTAAACGGAAGGCGCTCCTCCGCCGGGTATGGCCCGAGGACCCGCCGGCTGACGATTTGCAGTCCGAAGTATTCGAGAAAGAACTCGGCGGTAGGGGCGGGCCACGGCCTCAGCACGGCCGGGTCGGCCCACAGCTCTTCGGACGCTCCCACGAGGCTGGCCGGATTTTCGGCTTCGAACAGCAGGAAGCCTTCGGGTTTCAGCACTCGTACCGCCTCCCGCAGGAGCCGGGCAACGTAGGCCGGAGGATGGCGCTCGATTACCTCCAGGGCGCTGACCACGCTGTAAGTGCTATCCGCGACGGTATGGAGATAGGTTACGGGATCTCGCGCCACCGCGTTCAACCCTCGCGCTCTGCAATGCTCCACCGCCGCCGTGTTCTGGTCGAGCCCCAGAATGTCGCGCCCCCTGGCCGCGTTCACCTCCAACCAGTCCCCGCGCCCGCAGCGCAGGTCGAGCCACGGCCCGTCCGGGACCGGCGGCATCCGTGCTTCGATGGCTTCCGCATAGTCCCGTAACTCCGCCTGGCGCTCTCCGTCCGCCTGCGGATGCCGGTTCTGCAGAGAGAAGAGCAGGTGATCGAAAGCGGGGTCGGACGCGGCGGGCCGGAGCGGCGCATCCGCCGCCATTCCTCGCCTGACCCGCAACTCCGAGCGTAATTCCGCAACCTCCACGTGAAGCCGCTGCAGAGCCGCATATTGCTTTTCCACTACGGCGCAGAGGTTTTGACTCATTTCGGAGGTCGCGTCGTGGAACGTGTGAATCTGCGGTGTATACCAGAACAGCATCTGGCGGACGATTCGGACCAGGGCTGCTCCGAGCCGCGCCCGGGCCGTATTCGGCCCCGGCGGCATTCTTCCGACGTTGTGCCGGATGGAGCATAACTGTTGGTTCGAGTAGCCGAGTTTGGAGATCGCGTCGCGCAGCGGCGCCAGCGCCGGGAAGACCTCGCCCGAAGCCGCGTGAGATTCGTCCGGAAGAATTCGGCCGCGGATTTCGCGGACTACCTGGCGTAAGTGTAGTGGCACGCTAGTGGACATATATGTTAGCGGAAATAAGGAGCCGTTTTCAATGGCTTTCAGCGGACCGTATAAGATCGCTGAGGCGGACGACGCGGCGCGTCACCCGTTTTCACGGCTACTGCGAGCCCCGCGACAGCAGCATCGCTTTCATGGTGTGGAAAATGATGTAGAGGTCCAGGCTGAACGACATGTGCTTGATGTAGTACAGGTCGTATTCCAGCTTGACCATGGTATCTTCCACGGTGTCGCCGTACTTATAGCTGATCTGCGCCCAGCCGGTGATGCCGGGGCGCACGGCGTGCCGCTGGCGGTAATACGGGATCCGCTCGGACAGCAGTTTGACGAATTCCGGCCGCTCCGGGCGCGGGCCGACGATCGACATTTCGCCCTTCAGAACATTCCAGAGCTGCGGCAGCTCGTCGAGGCGGATTTTGCGGATAATGCGGCCGACGGCGGTCACCCGCGGATCGTTCTTCGCCGCCCAGACGGCGCCGGTACCCGCTTCCGCATCCACGCGCATGGAACGGAACTTGTAAAGCGTGAACGGCTCGCCGCCCAAACCCGTGCGCAGCTGGCGGTACAGGATCGGCCCGGGCGAAGACAGCCGCACGGCCAGCGCGGTGAGCAGCAGGAAGGGCGCGGTGAGGATGAGCCCCGCCACCGCGGTGGACCGGTTGGCCACGGTCTGATACAGCATGGTGTGGCGGATGCGGCCGAAATCGCTGGTGTAAATCAGCTGGGAAGGCCGCAACTCGTGGATCGGCACCCGGCCGCAGACCCGCTCATAGGCCGTGGCGGCCTCTTCCACGATGTGGCCGCCGAAGCGCAGGTCCAGCAGGTCGCCGACGGGAAGGCGGTTCCGCCGTTCCACCATTCCCACCACGATCCGCGTGGGCCGGGTGGCGGCAGCCACTTCGCGCAGCGCTTCCAGCCGGCCCAGATGTTTGCCCGGGCCCAGCGCGGCGGGGTTCGTGTCCTCCAGGAACCCGATCACCTGGACGCCTTTTTCGGGATGCTCCTCCAGGTGCCGCGCAATGTTGTCCAGCAGCGGACTGCCGCCCACCATCAGCAAACGCTCGCCGCCCATTACCTGTAGCGCATGCCTGCCGAAGACCAGCCGCCAGGCGAACATCAGGCCGACCGCCAACACGCTACCCGGCGCCATCACGTGCAGGGGCATGCGCAGATTGGGGTCCACGTAGCTGATGGCGGCCTGCATCAGAAACGCGGCCCCCATCACAAAACACAGTTGCTGGATCAGTAAAATCTTGGAATTTACCCGGATATCCGAATACAGGTCGTTGAGGTAGAGGCCCACGATAATACTGAGGGACACCAGGGCTACGCTGAAAACGCCGCTCCCCGTGGTGAAGTAAATGTCGGCGTCGGGGAGCGCCAGAAAAGCGGCCGCCACGAACGCCCCGGTCACTAGCAACGCCTCCGAAGCCAGCAGGAGGAGCGTTACAACCGGAATGAAAACTCGAAACAGGCGGACCATTCCAGAGACCGTAAGTAACACGTTATCACTCATTTATGTTCCAGTTCCATAAACCGGCAGCAGCTCTCGTACTATGCGGTTGTGGGACCTGGGAGGGAGATCACCCGCATTTGCGGGCCGCGGCGGCGGGTTGTTACAGTGAAGTCCACTGGCCCCGGAGTTATTTTGCGCAAACTTCTCGTTACCGGCTCGTGCGGTTTGATCGGCTCGGAGGTCTGCCGCTACTTCGGCCGCCGCGGTTTTCGGGTTTATGGCCTGGACAGCAACCACCGGGCGGTGTTCTTCGGCCCCGAAGGCGATACCTCATGGTCGCTGGCGCTGCTGCGGCGGGAAATTCCCGAATACCAGCATTCCGCCATCGACATTCGCGACCGCCAGGCGGTTTTGAGCCTGGTGAGCGAAGTCCGTCCCGACTTCATCGTCCACACCGCCGCGCAGCCCTCCCACGACCGTGCCGCCGCCATCCCGTTCCTGGATTTCGAGGTGAACGCGCTGGGCACGCTGCACCTGCTGGAGGCGGCGCGCCAGTTCTGCCCCGAATCCCCGTTCGCGCACATGTCCACCAACAAGGTTTATGGCGACCTGCCCAACACCATCGCCCTGGCGGAACTGCCCACGCGCTGGGAATTCGCCGATGCGCGGTACGAAAACGGGATTCCGGAGAGCTTTTCCATCGACCAGTCCAAGCACTCTCTGTTCGGGGCGTCCAAAGTGGCGGGAGACGTGATGGTGCAGGAATACGGGCGCTACTTCAATCTGCCGACCTGCTGCCTGCGCGGCGGCTGCCTGACCGGTCCCAACCACTGCGGCGTCGAGCTCCATGGATTTTTGAGCTACCTGATCCGGTGTGCCGTGGAAGGGCGCGAATATACCGTCTTCGGATATAAAGGCAAACAGGTCCGCGACAACCTTCATTCCGAGGACGTGGCCCGCTTCCTCTACGAGTTCTACCAGGCGCCGCGGGTGGCGGAAGTCTACAACCTGGGCGGCGGGAAACAGAACTCCTGCTCCATCCTGGAGGCGTTCGCCATGGCCGAAGAAGCCACCGGGCGCCCGGTGAAGTACCGCTACGTGGAGCAGAACCGCGCCGGCGACCACATCTGCTACTACAGCGACCTGCGCAAGATGACGAGCCATTACCCGAACTGGGGAATTTCCAAGCCGCTGCCGGTGATTTTTGCTGAGATCGCGCGAAGCTGGCGGACGCGGACGGGGACGGCCACGGCATGAAGATCTTCATTACCGGCATCTGCGGCTTTGCGGGCAGCGCACTGGCGGAAAGCCTGGCGGAGCGCGCCGGGGGAGTCCAGATCTTCGGCATGGACAACTTCATCCGGCCGGGCTCGGAGCAAAACCGGGAGCGGCTGCAGCGCGCCGGCATGCGGGTGCGGCATGGCGACGTGCGCAGCGCCGCCGATTTCGAGACGCTGCCGGCGGCCGATTGGGTGATCGATGCCGCCGCGAATCCGAGCGTGCTGGCGGGCGTCGACGGCCAATCCTCCAGCCGGCAGTTGATGGAGCATAACCTCGGCGGCACGCTCAACACGCTGGAATATTGCAAACGGCACGGCGCCGGCCTGGTGCTGCTGAGCAGCAGCCGGGTCTATTCGGTGAACGCATTGGCCGCGCTGCCGCTGCGGGTCCGGGACCGGGTGTTTGAGCTCGATGCCGCCCGCGCGCTGCCGGCCGGCGTGACGGCGGCGGGAATCGAGGCAGGCTTCCCGGTGGAGCCGCCGGTATCCCTGTACGGAGCCACCAAGCTGGCGTCCGAAATTCTGGCGCTGGAGTACGGGGACGCGTTCGGGTTTCCGGTGTGGATCGACCGCTGCGGCGTGCTGGCCGGGGCCGGCCAGTTCGGAACCGCGGAGCAGGGGATCTTCTCCTTCTGGATCCACTCGCACCGGAGCCGCCGGCCGCTGCGCTATATCGGCTTCGAGGGCAGCGGGCGGCAGAGCCGGGACGCCCTTCATCCGCGCGACCTGGCCGCGCTGGTCCACGCGCAGATGGCGTGCGGCCGGACCGGCGGGCGGCGGCTCTACACGGCCGGGGGCGGTCCGGAAAATCTGATGTCGCTGGCGCAGCTGACCGCCTGGTGTGACGCGCGCTTCGGCCCCCACCCGGTGGGGTGCGACCTGCGCCCGCGCCGCTACGACGTGCCGTGGATTGCGATGAGCAACCTGGCGGCGGCGGCCGATTTCGGCTGGTCGGCCAGCCTGAAACTGAGCGCCATTATCGAGGAGATAGCGGTGCACGCCGAGACGCATCCGGAATGGTTGCGGCTGAGCGGAGTGGAATAGGTGACGCCATCTCGACTCCTTGTTCAGAAAAGTACCAATAACATTCCCTTGTGATATGATTGTCGAAAACTGGGTCCGAAATGCTCAATGACACGCGGCACCGACTGGTGAGAGGGGCGAAAACGGCGCTGTTTTCGCTGCACTTGGGCGGATTGCCCCTGGTGGCGAAGACGCACCAGTTGCTCGGGTTCGGACGCTGGTGCGAGGACAGCGGCGTCAACCGCCAGCCTCATTTCAACCTGCGCCGGGAGCTTTTCGAACACATCCACGGCAGCACCGTGGGTCAGCCCATAGACTACCTGGAGTTCGGTGTATTCGAAGGCGAGTCGATCCGCCAGTGGGCCGGGCTGAACCGTGACCCCCAATCCCGGTTTTATGGTTTCGATTCCTTCGCGGGGCTGCCCGAGACCTGGAAACACACCAGCAAAGCCGTGCCCGCCGGCTTCTTTTCCACCGGCGGCAAAGTACCCGAGATCGACGACCCGCGGGTGCAGTTCGTGGTGGGAACGTTTCAGGAGTCCCTTGGGCCGTTCCTCGAGGAATGGCGACCCCGCAACCGGCTGGTCGTTCTCCTGGATGCCGACCTCTACTCCTCAACCCTGTTTGTTCTCTCGTCGCTGAGCCGGTACCTGGTGCCCGGCACGATCCTCCTCTTTGACGATTTCGCTTTCGTGAACGATGTGTTTCGGGCGTACACGGATTTCAGCTCCGCGTTTCCGGTCAAAATGAAACCGACCGCATGGGCCGGCGGATTTTACGATCAGGTCGCGTTCGAGGCCTGACCGCAACATCCGGCTGTCCGGCGCCCAACGCTACTATGGTTCTATGCAATTTGCGGAACGCTATAAATCCGAGCTGGCGCGGGCCATCGACTCGATCGACCTGGGCCGGGTGGGCGCGGCCATCGAGCTGCTGGCCAGGGCGCGCGAGGAGAACCGCCGCATCTTCGTGTTCGGCAATGGCGGCAGCGCGGCCACGGCCTCCCACTTCGCCACCGACCTGGTGAAAGGGGCGAGCTTCGGGCGGGCGAAGCGCTTTCGCGTCCTGGCGCTCACCGATTCGCTTTCCACCCTCACGGCATACTCCAACGACGTCGGCTTCGATTGCGTGTTCGCGGAGCAGTTGAAGAATTTCGCCGAGCCGGGGGACGTGGTGATCGCGGTGAGCGGCTCGGGCAACTCGCCCAACGTGCTGCGCGCGGTGGAGTACGCCAATTCGATCGGCTGCCGCACCATCGCGCTGAGCGGCCGCGACGGCGGCGCGCTGGGCAAGCTGGCCGGGCTGAACCTGCACGTGGCCCATCCGCACATGGGGCGCATCGAGGACGGCCACATGATCATTCTGCACATGATCGGTTATTACTTCATGGAAGAGCAGCAACTCGAAGCGGGAGCGTAAGCGGGGCGTCACACTTCTGCCAGGTGCCGGCTGGGGTCGATCCAGGTCCAGCAGATGGCGCCCAGGACATAGAGTGCGGCGGTGAGGTACAGGGGCGCGCTCCAGGAGCCGAACCACTGCACGCAGAAGCCGACAATCAGCGGGCTGAGGAAGCCGCCGATCTGGCCGGAAGTGTTCATGGCGGCGCTGAGGGTGCCGGCGTGGGCGCCGCCCATATCGACGCAGGCTCCCCAGGCGGCCGGCAGCATGAAGTTGGCGGACGCGCCGCCGAGCGCAATCAGCACGGCCGAGGCAAACGGGTTGGCGGTGAAGGTTCCCGCCATCAGGCAGGCGCCGGCAGCAAGCAGGCCGGCCCCGCCCACGGTGGCGCGACCGGCGCGCAGGCCGAAGCGCCGGGCCAGACGGTCAGTCGTCATGCCTCCCAGCAAAACGGCCAGCACGCTGAAAGCGAGCGGCAGCCCGGCAAACACGCCGAGCGAGACCGAGGCGAAGCCGCGTACGTTCTTCAGGTAGGTGGGCAGCCAGGTGACGTAGAAATTGAACCCGTAGGACTGGGTGAAATACATGACGCAGACGAGCGCCGTCATGCGGTTCGCGAGCAGCGCCTTCCAGGGCGTGCCGCCGGGCGGCGCGGCCGCGATTTTTCTGCCGGTCTCGATCCATTCCAGTTCGTCCGCCCGCACGGCGGGGTGGTCCGACGGCTCGTCGCGGAACCAGGAGCGCCAGAAAATCGCCCAAACGAATCCGACCGAGCCGAACATCGCAAACACCATGCGCCAGGAGAAATGCCCCAACAGCGCCGTGACTAGCAGCGGTGTGAAGCCGCCGGCCAGTTGCGTGCCCATGAAGAAGAAGCCCTGGGCGGTGCCGCGCTCGGCCAGCGGGAACCAGCGCGAAAGCGTGCGTGTGACGTTCGGCCAGCAGCCGGCCTCCCCGGAGCCGAAGAGAAAGCGCGTGGCCAGCAGGCTGGCGTAGTTCCAGGCGGCGCCGGTGAGCATGGTGAAGACCGACCACCAGGCAACGATGCGCGTGAGCACGCGGCGTGTGCCGACGCGGTCGCCCCACCAGCCGCTGGGCATTTCGAAGATGGCGTACGCCAGGGTGAAGGCGCTGAATACGAAGCTCATCTGAATCTGCGTCAGCCGCAGATCGTGCATGATGTTGGGCGCGGTGATCGAAATGCATGTCCGGTCCAGGTAGGTGACCATGCCCAAGAGCACGGTCATGCCGGCTACCCGGTGACGCACGCGTGAACGTCCCGGCGCATGGAGCGCCACTTCCGCTGGTGCCATAGGAAGCTTATATTAGCTGCTTGCTCCCGGCGAAAGGAGGGCCGGCGCTGGTCATGGAACCGCAATATACGCGGATTTCCGTGAAGCTACACCGCCGCGGGACGGTGCTGGTGTAGATGAGTGGAAATCGGCGAGCCTCGGTCAGAACAGTTGTTCCTGTGTATTTTGCGTTACCCAGCTCTCGAAAGATGGCAAATTGAGACTGTCGCGAATGGCGGCGCGCAAGCGCGATTTGGCGAGCTCGCGGCGGGTTGCATCGGGCACGCGGGCAAACCAGTCGGGCTGCTCGCGGCGAATGGTTTTGAGCTGTTCGCGGAGCGCCGTTTCCAAACGTTCGGCGGCGTAGTTGCGATCCAGATATTCCGATATCTGCAGGCCGGCCCAGGTGTCGTATTGGTTTTTGAGCTGCAGCGTGCGAAAGCGCTGATCGTTGGCGGCTTCTTCCCTGGCCTCGCGAAGGCACCGCTTGCGCGACGTCTCAAAATCGGCGGGAACCTGGAGATCGTTTTCAACGGCCCACACCAGAAAGCCGGCAGGGTTGGCGATTTTCCCCCGGCCGCGGCGGTCCTGCTGGATCAGGTGTTCGGCATACTCGATCTGGTCCAAAACCGGCTGCTCTTCGGGAACGTCGAGCGCCAGTTGCCGCGCCTTCCTTTCAGCTACACCGCGCCCGGTCAATTCCGCCACCCAGCCGGGAAGCCGCGCTTCGAGCGCCGCGCGGGCCTCCGGGTTCACGACGGCCGAAAAATTGGGCAGGGAGAGCAAGCGCTTACCGGGAGAGAGAGTGAGCTTGAAATCGACGCCGCGGGCAGTGCGCACCAAGTCCCAGCCGGACAGGTATTCAATTTTGACGAGCTCCTCCAGCGATGGCTCCAGCACCGACCTTGCCTTGGAAAGGTGCGGGTACGCGCGGATGTTCAGGAGCTGGCAGAGATCCGGGTACTTCTTCTCAATGGCCTGTCCGCGGCTGGCGTAGAACCACACGCTGAGGTGGCCGAAGAGGGCTTTCGAGATGTCGCGCTTGAGTTTCAGGTAAGCGTTGAAATCGAGGGGCAGAAGGTAGCCCTGGTTCAGGTTCGTCAACTGCCAGTGCGACAGGTAGACCTGGTAAAACTCGGACCGCGTGCCGTCGTTGAGTTCTTCGCCCACCAGAACCACGCGGTCGAACACGTGAAACGTATCGGTAGCGTACTGGCGCCGGTCGGCAAGAAAGATGGAGGATTCCGACATGATGGTAGTGGCGACCATGCGCTTGCACCAGTCGTTGATCTCGTCGTAATGGAAGCCTCCCTTGCGCAGGCGGAGAAGCTTGATCATATCGGCGCCGCTGAAGCGAATGGGATTGGTGACCTGGCCTTGAAACTCCCGCTGGTCGAGGGCGATTTTCATGAAGGCCATGTATTTGTCGCGATCGGCGGTGGTGGGAAGACCGAGACTGGGAATCCCTTCAATGACGGCCTTGGCCTGGATGCGCTGGCCGTCCGGGCGGCGGAAAATCTGGAGGATGGTCCGGGAGATTTCACAATTGGCGGTGGAAGCGAAAAAACCCAGGGAGTGCAGGCTTTTTTCGACACGCACCAGATCGATCTCCTCAACAACCACCGGGAGGATCGATTGTGTGTCGTAAGTGAGCTCAGGCATGATACGGCGTCGGGTCTACTGTGTTGCAGTGTACTATGAGACACTTCTGAAAAACCTATAGGTTCTTGTAAGTTACTTATTTTAAAATATTTAATTATTACAAATTGCCGTCAACCTACACTTCTGCGGCCACGGATCTACACTCCGGCTGCCACCATCCTTCACTTTGTTTCCACGCGCCTGCACGATATTGCCGCGCAGCTACACTGAAATTCCAGGCGGCTACACTGGAATTGCCACGGAACTACACCGGGCTGCGGAGGCGGTCCACCGGATCGAAACGGCACCGTGGCCGACCGCCCGCTTACACCGGCGGCTTCGATCAGAGTCGAAAATGGCGGGTAAACGCAACCGATTTCCACGAAACTACACCGGTTGCGGGGCACACGGACCAAAAATGGCGCAGACGGTCGCCAACAATCCCCATCCAAGCCACGGCGCCGCTTTCAGGCCGGCATGCGGCCAGGAACGGAGTATGCCGGCGAGGACGCCAGGACGGCAAGCCGGAGGCTTGCGCTACGGGTCGGGTTGCGAAATTTCCACGAAACTACACCAGGGAGGCGGCTGTTTTCCGGACCAGCCAGCGGGCTTGTATCCGATCGCGAGTCCGCAGGAACGGCTTCTCGACGAAATAGTACGATAGAGACGCCAGCGCATAGGTAGCGAGAAGGCCGGCCGCCAGGCGCAGCGCCACGGCGCCGCCGGGAGCCAGTTTCGCCACCACTCCCACCGCCATTTTGTGGTACAGGTACGTGGAATACGAGATGGTGCCGAGGTAGACCACGGGACGCGAATCCATCCAGCCAAGCCACCGGCTGCGGGTGGCCAGCAGTTGCGCGATGAGCGCCGCGGCAAGCAGGGGATCGATCATGAAACCGAGCGTGTCGCGGTAGCTAGTTCCCCAAAACCATGCGGCGGTAGTGGACAACAGGAGGCCACCGGCCACGGCCAGCGCGTACACCGCCCTGGCGCAAAGTGCGCGGTAGAGGCCGGTGAAATAGCCGAAGCGCAGCGAGATGGCCAGCACGCAGCCCACCAGCAGGTGGTCCAGGCGGGTTTCGAAAGCGGTGTAGATGTAGTACTCCGGCGTGCCCGCCGCGTTCAGCACGGCGCGGTAAATCCAGATGAGCAGGATGCCGGCGCAACTGGCGCGCAGCAGCACGAGCGGCCGCTTGCGGATGAGAAACAGGAAGAGCGCCGGCCAGAGGATGTAATATTGCTCCTCCACGCCCAGCGACCAGGCGTGGCTGAAGCCGTTTTCCGGATAATGGTTCAGGCCCTGATAGTAGTTGCCGACGTAGAAGAAAGTCGCCGCCACCTGTCCCCAGATGATGTGGCCATGCCTAACCAGGAGCCCGCCGAGAGTGATCAGCCAGAAAACGTAAAATGCCGGGAAGATGCGGAAGGTCCGGCGAAAATAGAAACGCCCGAGCGCGATGCGGCCGCTTTTGCCGAATTCCTCGAGCAGCAGCCAGGTAATCAGAAAGCCGCTGATCACGAAGAAGATCATGACGCCCAGGCCGGCCGGAAAGAAGTCGAAGCCGAAGTGGTAGATGACGACGATAGCGGCACTGATGGCGCGCAGGGCGTCGAGCTTGGGAATTTTCTTTCTTTGCAGGCTGGCGGCGATGGCCGGCGGAATCGACATCATTTCGATTACATGGTGAAGCCGGATTTGGCGGCATCGTCCGCAAACATGCGGACGGTTTCCAGCGAGTATTCGGCAAGATCCTTGCCCACCAGCGAGAGCTTCTTCAGGATATCGGGAGTGGCGGTAATGATGTGACAGCCGATCTGGTCGGCCTGAAAGACATTGAGCAGCTCGCGCGGGCTCGCCCAGATGAGCTCCATTTGGGGATGGCGGCCCAGGATGCGGACCGCTTCCGCCATGATGGGGAGGGGATCGACGCCGGTATCCGCGATGCGGCCGGCGAACACGCTGATACAGGATGGGGCGCCGCCCTCGAGAGCGCACGCCACCTCCCGCACCTGTTCGAGCGTCAGGAGGGCGGTGACGTTGAGCTTGATGCCCAGGTGCGATAGTTTGTTAACGAGCGGGCCGGCGGACTCGCGCCGGGTGTTGGTAACCGGGATTTTTACGTAGACGTTCGGGCCCCAGGAGTTAATCAGGCGGGCCTGGCGTTCCATTTCGTCGAAATCGTCCGCAAACACCTCGAAGGATATGGGCCGGTCGGGGATCACGGAAAGAATATCGCGGGCAAACGCCTGGTAGTCCGAAATATTCGCCTTCCGCATTAGGGTCGGGTTGGTGGTGAAGCCGCGGATCAGCGGGCTCGCGTAGAGATCGAGCATGCTTTTCTTTTCCGCGCCGTCGGCGAACAATTTGACCCTCAAATCCGCCGCGCGTTTCATAAGGGGCGCCCGCCCTGGCAACAATCCGTGGCGTACATGTTTTCACAATTTTAGCAGCGGCGCCGCATTCTTCCGCAGCCAAAAGTACCAGAACGGAAGGTAACTATGCCGATGTTATAATCCGAACAATGTTTTTGAAAAGGCTAGGGATTTGTGCCTGTATCGCGATTCCGGCAGTCTGGGCGATAGCGGTCCACGGCCCCGGCCGCATCCGTCGCCTGGTACCCCGACTGACGGTACTGGCCGCGCCGCAGCGGAACACCGAACTGTCGCCCATCCGCAAGTACCACGAGGTGGTCCGGCCGACCCGCATGGACGCGTGGACCGTCATCGGGCCGGGAGGGGGCGGGACGTTTCTCCAACCGGCGATCAGCCCGCACGACCCCAAGCTGGTATTTACCTGCTCGGATATGACCGGGTGCTACGTATCGGAAAACGGCGGTCTGACCTGGCGGGAATTCAACTTGCGCGGCAGGGGGCCCTTCAGCTTCGACCCGAACCGGCCGGACACGGTTTACGTCTTCACGGGAATTGCCGGGGCGTGGCGGAGCGACGACCGGGGCCGGACCTGGAACCTGGTCTATCCGGATTCGACCTCGCGGCCGGCGGTTTACACGGACGACGAGGCGGAGCCATGGCTGCTTCCCTCCCACGGCTGGGGCGCGCTGGAATCGTTCGCCATCGATCCGGAAGTCTCCGGCACCTTGTATTCGGTGGCGGAGAACGCGCTGAAAGTTTCCACCGATGGAGGCAAAAGCTGGAAAGAGCTGGCGCGGCCGGTGACCGGGGCGCGACTTTTTGTGGATCCGGCTTCCCCGCGGGGCAAGCGCACGATCGTTGTGGCTAACGGCGACAGCACGGCGGTGTGGGACGGCCAGACCTATTCGGGGAAGCTGAAGATTCCGAATACGGCCTGGGTCTATGGATATGCGTACGCGTCCGGCGGAACCCCGGGGACTTCGGTGCTGTACGCCGCCAACGATTATGTGGTGAAGGACGGCGTTCTGGTGGGCGGCGGCCTCATCGCCACCACCGACGGAGGCCGCACCTGGCGCTCCCTGAACCAAGGCTTGTTGAAGATTACGGCCAAGGGCACGTATCCGGAATTCACGGCCATCGGAACCAGCCGGCATCACCCCGAGGTCCTCTACGTTTCCTATTACAACTGGAACCCCGCGGACGACCCGCAGCACCGTTATTTCGGCGTGCTGAAGTCGACCGACGGCGGCGCCACCTGGCAGGTGCTGACACGGGAAAGCGCGGTAACCGCCGCCAACATGCACGATTCCTGGGTAGGGTATCGTTTCGGGCCGGACTGGGGCGACCAGCCGCTGGACTTTGCGGTGGACGATAACAATCCGAACCTGGTGTACCGCGCGGACCTGGGCCGCCTGATGCGCAGCACCGACGGCGGCAAAAACTGGGACGCCGTTTATTCGCAAGGGACCGACCACGGCTATACGACGACCGGTCTGGATGTCACCACCTGTTACGGCATCCACTTCGACCCTTTCGACCCCAAGCGAATGTTTATCAGTTACACGGATATCGGTTTGTTCCGCAGCGAAGATGGCGGCGCGAGCTGGGTGAGCTCCACCGGCCAGGGCGTTCCCGGGGAGTGGCTGAATACCACTTACTGGCTGGTGTTCGACCCTGCCGTGAAGGGGAAGATGTGGGCGGTGATGACCGGCACGCACGACATGCCCCGGATGCGCATGCTGCGAAAGTGGAACGGCAAAGGCGGGGTGGTGGTTTCGACCGATGGCGGGAAGAGCTGGGCAGTGTCCAGCCAGGGCATGCCGCAAATGGTGGCGACGCACATTCTGCTGGACCCGAAAAGCCCGCCGGCGGCGCGCGTTCTGTATGTAACGGGGATGGGGCGCGGAGTTTTCAAGTCAACGGACGGAGGCCGGTCGTGGGCGGCGCGCAATAACGGCCTGCCGGCGGAGCCGCTGACATGGCGCATGGCGATGGACCGGGAGGGGACGCTGTACGTGGTGACGATCCGGCGCTCGCAGGATGGGAATACGGGAACCAAAGATGACGGCGCAGTTTACCGCTCGAACGATGGGGCGGAGAGCTGGGAGCGGGTAACCCTGCCCGAAGGGGTAAACGGGCCGGTTTCGGTAACCGTCGATCCGGAAGATCCGGCGCGGCTCTACCTGTCGGCCTGGGGGCGATACAAGCTGTACCAGACGACGAATCCGCCGGATGGAGGAGTTTATCTTTCGACCGACGGCGGCCGCAAGTGGAACAATGTCCTGAACGGGAGCCGGCGGATCTATGATGTAACCGTAGATTCGCGCAACCCCGACATCGTGTATGCCTGCGGGTTCGACTCGTCGGCCTGGCGTTCGAGCGACCGGGGCAGGACGTGGAAGCGGATTCGGGGCTACAACTTCAAGGACGGGCACCGCGTGATTCCGGACCCGCTCGACCCTTCCCGGATTTATATCGCCACATTCGGCAGCAGCGTGTGGCATGGACCGGCGGAGGGCGATCCGAATGCGGTGGAGGATATTGTAAGCCCGCGGCAGGTGACTTACTCCGAGCCGCTCCGGTAAAGGCGGCGGCAGAAGCATTAGCGCCTGGCGGCGCATTCCTCGTAAAACCGGAGATTCTGATGGATCAATTTCTCCAGGGAAAACAACCGCTCCGCGCGTTCGCGGGCGGCTGAACCCAGGCGCATACGCAGATCGCGGTCGCGCAGGAGGCGCAGCAGCGCCGCGGCGATGGCGGAGGGGTCGTGGGGATCGCACAGAAGGCCGGAAACGCCGTCCTCGATGACTTCCGGGCCGGGGCCGATGCGCGCGCCAATCACCGCTTTCCCCATGGCGAGGCCTTCCACCCAGGCGATGGGCAGCGCTTCCACGTGGGAGGGATAAATGCAGACGGAGGCCCTGGCCATCAGCGGCGGGAGCAGGTCGCGGCGCACCGGGCCGGCAAAGGTAATGCGATCGGCCAGGGCAGCGGGAACCTGGCGCTGGAGCACCCGGGTAAACGATTCTCCGCCGGCCGGGTCGATGGTGTCGTTGCCGTAAGCGATGAGGCGGGCGCGCGGCCAGGCGGCCACCACTTGCGGCATGGCTTCCACCAGCTGCCGGATGCCTTTGCGCTCGATGATGGTGCCCACGCAGACGATCAGCCCGTCTTCTTCGAGAGCCGGATCGTGGGGATGGAAGATGCGAAGGTCCACGGGATTCAGAATGACGCGAATGGGGCGGTCGCCCAGGTGCAGACGCGCCCGGTTGGCCTCGCCGACGAAACGGCTGCACGCGCACAGGTGCGTGGCCACGCGATAGGAGCGGCGCTCCTCCATCACCATCTGTCTTCCCGGGACCTGCCCGAGATGGGTGAGGGTGGCCACATGGCCCCCGTGCATGCGCAGGACCTTGGGCACGGGGAGGCGCGGGGACACCAGAAAGAAAGCCCGTTCCGGACCTTCAAGGATGTCGAGGGGCTGTTCCCGATGGAGGCGCTTCAGGGTTTGCCGCAGGCGCCAGTAGTTGGCGGCGATGCGGAGATTCGGGACGGTGCCCTGGGGAATGCGAATTACGGTGACGCCCTGGTCGTCTTCGGTTTTGGGGGAAGCGATGGGATACAGGCCCACCGAGCTTGCGGTATGGCCGTGCCTGACCAGCTCGCGCGCCAGGGTCTGGGTGAAGCTCCCGACCCCGCCGTGCGGAGCGGAGGGGTACTCATTGCAGAGGAAGCAGATATGCATACCGTGTTCCGCTGTCGAGCCGGATGGACTCATGGAAGCGCGGCCGGCTTTGCCATCTCCGCGGCGGGATGGATTCCGGTTTTTGTGACCAGCGTCTCAACCAGCCTGGGCCAGGAGAATTTTTCGATTTCCTCCCGCACCGGCTCGGTCCGGCTGGTCCCGTTTTCGAAATCCGCAAACGCCTGCCGGATCATGCGGGCAAGCTCCTCCCGGTCGCCGATCTGGGCGTAGCGCCCGGAGCGGGTGGCGTCCAGAATGCGCGCGGCTTCGCCCTCGCGCGGGGTGATGCACAGGATGGGAATTCCGCTGGCCAGATAGTCGAAGAGTTTGCCGGCGTGAGAGGACGGGTCGCCGATCACCAGGAACAGGTAGTCGGAATCCTGCAGGCGGAGAATCGCCTCCTGTTGCGGGAGGAACCCGGTTTGCGTCACGGTGTGCAGGCGATTTTCGAGCAGCGGCCTGGCCTCATAGGAGACCCTGCCGATGAACCGCGTCTCGATGCGGTCGCGAATGGCTGCGGGCAGACGGTCGACGGTCTCCAGGTAATCGAGCGGGGAATACGGCATGCTGGTGTAAGTGGAACCGAAGTAAGTAACCAGCATCTTGCTGCCGCGGCGCGGCGTCCAGTGGAAAAGGGCGTACTGCTCCGGGTCATAGCCGTTGGGGACACAGAAGAACTTATCATCCGGCTCCCGGGGATAGCGGTTGCGGATGGCATCGCGCTGGGCCGGGGTGACGGCGGTGACATAATCGGAGAGGTGAATGGCTTCGGCTTCGGTGCGGGCGGCCAGGCGGCGCTTGTAATCGGTGGTCGAAGTGTCGAAGTGGACCAGGTAGTAACCTACCCAGTCGTCGCGAATCTCCGTGATCAGGCGGAGATGCGGAAAGCGCTTCTTGAGGTAACACCCGATAAAGAGCGACGAGTAAGGAGGCGAATTCAGGACCACCGTATCGATCTGGTGGCGGCGAATAATTTCTTCGGCCTTGCGCCGGGCAAACGGCACCCATGTGACCATCGGGTCCGGGCACAATACGCGCTGGATGATCTCCCGCGCAGCCCACTTCAGCGGCCGGGCCAGAGAGCCAATGGGCGAAGGGGCCGCGGGGGCCGGTGCGCGCACCCCGGGAGGCGAAAGTCGTTTCCAGACGCGATCCCGCAACGCATAGGGAACGGCGGGATGGAAGGTTCGATAGACCGTGGTTTCCGGAGAGACCTTCCGCAGCAGCGTGGGATCGAGCAGGGGAGTGGCGGGGTTGCGCACCGTGAGCACGTAAAAGCGCTCGACATATTGGGGAAAGTACCTGGCGATATTCGCAGCCCGCGGAGCGCCCACTCCTCCGGAGGGAGGAAAAATATAGCTGATGTACAGAACGCGCGCTGTGGAGGGGGAGGCCATCTTAGACGTTGTCCGTGCCAACGGTTGCGCTGGCGAGGCTCTTCTTAAGAGAGGAGAGTGTCCGGTAGGACAGCCGCCGGAGTCCGATGGGCAGAGAGGCATACCCGTACTGGAGAAGCGCCAGCACCAGCGCCAGCCCGAAGCCGCGATAGGCCCGGCGATGCTTGCAGACGATGCGCACGCCGGCGCGGGCGTTGACTTTGTGCTGGCGGAAGGAGCCGCCCCCTTCCCAGAGCGAGTAATAAGCAAAGATAAGCGGGAAGTTATACAGCTTGCCGAGGCTCCCCATATGCAGCCAGAAGTCCCAATCCGCGTACCCGCTGAGTGAGCTGTCGTAGACGGCGGATGTTCCGTTCGGCGACCTGCGAAACATGGCAGTTGAATTGGCGATCGGATTGGCCAGCAGCGCGCAGGCGCGGATAGCCGGATCGAGTTCCGGTTTCAGAAACTTACCCCGTTCGCTACCTTCCGCATCCACCAGGATATAGCCGCCGCCGCAGCCGATGTATTCGGGATGAGTATCCAGGAACTCCACCTGGCGCGCGAGCTTGTCCGGCGTGGCCCAGACGTCGTCGTCATCCAGAATGGCGATGTATTCGCCGCGGGCCCGGGCGAGGCCGAAATTCGAGGCGTCCGCGATGGAACCGACGGTGCCTCGCGCATAATGCCGTATACGCGGCTCCCCGGCGGCGAATGCAGAGACGATGGCGGAAGTCTGCGGATGGGAGCCGTCCTGAACCACGAGCAGCTCCCAGTCCTGGAAAGACTGGGCGCATACGCTGGCGATGGCGCGCCCGATATAGAGCGGCCGGTTATAGGTGAGCATCAGGACGCTTACTCTCGGCTGGCACATAGGATGGACGCGCCTCTCCGCGACCGTTCGACGATAGTCCGGCAAAAGTCGTAAGTTTCGTCCGCAACCTCTTTCCAGCCGCGGCGGAAAGTAGCGGCGATCCCGTCGCTATCCCAGCTTCTGGAACAGGCGGAGCGCAAAGCCGCGCCCAGCGCCTCGGGCTGGTGTGGCGGGACCAGAATGCCGCATTTTTCATTGACGAGCTCGGGGATGCCGCCCACGTCGGTGGCGACCACCGGACAGCCGCAGGCCAGCGCTTCGACGATCACGTTGGGGCAGCCTTCCGAATGGCTCGGCAGGCAGAACACGTCGGCGGCGCGCATCCAGTCCGAGACCGCCTCCGATGTCTGGCGGCCGAGCATCATCACGTGGCCCTGGACGCCGGCGGAAGTGGCCTTGCGGATGAACGTCTCCCGGTAGGGTCCTTCGCCGATGAGAACCAGGCGGGTGCCCGGATGCAAAGTGGAGAGGGAGACGAAAGCCTCTATCAATTCGCTCAGCCCTTTGGATTGCAGGAGGCTGCCGACGTAGAGCACCATTGGGGTATCGGCGGCGGCGCCGGTGATGGCTCGCGCCGCCTGGCGTTCGCCGGGGTGGAAGACCGAGGTGTCGCATCCATTCAAAATCCGCATCACCTTGGCGGGATCCGCTCCCATGGCAATGGCGTGGCGGCGCAGATCCTCGCTGACCGTGATTACGCCGTCGGCCAGCGCGAGCGTACGCCGAACCAGGCGGCGGGAGATCGGGTCCGGGATGCGGCGAAGGTCCGAACCGATGGAGCCGACCACGGTGGGAATGCCCAGGGCATGGCCGGCCTGGATAGCCGCGAGTCCCTCCGGGTACAGCCAGTAATTCAGGATGATGTCCGGCTTGGCCCGTTGCAGATAGGGCAGCAGGCGGCGCTCGCAAATCCACCCGTTCAGCGGACGCGACAGCAAAGGAACGGCGGGATATTCAAAATACGACGTGGGAATCCCGGGCGGCCGGTAAGAGAGGTCGGGCCGATCGTAGTTACGAGGCCACAACCATCGCCCGCCGACATAGGCGGTAAGTGGGCAGATTACTTCCAGGTCTACGCGCCGGGTCAAATGGCTGACGGTATGGAACGCGGAATGCCCGCGATAAGAGTGCGCGGAGGTCGGGAAATACGGCGTGACCACCGCGATTTTGAAGGCCGCCGGCGGGCGCTTTTGGGCGCGGCGCGGAGGCGGCATGAGTTCGCGGCAGACCTGGTAGGTTTCGCGGCCGACATCCTCCCAGGTACGGCCGAACGCGGTGCTGATCCGGTCCCGATGCCAGGGCCGGTCGAGGCCGCTGGTCAACGCTTTCGCCAGTTCCGTCCGGTCTCGTGCCGGCACCATGATTCCGCATTCCGGGTGGAGCACTTCCGGGATCCCGCCCACGTTGCTGGCCACCACCGGGCATCCGCACGAAATCGCCTCCAGGACCACGTTGGGGCAGCCTTCCGAGTAAGTGGGCAGGCAAACCAGATCCACCGCTTGCATCCATTGCGCCACCGCCGGGGGGTCTTTGGAGCCGCACCTGCGGATCTGCCCGAGGAGGCCGTGGGCGGCCGCAAACCGGTCGATTTTCTGCTCCAACGGTCCGGTCCCGATCAACACCAGCTGTAGCCTGGGGCGCTCCCGGGCGATGCTTGCAAATGCCGCGAGCAAGTCCAGTATTCCCTTATCCGCCACCAGCCGGCCGACGTACAGGATGGCTTCCGCATCCGCCGGCAGATTGAGCATGGGGCGGAGGCCGGCGCGTTCGGCGGGGCGGAATACGCTGTAGTCGCAGCCGTTCAAAATGGTCTTCGACCGCTCCGGGGAGGCACCGAGCGCCAGGGCGCGCCGGCGGAGATCTTCGCTGACCGTCAGCACATAACTGGCCTGCTGCAGGGTCCGCGACACCAGCCGGCGGGTCAACGGGTCTGGAATGCGCCGCAAATCCGATCCCCTGGAAGACACGACTACCGGCGTCCCCAAGTCCCTGCCGACCGCCACGCTGGCATGACCCTCCGGATAGAGCCAGTAAGACAGGATGACATCGCACCGCAACTTCTTCAGCGCCGGATAAAGCGCGCGGGCGCAGCGCCGGCCGTTCAAAGGCCGGCTCAGAACCGGCACGGCGCGGTAGGGGATATCGCGTACCGTCAACTCATCCCACCGATACTCGCGAGCGGGGATGGGTTTACCGAGGTAGGCCGCCTGCGCGTATAGAACTTCCACGTCCGCATGGGCGCTTAGCGCGCGGATGGACTTATAGATCGCCTGGCCGCGGTAGACTTCCCCGGCCAGGGGGAACAGGTGAGTCACCACTCCGATCAGCGGCATAAGCGAGAGACTCCATACCAGCTCCGGACTTTGTAAGGTATAGCGGTTCCCGTCATGCAAATATCTTCATTTTCAACATGATGAAAACGGCAACGATACTGATGCCCGCCCAGACGACAGTGCGCGGGGCCCACCGGTTCAGGCGGAGCTGATCCGCCGGGATGAGGTCCGCGCGCACCTGGATAAGGCTCGCCGTCAGCGCCAGCAGTATGTACAACGTTTCCGCATAGGTCCTGGAAAGGAACCAGCCGGTGATGATGAAGGCGATGAGAGCGGCCCGCAGCGCGTAAACGGCTCCGAGATAGGCTTGGTCGTCCGGTTTTTTCACCTCCATGTTGGTCAGGCTGTTCAAAGCCGACAGGCTGACCACGATCAGGGCCAGCCAAAAGAAGAATCCAACCAGGCCCAACTCGGTAAAGCATAGGACGAAGGAATTGTGGGCCGTGAGATCGTTGATGTCCGTGAAACGGCTGAAACCGACGCCGAACAGGGGATGCCGTATGGCATACGAAAAACCTGCGCCCCAGGCGATCAGGCGGCCGGCGGTGCTGCCGTCAATGGCGATTTCGCGGCCGCCCGTGAAGCGCAGGAGAAAAAGCACCGGCAGGGCCAGAGCGACGGTTGTGAAAGCCATCACCCGCTGCTTCTTGCGGTAAAGAGCGCAAAACAGTACCGCGCCCAGGCCGAGCAGAGCCCCACGGGAAAATGTCAGGTATATCGTCCAAAGCAAAACCGCCGCCGGAGGTCCCAGCAGAACCACATTGCGGACCGTTCGCTGCGGCTTCCAAAACAGGCCGAGCAGCGCCACGCAGACCAGCAAAAACTGGCCGAAATCGTTGGGGTCGTGGAGCGTGCCGAACCCGCGAACCCGGTTGCCGAACGCCGCCCGCGGGTCGCCCGGCCCAAACAGCAGCAATTGGTCGCCCAGGTATCCGGTGTGATAAGCCAGGATGGCCTGGATGCCCAGGATTAAACCGCAAGCGATGATCAGCGCGGCAATCAGCCTGATCCGGCCGAGAGAAAAAATATTGAGCTGGAGCAGGAAGTAAATCGCCACAACCGTACCGAACAGGTAGAAGCCATCCCAGCCCCAGCGGATTCTCAGCCGGCTGAAGTGCGAAAGAACGATGGCCCCCCACAAGCCCACCAACAGCATGTATTGCGGGTATTGCAGACCCATTTGGGGACGGCTCGCCAGCGTCACCGTGGAGACAGCCAGGCCGAAGAGCATAATGAACACCTGGATGTGGAACGGCGCCAGAGAGGGCACCAGCTCGTCCGGCGAGAAGTAGGCCAGCACAATGCTCAGGCAGGTGAGCAGAAGTCCCATGTTTAGTCGGAGCCCGCCGCGGCCGCCATGGGCGCAATGCCCGGATGGAGCCATCGCGCCGCCAGATCCATCCACATCGCGACCGCGCCCGCCAGCAACAGCGGGTAGAGGGGAAGCATATTCATGAGCATGGGCAGGCCGACGCAACGCAGGATCGCCAGGTACGCCAGTTGAGCGGCAAAAATCCCTGCGGCGAGCCGCCATTTGATCCGCCAGCGGTAGAATTGCAGGCATCCGAAGGGCACCACCAGCAGCGAGCAAAGCCCGAGGAACGCCTGGGTCTTCCAGTGCGCGGTGGCGGTTCCGTACCACAATCTGAGAAATTTATGCGCGGCGAACGGGAGGAAGGAGAAAGGCCGGTCGCGCCAACGCTTCTGATATTGATACAGCCCGATCCGCCCCATCCAGGCATCGATGCCGGATTCATGGTCGCTCAGCGGTTTGGTGATGCCGGCGCGCGCGGCCTCGGCGTAAATGGCCGGATAGAGTTGGGGTTTTGCTTCGCCCCTGAAGAAACGGGCGTCGGAACCTTGCAGAACGTTGGTCCCGAAGCCCACCGTAATCGGAATCCAATCGTCCAGCACCACCACGTTGCGGACCACCCAGGGCAGCATCACCAGGCAGGCGCCGCAGGCGAAGACGACGGTCTGCCGGAATCTCCGGAGCACCAGGCCGGCCGGCAGATAAAAGAGCGGCAGCAGGAAAGCAGTGGGCCGGAAGTATGCGGAGGCGCCCATCGCTAGCCCGGCGGCGAAAATCCACCGGGACTTCTCTCCGTAGAGTCCGTCGAGCAGCCAGGCTGTACTGAGCGAGAGTAGCGCGATCAGGAAAATATCCGGGTCAATCCAGCCGGCAAGCACCAGGGCCGGGGGAAAGAACTGCCAGGCTAATCCGGCCAGTAGCGCGCAGCCCGGCCCCGCCGGCCGCCGGGCGATTCTGTAAACCGCCAGAGCGATGAGCAGGTCGGCGCCGCATTGCAACGGCACCACCCCGGCCGGATAATTGCTGCCGAGGAGCTTGATGGAGACGGCGAGCAGCGCCGAATAGCCGGGCGCCACTTTGCTATCCGGCCGCGAGTCCGGGCCATTGAACCGGCCTTCGGCAAGCATCCGCCGGGCTGCCGGAAGCGCGTTGCTGACCACGGTCGAACCCACGAACGGCTGCACACCGAGAATCCAGTAGGAGCCCAGGAAGAGGATCGCCTTGGCCAGAGCGATGGAGGCCAGAACGGTCTTCGGATGGACGGCGAAGGTCTTTAAAAGCATGGGGATAAATCATCCATCGAGACAATGCATGATTTCTCACAATACCAGGATCCGTGTGCTTTTTGAAGCATTTACGGGACTTTCCGGATTCGCGGCCCGCCCCGCCGGTACCATAACCTGCAGGGCGATTTTCCAGTGAGATGTCAGCGCAGGATCTTCATAATCGCCCGCGCCTGGCCGATGCTGTTGGCGAAAAAGAAGAGGCTGCCGGCGGCGAACAGGAAGGTCACGGCGATCCCGGCCCAGCGGATTCGCGGAGACTTGTTATACCGGACATAACCTTGTTTGCCCAGCCGCTTCTTCAGGAACATCGTGTAGTAGTGGCAGATGACGACGGCTATGCCCTGCAGGGCGCCGTGAATCAGAAAATTGAGGGAAAGCCCGTGCCATAACCCCATCAGAAGGAAAGCGGCCATGATTCCGCAGGCCGCCGCGTGCGGGGTGGAAGCCGGCCCGAACCTGCGGACCAGCCCCGTGGTGACCGGCTGGAAAACCATGTCGCGCAGATAGACGGAGAGCGAAATGTGCCACCGCGTCCAGAACTCCTGCACGTTGCGCGAGATGAACGGCCGGTCGAAATTTTCGATTACCCGGATCCCCAGCAGTCCCGCGGTGCCGATGGCCATGTCGCAATATCCGCTGAAGTTCAGATACAGGTACAGGTAAAAGGCGACGGCCGCGATCGGCAAGTCGATCCAGGGGTGGGGGTAGCTGTCCCGCAACAGGCCGCCATACGTGAGCTGCTCGAGCAGGTTGGCCAGGAACAGGTACTTCGTTAATCCGACCAGCATGCGCAGCAACGACCGGCCGACTGGGGTGACGCCGCGGTTCGGCTTATAGAGCGATTCGCGAAAGACGCTGTACGGATTGATGGGCCCGATGGCGGCCGTGGGAGGGAACAGGGCAAAGCTCAGGTACTCGGACAAAGTGGGCGGCGGCACGACGCCGTTGCGGACCTCCAGAACCAGGTGGCTCAAGCGGAATGCCATGTACGAAATTCCGAGGAAGAACTCCGCGATCTGAGTTTTGTCGATGAGCCGGAGCTGCGCGTGAAACGGCGCCGCGACGGCCGGCACGTACTTGACCGCCAGCATCAGCACAATCGGGAACAGGAAGGCCAGCCAGGGCAGCCGCCCGGAGCGCTGCGCGAAAGCCCGGGTCAGCAGGAAATGAAAAATGACGGTCAGCAGGTAAATCGCGAAGACCGGCACGACCACCAGCATGAGGGGCTTGAACTGCCAACCCGTCAGGGAGCCCAGCGGCGTGGTCAGGCACAATCCGAGAAAGCCCAGCACGTTGACGCAGGCGAAAACGGGCAGGCGCAGGCGCCAGGCGGGTAAACGCAGCGCAGCGGCGGCCGCGAGAGGGAAGAGCAGAAAGGGGACCAGCAGACGGAGGACCGGTACCATCAGAAGCCCTGGTAAACGAGATCGACGGTCAGCACATCGGCCAGGAACAGGAGGATCAAGGTGACCAGGCAAAGCGCCACCACCCACGCCGTGGCCATCCGGTCCAGACGTTTACTGTAATCGCGCATATAATTCCACCAGCGCCGGCGTGAGTTCGCTGGTGAACAACCTCCTGCCATTGGCGTTCATGTGCTCGTCTTGAAAGAAATCGAGAAACTGGTCTTCCGGGATGCCGCGGAACATGGTGGCGGAAGGGATTCCGGCTAAAGCCACGTCGGGCGCCAGAAGGCCGGCGGCGCGGCGCTGCCACGGAACGAAATCCATGCCGCGTTCGGAGGGGAAGGGCATGTGCAGGAACACCAGCAGCACACCGTGGGCGCGGGCGAGCTCGACAGTCTTGTTCAAAAAGTGGAGCTGATAATCGTTCAGATCCTGCGGCAGAAAGCGAAACTGGGGATTCCCGCGGTCGAAGGTGTAGATGGAATGCGGATCGAGGGTTGCGGGAGCCGGGTTCCGCTCGACGAAAGGAGCGCCGGCGTAGCCTTTGCGCGTCCCCCTATGCTTATCCGCCACCGCGCCGGGAGCGCTGAGATTGGGGCGCAGCAGATTCAGCATCTGGCGCGGCGCTCCCAAAACATAGTGGCCGTAAATGGCCGCCCGGGAGCGGAAGCTCAGGCCATCCAGGGCGCCGGGATGATCTCCGTAGCGAACCACCCGGAAAAGCTGCGCATGGGGATGGGTGGCGCGGTGGAGGAAGGCCGGCGCGACCATCACCAGCATGCGTACCTTGCGGTGCTCGATCATGTCGCGGGCCACAAAGTAATGCATGTCCCAGCCCTCCCACGCCTGGCCTAGCAGCACCACCTCGGCGCGGCGTCCCAGGGCGCGGCTCAATCCGTCGCGCACGATGTTCTGATCGACCCCCTCGAAGAGCAGGGAAGTGCCGCAGAACAGGATGTCCACCGGCGTCTGTCGATCGAAAATCTCCTGCCGGATGTAGCTGAAGTCTCCCGCCCGCTCGGAAATGCCGCGGTAGGCCTGTTCGAGCGGCACTCCTCCGATGGAGTGGAGGATCACCGGCAGCAGCAGAAAAAATAGCAGCATCAGGCCGAAGCCGAACGCGTGCCGGGTGGAGGGAAAGGCCGGCTTCATCGTGGTCCGGGCGTTGCCCCTTTATCGGCAGCACGGCGGGCAATCAGGTTGGCGAATTCTCCTATATTTTTGGTGCTTTCCACTTCGCCCACGCGAAAACGGATCCCGAACTGGCGCTCCACCTCCATCAGCAGCGAAATCTGAAGGATGGAGTCCCATTCCTCCACATCGTCGGCGGACAACTCCGGCGTGAGCTCCACCTTTTCCATAAACAGATCGTCAAAGATGGGCTGCAGGCGGCCGAGCACTTCAGTTTGCGTCATAGGATCTTTCGTCAATACGGATGTGGGTGGGGCGGGCGACGTACGGCCCGACATCGAGCGAGAACCTGCGGTAATCGTCGCGGTCCTCGATGGTGGTGAAGCCTAATTGCGGGTAGTGGTCGCGGACCATGCCGTTTTTGGCGGTCGGCAGATAGACTCCCTGCACAGCCGTGGCGCCGCGCAGGCGGGCGAGGCGGACGATTTCGTTGAGGACTTCCTCCTCCACCTGCCGTTTCAGCACCCGGCAGCTCATCAGCCAGGTATCGATATCGAAGACGCCGCCTTCCATTGCGCCGACGACAATCGAAATCAGGCCGTAATCGCCGAAGCGGTCCGCCAGCCGGACCGTGAACGCGGCCACCGCGGGGTCGGCCATCAACGCCTGCACCTCGGCCTCGGTGCGGCGGCGCGTGGTCAGGTTGAACTGGTTGCTCTTGTTGATCAACTGCGCGATGCGCGGCACGTCCACCGGCCGGAACTCCCGGATGACCGCCTCCATCCCCAGCGAACCGAGATAGGCGTCCATGTCGGTTACGGAGGAAAGCAACTGTCCCCGCTGCGCCTCCTGCCGGTATTGGCTGACGCGCTCGCTGTCTTCGGCGGTGATGCTTTTGGGCTCGAAAAACCGGGAATCCTGGACCGTTTGCGTGTACTCGGCCGGGTCGGCGGGGAGCAAAATCGCACTCCACCTCCGGCACAAACTGCCGCACGATCTCGATTTCGGCCGGATTGTCGTCGACGAACACCATGCTGTCCAGCCCGAGATTCAATTCGGCGGCGATCCGGCGGATGTTCTCCGATTTCGGCTGCCAGTTCGCCTGGAAGGAGACGATATCCTTCAGCCGCAAAACCATTTCCGGATGCTTCTCAAACGGCTCGACGGCCTTCTCGTGGTCGTTCTTGCTGCAAACGGCCAGCAGCACGCCGCGTTCGGTCAGGGAAAGCAGGTACTGCTGGAAGGGCTTGAAGGCTTCGCCGCGGGGCGAGGTATCGCCGATTTCGATGCCGTTCAAACCGTCGTCGCCGACCACCCCGCCCCACAGGGTGTTGTCCAGGTCCAGCACCGCCACTTTCTTGGGCGATTGGCGGAGGTTCTCGATCAGGTGGGCCGCTTCGCGGGCCACGTCCAGCATCAGCCCGCGGCCATAAGGCTGCTTGCTCTCAAACCAGCCCCGCGCATCCCAGGCCTCCAGCGTGCCGCGGCGGGCGGAAAGAAATTCGACGTCGCAGATATGCACATAGGCGGGGGCGGCGACCCCAAGCTCCAGGTTGACCAGCTTGCGGAAGCTCCAGTCCGAGGCGAAGGTGCGGGTGCGGTAGGAGCCCGGGTCGAAGCGCGCGGGCAAGGGGAAGTTCATCAGGACGACTTCCGCCCCGGTCCGCCGATTGGCGGTGACGCATAACTCGATAACCTGGCCCGCCAGGCGGCGCGCTTCGGCTTCCGGGCCCTCGCGGCCGTCCGTCAGGCGGCCGGAGTACCGGCAGCGCCGCAAAGAGGGGATCAGCACCACAACTTCCGGGTGGAATTGATACAGCCGGCTGTCCTGGTCCACGATCTCGGAAACGTAGTTATCGTAATCGCCGGTCAGAAACTCCGCGGCGAGCGATAGCGGACGGGGAACGGTGCCCAGGAAATGCCCCATCAAATCGTGGAGCGGAGCCATGGTGCAGCCGCCTAGCAACGCCACCCGGACCGGCTTTTGCCGCGCCACGAAATGCCGCGCCGCCAGGCGGCGGCGGAGAGAAGACAGCAACAGGATATCTTCCATGCTGTCCGCGGCCATGGTCTGCTCCCGCAGGGCGGGGAAAAACTCCGGAGCCCCTTGAACCGCAAGCTCCTTCAGGCGGCTCAGAGATTGGGATTCCACCCGCGCGGGGGCGCTTGCTTGGGACACGGGTATTTACTCCTGGGACTTGTAACCCACTGAAATAAAAAGCTTGAAATGATGGAATACCAAAATAACACAAACCGCCTAACCGGAACACGTTGGCTACCTGGTTATAGTACCAGTGCGCGGGGGTACCTGCTGGAACGCGTAATATCCTGGAGGATCAGCCATGAGTGGAATTGTCCCGAACACGCTGGCCAGGCGCGGGTCCTTTGCCTTCGAAGACCTGCCCCCGGGGACCGAATTCGAGCAGCAGTATGTCATCGCGCCCGAGCTGTACGAGAAGTTTCTCGATCTGTTCGGGGATACCAGTCCCCTGCACGTAAGTGACGAGACTGCCCGGGCATGCGGGTTTTCCGCCAAGCTGATGCACGGCGCCATCCTGAACGGGTTCATTTCCAATTTTGTCGGTATGAACTTTCCGGGGAAGCGCGCGCTCGAATTGGGGATGGAAATTCAGTTCGTGAAGCCAACCTACGCCGGCGACGTGCTGACGCTCCATGCCCGGGTTCGGGAGCGTCTGGAATCGCGCCGGGTGGTGGTGATGCAGTTCCGGTTTCTGCGCGACCGGGTGGCGGTTGCGCGGGGACGAATCTCGGTGATGATTTGCGAAATCGAGTGAGGGACGGGCAGCATGCGAAGCGGGGGCAGTCTGCTATTCTGAGGCACTTGCAATGACACTTCCCCGCCACGCCGAGCTATGGTTCCCCGGATATGTGCGCAACCGTCTGCGCCGCCGGCGCGCCGCCGGGCCGGGCCGCGTATGGCTGGCGCTGGCCGACCATTGGGAGCCGTATTGGCTCAACCCGTCCGACCAGACCGCCGGGCAGCGGGTGGAGGTGTGGACGCGCGAGTGGCCTAAGATTGCGGCGAAACACGCCGATTCCAGCGGCCGCCCGCCCCGGCACACGTTTTATTATCCGCAGGAGGAGTACCGGCCCGCGTTTCTGGACGCCCTGGCCGGCATGGTGCGGCAGGGCATCGCCGACCTCGATATCCATATCCACCACGACGGCGAAGGCGAGCAGAATTTCCTGGACCGGATGCACGGCTTCATCGATGTGCTCAGCAACCGCCACGGCCTGCTGCGGCAGCGGAACGGCCGCACGGTTTTCGGCTTCATCCATGGCAACTGGGCGTTGGACAATTCCCGGCCGGATGGAAGATGGTGCGGCCTGAACAACGAAATCACCCTGTTGCGCGACCTGGGATGCTACGCGGATTTCACCATGCCTTCCGGCAATTCGCCCACCCAGTCCCGCACCGTCAACACCATCTATTGGGTTACGGACGACCCGCTGCGCCCGCGCTCCTACGACCGCGGCGTGCCGGTCCGGCCGGGAGCGCCGGCCGCGGGCGACCTGCTCATGATTCCGGGGCCGCTCGGCATTCGCTGGAGCGAACGCTTCAAGCCGCGCCTCGAAACCGGAGAAGTGGCGCACCAGGACTGGCCCACGGCTTACCGGATTGCGCGCTGGCTGGAGCTGGCGCCCCGCATCGGAAACGATATCTTCCTCAAGCTCTACACCCATGGAGCCCAGGAAAGAAACTCCCGGGCGCTCCTGCTCGAAGGGGCTCTCGACCGGCTGTTTACGCTGTTGTCCCAGGAATGCCGGCGCTCCGGCCACGAGCTGCATTATGTTTCCACCTGGGAGATGCGCCAGGCCGTGGACGTGGCTGCCGGCGGGGAATCGCATTGACGCCAGAGCCGACCCCTGAAGTCAATAACACCCTGACCATTGCCCGAAATTCGGTGTGGTACGGGATTGAGATCTTCTTCTCGCTCTTCGGCGCTTTCTTGAGCTCGGTGCTTGTGGCGCGCACGATCGGGCCGCAACGGCTGGGGTATTTCCAGTATGTGGTCTGGTTGACCAACATTACGACTGCCGTGGGCGCCTTCGGGCTGCCGATGACCACGCGCAAGTATATGGCGGAATGCCTGAACCGGAATGCGGCCCCCATCGCCCGCGCCATTTACCAGACCAGCCTGCGCATCCAGATTTTACTATCCCTCGGCATTACTGCGGCCGGCCTGGCCGTGGTGCTCCTGGCGGGCGATCCCGCCCAGCGCCTCAGCTCCATCCTGCTGGTGGTCAACATGGCGCCGCGCATGATCGGTTTGATTCCCTCGCAGGCGAATAGCGCCGCCGAACGGATGAAGCGCAATACGCCGCCCGCGCTGATCGGCGGCTCCCTCAATGTGGCTTTGACGCTGGTCAGTTTATGGGTGGGCTGGGATCTTCCCGGGGTGGCGTTCTCTTTCCTGCTGGGTTCCACGGTGGAGACGGGCCTGAAACTGTACGACGTGCGCCGCCAATTGGCGCCGGTAGCCGTGGGGAAGGTGCCGCCGGAGCTGAAACGCCGGATGTTCTCCTACTCCGGTCAGGGACTTGTCTTGATGTTGCTGAACGTGGTGGTATGGGACCGGTCCGACCTGGTCATCCTGAAGGCCATGAACCCGGATATCAAGCAGGTTGCGTTCTTTTCCGTCGCCTTCAACCTCTGCGAACGCGCGCTCATGATCCCGAGCGCTTTCGGCTATTCGCTGGGCATCACCATGATGGCGCAGTTTGGCCGGGGCGAAGAGCGCCTGGTGGAGCTGACCATTTCCGGCGCCAAGTATGCGCTTCTGGTCGCCCTGCCCCTGCTCTTCGGCATTGCCTCTATCAGCGGCCCCATCATCCGGCTGTACGGCCACCAGTATCTGCCGGTAGTTCCGGTGCTTACGGTCAGTGCTTTGCTGGCCATTCCCAAGGCGCTGAACAACCCGGCCTACCTCTTACTCCAGACCACGGAGAACCAGGGCTATCTGATTTGGGTTGGCTGTATCGGCGGCATCGTGGGTATCGGGCTCGATTTCCTGTTGACGCCCTCCCATGGCGCCCTGGGCGCGGCGTGGGCGAATGGGTTGGCGCAAACCCTGGCCGCGGCAGCCGTGTGGTTCCAGGCCTACCGCATTCTGCGCTTCAAGCTGCGGCTGGACGAATTCGGCAGGATCCTGCTGGCCGGATTGTGTATGATAGCCGCCGTGCTGGCGGTGCAGCACGTGACCGCCGGGTATTGGAGACTGATCCTCTCGGTGCTGGTGGGAGCGGCGGTATGGATCCCGGCGCTGCGGTTCAGCCGGGCGCTGAACGCCACCGACAATCTTCGGCTGCGGCATGCCGGCAAGTCTCTGCCGAAGCGGTTCCGGCTGCCATTTGAGCGGCTTATCGATTTCATGGCGCCGGCATAAGCAGGAATGGGAGGCACGATGCGCGGCCGGCAAACTCGCTTAGTTGCCCGGCCTCGCGCCCGCCTGGCCGGGCGGGAACGTGGCCGCCATTCCCTGCTCGACGCTATAGCGCGGCTTCCACCCCAATACCGTATAGGCCGCGGTGCAGTCGCAGGGCCATAGCGGGGTAATCGATTTCACGCGGTACGGAGTCAGCGGCACGGAGCGTTTCAGGAGCTTCCCCAACAGCTCCACGCCGAAGCCGGCGTACTTCAGAACCCAGGCGGGCACGTACGAAACGCGCAGCGGGCGCCCGGAGCGGCGCACCCATTCCACATAATCTTTCTGCCGGATTCCCAGCGGGTCCACCAACTGGAAGATAGCGCCGTTCGGCACGTCGGCTTCGGCCGCCGCCAGCAGCGCGTCCACTACGTTCTCCACGTAAACCAGGGGGACGTAATTTTCGCCCGCTCCGACCACCAGCCAGCGGCCGGCCAGATTGATGGTGCCGCCTGGAGGGACGTGTTCGGCGCCGGGGCCGTAGATCTGCCCCGGGCGCAGGATCACCGCCGTGATGCCGTTCTCGGCGCAGGCCTGGAGGACGCATCTCTCCGCTTCGAGCTTGGTCTGGGTGTAGAGACCGCGCTGCTGGGGGTAAGGTTCGTAAGGAGAAGTTTCGCTGACCGGCGCTCCCGCCACGTGCCCGGCATGGTCCAGAACGCTCATGGAACTGACGTACACCAGTTTGCCGACGCCGTGGCGGGCGCAGGCGTCCACGATGTTGCGCGTGCCCCAGATGGTGCCGCTCTGGAATTCGAACGGGCCGCCTTTCATGGCGGCGCCCAGGTGAAAGACGATATCCATGCCTTCCACCGCGTGGTCGGCCACGGCGGGGTTGCCCAGGTCGCCGTAAACCAGGTGCAGATCCTCCGCGGGAGGCTCCTGCGGCGGGCGGCGCAGCAGCAGGCGGAGCGGTTCGCCGAACTGCCGCAGGCGGTTGACCAGCGCGCGCCCCAGAAAGCCGTTGGCCCCGGTGACCAGAATGCGCGGCGGGCGCGCCGGCGCGCGCTCGGCCAGGTACTCGAATTTATCGGCGTCGGCGCGGCGCGAAACGTCCTCCAGCACCGCGATCACGCGCCGGCCCTCTTCCGCCGGAACCGGTGGCGCCTCACCCCGGTAGAGGGCCTCGTGGAACCGGACCACGGAGAGATGAATCCCCGGCGACGGCTTCAGCCGGCCGGTGGCGAACCGGACCGTGTTCGCCGCGACCTTCCATAACATGCTCAACGAATTCAGGCCGGTCCCCACGATTCGCTGCACCGGCTTGGGCGCGGGATAGGTTTTGCGCAGCGCGATGGTCTGCAGATAGCAGTCGACGTGCATCACGCCGCGCGTGCCGTGCACGATGATTTCATTCTGCATCGGCCGGACGTTCCAGGAGATGTACATGTGCCCGATACCGCGGGCGCATTCCACCAGCCCGTGCCATTCGTCGAACACCAGGTTGGGGTCGCCCATGCCGCTGGCGTAATAGCGGATGTGGGCGTGCGCGATGGGGCCGAGGAAGGCCTCCAGCAGGTACAGCCCGTGTACGCCCAGGTCCTGAAACGGATAGGAGCCTTTGTCGAACTGCGGCGGCACGGCCGGACCGCCGGAGTAAGCGGCGTAATCGGAGCTGCGCAGAAAATCGGCGCCGGTCACTTCCCCGCAGGCGCCGTCGCGGATGAGTTCCAGCGCCCGCAATACGATGGGGTCCAGGCGCGCCGAGTGGTTGACCGAAAGCACCACGCCCCTGCGCCGCGCGTGCTCGATCATGCGGTCGCAATCGGCCACGGTTTCAGCCATGGGCTTCTCGACGAATACGTGGCAGCCCATGTCCATGGCCTGTAGTGCCAGCGGCGCGTGATACGCCGGCGGCGTCAGGATGTGGACGACATGCGGCCGGGCCTCGGCCATGGATTCGAGCGAGGGGTAGATGCGCGGGATGCCGAACTCTTCCGCCAGCTTCAAAGCCCGCGCTTCGTCGGGATCGGCCACGCCCGCCATTTCGACAAACGGCAGGCTGCGCAGCGCGCGGGCGTGGTAGGAGGCCACATAGCCCGCTCCCACCAGCCCCACGCGGACCCGTTCTTTAGGTTCCATGTTGTTTGAGACCCCGGGCAGGCGCTTGCGCCCCGTTGAAAGCAGTGCTCACTTTATCCTTTCACCAACGGTAATCTGCTCCGCAATCCAGGCGGCGGCTTCGCCCAGCGAGCGCACCCGGGCGTCGGCCGGCGCCGACGGGCCGCGCTCGCGATAGCCGCGGTCGATCCACACCGTCCGGCAGCCGGCGGCCAGCCCCGCGTCGATGTCGCGCCAGCGGTCCCCCACCATGAAGCTGCGGCGCGGGTCCACGCCGTGCCGGCCGGCGCCATCCAGAATCAGCCCCGGCTTCGGCTTGCGGCAGCCGCAGCCATCGCCGTCGTCATGCAGGCAGCTCAGAAAATCGTCAACTGGCAGCGCGCCGGCAATCCGCCGGTGAATCTCTTCCACGGCTGCGGCCGTCTGCGTTCCCCGGGCCACGTCCGGCTGGTTGGTGACCACGATCAGAGGCAGGCCGAAACCCTTCAACAGCTCAAGCGCGGCGGGGGCGTCGGCGGCAATGCGCACGTCCTCCGCCGTGGCCGGCGGATACGGCTTGCCGTCCCGCATGACGGCCTCGTTCAGGACGCCGTCCCGATCCAGGAACACGGCGCGCTTCAACGGACCGATTCCCATTTCGTTTCCGCCTGCTTCACCTTGGGATGCGAGACCAGCAGGTGCCAGACCACGGCCTGAAACGCCTCCGCGTGCGGAGTCGTGTGGACGGCATTCACGGTGGGGACGATCACGCAGGCGTCGGCCGCGCGCGCCGTGAACCCGCCGTCGCGGCCGACAATCCCCAGGATTCTGGCTCCCGTGGTTTTGGCATATTGCAAGGCCTGCACCAGGTTGGGGCTGACGTTTTTCTCCAGGTTGCCACCGCCCACGGAAAACACCAGCAGCGTGTCTTCCCGGCGCAGCCGGCTGACGCGCAGCCAGCTCTCGAAGACCCCGGCCCAGCCTTCGTCGTTGGTCCGGGCGGTCAATTCGGAGACGTTGTCGGTGGGCGCGTAGGCTTCGATGCCCGCGATTTTGCGGAAATCGTTGACTGCGTGGGAAGCGTTGGCGGCGCTGCCGCCGACGCCCAGGATGAACAGCCTGCCGCCCTCGGAACGCGTGGCGGCCAGCAGGTCGGCCATGCGCTCGATCTGCTCCACATCCAACCCATCGATTACCGCTTTGGCCTCGGAGAGAAACTGCCGCGAAAAATTCATTTTGGATTGCCCGATGTTCCGCTTTGCTGCCGCGCCAGGTATGCCGCCAGCTCCCGCATCCCGGCAACCGATCCCGTTTCGTAGAAGCGTTGCGGCACTTCCGCGCCCGCCAGCGCGCCGCTTGCGAGCAGCTTGCCGTATAGGTCCGCCAGGTCGTGAGCGCCCGAAGGCGGGATTTCGTCGAAAGCCGCGCTGTCGAAGACTCCCAGCCCGTAGTCGATGTGGCGCATTTCCGGGGTTCTGAATTTTTTATTGTAGGCGACAATCCGGCCGCCCTCAAACTGCACGTTGCTGGTATCCCACCGGCCGGAGTTCGGGTACACGGTCATCAGCGCCTGGCGGCCGGCGTCGAAGAACGCCCGCTCCACCGCCGCATAGTCGCAGGGGAGGTAGGAATCGCCGTAGAGCACGAAGAAGCCGGGCCCCAGCAGGTGCCTGGCCTGGGCGATGGCGCCGGCCGTGCCGCGCAGCTCAGCCCCGTCCGGCGAATAGCTCAGCTCCATGCCGAAGCGGCTGCCGTCGCCCGCGTACGCTTCGATCATCTCCCCCAAAAAACCCACGCAGAGCGTCGCCCGGCGGATGCCGTTGCGCGCCAGCAGCCGCAACTGGTGCGCCAGAAACGGCTCGCCGTTAATATCCACCAGCGATTTGGGAATCTTCTCGGTGACCGGCCGCAGGCGGGTGCCCAGGCCGCCGGCCAGAATGGCGACGGGAAGCATGCGTTCCTACGATTGCACGACCACCTGGCTGCCGGCGAAGTCGAAGCGGAACCGCACCTCGCGCAATCCGGCCTCGACCATCGCATGGCGGAGCCGCGTCTTGTCCTCGGTGTAAAACATGAGAAAGCCGCCGCCGCCGGCCCCGATCAGTTTGCCGCCCAGCGCCCCGTTGGCGCGGCCGAGCGCGTAGAGTTCGTCGATGCGGGAATTGCTCATGCCCTGCGAGCGCTTCTTTTTATGCTCCCAGTGGACGTGCATGAGCTGCGCGAAGCAGCGCAGGTCGCCCCGCTCCATGGCCGCCTTGCTTTCGTACGCCAGCTGCTTGACGTAGTGCAGGTTGTCCAGCATGCCGGAATCCTTTTGCCGGCTGCGGGCGTCCTGGTCCTGCAGAATTGCCGACGCGTTGCGCGTGAAGCCGGTGAAGAAGAGCATCAGGTTGTCTTCGAGCGTGTCCAGGGTTTCCCGCGACAGCCGCAGCGGCTCGATTCCCACCTGCCCGTCGGGGTGAAAGGTGAAGCAGGTGAGGCCGCCGATGGCGGCGATGTACTGGTCCTGCTTGCCGATTGGCTCCTTCAGCAGGTCGATCTCGATGTGGCAGGCCTGCTCCGCCAGCTCGCGCGGCGGCACGGAGTTCTTTTGCAGGTAGTGCAGCGCCCGCAGCAAAGCCGTGGTAAAACTGCCCGAAGAGCCCAGGCCGGTCCCGGCGGGGATATCCGCCATGCTCGCAATTTCCAGGTGCGGGTGATCGTTCATCCCCACCAGCTTGAGAGCTTCCCTCACGATCGGGTGCTTGATCTCGTCGGCCGTGTGCACGGTCTCCAGCTTCGAATATTTGATGATGATTTCCTGGCTGAAGGGCTCATGCAGGGTGATGTAGACGTATTTATTGATGGCCGCCGCAATCAGGAAACCGGTGTGCTCGCGGTAGTAGGACGGCAGGTCGGTCCCGCCTCCGCCCAGGGAGAGGCGCAGCGGGCTGCTGGTGATGATCACGAAATGACTCCCATGGCAGTCGGGCTAAGCAGTGATTCTAGCGCGAATCGAAAGCCGACTTACCAGCCGGGTAGCCGGCGATTCGGGAGACAGACCGGCGAGAGCGGCCCAGCTACTTGCTACAGTAAACGTTTACCGATATTTCAAAGGTATCGTCCATGGCTAGAGTCCTTGTCTAAGAAATTGTAATTCGAATGCGTCAAGTTTAGGCAACAAGCCGCTCCTTCTCGCAGCAGGCGCCGATTTCCGATTCCAGCCGGTCGAACGCGGCGCGGAGTGGGGATGGAATCGGCGGCGGAGCGGCGGGCATGATCTCGGCGAGTTTGGGCCGGAGCAACCGGGCGTAGGTCCTGGAAAAGAATAGTGCAATGCGGAGTCCATCCGATGTGAGTTGGTAACGATGGCTGTGCGGAATCCGCTCGATGATGCCGTGGAGCCGGAGGCGGCGAAGGTCGTACGTCAGTTTTCCGACGGGATAATTAGCTGGATCGAAGCCCAGCAGTTGCGCCAGCAAAACGCGCATTTCTGAGTTGGTAAATCCCCGAAGTTGAAAACTGAAGACGGCCAGCACAGTGAACAAAGCCTGGACGCGTTTGTCGCCGAACCGCAAGGCCGAAGCTCTTCGACCATTGACCTCGGCAGGACGCACGACGCGATCGAAGGCGTCCTCACCAATCGAGCAATCGTGGGATATCTTCTGGACGTCGAGTAGACGCCGGTTGGCTTGAAAGCCGATCTGCCGCAGTGCCGGCAGGTTCTTGAGTAGCTTGCCAATACCGAAGTCGCGCGTGTTGTTGATGGTGGTTTCCGTGCGAAGTGCGCGCCCTTCCTTGTGATACTGCTTGATTCGAGTGCTTTTGTAATCAACATGGAGGGAAGGGATCACTCCTTCCGTAATGACTCGGGTGCGAAAACGGCCGGGCGTGGTCTTGTTCACGCGGCGGTCGAAGATCAACTGCACCTGACTGGGTCTGCCGATATCCAGATTTTCGCGGATCACCTCTTCAAAGAACACCCGGCCGGTTACAGGGCGGTCCAGCACCTGGGTAAGCGAGAATTCCGCCTGAAGAATGGAAATTTGGTACCGATAGCCGGCCTTGCGATCTCTGACCTCATATGGATGCGGCAGCAATCGTAGCCACTTCCGCAATAAGGCGTCGATTTTCTCCGCGCTCAGTCCATCGCAAATGGCTTGCAGCCGCTTGGGATTGTCACAACTCAAGACCCCATTGTCGAGAGCTTCAAACCTGATACCCTTCTGGACCAGTTGCCGTTTGGCATACTCATGCCCGTTGATACACAGCTTGGCGTTGTAGGGAAAATATGTGCTGAACTTCAGGAAGAACGGTCCAAAGTCGCGGTCCACGCAGTAGATGTAGAAGTGGTTCACCATGGCGGTTGAGCGCACGAGCCACGGATAAGTGCCGCCGGTCTTTTCATTGCGGCGACGCTCCGTCCGGAACACCGGCGTCTTCTCCTGCGCCTTGCCGATGAACACCACGCCTTCTGTCTTCTGGAACTTCTTTCTCTGTTCGGCCGCCGCGTCATCCTTGCGTTGACCCTTGCGGAACGCAATCACGGGGATCTTCTCTTGACGGGCGAACGCCTCCAAGGCGGCAACGAATGTTTTGCTGATCGGATCCATTAAGGCGCTGGAGGCAAACTGGTTGCCGCGGTGAAATCGAAAGAAGCAGGCCACGCCTTCTTCCCGCTGCAAGCCTGGAACGTAAACGTTCAAGTACATTCGATCGATTCCTTCTACTTCCAGGGTGACGTGGTCGGCGAGCACTTCAGCAACACTTCGTGATACGCTCATTTCGGCTCCGGTACGACTCCGATCCTTCGGGATCGACTGCCGCTTCGGCGGCCTAAATCGTTGGCGAGAACTGCTTGCAGTTCTCCACTGTCGACCGGAGCCATCTCTCGGATTATGCTGCACCCTCAGGCGCGACGGAAATATACCTCGTCGGTCTGAGGCGGAGCCTCGTTAGTATCTCATCCACCACCAATCGTGTTTTGAGCTCCAGGCTGGAGCGGAAGATCATGAGCGCCGACGAAGCCGCGGCGCTGATTCGGTCCGGCGAACAGATCGGCATGAGCGGCTTCACCGGGTCCGGTTATCCCAAGGCCGTTCCGATCGAACTGGCCCGCCGCATAGCCGACGCCAATTTCCGGGGCAAGAAGTTTCAGGTGAGCGTCTTCACCGGCGCTTCCACCGGTCCCGAGCTGGACGGAGCGCTGGCTATGGCGGGAGGCATCCATCTGCGCCTTCCCTATCAATCGGACCCGGAAACCCGCAAGCGCATCAACGCTGGCGAAATGGACTATATGGATATTCACCTCAGCCATGTCGCCCAGTTCGTCGAGTATGGATTTCTGGGCAAGCTCGATGTCGCGCTGATCGAGGTAACGGCTGTGCTGGAGGACGGACGAGTCGTGCCGAGTTCGTCGGTCGGCAACAACAAGACCTGGATCGATCAGGCGGAGCGCGTGATCCTGGAGGTGAACTCGTGGCAGCCTGTGGCGCTGGAGGGCATGCACGACATCTACTACGGGATCGAGCCGCCGCCCAATCGCGCGCCGATTCCCCTGGTGAGCCCCGGCCAGCGCATCGGCACGCCTTACCTCCACGTTCCTCCCGAAAAGGTCGTGGCCATCGTGCTCACGGATTCTCCCGACCGCAATAGCGCCTTCAAGGCGCCCGATCAAGCTTCCAAGCGCATCGCCGGCCACATCCTGGAGTTCCTTAGCTGGGAAGTTAAAAAGGGCCGCATGCCGGCGAATCTGCTCCCGCTGCAATCCGGCGTCGGCAACATTGCCAACGCGGTGTTGTTCGGGCTCGAGGAAGGCCCGTTTGAAGGGCTGACCGCCTACACGGAAGTTATTCAGGACGGCATGGTTCGTCTGCTGAAGTCAGGCAAGGTAACATCGGCTTCGGCCACCGCATTCTCCCTTAGTCCCGAGATGCTGACTGAAGTGAATGCCGACATGGCGAGCTATCGGGACCGCATTATTCTGCGGCAGCAGGAAATCTCGAATCATCCCGAGATCATTCGCCGCCTCGGCGTAATCGCCATGAATGGGATGATCGAGGCCGACATATACGGCAACGTTAACTCCACGCATGTGATGGGGTCGCGCATCCAGAACGGCATCGGCGGATCCGGCGACTTCGCGCGCAACGGATACCTCTCCATCTTTATGGCTCCCTCAACCGCGCAGGGCGGGAGCATTTCGACCATCGTGCCCATGGTGTCGCACGTGGATCACACCGAGCATGATGTGCAGGTCATTGTGACGGAGCACGGGCTGGCCGATCTGCGCGGACTTTCGCCGCGTCAACGCGCGCACCTCATCATCGACAAGTGCTCCAATCCGGACTATAAGTCTTTGCTGCTCGACTATCTGGGCCGGGCGGAGCGGCTGTCCTATGGGAAACATACGCCGCACCTGCTGTCTGAATCGCTGGGCTGGCATAACCGTTATCTGCGAACCGGACAAATGCGTCCTCAGGACTGAGTAACCACCGCCAGGCCCTTACCTGGCGCGGCCACCCATTGACGCGCCACCGGTCGCCGGGCGTTGATAGTCGGGGTATGGCGGCTGGTGCGGCACGGGCGGCGGGTTCTCCTTCAGCTTCTCCAGCGCGACGGACACCGCGCGTTCTAATTGCGGGTCGCGGCCCTCGCTCACCGATTTCGGGTCGAGCTCGACCTCCACGTCGGGCGGTACACCCTTGTTCTCCGCAATCCATTCGCCGGCCGGGCTGAAGATGCGAACGTTGGGCGCCGTTACCGTGCCGCCGTCCATCAGGGTGGGGAACCCGAGCACGCCGATCAGTCCGCCCCAGGTCCGTTTGCCCACCAGCGTTCCGGTTTTCGTGTAATGGAACATCCACGGCATCATGTCCCCGCCGGAGCCGGCGAATTCGTTGGTGATCATCACCTTCGGCCCCTGGATCGACCCCGCCGGAGTGCGCTGCACGGTGCCGTAGCGGAACAGGTTCCAGGAAAGCAGCGGCCGGTTTAGCACGTCGATAATGTAATCCGCCACCTGGCCTCCGCCGTTGTAACGCTCATCCAGGATGACGCCCTGCTTATCCGTCTGCGCGAAGAAATAGCGGTTGAAGCTGGTAAGCCCGCCCTGCGCCGTATCCGGCATATAGACGTAGGCCAGTTTGCCGCCGCTCAGCTTATCCACCTGGCGGCGATTCCCCTCGATCCACGCCAGGTTGCGCAGCGGTTGCTCGCTCGCCACCGGCGTCACCGTCACCTCGCGCGCGTTCGCGCCCGATGGGTCGGGCCCCACCCGCAGCACGACCCGTTTCCCCGAGGCGCCTTCCAGCAGGGCGTTGATATCGTCGGCGCCCGCCAGCGGGCGGCCGTTCACGGCCAGGATGTATTCGCCTTCCTTCACGTTGATGCCCGGTCCGCTCAGCGGCGCTCGCAACTGCGGGTTCCAGCTCTCGCCGGTGTAGATCTTCCGCAGCCGGTACTTGCCGTTCACGATTTCATAATCGGCGCCGAGCAGCCCGCCCGGCACCGGCTTGCCGCGCGGGACGGTGCCGCCGCCCCCGCGCAGATGGCTCGACGTGATGTTCGCCAGCATCTCCTGGAAAAGGTAATTGAGGTCGTCGCGAGAGGCGAGCGAGTCCAGATAGGGCTCGTACTTCTTCTCTTCGGCGTTCGCATCCAGCCCGTGCAGGTTCGGATCGTAGAAGTAGCTGCGCTCGATGCGCCACACATCGTGGTACATCTGCTTCCACTCGGCGACCGGATCCACCCTCACTTCCATGCCCGCCAGATGCAGTGCCCCTTCGCCCGCCTTCACCGGTGCGTTCGCCGGCACAATCGACCACTGCGCCGCCGTCTCGCGCCGGGTTCCCAGCAAGCATCTTCTCGCCGTTGGCGGAAAGATCGAATGCGCTCACGCCCTCCGCCAGTTTCTCCACCTTGCGCGTCTTGAGATCGAACTTCGAAAGGACGCCGCCCGGCTGTCCGGCGGCCCGCAGATCGGCCGGGATGTCCTCCAGCAGATAAATCTGGCCCGCTTTGCCGGATGCCAGGGCGGTGTAGTCGCGTGCCGGAATCGGCAGCGCCACGATGCGCTGCGCCATCCCGGCGAGATCGATATGCACGGGCTTGGGCGTCGTCGCGCCCTTGTTGTCGGCCTTGGTTTCGGCGGGTTTCGCTTCTACCGGCTTCTCCTCGTCGCTTTCGGGTGCGACGGGCGACGCCGCATCGGCCGGCAGCACCAGCGCGTAGATGCTGCGCGTTACCTCGTGTTCGTCGCTGGTCATATCGAGCGGGTGGGCGCCCGGGCCGTAATTGGTGCTGGCCGTGAAATAAAGATACTGGCCGTCGTGATCGAACGCCGGGTAGCGCGCGTCGCTCATTCCGTCGGTCACCTGCGTGCTCTGGCCGCTCTCGAGCGAATACAGGTCGATCGCGTGCAGCCGGTTGGGCAGGAACTTGGCGTAGGCAATCCATTTCGAATCCGGCGACCAGGCGATATCGCGTCGGGCTCCTCGTATGGATAGAAGTAATCGGTATCGATCTTGGTGACCTGTCCGCCGGCCATGTCCACGCGCCAGAAATTCAGTGGCTTGTCGCTGAAGGCGATCTGCTTGCTGTCGGGCGACCAGTGCGGAGCGAAATAGAAGCGCGACCGGCCGGCGAGCGGAATCTTCTTGACCGCCCCCTCGCCGGTCTGCGATTGGACGTGCAGCGCGTATTCGCCCGATTCATCCGAGAAATAGGCGATCGATTGCCCGTCCGGCGACCACGCGGGCGTGCGTTCCATCACGCCGGGCGTGTTGGTCAGGTCGCGGATGTCGCCCTTCTCCGCCGGCACGGTCACGATCTCGCCGTGCGCTTCGAACACCGCCCGCACGCCGCGTGGGCGAGATGCGGCCGTTCGCGCGCTTCCCGCTCGACATTCTGAAAGTGCGGCCGCACTTCGCTCACATCGGCATCGATCCCGATGGGCACCGGCCGGCTCTTTCCGCTCGGCCAGGTCGTAAAACCGGATCTGCCCGAACTGCTCGTAGACGATCCCGCCCGGACCGGCGCTGGCCGCGACGAATCGCCGTGCCGGTGTTCTTGATCAGTCTCCGTGACCGCTTTGCTCGCGGGGTCGTAGCGGAACAGCGTCATCGGGCCGTTGCGGTCGGAGAGGAAATAGATCTTGTCGCCGATCCACATGGGATTGATGTCGTTGGAATCGGTGCGCGGGATCTTCTCCGTGCTCAGGTCGGCGAAGTTGACGATCCACAGGTAGCTCGCTTCGCCGCCCCGATAACGGTTCCACGCCACCCATCGCTCCGGCGTGCGGCCGAACTGGCCGCCGTCGAGCGGAGCGTAGACCATGCGCCGGCCATCGGGCGAATACGACTCCGCTGAATGCCATGGGCAGCGGCAGGGCGTCGGCCAATCCGCCGGCTCGGGGCGACGGTGAAAAGCTGCGTGTAGCGGGAGAAGCTTTGGCGGTTGGAGCGGAACAGGATGCTCTTTCCGTCCGGGCGTCCATCCCACGGAGTAATCCGCGCCGGGATGATAGGTGATTCGCTTCGGGACACCGCCCGTGGCGGGCATGGTGTAGACATCGACGTTGCCGTCGTACTCGCCGGTGAAGGCGATGGTTTCACCATCCGGCGAGAAGACCGGGTTGGTCCTCGATCCCCGCGCCGGACGTGAGCCGCGTGGCGTTACCGCCCTGGCGGCCGACCGTCCACAGATCGCCCGCGTAGGATAAGACGATCTGCGTGCGGTTCATGGCAGGGTTATGAAGCAGGCGCAGGCTCGTGTTTGCCGCGAACGCGGCCGGTACGGCGAGCGCACACACTAGCGGGAAGAAACGTTTCATCGGGGACTCCGGTCCCCAGTCTAGCAAAGCCGAAAAAACAGGCCCCCCAGGGAGGGCGCCGGCCTTCCGCCGGTCGGGCGCCTCCAGTTTACGCGCCGCACGCCGATATGGGATATGGGAATCGGGTAGAGTGCTGAACCAAGAGATTTACCGCACAGCGCTGGAAGGTCTGCCCACGGGAGTCTGCCTGGTGGATCTGGAGCGGCGCATCCTGCTGTGGAGCAAAGGCGCCGAGGAAATCACCGGGTATCTGGCCCAGGAAGTCATCGGGCGCCCGTGCGGCGAGAACCTTTTGATGTACTGCGAGGAGAAAGAGGCCTGCCTGTGCGGCGTGGCCTGCCCCATGGAGCCGACGCTCCGCGACGGCCGGCTGCACACGGTGGAAGCTTTCCTGCGGCACAAGGATGGACACGAGATGCCCGTCAAGATACGGGCGGTTCCGCTGCGCAACGAACACGGGAGCATGATCGGAGTGGTGGAGTGGTTCGACCGCCGGGCAGTTCTGCCGCCGGCGGCTTCCGGATTGGGCATCGTGACGCCGGGCGCGTCCGCCGAGGAACACACGGCATTGCCGGACCGGGCGGCCGTGCTAGCGTCCATCGCCGCCTACCTGAAGGACTACGAATCGTCGCCGGTTCCGTTCACCGTGCTCGCAATTGCGGTGGACGGATTGGACCAGGTGTGCCACACCGGGGGAAGCAACGCCGTGGACGCGTTGCTGCATGGAACCTCCGAGACGCTGGCCAATGCCATCGGGCCCAACGACATGATCGGGCGTTGGGCGAAGGAGCGCTTCATGGTGCTGTTGACGGGCTGCGCGACACAGGGAATGCAAAGGTGGATGGACCTGGCCAGGCGGCTGGTCCAACTGGAAGGCGTGCCGTGGTGGGGGGAACGGATCCACGGCTCCATATCCATAGGCGGAACGGTGGTGCGGGCCGGAGACACGCCCGAAGAGCTGGTCGGCCGGGCGGAGGCGGCCCTGGGGTGCAGGCCGTCCCCGGGCGCCGATTTCGTAACAGCAGTGTAACGGATTCGGGGACAGACGATTTATGTTTTCGATTATCGGAATCGTGGTGGTATTTGGCGCCATCGTGTGCGGCTACCTGATGGAGAAGGGGAACCTGGCGGTGCTTGTGCAGCCGGCCGAGCTGGTGATCATCTTCGGCGCGGCGATGGGCACGGTGCTGATCGGGAATCCGCCGTATACCCTAAAGGCGGTGCTGGCGGGCGTAGCCGGCGTGTTTCGCGGCTCTAGCTACACCCGCAAGCGGTACCTGGAGTCGCTGAAGATGCTCTACGATCTGTTCGCCATCGCCCGCCGCGGGGGGCTGGTGGCCATCGAGGCGGACATCGAGGAGCCCTCCAAGAGCAAGGTGTTCACGCGCCTATCCCTCCGTCATGGCGGACCACCACGTGGGCAGCTTCATATGCGATACGCTGCGGACGATTTCGGTGGGAGCCGTCGATCCCTTCGATGATCGACCAGATGATGGAGATTGACATGGAAGTGCATCATCATGGCGCCAAGGAGCCGGTGGCGGCATTGAGCACCATGGCGGATTCCCTTCCCGGCCTGGGGATTGTGGCCGCGGTGCTGGGCGTGGTCATCACGATGGGGGCCCTGGGCGGACCGCCGGAGGAGATCGGCCACAAGGTGGCGGCGGCGCTGGTCGGCACCTTTCTGGGCATTCTGCTGTGCTACGGGCTGGTGGGGCCCATCGCCACCAGGATGGGGAAGATCAGCGAAGAGGAGCACGCCTATTATCATGTGCTGCGGGTTTGCCTGATCGTATTCACCAAGGGAGTGCCTCCCATCATGGCGGTTGAAGTGGGACGGCGCGCCGTGCCCAGCCACGTGCGTCCGGATTTCCACGAGCTGGAGGATCTGTGCCGGAAGAAGGCGGAGGACGCCCCCGCTAAAGAGAGCGCCGCCGCGTAGAGGGACATACCCATGGCCGACATGCCGCCGATCGTAATTCAGAAGAAGGTGGTCCATGAGGGCCATCATGGAGGCGCATGGAAGGTGGCCTATGCCGACTTCGTGACCGCCATGATGGCTCTGTTCATCGTGCTGTGGCTGCTCAACACCAGCAAGCAGGTGCAGGAGGCGGTGGGCGGCTATTTCAAGGACCCTACCGGCCATTCGAAGAAGGTCGGCAACGGGGAGAACGGGTCGGGCGACAACTTCGTGGTGACGCGCGACAACATGGACAAGATCAAAGACGAGTTGACGGCCTCGGTTCGCAAGATGAATATCTCCGAGAAGCTCAAACAGCAGATCGAAATGACGATTACCGCCGAAGGTCTGCGCATCGAGCTGATGGAAACCGACAAAGGCGCGTTTTTCTCGAGCGGCGCTCCCGAGCCCAACGACGAAGGCAGAGAGCTGTTGGCCTCGCTGGCCGCCGAGCTGGGCAAGCTGCCCAACCAGGTTTCGATTGAGGGTCACACCGACGCCAAACCTTTCGCCGGAGGCGGCAATTACGGCAATTGGGAGCTTTCTTCGGACCGCGCCAACGCCGCGCGGCGCGTGATGCAGCAGAACGGGTTGGGGCCGCGCCAGGTGACGCAGGTGCGGGGCTTCGCCGACCAGCGCCTGCGCAAGCCGCAGTTGCCGGAAGACGCCTCCAATCGCCGCATCTCGCTGATCGTGCAATACGTGGCGGCCCCCGGGGAGCGAAGAGAAGCGGGCCGGGGAATTGGCGCCGGGCATGGCAGACCCGGCCGGGGCGCGGGGCGCGGTGCGGCCGATCGCCAAATAGCTCCCGGCGCAACTGGCACGCCGCGCTCTAAAATGGCGCTTCGGCGCGGTCGCGGCGGGCTTCCGCTCGCCGCATGCCAGCCGGCAACCTCCACCATTGCCCCAAACAAATCGCTGCCCCGCTATATCCAATTGGATATAATTAAAGCCATGCGAGCAGTGCGTTTTCTCGGTGACTCGCTTAAGTCCCTGCGAGACTTCCCCGAGGACGCGCGGCACGATGCGGGCTATCAACTGGACAAGGTGCAGCGTTCGCGCAACTATCGAGAGGTGAGAAGTGAAAAAACCCGAGAGCTACGCCAGCGTTTGGGACGCCGTTGCGGACACGCCGGGGCAGGCCGCCAACCTGCGGGCGCGAGCCGAACTGATGCAACAGATTGCCGCCCTGGTGAAACGGCAAGGCTGGACGCAGGTTGAGGCCGCGCAGCACTGCGGAGTGACGCAGCCGCGGATGAACGATTTGCTCCGCGGCCGTGTTTCGCGCTTCTCTTTGGACGCGCTGGTGAATATCTCCACCGCGCTGGGATGCCGCGTCCGGGTCGATCTCGAAGCGGCCTGAATCGTCTGCTGCCCGGATGTCAGCAGCGCGCGCCGCGCCGCGCGCCGGTCGAGCCGCGAACCGCCACAAATTCCCCGATCGCCGCCACGATGCGGGCCGCCGCGTGCCCGTCGCCATAGGGATTGTGAATCCGCGACATGCGCGTGTATTCGGCGTGGTCCTCGATCAGGCGAGTGGTTTCGGCCACGATCCCCGCCGCATCGGTTCCCACCAGCTTCACCGTCCCCGCTTCCACGGCTTCCGGCCGCTCGGTGCGGTCGCGCAGGACCAGGACCGGCTTGCCCAGCGATGGCGCCTCTTCCTGAATGCCGCCGGAATCCGTCAGCAGAAGATAGGCGCGGCGCATCAGGTCGACGAACGAGCGGTACTCGAGCGGTTCCAGCAGAACGATGTTGGGCCGGCCCCCTAGCCGCTCCCGCACAGGCTGGAGCACGTCCGGATTACGGTGTACCGGATAGGCGACCTGCACGTCGTCCCGGCGCGCCAACTCGGCCAACGCGTCGCAGATGCGGCCGATTCCGCCGCCGAAGCTTTCGCGCCGGTGCGCCGTCACCAGGATCAGCTTGCGGGACGGGTCCAGCCAGGGCCATTCGCCCGGAGGCATGCTCCCGTTCGAAAGCGCGCCCGCCACTTCGAGCACGGCATCGATGCCCGGATTTCCGGTAACCACAATGTGGCCGGCGGGGATGCCTTCGGCCAGCAGGTTGCACCGGGCGCGCTCGGTGGGGGCGAAGTGCAGCGCGCTCAGCTTCCCGGCGATCACGCGGTTGAGCTCTTCCGGAAACGGCTCGGCCATGTCGCCTGTGCGCAGGCCGGCTTCCACGTGCGCCACCGGAACCCCGCGGTAAAAGGCAGCCAGCGCGCCCGCCATGGTGGTGGTGGTGTCGCCCTGGACGACTGCCAGCGCCGGGCGCACTTCGGCCAGCAGCGGATCGAGGGCCGCCAGCACCCGCGCCGTGGTTTGCGCCAGCGTCTGCCCCGGCGACATCAGGTTCAGATCGTAATCCGGCCGCACGCCGAAGCACTCCAGCACCTGGTCGAGCATCTGGCGGTGCTGCGCGGTGGCACAGACCAGAGGCGTTGGACCGCCCGGCGCGGCCGCCATTTGGCGGATCACCGGACACAGCTTGATCGCCTCCGGCCGCGTGCCAAGAATGAAAAGCACCGATTTCACGAATAGCCAGTTTAGCTCCTGTGTGTGTGCCGGGCCGGTTCCGGCGACAAACTGCTGATCTACCGCTCCGCCGGCTGGGGCAGGGAAGGGCTGTGGTTCTATAATGAAAGGTAGAACAGTTTACGGAAAGCGAGACAATGAGCCTCAACATTAAAGATCCGGATGCCCACCGTCTCGCCCAAGCCATCGCGCAGGAGACCGGCGAGACGCTGACCCGCGCCGTCATTGAGTCGCTCCGCGAGCGATACGAACGCCTGCACAAGCGCGACCCGGAAGCGCTGGCGGCGGATATCCGGGCTATAGCCGAGCGTGCTGCCGCCCATATCAAGCGGCCATATCTCGATCATGCTGAGTTCCTCTACGACGAACACGGACTCCCGAAATGATCCTCGATTCTTCGTCGGTAATCGCCGTCCTGGCGAAAGAGCCCGATTCGGAACTCTATATTCAGGCCATCAGCCATGCCCCAAGCTGCCGCATCTCAGCCGGGAATTTCATCGAACTCTCGATCGTTATTGAAGGTCAGTTCGGCCCTGAGGTTGGCCATCAGTGCGATGCACTGTTTCGCCGCGTAGGCATCGTGGTCGAGCCAGTCACGGTGGAGCAGGCGCATGTAGCCCGCCAGGCATTCCATGATTTCGGCAAAGGCCGCCACCCTGCTGGTTTAAATTTCGGCGACTGCTTCGCCTATGCGCTCGCCAAGGTTACAGGCGAGCCACTCCTGTTCAAGGGGGAGGATTTCAAAAAGACCGACATCCTTTCCGCCGCATCGCAATTCGGGCGCTAACCGCCGTGGCCCCAACGGGATCTCACGGCAGCGGCTGCGCCGCGATCCACGCGGCCGCTTCGGTGAAGCCGCAGGCCCGGTAATCGCAATCCCCGTCGCCCACCCCCACCAGCACCGTCCGGCATCCGGCGCTTTTTCCGGCGGCGGCATCCCCCGGCTGGTCCCCCACCAGGAAAGTGCGGCCGGCGTCCATCCGAAAATCCCGCAGAGCGCGCCGGACCAGGCCGCCCAGCGGCTTGCGGCAGCCGCACTCGTCGGCCGCCGTATGCGGGCAGTAGTAAATCTTCGCGATGCGAACGCCGTAGGGACCGAGCGCGCGGAATACCTGCTGGTTCAGGGCGATCATCCGGCGCGTGGTCAGGTACCCCAGGCCAATGCCCTGCTGGTTGGTGACGATGGCCAGCCGGAAGCCCGCCGCCTGCAGCGCCGCCAGCCCCTCGCCCACCCCGGGCAGCAGCTCGACCAGGGCCGGATCGTCCAGAAACGGTATATCGCGGATCAGCGTACCGTCCCGGTCCAGCAGCACCAGCCCGCGCGGAGCGATGGCTGGGGACGGCTCCGGCCCGGCGTGGCTCGATACGGCGGCAATCCGCGCCACCAGCCCGGACGTGCTGGTGGCGAAATCGGACGGAATCACCAGCACGCTTCCGCCATAACCCTCCACCGCCGCAGCGGAGCGCAAAGAGGAGCTCTGATAATCCCCGCCCTTGATGTAGAGATCCGGCTTCCAGCGCAGCAGCAGCGGGAGCGGGCGATCGTCATCGAGGCGCGTGACCGCATCCGCCGAGGCCAGCCCGGCCACCACGTACATGCGCTGCCGCTCCGGATTGATCGGACGCAGCGGGCCCTTGTAGCGCCCTACCGATTCGTCGGAATTCACCGCCACCAGCAGCCGGTCGCAGGCGGCCCGGGCCCTGGCCAGGTACTGCACGTGGCCGGCGTGCAGAATGTCGAAGCTGCCGCAGGTGAAGCCGACGCGGCGGCCTGCCGAACGCTCGGCTTGCATCCATTCATCCACCTGTTCGTGGGAAAGCAGCTTGGAAGCGGGGTCGATCATTCCGTTCGGGCCTGCCCTTGGTCGGAGTTTTCGGCCACATGATCTCGCAGCCACAGCAGGATATGCTCGAAGCTGAACTGGTTGGCGTCGTAAAGGTCAGCAAGGAAACGGTACGTCTCCGCAGCGTCTGCAGTCAGGCGCGCACCGTTGATGGCCAGAAATGTGTACATCGCGGCGAAGGCGGTCCGCTTGTTACCGTCAAGGAACGGATGGTTCTGTGACAGGCTCTCCCAGAGGGCCGCGGCTTCCTCGATCAAATCGCCATAATACCCGGTCTGCGGACGGTAGAGCGCGGCTTCGAGCAGCCCATAATCCCTTACACCCCTGGAGCCGCCGTAACGCTCGATCTGATCGTCATGTATCGCCAGCACTTCCGCCAGGGTGAGATAGTCGGTCATTCCGCCAGCTTTTTATACAGCCGGCCGTATCGTTCATGGCTTGCAAGGTAGGCGCCCATCACGTACGCACGGGGTTTGGAGTTTTTGTGCTTCTCCACCAAATCGGCCAGAGCTTCCTCTACCAGCGCCTGGAGCTGACGGCCTTCCTTTTCAGCGAGGTCGCGCACGGCCGCCAGAACCTCAGAATTCACCTGGGTCGCGAACTTTTCGCGGATCGAGGGCATACCGAAACTTTATCATGATGAATCATGAAATATCAAGAGGGGCCTGGAAGCGGGATCGATTCGGCAGGTTCCGTCTGTTCTAACAGCCGGTTCCGTCCGGGGGAGCAAAGCCTTAGTAAGCCCTTCCGGCGCGTGCAGGGTGGCGTGAGCGATTGCTACACTGCTCTTACAAGGTGGAATGAAACTTTCGATCCTCATGCCGGTTTACAATGAGCGCACCGTGGTGGAGCGCTGCATTGCCCAGGTGATCGCGGCGCCCCTGCCCGAAAACATCGAGCGCGAGCTGGTGATCGTGGATGACTGCTCCACCGACGGCACCTCCGACGTGCTCAAGCGGCTCGCCGACGCCTATCCGGAAATCCGCCTTTTCCGCCACGAGAAGAACCAGGGCAAAGGCGCGGCGGTGCGGAGCGCCATCGCCAAAGCCACCGGCGATTTCTCCCTCATCCAGGATGCCGACCTGGAATACGATCCCGCGGAATACCCCCGCCTGATCCGGCCGATGCTCGACGGCCATGCCGACGCCGTCTTCGGCTCCCGCTACCTGGCCGGGGAACAGCGCCGCGTGCTTCCGTTCTGGCACTCCATGCTGAACAGCGGCCTGACGCTGATCTGCAACATGTTTTGCAATCTGAACCTGACCGACATGGAGACCTGTTATAAGGTCTTCCGCACCGATCTGCTGAAGAGCATCCCGGTGCGCTCGGACCGGTTTGGCTTCGAACCGGAAATTACCATGAAGAGCGCCAAGCGCAAATTCCGGATCTACGAAGTCCCCATCAGCTACCACGGCCGCACGTATGAGGAAGGAAAGAAGATCGGCTGGAAGGACGGCGTCAAGGCGCTGGCCGTCATTTTGCGCTTCTGGCTGATCGACGATCTTTACGCCGATCCTTACGGCCGCGGCGTGCTCAACAATCTCACCGGCACGCCGCAGTACCTGAGCTGGCTGGCGCTGAAACTGCGGCCGCACATGGGCGATTCGGTGCTCGAGCTGAACGCCGGCATCGGCAACATCGCCGGGCGGCTGATGGGCAAGCGGCTCCTGTACGTGGCGGCGGAAAGCGATCCGCTGCACCTGCACGCCTTGCGCAATCGCTTTCTGCGCACGCCCAACGTGGTGGTGCAGCGGCTGGATCCGCAGCTGTCGGCGGATCTGGCCGGCCTGGAAAACTGCTTCGATACCGTCCTGTGCCTCAATGTGCTCGAATATGCCGACGCGCCGGAATCCATTGTCCGGGCGGTGAGCGCGGCGCTGAAGCCCGGCGGCAACCTCATCCTGCTCCTGCCCTTCGGGCCGGCTCTCTACGGCTCGCTCGATCGAAGCCTCGGCCATAAACGCCGCTTCACCGCGGCGGATGCCCGCCGCATTCTCGAATCGCAGGGCTTCACGGTGGAGTGCGAGTACCAGCTCAATAAGGCCGGAGCGCCGCCGTGGTGGTTTTACAGCCGCGTCGTCCGCTCCAAGCGCATCAGCAAGCTGCTGCTGAAGATCTTCGATAAAACCGTCTGGCTGTGGCGCCGGCTGGATGCGGTTATGCCATGGTCCGGCCTGTCGCTCATCGCCGTCGGGCGCAAATCCCGCCAGGAGATTCCCGAAAACGCCCGTGACGGAAGCACGGTCGCGCCGGAACAATCGCATGCCGGATAGATTCGGCTCGATCCTGGCCGGCTTTTCCCGCCAACGCCTGTTGGTGATCGGCGACCTCATGCTGGACGAGTTCATCTGGGGCACCGTCTCCCGTATTTCTCCCGAAGCTCCGGTTCCGGTGGTGAAAGTCACCGGCGAATCGTACTATCCCGGCGGCGCCGCCAACGTGGCGCGCAATATCCGCGAGTTCACGCCTCACGTGGCCGTGGTCGGGCTGGCCGGCAACGATCCGGCCGGCTGCCGCCTGTTGGAGCTGCTGCGCGGTTGCGGCATCGACACCGCCGGCGTCGACCAGGCGAGCGGCGTCGAGACCACGGTGAAGACCCGGATCGTCGCCCGCAACCAGCAGGTGGTGCGCGTAGACCGCGAACGCAAAATGCCGCTGCCGGCGGAACAAGTGGAGCGCATTGTAGGTTTGCTGGACCGCGCCATTCCCGCCGCTGACGCCGTGGTGGTGGCCGACTACGGCAAGGGTTTTCTGAGCCAGCCGCTGGCCGATCATATCTGCCGCGTGGCCCGCCAACACGGCAAGATCCTGACCGTCGATCCGCATCCGCATACGTCGCTGGTCTGGCCGGAAGCCACGGCCATTAAACCGAACCGGACCGAGGCATTTCTGGCGGCATCCCTGCCGCCCGCCGATCCCGCGGCTCCTCCGCTCTCGGACGAAGGCCTGCTGGAGGCCGGCGCACGCCTGTTGCGCGCCTGGCAATGCGGCCTTCTCCTGATGACCCTGGGAGAGCAGGGAATGCTGTTGTTCGAGCCGGACCGCCCGCCGCACCATATTCCCACCCGCGCCAAGGACGTCTTCGATGTGTCCGGCGCCGGCGACACCGCCATCGCCGTCCTTAGTATGGCGCTTGCCTGCGGCGCCTCCGCGCGGGAAGCCGCCGAACTGGCCAATTGCGCCAGCGGGATCGCGGTCGGCAAGCTCGGCACCGCGACCGTCAGCCAGGAAGAGCTCGAAACCGCGGCGGCGGCGCTGCCGTGATGCGGAGCGGCTCTGCATGCTCCTGCTGATTCCGTTTCTATGTCTGTGTGGCTGGCGTGTCCTGGGCGGGAGGAGCGGCTCCGGCAGGCGGAACCGCTTACTGGATGTCGCGGCGGTGGGCGGTGCGTTCCTGTGTTGCTGGCCCGCCGTCTCGTGGCTGCTGGTGGCGAGCCTGGAAAAGCAGTTCCCGGTGGAGCGCTTCCCGGGGCGTGAAGCGCAGGCCATCGTGGTTCTGGCCGGCACCGCCTATCCGGTAAATGCGTCGCAACCGGAAGCCGAGCCGGGCCAGAGCACGTACCTGCGATGTGCCCACGCCGCCTGGCTGTTCCACCACTGGAGCCGCCTGCCGATTGTCGTGTCCGGCGGTGCCGTCGCGCCGGGCGATCCCTTGCTGGCCGGGCTGATGCGCCGGCAACTGCTCGAAGAAGGCGTGCCGGATGCGATGATCCGGATGGAGGGCCGGTCCGCTAATACGGACCAGAATGCGCGCGAAACGGCGCGGATTCTTTTGCCCAAGGGCCTGCGCAGGATAGCGCTCGTCACCGAGGCTCTGCACATGCCCCGCGCGGCGGCCTGCTTCCGCAAGCAGGGTTTCGACGTGGTGCCGGCGGCCTGTTCCTATCACCTCCTCGAGTTTCGCTCCCTCCGCGATTTCCTGATGCCCCAGTGCCGGGCGATTCACCTGAATGAAGACTCCCTCCACGAATGGATCGGCCTGGCATGGTACAAAATCCGCGGCTGGATTTGAATCTCAGCGGTGATTCATTTTGGGCCACACTGTTATTCGGTTTTCGTGAAACGACCGTGGTCTCGCTCGAACCAGTTCAATACCCGTAGGGCGCGCAGCGTGTTCCATCGGCTCGGCAGTCCCTCGCCTTCGTCCATCTCGACGGGCATCACGCCGGGATACCTGGTCTCCAGCGGCCAGAGCCCTTCGCCGTCACGCTTCGATGCGACCAGCTCGATAGCCTCGGCCATCCGTTCATCGTACGCAACACCGGCGCGGCAGAGGTACTCGAGCCCCCTCAGCACGTCGTAGTGCCACCAGGTCGGGAACGCGAAACGCGTCCACTCGGAGGCGCCCTTTCGATCTCGCTCGATTACCTCGCCGGTCGACCGGCGGCGGAAGAGGCGGCGCTCGAGAAGATACTCCTGCCCGCGGAGACGGGCTTCGATAATCTCGTGGCTGCCCCCGATGGCGCGTTCGTATGCGAGCAGGGCTTCGAGCACGCAGATCGTGGTGTTGAATGACGATCGCTTCGAGCCGTTGGCGGCCTCGCAGTTCCAGCCGCCGTCGGGCAACTGTTCGGTGAGCAGCCGGGCGACAAGGCCCCGGACGTCCTGGCCGAAGTAGGCGCCGACCGCCGCGACCTGTCCATTAATGCAAGGCTCGACCTCGCCATCAAAGAAGGCATTGGCCTCACATTCCTGCGGGCCACATCCCTTCCACGTTACCCGGTCGCGGACAAGGTCCGTTGCGCGGCGTGCCTGGCCGCTGGCTGGATCGAGCCCCAGGTCGCGCAACAGCATGAGGACGTGCATGGTGGAATTCCACCCGCGGTTCCATGCCGCGCCGCCCCACCGCCCGTCGGCCGCCTGGAGACTAAGCAGCCTTGCTCCAGCGCCTTCGGCAGCAACCCGCGCGCGCTCGGCCGCGACTTCTTCCGCCGGCGAACCAATCAGGTCCCGCATCACCTGCCAGCGGACTGAAGGGTCGGAATCGAGCAGCCACTGTATGACCGGTCTCTCCGTCTTTTGAGCTTGCCGTTTTGGCAGATTGATTGCCATAGTCAATCCCTCTTAGATTTGATCACAGGAAACTGTTGGTGACCGTAAACGTTGAACCGAGGGATGCGAGGCATGAGCGCGGCCAGCGTTGATGCGATACCGCTTACTGGATTTTTGCCGCACTCGGCGGTGGGTCCCTGCGTCGCCGGCCTGCTGTCCGGCAATCTACCGTGTTGAGCCGGCCCGGCGAACGGCCGGGACCGCGCGCGCCAGCGCGTCGCTATACGCGGCGGGGCTCTCCGGCGCCTGGCCCGCCGTCCGGCTTTCGAAAAAGGACTGCAACCGTTCGGGTCCGGCCTGGTGCGCAGGCCCCCACCAGATGGGATGGATTACCACCTGCAGGACGCCGCGCGGCGGCCGCAGAATTCGGGCCAGCGGATCGCCCTCGCGCCAGTTCGCTTTCGAGTCCGATATGTAATCGGCCATCAATTCGGCAGCATAGGCGTTGACCATCCCGGCCACCTGCAGCGGGCCGCGCAGGAAGCGGGGGATCGGCCGGTGAAACGCAAAGGAACGAACCGGTTCGCCGAGGACATCGGCTAGCCCGTCCCGGGCGGCCGCTACCACCCGCTCCACTTCCCCGGAGTCCGCATCGGCGGCCACGCCTTCGGCGTCGATATCGAAATGCAGGCCCACTTCGTGCCCGCACCGGCGCAGATCGCGAATCGAGCGGGCGCCGGCGGCCGACCGGTAATCGTACAGGACGGCCTTGGCCAGCACCATGTAGGTGGCCGGCATCTCCATTTCCTGTTCCAGGCGCGCCATGTCCAGCGCGCGTTCCAGGCAGACGTCCACGTCGTGCCGCAGGAATGCGATCGGCCGCCCGGGCCGTTGCAGCCAATCCGGAGCCTCGCCGAACCGGCAGGGCGCGTAGCGGTCCTTCATCGCCGCCACCAGCCGCCGGAAACAGGCGTAGCTGAAATCCTCGTCAAACCCCGCCATGTCGCTTCCGCTCACGAGTCCTGTTCTCCTCCGATGAGCTCCACCGGCCGCGCGGGATTGCCAAAGAGGTGCTGGCCCGGCCGGCTTGGGCGCAAAACCGCCGCCCCGACCCCGACCAGCGTGCGATCGGCGATTTTCACACCGGTATTGATAACCGAGTTCGGCCCGATCCAGGCGCGCTTGCCGATCTGGACGCTGCCGCAGATTTCCGCGCTCGGCGTCACCAGCGTGGCGGCTCCAATCCGGCAGTTGTGGGAGACGTGCACGTGATCGTCGAGCTTCACGTCGTTCTCGATCACGGTGTCCCCCAGGGTTCCGCGGGCAATGGCGCAGTGCGTTCCCACCTCGACGTCGTCGCCGATTTTGACGCCGCCGATGTGCGGGACCCGCAAGGGCCGGTCGTCCTCATCGAACTCGATTCCGAAGCCTTCTTCGCCGATCACGGCGTGGCTCTTCACCAGGCAGCGGCAGCCGATGCGCACGCCCGCGGCGATCACCACGTGATGGGCGACCACGGTTTCGTCGCCGATTTCGACGTCTTCGCCGATCACGCTATAGTGGCCGATGGAAACCCCGCGCCCCAGCCGCGCGGACGGATCCACCACGGCGTCCGGAGCGATGCCCGAAGGCGCGGGCGGAGCGAAGAATTTTCGCAAAACGCGGGCCACCGCCAGGCGCGGGACGGGCACCAGAATATGACTCACCCGCAGATGCCCCGCATATTCCGCGCAGGCCAACACCAGACAGTTTTCGGCGCCGTTCAGCACCTCCACCCAATCCGGCCGGAACTTCCTGACGAACAGCAGGCTGTGCGGCGCGGGATCGGAGACGGGCCGCGGCCTCTCCACGCTCACCTCCGGTCCCAGTAAGGGCTCTCCCAGGAAGGCGGCGATTTCGGACGCGTTTACCATAAAGAAATCCAGAGTATTGCAGCCGCGCCGGTCAGGTCCAAATCTGCCGTTTCATCGACTCATAGAACGATCGGATGAAGTCTAAACCAGACTGTTCGGCGGAGTGTTCGCCGGCCGATATGGGCACGATGACGCGGAAAACAGCCTCGTCGCTGCGGCGATAGCGCAGGCCCTCGTACATCAGGTAGAGTTTGGCGGCATACTCGTCCGCCATGGCGTGGTGCGCGGTGGCATACCAATACAGCACCAGGCTTCGGGCTTCGCCGTGCCGGACGATGTAGCGATTCACCGGTATCGGGTGGGCCTCCCCGGGTACGCTGACCGAAATAATGCTCGCCTCCTCCGGCGTCCAACCCGCGCCCGGCAGGCAGATTTTCGGGGAATGAGGCGTGACGCCGCCGCGTTGGGATTGAAAAAAGGCGACAAACAGCGTGAGCAGCCCGTCCGAGCCGACATACGCCCGGGAGAGCGTATCGTCCGCCTTCAGGAATGTCTCGGTCTGGCTATCGAGTTCCAGCTCCCGGATCATTTTCCAGCTGCCGATATCGCGTTGAAACGAACTGAGCGGCGGAGGATGCGGCACGTATTCCGCCGTAGGCGCAATGTAGAAAAGCACTATCTCCACGGCCAGAATCAGGGTCACCAGCAGCGCCGGGCCGCGGCGTAAGAACGGCGGGAATCGACGCGCCGCCTCAGGCATGGGATGGACTCCTGAAACGGCAGATCAACTGGTGCGTGGCCACCAGCGCCGCCAGCGCCACCATGAAAAGCACCCAGCCTTCGAAGCTGTGAAAAAAACCTTCCGCCAATGAGGGGCTGTACTCGCTCAAAATGCCGGTGAACGTAATCCGAATCGCATTCGACGCAATGGCGATGGGAATCGCGCACAGGAAAAGGACGGGCCGCATCCAGCTCCGCTTGTCGAACAGGTAGGCGTAGGTCAGGGCCAGAAAGGTCAGGGACAGCAGGGAGCGGATCCCGCTACAGGCTTCAATGACCTCCAGGCGTTGGCTGGGCAATTCCAATATATTGCCGTCGCGCAACACCGGGATACTCAGGCCCTGCAGCAGGGCGGTTGCCAGCTTACTGGCAAGAATCTGCAGCGGGAAGGTGATCTGCTGGTACACGAAAAGCGGAATCCGGATCATGAACAACAGGACAAACAGGGGGAAAAGCAGGGTCCGCAGCACGGCCGTGCCGGCAAGCGTCCAGACAACACCGACCAGTGCGATCAGGAAAGCGGTGCGGGCGACGAAGAAATCCGCTCCCAGGAATCCCAGGATCATCTGGAAGAATGCCCAGATGAGGAGGAGCGAAGCCGCCGGGCAAGGCTTTACCGGCTGTGCCAGTATGCGCTCGCGGTCGTTCCAAACCATGTAGCCGACCACCAGGGGGACGAAAAAACCATGGCCCATCTCCTCGAGCGTGGCCCATTCTTTGACCATGGTCGAGAGCACCGGAAGGAATAAGAGCGTCAGTAACGCCAGAAACCAGGCCATCTCTACCAGCGGGAACCGGGCCGGATGGCTCCCCTCGCGCACAGCGGCCCCTCCATCGGCCGAGGCGGCACAAGAATCCATAAGCCACTCAGTCTAACATTGGGCGTTTTGCCACAGTAACTCGCCCAGCCGTTCCGGTACTGCGCAGGCCGTGGTACTAAAACCGTGGCGCCCCAGGGCGGGCTGCGAGGCGGCGGGAGATCCGGGCTGGCCCGGCGCCGCTCAGTACCGGGCAGGGTTGACAGGCAGAGACCGCACGCGTCAGACTTGGGGGTTGCCCACAGTACGAAATCATACCGTGATGCGAAGGGAATCACCTGTGAAATTGGCCTTGGTACTGTTGGTACTGCTGGCGCCGGCTCTGGTTGTGCCCGCGTGGGCGCAGTATGCGGGACCGGCCATCCTCTCCCGCGGGGAAGCTCCGGCCGCAATGGCAGCGCCGCAAGTCGATTTTCGGCCCTTCATCGAGATCGGAGCAGTCTACGACACGGGCCTGGCGGGCGTAGCGGTGAACGCCCAGGGCCAGCCGCTCAACGACGCGTCCGAGGGGGCCTCGGTGATCTGGGGAATCAGCGGCAGTCATAGCTGGCGCCACACCACGGTGGGCCTCGATTACCGCGGCAGCTTGACCCGGTACAGCCTGAAGGAGTATGACTACATCGATCAGAGTCTGCTGCTCGGCGTCACCCACCAGATTACGCGCTACATTAAGGTAAGCCTGCGGCAAAGCGCCGGCATCGTCAACCACGATTTCGGGCCCCTCGGCTTGCGGCAAAGCGTTCCATTCGATCCATCCACCTCCGATGTTCCGATAACCGACTATTTCGACAACCGGACCCTTTACCTGACCAGCCAGGCGGATTTGCAGTATCAGCGGACTGCCCGGCTCTCGTTCGACTTTGGCGGTGACGGCTATATTATTCGCCGATCCTCCACCGCGCTTTATGGAACCACGGGCGTTAGCGCGCGCGGCGATGCCCAGTATCGCTTAACCCGCAAAAGCACCCTCGGCGCGCAATACAACTTCCAGCATTTCTTTTATCCCGGACTTATCGGATCAGCCGATGCCCAGGGAGTATCCGGCACGTACGCCATCCGCTTCAGCAGATCGGTGGAGTTTTCCGGTTATGCCGGCTTCCTGCAGGTTAACTCGACATTCGAGCGGAGCGTTCCCGTGGATCCCGTGATTGCCGCGTTGCTGGGAATATCGAGCGCGCCCGAAATCGTCCATAACATTTACTACACCCCGAATATGGCCGGGCGGCTTTCGCGAACGTTTCACAACGGCGTCAGTTATGCCTCGGGCGGACGTTCCCTGAGTCCCGGCAACGGTCTGTTCCTGACCTCCACGATCACGACTTTCATGGCAGGATACACTTATACCGGCCTGCGCCGTTGGAGTATGGGCGTGCAGGGCGGATACGATACAGCCAGGGCCATCGGCACCGTGACGGGCAATTATAACGACAATTTCGAGAACGCAACGTTGTCGCGCGAGATCTCGCACGCGGTGCATGTTGTCATGAGCTACGCATCCCGGCAATACCGCAGCCCGCAATATCAGAACTATAATCGCACGATCAACGAGGCCAGAATCTCCATCGGATACTCTCCCGGCGATATCCCGCTGCGCGTCTGGTAGGCTGCTTTCCGGCCATTAGAACTAAGGGCCCGCCACCACCGGCTGGGTCGAACTGCTTGCCAGGACGTTGGAACTTGCGTCCAGGTAAACGTGCTTCAGGTATAAGAGGGCGCCGGCGGATACCGGAATCTCTGCCGTGCAGCCACCGGAGCACGGCACTGTCACCGTAGCGCCGAGTTGACTGGAATTCCCATATTGCACCTGGGCGAAGGCGACCGGCAGCCAGGCGGGCGGCCTGATCGACACCGCAATGGAGGCCGATCCGGAAACCGGAGCCGCCGTCGTAAACGATACGGTCTGGGAAGACCGCGCACCGCAGTCCCCCTGAAGATAGTAAGTCGTGGATGGCTGGAGCGCATGGGCCGCCCCGGCCACGTAAGTTCTGTCGGCGGCGCCGCCGCCATCCGTGACGGATTCCACCGGCGCGCTGAGATCGGGTTGCGGGCTGACGGTCAGGGTGCACGATTGCAGCGCACTCAGGCCGAGCGCGCCATAGGTCACCACGGCCGCGTTGCCGGCGACCGCATCCACCGAGACGTTCACCAGCGGCGGCGCTACGTGCAGGGTGAACGCCGCACTCGCCTGAAGGGTGCTGGAGATGGTCTCCTCCACGGTCACCGTAAACGTGTAGTCGCCAGCCTGCGAGGGCGTCCCGGATAGAACTCCCGACGAGTTCAGGCTTACTCCGGGCGGAAGCGCGCCGGCGCTGATGCTCCAGGTGAACAAGGCAGGCGTACCCTCCGCCTGAAAAGAATACTCCAGAGGCGCGCCCGCGTTGGCGCTGGGAAGCGCCGCCCTGAGAATCAGATTGGAAAGGCCGGTCGGGAAAATCGAATAGCTGCCCGATGGCGCTTCGAAATAGAGCGTATTGTCGCCGGCTGCCACGGACTGCTCAAGCACCGTGGCGCCGCTGTCGTTGCAGTAGACCCGGTACACCAGCCCACCTTGCAATCCGGCGATCAGGTACTGTCCCGTGCCGCTAAGATCGGTCTGGACATTTGCCAGAAAAGGGGCCCGACCATTACGGGCAAAAAGCGCCACCTTGCCTCCGCTGCCCGACGCATCCATGGTTTCCATGGCGGCCCAATTCGGGTCCGGACTGAGCGTTTTTGCATTGAGCGTGGTATCGGTCAGGCTGGATGCGATCTTATGAACCGTCACCGCCTCGAACTGATTGACCGTGGCGCCGCAGGCGCTGCCGCCGCAAAGCGACACGCGGTGGGTATGACCGTTGCTCCCCGCGTAATTCGAAGCGTCGTCCCGAAGTACGATCGAGCCGGGAGAGAAGAAACGGCTCACGATGCCGTAATTCCGTGCCGGATCCTGGCCCGTCGACCCGCCGTCCTCCAGCGACACAATCAGCCGCGCAGAATCCAGCGCGGCGCATCCACCCGTGCCGGGGCACGTGGTATTGCCCTCATTGTAAGTCTCCCCGCCGCCAAGCTGGGCCGCCGTCTCGCCATTCTGCGGGTAATGGACATGTACTTCCACCTGATTAGGCGCGTTCGATAAATCTATGTCATCGAACTGCATCAGGATCTCTTCGGTCCCGGGCTTCTTAAAATGGACGAAGTGCCGTTGCACGCGGTTGTAAGTGGTGTGGTAGGAGCCGCTCAAATCCGCCATGGCATAGGCGTACCGCGAGCCGGCATCCCCGTAGGCGCTGTTCCACGGTCCGGAAGTTCCAGACCCCCAACGCGAGATATACGTGATCGCCGGCGCCAGGGTGCCGTCGTAGACACCTAAATTGATGGCGGTGGCGCCGCTGTTGGCTCCGCCGAATAGCGGCATCGTATCCGTCATGTCCGCCGGCGACCCGATGGAGCCGGTTCCCGGCGGAGCTGTATCGGAGTTCAGCAGGTACCCGACCTTGTAAACCCGGAGCGATCCCCCTTCCGGAACGTCGTGATCTCCCCAAAAGGTATCCGCCATGAACTGCACGTGAGTGGCCGTCGTGCTGGTCCAACTGGTTCGTGAAATTACAGCGTCGGAACGGACAGTGGGAGGACAAACCGCCATTGAGCCGCCGACGGGGAGCGTGCAAGATGAGTTGTAGCTGGTCGCCTGGAACAGATACTGGAGAGGCTGCTGCGTATGGTCGGCGCTCTGGATTCTGGGATCAATCGCCAGCAGGCCGGGGAAAGCATACGTTGAGCTAAGGTCGCCCCAACCTGCGTACAGGGATGGTTGCGATGAGTTCTTCAGATAATCCAGGTAGTATTGCGACTGCGCGGCGTTCGGGAAGAACTGCATCGCCATCGAGTTCTGAAAGCTGTTGGAAGTCAACGATCCGGGGCTAAGTTCATTGTCGTAATTGTCGGAGCCCCACCGGTCCGGCCAGCCGACATGCAGGCCATAACCGGGGGAGTAGCGTACATCCGGGTAGGTGCCGTACATCTTCTGCATGGCATCGCCGTAAGCCCAGGCAGTGAAATCCGGCAGCGCAAAGGAAGGAACGCTGTTCTCGATCGCCGTCAAACTATAAGGAGTGAATTGTTTCTCCCGTCCGTAGGAGTAACCCGCGCCCGATTCGTCGAAGCCGCTGGCGTAAGAAAGCTCGTAATTCAGAGTGTAATCCCACCAGATCTCTTCGTCCATGGCCAGATGCGTGATGGCGCGCGGGTCGTCGTCGGCCAGCGCCAGGTCCAACAGCATCCAGGCGGCCGTGTAGGAGAACATTTTGTTCTCCCCGGTTCTGGGCACGAGCAAAGGCGCTCCGGCATTGCCGGCGTAACCCATTACCTGTCCGCCGGCCGCCCCATTGGCGCCGTAAAGGCTTGGCAGGGATGGGGCATTGTTCCAGAAGCTCTGCGTCCACTTCAGGCCGCAATCCCCGGCCTGCCACTGCCTGGCAATCCAGAGGATGGTCGGAGTTGCGATCGAAACCCCCGCGGAAACGGAACCTGCGTTGATTACGGCCAGGGACGTATCCGAGATGATGGCGGTGATGTAAGATTCCACCTCGGCCACGCCATACCCCCCGCCCTGCCACGTGTTGCCCCCAATGGCGGCGTCCCCTACCACAAAGTCGGATGTGAAATGCGTGTTGTAACCGGTGATGATTGCCGTCGCCCCGCCGGCTGTAGTCGAGATGGTGATGGTGGCATAAATCGTATAGGCCGTGCCGGTGGATGGAATGCCGTTACTCCAGCCCCCTACCGTGGCTATCTTAGTCGAGGAGTTATACGCGGTGACCGTGCCGAGGGAAGCCCCGCCGGCCACGCTGGCCGAAATCACGTTGTTGACATAATACCCATTGGCCTCCGAATCCGCCGCCGCCAGCTTGATGCTGGTAGCCGACCCCGCCTGCGCCGTCCCGGTGGCCAGAACTTCGTTGTTGCCGAAGGCGTCGGGACGGGTGTAGTTACAGCTCGTTCCCGCCGCATCGTCCCGGTCGTTGTACATCTTGTTGGCAAATGTCTGGATTTCGGTGGAGCTCAGGTAAGGCCGCGCCGCCGCGTAACACGCGGCCAGGGGGGGCACCGTATAAGAAGCGAAGTCGTTCAGGTCGTAATTGCCGCCCGACCCGATGGCGGAGTTCACGGTAAAGCTGACCCCGCCGACGCGCTCCACATGATCGACACAGTAAATGGCGATGTTCCGCATGGCCACATCGCTCGGATCGACAAACGATTTGATCGCCGCCGATCCCCAATACCAGCCCAGCAGATCGGTGCCGCCGGCCCCTTGCGCGCCGCCGTCGAAGATGGATTTATACGAAGTTCCGGATTCCCAGCCGTTCAGGTTGTGTTTTACCATCAAATCCCACCAGAGATTGCCGTTGTAGGCCAGTTGGGAGATGCGCAGGCAATCCTGGTTGGAAGCGGGACCGCAGGTGTTATTGGAGTTGCTGTAAGTGCCGTTCGCCACGCCAGTCGTGGCGAAGGTGAAAGTGGTCGCGGTGACGGCCGTCACCGTATAGGGGTTGCCCGAATTGTTCAGCGCGGAAACTCCGGAGCCCCATACCGAAACGTTATCCCCGACGTTGATCCCGTGGTTATAGCTCGTGGTTGCGGTGGCCACGTTGCCCGATACCACCAGGCTGGTGAGCCCGTTCGGCGTGCCCAGGGCCAGTTTCCGCGTGTGGGTACCGGTGGGGCCGTCCAGCCAGGCGCGCGGCTGCGATGCCAGCGTAAAGGCCGTCAGCTTGCCACCGGCGGCCGCGCCTGTTACCCCACCGACAGCGCCGCTGCACCACGCGCCATTGGGCGCGATGGGGTTGCCGCTTTGGTCTGTAATCGCAAAATGGGTCGAATCGGGAACTGCGGAGACCACCCGAATCCCATTAGCCGTGGAATAGATACATTTTCCGCTTACCGAAGCGCCGACGCCCCAGATATCGACCGTATCCCCCACGCTCAAACTGTGAGCCTGCATGGTCTGGACGACCATGGGCGTGGTGGAGGATGCCCCGATGGGAACGAACCCACCGGCAGGCGTGCCGGGGCCGCGCAGGTAGACGGTCGTCTGTGCGCACAAACCTGAGGCAAGCAAAAGGCAAGCGATATATCGCATGGTTACTATCTCGCAATCCCCGTCTGCAGCCAGCGAAACTCATCCACCACTATTGTCTTGGCGTTGGTGTCGCAGCTGACCAACTGTACGACCGGAACACCTTGCAGCACGTTTACGGTTCCGGGAGAACCGGCCGAGGCGTTCAACGTTACCGTGCTGGTCGATCCACCGTCCGGAGTCAGGGAGAACACGATACTGCCCACGCTGGTGCTGTAGGCGTAGAGCGTGTACCAGGTGGAAGTGGCGAACGTACCGAGCGAGCCGGAAACGGTGTTCGTCCCGTCGCTGGCGTAAGCCACCCAACCGGTATCCGAATCGTTCGTGGCGCACCCCGTGGAATTGGAATAGCGCAGCCACGGCCCGTAGTTGCTGGTGTCGGCATTTTCCTGGTTGTACGACCAGCCGATCCGCACTTTCACCTGCGTGGATAAAGCCGGAGTCTCGAAGATCCACTTATAGCCCCAGTTTGTTGCGCCGAACCACTTTCCCCCTATCGGCTTGAACCCGGCTGCATTGCCTGCCGCCCATTCCGTCATATAACTTAGGGTTCCGGCCGTGCTGCCGGTGGACCATTGCCATAGACCGCAATGCGTAAAGTTGGTTCCCGTGCAGATCGGGGTAGTTCCATTGCTCCCGACCCAACTCCACCGCAAAAGGCCGATGTTGTTACTCTGGTATCCCACCCCTACCGGGTCGAAGTTCTCGTACAGGTAGTCCATCGAGGTATCGAGCGGGTTGGAGGAAACCGTCGAGCCGGACACGGAAATGCCCGCGCCGGCCGTCGGGCTCCCGCCGCTCCCGCCGGAATCCGCCGAGCACGTTACCGAGCCATCGGTATTAATGCTCTTGACGTGATAACCGGAACCGCAGGATAGCGCTTCGACGCCGCCCAGGGTAGTAGCGGTGGGGGCGGGAAGGCGTGCGGAGTTGAGGGTACCGGTGCTGATGTTGGCGGCGTTGGTGGTGTCGGTGTAGCAACTGGCGGCGGAGTTGGAAAGGTCGCCGCACGCGGGTTGAGCCTGCTGCTGGGTGCCGGTAGCGTCGATGTTCGTCACCCATTTGTGGCTGGCGGCGCCGGCCGAATAAAGGCCGCCAAGCGCGGACGCGGAGGGCGCCGGAACGGTTGTAAGGATCGCGGACGTGGGGATGCCGGCTTTGAGCAGCGTGCCGCTGGTTCCGTTCCACAGCGGAATGTATCCGTCCGTGCTGGACCCCGGCCCGTTCACATTGCCGCCGCCGGATGGCGTGGCGCAGGTCCCCGAGCCGTCCGTATTCAGCTTCTGCAAAAACTGGCCGCCGCCGCTGCAATCCACGGTTTTGAGGCCTCCCAGCGTGCTGCTGGTGGGCCCGGGCAGGCGAGCGGCGGACAGCGTGCCGGAGGAGATGTTAGCGGCGTTGGTGGTGTCGGTGGAGCAACTGGCGGCGGAATTGGAGAGGTCGCCGCACGCGGGTTGCGCCTGCTGCTGGGTGCCGGTAGCGTCAATGTTCGTCACCCATTTGTGGCTGGCGGCGCCGGCCGAATAAAGGCCGCCAAGCGTGGACGTGGAGGGCGCCGGAACGGTTGTAAGGATCGCGGACGTGGGGATGCCGGCTTTGAGCAGCGTGCCGCTGGTTCCGTTCCACAGCGGAATGTATCCGTCCGTGCTGGACCCCGGCCCGTTCACATTGCCGCCGCCGGACGGCGTGGCGCAGGTCCCCGAGCCGTCCGTATTCAGTTTCTGCAAAAACTGGCCGCCGCCGCTGCAATCCACGGTCTTGAGGCCTCCCAGCGTGCTGCTGGTGGGCCCGGGCAGGCGGGCGGCGGACAGAGTGCCGGATACAATATCGGCGGCCGAATGCGTGTGCCCGACAGGGCTGACCGCCTGCCACTGCCCCGAGGTTTTGCAGTAATACAGGGTCCCGGCGGTAACATCCACATAGAAATCCCTTCCCGCAAGGCAGGTGATGCTGGGGGCGCCGCTGCCGGTATAGTAATCCGGGACCACGGCATCGTCGGCGGTGATCGAGCCGGCGGCGATCGAGATGCCGGCGCCGGGGGTGAGATTGCCGGGCGCCGTCCAAACGTTGGACTGCGCGCAGACATATAGCGCCGGACCCGCGGACCCTCCGGTTTGGATGAATAACTGACCCTGAACGCATTGCGCTGGTAATTGCGCGCCGGATTCGACCTTCCCTTGCCGGGTGAGATCGACCGCGGTCTGGGCCCGAAGGGACCATGCGCTACACGCCAGGCAGGCCGCGAAAATTGAATAAGCTTGAAGTTTCATATCTCCCGTGCGGCGGGGATGCCGGCGTGCCGAATCGGTTGTATGGTAGCCGGACCCCTGCGGCATTTCCGAGTTCACGCTAGCAGACGAAGCCCGGCTCACAGCGCTATGAACCGTGTAAGTGCTTCAGGATCAGAGTCAAAAAAACTTCTAATTGCGGTGAACGCCTCTTGCTTATACACGCCCGGTGAGCAGCCACCGGTTGGCAATGAGATACTCCACCGTCCGGATCACCGAGTTTTGAATGCTGTGCCGGGGCGTCCAGCCCAGGCTGCGCATACGGGAGCAGTCCAGATAAATGAACGGATTGTCGCCGATCCAGCCGCGGTCGCCGCCGGTATATTCGAGACGCGGCTTGAGGCCGAGGCGGGCGCAAATCCAGCCGATCGAATCTTTCACCTCGCAGTATTCGTCCGTGCCGAGGTTCAGGACCGTGAACCTGCCGGGGGCATAGTCCACGGCGCGGAGGATGGCGTCGACGCAATCCTGCACGTAAAGATAAGATTTCCGCTGCCGGCCGTCGCCGAGCACCGTCAGATAATCGGGATGGTCCAGCAACTGGCGGTAGAAATCGAAGACGTGGCCGTGGGAATAGCGTTCGCCCAGAATCGAGACGAAGCGAAAAACCCGGGCCTCCATCCCGTATCCCTCGCAATAGGCGGCAATCAGGCCCTCCGCCGCCAGTTTGGAGGCGCCGTAGAGGGATGTCTGGACGGGAAACGGGCAATCCTCCGGGGTGGGGATGACGGTGGCTTCGCCGTAGACCGATCCGGTGGAGGAGAACGCGATGCGGCGGAGGTTGTGGCGGCGCATGGATTCCAGCACATTCCAGGTGGCGATGGTGTTCTGGTCGAGATCGCGGCGCGGGTGCTCGGTACCGAAGCGGACGTCGGCGTTAGCGGCCAGGTGAAAGACCATCTCGCTGCCGCTCATGGCGTCCGCCACGCATTCCAGGTTGAGCAGGTCGCCGCGCACCAGGCGAAACGAGGGATGCCGCAGCGCGTTTTCGAGGAAGCGCTCCTGGCCGGTGGAGAAGTTATCGAACCCCACCACCTCGTGACCCATGGCGAGGAGACGCTCCGCCAGGTTGCTGCCGATGAAACCGGCAACACCGGTGAGGAAACAGCGCGTGCCCGGCAAGGTTAGCGGCTGCATGGCTCGAAGTTACGCGTAGAAGGCCTGGAGCAGGCGGCAGATGTGTTCAATGTCCTCGGCGGGGATCTCGCCGTGGACGGGAAGGGCCAGCGACTCTTTGGCCAGGCGCTCGCTCACCGGGAAATCGCCCGCCTTATACCCGAGATTCCGGAAGCAGACCTGTAAGTGCAGGGGCAGCGGATAGTAGACCTCGCTGCCGACGCCGTTCTCTTTCAGGTAAGCCTGCAGTTGGTCGCGGCGCGGACAGACGATGGAGAACTGGTTGTAGATGTGGCGGGTCTGATAGGCCGCCGGAACCGGGGCCTGGACCGGGATGCCGAGTTGGGCGATCCATTGGCGGTAGAGAGCGGCATTGCGCTGGCGGCCCTCCGTCCAGGAATCGAGATAGCGGAGCTTGACGCGCAGGACGGCGGCCTGGAGCGCATCCAGGCGGGAATTGACGCCCACCCAGTCGTGGTAATACTTGCGCTTGCTGCCGTGGACGCGGAGAGCGGCCAGGCGCTCGCGGAGGGCGGGATCGCTGGTGGTGAGCATGCCGCCGTCGCCATAGCCGCCCAGGTTCTTGCTGGGAAAAAAGCTGAAACAGCCGACGGCGCCGATGCTGCCCGCGCGGCGGCCCTTGTACTCGGAACCAATGGACTGGGCCGCGTCTTCGACGATGGCGATGCCGCGGGAAGCAGCCAGCTCGCAGAGCGGATCCAGGTCCGCGCAGCCGCCGAAGAGGTGAACCGGGATGGCCGCCTTGATTTTGGGATGGGCCGCCAGGACGTCCGCCACCCGGTTCATATCCATGTTGAAGTCGGAGGCCTGGATGTCCACGAATACGGGCACGGCGCCGGCGCGGTGAATGGCCCCCACCGTGGCAAAGAAGGTATAGGGGGTGGTCAGCACCTCGTCTCCAGGGTGGATGTCGAGGCCGAGGAGAGCCAGGAACAGGGCATCGGAACCCGACGCGCAGCCCACCGCGAAGGACGTTTGGGAGTAGGCGGCGATTTCCTGCTCCAGTTTCTGCACGTCCTCGCCCATGATGAACTTCTGCGAGTCGATGACGCGAATGACTTCGGCGATCACCTCCTCACGGATGCGGCGGTGCTGGGCCTTCAGGTCAAGCAGCGGAATCTGCTTCTGGTTCACTGTCTGCAACTGAATTTCCTCCGAAGTTCGCGTCGAACATGCGGCCGGCTAAGAGCCCTAGGTTAACAAACCGGCGGATTCACACCCAAGCGCGCCTGGTACTTCCGCCGGAGACAACGTCCCGGCCCGACCTATCCGGCCACGGCCGCCACGCACTGGCCCTGCCTGGTGTACCGGCAGCCACAGGCGGGGCACTCGACCCGGCCTTCGCCGCCGGCCGCTTCGGATGGCAGCTTGACGCCGCAGGCGCACATCCAGCCGTGAATGCGCGCCGGATTGCCGACCACCAGGGCATAATCCGGAACGTCGCGCGTGATCACCGCGCCGGCGCCGGCGAACGCGTAACGGCCGATCGTGACCCCGCAAACCACGGTCGAGTTGGCGCCCAGCGACGCCCCGCGTTTCACCAGGGTGGTCTTGTACTCGTCCTTGCGCGAGACGTGGCTGCGCGGGTTGACCACGTTGGTGAAGACCATGGAGGGTCCGCAGAAGACATCGTCTTCCAGGATCACCCCGGTGTAGACCGAAACGTTGTTCTGAATCTTGACGTTGTTGCCGATCACCACGTCCGGCGAGATGACTACGTTCTGCCCGATGTTACAGCGTTCGCCGATGCGGCAGTTCTTCATGACATGGGAGAAGTGCCAGATTTTGGTCCCCGCCCCGATCTCACAGGGCGTGTCGACGTAAGAGGACTCGTGCACGAAATAGGAGGGGTCCGGCATTCGATTTCTCTATAAGACCGCGAATTGTTGCAGCGCCGCCTCCACGCGCACGGGCTCGCCGTTCATCTGGAGGGAACGCTGGCAGGCCTGCAGCACGCGCAGCACTTCCACGCCTTCCTCCCCCGGGGTGTGGGGCGTCCGCCGGCTGGCCACGCAATCCACGAAATGGAGGCATTCGCGCCGCAGCGGCTCGTCGGCATCGAAAGGAACCGGAACTCCCTGCGACCTGGCGGTTTCAACCTGCCCGTTCTTCCATTCGATCTGCTTGTCGTAGAGGATCAGCTTCTGGTCCGGGCGCGTATCCTCGAAGACCACCATTTGCCGGCTGCCGATGACTACCAGGCGCTGATCCTTATACGGATGCAGCCAGCTCACGAAAATATGGGCCCGGGTGCCGCGGTCGAACAACAGGTTGGAGACGGTGACATCGGCGACATTCGGCTGGAGGTACGCGCCGCCGGTTGCGATTGCCTGCAGCGGGGTTTGGCCGGTCAGGGCCAGGATGACCGAAATATCGTGCGGCGCGAAGCTCCACAGCGCGTTTTCCTGGCGGCGGATCTTGCCCATGCTCAGCCGGTGGGAATAGATATACTCGATGCGGCCGATGGTTCCGGCGGCGAGCAGTTCCTGGATTTTCAGGATGGCGGGATGATAACGGAGCAAATGGCCGACCATGAGGATCCGGCCGCAGCGGCGGGCGGTTTCCACCATTTCCATGCCCTCCTGCCACTCCAGCGCCAGGGGCTTTTCCACGAACACGTCTTTGCCGCCGCGCAAGGCGGCTACAGCCATGCGGCAGTGTTCCTCGGCCGGGGTGGCCAGAACCAGGGCGTCCACGCCGGCATCCGCAATCGCATCTTCCAGCCGCGCAAACGCCTTCGCCTCGGGGTACAGGCCGGCGAACGTCTTCAGCCGCTCCGCATCGCTCTCGCAAATCGCGTAGAGGTGGCCGAGAGCGGCGAAATTGCGCGCCAGGTTCTTGCCCCAATGTCCGCAGCCGACTACACAGATGTTGGGGGAATTGTGGGCAGGCATACCATTTCCAGATTCCCAGCGTAACAGAACCCCTGGCCCGCCGAAGGCTCCAAAGTACCATTACCGATGTCAACCAGGAGCTGCGTTTCTTGTTTTGGGCTTCGGGCCCCGTAGCGCGGCTTTCAGGGCGGGGGAGGCATTCCCGCCGGGCAGCAATGCCGGCTCGGAAGCCGGCAATGCAAGCTGGGGGCTTGCGCTACGGTCTAGTACCTTCACGCGAAGTGGTACGGCAGGCCGCCGTCAGCTTTTCGCGATGAACCCGGGGATGCCGGTCCCTATCACGGGGTTAAGACGCTGTCGCGTTTGGATGGCATTAATCTCTTGCATTGCGTCCGCGGGAAGAGCGGAGATGTCGAAATTCTCCCTGGCGCGCGCAGGAGTCTTCGGCGTCGTCAGAACGGCCGTCCCACGCTGTATCGCCCACGCGAGCAGTACTTGTGCGGGAGTTTTGTGGACTCGCTGCGCAATCGCACCGATGGTGGCATCTTCCAGCACGCCCGGCTTGATCCCATGCCCCAGCGGCGCATAGGCTTGCATCACGACGCCGTTGCTGTTGCAGAATTCCAGGATCTCGGTTTCCGGCAGATAGGGATGGGACTCGATCTGGACCACGGCGGGCTTGATTCTCGCCGACTTGACGATCTCCCGCAATTGCTCAAGGCCTATATCCGATAAGCCGATTGCTCTGCATTTGCCGCCATCGACGAGGGCCTCCATGGCCCTCCAGGTGTCCATCAGAGTGATGCCGTTGTCATAAATCACATTACCGTTTTGATCCGTCGGGATCTGGTTGTCCCCTGCCTGAAACGCAAAAGGAGTGTGGACCAGGTAGAGGTCGATGTAGTCCGTTTGGAGCCTGTTACAGCTCGCCTCGAATGCGGGCCGGACGCGTTCCGGACGGTGGTTGTTGTTCCACAGCTTGGTGGCGATGAACAGGTCCCCGCGGGTGAGCGAGCCGCCCTGTATGCCCTGTCTAATCGCCTCTCCCACCTGCTCTTCATTACGGTATCGTTCCGCGCAATCGAAATGGCGGAACCCTGTTTCCAGCGCCGTCGCGGTTGCATTTCTTGTCTCGGTTGCATCGGGAATCAAGGTGCCGAATCCCAACGCGTGGATTTTGCCGGACCCTCCGGAAAGCGGCAACTCGCGATAGCTGAGGCGGTCGGATTGCTTCATAACAACGGCCCTCGAACGCTAATAGAGCCCGCACGTTGCATGCCAGCCCGAACACGCGGCCGGAGGCAGTGTTTGGATTTCCACCGGCTATAGGCGCTCTCGCCGTTGGGCATGGAAAACGATGCAAAAAGGGCCGGATCGCTCCAGTCGTTTTGCTTCTTGTTCACCTGTCAAAGCATCGGCAACCCGGTCATCCCGTGTTGCCGGAGAGCAATCACTTGGGCGTCACATGGATCAGGGCGCCGGGGTTGGCGTCTTCGAGCATCCACAGCGAGCCATCCGGGCCTTCTTCCACATCGCGGATGCGGTGGCCCACATCCCAGCGCTCGGCGCTTTTGGCGCCGCCATGGCCGTCAAAGACGATGCGGTTGAGGGTCTTGGTGGCCAGGCCGCTGACGAATCCGCTGCCGTTCCATTGCGGGAAGGTCTGGGTGCCGCGGTAGAACATCAGATTGCCGGGCGCGATCACCGGCACCCAATAGAGCACCGGCTGCGTCAGGTCGGGCCGCGTGTCGGGCTTGGCAATGGGCACGCCGTTATAGTTCTGGCCGTAGGAGACGAGCGGCCAGCCATAATTCCTGCCCCGCTCGATGAGGTTCAGCTCATCGCCGCCGCTCGGGCCGTGCTCCACCTCCCACAATTCGCCGGCCGGCGAAAATGCCAGGCCGTAGGGCGTGCGGACGCCGCTGGCCCAGGTTTCAGCCGGCGTCAGATTCGGGCCGGGAAAGGTATAGGTGCTTACCACCTTCGCGGTCTTGGCGGCTTCGGTGTCACGGGGCGGATCGATCAGGGGAATGGCGGCAGCGCCGACCTTGCCGAAGTTAGGATTGCCGGGGGCGGGCTTGCCGTCCAGAGTCAGGCGCAGGATCTTGCCTTCGGGCTGGTTTGGATCCTGGGCGGGGGTGAAGCGCTGGCGGTCGCCAACCGAGAGGAACAGATATTGGCCGTCGGGCGAAAACGCGACCGCCGCGCCCTCCTGACCACCCTTGCCCTTGGGCATCTGGCGCCACAGCACCTCGAAGTTGCCCAGCCTGGCCGTGGTAGCGGTGGTGTTCAGCCGGGCGCGGGCCAGCGCCAGGCCGCCGCCATAGTCACCCGGCTCGGCATAGGTAAGATAGACACTCCGGTCGGTGGCGTAGCGTGGCGAGACGAAGACGCCCAGCATGCCGTTCTGGCCCTGCCAATAGACCGGGGGCGTATTGCCCACCGGGATCTTCTCTCCCTGCTGGGACACCAGCCATACGGGCCCGACCTTTTCGGTGATCAGCATGCGGCCGTCGGGCAGGAAGGCCAGCCGCCAGGGCAGTTCAAAGGTGGCCACCGTCGTCATGCTGAAGGGCAGGCCGGCTTCAGGCTTCTGATCGCCCACATTGACCTGGGCCCGGGCCGCCAGCGAAGCCAGTGTGAAAAGCAACGCCGCCTGCGCCAATTTCATCGTCGTTTCTCCTTGCTCTCAAGCGTCCGCCCTTAAGCCATCCGGGGCGCAACTGTTCATCGTACACCACCATGGGATCGGGCCAAATCATTGGGAGATAGCCTCCGCATGACAGGCCCCGCCAGAGCTGATTATCGGCGCGGCCCGTCAAGCGCGAAGGCGATGACGCTATCTCCGGTTACCGGGTTGTTGAAGAAGCCTCCGCCTGTCGCCGTAATCACGACATACTGGCGCCCGTCGCGGCCCTGATACGTGATTGGCGTCGCTTCGGCCGCGCCGGGCAGCTTCACCGTCCACAGTTCCCTGCCCGTTTTCGCGTCGAACCCGCGGAAGCGGCCGTCGTCGGTCGCGCCCACGAATACGATTCCACCGGCTGTGACGATCGTGCCGCCATTGCCCGGACGGCCCGTGTTCCGCTTCCCTTCCGGCAAACTGTCGGTAACTCCCAGCGGCACTTTCCAGGCGATCTCTCCCGTATTCACATTCACGGCAGCCAGTTCGCCCCATGGCGGCTGCTGGCACGGCAACTGCTGCGCTGTAGCTCCTTTGATGCTCAACCGGCCGCCGCCGGGAACCCCTTCGTAAGGGCCATCGGGATCGACGCGGTTGCCCTGACCGTTCGCCGCTGCCGGGCCGGTTTTGGGATCGTGGTCCCTCAGGCCGGACAGCTGGCCGAGCTCATTCACGTTCGCGAAAAGATATCCCAACCGCGGGTCGAAAGACGTTCCGCCCCAATTCACGCCGCCGTGATTCCCCGGGAACTGCACTCGCAAATGGTTGTATCCGGGCGGAAGAAAAGGTCCTCCCGTCTCCACGCCCTCGATCAGCTTGCCGCATGCCGCTTCCAGTTCAGGCGTGACCGTAGCGATATCGTCTTTGCTGAACGTCATGCGCGCGAGCGGCGGCGGCTTCAGCGGGAACGGCTGCGTCTTCGATGCGCGCTCGAGCGGAACTTCGCTCGGCGGCACCCGCCGTTCCTCGACGCCGTAAATGGGCTTTCCGTCGATGCGGTTCAGCAGAAAGACCATCCCGACTTTGTCCATCGCGACTACGGCAGGAATAATCTTGCCTCCCTGCTTGACGTCGATCAATGCGGGGGCGCCTGTCATATCGGCGTCCCAGATGTCGTGATGCACCACCTGGAAATGCCACAAGTACTTCCCCGTGCCGGCATCGGCGGCAACCAGGCTGGTGCTGAAAAGGTCGTCGCCGGCGCGGTCGCCGCCGTACTGATCGACCGAGGGCGCGCCGAACGGCATATAGACGATGCCGCGCTCCTCGTCTACCGTGAGGAAGCCCCATACGTTTACGCCGGAGCGGTTCTTCCAGCTATCGCCCGCCCACGTGTCATTGAATCGTTCGCCCTTCCGCGGCACCGAGTGGAAGGTCCACACCAGCTTGCCCGTGCGCATGTCCCAGGCGCGAACATCCCCCGCCGGTCCGTGCGGCGGGTTTTCCTGCGTTGTGCCGCCGGTGATCACGAGATTCCTGTAGACCACGGGTGGCGAGGTGAGACCGTTGCGGCCGGGCAGGCCGTGCATGATCGCGTCCGTGTTGAGGTTGACCGTGCCGTTATCGCCGAAGGCAGGATTCGGCTCTCCGGATTTCGCGTTCAGGCAATACAGCTTACCGTCGCTGGAGCCGAAGACGACCTGCGCCGGCGTCCTTTCATCCCCAGCCCAGAATTCGACGCCGCGAGTCGACGCGTTGCCCGACGGGAGGTGAAACGACCAGAGCTCCTCGCCTGTAACCGGGTCCACCGCGACCACCCGCGAATAGGGCGTCGCGATGTACATGATGCCGTTTCGAACCAGTGGCGTCTCCTCGCTGGGGCGGAAACCGGAATCTGCCGCGTCCGGGGCCGCGCGCGCCGCCGGACGGCGTGGGCGTGTCGCCGACAGCTCCGCCGGGCCCACGTCGTTCCCCGGTGGAGAAACGGCCGGCGCCTGCGGCGAAGCCGGCGGGCCGCATGTGGTAGATCCAGGCAATCTTCAACCGGCCGACGTTTTCGGGCGTCAGTTCGGTGAGAGGCGAGAAGCGCCGGCCGCCGGGGTCGTGACCATAAGTGGGCCATTCCTTTGCTGCCGGGATTGGCGGACCGGGCTGGAAAGCTTCGAGACTCTTGGGCCGATCGTGCCGCGACGGCGGTTCCGCGGCGCGCGCTCCGTCGGGCGCGCTCGCATTTCCGGGCGATTGCGTCAAAGGCGGAAGCGCGATCGAAGGAGCCGGGGCCGGCGAAGACGGATTCGAGTTCCCGCCCCCGAAATTCTTCGCCAGGTAGTTCAGAATCGCCGAGAATTCGGCGTCGCTGCCTTCCGCGCCAAGATCGATCATCTTGGAGACAGTTTCCTTCCAGCCCGCCTGCCCCTGCCGCAACGAAACGGCCTGCTCGAGCAGGTGGCACTTGCCGCAGACGCGTGTGGTTTCGGCCTTACCGGGACCATCCGGCAGAGTGGCCGCGGGTGCGCAAATCGCCACGCCCAGCCACGCGGCCGGGAGATACGCCGCTCGCAGCGATATGCGCCGCCCCAAACCCCTCAAGTTCCTGCTCGCCATCGGGCCGCCTTCCGGAATGCGTGTCCGGCCCAATCCCACGAAGCTAATTGACACCGCTCTCTTTCCGCATCCATCCATGCTACTGCACGGGCGAGCAGCCGGGCGTGCGAGGAGAAGATCGAAACGGGCCTCGCGGTTGGCCGGGTCGGCTTGGGATAACGCGGTGAAGCGCGCCACAGATTTCTGCCCGGTTCGAAGTACCGATGTTTCGAAGTGCCGATGAGGGAAATATCCCGTAGATGGTAGAACGTCTCCGCCTTGCGGCTGAGGGCGGACTTGCTTGTTACTACGCGCTGCCCCACGATTGGGTTCTCGCAGAACCGGCCCACTTCCCTGCCCTGGGCGATCGCGGCAGGGTGAAAAATGCGAACCGCAACAGGCAGCAGTCAATTTGCAATACCGGGATCGTGCCCGCGTCACCGTCGATTGCGTCAGGTATTCGAAGGCTGATTCCCTTCCCAGCTCAGGACATGGCGAGCCCACTCTTTATCCACATCCGAGCTTGCGGCGTCCTTGAGAATCTGCCGGGCTTCGGCGATGTGCTCCCGGCGAACTGCTTCGGCGGCGGCGCGCTCTCTATCGCGCGCTTCACGGAAGAGTCGGAATCCTTCTCCGGCGAAACGCCGGGGAACCTGGCGGATCAATAATCCGATGGGGTTTTCGATCAGTTTGTTGCGGACGAACCGCGGCGCTTCCTGTCGAATAAAATATGCGAGTTCGTCGTCGGTCGCGTCGGGAGCGTTCAGGAGTGCTCCCTCCGCCATCCTGCGCACGGCGTCGTCGTCGCCATAGCCGGTTGCTTGGAGAAGTGCGCGTAGTGCCGCCGGCCAGGTCCCTGGCGACGCCGTCTTGGTTGTATTTGTGATACTTATAGACGCGGCGGGCGAAGTGCCCCCACCCTCTGTGGGCGTTTTGCCCCCAGTCGCTGTGGGCAGTTTGCCTATACCTGTTTCCAATTGGTGCACAGTGGGCGATTGCGGTGGGCCCTCTGGGGGTCTATTGGGAAAAGGTACAGGGGGCAATTCGATACCAGTCACTGTGGGCACTTCTGACGCGCCCACAGGTCTGTTAAGGACTAACTCGACGGATCTCCCGGCGCGGCGCACCCAGATAAAACCCCTCCGGCGCCAGCCGGCGAGGATGGTATCGAAATGTAGGATACGGAAGTGGGCGGCCTCGGTGAATGTATTCTCAGTGAGCGGCTCAATGCAGAACTTCTTGCAAAGGCCGATGCGATTGCGCTTTACCGTTTTCGGATCCTGACCGGTTCGCTCTGAGAGTGTTCGGTAGCCGGCGCCTTGAAGAATGCGGTCCTTTGTTCCAGGCTGGGCGACTGCGGCCTTGAACATTTCGGTCAGGAGTAAGAACTCACCCGGTGCCAGGGCGTCCTGAATTGACCTTACGGGCCGCAGCCGGACGTGGCGAATGTCGAGGGTGTCCGGAGGCGCCGTGAGTTCCAGGGCGGCTGGAGCGGGGATGTCGGCAGTGTGCACTTCTGAAGTGCCCCCTGGGGGCAGTTCCCTGCCCGGCGGCCTCTTTCCCGGGAGATCGATATCGTCTACTGTGGGTGTTTCAGAAACACACACAGTGGGCATTTCGCTTCCGCCATCTGTGGGTGGTGTCGAAATGGACTCTGTGTCCGCTTCACGAATGCCCCCAGGGGGCGGATCGAGACTCATCCCTGTGCGTGCTTCCAGTAAACCCACAGTGGGCGCTATACATTCGCCCCCTGTGTGCAAATCTGTAACGGGTACAGTACCAACTCCTGATACGCCCCCTGTGGGTGTATCGATAACACATTTTGTATCAGTCGTTTCAGGACGGGCGGGGAACGGCACAACAGAAGCGGTGGGCTGAAACATGGCTGCCAGCGTCTCTTCCAGATCGCTGGTGGATGTCCAACCCGATCGCAAGCGCTCCACGCGCCGCTCTGTATGCCGCCGTGCCATTACGCCGCCGCCGACAGAGTTTGTAACAGCAGTTTGCTGGTTTTCTGATAGTCCTCGAGTGCCTTGGATCGAGGATCGTGGTCCTGCAAGAAACGACCGGCGCGCAGCGAACGGTTCACAGCCTGATCGGTGCGGATGCCAGGCAGCAGTGGAATGTTCATCGCCTGCGACCGCTCACGAAGTGCGTGCATGACGACCTCGGTCGCCGAAAGACGCATATCGATCATCGTGGGCAGGAAACCCACGCACCGGCAGTCCAGCTTGAGCATCCGGTTGAGCAGTTCGATAGTCTGCAACGAGGACATGGCGCCTTCGACACTCAGGTTGTCCATCGCGACCGGAATCAGGATATTCCGCGTGTAGGCTACGGCGCACGTCTGAATGTGCGAAATCGATGGCGCTACGTCGAACAGAATCACGTCATACTGCTGTTCCGCGACGGATAGCAGCGAATTCAGAATCAGCTCCTTCGCGGTTGTTCCAGCCAATCGCGATTCTGCGAAGAACATCCGGCGATCGCTGAAAATGCAGGAGATCCGCTCGTGTACCGAGATCGCCATCTGGGTGGCCGCCACGGGTTCATCGCTGAAGAGCTGATGGATCCAGTACTGGGGCCTGCCTCCGTTCTGGAATTGCTCGAGGGCGCTGAGGGTCGTCCACAGATTACCCTGGGGGTCGGTGTCGATCATGAGCACGTTGCAGCCCTCGTCGGCGAAGCAACGCGCCAGCGTCAATACGGTAGTGGTTTTGCCGACGCCGCCCTTCTGGTTGGAAACAGTGATCCGGATCGGCTTCATGATCTCCTCTTTTTGTTCTTCATCGCCTTGGCCACTGCGTCAAGTTCCGGCTGCTGCCAAACCGGCCAGCCGTTTTCGGGGTCGCGGGCAGGCTCAGGAATCAATCCATCCTTGATCCAGCGGTACAGGGTGGCTCTCGACACCTCGAACATTTCCGAAACTTCCCGTGTTGTAAGCCGCGGTCTACGGTCGCCGGGAGGGCTCATAGGCAGACAACTCCAAAACATTTTTGGAACAATTTGTCATATCGAGATAGTACACTGATTTTTTGCTCCGTGATACAACTTTTTTGTCTGCGCACAGCCTCGGCGTTAATGAGTCAGCTTTTGACCTTGTGGAACATCTTTAGGTTTTAAAGGTAATCCATTCATATAAAATGACATCTATCGCGATGGACGATCAAGGGGAGAAACTTATGAATGGAGCCCGGATGTTGCTGTTTCCGCAAGATCAGCTTGAACCAGCCTTGCTCTCCATAAACTCCTGGATCTTCTCGAAGTCGTTCTGGAGGGCGTAGACGACGGCCCCGAACCTCTCCAAAAACTCGGCGCTGCCGGAGAATGTGATTCGGAGCTCGCCCGGGCGGAGTTCGACGCCGGCGGGGAGGTTGCGGAAGCGGGTGCTGAGGAGGGTCTCGGCGGCCTGGTTCCTGGCGATTTCCTGGTGTTGGCGCCTGGAAAATTGGGCGATGGAAGCGAGGTAGGAGTCGAGGCGCTGGTGGCGGGCGATTTCGGGGGCGAAGCGGCCATCCTGGGCGAGCGCCCGCAGCTGCGCCAGCAGATCCTGGCGGCGGCAGACCAGGGTATTGCCGGGCCCGTCGGTGGCGCCGGCGTGTTTCAGGATGCGCCAGGCGGTCCATTTGGAGACGGCGAGGGCTTCTTCGAGGGTGCGGCGGTCGATCCAGTCCTGGGGCAGGGCCTCGAGGGTGGCGATGGCGTCCGCGAGGCGGTGGAGGTAGAGGGGCAAGGCCGGCATGTAAGTCTATGAAACGGCTCTCAGGTGTCAGGCTACTCCCCTTCGCCATGGTTTGCAACGTTCGTTGCAAATGTAAAAGCCGGAATGCCCCAGGACGCAACGGAGGAAGGCAGGTGATAGGTAACCCGCGGGGCTTGAACGCACGATAATATTACATATCGTGCGATAATCACCCCGTGAACCAGCTCACCGTGGTCCCGCCTCCGGCCTTCCCCGAAGGCTTCCGCACGGCCGACCCCGGCACCCCCGCTGCCGAGATCGACCTCATCGCCCTCTGGCTGAGTTCGAAAACCAGCCGCCACACCCGCCGCGCCTATAACCGCGACGTGAGCGGCTTTCTGGCGTTCGTCCACAAACGCCTGGCCGCGGTGACGCTGGCCGACCTGCAGGTCTGGGCCGAGAAGCTGGGGCAGGGAAGCCTGAAGCCCGCCAGCCAGAACCGCGCCCTCACCGCCGTGAAGAGCCTGCTTTCCTTCGCCCACGAGATCGGATATCTGGCCTTCAACGTCGGCGCCGCCGTCAAGCTCCGCCCCCACCCCGACCACCTGGCGCAGCGCATCCTCGAGGAAAGTGAGGTCGCCCGCCTGATCGAAGCCGGCCACGAGGGGCGGGACCGGGTGCTGTTAAAACTGCTTTATGTCTCGGGCGTCCGCGTCAGCGAGCTGTGCGGCCTGAAGTGGTGCGACGCCATGGCGCGCCGCGAGGGCGGCCAGATCACCGTCTTCGGCAAGGGCGGTAAAACCCGCGCCGTGCTGCTAAAGCCCAAGGTCTGGGACCAGCTGCTCTCCATCCGCGGCCAAGCCCAGGCTACCGATCCCATCTTCCGCAGCCGCAAGGGCGGCGGAGCGCTCGACGTCTCCCAGGTCCGCCGCTTGGTCTACGCCGCCGCCCGCCGCGCCGGCCTGGAACAAAAGGTGTCGCCTCACTGGATGCGCCACGCCCACGCCAGCCACGCCCTCGACCGCAGCGCCCCCATCCACCTGGTGCAGGCCACCCTCGGCCACGCATCGGTCTCGACCACCGGCCGTTACCTCCACGCCCGGCCGACGGAAAGCTCCGGGCTGTATCTGCCGGACTGAAGCTCTCGGTTGCGCCGGAGCTGGGCGTAGGGCAGGGAAGACTCCGGCCCAGGAACACATTTCAGAAATAGAGAGGGCAATCTTGGCGAAGGCGCAGCTCCTGTGCGCAGTGTAAAATCCGATCCCGTACTTTTGACAGGCGCGCCCGCCGGCCGCGCCACGGCCGGGCTTCGGTCCTTCTCAGAAGAACAGGGCCGGGGAAATGTGGAACCGCTCGCTCAACCGGGCAATGTGGGACTTGGAGAGTTCGCGCTTGCCGTTGAGCACCTCGGAAATAACGCTGGCGGTGCCGAACACGTCCAGTAGGTCTGTCTGTCGAAGCTGGTTGGCGTCCATGAGATGTCGAAGAACCTCAATCGGGTCTGCCCGCCGTGGCAGCGCATACTCCCGCTCCTCGAACTCTTCGATCAGAAGCGTCAGCAACTCGGCGAGGCGATTTTCTTCGGCCGTGCGCTTCCGCTTTCGCAATATCGTCTCCAGCGCCGCCGTGCATCGCTCGTTTTCGGCCTCCGTGTGGATCACGTGAGGCAGGACAGCACCCAGCAGGCGCCTGTACTCTTCGAGGTCGGTGATTTCAGCGGTGGATCTCATTTTTTCCAGTCCTCGCGGTCGTAATCCGAATGCGTTAGAACGTGCCTCACGAGTATGGTACGGTCCCGATAGAAGATTTCGACGATCAGCCGGTAGCGGTTGCCGCAGATGTTGAAAACCGTATAGCTCAGGTTCCCCACCTTTACACCATCGGCGTGGGAGTACAACTTGCGTACCTCCACAAGGCTCTTCCAGTCGGCGCTCCTGGCCGTCCGGTACCAGGCATCCAGCTGCCCCTCCGCATCCGGGAATTCTCGCGCGGCTTCCAGCAACTTCTTTCGGGAAATGATGTGCATGAGCCGGAGCAGTTACAGGGATAGTTTCGCATTTCGCGAACTTTCCGTCAACCAGCCTGCTCCGGGTTCATTTTGTGGGGCTGCGACGACCGCATCGAATCCGTCTTCGAGCCACGGAGTTCGCCAGCACGGCGGCGTCCAAATGGGAGTCGCTAGGGGCTAGCGATGGGCCGCCACCGCCGCCTCCAGGTCCTTGGCGAAGTCTGCATCGATCGTCGCCGTTGGCTCGGCTGGACGGATCACGGCTACCGGCTGCGCGTCGCGCTCGACTATGACCTGGCCTCCGGTCTCGACCTGTTTGAGGATCGATCGAACATCTCTGGCCAAGTTGCCCTCAGTCACGTGCAACAGCTCCATACCTGGATGATGGCCTGTCTGATTTTTGCTTGGCAGTCTACGTGGTGGGTTCGTCTGTAGCCCGCAACCGTCGGGCATGGCCCCGGCCAAGCCGTAATCACCGCTTCTCCGAGCGCGTTCGGTCGCCTGGGATCGCAACGCCCCCATCCCCTTCGTCCAGGCCACCCTCGGCCACGCCTCGATCGTCACTGCCGGCCGCCACCTCCACGCCCGGCCGACCGAAAGGCTCGGGGTTGTATCTGCCGGACTGATCCCGCGCTACGGCGGGACCGGTAGGAGGGCAGGGAAGACCACACGGCGAGGGTGGGAACAGCCCCCGCCATTTTTCAACGGATTCCCGGCCTCAAAGTGGTCCTGCTTAGTCTCCGGTGGTGTTCAGACCTCTTCGCCAACCAGTCCACGCTCGCCCCCATTGTTACATCGAAAATTCACGGGGCGGCATCGACCGTCACAAATCGGCAGAGCACGGAGCGGTTGCGGATTCACGCTGACGCCCGAACTCGCGGTAACTCACGGTGAAATGCCCGGACAGCAGCCCGGTGACGTCACAAGTCCACGTCACACGGAGGTTGTTGCGGGTTGCACCTTCAACCTCGATTAGAATCGGTGAGGGCCAAACAACTTGGCTCAAACTGCCGGCACTAGGGTGTAGGGTAAAGAGGTGAGCGACTGACGCTGTGATCCGTAAGGCCTGTTCGGCTACCGCACAACACGGCGCCGTACTCCATGGCTGATACCGCAAGACTCGCGGCAATTGTTTCTGCTCGCTCTGGCCGGCAAAACGGAAGGCGAGAAACAGGCCGCACTCGCCGCATTCGAGCGCGCCAGGGAAGCGACTGGCCTAAACGCCGTGCTGAATGGCGAGACAGGGGTGTTACGGCTGCCGGCGATGGAGGGTGGCCGGTCTCGGGCCGCCGATTCGACCTAGAGATGGAGCTTGTCGGCGCTGTTCACTTGCCCGCGCACAAGAGGCCAGGGTGGAATGGAAGGCATGAAAAGAGCAGCGATCTATGTTCGAGTGAGCACGACAAACCGGGATCGGGGCCGCGACGGCCTCGAGCAGAATCCTGAGGTGCAGGAGATGCCTTTAGGCGAGATGGTCGCTCACCGCGGCTGGACTATCGCTCGCGTCTATTCCGATCGGATGAGCGGCGCTGAAGAAAATCGACCCGGGCTCAAGTCCCTGATGGATGATGCCCGACGAGGGCAATTCGATGTGGTCCTTGTCTGGAGATTTGACCGCTTTGCCCGCTCGATTGAGCAGCTCGTAACCGCGCTGGCCGAGTTCGGATCTTCTTCATTATGCATGACTGGTGAGTCGCTTGGGCACTCGATTCCAAAAATCAGATCTCTTTCGATTTCGAAATCTTTCCGGGCCGGTGGCATCCGGCGATGCTGCGGTTCGCGCCCCGGGAGAAACCGGCTGGAAATGATATTCTTGCGGAGCCATAATCTTACCTGTTTCAAATCCAGGCCGCGAAACTCTTCTTAACGGCGCAGGCTCTCTCATTGCACACGCAAATGGAGTTCCATGCCATAACTTGAAGTCCCCGATGCGGTTTCAAATTTCCACAACCTTGTGGTTTTGGAAGGCCCAGCAGCAACGCACAACTGCCGTAGTTTAATTCAGCAGTTGCTGCTTGGCGGACGATGGTTTTGGAAGGCTGCAACCTGCCCTTTCCCCCGCCGCTGAGCCCTCAGTCAAACCTAGTTGGGCTCTCCGGCAGTCATGCGGCCATCAGAAGCTGGAGTTGGACGGGGATGCCAGGGTGCTGCTCTTCCCAGAGAATAACCAGAGGCTCCGGCATCCAGATCCGGATCGCAGCCAGCCGGTGGAGGCGGGCGTGGCAGCCTGCGCAGACCGTAATGAGCAGCTCGCGGTCGTTGATGCCCGGTCTGCGGTGATGCACATGGAGACGGTGGTCCGCCCCGCAGGCCCGGCAAGTGCGGCCATCCCGCTCCAAAATCTCTTCGCGGAGGCCGCCGAATCGGAAACGAGAGTTTGCGGCCCGGCGATAGCACCGGCGGCAGAGGCCGGCTATTGTGGCCAGGTCCTTTCGGCAGGGACACAACAGCGAGGATTCTGCCCTCGTAGCAGTGGTCATACCTCGTCGCCCGGCGTCGGAGGATTTCCTCGCCCCGCTCGTTTCAGGATCCGTTTCGCTCTTCCCACATTGCCGCGCTGCCCGCGCTCGCGGAAATACTCTTCTGTCCGCAGAGCCGACAGCTTCTCGGCGACCGCGACATTGATGAACTGGTTCAGCGCGACGCCCTCGGTTTCGGAGACGCGGCGCGCTTCCTCGAGTAACGACTCCTGTAGCCGCAGTGCCACATTACTTCGCCTCATGTTTTCGAATCTCCCTCCACACTTCGCGCGGCAGTGCCGCCCGAATGCCGAATTCCCGAGCTGCTGCGCCCAGATGGTGCAGATTGAATGTAACCAGCCGGTCCGCCGCGCCGTTGACCGCCGTCTCCAACACCATTTCGTCTGCGGGGTCCTTCAACCGCGGGCGCCACAGAAACCGGAGGCGCACCGGAATGGAGACCTTGACGAGGGCGTCGAGCACCTCACTCACGTCGCGCGCCGTCAAGCCGCTGGCCTCAAGATGCTCCGGGCGCGTCAACACCGCCTCGTACTCGATAATCAGCGGAACCGAAATGAGCACCTCAAAGGTCTGATCCAAAGCGCCTAACAGCAGTTGCCTGGAAGCTCCGAGGCCACTCCGGAAGGAGGCCACAAGCACGTCGGTATCGAGCAGCAGCCGCAGAAAGCCTCCTCAAGAATGATATCACATGCAATAGCAATGAGGGGGCGCCTGGGCCGCGGCGTTTCACCGCGCCGCTCCGCCGGCGCGGCCGCGGCACTTCTTGGTGGTTTATGCGGCTGGAGTAGCTGGGGCCGCCTTCTTCGCCACCGGCGCTCTCTGGACACCCGCCTTCTTGACTGCAGCCTTCTTTCGGGCCGGTGTGGACTTCTTCGCAGCCGGGGCTTGCGCCTTTGCAGCTGCAGCCCGTTTCAACGCCCAGCGTCGTTTGCTCGCCTGACTAATCGCGCGCCGGCCCGCCGCCGACAATTTCCGCTTCGGCTTCGGTGCTTCTGTCGAGGCGGGCGTAGACGGCGTAGATTCACCCCTGATCTTGGCCCATCTCCTCAGTTGGCCTGCCCGGATTCGTTGCAAGGCTTCCGCACTGAGTTTCCGCTTCCGTTGTGGTCCAGCATGGGAACCATCTGACGTACTCCGAAGTGGCACCATGGCCCGGAGTTCTGCAATCTGCTGGTCGATTCTGGCTTTTTGCGATTCGAAGCCCTCGATGGCTGCGAGTATTACACCTTCGTTGAGTTGTGCTGCCATAATTGCCGTGCCTCATTCATTCTGTAGTGGTCGCTTCTTTCATCGTATATCCGGCGGGGTGCCTTAGGTTCAGTTTGCCGTGCTCGTCGCCGCCCCAGGGTGTAGGTGGCGCCATTAACAGTCTTGGACTCCGGCCTGGATTCCGGCCAGTTTCAAGTTGGGCAATCTCTCGATTTGACGCGCGAGGCCCAAAGCCCGCTCGCCGGGTCCGATGCCGGATGCCCATAACGCCCGAGATGGGCCAAGCGCTCCTAACGCCGGTAGATCTTCACTACGCCGGCGCCCTTTACAGCGATGATTTTTTCCAAATGGTACGACAAACAGCCACGATTGTTCTGGAACGCCTGTTCCACAGCGTCACCTTCATACGTTATCGCCCATTCCTGCTGGAGGGAAAGGCAGGGCCTTCTTATGTACGCCAGCCACAGCAAACCGTTATCTTCCGTGAACGTCTCCCGCAATGGAATGCCGGCGGCGCGATAGATCGCACGGAGATCGCTGGCGGCGGAAACAATGCCGGTGCCGGGCCGGTAATGCTGCGCCATGTATTCTGCCGCCTGGCGAGTCCAGGCGAGGCGCGCTTCCGAGTTGACCCGCGAGTCCTCCCACGTAACCCAGTTTTTTGGGTTGGGATGCAGCAGCCAGGACAAGCAGGCCGCCAGAACCAGCGCCACGGCGGCCCAAGGACCGGCGGGCTTCGGTGCAACCGCAACGAGTGTGGCTCCTGCGAACGTCAGCAACGGGATCGCTTCCATGCCATAGCGGCTGTTGTAGTAGCTGAGAGGTGGAAGTACCGGCAGATAAATGGGAGTGCCGCCGGAAGAGTGCATACTCCAGATGTAGAAAACACTGGGAAGCGCCAGTAGCAGCAGCGGCCAGAACACACGCTTCAGCAGACAGGTGGCGAGCCCCGCCACACCAATCCAGGCGAGTGCCGGTCCGGCGCAAAGCTTCGCAGCAGTGCTGACGTAGAGGCAGGCAACCCGCCAATTGTCAAGGCCGGGATAGGGTTTACCGCCCTGAATTGCCTTGGGCGCGTAAGGGCCGAGCACGAAGTCGAGCGGATGATTGTCGAGCAGGTAGTTGTGTACCAGCCAGTAAACCGGTCCGGCGCCCGCCAGAAGCGAGAAAACCAGCGCGCGCCGCCATCCCGCCCGGTTCCAGAAGTACAGCGCAACGAAAGGCAGAAGAAACCAGCCGTCGTAACGAATCAGCGTGCCCGCCAGAGCCGCAAGGCCCGCTCCCACCGCTGAACCCACCACGGTGAAGTACAACAGCGCCATCAGCGCGGCAAAGAATAGCGGCTCCGTCATGGGGATAGATTGCAGGTAGAGAATGTTGGGATTCAGGGCGAACAGTGCCGTCGCGGCGGCCGCGGCAGGGGTCGAATCGAAGATACGGCGCACGGTGGCAAAGAGGAACAGGCCGGAAATCACGAAGCAGAGGCCGGAGGGGATTGCGCCCGCCATCCCGTTGTGCCATAAGGCATCATTACGGGCCAGCGGCACCATCAGCCAATGCGGCAGCGGCAGCCAGACGGTCCCGACTTGAAAGTATCCGGGATTCGTGGAATCCACAATGCGGCGGGCGATATCCAGGTGCGCTTCGGCATCGCCATAATAGAGCGTCCAACCGTGCGCCGCGACGAACCAAATGGCGCTTGCGCTGAGCAGCGACAGGCAGGTGGCGGTAAGGAATAAAGCTTTGAGCCCCGCACCGCTACTCAGGCGGCGGTTTTCAACCGTCGCCGTCCGGTCCGCCATCAGAGCACCTGTCTGTTGACAAACCCCCGTCGGCCCGCATGGCACGCTTTGGTGGCTTCCAGTGTCTTCATACAGCCATTTCCCTGACCCGCACGCTTACAAGACTCAGCTCAGATCGTCCTGCCCGAACTGTATCCGCCGGGTCGCTTCCGCTACAAGCACCTAGCACATAGCATTCTCTCAGCCGTCGTTCAGAATTTATCCGTGCGAATCCTTGCGGCGTATGATTTTATTGTGCGGAGCCACATCTCGGGCCGGTGCCGGACCTTGCGGGTGGCGCCTGGGGGTGCCGAGCGTCGATCTCGGCGGGCGCCCGTCCGGCCCGCGCATGTCGTGCGGCTGGCGCTGTGGGGCGAAGCTCTCCACAACCGAGATGCGGAAACACTTTACCCAGTGCCGTCCGGCGAGTCATTCCTCCGCAATTTCTGCGGTACCTGGGAAATGCGTGTGTTGTGCCCCGCAGGCCATTAATACCTACCTGTTGAACAAGGTGGCAACGGCTCTGGGCACCGCCAACGGCGGCGCGCTTTCGGAGGCGCTCAGACGCGCACGAACCAGCCGCGGCGATACATGATGTAAGCCGCCGCGAACATCACAGCGGTGAAGAAGAGCGAATAGAGCAGTGAGGCGTTGGCGGGCGAGGCCAACGGCGCGAAGATCGCCCGGTAAAGACCCCTCTGGAACGACAACGATCCGGCGGCCGAGAGGGCCACCGGAGCATTTCCACGACCTCGGCCGCGAACTCGGACAGCATGTAAATGGCGATCGCGTTCATGCCCAGAATCTTCAGCGGGCGCACCGCTGTGCGCCAGCCCAAGCCATCCACCAGGCAGACGAAAATCGCGTAGGCGGCGCAATCGAGGCCGGCCATGAACAGGCAGAAGGAATCCGTCCACAGCTTCTTGTTGATGGGCATCCAATAATTGCAGATCCACCCACCGGCCAGCAGTAGGCAGCCCAACAAGAACAGGCGGAAGACGCGGCCGGCCAGGGAACGTTCCATCGCGAGCAGGCGGCCCGCCAGCAGACCGAAAATCGTGGTGGCGATGGCGGGCAGCGTGCTGATAATGCCCTCCGGGTCCCAATCGCCGGCTGGGGCGTAATCGTGGCGGCCGAGGACCAGACGATCGACGTAATGGGCAAGATTGCCCTGCACGTCGAGGCGCCCCGCACCGTAGCCCGGCACCGGCACCAGGGTCATCAGCAGCCAATACGCCCCCAGCAGACCGGCCAGCCAACAGACCTGGCCCCGGACATTCGCATAAAGGAAGATGGCGGACGCCGCCAGGAAGCAGATGGCGATGCGCTGCAGCACGCCGAGAATGCGCTGCGTCTCCAGGTTGAAATGCGGGAAAGCATAAACGGCCAGACCGAGGCAAAACAGAATCAGAGCGCGCCGGCTGGCGTGCCGGAGCAGTTGGGAGCGCGAAGCTCCCTTGGCGAGCCGCCGGCCCATGGAGAGCGTGATGGCCACGCCCATGATCCACAGGAACGACGGGAAGACGGTATCGGTCAGGGTCCAGCCGTGCCACTCGGAGTGGCGCAACTGGCCGTAAGAATCGCTGCCGCTGCCGGGGTTGTTCACCAGCACCATGAGGGCCATGGTCAAGCCGCGGAAAGCGTCCAGCGAGACCCGCCGTTGCGCCACTGCGGGCGTCGTGGCGGACAGGGCTCTCCCGGCCCCGGCCGCGAAAGAGGAAGACATGCGCAACCTACAGTGTCGCAGACGGCGGCGCATTCACCCCGAAAACGGGTTGCGGCGGGCCGCAGGGCAACCGGGAGGTTGCCTAAAGCCCAAAGCCGCCTCACTCGCCCTGTGACACAGGATCGGCCCGTGTGGTGCGTGCTGGTTTGGTCTACGCCCCGGCGCGGCACGTCAACCTCGACGATCGGCGATATCCCCGCGCCTAAGCTTCTAAGAGCGGTCGGCCGATATGCTGTACATGAACGAAGCAGCCCGCAGAAGAGGTGCGACGGTGAACCGGATTATACAGCAGAATGGACCTGCCACTACGTCGTGCCCCTCCGATCCCCGCAGTCTCGCAGAATTGCTTTGGCTTCGGAGCCTGGACGAACAGACCAGTCAAGAGTTCGTTCGACATTGTGCAACATGTGCCGATTGTGCGCGGATATCCCAGGCGGCTCGGAAATTCATCGGAGAGGTCGATGCTGCACTCACCGAGCCGGCGCCGACCGTTGTCTTCCGGTGCCCACCGGTTGTGTTTGGCTTACCCTTTTGAGATTCGCACTAAGGTCCACTTAGTCGCTGCAGCGGAGCCCTTGGAGACTGGCTCCTGCCGCAGCCTCCACTGCATCACTTAAGCATAAGCCCACTCCTCTTCGGCTACTGGCTCCCGGTTGGTGGCGCACATCGCGCGCGCTCCTTTCTGTGCGAGATCATGGACTGCCTCTCGCCGTCCTCCCTAGTGTCATGAGTCAGACATACGTTGATTAAGGAAGCAAGCCGGTGCATACTGAGGTATGGCCATCGGGCGCCCCACCAAACCGCTTAACGTGACCCCTCGGGAGAAGGAGAAACTGTCGATGCTGGCACGCCGCCCGAAGTCCGCGCAAGCGATCGCAATGCGCGCCCGCATTGTCCTTGGCTGCGGTGATGGACTGAGCAATGGCGAGGTGGCGAAGCGCTTACGGATCACGGGAGCAACGGTTTGCAAGTGGCGGGAGCGCTTTCGGGTGGGGCGTCTGGAGGGTTTACTCGACGAGCCGCGCCCGGGCGCGCCGCGATCCATAACAGACGCACGAGTGGAAGAGGTGATCACGAAAAACGCTGGAGTCTATGCCAGCCAACAGCACGCATTGGAGCACCCGCTTAATGGCCAAGAAGACGGGCCTTTCGCAGACCGCGATCGTGCGGATTTGGCGGGCTTTCGGATTGCAGCCGCATCGCGTGGAGAACTTCAAGTTCTCCAAAGACCCGCAGTTCGTCGAGAAGGTGCGGGACATCGTCGGCTTGTACCTGAATCCTCCGGATCGAGCGGTGGTCCTGTGTGGGGACGAGAAGAGCCAGGTGCAGGCACTGAACCGCACCCAGCCAATTCTGCCCCTGGCGCCCGGCGTGCCGGCGCGTCAATCGCATGACTACGAACGGCATGGAGTCACTTCCCTATTTGCGGCCATGGATGTGGCCAGCGGAGTCACGATCAGCAGTTGCTATCGACGCCACCGGCACCAGGAGTTTCTGCGGTTCCTCCACGACATTGAGGCGAATCTCCCCGGCGGTCTTGAAGTTCACCTGGTGATGGACAACTACGGAACCCACAAGGTCGACAAGGTGCGAACGTGGTTGGCGCGCCACCCTCGTTACCACGTCCACTTCACGCCCACCAGCGGCAGTTGGTTAAACCTGGTGGAGCGATTGTTTGCCGAAGTGACCGAACGCTGTGTCCGCCGCGGAAGCCACACGGCCGTACGAGCATTGGAGAAGGCGATGCTGGATTACCTGGATGAGCGCAACAAGGCCCCCAAGCCCTTCGTGTGGAAGGCCGACGCGGACCTGATCCTGGGCAAGGTCGAGCACCTTTCTAAACGACTCTCTGACTCAGGACACTAGTCGAGGACCTTGGGCCGAAGTTCGGCCCCCGGTTCGCTGAAAACGCCGGGCCCCTTGGCGAAAGCCGACGACAGAAGTTCGACACCGCGAATCCGCTGGTTGGCCGCCGCACGGTGGCCCAGCGCTTCTTTGGCGCGGGGCCGGCTAGCCCCGAGCGCGGACGGGAAGTCGGCCGATCTCCGGCCGACCGAACGCAGCGAGCGAATCGCGTAGAACACGCCCCTGGAGGTTGTGGACACTCACTAAGTAATCGAACACCGGCACGGGCGTCGGGTCGAGTTAGCCGGGAGTTAGCCGTCCATGTATCTGCCCCCCGAACAAAACCGGAAATTCCGCACACAAACCGTGTCCGCCGGCCCGGCGCCGTCCAGTGCGGCCGCACGTCAGTTTGTGCTAATCGGCTTGTGGTTTCAGTGGTTTAGGTGTGCGAAAAACATAGGTTTTTTGGGCCTTTCCGGTTTTTTCTGGTTGCGATTGATGTATAGATGGTTGTGGTCGGGATTGCGGCAGTCGGATTCCGGGGTGTCAGGAACAGATTCTTTCTAAGTATGATTCGCAGCTGCTCTGATCAAGAGCGCCCATTACCGAAATGGTTCGGGCGTCTGTGGTTCCTTACGTTTCGCGTCTGTGGCATTGATCCTGACGGCTCTACCCGCTTATTGGCGCGGCGCAAGGAGTGCGGCCCGAAGCCGACGAAATCTGGGCGTCCTCCACGAACATCCGTCCGCTCGATGGGTGGTCACCGGCTCTGGATTTGCGGACAGACCGACTGCTGGCCAATGCCAGACGCAACCCGCGTGTAGAGGCCGCAGCGTCGTTGAGCGGGGGAGTCCTTATGCTTCAGCGGCAGAACACGGGGCCTTCGCCGCGCTTGACTGTGCCCTTCCCGGTTGCGATAGTTCAATTGGGGAGTAGCCGCTTTCGGACGGAGGAGCCGTGTCAGTCAATCCCTCGCTGGTAAGGAGGCGACTGCTCCGCACTCGTCGTCGCTGAATGGGTCCCCCCTCCTTCCGGCAAGAAAAGTAAAACGTTCCCGGACGAAACAGAGCGGACATCGACGGCGCCATTCCGCGTGTAAGGCGACTACGCGTCCAAGTGGCAAACACCACCCAGCCTTGACGGATTGAGATTTACGCAGAACGAATTGGTGTTGGCGGTACGACGATTTCAACAAGTCCGGTCGCCACGTCATAGACGAGGCCGGAGACGAGCCACTTGCTGGGCAATGCGGAATCGCCCGAAGCAAAGCAACGTCGACGGCAACCGCTGCGCGGGGATCGGTGACCGCTTTTGTCTTGAGTTCCCCTTCCTGGATCTGAAAGTACTGCGACAGCATGGCGGGGTCGCCCGGAAGGCGAGTGATGCCGCAATCGGTGTGCTGAAGTACGACGATGTGAAACTCTCCGCCCCCTCCAGGAATCGCTCCGGCAACCTCGCCGATTCGCCCGAGCAGACCCAGTTGCTCCAACAGCCCCGGGGTGATGCGACCGCCGATGTTACGTATCACGACGGCCTCGCCCGGTTTAATTCCGAGGACATGAGCAGGGTCCACACGCATGTCAGCGCAACCAATGATGACTGCCTTTACATTTGGCAGCGCCCGCGGAAGCTGGGGCATCAACGTTCCCGCAGCAGACTGCCGAGCAGCGAAGTCTCTGTTCCGTTCTAACATGAAGTCGAAATTGTTCATTTGATTCTCATGACATTTATTAGTCTAGGATTCACACCTCCGTTCGACAAGGGCGTAAGCAGACAAAGAACACGATTACTGCCACGCTGCACGTTGACATTTACCGCGCCCTTGCCGACCACGTCGAGCATCCGCGCTGGAGGCACGGCAATCATCGCGACACGGCGCGCTTCTTTGGGGGCAACATTCGTACGGCTTCCCCGCTCTTCCCTCGTTGGCTGGCAGGCCGGCTCGCGGGCATAATGGCAGAAAAGGACACAATCCAACAGAATGGCGTACTGTTCTTGTAACGGGGTCTGGACGATTTCGAACGGCACGGGAGTCTGATTGAACGGCATGCCGGCGGATTGAGAGTCAGTCTGCCAATTGCTTAATGATGGAATTGATTCCGTGCTCCTCCAGAACTTTGGCCGCAGCCTCGATACCGGTTGTGTGTTACCACGATAGCTTATGACGTCCTGTGCGTAAGACCTGGATTCGATAGAACGGCGTGTCTTTTAGTACCGTCACCTGGACAGTCACCGCGCCCGAAGCTCCCGTAGTCCGAGTTAATTGTCCTCCCAGGTAACCGTTTGCCTGTTTCAAGGATCTTGTTTATTGGGTAAATCGAAGGATGGTTCGCTATGAATCAAACATTGAATAAAACGATGAAGGCTGTGGCGATCGATCGATTTGGGGGGATTGAAACACTAAAAACGCGCGAGCTTCCGATCCCGGATGTCGACGCTGATGAAGTGGGGGTTCGTGTGGAAGCCGCGGGGGTAGGTGTTTGGGATCCGTTCGAACGCGAAGGCGGATTTGCGAAAGAATTCAATGTGAAGCCCCGGTTCCCGCTTGTGCTGGGGTCGGATGGCGCTGGGACTGTCGACGCTGTAGGAGACAACGTACGGCATTTCAAAAAAGGGGATCGCGTCTACGGAATCGCTTTTTTGAATCCGAAGGGCGGATTTTATTCGCAGTATGCCGTCGTGAAAGAAAATAGTGTGTCGCTCATCCCGGGAAAACTGAGCATGCCGCAGGCCGCCGCTATGGCAGTTGACGCGATCACGGCGCTTGCGGGTCTGGATACAACGCTCGGCTTGAAAAACGGGGAGTCGGTGCTCATCCTTGGTGCGAGCGGCGGCATTGGCCACTTGGCCGTTCAAATCGCCAAGCGCATGGGCGCGCGCGTACTTGGCGTGGCCTCAGGCGATGACGGTGTCGCCTTTGTGCGGGGTCTTGGCGCGGACCAGGTTGTGGATGGAAAAAAGGATGATATCGCGGCCGCAGCGCGGCAGTTCGCTCCCCAGGGGCTCGATGCCGTCCTCTTAACCGCCGGCGGAGAAGCGGCCGAGAAAGCCTTATCTACGTTGCGCCAAGGCGGACGCGCCGCCTATCCCAACGGCGTCGAGCCCGTCCCCGAAGAGCGTGCCGGAATAAAAATCCAAAGCTACAACGGCGAGTACGCGCCGCCGCCGTTCGAGAAGCTAAACCGCCTTATCGAAGCCGGCCCGTTTGAAGTCCATGTCGCGCGGACATTTAATTTGGATCAAGCGGCCGATGCCCAACGCACGCTCGAGGATCACTACCTCGGCAAACTCGCGCTCATCACGCAGTAAGAAAGTCCCGCCAACGGATCGGTGGTTGAAACACCGGCCATATCCCGGTGATAGCCGAAGTGTTACCGCTTGCTCGCGCTCGCGAAGCCTTCGAGCACGGTGTTGGAATCCATTCTCCGGGCAAAATCGTGCTCCAGGCCCTGGTGGTCGGAAGCCGCTCATTGCCCGGTTAAGTGTTCGGTCCCGATTACGCGCCAGCCTGAAGTTGGGCAGCCCAGCATCAAATTGCCGTATAACGTCAGCACTCTATCGGAAGTGACGCGGCGCGAGACACTTGGGACGTGGAGTTAGCCGAGCGCCGCGTCACTTTCGATAGAGCCGTTTGAAGCGAGCCGCCGGCGGTTGCGGCGGACGCGGCAGCAGACGGTATACACTTTCAACCGTGTTCTGGTACTTCGAAGGCCTAAAACTGACGAGGGGATAGGGGCAGCAACATCGCGAGTGGGCGGCTCTGCGGCGAAGAGTCAGGGGCGGCGCGACGCCTTTGGGCAACGCGGCTGCGGCGATCACGGCGCCGAAGCACACGTGGAGTATCCGGGCGCTCTGGCTCGCGTGGCTGGCCAGGAGAAGGTAGTCTTTACGAGGTGTCCGGTTCACGTCGCCGACAGAGCCGGCGGCTCAGTTCGCGCGGGACGATCACTTCGACCGTCTCGACCGCACCGCCGCAGTGCGGGCATCGCCGACCGGGCGCTGCTTCGTCGGGCGGATCGGTTTCGGCTGCGGCCAGTAGGGCGCGGCAGCGAGCGGCGTGCTCGTGCCGGCATCGATTGGCCATCCAGCCGTAGTAGCGAATCCGCACCAGGCCCCTGGGAAGAACGTGCAGCAGAAAACGCCGGATGAACTCCTCGGCTGCCAGCGTCATCTTGCGCTTCTTGCCGCCCTGCGCGTAGTCCTTCCAGCGGAACGTCACCTTGCCGTCTTCCATGCCGATGAGGCGGTGATTGGAAATGGCGACCCGGTGCGTGTAACGAGCCAGATAGTGCAGTACATGTTCCGGCCCGCCGAACGGCTTTCTCACCTCGACGATCCAGGTGTGGCGATGCAGCGGGCGGAGGAATCGCGCGAATGTGCGCGGCTCTGCCAGCCAGGCCAGCGAGCCGTGGAAGGCGAGTTGTCGTCGTCGGAACAGCGACTTCAAGCCGTCATAAAACTTCCCGCGAAAGACCGTCGCGAGAATGTCCTTGGGCGCGAAGAAGCCGGCCGTTTTGGGCCGCACCCACGCGTCGCTGCCGGGAGCGAAGCCCCCGGCCGGCACGACGCAATGCAGATGCGGATGATGGGTGAGCGTTTGTCCCCAGGTGTGCAGCACGCAGAGGAAACTGATGTCCGCGCCCAGCCGCTTGAGATTGGCCGCGACCTCCAGCAGCGTCGCCGAGGCGCAGCGGAACAGCAGGTTGTACAGCAGCCGCTTGTTCTGCAGCATCAATGCGGAAAGCTGATGAGGGACCGTGAACACGATGTGAAAGTAGCTGACGGGGACCAGTTCGCGCGTGCGCGTCGCCACCCAGCGGTCGCGCGCCGCCGTCTGACACTTGGGCAGTGGCGGTTGCGGCAGGAGTTGAAGGAAAAGCCGAGGTCTTCGCCGCAATCTACGCAGGGTCGCGATGTCGGCCGAGCGCGGCCGTCCGGCAACGCTCGATGGCGCGCATGGCCTTGTGCTGCGGCCAGGCGACGCGCGTCCGGCTGCGTTCGAGGAAGCGCGCGGCGTACGCGCGGAAGATGTCGGCCACCTCCAAGATGGGTCGGCTCATGACTCGGCCGGCTCCTCATCGCCCGCGAGGCGAATCGTCTCCAGTGTTGGACCGATCGGTAGTAGGTCCGCAGTTGATCGAGCAACTTCCGGCTGAGGGGGACCTCGCGAGGCTTGTCACCTTTGCCGTGCGGGATCCAGTGCTTTCGCCGATACATGCGGATCTCAGAGGATTTCCGCCGACACTGTGCATGACTTCGACCCGCGACCACTGTCTCAGCGGCACGGTCGAATTTCATCGCGCCCTCCTGCGGGCAGGCGTGGACGCCCGGTTGATGGTTTTCGACGCAATGCCGCACGCCTTTTGGTACAGGTACGACCTTCCGGAATCGAAGGAAGCGCTCGAAGCGCAGGCGAGCTTTCTCGACCGGCATCTCGGCTGAAGAGACCCTGTCTGCAGGACAATCGCCACTCCGGGAACGGCCACAGAAGCGTCTCCGCACAAGACGACCAGTGCTGGACTGCCGACTCCGGCGAAGAGCGGCGTAGGCGGCGCCCCAAATCCGTAGCCACGATGCGGCGGCATGCTGCTCTAAACTACCTGGCTGTTGCACCATGCCTTCTCGATCGTCTCCTGTGGCAGGCGATTGATGACGGCCCGGAATTTACCCCGCTCGGTCCTCTCGAGGTGCGGAACGCATTCGACTTCGACGTCGACGGGCCCCAGCCTCTCTTCGGCAATCCCTCCCGTGCCAATTTTCCACCGCGCCGAATTCTTCGTACGCACGGGCCCCGAAAGCGCCGAACAGAGTGGCCTTCATTTCCGCCGTCAGCTTCTCAAGCCCGCCACGTAATTCGGCGCATTCGCACGGCTGATGTGATACCACCCTCAAGGTATCGGCGAAAACCATTGTGCGCCTGCCATCGACGGTCTTTGTGCGTAAGTGGACGGCCCCGCTCTCCCGGTGATTTCGGGTCAGTGACGCACGATGGCGCTACGATTGTGAGCGTGGCAGACTACCGCCCGGGTCGCAGCCACTCAAATGTCCCTCTATAGCAATCTTTTGATTCCACCTTTGCGGCTCAAGTTTCTGGGACGCGCTAAGTGTGCGGACTGAAACGCCCAAACCTTTTACCCAACGGCAAGGCTTTGGGGCCAATCATTTGATTTCGGCGCGGTACCGGGCGGCCCAATGCTTGTGCGGGTGGGTGCTCCATTTCCGACTCGTACTGTGAAGGACCGGCCGCTGGCAGTCGGAAGATGGGCCCGGTGATTACCTCCGCGCGTGGTCGGTAATCGCAGCCCGGGTCTCCTCGGACTTTGAGCAGTCAATCTCAAAAAGGGACATCATGAATTACTCGCATTTCATCCGCAAACGGGCTGTTGTCATTTGCGCGACCGCTGCGGTGATTGTAGTTGCGGCGGCCCTGATGGAGTCCGGCCGCGGCCGTGAAGTCTGGCGGCAAGCTTTTTCCTATTTGCAACAACTGCCCGCCACCGTTTTGGACTCCGGGCGCAGCCGTGTGCAAGCTGCGGACGGGAATGTGCAGCCACCAGCGGTTCAAAACCCCCAGCCGTCTGCCACGGGTAACGCGACCTTGGAACTGCCTGCGAGCCAGCTGAGCTCGACCAAGCTCGAGACGGTGGGGACCTACGCGTTCCCGGTGGAGAGGGAGACGGTCGGCACCATCAGCTTCGCAGAAGAGCAATCAGTACAGGTCTTTCCGGCTTACCAGGGGACCATCATTCAGGCCTTTGTAGAGCTCGGCGCTCAAGTGGAGAAGAACCAGCCGCTCTACACCATCAAGAGCCCCGACCTCATCCAGGCGGAATCAACGCTGATCGGCGCCGCCGCGACTTTCGAACTAACCAATAAGGAGCTTGAGCGCGTCAAAGGCCTTCCCGGAATTGCGCAGCGGGAAATGGAGCAGGCGATCTCCGATCAGCAGACCGCCGACGGGGCTCTCAAAGCGGCGCGGGATGCCGTTCGTGTCTTCGGCAAGACCGATGCGGAAATCGACCGGATGATCACTTCGCGCCAGATCGACCCGGCGCTGGTTGTGCACAGTCCGATTTCCGGCCAGATCATCGCGTACAACGCGCCGCCCGGCCTGATGGTGCAGCCTGGAAACGCGCCCGCCCCCTACACGGTCTCGAAGGTGTCGGTCAAGTGGATGCTGGCAAACGTCATCGAGAGTGACATCGCCCTGCTTCATTTGGGGCAGCCGGTTCAGGTCAAGGTGATGGCCTATCCCAACCGCGTCTTTAAAGCCAAGGTATCGAAGATCTACCCGATGGTCGATCCCAACACCCACCGGGCGACGGTCCGCTCGGAGATCGAAGACCCTCATAATGAGCTGCGTCCGGGCATGCTCGCGAATTTCGTCATCCGGGTCGAGGGGCCGACCGCGGGTATCGCGATTCCTGCCAACGGCGTCGTGCGCGAACCGGATGGCACCATGACCGCCTGGGTGACCACCGACCGCCGCCATTTTGAGCAGAGGCCCATCCAGACGGGCCTGCGCAGAAACAACCAGGTTCAAATCCTCGGCGGGTTGCGGCGTGGAGAGTTAGTCGTATCCGACGGTGCGGTATTTCTGGACGCCATGTTGTCGGCGCCGCCGACCGAATAGGGCCTCGTCATGTTTAAGTCTCTTCTCTCTTTTTGCCTGAGCCGCCGCGCGATTGTCATGGTCGGGTTGATCCTCTTTACCGGCGCGGGGCTCATCGCTTTCAAGCTGCTCAACATCGAAGCCTATCCGAACCCGACGCCGGTGATTCTGGAGATCACCGCGCAGGCGCCGGGCCTGTCCGCCGAGGAGATGGAGCGCTATTACACGCGCCCCATGGAGATCGGCCTTTATTCCACTCCCGGCATCGAGGTCATTCGCTCCACTTCGTTCTACGGCCTGTCGTTTGTCCGTGTCAGCTTCAAATACGGCGTGGATTATTTCTTTGCTTACAGCCAGGCGTCGGTGGCGATGGCGCAGAACGTCAACCTGCCGGGTAACCTGGTGCCCACCATCCAGGCCAACAGTTCGACCGGCGAGATCTATCGCTACCAGGTCGTCGGTCCGCCGCATTTTGGAATCACCAACCTCCGCACCGTTCAGGATTGGATTGTGGCGCGCCGGCTGCTGACCATCCCCGGCATCGCGGCCGTCAACAGCTGGGGCGGTCCCACCAAGGAATTCGAAGTCCAGGTGGATCCCCACAAGCTGGAAGCCTACAGCGTTACTGTGCCTCAGATTTTGACCGCACTCGGCAACGCCAATATCAATGTCGGCGGGCGCGAAATTCGCATAGGCCAGCAGTCCATCAACATTCGCGGCGTCGGCCTGTTTGACGATGGCGGCGAGGACGACTTAACCGAAGGTTACAAGGTCAAAGATATCGAAAATGTGGTTCTGGGACAGGAGAACGGCGTTCCGATTCTGCTGAAGGACCTCGGCACGGTTTCGGTGGGCTTTCGGCCGCGGCTCGGGATTCTCGGCCGCGACCATCACGATGATGTCGTCGGGGCCATCGTGGTGCAAAGGCGAACGGAAAAAACCGCCGACATGATTCCTAAGGTCCAGCAGGCCATCGACACGCTGAATCACGACGGCAGTCTGCCCCGGGGAGTCAGGGTCGTGCCGTTCTACGACCGCTCCTCACTGATTGCCCTCACCACGCATACCGTGCTCCACAACCTTGTCTTCGGATGCCTGCTGGTTTTCCTCATTCAATGGATCTTCCTGGGCAACCTTCGTAGCGCCGTCATCGTTGGTCTGAATATTCCCTTCGCTCTCTTCTTCGCTACCATCCTCCTGGTGGTGATGGGGGAAAGCGCGAACCTGCTTTCCGTCGGCGCCGTCGATTTCGGAATCATTGTCGATTCCGCGGTGATCCTGGTCGAGAATATCTTCCGGAATGTTCAGCGGAACGCAGAAGAGCGGCGTGGTTTGTTGGAGCGGCTAGCGGGGGGAGCCTGGGGTCCAGACCCAACGAAGATCGAGCATGCGGAAACAGGCTCAGCCTTCCGTTGGACGGATCGCTTGCGGCTGATCCTGATCAGCGCGCTCCAGGTGGACAAGGCCGTTCTGTTCTCGGCGCTGATCACCGTCGCCGGTTTCGTCCCCCTGTTTACCATGCAGGGCGTCGAGGGGCAGATCTTCGGCCCTATGGCGCGCACCTATGGCTATGCGCTGGCCGGAGCCTTGATCGCGACTTTCACCGTCACGCCCGTTATGGCTTCCATTCTGCTTCCCCAACGCGTCAAGGAAGTGGAAACCGTCGTTGTCCATTTGCTGCATCGCTTGTACGATCCGACCCTGCGTTTTTCGCTGAGAAACCGCTTCCTCGTAGTCGGGTTAGAACTGGCCTTCTCACTGGGAACTTTCTTCTTTATCGCGCCCCGCCTGGGCAGCGAGTTTCTTCCGCACCTGGAGGAAGGCAACTTCTGGATTCGCGCCTCCATGCCCATCACGCTCTCCCTCCAGGATGGCGAGGCGGCCTCGCGAAAAATGCGCGAGATCCTCCTGCGCCACCCTGAAGTTCGCACCGTAGTATCCCAGCATGGACGGCCAGACGACGGCAGCGATGCCTCGCCATTTTCGAACGTCGAGTTATTCGCGCCGCTCAAACCTTTCGACGAATGGCCTAAGAGCCTGACTAAGGACAAGCTGACCGAGCAAATTCAGCGGGAGTTTGAAAACGAGTTACCGGGCGTCATCTTCAATTTCTCCCAATACATTGAAGACAATATCGAAGAGGGAATCTCGGGTGTCAAAGGCGTAAACTCGGTCAAGATCGTCGGCCCCAACCTGGAAGAATTGACGAAGCTGGCCAACCAGGTCCGCGATCAGATGGCACAGGTGCGCGGAGTGGCCGATCTCGGCATCTTCCCGGTTCTCGGCCAGCCGAACCTGAACATCAAAGTGGATCGGGAGAAAGCGGCGCGCTACGGCCTCAATTCCGGAGACGTGAATTCGGTGGTGCAGGCGGCCATGGGTGGAGCGGTGGCGACCGAGGTCCTGGAGGGAGAACGGCAGTTCGATCTCGTCGTCCGTTACACGCCGGAATACCGCAACAACATCGACGAAATCCGGAACATCAAAGTGGGATATACCACCGCCACCGGCGCCAATGCATACATTCCCCTGAGCGAGCTTGCCGACATCTCGCTCAACACCGGAGCGGCCTGGATTTATCACGAGAGCGTGCAGCGCTTCATCCCGGTAAAATTCAGCGTCCGCGGCCGCGATCTGGGAGGAACGGTCGAGGAGGCGCAACAGCGTATCGCCAAAAACGTCAAGCTTCCGGCCGGATACCATCTGCTCTGGGCCGGCGAATTCGGAGATCTGCAGGACGCCAAGAAACGCCTGGAGATCATCGTGCCGATCAGTTTCATTCTGATCGCCGGGGCACTCTATAGCCTGTTCAATAATTTTCGCGATTCCATGCTGGCGCTGGCGGGCATTCCCGACGCCATTGTGGGAGGCATCCTCGCGCTCTACGTCTCCCATCTCAACTTCAGCATATCGGCCGCCATCGGCTTCGTCTCCCTGTTCGGCGTATCTGTCATGGACGGTATCCTCATGATTACCTTCTACAACCAGGAGCGCTCCCACGGCCTGGCGCCCGTGGACGCCATGTATCGCGCCGCCACTACCCGTATGCGTCCCCTCCTGATGACGGCGCTTTCCGCCTGCATCGGCCTGTTTCCCGCGGCAGTCTCGACAGGTATCGGCAGCCAGGTGCAACGTCCGCTCGCCACGGTCATCGTGGGCGGCATGTTGGTCGGCCCCATCATGCTGCTCGTCGCAGTGCCCGCGTTGCGGCTGATCCTGTTGGGCGGTGAAAGAGCACCGGAGGAGTCGCGATGAAGATGGCTCGTTTCCTGTTCGTGATGCTTGCTTGCCTCGCTTTGGCGGGCGGAATAGCCGACGCGGCTGCGAGCATCCCCGATGTACGAGGCGGCGAGAGCGGCCACGCTGCAAAACCTCGGCGGCCCGCCGGCCGAGGCCCGCACAGCCGAAAGCCGCCAAAAAGCTCCCGAAACTCCCGGCGCGCCCTCCGGCTTCCCTCGCGGTAAATCCCCAGCCCCGGCCGCTTCGATTGCCGGCTTCCATGACAACCTGTTGCGCCGGCGCTCAGCCCTGTGCCTCATCACAGTCCCAATCCGGCCATCATCGCCGGGTCCCCGAACCCGAATCACAGGAATACCGGTGCCCTCGACGGGAGACAGGTGCATCGACGGCCTTAAGGAATGGATTGCTTATGACTCTCATTCGCCAATCGCGCGCGTTTGGATTTATCGCGATCTCCGCAGCTTTGCTGTTTTCCGCGGGCTGCGTGGTGGGGCCGAACTTTAAGGCTCCTGCCGCTCCGCCGGTTCCTGGCTATACGCCCGCGGCGCCAACCGCCACCAGCAGTACTCCTCACGTTGCCGGCGGGGAGGCGCAAACCTTTGTTCCCGGCCGCGATATTCCAGGAGACTGGTGGACCTTATTTCACTCGAAGCCGCTCGACGATTTGATTGAGCGGTCGCTCAGAGCCAATCCGGACTTGAAGTCGGCCCAGGCGGCGCTGCTGGTTGCAAGGGAGAACACGCTGGCGCAGCGCGGCTATTACTACCCAAGCGTGTCGGCCGGCTTCTCGGCGGCCCGTGGGAGGTCATCCTCCGAGCTTTCGCCCGTCACCTACTCGGGCGCCCTTTCCTACAGCCTCTTTACCCCGCAGGTCAGCGTCTCCTACGTGCCGGACGTCTTCGGTTTGAACCGGAGAACCATTGAGTCCCTAAAAGCGCAGGAACAGCAGGCCCGGTTTGCCCTGGCCGCGACCCATATTACATTGAGTTCCAACATCGCCGCTACCGCCATTCAAGAGGCGTCATTGCGAGGACAGATTGAAGCCACCAATGAACTGATCGCCATCGCCACCAGGATGCTGGAGACTCTGCGCAGCCAGTACGCCAGAGGCTACGCCAGCCAGCTCGATGTGGCGGCGCAGGAAGCGCAGCTCGCGCAAGTCGTCGCCACGCTGCCGCCGCTGCTGAAGCAATTGGCGCAGCAGCGCGACGAACTGGCGGTGCTCTCGGGCGGCTTCCCCAATCAGGAGATGGAGGAGAAGTTTGAGCTTTCGAGCTTCCAACTGCCGCAGGAGCTGCCCCTGACCCTGCCTTCGCAACTCGTCGAACAGCGCCCCGATGTGCGCCAGGCCGAGGAGAATCTGCATTCGGCCAGCGCCCTGGTTGGGGTGGCGCACGCCAACCGGCTACCCAGCTTTGCCCTGACCGCGGATACCGGCAGCATGGCGGTGATCTTCACCCATATTTTCTCGAAGGGAGGCTTCTGGGACATGGCTGTGGGCCTCACGCAACCGATGTATGATGGCGGAACGCTGCGCCACCGAGAACTCGCCGCCAAAGCGGCTTACACCCAGGCCGACGAGCAATATCGCAGCACCGTGCTGACCGCTTTTCAAAATGTGGCCGACACATTGCATGCGATCCGGCAGGATGCCGACGGGTTAAAGGCCGCCTCCGCGGCGGCGAACGCCGCCGCCGTCACGCTCGACCTGACGAAGAAGCAGCTTGTCGGCGGCTACGCCAACTACCTCGCGCTCTTGACTGCCGAACAAGGCTATCAGCAAGCCTTGCTCAACCTTGTGCAGGCTCAGTCGAATCGCTATGCCGACACGGTCGCATTGTTTCAGGCTCTGGGCGGCGGCTGGTGGAACCGCCCGGACTTGCCGAAGAATTAACCGGCCAATCCGGCAGCGGTACCTTGGCTCAGTACGGCATCTACTCAATCGCCTGGCCGGTGCGGAACCAGCCAGAGGATTTCCGCCTCTGGCAGTTGAGTACGTATGAATTTTCGGATCCGGTCTATCCTGGACGCAACCGCCGGGTGTTGGCCAATTCCAGACGCAAACTGCGATGAAGATGCGCGCACCGAAACGGAAGGCGCTTCGTTGGCGCGGGAATAATCTCGCCCAGTCTCGCACCACCCGGTGCCGGTAACCGGCGCCCCACGGATCTACACTGGAATTCGTGATCAAGGCGAACCTGAAGCGTGCCGGCCGCCCGCTAGGTCCGCGCATGCCCAAGACGCCCCAAACGGCGTCAGTGGATGAAATGGGCACACTGCCGCTGCTGCGCAGCCGGCTACGAATCGCCGGTGGAAGCCTTCAGCCCGCTGTGCACTCGATGCAGGGGGGGCCGGTGCCGGCAGTGCGCGTGGCGCCTGGGGGTGCCGAGCGGCGATCTCGGCGGGCGCCCGTCCGGCCCGCTCATGCCATGCGGCTGGGGGTGCGGGGCGAAGCTCTCCGCGACCGAGATGCACGCACTTCACGAGGTGTCTGAAGCGGCCAAGGGTCAGATTTCGGTCAGTAACCCCTCCTTCCGCAGGGACGAAACGGAAAGTGTCGCGCACGCCGCACCCTGCGCGACGAGACTAAACTAAGCAAAGGAATCGACGGCGCCGGCTGGCCGACGATTCGAACTCACTAATACCCGATATTCCGTAGCGCATCTGGCCCGAGACGGTCGCGTAACTGGTGGAGATAGAGGCTGGCCGGTCCCACCATCTTTTCCGGTGAGTCGAAAATGCCGTTGGGTGTACTGCCGATTGTGACGGGCTTGCCAATGCAGCCGATGCACCAGTTCAGGGCGCCGGGCGGCTGCTGCACCAGCAGAAAGGGGGAACTGACGTTCCACGCCACCGCCCAGCCGATATCCCACCCGTGGCCCGATCCCGCCGTGGCGCGGTTGGAGAAGGCCAGCCCCGGCCTGCGCTCGGTCCCGCCAGGGAATTTGCCGCCATCCACCAACAGACCCGTGGCCCAGCGCTGATGCGGCGCGACGCCGCCGTGATCGGCTGTGAAGTTCAGGACGACGAGCGGCCCGGTGACTTCCGCCTGCGTGACCACTGGCCAGGTGCCTTCGCCTGTCGCGCGGCAGCGGTCCAACAGTATCTGAGTTCCCTGCAGCGCAAAATCGGCTGGAGCGGCGGAGCCCGAATGCGCCGCCGAGTGCGTGATGCTTATATTGGTCAACGTGAGACGCTTGGCGCCCGGACCGATCACGATTCCATTCTGCGTCTCCTGAATCTCGAGATCGCGGGCCCAGCCGTCCTCCACGGCATCCATGCGAAGCGCCGTGTATTGCGGTCCTGAGATGGGAACATCCTCGAATGGCGCCGCGATGCGCAGTCCTTCTACGCCAACCTCGGTGATCCGTCCGGGAAAGCTGTAGCGAACGAGGGACGCGGCCGTGAACTTTGAATCCAAGTCGTCGCTAAGAGGAGCGTCCAAGGTGACGCGATCGCCGTCCACGGAATCGATCACCCGATCGGTGCGGATCACGCTGCCCGCGCGGATCCAGGTTTGCGGCTGGCCGTTGCGGACGAGCGTGTCCATGCCCATGAAATGGATCCATTCGGCGGTCACCGGGTGGAGCACCAGCACGCGATCCCCGGGATGGAAGGCGGAGGGGCCGCGAACCCGAAAGGTGGTGGCACCGGCCGGCACATAGGCATCGAGGATCGGCGCAGGAGAACCTTCCTCGTGCCACGTGGCCGCGCCGTGGATCTCGAGGAAACGATGCGGTTGGCCCGTCAGCCGGATGCTGGCACCCTTCTCGCCGTGCAGCACGACGCCGCTGTGCGTGATGGTCAAGGTTCCCGCGATCTGGTATTCGCCGGCCGCGAGCACGACCGCGCCGTTTGCCTGGTCCAGTGCCGCCTGAATGCGCGCCGTGTTGTCGCCGGCCACGGGTGTGAGCCGTTGGGCCGCGACGGCAGACGGCAGTTTCACACCGCCCGCACGATATCCTGCCGAGGAGAAATCCATAATGCTGTTTCCGCGGGGGTCGGTTCGGTAGTGCAGGCGATGGTCCGGGCCTTCGAAGGCCCAGTCGCTAATTGTCTGCGCATGCAATGCGCACGCAACGAGCATCCAGAAAACAACCTTCATAACCTAAGTTTAGTGGCAGCTTCTCTGCCCGCCAGCGCGGGGCTATGAAGTGCGAAACCGTCGGCGGCCTGGATGGTGAAACGGATCACGTGGGCTGGCCTCAAGGCCGGCGCAGGCGATCCACGAACTTTGAGATTCGCCGGTTATTCGCCTAGGTTGGAATCTGCCGAGTTCTTGTCGGGTATCGTTCGAGAATGGTGCCAGCGTGACCCTTACGTTTTCTGTAGCCGCATCGTCACTCTATGGAGCCGCTGCCCTTGCAGTTGCGGAGTTTAAGAGGTGCGCTTCGCCTAGGCGGCAATAGGGCCGGGGCCGAGGCTCAAGATCGCGGTGGACGACCGCCAACATCAAGCGGGCACAGCCGTGTGGGTTGCTGGGTCGCGCAGATCTCCAGCCACAGTTGCATCAGCACTCCCCTTTCCGGGCGCCCGCCGGGGCCACGCATGCCGTGCGGCTGGGGTTGCGGTGCCCAACTCACGGCGACCCGCGATGCGTGGGCATTTCACCACCTGCCAGAAGCGGCCATAGAAGTTCTGTCAGAATCCAACTCCGCTTTCCGGTTTGAAAAGGGGAGATCTGCCGGGGAAAACGAAAAGAAGGGCACCCGTGGCGCGGGCTGCGAACCAAGAGGCCACGAGGCTGGCGCGACGGACTGCTTCGCAGTGCTTTTCATCTACTGCTTCTGGGTGCCGTGCTTATGCAAGAGCACGCTGTTGCCATAGGGCCGCTGGTAGCTGACGAAATACCTGTCCTGGAACACGTTGAACGTTTCCGCCGGGTAGAACGCGATCGCCGCCATCCAGGTATCAACGTCGGACTGTTTCAGCCACATCCAGCTATTCGGAGACTGTTCCGGATTCTTGTCGATGACGACGATGCGGCCGTCCGGCTTCATATACTTCGCGGTGTCGTTCAGATAGATCTGCCGGTGCTCGATCATATGCAACACGCGATGGAAAAAGGCCACGTCCACGTCTTTCACGGGCAGCTTGGGATCATCGTCCACGCCCAAAACGGTGCGCAGGTTGGTGACGCCATCTTTCTTGGCGCGCTCGGAGACGTAATCGAGCATCTTGGGATCGATGTCCACGGCATAGAGAATCCCATTCGGCGCGATCGCCTTGGCCATCGGAATCGAAAACGTTCCCGATCCAGAACCGATATCGGCCACGATATCGCCCGGCTTCAGCCGTAGCTTCTCGATCACCTCCGGAATCTTCGCCGCGATTCCGCGCTCCAGCCGGTTCATTGTTTCGATGTAATTGTCGGCCGGCGCCTGCGCCAGTTGCGCGAATGCATTGGCCGCGCCGAAAACGCACGCGGCAAAGCAAATCCATAGCCGTCTTTCTCCCAGCATCCGTTGCCTCCCGAACCTTCGACGATCTTATAACAGATCGACGCCGGAGATCTGGCCATCGCCGGGGGCGGGCGCCCGTCAGGCCCGCTCATGCCATGCGGCTGGGGGTGCGGGGCGAAGCTCTCCGCGACCGCGATGCGTAGGCATTTCACGAAGTGCCCGAGGCGGCCAGAGGTGCTAAGGGCGTTCTCAGGATCGAACCATCTTTCGCCGCAACAACTCAAACTTGCCCGGTGATCGCACCCAGCTGTTGCATCATTCCCAAAGTGTCCATCAGAATGCGGCTGTCAGCCATCTTGCCCGCGACCAAACGATCGATTACCACGCCCTTCACCACGATATGCCTACCGGTGGCGGGGATACCGAGAAATGGCCCGTGCTGGGTACCGGTCCATGTGAAGCGGGTAGAAACCTTTTCACCTTCCGCTATCATCTCTTCTGCTTTCCAATGCATGTCCGGAAACGAAGTTCGCATCTCCCGGATCACCTGCTTCAGCCCTTCTCGTCCTTGTGTTTGCCCAGGGAGTGGATCGAGTTCAACAAAATCCTCAAGTACAAGGTCGTCGGCTCGCTCCAGCCGCCCCTGATTGAGGATGTCTTCAATGAACATACTGATCACGTTTTTGTTTTCAACCGTTGACATAGCGTTTAGTGGAATCAGTTTACCAGACAAGCCATCCATCTGCTTGGTTTGTCCGTACTGGACGAAGGTGGTGCCCCCACCGAAGATTACTCCCCGCAAATCGGCCAGTATTTATTAACCGTTCTCCGGAACCACTTGACCGCAAACCCCATTGGTGTTTGCTAATTTCCGGCGGGCTGGCGCGTGTGCCTGGTCGAGAACCTCCAGCTGAAGTTCGGTCCCCGATTCGCTGAAAGAGGCGAGCCCCTTGGCGAAAGCCGACGACAGAAGTTCGCCACCGCGAAGCGCACCGCGGCTCAGCGCTTCTTTGGCACGAGGCGAAGGCGCCCGGTCTCGGAGCCCGGTGCCGGCCACCCTCGTTCCACGCATCTACACTGGAATTCGTGATTAAGGCGAACCTGAAGCGGGCCGGCCGTCCGCTAGGTCCGCGCATGCCGTGCGGCTGGGGCTGCGGCGCGCAAGTCGCGTGTGCCGAGATGCGGAAGCATTTCACCGCATGCCCGAGACGCCCCAAACGTATTCCCAGGCCCTCTTTCGTTCACCGTAGTAACCTCACGGGAAGAACCCCATGCCGCGCGCACATCACGCGCGCGTACTCGTCCAGAAATTGCGGGCCAGATTGCTGACGCGCGAGCGCCACGCGCCCAATGCCACGAAGCCGATTCCCAGAAGGGCCAGCGTCCCAGGTTCGGGAGACACCTCCACTGTGGACTGGTTGTCCGTGACAGGATAGCCGCCATCCAACCCAACGTATGTCGAATAGTATGCCGATGGACCGTTCCCCCAGATATTTAGTTCGGCGCCGCTGTACGGACCCGTGGCCGCAGTGTCTTCAAAGAGTAGCCCATCCACGTCGAGGTAAGGGTCTCTCGGTCGGGTAAAGAACGTTGTCATAGATAAACAACCCCAAGGGACTTGTCACGGCGCCAGGTCCACCGGAAATCAGGCTGATGGGGTCACCATTGAAGAACCCGCTGCCGGCAGTGGCCAAGTACTCGCCGTCTCCGATGTCCGTCGCCGTAAGCGTTCCGGTTATCGAGATGGTCTCTTCAACATTGACGACCGTAAAGTCGAACACGATGGCGGCCGCATGGAGCGATGGCAGGCTTGCCATCACCAGTAATATTAGGGTCCGCATAGTTTAATAGTAGAAGGCTTTTGACTCCTCAATAGATGCAGAACCGGATAGTACTTCTAGTACCTACGCTCGATTGAGGCGCCGCCCGGGCCGCGCATGCCCTGCGGCTGGGGCTGTGGCGCGCAACTTGCGTGCAGCGGGATGCGGAAGCATTTCACCGCATGCCCACGACGCCCCAAACGGCGTCAGTGGATGAAATGGGCACAGTGCCGCTGCTGCGCGGCCGGCTACGAATCGCCGGTGGAAGCCTTCAGCCCACTGTGCACTCGATGCAGGGGGGGCCGGCGCCGGCGATGCGCCTGGCGCCTGGGGGTGCCGAGGGTCGATCTCGGCGGGCGCCCATCCGGCCCGCTCATGCCATGCGGCTCGGGGTGCGGGGCGAAGCTCTCCGCGACCGCGATGCGCGCGCATTTCACGAGGTGCCCGAAGCGGCCATAGAATTTCTGCCAGGGTCCCGCTTCCGCCTTTCCAGCGAAAACGGCGCCCGAATGATGCTTCACCGGGACGCCATCGGCCAGTTTCAGCATTGGCGTTTATATGCGGCCAATGTTCTGAGTGGGGAACTCGCGGCGGGTAGCGGAAAGCAGTATTCTTTTTTTGTTTGAATGCTGACTTTGCCGGGAGGGTGAAGGCCCGGCAGCAGATCGAAACTTAGCAGGCGACGGTCAGCGGCGGGCCTTCACGCCAGCCGTGATTCTCTTTATCGCACTGCCAAACGCGGAAGACAAGGCCGATCCGGGGTGATCGCGTTAAGCCTTCTCCCGCGAGAGTGTCCGGTGTGTGGAAAGCGCACGATCGTGGGCCACGGTCGGCGGCTTCGTTACGCCCGTGATGACCGGCACGATCGCATTTGGGTGCGACGTGGCGTTTGTCGTCCCTGCCGGAAGACCTTCACCGCCTTGCCCGATTGGCTGGCGCCGTCGGCGCCATTCACCTTGCACTGCCGGCAGCAGGCTTGTGAGCACATAGCCGCTGGTAAAACTGCCGAGCAAGCTACACCGCATTGCAAAGACCCGACACGCTTGCCCGATCCATCCACCGTGCGTCGATGGGTACAGCGGCGACTCACGAGCCTGTGGTGTTGGATCAAGGGCGGAGTGCAACACCCGCACTTTTTACAGTCGCCCACCATCCTTGCCTGGGATCTCGGCGCGCTCTGCCGTATTCTGCCCATCGAGGCAAGAAGTCCATGAGCCGTCAAGCTCTCGACGAGTTGAAAAAGCAGATTTCACTGCTGGACTATCTGCAAGCCCATGACTGGCGACCGGGCCGACAACTTAGCCGCGGTCGAATCATGGGCCTGTGTCCGCTGCACGAAGATCATAAACCCAGCTTTCTGGTGGACCCTCTCAACAACCTGTTCTACTGTTATGGCTGCGACCGCGGCGGTGACGTAATTCGCTTCGCCGAACTGTATCACCAGGTGAGGTTCCCGCAAGCGTTGGTCCTGCTCCGCCAGTGGCTCGGCTTGCCGCCATTATTGCGGGAAGCCACAGAGTTCTATCGCATACAGCTACACCGTCACTCCGAAGCGGTTGCCTATCTGTATCAACGTGGAGTCCGCTCACCGGAAGTGATCGAGCATATGCGGATCGGCTACGCTCCCGGAGGTTGCTTGCGAGGTTGGCTGACGGAGCTGGGGTACTCCGGCTTGGCTTTACGCGAAGCCGGACTGGTCACCGCCGCCGGCTACGACACCTACATGCACCGCGTGGTGTTTCCGCTGGAAGGCAACCTCTATGGCCGCAGCCTGACTGCGGCGGCGCCACCGCATCGTTTTCTGCCGGGCGCCAAAGGTGGGCTGTACGCATGGGGCCAGGTCCGGCGATATCCGGAAGTGATTCTGGTAGAGGGACTATTCGACTACGCCGCATTATGGCAGGCCGGCTTTCACAATGTCACCTGCTCGATGGGCACCAATCTCAACGCGCACCAGCTTCGGCAACTCTGCGATGGCTCCCGAACCGTTTATCTGGCCTTTGACGCCGACCACAACGGCAGCGGTCAGCAAGCGGCACAATCACTCACCTACAGGCTCACAGAGCACGGCGTAATCGCGCGCACTGTCTCGCTGCCCGAAGGACACGATCCGAATAGCTTCTTTGTCCAGGACGGTGATGCACACCAGTTCCAGTGCCTTCTGGAGGCGGCGCGATGATGACCTTCCGGGTGGTGCACAAGCCCTTCAACAACCATGTACGGTGCCCGTATCGGGTTGTCGAACAGAGCACCGGACGTGAAATCGGCTGGATCAACCAGTACCTCGATTACGAAATTCTTCGCCGTCTGGCCAACACAACTCTGCGAACCTACGCGGACGCGTTGTTGCACTTTCTCCGGTGGTGGGAGAGTGTTCACCATACGGATGAGGTCACCAAAGATGATCTCACCGAATCGACATTGCTCGATTATGTGCGATCCCAGTCCAGCCAGGAACGCGAGTTGACGGGCGCCACGATCAACCAACGTGTTGCCATCGTGGATCGCGCCTTGCGCATCGCCTTTCCTGGTGCCCCCGGTCAGATCGCTCCGGCGCTGCAGTCGACGTACTGGCAACGAGCGCCCATGGGCATTGGCAAGCCGCGACCCGCGTTAAGTCGGTTGCACGTCAAGACTGCCAAACGAAGCATCGTGCCTTTGTCCGTCGATGAAGTGGCGCGATTCTGGTCCAGTTTTCGGAACTCACGGGACCTGGCCATCGTGGGACTGATGCTGCTGCAGGGGCTTCGGTCGCAAGAGGTCCTGGATCTGCGTCGGGACGATTTGCTGTTATCGGAATCGCAGATTCGGGTGCGCGGTAAAGGCAACAAGACCCGATTCCTACCGTTGGCCCCGGAGGCAACGGAACTCCTTGACCACTATCTGCGGCTCGAACGGCCGCAGACTGCAACGGACGCTCTGTTTGTTTCCCTGAAAGGCCCAGCTCGCGGCGCTCGTATGACTCCCGCGGGATTGCGCTCTCTATTTCGATATCATCGCCGCACTACGGGCGTGAAGAAGGCCAACCCACACCGGTTTCGTCACACATTTGCCTCAGACATGGTTCGCGCAGGTGTCAGCCTGCCAGCGCTGATGCAGTTGATGGGCCACGCGCGGATGGAAACGACGATGGTCTACGTCGAAGTTACTCCTCTCGAGGTCTATCAGCAGTATGCGAAAGCCGTGGCGCAGCACATTAGACCCGCACCAGGCAAGGCATCGTGAAACCCTGCCGTTACGCTCCGCTGGAACATCCGTTGGTGCAGCAGTTCCAGAGAGCGATTGACTCTCTGACGGCAGCGCTCGCTCCCGCCTCTGTCCGTCAGTATCGTGCCGTCGTTCGCTCCTTCCTGATCTATCTTGGCGAGCAGCATCCGGCCGTTGGGTCGCTCAACCAACTGCGCCGCGATCCCCACGTTCTCGGCTGGTTTGTCGATCTGCGTTCCCAGAACTTGACGCCCGCGGTTTACATCGCACGCCTACTGCTCATGCGCTGCATACTGCAAGAGCTTACCTGGAACGCGCAACTCCCGGATCTGGCCTATCTGATCCGTCGCGAGGATATCCCGCGCGCACCGCAACGGCTGCCACGCGCCCTGATACCCCAGCAGGATCAGTTAATTCAGCAGGAACTGCTCCGCCGCAATGATCTGCCCTCCAATGTCCTGCTGCTGATTCGGCACACCGGAATGCGCATCGGGGAATGTGTTGATCTTGCCTATGATTGCCTCCACAATGCCGGCCCGGATCGGTGGGCCATCCACGTTCCTCTTGGCAAGCTGAAGACCGAGCGCATGGTCCCGATCGACTCGTTTGTTTGTCAAATCGTTCATCGGTTGCGCTTCTTCCGTTCTTTCGACCCACTCCCGTTTGACGGTAGGCTCCTGGCCCGCCCTCGACACAAGCAGACCCTTGTCAAGCAACTGCGTTCCTACCTTCCCGATGTTGTCGCAGCTGTTGGTATCCCCACCCGCATCGTCCCGCATCAGCTCAGGCACACATATGCCAGTGAGATGGTGCGCGCAGGGGTGGGCTTGCCCGCGCTCATGAAACTACTCGGGCACGTCAATCCCGAGATGACCATGCGCTACGTCGACGTCGCCGGAACCGATTTGCAGCGGGAGTTCCATCTGGCCCGATCGCAACCTCGGCATCTCGCGCCGCAACCGAAAGCCCCGAGCTTTTCCCCGCGCGGCGGACTGGACGGCGTCGTCGATTCGCTGCTGTTCGCTCAACATACCATCGAGATGTTCCGTCGCTCGCTGCCGGACGGCGCCCCGAAGCATCGCCTCGATCAGCTCGCCAATCGACTCACCAAAATCCTCGCGGAAACTCGCAAGCTCAACCCCGCGGGATAACGGGCAGAGATTGGCCGCATAAGGCG
>CAWFIJ010000011.1:0-600220 GCA_963815855.1 Terriglobia bacterium | reverse complement strand
CCGCCACCGGCGCGTATCCTGCCGTATCGTGCCGGCGACATTGGCACGTACGTCGGCACGTGCCGCGGGCGCCGAAGCAGATTCGGCCCGGATAGTCGTAAGTACCTGAATCCATGTGAGCAGCAACATGGCGCGCTGAGTGCTCCTTAGCGAACTGCCAGTCTCATGATCCGATCTCAACAGCAGACGGTTTTGCAAGCTCCACTTGTCGCGCCGACGACTAGCCGCAGCTTTCCAATAGGGGCGACGCTGGCACCCGGCGGCGCCAACTTCTCAGTCTTTTCTCGGAGTGCGGCTAAAATCGAACTGCTGTTTTTCGATCGGGTGGACGACGCTCGTCCTTCGCGCGTCATCCCCATCGATCCTTGTCTGAACCGCACGTACCACTATTGGCACCTGTTCGTGCCCGGGGTGCAAGCAGGCCAGATCTACGGATTCCGGGCGTACGGTCCGTTCGAGCCAGATCGGGGTCTCAGGTTCGATCCATCCAAGCTGCTACTGGACCCGTACGGTCGCGCGGTTGTCGTGCCGAAAAACTATAGCCGTGAGGCGGCGCGCCTGCAGGGAGACACCACAGCGACGGCAATGAAAAGCGTGGTTACGGACCCGCAGGCGTATGACTGGGAAGGCGACCTGCCCCTGAAGCGGCCCTGGTCGCGGACCATCATCTACGAGATGCATGTGCGTGGTTTTACCGCGTACCCCGACTCCGGGCTGAGGGAATCGAAACGCGGCACATACGCCGGATTGGTCCAGAAGATCCCCTACCTCCAGCAACTGGGGATCACCGCGGTCGAGTTGCTTCCCGTATTTCAATTCGATTCTCAGGATGCGCCTGGCGGCCGGACGAACTACTGGGGCTACTCACCGGTCTCGTTCTTTGCACCGCACCAGGCATACAGCTCGTGTCAGGAACCGTTGGGCGCAGTGGATGAATTTAGGGATATGGTGAAGGCGCTGCACCGGGCCGGCATCGAAGTGATTCTTGACGTGGTCTTCAATCACACGGCGGAAGACGGACACGATGGCCCGACGCAGTGTTTCCGCGGCCTGGATAATCCCACTTACTACCTCTATGCGAAGACCGCTCACGGTACGCGAACTTCACTGGCACCGGAAACACACTGAATGCGAATCATCCGGTTGTACGGCGCATGATTGTGGACAGCCTCCGTTACTGGGTACAGGAAATGCACGTGGATGGCTTCCGCTTCGATTTGGCTTCCATCCTGTCGCGCGATTCGTCCGGTGCTGTCATGTCGAATCCTCCGGTGCTTTGGGACATCGAGTCCGACCCGGCTCTCGCGGGCACCAAGATGATCGCGGAGGCATGGGACGCGGCAGGGCTCTATCAGGTCGGCAACTTCGTAGGCGACAGTTGGAAGGAGTGGAACGACCGGTTTCGTGACGACATCCGCGACTTCTTGCGGGGCGCGAATGATTCGGTGGGGCGCGCAGCCGATCGTTTGCTTGGCAGTCCGAGCATATATGGATGGAAAGAGCGCGAACTCGAGGAGAGCATCAATTTCGTTGCGTGCCACGACGGATTTACGCTTAACGACGTCGTCTCCTATAACCACAAGCACAACGAAGAAAATGGCGAGGACAACCGGGACGGATGTGACGCGAACCGAAGCTGGAACTGCGGCTTCGAAGGTCCGACGGACGATCCCGAGATCGACAGGCTTCGTAACCGGCAGGTGAAGAACTTTTTCACAGCCTTGATGTTATCCGGCGGCGTGCCCATGTTTGTTATGGGCGATGAGGTGAGGCGCAGCCAGCGCGGCAACAACAACGCGTATTGCCAGGACAACGAGACGAGTTGGTTCGACTGGAATCTGCTATAGCAAGCATGCGGATGTCCTCCGGTTCGTGAGGTTGCTGATCGAACGGCGGCTGCTGCGCGACGTCGAACATGAACAACGGCGCGCGAGTTTACGGCAGGTCCTGAGCGAGACGAAACCCGCCTGGCATGGCGTGAAACCCAATCAGCCGGACTGGTCGCCTTTCTCGCACAGCATTGCCATCGGCGGGGAATCAAAAAACGAAGCCGTATTAGCGCACATCATTCTGAATGCGTATTGGGAGCCTCTCGATTTCGAACTTCCGACATTGAGCGGCGGTAGCAAGCCATGGCGGCGGTGGATCGATACCGCACTGGACCCGCCGCATGAGATTTGCGAATGGAATGCGGAGCCAGCAGTTCCTGAGAGTACATATCGTGTTGGCGCACGGTCCGTGGTAGTGCTCATCGCAGATAACGGACGAATGCCGAACATTTCAACTGGAGTCCAATCGTGACTACTTTGTTACAACTGACCTATAGCGGACTGTTTCTTGCGGTTCTTGCCCAACAAGTCGGCTTGCCTATCCCTTCGGTCGTTTTTCTGATGGCCGCAGGCGCGCTCGCGGCCCGTGGAGCAATGAGCCCTACGATTATTGTTCTGTTGGGTGTTTTGGGTTGCCTGGCAGGCGATGGGATATGGTATTGGATTGGCCGCAAGTGGGGTTCTAAGGCTATGCGGCTAATCTGCCGGTTCTCTGCGGACCCGCGGGGCTGCTCCAAGCATGCGCAACAAAAGTTTCGCCGATATGGTCTCCCGGTTTTGTGTGTGGCTAAGTTCGTTCCCGGACTGGATGCCGTCATGCCCCCACTTGGCGGGGCGGAAGGAGTGCCGCTCGCGCGCTTCCTCGCGCTCGACGCCGTAGGTAGTTTCCTCTGGTCAGTCTGCTATGCAGGGCTGGGCTACGTCTTCTCGAACCAATTGGAGATCGCAATTCGTTGGGTTCAGCATTGTGGAACCGCCCTCGGTATCGCGATTGGGGTTCCAATCGTCCTTTATGCCGGCTGGAGGGGACTGACCCTGGTGCGAATGATCCTCGAGCTACGGCAGCGCCGCATCAGTCCTCCGACGCTCGCGCGCAAACTGAAATCCGACAGGAAGATCGCGGTGCTCGATCTGGCGAACTTCGAGGAAGATAGCGGCAGCGAAAGCATCGAGGCGATTCCGGGCGCTTTCGTCGTGGATCCCTCCGCGCTGCGGAACGTTTCACAGATCGCTGTGCCGGATGGCCAATGTTTACCATCTTCGGCAAAATCACCACTCAGCGGGGAATAGTGAGTCCGCACAGTGTTATGGTTGGGGCGGTGGAGAGTGTCGCGGAGCAAGGCGGGTTAGGGAGATAGGGAAGCTGGAACGAGATCGAGCACCATTGGCCGCGGAGAATGTAATAGAGTAACCAGCTGTTGGAAAGCGTCTTTGCCCTGTTGCCAACAACTTCGCAAGACGCTCGTCAATATCTGTTGGGTTCGGGCGCCGTTCCAGGTTCGGTTCCCGCCCCAGGTTTTGCGAGCCACCACCATCAGCCGAATCGCTGCCTCGATGAAGTTGTTGGTGGCCGGAAGGCCCGGACAGTACAGAAATGTGAACAGGTGGGGCTGCTCATGTTGTAGGTGGCGCGCTAAACGCCGATTGGCGGCATGGCACTGTGGGGTTGCCAACAGCCGGTCCAACCGGGCCTTCAAGCGGCCCGTGGCCACTGCTAATCCATGTTCGCTGACCAGTCCCTGTTGGTGGCGATCCCGCAAGTCGAGACTGTCCAGCAACACATCCAGGACCGCCTGCGGGAACTGTCGCGCTCCCCCGGTCAGCAACTGCAGCAGGTCCCGGCAGCGCAGGATGAGATGCGCCAGGCAGGTTTGGTGAAAAGCCTGCAAAAAACCGTACCAGGTCCGGGCCCCGTCATGCACCAGAAAGCCATCGTATTCAGCCCCCAATACTGCCGCCGCTTCGGCGAAGCCGCGATGCGGCTCGATCAGGTATACGGTGACCGATTCATTGCCGATCACCCGACAATTCTGTAACCGGCCGCCTACACGCCAACCAGTATCGTCCATCCCATTCAATGGACTACGCGCCAACGAGGCCTTCAATTGATGGTAGGTGGGAGCGGCCAAATTGCCCAACCGTTCCAGCGCCCGGCAGATCCCGCTGCGGCTCACCGTCAAGCCGTAACCCAATTGCAGCGACCGGGCCACTCGCTCATGCGATAGGCCCATCTCTTTGTTCCACAGCGCCGCCAGCGACAATGCTTCCGGCCCGATCTGTACCGTCCCGACGTGCAACGCATCGGAGGTCTGCAGCGGATGCCTTCCTTGCACACTGCGTCCACAGCCCGAGCACACCCCCACCTCCACATTAAACCGTCGCACCAGGGTCACGCGCACTATGTCTTCCTGATACTGAGCCTTGGTGTCCCGCAGAACCACATCGCTCTGGCAATGTGGGCAGGAGGGCGGCAACGGCACAGCGATCTGCTCATCCACCCGCAGCGGTGTCCCACGCGTGGCCTGCTGACCGTATTGATCCCCCGGTTTGCGTCCCGCTGTTTTGGGATTTGTTTTGGGATTGTCGCGGGAGAACGGAGCTGTGTTGCGCTTCCTTTTGCGCACTGCCTCTTCTAGCAGTTTCTGCACTCGTGCGATCTCTTGCTCCAGGCGCTCGTTCTCCGCCAACGACCGGTCCAGGCGTCGCTGTAAGGATGCCACTTCCTGCTCCAACTGTTCGGCGCGACCGACCGGATCACTCGCACTCATCCAGCTTAGAATGCCACGGCTTGACGAGTTTGTCCAGCCCCTATCCTCGAACGCCTCTTTTTACGGTGGTTCCGAATGGTAAACATTGGCTCTGGAAGTCGAACAGCTTGTTACCGAAGTCTCTCGGAATGCGGTGCTGGATAATGCCTTCGCGCGCCTCTTGAGAGAGGTGGTACGCCATCTTCACGTAGATGTGGTGTGGTGGGATGGCATCCGGTCTGGCCCAACTCTGGTCGATAATGTCGGCAATCTCTTTCGAGATATCGATGCACCATCGGTCAGTCCACCTGTCTTCGAACCACGCTGCCAGCTTATTGCAGGCGTCGTGGTCGGTGACGTCGACGTTCAATTCGCCTTGCTTGGACAGGCCAGCGAACGTGAGGTTGCTGCTGCCGAGGAAGCCAATAGACGGGCTCACTGGGTCGTGCCGAAACAGGAGGTACAGCTTGGCGTGTAAAGGGTGGCGAAGATGCAGCTTCACCACGACCCTGCCGGCTTTGATCTGCGCGGCCAGGCGGCGCAATCCGGCTTCGTCTGCGTCGGTGGGGGCGCCCAGAGTCAACTGATCGCGAAAGTGGCCGGCCAACGACTTCTTCAGACGTACGGCGGTCTGTTGGTCCAGTTCGCCGTCCTGCTTAATGATGCGGTACGCTTCCGCAAGCTCCTGCTGCGGAAGGGTCTGCATACCAACGAGGAGCCGGCAACACTCGCCATCTCCCCCGGCCCACTGCTCGATGTGCTCGTCAAGCTGCCGCCACCCGCGAAGGTTGAAGTACCCAACGCAGAAATCCGCCCGATGCGAAACGCGCATGGTGGTCTTGAGGCTCGGCAATAGCTGCTGATCGATGTTGTCAAAAATCCGTGGCATGGTGGGCGCGGTCCAACCGTCAATTTCCAGAAATCGAAAGAAGTACGATTGTATCTGAAACACAACATGGCCGGGTTGTTTGCAGCCCCGCGATAGGGCGCCATTGGATATAATCGCGTTCTGCCGTAAGTCACAGACTGAAAAGAGGATACCGATGTCAGCCCGCGAGGCCGCCATTCAGGTTCTGAGCGAAGCCGGAGAACCGCTCCACTCCGACGAGATCACAAAACGAATCCTGGGCAAGAGGCTGTGGGAAACCGCGGGCAAGACGCCAGGCGCGACGGTTGAAGCTCAGATTTGCACGGACATGCAGAAGAAGGGGGATGCATCCCCATTCGTCCGGACCGCACCCAGGACGTTTGCGCTGCGGACTCCGATTGTTCCCAAACAAGACAATCAGACTAACGAAAAGCGACAAAACGTGCCTGAGGCCGTTGGAGGCCTTTCGTTCACTGAAGCCGCCGAGAAGGTTTTGAATGAGTTCGGTCACAAGTCTCCGATGCACTACAGGGAGATCACTTCGAAAGCCCTTCAACAATCCTGGATCTCAACAAGCGGAAAGACCCCCCAAGCGAGCATGTACTCGCAACTCATAACCGAAATCCGCCGTGACAAAAACCACGGTCGCCTGCCGCGCTTTGTCCAACACGGGAAAGGCTATTTTGGGCTGAGCCGATGGATGGGTCGGGGTCTCGCTTTCGAGATCGAGCAGCACAACCGGCGCGTGCGGCAGAAACTCCACGCACACCTGCTGAAGATGGATCCGGGGGAATTCGAGGACCTGATTGGCCGGCTCTTGGCGGAGCTTGGATTCGAAGGCGTGGAAGTGACCCGCCGCAGTCAGGATGGCGGCATTGACGTACGCGGGACTCTGGTTGTGGGCGACGTGATTCGGACTCAAATGGCCGTCCAGGTGAAGCGGTGGAAGACCAAGACCCACGTTCAGGCCCCGGTCGTTCAGCAGGTTCGCGGCAGTCTGGGCACCCACGAGCAGGGCCTCATCATCACGACGAGCGATTTCAGCGCGGGAGCGAAGAGGGAGGCAGAACGTCCGAATGCGGTCCCCGTTGCCCTCATGAACGGCGAGAAGCTCGTGGAACTACTTGCGGAACACCAGGTTGGAATCAAGCGCCAAGCACACGACCTGTTCGAACTGGAAGAAGAAGATCTCGATCCCGTCGCCAGCGAATCCGCCTCCACCGCTCGCGTTGCGGTTCCGAGATAGCGGAGCAATCTGGACACGGATCAAGTCGGGGTGGAAGCCGTAGTCCAGGCTTGAAATACAAGTCCACGCTCGCCATATCGATCTCTTAGGAATTGATCGAGCCAGTGCTCAGCCGCGACTCCGGGTTCCTTATTGCCGAAAGCAGTGGCGGTACAGATGGCCCGCGTAAACTCGTTGTCTGCCGTGAGCCGTTCAACCTCCGATTGGACGAACTCGCGCCAAGACCCCGCCACTCTTTGCCTATAGTCGGCTTCCGTTTCGCCGAGTTGGAGTTGCCCGCCATCATCATGGGCGAAACGAAAAAAGGCAGCGATCCGGTCGTGCGTCAGTTGCAGAGTCCTGTGGTCAAATCCATCCATAGACCGAAGTTGCCCCGACAATTTGTCGTCGACGCGGAGCAGCGCGGCTGCTGCAAGATACCGGTCCCGAGGCCCAGTGAACAGCCGAACCACCATTTCGCCGTAGGCTGAATGCTGCACGTCCATCAGCGCGTCATTGTTGTCGCCGGGGAATTCCGAACCGACCATCATGGCAGCTATTTTAATCGGACGCGGCGGGGCTTGGATCTTGGGCCGCTCACGATCCTGCGATTCAGCTATTCTGGTACGAAAAGGCGGGCCGCAGATGGACCCTTCGAAGCACGCTACTATCGCAGTTTCGGATATCCATTCTCTACCGGACCTTACACCCAAGCACGATGAGCAATTCTCCGCGATGCTTCAGCGGGCCATTTCGGGTAATGTGCCGGTCTATTTCGCCGCCGTGCCGCTGGCCCTGTGCGTCCCATTCGATCTCGATTATCGGCCGGACCTGCATCCGATAGGTGCGAAGGCAATCAGCCAGATGACCGAAGAATGGAGTAAGGGACAGTTCAAGAACATGTTCGTCTATCAGCGCGGCAAGTGGTTTGTCGTGTCCGACGACTACATTGTTCTATTTGCCGCGTTGCCGGGTCTTCCCGACTACGTGCCGTGTTGGGTTCTAGGCAAGCCTGAGGGCGATCTCGTCCGTGATGTTCAAGGCCCCATTGCTCCAAAGGAGATTGCCCAATTACTTGGGATATCTTAGGCGGCCGCGCTTCCGGATCTTAGTTCCGTCCAGGCCAGGCGTTGAGGGCTCCATGCGACAAGCTTCGCGATGAACCGGATTTGCCTCTCAGCAACATGCGGCGTGCTGGCCGAGGTCGCCGCCAGGCCCAATATCTCCTCCTGGATATCTGGCGCGAGATTGAGCAGGTTCATGATCTGCGACATCCGCGCCCTGGTCACGTGGCCCAGGCGGGCCAAGTCGGCATAGTCGCGGACCTCGCCGCGGTCCACCATGTCCTGGAATTTGATGGCCAGCGCCATGAGTCGGGTCACCCGCGGAATCCGAGGCGACTCCGGAGGCACGGCCGGCCCCTTGGCCTTCTCCATGGCCTTGGCGCGCCCGGTATGGCGCACGGGAATCATCATCTCGAGTTGAATGCTCGCGTGTTCCTCTGCTACTCGGCTTTTCCTTGGCATAGCTCTTTTGCTCCGGCACTACGGAAACTGACTGTGACCTTGCCGGTCACGCCGTCGTACACCACCTTCGAAACCAGGAGTTTGACCAACTCCTCCTGCTCGCGCGAGGTCAGGGTAGCCCAGACCTCCTCGAACTCGCGGATCGTCTTGCGCAGGTGCGCGGGATCGACGGGGTTTTCCTTCATCTGCTGGAGATCCAGCGACAGCTCGTGAACCCGGCGCTCGGCCGTCCGGATGGCGTCCTCCAGGCTCTTGATGCGGTCGAACCGCGCACCGGCGTCCTGCTCCGTCTCGGCAGCCAGCCTCGCCAGTTCCTGGTTGAGCTGGCCAAGGCTGCGCTTCATGGACGCCTGTTCGGCCTCAAGCTCCTGCTTCCGCATCTTGAACTGCTCGACCGCTTCGTCCAACACCCGTTCGGCCAGTAGCGGATCGCTCGACAGCCGCCGAATGCTGTTGAGGACCGCGCGCTCGATTGCCTCCGCCGCGACGGATTTCGTTTTGCAGTTCTGCCAACCCTTCTGCTGGGCCTTGTAGCAGACGTAATAGCGGTAGCGCCGTGGTCCTTTGGCGGTGTACGTGTGCATCATGGCCGTGTTGCAGTGGGCGCAGAACAGCACGCCGCGCAGCAGTGCGCCGTACTTGTTTTTCACGTACGAGCCGTTTCCGCGTCCGTTCTCCCGGAGCGTAGCCTGGACCTTGTCCCACACGCGCTGGTCCACAATTCGTTCGTGCTCGCCGGGGTAGAGGACGCCCTTATGGTCCACCATGCCTCTATACAGGGCGTTGGTCAGAATGCCGTAGAGCCCGCTCTTGCTGATTGGCTTGCCGCCGCGGGTGACGCCGGCTTCCGTTTTCCAGATCTTCGATCGCCACCCGAGGTGTGTAAGCTCGTCCCATACCGCCGAGAGCGTGCCGTGCTTGACGTACATCTTGTAGATCGCCCGGACCCGCTGCGCCTCGTCCGGGTTGATGAGGATCTTGCCGCCCTTCGGATCGATGTCGTAGCCGAGGACCGGATGACCGCCGATCCACTTGCCCTTCCGGCGTGCCGCCGACAGCTTGTCGCGAGTGCGTTCGGAGATGATCTCCCGCTCGAACTGCGCGAAGGACAGAAGGATGTTGAGCGTGAGCCTCCCCATTGAGTTCGTCGTGTTGAACTGCTGTGTGACCGAAACGAAGCTCACGCCTTCCTTATCGAAAATCTCCATGACCCTTGCGAAGTCCAACAGCGATCGGCTGAGGCGGTCGACCTTGTAGACCACGACGCAATCGATCACCCTCCGCTTGATGTCGGCCAGCAGCTTCTGCAGGGCCGGCCGGTCGATATTGGCTCCGGTATATCCGCCGTCATCGTACGGATACGGAATTACCTGCCAACCCTCGTGCTTCTGGCTTGTGATGTACGCCTCGGCGGCTTCGCGCTGGGCGTCCAGGGAGTTGAATTCCTGTTGCAGCCCTTCCTCGGTCGACTTCCTCGTATAGATCGCACAACGGATGAGTTTGGGTGCGGCCTGCTCGACCGGGACCGACGTCCCGCGGCGCACGGAGCTATTCCTCGGCAACGGTCACCTCCGCCGGCGAGGGCAGTCCGAAGAACTTGAAGCCGTTCCAGCGGCCGCCGGTCGCCTCGTTCACTGCCTCCGTGAGCGTCCGGTAGACTCGGCCCTCGAACTCAAAACCATCCAGCCGGACTTTCATCGCGATCAGATTGCCCCGGTACACCCGTTCGAGCCAAGACCCCGGCGCGGGCAACCGGGGATCCTGCGGCCTGAGCTTTTCCGAGACCTTGAGGAATGTCCCGGGCTCCTGGCGATTCTTCTTCGGCGCGCGGATCCGGAGGTCCGCGTCGTTCGCGATCTCAAGGGCCCGACGGCGCGCGCGTTCGGACAGGCCGCCTTCGGCGAGGGCCTGGATCCGCCAGGCGATCCTCCGGTAGAGGAACTGCTTGTTGTTGGAGCGGGTCTCCTCGCCGAAGACCTCGGCGTACTTCTGACGGAGCTGGGTCACGGTCAGGCGCCCGAGTTCCGCGATCTGATCTTCAATCGCGTTTCCCAATGTTTTCTCCCTTCTTGGGGTCGTTAACCACACGACCATCAGGGCTCGACTTCGCGGGACTATCAAGTGGAATGTCGGGGCGCCGGCGATCTCGGCAGCGGAGATAGCCGGCTGCGAGAATGCGTGCGATGGACTGGAGATCCTCGGGCGGGATCGGCAAGACGGTTCACCTCGCTGTGGATTGGGACCACAGCAAGAGTCCGCCTCACGGTCGTCTCGCTGATTCTCTGGTCTCTGAGAGCGGCTGTGTCGCTCTCCGCAGTAAATATACGCGAGGCGCGCGAAAACGGTAAACCGGCAGCACGAGTTTGAAGACGTGAACGGACGGTCGGAAACCGCCACTGGTGGGGCTTCCGTGATGGTCGATGCGGACGGGTCTGCTAAACACGGCAGGGCGCGTTCGAATTGCGGGCGAGATGAACTCGGCAACTGGCCAGGAGAGACGCGCGCCGGAGAAAGACGGCAGCAGAGACGGGAAGTGGGCACAACGGCTCGCGGCCGCGGACGCGTTCTCGCCGGCGCAGAGAACGACAGCTCATCGCAAGTCTATGGCGCTATTTGGGATATTTCGAGGGAGGGCGCCGACGCACGGATGGCGTCGGAGTGAACTACAGGGGAGGAAGAATACGTATGGGCAAAAATTTGGCTCCTCAGGTAGGACTCGAACCTACAACCCTTCGGTTAACAGCCGAATGCTCTACCATTGAGCTACTGAGGAACACTTCGGTTTGTTCTCTCATTTAACCAGACCGCCGATTGCGGTGTCAAATTCCTTCCAATCTCAGCCACGACGCTCCTCTACCGGAACAGGGCTGCCGCGCCGCGCTGCAGGACGGCCGCACCTGCCAGGCCGGTCAGGGCCGAGACGAACGCCGCCCCCGCTCCACGCCGCTTCCAATCCTCGTGGATCGCGTGGTATCCGAGATACGACAGCCACCCGGCGGTGATGCCGAGCGGGTATGCGACCCACTGCACGCCCAAGTACGGGCCGGCGGCCAGTCCCAGCACTCCGCCCACCATCGTCGTGCCTTCGGCCACCAGGCACCACGCCAGCGCGGCGCGCCGCGAGCGCAGCGACGCCAGCAGAATTCCCGCCAGCGCCATCCCCTCGGGCGCCTTGTGCAGTGCGATGGCTACCGGCACCGCCACGCGCAGCCCCACCGGCGCCGCCAGTTGCACGGTCGCGATCGCCCAGCCATCCAGAAAACTGTGCAGCGCCATGGCCGCGATCAGCGGCCCGGCGAAGCCGTGCAACTCCGTCGCGCAGGCTCTGTGGTCGTGATCGTGAGAGCACGTCGGGCAGACGGGATAAATCCAGCGGTTCGTCGCCAGCAGCAGGCCGTATCCCGCCACGAACAGCGCCAGCGTCGCACCCCATCCCGATTCGCTGGCCAGTTCTGGCACCAGGCCGAACACCGCTACTCCCAGCAACACGCCCGCGCTCAGCGGCACCATGATGCGCGCCCGCTTGCGGGCTTCCGCCAGCCATAGCCCGGCCGCCGCGCCCGACACCCCGATTGCGGTGGCTAAAGCGGGAGCGGCAGTCGCGGAAAGTGGAAATGGAGAAGGCAAGTCGGTTGCCGTGCGGCCGGAACCATGCCGGCTCCGAAATTATGCGCCTTCACAATCATAACAGCGCCGCTCTGCCAAAATGGAACCGAAGGGCGGCACAAACGTGAGCTGGACCGCCGATGGCTATTGGCTGACCCGCACCGTTTTCGAGCGCGGCCTCGCGCTCGTCTACCTGATCGCCTTTGTCAATGCCCTCAACCAGTTCAAACCTCTGGTGGGCGAGCACGGCCTGCTCCCCGTTCCGGCCTGGGTCTCCGTTATTCGCTTCCGCGACTCCCCCAGCCTGTTCCATTTCGCACCTCGTGATTGGGCGTTTACGCCCGCCGCATGGGCGGGAGTGGCGCTCTCCGGCGCGGCGCTGGCGGGCATTTCCGCACGAACGGCGTGGTCCTCGGCCCTGGTTTGGGCGCTGCTGTGGGTGCTCTATCTCTCGTTCGTCAACGTCGGCCAGACGTTCTACTCGTTCGGATGGGAATCCATCCTCCTCGAGGCCGGCTTCTATGCCGTCTTCCTCGGCAGTCGCACCACCGCCCCGCAGTTCGCGATGATCCTCCTTCTGCGCTGGCTCTGCTTTCGCGTCATGTTCGGGGCGGGACTCATCAAGCTCCGCGGCGACCCCTGCTGGCACGACTTCTCCTGCCTCGATTACCACTACGAGACACAGCCCATGCCCAACCCGCTGAGCTGGTATTTCCACTGGGCGCCGCCATGGACCCGCCGGGTGGGCGTCGGGTTCAACCATTTCTCCGAACTGATCGTGCCCTTCGGTTATTTCCTGCCGCAGCCGGTCGCCTCGCTGGCCGGTATCGTGACCATCGTCTTCCAATTGCTGATCGCCGCCAGCGGCAATCTCTCGTGGCTGAACCTGCTCACCATCGTGCTCGCCGTTCCGGCGCTCGATGGCCGCCTTCTCGCCCGAGTGCTGCCGATGCGCGCTCCCATCCTGCACGATCCAGCCATGGCCCACCGCACGATTGTAGCGGCCGTGGTCGTTCTGGTGCTCTGGCTCAGCATTCGGCCCGTCCAAAACATGCTTTCCCCGCGCCAGGTGATGAACACCGCCTACAATCCGCTGCACCTGGTGGGAACCTACGGCGCATTCGGCAGCATCACGCGCACCCGTTACGAAATCATCGTCGAAGGCACGGACGATGCGGTCATCACCCAGTCCACCCCGTGGCGCGCCTACGAGTTTCGCGCCAAGCCCGGCGCGACCGGACGCAGGCCGCCGCAGATCGCGCCCTATCATCTGCGGCTCGACTGGCTTATGTGGTTTGCCGCCATGGGCGATTACCCGCAGTACCCTTGGTTCGTCCACTTCATGGGCAAGCTGCTGGAGGGCGATGCGGCCACGCTCGGCCTGCTGCGGTCGAATCCCTTCCCCGCCGCACCGCCGCGCTATGTCCGCGCGCAGTTGTATCTCTACCGTTTTACCGCTCCCGCCGAACGCCGCCGCACCGGGCAATGGTGGAGTCGAGAGTTGGTTCGCTCCTACTTCCCACCCGTCTCGCTCGAAACCGCCGGTTTCCGCCGCGTTCTGGAGCGCCAGGGCTGGCTGCCGGCGGCACCCGGGCCGCGACACTAGCTACTTTCCGGCGCAAAATTCAGTTTTGCGTTTTGCGACCACGCGACCGATTTCCAATACCCGCAGCTCCACACTCCGGCTGCGATCACGCAGCGTGGCTCCCTGCTGGCAGGCGGTCTCCCCAATCCGCTTCGTCGCGCAGATCAGGACACGCACGCCATCAGCCAACCATTGCTGTCGGTCGGATAATGGATATTCGTCTCCACCACCGTGGTCGGACACTTCCTGGGCGCTTACGACTTCGCGCGACGCCGGACCGAATCCAAGTCATCACAAATTATCCGCCTTTGACCAGGTAGTCCGCCGCCCGCTCGCTTGGCAGGTAGGGCGGGCGGACGAGGAGCACATAGGAGGCAATCCCGATGAGCAGGACAACCCAGATGGCCTGCATGGGGACGACGTAACCGCCGCTGGCCTGCTTGAGCCAGCCGGTGACGATGGGAGCTGCAACCCCGCCCAGGTTGGAGGCGCAGTTCTGGATTCCGGCAATCCGGCCGATCACTCTACCGGGCACAAGCGTCTGCGTCAAGGCCCAATAGTTGGCCGTGGCGAGCCCCAAACCGGCAAGCGAGAAGACCGCGAAAAACAGCGCGACGCTTTCGGAATTGGAGAGGGCACCAAAGACCTCGGTGGAGGCCAGCACGAAGCCGAGAATCGTGAACCCTTTGCGGGTGCGAGCGGGATCGGCGCCGCGGCGGATCATGCCGTCCGCCAGCCAGCCGGCGAGTATGGCAACCACGGCCATGCCGCCAAAACTGAAGAACGCGTACAAGCCCATCGAATTCAGCGCCAGGTGGCGGTGCTCCACCAGATAGGCGGGCAGCCAGGTGACGCAGAAATAGAGAAAGTAGCCGTAAGAAAACGTTCCCAGGAGGATGCCCCAGGTAACCCGGCTCTTCATGAGATCCGCGAACTCGAAGCCGGCCGACGGGGCGTCCTGGACCGGGGAGCTTGCCGGCTGCAGGTTATCGTCCACCAAGAACAGCCACGCGACCAGCCAGGCCAGACCAGCAAAGCCGCAGATGACGAACATGGTTCGCCAAGAGAAGGCGGTGACGAGAAAGGCGGCGATCGGCACACCGATGGCCGAACCGATTTTCGTCCCGGCCATATAAATGCCTACGGCCAGTCCCCGCCGCTCCTCCGGGCAGTTCCAGCGGATCCAACGCAGGCTGGCGGGAGCACCGATCGACTCCCCCGCCCCGAGCAGAACGCGGAGGAGGAGTAATTGAGACACGCCGTTTACCAGCCCGGTGGCCGCCGAAATGAGGGTCCAAAGCAGAAAGCCGATGGCATACGGCCGCTTTACGCCGTAGCGATCCGCCACCCAGCCCGCCGGGATCTGTAACAGCGCGTAGCTCCAGAAGAATGCCGAATTCAGCCAGCCCCGCATAGAATCGCTGAGATGAAAAGCGTTCCGAACCTCCGCCGTGGCCAGCACGACGGATAGATTGGCCCGGTCCACATACGCGACCACCATGCCGGCACTCAGCAACGCGATGACACCCCACTTATTCAGTCGCATGTTGGTTTACTGGCGGTGGATTTCCACCTGGCCCGATTGGCTCTACCTGACCGCGACAATCGAGATCTGCTCCAGCGTCGGCCAGTGGCCGGTCCGGTTGGGAGCCCTTTCTCCGGGGGCGATCTGCTGGACGGTGGTGCGGGCCGGCGGGACCGAGCCGAAGTACTGCGCGTACACCGAGTTCATTTTGGCGAAGTCGTTGACGTCGTCCAGATACACGTTGGCGGCGACTACGTTGGAGAAATTCAGGCCGGCTTCCTCCAGGCCGTCGAGCAGGTTTCTCATGGTCTGGCGGAGCTGCGTTTCCGCGGTGGATGCGTAGATACCGCCGTTCACGCCGGGGATGAAGCCGGATTTAGCGGAACAGTAGAACGTGTCGCCTGCGAAGACACAAGGGCTAGCGGTCGGGCTCGGCTCCATGTTCTTGGGGCGGACGGCCTGCCGTTTGGAGAGATCCACGACAGCGACCCCGGTGAACTCGATATTTCCTCCGCCCGGCAGTCCCGCCACTTCAATGGTGGCGCGGGCCGGCGTATTGCCGAATTCGAAATGGCTGGCGTAGATCCGGTTCATGACACCCATGGGAATTTTGCGGGTGAGATACGGATTCATGAACACCATGTTGCGGAAGTCCAGGCCCGCGAGTTTGAGCGTGTGCTCCATGCGGGAAAGAGCGAGTTCCACCTGTTCGGCGGGGTCGTCCGGAATCTTGCCGGTTGCGAGATCGTGACCGATGAAGCCGGAAAGGAAAACGCGATCGCCGGCGCGAACGGCGGGAGAGATGGGCATGGTGCTGGAGGCGTCCGGCGGCGCGATGCACTTCTTCATGGAAAGATCCCGAACCGCAACGGCACTCATTTCGACCGTGGTATTCACTAGTTTCGCCACGCCGATGGTAGAACGGGCCGGAGGCGCGCCGGGAAAAAATTCTTTCCACACGCGATTAAGCGTGCTCTCGTCGGAATAGTCCATCAGATAAGCCTGCACGTATACGACGTGTCCCATGGTCAGCCCGGCCGCTTCGACCACCGCCTTGACGTTGCGCAGGCATTGGCGGATCTGCCCCTCCTGGTCGGATGCCAGTTGGCCCTGCGCGTCGGCCGCGCCCTGGCCCGCCACATAGAGAAAATCGCCGGCGAAAATTCCAGGACTATACGGCCCGGCCGGCTTCACACCGGCAGGCATAATCGCCCGGCGATCGGCTGCCGGCGCTGCGCTCAGGAATGCAAGACCTACAGTTATCACGAGTAACAATCGCATAAGTTCAGCCTTTCGCAAATTTCCAGATCCGTAACGCATTCTTTCCGAGTATCAAGTCGCGGTCTTCGGGGACATAGAAATCGAGGGCGTGATCCACAAAATCGAGTTCCCGATCCATCGGCAGCTCCCATCGGGGTTTGGGATAGCCCGTGCCCCAGACCAGTTGCTTGCCCCCGAATTCTTCGTACACTGCCTTGAAGAACGGATGAGTGTCGCGGTACGGATATTCCTTGGTGAGCGAGATCTCGTAAGGCTCAGAGGCGCTGACCCAAACCCGCGGAAAGCGCTTGAGGCGGAACATTTTGCGGAAATCGGCCCAGGGATCCGCCGCTTTCAGATCCGGCTTTCCCAAATGATCGATGACGATCTTGACGCCGGGGAAGCGCCCGGCCATATCTTCGAGCATGGGCATCTGGTGCGGCAGGATATAGAAATTGAATACGGCGTTGAGGCGCTCGGCCTCGCGCCAAAGGCTGTACTGATCCGGAGAGTTCAGCCACGTCGACCGCGGATCGTAGATGGGGCTGAACCGCATACCCTGAAAACCGTGCTCCTGGACCCAGTACCGCAGGCGTCCGGCTGGGTCGGGCCCCAACGGGTTTAAAAGACCGTGGGCCACGAATAACTTCGGGTACTTATGAAGCGAGTAACTGATGTAGGAGTTATCCCAGCCGAAATACCGCGGGTTGATGAGGACCGCATATTTCAGTCCGAACTGTTTCAGTTCCTCCACCTCGTTCTCGATCGGCGCCTGCACCGGGACATGGGTAAGTTCGGGATGCTCGGGATGATGGAATGGATACTTCGGATCGTCGGTCCACACTTCCAGATGCGTGTCGATGATCAGGCGAGCCGGTCTGGCCGCGACCAGTGAAGCGGCGGCCATGCCGAGGAAACCGCGGCGGCTAACGGCGCCTGGCATGGTCCCAGTCCTCGGCGGTCATCCCGTTCAGATCCCAGACCACACGGCCGTCGCGCACGGTCAGCTCGCCGACGAGTTTCTGGTCGCCCTTCAGGCGGAGGTTGGCCGAATCGACGAAGCCGAAATCGCCGTGGACCAGCCGCAAAACGGCAACGTCCGCACCCGCGCCGACCGTCAGACTGCCCAGTTCTTCATGATGGATCTCGCGCGCCGGGTGCCAGGTGGAGCAAGCGATCACGTCGTCGAGGGACATCGCCCATGTTGAGGAATTTCGACATCAGGTTCAGCATGTCCTTCATGCCGGCGTTCATGCTGTCCGTGTGCAGGTCGGTGGAGATGGAATCGGGGATGAAGCCCTGCTTCACGGCGGGGATGGCCTGCGCCCAGGAAAAGCTGCCGCCGCCGTGGCCGACGTCGAAGATGATGCCGCGCTTGCGGGCTTCGAACAGATACGGCAGGACGCGCCCGTTCTCGTCCAGCATCGGAACGACGTGCAGATACTGGTGGGTATAGATGTCGCCGGGGCGAAGGTGTTGCAGCACCAGCTCCTGAAACGGACGCTCCGGGCGGAAGGTGGCGAAGTCCACCATGACCGGGATATTCGCCAGCTTACCCGCCTCCACGCCGCGATCGACCGCGATCCACTCGGGTCCGGCATAATGGGCGACCTTGATGCCGACCACGACGTCGCTGTTGCGCCGGGCCACTTCCGCCGTGCGCACGGGATCCATGTCGCTGCGTATTCTGTTCCACGTCCGGACGCGCCGCCCATGCCGTGGCCGACGATGTTCAGCATGGCGAAGACGCGCGTCTTTTCGCGATTGATCACCTCATCCCGGAACTCGCCGAAATTGCGCCAGCCCGAACAGCCGGCGTCCACTACCGTGGTCACGCCGCTGCGGAAGGAGAAACTATCCGCCCGAACACAGTCCTCGCCGAGGTATTCGCGGTTCATGCTGCCGGAAAACACGTGCTCGTGCATGTCCACCAGACCCGGGACGACATACAAAGACGAGACGTCGACCGTCTTGCGGGCCTCCGACGCCGGAATATTCTCCGCCACGGCCGCGATCTTGCCGCTCGCGATGGCTACATCCCGAACGGCCGAGATATTGTTCTTTGGATCGATAACATGGCCGCCCTTGAGTAAGAGGTCATAGCGCGGCTGCGCGAAACCGCAGAGCGCGATTAGTAAGAGTAATGTAATGGTACGCATAAGTTATGCATCTCCGAAAGGCCAGACCTGTTCCGCGGTAAGGCCGCAGATCCAGCGCTTGTCTTCGGCATTGAAAAAGCTGATTTGCTTTTGCGCGATTTCGATGGCCTGCGCGTACGTGCAGTACTTCTCGACCAGCGGCCAGTCGGTGCCGGCCATCAGCCGCTTCGGCCCGAAGGAGTCGTACAGCCGCTTGATCTGGCGCTGCGAATCCAGATAAGGATAGGGCTGCGAGGACAGAGACCAGGAATGGGAGATTTTGACGTACAGCTTGGGGAAGCGATGGAGGGCCAGAAGCTGATCAAGGTGGTCGGGGTAATTGAGGGGCGAATCGGCCATGTGATCGATGACGACGGTGAGGTCCGGGAATCGGTCGGCCAGGCGGGCCACGTCCGGCATGCGCGTCACGGGAGCCAGCACGGTCATGGGGACTTTCAGGTCACGGCAGCGCTTCCAGAGCGGAGGCATGAGCGGGCCGCGAAACCAGTCGCCGGAAGCGTCGGCCGCGGGGCTGATGCGCACACCGTGAAAGCCGTGCTCTTCCGTCAGCTTCGAGAGCGTGTCGGGCGCCGCCGGGTCTTGGGGATTGACGCGCGCCACGCCCCGAAAATACTGGGGATACTTCTTGAGCACGCCCGCCAGGTAGCGGTTATCCCAGCGGTAATAGATGACCTGAATGATGACGGTCCTCTGTACGCCGCTGGCCTTCATCAGGCCGAGGAGGGTTTCCGCCGTCGCACCGGTTTCAGGAGGGTTCTTCGTCTCGGCCGCCCAGGGATAGCGCGGATCGCGCGTCCAGACATGGACGTGCGAATCGATGAGCGGAGCCGGCGCGGCGTGGAGAGCCGCCGCACCCAGAGTGCCGGCCAGCACTTCTCGGCGAGAGAGATTTCCCATAAAGTTACGCCTTGGCATTCTTCCTCGCCGCGCTCAGGATCTCGCGCAGCCGCCGCCCGACGATCAGCTCCTCGCCGGGCTGCATGGTCATGGAGATGATCTGCAGCCGATTGTCGCGCGGCGTCTTGTTGTCGTGGTGTTCCCCGACCGCCGGAACCAGGCTGGGATTCGATGCCGTCAGCACTTCGATGCGCGGCTCGCCGTCGCGCAGCTTGCGGTCGCAATCCGCCACGCTGAATTTCCAGGCCGCTTCGTCCCAGTTCACGGTCAGCGTCGGATAGCGATTGCCGCCCTCGGGGATCGAGATATCGGTCGTCACGCCGGGCACGGTCTCGACGATCGCGGCAATGCGCTTCACCCGCTGCTCCCACTCGCGATTGAGGGCGTCGAGGTCCATCTTGGTCCAGGCTTCCACCGCGGCCAGGCAGCCCATCACCTCTTCCTTGCCGACCTTCATGGCGCGGCAAACGGCGCCTTCCCACGGGCTGGTATTGGCCAGCGCCGCCTCGATCAGGTCCTTGCGCCCCAGCAGCAGGCCGGAGCACTGCGGTCCGCAGAGCCCCTTGCCGCCGCTGAAGCAGAACAGGTCAACGCCCATCTTGGCGTACAGCCTCAGATTGTCGATCGGCGGAATGCCGGCGGCGTCGTCGAGCAGCAGCGGCACTTTGGCCTGCTTGGCGATCGCGATGGCCCTCTCCAGCCTGTCACCGAGGGCGGTGGTGTAAATCATGGCGGTGTTCGGGCCGATGGCCGCTTGCAACTCTTCATGCGTGCGGGCCACCACCAGCTTGGCGCCGGCCAGCCGCACGGCGCTGTCGAAGGCGCTGCGGCCGCCGAACATGATGACTTCGTTCTTCAGGCCGGTGGTGTCGGGAAGCTGCCAGATCTTCGCCGGATCGGTGCCGGCGATGCAGGCCGCGGTCGCCGATGCGATGGCGCCCGCCGCGCCGGAGGTCACCATGCCCGATTCCGCGCCGGAAAGTTCCGCCAGGCGCTGCCCGGCCGCGCGCTGCAACTCGAAGATGTCCACGAAATGCCGCGCCGCTTCCTCCTTGGCGGCGCGCACCTCCGGCAATTCCAGCGAGCCGCTCAGATAGGTCCAGGTGCCGCGGGCGTTGATGAACGGGCGCACACCAATCTCCGCGTAGATGTTGCCGGCGGCGGGCTTGCCAACCGCCGCGCGGGCCTTCTCCAAAACCGCATCGGCCGCCATCGAGCCGAACAAGGGCAGCGCGCCTGCCCATTTCAGAAGCATTCGCCGATTCAATTGTTCACTCATGGTTTCACCCGAAGTCTAAACATAAATCGGCTCGAGCTTGTTGACCATGTACTCGCCGCAATGCTCGTAGCTGGCCCGCGGACCATTGCGCGTCCGGTCCAGGTCCACGCAGATCCATCCCTGAAACCGATCTGCTTCAGGATGCGATGGCAGGCGGGGAAATCGATGTCTCCATCGCCCAGATCGTACATGCTCTCGAAGAACCTGGCCTTCGACGAATCCTTCTTGTGCACCTGGCCGTTGGGCAGACACAAGGTCGGCCGCGGGCGTGGTCCAGCGCGCGTCCTTGTAATCCATGAAGACCAGGCGGTCCTTGTATTTCTCGAACATCTTCACCACGTCGCAGCCGCCCAGATGGAGATGCGCTGTATCGGGCGCGAAGTTGAACAGCTTGGGATCGGTCATCGCCATGCAGCGGTCCACCTCTTCGGGTCCCTGCACCATCTCGTCGAGGTGGTTGTGGACGCCCGCCTGGAAGCCCATCTCGTTGGCCGCTTCGCCGATCCGGTTGAAGCCCTTGCACATGGCGCGAAATCCGGCGTCCACGTCCTGACCCGGCTTCATCCGGCCCGGAGGAAACACGACCAGGTGTTTGGCGCCGAAGCCCTGCAGAAACCGCATGGCTTCGCGGGCCTTTTCGACCACGATCTTATGCTGCGCCGGGTCATTCACCGGCCCGCCGAAAGAGATCGTGACCACCTGGAGGTCGCGCTTGCTCACTTCCCGCTCCATTTCGGAGGCGGTGATGTTGTAGGTCTTGAGAATGCCGGGATAGCCGGTCAGGCGGATGCCGATGAAAGCCGGTATCGCGCATCACGTCGAGGATATCGGTGAAGGGCGCTTGCGGGTAGTGCGACCAGAGACCGGCGCTAACCGCCCATTTCACGTTGCGATTAGCCGGCAGCCGCGCGGCTGCCGCGGCGAGCGTAGCCGCCAGGGATGCGAGAAAAGTACGTCGTTCCATGATCATTTTGGAAAGCTCCTTGTTGCCACCTGGTACTGGCGAACCTTCACCTGGTCGATTTTATACCCGAGACCAGGTGAATTCGGAAGCAGGATGCTTCCATTCCGAACCTCGATGAACGGCTCGATGATGTCGTCACGGAACCAGCGGTCGCTCGCCTCCACGTCCGTGGGAAATACGAAGTTGGACCGCGAGGCGAGTGCGGCCCCTTGCGCCTGGCCGATTCCGAGCTCCGGCATGGTTCCGACCCATGCCGGAATCGAATGTTCGCGGCAGATCCGGTCCATTTCGAGGGCGCGGTAAAATCCTCCCACGCGCTGGATCTTGAAGTTGGCGATCCGCAGGCTCCCCAATTCGATCGCCAGCCGGAGCTGATCGACGCTGTGAAGGCTTTCATCGAGACAAATCGGCGTGCTGACCTGCCGCTGGAGCTCGGCCATCTCCTCGAGGAATGATCCCGGGAACGGCTGCTCGAACATCATTAGCCCGAACTCGTCGAGAGCGCGGAAGACGTCGATGTCCTTGGGCGTATAGGCGCCGTTGGCATCCACGAACAGCGGGATGTCGCCGAACGCCCGGCGCGCCGCTCTCACGAGATCCACGTCGCGGCCGGGTTCGATTTTCAGCTTGACGCGGCGATAGCCGCAGTTGAGATACCGCTCCACTGCGCGCAGGGTCTGCGGAACATCGTCATACAGGCCGACGGCAAGCCCGGCTGCAACACACGAGCCATCGCCCCCGAGCAACGCGTGGAGCGGTTTGCCTGCGCATTGCGCCGCCAGGTCCCAGAGCGCCGTTTCCACTCCCGCCTTGGTGAAGTTCCCAGCCAGAAGAGTGTCCAACGCCCGATTCCACTCTTCCGGTCCGGAAAACCCGCAGCCGATCAGGGAAGGAGCCACTACTTCGCACAGCTCCTTCCATGAGACCTCCGGCGTGTCCTGGGAATAGAACGAGCCGGCCATCGGGGAGGACTCACCGTAGCCGGTGAGCCCGTTCGCGTGCAACTCGACGATGATTCCGTCCTTTTCAGCTACTGCTCCCGAGCTGATCCGGAACGGCTCGACCAGCGGAACGCGCACATGCGTGAGAACGATCTGCTCTATCTTCAATGGCGTTCTCGAATTGAGGTGGCCACCGGGCCGCCGCCACAGGCTACCTGGCCTGAACCCAAAGATCATAGCCCTTGGATCAGAAGGTCAACTTCGCTACAAAGGTCGCCACAAACTGGCCGCCCAGGCAGCACCAGCCGCCGGTGGTTCCCGTGAGCTTGCCGAACAATCCGGGGCTCGTCAGGTTGACAACCGAACTGGGGTTGGTGAAGTTCGGGTTCTTGAACACGTTGTTAATGTCGTAGCGGATCTCCAGGTTGGCCCGCTCCCAGATCTTCACATTCTTCGAGGCCGAAGCCTGTGACCAGACCAGAGGCTCCCCGTTGATGGTGTTGCGTCCGAGCGTGCCCAGGGTGAACGCTGCCGGATAAGCGAAGGAATTGATGTTCCAGACGGGGTTCTCATACGCAGTGGCGAAGCGCTGTCCGATGGTCCAGTTCTGAACCGGGACCTGGCCGTTCGGCACCATCTGAGTCGGCCGCTCGACACCGTTCCCGGGCAGATAGTTATAGGGGCTGCCGGCCATGGTGAAGGTCACCGGGAGACCGCTTTGGAACGTCTGCGACCACGTAATGTTCCAGCCGCCGAAGACGTAATCGAGGATCCCGCCGCGGTTCATCAGCGCGCGGCCCTTGCCGAGCGGAAGCTCATAAGTCACATAAGTGACGGAGCGATTGGCGAGGTCGAAGCCGGCGCGGCCCTTTTCGAGGCTACGATTGTAGAAGGTTTCGCCCGTGCAGAGCTGATCGTTGTCGCAATCGTCGATGGCCTTGGAATGCGAGTAAAACGAGGTGAACGTCAGCCCGCGGGAGAAGCGTTTCTCCACTTTGATGGTGCCGGAGTGGAAGGTGGAATGGCCGAAATTGCTCCACATATTGATGGCGCCGAAGTTCGGGAACGGCACGTAGTTCTGGTAGTTCTTGAAGATGGTCTGCAGCGTTGCCTGGTTGGTGGAGATATTGAGCGGCACGGTGTTGATGTTCCACGCTTCCAGCAGTCCGACACCCGCCGACCCCTGGTAGGTCAGCTCCAGCAGCCAGTTCGGAGCGAACTGATACTGGTAGCCGAGGTTCCAGTTCATGGCGTATGCGTTGCGGAGGTTGGGATCGTAATACGTGGCCGTCCGCGAGCTATAGTTCGTTCCGACATAGGGCGACGTGCCGTTGGAGAGGATGTTGTAGCTGACCGGTCCCGGACCGCTGGAGAGGAAGAACGCGGGAGACGGATTCCCGACCGGGCTCTGGACGGTGGTGTTGCTGGTGTATTCGTCGAAGTTCTGATTCAGGCCGGTGGTAAACAGGTCGATCGTGGTCAAACCGAAGCCGCCGCGCAACACCATGTTGTTATTGATGCGATAGGCACCGCCGATACGGGGCTGGAAATGCTTGTAATCGCTGCGGCCGAGAGGCCCGCTGGGATGAATGATCGCGCCCGCCATGCCGGTGAGCGGGTCGGTGGTGGTGGGGCTGAACTGGCTCTGCTGCCCGTATTGGGTTTCGAAAGGAGTTTCGTAAGACCAGCGCAGGCCGAGGTTGAGCGTGAGGCGCGGGCTAACGACCCAGTCATCCTGCACATACAGAGCATGGCTCCACCAGCGCGGCAGCCAGGTTGCGAGGGTCGTGTTGAAGGTCGCTTTCTGCACCGAACCGAGCAGCAGCGCGGCAAAGTCGTTGCCGGTATTGGGAGTAAAGGGATAGCCCGTTCCGCCGAAATAAAACTCGCCTCCCGGAGTGCTGGCGATGAGCGAGTCAGCCTCGGTGCGGATCAACTCATACCCCATACGCAGGCTGTGGCTGCCGCGCACGATGGTCAGGTTGTCCTGGAAGGTGGCATTCTGCGTCGTCGAGTAGGACTGGCCGCCGACCGGCGTGGCGCCGAAGAAGGCGTTTCCGTTCGAGTCCACGAATTCGGGGAAGGACGCGCCGCTGACACCCGGGATGCCGAGTTGCGACGCCCAGTTGCCGTTCAGCCCGGGCGGCGTGTAGGACTGCTTGTAATGGTCGAATCCGACGCGCGCCTCGTTCACCATGTTCGCGCTGAAGGTGTGGGTATCGGATACGACCGCGTTTTCCTGGTTGCTCGGCGTCGGGACCGCGCCGCCGTCCACCAAAGACCAGTTCAGGCCGATGGGATCGCTGAGGACCCGGTTCGCGACTTCGGAAAATCGGCCGTAGATGCGGTTCTTGTCGCTGAAGTAATGGTCGATCTTCGAATCGTAGCGGTAGCGATAGGAGTGATAGACGCTGTTGGCGCCGTAGTTCTGCTGGGGCCCGGTGGCCGTGAGAATACCCGACCCGCCGAGGTTGTTCGCCGGAGTCCAGGGCGTATAGCCCAGGAACTTCACAATGGCGGGATCGAAACGGCTCTGCGGGATGATATTGCCCGGGAACGGCGTGGAGACCCAGTTCCCATTCACCTGCTTCACGCTGGCAGGATCGTAGATGGGATAACCCAGCCCTCCGAAGGTGAAGTCTCCATTCAACTCCGCCGCCGACGGCACGGAGCTGAACACCGACTGATCGTACTTCTCCCGATGCATGGACCAGCCGAACAGGAAGAAAGTCTTATTGTGGCCGTTATAGATCTTCGGAAGAAACACCGGACCGCTGATGATGCTCGCTAACTCGTGATAACTGAAGGGTGCGTTGCCGAGGTTGAAGTAGGCACGGTGCAGCATGGCGTTATTGACGTAACGGTCTTCACCCTCAAAATGAAGATCGTTGGTGCCGGCCTTGTAAGTGGCACTGAGCATGCCGCCCGCCGAATGGCCGTACTCCGCCGGAAGCACGGTGGAGGAAAGCTTGACTTCCTCGACGGCGTTCTGCGTAGTGGACATGATGGTGTTGGTGGCTACACCGCCGATAACCGGCTGGGTTCCGGAGATGCCGTCCATCGTATAGCCGAGGCCGCGGTCGCGCATGCCGTCGATGTGGAATCCGTTCATGCTGGTAACGCCCGGCATCAGGTACATCGACATCCAGGTGTAGCGCTGCATGATGGGCAGGGAGTTCATCTCCTTGCCCTCCATGACGGTTCCGGTGGTGGAAGTGGCGGTTTCCAGCTGCGGCGATGCCGCGGTTACATCGATTTTCTGCACCGAGCTGCCGACGACGAGCTGACCGTCCACGGCCGGCGTTTCGTTGGCTTGCAGAACGACGCCGGCGTGCTCCAGGGTGGAGAAACCCGGGTGCGAGAACGTCAGCGTGTAAGTGGCCGGCGGCAGATAATAGAGACGAAAGATTCCCTGTTCATCGGCTACGGCGTGAAAGGACTGGCCTTTCTCTGGATTCGTCGCCGTGACCTCGGCGCCGGAGACAGCCGCCCCGCTGGCGTCCGTGACATGGCCAATGAAGTTGCCGGTGGCCGACTGGCTCCACAGCATCGAGCCGCACGCGGCGAACAAGATGCATACGAATAAAAGACGCGACGCTTGTTTCATGTGACCCTCCTACCGAAAAAGCGGACTTGGTCGATTGTAAGACCGCAGGAGGCGGAATGGAAGGCCTTTACAAGCGCGCGCCCGTCAAGCCTAAGTAAAATTCTCTTTACACGTCTTTAACATCAGCCCGCAAACTTATAGCCCAGTCCATGAACCGTAATGATCCATTTGGGTTGCTTGGGGTCTTCCTCGATCTTCTGCCGAAGCCAGGCAACGTGCACGTCCACGGTTCGCGAGGAGGGCGCAAATTCGTAGCCCCACACCGTTCTGAGCAGTTCGTCCCGGGAAATGGCTTCGCCCCGATGTTCGATAAAGTACCGAAGCAATTGAAACTCGCGTGCGGAAAGCAGGAGTGGCTTTCCGTCCCGGCGCAGCTCAGCGCGGCGCGCATCGAAACGGAGCGAGCCGAAATGGTAGAGGGCAGCCTCGCGCGGGGCCGGTCGGCGCAGCAACGCCTCCATGCGGGCCAGGAGTTCGGGCATCTCGAACGGCTTGGTGACATAGTCGTCGGCCCCGATCTTCAGCCCTACCACTTTGTCGAAGGTCTGGCTGAGCGCGGTCAGCATCAGGATCGGTGTGTGAATGCCTTCGTGGCGCAGATCACGGCAAACATCGAGCCCCGTCTTTCGCGGGAGCATGACATCCAGAACGATGAGGTCGAAGGTGTTGGTTGCCGCCTTTTGGTACCCGTCGATCCCATCGGCCGCAGTCTCGAGATCGTATCCTTCGGTGCGGATACGGTCGCCGAGCGTCATGCGCAGCCCGGCATCGTCTTCCACTAACAGGATGCTGGTTTCCATGGTTCAAGACTCCACGATCGCTTCCACCGGTACGGTGGAGCTGTTCATATAGGCGGCCGGGAGATGGATGGCAAAGGTGCTGCCCTCGCCGGGCGCGCTCTCGACAGTGATGCGGGCCCCCATGCTGATGGCCGCTTCCTGCGCGAGACAAAGGCCGAGGCCGGTGCCCTGGATCTGCGCGGAGCGGGCCTCGCGGCCGCGGTAAAAGGGCTCGAAGATATGCGGCAACTCTTCGGGCGCGATTCCCATGCCGTGGTCTTCGACCGTGATTCTCACTCCCGTGCCGCGGCCGGTTTCCACGGGTACGGCGCGGATGCCCATCCAGCGCCTGCTGCCGCCATACTTCACGGCATTACTGATCAGGTTCAGGAGGCACTCGGAAAGTAAATGGGCGTCCACGCGGGCCATCGGCAGGTCCGGTTGGAAGTCTTTCACAACCGTGAAGCCACCGGCGCCCAGAAGGGCCGATGCCTCGGCCAGAGTTTGATCTACCAGATCGGGAACGCGGAGAAACTGGAAATTGCGCGGGCGGTAATCCGCTTTGCCGGCCGCGAAGCGCAAGGTCTGCTCCACCAGGGCGGATAATTTCCGGCACTCGCTGCGGATCAGCGCTCCGTAATCCCGCACCGTTGTCTCGGAACGCACCACGCCTTCCGCGAGGTTGTCGGCGGCCGATGCGATGACGGATAGCGGCGTGCGCAGTTCGTGCGAGACGCTGGCGACAAATTCCATCTGGAGACGCAAGAGGTTCTGCGAACGCAGGGCGTACACCAGGATGGTCACCAATCCGAGTGCCAGCACGAGCAGGACGGCAAAGTTGACGAACAAGAGCCGGGTGCGGATACCGGCTTCCATTACCGTTCCGGTCCAACGGTATTCGAGCACGCCTAACCACGCGAGTGCCACCATCATGGCGCTGAGGGCAAAGAACGGCAACAGAGACTTTCCGAACCGGCGGCGCCGGGAGCGGCGCTTCCCCTTCGGGTAGGCCGGGCCCACAGTCTGCTGCCTCGCCGGAGCAGCTCGGTCGCAGGACGGGTGCTCTCGCTTCCCTGCTTTTGCCTCAGGCCCCATTCCGGAAATGATAAGCAAAACCACTCCCTCCCGCAAGGCGAGGCCGGGCGTAGACACGTACTTTTCGCCCTATACGAGATGAGTTTGCCGGGGGTAATTGGGGGAAATATCTCCGTTTGAACGAATTGGCTCCGCCTGCGCCTGCGGCCACGGATGCTCCGCGTGTGGTAATCTTCAGGCCGGACCGCGTACCCGTTGCGATCATGCAAAAGGTCGCAAGTCTCTCCGTCCAACGAGCCGCCGGCATCGGCGAGGTCACCGCCAACGACCACCCCATCGCTGCACTGCGCGTTCGGCAAACGAGCGTCGGCAGGTCCTTCTGAAAGACCGCGCGCAGGCGTGAGATAACCTGCGCGGCCGCCAGCGAATGGCCGCCCAAGTCGAAGAAGTCATCGTCCATGCCGACATGGTCGAGGCGCAACACCGCCGCCCAGATCCCTGCCAGCAGCTCTTCTACCGGCGTGCGCGGTTTGGCGGAGGCCGCCGAAACCGGCTCGGGCGCGGGCAGAGCGGCGCGGTTCACCTTCCCGTTGGGCAGCAACGGCAAGGCATGGAGCGTATGCGCCGGAACCATATAGCCCGGCAGGCGCGCGGCCAGCTTCGCGCGCAGCTCCCGCACATTGCCCCGCTCCCCCGGGCGGAAGACCACGCAGGCCACCAGCCGGGTTTCAGCGGAGTCCTTGCGGGCGTAGACGGCCGCCTGTTCTACGGTTTCGGCGGCGGCCAGCGCGGCCTCCACCTCCCCGATTTCCACTCGCGAGCCGCGAATTTTCACCTGCCCGTCGCCGCGCCCCAGGCACTCGATGCTGCCATTCGGCAGCCAGCGGCCCAGGTCTCCGGTCTGGTACAGGCGCTCGGCCGAACCAGCCAGAAACGCGCCGAACTTCTCCGGAGCTTCCCGCCCCCAATATCCGCGCGCAAGCCCTTGCCCGCCGATGGCAATCTCCCCCGGCACCCCTTCCGGCACGTGGTTGCCGTGGCGGTCCAGAATATGAATCCGGGTGTTGGCGATGGGCCGGCCCACGGAAATCTTCGCGGCACCGTGCGGAACCTCGGCGCAGCACGAATCGCCGGAAGCCTCGGTGCAACCGTAGAGGTTCAGGAGCACGCCTTCGGGCAGGCGCTCGTGAAAACGGCGCGCCAGGTCGGGCGGCAGCGGCTCCCCCGAGGTGATCCAGTACTTCAGCCGCCCTGGCAGCGGATGGTCCAGCAGCACGCGCAGGAGCGAGGGCACCACGGAAATGCGCGTCACCGCGCCGGCCTCCAGGGCCTTGGCGAACCGGCCGGTATCCTGCACCAGCTCGTCCGGCATGATCACCAGCGGCACGCCGGCCAGCAGCGGGCCGAAGATTTCCCATACCGAATCCACCCAGCTCAGCGACGTACGCTGGCAGCAGCTCTCCTGGGTTGCGAACGGGTATGCTTCCCACATCCAGCGGATGCGGTTGACGGCGCCGCCGTGCGTGCCCATCACGCCCTTGGGCGCTCCGGTCGAGCCGGATGTATAAACGATATACGCGATGTTCCCGGCCGTCAGCCTGCGCGGCGGAGCCGCTGCCGGGCAATTCCGCGCCACACCCGGCGTTTCCAGCACGACCGCCGCCCCGCAATCCCGGAGCATGTAGCGCAGCCGTTCGGGCGGATAGGACGGGTCTAGCGGCACGTAGGCGGCGCCGGCCTTCAACACACCCACCAGTGCCGCCAGCATGTCGAGCGAGCGCGGCATGCGTATGCCGACGGGCGTCTCCTCTCCCACTCCGGCCGCGAGCAAATACTGCGCCACCTGGTTGGCGCGGCGGTCCAGTTCGGCGTAGGTGATGTGCTCGCTGCCGCAGCGCGCCGCCAGCGCGTCCGGGGCGCGCGCTACCTGGCGCTCGAACAGGTCCGGCAGCGTGGCCGCGTCCGGCCACTGGCGCGCAGTGGAGTTCCATGCCGCCAGCTTGTGCTGTTCCGCCGCCGTGAGCATCGCCATACGGCCGACGGGTTGCCCCGCGTCCGCCACGCCCGATTCCAGCAGCGCGCGCAGGTGGCCGGCCATGCGGGTAATGCCCGGCTCGTCGAACAGGTCCAGGCTGAACGCCAGCGAACCCCAAAGCGCGCCCGCGGATTCGATCATCTGGATATCCAGATCGAAGGTGGTGATGCGCCGCTCGATTTCGAAGTTTTCCACCGCCAGCGTTCCCAGCCGGGTGCGGGGTTTGGCTCCGCCCTGCAAGACGAACATGGTGCGGATGAACTGCGGCAAATCGGGGTTCACCAGCGCCGGCGGATAGTCCTGGTGTTCGAAGGCTCCCAGCACCGTCGCCTTCACCTGCGCTACCAGCTCGCGGAAGCTCATCGAGCCCTCCACACCCGCCCGCAGGACCACCTGGTTCACCAGGCAGCCGGCGGTGGAGGCGAAGCGCGCCTCGCTGCGGCCCAGCGTGGGAGCGCTCACCATCACCCGGCTCTGCCCGCAGTACCGCTCCAACAGGCCGCCAGCAGTATCATGTAAGGCGTCGCGCCCTGATCTTGCGCCAAAGCTCGAATCCGCGCCGTCAGCGCTTCGTCGAACCCGAACAGCACCGTGCCGCAGCGGCCGGCGCTCTGGGCCGGGGCCGGGCGATGGGCAATGGCAGCGGGCGGATATCCCGAAGCTGCGACTCCCAGTACGCGCGGTGCCGCTCACCGCTCTCGCCGTGGACCGTTTCCCACTGCCGGCGAACGAAGTCCGAATAGGGAGTCGCGGGGGGCAGGTCCGGCTCCTCGCCCTCGGCATACGCCGTGTAGAGCGCGCCCAGGTCCGCCACCGCCAGCCCCAGTGATCGGCCATCCAGCGCGATGTGATGCCACGCCAGCAGGAGCACGTGATCCGCCGGCGCCCGGGTAAACAGCGCGCTGCGGAAAACCGGCCCGCGCTGCAGGTCGAAAGGCGCATACGCCTTCGCCGTGACCCGCTCGCGCAGTTCCGCCTCGCTCCAGCCGGTTGCGTCCATCCGCTCGAGCGGCGCTTCCACGCGCTCCTCGATGCGCTGCCAGGGGACGCCGTCGCTGAGAAAGCAGGTGATCCGAAAAGCCTCGTGCCGTGCCGCCAGCGCGCGCAGAGCCTGCTCCAGCGCGCGCACATCGATGCGCTCCCGGATGCGCGGCGCGGTGGGGAAATTCAGGTCGGCGCTCGCAGGCGTGAGCTGGTCCAGGAACCACAACGCCCGCTGCTGGTAGGCAAGGGGGTAGACGGAACGGTTGTGCAGCAATTCCGCTAGCAGCGTTCGCCGCTCCCCGGCGGAAAGCTGCGCCAGCCGTTCACTCACGGGGCCAATCCCTCTTGCCGGAGTCATGGGAGAGTCACTCAGGCCATCCATTCCCGCAACATGCCTCCCACCTGCCGGTCGGACAGTTGTGCGGGTTCCGCGGCCGGCGCCGGCCTGGCCGCGGCCATCTCGCCGTGCAAGTATGCCGCCAGTTGCGCGATGCTCGCGCCCGCCAGCAGCTTGACTACGGGCACCGTCCTGCCCAAGCCATTCTCCACCCGGTTTGCCAGCTCCACCGCCATCAGCGAATCCAGGCCCAGGCGCGTGAGCAAGGCCCGCGGGTCCAGACGCGCCTCCGCGATCTTCAGCACGCGCGCAACTTCTTTGCGCACGTACTCCTCCAGGATTTGGCGCGCGGCGCCGGCATCGGGCGCGGCCAGGATTTGCGCGGCGACGGGTTTCGGGCCGTTCGCCGGCTGGTTGGCGGCCAACACCTGCATCTCCGGAACCAGTGTCTTCAGGAACGGCACTTCGCGCAGTTCCGGATGCGTTGCGCTCAAACGCCGCCGGTCGATGGGTGCGACGGTCACCCGGCTCAACCCGCGCGCCAGCAGTTTCTCCAGCAATCCCAGGCCGTCGCGCACCGGAATGGCTTGCCGGCCCTCCGCCTCCATCCGCCCCGCGATATCCGGATTGGCAGCCATGCCGATTTCGCCCCAGCCGGCCCAGGCAATGGAAAGGGCCGGTAGACGCGCCGCCTGGCGGAACCGCGCCAGCGCGTCCAGAAACGCATTGGCTGCCGCGTAGTTGCCCTGCCCTGGCGCGCCGAACGTGGCCGCCGCCGAGGAGAACAGCACGAAGAAATCGAGCGGCGCTCCCGCCAGCCGCGTGTGCAGGTTCCAGCCGCCTTGTACCTTCGGCGCAAACACCTTCTCGAAACGCCGCCAGTCGAGTTGCTGCAGGATGCCGTGGTCCAGAACGCCGGCCGCGTGCAGCACGCCTCTAACCGGCGGCATACGGGCGGCGATTGCGGCCAGCAGCGCATCCACCTGCTCCGGCTTGCTCACATCCGCGGCAAACACCTCCACGCGGGCGGAGCCGCGCATCTGCCCGATGGCTTCCGCCGCCTCCGGGCCGGGAGCGCGCCGGCCCACCAGTGCGATATGCCGCGCTCCCCGCGCCACCAGGTCGCGGGCGAAGGCCAGGCCCAGCGCGCCCAGGCCACCCGTGATGAGGTAGCCGGCGTCGGCGCGAATCTGCGCCGCCTGCGCCGTATTCTCCTCCACCATCACCCCGCTTTCCCGCATGGTGACAATGACCTTTCCGATGTGTTTCCTCTGCGCCATGTAACGAAACGCGTCCGCCGCTTGGCTGACGGGGAAAGCGCGGTAGGGCAGCGGCTGGAACACGCCGCCGGCCACGCGCTCGGCAATTTCCGCTCCCAGCGCCTCCGTGGTTTCCGGCCGTTCGAGCGACAGGCGCAGCAAATCGATGGCGTGGAAGGAGAGATTACGCTGGAACGGCAGCAGACCCAGCCGCGCATCGGCGTAGATGTCGCGCTTGCCGATCTCAAGGAACCGTCCGCCACGATCGCCTCCAGCGGAGCCGGGTCGCCGGAGAGCACCGACGACGTGGGGCTGTTCAACACCGCAACGTCCACGCTGCCCTGATAGCCGTTGATGGCGGCGCGCGCCTGTTCCATGCCGAGTTCTACCGCGGCCATCCGCCCCTTGCCGTTGACGCGCTGCATCAGGTGGCTGCGCATGCGCACAATGAGAGCCGCCTCCTCCAGCGTGAGCGCTCCCGCCACATACGCGGCCGTCATTTCGCCCAGGCTGTGCCCCACTACGGCAGCCGGCTCCACGCCCCAACTGCGCCACAGGGCGGCCAGCGCCACCTGCATGCTGAAGATGGCCGGCTGCATCACTTCCACCTGGTCCAGGTCCGGCCCTTCGATCTGTTCCCGCACGCCCCACCCCGCCAGCTTGCGGAACACCCGGTCGCACCGTTCCATGGTTTCGCGGAACACCGGTTCCAGTTCACTGAGCCCCCGCCCCATGCCGGCCCATTGCGTCCCCACGCCGGAGAAAACGAACACCGGCCGCGGTGGCTCCTGCGCCTTTCGCCCGCTGGCGATGCCTCGGCGTGTCTCGCCCGCCAGGTACGCGCCAAGCTGCTTCGAGAGCTCCTCGCGCGTCCGCGCCACCACCGCCAGGCGATGCTCGTGGTGCGTCCGCCGCGCCCCCGCGCTGTAGCACAGGTCCCGCAGCGCGGCCGGCTCGTCCGCCAGCAGGTCGTGGTACGCGCGCGCGCTTCGCTCGAGCGATTGCTCCGATTGCGCGGAGAGCGCCAGCAGTTGCGCCGGGCCCTCGGGCGCCGGCGGAAGCGGCTCTTCCCGCGGCGCCTCTTCCACCACCGCGTGCGCGTTGCTCCCGGAAATGCCGAACGAGTTCACGGCCGCCATGGCCGGCCGTCCGTTCGTGTCGGGCCACTGAATCAGCTCGCGTTGCACGCGCAAAGGCAGACGGTCCCACGGGATCCTGGGGTTCAGGTTGTGGCAGTGTAGGCTGGCTGGAATCTGGCGGTGCTTCAGGCTCAGCGCCGCCTTGATCAGGCCCACCACGCCGGCGCCCGCCTCCAGGTGCCCCACGTTCGTTTTGCCGGAACCCACCAGGCAGGTCCGGCCCTCCGCGCGGCCCTCTCCCAGCACCGCCGCCAGCGCCTCCATGTCGACCGGATCGCCCACCGCCGTCCCCGTTCCGTGCGCTTCCACGTAATCCACCAGCGCCGGCGGCACGCCCGCGTCCTGTAGGCGGCGCGCAGCACCATTTCCTGGCCAATGCGGCTGGGCGTCATCATGGGGCTGGAGGGACCGTCGTTGTTGATGGCGCTGCCGCGAATCACCGCCCACACCGGGTCGCCGTCGGCCCGCGCCAGCGGTTTCAGCAGCACCATGGCCGCGCCCTCCGCACGCACAAAGCCGTCCGCGCGCTCGTCGAACGCCTTGCATTGCCCGTCCGCAGAGAGCATCCCGGCTTGCGAGAACGTCACCGCCGTGAACGGGTGCAACATGGCGTTGGCGCCCCCGGCGAAGGCCATTGTGCAATTGCTCGCGCGCAGGCTGTTTACGGCCAGGTGCACCGCCACCAGCGAGGACGAGCACGCCGTGTCCACCGCCAGGCACGGCCCGTTGACCCCGAAGAAGTATGCCAGCCGCCCCGGCGCTGCGCCCCGGTTTCCGCCCATTCCGGTGTAGATATCCATACCGGCAAGATCGGTCTTCTGCAGCGAGAGATAGTCGTCCGAGCACACTCCGACGAAGACCCCGCACGCCGCCCCGCCCAGTTGCTCCAGCCGCAGGCCGGCATTTTCCATGGCCTCCCAGGCGACTTCGAGCAGCATCCTTTGCTGCGGGTCGGTGCGGATGGCCTGGCGCGGAGGAATGCCGAAGAAATACGCGTCAAACCGGTCGAGATCGTCCACAGACCCGCCGCGCCGCGTGATCATCTTTGCCGGCGTGGCCGGACGCGGATCGTAGTACGCGTCTCGATTCCACCGCTTGCGGCGGTACTTCCCGGATGCCGTCGCGCCCTTCGACGAGCAAGCGCCAGAAGGCGCGGATATCGGCAGCACCAGGCAGACGGCAGCCCATCCCGATGATCGCGACCGGTTCAGCAGACTTCGAGCTCATAATGGAATCTCCGAGTGTGAATGGACCCTTTCCCTCCGGCTGTCGGGCCGGGACGCACGCTCTGGAGGCATTTACACGCGACGCGGAAAGCCTCTGCCGGCAGGTTGCGCCGCCGCAATACAGACGCAGGGCAAGTGGAAAGCCCGGCGCGGGAACGCAGGGCCGGGTAACCTGATGCAGCTACCGCAACGCGCGTCCCACCGGCTGCTCTGGGGGGCGTCCCGTCAGTGTAGTTCCATCCTTATTTGACCTAAGTTGAATGTCAATTGGTGAACCAGCCGCTAGAGTCGCGTAATGGACATTCAGGCCCAGGGAGGTCCGCGCAGTCCGCCAAGGAACATTAGTCAATCGGTCGATTGTTGATTTATCGGGACCGCCCTGCTGGGTTTGAGCGGCGGCCGATCCCGCTCCGGCTGCCGTGTATAACCACCATAAAAACCCCGACTAGTGTCCGAAATCACAAAGCCAAACAACCGTCATGATCCGGCTACTTATATCTATTTTCGCGAAGGCGCCTGTAGCCGCATAGCGGTCCAACACCCCAGTCAATCTGCTTGGAAGCCGGCGCTACGGGCGTCCGCCGGCGTGGGCCAGCGCGCCCGTGGCAATCAATTTTTCGAGCGCCGCGATGTCCCGATAGAGCGGGCGGTCGCCATCCATGGCGGGCGAGACTTCGCGAATCCGCGCGCGGGCGCGTTCGAGCAGCGGGCTGCTCTCGAGCGGCGCCAGGAAATCGAGCGCGCGCGCGGCGGCCAGGGCTTCGATGGCCAGGACGGCCCGCGCGTTGCGGACGACGCGCTGCAATTTCAGCGCGGAGGTCATCCCCATGCTCACGAAATCCTCTTTGTTGCCGCTGGTGGTGATGGAGCCGGTGGAGGCGGGATGCGCCAGCACGCGGTTATCGGCCACCAGGCTGGCGGCGGTGACTTGCGCCATCATCAGGCCGGATTCCAGGCCGGCGTGGCCGGCCAAAAACGGCGGCAGCTCTTCGTTGAGCGCGGGATTCACCAGGCGGTCGATGCGCCGCTCCGAAATTCCCGCCAGCGCGCCCACGGCAACGGCCAGGAAATCGAGCTGGAACGCCAGCGGCTCGCCGTGAAAATTGCCGCCGGAGAGCACTTCGTCCGCGAACACCAGAGGGTTGTCGGTAGCGCTGTTGAGCTCGATGGAAAACACGCGGCGCGCTTCCACCAGGGCGTCGCGCACCGCGCCGTGCACCTGCGGGGCGCAGCGCAGCGAATAGGCGTCCTGCACGCGGCGGCAGGCGATGTGGGATTGGCGGATTTCGCTCGCTTCCAGCAGCTCGCGCAGGCGGCGGGCGCTTTCCATCTGGCCGCGCTGCGGGCGGGCGCGGTGGATGCGCTCGTCGAACGCGACCGGCGTGCCGCGCAGGGCGTCAAGCGAGAGCGCGCAGACCACGTCCGCGGTATCGGCCAGCGCCTCCGCCGCATCGAGCTCCAGGCAGCCGATGGCCAGCATGGCCTGCGTGCCGTTGATGAGGCTGATGCCTTCCTTGGCTTCGAGCTCGATGGGTGGAACCTTGGCGCGCGCCAGCGCTTCGCCGCCGGGCAGGATGGCGCCGGCGAATTCGGCTTCGCCTTCGCCGATCAGCACCAAGGCAATGTGGGCCAGCGGGGCGAGGTCGCCGGAAGCGCCCACGCTGCCCTGCGAGGGCACCAGCGGGGTCACGCCGCGGTTCAGCAGGTCGCACAGCCGCTCCGCCACCAGCGGGCGGATGCCGGAAAATCCCATGGCCAGGACGTTGGCGCGAATCAGCATCATGGCGCGGACCACTTCCCGCGCCAGCGGATCGCCCGTGCCGGCGGCGTGCGAGCGGATCACGTTGCGCTGCAGTTGCTTGAGCTCGTCCCGCGGGATGCGCACGTCGGCCAGCAGGCCGACGCCGGTGTTGACGGCGTAAATCGGCGCGTCCCCCGCCGCCATCTGCTCGATGGCCGCGCGCGAGCGCCGCATGCGCTCCGCGGCTTCCGGGGCAATCGAAACTCCGGTGCCGAGGCCGTGCGCCACCGCGCAGACACCGGTAATCGTGAGATCGGTACCGGTTAGTTGCATGGCATTACATCTTCGTCAGGGTTCAAGTCGCACACGATCCGGAGAGAAGCGCCTCCGCGGCGCCTAGAAACTCACCCGCCCGATCAATCACCTCGCCGGCCTGCTCGGGAGTAAGCCCCACATCGAGGCCGTAATCGCTCGCAATCCGCTGGTTAAACGCCGCCAGCATCCAGCGATGGTACTTGGGATCGAGCGTTCCGGTTTTCGCGAAGCGCTCGCCGAACAAGCTGTGTACGCCGCTGTGGCTCTTGGATTGGAGGCCTTCCTCCCAGAGCAGAGCTTCCGCCACATAGAACATGGCATAATAAGCGCGCCCGGAGGCAAACTCAGGTTCCTGGTTCTCCAGCAGCACACGAGCCGCATGAATCGCGCGCGCGGCCTTGTCGAGGAGCTTCCGCGCTTCAGCTTTCAAGCCGCAATCGCCTCCTCTCGGACATTCTCCAGGAATGGGCTCGCCTGTGAATGCCAGGCCGCTTCGGAGATGAAAATCGTGCTGACGGAGATTCCCGAGTCCAGCGAAACGCGCGCGGCAAGCTCGCTAGTCCGTTCCACCTCGTCGGCGTAGGCGGGAATACTGTCGAGAACCACCAGCACGTCCAGGTCGGAATCCGGCCGGGCTTCGCCGCGCGCGTAGGAGCCGAACAGGTACAGTCCTCTGAGGCGGGCGCCATACAGGTGCGCCAGCCCGTTCTTCAGGGCGGAAAGCGTCTGTTGAGCGGTCCAAAGCACCATACTAATTTCACCACCTGACCGTCAATTTGTGCTTCGAGAAGATATCACTCAGCTTGAGGCCTCCACGACGAGCAATCTCACCCGCGCCGGCGCGACTTCATGAGGCTTTCGATATTTACCAGCTCGGTGGGGTATTCGCCGGTGTAGCAGGCGTAGCAGTAGTCGCGCCGTTCTTCGTCGTCCACGGCCTTGCGCAGCGAAGCCAGGGACAGGTAGCCCAGGCTGTCCGCTTCCACGAAGCGACGGATCTCCTCCACGGTGTGGCTGGAGCCGATGAGTTCGCCGCGCGTGGGCGTATCCACGCCGTAGAAGCACGGCGAAATGGTGGGCGGACAGGAAATGCGCAGGTGCACTTCGCGCGCGCCCGCCTGCCGCATCATGCGCACCAGCTTGCGGCTGGTGGTGCCGCGCACGATGGAATCGTCCACCAGCACCACGCTCTTGCCCTGCAGCAGGCAGCGCACCGGGTTGAGCTTCAGCTTGACTCCGAAATCGCGGATGGCCTGGGAAGGCTCGATAAACGTGCGGCCCACGTAATGGTTGCGGATCAGCGCCTGGCGGTACGGCAGGCCGGATTCAGCGGCATATCCGATGGCGGCCACCACGCCCGAATCGGGCACCGGAACCACCAGCTCGGCATCCGCCGGGCACTCCCGCGCCAGCAGGCGCCCGAGCAGTTCGCGCGATTCCGCCACCGCGCGGCCGAACACGATGGAATCGGGTCTCGAGAAATAGACGTGCTCGAAGGCGCAGTGGGCCTGCGGCCGCTCCGGCGACCAGCGCTCGCGCGTCATCCCTTCCGGACCCACGGTCACCATCTCGCCCGGCTCCACGTCGTGCAGGTAAACCGCGCCCAGCAGGTCGAAGGCGCAGGTTTCGGAGGCGAAGGCGTAGCCGTTGCGGCCGCCCGGGAGTTCCATTTCCCCCACCGCCAGCGGGCGAAAGCCGTGCGCATCCCGGGCCACGATGATGCGCTCGTCGGCCAGCAGCACCAGCGAGAATGCGCCCTCCAGCTGCAGCAGCGCCTCGCGCAGCGCGCCCGCCAGCGTGCGCTCTTTCGAGTGCGCCACCAGGTGCAGAATGACTTCGGTATCGCTGGAGGCCTGAAAGATGGCGCCGTTCCGCCCAAGATCGGCGCGCAGTTCGGCGGCGTTGGTGATGTTGCCGTTGTGCGCCACCGCCACCCGGCCTTTGTTGCAGACCACCGAAAACGGCTGCGCGTTGAGCAGCGCGGTGTCGCCGGAAGTGGAATAGCGGGTGTGGCCGATGGCGCGCCGGCCGGGCAGCGTGGCCAGCACCGGGCTGGTGAAGATATCGGCCACATGCCCCATGGCCTTGTGGCAGTAAATCTCCTGGCCGTCCGCGGTGCAGATGCCGGCGCTCTCCTGCCCGCGGTGCTGCAGCGCATACAGCCCCAGGTACGCCAGCTTGGCCGCCTCCGGATGCCCGTAGATGGCCACCACGCCGCACTCCTCGCGGAATTTATCGAACATACGGCTCCAGCGCTCCTTCCCAGGCGGCCTTGAGCGCCGCCACATCCCACGAACCCAGGGTGATGCTGCGCTGCCGGATCTCGATCCCCTTACTAATCGTAACTCCAACCGCCGGGGCTTCGATATCGTATTGCCGCGCCAGCTCGGCAACGCGCTTGGGATTGGAGGTGGAAACCAGAATGCGCGAGGGCGCCTCATGAAACATCAGCACTTCCGGGCGCAAATGGCTGGCCAGCTCCACCTGCGCGCCGATTTCGCCCGGCCCGAACGAGCATTCCGCCAGCGTCACCGCCAGCCCGCCATCGCTCAGGTCGTGCGCCGATTCGAGCAGCTCCTCTTCGATCATGCGGCGGATGGCGGAGTGCACCCGCTGCTCGTATTCCAGGTCGAGCGCCGGCGGCAGACCCCAGAGCTGATGCACGATTTCCTTGGCATACTGGGTGCTGCCGAATTGCGTGTCGTCGCAGGTGCGCACGCCGCCCACCAGCATCACCGTGCGCCCGGCATTCTGAAACGCCAGCGAGATCGGCGGCGCGATGGGAAGCGTGCCCACCATCCCGATAACCGGCGTGGGATAGATGCCTTCGCCCAGGGTTTCGTTGTACAGGCTGACGTTGCCGCCGGTGATGGGGGTATCGAAGAACTTGCAGGCTTCGGCCATGCCTTCGATGGCCTCCACCAGCTGCGCCATGATTTCCGGCCGCTCCGGGTTGCCGAAGTTCAGGCAATTGGTGGCCGCCAGCGGCCGGGCGCCGACGGTGGAGAGATTGCGGCACGCCTCCGCCACCGCCAGCCGCGCGCCCTGGCGCGGCGACAGGTAGCAATAGCGGCCGTTGCCATCCAGCGTCATGGCCACGGAGGTGCCGGTCTCCTTGATGCGCAGGATGGCGGCGTCGCGGCCCGGCCCGGCCAGCGTGTTGGTGCGGACCTGGAAATCGTACTGCTGCCAGATCCAGCGCTTGGAGCAGATGTCCGGCGCGGCCAGCAGCGTGGGAAGCGCGCCCTGCAGATCCGCCGGCGGCAGCTTGGGCATCGCCATTGGCGCGCGCCGCAGCGGCTTGGTGTGCGGGCGGTCGTAGAGCGGCGCTTCGTCGGCCAGCTCGCGGTTGGGGATCTCCGCCACCACCGCGCCATGCTGGCGGACGCGCAGCTTGCCGTCGCCGGTCACTTTGCCCACTTCGACGGCGTCCAGGCCCCACTTGCGGAATACCTCGTAGACCTCGCTTTCGCGCCCGGCCTCCGCCACCAGCAGCATGCGCTCCTGCGATTCCGAGAGCATGATCTCGTAAGCCGACATGCCGGTGGCGCGCTGCGGCACCCGGTCCAGCTCGATTTCGATGCCCACTCCGCCGCGGCTGCCCATCTCGCAGGTGGAGCAGGTCAGCCCCGCCGCGCCCATGTCCTGAATGCCCACGATGGCACCGGTTTTCATGGCCTCCAGGCAGGCTTCGAGCAGCAGCTTTTCCATGAACGGGTCGCCCACCTGCACGTTGGGCCGCTTCTGCTTGGATTCCTCGGTGAATTCGGCGCTGGCCATGGAGGCGCCGTGGATGCCATCGCGCCCGGTGCGCGCGCCCACGTAAATCACCGGGTTGCCCACGCCCGCCGCCTTGGCGTAGAAGATGTCTTCCTTTTTCGCCACCCCCAGCGCGAACACGTTCACCAGCGGATTGCCGTCGTAACAAGGCTCGAAAATGCACTCGCCGCCCGCGGTGGGAACGCCGAAACAGTTGCCGTAATGCGCGATGCCGGCCACCACCCCGGAAAGAATGCGGCGGTTGCGCGCGCCGGTGGCGGCGTCGTCCAGGCGGCCGAAGCGCAGCGAATCGAGCACCGCGATGGGCCGCGCGCCCATGGTGAAAATGTCGCGCAGGATGCCGCCCACGCCGGTGGCCGCACCCTGAAACGGCTCGATGAAGCTGGGGTGGTTGTGGGATTCGATCTTGAACGCGATCACGTAGCCGTCGCCGATATCGATGATGCCGGCGTTTTCCCCCGGTCCCTGCACCACCACTTTCCCGCGCGTGGGCAGCCGTTTCAGGTGCAGGCGCGAGCTTTTGTACGAACAATGCTCGCTCCACATCACGCTGAAAATGCCCAGCTCGGTGTAGCTCGGCTCGCGGCGCAGGATTTCGACGATTTTGCGGTATTCGCCCTCGGTGAGCTGGTGTTGCGCGATCAGCTCCGGCGTGATGGCGGCGGTCATGCCTGCACCGCCACGCGCAGCAGGGAGTGGAAAATGGCCAGGCCGTCGGTCGACCCCATCAGCGCATCGCTGGCGCGCTCCGGGTGCGGCATCATGCCCAGCACGTTGCGCTCGCGGCTCAGCACGCCAGCGATATCGCCCAGGGAGCCGTTGGGATTATCCAGGTAGCGGAAGGCGACGCGGTCCTCGGCCTCCAGTTCGGCCAGCGTGCGGTCGTCCGCATAGTAGCAGCCTTCGCCGTGGGCCACGGGAATGCGCAGGATCTCGCCGCGCATGGCGTCGCGCGTGAACGGCGAATCGGTGGTCTCGACGCGCAGATGGACGTCGCGGCAGACGAATTTCAGGCTGCGGTTGCGCAGCAGGGCGCCCGGAAGCAGGCCGGATTCCACCAGGATCTGAAACCCGTTGCAGACGCCCAAAACCAGCCCGCCGTCGGCGGCGAACCGCTTCACCGCCTGCATCACGGGCGAAAACTTGGCGATCGCGCCGCAGCGAAGGTAATCGCCGTAGGCGAAGCCGCCGGGAAGAATGACCACATCCACATCGCCCAGGCTGGCGGACTCATGCCAGATGAATTCCGCCTTCTGCCCGAGATTGCCGCTCACGGCGTAAAACGCGTCGTGGTCGCAATTGCTGCCGGGAAAGACAATAATGCCAAATTTCATGACGAAATTTCGGGGGAGTACTTCTTATTTTAGCATCCCGGCGGGTAAATAATTTCACCGCCGGGACGCCGAGGCGTAGAGAATTTCAAAAGGATATGGGCGGCTGCTGCCAGGGTGTTCGGCTGCGGCAATCGGAACCGGGGCGCCAGCCTTCCGGCATTGTGTTCCTCGGCGTCTCGGCGGTGATAAAAAGCCTTACCGCGCTCCGCCCGCCACGCCGCGCTGTTTGCGCGTGAGGATTTCGCGGACGGCGTAAATGCGGCGGTCCTGGCTTTCGAAGTAGGTCCGCATCATCATTTCGCCGATCAGCCCGGTGCTGAACATCATCAGGCCGCCCATCAGCGCCAGCGCGCCCGCCACCATCAGCGGACCGTGCGCCAGCACGATATCGATGCCGATCAGCTTCTCCGCCAGCAGGTAAACCATGATGGCGCCGCCCGAGACCGTTCCCGCCAGCCCGATAGAACCAAAGAAGTGCATGGGACGGGTGAAATACTTCAGCAGAAACTTGATGGTGAGGATGTCGAACAGCACGCGGAACGTGCGGCCGATGCCGTAGTGCGAATCGCCCGCCGCGCGCGGCGTGTTGCGGATGGGCACCTCCGCCACGCGCGCGCCGTAAAAACTGGCCAGCGCGGGGATGAAGCGGTGCAGCTCGCCGTACAGGTTCACGTCCTTCAGCACTTCGGCGCGATAGGCCTTGAAGGTGGTGCCGAAATCGCGCAGGTCCATGCCCGAAGCCTTGGCCATCAGCCAGTTGGCGATGCGCGAAGGGATCTTGCGCGTGAGGCGTTATCCACCCGCTCCTTGCGCCAGCCGCTGGCGATATCGTAGCCCTCTCGATCTTCCCGCAGCAGCGCGGGGATATCCTCCGGCGCGTGCTGCAGGTCGCCATCCATGGCGATCACCACGTCGCCCTTGGCTTCGTGAAAGCCCGCCGAAAGCGCCGCGGTCTGCCCGAAGTTGCGCCGCAGCCGGACCACCTTCAGGTGCCCATCGGTCTCCACCAGATTCGCCAGCAACTCGAAGCTCCGGTCGGTGGAGGCGTCGTCGACGAACAGAATCTCGTAGGGCCGCTGCAGCTGCTCCAGCACCGCCGTGAGGCGGTCGTAAAGCGGGAGGATGGAGTGCTCCTCGTTGTGAATCGGAATGACGATCGATAGCATGGAACTGGAACAATCAGTTTAGCATCCGCGCGGGCAGGGGCGATTGCGAACGCATCGCGGCGGCCGTCTGCGGTACGCTGGAATTTGGCTAATCCGTTACCAAAGCTGCGTTTGAGCCTGGAATTCCTGCCGTCGCCCTCGCCGGAACACCCCGGCCTGTTCATCCGCGACCCCTACCGGTACTCCGACGCCATGCTGATTATTCCACCTCCCCTGGTGGAATGCCTGGAATGCTTCGACGGGCGGCAGACCGGGCTGGACCTGCGCGCCGCGCTGGTGCGGATCACCGGTTCCCTGGACGTCTCGGGCATCCAGCAGAATCTGGCCGAGACTCTGAGCGCGTCGGGCTTCCTGGAGGACGAGGCGTTCGAGCAGATGCGCGACGAGCGCCAGCGCACCTTCGCCGCCAGCCCGGTACGCGAACCGGCTCACGCCGGCAGCGCCTATCCGGCCGAGACCGAAGCCCTGCAAGAGACCATGCGGCGCTACATGGATGGATCGGCCGCGTCTGCCGCGGATGGTAACCTGGTGGGCATCGCCGCGCCCCACGTCAGCCCGGAGGGCGGCTGGCAATCCTATCGAGAGGCCTATGGCCTGCTGCGGCCCGAGCACGCCGGCCGCACCTGCGTCATCCTGGCTACCTCGCATTACGGCGCGCCCGAGCGCTTCGGCCTGACCCGCAAGGATTTCTCGACGCCGCTGGGCACGGCCGCCGCCGACACCCGCCTGGTGGACTGGCTGGCCGCCCGCGGGGGCCCGGCCGTGGATATGGAGGATTACTGCTTTTCGTTCGAGCACACGGTCGAGTTCCAGGTGGTCTTCCTCCAACACATGCTCGGGCCGGACGTCAAAATCCTGCCCGTCCTCTGCGGTCCGTTCGCGCACAGCCTGTTGCAGGGCGGCAACCCCGAGGACAGCGATGGCGTGCGCCGCTTCTTCGATGCCCTGGGCGAATTGCAGTCCATGGAAGGAAACCGGCTGCTGTGGGTGCTGGGGGTGGATATGGCGCATATGGGCTCGCGTTACGGCGACGGCTTTCACGCCATGGCCAACCAGGGCCTGATGGCCGAGGTGGGCGCCCGCGACCAACTGCGCCTGGAGCGCATCAACGCCGCCGATGCCGGCGGTTTCTGGGATCTGGTGCGTGAAAACCGCGACGACCTGAAATGGTGCGGCTCGGCGCCGTTTTATACCTTTCTGAAGTCGATTCCCGGCCTGCGCGGCGATGTGCTGCGCTACGAGCAGTGGAACATTGATGCGGACAGCGTAGTGAGCTTCGCGGGCATGGCGTTCACCAGGGCGGAACCGGCGTCCTGACCCCGCATCCGCTGCGGAACCGCGTCAGGCGCAGAGCTCATACCTGCGGTGCACCTCCACGCAATAGGTTGTCTCTCCCGGCATCCAGGAAACCACCACCGTGTGTCCCCCTTCGAGGCGAATCCCGAGCGGTTGAATCATTTCTGTATCCGCGCCGGCGTTGGTATAGACAGCCCGCCCCCTCACGTGGCTCCAACGCACCGCCCGCTCCTCCCCGTTAGCCGTAGCCAGGCACCGCGCCGCCATCAGCGCGGCCAGCCAGACCGGGATCGGACCGGGCAGGATGTCGGCATGCGGCGCCAGGACCTCCATCTCCGCTCTCGCCGGGAAATGATTCGGGTTGTTCTCGAACCTCATAGCACTTTCTGAGACACTACCTCTGACGGGACCGCAACGCCGCCAACGTTATTTCTCCCTACTGCACCGCCGCCCCGGACCGGTAGATATCCAGTTCTCCGTAGCCGAGGGTCTGGCCATTGCCCAAACCGTACACCGGGTCAGCCCCCTTCCGGAGATCGTTTTGGACGTTCGTATTCGGCTTGATCGATTGCAGCAGTGCCACTGTCCCCGAGACATACGGCGTCGCGAAGGAAGTACCCCACCCCAGTGCATATCGGCCAAACGGGAACGTTGTTACAATCGCCTCTCCCGGTGCCGCAAGATCCACATCGCTGCCCCAGTTCGAGAACGAACTTCTCTGGTCCTGATTATTCGTCGAGGCTACCCCGATCACGCCCTGGCTCCCGGCCGGATACTGCACCGCCGGCGAATCGGAATTGGCCACTGCCGCCACGCAGATAATGCCTTGGTCTTCGGCGTAATCGATCGCCGCCTCCAGCGCGGGCGAATCCTGCGGACCGCCAAAGCTCATGTTGATGACCGTGGCTCCCTGCTGGGCCGCGTAGTAGATGGCCGCGATCACATTCGCCAGAGTACCCGTGCCGTTGCTGCCGAAAGCCTTGATGGGCAGAATCCGCGCCGAGGGCGCCACCAGATGGACAATACCCGCCACCATGGTTCCGTGGCCGAAGTCCGGCGGCATCGCGCTGTCCACCACCGGGCTCGTCTCCTGATCCACCACCGGGCTCGTCTCCTGGTTCAGGATGATGGTTCCGCTGCCGTCCACTACCGGGCTGGTTTCCTGATCCACTACCGGGCTGGTTTCCTGGTCCACCACCGGCGACGTTTCCTGGGTCAGGTCGCTGTTGCCGGTAATGTCGCCGGTGCCGGTGAAGTCCTTACCCTGCCAGAAATTCACCACCGGGAACAAGACCGGGTGCAGGAAATCCACGCCGGTATCGATCACCGCTACCATGCCTCCGCCGGTGCCGAAGGTTTTCTGCGCCTGCGGCAACCCTGACCATAGTGTTCGCCGGTTGGTTGAGATAGGGGCCCCACGGCGCCGCCAGCGGGCTGGGAATGCTGAATGTGCCGGTGTAGCCGGCAAGCGCCGGAACCGCGTGCCCGCCGGGGTAGTACCCCGCGTCCGTTTCCGGCAGCGTCACGGCGGCGTCGGGTTCCACACTCTGGACCAGCGGGCTGTTCTTCAAGTTCTGCAAAGCCTGGTTGCCGGACAGGCCAGGGGGTAGCGTAACCGCATACACGCCATTAGCCGCGGAGACCGGGGTCCACGTCGCCGAGGCCGCCTGCTGCATCACCGTACCCGCCCCGCTCACGCTCAGCCGAACGATCCACCGGTTATTGCCCGCCAGGGCCACGGTGCCGACGGCCAGGAGGAGGAGCGCGCTCCGTACAATGCTGTGTGGCTTCTTCATTATCCAATTACCGCCGTTTGCCCGATCTAGTCTGACGGCCGACCGGGTTCTCCGGCCGGATCGGCCAATTCCACCCGATCCAGGCCCGCCACCGAATCCGCCGTCAACTTCCGCAACGGGATCAGCAGGCGTTTCGACCCGTTCTCCAGATCCACGCAAAGCTGCAGCCGCCCATGCTGTTCGTATTCCATCTGAAACTCGCCGAACTCGTTGCTGCGGGTCTCAGCCACTACCATGCGGCCTTGCTTCACGTATACCGGCAGCCCTTCCATATAACTCTTCGGCAGAACATGGTTGGAGATCTGCCCGATGACGGCCGCACGCAAAGAATGAATCTCAGGTTCCACCCGCAGGTCCAGCGAACAGTTGCCGGACCGGTATAACGCCTGCCATCCCCGGCACCATGCCGCCCGTAAACCGGCCGGAGCCGGAGCCAGAAAACTGTCGAAAATCAGCTCGAGCGGCAGCCGGAACGCCCGTTTCGGCGCTGGCCGCTTGCGCGCCGGGTAAATCGCCAGCGCGTTGCGTACGACCCACTCGGGAGCGGTGTGTTCGGCCATTTCCCCGCAAATCGCCGAGAGGCTGTTGCAAAAGTCCGCCAGTTCCCGGCACTCGGAACAACCCATCGACAGATGTACCCGCATGACTTCACTTTCCATTTCCGGCGACAGCCCGCGAGCAAAATCCACCCATTCACCGATCCCGTAATGCCTCATAGTTCGCCCCCTACCGCACGCCTGCGTTGCTTGGTTAATATCGATGCCGGACATAATCTTGTTCTACACTCAGGGGTGCCTTCTGCGGGGCCCAGATATAAGGTACCCACCTTTTATTCGCAGAATCCCGCACCGGAACTACTAGTACCGTACTAAGCTTTCTGACCTTACGGGCCAAGGGATCTCTGGGTCTCACTGGAACCTGCCCACCAGCTCGAACGGCGCCCAGTAAAACGGGTGCGGGTACTCCCGCCGGATTTCCGCCATGGCGTATTGCACCGCGCGCGCCTTGTTGGGGTCCCGCTTGAGCCGCTGGTAGAACAGCTTCATGAATTCCGCCGTGCTCTCGTCGTGCACGTCCCACAGGGTGAGCAGCAGCCCGCGCGCACCCGCATACAGCAGTCCGCGCTTGAGCCCGATGCAGCTCGTCGCCGCCCACCACCATGTCCAGGCCGGTGCCGCAGCCGCTCAGCGTGATCAGTTCGGCGGGCAGGTTCAGCTGATAGAGGTCGAACAGGCTCAGCTCCGACGTGCCCAGGCTGATGGAGGAGAACATCGGGTTGTCCTGCCGGAACCAGCCGTGGGTGGCGATGTGGATGTAGCGCGCGCCGGCGCCGCGCTCCCGTAGTACGTTGTAGGTCGCTTCGCGCCCGAGAAAGATCTCGGCCTCCGGCAGCACCGAAGCCACCGCTTCCACTTCCTTTCCGATCTGCGGCGCTGCCGGGTCCGGTACGCCCAGAACCAACGCTCCCCCCGCCGGTCCGGGTTGCTTGGCCGCGCACAGGTAATATACGGTGGCGCTGGGCGCGTAGGAGATGGAGTAGCGGGAGCCGAGGTAATCGCTCCCGTCCAGCAGAGCGTGGAACGGCACGTAATGCAGGAAGTCGTGGGGCGTGATAATCAGGTGCTCGGCTTCGAGGTCCGCGGCCAAGGGCGCGATCAGGCTGGCGTGGAAGTGGCGCAGGTGCGCCTTGGTGGCTTCGAGCAATTGCGCCTGGAAGGTGCTGACGTATTCCGCGCCCAGGCGGAACTTGGAGAGCTGGAAACGCAGCAGTTGCAGCGCCCGGCGCAGTTCCGGCACGGAGGCCACGGGCACGATTTTCAGCGTCCGGCGCGACAGCACGCAGGCGTAAAACGTGTCGCGGACGCGGTAATATTCGAGCAGCACCGCATTTTCCGGCAGGCTGGCACGGATAGCCTCCATATCGATGGCGCCCGCGCCTTGCAGGGTGGCAAACTCCCGGTCTTCCAGCCGCAGGCGTGCCGATCAGCTCCGTGAGCCGGTGCTCGCACTCGCGCGCCTTGCGCCGCAGTTTCTCCAGGCGGGCGTCGCGCTGCGCCGGCGCCCTGGCCGGCTTCGAACTGCATGGCGCGGCTATACCAGTTCAGCTCCTCCCGCCAGGCGCGCGCCTGTTCCACCAGTTCCCCGTGCGCCGAAGCGCGGGGGCCGGCAACTGGTGCGCGCGGAACGCGATCAGGTCCGCCAGGCTGCGCGATTTGGCCTGTTCGATGTAACGGAACGCGGTCTCCGGGTCCGCCGCCCCGCCGCCGCCGGCCAGGCACATGCGCACCAGCGCCTCGTACACCTCCAGCTTGTCCTTGAGGAACGCGATCTTGACTTCCTCGGCATGCAGATGGCTGCGCAGGCTCTCCATTTCGCGGTGGGCCGTCCCGTAAGCCTCGCGCGCGGCCTCGGGCCGGCCCCTGCTCCTCCTCGATCAGCCCGAGCACGAAATGCGCCTGGAAGTTGAGCACCGGGCTCTCCGCCTGCTCCAGCTTGCCGATGGCCTCCAGGCAGATTTCGCGGGCCCGTGCGCCGCGCCCGCATTCCAGGTGGATCCGCGCCAGCAGCAACTGGCACAGAATGGCCTTGCCCTGAAACGGGCTGGGGGCGAAGAACTCGAGCGCGCTTTCGGCCAGCAGCCGCGCCTCCGTCAGCCGGCCGCTCCTGGTAAAACACCAGCGCCTGGTACAGATCGATGGTGGCGATCCAGGCGCGGTTGCCCTCCCGCGTGAACAGCTCCCGCGCTTTGCGGAAGAGCTCCAGCGCGGCCGCGGAATCGCCGTGGTGGCTGGCGGCGATGGCCAGATTCGTCAACGCCTTGGCCGCCTCGTACAGGTTGCCGAGCTTGCGGAAGGCGGCGATGGCCCGCCGCGCCATCTGCGCCCCTTCCTCGTTGAGGTTCAGCTCCACGTACATTTCGGACTGGTCCAGGTCGCACAGCGCCTCGCGATAGGCGTCCCCCAGCTTGCGGCAGTGCTCGCGCGCGGCGCGGTAGGCGGCGATGGCGCGCGTGTATTCGCCGCGCAGGTAGTACAGATAGGCGATGTTGTAATCGGCCACCGCCAGCAGCAGCGGCATGTTCGTGGTCCATGCAATAGCTGCGCGCCCGCTCGTAGGTCTCCAGCGCCTCGCGGAAATCGTTCATGCCGATCTGGCAGGTGGCCATGTTCTGCAGCGTCACCGCCACGTCGCGCGGCTCGCCGTACTCGATTAACGCGGCACAGGCGCGGCGGTCCAGGTCCAGTGCCTCCTCGAAACGGTCCTGGCGATGCATGATGTTGGCCATGTTGGCCTGCACCCGGGCCAGCCGCGCGCCGGTCGCCGAGGCGCTGAAAGATCTCCGCCGCGCGCCCGGCGGCTGCCAGCGCTTCCTCATATCGCCCCAGATACATCAGGCAGTGCAGCGAGGAATTCAGCGTCCGCCCGATCTCCAGCTCTTCCCCCAGGCCCTCCAGGATCTCCCGGGCCTGGTCGAAATCCGTCAACGCCGCCTGGTAGCGGCGCTTCCGCTCCTGGATGTGGCCCATGGCCCGCAGACCGGCCGCGCGCGCCTTCGGGCTGGCCACCTGCCCCGCCAGCCAGTTGGCGGACCGCGCCATGCGCTCCGCCTGCGGAATGTCCACGTACATCCGGCGTACGGTTTCATCCGCCAGACGGATGGCGGTCTCCGGGCTCCACAGGGCGCGCGCCCCCAGCAGCACCTGGCGGCGTCGCAGCGGGCTCGGCTCCCGCGCCAGCGCCTCGATCAGTTCCTCCAGTTTTCCCCCGGGTAGTGGAACCGGCGGAGCCATCAGAATCCTTTTTCTTGCAGAAGCCGCTTCAGGCGCTTCAGGCACCGCCCGCGGATGAAGCCGATGGAGCCGCGCGCCAGACCGAGCTTTTCCGCCACATGGTGGTAGGGCTGCGGCGGATGCTCGAAGAACAACAGCAGGATCATCTCCCGGCAGCGCTCCGGAAGCTCGGCGATGGCGTCCCGCACCAACTGCTCCCGCTCCAGGTCCACCATGATTTCCGCCGCTGCCGGGGTATCCGCGGAGACGTTATCCACCCCGTCTTCGTCCATGTCGCCCGGCCGCGTCCCTTCCTGCCGCTTCCAGTGGTAGCACTTATGGCTGGTCACCCGGATCAGCCATGCCTGCAGCGCCTCCGGATCCCGCAGGCGTCCCATCTCGTTGAACAGGTCCAGGCACACCGCCTGGAAAATGTCGGCGGCGTCCTGCACAGGCAATCCGTAGCGGATGGGTATGGAATAGATGAGGTTCTTGTAGCGATCAACCAGCATGCTCCAGGCACGCTCGTTGCCGCGCAGGCATTCCTCCACCAGCCGAGAGTTGGTCCACTCGGAGCCCGGAGGCGAGTGCCATCATTGCGCCCGGCCCGATGGCAGGCCCGCCGTTTTCCGCCAGTAAATTTCCTCGATATTCCATATCGCATATGGATCCAGGGCCGCCGCATGGACGTTCCCCAGACCTTGTTTTGCTCGCCATCAGGAGATGCGGAGTGGCCAGTGGAATCACCGGCATATTCTCCATCGCGATCTCCTGCACGCGGTCAAACAGGCGCTTGCGGGCGCCGCTATCCGCGCGTGATCATCTGTTCCCGCATGAGGCGGTCGATTTCCGCCTCCCAAGCTGTTCCCGGGGTCTTCTGGCCCGGATTCCACAGGTGTGTTCCGCCGCTCGAAAGCCAGATATTCAGGTCCACCGTGGGATCTGCGTCCGCGCTCATCACCGCCGTCAGGCAGGCATCGAACTCGTGCGTTCGCGTCAGCCGGTCCAGCAGGCTGCGGAATTCGAGCGGCACCACCTCCACCCGTATCCCCAGCGGTTTCAGATCCGCCTGGATGAGCGTCGCCATTTCCGCCCGCTCGGGATTATTGGAGCTGGCGATGATCGAAAATCCAACCTCCTTTCCCTCCGGGCCGAGTAATGCCCCGCTGCCCGTCCAGTGGAACCCGTCCTGGGCCAATAAATGGCGCGCTGCTTCGAGCGAGCACGCCGTCGCCGCCAGCCGGCCGTCGATCCAGGGCCGATTTCCCGCCGCCACCGGCGCCCCCAGCGGCGACGCGTAGCCCAGGTAAACCAGCCGCACGATCGCCTCCCGGTCGATGGCCGCCGACACCGCCCGCCGGAATGCCGCCCGCCCCCACACCCCCGGCCGCGCCAGGTTGAAACACAAAAAGCTCCATTCGAACCCCGGCCCGGCGTCGTAGAGCACGTAGCCGTCGACGCCCGCCTGCTTGCCCAGGGCGGCATAGTTGCGGGCGCCGACGCGGCTCAACATGTCGCTCTCGCCGGCTTCAAACCGCAGCACCTGCATGTCTTCGTTGCCGTCCAGGCTGAAATCCAGCTCCGCCAGATACGGCAGCCGCTTGCCGGCCGCATCCCGCTTCCAGTAGTAAGGGTTGCGCTCCAGTTCCACCCTCTGCCCGGCACGTATTGCTTGAAGCGGAACGGCCCCAACCCGGCCATGGCGCCGGGCGGCGTATGCAATCCCCATGCTTCCAGCAGCTTGCCTTGCCGGTATGCGTCCTCCAGCAGGTGCCGCGGCAGAATGGGCACGCTGTCGAAGATGCGATCCCCCACCGCGTTGGCGCGCGGCAACTCGAATTCCACCCGGTACGCGTCCAGCTTGCGCACGCGCACCGGCCTGCCCTCCAGAATCCACAAGTTGCGCTGCGGCGAGTCGATTTTCTCATCCAGGTAAACCTGAAAAGTAAATATGACGTCGTCCGCGTCGAAAGGTTGGCCGTCGGAAAAACGCAGCCCGCGGCGAAGATCCAGGGTGTAGCGCAACCCATCCGGAGAAATCGTGCATCGCTCGGCCAAGGCGGGCTCCGTGCGCAGGGTGGCCCGGTTGATGTGCACCAGATCCGCGGAGAGCAGGTGAATAATGTCGCGGGAAACGTTGTCGGATGCGAGCAGTGGATTCAGCGTTTTGGGCTCGGTGCGCTCGCTGTAAACCAACCGGCCGCCGGCGCGGCCAGTCAACCCAGGAACCTTCAGGTAGTCTTCCGCGCGCCCGGCTGCCACCGCCGCCAGGAGTGCCGTCCCTACTACGAGTAAAGTCCTATTCCGCACACTAAGACACAACCTACGCCATAGTCTAGCGGATTGGTATATTCTCGCATATTCACGAAGGTACTCAGTCCGAGCAGTACTTTTGTTTAATAACGTGTACAGTTACCGTATCGGATAATACAAGGTAGGCCAGCAAAACGGGGATAGCAGCCAGGGCCGGCGCCAGCAGCCACGGGTGCGCCGTCAGGGCGTCGAAGTGTTGTGCCTCGGCCAGCATATTCCCCCAGCTCGGCACCGGCTCACCCACCCCCAAACCCAGGAACGAAAGCGTCACTTCGGCCAGGATGTACTGTGGAATCAGCACGCTAGCCTGGGTGAGCGCCACCGGTAGGGTGAGCGGAACGATGTGCCGGCGCAACAGGTAGAACGGACCGGCCCCGAATCCCCGGGCGGCCAGCACGAACGGCCGTTCGCGCGCGCTCAGCGCCACCCCCCGCACCAGCCGCGCCGGCCGCACCCATCCCACCCCGCCGATAATCGCCACCAGCAGCAGGAAAGCCTGGAGCGGACCGATGTGCAGCGGCAGGAACGCTCGCACCGCCAGCAAAAGATACAGCCACGGCAGGGCCAGAAACAGCTCCGAGCCGCGCATCAGCAGCTCGTCCGCCCAGCCGCCGAAAAACCCCGCCACCGTTCCCAGCATCCACCCGATTCCTACCGCCAGCGCCGCTGCCAGCAGCCCGGTCAATAGCGAGACCCGCCCGCCGTACAGTATCCGGGAGAAGACGTCGCGCCCGTATTCGTCCGTGCCCAGAAGGAACAAGGTCCCAGGCGGATCCACTCCCAGCAACCTGCCGCGGGACAGGAACCGCAGCGGGTAATGGCGTGAAGCGTCCTCCCCGTAATCCAAGCCGGGGGCCGCCTCCAGCCCGTACACCACCAGGCGCCCGCCGGCCCAGTGGATTCGCGCCGGCGGCGCGTAGGGATACGCCCGATGCTGTTCGTCATATCCATATGGCGCCAGGCGCCCGGCCCAGATCGCCGCGCCGTGCATCGCCGCCAGGAACACAAGGACCGGGACCAGCCGCCGTCTCATTTCCGCACCCGAATGCGCGGGTCCAGGCGGTAGAGCAGCAGGTCCGCCGCCAGGTTCCCCAGAATCAGGAAAGCCGCAGCCAGCATCGCCACCGCCAGCACGACCGCCATATCCCGCGCCAGGATGGCGTCCACCAGCAGCGGCCCCAGGCCGGGCCATCCCATTACCACCTCCACCAGCAGCGACGCGCTCAGTAGCCCGCCCAACGACAACCCGAACAGCGAAATCAGCGGATTGGCCGCCGCCGGCAGCAGGTTGCGCACCAGCAGCCGCAGCGGCGGAATCCCCTGCGCCCGCGCGTTCCAGGCGAATGCGGAATCCATGGTTTCCAGCATGGCCGCGCGTACGTGCCGCACCAGCACCGGCAACATCCCGATGGCCAGCACGCCCGCCGGCAGCACCAGGTGGCGCAGCACGTCGGCCGCCCGCGCCGCCGTTCCCAGGGAACCGGCGCCGGCGGAGGCCATGCCGCCGGCCGGAAACCACCCGGTCTCGACCGCCACCAGCAGCGACACTAGGGCCAGCAGCAGGTCGGGGATGATGAGCAACACCGCTATCCCCGCCTTGGCCGCCGCATCCTGCCAGCCGCGCCGGGTGGCGTGCCAGATGCCCAGCGGAATGGCCATCAGCCACGCCGCCAGGGTCGCCGCGCCCGCCAGCAGCAGCGTGGCCGCCAGCCGCCCCTCCACCAGCGGCCCCACCGCGCCGCCATACGCCAGCGAATACCCGAAATCGCCCTTCAGCACCGAGCCCGCCCAAGCCGCGTAGCGCGCGGCCAGCGGCCGGTCCAGCCCCGCCCGGTGACGCATGGCCGCTACCGTCTCCGGCGCCACGGTGGGGTCGATCCGCATCTCCGAGTAGTAATCGCCCGGTGCCATTTCGGTAAAGGCGAATGTCAGCATGGAAACGCCGACCAGCAGGAGCGCCCCGTGCAGCAGCCGCCGCAGAACATATCTCACGCGCCGCTCCCGGTCTGCCGCTCTCCGCAGCGGCCGGGCGTGCCCGCCCCGTCCCGACCCGTGAACGCCCCCTCGGCCAGCGCCAGCAACCGCGCCGCCGCCACCAGTTCCCGCGTCCGTCATGCCGCGGCGCCGCCATTACCTGCGCCGGCCGGCGCCTGCTCCACGATTTCGCCGGCATCCATGACCGCGATCTCATCCGCCAGGCGGCCGGCCAGCCCGAGATCGTGCGTAATCAGGATCGAGGTCAGGTCCAGACGCCGGCGCAAATCCGCCAGCAGTCCGCCATCTGCGCCTGCAGCACGACATCCAGCCCGGAGAGCGATTCATCCACGATCAGCAGCTTCGGCTCCGCCGCCAGCGCCCGCGCCATGGCCAGCCGCTGCCGTTCGCCGCCGCTCGACGCCAACGCGGGCTTCTGCGCCGCCGCCCGCCGGAATGCCCAACATTTCCAGCCATTCGCCCACCGCTTTCCGGCGCCACGCCACCGTCCCGCGCCGCCGGATCACCAGCGGCTCAGCCACAATCTCTTCCGCCGTAAACCGCGGATTCAAGCTGGCCGCCGCTTCCTGAAAAATCAGCTGCACCGCCGGAGACGCTGCGCGTCCGCCGAGTGCGGCGCCGTCCAGCACCATGGTTCCCGCATCCGGCCGCTCGAACCCCGCCAGGCAGCGCGCCAGCGTGGATTTGCCCGATCCCGAAACCCCAACCAGCCCCAGCATCCGGCCCTTCTCCAGCCTGAAGCCGGCCCGGCGCAATGCCGCGCGCCCGCCATAGGCCTTGCTCAGCCCGTCCACGCGCAGAAACGGTTCAGCCATGGGCTAGGTCCCCGGTAACACCACGTGACCGTGCTGCCGCCAATAGCCGCTGGGTGTAAGGGTGCGCGGGCGTGCCGAAGACGCGCCGCACCGGCCCCTGCTCCACAATCCGCCCGGCGTGCATTACCAGCACGGAATCCGCCATGTGCGCCAGCACGCCCGGGCTATGGCTGACCACCAGAAACGAGGTCCCGGTTTTCCGCTTCAGATCCTGGAACAGCGCGGCCAGCTCCACCACGCGCGGCAGGTCCAGAGCCGTGAACGGCTCGTCCGCGATCACCAGCGCCGGACGGCAAGCCAGCGCCTGCGCAATCAAGACCCGCTGCCGCTCCCCGCCGCTCAACTGGTGCGGGTATGCCTGCAATATCCTGGCCGAGGGTTCGAGCCCCGCCACTTCCAGCGCTTCCCCGGCCGGCGCTTGACGCCGTGCGCGCGCATCGATTCCCGCACCTGGTCGCGCACCCGCAGCACCGGGTTGAGCGCCAGCATGGGGTCCTGGAAGATCATAGTCATGCGGCCGCCGCGGATGGGCCGCATGTCGCGCTCGCTCAGCCCGGCGAGTTCCTGCCCGCCGAGGCGGATGGAGCCTTCCACCCGGTACTGGCCGGGGAAGCAGGCGCAGCAATGCCAGCGCCAGCGTGGTTTTGCCGCAGCCGGATTCGCCGCACAGCCCGGTGATCGCTCCCGCCGCGATTTCGAACGACAACCCGTCCAGGATGGGCGATGACAGCGTGACCCTGAGATCGCGAACCTGGAGCAGCGGTTCGGGCATCCCTACATTATTGCCCGCCCGCGTCCACCCACTCTATGTCGCCCGGCAGGAGCACCCGCTCTCCCGGCAGCCGCGGCACAACGTGGATCAGCGCGTGGCCGCCATTCTGGCTGTCGGCAAACCCGATGTCGAAGCCTTCGGTGCGCATGGACCGCGCCACCCGGTCCCGGATCTCGGTCACTACCGCCCACACCTCCTGCTGCTCCTGCACGTCCAGGTCGTAGAAGGCCTCCACATGGCGCCGCGGCGCCACCACCATGTGGCAGGTCACCAGCGGCTCGGGATGCGGAACCGCAACCGCTCTTTCGGTCGCGATCCAGGCTTCCTCGGGCTGAATCGCGCAATGGATGCAATCCGGCAAGCGATTACTATACCGCGATTGGGGTATAACGCGATTGGGGTTCAAGTACCAGAACCGGGAGGCGGAAACCGGCGCCGCCGGCGGCCACCGCGGGTCGCCAATCGCCCTTTCCCTCCGCCCGCTCGCTGCATATACAGGCTATTCAGGTCCGGTTAATTGAAATACCAGCCCGGGCGCGCCACACTAACTGGGAATGGCTATCGACCTTGGCCTGGATATCGGTGCGATCAGTCTCAAGCTCGCCGCCCTCGGCGCGCCCGAAGACCGGGGCGTGCTGGAGGCCCTTTGCGCGTCGGAACCCGGCTTCCGGATGGCCGGGGCGCCCGGCGGCCGCCCGCTGGTTCTCTCCCCCTATCGCCGCATCTCTGGCAGCCCCATCCAATCCGCCTACGACCTGCTCCACGATTTCTACGCCGTCGTCCCCGAAGCGCGGGTGGAAGGCCTGAGAGTCACCGGCTCCGGCAGCCGCACCATTTCCAAGGTACTGGGCCTCTTCTTCGAAAACGAATTCAAAACCATCGCCCGCACCATGGGCGCGCTCTATCCCCACATCCGCACGGTGTTCGAAATCGGCGGCGAAAGCTCGAAGTACATCCGCCTCTCCGGCGGTGACATCGTCGATTACGACCGTTCCGGCGAGTGCGCCGCCGGCACCGGATCCTTCCTCGACCAGCAGGCCCTGCGCATGCAGTACTCGGTGGAGGAAATCGGGGAGGTGGTGTGCGGCGCCGGCTGCGCCGCACGCATCGCCGGCCGCTGCTCCGTGTTCGCCAAAAGCGACATGATCCACGCCCAGCAGAAGGGTTATCAGCCCGCCGAAATCCTGCGCGGGCTCTGCGACGCGGTGGCGCGCAACTTCAAGAGCGCCATCGTCAGGGGCCGGCCGGTGGAAACGCCCGTGGCCCTGATCGGCGCGGTTTCGCAAAATGCCGGGGTGGCGGGCGCCATTCGCGAGGCCTTCTCGCTCGCCGAAGGCGCTCTGTTCGTTCCGCCCGAATTTGCCTGGTGCGGGGCCATCGGCGCCGCCATCCTGGAGGCCGCCGAGCCGCGCAAGCGCTCCATCCTCGAAATCCATCGCCTGCGCCAGCACGAGGGCGAAGCCTCGGTGCAGGATTCCCACCCGCTCTCGAGCGCGAATGTGGTGCAATTGCGCGACCGCGTCCCGGTATACGTGCCGGCGCCCGGCGGCGACCCCATCCCCGCCTATCTGGGCCTCGACATCGGCTCGGTTTCCACCAACGTGGTGGCGATCGACGAATTCGGCGCCGTGATCCACGATATCTACCTCCGCACGGCCGGCCGGCCCATCGAAGCCGTCCAGCAGGGCCTGAGCGAGCTGGAAGAGCGATGGGGCAGCCGCCTGGAAATCCGGGGCGTGGGCGCTACCGGCTCCGGCCGCGAGCTGATCGCCGAGTTTGCCGGCGCCGACGCCGTCAACGACGAGATCACCGCGCACAAAACCGGCGCCTGGCACATCAGCCAGACGCTCGGCACCGGCGCGGGCGTAGATACCATTTTCGAAATCGGCGGCCAGGATTCCAAGTTCATCTCCATCGAGCGCGGCGTGGTGGTGGATTTCGCCATGAACGAAGCCTGCGCCGCCGGCACCGGCTCGTTCCTGGAGGAACAGGCCGAAAAGCTGGGCATCAATATCAAGGGCGAATTCGCCAGCCTGGCCCTTGCCGCGCCCGCGCCCACCCGCCTCGGCGAGCGCTGCACGGTGTTTATGGAGCGCGACGTCACCGGCTGGTTGCACAAGGGCGAAACCATTCCCAACCTGGTGGCGGGGCTGGCTTACTCCATCGCCTTGAATTACCTGAACCGCGTGGTGCGCGGGCGCAAAATCGGCGACGTCATCTACTTTCAGGGCGGCACCGCTTACAACGATGCCGTCACCGCCGCATTTGCGAGCCTGCTGGGCAAGCCCATCACCGTGCCGCCGTATAACGGCGTGATGGGCGCCATCGGCATGGCGCTCATCGCCCGCCAGTGGCAACAGGCTACCGGAGCGAAAACGCGGTTCCGCGGCTATAACCTGCACAAGCTCGACATATCCAGCCGCGATTTCGTGTGCAAGGCCTGCTCCAACCTCTGCGACATGAAGGAATTCGTCATCGAGGGGCAGAAGAGTTATTGGGGCGATAAATGCTCGGATAAGTTCCGCAAGCCCTCCGCCACCGGCCGCAAGCCCGTGATCGACGATCTCTTCGCCTGGCGCGAGCGGCTTCTCGAAACCCTCCCCCAAGCCGCCTCCGGCCCGTTCCGCATCGGCATTCCGCGCGCCATGTCCCTCCTCGATCGCCTTCCCTTCTGGAAGCGGTATTTCGCGGAATTGGGTCTTCCGGTGCTCCTCTCCCCGGTGACCGACCCGCGCATCTCCGCCTCCGGCCTGGAATTGGCGGTGGCGCAGCCCTGCTATCCCGTGCAGGTGGCGCACGGACACGTGCAGGCGCTGGTCGAAGCGGGGGCGGATTACATTCTGCTTCCCAACATGGCCGACGCCGAAGCCGCCGCCGATTCCGGCCCCGCCCACTACTGCCCCTGGAACCAGACCCTGCCCTGGGTGATTCGCTCCGCCCCCGCGTTCGAGCCGCAGCAGCACCGCTTCCTGATTCCGACGCTTCATTTTCAGCTCGGGCCGGAGCAGGTGAAGAGCGCGCTGGCTGAAACCATGCGCCGCCTGGGCGTGACCGCGCTAGCCAGTAACCGCGCTGCCGACCTGGCCTACGCCGAACAGCGCGCCTTTGGGGAAAAAATGCAGGAGGCCGGCCGCCGTGCACTTGCGGTTCTGGAGGAAACCGGCCAGCCCGGCCTGGTCCTGGCCGGCCGCGCCTACAATCTCTACGATCGTGGCGTGAATTGCGACATCCCCCGCAAACTGCGCCACCGCTACGGCGCCAACGTCATCCCGCTCGATTTCCTGGTGACCGGGCGCGAGCAGGCCGCCGCCAACATGTTTTGGATCTCCGGCCGCAAAATTCTGGAGGCCGCCCGTCTGGTAGCCGCGCGCCCCAACCTCCACCTAGTCTACATCACCAACTTCAAGTGCGGCCCCGATTCCTACATCAAGCACTTCACCCGCGAAGCCGCCGCCCAGCCCTTCCTGGTGCTCCAGTTCGACGGCCACGGCAACGACGCCGGCTACATGACCCGCTGCGAAGCGTATCTCGACAGCAAAGGAATACTGCGATGCTACCAGTAGTGGGGGCCGGGGGCCAGGGGCCGGGGGCCAGGGACGCGAACGGAAATCCCGAGGCGGAACGCCGTGAGGACCTCAAGCTATTCGACCCGCGGACGCGGGGCCAGGCGCCGGGGGCCAGGGAGGCGAGCCCACGGTCCGAAGCGGAACGCCAGGAAAACCTGAACATACGAGACGCCTCCCCGGCCCCCGGCCCCCGGCCCCTGGCCCCCAGTACGCGGGTTTACATTCCTCCCATGGCCTACGGCAGCGCGCGGGCGTTTGCGTCGGCATTTCGCGCCATCGGCCTGGATGCCGAACCCACGCCGCCCTCCGATGCCCGCACGCGCGAGTTGGGCGCCTCCCACACTTCCGGGGACGAGTGCTACCCGGCCAAGGTCACCGTCGGCGATTTCATGAAGGTGCTGGAGCAGCCCGGCGTGGATCCGTCCCGTGTGGCCTTCTTCATGCCCACCGCCGAAGGGCCGTGCCGCTTCGGCCAGTATGCGCCGTATCTGCGGCAGGTTCTGGATTCGAGCGGCTACTCAACCGTTTCCATTCTCTCCCCCACCAGCCAGAACGCGTACCAGGGCCTGGGCTCGCTCTCCGGCCCCTTCCTCCGCACCGGCTGGCGCGCCCTGCTATCCGCCGATATCCTGCAAAAGCTTCTCCTGCTGAAGCGCCCTTACGAGGAGGCCCGGGGCGCTTCCCGCGCGGCTTACGAAGAGTCGCTCGACGACCTTTGCCGCACCATCGAGCAGACGCCCGTCGCACCCGGCGTGCAGTTGCGCGCCCTGCGCGAATCCATGCTCCGCGCCCGCGCCCGCTTCCTCAAGGTGCCGGTGCGCACCGCCTCGCTCCCCGTCATCGGCATAGTCGGCGAGATTTTCTGCCGCCTGAACACCTTTTCCAACGAGAACCTGGTGGAATGCCTGGAGCAGTACGGCGCCGAAGCCTGGCTCTCCGATATCGTCGAATGGATCTGGTACACCGATTCCGAACGCTTCCGCAAGCTCAAACTGGCGCGGCGCTCGCTCAGCTTGGAGGCGTTCGGGGCGTGGGTGCGCAGCCGCATTCAGAAACGCGATGAGCACATCCTGATGGAGCCCTTCCGCCACGATTTCGCCGGCAGGGAAGAGCCGGACATTTACGAAATCCTGGCCTGCGCCCGCCCCTACCTGCCGCGCGAGGGCGCCTTCGGAGAGATGGTGCTCAACGTGGGCAAAGCGGTCTACCTGGCGAAACACGGCGCGGCCGGCATCGTCGATATCAGCCCGTTCACCTGCATGAACGGCATTGTCTGCGAAGCCATTTACCCCCGCCTCAGCCGGGATTTGGGCGGCATTCCCATCCGCAATTTCTATTTCGACGGCGCCCAGTCCGACCTCGACCGCGACTTAGGCGTCTACATGGAACTGGCCCGCAGCTACAGGAAGAAATAGGGATCAGGGATTAGGGGTTGGGGCGGCGAGGCAGCACGGCATGCCGCACCGGTGCGCGCGGTCCGGATCGCACCCTGCCGGACCGCGCGTTGCCTTCGCCGGACGAGCGCAGCGAGCCCGCGCCGCAACGCGCGTCGCCCCGATCCCTGATCCCCAATCCCCGACCCCCCCGGTTTTACGGGTACAACCCGCGGATCTTGCACGCCTCCGCCACGCGGCCGATGCCCAACATGTTCGCGGCCAGCCGCATGCTGACGTTGCGGTCCGTGTGGATCTTGAACGTGTCGCGGAATGCCCGCGTCATCACCATCTCCAGCCGCTTGTTAACGTCGTTCTCGTCCCAGAACAGGTGGTTTTCGTCCTGCACCCATTCGAAGTATGAAACCGTCACGCCGCCGGCGTTGCACAGAATGTCCGGAATCAGGTACACGCCTTTCGCATCCAGAATGCGGTCGGCTTCCGGCGTTACCGGCCCGTTGGCCGCTTCGGCGATGATGCGCGCGCGCACGGCGGCCGCGTTGGCCTCCGTGATCGCGTTTTCCAGCGCCGCCGGAATCAACACCTCGCATTCGAGCGCCAGCATCTCCTCGGCCGGGATCCTCTGCGCCTCCGGGAACCGCACCACCGAGCCGGTGCGCTCCTTGAAGCCGATCACCGCCGGAATGTCGAGCCCCTTCTCATTGAAGATGCAGCCCTTCGTATCGCTCACCGCGATCACCTTGGCGCCCACGCCGTGCATCAGCATGGCGGCGATGGATCCGGCGTTGCCGAATCCCTGCACCACCACCCGCGCACCCTGTACCGGAATCTTCAGGTGCTCGCACAGGCTCAGCGTGGTGTAGAAAACGCCGCGGCCCGTGGCTTCGTTCCGCCCCAGCGAACCGCCCAGGCTGATCGGCTTGCCCGTCACCACGCCGTGCACCGGGTAGCCCTTGTTCATGCTGTAGGTATCCATGATCCACGCCATGATCTGCGGCGTAGTGTAAACATCCGGCGCGGGAATGTCCTTCTCCGGCCCGATCAGCGGCAGAATCGACGTGGCGTAGCGCCGGGAGAGCCGCTCCAACTCGCCCATCGACATGGTTTTCGGGTTGCACGTCACCCCGCCCTTGGCGCCGCCGAAGGGAATGTTCACTACCGCGCATTTCCACGTCATCCACGTGGCCAGCGCCTTCACTTCATCCACCGTCACGTTGGGGTGGAAACGGATGCCGCCTTTGGCCGGTCCCCGCATGGTGCTGTGCTGCACGCGGAAACCTTCGAACCGCACGATTCTGCCGGTATCCATCCGGACCGGAACGCTGACCGAGAGGATCCGTTCCGGATATTTGATCATCGCTCGCACGCCGTCCTCGAGCTCTAGCGCGTTCGCCGCCAGGTCGAAGTTTTCCAGTGCGACGTCGTATGCATTCTTTTCCGCAATTTTTGAGGTAGCTAACACGGCCAACCCTCTTTCCGGACGAACCACAAAGTCCATCCACTGCGGATGGTAGATCCAAGCGATGCACCACGTCAAGGGGGTGCCTGAATGGGGATCGGGGATTGGGGGTTGGGGATTAGGGGGCGAGGCCTCGCATTTTTGGGCTCGCGAGTTCGGCGCCTGAAGGCTTGAAGGGCGGTAATCAGGAACCGGGAATCGCCGGTCCCCAATCCCCAATCCCCAATCCCTAACCCCCAATCCCTAATCCCCGCACTCCTCCATCGCCCGCGCAAACCCGGCCAGCGACCGCTCCAGGCTCTCCCTCGCAATCGTGAGCGAGAGCCGCATATAGCCCGCGCCCCCGAAGCCCCGCCCCGGCACGGCCAGGATCCCTTCTTCCTGCAATCGCCCGATGAACGCCACGTCGTCGGCAATCGGCGTTTTTGGGAACACGTAATATGACCCTTGCGGCCGCGGTGCATCGTACCCCGCCGCGTTCAGGAAGTCGCACAGCCGGTCGCGCTTGGCCTGGTATTCGGCCACGTTCACGGTCGCCTCGCCCGCTTCCGCCACTACCCACTGCCAGATGGCCGGGGCGTTGATGTAGCCCAGAATGCGCGTGGCAAAGGTACAGGCGTTGCGCAGCGCCGCCGCCTCCGCCAGGTGCGGCGGAATGGCCAGATACCCGATGCGCTCGCCCGGAATCGCCATCGCCTTCGACCAGCTCCACGCCACCACGCACCGCTCGATCAGCCGCGGCGTCTCCGGCGGGACGATGCCGTCGAAGACAATCGGCCGGTACGGTTCGTCGCTCAGCACCAGCACCGGCTCGCGCACCACGCGGTTCAACCCGCCGAGCACGTCCGCGCCGTAAACTGCGCCGGTGGGATTGTTGGGCGAATTCAGGATGAGCGCCTTGGTGCGCGGGGTGATGGCGCGCGCGATGCGCTCCGGGTCCAGCTGAAAGCGGTCGTCGGTCTCCACCTCCACCACCCGCCCGCCATGATTTTCGATGTAGAAGCGGTATTCCGGGAAGTAGGGCCGCAGCACGATGACTTCGTCGCCGGGGTCGAGCAGCGCCTTGAGCACGGTGTTGAGCGCGCCCGCCGCGCCACTGCTCATCAGAATGTCATCGCCGGTGTACGCTATCCCGGTCCGCGCGCGCAGCCGTTCCGCGATGCACGCCCGCACTTCCGGAAAACCCGCATTGGGCATGTAGCCATGGCTGTGCGGCCGGCTTTCCGCCGCCACCCGCCGCAGCGCCGCCAGCACCGCCGGGGGCGGCTCCACGTCCGGATTCCCCAGCGAAAAATCGAAAACGTTCTCCGCGCCCCGCTGCTTGCGGAGTTCGATCCCGATCTCGAACATGCGCCGGATCCACGACGCATGCTCCATCTGCCCGGCAATGGATCGGGAGATCCCCATAACCCAGGCTGATTGTAGCGCCCGGCAGGCAGCGGGATCAGGGATCAGGGGTTGGGGGATCAGGGACGCGAGGGTGTCCGGGAATGCGGTGGACCACTGGTGTCCCTGAGGGCCTATAGGGACACCGCCAACTGGCCGCGACACCGAACCGGCTTCGCGGGCGACGCGGTCCGCGCCAGGACGCCGTGCGGCACGCCGCCCCGATCCCTCCTCCCTGATCCCTGCCCCCCTCCTGCTATTCTCTAATTTATGCTCAGCGGACGGCTGCGCGAGTGCGGCGTGGTGGGGGCGGGCGGGGCGGGGTTCCCGGCATCCGTCAAGGCGCAATCCAAGGTGGAATACCTGATCGCCAACGGCGCCGAGTGCGAGCCGCTCATCCATAAGGACGCCGAGCTGATGCAGCATTTCCCGGCTGAAATCCTGGCCGGCATGAGCGCCATGATGGACGCCACCGGCGCGAGGTCGGGCAAGTTCGGCGTGAAAACCAAGAACGCGGAAGCCATCGACGCGCTCAAGGCTCACCTTCCCGGCGGCCGCATCGAGCTGGTGCTGCTGGGCGATTTCTATCCTTCGGGCGACGAGTACGAGCTGGTCTACAGCGCCACCGGGCGGCTGATTCCGCCGGCCGGCATCCCGCTGCAGGTGGGCTGCGTCGTCAATAATGTCGAGACATTACATAACGTCCACCTGGCGCAGCAGGGGCGGCCGGTGACGGAGAAATTCCTCTCCGTCTGCGGCGCGGTGAAGCAGGCGAAATCCTTCTGGGCGCCGGTGGGGACGCCGTTCCGAGATTTGCTGGCGCTGGCGGGCGGCGCGACGGCGGCGGATTTCGGCGTATTCGTCAGCGGCATCATGATGGGCACGCTCTCCTTCGACCTGGACGACGTGGTTACCAAGACCACCGGCGGGCTGATCGTGCTGCCGCGCGACCACTACCTGATGACGCGGCGTACGCGCACGCAGCCGGAAATGAACCGCATCGGCAAATCGGCCTGCGACCAGTGCAGCTACTGCACCGAATTCTGCCCGCGCTACCTGCTGGGTTACGAAGTGATGCCGCACAAGGTGATGCGCAGCCTGGGCTTCACGCTCACCGGCGGCGACATCTGGAACCAGTGGTCGGAGCTGTGCTGCGCCTGCGGCCTGTGCACGCTCTATGCCTGCCCGGAAGACCTGTATCCGAAGGAGGCCTGCGACGAGGGCAAGCGCGACCGGCGCTCCGCCGGCCTGAAGTTCGTGCAGCAGAAGCCGGTGGAAGTGCACCCCATGAAGGAATACCGGCGCGTGCCCCTGGCGCAGTTGCGGCGGCGCCTGCAGATTGAAGAATACGAGCGCCCGGCGCCGTTCGAGAACGTGGACTGCCGGCCGGCGGCGGTGCGCGTCAAACTGAAGCAGCACGCCGGAGAACCGGCGACGGCGGTGGTGCAGCCGGGCCGGAAAGTGAAAAAGGGACAAACCATCGGCCGCGTCCCCGAGGGCAAACTGGGAGCCGACATCCACGCCAGCATCGACGGCAAGGTGCGGGCGGTGACGGCGGATTGGGTGGAGATTGTAGCCTGAATCGGAGCGGCACGGGTGGGGCGGCGTGGAGCCGCCTTTCCAGGCGGCCATGTCGGCTTTCGAGCCGACATACCGGCTGGGGCTCGTATGCCGGCACGAATGCCGGCATGGCAAGCTGAAAGCTTGCTCTACGGAACTGACAAATGTCGAAAGATTCCATTGGACTGATTGAGCTGACCAGCATCGCGGCGGGGTACCAGACGGCGGATGCCATGCTGAAGGCGTCGGCGGTGGACCTGCTGCTGTCGCGGTCCATCTGCTCGGGCAAGTACATGGTGATGGTGCGCGGGGACGTGGCGGCGGTGGAGGCTTCGGTAGCCGCCGGGGTGGGGGCGGCGCGCTTTTCCGTGATCGATTCGTTCGTGATTCCGAACCTGCACGAAGCCGTTTTCCCGGCCATCGCCGGAGCGTCGAAAGTGGAGGCCCTGGACGCGCTGGGGATCGTGGAATCGTTTTCGGTGGCTTCACTGATCGAAGGCGCGGACGCGGCGGTGAAAACGGCCAACGTCGAGCTGATCGAAATCCGCCTCGCCATGGCGCTGGGGGGCAAGGCGTTCGTGACCCTCACCGGCAACGTGGCGGCGGTGGCCAGCGCGGTAGATGCGGCGGCGCAGGTGGTGGGGCAGAAAGGGATGCTGGTGAACAAAGTAGTGATCCCCCATCCGCGGCCGGAACTGCTCAACGAGATGATCTGAAGCGGGGCGGGCCGGATGTATCCGGCCCCTACAAGGCGGGGCGGTCGATTACCGCTCCCTTACGGTCGCGGCTCTGTTGGGCTTTCCCGGCGGAATGCTTCGAGCGTCCATTCATCGGTGCCTTCGCGGTGGCGCAGGATGTAGAGGTTGCCGTCGGCGGCGCGCAGGCGGAAATAGACGGCGTCGGGATCGTACCAGCGATCCACCACTTCCACCACCTCCAGCCACTCGCCGCCCAGGCGGAAACGCAGGGGCCGCTCATCGGCTTTGTAGCCGGAATAAGCCTGGACCTCGACGGTCACGGCATTACCCCACGGCCGTTTCGGCCATGCGCACGATTTCCGCGCCGATGGCGAGCGAAGCGGTGGCGGCCGGACTGGGCGCGTTGACCACGTGCAGGGCGTTGGGGCGGGCGATGAACTGGAAATCCTGCACCAGGTCGCCGGCCGGCGCGATGGCCTGGGCGCGCACGCCGGAGCCGCCGGTGGCCAAATCCTCGGGCCGGATTTCGGGTACCAGGCGCTGCAGCGTGCGGCAGAACAGTTGGCGGCTGAAGGAGCGGCGCAGCTCGAACCAGGCCATGGAAGGGTACTTGCGCAGAAAACGCCAGAAGCCGGGGTAGGAGAGCGCATCGGCCAGGTCGCGCAGGTTGACATCCGTTTTGCGGTAGCCTTCGCGCGCGAACGCCAGCACGGCGTTGGGACCGGCCTCGATGCCGCCGTGAATCAGGCGCGTGAAATGCACGCCCAGGAAGGGAAAGCGCGGATCGGGCACGGGATAAATGAGGTGGCGCACCAAGTGCTGCCGCTCCGGGCGGAGCTTGTAGTATTCGCCGCGGAAAGGCAGAACGCGAGTTTCGCGGGGCTCGCCGGCCAGCGCGGGGACCCGGTCGCTGTAGAGCCCGGCGCAGGTGATGAGGAAATCGCCGGTGAAATCTCCGGCGCCGGTTTGGGCGATCCACTCGCCCTTCGCCTGCCGCAGCGCGGTGACCCGCGCGCCCGTCACCACTTTTGCGCCGCGGCCGGCCAGCTTGCGCGCCAGCACCTCGCAGACGCGGGGATAATCGACGATGCCTTCCTGCGGCACGCGCAGCGCCGCTACGCCACCCACGTGGGGCTCGATCTCCAGCATTTCCTCGCGCCCCAGCCGGCGCAGCCCTTCCAGGCCGTTGGCGGTGCCGCGCTGGAGCAGGGATTCCAGGCGCGGCACCTCGCTCTGGTCGGCCGCCACCACCAGCTTGCCGCAGACTTCGTGGGGAATGGAATTTTCGGCGCAGAAGGCGGTCATCTGGCGGATGCCCTGGACCGCCAGCCGCGCTTTTGCCGAGCCCGGCTGGTAATAGAGGCCGCAATGCAGCACGCCGCTGTTGTGCCCCGTCTGGTGCTGCCCGACGGCCGCCTCCTTTTCGAGCAGCGTAAGGCGGGCGCCGGGAAACCGCTCGGCCAGCCGGTATGCGGCGGCCAATCCGACGATGCCGCCGCCCACAACCATGACTTTGCGCGAATTCACTTTCTTCGAGTGTGGCACAGGCGGGGAGCGAGGGTTGGGGGGGCGCAGATGCGGCGAAGGCTTTCGCGGCCGGAGGCGGGCTCCGGCGGGTCCGTCCGATCCCACACACTGATTGCGCCGGGACGATTACAATTTTTCCCCTATGGATTGATACTGAGGGTAGGCGGTTCTCTTTTCGTCGGCGAGAGCGAGTACTCTCGTGATAGCATCCGAAGCCGGTTTCCTGCGGCGCCTTGGCGGCAGCCGGGGAGCGGCTGGGTGGATTCCCGGAAATCTCTCGCCCATTCCGGGTAGCGGCCATAATACCAACATGCCCGAACCTGACTCCATCCGCATCCTGATCGTGGACGACGACCCCGCCAGCGCCGCGTTCGAACGGCGTGCGCTGGAAGGGGCGGGATACGAGGTGGTTCCGGCGGAATCGGTGCCGCAGGCGATTGCGATCATTCGCGCCGGTCCCGTCCACCTGGTGCTGCTGGATAACCGGCCTGCCGGCCACCCGACGGGAGTGGATTTCCTGGCCACGCTGCGGACGGCGGCGCCGGAGATTCCGGTCATTTTAGTCGCCGGGGAGGGCATAGTTGCCGCGGAGGGCGCGGTGATGCACGCGCTGCGAGGCGGAGCACGCGACTTCATCCGCAAAGACAAGCACTATCTGGAGCATCTGCCGCAGGCGGTTGCCGGGGTACTGCGGAACGGTGCGCTGGAGGCGCAGTTACAGGGCGTGGGGAGCGCTACGGCCCTGGCGCTGCTGCTCGTGCATGCCAACGGGGCGGCCCCGGAAACAGACCGGCAGGCGCTCGAAAACTCCGGTTTTCGCGTGTTCACGGCAGGGGACCGGGACCAGGCGCTGGACGTGCTGGGGCGGCAGGACATTCTCCTGCTGGTGATCGACGACCGTGATGGCGGTGCCGGCGGGGTGGAAATTTACCGGCACATCCGGGAGGCGGGCCACGACGTTCGCGCCGTGCTGGTAAGCAGCGGGGCCGATGAGGGCGTATTGATCGAAGCCATCCGCGCCGGCTTCATCGATTTCGTGCCGAAGAATGGGGACTACCCCCTCTCGCTGTGCCATGCGGTGCACCGCGTCGCCGAGCGCCTGCGGCTGGAAGCGCAGTTGGCCGAATCCCGCACTCTGCTGGCGGGAATCGTCAACTCGGTCATGGAGGCCATTCTGCTGGTGGACGACCAGCGCTGCATCCGGATGTTCAATCCCGCCGCGGAACGCATTTTTCAGGTGCCGTCGGCGGAGGCAGTGCGGCGGGGCATCGCGGAATTCATCCCCGCGTTGGGCGAGCGGCTGTCCGCGCCCGACGCCATGGAAGGGCCGGCCAGCCACATGGAGGCCCGCGGCATCCGCCAAAGGGCAAACCACGGCTCGGCGGATGCAGAACTGGAGTTGGAACTGGCGCTCGCTCCCTTGCAGGCGGGCGGGCGGAGGTTCCTCACGGTGATTGCGCGCGACGTCACCCAGCCGAAGGAACTGGAGCGCCGCCTGCTGCAGAAGGACAAGCTGGAGAGCCTGGGATTGCTGGCCGGCGGCATCGCCCACGATTTCAACAACCTGCTGGTGGGCATTATGGGCAATTCCAGCCTGGCGCTGGAGACCATCAGCTCCAATAACCCGGCGCGCCCGGTGTTGAAAGACGTCATTCTGGCCAGCGAGACCGCCGCCAATCTGACGCGGCAACTGCTGGCGTACGCGGGGAAAGGCCGGTTCGTGATCGAGCCCGTCGATCTCTCCGACCTGGTGCGGCAGATCAGCACGCTGGTGCAGACCAGCATCCCGCGCAGCGTGCAGCTTCGCATGGAGCTGATGGACCGGCTGCCGTGCGTGGAAGCCGACGTCACCCAGATGCAGCAGGTGATCATGAACCTGGTGATGAATGCCGCCGAGGCCATTGGCGAGGACCAGGGCACGGTGCTCATCACTACCGGCGTGCAGCATGTAGATGAGGACTACATCGCAACCGTGCTGGTGCCGGCGCAGATCAGCCCCGGCGAATATGTCAGCCTGCAGGTACACGACACCGGCACCGGCATGACGCAGGAGACCATGGACCGCATTTTCGACCCGTTCTTTACCACCAAATTCACGGGCCGCGGCCTGGGGCTGGCGGCGGCGCTGGGCATCGTGCGCGGCCACAAGGGCGCCATCAAGGTGTACAGCACGCTGGGCCAGGGCACCACCTTCAAGCTGCTCTTCCCCGCCACCGAGCAGCAGGCCGCCGCCACGCCCCACCCTCTGCCGCCGCAGGCCACGATGGGAGAGACCGTGCTGGTGGTGGACGACGAGCAAATTGTGCGCCGCTCCGCCAAGGCCATGCTGGAACGCCACGGCTATTCGGTGGTGCTGGCGGAAAACGGCAAGGAAGCCGTCGACCTCTACCACGTGCTGGCCGACAAAATCGACCTGGTTCTGCTCGATATGACCATGCCGGTGATGGGCGGCGAGGAGACCTTCCGCGAGCTCAAGACCATTCGCGCGGATGTGCGCGTGATCCTGAGCAGCGGGTACAACGAGGTGGAAGCCGTGCGCCGGTTCGCCGGCAAGGGCCTGGCCGGCTTCCTGCAGAAGCCCTACAGCGCGCTCACCCTCACGGAGAAAGTGCGCGCGGTTTTGAGCGAATCGCGCGGCACGGCGCAGAGCTAGCTACTTTCCGGCGCAAAAATGAGTTGCTAAACCGTTACGGCTCAATCTGTAGTTCGCCAATCAGCTGTGAGATCGGACAAAACGCGTGCCGGCACGGCGCGGGTGCCGGTCCCTGTGACTGGCTATTGCTGCGCTCAGCCTGCCGCGCCCCCGGTCCGTAAAACATTTTCCCGTGTCCATGTCATTTTTCTCTTGACTCCCAAAAGAGATGCGCGTATCTTAATATTAAGCTATGCGTAAGCGGGAGCGGCTCATGCAGCGACTTTTGCGGGCCACGGAAATCATGGTCCAGGGTGGCCTCTCCGAGACCACACGCCGCTGCGGCAATCCGAATTGTGTCTGTCGCCGCGAGCCCCCTCAGTTGCACGGCCCCCACCTTTACATCACGTATCGTGAGGACGGCAAAAGCCGCTCCCTATATGTCCCACCGGAACAGGCCGAGGCTGCCCGCCTGGCGCAGAAGGCATGGGCCGAGTTTTGGGAGATCGGTTGTGCGCTAGCCAAGTTGAATCGTGACCGACTGCGCGACGAGTGGCAACATGAGAAGCAATCCCACAAGTCGGCCAGCACCAGCAGAGGTTCCCGTGATCGAGGCTCGTCGGCGGCAACTTCATTTCGGCGAGGGTCTCATCGCTGAGGAAATCAGCGATCTGCGTGAAGAGTGGATGAAGCACGCCGACCAAGCGCTCGAGGACGAACAACTCGTCTCGACCGTGTATGAAGCTCTGGCGCGGCGTCGCCCGAAAAGCCGTACGCGCGGGCGGCGCGGCACTCCAGCGGAAGTGGTTTTACGGTTGCTGTTACTGAAGCATCTCCGTAACTGGAGCTACGAGGTGTTGGAACGCGAAGTCCGCGCCAACCTGGTTTACCGCGATTTCACACGGGTGGGGGCGGCGAAGGTGCCCGACGCCAAATCCATGGGCCGCTGGGGACTGGCGCTCGGCCCGGAAGCGGTTGGCAAGATCCATAAACGAGTGGTGGCGATCGCCCAGGATAAGCAGGTGGTGAAAGGGCGCAAGATGCGCCTGGACACAACGGTGGTGGAGACGAATATCCACTATCCGACCGACAGTAATCTACTGGGCGACGGCGTACGCGTCTTGATCCGGGCGATGAAGCGGATCGGAGAGATCGCCGGACGGCAGGGCACTAAGCTGCGGGATCGCAGCCGGAGCGTAAAGTTCCGGATTCTGGAAATCGGGCGCGTGGTGCGTAGCAAGGGTGGACCGAATCGGCAGCGCTTGCAGAAGGGCTACGAGAAGCTCTTGTCTACCGCAGGACGTGTGGTGGGGCAGGCCCAGCGATTTTCCAGTGAGATCGCCCAAGGGGTGAAACGATCGGCGGATGTGATGCGGCAAGCCGCCTTGGAAGGGCTGCGGAAAGAGTTGGACACCTTTGTGCCGCGAGTGCAGCAGGTGATCCGGCAAGCCAAAGGGCGGATCTTCGGAGGCGATACCCATGTCACCGAGAAGCTGGTGAGTATCTTCGAGCCGACCACCGAAATCATTCGCAAGGGCAAGGCCAGTAAGCCCACCGAGTTTGGCAAGCTGGTCAAAATCCAGGAGGGTGAAAACCAGATCATCACTGACTACGCCGTATATGAGAAGCGGCCCAGTGATTCAGAGTTGGTGATCGCCGCCCTGGATGCGCATGAGAAACAGCTGGGCTGCACTCCTCGCATGGTGGCCGGTGACGCTGGGTTCTTCTCGGCCAGCAATGAAGCTGCGGCACATGCTCGAGGCGTCAAGCGGGTATGCATCCCGAGCCGGTCAACCAAGAGCGCCGATCGCAAGCGCGAACAAAAGAAGCGCTGGTTCAAGCAAGGGCAGAAATGGAGGACCGGCTGCGAGGGCCGCATCAGTGTTCTTAAGCGGCGCCACGGTCTCCGGCGCTGCCTCTACAGGGGCGACAGTGGAATGAAGCGATGGGTCGGCCTTGGCGTAATCGCCGACAATCTCCACCACCTTGGAGCGGTGTTAGCGGAACGCCAAAAAGTGAATTTTTGAAGCATCCCGAAATCAGCTACTTGAACGCCCGGCGGTCAGCCCGCCGGGATTTTCGTCGTTTCAGACACCGCGCGTCGGTGGTCAGATCTCACCAGAAAACGAATTTTGCGCCGGAAAGTAGCTAGCTATCCCCCGCCCACGAACTGCACGATCTCGATTTGCGCTCCGGCGCAGGACCGTCGTCGACGCCCAGAGCGGCTGCTTGACGATCCGCCGGTCCAGTTCCACGGCCACGCGGGCCGGGTCCAGCTGCAATTCGCGCAGCAGGCCGAGGATGGTCTGGCCCGGCGGAGCGGTGCGCGCTTCGCCGTTGACGACGATCTCGATCGGCATGGTTGGTTGACACCCCTGTTTTGCAACAATTATAGTCAAGTTTAGACCCATTCTTCCCGAATTCAGATGCCCCAAATCGTACACAGAACTGTATTTCCCTGTGCTGGTGCAGGCGCTGGTCGCCATGGCTGCTGGCCGCGGGACTGCTCACGCGTCTCGTACCTGCTGGGCAAAAAGGTGCGCAACCGCGTCAAGGACATGCCGTACGAGTCGGGCATCGTCCCCACCGGCGACGCGCGCCAGCGCTTCAGCGTGAAGTTCTACCTGGTGGCGATGCTGTTCATCCTGTTCGATATCGAGGCCATCTTCCTGTATCCCTGGGCGGTGGTGTACCGCGAGCTGAAGATGTTCGCCTTCGTCGAGATGCTGATTTTCGTGGTTCTGATCCTTTCCGGCTTCTTCTACATCTGGAAAAAGGGCGCGCTGGACTGGTCCGGACCGGCGCCGGATACGAGGCCGGCAAGCAGATAAGCAGCCGACATCGAAATGTTACCCGAAAATTTGCGAGAACGACGCTGTGGCGCTGGCGGTGGAGGCGTTCGACGCCGACGCCATCACCGGCGGCAAATTCGACCACGGCGAGCTGACGCTGGAGATCGCGCCCGGCCAAGATCGCGAGCGTCTGCGGCTTTCTGAAATACGACCAGAAGTTCGTGCGCCTGAGCACGGTGACGGCGGTGGACCGCTATCCCGCCGAGCCGCGCTTCGAGGTGGTCTACCATCTGCACTCCATCGAGCGCAACGAGCGCGTGCGGCTGAAGTGCCGGCTGGCCGGCGACAGATCCGGAGATCGAATCGGTGACTTCGGTGTGGCGCTCGGCGCAACTGGTACGAGCGCGAAGTGTTCGACCTGTTCGGCATCCGCTTCCGCAATCATCCCGACCTGCGCCGCATCATGATGCCGGACGATTGGGAAGGCCATCCGCTGCGCAAGGATTATCCGGTCACGGGGTCGAGGGTTTAAGACATGAGCGAATCAGGCGATTCCCGGAGCAATCGGTCGCCGATGGCGGAAGAGCGACGAGCCGCAGAGCCGGCCCGCGCCGCATGGTCCTCAACATGGGGCCGCAGCACCCGTCCACGCACGGCGTGCTGCGCCTGCTGCTGGAACTCGACGGCGAAACCATCCTCAAGTGCCAGCCGGATATCGGCTACCTGCACACCGGCATCGAGAAGGAATTCGAGGTCAAGACCTACCAGCAGGGCGTCACGCTGACCGACCGCGTGGATTACCTGGCGCCGCTCTCCAACAACCTGGGCTACTGCCTGGCGGTGGAGAAGCTGCTGGGCCTGGAAATTCCGCCGCAGGCGCAGTGGATGCGCGTGATGCTGACGGAGTTGACGCGCCTCAACAGCCACCTGGTCTGGCTGGGCACGCACGCCATCGATATCGGCGCCATGAGCGTGTTCCTCTACTGCTTCCGCGAGCGCGAAGACATTCTGCGCATCTTCGAGATGTTCTCCGGCCAGCGCATGATGACCAGCTATTTCCGCATCGGCGGGCTGGCGCTGGAGCCGCCGCGCGGCTGGCAGCAGCGGGTGAAGAAGTTCATCGACGTCTTCCCCAGCCGCGTCGACGAATACGAAAACCTGCTCACCAACAACCGCATCTGGATCGGCCGCACGCAGGGCGTCGGGCATATTTCGCTCGAAGACATGCTGGACCTGGGCGTCACCGGGCCCATGCTGCGCGCCGCCGGGCTGAAGATCGACGCCCGCAAGGACGAGCCGTATTCCAGCTACGAAAAGTTCGATTTCGAAGTGCCCACGCGCACCGAAAACGACGTCTTCGCGCGCTACCAGGTGCGCGTGGAAGAAATGCGGCAGAGCGCGCGCATCGTCAGGCAGGCGCTGGAAGGCATGCCGCCGGGCCGTGGAAGGCCGACGCGCCGCACGTGGTGCTGCCCGACCGCGAAAAGATGAAGACCCAGATGGAAGCGCTCATCTACCACTTCAAGATCGTGACCGAGGGCTTCCGCGTGCCGGAAGGCGAAGTCTACCAGGTGATCGAATCGCCGCGCGGCGAGCTGGGCTTTTACGTGGTCAGCGACGGCACGCCGAAGCCCTACCGCGTGCACATGCGGACGCCCAGCTTCGGCAATCTGCAGGCGACGTCCGAAGATGGTGGAAGGCACGCTGATCGCGGACGTGATCGCCTCCATCGGCAGCATGGATTTTGTTCTGGGAGACACGGACCGATAGGTTTGCGACCGACGACGATGACTTTTTCTGCCACGAACTGGAAGCCAGGTTCGACAAGCTCCTGAAGAGCTATCCGCCGGGGCGGCAGCGCTCGGCGATGATTCCGATGCTGATCTACGCGCAGGACGAGGTCGGCTCGGTCACCGACGAACTGATCGACGAAGTGGCGCAGCGCGTGGGCGTGACGCCGCTGCAGGTCAACGAGGTGCTCGTCGTACTACTCGATGCTGCACCGCAAGCCGCTGGGCAAGTACCACGTGCAGGTCTGCACCAACATCAGTTGCCTGCTGCACGACGGCGACAAGCTCTGGGAGCACGCCTGCAAGAAGCTCGGCATCGGCCACAAGGAAGTCACCGCCGACGGGCAGATTTCGCTCGAAGAAGTGGAGTGCATGGGCGCCTGCTCCTGGGCGCCGGCCATCCAGGTGAATTACGATTTCCATCACTTCGTGACGCCCGAGAAACTGGACGAGCTTCTCGGACGAGCTTGAGGAAGAAGCAATAGCGCATGCTGTACAACGAACCCAGCCCGCTCGAAACCAGGGTGCTGACGCGCCGCTTCGGCCTGCCGAATTCGGCCTCCATCGACACCTATCTGGCCACCGACGGCTACCAGGCGTTTCGCAAAGCCGCCGGGCATGAAGCCCGACGAGATCATCGACGAGGTGAAGGCCTCCAACCTGCGCGGGCGCGGCGGCGCGGGATTCCCCACGGGCATGAAGTGGAGCTTCGTGCCGCGCACGTCGCCCAAGCCGAAGTACATCGTGGTCAACGCCGACGAGAGCGAGCCGGGCACCTGCAAGGACCGCCTGCTGATCGAAAACGATCCGCACCAGTTGATCGAAGGCGTGCTGATCGCCGGGCTGGCGGTGGATGCGCACGCGGGCTACATCTACATCCGCGGCGAGTATCGCTACCTGATCGAGATCATGGACAAGGCCATCGCCGAAGCCTACGCAGCGGGCTGGCTGGGCAAGAACATTCAGGGCACGGGCTTCGATTTCGATCTTTACACGCACACCGGCGCGGGCGCTTACGAATGCGGCGAGGAATCGGCGCTGCTCGAATCGCTCGAAGGCAAGCGCGGCATTCCGCGCATCCGGCCGCCGTTTCCGGCGGTGGTGGGCGCGTTCCAGTGCCCCACCGTGCTGAACAACGTGGAGACGTTTTGCGCCGTGCCGGCCATTCTGCGCGATGGCGGCGCGGCCTTCGCGGCGCTGGGCGTGCCCAAGGCCGGCGGCACCAAGCTGACCTGCCTCACCGGCCACGTCAACAAGCCCGGCGTTTACGAACTGCGGCTGGGCTTCCCGGTGAAGCAGATGATCGAAGAAGTGGGCGGCGGCATCCGCGACGGGAAGAAGCTGAAGGCGTTCATTCCCGGCGGCTCGTCGTGCCCGGTGCTGACGGCGGAGGAGTGCGAAGGCGCCACCATGGATTACGATTCCATGGCGCAGCGCAAGACCATGCTGGGTTCGGGCGGCGTCATCATCATGGACGAAGACACCTGCATGGTGAAGGCCGCGCTGCGCATCATGCGGTTCTACGCGCACGAAAGCTGCGGCTGGTGCATTCCGTGCCGCGAAGGCACCACCTGGCTGCGCAAGATCCTGCACGCGCTTCCACGACGGCGGCGGGACGCGCGAGCGACATCAACCTGATCGGCGACCTGGCGAAGAACATGCTGGGCCGCACGTTCTGCCCGCTGGGCGATGCCGCGGCCATGCCGACCATTTCGATCGTGGAGAAGTTCCGGCGACGAATTCGAAGACCATCTGAACGGCAAGCCGTGCCCGTACGAGCAAGCGGGACAGCATGGTGACGGCATGATGTCACGGCCGAGACGCCGAGGCGCCGAGAACCTTCAGTTTCTCCGGCTCCTCGGCGTTCGGCGGTGAGTTAAGGGTTTGAATGGCTGATCTGGTAAAACTGACGATCGACGGACGGGAGGTGCAGGCGGCGCCGGGGACGCTGGTGATCGATGCCGCCAAAACCGCGGGCATCGAGATCCCGGCGTTCTGCTATTACGAAGGCCTCACGCTGCAGGCCGCCTGCCGCATGTGCCTGGTGGAAGTGGAGAAGATGCCCAAGCTGATGACGGCCTGCACGCTTCCCGTGGCCGAGGGCATGGTGGTCCGCACCGAAACCCCGCAGGTGGCGCAGGCGCGCAAGTACACGCTGGAATTCCTGCTCACCAACCATCCGCTGGATTGCCCGGTGTGCGACAAGGGCGGCGAGTGCGAACTGCAGGACATGGTGTTCCGCTACGGCGCCGGCGAGAGCCGCTACACCGAAGACAAGGTCCACACGCCGGAAAAGCAGTTTTCGCCGGTGGTGTTCTTCGATGCGCCGCGCTGCATCCTGTGCTTCCGCTGCGTGCGCATCTGCAACGAAGGCATGGGCGTGGGCGCGCTGGGCGTGATCAACCGCGGCGTGGTTTCGGAGATCGCCCCCAACCAGGGCGACCACCTGGAATGCGACGAGTGCGGCGCCTGCATCGACATCTGCCCGGTGGGCGCGCTCACCAGCGGCACCTACCGCTACCAGACGCGGCCCTGGGAGATGACCCACGTGGGCACCATCTGCACGCATTGCGCCGACGGCTGCAAGACCACGCTGGGCACGCGCAACGACCACATCATCCGCGGCAACAACCGCGACCGCTCCGGCATCAACGGCGAGTTCCTGTGCATCAAGGGCCGCTACGCCTTCGATTTCTACGACCATCCCGAGCGCCTGCAGGCGCCCGCTGGTGCGCAAGAACGGCAAGCTGGAAGAAGTCTCCTGGTCGCGAGGCGCTGGCAGACGGTGGCGCAGAAGTTCAACGAGACCATAGCCGCCGGCGGCAGCTTCGGCGTGATCGGCTCCAACCACACCACCAACGAAGAGAATTTCTACCTGCAGAAGTTCGCGCGCGAAGTGCTGGGCACGCAACCACATCGACCATCACCGCACCGGCGACGTGGTCACGCTGCTGGACGCGCTGAGCGGCAAGACCGGCCAAGCTCGCCACCGTGGCGGACCTGTACGAGCGCAAGGCCTTCCTGGTGCTGGGCGCCGACCTGGCGCTGGAGCATCCGCTGCTCTCCTTCCAGATCCGCGCCAACTACCGCCATCACCAGGCGCACGTCTACGCGGTGACGCCCGGGCCGGTGCGCGAGGACAAGTACGTCGCGTGCCGCCAGCGTTGCGCGTGGGCGCGATTCCGGGCGCGACGTGGGCGACCAGCGTCCGAGCGCCGCTAGGCGGTCGCGTGGTGCCGAACTGGCGCTCCTCGAGCCAGCGCCGTGGACGGCCGGCGAAGCCAGGCGATCCCGGCTTCGGATGACTGTCGCCGCGCTGCGAATTCGCTGCGCGACAAGCTGACCGGCTGAAGCCGAGCCGGAGCTGGTGATCGTGTTCGACGATTCGTTCAAGGGCGAGGACGTCCGCAGCTGGTGGATTTCGGCGAGTCGCTGGGCATTCCGGTGAAGTACGTCGCGCTGGTGGATTATTCCAATTCGCGCGGCGCGATCGATATGGGGCTGGTTCCCGGCGAAGGCGGCATGCGCATTCACGAGATGCTGGCGGCCGATCTGGACGTGCTGTGGGTGGTGGGCGCGAACCCGCTACAAGGGATCGGGCCGCGGATCGGAAGGGAAGCGCCGGCTTCCTGGTGGTGCAGGATATGTTCCTCACGGAAACGGCGCAGCAGGCCGACGTGGTTCTGCCGGCCGCCTGCGCCTACGAAAAGAACGGCACCGTCACCAACGTCACGGGCGAAGTGCAGCGCCTGAAGCGCGCCATCAACACCATGGGCGCCAAGCCGGATCTCGAAATCATGGGCTTCATCGCGCGCGAAATGGGCGTGGCGGCGGCGCTCGGGCCGTGGCTGCCGGAGCCGGTCTTCGAGGAGATTCGCAAGACCGTGCGCGGCTACGATGTTCCGCTGCCGCGTCATCGCCACCGGCGGCGCGGCGCAGACCGTGCCGGTCAACGGCCGCATTCCGGTGGAGGACCGGCCGGACCTGGTGCGCTCCGACCACAACGGGCTGTTCGCGTCGGGCACGCTGGGGCGCTATTCTAAGGTTCTGAATTCCGTGGTGGAAAGCCGGATGAGCCGCTAATGGACTCGTTCATCGTCATCACGCCTGATCAAGGTCGCTGGTGGTCTTCGCGGTCCTGATGACCACGCTGGCCTACCTGCAATGGGTGGAGCGCAAGGTGATCGCGCACATCCAGGTGCGCCCCGGCCCGTATCGCGTGGGCCCGCACGGCCTGCTGCAGCCGCTGGCCGACGTCATCAAGCTGATCACCAAGGAAGACCTGGTGCCGCCCTACGTCAACAAGCCGCTGTACCTGGCGGCGCCGTTCCTGGCCATCACCATGGCGCTGCTTTCCATCTCGGTGATTCCGTTCGGCCCGACCATCGACGTGGCCGGCTACCACACCTGGATGCAGCTCACCGATCTGAACATCGGCGTGCTCTTCATCCTGGCGGTCTCGTCGATGGGCGTGTACGGCATCGCGCTCGCCGGCTGGTCGTCGAACAACAAGTACGCGCTGCTCGGCGGCCTGCGCAGCTCGGCGCAGATGATCAGCTATGAGCTGCCGCATGTCGCTCGCCATCGCCGCGCCGCTGCTGCTCTCCAACACGCTCAGCCTGCGCGACCTGGTGGACACGCAGGCGGGCGGCATCTGGCACTGGAACGTGCTGCACGGCCCTTCCCGCAGATCTTCAGCTTCATCATTTTCCTGATCGCCGGCTTCGCCGAAACCAACCGCGTGCCGTTCGATCTGCCGGAAGCCGAAAACGAGCTGGTGGCCGGCTTCCACACCGAATACAGCAGCATGAAATTCGCCTCGTTCTTCATGGCCGAATACGCCAACATGATCACGGTGAGCTGCCATGGCGACGCTGCTGTTTCTGGGCGGCTGGGTGGCGCCCTGGCCGGCGCGAATACGGCTCGAGCCTGGTGCCGGTCGCTGATTTTCGCCGCTGGCCGGCGTGGTGGCGCTCTATCACGGCATGCATCCCGCGCGCCAGCGCGACCGGCTACACGCTGCCGGTCGTCGGCGTGATTTTCCTGATCATCGCGGGCGTGTTCCTGCTGCCGATGGTGCAGAACTGGCTGCTGCCGCTGTTCTGGTTCTGCGCCAAGACCGGGCGCCATCCTGTTCGCCTTCATCTGGATTCGCGGCACGCTGCCGCGCTTCCGCTACGACCAACTCATGGGCTTCACCTGGAAGTTCCTGTTCCCGGTCGCGATGTTGAATCTGCTGGTGACCGGCTTTCTGGTCGCCTGGTTTTCGTGAAATGGACGTCATTCTTTTTCTGATCTTCGCGATCATCGCGGTGGTCTGCGCCATCAACGTGGTGGTGCAGACGCATCCCATTTCGAGCGCCATCTCGCTGATCGGCGTGATGGGCTCGCTGGCGGTGCTCTATCTGCTGCTGGGCGCGGAGTTCATCGCCGCGGCGCAGGTGATCGTCTACGCCGGCGCGGTCATGGTGCTGTTCGTCTTCGTCATCATGCTGCTGAATGCCGGCGCGGAGGTGCGGCAGGGCCGCTCCTTCATGGCGCAGTTGCTGGGCGTGCCGCTGCTGGTGGCGCTTGCTCGGCCTGCTGGCGTGGTTCGTGCAGCGCATGTATCCGGCGAGCGCCGGGCGTGCACTTCGGCGGCTTCACGGGCGGCTCGCCGCTGGCGGTCGGCGCGCGCGCTGTTCACCACGTACCTGCTGCCCTTCGAAGTCACTTCGATCCTGATCCTGATCGCCATCCTGGGCGCGATCGTTCTGGCGCGAAAGGAGATGGATTGATGACCGGAAGTTCCCATTTCCTGGTTTCTGACGCTGAGCGCGGTGCTGTTCGCGCTGGGCGTGGCGGGCTTCCTGTTCCGCCGCAACATCATCACCGTGTTCATGTCCATCGAGCTGATGCTGAACGCCGTGAACCTGAGCTTCGTCACGTTTTCCTATCAGCTCAAGCAGGTGAACGGCCACCTGTTCGCGTTCTTCGTGATGGTGGTGGCGGCGGCCGAAGCCGCGGTCGGCCTGGCGATCATCCTGACGGTGTTCAAGAACCGCCCGACGCTGAACATCGATGAAGTGGATTCGATGAAGAATTAAGGGGGCAGGGGCCGGGGATCGGGGGCCGGGGAGGGCACGTTGTGTTCCCGGCCCCGGCCCTGGCCCCGGCCCGAATAGAACTTATGCAACTCTGGCTCATCCCGCTCCTTCCGCTGGCGGGCTTCCTGATCAACGGCCTGTTCGGCCGGCGCTTTTCCAAGGGCCTGGTCAACGCCGTTCGCCATCGGCAGCGTGGTGCTCTCGCTTCGCCTGGGTGCTCAAGACGCTCGTCACCGTGCGATCTGGCCACCGCCCACACCGAGCACTACTTCACCTGGATCCAGAGCGGCGCCTTTACGGTGGGCTGCGATTTCGCGGTGGACCGGCTCACCGCCGTCATGCTGCTGGTGGTCACCGGCATCGGCTCGCTGATCCACATCTACTCCATCGGCTACATGGCGCACGAGGGCGGCTACTACCGCTTCTTCGCCTACCTGAACCTGTTCATGTTCTTCATGCTGATGCTGGTGCTGGCCGCCAATTACCTGGTGCTGTTCGTGGGCTGGGAAGGCGTGGGCCTGTGCAGCTATCTGCTGATCGGGTTCTACTTCGATAAGAAGTTCGCCACCGACGCCGGCAACAAGGCGTTCATCGTCAACCGCATCGGCGATTTCGGCTTCTCGCTGGCCATGTTCTACATCGTCAAGCAGTTCGGCTCGCTCGATTTCGGCACGGTGTTTCAGCCAGGCGCCGGGCGCTTCGGAAGGCACGCTCACCACTCATCGGCCTGCTGCTGCTGGTGGGCGCGTGCGGCAAATCGGCGCAGCTTCCGCTGTACGTCTGGCTGCCCGACGCCATGGCCGGCCCCACGCCGGTTTCCGCCCTGATCCACGCCGCCACCATGGTCACCGCCGGCGTCTACATGACGGCGCGCTCCTGGCCCATCTACATGCACGCGCCCGCGGCCATGAGACGCATCGCCATCATCGGCATCGCCACGGCCTTCTTCGCCGCCACCATCGGCCTGGCGCAGAACGATATCAAGAAGGTTTTCGCCTACTCCACCGTTTCGCAGCTCGGCTACATGTTCGTGGGCGTGGGCTGCGGCGCGTTTTCGGCCGGCATCTACCACCTGATGACGCACGCCTTCTTCAAGGCGCTGCTGTTCCTCGGCTCCGGCAGCGTGATCCACGCGCTCTCGGGCGAGCAGGACATGCGCCACATGGGCGGCCTGCGCAAGCAAGATCCCCTGGACCTTCGGCATCATGATGTGCGCCGCCGCTGGCCATCGCCGGCGTGCCGTTCACTTCCGGCTTTCTCAGCAAGGACGCCATCCTGCTGGCCGCCGCGCACACCTATGCGCCCTGGATGTACTGGGTGGGCGTGCTCACCGCCGGCATGACCGCGTTTTACGTTTTCCGCGCCATGTTCCTGACCTTCTTCGGCGAGTACCGCGCAGCCATGACCATCCGCACGAATCGCCGCCCGTGATGCTGGTGCCGCTGGTCGATCCTGGCCGTCGCTTTCGCTGGCCGGCGGCTTCCTGTTCAAGATCCCGGAATTCCTGGGCAGCTTCTTCCCCGCTCGCCGAGGTGCCGCGAGGATTTCACCCTGATGGTCATCGCCAGCGCCGTGCGGGCTGATCGGCATCGCGCTGGCCTAGCTGATGTACGTCGCCAAGCCCGGCATGGCCGATTCGGTGGCCGGCAGCTTCAAGCGGCCTCTACACCCTGGTCTACAACAAGTACTTCGTGGATGAGATCTACGACGCCACCGTGGTCAAGCCGGTGGTCGACGGCTCGCGCGATGTGCTCTGGAAGGGCGTGGACGCCGGCCTGATCGATGGCATGGTGAACGGCGTGGGCGCGCGTCGCCCGCAAGATCGGCGGCGTGCTGCGGCTGCTGCAATCCGGCAATATTCGCAGCTACGCCACCTGGGTGCTGTTCGGCTCGGTGGCTGGTGATCGTGGCGCTCGGAATCGCGGGAGGCATGCGATGAACCTGCTGGCCGCCGTCCTCCTTCTGCCGCTGGCCGGGTTCCTGGTCGCGCTGGCCATTCCGCGCTCGCGCCGCGCAGGCCAGCCGCGCCTGGGCGCTGGCGGTTTCGCTGGCCACCTTCGTCGCTCTCGCTCGGCCTGCTCGCCTGCTTCGACCGCGGCGCTGCCGGCGAGCAGTTCGCCGCTCGACCTGCCCTGGATCGCCACGCCCGATATCCACTTCGCCATTTCGGTCGACGGCGTCAGCCTCTGGCTGGTGCTGCTCTCCACTTTCCTCACGCCCATCTGCGTGCTGATCTCCTGGCGCTCCATCCAGAACCGCGTCAAGGAATTCTTCGCCTTCCTGCTGCTGCTGGAATTCGGCCTGATCGGCGTGTTCCTGGCGCAGGACCTGTTCCTGTTCTACGTGTTCTGGGAAGTCACGCTGGTGCCCATGTACTTCCTGATCGGCATCTGGGGCCACGAGCGCCGCATCTACGCCGCGGTGAAGTTCTTCCTCTACACCATGGCCGGCTCGGTGCTGATGCTGGCGGCCATCATCTACCTCTACAACCGCACCCAGACCTTCAGCTATCCGGCGCATCCTGGACATGCTGTCTAGCGGCCGGCTGACGTTCGGGCCGGCCGAGCAGATTCTGCTGTTCCTGGCGTTCTTCGTCGCGTTCGCCATCAAGGTGCCGCTGTTCCCGCTGCACACCTGGCTGCCCGACGCGCACGTGGAAGCGCCCACGGCGGGCTCCGTGATGCTGGCCTCCGTCATGCTGAAGATGGGCACCTACGGAATCCTGCACTTCTGCCTGCCGCTGTTTCCCAGCGCGGCGCGCGCAATGCGCGCCGTGGATCGCGGTGCTGGCCATCATCGGCATCATCTACGGCGCGCTGGTGGCCATGGTGCAGCCGAACATGAAGAAGCTGGTGGCGTACTCTTCGGTGAGCCACCTGGGCTTCGTCGTGCTGGGCATCTTCTCGTTCACGCAGATGGGCCTGGATGGCGCGGTCTACCAGATGCTGAACCACGGCATCTCCACCGGCGCGCTGTTCGTCCTCGTCGGGCCTGCTCTACGAGCGCCGCCATTCGCTCGCCATCGCCGATTACGGCGGCGTGGCGACCGCCGCGCCCTGGCTCGCCACCGCCTTCCTGGTCACCACGCTGGCCAGCATCGGGCTGCCCATGCTCAACAATTTCGTGGGCGAATTCCTGGTGCTGCAGGGCACCGCGCATGGCCAATTTCACCTGGGCCGTTTTCGCCGCCCTCGGCGTGATCCTCTCCGCCTGCTACATGCTCTGGCTGTACCAGCGCGTCTTCTACGGCGAGGTCGAACGCCGAAGTGCGCGCGCACGTGTTCGATCTGAAAGCGCGCGAGTGGGCGGCGGTGGTTCCGCTGATCGTGATGATGGTGTGGATGGGCGTCTACTCGCAAAGCTTCCTGCCGCCGGTGGGCAAGGTCACCGCGCAGCGTGCTGGAGCAGACGCAGGTGAACGTGCCGTTCCGGGTCGAACAGGCGCGTCACCGCAGTCGGAGGCCGCCAATGCCCGTTAGCCTCCTGTTCAACCCCGCCGACGCTCATCCGCTTCCTGCCGGAGATCATTCTCACCGTGATGGGCACGCTGCTCATGGTGCTCGACCCGCTGATCCACCGCCGCAACTCGCCGGTCTTCGGCAATCTCAGCCTGCTGGCGCTGGTCGCTGGCCGGCGCGGCGCGCGATCTACGCCTATACCGCAGGCCGGCCCGGCCTTCGGCGGCATGCTGATGGTGGATGGCTTCGCCACCTTCTTCCGCGTGCTGGTGATCGTGGTGGGCATTCTGACGGTCCTGCCGTCCTACCGTTTTCTGGCCCGCCAGGATGCCGAGACCGGCGAATTCCACGCGCTGCTGCTGTTCTCCATCGCCGGCCAGTGCCTGATGGCGGCGGCCAACGACCTGATCATCGTCTTCATCGGCCTGGAGATTTCCTCCATCTCGAGCTACGTGCTGGCCGGCTATCTGCGCGACGACAAGCGCGCCAACGAAGCCTCGCTGAAATATTTCCTGCTCGGCTCCTTCGCCACGGCGTTTTTCCTCTACGGCGTGGCGCTGATCTACGGCGCCACCGGCACCATCAACCTGAGCGCCGTGCGCGCGGTGCTGATCGGTCCGGACGCGCCCAGCCGCCGGTGTTCGTCGGCCTGGCGGCGGCGCTGATGTTCGTCGGGCTGGGCTTCAAAGTTTCGGCCGCGCCGTTCCAGATCTGGGCGCCGGACGTCTACCAGGGCGCGCCCACGCCGGTCGCGGCCTTCCTTTCCGCCGGTCCGAAAGCCGCCGCCTTCGCCGTCTTCCTGCGCATCTTCATGACCGCTTTCGAGCCCATCGGCCGCCAGCTGGGAGCCGCTGGTCTGGGGCTCGGCGCTGCTCTCCATGACCATCGGCAACTTCGCCGCGCTGCTGCAGACCAACGTCAAGCGCATGCTGGCCTATAGCTCGATCGCGCACGCCGGCTACGTGCTGGTGGCGCTCACCGCCCGTTCCGAAATCGGCACGGCGGCGGCCATGTTCTACCTGGCGGCGTACGCGCTTCATGAACGTCGGCGCGTTCGCCGTGGTCAGCCACCTTTCCGGCAACGGCGAGCGCTTACCAGAGCATCGACGATCTCGCCGGCCTGGGGCAGAAGCAGCCGCTGACGGCCGCCATGCTCTCCATTTTCCTGCTCTCGCTGATCGGCGTGCCGCTGACCGGCGGCTTCTTCGGCAAGTTCTACATCTTCAAAGCCGCGCTCGAATCGCACCTGGTCTGGCTGACCGTGCTCGGCCTGCTGAACAGCGCGGTGGCGCGCTTATTACTACCTGCGCATGCTGGTGGTGATGTACATGCGCGAACCGAGCGACGTCGCCGCGAAACTGCGAACCGCCCTCCCTCGCCCTGCGCGCCGCGCTCATTCTGCCCGCCGCTCGGCACGCTGTTCCTCGGCATCTTCCCCACCTGGGTGCTGGATTTCGCGAACCGCTCGGCGGGGCTGGTGAAGTAGCCGCGGCTCAGGTGGGAAGGTTTGGCTTCGGGAGCTGATTCTCGAAACCCCTCAGGTCCCAGTAGTCGCGCCAGGCCGCAATCTTGCCGCCGCGCAGCTCGAAGATTCCCATGGTCGGCACGCGGACCACAGTGTTCTCCACCAGGAACGTGTCGACGCGCTCCGTCATCACGATTTCACCGTCGCAGACGATATGCAGGACCTCCCAGGGCAGCGCCTTCATCTGCGCGGCGCCGCGGCGCAGAGTTTCGCGAATCCGGTCCCGGCCTTTGACCGGCGGCCATGGCGCATTCCACCAGGTCGCGTCTTCGGTAAAGTAGCTTGCGAACTCATCCGGGTCGGCCCGCACGCAGGCGTCCAGGAATCGCCGGATCAGGGCGATATGGTCGGCGTTTTCCAAACCTGTGTCCTTCTTTCTGCGGTAACGGCCTATTTCGACAGTTCCCGCGATTTCGCCAGGTCCGCTTCGGCGCCGGTGCGGTCTCCCATGGCGCGGCGGGCGGCGGAGCGGTTCACATACGCGTTGGTGTAGGCCGGATTGATGCGGATGGCCTGGTCATAATCCGCCACCGCCGCGGCGTACTGCTTCAGGCGATACCGCGCGAAGCCGCGGCCGTTGTAGGCAAGGGCGAAGTTCGGGTCCAAATCCAGGGCTTTCGTGAACTGGTCCACCGCTTCCTGAAACCGGCTATCCGCCATGAGCTTGCGTGCCAGCACGTTGTAACCGGAGGCGGTTTCGGCCTTGGGCTTCGCAGCGGGGCCGGCCGGCACAGGCGCATGCCCGGCCGCGGAGACGGCGGCAGCGGTCCGCGGCGGAGCGGGTTTGACAACCGCCGGCTGCGGCTTTGGGTGGGCCGGCGGAATCGCCTCCGCCAGCGTGGATGAAACCGCGGCGACGTGCTGCGGCGGAGCGGGCCCCGAGGCCTCGGCCGCCGGCTTAACGGCCGGGACTCCCTCGGAAGCCGCCTGCCCCACCGCGGCGCCGCTGCCCGGCAAAATCACCGCCACGCTATCCGGCACCTTTTCCTTCGACAGGGCGCTCTTGATAATCGCATCCACTTTTTCCTGCGCCAGTGTCAGCAGCCGCTGAATTTCGGCGTTGTGGGGATCCAGGTAAATGGCGTGCTGCAAATCCGAGAGCGCTTCGTCATACCGCCCCAGCAGGTAATACGCATTGCCGCGGGCCGTCCATCCCAGCGCCGAATTGGGCGCCAGGCCGATCGCCATGGTGCGGTCTTCCAAACCCTTTTCGTGCTGGCCGAGGGTGTGATACGATCCGCCGCGCGCCACGTACGCTTCGGGGTTTCTGGGATCGAGCTGGACCGCGTACTCGCGGTCGGCGAGCGCCTCCTGGTTCTTGCCCTGGCGCGCATACACCGAGCCCCGCGCCAGGTAGAGGCGTGAATCCCCCGGATCCAGCCGGATCGCCTCCGTGTAATCCGCCACCGCGCCGTCGTCGTTGCCGGTGCGCTCGCGAACCGCTCCGCGGATGCGGACGGCGCGCACGTCCTGGGGCCGCAGTTTCAGCGCGGCATCCAGATCGCCCGCCGCATGCACATAATTGCCGAGGGAGGAGTAGACCAACGCGCGCTCCACGTAGGCGTCCTCGAAATCCGGCTTGTAGGCCACGGCCGAGTCGAGATCCGCCAGGGCCTCCGGGGAATGGCCCAGCGCCTGCTTCGCCATCGCCCGGCCCTTGTAAGGCTCGGGGTTGTCCACGCGCAGGTGAATGGCGGTATCGAACGGCGCCACGGCTTCCTGATATTTGCGCAAGGCCAGGTACGCGTTGCCGAGACCGGTGTAGACGTCGCTGCGCTCCAGTTTCAGCGCGATGGCGGTTTCGTATTCCAGGATGGCGCGCTCCGCCTGGCCGCCGGCGCTGAAGAAGGCGGCGCGGGCGGCATGCACCTCACCGTCGCTCGGTTGGACCGCGAGGGCCGCATCGAAATCCCGGGACGCCAGGTCGCGGTCGCCTCCCGCCAGATAATCGGCGCCGCGCGCGCACAGGGCCGCGCCATTGTGGGGGTCGGCCTCAATCGCGGCGGTGTACTCATCAATCGCGTCGGCGCGCTTGCCTGCCGCATCCGCGCGCTGCCCGCGCTGGTACGCCGCTTCCGATCGTTTCTTATCCGGCTTGGAACCAGCCGCGGAAAGAAGACAGATGAGGCCCGATAGCCAGACCGCATACACGATTCGCGTCCAAAACCGCTCTCCGTTCGTCATGGCTTTTTCCCAGTGTACACATTCGAACGTCCGGACGCCCGGGGTATTCGGGCAATAGGGGTCCGATCCGCCGAAACGCCCGTACCGTGCGGGCGCCGGCGGTGTACCGGTTGGCCGTTGGCCCTGCCGGTTGACGCGGCCAAGTGGGCCGGCTGGATCGAGAGCTCATGGCGTTGAATCTCACAGTCTGCCATCGGCGTACGGGGCGAACTCCACCAATTGGCATTGGGATCGCCGCGCCGGCCAGGCCGTTTTCAGGCCATCCTGTTATTAGTCTCGGATGAGTGAATTCCCGCCCGCTGGACCTGGGTCAGGCATGCTCGAGGAGACGTTCCATCATGCCGGACCTTCCCGATTCGCGACCTGGCGGCGCCGGAGCCGCGGGCGGTGCGCCTTCACCGCCCTCCGGGCCCTGGAGGCCGCGAGCAAACCCGTGGCTGATCGGGGTGGTGGTCGCGCTGGCGGCCTTCATGGAAGTGCTCGATACCAGCATCGCCAACGTGGCGCTGCCCTACATAGCGGGCAGCCTCGGCGCCACCAACGACCAAAGCACCTGGGTGCTCACCTCCTACCTGGCTGCGAACGCGATCGTCCTGCCCATCAGCGGATGGTTCGCCGGCACGTTCGGACGCAAGCGCTTCTTCATGATCTGTCTCATGATCTTCACCGTGAGCTCCGTGCTGTGCGGGCTGGCGCCCAGCCTTGGCGGCGATTATCCTGTTTCGGGTTCTGCAGGGCGCCGGAGGCGGAGGGCTGCAACCCATGGCGCAGGCCATTCTGGCGGATACGTTCCCGCCGGAGAAGCGCGGCCTGGCATTCGCGCTTTACGGCGTCACCGCCGTCATTGCGCCGACGATCGGGCCGACTTTGGGCGGCTGGATCACGGACAACTACAGTTGGCGCTGGATCTTCTTCATCAACGTGCCGGTGGGCGTGCTGACGCTGTTGCTGATCTTCCGGCTGGTCGAAGACCCGCCGTGGGTGAGGCGCGCACGAGGCGCGGGCGTCAGGCTGGACTATATCGGCATCGGCCTGCTCAGTTTGGGCGTCGGATGTCTGCAAGTGATGCTCGACAAGGGACAGGAAGACGATTGGTTCGGATCGCGCTTCATTCTGACGCTCGCGATTGGCGCCGCCGTCGGCCTGATCTCGCTGGTGATTTGGGAATGGTTTCACGACCACCCGATCATCGACGTCCACCTCTTCAAGAACCTGAATTTCGCGGGCGCCAATTTCATGATGTTCGTACTCGGAATCGTGCTTTTTTCCAGCCTGGTCCTGATCCCGCAGTTTCTGCAAACGCTTGTTGGGCTACACGGCCGAATCGGCCGGGCTGGTGCTTTCCGGCGGCGGCCTGCTGCTGCTGTTTCTGATGCCCGTGGCGGGCGCACTTACCTCCCGCGTTCAGGCGCGCTATATTATTGCTTTCGGATGGTTGTCGATCTGCGCCGCCATGTATTACTCCACGCAGCGGCTCGACCTGGAAATCAGCTTCCGTTCGGCCGCCATGCTGCGGCTGGCGCAGGTGTTCGGCCTCGGATTCCTGTTCGTTCCCATCAATCTTGCCTCTTTTGTCGGCATTCCTCTGGAGAAAAGCAACAGCGTTTCCGGCATGATCAATTTCATGCGCAACATCGGGTCGAGCATCGGAACGTCGATGGTGACTACGCTGGTGGCGCGCCGGGCGCAAGTCCATCAGACCTACCTGGTAGCCAACACGACCGCCGGACGTCCGGTTTTTCTGCAGGCGCAGAGCGCCCTGGCCACGCATTTGGGGATCGTCGGCCTGGATGCCTCGCGGGCGGCCCGCCAGGCGTACGCCCGCCTCTACCAGGCCGTGATCGGCCAGGCGACGACGCTGGCCTACATCGATGTGTTTTGGGTTCTCGCGGCCGGAGCGGCAATCATGTTCCTGCTGTCCTTTGCGCTGAAGCGAAACGCGCCGGGTGCGGGAGGCGAAGTCGCAGTGGGTTAGAAAACGTCGCGGGAGCTGTGGAAAGCCTATGACCATCCGCGTCATCACTCTGGAGCGCGAATACGGCAGTGGCGGAGGCGTGGTCGCCGCCCGCGTGGCCGAGCGCCTGGGCTGGAAGCTGTGGGACCATGCGCTGAGCGAGGAAATCGCCCGGCGCATGGGTTGCGAATGCGGCGAGGTGGAGAAGCACGAAGAGCGAAGGGACCCGGCGTACTACCGTCTCTTCAAGGCCTTTATGCGCGGGAGCTTCGAAGGCAGTCTGAATGCTCCGCGGTTGAAGATGGTGGACGCGGATTGCGTCAGGGAGGTGGTCCGGAAGTTGCTGCCGGAGATCGCCGACACCGGCAACTGTGTGATCGTTGGACGCGGGTCCGCCTTCTACCTGGGGAGCCGCGAGGATGCGTTTCACGTCTTCGTTTATGCTCCCTTCCGGGAAAGGGTTCGCCGGCTGCGGGCGATAGGCGAAAGCGAACACCAGGCCGTGGAGCAGCCCGGACCGTCGACCGCGACCGGGCGGACTTTATTCAACAATATTTCCAGGTCGAATGGCCGGGCAGGCACCACTTCCACCTGATGGTGAATTCCGGCATGGGCGACGAAACGGCAACCGACATCATCCTGGATGCAGTGGCGAAGTACCAGCAGCGGAGCTGACGCAGCGTTTCCGCCGAAAAGGCTGACAAATTCGCTTATGGCAGACACTCGTGAGCGAAACAGAAACAACAGACTCCGCCCCATCCAAGCCCGCACGGCCCGGCAGTCGGGCCAGGCGGCCCTCCGCACGCCGCAGCGCAAGCGCCTCCGCCGGATGCGCTGGATCCTGCCCGCGCTCATCCTCATCGCGGCGGCCGGGGTCCTTCTCTACCGCTATTTCGCTCAGTTTGAGTCCACTGACGACGCGCAGATCGACGGTTACATCTATCCCGTCAGCTCTCGAGTCACCCGGATATGTGATTCGCGTTACCGTAGACGATAACCAGTATGTCGGAGGCCGGCACGGTGCTGGCACAACTCGATCCGAAGGATTATGAGGTGGCCGTGGCGAACGCCAGGGCGGCGGTAGCCAACGACCAGTCCACCGCCAGCTTCCGTCACGATCAATGTCCCCATCACGAGCGTGACTACGTCCAGCCAGTACGTCAATGCCGAGGCGGAGGTGCGCAACGCCGAGGCCGGCCTGGTGAGCGCGCAGCGGCAATTCGAAGCCGCCCAGGCATCGCTGCGCCAGGCGGAAGCCAATGACCTGAAGGCGCAGGATGACGTCAACCGCTACCGGCCCCTGGCGATGAAGCAGGAAATCGCGCAGCAGCAATACACCCAGGCGGTGGATACCGAGCACGCGACCGCCGCCGCGGTCGAATCCTCCCGGCGGTCTGCCGAGGCCACCGAGCAGGGGATCACGCAGGCCCGCGCCCGGCTGGAGCAGGCCCACGCGCAGGTGAAATCCGCCCTGACCGTCCGCAACAGATTTCCGCGCAGCAATCCCGTGCCCGCGCGGCGCAGGCGGAAACGCAGCGCGCCGAAGCAGCAGCTGGAGCAGGCTGAACTGAACCTCCAGTACGCCACCATCGTGGCGCCCGTGAGCGGCGTGGTCGGGGCAGCGATCGGGTCAACCCGGCCAAAACGTCTCTCCGGGCCAGCAGTTGATGACCATCGTTCCGCTGGACAGCCGGAACATCTGGGTCACGGCCAATTTCAAGGAAACGCAATTGACATACATGCGGCCCGGCCAGCCGGTAAACATCTCCGTGGATACCTACGGCCGTACCTACGCCGGGCCATGTTCTGAATATCGCCGGCGCCACGGGATCCCGATACAGTCTCCTGCCGCCCGAGAATGCCACCGGAAATTACGTCAAGGTCGTGCAGCGAATCCCCGTCAAAATCGTGCTCGACCACGGCCAGGACCCGCAGCACCTGCTCCGCCCGGGAATGTCGGTCGAACCTAAGGTAAGGGTGCAATGAGCCCGCGACGTTCGCCGGTGCGCTCAGGCCGGCCCACGAACCGCTCGGTAGTGGGTTAGTCTGAAACTCCGGCTGTTTCCCGGATAGCCCTGCCACCACGTCGACAACCCGGCGGTTTGGGTTCTTTCGTCAATTTGGCGGCCTCAGCTGAAGATCGTAGTTGAGAAGCGGACTTATCGGTCCTAACGCCATCAATGAACTCGGTGCAGGGAGGTACAATAGCACATCGCAAACGACAGGAGCTTGAAATTGCCTTCGGCCAAACAACTTGCTGGAACATACTCATTCATCGGACCCATGCTAACGGACTCGGCCCTTTCGAAGTATGGCAACAATGCCTTGCCGCTTTTCGCGGTCGCTTTACATCTAGATGTGGAAGATCTCGCTACGTTTGCGACGGACAGCCTGACCGATCACCCGTCGGATAAGAAGGCGGACATCATCTACATCAGTGAAGCGGATGGCGTTGCGTGCGTTGCCCAAGGATACACCGGCAAGCATTGGGGCCGGGTCGCCGCGCCCGCGAACAAGGCCGGCGATTTGAACACCGCTGCCGCATGGCTACTGCGGACCCCAATTGAGGAGGTCCCGGATGCGGTCCGCTCCCAGGCCAAACTCTTGAGGGATGGGCTTTATAAGAAGACCATCACGAAGCTCATCTTCGCGTATGCGCACAACGCACTGGAGTCCCACAACGTCGACAAAGAACTGAAGGCGGTTCGGCACCTACTCGAGGGGTTGGAACTCGTGAAAGGAGCCGAGGTCGAGGTTCTCGAGCTCGGACTCAGGCGGATAGAAGCGTTATATCTGACCTCTATAGGATCTATCCAGGTAAAGGATGAAGTGCTCTTTCCGGCTTCCGATGTCATATCTCAAGCGGGTCCGGACTGGCGAGCCTACGTACTCTCACTTAATGGCCAACTTCTGTACGACCTCTACGAAAAGCACAAAAATGCGCTATTCAGCGCAAATCTGCGCGACTTTCTCGGGGCCCGCAAGGTGTCTGGAAACGTTAATAACCGTATCAAAGAAACGGCGGAAAAGACCCCAGGCGCGTTCTTCGTCCTCAACAACGGCATAACGATTGTCACTAAAAAGGCTAAGCTCGACGAAAAAGAAAAGCAGCTCCGGATAACGGGTGTCTCGGTCGTGAACGGGGCCCAAACTACCGGCGCCATACACGCGGCCGGTGCTGCGCACGCAAAGAACGTGTCTGTCTTGGCGCGCGTAATTACCGTAGACTCGCCAGCGATGATCCCGACGATCGTTGCGGGGAACAATACGCAGAACTCGATCATTGCCTGGGATCGAAGGAGCAACGATCCGGTCCAGGTACGCATCAAACATGAGTTTGAAAGCAAAGGGGTCGAATATGTTCACCGCAGGGACAGCACGCGGAAGCCAGCGACATCCTTGTTCGCTGATCAAGTTGGACAGATGGTTTGTGCCTTCAGCGGAGACCTCCAGACAGCGATTCGCGCCAAGGCTGACATATTCGAATCCGACACCACGTATGGCACGGTGTTCCCCCGATGGGTTAGCATTGGCCACATCTTCGCAGTTCAGACACTTGGATGGGCTTACGATCGCCTCAAGCAGGAACTGAGGGCAAAGGGGGATCTGACCGAAATTGAGCAGAAGCAGAGCCGACTGCTCGACTTCCCCGCTTCAAAGCAGTTTTTGATCTGCGTGATCGGTGCTCTGCGGGAGGAGGTTGCGGGAGCCAAAGTCTCCGACCCGAAGGCGTTTGAAGTTAAGCAGGAAGTCATAACAGCGAACCCCGATGCGGTAATCGAGTCGTGGCTGAAGGTGCTACGCTCGATTCTCCCAATTGTCGTGCAGGTCCTGCCAGCGGAAGAATACCAAGTGGTGAGATCGACCGAACACACAGACTCCGTAACTAAGAAGACCAAGGGGTTGATCGCGGGATTGCAGATCATTCAAAGTGGTTTCGAGGATCTCCGGAAGGTCCTAAAGCCGCTAAAATGAGGAGCCAACTTAGGGCTGGTCGTGTCTCACGACCCACCACGGAAAGTCGCCCGAGGGTTCCGCAATCCACTTGGCCGAAAAGTCGCCCCCAGAAGCCTTCGCCCGTGCGCTCAAGCCGGCCCACTACCCGCTGTTCAGGCTCCCGCTTCTGCCGCCGATGGCCGTCCCAGGTGCAGGGCCTCGGCCAGGCCGTGCCATTTGCGCAGGAGGAGCTCGGCTAGATTCAGCAGCAGGGCCAAAACCAGCAGGCCGGGCCAGAGGTCCATGGTGGTGCGGATGCTGCGGCCGCCGGAATCGAAAACGGCTTGCGCGGCGGGGTTGAAATGGCCGCCGGTGGCGGAGGCGATCCGCTGCAGCAGAGGCTGGTTGTTGCCGTACTCCAGCATTTCGTCTTCCTGGCGGTAGAAGCCGATTTCCGGGAAAGCTCGCGAGTCGGCCACCGGGCGGATGCGGAACAGGCCCTGGTTCTGGCCGATCGGCATGCGGCCGTGGTAATGGCCGGCGGCGATCTTGCTCACCTGCAGCGGCGCCTGAAATCCGCCGGGGCCGAGCGCATAGATGGCCGGAATCTCGGCGGGCTCCTCCACGGCGCTGGAGAGCCGGTAATCCACTACCAGCTCGTTGGCGGCGCGGTCGAAATCGGCGCTGGTTTCGGTCTGCGGCGAGTGCGGCAGCAGGTCGCGGCCCACGTTGGCCCAGAAGCGGTCGATATCCCGGCCAGGTGACCCAATTGATGGCCCAGCGGTTCTTGGCATCGGAAGTGAACACCGCGGCCCGGCCCAGGCCGTATTGCCAGCGGACAAACAGCGGGTCCCGGTCCGCCTCCAGAATGGTGTCCGACGACGGCCGCGCCTGGAACCGGATGTAGCCGCGCAGCGCGGGGGCGCTATCCATGCCCACGCCTTCCAGGATCTCGGCTTGCTTGGCGACCTTGGGATGAATCGATTTCTCAACGGCGGTGTTGCCGGTGTGCTCCTGCGACGTCGCGGAGGAGCATTTGCTCCAGGCCCGACCGGGATCGTTGAGGAAATACGATTTGCCGTCGGCCGAGGACGCGACCTTCTCCAGGAAGCCGCGGTTCACGTCCTGCCCCAGGCCGACGGTGGAAATGGTGACGTGGTTGGCCACGGCCTGGCGCGCCAGCGCCATGCTGTCGCCCTCTTCGGAGATGCCGTCGGTCATGAGCACGATGTGCTTGTAGATGGCCGGCACGGGAAGGATGCGCTGGTAAGCCTCGGTGAGGGCGGGCGCGATCTGCGTGCCGCCATCCGGCGTGATGCCGGCGATCATGCGTTTGATGGAGTCGCGGTCGTCGGCCCTGCGCAGGGGCACCGCCCACTGGAAGGAATTATCGAAGATCAGCACGCCCACGGTGTCGATGGGGCGCAGGTTATCCACCACCCCGATGGCGGCGTAGCGCGCCAGCTCGATCTTGCGGCCCTCCATGGATGACGACTTGTCGATGATCAGCACCACGGCGGTGCCTTCGGGCGTGCGCGGCGGGGCCAGCTTGGCCGGCAGGGTGCGCTCCAGCGGGCTCTCGTCGCCCTTCTTTTCCACGTAGACGTCGTGCTCGCCGGCGATCCAGAGCAGCCCGCCGCCCTGTTTGACGAAATCCTCGAGCGCCGCCTGCCGGGCTTCGGGAATCGATTCCAGGTTCCAGTTGTTGATGACGACCAGCTGATAATCGGCCAGATTTTGCGGAATGCCGTTCGGGCGAGCGCTCCACCGCGAACTGGTTGGCTTCGAGCGTGCGCACCAGGTGCTCCTCGCTCGATTCGGGATCGTGCGAAACCAGCAGCACGCGCGGGCTGCGCAGAGTGATGGCGTCTTCGAAATGGGCTTCGCCCAGGCCCTGGGCGGAGATCTTGCCGGCCAGCGCGATGGCCCCGGCGGAGTTGACGCTGGCTTGCAGGCGCAGATGGTTTTCGCCCTCGGCCAGCGCCACCCGGTTGTTGCCGATGGATTTGCCTTCGGCGCTGATTTCGACGGTGGCTTCGGCATCGCGGGGCGAAGCGATGGTCACTTCGATGGGGAAGCGCTCGCCGCTGAACACCTGCCCCGGAAAGCCGACGGATTCGAGCAGCAAGCCCGGGCTTGGGGCGGCCGGGCAGAGCCACGGTATCGATGGGAATGCCGAGCCGCTGCGCCTGCCAGATGGCGCGGGAAACGCTGCCCAGGTTTTCGTTGCCGTCGGAGACCACCAGCAGGCGCGGCACCATGCCGGGCGGCAGCGAGCCGATGCCGTCGCGAATGGCCGCTTCCAGGTTGGTGGCATGGCCGCCCGACGCCGGCGGTGTGGCGCAGGTCCCAACCGATCCTTGGGATGCTCCTCGGCGGCGGCCAGCCGCGTGGCGCGGGCGAACGGAATCACGCGCACCCAGTTGGCGCCGCGGCTGCGGTCCAGCTTATCCGCCAGGGCCGATTCCGCCACCAGATCCTGCGGCGGAATGCTGGCGGAAGTGTCGGCCAGCACGGCCACCGCGACCTTGCGCTCAAACACGATGAGGCGCGGCTCGGCCAGCGCCAGGACGATGGCGGCGAACGCGCCGGCCTTGAGCAGCAGAGCCGCACGGCGCTGCGACCCGCGCCATTCCCAGGCCGCCCAGGCCAGCGGCAGCAGGACCGCCAGCAGCACCCACGGGTGTTCGAAGTTCATCGCCGCACCTCCGCCGGAATGGCCCGGCCGCGCTCCCGGATTCCCAGGAACGTCAACAGGCGGCGCACGCGCGGGCGCCGGCCGCGGCCGAAGAGCAGCCATTCCGCCAGCAGCCCGGCGGCTCCCAGCGAGCGCCAGCAGCGGCCAGATATCGCTCGAACGATCGAGCGCACGGCGCAAATCGCGGGATGCCGTGCGCGCGTCCCCGCCGGCGGCTCCCACTGCGTATCCCAGAGCTGCGGCAGGGTCAGCGAATAGACGTATTCGCGATCGCCCGCCGCCACCCGCACCAGGCCCGGCGTGCCGGAGAAGAAATCGAGGGTGCGGTCGCGCAGGGTGAAGGGCAGCGCGGTGCCGTCCTCGGTGACCACGCGGATGTCGCTTTCCGGCATGTCCTCATCCATCGGCTGGCGGATGGTGCCCACGCTGCCGCCGCTGATTTCCCAGCGGCGGAAAATTTCCGGCGAGAGCCAGCGCAGCAGGTTGGCGAACAGCAGCGGCGTGGCCAATTCGTAGCGCATGGCGGAAAGCGCCGGGATGGAAACCGAAGCGCCACGACGCGGGGAGGCCCGGCGCGCGCCACGATCACCGGGCCCGGCATCCACCTCGCCGATCTGCTCGTCCGCGTCGGCGGCGAAGACGCTGGCCTTTTCCAGTTTGAAATCCTTGGCGCGCAGGCCGGCGGTGGCCGGATGGTCGGCATTCCAGGCTTTGAATGCCACCTGCTCGACGGTCTGGCGGACGGGAATGGGCGAGCCCTAGGCGGGCGGATCGATCCAGATGGAATCGGCGGCGGGCCGCTGCGGCGGAATGAAGCGGTCGAGGATCACCAGGCCGCGGTCATCGGCGCGGTACTCTTCCGGCTTGCGGTAGACGGCGGCGACGCGCGGCGCGGCGCCCAGCATGGGGCGCAGCAGGTCGGGCTCATTGGAGTAGACGGTGACGGTGAGCGTGGGCTGGGCGGGCAGTTCCAGCTCGGCGTGGTCGTCGGCGGGGAAGGCGTCGTGCGGGGTGAGGGTGACGCCCAGAATGCCGCCGGTGCGGGCGCGATATGCGAAGCTCACCGCCTGTACCGCGCCGGGCGGCGAGCGTGAATTGCTGCGAGCCGGCGGCCACGCGAGTAGCTCTTGTTCGGGCGGCCCGAACTCGCAGCGACAACGTCACGTTGCGCGGCGCGGTGCCGTAATTGCGCGCCGAGACGTAGATCTCCCAAAGGTCCGGGTCGCTGGCGGAGCGGCGCATGCCGATCTTGCGCAGGCCGGCGTTTTCGACGGCGTCGGGCACCAGCAGCACGCGCAAATTGCGCGGCGGGGCTTCCAGGATCGTCGCTCGGCGGTGGTGCGTCCGCAGCCCACGAAGACGATCTCGCCGGTGCGGCCGCCGGCTTCGGCCTGAATGTGGCGGGCGAAGGCCAGGGCCTGCTCCAGGTTGAGGGCGGTGGAGCCGGGCTGGGAATCCCGAATGGCCGCTTCCAGCTTGCGGCGGTCGGGCTCGAAGCCGGTGGCGGGCGTGGCCAGGGCGTCGGCGCGCACCAGCATGACGCGGTCGCGGGCGGGCAGCGCGCGCAGGTAGCGGCGGGCGCGCTCCCGGGCCAGGTCCATGAGCGTGCGGTTGCCGGAGCGCGCGCCCATCCAGGCGGAGGTATCCAGGATGAGGACGTGGTCGCGGCCGGCGCTGCAGCGGGGCTGCCGAAGCGCAGCTGGGCGATGGCCAGGATCAGCAGCGCCATGCTGACCAGTTGCAGAATCAGCGACCAGGGCTGCTGATGTGCCGCCGGCGGGCGCGCGCCGCCGGCTGCTCGGCGGCCACCCAGAAGCGCAGCGTCGAAACCACCTGCTTGCGCCGGGACCGGTCCAGCAGATAGAGCGCCACCGCAAATGCCGCGATGGATCCGAACACGGCTGCGAACTGGAGCCACGAAAGATTGAGCAGATACATGGCACCCTCACTCCCCGGGTCGCTAATCGGCCCTCGGCCGCCCTGATGCACGAGAAATGCGCCGCCTTCGTAGAGCAAGCTTTCAGCTTGCCATGCCGGCTTTCAAGCCGGCATACCCGATGCCGGCACGAATGCCGGCATGGCCGCCTGAAAGGCGGCTCCACGGAGGGATCACCAGTCTGCCTCGCGTTTCGCGCCGCTTCCCTCACGCGATTCCCCTCACGCGAATCAGCTCGCCGAAAATCACGCTGTCCAGCGATTGCGCGGTGGAAATTCCCGCATAGCGCCCGCCGCTGCGCATGGCCATGGTCTGGATGGCGGCGCTGTATTCGTCGAACGAGCGGGTGTAGCGCTGGCGCGCGTCGTCGTCGAAATCCAGTTTGCGGGACGACGCCGGTTTCGGCATCCCGCAGCTCCAGTTCGCCGGTCCACGGCGGGGTGCGGTCTTCCTCGGCCCAGAGCTGCAGCAGCATCAGCTCGTGGCCGAAATCGGCCAGGTACTGCAGGGCGCGCTCGCAGCCCCTGTCGTCCAGGAAATCCGAAATCACGATGACCAGGCCGCGCTGCGAATAGGCGCCGATGAATTCGCGCACCACCGCCAGATAATCGGTGGCGCCGCCGGGGTCGAGCGCCGCCGATGGCGTCCATCACGCCGGTAAAGCGGTGCCGGCCGCCGGTGGAGAAGATGCGCCGCGTCAGGCGGCTCGAAAAGCCGTGAACTTCAATGGTGTCGAGGCGCACCAGCCCGACGTAGCACAGCGCCGCGGCCAGCTTGCGCGCGTACTCGAATTTGGCGCTGCCGTGCGCCAGCATGGAATCGCTGACATCGAGCAGCATGCGCACGGGCACGCGCGGCTCCACCTGGAACATCTTCAGGAACAGCTTTTCCAGGCGCAGATAGGCGCGCCAGTTGACGGCGCGCAGATCGTCGCCGTGGTGAAAATTGCGGTGGTCGAGAAATTCCTGCCCGGCGCCGGCGAAGCGCGAGCGGTTGTGTCCGCCCACCAGTCCGGCGAACGACTTCTGCCAGTGGATGGTGAGCCGTTCCAGTTTCTCCAGAAACTCGCGGTCCAGCAGGGGAGCGGACGCCATACCGTACCTATGCGACGGATGCCTGCGCGGTTACGCCCTTGATGATAGCGCTTAAAACGGTCTCCGGGGTCTGGCCGTCGGCATGCGCGTCGAAATTCAGGATGATGCGATGGCGCAGCACCGCCGGCGCGACGTGTCTGAATGTCCTCGATGGACAGGTGGAAGCGCCCGCGCATCAGCGCGCGCACGCGGCCGCATTCCACCAGCGCCTGCGCGCCGCGCGGCGAACTGCCGTAGCGGATGTACTTGCGCGCCAGCTCGTGCGCTTCGCGCTGCTCCGGCTGGGTGGCCATCACCAGCTGGATGGCGTACTCCTGCACGTGCGGCGCCACCAGCACCTCGCGGCAGACGGAGCGCACCTGCAGGATGGCGTCGCGGTCCATCACCGGAACCGGCGTTTGCTCTTCCCGCTGGATGGTGCGCTCGACGATGCGGTTCAGCTCGTCGCGGCTGGGATAGGTGACCAGAATCTTCATGAGGAAGCGGTCGAGCTGCGCTTCGGGCAGCGGGTAGGTGCCTTCCATCTCGATGGGATTCTGCGTGGCCATCACCAGGAACGGGCGTTCCAGCTCATGCGTGGTGGTGCCGCTGGTGACGGTTCGTTCCTGCATGGCTTCGAGCAGCGCCGACTGGGTTTTGGGGGTGGCGCGGTTGATCTCGTCGGCCAGGACCAGGTTGGCGAAGATGGGCCCCGGCTGGAAGCGCAGGGCTTTGCCGCCGCGCTCGTCGGTCTCGATGATCATGCTGCCGACGATGTCGGCGGGCATGAGGTCGGGCGTGAACTGGATGCGCGAGTATTTGAGTTGGAGAGTCCGCGCCAGGGTGCGCAGGAGCGTGGTCTTGCCCAGTCCCGGAACGCCTTCGAGCAGGACGTGTCCCGCCGACAACAGGCAGATCAGCACGCCTTCGACGACGTCATCCTGGCCGACGATGACTTTCGCGATTTCACGGCGCACGGAATTGAGCCGGTCAACAGCCAGTTGGAGAGTCGCTTCGGATTCCACGGTTTTCATTTTAGAGCACGCGGAGAGCCGAACCGCGAATCAGGATAACGAAAAATATACAAGAAGAGCGGCGAGGGTTGCGAGGGAAGAACGCGGGTTACGCTTCGGTGGCGAGGCCGGCGCGCTGGCCGATGCGGCCTGCCAGAACGTTCAACACGGAGGCCATCTCGGCAAGAGCCTGACGCGCCTGCTCGGGAGCGGCGGTGCGGGTTAGAGCGTACCAGCAACGCATTGCTTTATAATCCCAGAACAGAAGCTTCTCTTCGAAGCTGTTCAGTTGCAGGCCGGAGGCGTGGCGGGTGAGGTACATCAGCACTTCGTAATCGCGCTGCAGGAGTTTGCGAAGAGGATTCAGTTCGCCGCCCGCGTTCAACTCTTTCTGGATTTCGGCGAAGCTGAAGGTACCCTGGACGGCCGGATTGAACGCGGCTGCCCAGGCGGACTGGCTGCGAAGCAGCTCGACACATGTGTACCGGAGCCAGTATACGAACAGGCCGCAACTCACGACGATAATGAAGATGCTGGCGAACATATCACTCTAAACCGGCTGAATGCCTTCGTACTAGTCCATCCATGATAAATCTAGCACCAACGTCAGTACTGATCAAGGGTTTTCTAAACAATATTTTTACCTAATTCAAACTACCCCCAAATGAGGGGATATGGCCGGTCATATTGCGGCGCTCTGGTGTTCGATAATCTTTCAAATTTCCGGCCAAATAATTCTCGTAGGCGGCTAAATCGAAATGGCCATGGCCGCTCAAACAGAACAGGATATTGCGGGGCCGGGCTTCCTCGCGCGCCTCCAGCGCCTCATCCACCGCGGCGCGAATGGCATGGGCCGATTCCGGCGCGGGCAGGATCCCCTCGGTGCGGGCAAATGTGAGCGCCGCCTCGAATACTGGTACTTGCGGGTAAGCCTTCGCCTGAATATGCCCCAGGTGGACGCAGGTGGCTGAGCAGCGGCGAAGCGCCGTGATAGCGCAAACCGCCCGCATGAATCCCCGGCGGCACGAAATCGTGCCCGAGCGTGTACATCTTGATCAGCGGCGTCAACTTTGCCGTGTCGCCGTAATCGTAAGCGAAGCTGCCCTTGGTGAGGCTGGGGCAGGCGGCCGGCTCCACGGCCAGGATGCGGGGGCCGCGGCCGGCCAGCCGGTCGGGAACGTACGGCAGCGCCAGGCCGCCGAAATTGCTGCCGCCGCCGAAACAGCCGATCACCACGTCCGGCTGCTCGCCGGCCATCTCCATCTGCAGCTTGGCTTCCTGCCCGATCACGGTCTGGTGCAGCAGCACATGGTTCAGCACGCTGCCCAGCGAGTAGTTGGTGTCGGGGTGGGTGGCCGCGTCCTCCACGGCTTCGCTGATGGCGATGCCCAGGCTGCCGGGCGAATCCGGCGAGGCGGCCAGAATGGCGCGGCCGGAATTGGTCTGGGCGCTGGGGCTGGGGAAAACCTCGGCGCCCCAGGTGTGCATCATCATGCGGCGGTACGGTTTCTGGTCGTAGCTCACCCGCACCATGTAGACCGTGCACTCCATCCGGAAAAAGGTGCACGCCAGGGCCAGCGCGCTGCCCCACTGGCCGGCGCCGGTTTCGGTGGCCAGGCGGTGGACGCCCGCCCGCTTGTTGTAATAGGCTTGCGCCACCGCCGTATTCGGCTTGTGGCTGCCCGCCGGGCTGGTGCCTTCGTACTTGTAATAGATGTGCGCCGGGGTATCGAGCGCCTTTTCCAGGCGCCGCGCGCGATAAAGCGGCGTGGCGCGCCATAGCCGGTAGATATCCAGCACTTCGCCGGGGATATCGATTTCCGGCTTGGGCGAAAACTCCTGCTCGATCAACTCCATGGGGAAGATCGGCTGCAGATCCTGCGGCGTCAGCGGCGCCCGGGTCTGCGGGTTCAGGGGCGGGGCGAGCGGCTCCGGGAGCAGCGGCAGCACGTTCATCCACACCGTGGGGATCTGGCTATCGGCGAGCAGAAATTTGGAATGCTCGGACATGGCGAACGCTCATTTTAGAACATTTCGGCGGAAAACGCGGCACCCACCGATATGGGGCTGGCCGGCCGCCTTGGCAGAAATGCACAAGCACAAACGGGCCTGTAGTGTAGCAGGATGCCGAAAAACCCTTCCAAATGGCTGGCCGCCGATGAACGCGGGTAAACGCGGATTCAAAGCAAAAGACTTATCGGCGTTCATCGGCGGCCAATTATCGCTTTTTCCACACGGGCATACCCGCCCCGGCTCCGATCGCCGCCGGCTGCAGTTTATCCCTTCCAGTTCGGGGCCCAGCCCTTGCGGTAGAACGGGCGGACGTACTTGTTGGCTTCGGCGCTGTTGGTGAAGCGCAGGCGCACCGGGTCCCATTCCAGCCGGCCTTCCACGCGGGTGGAGATGACGGCCATCACGATCCATTCCGTGAACGGACCGGCCACGCTGAAATTGGAGCAGGAAGGTTCGCCGCCTTTGCAGGCCCGGATCCAGTCCCGGTAGTGCGCGTTCATGCCGGAAGGTGGGCGGGTCAGCAGTTCCGGCGGGAAGTGGTACTCCTGCATCTTGTCCATCGGCACCAGGCGGGTATCCTCGCCGTAGGTGCCGGTGGTCAACATGCCCTTATCGCCCACGAACAGGCTGCCGTCGGCCGAGGGCGTGCGCACCGTCCTGCCCGCCTCTTTCGCCTCCTCCATGCCGGCTTTGAACTGCTCGTAATTGAACACCCGCCCGACGAATGGGCTTGGCGGCATAGCCGCGCGCCCGCCGGCTGCCTGGCCTGCGCCGCGCCCGGCGCCCCCGCGCCCCTGCCCGGCCCGCGGATTGGGCAGGTCCCCGATCAGTTCGCCATCCGGCACGCCGTCCACCTTCGGATTTTCCTTCTGCGAATCGGACCAATAGATGGTCACCGGCGGCATGGAGCCGCGCGCCGGAAATGTGAATTTGATGGTGGAGGACTTGGGGAACATGAAGCTGCTGTTGCCCTCTTTTTTGACGCACTCCACGCTGGTGGGCGCTCCCAGCTTCAGCGCCAGGTTGGCCGCGCCCAGAATGTGGCATGCCATGTCGCCCAGGGAGCCGCAGCCGAAATCATAGAAGCCGCGCCAGTTGGCGGGGTTGTAGAAATTACCATGGGCGAAGCCGGTAGGATAGCCGTCGCCGCCGGAGGTGTAGGGCCGCGGCTGCGCGCAACCGATCCACAGGTCCCAGTCGAGCGTTTCCGGCACCGGCGACGGCGGTGGAATTTCGGTCAGGCCCTGCGGCCAGATGGGCCGGTCCGTCCAGGCGTAGACCGTGTGCACGTCGCCGATCTCGCCGTTCCAGACCATCTCGGCGCACTGCCGCGTGCCCTCGTTGGAGTAGCCCTGGTTGCCCATCTGGCGTGGCCACGCCATATTTGGCGGCGGCTTCGGTGAGCATGCGGGCTTCCCACACCGTGCGCGTCAGCGGCTTCTGCACGTAGACGTGCTTGCCCCGCTCCATGCAGGCCATGGCGGCCACGGCGTGCATGAAATCCGGAATCGCGACAATTACGGCGTCGATGCCTTTGCCCTCCTGGTCCAGCATCTTGCGGAAATCGCGGTACTTGGGCGGCTTGTCGAATTGCTTGTAAATCTCGGCCGCCGACTTATCGTCCACGTCGGACAGCGCCACGATATTTTCCGTGGCCGAGCAGGCCCGGATATCGCTGGTGGCCTTCCCGCCGGCTCCAATGGAAGCGATGTTGAGCTTTTCGTTGGGCGATTTGTAGCCCATCAGCTTCAGGGACGGCGTGCTGCCGAAGCCGCCTTTCGGCACCGCTCCAGCCAGCAGGGAGCCGAAGAAGAAATGTCGTCGCGATATCGCCATAACCTACACCTCGGAGCCCTTGGCAGGGCGGCATGCCGCCTCCGGCGGACCGGCCCTGTGCAAAGGATCACCAACCCGGTCGTCCCGTGTTGCGGGAGAGTTTCAGAGGTATTGTATCTTCCAACAGCGAAGAAAACAATTCGGACCGTAAAATCGGCTCGAACAAGAGGGAGCCCGCTACGAATACGGAAACCAGCACGGCTCGATGACGGCCTTGACGTCGCCGGCTTCTTCCATGCGCGCCAGCAGGCGGCGGCGCAACTGTTCGGCGACTGGCCGGTATGCCGCCCGGCCGGCCAGGTTGACCTGCTGGAAAGGATCGGCGTAGTTGTCGTAGAGAACGTACTCGACGTATTTTTCCGCCGACGGCGCGGCCTTCCATCCCGGAGCTTTGGGCGCCATGGCGGCGTAGGTGTATTGCGGGGTGCGCAGGCCGCGGCCCGTCACGAATTCCTGCATCTGGAAAAAAACCTCGCCGCGCCAGCCTTCGGTGCGGCGGTCGAGCAGCGGCAAAAAGCTCCTACCCTGCACGGACGCCGGCACGGCCATGCCGGCCGCTTCGAGTAGCGACGGCATCAGATCCACCTGGCTCACCGGTTCGGCGATCTGGAGCGAGCGATTGAAACCGGGCCCTTCGACGATCAGTGGGATATGGATGGAGCCCTCGTGCGGGCTGCGCTTATATTCGTCGTTGCGGGTCTTAAAGTGGCAGGCGTGGTCGCTCATGAACGCCAGGATGGTGTTGCGGTCGAGACCGGTTTCGGCCAGGGTGCGGCGGATGGTGCCCACGGTTTCGTCCATTTTGGCGACGCAGGCGTAGTAATCCGCCAGTTGGCTGGGCCACGAGCCGGGCAGCGGGCGCAGATCTTCGGGGATGAACGGATTTGCATACCGGCCCTTGTATTCGCGGGGCGGGTCGAAGGTGTCGCTGTCGTTCTGGTGATGCACCTCCAGGTAAGAAAGCGTGAGGAAGAACGGCTGGCGCGCGGCGCCGAGGAAGCGCTGGGCGCGCCCGGTCATGAAGTCGGTGCGATACTGGCCGGCGTAGTGGATGGGCCGGCCATCGTTGTCGTACAGGTCGCCCTCGTAAGCGTGGGAGGTGAATTCGAGCAGGTTGGAGCCTTCCCACAAATCCAGAAAGCCGCCGCGCTCGGAGGGCTTCACCGGTCCGGCGCTCGATTCGCGCGGGACGGCGGCGGGATTGTCCGTGCCCAGGTGCCATTTGCCGATGTAATTGGCGGAGTAGCCCGCACCGCGCAGTGTCTTGGCCAGCGTGACGGCGTTCTCCGGCAGCGCGATGCCGTTGCGCCAGACGCCGTGCCGGCAGGGATACTGGCCGGTGAAGATGCTGGCGCGCGCCGGCGCGCATACGGGCTGTGCGGCGAAGGCGGAGCGGAAGATCACGCCGCGGGACGCCATGCGGTCCAGATTGGGAGTGAGGTTGAGCGGGTTGACCCCCATGGCGCCGACGCAGTCCCAGCGGAACTGGTCTGAAATGATGAGAACGATGTTGGGCCTGGAGGCGCGCGCACCCGTTTGTGCCTGCGCTGCCAGGGCCATGGCGCCGGGCGTGCCGGCTATCACCTGCCGCCGTGTAGGTTCGATGCGAACACCTCGTTTCGCCGCAATCCTAACATGATTAAAATCTCTCAAAGTTGACCCTTTGGTTTCAGTTCGTTACAATCATGTGTGGAGAACTGTACGTAGGGGGCCCCAACGCGATGGATGGAGAGCTCAAGAGCAGGCACCGCGAGATCCTGTATTCCATCGTCAAGGAATACATCGAAACGGGCGAGCCGGTAGGCTCGCGGACGCTCTCCAAGCTGCGCCAGAGCAGCTTGAGCCCGGCCTCCATCCGCAACGTGATGGCGGACCTGGCGGATGAAGGCTACCTTTCGCAGCCGCACACTTCCGCCGGCCGCATCCCCACGGAAAAGGCTTTTCGGTTCTACGTGCGGGCTCGCTGGCCGCCGCGCGCTGCACGACGCTCGATACCGGCCGGATGGCGAGCCAGTTCTTCGGCCTGGATTCGGTAGGCGCGCACGTGGAGCGGTCCAGCCACATGCTGATGGAGCTGACGCGCAATGTCGGGATCGCCGCGGCGCATGCCGGCTCTGGCGCAGGAGCTGGACCAGATCGAGCTGGTGCCGCTGGCCGACCGCCGCGTGCTGGTGATGCTGGTGACGCGCGATCACATGGTCCGCAACCGCGTGATTACCCTGGACGAGCCGGTTTCGCCGGACGAGCTGGCCTCGATCCGCAACTACGTCAACCGCAATTTCGGCGGCTGGCAGCTGGGTGAGGCGCGCCGCGAGCTGCTGCGCCGCATCATGGCCGAGCGCGAGCTGTACGAGGCCGTGCTGCGCAAGCTGCAGATGCTCTACCAGAAGGGCCTGCTGGACGTGGATACGTCTCCCGGAAGTGCACATGGAGGGCGCTTCCAACCTGTTCGGCCTGGACCTGCACCTGACCCGCGAGAAGATGCGCGAGCTGCTGCGGGCGCTGGAAGAGAAGAAGCGGCTGATCGAACTGCTCGACCGTTTCCTGGAGCAGCCGCCCGGCGAACTGGAAGTCCACGTCGGGCTGGAGCAGGCCCACCCCGCCATGAAGGACCTGGCGCTGATCGGCATGACCGTCCGGCTGGCCAGCGGCCTGCCCGGCAAAGTGGCCGTGCTCGGCCCCATGCGCATGCACTATGAGCGCGTGATGGCGGCGGTGCTGCAGACCAGCCGGGCGCTGGAAGCACGCGGAACTGTAGGCGTTTCTGCCCGAAGCCGCCTGCCCGCTTTGGTAAGCTAATAAAGAGTGGACACCCAGAATCCGGAAAACGTCCGAATGTCGACGAAGAATCTGCCCGCCGAGACCGCCGGAGGGTCAGCTGGCAGCGCTGACCGCGGAGCGCGACCGCCTGGCCGCCGAAAAGGCCGAGCTGCACGACCGCCTGCTTCGCGCCCGGGCCGAATTCGATAACGCGCGCCGCCGCGCCGAGCGCGAGCGCTCCGATTTTCTGCAGTTCGCCGCCATGGATCTGGTGCGCGACGCTGCTTCCCGTGCTGGACGATTTCGAGCGCGCGCTCAAGGTGGAAACCAGCGACACGGAATACGCCAAGGGCAGTCGAGCTGATCTACCAGCGCCTTTCCGAAACGCTCAAGAAGACTGGGCCTGGAGCCGATCGAGACCGCCGGCAAACGGTTCGATCCCAACCTGCACCAGGCGGTGGAGCGCGTCGAGACCGACGACGCGCGAGGACCAGACGGTCCTGGGCGAGTTCCAGCGCGGCTATAATTTCAAAGGCAAGCTCCTCCGGCCGGCCATGGTGAAAGTGGCGGTCAACCGTAAGCGCTGTGAATCCCGTGGCGAAAAGAGATTATTACGAAGTTCTGGGTGTGGGCCGGGACGCCGGCGACGCGGATATCAAGGCCGCCTACCGGAAGCTGGCGCTGCAAGTACCATCCCGACCGCAATCCCGACGACCCCACCGCCGAGGAGAAGTTCAAAGAAGCCTCGGAAGCCTACAGCGTGCTGAGCGATCCGCAGAAGCGCGCCGCTTACGACCGCTTCGGCCACGCCGGCCTGCAGGGCGCGGCCGGCAGCCGCGGCTTCAATCCCGACGCCTTCGCCGATTTCAGCGACATTCTGGGCGATTTCTTCGGCTTCGGCGATCTGTTCGGCGGCGGCGGCGGCCGCCGGGGCGCCGCGCGCGCAGCGCGGCGAAGATGTCCGCTACGACCTGGAGATCAGTTTCGAAGAAGCGGTCTTCGGCATGACCGCCGAAATCCAGGTGCCGCGCATGGAGCAGTGCGACCGCTGCAACGGCTCCGGCTGCGAACCCGGCAGCGCGCCCCACCACCTGCCCCACCTGCCACGGCCGCGGCGAGGTGCTCTATCAGCAGAGCTTTCTTTCCATCCGCCGCACCTGCAGCACCTGCAGCGGCGCCGGCCAGATCATCCGCAACCCCTGCAGCGCAGTGCCGCGGCCACGGCTACCGGCAGGTGCAGCGCAAGCTGAAGGTCAACATCCCGGCGGGCGTGGACGACGGCACGCGCCTGCGCCTGGCCAACGAAGGCCAGCCCGGCGCGCACGGCGGCCCGCCGCGGCGATCTCTACGTGTTCCTGAAGGTCAAGCGCAGCACCCCTTCTTCGAGCGCCGCGAGCAGCGACCTGCACTGCACCATTCCCGTCAACATCGCGCAGGCCGCGCTGGGCGCCGAGATCGAAGTGCCCACGCTCGAAGAGCCGCAGAAGCTGAAGATCCCGGAAGGCACGCAGAACGGCGCGCAGTTCCGGCTGCGCGGCACAAGGGCGTGCCCGACGCTCAACGGCGGCGGCCGCGGCGATCTTTACGTGCACGTCGAAATCCGCGTGCCCACGCGCCTGACCCGCGAGCAGCGCAAGCTGCTGGAGCAATTGCGCGACACTCTGCCGGTGGACAACGCACCCGCGGAAAAGGGCCTGTTCGAGAAGGTCAAAGACTACTTCATGTAGTGGGTAGGGCCTTCCGGCCCGCTCTCCCAAAACACAGTCGCGACCGAAGGGAGCGCTTGTATTCCGCTCCCTCACGGTCGCGGCTCCGATTTTGTTTATGCCGCCTTTTTGTGCGCCTTCGGTTTGCCCTGCTGGGATTGCGTATCGCCGATGGTCTGGCGGATGAAATCCACTTCCTGCTGGCTATAGGGAACGCCGTTGGTGCGGAAGATGTCGTGGAACCAGACTTCGGGCTGGTGGTCGATGTAGGGATGGACCCAGGAATCCCACGGCAGCCAGGTCTGCGTCTTGCCCGCCACGAATCCCCAGTTGATGGCCGCCACCTTGTACTTTTTGGCGATGGGCAGGATGCCCTCGAAGGTGCTGCCCAGGGGCCGCGCCAGGTATTCGGTGCAGAGAATCGGCCGGTTGTACTGCTCGAGCGATTTCACCTTCTGTTCAAACTCCGCGGGCTTGCCGTAGTCGTGGAAGGTCAGGATGTCCGACTCCTCCAGCTGGATCTTTTCGATGGCCGACAGCTTGTCCGGCGACGACCAGTCGCCCTGCCACAGCCCGGAAGTGAGCGGCTGCGTGGGGCGGCCGGAGCGGGCATACTGGAAGACCTTCGGCAGCAGCGCCTGCACCAGAGCCAGCTTATCCGGCCGCTCCGACTGGGCGTAAGAGGTCTGGTTCATGTTGTCCGGCTCGTTCCAGACATCCCAGGCCAGAATCCGGTCGTCGTCGGCAAATGACAGCACCAGGTTCTGCACGTAATTTAGAACGCGATCCACCTGCTTGGGGTCGGCCATGGCCGCGGGGCCGGGGCTCTGCACCCAGCGCGAATTGTGGACTCCCGGCAGCGGCGGCCGCTGATGGTACAACTCCGGGAACGGATCCCAGCAGGAATCGAAGATGACGAAAATGGGCCGGATGTGGTGCTTCTTGGCCACGCTCAGGAATCGGTCGATGCGCTTGTGGAACCCGCTCGGGTCCTGCTTCCACAGGAGGTCGTGCAGGAACACGCGCATGGTGTTCATGCCCAGATTCTCCGCCCAGATGAATTCCAGGTTGATGCGGTCCAGGTCGAAGGTGTCGGCCTGCCACATTTCCAGCTGATTTACGGCGTAAGCCGGAATGTAATTGCTTCCCACCAGCCAGGGCTGCCGCGCATACCAGTCGTTGGCCTTATCCTGCGGCCATTTCTGGGATTGCGCCAGCGCGGAACCGAGCACCAGCAGGATCGCGATGATAAATCGTTTCATGAAAAACCAGGAAAGCGAGATTGGTCCGAAGATAACGTGTTCCGGAGTCCGCCGTCAAGCGCGGGGCTCCCGACAAGCCCGTTTCCGGCTTGATGCGGGTGAAGCGCGCAGGGGGATGCTAAACTATTGGAATATCCCTCATTCCGGTTTGGTATACACGCTTGAAAGTAGGCTTTGTCAGTCTGGGCTGCCCCAAAAATCTGGTCGATAGCGAGGTCATGATGGGCCAACTCGCGGCCGGAGGGCACGAGCTCACCCCACACCCCGATCAGGCCGATGTGCTGGTGGTCAACACCTGCAGCTTCATCGACCCCGCCAAGCAGGAATCCATCGACACGATCCTCGAAATGGCGGAATACAAGAAAACCGGCCGTGCGCAAAAGCTGATCGTCGCCGGCTGTCTGGTGGAACGCTACCGCGGCGATATCCGCCGGGAAATCCCCGAGGTGGACGCGCTCATCGGCACCAACGAACTGGACCGCATCGTGGCCGTGTGCGACGGCCTGGCGGCCGAAAGCGCCGGCCCCGCCGCGCCCTATCTTTACCACGACCTCACGCCCCGCGTTCTGGCCACGCCGCGCCACTTCGCTTACCTGAAAATCGCCGAGGGCTGCGACCACCCCTGCAGCTTCTGCGTCATCCCGCAGTATCGCGGCGCGTTCCGCAGCCGGCGCTTCGAATCGGTGATTGCCGAAGCCACCCGCCTCTTCGGGCAGGGTGTGCGCGAGATCAACCTGATCGGCCAGGATACCACCTGCTACGGCGAAGACCTCGGACTCAAGGATGGATTGGCGCATTTATTGGACCGCTTGGCCAAAATTGAAACGACGCACGAGAAGTGGATCCGGTTTCTTTACGCTTATCCGAACAAGATCACGCAGCGCCTGCTGGACACCATCGCCGCCAACCCGGCGCTGGTCAAATACCTCGATATGCCCCTGCAGCATGCCAGCGCGCGCGTGCTGCGGCGCATGAAGCGCGGCGCTTCCGGCGACATTTTCCTGAAGCTGATCGAGCGCATCCGGCGCACCATCCCCGGGGTGGCCTTGCGGACGAGTTTCATTGTCGGGTTTCCGGGCGAGACCGCCGCAGATTTCGAAGAGCTGTGCCAGTTCGTGGAAGCCGCCCGGTTCGAGAACCTGGGCGTTTTCACATATTCGGACGAGGACACCAGCGGCAGCTTTCACCTGGACGGCAAAGTGGACGGGCGGACCATCTACAACCGCAAGCGGAGGCTGATGGCTATCCAGCGGCGCATCGCGCGGGCGCGCAACCGCCGCCTGGTGGGCGCGGAATTTGCGGTGCTGGTGGAAGGGCCTTCGCGGGAAACCGACCTGCTTTGGGAAGCGCGCCTGGCCACGCAGGCGCCGGAAATCGACGGCGTCGCGCTCATCAACGACGTCGAAGGCTCCGAACCGCGTCCCGGCGAAATCCGGCGGCTGCGCGTGACCGAGGCCCATGACTACGACTTGGTAGGGACGCTGCTTCCCCCGACCGAAACCGTGCCGGTGTTAGCCGCCCACGCGCCCGGGCCGCCGCTCATCCAGATCGCCGTATGAAATGCCCGATCTGCAAAAAGGTGGAAGTGAAGCCGGACGCCCCCGAGTTCCCGTTTTGCAGCGAGCGCTGCCGGCTGATCGATCTAGGCAACTGGGCGTCGGAAAAATACGTCATCCCGTCGCCCATCCCGCCCGAGACGGAGCCGGAAGAGGAAAAGTAACAGAGGGCAACCTCAGGATGACCCTTAGCCTCACTACGACGGATGAAAACGGTTTTCGTGGAGCAAGCTTTCAGCTTGCCATGCCGGCATCCGTGCCGGCATCCGCCGCCTATGCCGGCACGAATGCCGGCATGGCCGCCTGGAAAGGCGGCTCTACGGCTGCAGGTAGAGTTTTTCGGGGATTCGACAGGCCCAGCCTGAGCGGCGGATATCGCGCACGGTTGTACCTACGCCGGCATGGCTGGCTGAACGCTGGCTCCACGAATGTCTAAACTGCTCGCCACCTGGTTCTACGCCGGCTATTGCCCGGTGGCGCCCGGCACGGCCGGTTCTCTGGCCGCGCTCGTCATTGCCATTGTTCTGCACTCCTGGCTCGGCCTCGCCCCCTGGCACTTCGCGGTGCTGGCCGCCCTGCTTTTTTATCCCGCCGTGCGCGCCTCCACCATCACCGCGAAGGCGGCCAATTTGAAGGACCCCGGATTCGTGGTGGTGGACGAGGTGATCGGGCAATGGATTACGCTGGCCGGAGCCGCCTCGCTCAACTGGAAGAGCTACCTGGCGGCGTTCGCCCTGTTCCGCCTCTTCGACATCTGGAAGCCCGCCCCGGTGCGGCAACTGGAAGCGCTGCCCGGCGGGTGGGGCATCAATGCGGACGACGCCATGGCCGGCATCTACGGGGCGCTGGTGCTGTGGCTGGCGGGACATTTTCATTTGTATTGAATCCGGGGCCGCGGGCCCGCAGATACCGCAGCGCTGGCAGCTATAATCTTTAGTTGAATATGCCTGTCCGGAAAACCCCTGATTCCAGGCCACAAATTGCCCAGGTCACGCCGCCCGCCGCGATCGCGGGGGGCGAACTGCAAATCCGCGGCAAGGGATTTGCGCGGATGGAACCGCCGCGCGTCACCATCGGCGAGGTGGGCGCGCCCATCGTCATCGGCTCCGATTCATTCGTGATCGCGCGGGTGCCGGAGGGCGCCAGCGCCGGAGACCTGGTGGTGGAAACGGGAACGCTCTCGAGCGATTCCTGGGCCTGCGAGGTCGGCGTGCTCATCGCCGAAGGCTTGCACCCGGTGGCCAATCCCGCCATCGATCCCTTCGGCAACATTTACGCCACCTTCAGCGGATCGCGCGGGCAGAAGGTTCCCGTGGCGATATACCGTGTGGATCTGAATTTCAACATGAAGCCGTTCATCAACGACCTCATGAACGCCACCGGCCTGACCTTCGACCGCCAGGGCATGCTCTACATTTCCAGCCGCCACGACGGTTTCGTCTACCAGGTGACGCCCAACGGCAGCATGTCGGTGTACGTGGAGGGGATGGGCGTGGCCACCGGCATCGCCTTCGACGGCGAGCAGAACCTGTACGTGGGCGACCGCAGCGGGACGGTCTTCAAGATCAGTCCCAACCGCCAGATTTTCGTCTTCGCCACTCTCGAGCCTTCCATTGCCGCCTACCACCTGGCGTTCGGGCCGGACCGCTATCTCTACGTCACCGGGCCGACTACGTCCAGCTTCGATTCCGTGCACCGCATTTCGTCCGAGGGCGAAGTGGAAACGTTCTATCGCGGGCTGGGCCGGCCGCAGGGAATGGCGTTCGACGAAGAGGGCCGGCTGTACGTGGCGGCGTCGCTCTCCGGCCGCAAGGGCGTGGTTCGCATCACGCCGGACCGGAACGCGGAACTGTTCCTCTCCGGGCCGGGCGTGGTCGGCCTGGCCTTCACGCCTTCGCGTTCGGCCATTGTCGCCACCACCAATTCGCTCTACCGCGTGGACGTGGGCATCAAGGGCCGGCCGCTGATCTAGGACCGTGGAATTCCATTCAACGCGAAGGCGCGGAGAACGCAGAGAAAACGCTGAGGAATTCTTTTGTTCTTCTCCGCGAGACCTCCACACCCTTCGCGGCTCCGCATTGAAGAGAGGCTGTCTATGAATGCCGAGATCATCGCCGTCGGGTCGGAGATGCTGACCCCGCAACGGCTCGACACCAATTCCCTGTATCTCACCGCGCAGTTGAACAACATCGGCGTCGAGGTTGTCTCGAAATGCGTGGTCGGCGACGACCGCAATCGCCTGGCCGATGCGGTGCGGCGCGCCGTTTCCTGCGGCGAAATCGTCATTTTGTCGGGCGGCTTGGGGCCCACCGAAGATGACGTCACGCGCGAAGCCGTGGCCCAGGCGCTCGACCGCCGGCTGAACTTCCACTCCGAAATTGCCGCGGCCCTGGAGCAGCGCTTCGCCCGCGCCGGCCGCAAGATGGCGGAGATCAACAAGCGGCAGGCCTTCGTTATCGAAGGCGCGGACGCGCTCTCAAACGACCGCGGCACCGCCCCCGGGCAGTGGGTGGAGGAGTCCGGCGCGGTGGTGATCCTGCTGCCGGGGCCGCCGCACGAATTGCAGGCCATGTTCGAGCGCCACTGCCTGCCGCGGTTGGCGCGCCTGGTGCCGCGCCAGGCCATCCGCACCGCCTTCCTGCGCGTTACCGGCATGAGCGAATCGGACCTGGACGCGCTCATCTCGCCGGTCTACAAGAAATACGACAACCCCGCCACCACCATTCTGGCCGCCAACGGCGACCTGCAGGTGCACCTGCGCGCGCGCTGCCCCACCGAAGCCGAGGCGGAAGCGCTGCTGGCGGAAGTGGCCGCGCCCATCGAGCTGTTGCTCGGAGACCGCCTCTATTCCTGCAACGGCGACCCGCTGGAGGTGGTGGTGGGCAACCTGCTGCGGCAGAAACAGGCGACGGTTGCGGTGGCGGAAAGCTGCACCGGCGGCATGCTGGGCGAGCGCTTCACCTCCGTCGCCGGCAGCTCCGACTATTTTCTGGGCGGCTTCATCACGTACAGCAATGCGCTCAAAACCGAGCTGCTGGGCGTGCCGGCGGAAATTCTGCAGGCGTTCGGCGCGGTGAGCCGGGAAACCGCCGAAGCCATGGCTGCCGGCGCCCGGCGGCGCGCCAATTCCACCCACGCCCTGGCGGTCACAGGCGTGGCCGGACCGGATGGCGGCAGCGAGGCCAAGCCGGTGGGCACGGTCTGGGTAGCGGTGGCGGATGGCTCCGGCGCGCGCGCGTTCGAGCGCCGGTTCCTGGGCGACCGCCAGCGCATCCGCACCTTCACTTGCCAGATGGCGCTGGACGTACTGCGGCGGCGGCTGGTGGGGCTCGCATAAGGGGGACCGCCGGCCCGTTCCGCAGCGCCATCGCACGATCCCTGATTCCGAGCCGGGTCGCGGTATTCGGCGCGTCGGCGGTGGTATCAAGTAGATCCTTGCCGCGATTTCTGCGGTAGCGGCTGTGGGAGACGGGAGGCGCGGCGAGTGCTTAAGCCGAAAAGGCTATGATGGCGTGGACATCCAACCGGTCCAAACTCCCGCTCCAGAGCCCGCCGCTCCAGGCGCCGGCGAGCGGGATCCCCAGCGGTTCCAGCACCACCTGGGAGGGCTGCCGCGGCATTCGAATCCGGACGGACAACGGGCCGACCGGCGGCACAAAGTCCACCGTTGTGTAATCGCTCGCCACCTGCATAGCGGTGCAGTTTCCCAGATGCATCAGAAGCTTGCCATTTTTGCGCCGCAGGGAGACTTCCAAAGTCGGAGGACCGTCTACCAGCGCCATGGGGTGGAAAATGCGGTCCACCACCCGTTTGACGAATTGCCGCTCCGCCGCCGAGTGGTTCATGGCGAATGCGCTCCCCACTGGTCCATAGATGGCCGCAATGCGGCCCGCGCCGAAGCTGCCGAGCGTGGCGGCGCACTTGGCGTCCCGGGTGGAATCGTAAGTGGGATAACGGGATTCGATTACTTCGGCGGCGCCGGGCTCGACGTCCTGCCACACACCGCGCAGAGAGGCGAAGATTTCATCGCCGGCGACAAATGCGGACTGTTCGGATGATTCGCCTGCGAGCGTCACGCCCAGTTCCCCGGCAAACAACCTGGCATTGGCAGCGCCGGTGAGTAACATCCGGCCCCCCTTGTTCACGTAAGCCGTGAGTACACTCTTGGTGCCGCCCCCGAGATTGCCCCAATCCGGGACCGCCAGCATGGGATACCGCGCCGCGACTTCCGCCAGTTTCCAATCCGGAATCACGTCGACGGAGTAGTGGTTCTCCACCAGCGCATCCAGCAGCCCGCGGGCCGGGTTCACCAGGGCTCCCCAGCCGCCGAACAGCCCGGGAGCCGGCGCCGGCTGGGTCGGCGCTCCGGCGCGCGCCTGGCTGACGGGCGGTGGAGTGTACTCGTATAAACTCTCTTTGGAAAACACCAATCCGATCTGCGGAATGGTCTCGGACTTATGGCTGAGAGCCTGGCGGGCACGGCAGAACCCAGCCACTTTCGCCATCACCGTCACCAGCCGGTCGTCCAATTTCCCCGCGCGGGTGGGCTGGTAATAAACTTGAAACCCGCCGCCTTGCGCCAGCACCACCGACGCCTCCTGCTGGATCTGCCTGGACGACTTGTGGGATGTCCCGGCGGCGCCTCCGCTCTGAAATCCCCATGCCATCAGGTCCCAGGGCTTTCCGACGGACTGGAGATAGCGCGCCTCCAGGCGAGCGGTGGAAATGCTGGCGTTGCCCAGGTAATCGCCGGATAGAAAATCCACCGGCAGTTGGGGGCGCTCCGGCACGTAAGTGGTATAGAGCCAGTTACTGGCGATCTGAAAGCCGGGCCGGAAGCCATGCAGGGCGTCGGCGTAGTGCTTCACATATTTCCGGAACTGCTCGCGCTGAAATTCGAGGAACTGCTGCCAGCCGGGGTCGGCGGGGCCTTTCGGCAGCGCTTCCATGCCCGAGGTTTCCCGCCACGTGCGGGCGGCGGCGGGAGAGTAGTCCGGCTTGGTGCCCCAGCACTCGCCATCGACCCAGACGCCATCCACGCCGTAATTTTGGATGGCTTCCTTCAACTGCGGGATCATGCGCTCATCCACATAGGGACCGAACGTGCTGGTTTGTTGCGGGTCGCGCCGGCCGGCGGCGTCAACCCGCGCCCACTCGGGGTGATCCGCGACGGCCAGACCGTCGAGCACCCCCGAGAAATGAAAGAAGAGGGCAACCCCGTTGCGGGCGGTCACGCGGCGCCAGATTTCGAGCGAATCTTTCACATTCGACGCGGACGTGCTGACCTTGGAGGGATACCCGACATAGCCCACGTGGCCCTTGTAGTCATACTGGACGTAATCGGGCCGGGTTTGGGCGAGGAAGTGTTGGACCATGGCGTCGCTGACATCGCGGCCGAGAGCGGTGTCGTGAAGGTTCGGGTGCAGGTCGAAATGGAAGCCAAGGAAACAATCTTCGCGCCGCAGCCGGGGCTTGGCGGTTTGAGCGGGGGATACGAACGGAGCCGCGGCGCCGGCGCAGAAGACGCGGCGAGTAAGTTTCATAACTTTGACTCCAACGTGTAACTGAGGTATTAAACCCTCACTTCACGTCCACGACATCCAGCTTGCCTTTTTCCATGGCGATGCCGACGACCATGAGTTCGAGGTCCGAGGCGCTGGCATTCTCGATGGAGTGGACGTCATTCAGAAGCACCGGAACGGCATCGCCCTTGCGAACCGGCGCACTCTCGTCGTTGACGTGTAACACTCCCTCTCCATCCATCACGTAATAGATTTCCTCCACACCGGCGTGCTGGTGCCGGCCCAGGGAAGATCCCGGCGGCAGCAGCAGGTGATCCACGTAGGCCCATGGAGTAAGGAACACCTGCGGCGGCAGCGCCCGGCGGTAGCGCACGGTACCGACGCCGCCGTTCATGGCTGACACGGGCCGCAGTAAGTCGCGGTAGAGCCGCATGGTCATGAAGACGGGTGGGTCGTCCAGCGGAACGCCCACGCGGCTGTCGCCCAAATCGAAGTTGTCGTACTGGCCCTTGATACTGCCGACCGCGATGTTCATCCATTCCACCGGCTGGTCGGACGGGTTGTAGATGGCGTGCGAATGGCCCATCCGGCAGGGCGCGCCCGCGGGCGCCTTGATCCGCGACGTGCGGCCGTCGACGGTGAACTCGGCTTCGCCCGTCAGGATGACGAACATCTCCTCCATCTGGTTATGGAAGTGATGTCCGATGCCGCTCCTGGGCCGGATTACACCGCGGTGCAGGAAGAGCACGTTGGTGTTGAAGTCCCGGGGACCCAGCATGGCGAAGAAATCCAACTGGCCCGCGCCGCCATGAACGGCCGGGGAAGGCCGATATTTTGCCGGGTCGTTGTGGCGGACGCGCTGGGCCAGCGGGTCGCGGGCCCACAGGCAGAGCGAGCAGAGGGCGGTAAGCAATAAGACTCGCATCTTAATTCCTTTTCTGGGGCGCCGGCGGCGTGTCGGAACGTGAACACAACAGCGCCCCGTAAACGGCGATCTGGGGAATGGTGATTTCGCATCGGCCGCCGCTCTGCTTGATGGACAGATCCGCGGGAGCGCCGCTCGGGGCAAACAGGCGCGCGGACTTCCAGCGGCCCTCCACCCACACGACCACGGAATGGGCAGGCTCCGTGGCGTAGTTCACCAACTGAACCAGCAACTGCGCGCCGCCCCCGGTCGTACTGACGTAGGGAAGGACCGAGGGTGCCTTGAACACACTGACGCCAAGATCCGGTGTGGGCACCAGGTCGCTCAGATCCCGGGCAACGGACTCCGGGTCCGGCTGATGATCTTTGTAGATAGCGATCTCGCCCTCGCCCTCGGCCACGATGGTGTAGGGTTGATCTTTCGGAGCGCCTCCCCAGGAAGGCCCTGCCAGTACCAAGCCTCCTTGCGCGGCGAAGGATCGCAGGATTTGGCGCTCCGCCGGCGTGGCGGGGGCGAGATCGAAGGCCAGTATCGCCCGCAGGCCCGCCAGCGCGGCGGCGCCGAGCTCGGAACGGTAGATGACGCGATACGGAATCTGCCGGCGCGCCACCAGGTTGAGGAACTCCTCGGAGTCCGCCACCGCTTCGCCGGAAGTGTCCAGCACTATGCCCACCTTTCCGAACGGTGTGAAGCTCCGCCAGCCCGGCCGGCTCTCGAAGAAAGCGAGGTCCGCGCCTGCTCCGCTGCCACTCCGCCATGGCGGCGGCATCGCGGCGCAGGAGCCCGGCACGGAGGTCGTCATCGAGGGCAACAATCCAACGCCCGCCCGCGGCCTCGGCATCGGCGATGCTCCGCGCATATATCCCCGGCGCGCCGGAGCGCGGCCGGTGGCTGATCCAGACAGGGCGATCCGCGCCGGCGTGGAAGGACCGCGCCATCCACATGTTAGAGTCGAGCCACACGCCGCCGGTCGGTCCGGCGATGGCGCCGGCGTCGGCCTTTCCGACCCCTGGTGAAACTCCCTCGACAGCCTCTACCAGCCACGCCGTCTGCAGCAGGAGCGGCGCGGGCGCGATCGGGATCACCACCGCGGCGCTGTGGCTCGCGCGCAGAAGCTTGTCCAACCGCTCGGCGAAAGCGAGGCCCCCTGAAAAGGCGCCTTCGGGCGCAAGCCCGTCCAGTTGCGCATCCGCCGCCGCCGCGGTGACCGCGGCGGGATCGGCTCCCGGATAGACCAAGCCCAGAACTGCGACGCCACGCGCATGGGCCCGCCGGGCATACGCCGTTACGAGCTGCATTTGGCGCTTCTCGATCTGCGGATCGGCGCCCGCGCTAAAGGTCAGGAGCAGGCAGTTGATGGGGGTGCCGTCGAGCAGGTTCAGCGTGGCGGGGTCGTACCATTCCGCGATCGCGTCGCGGAGTCCGGACTTCGCCAGGGCGTTGTCGCCGGCGCGGCGGGCCAACTCCAGCGGACCTCCTTCCCAGCGTGCCGGCACCCACGCGGCCGGGAGTCCCGCCGCGACCGCCGCCGGCGCCAGCGCCAGCCAGAGCGCGAACCGCCTCACACCTTCACCAGCTCGATCCCTTCGCGCTTCCCGAGGTTCCGCGAGTATTGCCGGTCGCGCGGATTGTTCCAGTGCTCGTGAACGCCCAGGCTCACCGGCGGATCGCGGCGGCCGTCGGGTCTATAGACCGTTCCGGAAGGCGGCTTTTCGGCCAGGGCCGCTTCATGCAGGTAGTTTTCCGGGTAGCCGCGGCACTCGTCGGCTCTCGGTTCATTGCGGATGAAATCCAACCCGACGGAGTCAATGGCCACCGGATCCTGCGAAGCGAAGAGGCTGGCACACCAATAGTCGCCGAACGATTCATACTTGATGACACGCTCGTTCTGGCTCACCGCGACGTACAGGAAATCGGTGAGGTAGAGCACGGTCTTGCCGCCCAGGTGCTGGTGAGCGATCAGGTCCACCAGGCAGTTATACGAGCCCATCCGCCGGTCTCGCGACGCGTAATCGTGCAGCGGCTGGGGAGTGAAACCGCGACCCTCGAAGTAGACCGTACCGAACAGGTTTTTGGCCGTCTGGGTTACTCCCATCAGACCGTGAGCGCGCGCCAAAGCCACGTTAACCAGGTACTTCGCCTCAGTGGCGCATTGCGGCAGATAGGCAGTCGGCACGCCGTCCTGGGAAAAGCGAACGGGGTTGGCTTTGTCCGGCAAAGCCTCGGCGCGCCCGTTGCCCGCCATTCGTTGGCTGACGGCAAACTTGACGGCTTGAAAGTTGGGATCCGGATTGGCGCGAATGCGGTTAAAAATCGGGTCGCCGATATAGCGCGACCCGTCGAATAGCGTGATATCTTCGCCCGGGACACCGGCCACGGTGATCAGCTGATTGACCAATGAGTAGACTACATGCGGGCTGGGCATGCCGGACCCGAACCGCCAGGCGCCCGGCCGGTCCTGATTGCAGTTCAGCTTGACAGCGACCTTTTCGCCCCGCCGGTAACCGCTTCCACTTAGCTTGCGGGTCTCCTGGAAAGAGGCGAAGAGAGAGCGCCATGCTTCCCGGTCGCTCTTCTCGCCGGCGAGGGAACGGAGACTGCCGGAAAGCATGGCGTCAACAATGCCTCCATCCGTGTTGTTGTCGTCCCACCAGTTGCCCGTCTTGCCGTCCCAGGCGGCTGCCTTGGGTTGATGGGCCCACGTGACCCGGCCGGGATGGATCCCCTTTCCGAGGCCCAGAGGATTGTTGGCCCCCTCGACGGGCGTTTTGAACGGAGCGTCTCCCGTTGGTTCCTGCGGGAGGGCCGAAGCGGGGTACGCCGCCAGCGCGGCCATACCCGTGTGCAACATTCTCCGGCGGGTGAATTGGTGGTCCTGGGGCCGATCTGTATTCACAAGCTACTCCTGCCAGGCAGTTATCAGTTGACCACAGTTTACATCAAAGCAGTCGCCACGGCTATTACATTTTGAGCAATTTCGGACCTCAATTCAAACAAATGTGGTGAGCGGCATTTGCGCATACAAAGTTGCTGCGCTATCTTCAACGCCATGCGACACTTTCGCTGGCTTGCCGTGCTGGCCGTGGCCGGCGCCGCTTTTGCGGGGGAAGATCCCGCTCCCTCGAAGCCCATCCCGGCAGGACGCCGGTGATCGACGGAATCATCTCGCCCGGCGAGTGGGACGATGCAACCGTCTTCACCGGAGTGGAGGGCTGGCGGCCGCAGTTCTCGCAGGTGACCGACCCGAAGGACCTTTCGCTCAAAGGCTATGTCAAACACGACGGCAAGCGGCTGTACTTTGCATTCGACGTCACCGACGACGTTCTCTACGGCATCGACACGCCGCGCTGGCTACCCTCGAACAACCCTAAGGCGCACGAGTTAAGCCGGGCGGGCTTCCCCTGGTTCGGCGACGAAATCGAGCTTCTCATCAACGCCTCCAACCGGTGGACCGGAAACGAGGATTCGGCGGGGAACGGCTCCTCGTGGCAAATGGTCTGCAATCTGACCAAATCGCGGAAGGGCGGCATCGGCGTGGGAGGGTTGCTGGAGGGCGAACCGCGCAGCAGCGCCGCCGCCTGGCAGAGATATCGGGACTGGATCCTCTCGGGCGCGCAGGAGTGCGCCGCCAAACCCAAACCCGGAGGCAAGGGCTACATCATCGAATGGGCGGTGAATTTCGACCCATGCCTGGAAGTGGAGCCCGGGAAGTTCTACTCTCCCGCTATGGGTGACCGCGCGATGGGCCTCAACATTCTGGTCGGAGATCTGGACAAGCCGGAAAAAGGCGCGGACAACCCCTACGGGTTCCACCACGAGAACTCATTTGCCGGGTCCCGCAATACGCGTACGCAACTGCGGGACTTCGGAACCCTCTGGATCCGGGTGCGATAGAGATCCCGCGGCCCCTATCTCGCCATCCAGCCGCCGTCCACTAACAGGATGGTGCCGCTGACATAGTCGGACGCCTTGGACGCCAGGAAGACCACCGCACCTTTGAAATCGCTCGGCCTCGCCCCAACGGCCCGCGGGAATGCGCGCCAGGATGGCCGGATTGCGCACCGCGTCCTTGCGCAGGGCGGTAGTGTTGTCGGTGGCGATGTAGCCGGGAGCGATGGCGTTCACCTGCACGTTGCGGGCAGCCCACTCGTTAGCGAGCGCTTTGGTCAACTGCGCCACGCCGCCCTTGGCGGCCGCATAGCCGGGCACCGTGATGCCTCCCTGAAAACTGAGCAGGGACGCGGTAAAGATGATCTTGCCCGCTTCCCGCTTCAGCATCTCGCGGCCGAATTCGCGCGCCAGGACGAACTGCGCGCTCAGGTCGATTTCGAGGATGCCGTCCCAGTATTCGTCGGGATGCTCGTCAGCCGGCTTGCGCAGAATGGCGCCGCCGTTATTCACCAGGATATCGATGGGCGGACACTCGGCCTTCACCTTCTCGATGAAAGCGTAGACCTGTTTGCGGTCGGCCAGGTCGCAGGCATAGCCCCAGAATTTGCGGCCGCGCTCCTCCACATCCTGCCCGACCGCGCTGCCCTGCGGCTCCATGGCCGCGCTCATCCCCACAATATCGGCGCCCGCCTCGGCCAGCGCTATGGCCATAGCTTTGCCGATGCCGCGGCGGGCACCGGTAACCAGGGCGGTCTTTCCGTCCAGCTTGAAGCTATCGAGAACGTTCACGTCTACTCCGCGCACTTGACCAGGATTTTCATGACTTCGCCGCCGCGCGCCATCTGGTGCATGCAATCCTCGATGCCTTCGAGCGGGGCGACAGCGGTAATCAGCTTCTCAATCGAGGACTGCCGCGAGGCGGCGAGCGCAATGGCGGCTTCAAAATCCTGCGGCTCGTAGACGCGCGCGCCGGTCAGCTTCAGCTCGCGCCAGAAGAAGCGGAACAGGTCCATGCGCGGCGGTTCCGCGAAAATGGCCACCACCACGATGCGCCCGCGCGTTCGCGGCAGACTCGTCATCATCTCCGCGCCCGCCGCCGACCCGGAGACTTCGAAGACGACGTCCGCTCCCGCGCCGCCGGTCCGCTCGTTCACCAGGGCCACGAGATCGCTCTCCTGCGGATTGACCGCATCGATGCCCATCTCGCTGCGCCAATTGCACGCGGAACGGATTGACTTCGGCCATGCAGCACCTGCGCGCCCCGGATCTGCGCCACCATGGCGACCAGCATGCCGATGGGACCGCCACCGATGATCACAACCCGTTCGCCGGCCTGCACCTCGCCCATGCGCACGTCGTGGCAGGCAACCGCGATGGGCTCCACTACGGCGCCGTGCCGCAGGGGAAGATCGTCCGGCAGGCGATGCAAGGTGTGGGCCGGCACGGTCCAGAGGCCCTGGAGCGCGCCTGGCGTATCGATGCCGATGAACTTCAGGTTGTGGCAGATATGGCTGTGGCCGGCGTGACAGGCCGGGCAGTTGCCGCAAGGGTCGAGCGGCCGCACCGTGACGCGGTCGCCGGGACTAAACTGTTCGACCCCCGGCCCCACGGCCGCGATAACGCCCGACATTTCGTGCCCCATCACGTGCGGCAGGCGCAACCGGTGCGCCATGGCGCCGTGAAACAGATGCAGATCCGTTCCGCAGATTCCGCAATATTCCACGCGAATCTGCACTTGGCCCGCCGCCGGTTCCACCGGAACGCACGGGCCGACCTGGAATTTTTGATTGCCTTCGAAATATGCCGCTCTCATAACTCGTCCGGACGGGCCGGGCCGGGGAGCACCTCTGCGGGCCCGGCCCGGCACTTCGCCTTCTTTGTCTTACCCGCCGTTACACCGAGTCTAACAGCAGCACGGTGTAATCCTTGGATTGGAGCGTTTTCTCGATGGTCGGCCAGGCCTTCTTGTGCGTCTCCGAGGCCACCCATTCCTGGCGCAATTCTTCGCTCTGGTAAGTCAACTGAAACCGGTAGTTGGCGCCGGCGGGCGCCTTGCCCTGCAGCGCCGAACGCAGCTTCAGCATCTTTACATCGATATACCCGGGAAACTTCACCGCGGCAGGCTTGAAGATGGTGTGGAAGTTATGCAGCATCTCCTCCTCCCGCGCCGGGTCGACAGCCAGATCCACGTCCAGGACGATCGGATTCCGCGCCGGCCGCTTCGGCTCCTGCGCGGCTGCGCTCAGGCTCGCCGTGGCGGCCACCATCGTCTTCAGGTACGAACGTCGCTTCATGACTCCTCCTGGGGTCCTATTGGTATAACGGCTTTTCACCCGCCACCGCGAGCCGAATGCGGTAGACGCCGGTGCGCGCGGTAATGTAAAGTGTCTTGCCGTCATCGGCCCAGTTGCAATTAGCCGGCGTCTCGGGTGGCTTGATGGTGCCCAGATGCTTGCCGTCGGGTGAGAACACCCAGACACCGCCCGGGCCGCTGCCATAAACGTTGCCCTGCGAATCCACCTTCATGCCGTCCGGCAGGCCGTCTTCCTTTTGGTCGCTGACATCGAAGAACACCTGGCCGTTCTTTACGGTGCCGTCGGCAGCCACGTCGTATCGCATCCACATCTTCTTCGGCTCCGAATTCGACACATACAGCATCTTCTCGTCGGGCGAGAAGGCGATCCCGTTGGGGCGGGTCAGGTCCTTGACCACCACCTGCAATTTGCCCTTGGCATACCGGAACACGCCGTTGAATTTCAGTTCCTTGGCGGGGTCGTCATCCCGCTTCACCAGTCCGTAGGGCGGATCGGTGAAATAGAGCGCCCCGTCGGACTTATACACCAGATCGTTGGGGCTGTTGAAGCGCTTGCCCTGGTACTTCTCCACGTACGGTTTCATGGTGAGGTCCTTGGCCACGCGCACAATCCGGCGATTGGTGTGCTGGCAAAGGAGCACGAACCCGTCCTTATCGGCGATCATGCCGTTGGAGCCGATGAACGATCCGGGAGGGGCCGAGGACTGCCCTCCGGAATTCTGTATCAGGACCTGAACCTCTCCGGCGGGTGTGATGGACCGGAGTAAGTTGCCGACCACATCGCTGAACCAGAGACGGCCATCGGAACGCCACAGCGGGCCTTCCGTGAATTGAAAGCCGCCCCCAACCTTCTCAATGACGGCATCTTTCGGCACCAGGGAATCGAACGCCGGATCCAGGCGAACGATGCTGCCCACGCCGTGCGTTTGCGCCACGGGCGCGGGCGGCGGTGCTTGCGAACAGCCTGCCAGCACTACGGTAAGACACAGAACCAATAGACCTTTCATAATGTTTCTCTTATCCAACAAAACCCTTTCTTCACTGCACCTCGCGGCACTCCGTCCCGAGAGCAACTTTTTCCCCAACATTCATCCTGCTGGTACAAACTGCACGCATACCGGCGATTGCACGTCGAGCATCTGACCGGTGGGTGCAAGACGTCCGGTCTGCGGATCGATTCTCAAGATCACGATATTGTTTGTGTCCTGGTTGGCCGCAAACAGGTATCGGCCGGTCGGATCGATTTTGAAATTCCGAGGCGTGCGACCGCCGGTGGAGACGTGTTCCACTACCGTCAGCCTTCCGCTCTGCGGTTCAATCGCGAAAACGGTAATGCTGTCGTGACCGCGGTTAGAAGCATAAAGGAATGTGCCGGTGGAGTTCACCTCGATCTCCGCCGAGTTATTCTCGCCGTGGAAATCGGCAGGCAGCGTCGAAATCGTCTGGACCTCGTGCAACCTGCCCGAAGCAGGTGAATAGCCCCAGACCGTGACCAGCGAGCCCATTTCGTGTACCGAGTAAGCGAACCTGCCGTTAGGGCTGAAGGCGAAATGGCGCGGCCCCGATCCGGGTTTCGTGGAGACGAATGACGGGTCGTTCGGGCTCAAACCCGCGTTTGCCGCATCCAGACGGTAAATCCGGATCTGGTCCAGCCCGAGGTCCGGAACAAACACGAACCGGTTATCGGGCGAGAGCACGACGGCATGCGCGTGCGGCCCGCGTTGGCGGTTCCGGTCCACGCTCGATCCGCTGTGCTGTATCAATGCAGTGGGGCCGCGCAAACTGCCGTCTGGATTGACGGCAAAAGCGGCGACACTCCCGCTGCCGTAATTGGCGACAACCAGGGACCTGCCCGTCTTGTCTACCACCAGGTGGCAGGATCCGCCGCCGCCCGAAGAAACCGTATTCAGGCGGCTGAGCGCGCCGCTCTTGCGGTCGATCGCAAACGCCGTGATGGAGCCGTTCTGTTTGCCGTCGTTCCCCAGTTCGCTCACGGCGTAAAGAAACCGCTGATTGGGGTGCACAGCCAGAAAGGACGGCCGGATCATCTCGCCGGCCAAGCCGATGGATTCCAGCTTTCCGGAAGTGGCGTCGTAGCGGTAAGCATAGATACCCTTGCTTTTGGGCCCCGTGTAGGTGCCGATATAGACAAAGTACTGACTCTGCGCGGGTTCGCCTGACGCCGCATACCCCAACGGCGAAAATTGCGGCAGCAAGGTCGCCGCCAGGCACAACAGGCCGTATCGGAACGTTTTCATGTGGCTTCAGTCCTCGCGTAACAGCCACTTCGCCGCATTCTTTTGCATCTTCACATACTCCGGGTTCCACAATACCGCGATCATGTGCCCCGGAGCCATGAAGCACACGCGGCCTTTGCCGTAGTCGTATGCCCAGACCGATTCCGCCGTGTTGCTCTTTCTGCCCGCCATATCCGTATAGTCGAGGCCGCTCTCATTGATGCTTCTGGCCAGCACATACTTCGGATCTTTGTCGTAGGTGACATAGTGCTGCTCGTCGGTCACGACAAAGTCGTTGACCCCTCGAGTGATCGGATGCTCGCGATTGACAATGTGAACTTTGAAGGGACGAATGGGAGGGTGGCCGGTATAGATCGCGCCTTCCACATCCCGGTAATCCCGGTTCAGGATGGACGCCTGGCTGTTGTTATGGAAAGCCCAGAGCGAGCCGCCCTCCTGGACCCAGGATTTAATGGCTTTGCCCTGTTCCTCCGTCATCCAGCCGACTCCGCGTCCGCCGATCTTCTTTTCCAGCGGCGGGGCGCTGACGATATCCGAGGGCTTGCCGGTCCAGTATATCGCCTGATAATACCCGTTGGGAAAACGCAGGCCGTCGCGGAACATGATCAGAATTTTGTAATTCTTGAGGTTCTCGTAACTCAGCAGTTTCTCTTCGTCGGTGAAATCGATGGAGAGTCCGGCATCCTGCACCAGCGTGCTGGTGAGGGCCGTGCGAATGTAATCCGAGTTATGCGACTCGTCGCCGCAAAGGGCAAAGGCGGTTGCCTTGGGCGAAGCCGCTCCGAAACTGCCTCTCGCGGCCAGACCGGCGCCGGCGAGGCCCATGGCACCGAGGACGGACCGGCGCGTCACCTTGGCTTGTTGAATCATTGAAATTGGCTCCCTTCTTTCTATTCAAATTTCAGACCGCGGCAGGTCCGTGCTTCCGGCGCTCGCATTCTAAAAGTAGAACTTGGCTGCCAGTTGCATGATCCGGGGATTGCCCGCGGACGTGATGCGCCCGAAATTCGAACTGGACAGCGAGGCGGTCGGATTCGCGAAATTCGCGTGATTCAGGCTGTTGAATACCTCCCAGCGGATCTCGAATCGCCGGCTCTCGCTGACCTGGAAATCCTTAAACATTCCGGCATCGAGATTCTGCATGCCCGGACCGATGAGTATGTCGCGACCGCTGGTGCCGAAGGTTCCCAAAGCGGGCACGGCGAAGGCGCTGGTATCGAAATAGCGTGCGATTTTGCTGGCGGTCGATTGATCGTTGTAGGTCGTCACGGGGCCCACCACGTCCCCGCGGTCGAGTCCGACGCCGGACATGCTGCGATCCGTGCCCGCCGTCACGCTGAACGGGATACCGGTCTGCAGCGTCAAAATACCGTTCACGGACCAGCCGCCAAGAATGGCCCGCTCGATTCCTTTCGCGCCACGGAATACCGGTAAATTCCAGATGAAGGACGTGACAAACCGATGCTGCACATTGAAGCTGGCCAAGCCTTTGTCCAGGTCCCAATTGAACGGATCCATGGACTGGCTCCCCAAGCCGCTGTTGCCGTCGTTCGATTCCAGATCGATCGCCCGCGAGAAGACGTACGATCCCAGGAGCGTGAAGCCGTGTTCGAACCGCCGGTTCCAGTTCACCTGAAGAGAATTGTAACTTGAGTAGGCGGTCGACTGGATACTCTCGATAGTCTGGAAGCCCTGGTAAATTCGCCGCGAGTCGATATTACCGGTGGTGGACTGGCCCGGAATGTAGATTCCCGGATTGATCTGCTCGCTGACGTGGAGATGGGTACCCTTGTTGCCCAGATAGGCCACCGTGACGACGAATTTGCGCCACAGCTCCCGTTGCACGTTGATATTCCACTGCTGCACATAAGCGCTGGTGAAATCCGGGTTCATATCCATGATGGTCATGGGAAGGAAGAACGTCTTCGTCTGCCGCCCCGCGGACGTGATGTTGGTTGCGCCCTGGTAGGTCTCCAGGAATTGCAGCGATTGCGGATTGCTTCCGTACGGATTGGATAACTGGACGTTATAAGTGGTCAACCCATAGGAAAACGGCTGAGATGTGGGGTTCGAATTCAGCGTGACCAACTGGATCGTATCGGAGAAAATTCCATAGCCCCCGCGAATGCTGGTCTTGCCGTCGCCGAATGGATCGTATGCGAATCCGAAGCGCGGGGAAAAACGGGTGTACCGATTGGGCACGACGCCAAGGCCGTCGATGCCCTTGTCGCCGGGGAACAGGTAGCCGACAGGCGCGAGGGGATACACCGTCGATTGCTGGCCGGGCCGGAAGGCAGTGTCCTCGCCGTAGGCGTCTTTCACGGGAATGTAAGGCTCCCAGCGGACGCCCAGGTTCAGGTAAGCTTGTGGCTCACACGCCAGTCGTCCTGAGCGTAGAGGAACGGGGTCCATTTGTATTGCCAGGAGGCAATCGGCGAATTCTGATACACGCTGGCAGCCGCGCCGGAGTAAAAGTCCGCGTACCCGTATCCGTAAGTTCCGGTGGCCGAGGCCGTTGAAGCTAAATCCCGGATCCGTGTCAAAGTTCTCGCGGCCGTTCCTCCGCACTTTGGCGATATCGCCGCCGAACGGAATAGGTGGTTACCCTTGGTCCAGGACAAGGATCCACATAATGGTAATTCATCATGTGGCTCATATAGTTGGTGGCAATACCCAGACCCAAGCCGCCGTTGATGCCCAAGATCCAATCGGTGGCAATGTTGGGGGGAGCCAGGGGGACGCACGTCGTCTGGCAGCCGAGCGCCTTCCAATTGGCGGGACTGGTGACCTCCGGCGAGCGGAAGAAATTGTTGCGGGCGACCGTCAGGGTAGCGGTATTGACCAGGGATGGCGTGAAAATATGGGTATCGTTGAGCGCCACGTTCTGCGTCACCCAGTCCAGCGTTCCGTTGAAAGAGGGCACGGCGTAGTTGGTGACGTTGAAGTAGTCATCCCAGAAATAGCGGACGCTGAGTTTGTTGGCGTTCGAAATCGAATGATCGATCTTCGCCACCACTTGGTTATCGTTAGTGGGGGCGGAGAGATTGTAGGCATACACATTGCCCGGGGAATTGGCGAGAGGGAGAAAGGCGTTGGTGAAAGTTCAGTCGCCACCGGATCGATTAGGCTGGCCGGGAATGAGATTGTTAGGGTACGGTACGCCGTTCGGATTCTGCGCCGTTACGGTGCTGGGCGGCGCTACCGTGATCGGCTTGCCGCGCACATAGCTCTGCGAAAAGTCCCCCTGCCGTTCCAGAGGCGTCGGCACCACGGTGGAGGAACTGGTCAGGCCCTGTCTCCTGCCGGGTGGCCTCGTAGGCGAAAAAAAAGAACGTGCGATCGTGTCCGCTGTAGTGCGGCAACAATACCGGGCCGCCGGCGTTGCCTCCGAACTGATTGCGGTGCAAAGGCGAAACCCCGGCGGAGAAGAAATTCCGCGAATCGAAGTCGTTGTTGCGCAAGAAATCGTAGAGAACCCCATGGAGGTTATTGGTGCCGGACTTCGTCACCATGGTGACGACGGCACCGGCGTCGCGCCCGTTGATGGCGCTATAACTGTTCTGCAGAATGGAGAACTCCTGCAGTGCGTCCGGATTGGGGAAGGCCGCCGGGACGTTATTATACATGTCCATGTTCAATCCGCCATCGAGGACATAGGCGGATTGGCTGGCGCGTGTGCCGTTCACGCTGAAAACCATGTTTGTGTTCAATGCGATGCCGGTTGCCGCCGCACCCTGGCTCATCTGGATAGAACCGGCCAGGATAGCCTGGAGCGAAAGGGCGTTGCGGCCGTTCAACGGCAGGTCGTCCATACGGTGCGAATCAACAACGTCCTTGACCGTGGAGGTGAGGGTGTCGACCGTAGAAGCTGTGGCGGCGACCTCCAGCACCTGTTTCACTTCGCCCACCTGCATCTGCAAATCGATGTGGACGCGCCGCTCTACCTCGACTAGCACGCCAGGGCGCTCGATCGTCTCGAAGCCGCTCGCCTGCCCGGTGATCTTGTAGCTTCCGGGCCGCAGGCTAGGGAAGATATAGTACCCAGCCTCATTGGATTTGACCTTTTCGACAAGGCCCGTCGCTTCGTTAGTCGCCGTCACGTCAACCTGCATGACACTGGCGCCTGACGGGTCCGTGATTGTACCAAAAATCACTCCATTACCCTGCGCCAGCAGGCTTGGGACAGTAAGGATGAGGGTAAGGATTCCAAAATACCGACTCATGATCTTCTCTCGATGCTTGCTGTTCCACATTTCGGAATGGTGTCCTTCATGATAGAATCTGTTACACAGTGCGAAATCCTATTCCAGATGGCTTGCAAAGTCAAGACAAAAATGTGAAGCAATCCGCTGGCGGGACCCTGTCATCCACTCTGCGGTGCCTGGAAGTCCTGGAAACGTTGGCGGAGAATCACAAGCCCCTCAGTTTGCAAGAGATTTCCAAGTTAGTAGGAGTCGCCAAAAGTACCGCTCACCGCTTTGTCAGCACGTTGATAGCGGCCGGCTTTGTGGAACGCGATCAAACCAGCGGCCGCTATCATCTGGGGGGCAAAACGCTTTGGATTGGCACGGGGTTTCTGCGGTATTCGCCGTCCTACCGCGCCGGCTACGCCGCTATCGACCGCCTGGCCCATTCGGCCGGGACAATGGCCCATTTGGGCGTATGGGAGAGCGACACGGTCCTATACTTACATACCACCGGGCCGCTTCGTTCTACGCTCATGTTTACGGATGTGGGGGAGCGGCGCCCGGTCCACTGCACGGCCTTGGGCAAGGCCCTGCTGGCACATCGGCCGGCCGGTGACCTGGAGAGGATTTTTGCCCAAGGCCTGGAGCGCTTCACGGAGAAGACCATCATCTCGATTCCAGCGCTACGAGAAGAGTTGGCGCGCATTCGCGAACTCGGTTACGCCTTGGACGATGAAGAAGGTATTCGCGGGCTGCGCTGCCTTGCCTGTCCTATCCGGGACACTTTCGGAGAAGTGGTGGCGGCGCTCAGCATCAGCAGCCCTCTGACGCAACTGTCGGACTCCGAGGTCCCCCACTATGTCCGGCTCGTGCAGGAAGCCTCCCTGTGGGCTTCCGTGCAACTGGGCTATCGGACGTCCACCGTCAATATCGCGTCGCTACTGAACCAGTTGGGCGAAGGGCATGGTATTGGCTAAAGGCCGTGCTAAGCTAGACCGCTCAAGCCCGGCACGTAGTTACCAGGCTAAATGAATTGCCGGTACATTCGGAAAAGTTCCGGCTTGCTTTTTCTCTCCGCGCGTGTATAGTAATTTCAAATGACTTCAAATTACCGGAGATAAGTAAGCGGAGGGAACCGTGAAACCGGCGACAACCGTATTAAAAGTCTGCCGCGTAATGGATCAATTCCGGGGCCGGCAAGCGCTTGGCATCGCCGAATTGGCGCGCCGAACGGGGTTTCTCCCCAGTGATGTCCACCGCATTCTGACGTCTCTCCGGTCGGTTCATTATATCGACCAGGATCCGGAAACGAAGAAGTACCGGCTGGGAGTCGGGCTGGTCCATCTCGGGCTGACCGCATTTCGCGGTAACCTGCTGCGCGAGAAGGCACAACCGGTTCTGGCACAGGTTTCCAGGCGGCTCGCGGCCACAACCCATTTGGCCCTCTTCGAGCGCAGCAGGCTGGAGTTGCTCCTTATCGCGCAGACCGACGGACCGGCTCCGGCAATGTTGCCCAAGTCCTTAGGGGAGATGGAATACCTCCATTGCACCGCGCTTGGGAAGGCAATCCTGGCGGGCTTGGATCGGGATGCGCTGGGCGGCGTTCTCCAGGTGCGGGGCATGCCCAGGATCACCAGGAACACGATAACCGATGCGGCCGCTCTGCATGAGCAGTTGGCAGAAGTGCGGCAGCGCGGCTATGCCGTGGACTGCGAAGAGCTCCAGCCGGGGCTGTGCTGTATTGGATCTCCCATTCGCGATCGTGCCAGCACGTTACTGGGCGCTATTAGTGTGTCCGTTCCGGCCTCCCGCTTTCTGGATTGCAACCCGGCCCACCTGGGCACCGTTCTGAAGGCAGCCGCCGATGATCTTGGGGCGGCGTTTTCGACTTGCACAGAGACGTGCTGATGCACCTAAGGATATGCCTGCTTGAGGCCATTCACCGCGGCGGCAGCCCGAAGGCGAAAAGCACCGAGCCCGCCGATACGGCGATGTACTGCCGGCCATCGACGGCGAATGAGATGGGCGAACTGCGAATGCCGGCGCCGGTCTGATAATGCCACAGCAGTTTGCCGTCGGCTGCGTCCAAAGCGATCAGGTTTCCGTCTGCAACGGCGGCAAAGACTAAACCTCCGGCAGTGGCCAGGACGCCGCTGGCAGAGGCCCCTTGCTGAATGGGGAAGTTCCAGCGAGCGTCACCGCTGGCCGGGTCCAGCGCGCGAATGGCTCCCTGCGCTCCCACGGCCTCATCCAATCTTTGCCCGGTGCCGGTATAGCCGGCGCCCGGGACCGGCTCTCGCGTCCGGCTCGTGAAGGTGGCGCAGGCTTCCCGCACCGATACGAAGAACAGGCCGGTTTTGGGATCGAAAGAAGGCGCGGCGAAATTCGTCGCGCCCTGTGCATCCGGGCAGACGTAAACGCCGTTCGGAGTCGGGTCCGTGCCCGGCTTCGTTACCGGGTGGCCCTCGATATCCAACCCGGTTGCCCAGGTTTGGTGCGCAAATGCCTTACCGGCCAGAAAGTGCCCGGTTTCCCGGTCGAGCACGTAGTAGAAGCCATTGCGATTGGCCTGGATCAGCAGCTTGCGGATGCTGCCGCGGAAAGGTGCATCCACCAGCATCGGAGTTTCATTGGCATCCCAGTCGTGCGTGTCGTGCGGCGTAAATTGGAAGTACCACTTCAGCTTACCGGTGTCCGGATCAAGCGCCAGCACGCTGCAGGTATATAAGTTGGCCCCGGCGCGCACGGAGCCGTCATAATCGGGCGAGGGATTTCCGGTGGGCCAGAAGAGCGTGTTGGTGCCGGGATCGTAAGTTCCCGTGGTCCAGGTTGGCCCGCCGCCGGTATCGGCCGCCTGGTCATTGGGCCATGTGGACCGGGCGGGATCGGCTTTTTCCGGGATGGTCCGGCGTCGCCAGAGCCGCTTTCCGGTGGCCGCATCGTAGGCGTCCAGGAACCCCGTCAGGGCGCACTCTCCGGCGGTGACGCCGACGATGATCTTTCCGTCGATCGCCAGTGGCGCGTGGGTGATCGAGAACCCCTTCTGGTAATCCTCCACCGCGGTATCCCAGATCACCGCGCCGGTCTTGGCGTCCAGAGAAACCAGATGTGCATCCAGGGTGCCCATGAACAGCCGGTCTCCTAACATGGCAAAGCCCCGGTTGGTCATCACGGTGCAATGCGCGGCGACATTTGGCAAGGGACGCGCGTATCGCCAGACAGGCCGGCCAGTACGGGCATCAAGGGCCTGCGCGCTGTTCATCGGGCCGGTGACGAACATGAGGCCGTCCACCACCAGCGGCACGGATTCCACCGGTCCGGCGCCGAACTGAAACGACCACCTCGGGGCGAGCCCCGCCACGTTGCCAGGCGTGATCGAATCGAGGCGGCTGTAGTGCGTACCGGCATAGTCTCCCCAATACGTGAGCCAGTTCTGCGGCTCCGAAGAAGCTCGCCCGATGCGCGCGAACGTGACATTCAGGTCGGCGGCGGGCTTCCATTCCGGCGGCGTCCCGGGGGCTGCGCCTTTCGCCAGGAATGCCAGCAGGTCGTCGAGCTCGGAACCGGTGAGATCCGGCTTGGGCATGATCGACTGCGGCAAGTGCTCGATCCGGGTTATATCCCGCTTCCATAACATCTGTAGATGCTCTGCTTCATCCATCATTTGGATGGAGAACGTATCTTCACTCTTTGCCACCCCGCGAAATACACGGCCGTCGGTCAGCTGGACTTCTATGCCTTCATAACCTCTCCGCCGCGCCTGGTCCGGATTTAAGATCGCCTGCCGCAAATTGACGGGCCGCCGTCCCTCCGCGGGTGCGCTCAGGTCGGGACCTATCCGCCCGCCGAGTCCCCCGAACATATGGCATCGGCTGCATCCGGCGCTTCCAAAAAACAGGGTGCGTCCCGCAACCGGGTCACCCCTCAGCGCCTCTTTCGGCACCGCGCGCCCAAGCGAAAACAGGTACGTCACGATCTGTTCGCCCTCGGCTTGGGAAACCGGGAAGCCCGGCATTTCCGTTCCCGGTATGCCGCGCATTATGTTTCGCACGATTTCGGCATTGGAGGAGCCCCAACGCCATTGTCCGGAAGTCAGATCCGGCCCCCGCCCGCCCTTGGCATTCCCCCCGTGGCAGGCCGTGCAAAACTTCTGGAACAATAGCTGGCCGGCCGCCGCGCCGGGGTCCGGGGCCACACGCTGAGCCGCCATTTGCGGGGCAAAAACGAGCAGCAGGAAGGCGAAATGCAAGCTCATTCTCGTGGAACCCGGCATCTGCAATCTCCTCCCGGTCATCGCGCAGTTGGTCGAGTATAGGACGGACGGGCCGCCGTGTCAACAAATCACCTTAAGAGGTCTAGAAATACCCGGAATGCGCGCCCAGTATTGGCCGGCCGCCCGGATTCGCTTCATCATGCGGAAAATTCCTTTCAACTATTTTGAAGAACGGCTTGACCCATGCTGACTTTGAATACATGATCAGCCCAAGACAGTAGACGCACCGCTTGGTGCGAACCTTTTGTCCCGGGGGTTGTGGCAGTGCGAAGAATCACTACGTTTCTCCTTGGTTTACTTGCCTTTGCAGCCATGGTGCTCGCTCAAGGCGGATATGCATTGGTCAACGGACGCGTGCTTGACAGCTCCGGAGCGGTGGTGCCGGGCACCGCGGTTATGGTGAACAACATTCAGACGGGCGTCGTCGTGAGTGCCGTTACTAATACGGAGGGGTATTATGTCCTGCCGACCTTAATACCGGGCACCTATATGATTCGCGTACAACGCCCGGGCTTTAAAGCCCTCGAGCGGACCAACATCGTATTGCAAGTGGGCGATCGCGTCACTCTCGACTTGCCGCTGCAGGTCGGCGAAGAAACCCAGCAGGTGACCGTCTCCGAGACGGTTGCGCTGCTGCGAACCGACGACGCTCAGTCCGGGATGGTCATCGACAACAAACGGCTTAGCGAGCTTCCGGAATACGACCGGAACGCACTGGGTTTGGCCACGCTGGTTGCCAATGTAAACGGCACGTCGGAGCAGGAGGGCCAATCTACGGACTTTCGCATTAATGGCGGCCGCTCCGCACAAGCCGAGTATTACGTGGATGGAGTTCCCGTCACGACAAGTTATGCGCACAACGTGCCCTCGTCGGTGCCTTCCATGGAAGCGGTTGGCGAGTTCAATGTCGTGACAAATGGCCTCTCCGCCGAGTACGGCCGCCTCTCGGGTGGCGGCGTAGTCCTGGTCACGCGCTCGGGCACCAACCAATTCCATGGCTCGGGTTATGAATACCTGCGGAACAACGATTTGAATGCCAATACCTGGAGTTCCAATCGGCTCGGAGCGCGCATCGGAGTCTTCCACGACAACGTCTTCGGCACGACCTTAGGGGGGCCGGTGGACATTCCGAAAGTCTATAATGGCCACGATAAGACGTTCTTCTTTTTCAACTATGAAGGGACCCGGCACGTATCGGGCAGCAATGCCACACTCGGGGGCGTCCCAACCGCGCTGGAACGGCAAGGCGATTTCAGCCAGAGCCTGATCGGCAACGGGGCTCCGGTCGTAGTGTACGACCCGGGCACTGGCGTGGCCACTGCCAGCGGCGATGTGACCCGTACGCCTTTCCCCGGCAACATCGTTCCCCAAAGCCGGTGGGATCCCTTGGCCGCCCGTTACCTGCAATATTATCCGATGCCGAACGTGGCGCCCCTGCCGGGTTCAAGCGACGCGGACAACTACGCCGGCGCATCCATCAATCCGCAAAGCGACGACCGCTGGACGGGCCGCCTCGACCAGAACTGGAATACCAAGCAGAGCACCCATTTCACGCTCACCCGCGACGATAACAAGAACCTGACCCCAAGCTGGCTGGGCCCACTCTATGCCGGCACGGTAGCGTACGGAACTTCGGTGACCACATCAATCAATCATATCTGGACGATAACTCCGAGCACGATCCTGGAACTGGTCGGCGGGGTGGTGAGACTGGATTCGTATAGCGAACAGCAGGTAAACGCCAATACCAGCAGTTGGGAGTTGCCCTCCACCGTCCTGAACCTCCTCGGCACCAATCAGGGGCGCTCTCCCAGCCTTTCCACCGGTGGGAACATCACCACCCTGGGAGGCGGCGGCGTCGACAACGTGTTCGAAACGAACTATAACGCACAGCTTTCGTTGATGAAAATTTCGGGCAAGCACAGCTTCAAGTTCGGTCTTGAGCACCGCCGCTACTACACAGACCTCTACGGAGGCTTTAACTCCAATGTTGGGAACTTCAGCACCGGCGCCTCGCAGAGCGGAACTTCTCAGTCCTATCTCAATCCGGGCCTCTCCGGCTATGGATTCGCATCGTGGCTGCTCGGCGAGGTCAGCCAAGCTTCCGGGAACCAGTATGGCGGGCCGGCGTCCCTGCAAAAGTACTGGGGCGCCTACGCAGAAGACTCATATAAAGTCACTCCGAAACTGACCATCGGCTATGGTGTTCGTTGGGATTTCGAACCGCCCCGCAGCGAGCGTTTCGACCGTCAATATTACTGGGACACAAACTATAAGTGGCCGATTACTCCGGATGCCGGTTGGAGTTGGACTCAAGTCCTCCAACAGGCGGGTCTCAACCCATCCACAGTACCCACGCCACTGTGGATGACCAATGGCATTCTGGGACGGCTGGCTCTGGTGAATACGCCGGATTATCCGGGAACGGTCTCGCAGGAGAGTCATCCGGACCACTTCTCGCCGCATGTCGGGCTGGCGTACCAGTTCTTGCCACGGACGGTGCTTCGCGCGTCCTATGGTATAAACTGGCTGACGACAACCGGAAACGAGTTGATGGATTCCGCGGATCGTAACGTCGGGTTCGGCGCCACTGCGCATGTCTCCAGCGGCACCGGCAACAATGGCCTGAATTATATCTCCACCTTCAGCAACCCCATGCCGAATGGATACGGATACGTCACGCCGAGTAACAACCTGACCGCGCTGAATTACGAAATTGAAGGCCAGTGGCTCGATGCCCCCGCATATAACCTGGAAGCGGGATATGAGCACACGATTTCGCTGGGCTTTCAGCGCGAGGTTGGTTCCGGGAACAACTCCTGGGTGCTGGCATTGACTTACAATGCGAACCTGGGCCGGATGCTGCCGGTGTGGCTGGGCGACGGCGAGCACATTCTGCCGAATGCCTACAATGTTCTTTCGCCCCTGGGCAGCGCTTTGAACACCCAGGTGCCGAACCCGTTTTACGGGCAGGTCCCACCAGGCACTCCGACGGGGAGCGCTCTGATCTCTCTGGGCCGCCTGTACCAGCTCAATCCTTTGTACGAAGAAGTCTGGCAGGCGGCCGGCTGCTATTGCAACAGCGCGTCCGGCCCTGCCGGACTGTCGACGTGGGGCACTTCAAATTATCATGCACTTACGTTGCAGGCGGAGCACCGGTTCGCCAACGGATTCTCCTTCATGGCGAATTACACGTTTAGTAAGTTGCTCCAGGATACCGGCAGCGTTGGCAACGGGCAGCCACAGGGCGTCGGCGAGCAGGCCCAACCGCAGGCTGGACTTGGCTTAGGAGACGTGTACGGCGTAGCGCCGTCGGATTTCACCCAGAAGTTGCTTTTCAACTACAGCGTCGAGCTCCCGTTCGGGCGTGGCAGGAAGCTGCTTGGCAGCGCTTCCCCGCTATTGGATAAGGTGGTTGGCGGCTGGCGGCTGGCGGGTACGACTACCTTCCGGTCCGGACAACCAATTCAGGTTTATACTCCTAGCGGCGGAGTAGGAGGGTTGGGCAGCGCATGGTATAACATTGGGCAGGGCCGGAACCAGCGTCCGGTGATCGTGGCGGGCAGCAACTCGGGTCTAACTTTGAACGGCCACAGCGCGCTGGTGGGCTCCGCGGGGTATCAGGCCTACATCAACCCGAATGCTTTCGTGTTGCCGAATGGTTTCCAGCTCGGCAATGTTCCCAGTGTTTATGGAAACTGGTACGGGCCAGGCTTCAGCCAATGGGACATGGCGCTGATGAAGGTCTGGTCGCTGGGGAGCGAGTCGCGGCGCTTGCAGCTTCGCTTCGAGGCTCAGAACGCGTTCAATCATATGAATGCAGGCAACCCCATTAGCGGCGTGACGTCGTCCGGTTTCGGGAGTATCATCGGTCAATCCGGCAACCCGCGGCAGGCGATGGTGGCGGCTAAGCTTTACTTTTGACCGCTCGGGATCCGGAGCATGGTTCCAGTTGGAGACCGGTGGAGCCCGGGAATTATGAAGATCGCGACAGTCTTCCTCATCGCCGTTTGTTTGGGGATATCGGCCGATAGCACCTTCGATCCCGAGAAGCCGAACCCGGAGCTGGCCGGCATGAACGCCGCATTGCTTGCCCGGATTCCGGTACGGATGAAGGAATTTGTAGACGAGGGGAAGACGGCCGGGGTGGTGACGCTGGTGGCGCGGCACGGTCATGTGGCCAGCCTGGAGGCAGTCGGTTTCCAGGACATCGACCGGCGCATTCCGATGCGGGTGGATAGCATATTTCGCATCATGTCGGTCACCAAGCCAGTTACCTGTGCCGGCGTGATGGTCCTGGTGGACCAAGGACGTCTGTCCCTGATCGACCCCGTGGAACGGTACATACCGGAATTCAAGGGGCTTAAAGTAAACCCCTGCGGGGGCCGGGTGGGGCACAACTGCGAACTGGTGGAAGCCTTGCGGCCGATCACGGTTCTGGACCTGATGACACACACCTCCGGATTGGGGGAACGGGGAGGGCGGGGCGCCGGCTCCGAAACGCCTCCGAGTTCGCTGGCTCAGCAAATCGCGGGCGCGGCATCGCGAGCAACTCTCATGTTCCAGCCTGGGACGGCGTGGAACTACAGCAATTTCGGAATAGCGGCGTTGGGCCGCATCATCGAAGTGGCTTCCGGGAAACCATATCCGCAATTCATGGAAGAAAATATCTTCCAGCCCCTGGAAATGAAAGACACGTCTTATGACGTTCCTTCGGACAAGGCAGACCGTGTGGCTACGGTTTATACTTTCACCGATGGCCACTTGAAGCCGTTGCGCCCAGCCCTTGCCGGAGTTCGGATTCCCTCGCCGGATTCGGGCCTCTCGAGCACGGCGCGCGACTTGGCGCGATTCAACCAAATGATGTTGAACAAAGGCATTTTGAACGGGAAACGGGTCCTTTCGGCAGCCGCAGTGGAGTCGATGACGACAGCCCAGACAGGAAATCTGCCGGCCGGATATGCCCCGGGTGTCGGGCAGGGTTACGGCTATGAGGTGGTTCGGGAACCCCTTGGAATGTATCGTTACACCGCGATCGGCAGCTTCGAGAAGGCGGGTGTTTACCGCACTTATGTTTGGGTGGATCCGGCCAAGGACCTGTTGGGGGTCATCCTCATGCAGCGCAACACGGGTGGACCCGCCGCCGACCTGGCGGATGAAGTAAATATCTTCATGGCGATGGCCGCTGCGGCGGTCGAGCCGTAGGAGCGCGAATACAGATGCAACGGACACAATTCGATCGCCGGACCCTTCTCCGCGCCGCCTTGTGCGCGCCGGTAGCAGGCTCTATGTCGGGGGCGGCTGAGCCCAATGTCCGCTGGGGCCTGGGACTGGTCACCTGGCATGGGAAGGCGGAATGGCCGGAGATTCTGGCCGATGTCGATTCGGCCGGATTCGATGGAGTGGAACCCTTCACCCCGAAGTTTCTCAACGATGCCGCGATGGACCAACTGGCATCGCTGCTTCCGAAATATCCCAAGCTGCGAATGTCATCCATTTATTGGGGTGGGCCGTTTCATACACCTTCCGAGCACGATCGCCTGGTCGAGCAGTCGCACCAGATTCTGGGCTATCTAAAGCGGTTTGGCGCGGATCGACTGACATTCGGCCCACCCAGACCGAATGTCGATGACGAGAAGACCGCCATCGCCGTCACCGCCAAGATCGCAAATGAGATCGGCCGGATTGCCCTGGAGCAATATAACATCAGGACCGATATCCATCCTCACGTCGGAAGCCTGATTGAGAATCCCAGGCAGATCGACATGCTGATGGACCTGACGGACCCGAAGTACTTCAACCTGGCGCCCGACACCGCCCAGATATGGATGGGCGGCGGCGATCCGGTACCCTTCTTCGAGAAGTACAAGCGTCGCATCATCTACATGCATTACAAGGACATTCGTGGCTACTACCGCGGGCTTCCGGGCTACATGGATAATGTGATCGAACTGGGACGGGGAGTGATCGACTTTCCGGCCCTGCACCGGATCCTGAAAAGTGAACGGTATAAGGGTTGGATCACGATCGATTTGGATAATGCGCGGATTTCTCCCCGCGAGAGCGCGATGGTACAACGGGAATATATCGATCGCGTGCTAGCTCCGATCTACTCATAACCGTCTGCCGCCCGTTGTACCATGATCGCCCAGGGGCAAGTATCCGCAACAGTGTCCTGGTGAAGCAGGTGCGCAGATCCGGCACTGTAGATAGAATAGTGGACTAAAAGAAACGAATCGGTGTATGGAAAAGTCACCGCGTCCGGGTGTATCCCGCCGCTCTGCGATTGCCGTTGTAGCGGGAGCATCCGTCACCACTCGTTTGGCACGTTCCGCTCAAAAGGGCTTGGCATACGGCCTGATTGGAGATCGCTATCACAATTCAGATTATATCCGGACAGCCCTAAACCGCACAATTCAGAAAGAACTTGACGTAAACGTCGACTTCTGTGATGAAACGAAGAACCTTACCGCAGAGACTCTGCACGGCTACAAGCTGTTGATCATCCTCCGCGACGGGATGATCTGGCCCGATGGCTATCCTGACGAACAAACAAATGCCGGCTGGGTCGGCGGGGGCAAGGTGCCTCTGGTGTCCGAGCCTCCGGTGCCGCCTACTTCGGGAAAGGCTCAATTCTGGATGAAGCCTGAACAGGGCAAAGCGGTCCGGGAGTTTGTGAATAATGGTGGATCGGCATTCTTCCTCCATAATGTCACTCATGTCGGGCTCACCAACCCCGATTTCCGCGACGTGCTGGGTGCGGCTTACGCCGGCCATCCGCCCATTCGGACATTCAAAGTTAAGGTGAAGAATCCGAATCATCCAATTACGAAGGGAGTTCGCGACTTTGTGGTGACCGATGAGCAGCATTACATGGATTATGACAAGGACCCGAAATACGTGCTCTTAGAGACAGTGAACGTGGACGGCCTTGACTTCAGGGGCCGGGGCGCCACCGCGCTGGGAGGTTGGGCCTATGAGTACGGGAAGGGGCGCGTCTGCTATTTCTCTCCTGGTCACCTGTTCTCGGTGCTCTGGAATCCTGAGTATGTCAAATTGCAGCACAATGCCGTGCGATGGCTGCTGAGGCAGACGGCCTGACCTCGTAGTCGATGGCCAGGATCTTTGGAAATAGTCTGGCGACGTCTGCTGAAGTCCGCTAAGCGCCACTCGTCGTCAGCGTGGCCCCGCGCCCGGTGGCTGCAGCACAGCCTGCGCGGGCGCGGCCGCGCGGTAATGCGAGTAGCTCTCGTCATCCCGCGATCGCCGCGACCACAGCATCACGTTCGCCTTCACCCGCATGCTCAAATGCGTCGGCAGCCAGAGCCCGCTGCGCACCGACTGCTGCTCGAGCGTGAACTCCGTCCCCGGCTCCACGTGCGCAATGAAAAGCCCGAAACTGACAGGGCGGAACACCTTTGCCTGCACTTTCACCCACTGGTATTTCTGTGCGTCTACCCGCATCGTTCCGCGCATGCCTTTCAGTACTTTCGTGTCGCGGCTGGTTGGCCGGTATCCGGGTTTCGGCGTGGCGTTCAGCACGTAACAGCGCCGTCCTTCTATCACTGCCTCTCCCGCTAAGTGGAAATCGAAAGCCTTCGCCATGTCCGCCATCAACGCATCATCCTGCCGGCGCTGCCGCTCGTATTTCGCGATGCGCCGCTGTCTCTGGGCCGAAGTTTCGCTCTGCCGCCGCTCGATTTCCATCTGCAACTTTCGCTGCTCCTTTGCCGCCTGCGCCGGCGAGAGCGGATGGCCGTTCGTTGCCGTCAGTTCGTAGTAGGGTGAGCCGTCGATCATTCTCACGCGATACGTCTTCACACTCCGCGACCCATGTTTGACCGTCACGTCCCTCTCCGTGAAGTTCTAACCTGGCGCGGCACGCCAGTCCGCCTGCGTATTCGCCACGGACCGTTGCACAATCCGATCGGCATTGGGAAGCGTGCCGGCAAACAGGACCGAAGCGCCAATCCCGATGAGTGCAATCCATCCGTGTCTCACAATCAAGGCGCCCAAGTTGCCGCTCCGGCACCGGCGACAAGCGTCAGACTTGGTCCCGGGAAGGCCGGCCGTGCGGACAACGTACCGTTCGTCCGCTACCGGCGCGACGGCGGCGAGCACTGGAGGGGGCCATTGGACCCTGTCCCGCGTATTCTGAGATCATGAAGGTCCGAGGGTCCCCATGAACTGCAAGCCGCTGCAACCTGACCAGCCTTCCGGGGCCGCTTTCGATTGGGCGGCGGTTGTGGATGGAATCAGGTTCTCCCCCGACGGCCTGCCGCTGCTGTCCGACAGCATCATCCCCCCGGGGGATCCGGACGTCGAGAATCAGATCAGCGCACCCGAGTCCCCGTGGGCGGTGACCTTTTTCAAGCAGTTCCATCTTCCGATGATCCGATCCGCCCGGGTGGATCCGGCGGGTTGCCGCATCCTCGAAATCGGCTCCGGCTTCGGCCGGCTCGGCATATGGGACGTTCCAGTCCATCCAGCCCGAGCTGTATATCGCGACCGACGTTTATCCCCAACTCCTGTTTGGCATTGGCTCACGATCTACCCCGATGGACAGCCGGCCGCGCGGCGGCCGCGTTCCTCGACCCGCAGGATCCGCTGCTTTTTAAGCCGGGGCTCTTCAACGTCGTGCAATCGCATTCCGTCCTTCATCACGTTCTGGACTATCGGACCGCGGTGCGCGCCCTATATGACCGCCTCGCCGCGCCCGGCGTCCTGATATTCTGCGAGCCTTGCCTGGAGAGCTACCTGTTCCTTTTGACGGCCGTGCGGCTGTTTCGGAAGCTCACTCCGCTGCCGGAACCCCTGGCGATGCAGATCGATCTCCTTGAGACATATATCCTTCAGCGGGCGGGCCCCCAGCGGAACAACCCCGATTTTCTCCGCGGTTTTGGAACCGGAGATAAGTACCTCTACTCCGCCTACGATCTGATCGAACTGGCCGAAAGCGTGGGAGCCCGGCTGTACATCCAGAAGGACGACCGCAAGCCGAAAGAGAACCTGAAGTTCGAGCTGCAACTGCGGGGCGCGGACGAGAATATCCTGGCGCGATTTGACACGTTTCTGTCGGATTTCCTTCCCGAGGGGGCCGGGAACGCCATCTCTCGGATCTCCGCCAGGTGTTCAGCCTGCGCAAGGCATAGCGAGACTCTACCCGAGCAAAACGAAAGGCGATAATCGATGCCGCGCCCGAGAGCCGAGCATTCCATCAGCTCCCAAATCGCCACCGGGACTTTCACGTCTCTCACGAAGACCCGCAGCAGCCAGGGCGGGCTCAAGTCCCGAATGCCCGCAGGGAAAACGAAATTGGCCGGGCTGTCGCGGTGAACGTTCGCCAACGGCACCGTCACCTGCGCGACCACTTTTTCGTGGCAGACGATTTCAACGCCCGCAGCCCCCTCCGTGCCGTGCAGGAAGGGGTGAATCGCAAGCGACACTTTGCCGAGCGTATCCACCGGGAACGCGATCGCGTATTCCCGATACTGCGTGGCCGCGAGATCGGCGCCTAGCACCAGGCGAGTTCTGGAGGACCGGCGAAAATGCCCGCCGGTGTACGACTTGATCTCCTGAAATGCCGGCGCCACCCACTCCCAAAGCGTGTCTTCCCTCTTGAAGAACGAAGCGATACGGGCGGATCGAGACAGGCGATGGCCCGTGACTTGCGCGTGCAGCTCGCGAACCACGCGCGCCTCTTCCTCGCGGTTCCGCCCCGACACTTCCGCCACAGCGGCGGCATCCCTCATGCGGGAGATTTCCGCGTTCCAGGACGCCTCGTTGGAGCGGTGCCACGCCAGCAGGCCGTTCGAAATGTCCAGTTCGGCCCTGAGAAGAGCCACGCTTGCTTTCACGGCCTCGGCAGCTTCCAGCCGGGAATGCAGCGCCTCGTTCTTTTCCATCGCCGCATGCAGCGAATTCACCGCGGCGACATATTCGGATTGCCACCTGGCAGCGTCGCCTTGCGCCGACTGAAGGCCGGCGGCCAACCCGGCGGCCTGAGCCTTCAGCCCCGTGTTCTCCTGATGCAGGCCGGACAGGCGCTCGGCAAGTACGGCTGCTTCGATCCGAATATCCCCGTCGCGGCGTCCTCCGTTCGAGCCGATGGCGGCTCGCCGCCGTCGGTCGCAGCGCGCTGAGGCTGCTCCCACAACCCGCCGCCGACGTGCCTGACGCCCACGCTCACGTGAAACGACGCGATGGCCGTCCGGATCGCCTCATAGCTGAAGCTGTATTTCCGGCCGGGCCAGCGCTCGAATTGCTCCGCGGCGAGTTGCGTCAACTCGGCCAGCGTCCTTCCATACGCGCCGGGCTCGCCACGGACGACCTCGCCGCGTGAGAGGTAGCCTTCGCTGACGTGTTCCACATTGCGCGTGACGTGCAACAAAATGGTGTCAGCGTCAACCGACAGCGCCTTCCGCGCCCATAGATGGGCAAAAAGACAAATCTCGGGTCCTTCAGCACGAACGGCTTCTCCAGGGACCGCAGGAAGGACTCGCACTCGGGAAGTACCGCCTCCTCTGGCCGCGGGACGGCGAGCAGCCGTTCATGAAAGCCACGGAACTCCAGGTCTTCACAATATTGCCGGTCGCAGGAGTTCCTCTTGTATCCGAGGTCCAGCAGCATTCTGCAGACGATGGACGTGCCGCTGTGGCCCACGCCAAGCACGAAGATGTTGGGCAGGCGGGAACCGCGCCCCGCGCCCATAGCGCCCGCCGCCGCGCCGCTTTCTTCCACGATTTTCATGATTCCAGTAACCCGCTGCTTGCCTCGCGGAGGCGCTCCTTGGCCGACCGCAGCGCGGCCAGCAGCAACTGCTCCGCCGGAGCCTCGCCCGCTGGGGGGCGTTCCTCGGCCGCCAATACTTTGGCCGGGCGTTCCGTCGCCCTTTCCGCATGATCAGCGCCTCCATCAGCCGTTTCCGAGCCACGTCCTCCGCGCTTCTCGGCTTGTGTACCACTGCCAGAATATGGCCCAGGTATTCGCCGGCAACCTCCCGGATGTGGTACACCGATTGCATGCGTTCCGTTCCGGCAATCCCCATGCGCCGGGCCAGGGCCGGGTTGTCCGTCAGCCGCAGCATCCGTTCCGCGAGCGCGTCGCTATCGCCCACGGGGATGAGATATCCGGTCTTCCCGTCCTGCACGATTTCCTGCGGGCCTCCGCAGCGCGTCGCAATCACCGGCTTCGCATAGCTCATGGCCTCGATGGCAACCATGGAAAACGGCTCGAATTCCGATGGGACGATTGCCGCCCGGCAGCCACGGTAAATGGGAGCGGGGTCCTGCTTGGGGTAGAGCGAGCAGCTATTCTGAATTCCGCAATCCCTGACAAACCGGAAAAGCGTCTCCTGGTAATCCGCTGCCCCGTTTCCGTATACCGAGAACCTGGCGGCTCCCGGGCGTTGGGCGAGGAGGCTTGCCTGGGCGCCGTCGTGCGCGGAACGGAAACCGCCGACGGCCATCATGCGCCCGGTCTTCGCCATCAGGAGGTGGCCGAAGTACATGCAGGACAGGAGAAGCGCCGGCGACCAGGCGGGCTTGAAGATCGGCAGTTTCGGGCGCCCTGTGCCGTCGATGTAATCCTCGTCCGTGTATAAAATATCCGGCTGCTCGCGCGCAATCGCGGCGGCGGCGTGGCCCAGCGCGGTCTCTTCCAGTGTGTCGTCCTGGTCGAGGAAGGCCGTATAGCCGCCGGAGCAGGCATTCAGCCCCCGGTTCAGCGTGGCGGAAATTCCAGCGCGTTCTCCTGGAAGCAGGCGGATGCGCGGTTCGTTCCGCGCACACGATTCCAGGTAGCCGAGGATCTCGGCGGTCGGGCTGCCGTCGAGCGCGGCCAGCAACTGCCAGTTGGCATACGACTGTTCCCGAGCCGAGTTCACCGCCTCCCGCAGCCAGGGCAGGTGCGGCCGGGAAACGCGCATCACCACGGAAATGAGCGGAGACGAGTCCGGATCGATTTCTCCGCACGTCGATGCCGGGTCTGGGTCGGTGGCGCGATGCTGCACCAGCCAGCGCCGGTACTTCTCCTCCGGGGCGATGCGGCCCATCAACCTGTGGCTGATGCCGGCAACGGGCGCACGGAGCAGCATGTGTCCGGCCCTGCGATAGATCCGGTTACGTCCGGAACAAGGGGCTGAACGCGGTTTCGAGCAGTCCGACGCGCCATTCCAGGTATTTCAGTTCGTGCATCAGGCACCCTCGGCGCTGAGCAACGAATCCGTGGCCATGGCCGCGGAACGAACGGGACCTTCCTGCGCAGTGAGCGGGTCGCCGGCGCTGGGGACCGGCCGGGGACGCGAGCTTCGCCACTGGGTGTCGCCGTTGAGATTGTGATCTCGATGCCCGGCTCATCCTGGTCCCGATTTCGCGAAATCACCCGGTTTGGTCCCGTGCATCCAGAGTGAGTCTATCATTATAAATATCGCCCTACCAGCATAAATGGGCCGCAGCACCGCCATATGAAAGATGGGCCGAATCACATCCGCCTCGGACAGCCCCAGCCCCGGAATCGGCTCCTCGGAAACGACGAGTTGGCCATTCCACTTTTCGCCGACTTTCCGATACCCGAAAGGACTACGCCGCCGAGCCAGACGCCTCGGAGATCCCTGTCCGGAATTTGGTGCGGGAAAGGTCTACCGCCAGAGAGAACCCAAAACGCTGGTGCGGATCGTGGAACGGCCCCCGCCGCGGGCAACCCGGTACGAGATGGAGCATCTGTGTTGTAACGGTTGCGGCCAGGTATTCACGGCGGAGGTGCCGGCAGACTCGGGTGCGGAAAAGCGTGACGAGACCCGCGGCGGCGATGATCGCGCAACTGCACTATGGCAGCGGCGTGCCTTTCCAAAGGCTGGAGCGGCAGGCCACACCGGAGCCGATTGCCTCTGATTCAGGCACGGCTCCCGAAAGCTCACGGATTACCGGGCGGTAACCCGAGTGGAGGCAGAGGAGGCTGAGCCGCGACGCCGTCTGGCAGCGCGATCCATCCTGCCGCGCAGAGAGTCTCGCTTGGTACGCCCAGCCTTTAGTCGAAGGCCGATTCCGTCTTCCACTCCTTCCACACATTCCCAACCAGATCCACTCCGGGCTTGAGCGTGGGCTTGCCAGGCCGCCATCCGGATGGGGTCGCTTCGCTACCTTTGGACTCCCGGACGAGTTGGAACGCCTGAATCTGGCGTATCGCCTCGGCAACATTGCGGCCCACGGGCGGCGTGAGGACCTCGTATCCCTGAATGATGCCGTCCGGATCGATGAGGAACCGGCCTCGCGTCTCCACCCCGGCATCTTCATCATACACTCCGTAGACTTTGCCCACTTTACCGCCCGAGTCAGACAGCATCGGAAACGGGATGCCTCCCGCCACCATTTTGCAGAGCTCCTGGTCGTTCCACATCTTGTGCACGAACATGCTGTCGACGCTGACGGACAGAACCTCCACACCGAGCGCCTGAAACTCGGGGTATTTCTCGGCGACCGCCGAGAGCTCCGTGCTTCAGACGAAGGTAAAATCCCCTGGGTAGAAGCAGAGCAGTATCCACTTGCCAAGGTATTCAGAGAGCTTGAGGTTCACGAACATTCCCTGGTGATACCCCGGCGCGGTGAAATCCGGCGCCTTCTTTCCGATCAGGATCACTTGCGATTCCTCCTTACTCTGTTCCTGGGATGAACCTTCCTGGAGGGGCGGCTCACCCAACGTACTGCCGGTTGGCCGGGCGCATCCGGCCTTCAATTCTTCAGCCATACCTTCGTTTACTCCTCCGGCGCCGCAGCAAAACGATTGCAGCGCCAGGTGCGCCGGCCCAAATCGCTTGATGTTGTCCGGTTGCTTTTCGAATTGGTCCTGGCGGCCTTGTTCGTCCCCTACCAGGCTTTCGAAAACGCGCTTCGAAGCAGCGTCCGTATCCGTGATCTTCTGCGCGGGAGAGGAAGCCGACATCTCGACCTCGCCTTTGAGAAACAGAATTCGTTCGGCCAGCCCATCTCCACGATCGCCGTTTTCTTAAAGAGCTGGGCCAGTTGCCCGTAGCCCTGGTCCGCAAGGTGGAAGTGGAAGTACATGTCCTGATGGACTGCGCGCAATTCATCGGCTGCCGACTGGTTCAACAAGCAAAAGCTGTTAGACATAAGCGGCTCCGAAAGTCTGATTCTAGCAGGTCGTAGTCGGCCGTACGCGCACTCGGCGGTCGATGCGCATTGCTTTTAATGGTTTTGGCGCTTTTTGTGGTTCCTGCTGAGCGGGCTGGGGGCGCGCCGAATTAGTTCAGCTTCCGAGTCCGCCCGTCCTTTGGGATCCGCTCGCCGGTGACGGCTGTTCAGAATTGAATCCGCGCCTGGAATGCGACCATCCGCGGCGAACTGTCACCACCCAAGCCGACACCAAGCAGTCCGGTGGGGGGTGATGTTGTGAACGTCAGAGCGCCAAAACCGGTTTGCGTGGCCGGCTTACCGGGAATTCCGGCGTAACCGAGAACCGGCAGTCCGAAATTCGGATGGTTGAACACGTTAAACAACTGGCCATCCATGCGCAATTTCATATGATCGCCGAGGGGGAACCACTTGGTGAGGTAGAGATCGCTCCAGGTGAAATCGGGGCCGCGCAGAGCGTTGCGGCCGAGGTCTCCGAACTGGCATGTTGCCGGCGGTATCGCCCCCGGCGCAGGCGCCGGTGCTCGGATCTACGGTGGAGAGGAACGCATTCGGATTCAACCACTGGATCGTGCCGGGCTGGGTCACGCCGGGCAGTGGGCCGTGTGTGTACGGCGGCACGCCCGGAACCACACTGGCGAACTGGGGGCCGCTCCCATTGACGATTCCATTGCCACTGGCGGTATACGGCGCGCTGAAAACGGAGAACGGAAGGCCGCTGTGCCAGAACGCGGTACCGGAAACCTGCCAGCCGTTCAACACCCGGCCTGGGATGCCGTGCAGCTTGAGCGGGAGCTCATAGACATAGCTGGCGGTGAAGTTGTGGCGGACATCGTAATCGCAAGGGCCGCGGTCGCGCTGGAGGTCACCGGGAAGGGGCGAGAGAATTCCGCCGGCGGAGAACGGCAGAAAGCCGCCGTTGGAAACGGTATCGATGCAGTGGCTGAATGTGTAGTTCGCCTGGAGTTGCAGCCCATGTCCGAGCCGCTTCTGCGCGGTGGTCTGCAGCCCGTTATAGTGGCTGTTCGCGCCGGTGCTCAATTGGGTGACGGCGGCGAAGCGCGGGTCGGCTGGACTGGCGTAGGGGAAGGGCGCGAAGCAGCCGGGACAGACCGTCTGGTAGCCATTCACCTGGCTGGTATAGGGCTGGTTCACCGCGCGCGTGCCGACATATTGCGCACGCAGGTTGATTGTGGCGCCCGACCTGGCGCTCGACGGCGAAACTCCACTCCATGAAATAGGGCGCGCGCAGTTGGCCATCGGGGACAGCGGTGAATGCGACCGGTTGCAGGCATGCGGACGGATTGGCGAGAGGGGATGCGCAGGAAAGCTGACCGGCGGGGAAGCCCGCGCGGAACGCCTGGTTTGCGGCGACCGCAGCATCGACGGCGCTTCCCGGAACGCCCGGCGCGAGCAGCGTGCCTCCCACCGTGCCGAGCAGTCCACCCTGAAACGTTTGCGAGTACGGTGGATTGACTCCGCACCAGGTCGACGACGCTGCCGGGGAGAAGGTCGCTGAAAAGCCCGAAGCCGGTACGAACAACCGTATTCGGGGACATCTGCCATGCGATGGCCGTCCGGGGCTGCAGAATTGCGAGCGGCGTGCTATCGAAGATGGTGCCGAGACCGGTGTGGATCACGGCGTTCAGCGGCTGGTTGACGTCGTGCGGGATGGAAGCGAACGACCCGGAGAGGCGCGCCACGGCATCGTGTGGATTCAGCGGATTGGAGTTTTGGGTGGCGCGAAGGCCGAAGGTCCAGGTGAGTGTGGAGGTCACTTTCCAGGTATCCTGCGCGTACAGGTCGAGATTGAGAAAATTGTAGGGCTGGGAATCGGCCAACGGAAAGGTCTGGGTTGCGGTGGAGGCAACTCCATAGATGAATTGCGGCAGGGTGGTGTAGGTCACCAGGGGAACGACGCCCTCGCCGAAGTCGTAATCGTTCAGCCGGAAGATGCGCATGTTGGTTCCGAAGCGAAATTCGTGCGCGGCCGACCGCCCATGCAAGGTTGTCGTTGAGGAAGAAGCGTGTAGCCCGCCGCCCCTGCACCCACGTGTTATCGAGTCCGCCGATGGTGGTGAAGGGAGCATTGCCACCGCTGCCCTGAAGCACGATCGGAAACGCCGCCAGTGTCTTCTGGAAATCGGCTGGACCGAACAGACTCTCGTACCAGGAGAATGCCGGGTTGAAGTAATTCACGAGCCTGGAGGAAAAGACGTGCGTCCATCCGGCCGCGAACGAGTAAAGCGGCTGCGGCGAGACGGAGTCGAACAACGGGTTGATGGGGTCCGTGTACGCGGCCTGCAAGCCGGTATCGGCCTGGAAGCGGAACCAGGCGGTGTTGTCCGGATCGGCATTGTAGTCGATGCGGGCGGTTTGCACCTGCTCGTGATCGTCGCTCGAATGCGAGATGCTTTGGCGATTGGCGCAGCCATCGCCGTTCGGCGGCAGGCCGCTCGCCAGTACTGCCATCGCTGTTCAGCGGGCATCCCAGGATGGCGAGGGGCGTTCCGGCGGTGTTGCCGTACAGGCCGAACATCTTCCGGTAAAAGGGCACCAGTTGCGGCGCCGGCTGATAGCGCGGAGCCGGTGACCGTATCGATGCCGCCCAGCGGAAGCTGCTGCAGCACGTATTGCTGAAAGGCGGGCGTGGGAACGGTGGTGGCGGAGACGATCGGCAGGGCGATGCGCACCCATTCGCTATCGAAAAAGAAGAACAGCTTGTTGCGCCGGATCGGCCCGCCCAGGCTGCCGCCGAAGTGGTTCACCGTGGAGCGGGGCTTGTGATTGCCCGGCGTGGCATTGGTGAAGAAATCCGCGGCGTTGAATCGCGATCCGTTCCAGAGCTCGTACAGATTTCCGTGAAACTGGTTGGTGCCGGACTTGGTGACGTAGTTGACCTGCGACGCCCCGTATCGCCCCTGATCCACCGTGTAGGAGAGGGTGTTCACGGTCACTTCGGCGATCGAGTTGAGGCCCAGCACCAGATTGGTCGAGAGGCCGCTGTTGAGGTTGGTCAGCGGATCGTTGGTCTCCAGTCCGTCCACGATGTAGCCGTTCGAGAGGGACGGCAGGCCGTTGAACTGGACGTTGCCGTAGCCGTTGGTGCCGCCGACGAAATCGTTGCCGCTGCCGGCGGTGTTGATCAGGGCGCCGGGCGCGAACTGCAAGGGGTAGGTCATGTCGCCGCCGGGGTTGGGCAGGTTCTCCAGTGCCGGCGCATTCAGGTGGTGGCGGTGTTGGGGTTCTCGGGATTCACCAGTGGCGCCTCGCTGGTGACGACCACCTCCCTTTTCGCTGCGGCGACCTTGAGCGTGAAATTGACGGTCTGTTTCTGCCCCAGCCCGGCGAAGACGGACTGGGTTCGTCTGCGGCTCGAAGCCGTCGGCCTCGGCCTGTGACCGAGTACGACCCCGGCTGCAACTGCGGGAAACTGAAACGGCCGGACTCCTCCGTTTTGGCGCTGCGCTTCGATCCGGTCTGTCTGATTGGTAATCGTGATGGTGGCGCCGGGCAGCGCGCCGCCGCTTGCATCGACCACCGTGCCCATGATGGCGCTGGTCGTCTCTCCCTGGGCAACGAGGCGGGGCGGGAGCGATATCGAGAACAGGAGGAGGAAAAATCGCGAAACGCACTAAATTAGTCTAGCCTAAACCTATACAAAACACCAGAACTTTCGAAATCAAACCACGCCAAGCTTCACTGCCTGTGGCCTGCGTTACGATCAGATAGTGCCCACTAAATCAACGGTCGGCGACCTCGGAATCGGTCGACGATTACCTGAAGACGATACTGGAACTGGGCGGGGCCGAGGACGCCCGCGTCACCACCAACGCTTTGGCCGATCGGCTGGGCGTCCGGACGCCGTCAGTAACGGGAATGCTGCAAAGGCTGGCTGCGCAGCGTCCGCCGCTGGTTCTGTATGAAAAGCACCGCGGCGTCCGGCTAACCGCAGCCGGCAAGCGGCGGGCTTGGGAACTGGTGCGCCACCATCGGCTGCTGGAGCTTTTCCTGCACGATGTTCTGAAGTATTCCTGGGATGAGGTGCACGAGGAAGCGGAACGGCTGGAGCATTTCATTTCGGAGCGGTTTGAAGACCGGGTGGCCGCGATTCTGGGCGATCCGGAGATCGACCCGCACGGCCACTTGATTCCGGCGAAGCACCAGACGGGAGTTTTTCGGAACGAGGTCGCTTTAACGGCGTGGCCCCACAGCGTGCCCGCAACGGTCAGCAGCGTCTCCGACCGGAGTCCCGCCGCCCTACGGGATATCGAACGATTGGGACTTCGGCTCGGCGCCACCGTTAGTATAGAGGGGACCACTGCCGCCGCGTGTCTGGTCCGCGTGGGCAGAAACGAACCGGTTCGACTCAGTCACGAACTGGCTGGCTGCGTTCTGGTCGTAGCAGCCAAGCCCGTTTAGAGGATGTGGCAACCGCTGGTGGCACCCGCACCCAACTCATCCAATCAGGCCGGCGCCGCGGGGCAGGTCAACCCTGACAAGTGTCCCTGATCTCCGTATCTCAGTCTTGGGGTTCACTCCATGAGCCCTGCCCCCCGATCCCTGATCCCTATTTCGACAGTCCGCGCACGTAAATGGCGCGGTACCCGTTCACGGAGGCTTCGGTGCCGTTCACCTGCACGATGTGTCCCATGTGCTCCACCGCCATGGCGCGCGCATCCACTCCGCCGTCGCGCCGCGGATCGTGCTCTTCCGGCATCACCATGTAGAGCGTACCATCCCGCGTCAGCAGTCCGATCGGCTGCCCGTCCTGTACGCACTTCTGGCCGCAGGGACGGTGGGCCTCGCCGTGCTTGCCGAGCTGGATGTAGCAGGAGAAATCGACGATTTCGCCGGTAACCGAAACCGGCTTCCCGGCCTCCGGCTGATGGCGCCACGCCCGGCCGCGACCGTGGTCGCCGTCCAGGCATCGGCCGGCTTCGCGCCGATCACCGCCGCCGGCTGTTCATACGTGCCGGTCGCGACCTTCATTTCCGGATGCAGTATCTTTCCCGCCTGCGCCGCCAGGGTAAGTGCGGCCACGCCCGCCAATGAAAACAGCAACGCTTTGCGTTTCAAATTCGCGCCCTCCATGTCCCTGCCAGCATATCATGTGAGCCCGTTTTCCGCCGCCGATGTGGGGCAGACGCGACCGCAGGAAGTCCGTTTCGTGAGTCTCGCCTGCCAACCCCGCCCGATGTGGGGCAGACCATCGCCTTTCGTGGTCTGCCAACCGTTATCCCCGCGCATACCCCAGCGCCACCACCTTGCCGAGCTCCGGCGACCAGACCGCCGAAGTCACGTCCACCTCCCCCCCTCGATCGTCTGCTTGCCCGCCGCCGGCGGTTCCGTGCCCCTCGATTTCCACCCGCACCAGGTGCCGGTTGACGTGGCCGCGCGCCCGGATCCGCTCCACGATCTCCTGCCCGATATAGCAGCCTTTGGTGAAGCTCACCGCCCGCATCTGCTCGGTTTCCTGCGGCAGCGAGGTTTCCAGAATGTCCACGCCATAGAGCGGCCGGCCGTTTTCGATGCGCACCGTGCGCGCCTCTTCCGCCGTGGCCGCCACCGCTCCCGCCGCCTCGATGGCGCGAATGATTTCCGCTTTGTCTTCCACGCCCGCGTAGATCCGGTAGCCCGGCTGCCCGGTTTCGGTGATGGGCGGCATCCGCAACCCCTGCCAGCATTCCGGCCGCGCCGCCACCGGCGCTTCGATGCCCTCCGCTTCCGGCCCTTCCACCCCGATGGCCATGGTGGTCTCGGTGACGTCTTCCAGTTCGATCTGGTCCGCCACCTTGTATTTCAAAATCTGCGCGCGCACCTTTTCCCGCAGCTCGGGCTCGGTATCGATCAGAAAATGGTCGGCCCGGCAGACAATATATAGGTCCGCCACAATCCGTCCCCTGCGGCGTCAGCAGAAAGGCGTAGCAGCTATCTCCCGGCGCCATCTTTTTGACGTCGTTGCTGGTGACATTGTGCAGAAACCGCGCCCGGTCCGCGCCCCTCGCGCGACCATCGTCCCCGCGCCGACAAATCCAGCCACGCCGCCCCATGGCGCAGCGCTTGGTATCCGTTTGCCATGAGAACAGTCTAGCGTGGGGTAAGCCTCTCGGCCTGCCCAGGCCGCGAAGCGCCGCCGGCAACGTCAACGAATGAGCGAGTAAATCCACCGCTCCTGCTCCCGCAGCAACTCGATCGCCCGTCCCATCGTCCACCAGCTCGAACCGCACTTCCTCCCGCGGCCGCAGTTGTCCCAGCCGCCAGAAATCGGCGGAGATGACGTTGGCGGGCTTGGGATAGCCGCCGGTGGTCTGGTGCTCGACAAAGAGGATGATCGGCTGGCCGTCCGGCGGGACCTGCACCGCGCCCAGCGCCGTCGCCTTCGGTCAGCATGCCGCCGGGCGGGCTGGGAATGGCCGGCCCGCGCAGGCGCAGGCCCATGCGGTTCGATTCCTCGGTGACGGTGTACGAGCCGGCGTACAGTTCGCCGCCGAAGCGCTCCGCCTGCGGGCCGGCGGTGACGCGGATGGCGCCATTGTGGGGCACCGGGCGCGTTTCGCCTGCCAACCGACTCGCGCTTTGCACACAACTTCTTCGCCAATCCCCAGCACATCCCCCGCCCGCAGCGGCCGGCCGCCCACGCCCGTCGCCAGTGCACCGAGGCGCTCCCCATCACTTTCGGCGCCGCCAGCCCGCCGCGCACCGCCAGGTACGCGCGCGCACCGCCGCGCGATTGGCCGAAACGCACCCGCCGGCCGGCGGCGATCTCCACCGCCATCCACATCGGCAGGTCCGCGCCGAAATCCGAGCCGGTCAAGGCGATCACGGCCGCGCTCTCGAATTCCAGTTCCCCGCCCGCCAGCGTCATCTCCAGGCCGGCGGCATTTTCGGCGTTGCCCACCAGCAGGTTGCCGGCGCGCAAGGCCACCGCATCGGCCGCGCCGGAGGCCGAAACGCCGTAATGCGCCCAGCCGAAGCGGCCCAGGTCCTGCACCGTGGTCAGCAGCCCCGGCGCCAGCACGCGAATCCGGTTCATGCGGGCGGGAACCGCACCCGGTCGCCCATGCGCAGCAGTGGCGGCGGCTCGGCGGAGGGATCGAACAGCCGCAGCGCCGTCCGCCCGATCAGCCGCCACCCGCCCGGCGAGGCCAGCGGATAAATGCCGGCCTGCGCGCCGCCGATGGCCACGCTGCCGGCCGGAACGTGCTTGCGCGGCGCAGCCAGGCGGGGCGTCGCCAGCTCCGGCGGAAGCCCGCCGAGGTAAGGGAAGCAGGTGGCAAAGCCCACGAAGTAAACGAGGTATTCGGCCGCGGAGAAGATTTCGACCACCCGCTCCGGCTGCAGACCGGCATGCCGCGCCACGTCTTCCAGGTCCGGACCGCCTTCGCCCCCGTACTGCACCGGAATCTCGATCGCGGCTGCCGCTTCCGGCTTTTCCGGAACTGAACGCCAATTTCCCCCAGGCGCTCGCGCGCCAGCGCCTCGATTTCCTGGTGCGTGCGCAGCCGCGGGTCGAAATCGATCAGCACGGAGGCGAATGCCGGGTGCAGATTGAGGACGCCGCGCACGCCCTGCAGCGCCCCGGTCAGCCGCTTCACCCGCGCGTGGTTTTCGAGCGAGATTTCGTCGCCGAAGGAGACCAGAAGCGAGCGGTCGCTCGCCGGGCGTATGCGCGGGGCGGCCAGGTTCCGTCCCCAACTCGCCCGAGCCGCTCACCTCTCCGGGCCGCGTGCACCGGCTTCACGGCCTCCCCGCCATCCTGCGGGTTCGCCACCAAAGCCGCCCACACCAGGGCAGCGTGGCCCGGCTGCTGGAGAAATTGCCATCGCTGGAGTCTACACCGGCTCCCCGCGCCGGTTCAAGCCCCGGCTGTCGTCTAGCGCGCCACGCTCGAAAGCGCCGCCGGCTTCAGCATGTCCTCGCACCTTGGCCTGCATCTGCGTCGGCGGTGAACGGCTTGGTCAGCAGGGCGTGGCCCTTTTCGACGACGTACTTCTGCACCACGTGGGTGTTGTCATAGCCGGAGATGAAGAGCACCTTGAGGTCGGGCTGCAGGGCGGCCAGCTGATCCGCCAGCATGGGCCCGCTCATGCCGGGCGCCACCACATCGGTGATCAGGAGGTCGATCGGCCCTTGTGGTGCTGTAGAGGGTCAGGGCGTGCTCGCCGCTGTCGGCGGTCAGGGCGGTGTAGCCGAATTGGCCGACCATGGCGCTGACCAGCTTGCGGATCTCTGGCTCGTCGTCCACGACCAGATACGTGATTTTTCTGCCTGTATCGGACATGGCACCCTGATAATAGCCGACGTGCCACGGTCGCCGCAACCCCCGCACGGTGCTTCACCACACACGCTCGTCGCGCGGCCGCGGGCGTTATTTCACTTCCAGCGTGACCGGCTCCAGCCTGGGCGTTAGGAGCTGCACCACCACCAGCGCTGTGAGATAAGCCGAGCCGGCGATGGCAAACAGCACCACGTAGCTCACCCGGCCGGCCAGCAGTTGCAGCAGCACGCCGCCGGCGGAGCCCACCATGCCGCCGAATCCCACCACGCTGCCCACCGCCGCCTTCGGGAACATGTCCGAAACCAGGGTGAACAGGTTCGCCGACCATCCCTGGTGCGCGGCCGCCGCCAGCCCGACCAGCGCCACCACCATCCAGATGCTGGCGGCGCGCGGCACCAGCGCCACCGGCGCCACCGCCAGCGCGCAGACCAGCATGGCGGTCTTGCGCGACAGGTTCACGCTCTTGCCCCGCTGGATCATGAAGACGACAGCCACCCGCCGGCCACGCTGCCCACGCAGGAGATCACGTAGATGGCCACCACCGGACCGCTGCTGGCGCCCAGCGTCAGGCCGAACGTGCCCTGCAGATAGCGCGGAATCCAGAAAATGTAGAACCACCACACCGGATCGGTGAGGAATTTGCCGATGGCGAAGGCCCAGGTTTCGCGGCAGCCGACCACGCCGACCCACGGCAGCCGGCCCGGTTTCTCCGGCGGATCGCTTTGAATGTGCGCCAGTTCGGCCGCGGAGACGCGCGGGTGGCGCTCCGGGTTGCCGTACAGCTTCAGCCAGAGCGAGCAGCCAGACCACGCCCAGCGCGCCGGTGGCGAAAAACGCCCCGCGCCAGCCTACCGAACGCGTAGAGCAACGGCACCACAGCCGGCACCGCGATGGCGCCCACCGGCGCGCCGGCATTGAAAATTCCCGCGGCCAGGGCGCGCTCGTTCTTGGGAAACCACTCCGCCACGGTCTTGATGCACGCCGGGAAGTTGGCCGCCTCGCCCAAGCCCAGAAAGAACATGGCCAGCCCGAAAGTGGTCACCGAATACGCCGCGCCCGGCGCCATGGCCGCCACGCTCCACAGCTGATGGCGACGGCGAAGCCGCGGCGCGTGCCCAGCCGGTCCGTCAGCCAGCCTGCCGTCACCAGCCCGATGGCATAAGCCGAACTGGAAGGCCGCCGTCATGTAGCTGTACTGCTCCCGGTTCCAGCCGATGATCGGTCTCGAGCGTCTTTTCCAGGTAGGCCAGCACGCCGCGGTCGACGTAGGCGATCACGGTGGCCAGCAACAGCAGGGTGCAGATGGCCCAGCGGAAACGCGACGACGCGGGCCGCGCGATGGCTGACGGTGCCATGAAGTAACCCGATTATAACCGCGGTGCGGCCGCCGCCGGGGCCGTTTCTTGGCGAATTCGATGGCGATGCGCCGCAGCCCCTCCCGCAGGAACTCCGGCGTTCCACCGATCCAGATGCGCAGAAAGCCTTCCACCCCAAGCTGCGCGCCGGGCACGATGAGCACGCTCTGGTTGACGCGGATCCGCTCCGCCAGCTCGCGGCTGGGGGTGGCGGAGCCGTAGCGCACCAGGCAGAGCGCGCCGGCGCGCGGCGCCCGGAAGCTGAGGAACCCGTCGAAAGCTCTCCACCCACTCGTCGCATGATGGCGGCATTCTCCCGCAGAATGGCCCGCGTGCGCGCATACAGCTTCTCGCGGTTTTCCGGCCGCACCGCCACCAGCGCCACGGCATCCGAGATTTTGTTCGGGCCGATGGTCAGATAATCGTGCTGCGCCCAGCATTCGGCAACCAAGTCCGGCGGCCCCACAATCCAGCCGATGCGCACGCCGGGAATTCCATAGGCTTTGGAGAGCCCGCTCGTAACCACCACGCGCTCGCCCAGGCCCCAGAAACTCGGCGTGCGCGGTCCCGCAATCTCCGCGCCCTGGTAGACTTCGTCGGCCAGCAGCCAGGCGCCCATTTCGTCGCACCGCGCCGCCATGCGCCGCATGGCCTCTTCGGAAAGCACGGCGCCGGTCGGGTTATTGGGATTGGAGACGTAGACCAGCCGCGTGCGCGGGTTCACGGCGCGCTCGAACTCCTCCCAATCCGGCTCCCAATCGTATTCCGGGCGCAGCCGGAAACCGTTCACCCGGGCGCCCAGGCTCTGCGGGATGCCCCGCAGTTGCATGTAATTGGGGGTTTCGAACGCCACCTCGTCGCCTTCGCGCAGGAGCGCGAGCGCCGAAAGGTAATTCGCCTCCGACGTGCCGTTGGTCACCTCGATGTGATCCGGCGTCGCGCCCGGATACTGCGCGGCCAGTCGCTCGCGCAGAGGAATGGTTCCGTTGGACTGGCTATAGCCGAGCGGCGTGCGCCAGAATGGCGTCTACGTCGAGCCCCATTTCCGCCAGTTCCCCGAGCGTCACCGGCCGCACGCCGCTTTCGCTCAAGTCCATCTCCACCACGTTCTCCCACGTGGATTGCATCCGCTCCATTTCGAATATCGGTATTTTCAAAGCAGCGCTCCTGCCGGGACCGTCTATTTTAAGGCAGGCGCACCACCGAATACTCGCCCAGCGTCGACGTTGTCGCTGCCGGAGGCGCTGGCCTGAAAATTAATGGTCAAGCCGGTGGCGTAGGCATCGGGGCGCTGCCCACGCCCGCCGCAAAGGCCAGCACGGTCCCCCAGGATTGCGTATTGAGTTGCGCGCCGCTCGCAAGAATCGCGGCGTTCAGCCGGCCCGCGATCTGCGCATCGCCGGCGGCGCCCGTGCGGTGCAAGGCGGCGGTGGCTCCCCAATCGATTTCGAAGGTGAAGCCCGCCGCCGTGCCCTGGTGGGAAAGGTCGAAGCGGATTTCAACGCGGTCGCCAGCCAGCAGCATGCCGCCGGGAATGGTGCAGGCGCCCATGCTGGTAAGCGTGGACGAGCTGACCGCGGTGCCGTTGCCGCTGCACAGCACCTGCGGGCCCGGATACGACCGAAGACGTGCTGCCGGAAGACGCCGGTCAACGGTAGGAAGCCACCAACGTGTCGCCCGGCTGCGGCACCGCCGCCGCCACGAACTGGATCGTCTGTCCGCTGAGCGTGTAATCTGACGCTCGGCCTTTAACAACAGGCCGTTGAGGTAGAGTGCCAGGCTGGCGGCCGGATTGGGCGCGGCGGAAAGGTAAAAGTGGAGTTGGAGCCGTCCACGACGCCGCCCGGAACCTCGGAGTCGCTGAACGAGGGCGCCTGGCTGCCGCACGGACCCGAAGAGCCATCCACGTGCAAGCAATCCGCTGGCCTCGCCCACCGCCGTCTCCAGCAGGCCGGAGCTATCCACTACCGCCGCCGCTCCCGGCGCGATAGCCGGGCCCCTTTACCGGACGCGCGCCCAGGTCCGCCAGCAGGCCCGTTACTTCCGATTCCGTCACCGAAGTGGTGCCCGAACCGGTGTCGCCGGCCGCCGTCGAACCGTCGGCCGAACGTGCTCGCCGTCACCCGCACCTGGCTCACCCGAGCGGCTGCTGGCTGGCCGGAACCGACCAGGTTTCCCGAAACTGCACGCGGCCGTCGCTGTTGTAGACCACCGAGTAATTGGTGGGCGGGGTAGCCGCCGCCGCCCGGAACCAGTTGCACCCGAAGATTGCCGTCCAGCACTTTCACGGTCGTGCTCTGGGTGACAACCGCGGAGTTGTCGGCGCTTTGAAAGCTGTACCAGCTTATGGTCAGGGTGCCGTTGAAGCGCGTGCCATCGGCCTTGTACAGCACATCCTGAATGGTGGTGAGCGCCGGCCCTGCGTATGCCGCCAGGGCCAGCCAAACCGCAGCGAGAAAAGAACGCGGAAACATAAACCTCCGCGCACAGTGTATGCACCGGCCGTCCCGCGGCCCTCCGTCCCCCACAAATCGGCCCGTTGGCCGGAAACCGCTAATACGAAACGATTTAAGTCGCCTTGATTTTTTTTGCTATTGCGTTCACTGACCCTGCCCAAGCCGCCCGCAAACCGTCCATCACCTCTGGCGGAACGTGCAGATTGCCGTTCACTCCCGTCCCCAGGCGGACGCCGGGCTTGACCGCGCCGTGAAAATCCGAACCGCCGGTCACCAGCAGTCCGTGACGCCGCGCCATAGCCTCGTAAGCCGCGGTATCGGCCGGCGAATGGTCGCTGTGGTACGCCTCGATGGCGTTCAGCCCGCGCGCGCAAAGCGAGGGCAGCAGCGCCGTAGGATCAGCGCTGACGCGGATCGGATGGGCCAGCGAAGCCACCCCTCCCGCCTCCCGGATGCGCTCCACCGCCTCCACCAGCTCCGGCTCGCGCCGGTAGACGTAGGCGGTGGCGGATTCGTCCAGATAATCGTCGAACGCCTGGCGCAAGTTCGCAACGTACCCCTTCTCCACCATGATGCGGGCGAAATGCGGGCGGCCGGTCATGCCGCGTCCGCGGGCCTCGGCCTCTTCCAGCGTGATATCGAAGCCCAGCTCGCGCAGGCGCGCCGCCAGGCGAATATTGCGGTCGCGGCGGGAGGCTTGCAGGTCGAGCACCCATTGCCGGAAACCCCCGATGCCGTCCCCTCCGGGAAAGTAACCGAGCAGGTGGACGGAACGGCCGTCCAGCTTGCTGGAAAGCTCGATCCCGCAGACCAGTTCCAGGTCCGCCGGCGCCAGCCCCACCGCCTGGTCGTATCCGGCAAAGGTATCGTGGTCGGAAATGCCCAGCACGGGACCCCGCACCGCACCGCCTCTTCGATGAGCTGCGCGGGCGAAAGAGTCCCGTCGGACTGGTTGGTATGCGAATGTAAATCGATCAAGACTATCCCGGCCTGGTTGTAATCCGTCCCGGCGCTGTGCCGGGGTGATTTTCCAGTTTAGCCCAGGTCCGCGGCGTAATTTTGGGGCTGGATTCGGTCCAGCCCCTTCGGGACGCTTAGCGGAGGCGGTAGGAGAACTCCGCCCGCTCTTCGCGCAGCTTCTCCAGGTCCAACTCCTCGGCCAACGACAGATCCAGCACGGTGACCCGCTGGCCCTCCCGCAGCTCCTGCAGGCGCACCTCGCGGCCGTTCGGGAAGCGCACGGCGTCGCGATAGCTGTTCACGGCGGCGGTGATCTGAGTAAACGTCACATCCTCCACCGGACCGATGTTGAACTCGTGCTGCAGCCGCGCCGGTATGTCGGCCAGCGCAGGCGCGCTCCCGGCGGAATGCACACCGCCGGAACCGGCTCCGCTTTTGGCGGATTGAAGAAGTCCTTCACCGCGTCCCAAAAACTGCGCTTCACCGGAGCCGGAGCGTCGGCGATCCGCCGCAGATCGCATGGGGAAGCCAGCCCCAGCGAACCCGTCGGAAACCGGTGCGCCACCAGTTCCTCCCCCTCCTGTGCCAATCGGTTGGGCACGTTCATAAGCGAGTAGTCACACATGATTCTTTAACCTCCTGTTGATTTCGCGGGTGGCCTCCGCGGAATCCACCCGTCCCCAATTGCGCTATCCTGGCGGTCCTCGCATCTTCGTTGATGTACGATTCTGCCAAGGTCGTCAATTTCTTGTCCGTTTCAGCTTCCTCCTGAAGGGTTTCGTGCAGGAGGCGGGCTTGCTCTTCATATCCCAGACGCCGGGCATAGTTGCGGACGGTGCCGTAGGCAGCGATTTCGTAGTGCTCAACGCACTGCGCCGACCCGATCAGCCCGGCATCGCAAACGGCCGCCGGAGAATCCTCGCCCATGAGGTCTTCCCCTTCGTCGATGATTCCCTCCACGCCTTTGCATTTACGGCCCTTGGGCGATTCGTCGAGCTGCTGGAAGATCTGCTCCAGGCGATCTACCTGACGGCGGGTCTGCTCCAGGTGGATTTGGAAGGCAGTACGCAGCTCCTGCGAGCTGGCGGCCTCCGACATCTTGGGCAGGGCCTTGATGATGCGGTTCTCCGCATCGTATAAGTCCTTCAGTTCCGTTATATACAAATCATGCAGCGAGTTGATTTTCATTGATCTGCCCCCTCCTACTTTGAGTTTCGGTTTGGCGGCGGGAAATGACAAGACGCCGGACAGGATCGAAGTCCGATTGATAACCGAAGATGCGTACGATGACGCACAGAATCGGGCAGCGGCCCACGCTATTCACGGATGCGCGAACGGACACGTTCGGGGAAACATGGCCGGCATGAACGCCCGTCGAGACGAACGCCCGCCCCGTAGGCGCTTATCCGCGGCCGGAGACATGTCTTTCCTCCGGCTAAGTGGAGATCTCCTCCACTTACGAGAACTTATCCTGAAGTCCGAACTTAGTTTCGCCGAACTTGGATTCTTCACGGGTAAGAATCTGAAATAACGGACCCGCGTTGTCCGGCCGGGGACATGGTTGACACTTTAGACCGGCGACATCGTTTACAACCTATGAGACCCGGAAGTCTGGTGCAGCGAAGCGGAGAGAGGTTCCATCTGCCCCCTTTCCCTTATCTCAGTTGATTTTTGTCGGAAGGGGAGCGGGCTGTCAAGGGCGCGCCGGTTTTTGGCGCGGCGGAGCGAACCCTTGACAGTCCGCTCCCCTTCCGCATAATGGAGGGACAGGGAAAGGGGGCAGGACCCGAAGTCATCGGGGTTGTGCTTTACGCTTTCGCTTGGGTTCCGCACCCGCGTCGGCCACGAAGTAGCTTTCCTTTTCATCCAACCAGCCCAACAGCAGGGGTCCGTAGTAGACCTCGCACAAGTCTCCTGCGACCGGCACTAGCCCGACATAGTCGCAGCCCATCACTTTGCTGATAAATGCCTCGCGACTCCTCCAGTTCACCAGGCCGCTGGGGTGGACCTTGCACAGGTAGCTGTTGGCGGGATATTCCGGTTGCGGCAGGCGCGCCGGATATGGCCGCGCCGAGACCACGTACAAAGAGGCCGGCGTCTGATACCCCAGCGCTTCGTGCGGTCGCTGTTGGTTGTATTCGGTTTGAAAACGGATAAACGATTCTTGTTGCCGCCGCAGGTTCCGGGCGGGCGGCGTGGCCGTCTCTTGCTTGAGGGTTTGGTGCATCCTCTCGTGCCGGCCGTTTTGCTCCGGACACCCCGGCTCAATGCGCTCGTGTCGGATCCCCAGGCGCAGCCACCACATGCCCAGCCGACTCAGCCCGGCGGGCGCGGCCCCACAAACGGCGGCCCGTTGTCCGTGCGGATCGCCTCCGGCAATCCACATTCCCGAAATACCGCCTCGAAGATTCCCCGCACGTGTACCCCGTCTGCCTTTTCCACGGCTCGGCAGCGCAACAAATACCGGCTGTACGCGTCGCTGATCGTCAAGGGGTCGCAACGCTCGCCGTTGCCGCAATGAAACCACCCCTTGAAGTCCGCGCACCACACCTGGTTGGGCCCGGCCGCGTGGGCCAACGGTTCGCTGTAGCGCGGGGTCCGCCGCCGCAGGCGGCGCCCCTGCACTAACCCTTCCCGCTGCAGCAACTCCCCGATGCTGCTGTTCGCCGGCCAACGGCTACTCGGATGGTGCTTCTCCAGATACACGCGCAGTTTCCGGGGACCCCAGCGGGGATGCTGCTGCCGCAGTGCGATCACCTGATCCGCCAGCTCCCCACTGATCGCCTGCGGCGAATTGTGCGGAGCGCGGCTCAATTCCTCCAGACCGGCCACCCCTTGGGCTTCAAATCGCTGGACCCACTTGTACCCCGTTGGTCGAGAAATCCCGTACTTTCGGCACAACTCGGCAAGGCCGTCTTGCTCGCGTTGCCACTCTTCGATAAACGCTCTTCGCTGCTCCAAGGCTGTCCTCGCATTCCAGGGCATCCGGCTACCTCCCGTAAACCCCAGCTTCGAACAACCTTTCACCAGCCCAAAACGTGTAAATGATGTCGCCGGTCTAAAGTGTAAACGATGTCGCCGGTCCGGACCCGCGTATCAGGGCACGGCTTGAGCCGTGCCGAACCTGATTATTCCGATGGGCTTTAGCCCCCGGCGACGGCCGAGCAGGGGTTAAAGCCTCTTTGTAGCGCGCGATTTTCGGCACGGCTGAAGCCGTGCCCTGATACAATGCCCTCCGATTTCGGAATCCAGGTCTATGGTGATTTAGTAAGTCACTAATTGCGCCAATCCGGGCCGATCACACGCCTCGTAACCTAGACGAACCGATACTCACCGGGAACGGGCAGCGGCGGAACCGCCCATTGTGTCTTATAGTCGAAGGATTTCGGCAGCAGGTCGAGCTGCGAGTTGAGCATCATGTCCCACGTAACTTTACGGCCCGAGTAGGCGGCCTCGCGAGCCATGAGGCAGGTCATGGTACTTTCGGCTACGGCCATGGCCTCGTTGATATACGGGCCTTTGCCCAGGATGCTGTCGACCATGTCGATGTGCTCCTGCACGTAGGGGTCGAAGGGGAGGCTGACGCCGCGAAGCGCTGCGGAATCGATGACGCCCCGCGCGCAGACGATCCGTTCGCTGACGTTCTGTTCCGCGGGAGCGCGGTATTGCCGGCAGTGGCTGGACATGTGGACGCCGTTGGGGTACACAAAATCGGCGTGCAGGTGGTCGTAAATGTTGCCGTATTCCTCTTCGCGAGGGCGCCAGGCGGCGCCGCCGCTGGCGACGACTTCGAGCGGGTGCGTGCCCATGAACCAGTTACAGGTGTCGATATTGTGCAGGTGCTGCTCCACCACCTGGTCGCCGGAGAGCCAGGCGAAGGAGTACCAGTTGCGGTGCTGAAATTCCAGGTCGCCCCACTTCGGATCGCGCTTGTGATTGGGAAACAGCGCGCTCTGGAAATTGAGCACCGGCGAGCCCACCCAGTTGGCATCGAGCGCCACGACGTCGCCATATTCGCCGCCCCTCAGCCGTTTGTATTGGTCGAGGTACCAGGTCTGCGAGCGCCGCTGCGCGCCCGATTTCACCGTGAGCTTCCGCTCTTCCGATTTCTTCGCCGCCGCCATGAAGCGCCGCAGGTTGACCGGATCGGTGCCGAAGGGCTTTTCGCAAAACACGTGTTTGCCGGCTTCCACGGCGGCCTCGAAATGCATCGGGCGATACGCCGGATAAGTCGCCAGCATGACGATATCCACCGATTCGATTATTTTCTTGTAAGCGTCGAAACCGACGAAGTGGTGCTCCGGATCCACCTTGACCCGGCTGGAAAGGGCGGGCGCGAGAGCCTGGGATTTACGCAGGCAATCCTCCAAGCGATCCTCGAAAATGTCCGCCAGAGCGATAATTTCGACGTTGTCGCAGCCGGTGAGAAGGTTCTGGATGGCCTGCGTGCCGCGGCCGCCGCAACCCACCAGCCCGGCTTTCAATTTCTCATTCTCGGCGCCCCGCACGAGCTCCGGCCTCACAACCTGAAAGGCCGCGGCGCCGGCGGCCGCGGAGGACAAAAACGACCTGCGCGAAACGTTCATAAGGCAACCTCGAATTCCTATTAGTACCGCGACCGCAGGATTCTGTGCCTTTGGAAAACCACTCGCTTACGCTCGTGGCTCCGATCGGAGCCGCGACCGTAAGGGAGCGGTCCCCACGGGCTAAGAAAAATGTCCGCGCGGTCACGGACTAGTGTATCCGAAATCGCAGGCCGGAACTCCGGTAAAATCCGGCGCCCAATCGCCGCCCCGCCGGCGAAGGCTATTCCACCGTCACGCTCTTGGCCAGGTTGCGCGGCTGGTCCACGTCGCAGCCGCGGCGCACCGCGATGTGGTACGCCAGCAATTGCAGCGGAATGATTTCGAGGATAGGCGAGAGCAGTTCGGGAACGGCGGAATCTCGATGACGTAGTCGGCGGACTTGCGGGCCTCCTCGGCGCCCTCCGTAACCACCGCGATGACGATCCCCTCGCGCGCCTTCACTTCCTGAATGTTGGAGACCGTCTTCTCGTACAGAATGCGGCTTTCGCGGCTGGCGGGATCGCAGGTGGCCAGCACCACCACGGGAAGATTCTCGTCGATCAGCGCGTTCGGCCCATGCTTCATTTCGCCGGCCGGATAGCCTTCCGCGTGGATGTAGGAGATCTCCTTGAGCTTCAACGCGCCTTCGAGCGCGATCGGGAAGTGAATGCCGCGGCCCAGGAACAGGGCGTCCCGCAGGTGGTGCAGATTGCGCGCCAGCGATTCGTACACGGCGTCGTTGGAGAGCACGCTTTCGAGCTTGGAGGGAATCCGCAGCAGCTCCTGCACCAGGCAGCGGGAGCGCGTCTCCTCCAGGCGGCGGTTGGACTGGCCCAGGTGCATGGCCAGAATGAAGAGCGCGGTCAACTGGCAGGTGAACGCCTTGGTGGAAGCCACGCCGATCTCGGGGCCGGCGTGCGTGTAGATGCGTTCCGGCCGCTTCCCGCGTGATCATGGAGCCCACCACGTTGCAGATGGCCAGCGTGGGCGAGCCTTTGGCCTTGGCCTCGCGCTGCGCGGCCAGGGTATCGGCGGTTTCGCCGGATTGCGAAATCACCACCGTGAGCGTCTGCTCGTCCACAATCGGATCGCGGTAGCGGAATTCGCTGCCGTAATCCACCTCCACCGGCAGGCGCGCCAGCCGCTCGATCATGAACTTGCCGGCCAGGCCGGCGTGCCAACTGGTGCCGCAGGCGATGATCTTGACCTGGCGGAAGCGGGCGAACTCCGCCGGCGAGATGTCCATTTCGTCCAGAAAAATGCGCCCGGTCTCCTGGCCCACGCGCCCCAGCGTGGTGTCGCGGACGGCGCGCGGCTGCTCGTAGATCTCCTTCAGCATGAAATGCTGGTAGCCGCCCTTTTCGGCCTCGATCGGGTTCCACAGGATGTGCGAGACCTGGCGCGATACCGGGCGGCCGTCGAAATCGCTCAACTGCACGCCGCCCGGCGTCAGCACGGCCATATCGCCATCGGCCAGGAAGAACATATCCTGCGTGTGGGCCAGGATGGCGGGAACGTCGGAGGCCACGAAGTATTCGTTGTCGCCGAGGCCGATGACCACCGGCGGCCCCGAGCGCGCGGCCACGATCTTGTTCGGCTCCAGCCGCGAGATCACTGCCAGGGCGAATACGCCGGTAAGCTCGCTTGACGGCCACGCGGACGGCCTGCTCCAGGTTGCCCTGAAAATGCTTCTCCACCAGGTGCGCGATCACTTCGGTATCGGTTTCGGTCTTGAATTCGTGGCCCTCCGCCTGCAGCTGCTGCTTCAGGGCCATGTAGTTCTCCACGATGCCGTTGTGCACCACCACCACGTCGCCCTTGCAATCGCGATGCGGGATGGGCGTTCTCTTCCGTGGGGCGGCCGTGCGTGGCCCAGCGGGTGTGGCCGATGCCGAAGACGCCGTCCACGGGGTTGAGGCGGATGGCCTGCTTCGAGGTTGCGGAGCTTGCCCTTGGCGCGGCGCACCGCAAGCTGTTCGTCCTCGCAGTAGACCGCCAGTCCGGCCGAGTCGTAGCCGCGATATTCGAGACGTTTGAGCCCTCCAGAATAATGGGAACGGCCTTTTGCGTGCCGATATAGCCGACGATTCCGCACATGCCTACATTATAGGGGCGGGAATTCCTCGCAGGCACGGGTTGGTACGCACGGTTACCGATTAATCGAGAAATTCGATGCGATATTCCTCGATTACCGGATTGGCAAGCACTTCGCGGGCGATCACTTCCAGATCCGCCTCGGCCTGCCTCGCGGGAAACGCCGTCGGCGAGGCGCGATATCGAAGCACTTGCCCTGGCGGACGTCGGCCACGCCGCGTAGCCGAGGCCGTGGAGCGCCGAGCAGACCGCCTGACCCTGCGGGTCGAGCACGGTGGACTTGAGGGAGACGAAAACGCGAGCTTTCATGGGAAGGTCGATTATCGCACGCGGCCGGGACGGTTGGCACCGGAGACATCCATGCAACGCGGAGACGCGGAGGACGCCGAGGTCACGCGGAGAATCCTGACGCCCTTGATGCTCCGCGCTGCTCCGTTGCCTCCGCGTCTCCGCGTTGAGTAAGAGCAAACGCTCCTCAGTTCAACAGCCGGCCCTGGCGCAAATACGCCGGGGTATCCAGGTCGTCCAGATCCAGCATCGGCTCGGCTTCGACCTCCGGTTCCGGTTCCAGGGCCGGCTCGGGTTCCGGCTCGAAGGCCGCCACCGGCGCCGGTTCGGAGGGGCCGCCACGGGCTCGCCGGCTCCGGCAGCGGCACATTCAGCCGGATGACGGGCGTGACGCTGCCGGCACGACGTTCCACCACGGGCTGGATTTCGGGCTGGAAGCCGGTGGCGATGACCGTGATCTTGACCGCATCCGCCCATGGCTTCGTTCAGGATCACGCCGAAATTGATCTGCACGTCGTCGCACTCGGCGGCTTCGCGGATGAGCGAGCAGGCCTCGTTCACTTCGTGCAGACCCAGGCCGGCCGGGGAGCCGGTGATGTTGATGAGGATGGCGCGCGAGCCGGCGATGCGCGTGTCTTCGAGCAGGGGGCAACTGATCGCCTGGCGGGCCGCCTCCACCACCGCGTTTTCGCCGCGGGCGGTAGCGGTGCCCATCATGGCATAGCCCATGCCGGCCATGGTGGCCTTGATGTCGGAGAAGTCGCGGTTGATCAGGCCGGGGGTGACGATGATGTCGCTGATGCTCTGCACCACCTGGCGCACCAGGTCGTCGGCGAATTTGAAGGCGTCGAAGAAGCTGGTGCCGCGCGGAACCAGTTTGAGCAGGCGGTCGTTGGGCATGGGGATCACCGCGTCCACCGTGGCGGCCAGCCGGGCGATGCCCTCTTCGGCCAGGCGCATGCGGTGCGGCCCTTCGAAGCCGAACGGCTTGGTGACCACCGCAATGGTGAGGGCGTCCAGTTCCTTGGCGAGCGAGGCGATCACCGGCGCGGCGCCGGTGCCGGTGCCGCCGCCCAGGCCGGCAATCACGAAGACCATATCGGCGCCCTGCAGCGCCTCCACGATGGGGTCCGTATTTTCGAGCGCCGCCTGGCGGCCGATTTCGGGGTTGCTTCCCGCGCCGAGACCGTTGGTGACCTTACCCCCGAGTTGCAGCTTGTTCGGCACCTGGCACGCCGCCAGCGCCTGCGTATCGGTATTCATGGCATAGAATTCGACCCCTTCCATGCCTTCCTGGACCATGCGGGCTACGGCGTTCGACCCTCCGCCGCCCACGCCAACCACTTTGATGCGCGTTCCGCAACGCGCCTCTTCCTCCATCTCGTATTTCAGATCGTCCATATCAAATTCCCTTTTGACGCAAGGACGCGGCGACGCGGAGAAATGCCTATGCTTCGTTCTTCTCCGCGTCTCCGCGCCTCTCTGTCGATTTGAATGCCTCTCACTTCAGAATTTTTCCCAGCCAGCCGGCGGCTTCCTGCTGGCGCTCGGTTTGCGCCTTGATTTTGGCGGAGTACATGGCCAGGCCGGCGGCGGTGGTCCATTCCGGATCCTCCATGCTCTCCGGCCAGTTCAAAATGCCGATGGGCAGGCCGTAACGCGCCTGGCACTGGAGCTCGCGCTCGGCGATGTCGCACAGGTCGGGCAGCTTGGCGCCGCCGCCGGTGAGGAACACGCCGCCCATCAGGCAGCGGTCCATGCCCACCCGCGCCAACTCTCCCCGCACCAGGTGGAACAGCTCGGCCGCGCGCGCTTCCAGCACGCAGTTGAGGAAGCGCCGCTGCGCCTGGCGCTCGCGGCTGTCGCGCGCGGGAAGCTCGATCCAGATGTTTTCGCCGCACGCCTCCGAGATGGCGCCGCCGAATTCAACCTTTAAAAGTTCGGCGTCCTCGTAACTCACGCACAGGGCCTGGGCCAGGTCGCGCGTGAAATGGTCGGCGCAGATTTTCACGCTGGAGGCCAGATACGTCGCCTCGCCGTGATAGACGGCCAGCTCGGTGGATTGCGCGCCGATGTCCACCACCGCCACGCCTTCCCGCCGGTCCTCCGGCAGCACGCCGGCAAAGGCGGCCGCCAGCGCCTCGTAAACCGTTTCCTCCACCAGCAGGTGCGCCTGGTTGACCGCGCCCACCAGGGCGGTGTGCTCCTGCACCGAGGCAGTCACGAGGTGCACGTTGATCTCCAGGCGCGAGGCCAGCATGCTGCGCGGATCGCGGTGGCCGGGGTGGTCGTCCACCACGAAATCCTGCGGGCACATCTGCAGCACCATGCGGTCTTCTTGCAGTACCACGTTGGAAGCGCGCTCCACCACGCGGTTGATGTCGCGCTGCTCGATGGCGCGGATGTGGCCCAGTTCCACCACCCCGCGGCCGTTGGCGCCGCGAACCGCCGGACCGCCCGCCCCCACCACCGCGCCCTCGGCGGAGATGCCGGCCTCCGCTTCGGCTTCGCGCAGAGCCGTGCGGATGGAATCAGCCACCGCTGCCTGGTCGGCGATGCGGCCCTTCTGCCAGCCGTGAGAAGGCGCGGTGCCGCATCCCAGGAAGCGCAGCCGTCCGCCTTCGAGCACCGAGACCACGATGCGCGTGCGGCGGCTGCCCGCATCCAGCCCCACTCCGTAAATCGGTTTTACTGCCATCGAACTTCCCCATTCAACGCGGAGACGCGGAGATCGCGGAGGGCTCGCGGAGCAACTCCCAACCAATCTTCTCCGCGTTTTCTCTGCGTTCTCCGCGTCTCCGCGTTGAAAATCATGCTTATTCCTTCGCCGTAATCCGGTCGTCCAGCCGCAGGTCGAAGCTCTTCACCTCCGGGGAACGGCGCCTGATCTCGGGATAATGAGTGAGAAAATTCTGATACCGGCGGCCGAAGCTGCCGTCGCCCAGGACAAATTCCAGCGTGCGGTTATCCACCTGCGTCACGATCCGGATATTGGAGAGGTCCGAGACATTCACCTCGGAGAGATTTCCTGCCTGCCGGCCGAGCTCCTCTTCCACCTGCAGCAGCACGCCCACGCCTTCGCGGCGCTGCGCCTCCGATCCGTCCTCCCGTAACCCGCTAAGCACGGGAAAAGTGAACTGGGCGTGCGGCGGCGGGTCGAGCAGGACGCCCTGGGAATCCACCAGCAGCCAGCCGGAGCGCAACAGGACGAACGCCACCGGGCGCCGCTCGCGGATGCGGACGGCCAGGCGATCGGGCCAGATGCGCGAAACCGAGGCATCTTCCACCCAGTCGATACCGAGCAGGCGCCGGCGCCGCTCTTCCAGCGGCAGCGCCAACACGCTGCGGCCGAAATCCGCGGCGAAGACACGCTGCACCTTGAAGCGCGAGGTGTATTGCAGTCCCTGGATGGCCAGCGCGCCGGCCCGGTCGCGCGACAAAGTGAACTGCGGGTCGGAGAGCACGAAGCGCCAGGCGTGGCGGCCGGCCAGCGCCGACGGAACCGCCACCGCGCCCGCCAGCGCCACCCCGATCCACAGCCGCCAATGGATGCCGGATTTCTTCCTGGCGTCCGAGCCTTTCTTCATTTCGCGGCCCTCTTCGCGCAATCTCCACGTCCTCCGCGGCTCCGCGTTGCAAGAGAAGCGCCCATTACTGGTTCTCCCGCAGCCGCGCCAGAATTTTGTCGCCGGCCTGCGACACGCTGCCGGCGCCCAGCGTGAGGATGGCGTCGCCCTCGCGCGCCTCGGCGGCCACCGCTGCCACGCCGCGGTCCATGGTGCCCACGTAGGCCGCGCCGCGGTGCCCGAACTGCCGCAGCCGCTCGGCCAGCGCCTCGGCCGTCACGCCTTCGATGGGCTTCTCCGACGCCGCGTAGATGTCCATCACGAAAACCGTATCGGCCTGGTGGAAGGCGCGGGCGAAATCGTCCATCAGGTGGAGCGTGCGCGTGTAGCGGTGCGGCTGGAAAAGCACGTGCACGCGGCCGAAGCCGCACTGGCGCGCGCCATCGAGCGTGGCGCGGATTTCGGTGGGATGGTGGCCGTAGTCGTCCACCACGGTGACGCCGCGCTCGCGGCCGCGCACCTGAAAACGCCGGTCCACGCCGCTGAAGGCGGCCAGCCCTTCGCGAATCGTATCCGGCTTCACCTCCAGCTCCATCGCCACCGCCACCGCCGCCATGGCGTTCAGCACGTTGTGCCGGCCGGGAATGCGCAGATGGAAACGGCCGAGGTCGCTTCCGCGGTAGCGCAGGCGCGAAATCGCTGGCGAACGGGCCGTACCCGATATCGAAAGCCTGTATGTCGCCTTGCGAAGTGGTGCCGTAGGTGATGGTGCGCCGGCCTGATCGCGGGCAGCACGCCCTGCACGTTCGGGTCGTCCAGGCAGACGATGGCGGCGCCGTAGAACGGCACCTTGTTCACGAATTCGATAAACGCCGCGCGGATGGCGTCGAGCGACGGGTAGTGGTCCAGGTGCTCGCGGTCGATGTTGGTCACCACCGCCATGATGGGCGCCAGCTTGAGAAACGAGCCGTCGCTTTCGTCCGCCTCCACCACCAGGAAATCGCTGCGGCCCACGCGCGCGTTCGATCCGCCCATGGTGCCGACGCGCCCGCCCACCACCACCGTCGGGTCCAGGCCGGCGTGGCTCAGCATCGTGGCGGTCATGGAAGTGGTGGTGGTTTTGCCGTGGCTGCCGGCCACCGCGATGCCGTATTTCAGGCGCATCAGCTCCGCCAGCAGCTCGCCGCGCGGAATCACGGGGATCTGCAGCCGGCGCGCCTCCTGCACTTCCGGGTTCTGGTCGTCCACCGCCGAGCTCACCACCAGCGCCCGCGCTCCCGCCAGGTTCGCGGCGGCGTGGCCTTCGTAGATGCGCGCGCCCAGCGTGGCCAGCCGCTCGGTGATGGGCGAGAGCTTCACATCGGACCCGCTGATCTGGTAGCCGAGATTCAGCAGCACCTCGGCGATGCCGCTCATGCCGATGCCGCCGATGCCGGTGAAATGCAGGTGCTGGGGACGAAAAAACATTTCCTTATCGTATTGTTTCGACTGCCGCGCGAATAGTCAATCGGATTTTGCGCGCTTCCTTCCAAACTCGTCGGCGGCGCGCGCCGCCGCGCCCGGCCGCGCGAACTGCCGCGCCGCCTCCGCCATGGCTTCCAGCGCGGCCGGCGGAGCCCGCCAGCTCTGACACAACCGCAAACAAATGTTCTCCGTTCATCTCCGCGTCGCGGACAACCCGCGCCGCGCCGCCGCGCTCGATGGCCTCCGCGTTGCGCGTCTGGTGGTCGTCGGCGGCGAACGGGAACGGCACCAGCATCGGCCGCGCTGTCCGGCGGCGGCCAATTCCGAAACCGCGCCCGCGCCGGAGCGGCACACCACCAGGTCGGCGGCGGCAAACGCCGCCGGCATATCCGTGATGAAAGGCACAACTTCGCCCGCCAGGCCGGATTGCGCGAAGCCCTCGCGGACCGATTCGAAAGCCGCCGCGCCGGTCTGGTGCACGATGCGCACCGGCATCCGGCTTTTGCGGAACAGCGGCCAACTCTCGCGCGCCGCCTGGTTCAGGGTGCGCGAGCCCTGGCTCCCGCCCGTGATCAGCATCTCCAGCACCGGCCCGCGCGGCTTCCGGCGGAATCCGGAAAAATTCCTCGCGCACCGGCAGCCCTGTGAGCTCGGCGCGGCCGGCGGGAAAGAACGCCGCCGTTTCCGGAAGGAAACCAGCGCGCGGGAAACGAAGCGCCCGATGATGCGGTTGGTAAATCCCGGCACGGCGTTCGGCTCCATCACCACCACCGGACGGCGCCGCAGCAGGGCGGCCATCACCGGCGGTCCGGCCACGTAGCCGCCCATGCTGAACACGGCGGCGCTGCGCCGTACCAGCCTGCCGCAAGCCAGCGTGGTGAACGGCAACCGCATCAGAGTCGAGGCCATCTGCCCGATGCCGACGCGGTTCAGCCCGCCGATCTCGAATCATCTGCAGACTCAAAACCCTCCGCCGGCACCAGCCGCGCTTCCAGGCCGCGCTCCGTCCCCACAAAGAACACCTCATGCCCGCGCGCGGCGCAGTTCCCGCGCCACCGCCAGCCCCGGAATGACGTGCCCGCCCGTCCCCCCGGCCGCCATCAGAAAAGGTTTCGACATCGGATCTGGCGCCGCCGGCCGGCGCCGCACCACGGCTCCCCGGCCTCCGTTTTACCCCGCGTGCTCCGAGACGTTCATCAGAATTCCCAGCAGCGCCAGCGTGCTCAGCAGCGAGCTGCCGCCATAGCTGATCATCGGCAGCGGGATGCCCTTGGTGGGCATCATCCCCAGCACCACGCTCATGTTCATGAAACCCTGCACCACCACCACCACCGTCGCGCCCAGCGCCAGGTAGCGGCCGAAATCGTCGGGCATCTGCCAGGCCGCCCGCAGGCCGCGCCAGAAGATCACGCCGAAAGCCAGCAGCACCGCCGTGCGAGCCGACCAGCCCCAGTTCCTCGCCAACCACCGCGTAAATGAAATCGGTGTGCGCCTCCGGCAGGTACAGCAGCTTCTGCCGGCCGTTCATCAGGCCGAGGCCCGATGGGCCCGCCGGCGCCCACCGCGATCTTCGATTGCTGCAACTGGTAATTGGTGTCGCGCGTGGCCAGCGATTTCTCCATGCGCGTCTTGATGCGTGCCGTGCGGGTCGAAGCGGGTGATGAATCTTGAACTGCGGATCGAAGAAACGCACCACGCGCGCCAGGCGGTAGGCATCGCGGTAAATGAAGATTCCCAGGCCGAGGAGCGCGATGCCGGCGACGATGGCGCAATAGCGCCACTCCAAGCCCGCCACGAAGAAACACCGTGGCCGCCGCCAGCCCCAGCACCACCGCCGTTCCCAGGTCGGCCACCACCACCGCGAACAGCACCAGCCCGACCGCCAGCGCCGCCGGAACCAGCGTGTACCGGGTGTTGTTGATGGCGCGCGCCGCGCCAGGCCACAAAAAAGGCCAGGAACACCACCAGCGCCGGCTTGGCCAGCTCCGAGGGCTGCACGCCCACCGGTCCGCCCAGCCGCAGCCAGCGGTGGTGCGTCGCGTCCACGAAGTACACCGCCACCAGCAGCAGCAGGCAGATGCCGATGGCGCCGAACGCCACCGCCGAGTTGTTGAACTTGCGGTAGCTGGTCTTCTTCAGCGTCATCATGACGCCCATCGCCACCACCGCCCATTCCACCTGCCGGATCACGAAGTGCCAGCTCGATCCATAGCGCGGGTCGAGCTGCGCCATGATCGACGAAGCGCTGTAGAGAATCAGCAGGCCGAACGACACCATCAGCAGGACGGTGCCGAACAGGATCCAGTCGGTTTCAGGCGTTGCGCCATTCAGCTCCTTCGGCTCCAGCCGGTTCACGATTTCCTTGAAAACTTCCCCGCGGTGCTCGTAGCTGCGAAACTGGTCGAAGCTGGCGCAGGCCGGCGCCAGCAGCACGGTGTCGCCGGCCGTGCCGTTGCGGTAGCCGTACGCGACGGCTTCCGCCAGCGTCTTGCGCATCCACCAGCGGCACGCGCCCCCGCCAGCTGCGTCCGCGATCTTTCCGGCCGCCGCGCCGATCAGCAGCGCGGCATGCGCTTTGGCCGCCAGCGGCTCGCGCAGCAGCGAGTAATCCAGCCCCTTGTCCTTGCCGCCCAGAATCACCCACAGCCCGCCGGCGAAGGCATCCAGCGCTTTCAGCGTGGCGTCCACGCTGGTGGCTTTGGAATCGTTGTAGAAATCGATGCCGCCGACGCTGCGCACGAATTCCAGGCGGTGCTCCACCGCGCGGAACGTGCGCACGGCCGCGGCAATTTGCGGCGCGGGTCACGCCGGCGCGGGCAGCCGCCATGCGCGGCCGCCAGCACGTTCTCCACGTTGTGGCGGCCGCGGATGGGAATCTCGCCGGCCTCCATCAGCAGTTCCCCGAACAGCACCAGCTTGTCGCCGCAAAGGCGTGGCGTCCGGCTTGCCGTGCGCGCGGCTGAAACCACTCCACGCTGGCCCGCGGTGCGGGCGGCATACGCCGACGCACACCGGGTCGTCGGCATTCAGCACGGCGAAATCGCCCGGCTCGCTGGGTCTCGAACAGCCGGCCCTTGGCCGCGGCGTACCGCTCGAAAGTGTGATGCCGGTCCAGATGGTTCTGCGTCACGTTCAGCGCCAGCGCCGATATGCGCGCGAAACGTCGCGATGGTCTCCAGCTGGAAGCTGGAAAGCTCCAGCACGTTCCACCCGTCCGTCGCGCGAGGTCTCGATCATGGCGCATGACCGGCGTTCCGATGTTGCCGCCCACCTGCGCCGGAACCCCGGCCGAGCGCAGAATGTGGCCGATCAGGCTGGTGGTGGTGGTCTTGCCGTTGGAGCCGGTGATGCCGATGGTCCGGCCCGCGCAGAAACGGCGCCGCCAGTTCGACTTCGCCGATCACCGCACGCCCCGCGCGCGCGCGCCGCTTCGAGCGCCGGCAGATCGGCCGGCACGTCGGGAGAAAGCACGATCAGGTCCGCCCCTTCGAACACCTCCGGCGCCTGCGGGCAAACGGGACGCGCAGCCGGTCCAGCAGTTCGCGCGCCTCGGCCAGTTCCTCCAGCGGCTTCAGATCCGTGGCGCGCACGCCGGCGCCCCGGGCCGCCAGCAGCTTCGACCGCCGCCATGCCCCGATTTCTTCATCCCTACGACTAACGCCCGCGTGCCCGGCCCCGGTTCCATCCTCATCTCAGTTTCAACGTCGTCAGCGCGAACAGCGCCAGCACCAGCCCGGCGATCCAGAAGCGCGCGATGATTTTCGATTCCGTCCAGCCCAGCGCTTCGAAATGATGGTGCAGCGGCGCCATTTTGAAAATCCGCTTGCCGCCGCGCAGCTTGTAGCTGCCCACCTGCAGGATCACCGAAACGGCTTCCAGGATGAAGACGCCGCCGATGAACACCAGCAGCACTTCCTGCTTGATGAGCACCGCCACCACCGCCATGGCCCCGCCCAGTCCCAGCGACCCCACATCGCCCATGAAGATCTCCGCCGGATGCGCGTTGTACCAGAGAAAGCCCAGGCTGGCGCCGGTCATCGAGCCGCAGAAAATCGTCAGCTCGGAGGTGTGGGCGTTGCGCGCCAGTTGCAGGTACTCGGCCAGCGTGCACGTGCCCGCCGGCGTAGGCCAGCACCGTCAGCGCGCCCGCCGCGATCACCATCAGCCCGATGGCCAGGCCGTCCAGCCCGTCCGTCAGGTTGACCGCGTTCGACATGAACACCACCACCAGCGCCACGAAAATGCAGAACGGCGCCGCGCCCAGCACATACAGTCCACGGGTGCGCCATCAGCGATTCGAACAGCAGCGAAGGGCTGGAACTGCTTGAGGAACGGGACGTTCATGGTGGTGGAGAACTCGCCGTAGGCGCGCAGGAAGAGCAGCGCGGCGGCGAAGGCGAAGCCCATCGAGAACTGGTACGCCAGCTTGCGCCGGCCGGTCAGGCCCAGGTTGCGCTGCCGCGTGACCTTGGCGTAATCGTCCAGAAACCCGATCCACCCGAAGCCCACCAGCGCCGCCAGCGCGATCCACACGTAGTAGATAGCGCAGGTCCGCCCACAGCAGAGTCGGAACCACGATCGAGATGATGATGAGCACGCCGCCCATGGTCGGCGTGCCCGCCTTCTTCTGGTGCGAGGCCGGCCCTTCCTCGCGGATGTATTGCCCGATCTGAAACTCGCGCAGCTTGCTGATCAGCCACGGCCCCAGCGCGATGCACAGAAACAGCGCCGTCAGGCTGGCAAAGGCGGTGCGAAAGGTGATGTAGCGGAAGACCCGGAACGGGCTCACCCATCGGTATAACTGCTCGTACAAAAGATAATAAAGCATTGCACTAACTCAACTGCGATGTTGCGTGGAGCAAGCTTTCAGCTTGCCATGCCGGCTTTTCAGCCGGCATCGCCCCTGCCCCGGGGCACACCGCCGGGATGCCCGGCATATCCGCCGGCAGACGGCTCCACGTTAAATTCGTGTTCTTTCGTGGCCAATCCCTCTTCCTCACCCTTCCAGAAACTTCTCCAGCGCCCGCTCCACCTTCACTCCGCGCGAGCCTTTGAACAGGATCGCATCGCCGGGCCGCGGCCGCGGCGCGCGCAAATTCGCCGGCCGTCTCGGGATCCTCGAAAAACACGGCGGCGCCGTCCGGCAGCCCGGCCGCCCGTGCCTGCTCCACCATGAACGCGCCGCGCCCCGCACGCCCACCAGCACATCCACGCCGTTGCCGCGCCGCATACACTCCCAGCTTGCGGTGCAGTTCCTCGGCCGCGTGCCCCAACTCCAGCATCTCGCCCAGCACCGCGATGCGCCGCCGCGCCGGCGTCTCCCGCAGCACATCGATCATCGACTGCGCCGCTTCCGGATTCGAGTTGTAGCAGTCGTTCCACACCACCATGCCGTTGCGCTCCAGCTTCTCGCCCCGCATGCTGCCCACGGCGAACGTGCGCACCGCTTCGCGCAGGCGCTCCGGCGCGACGCCGAACAGCCGCGCCACCGCGAGCGCCGCCAGCAGGTTCAGCACCGCGTGCCGCCCGGTCAGCGGCGTCTCGTAATCCACGCCCAACGCGCGAAAGCGGGTGACGCCCCCGCCGGCTTCCACAGGCTTCGGCGCGCACGTCGGCGCCTTCGGAAAACCCGAACGTGACGGAGCGGCCCGGGTGCGCCTCGCGAAACCGCGCCACGCGCGCGATCGTCCGCGTTCAGCACGGCCACTCCCTCCGGCGGCAGCGCCTTCGATCAGTTCCCGCTTGGCCGCGGCCACGCCTTCGATCGAATCGAAAAATTCCACGTGCGCATAGCCCACGTTGGTCACCACGCCGATTTCCGGCCGCGCGATTTCCGCCAGGCGCGGATTTCGCCCGCGTGGTTCATCCCCATTTCCAGCACCGCCGCCCGGCAATCGCCAGGCAGGCGCAGAATCGAGAGCGGCACGCCGACGTGGTTATTGAAATTCCCGATGGTGCGCCCGGTGGGCATGGCCTCGGCCAGCAGGTGGGCGATGGCATCCTTGGTCGTGGTCTTGCCGGCGCTGCCCGTAACCCCCACCACGGTTCCGCCCCACTTCGCCCGCGCCCATCGCGCCAGGCTTCTGCAGTGCCCGCAGCGGATCGTCCACTTCCAGCACAGCGGTTCCCGATCCCTGTTCCCTGACCCCTGACCCCCGCTCCACCACCACCGCCGCCGCGCCGTTTCTCACGGCCGCCGGCACGAACGCGTGGCCGTCGAAGTTGGCTCCGCGCAGCGCGAAATACACGTCTCCCGCCGCGATGGTGCGCGTGTCGATGCTCCACCCCGCAACCGCCAGGGGCGGCGGCACGCCGGCGGCGCCCACGGCCCGCGCTACGTCTTGCAAATCCAGAGTCATCGATCCCCGGCCCCCGGCTTCCGGTACCCGTACCCTCGCAGCACTTCTCGCGCCACCTCGCGGTCGTCGAAGGCGATGGTCCTGTCCTTCAAAACCTGGTAGGTTTCGTGTCCCTTGCCGGCCAGGATGACGATATCGCCCTCACGCGCCTCCTTCAGGGCGCGGGCGATGGCGGCGGCCCGGTCCGGCTCCACCACGTGCGCCACGTCGCTGCGCCGGATTCCCACCAGCGCGTCATTCATGATGGCGAGCGGGTCTTCCGAGCGCGGATTGTCGCTCGTCAGCACCACCAGGTCGCTGCCCTCGGCCGCCGCCTGTCCCATCAGCGGCCGCTTGCTGCGGTCGCGGTCACCGCCGCAGCCGAATAGCGTGATAATCCGCTTGGGATCCAACCCGCGGGCCACGGCGAGTCGTGTTGCGCAGCGCGTCGTCGGTGTGGGCATAATCCACCACCACCGTGAACGGCTGGCCTTCGTCCACCCGCTCGAACCGCCCCGGCACCGCCTTCAGGCCGGCCACGCCACGGGCGATCGTTTCCGGCGGAATCCCGTAGGAAAGCCCCACCCCGCAAGCCGCCAGAATGTTATACACGTTGATGCGGCCGATCAGCGGCGATTCCAGCCCGAAGCGCGTCTTCCCGTATTGCACCTCGAAACGCAGCCCCTGCATTCCGGTCGAAATGTGGCGCGCGCGCAGTTCCGCTTCCGTGCCCAACCCGTACCGGATCACGCGCGTCTTGGGGTGCAGCTTGAGCGCGCGCGCGTAGGCATCGTCGCGGTTCACCACCGCGAAAGCCGGCGGCGGCCCGCCCGCGCCCGCGAACAGAAGCTGTTTGGCCGCGAAGTAAGCGTCCATGTTGCCGTGAAAATCCAAATGGTCGCGGGTGAGATTGGTGAAGACAGCCGTGTGGAAGTTTAGCCCGTATACCCGCCCCAACGCCAGGGCGTGGGAGGAAACCTCCATTGTCACATGACTTCCGCCCGCGCCCTCCAGTTCCGCGAACAGGCGCACCAGGTCGAGCGATTCGGGCGTGGTGTTGGCGGCCGGCAGGGGGCGGCCGGCGAGTTGGTATTCAATGGTTCCGATCATCGCCGTCACGTGGCCGGCGGCGCGCAGAATGGAATCCACCAGGTAAGCCGAGGTGGTCTTGCCGTTGGTGCCGGTGATGCCCGTCAGGCCCAGCCGCTCGTCGGGCCGGCCGTAGAATTGCCTCGCGGCCAGGGCCAGCGCGTGCCGGCCGTGCTCCACCTGGATCCAGCGGCTCTCCAGCCGCTCTTCCGGAGCTTCCGCTTCGCCGGCAATCGCCACCGCCCCCCGCTCCACCGCCGCCGCGGCAAACTGGCGGCCATCGGTGCGGCTCCCGGGAAAGGCAAAGAAGAGATAGCCCGGCCCCACCCGCCGGGAATCGTATTCCAATCCCTCCACCGGCAGGCACGCCAATTCCGGCGTCAGCGGCCGGCGCAGCGCAACACCCGTCAGTAGCTCGCCCAGAGTCATCGGGAAAAACGGACGCGAACGCGTTCTCCGTCGTGCAAAACCGCTCCGGGGGCCGGAGATTGCAGACGCGCGGTCCCGCTGCCGTCCGGCACCACCGCGATTCCTTTCGCCGCTGCTTCCGCCAGCACGGCCCGCATGCTCATACCTTTAAAATCGGGAACCCTGGGCACGGCAGGCGCCGCGGGCCCAGGCGATGCGGCCGGACGCCCCGCCGGTGCCTGTGCAACCGTGGCCGGCGCCGCGTCCTCCTCACCTTCTTCCAGGATATTCCGCCCGGAGGAATCATCGGCGTCGGCCAGGTCGCTCACGTCCGCGGTTGGGGTTTCCGGCAACACTTGTTCGGGCAGATCCTTGGGGACATCCAGCACTCGCAGCGCTTCCCCCGCCACCACCTTGAACACCGGCGCCGCTGCCAGTCCCCCGAAACCGGCCGTGCCATGGGTTCCGTTGATGGTCACCGCCACCACGATCGCCGGGTTGGTCAGCGGCGCGAAGCCCAGGAACGATCCGTTATAGGAATGCGTGTAATGGCGGGTGGCGAAATCGAAGATCTGCGCCGAGCCGGTCTTCCCGCCCACCGTGTAGCCGGCAATCCGCGCCCCCGTTCCCGTTCCGTGCAGCACCACCCCCTCCATCATCTGCCGCATCGTGATGGCGGTTTCCGGACGGATCACGCGCACCGGCTGCGCCGAAGGGCCGGCTTTGTCTCCCTCTTTGAGAATCACCCTCGGCCGCACCAGCAGCCCACCGTTGGCCACCACCGCTCCTGCTTCCGCCAGTTGCACCGTGGTCACGCTGACCTCCTGCCCCATGGCGATAGACGCCAGTGAGGTTTTGCCCCAGTGCTCCAGCCGCCGCAGCTTGCCGGCCGATTCCGCCGGCAGCGTGATCCCCGTCCTCTGCCCGAAACCGAAGCGGCGTACGTAGTTGTACATGTTTTGCTGGCCCACCCGCATCCCGATCTGGATCGCGCCGATGTTGCTGGATTTGGCGAGCACGGTTTCCATCGGAATCACCCCCAGCCCCAGGTGCGAATCGTGGATCACCCGCCCCGGCAGTCTCAGCACGCCGCCGTGGCAGTCGATGGGGCTGTCGGGCCGCAGGTTGGTGGTCTCGAGCGCCGCCGAAAGGGTAATCACTTTGAACACCGACCCCGGTTCGAACGGCACCGATACGGCGTGATTTTGCCGGTTCGACAGGTGCTCGCCGGGCTGCGGCGGCACGTTCGGATCGTAAGTCGGATAGCTCGCCAGCGCCAGGATGTCGCCGGTGTAGGGATTCATGGCCACCAGGCTGCCGCTCACCGCGTGGTGCGCTTCCACCGCCGCCGCCAGCTCCCGCTCCGCCACGAACTGCAGGCGGGCGTCAATGGTCAGGGTGACCGGCGTTCCCGGACGCGGCTCGCTGGCCAGTTGCGAATCGATGCCGCGCCGCTTCACGTCCGTCAGCAGCCGTACCTGGCCGGGCTGCCCGCGCAGCTCGGGTTCCAGCGCCTTCTCCACGCCGGCGTTGCCGCGCTCTTCGAAATTTACCCCGCCCAGCAGGTGCGCCGCCAGCGTCCCGTTGGGATAGTGGCGCTGGCTCTCGCGCTGGATGTTGATCCATTCCAGGTTGAGGTTGCGCAGCCGTTGCCCTTCCTCGAACTCGATTTTGCGCTTGACCCACAGAAAGCCGCGATGGCTGTCGTGCGCCAGCTTCATGGCACCGTAAAGAGAGGTGCGGTCCAGGTGCAGCTCCGCCGCCAGAATCTGCGACGCCACTTCCAGGTCCGGAACCCGCAGCGGATTGATGTACACGGATTCGGTAGGCGCGCTCATGGCCAGCACCTGGCCGTTGCGGTCGAACAGCGTGCCCCGCGGAGCCGGTATCTCCACCGACAGCTCCTGCCGTGCCCGCGCCATCCGGACATACTCCGCGTGATGGATTACCTGGAGTGAAACCAGCTTCCCGAAGATGGCCGCGCCCCAGGCAATCACGATACAGGCGAGCCATTTCAGACGACGCTCGACCATAATAAGGGGTCGGGGATCAGGGGTCAGGGATCAGGGCCGGGCTATGCGCTGCACCGCGCCTCCCTGATCCCTGATCGCCAATCCCCGATCCCTATTTCCTAACCATCGCCACGGTGCCGTCCGCGCGGGTTTCCAGGTGGAAAATCTGGCCCGGCGAGGGAGTGGTGAGGTTTTGCCCCTTGGCCAGCTTCTCCAGCCGTTCCGGACTCAACAACTCCGCTTCCTGCAACGCCAGCTCGCGACCCTCGTCCAGCAGCCGCCGCTGTTCGGAGCGGAGCTGCTCCAGCGAATATCCGGCCATGGTGCTGGAAACGCGGAAGGTGGCGACCGCCGTCAGCAGCAGCACGCCGACGCAGGCCGCCCCGATCATCGACCAGCAGGCGCCGCCCGCCTTCGGATCAGGCTCCCGCACCAGTCGCGAGTTATCGATTTTTTTGCAGTAAAAGAATACGTCTTCTTGCGGCAGCGCACGCAGGGCGTAAGGGTCCTGCTGCACACGCGGCGCTTCCATCCGGCTGAACACTCTAGCTAAGCTAGCCATAAATTCCCGCTCACCTCTCCGATAGCACGCCTTGACAGTGTTGCCCGTCCTTTGATCAGGGCCGGTCCGCCCGAGGCGGTATGCCGCCCTGCCAAGGGCTCCGTTGTCCGATGCCCGTTACCGAATGACCGATTTCGATGGCGCGCAGCTTGGCGCTGCGCGAGGGCGGATTTTCCGCCGTTTCCGCCTGGGTAGGCTGTAGCGGGTGCTTGGTCAGCAGCACCGCCCGCCCTTCCCGGCCCATTGCCCGAAACTTTTCCTTGACCTTGCGGTCGTCGCCCGACATGAAGCTGATCACCACCATGCGTCCGCCCTCCCGCAGCAGTTCCGGGCCGATGCGCAACAGCGCATCCAGTTCGGCCGGCTCCTCGTTTACGGCAAGGCGTAAAGCCATGAAAGTTTTCGTGGCCGGATGCAGACGACCCGTCCTGGGCACGGCCCGCGACACCACATCGGCCAGATGTAGTGTGCTCCGTATGGGCCGCGCCCGGACGATTGCTCTGGCTACGTTCCGCGCCCTCCTCTCTTCGCCGAGACTCCAGATGAGGTCGGCGAGTGTCTTTTCGTCTGCATGGTTGACCAGGTCGGCTGCCGTCATGCCCGTGGAAGCATCCATGCGCATATCGAGCGGCCCATCGGCCATAAACGAAAATCCGCGCTCCGCGGCGGTGAGCTGATACCGGCTCACCCCCAGGTCCGCCAGCAGGCCATCCAGCCGGCTGGCGCCCGTCTCCGCTGCCGCTTCCGCCAAATCCCCGAAGCGGCCCTGATGAAATCGAATTCTTTCGCTCCAGGCGGCCGTGTTCCGCCGCGCCATCTCCAGCGATTGCGCATCCCGGTCGTTGGCGATCACCACCCCCGTGGTCAGCCGCTGCGCGATCATCCCCGTATGCCCGCCCAGCCCGGCGGTGGCATCCAGATACGTGCCTTCCGGCCGGACCGCCAGCAGGTCCAGCGCTTCCGCGGCCATCACGGGAACGTGCATACGTCGTCACTGTAGCGGCCGGATTCATCCGGCCCAATCGCCTCCGCCTCACATCAGTCCATCCGCGATGGCCTGATCCATTTCTTCCTCGGTCACCACCGCAGCCTGCTTCATCTCTTCGTAGAGCTTCTCGCTCAATACGTCGATTCGACCCTTCAGCCCCCACAGCTTCACAGGCTGTTCTTCCAGCCCCAACTCGCGCCGCAGTTCCGGAGGAAACGTGATCCGCCCCTGCGCGTCCATTTCCGTCTCTACTCCCAGGTCCCCCGCATTGAAAGCTATCTTCTTATTTCGCTTCGGGTTGGAACAGTCCGTACTCAAGAAATTTTCATTTTGCCGCCACACCGAAATGGGGTATATTTGAGCTATCTTGCGGTCCAGACTCGTCACGTACAGCGTTTTTTCGGGCAGGCCGGCCAGGTATTGCTGGAATCTCACCGGCAATTTCACCCGGCCACGGTCGTCGAACCGGCCGGGATACATCCCGCGAGGTGCCGAATTCGCCGCTACTTCGTCCGCCACAATTCAATCCATTTAGTAGCCAAATTCTGCCCAATTTCGGCCACAACCAATAGTGGCACACGTAGTTCGTGCTTGGCAAGAGATTTTTTCCAGGATCTTCTTGATTCAGGTGGAGTTAGGTTTGCTTCCAGCACCATACCTAAAGAAGTACACGAATTCCGGGGGACACAATCTGTTGGGGGTTAAGCGAACAATAGGCGAAAAGTTAACTCAGCAGCCCGGCCGCAGAAGACGGGAAGTCAAAAAAGGGAACCCGGGAGTGGAGCAGGCAGTTTCGCCTGCCCCACTAAAACCCGGATCCCCGGCACTGCATTCACAAGGAAGAGAAGTCTATTGAACCGGAATCGTGGTCGTCCCGCTCGAAATCGGCGTGCTGGACCCGGACGGAATCACCGAAATCGAAAATGTCACGCAATTGCCCGCGCCGCAAGCCGGGTAATTGGTGCTGGCGATGCTCGCCGGAATCGTGAACGGCACTTCCCACACGCCCACTAAGTCGGGCGAGAGCGCGAAGGTTCCGCCGGGTATCCCCTGTGCGGCCATCCCCACTATTACCGTGTACTGTGGGGTCGCGGTCACGCCCGGCGCGGGCAGGTTGTCGGTGCCCACAGACGGAATACTCGGTCCCAGGCCGGTGGCGAAGGCAATTTCCATCTCGCCCCGCCGCGCCGGGTTGGTCAGGCTCACCCATGAGCCGTCCGGCCGCACGATGGCGGCGCGGGAAACGCCATCCGTCATCACCGTCTGGAAGATTCCCGGGCTGGCGGCTTCGAGCGCGACATTGATCGTGCCGGACCCTCCCCCGGTTGTGGTCACTTTGATCGGCACGCTGCTGCCCGGCGTGGCGTCGCAAGGCACCTGGAAGGTCAACTGCTGCTGCCCCGCCAGGTTGGTTCCCACGTTGTAGATGGGAGCCTGGCCCCCGTTCACCGTCACACCTTCGCCTGCCAGGGTATACGGCAGCGGCCCTACCAGGTTGGCTCCCGACACGATGGTCTGCAGGCCGGGCGCGAGGCCGGCCGCCATGATGGTGGCAATGCTGCACGGCGAAATCGATCCCACCTGGAAATCCGCCCCGTTGAGGAAGCTGGAAGCAGTGAGCTGCGGTCCGGGCGGGTTCACCGTCAGCGTGAACGCCTGGCTGAAACCGTCAGCCGTAGCGGTAACGGTCACCGTCCCGGCGGTCGACCCGGCCGTCACGTTTACCGAAGCCTGCCCGGTGCTGCCGGTAGTCCCGCTGGTGGAAGACAGCGTGCCCGGCCCGCTGATCGAGAATTGGACGGTCGCGCCGGTAATCGGCACAGTCGTCCCGTTTCCGTTGGTGCCGTTCAACTGCACCACCAGGGGCGCACCGAACTTGCTCCCCTCAATGGCGCTCTGGTTGTTCCCCGAGACGATTGACAGGCCGGTAGCGGTGATGTTGGGAATGGCGGTGATGACGAAAGGCACACCTAAAGTGGTGCCGGCCACGGTTGCCGTGATCTGAACCGTTCCGTTCGCGGAATTGCTCAGCGTCGCCGTGTTGGAGGTGTTGCCGTTGCCATCGGTCGTAGTGGACGCGCCGCTGCCCAGGGTGGCCGCGCCGGCCGGGCTGACCGCCCAGTTCACGGTCACACCCGCGATGGGATACTGCCCGGAAGCATCGAGGACCTGGAATGCCAGCGGCGTCGCCAGAGCCTGCCCCGCCTGCGCCGTCTGTGGGGTCCCCGAAATGACCTTGAGCATGCCGGGCACGCCGGGAGTAACAGAAACTTGCAGGGGGCCATATTGGGAATAGTAGGGCGGCGAGATCGGCGGGGTAGTGGAGAAAAGGGCGCCAATATTGACATCGGCAGAGCCGGCCACGTTCGGAATTCCGCCGTACACCAGGTTGCATATCGCCGTCCCGGTGTAATCTGTCAGAACCGTGGCATTACCGGCGCCCGAGCCGGAGGCGCACTGCACCGTCGGTCCGGCGGCGGCGGTTTGTAGGTTGAAGATGTTAACGGCAATATTGGGGATGGGCGCGCTGGTTTCCGTGGCGAACGCATGCAGCACAATGGGGGAAGGCGACGTGGAGCCCGCCGGCCCCTGCAAAACTGTCCCATAGCCGATGTACTGCGCGGGCACGCCGCCCGGTGTCTGGGAAAGCTGCACGATGGTAATTGGCGCCACCCCACCGGCTAACGGAAATGCCTGCGTCAGATAAAACGTGGCCACGCCACTGCCGGCAGTCGCCTGTACCATGGTCTGCACGTATGGAAGGCCGTTGCTCGATACCCCGTACGAAATCAACTGGTTGCTGGTGATTCCATTCTGGTCGGTCGTCGTGGTCTGGCTGTAGGCCAGCGAGCCCGATCCGGATACCGTCCAGGTCACGGTCGCTCCACTTATGGGATTGCCCGTCGCGTCCGTAACCTCCACGGTAATCGGCTGGAAATATCCGGTTGGACTTGTAATAAGTTGGCCGTTGCCGGATACCACGGTTACCGCGGCCGGAGTTTGTGAGAATGCCGGGCCGGCATAGAAGCACAAAGCGGCCACTGCCGCCGGTACCATTAGTCTTTTCAAGGTTTACCTCCTCGTACAAAGTAGTCGTAAGACAAATAGGATGTATTGGACGCGGAGGCATTCAGTATAGCACTAATCTGCATCTGGAGAGAATCAATTTGTTCCAGGCTGTGATTCCAGCCCGTGTCCGATTTGCCGTCGCCTGAGAGAAAAAGTTGAAAACCAGTCGCGAGCGTCCAAAATGTCAACCGCCCCAAAAGCAGCCGGTAGAACAAAAAAAGAGGGAGGCCGAAGCCTCCCTCTTATGCTGCGAATGGATACGGCGCTTAGTGTGAAAGGACTTCCGAAGCCGGAGCATTGGGCCGGCTGATCGTGCCGTTGTTCACCACAAGCGCTTCAGCCACGCCATACCCTCTCTGGGCACTCGTGTCGGTCCAGAAGGATACGCCATGCGCGCCCTGGAAGTTGCAGTTGGCGATGACATAACCCTGGAACGGCGTTCCAGCAGTCGCGCCGCTCAGAGTGACAGCCGCCGAAGAGGCGCTGCTCGTCGTAGTCGGGGTGGCCGGGAACGTAAGCGTATAAGCCGCCGGCGCACTGTCGCCAAAGAAGGTCAGCGTGCAACTGCCGACCTGCGGTGTGAATGTCGCCTTAGTGCCGATCGTCATGTTGGTGGTATTCGCGACCTGAATTCCGGTCTCGAACCCAGCCTCATTGGTGACGAAGGGGTACAGCAACACGGTCTGGCAAGGAGTAAGGATAAGCGAGCTAAACGTCATGCTCGTATCCGCAAACCGCGGGATCGGCAGCCCACCGACGACCGACGGAACCGAGGCAGCAGCCGCGGTAAACGTGGCCGGTAAGCCGGTGGCCGCGGCAGGCGTGGGCGCCGGGGCGAAGGCCATGAGCACGGAAGCCGTGCCCGCGGCCGGCATGGCCGGGCTCACGGTGGTATTGGCGGTATACGAATAGAACACGCCGAAGTTCAGGGCGCCGGGGACGCCAGGAGTGGCCTCCTCGTAGAGTTCCCAAACCGCTTCGGCCGTGCCATTCGCGTTCGGAGTCAGTTGATAAACACCGACGGTGCCGTTACCGAGTGTAGTGGTCGCAGGAAGGACCGAGTACTCGGGAGTCTGCTCGCCCGCTACCAGCAACGCGATGGTGGTGCCGAAGGGAGCGGTAATGTTGCTCAAGGTGTAGGTCGAGGTCGTGTTGCCGACCAGCGATCCGCCGCTCAGATTCGACGTGGTGACGTAAATGTTGACACCAGTCGGAATATTCGTGAAGATCGCCCGGAAACGGGTCCCGAAATCGGCCAGGCCGGCGGCGGTTCCCGCCTGAGAGGCCACGGGCGTCACAAACCCGGACTCCCCAGCCAACTTATACGCCGGGTCCATTGTGGGAATGTTCTGCATCGGGATCACGCCTCCAATGGAGGTGGTGGCACCATAAGCCCTCGTCTTGAATGCCGACGGGAAGGCGGGTGCATAGTTGAGCACCTCGGAATTGGCGAGCTTGAGCGACTGGCTGGCACACTGCAGGAAGTTCAACGGAGCGATGGCGCTGGCCGTTGTTTTGCCACCGATATCGCTATAAACGCCGGTGTTCGCCGAGCTCAAGCCGGGCTGAACAATGGCAACCGGAACGGAACCGTTGGTCGTGATGCCGTTGCTCATGGTGAGGGTGGCATTGATCTGGACAAGCCCGACGATGCCGCTGCCCACGGAATTAGCATTCACGCGAACGTTGGTGATGCGGAAAACACGTGCACCGGTGCTCCCCGGAGACAGAACCGGGACATTGTTAAACACCACACTGGTGGTGTTGGCGATCGCGCCCTGATAGACGTTGGGGCAGTTTACGCCGCCCGTGTCCGTGCATGCTTCCAGGCCGACCGGGGTAGTGACGGCATAGTACGAGCCGCCAATGGCGGGTCCGCATTGGTTAGGCTGAACGAAGCTGGATGACACGCTCGTGTAGAACGAGGAGCACGCCTGCTGAACGGCCGGCGAACCCGTCTGGGCGCTGCCCGGATCATCGATCAACAGCGTGGCTTCGGAGCCGAAGTTGGCCGGGTTCAGAATTCGGCTGGTCACCGGAACGCCGAGGTTGACCGCAATGGTAGCGACATTGACGGTGGGGGTAAGGGCCGTGCCAGGTGGCAGAGCCGTACCGCCGGTGCAGGTGACGATGAGGTCGCCAACCATCTCGGTGAAGCCTTCGGCGCGGACACTCGGAAGATCCGCGGTCACGACGCAGCCCAGCGTGCCGCTGTTCGACGACGCGCCTCCCGTTATTTGCGCGCTGGCCAGCCCTGCGAATAGGGCCAGGACAATTAGCGCAAGAATACTTCTGCGAAAACTAACCATTTCCTTCTCCTTGTGAATTGCGAAAATTGAATCGGGCGAAGTTCTCTTTCAACCTGAGCCTCAAACGTACCACTAAAGCTGTTCAGCAACCTTGGGAACTTCTCCGTGTCGGGCGGAGACCAAATTTTCCAGCGGCCATCGAGTTGGCCCTGGGTCTTACTGAAGCGATCACCGGCGGCGCATGCCGTATTATCTCTTCTCTTCTGCGCTCACCGGAAACAAACACAAAATTGCGCGCTGAAACCGGACGCGGTAAAGATATTCATAACTGATTGCCCGCCGCCTGTCAAGAGAAATTCTTTCCCTTCAGGGGTTAAGGCCGCTCCGGTCAGCCTGATCCTGCGAATTCCTAGGCTGCGCCGATTAAACCACGGACAGGCCTGCAGAGTCAAGAGTTTCACACCGATCCGTCTCATTATAATTTTTTCACCGGATGGCCCCCATGATCGTTTTGCTGGTCTGCCCCGCCGCCGCAACGAAAGCGCGCTAAGGCCGGAGGAGTTGTTGAAGTTACCGGCACATTCACCTGGTAAAGGCCCGAAACTCCACAGCGCGGCCAGCAGACCGTTGCGGCCGCGCCGTCGATATCGACAGTTGTCGGAGTATTGGGGGCTCCCAAGTCCGGTTCCGAAAATCGGCATGATAGAGCCGGCGCGACCCCGTTATTGGAAGATGGTCGCCCCAACCGAGGCGGTCCGCCGGCAGCGGCGGAGTTATCTCAATATGATGCAACCCCGCCACGCGCCCGGAAGTTACTGGAGAGGACGCGACATACGAACGGGTCATAACGGGGGTTGTTTGTTGGGGCACGCACATCTGCGCGGTCGAATTTTGGGAATTGGTCTTCTCTGTTTGTTCGCCTCGTGATATAGTCGCAAACCATGAGCCCTAAACATCAGACTTACGACTTCGCCAATCAACTCCTTGCCAGCAAGGACTTCTTCGACCGCTCTACCCGCGTTCTGGAGGAAGCCGATTCCGGTTTCCGGCCGCAGGCGGACATGATGACGGTGGCCCAGCAGGTGGCGCACGTGGCGCATACCCTTGACTGGTTCGTTCAGGGCGTCTCCCGCCCCGAGGGCTTCGATCTCGATTTCGGGAAGATCGCCCGGGAGGTGAACGCCGTAACCTCGCTTGCCGCCGCGCGCGCCCGGCTGGAAAAGGCATACGCGAACGCCATTGCCTTCCTGCGTTCCAGCACTCCTGAAGACCTCGCCAAGCCGCTGCCCGAAGGTCCCGTTATGGGCGGCCAGCCGACCAGCGATATCGTCTGGGGCATGGTGGAGCACACCGCTCATCACCGCGGCGCCCTGACGGTGTATGCGCGCATGCTGGGCAAAGTTCCTCCCATGCCGTACGGCGGATAAGCCGCCCGTCTTCCGCCGCGCGACACAGGTTATCCCGCGCGGCCGGTGTCAAAGCGGCGTCAGGAAGCCGCCTGCTTGCCCTGCCACTTCCGGCGCGCGCACGATGCGTGGGTCGGTGAAGATATCGCTCTCGTCGGAGCTGTGGGTGGAAAACTCGGAGACCACGCAGCCTTCCGGCCCCGCCTGAAACCAGTGCCTGGTGTCGGGCGGAATGGTGTACTGCTCGCCCGGCTGCAGGCGAATTTCGTGCCGGACGGTGTAGTGCTCCTCGGAGCCCGCCGGCGGCCGGCAGATCGGATGGGCCGCCGGCTCGCCCGAAACGTACAGGATCACCGTTCCCCAGCGGCAGCGGAACGTCTCCTCCTTGCCTGGCCGCCCCCCGATGGGAGGATGGCGGTGCTCGGGGCAGGTCTGGCCGGGCGTCATCATGAGCTCTTTGGCGCAGCAGCGGGCGGTATTCAGGTAGGTCAGCAATTGCAGCCCGCTGCCGGCCAACTCGCCCAGCCCGAAATCCGCCACCTCCAGCCGCGACCGTTCCGCGGGCGTAATCACAATCCCCGCCTGCCGCAGCATGGCCTCCGCGCGCGCCGCCGCCCGTTCATATTCTTCTCTGGAAATCACGTTCTGGTCCTCCACCAGATCATATCGGAACGCGCCGCCGGCCGGCAGCCGGCATAAACATTTCGCACCGGTTGCGATCACAAATTCCGATCCGGATGGCGGCGGATTTCGGCTACACTCGATACCACGGTACCCGGGAGCGGCAGCCCCGCATTCCGGCTGGGAGGGAATCGATCATGCTTTCGAAATTGGCTTGGGCGCGCCTCGCCTGCCTGGCTTTGGCGGCGGCAAATCCGGCCGCGGCGCAAACGCCCGCCTATGACGTGCTCATCCGGGGCGCGCGCATCGTGGACGGCACCGGCAACCCGTGGTTCAACGGCGACATCGCCATCCGCGGGGACCGCATCGCCGCCATCGGCCGGCTAGACGGCGCCACCGCCGCGCGCGTCATCGACGCCCGCGGGCTGGTGGCCGCCCCCGGCTTCATCGACCTGCACACCCATTCCGACCTCACCCTCCTGGCCGACGGCAACGCCGAAAGCAAGGTGCGCGACGGCGTCACGCTCGACGTCATCGGCGAAAGCACCTCGGTGGCCCCGCGCGACGGCCTGCCCGTCGAAACCGTGGACGGCGTCCGCCAGGATTGGTCCACGTTCACCGAATATTTCGCCCGCGTCGAAAAGCGGGGCATCGCCATGAACGTGATCTCCCACGTTTCCGCCGAGCAGGTGCGCCGCGTGGTGATGGGCTACGACGACCGGCCCGCCAGCGCCGCCCAACTGGACCGCATGAAGAAGCTGATGGCCCGCTCCATGGAGGAGGGCGCATGGGGCCTGGTCACCCGTTTCGAAAGCGGTGGGCCCGACCATCCGGACGAGATCGTCGAACTGGCCAAGGTGGCCGCGTCCTACGGCGGCAACTACACGTCCCACATCGGCAGCGAAGGTTTTCAGCAAACCAAGGAAATCGCCTTCGTAGTCCGGGTGGCCGACGAAGCCCGCATCCCCGCCCATATTTTCCACCTGAAGATCCGCGGCAAGGACAATTGGGGCAGCATGTCCAAGTACATCGACCAGATCAACCGCGCGCGGGCGCAGGGGCTGGACATCACCGCCAACCAGTATCCCTATACCGCCATGTTTCACGGCTGGAGCGCTTTCTTCCCGCTGTGGGTGCGCGAGGGCGGCCCGCAGAAATTCGCCGAGCGGCTGAAGGACCCCTCCCTCCGCGAAAAGATCAAGCACGACCCCGATTTCCGGACCTGGTCGAACGAGCACGGCGGCTGGGAGGGGATCGCCATGGCGCGCGCCATGACCCCGGCCAATAAGAAATATGAGGGAATGCGGATTGCGCAAATCGCGGCCGCGCGCGGCGACAAAGACCCCGCCGACACCTGCATCCAGCTCATGGCCGAAGAGGGCGGCCGCATCAGCGGCGTCTTCCACACCATGGCGGAGGAGGACGTGCGGCTGGTCATGCGGCAGCCGTGGGTTTCCATCGCCAGCGACGGATCCGCCATCAACCTGGATGCTCCCGGCGTGCCCCACCCGCGCAATTACTCCACCAACGCGCGCGTGCTGGGCTATTACGTGCGCGATCAGCACCTCATTACCCTGGAGGACGCCGTCCGCAAAATGACGTCGCTGCCGGCGCAAATTCTCGGCCTGACCGACCGCGGCCAGATCCACAAAGGCTTCGCCGCCGACGTGGTGCTGTTCGATCCCGCCAAAGTGGGCGAAACCAACTCCTTCGAGCGCCCGAAATCCTACCCCGAAGGCATTCCGTACGTGCTGGTGAACGGCACGGTGGTGATCGATAACGGCAAACACACCGGCGCCCGCCCCGGCAAAGCGATCCGGGGCCCGGGTTTCAAGAGCTAGCCTTCCGCTCACGGCCCGCGGGCCAGCGATGCCCGGCCCGCTTCTACACGTTCAGCGTCTTCAAATACGCCACGCTCTGGACTGTCAAATCCCAGGGCAGCTCCACGAAATAATTGGTCAATCCCCCGGTCTTGGCGGCGGTGAAAATCGCCTTCCAGTCCAGGCTGTCGTGCCCCACCGCCAACTGCCGCCCGCCTCCGCGTCCGCCCCGCGCCGGCCCGCCGGCGGGTGTCCGCCCGCCGCCATGGCTGGCCGCCGCGTCCGCGTCCGTGCCGCTCGAACGCGGCGCCGGCATGGGCGCGTTCAGGTCCACGCCCTGGCAGTGCATGGAAGCGAACCGGCCGGGATATTTATTGAAGTACATAATGGGATCGCCCACCACTCGCATGGCGGAAATCTGGAACTGCATTTTGACCAGGTCCGGATCGAGGTAATCGAGCAGCAACTGGTAGGTCAGCCGGCCGTCTTCGAGCCTCGACATCTCAAAAACTTCGTCGTGCAGCGTCTGCAGCATGCCGGCGCCGGTGCGAGACTTCCGCGATCTTGTTGTATTCCCCGGCCGCGCGCTTCACCTCGTCGAGCGTGGTGACGCCGTTCACCGATTTGCCGTTCAGCGAGGACGTGCTCACCTGCGTAGCGCCCACCTGCCGGGCCCACTCGACGGCCTGCTGCTGCCGGGTGCGCAGCTCGGCCAGGGTGAAGTGGACACTCGGGCACTTCATGCCATGGTCGTCCAGGATGCGCCGCGTCTCGCTGCCGTCGGCCAGCGGGGCGGAATCGGGGTAGCCGGGCGAATCGAGCTCCACCTGTCCGATGCCGATCTCCTTCATGTCGCGCAGCAGCCCCGCGAAATCGCCTTCCCGGATGCGCTGCCGGTGGGGATAGACTTGGCTGCCGATCGGCATACCCAGCGGATTGCCTTTGACCTCGCGCACCAGGGCCAGCGTTTCCGCGGCCAAAACGGCTCCGGCCGTCCGGTTGAAAAATTCTCTTCTCGAAATCACAGACATCACTCTCCTTCCACGCATCGGCATGGGGCGTGCCGACAGGTGGCTGCTATTCTATCCCAAGTTTTCGACCTCGGGCCGCGCCTTGACACGTGTGCGGCAGGCGTCTTCGCCGACCCGGCTTTCCGCCCGCCGGTAGACTATGCCGCCCTCGATCAGGCGCAGCCGCTCTGTCGCTGCTCCAGGGCGGACGGGCTTTGCCGGTGCCGGGGAAGTAGACGGTGAAAGCGATACAGTCCGCCGGAGGCGGCATGGCGCCCTGCCAAGAACTACGCGCCATGATATAAGGGAGATTGTCGTCTGGAATCCGGGCGCGGGCGAATTCTCGGCCCGCGGGGGAAACAATAAATCTCATGGAACCTACCGCCGATATCGCTCTCATTGGTCTGGCCGTCATGGGCCAAAACCTGATCCTGAATATGAACGACCACGGCTACACCGTGGTGGCATTCAATCGCACGGTCGCCAAGGTGGACGAATTTCTGAACGAAGCCGCCAAGGGCCGCAAGACCATCATCGGGGCGCACTCCATTGAAGAGATGGCGGCGCTGCTGAAGCGGCCGCGCAAAGTCATGCTGATGGTCAAGGCCGGCAAACCGGTGGACGATTTCATCGAATCGCTGCTGCCCCACCTGGAGCCGGGCGACCTGATCATCGACGGCGGCAACTCGCTTTTCACGGACACCATCCGCCGCACGAAATACCTGGAAAGCAAGGGGCTGCTCTACATCGGCACGGGCGTTTCCGGCGGCGAAGAAGGCGCCCGGTTCGGCCCTTCCATCATGCCCGGCGGCAGCCCGCCGGCCTGGCCGCTCGTGAAGGACATCTTCCAGGCCATCGCCGCCAAAACCCCGGACGGCGTGCCCTGCTGCGACTGGATGGGCGAAAACGGCGCCGGCCATTACGTCAAGATGGTGCACAACGGCATCGAATACGGCGACATGCAGCTCATCTGCGAAGCCTACCAGCTGCTGAAAGAGGGCCTGGGCATGAGCAACGAGGAAATGCACCAGGTCTTCGCGGAGTGGAACAAGGGCGAGCTCGACAGCTACCTGATCGAGATCACGCGCGACATTCTGGCCTACAAGGACGAGAACGGCGACTACGTGGTCGACAAGATCCTGGACACCGCCGGGCAGAAGGGCACGGGCAAATGGACCAGCGTCAGCGCGCTCGACCTGGGCATGCCGGTGACGCTGATCGGCGAAGCGGTTTTCGCCCGCTGCCTGAGCGCCATGAAGGAGGAGCGCGTGGACGCGTCCAGCATTCTGAAGGGGCCGAAGTTCCACTTCGAAGGCGACAGGAAGGCGTTCGTGGAGGACATCCGGCAGGCGCTGCTGGCTTCGAAGATCGTCTCCTACGCGCAGGGGTTCATGCTGCTGCAGGAAGCGGCCAAGGAATACCACTGGAACCTGAACTACGGCGGCATCGCCCTGATGTGGCGCGCCGGCTGCATCATCCGCTCCGCGTTCCTGGGCAAGATCAAGGCGGCGTTCGACCACAATCCGAACCTGAGCAACCTGCTGCTGGACGAGTATTTCGACGGCGTGATCGAGCGCTGCCAGACGTCGTGGCGGCGGGTGGTGGCCCAGGCGGTGGTATCGGGCGTGCCGGTTCCGGCCTTCACCACCGCGCTGGCGTTCTACGACGGCTACCGCAGCGAGCGCCTGCCCGCCAACCTGCTCCAGGCCCAGCGCGATTACTTCGGCGCGCACACCTACGAGCGCATCGACCAGCCGCGCGGCAAGTTCTTCCACACCAATTGGACGGGCAAGGGCGGCAACGTTTCCGCCGGGACCTACACGGTCTAGAATTCACGGCCGAGGCGCCGAGTTTTTTATGTTTTCTCGGCGCCTCGGCGTCTCCTTGTGAATAGAGTCTGGAGAAGCCATGAATACTGGCCTGAATATTCCGAAAGAGGGCGCGCTGGATTTTCTTTCCCTGGGCGCGCTGGTCCACCGGCTGGACCCCGGCATCATTCCCTTCCGCAAGGCCACGGAATGCCTGATTCACGTGAGCGGCGGCGAATTCAACTGCGCCGCCAACCTGTCCGACTGCTTCGGCATGAAGACGGGCATCGCCAGCGCCATGGTGGATTATCCCATCGGCGACCTGATCGCCGAGCGCGTCCGCGCCATGGGCGTGCAGCCGTTCTACAAGCACTTCCAGCACGACGGCGTGCACGGGCCCGAACATGGCGACGGTGTATAGCGACCGCGGCTACGGCGTGCGCGCGCCGGTGGTTTTTTACAACCGCGCCAACGAAGCGGCGGGGCGGCTCAAGCCCGGCGATTTCGACTGGAAGAGCATTTTCGCGCGCGGCGTGCGCTGGTTCCACAGCGGCGGCATTTTCGCGGCGCTTTCTCCCACCACGGCCGATGTGATTATCGAAGCCATGGAGGCGGCCAAGGCGGCCGGCGCGGTGGTCTCCTTCGACCTGAACTACCGCGCCAAGCTGTGGAACATCTCGGGCGGCGAGAAGCGGGCGGTGGAGGTGCTCGACCGCATTGTCGAGAACGTGGACGTGCTGGTGGGCAACGAAGAGGACCTGCAAAAGGGCCTCGGCATTCCGGGCCCGGATGTGGCCGCGACATCCAAGCTCGATCCGAGCGCGTTTTTCGGCATGATCGGCCAGGTCACGCAAAAGCACCCGCAGGTCAAAGTGGTGGCCACCACGCTGCGCGAGGTCCACTCCACCAATCGCCACAGCTGGAGCGCGGTGGCGTGGATCGACGGCCAGACCTATCCAGGCGCCGACCGCCGAGCTGGACGTCTACGACCGCGTGGGCGGCGGCGACGGCTTCGCCGCCGGCTTCTTCTACGGCCTGCTGACCGGCGAAGAGCCCGGAGCAGGCGGTGCGGCTGGGCTGGGCGCACGGCGCGCTGCTCACCACCTTCCCCGGCGACACCACCATGGCCACGCTCGAACAGGTGCGCGCATTCGCCAAGGGCGGCTCCGCCCGTATTCAAAGATAATGGTTATGGATCTCACTCCCCGGCTCGCCTCAATCAAGCTGCTGCTGATGGACGTGGACGGCGTCCTCACCAACGGCAGGCTGTACAACGTCCCCGACGCGGAAGGCAAAATGGTCGAGACCAAGGGTTTCGATTCGCAGGACGGCATCGGGCTGCAATGGCTCAACTGGCACGGCATCCGCACCGGCGTGATCAGCGGCCGGCTTTCGCCCGCCACCGCCGAGCGCGCGCGCCAGACCAAGATGGCGTACGTTTACCAGGGCCACATCGAGAAAATCCCGATCCTGGAAGAGATTATGGCCGACGCCGGCATCGGCCAGCATGAAGTTGCCTATATCGGGGACGATTTTACCGATATCGTGATCATGCACCGCGTCGGCGTGGCCATCGCCACCGCCAATGCCCGCGCCGAAGTGAAGCGCGAAGCCCACTACGTGACCCAGGCCGCCGGCGGCGAAGGCGCCGTGCGCGAGGTGGTGGAACTGCTGCTCAAGGCGCAGGGCAAGTGGAAGGCGATCCTGAAGCACTACGAGATCGGCGCGGATTAAACCGTGTGGGGCAGGCGCTTTCGCCCGCCAACCGGCCAGCGCTCCGTTACGGCTGCGGCTCCGAAGGGAGCAGGGATCAGGGATCCCGTTTGCGGCGCGCCATCACCGCGCGGCCAGGTCCTCCAGGAAGATGCGGCGGGCCTCGCGGTACTCCTCCGGCTGCATGGGGCCCAGGCTGGCCCACTGCTCGGCGGCGGCGCGCTCTTCCGTGAAGATCGTCTTCAGCGTCTGGAAGGCGGTGACGCATGCCTCCACCAGGTCCGAACCGTAGACCTGCGCGCCATCGATCAACTGGTTCACGCGCGTCAGGATCTCCTCGGCCGAGGCGATGCGCTGCGGGGCGTTCTCCACGATGCCCGGGCGCTGCGAAAGGGTCAGGTGCGGGCCGAAGGTTCCCACCACGGAGTTCCACCGGTCGAGCACGATGAGAGCGCCGTAGCGGTGGGTATCCAACTCCATCTCGTAGGCAAACGCATCGCCCTTGGCGCGCCCTTCCAGGCGGCGCAGGGCGATGGCGGCGGAATGCAGCTCCCCGAACAGGGAATCCATGAACGCGGCCGTGCAGCCGAGAAACTGGTGCTCCGAAATATTGGGCAGGCGAATGATGCGCACGGGTCCCCGCTTACGCCATGTGCTCGCCCAACGCCCGCTCCACTTCCTGGGGATCGAGCCGCTCGCCGCCATTGAGGCGGTCGAGAATGGAGCGGATGATTTCCTTGGCCTCGTCTTTGCGGAAGTTCTTGATGAAGCCGTCGAAATAGTGCTCTCCGGCCAGCGCGTGGTTGATTTCGGTTTCCTTGTTATGGTCCTGCAGCTCGGTAAAATAGACCACACGATAGCGGCCGGTGTACTCGGTTTCCCGATAGATTTCGAACATCACCTTGTCGGACTCGAACAGCATAGTTTCGAGCGTATCACAGCCCCTAATGCATGGCCGCGGCGATGATCCAGCAGATCCCCAGCGCCACCGCTCCGGCGAAGATGGCCGCGGCCACGTTTCGCTCCTGGACGATCTCCCGCCACAGGTCGAACGGCGCCGCTTTGGCCAGCAGGGCGAAAGCGGCCGCGAACACGGCCACTCCCAGCGCCGCGAAAACCAGCGCGTTCAGCACGGGGAAATCGGTCACCTTTCCTGTGTATCACAGGGCGGCGTGGAGTGAGAATCGGCCGTGTATCATGCTTCGTGTGCGCGACCGACGGTACCTGATTGCACGCCCGCCACACCGTGGTGCAGGCGTGTTGCTGCCGGCAGACCTGGCCCCGGCGGATTTTGACCGCCTGGTCGCCTGTGGCGTGTCTCGATGCGTGTTCACTTCTCCACGCACGCGCAGTAACAATGAGACGTTCGACCCACTCGCAATCGTTCAATCGTTGCCGTACTTGAGTCAGAAGGTGTAGGCTTGGGCTATTACGTTCGCGGTCGACCGGTAGCTCGGACTGGAAGCAGATCAAAGGTAACTACCGTTGCAGTGCCCCGCTCTCACTTTTCGTTTCGCACTGTAATTCTGCCTCCCCGCCGGGCTTGGGCAAGGGTCTCTTGGTTAGTGTTATGAAAGGCAGTCACTGTTATGCGGACGAGTTTGTGTGTACTTACATTTCTGCTTTGCGCCGCGCCCGTAAGCGGGGCGGTGCAGGCTGACTCTATCCTACCGGCTGGGACGCTGCTAAGCTGCACGCTCGATGAGCCTGATTTTTCTTCTCGAACTGCGGAGCGTGGAGATCCGGTCCTCTGCCACATCAGCCAGATCGAAATATTCGGTCGGCCGCTCCTCACCAGGGGGGCTTACCTATCGGCCCAAATGAAGGACTTCCGCGACCCGGGACATTTCGTCGGAAAGGGTTGGCTCCAATTGGAATTTACCAACCTGACGCTGCCGGGCGGAAGCTTTCCCCTGGATGCCAAGGTCATCGCAGCCGGCCGTTACCGGGTGGACGCGCAGGGCAAAATCCGCGGTCATGGACATCCGGTGCGAGACGCGGTTGAATGGAGCATCCCACTCCTGTGGCCGGTCAAAGTGCTGACGCTGCCGGCCCGGGGCCCCCGGCCGGCTTTGAAGGGCGAAACGCGACTCACGTTGCGTCTCATGACGGACATATCGATTCCCGCGGCCGCGACCTCCAATCCAGGCGGATTCAGTTCGAGATCGAGCTACGAGAGTGCCCCATCTGAACTACAGCTAAGGCCCGAGAGTTTACAGAGGCGGCCCACGCTCCTGGTCCTGCGAGGCGGAAGCGTGTGCCTGGTCGCGGAGTATTGGGTGGACAGGGGGAACCTCGACTACACCACGCGTACGGGCACGCTACAGATGCTTCCGCTCGACAGCCTCGATGTGGCGATGACGCAGCGGCTTAACGCGGAGCGCGGCGTTGCTTTCATCCTGACGACGAGAACCCGCCAGGCACAGAGGTGAGCCGGCGTCGCGCTTCGCAAGAAAGTTCGAGAATGTCACCTGAACAAGGGCGCCGGCGAACTGGCCGGCGCCATCTGGCCGAAGTGAGCGCGTCGCGCCACGCGAGGACTCAATGCCGCGCTAAACGGACCCGAGGCTTCAGGCCAGAGCCTTCCCGTACAGCGCGAGCAAGCGGCTCCATGCTTTCTCGGCCTGTGGCTCGTTGTAGACCTGCGAATCCGGAGGGCACCAGCCATGCGCGGTGCCCGTGTACACCTCGATCTCCGCGGGCAGGTTCGCCTTGGCGAACGTCTCTTTCAGGGCGGTCTTGTCATTGGGCGACGCGCGCATCGTCATTTGCCGCGATCGCGATGAGGAACTGCGCCTTGCGTCCTGCGCGGCCTGAAGGTGCGGACTGTTCGGCTGATCGGTGACGAGTCCGCCGCCATGGAATGAGGCGACTGCTCCGATGCGATCGGGCACGGCGGCCGCGGTACGAAACGCGATCGGGCCGCCCATGCAATAGCCCTGTGTGCCCATCTTCCGATTCCTGGCAACGGACGCTTGCCCATCCAGCCAGCCGATGAACGCCTTCGCATCGGTCATGTGCGTGGTCTCGTTCAGAGTCCGCGCGAGCGGCATCACTTGCTGGATGGGAGTTGCGCCGCCGGCCTCGGCGGTGGGGGCTTTCTTGACGCGGTAGAACGGATTCACCACGAGCACCGAGTAGCCCGATTCGGCGAGCCGTTTGCCCATCTGGCGGAACGCCGGCCGCAGCCCGAAGATGTCCGGCCACACCAGAACGCCCGGGGCGGTGCCGCTCGCCGGATGCACGAAGTAGCAGTCCGCGGAGCCGTCCGGCGTGGTAACGTTCACGTCCGATTCGGTCACGGTGACCGCGTTGGCGACTTGCGGCAGCATCATGGCGATGCCTGCTCCCAACATGACGCCGAATTGCTTGCGTGTCACCAGACCGAGAGCCTCGTACTCTTGCCGGTCCTTCTCAAAATGATCCTGATCGCACATAGTCCCTCCTCGTTCGCCGACCCGGTTGCGCGATAGAACCCGTATCGGGCTATTATACCCAGTCGTTTCGCCGTCGCGCGCTTCTCCGGTACATTATCGTTAGCGTCCAAAACAGTAGACGGCCGGCACATTTCAGGTACGGCATTCGAGGAAGCCCGGCCGGATCCAGGCCAAGCGGACGCTGAGACATGGAAGCCTGTGGTAGATTTGGAGAGTAAAGTCAATGCGCGGGCGACAGCTTTGAGCGAATCGGCCCCATAGCACATCGCAACGCGTTGAAAGAAAGAAATGCGGGAGTAACTCAGTGGTAGAGTCACAGCCTTCCAAGCTGTTGGTCGCGGGTTCGATCCCCGTCTCCCGCTCCATGTTTTCAACAACTTACAGGCCTTGCCAAAATCCGCTACTCCAGAATACTCCATTAGTTCACCCGCAACGCTGAATCCAGCCGGTTTACCGCTTCCGCCTGCCTGTCGAACGCCACGCGGGTATACACATTCTGGTTGACGTCCAACGTGTGCCCAAGCTGGTCCGCAACCACCTTCGGGTCTGTGCCCTGATCGTTCATGATTGAGGAACAACTACGCCGGAGCACCTGGAAATTGACCCACTCCAAACCCTCCTTCTTCAGCTTCGGCCCGATTTGGCGATGCCATACGTTGTCCGTCCGAACTGGAGTCTTCCCGCTTTCTGACGGGAACACCCAAGCACTCGGCGCTGTGTTGACGCACAACGCTCGCCAATGCGCAACTTCCGACAGCAGGCTCTCCCCCAGCGCAGCCTTGCGAATCGACTTCGGCGACTTCGGAGAGTCGATATCGCCGTGGTAAACCCGTTGCCGAATATCCGCATACGGCGGTTCCAGGTTCGTCCATTTCAGGGCAAAGATCTCGCACGGCCGCATTCCGGCAATTCCCGCGAGCTTCAGAATCAGACGCTCCCGGAGATCAACCGAGGCGAACGCCCGCGCCACTTCCTCCGCCGTCGCGACCCGCTTCTCGGTGCGCTTGGCATTACGCGGAGTAAACAGCATTTCAGCCGGATTCCTGTCGATGAACCCATCTGCAACAGCCAGGCGGAAAATGTGGCGGAGATCCCAGCGCAGGTGAGCCACAACGCTGTATGACAGACCTGATGCCGCCTTGCGGTCCAGCACATCCTGCAACGCAGGCCGGCCAACGGCCCGGAGTTCCGAATCCTCCAGTTCGGGAATCAAGTAGAGGTTGATTCTTGCCTCCGTTGTCATTCGCGTCGAACGTTTCCACTTTCGCCGGCAGAACGGGTAAAACACATCTCGGACGAAAGCGCCGACATGGATCGTCCCGGCCCGCGGCTCCTGTTCGGCGTTCACACCAGTCGCACACCCGTATGTCCCGGGCGCCCAATTCCCCGCCCATACCCCGAGCCATCGGCTGACCACCAGTCAGTCAACTCAGGCTGAATTCTGGAAACGCGGCACCTTGCCTCCCACTGATGTCGCCTGAATCAGGTCTCGCCGCGGCTGACGGCATTGTCTTTTGTCCGGTTCAGAATTGGAGGCGTTTTCGCCGGGCTATACTTGACGCTTCGCGAACGTTTTGGCCTTAAACGGAGTCCGAATCCATGCCGCGGAGCCAATTCTTCATTTCCGACCCTGCATCGCCGTTTCCCCTGTGGTTTCTTGTATTTCCCTGGCTCGAATGTCGTAATTTCTCGAAGGGCGTTTTGAGGTGGCTTCGAACTTTCCGGTCTTCTACGTGGCGTTGTCGATGATGATCCCGAGGAGCCGTCGCTGCTCGCCTGCTGGCTGGTTGGGGAACTCCTTGCAGAGATTGCCGATCTTCTCGACGGTGGTGATCGCGTCGTCGTAGTTCTTCGTCTGGTGGCGGAGCTCGGTAATCCGCGCTTGGAGTTTGTCCTGCTCCTGCCGCCAGCTTGCGGCCTTTTCATCGAAGAAGGTGGCCGTGATGCGTCCGTCGAGTTGTCGAGGTACATGGTCTCGATGCGTGCGGTGAGGGGCTCCTCGCTTCGCTGGCGTGCCTGGTTGCACAGGTTGCGCATGGCAGCGCGCGTGACGGGGTCGGCGATGCGGGACCGCTCGCGATCCAGTTGCGCCAAGGTACGTGTGGTCGCCGTGGCGAGGTCCTCGATATTCTCGCGAAGATGACTGCGAAGCGCTTCCAGGCGTTCGGTCGTCTTCAGGAACGCCGTGAGGTCCGTCGGAATGCTCGCGGGTGCATCGGCGAGATGGGTTTCGAGCGTGCGGGCTTGCGCGGCGGTGGTCGAGCTCGCCTCTTTGAGGGCGGCTTCCGTCTTGGCGAGGCTGCGCTCCGCGCCGTCCACGTCTGGGCACGCGCCGACGGCGCAAACAGCGCCCTGCCAGCGATGATGGCATAGTGACGGTGATCGCGCCGATGACGATTCGCTTTTTCATGTGTGCATGACCTCCTTTGTGGTCAACACGAACAATCCGACACGAACCGCAACAAGTCCAGGAGAAAGAACTCTATAAGGTCTTGCGGCGAAGCCGGCACCTAAGTGATGAATCAACCAGGGGTACTGGAGGCCCTGATACCTGATGACGAAGATAACAGCACGCGCCGCAACCAAGCGGAAGACTACGACGAAGCGGTCGGCCAGACGATAGCGCAGCGGCGCGATCACGACCAGTTGCAGAACCTGCCCCAGTCCGGCCGTGCGCCACAGAACCGGCCCCAGGCGTTTGATGCGCATCGAATGCGGTGCGCCGCTGACGGATATGTCGATCGTGCTCCAAGCGCGGGCTTCCTCGGTGCGGATTTGCTCGGGAGTCGGCGCCGGGGCGCCATAGTGTCGCGGGCGGCCGCGATGCGGGGACGCGGGCGCGGAGGAGGATTCCGGCGGAAAGTAAAGTTGGGCGTCCTTGCGAATGCGGCCGATCAGGACGGTGCGGTCGGGCAACTTCTTCAGGACGGTGGCATTGGTGTAGCCGCCATCGACGACGATGTGGAGGGGGCGTAGGGAGCCGCCGGGCTGGGCATCCAGAGCTTGACGCAGGGCGGCGATCTGTTGGGCGGCGACGAGGGGCAGGCGCGTCAGGCGGGCGGTTTTTCGGTATTGCTGCACCGCCTCGGCGGGGGCTTGGTGCGGCGGCTTGGGGGGAGTGGGGGCGTGGCGAAAAGCGATCGGGACCATGCGGAAGGCTCCGTCGGAGAGGGGAATGGAGGCGGACAACTGCAGGAAGCGTTGCGCGCGTACGAAGTTGGTTTGGAAGGGAGGACCGAGCGGATCGCGGCGCCAGGCGACGCCGGGAATGGGGAGGCCGGATTTGCGGAGCAAGGAATCGTCGACGGCGACGGTCAGGGGCGCGTGTGGGGGCAGTTCGGCGAGGACGGCGCGGCGGACGACGGCGAACAGGTCTTGGGCGGGGAGGCGGTTCTGACTGAAGATCCGGTAGGCGGCGGACCAGTCCTGAAACTCGCCCCCGGAGGTGGTCAACAGTCCGGTGAGGGTATGGCGGCCGAGACAAAGCAGCGAGCTTAGGGAGAGGGCTTGGGTACGGTCGGCGACGCGCTGTTGGGCGAACGCGGGGGCGCCTTCTCGCCAGAGCGTTTGGAGGGAGGAGAGGATGCCGGCAGAGTTTTTTTTTAGAGCGGAGGGAGGGGGGTTGAGGCGGCGGAGGGCAAGCAAGCTGTTGTCCTCGATGGACCACTCGACGGTTTCGCCGCGAGCGAAATCCATGGCTTGGGCGAGAGCAGAGGGGAAGTTGATGTACCACTGGACGCTGGATTTGCGTTTGATGAGTTGGACCTTGGTGGGGAATCCCATCAGGCACCTCCTATCTAGTCAATCAACTAGATACCACAAAAACAGCACAGATTACAACAGAAATTACCGAAATTGTTTTTTATCTAGTCAAACGCCAAAGGCCAGAAGCCGGCTGGTATCCAGCCGGCTCGATCATTTGCCGATGTGCTGGTGCTTCTTAAGGTCCTCTCTGTCCTTCAGCCAGCATCCGTTCCAGGTTTTCGACGCGCTCGGCCAACGCGTCATATTGTTCTTTGCTGGCATACCTTTCGACCAGGCGCGCCTCCAGATCCTGCGTCAGTACTGCCTGCTGGGCCAGCACCGTCTCCCGGTACCGCCGCGCGGCCTCGAAGGATTGCCGAAAGCTCGCCCTCGCGGCCTCCATCACCGGCCGGGCGGCCCGCTGCGGAAAGCTCCAGCCGGGCGTCCGCAGCCAGCCCGGCATGACCGGATGCCCGCACAGGCATGAGAGCACCCGAAAAGTTCTTTCCGTCTTACTGACCGCGTCGGCTCCCGGCGATGCGGAAGGGCGGTGGCCCGGGGGTAGTGAGAAGTTGAGCGGCGGTTCTGCCCCGATTCTCATAGAATCTGGTTGGCAAACCTTTAGAAGGGAGAACCGCCGTGAAACGAAATTACCACACCCTGGATAACCGGGGTAAAGTCAACGAACGGAAACTGGCCGCGTTCCTCGGCCCGAACAGCCAACAGATCTTGCCCATGGTGGAGCTGATCACCGAATCCCGGATGGCGATTGACGATCTGGTGAATGCCATGGGACGAGCCACGATCGAGACGGTGTTGCAGCTCTCAGCCGAGCAGGTGGCGGGCCCGCCACAGCAGGGACGAAGGCGGGTGGAGGGAATCTTTTGGCATGGGAAGCAGGCCGGCAGCGTCTACTTGAGAGAGCGGAAGTTGAAAGTGCACAAGCCACGGCTGCGAAAGAAGGGTGGCGGCGTCCGGGCAGAGGTGGCGGTGCCGGCCTACGAGGCGATGCAGGATCAAACCGGGATGGGATCCCGGATGCTGGACATCCTACTGGAAGGCGTATCGACGCGACAATACGGGGCGGTGATTCCGAAGATGGCCGACACGGTGGGGGTCTCGAAATCCAGCGTCAGTCGGGCGGCCATCCAAGCCTCCGAGGCACAACTGGATAAATTGCTGAACCGCCGTTTCGACGAGGTGGATCTGCTAATCATTTACGTAGACGGCATGCACTTCGGGGATCAGTGCGTGATTGGAGCGGTAGGGGTCGATGAGCACGGCCAGAAGCATGTGCTCGGGCTGCAGGAAGGAGCGACCGAGAATTCGGCGGCCGCAAAGGATTTACTCGAGGACCTGGTGCGGCGAGGAGTCAAACCGGAGCGCCGGCGCCTGTTCGTGATCGATGGTTCGAAGGCATTGCGGACCGCGATCAATGCGGTGTTCGGCAGCGCGAGCCTGGTGCAAAGGTGTCGCCAGCACAAGCTGCGGAACGTCGCCGAACGGTTGCCGAAGGATCAGCAGGGGCAGACCAAATCACTGATGCGAGCAGCCTGGAAACTCGACGCAAAAGAAGGAATTACGAAACTGGAGAAATTGGCGAAGTGGCTGGAAAGGGAACACCCGGATGCGGCCAACAGCCTGCGGGAAGGGATGGAGGAATGCTTCACTATCAATCGGATGGACATACCACCTTCGCTACATCGCTGCCTGGCCAGCACGAACTTGATTGAGAACCCTCATTCGGGAGTTCGACGGCGAACCAGGCGAGTATGCCGATGGCGGGACAAGCCGATGGCGAAACGTTGGGCGGCGGCGGCCATGCTGGCCACCGAGAAGAATTTCCGTCGCGTCATGGGCCACAAGGATATGTGGACGCTCAAAGCTATTCTCGATGGCAAACACGAGAAAACCGTTGACCGTCGCGAGAAAATTGCTTAAGATGCTGTTACCCGCCGCTCAACAACCTTCCACTACAGCCGGGCCACCGCCTGCAGAAATCCGCCACAATCTGCCAAAATTGGGCTTCTGTAAACTCCAGCGATCCGCAGCGCTCGCAGCGGAGCTGCTTGGGATTCATCGTTTCAGGCAATAGAACCTCCTCGGAAGTAGACGAAGCAGGCAAAGATGGCAGGGGCCCACGTAAGCTCCGGTCCATCTGGAACGCCACTCTCTTCGGCTGCTGATTCACCGTCACCTCGCGGCCGAAGCGCACCAGCCGGCGCGCCGCCGGCCGCCGGACCACTTTGAACTTCCCCAGCAAGTTCTCGACGACAACCTTTCCTCCATCCTGCAATTCCTCGATCATCACAGCCAGAATGGCATTGACCACTCGCCAGGCCTCGCGAAATCCGAACCCGCGCTCCTGCAGCTTGAGCACCAGCTGATCCCGGGTCAGCTTCCCTTCTCCTCCCGACAGCGGCTCCCTCGTCGGTGGCGCCCAGTGTCGGCCCCGCGGCGACCGCCGATTCGGATCGGTCTCGGCCAGCCGCCTCCCCGCCAGTTTCTCCAGCACCTTCACCCGGCCAGCCAAAACATCCAGGCTTTCCCTCCCGGCCATTGCCCGTCGGACGCCCCATAAAACCGCGCTGCCGTCCAGACATCGCCGGGCGCCGAACAAGCACTCCCGTAACGTATTCACTTCCCGGCCGGGTATCCCGCCACGAACACCGCCAAGATTGGGCAACTGCGGGGTACCGCAAAGGCACACCGCAATCCCCATAGGCATAGCACTTGCCTGTCCCACCAAATCCGGCCAAGTCTCCCAAGACCCTCCCAGCGTCTCCTCCCGTAGAAACTGAAAGAAATCGGCCTGTCGAAACCAAGTCCCGCTACAGGCAGAACAAGTCTTCAAAGCTGCTTTCTCCAAGCCTTCTTTCCCGGAAGGCGGCGGCGACATCGAAATGGATATTTCCCCCACAGGCGTCGGTCCGAGCACACACGGTATCACCCATCAACGGCGGTTGGCGGCGGCCCGGCGCCGGCGCCCGGACGCGAAATTGGTGCGAAACGCGCGGCTTGAGACCTAGTATCTTCTGTGTGTTCTTGAAACTTATTTAGCAAATTCAGAATCTGATCCGCGATGTCGTTGATCACCAGCTCCTGGCCCACGGACAGGTCATTGATGTAGTTCTGAGCGGCCTGGACGGCAGCGGCAATGGCAGTTTGCTGGTCGGTCTGGGTGGCGCTGGAGGCGAGGGTAAGAGTAGTGGACAGGCTGATGCCGATGAGATCCGGATTGATAGCCGTACCGGTGATCGGGAAGGCGGACGTCTGGTTTAAGGCATCCTGGACGGTGCTCAGCAAGCTGGTGGATGCAAGCGGAGTGATCGCGTAGACGTAGCAGTAATACGTTCCAGCCTTGCTGTCGAAAGACACGTCCGAGATGCCGGGAATGGAAAGCAGTTCGAACCGCATGGCGTTTTCATCGACGCCGGAAAGCGAGATCAGCTTGAGATGCCGGCCGGACGTGGCAGTGAATTTCCGCTTTCGGCCGCCGCCTGGAAACCCTCGTAATCACTGGCAGCGCTCTGGGCCAAAGCGTAGAGGGTCCCCAACAGTTCCTCCACTCCGCTGAAGGAAACCGTCATCTGGCCAGGTGCGAAGTCGACCCCCGCGGGCAATCCCCGGTGCGGAACAGGAACGACGGGAAGCCGCACCGCCGCCGCTGCACGGTCCCGCTGCAAGCCATCCAATTTCTCGCTCAGGCGCTCCTTCCGCCGGCGCTCCTGTTCGACAGCGGGGCTCGCCGCCAGTTCCTCCAGCAGCCGGATCAGATCGAGCCGATCGAGCAGCACCGTATTGCCGGACTGGTAACCGCCAAAATGGTGCATCAGCTCGATGGCACGGCGGCGCCGAACGCCGAAGATGCGCTCGCAGCCGGAACGGTCGATGACCGGAACCTCCAACACGCGCAAACGTTCCAAGATGCCGGGAATATCGAACAGCCATTGGGATTTAGCGGGCAACCGGCGGGCATCCTTCCATCCCTGATGTTACTGCACGTTCGTGCCAATTGAGCCCGTCTTTCACTTATGCTATTCGCCACTAACAAAGGTGGATCAGAAAAGGACAGGAGCGGCTGTGGGGTGCAGGAACCAATCTAAATTCGACCTACGTGCATAACTGACAGTCAGTAAGTGCTCTGTTAAATACATAGCGTTGCCATTGACAACTGAGTTATCGAGGTACACAATTGGAAAAGCACCTCCTATGAGCGTCACCTTGATTCCATTCACGTCCGAAGATCGAGAGGCCGGTTGGAGCAAGCTGAAGGCTCTTGTCCTCAATTCCGTCTCGGCTGCCAGTTCCAGGCGCCTGTACGCCATGGCGCTCGATGCATTTTGTGCTTGGTACTTCGCGGAGCCGCGCGCGCCATTCAGCAAGGCCGTAGTGCAAGAATATCGAGTGGTCCTCGAGCACCACGGATATGCACCCTCAACCATAGCGCTCCACCTCTCGGCTCTACGAAAGCTTGCGACGGAGGCCGCTGACAACGGCTTTCTAGACTCACAGATCGCGGCCAGCATCTGCCGTATCAGAGGACCGCGACGGCTGGGGCGTCGTGTCGGCAACTGGTTGAGTGCTTCCCAGGCTGCCGCTCTGATCAATGCTCCGAAACAAGAGACGCTGAAAGGCGCACGTGATCAGGCCATATTGGCCGTGGCGATCGGCTGCGGCTTGAGGCGCAGTGAGATCGCGTCTTTGACGGTAGAGCACATGCAATTCCGTGATGGGCGATGGATTATCGCCGACCTGATCGGAAAGCACGCGCGCGTTCGGACCGTTCCGATTCCCGTTTGGGTAAAGAATCGGCTGGACGATTGGCTGAATCGGGCCAATTTGACCACGGGCCGCGTATTCCGTTCTGTCAACAAAGCTGATGTCATCACCGGTGGCCGCATGACGAGTCAAGCCATCTATGAGGTCATCAAGACGTACGGCTCCCGCCTGTCATTGGCCGTTGCACCCCACGATCTGCGCAGGACGTTTGCCAAGCTGGCTTATGCAGGCGATGCCCGGGTGGAGCAGATCCAGTATAGTCTTGGTCACGGATCTCTCACAACGACGGAGCTGTACCTGGGTTTGCAACAGGATCTTGTGAACGCCCCCGGTGACCGAATAATGCTGCCTCTGTGAAGCTTATCGCATGCTGATACCGAGTGCTCGCTAGGCTCGGCGTTTCACACGATTGGGCACCTGAAGACCGACACCGCTGACGTCGGATCTCAACTTCCGCCAATGGGACTTCCTGGGCCTTTCGTTGCTGGAAGGGATTTCGCAGCAGGGATTGGCAATTCCCAATGCGGCCAAATCCTGGGTTCGACTTGACTATGCGCCGACTTTGAGACTGGCCAGTTCCTTGTCCCACGGCGGAGTGTAAGGCCGGACCAGCATGGCGGAAGCTTCGCGGTCGCCTATGAAGTCTTCTTTTTCGGCATCCCAGCGCAGCTTGCGGCCGCCGAGCCGCAGCGAAATGTTGGCGAGATGGCAGGCCGTCGTAGCCCGATGGCCGAATTCCACGTCGCCGTTGGGCATCTTTCGCGATTTGATGCATTCGATCCAGTTGCGTTCGTGGAGGTCCATGCCACCATAGACTGTCGATGCGGGGCCCATGGACGAGGCTTCCATCCAGCGCTCCCTTCCGGCCTGCAACGCTCCGGGGTTATCCGCGGCCCCGGCAAGCTGTTTTGGACCGTCAGGTGGTATGGCAGGTTGCACGTCAGCCGCCGGAATCCAGCCATCCCACGGCATTTTGCTGTCCGGGTAAACCTTGTAGCCTGCGCGCGAGAGATCCATTCCACCTTTGGTGCCGAAGAACCAGAGAACCGGGATGGGTTGGCCGCCCACACTGGCTTCGCGATAGGTAAATGTGGCGTTGACGTTGCCCGGAAACTCAAAGAGGGAATCTTGCGTGTCGGGAACTTCGCAATTATCTTGAAGTACATGCCGCCCGCCATATGAAACTACAGAAAGGGGACCTTTGCATTGGAGCGCCCAGAGGACGATGTCCATTTCGTGTGTACCCATGTTGGTCTGCTGGCCGCCGTCGGTGTCCCAGAACCAGCGAAAATTGTAAAGCCCCCGGTTCACGTTGTAGGGGCGCTTGCGGGCGGGACCAGTAAACATCGCCCAATCCATGCCCGGAGGCGGCGCGGAATCCGCCGGCCTTCCAAATCCGGGCATGCAGTTCCGAGTCGAACCCGAGCGAATGTTGACGATTTTTCCCAATGGGCCACGCAGCAACTCCGTGGCTGCCTTCTGATAGTGCGGCAAGGAGCGCTGTTGCGTCCCGGCTTGCACGATACGGTTGTAGCGCCGTGCGGCCTCCACCATCCAGCGCCCTTCCTTGACGCATACCGTGAGAGGTTTTTCGACGTAAACGTCCTTACCCGCGGCGCAGGCCATGATAGTCATCAGGGCGTGCCAATGCGAGGGGGTCGAAATGACCACCGCCTGGATGCTCTTATCATCCAATATCCGGCGAAAGTCCTGATAGGCCTTGGCCCGTGGATTATAAAGAGTGATGGCCTGCTCCGCCCTGGGCAGGTAGGCATCGCAGGTAGCCGCGATATCGACATCCTTCGCGGGTTTCAAGTGCATCAAGTGATTGTGTGCAATGATGCCGCACCCAATAAAGCCTAGTTGCAGGCGCTCGTTTGCGCCCTGGACCCGCTGATAGGACGCTGCGGTCATTGCACCTAGAAACGCCCGCCGGGACGCCGGCATGTGAATTATTTGATCACGGCCCTTCGCAGGCTGCATCGCAGTCGCGCCAGGCGTTGTGGTTTCTGCCATCAACTTTCCTCCCAAAAACTATTTAGACTCCACACACTTATTTGGTCCGGTTTCACCCTGAGTCGACGCCTACCGAGCCTACACCGCCTTCGGCGACCACGATTGGTGTCGGCGGCTGCTCCCGCCCGTTCTAGAAGAAAAGCCGAGCGCCGATTTCAATCTGCCGCGGCGTGTTGGCCTGGCTGTTGATCACACCGAAAGTAGCCGGACTGTCGATACTCAGGCTCGGATTGCCCGGCTGGAAGTGATTCAAGACGTTTGTAAACTGGAAATTCAACGTCAGCCCCATTGCCTCCCTGACTCGAAAGTCTTTGAGGACAGCCATATCCAGGTTCCAGGTGGGGAACGCGCGCAATTCGCCGGCACCGCCGCCACTCGTGTCGAATCCGAGAATCAAACGGCGGAAACCCGACAAAACGGCCGCCGGATTCGTAAACATGTTCATTCCCGAACCGCCGGAGGCCGCGTTGCCGGATGAGCCAGCCCCAGAGGAGCTAATGTTGTAGTGCGCTGAGTCACCTCCCGTATATGGCACAAGAGTCGGCGCATTTTCCGAGCTACTGATGACGGCACAGTTAGATTCGCCGAAGGATTGACAGTTAGTGCTCGGTCCGCCGCTGATACTCACCGCCAGTGGCAACCCACTCCGAGCGGTGAATAGTGGGGCGAATCTCCAACCGCCCAATACATGGCCCAGCACTCCCTTCTGTCCTCTGAAAATGGGCGGCTGGAACATCATCAACAGGTTATATACAAATTTCGCATCGTACGGCATAGGTCCGTACATAGACCTGAGATTCCACTGGTCCAAGGCAATTAGCTGACCATTATCATTAGCGGTGCCGGTTCCCAAGCTGTGGCTATAGGTGAAGTTGGAGGTGGCCGTCAGTCCATGCCAATCACCCATTACCAACGATATAAACCCACCGTCGTAATTCGACCAGCCGTTGCTCGTTAACATGGGAAGCCCAGAGGACTCCGGCGACGGATTGGCCATGGTGCCGGAACCTGGGGAACTGGGCATCGTGCGGCCCAAAGTCCAGCTCGGAGCCGCGTTCAAAGACGCCCACAGGTTATAGACTTGCGTGGTAAGGATTTGCGTCTTCCCAAGCTTGGAGGCCACCGCGGCCGTGCAACTGCCGTACCCGGAGCAATAAGCGGAATTAGCGCCGCCCAGAGCCGCTTCCAGGAACGCCTGCGGCGCAGGAGTTGCGCCCACGTACAACGCCTGGTACATATTATTGTACGCTTGGGCGAAGGTCTGCCCATTAAGCGTCATCATGTACGGCACGGAATCCAGGTTATACGAAAGCTGCTCGTTTTCGGTACGCGTCCCGACATAGCCGAGCTCGATCCTGGCCTTTTGAGAAAGCTCACGCTGAATCGTGAAGTCAACCTGATCAGTGTGAGCGGGCTTAATTCTGTGATCGATGGTCCAACTGCTGCCGGTTTCAGGGACGCCGTTGACACCGGGATACAATGGCTCCGCAATCACCTGCGAGACGGAGGGAATCGGCGCGGCACTGCCATCCACGCCGATACGGAAAGCAGTGGTCGGGTCGACGCCTCCCGTTCCGAGACACTGGCCTTGAATGTTTTCACCTATGCAGGAAACCGGCTGCCCGACGCCGGTTCCTTGCAGCGGAACCTGAACAAAGTTTATGCCGTTCAGCCGGGCAAATGTCCTGTTGTAACCAGTGCGGATAACGGTCTTGTTGGCGGGTAGTAGCTTGCTCAGAATGCCGGAGTTAAAGGTTGAGCTCCACGCCACCGCAACGTGGGGCGTGAGGCCGCCATAGAACGGCTGGTAGGGGTACTTCTGGTTAGGTTCGATGTTAGGAAGGGTCGCAAAGCCGATCGTCGGAGCGTAACCGGAACCGGCCAGCGCGGCCCGCTCCTTCTGGAACATATAATCTTCCCCAATGATGAAATTGCCATTGGCGTCGACCATCATCGGAAGGTTGCCGTTGATCTCATACGGAGGCATTTCCACCGTGTAACCCAGACCATAAGTGAGCGTGAGAGTGGGCCGCATTCGCCAGGTGTCGCCAAAATAGCTCTCGTAGGAGGCAAGCACGGTATGAGACTCAATCGGGCTTGTGACCGGTTGCAAGACACCGTTGGACCGGGCGTACATCACCTGGCTTTGCGAAACCATCCCCGTTACCGTCGCATACAACTGACTATACGTCGATAGCTGATTCGTAGGAACGCCCGTTGGCACGTAGTTGGTCGGCATGACGATGCCGGGTCCCGAGTTGATCTGATCGACGGGCCAACTGAGAATGTTGATGCCATTGTCGTTGCGCTGGTGTATGTCGAAATTGCGCATGTATTGCCCGCCAAACTGGAACAGGTGGTTGCCATGAGTTAGGGTAAGGTCGTCCTTGAAAACGTTGTCTTGACCGTCCCAGAATCTGGACAAAGCATCGCCGCGGTCAACCGGGTAAGGGATCAGGGCGCTTGAGCTATCCGCGTAAGGCTCGACGGCCACACTCAAGCCAGGTATCGGCTGCGCGGGAGATCCCTGCGAGATCCATGTCCAGTCGTTGCGCAGGAAATTGTAGCGGAAGTCATTGATCAGGTGCGGCGTGATCACTCCCGTGAGGCCGGCCACGAAGTAGGAAGGTTGTTGCGGCCGCAAGGTCTTGGAAGACGCCACGCCCAGTGTGTCGCCCGGCAAAGCGCCGCCAATGTCCACTTCGTTGTTCGTATACTGGTTGAAGTGGTAATAACGATAACTTCCCATGAACCGCCAATTCGAGCTGAAATCGTGATCGATGCGGGCCACCATAAAGTTGCTTGTCAGCGGCAGGGCGAGGGTGGTAAGGTATCCTTCAGTGTTGTGCCCGTCGCCTGCCGAGGGATCGTTCGGCAGCGGCATGTACTTGTTCCAGAGCTGGTTGATAATCGGGTTAAGCCCAATGCCGCGTGGGTCGCAGAGGCCCGCCGGGCAAGTGGCCGGCTGATAGGTCGTGCCGTTCACGGTTACCGGAGTCGGGTTCAAATTGTAGGCGACCCACTGTCCGGAGCTATTCAGAACCTGGATTACGCCGGCGCGCAACAGCGGCGAGGGCGTGAGCCTGTCAATGGTGGTGACGTTCGGAAACCGGCGCCCTTCGTAATTAACAAAGAAGTACGTCTTGCCTCCGGCGACGGTTGGCGTCAACGGTCCGCCTAGCGCGCCTCCAAAGCGGTTCTGATGCGTGGATGGCAGTGGAGTATAACCGAGACCTAAAAAGCGATCCGGCGTATGGTTGTTCAGCCAGTTGTTGGCACCCCAGTTGCCGCCAAAATAATACTCATAGGCCGCCCCGTGGAATTGATTGGTTCCGCGCTTGGTCACCATCTGGATCTGGCCGCCGCCGGCCCCATTAAAGTCGGCGGTCTGCCCATTGGAACTCACCTTGAATTCCTCGATGCTTTCGGCGGGCGTGGGCATCACGCCCGAAGGATTCCCGCCCGATCCGGCGGTCATCTGCCCACTAGCCTGTGTGTAATTGGCGTAAGTGCCGTCTTGGTCGCTTGAGTTATCGCCACCGTCCAATTGAAACATGTTCTGATCATTTTGCGCGCCGGCGACATTTCCCCCGGGGCCTACGGCGGGCTGCAGCGAGTAGAAGGCGTTCGCGTCGCGTCCGAGGTTGGGTAGATTCAGGAGGGCATTGCCCGTGATCGTGGTGCCGACCGTGGCATTCATGGTCTGCAAGTCCGCCCCCGCGGACGCTTGGACCTGGATAGAGGTGGTAGTTTGGCCTAAGTCCAGCGTTACGTTTAAGGTGCGCACAAAGCCGACGTCTACCGTTTGCCGGGCGGCCTGCACTTTCTTAAATCCCTCCTTGGTTATAGTTATGTCATACTGCCCGGGAGGCAGATCGATAAAGATATATCGTCCTACCTCGTTGGTTGTAGTCGTACGCTTGCTGTTGGTGGCGGGGTCCGTGAGGACGACTTCCGCGTCCACCACGGCGGCATTTTCCGGGTCCACCACCTGACCTGAGATGGTACCCCCGGAGGTTAACTGCCCGTAGGCCGGAGGAACGCTCACAGCCGGCAGGAAGCCCAGGCTGACGAGACCCACGAATAGAAGAACGGACCCCAAAGAGGGCCGAAGTTTTGGACCCATTGTGACCTCCTCTACCAATCAGATCTATTTGCCCACGGCTGGACCAGTCTCCATGTGCGCTAAACTGCCACTCCACTCGCGCGGAGTAGGGTTTCCTGGACGAGCAACTCCGTATCGTGATTTATTCCCAACTTGCGTTCTCCCCGAACGACGGCTGCCAGTTCCTGAAAATCGGCCACGTAGCGGGTGTACTGGTAGGACAGCGTTTGCGGTCCTGCCTTGTAAGGACCATTGTCCGAACTCAAATCCATAATCAGCGACGGGGGCTCGACGGGCCTCACGACAGCCGTCCCGAGCGTACCCGTGAATTCCAGCGCCCGGTAGCGCGAGTGGCGGGGATGCATGGACGCGGTCTCGTACGATCCCATGGCACGCTGCCACTCGAAAACGGCCAACGTGTTGTCCTGAAGACCGTCGTCTGGCGGGCCATCATGGCGCAGGAACGGCGTGACCCGCTCCGGTCTGCCCATCAGCCGCACCATCGGATCGATCATGTGGCCGCCCAGATCGAACATCTGACCGCCTTTGAATCGCTTGTACAACCGGCGCGAGGCCTCGTCGATCTCGGTGTCCATAGTGCCCCGCACGAAGAATATCTGGCCCAGCCAGCCGGCCCTGGCGGCTTCCAGCGCGGCGTTGATTGCCGGATTGTGCCGCCACATATATCCGATCTGGACCACCAGTTGTTTGCGCGCGGCAAGATCCAGAACTTGGCGGAGCCCTTCGAGATTGGTGGCGGGCTGCTTCTCCAGGTGAATGTGCTTGCCTACTTTGAGCGCCTCCAGACCGAGGGAAGCGTGCTCCGGAATATCCGAATCGACCACTACTACGGGGATCGAAGAATCGTCCAAGATCTGCGATTTGGCGAGCGACTTCACACCATTTCGCGCATATCGCGCCATGACGGCGCTGTCCGGTTCCCAGACACCTACGAGATCCCAGTCGGCCGATTTGGCGGTAATGGCCACTTTAGCGCTGGCATGCGGATGACTGGCCCCCAAAAACGCAATACGAACCCGACTACCCGGTTGCGCTTGCGGTTGCGCCTGCGCGAACGCGGCCGCAGCCCCAACGACAAAGCTTCTCCTGTTCATGGCTCCATTACCCCTACCTGTTCTCCTAGAGGCGAAGCTCCTCCGAACATGACAGTTACATCTGCGTCTCCAATCCGAGGCTGCGCGGTATTGTATGCTGAGAAAACACTGGTGTCAAGATAAAAATTCGCGGTAAAAATTCGCGAAACTCAGATAGCGGGGCGCACACGTCACGCCCGGGGTCGCATTCGAAGTGGCCCACAGCCGGGCCGCCGTGTGCAGAATGGCGCACCATTTATTTGTGTCCTTAACACACTCAGGCATATACTGAGGCAATCAGTTGCATCTGTGGGAGGACTAGGGTGCCAAAACTGGTATCTTGGCGTGATCGGGATTGGTTGCCGCGGGGTGGCCTACGCGAAGTAAGGAGAGTGCCTGGATGGCGGATCCTGGCGCTGGGCGTCCTCGCTCTGATCGTCCTGAGGGCGGCTCCGCCAGCGGCGATCACGATTGACTATCCGCTAAATGGGTCGGTTTTCCCGCCCGAAATTGCGGCGCCGACTTTTCTGTGGCGGGATGCCGCGGCGGCGGCCAGACTGTGGCGCATCAGCATCACTTTCGGTGACGGCTTGCCCGCCATCCGCGCGGTTTCCCGAGGGGAACGGCTGAGCATCGGCGAAATCGACCCCCGTTGCATTTCGGACAATAATGAACTTCCGAAGCTGACGCCGCAGGAAGCGGCATCGTGGGTCTGGAAGCCGGACGCCCGGATTTGGGCGGAGATCAAGAGGCGTTCCGTGAACGCGCCGGCGACGGTGACGATTTCCGGTTACTCCGGCGAAGACTCCCGGCAGCACCTTTCCCGTGGCTCAGTTTCCATTCGGACGTCGAAGGATCCGGTGGGTGCGCCGATCTTCTATCGGGATGTTCCTCTAATGCCCTCCGCGACGGCCAAGGGGATCATCAAACCCCTTGACCAGAATAAGCTGCCGCTCATCAACTGGCGGCTGCGCAATATCGGCGAACCTCGCAGCCGTCTCCTCCTGACGGGCATGTATACCTGCGCCAACTGCCACTCATTTTCCCGAGACGGCAAGACTATGGGGATGGATCTGGACGGTCCGCAGAACGACAAGGGCATGTACACGCTGCTTCCGATCCGGCAACAGATGTCGATCCGCCCGAAGGATGTTATTGAGTGGAGCACTTTTGAAGGCAAGCTGACCGGCGCCATACGGGTCGGTTTCATGTCGCAGGTTTCATCGGACGGTCAGTATGTCGTGACCATGATCCAAGGGCCGGGCTATAGAGACAAGGATTCGCTGAATAACTTTTACACTGCCAATTTCAAGGACTACCGGTTTCTGCAAGTCTTCTATCCGACCCGCGGAATTCTCGCCTGGTACAGCCGGGAGACGGGCAGCCTGCAGCCGTTGCCGGGCGCCGACGACCCCAGATACGTCCACACCAACGCGGTGTGGAGTCCTGACGGAAAGTACCTGGTGTTCGCCAGAGCGGCGGGAAGAGACGCCTATCCAGCCGGCAGCAAGGTGGCCGAGCGCGCCAACGACCCGAACGAGACCCGCATCCGATACGATCTCTACCGAATCCCGTTTAATGCGGGAAAGGGCGGTCAGGTGGAACGTATTGTGGGTGCTTCGCAAAACGGCATGAGTAACAGCTTTCCCAAGGTTTCCCCGGACGGGCGCTGGATTGTATTCGTGGAGGCTCGCAATGGGGAACTGATGCGTCCGGACGGAAAGCTATATATCGTCCCGGCGAGCGGTGGACAGGCGCGGGCGCTCAGGGCCAACACTCCGCTGATGAATTCGTGGCACAGTTTCTCGCCCAATGGCCGGTGGCTGGTGTTTTCATCCAAGAGCCGCGGCCCTTATACGAAGATGTTTCTGACCCATCTGGACAACCAGGGCAACTCCACGCCGGCCATCCTGATCGACGACGCCACGGCGGCGAACCGCGCGGTGAACATCCCGGAATTCGTGAACATTCCGCCGGATGGTCTAGAAAAGATCGAGGTTCCAGCAGTGGATCTGTATCGCCACTACAACCTCGCGGCCGAAATGGCACGGAATGGCGACTATCAAGGGGCTATCGCCGAGTGGAAGAAGGCCCTGGAGCTTAATCCCGATGAACCCAGCGTTCATTTGAGCCTTGGAGTGACCTTGGCCAGGCTGGGAAGGTTGAACGAGGCCGTAAACGAGTATCAAAAGGCTCTGCAGCGACCTCCAAACGGCGCCAGGGTCGAATTCCGCCTGGGCAGTGCGTTGGGGGACGCAGGGAAGCCGGACGAAGCCATTGCGCGCTACGATTACGCACTGGCGCTGCTCCGCTTGAGTCGGATCGACGAAGCGCAGCAATCTGTCGAGGCCGCGTTGCGTGCCGATGGGGATCTGGCCGAAGCGCACGAATTACTCGGACAGATTCTCTCCCGAAAAGCGCAATGGGCCGAGGCTGCGCGCGAGTTCCAAAAGGCGTTAGAACTGGAGCCCGAGTTGAGCCGGGCCCATCTGGGCCTGGCATCGGTTTTGACGGAACAGGGAGACAAAGCAGGAGCTTTGCAGCAGCTTCGAGAGGCTGCTAGCGGTAGCGACGGCCCAACCGCCCAGGCGGCTACGCGGGCGCTTCGGGAACTGGGGCAACCCTAAGCCTGGTTCTATGCCTCCATTCCGCTGGCGCGGAGCAGCGTTTCTTCCACCAGCAGGTCTTCCTGCGGGGTAATCGGCAGTTTTCGCTCCCCGCGGACGGCGGCGGCGAGATCCGCCCAATCCGCCACGTAGCGGGAATACGGGAACGTCAGTGTCTGTGGGCCGGCCTCGTACGGTCCGGCGGCGGAGTGCAGGTCGATGCACACAGTCGCGGCGAAACTATGGGGCGTCTCGATAGGCCGCACCACCGCGGCTCCCCGAGTGCCATAAATCTCGATTGCCCGATAGGGCAGCGTGGCGATGTTGCCGTTTCCCCGGGGCTCCTGGTGAGCGATCGACGCCGTCGTAACCGTTCCGATGGCGCCGCGCCACTCGAACACGGCTATGGTGTTGTCAGCCAGACCGTCATCGAGCGCCCGATCGTCATGGCGAAGGTAGGGAGTGACTTTCTCCGGCCGGCCCATCAGCCGCACGATCGGGTCGATGATGTGGCCCGCCAACTCGAACATCTGACCGCCTTTGAATCGCGCCAGCTTCCTGCGCTCGGCGGCGTCGATGGTCGTATTGATTATGCCGCGCACCTGGAAAATGTCACCCAGCCAGCCGTTGCGCCCCGCCTCGAGCGCGCGGTTGACGGCCGGATTGTAGCGCCACATGTACCCGACCTGAAACAGCCGCTCGCGGCGCGTTGCCAATTCCAGCATGGCGCGCATGTCGGCCATGTTGAACGCCGGCGGCTTATCGACGTGAACGTGCTTGCCGGCTTCGAGCGCGGCCTTGGCCGATGCGGCGAGGTCCCAAACCCACCCCTCGACCCCGATCACCTCGATGGAAGGATCTTCCAGGACCTGCGACCGGGTCAGCGGGAGGATGCCGTCGCGTTGGTAGCGGGCCATCAGCGTGGCATCCGACTCGCAGATTCCCACTACCTCCCAGTCAGACGATTTGTTGGCAAGCATCACTTTGGGGTAGCCGTGCCCATGCCCTCCACCCAAAAATGCGATCCGGATTCGACGGCCGCTTTGCGCCGCGGCGACGGCCGCGGCGCTTCCCAAGAGGAGTTCTCTTCGGTTCATCGCTTTGTTGTATTTCGGACCATCAACCTACGCTCCCAGCCCGAGACTCCGCAACTCTCTGTCCCACGGCGGGCTGTACGGCCGGACGAGCATGGCCGAAGCCTCCCGGTCGCCTATAAAGTCCTCCTTTTCCGCATCCCAATGGAGTGTGCGGCCGCCGAGGCGCAATGAAAGGTTGGCCAGATGGCAACAGAGCGTCGCATAATGGCCGCCCTCTATCTCCGCGTTTGGCCGCTTGCGGGACTTGACGCATTCGATGAAGTTGCGCTCATGAAGGTCCATGCCGCCATACACCGTCGAGGCGGGCCCCATCTTCAACGGCTCGACCCAGGGCTCGCCCCTCTGCCGCGGCGCGGCCACCGGTATCTCGTACGCCAGCGGCGCATACCCAGGCAACTGGCCCGCCGGATTCTTCGTATCGGGGAAAATCTCGTAGCCGTCACGCGAGAGGTTCATGCCTCCTTTGGTTCCGAAGAACCACAGGACAGGAATCCGCTGGCCGCCCACGCTCGCCTCGCGATAGCTGAACACCGCGGTGGTGCCGCCCGGGAAATCGTAGAGCGAGTCCTGCGTATCCGGGATTTCGCAGTTGTCATCGAGGTTGCGGCGCCCGCCGAACGACACCACCTTGGTCGGCCCTTTGACCTGCAGCGCCCACAAGATAATATCCATTTCGTGAGTGCCCATGTTGGTTTGTTGTCCGCCGTCGGTATCCCAGAACCAGCGCGCGGTTTGTAGATGGAAATTATTCATTCCCCGGTTTGAATTGTAGGGGTGATGCGCCGCAGGTCCGAGAAACAGGTCCCAATCCAGTCCGGGCGGCGGCGCGGAATCGGCCGGGGTTCCGTAGCCGGGCACGATATTCGACACCGACCCGGAGCGGATGCTGGTGATCTTGCCCAGGTAGCCGCGCAGCAGGTCCGTGGCCGCTTTCTGGTAATGCGGCAGCGAGCGTTGCTGAGTGCCTACCTGCACGATACGGTTGTAACGTCGCGCTGCCTGGATCGCCCAGCGCCCCTCCTTCACGAACACCGTCATGGGCTTTTCCACATAAACATCCTTGCCCGCGGCGCACGCCATGATCGTCATCATCGCGTGCCAGTGGGGAGGCGTGCAGATGAAGACGGCCTGAACGTCTTTATTTTCGAGCACACGGCGAAAATCCTGGACCGCTTTGGCGTTCGGGTTGAAGTGGGAAACGTATTTTTCAGCCCTGGGCATGTAGGCATCGCAGAAGTTGATGACCTCGACATCGGAGGCAGACTGGAGGTGCGTCATGTGGTGGCTGGCGATGACACCGCAGCCGATGCACGCCACTTCGAGCCGCTCGTTGGCACCCAATACCCGTTGGTAAGATGCAGCGCTGAGCGCGCCAAGAAAAGTTCGACGGGTTGGGGATGACGAGGCAGTTTCATCCGACCCTTTTTCAGATTGCGAAGTTAAGTTCGACATGGTAGCTCGCTTTCCCAGTAGTTTATTGAATCCCAGGGGAGCCGATTGCCTGCCCCTGTCTCTGGCTCATTCTGACGACCCAAAGCGCACCCGTGCGGCGAAAACCAGAGCGGGTGGAGAATCTTAATGACACTCAGTGGGTGCTTCAAACCGAGCAGGCCGATCGCCGAACCGTTTGGCATCATCACTCCAGATTTGGCGCCCACTCCGGGACCAGACTGCACCACACTACCTGTGCCTGGACCGTGCCGCTATGCCGCGCCACGGCCGTCCAAGCACGGTCCGGATTTCGTAGGCATTCTAAGCCGTGATTCCAACCGCTGTCAAGGTGGAAGCCAGGCTGAAAGTGCGGAATTCTTCAGACTGGCACGCGATTGGCGGGAGAGCGATCAGGCGGCCGGCTCGGCGTCCGGAAGATCCAGAGGTCGCACCCTACCGGCCAGCGGCATCACCACTACAAGGGCAATGGGCAGCAGCAGTGCGATCCCCACGAACACCGGCGTATAGCTATGCGTAAGATCGAGCGTAAAGCCTACCATCCAAGTAACCATCAGCGTGCCTATGCCGGATCCGGTACCTCCAAATCCGAAGACGGTTCCTACATAAGACGGCGGGAAAAAATCCATGGGGAGAGTGTGCAGGTTGACGGCCCAACAGAAATAGAAGGATGTGGCCAAGCTGATTGCCGTGATGGCCACTGCAAGACTCGTATCGAAGACGGTTATAATCCCGATACTGGCGCCCAGCGCGGAGATGATCATCACGGTTTTACGCGCTCTGTTGATCGTCCAGCCCCGGCGAATGAGCCAGTCGGAAGCCGCCCCACCAGCAACGTTGCCGATGGATGCGGCGATAAATGGAATCCAGGCTACGGCGGAGATTTGAGCCAGACTCAGGCCGCGGTTCCGGTGCAGGTACTCGGGAAGCCAGAAGGCATAGAAAAAGAAAACCGGGTCGCCGATCATACGGCCCAGGAAAATCGCCCACACCTGCCGGTAACGCAGAATGCGGAACCAGGAAAGGGACTTTTGGGTGGGCGCCTGAATTAGCTGGCGCCGATGGCCGCGCGTCGCCATCAGCCACAGTGGAAGCCACAGAAAACCGATCAGGCTCGTCAGGAAGAACGCCGCCCGCCAGCCAAACATAACTGCTAGGCCGCCCACCAGGGGGGTCGCGATGGCCGTGCCGAGGCTGCTGCCGCTGTTGACCACGCCTACCGCGACGGAGCGCATTCGCTCGGGAACTCTCTCAGCCACCGCCTTCACTGCCGTCGCCCAGTTGCCGCCCTCGCCGAGCGCCAGCGCAAAGCGGCAGGCCCCAAGCGACTTGAAGCCGACTATGAAGGCTTGCAGGGTACTGAAGCAGGACCACCATATGACGAACAGGGTCATGCCGCGCCGCACGCCCAGGAGGTCCGAAAGCCTCCCGCCCACGCCGTTCATGACCAGGTACGCGATCTGAAAGCAGTTGATAATCGTGGCATAATCCGAATTGGAAAGCCGAAACTGATCGCGTAAGACCGGCGCCAGGACCGAGAGTGTCTGGCGATCGATGAAGTTAATTACCGTTGAGCCCAGGATTATCATTACAAACAGCCAAGGCCCTTTTTCTTTGGCCGCCCGCGCGGCCGAACTCATTGCATCTCTATTGGAAACCGGTGCGGGATCGGCGGCGGATGGCATATTAGATGACAGTATACTGTAGCGCCCCGGCGTACGCGACGAGCACGGCGTGCCGGCGTAACGCCGGACCGAATTCCTCAATCTGACCGGACGGCATCCAGTTCGGAGCAGGTCCAATCGGTGGATACCCGGCTCGACCTTGCTAACGATCGTCTGCGGTTGAGCCTACTTGCGCCTGAGTTTTCAGCACGCCGCGAGAACGCGCTGTGCGAGCTCCGCACGCTGCTTGAGCTGGTTGAAGCGACCAGGGAGCTTCTTGCACATCTCAGCCATCGACCTGCCAATCTCCTCGATGATGTCTCGCAGGGAGTATTCGGCGGTACGGATCTGTGCGGGGGGCGGCCAGCAATGACCGTCCCTACCGGTGCCGGCAGCCGTCGTTCCACGGATCTGACACTGGAGTTCGTGATCAAGGCGAACATGAAACGCTGGGCGTCCGCCAGATCCGCTCATGCCCTGCGGCTGGGGCTGCGGAGCGCAACTTGCGTGCAGCGAGATGCGGAGGCATTTCACAACATGCCGAAGCCGCCCCAAACGGCGCCAGTGGATGAAATGGGCACAGTGCCGCTGCTGCGCAGCCGGCTACGAATCGCCGGTGGAAGCCGTCAGCCAACTGTGCACTCGATGAAGATCGGGCCGGTGCCGGATCTGCGCGTGGCGCCTGGGGGTGCCGAGCGTCGATCTCGGCGGGCGCCCGGACAGCCCGCGCATGCCGTGCGGCTGGCGCTGCGGCGCTGCGCTCACCGCGGCCGAGATGAGTGGACACTTCACGAAATGCCAGGTGCGGCCATAGGGCCAGTAGAATGGCGTCGTTCCAGCTCAGCCCGCGCTGCCTCGAGGCGCCCTTCTACGTCAACTCGCTCACCGCTTCAGTCCGGAGCCGGCATCCCTTCGATTCGGAATTACAACTACACCGGGCCTGTTGCGAAGGGCTCGAAATCGAGCCGCCTTTTAGTTCCGGGTGACACTCATGGGAGCCATCGGCGATTGGATTCTGATCTGCTGGAATCGATGCCCGTACGGGCCGCGATCCGCCCCCGGATGGAATACGTCACTTCTGCACTCGGTTGGCCGGCGCCCGGTACGACCGCTCCACCATGTCGTTCGGGTCGGTCGAGACCGGCTGGTCGCGCCACAGCCATCGCATCATCTCCGGGAGGATGGCCCCGCCCATCTTCTGCCCGTGCTTGTTCATTCCCCACGTGTAATTCACGTCGTACCCTTTGTCGGTGAGCGCGCGCATCAGCCGCACGTTCTGGTAAAACCAGTCGCGCCGCTGATCGTACGAGCCGTCCTGCCGCATCCCGCGATTGTCGTTGCGCCCGTCCTGCATGAAGATCCGGATCGGCTTGCGTTCGCTCTTGCGTACGATGTCCGCCTAGGCGTCGCCGCCGCGCAGGTTGGTGAAGCTGCCTACAATGCTCAGCACTTTGTGAAACTGGCTCGGCCGCTCCCATGCTACCGTGAACGCCGCAATCGCGCCGGAACTCGCGCCGCCGAGACCGTGCCGGTCCGGATCGTCCGAGATGTTGTAGTCCTTGCGCAGCGCGGGCATCAGTTCGTCCACGATCACCCGCGCATACCGGTCGTCGAGCGAGTTGTATTCCGTGGGGCGGTTGGTGGTGCGGTCGCCCCATTCGTGCAGGTTCGGTTCCGCCTGGTCGGGTCGCCGTCCCGGATTGATGAAGGCCGCCAGCATTACCGGAATCTCGCGCCGGTAGATCAGGTTATCGAGCACGTTCTGCGCCCGAGCGTCGCCCTCCGCCGCCATGAACGCCTGCCCGTCGTTGAAAATCATGAGGCTGGCCGACACCGCCGGATCGTACTGCTGCGGAACGTAAACCCAGAACGTATGCTGCGTGCCCGGGTAGGCTTGGCTCGGCAGCGTGAATGGCCCACGGATCTCGCCCTTGGGTACACCCTCCTGCGGGAGCGAATCGGGTCCGAGGTGGTAGAACTCATCGGGATTCGGCGCCTGCGCCCAGACAGCGGCCGCAAGCAAAGACAAGGCCAAGAAACGAGTCATGGGAGAAGGTATATCACAAGGACCGCGGCGGCAGGCGGCCTTAAGCACCGGCATTGTCCAGGACGACGTTGCTAAGAACTGCCGCGACCAGCCAACCCCCAGCCCGCCTCTTCTGTGGAATTCAGGAACAGATCCGGTGAAACTTTCGCTCGCTTTGGCAGTATTAGCCTTTAGCGGCATTCTGCGTCGGATAACTTGCCTTCCCGACGTCCGTCGCGGCTCGACGCGATGAATGCCCTTCGCGAGGAGTAGCATATGTTCGACTACGTGTTTCAGGACCTCCGTTCCGCGCTCCGTGGCTTGCGCTCCACTCCGGGGTTTGCCGCCATCGCGATTCTGTCTCTCGCTCTCGGCATTGGGGCCAATACGGCCATTTTCAGCCTGATCGATGCCGTGATTCTCAAGGCGCTGCCGGCCTCTTTTGCCGTGCGATCGATTGCACATGCGGCGTAGAGGAGATCGGCACGCCCTGGCCTTCCGAAAGCCGTCACCAAGGAAGTTAGCACAGGCACCACAATCAGGCGATGGTCCGGGGCAAGTGTGCGCCCCAAACGGCGTTCGAGCCGATGCCGCGGTGGCCGACGCATTCGACAATCCCAGCGCCATCTCCTCCAACCCGACTTCTCGCTCGCGGGAGAGAAATCAGCGAGGTTTCGTGTGCGGGAATAGGTTCCGGATGGGCCGTGATCCGGGCAGTATCGGTAAACACCCAGCATCTGAACTCCGTCGGCCTTGATAATGCTGATGTGTCCTGCCTCTACGCCGTTTTACCGGCTGGCAACTCGGCTCGGCACCAACGGCTCCCATCCCGGAGTGCCGTCTTCCCACTGGTTGTCGGTGAGTTGCTCGACGTGGGTGCCATCGTAACGCATCACGAAAATCTCCCCGTAGGGTTGCGGCGCATCCGTATAAGCCACCTCATCCTTAAAGCCCATCCGGGAGCTCGCGAAGGCGATCGATTCGCCATCGAATGACCACGACATATGTGCGTCATTCCCCTTGCCGTTGGTCAGCCGCTTGAGTGATGTCCCGTCCGGCTTAACCGTGAAGATATCGTACGCACCATCGATCTGCCGCGCGAACATGATTAGATCTCCCCGCGGCGACCACAAGGGGAAGTTGTCGTAATCGGAGGTGAGCGTCGTGACTGCTCTGGTTTCGAGGTTCATGATTCGCAACCCCTGGCCGTTCTTGCCGAAGCTCCGGAACACGAGGCGATTTCCATCGGGAGAGTATGACGGGAAGGCATTGTTATCCGCTCCGGACGTCAACTCCTGGAACCCGCTGCCATCCGCGTTAATAATGGCGATCTGAGCGCCGCCTTCCACGCGATCGCCAGGCTTCAGGAATTCGGAATGAAATCCGTCGAAGAACGCCGCAAAGCCTCCCAACGCGAATACCACTTTATCTCCACGCGGCGACCATCCGCCGACGAATGCATTGCGCGCCTTGTCCTGATACAAAACCTCAGACCGCCCAGTCTCCGGCGTATTCACCTTCAGAGCCGCCACTTTCGCGCCGGGGACACCGGCCATGCTCAGGTACTGTTTGCCCGAAGGGCTGAAGGCGGGCAGCATGCCTGACAGGTTCAACTCGTAATTCGGATTCCGGCTGAACATCTTTAACAGCGGCGGCCGCGCCGGAGTGCTCATGCGCCTGTGGAACACCACACGTTTCCCATCAGGTGACCATGCCGCTGCGCGGATCGGTCCACGCGGACCACGGCTACCGCTCGCATAGTAAATACCGGCATCCGCGGAATCCTTCCGGATATACCCCACGTCATTCCCGGGAAGGGGAGACGGATTCATCTTCACACCGGGCCCCGCGTGTACCTCTGTGAGCGCGCCAGCCGTCGTATCGATGGAAACCAAACGCGATTCGCTGCCCGGGTCTGGAGCCGAACGTCGAAGGTCCATAGTTTGTTGAGCCGTCGAGCAATACGCCAGGACATGCCGGCTGTCGTTCATCCACTTCGGGCTTCCGCAGAAGCCGCCCGTGTTAGTGACTTTCTTCATGCCGGAGCCGTCGGGGCGAATCAAATAGATCTCGGCCAGTTGCTGGCGCTCCCAACGGCCTTCTGCGAAGGGCGCCGTGATGCCGCGCCCGGAAGAGAATGCGATCCATTTCCCGTCGGGCGACCACGCCGGGCGGTAATCGCACCCGGGCCCGGATGTCAGCGCCTTCGCGCGCCCCGTAGCGATATCGAGCGTCCAGATATCCGCATAGCCACTGCCCCGCGTGCTGACAAACACGAGCTGCTTGCCATCGGGTGAAAACGCCGCCTGATCCTCGTATGCGGCATCGGAAGTAAGCTGCGTCAGCCCGCTGCCATCCGGGTTGACGCGGAAAAGGTCCCCCGATCCATTACGGTCGGATGTGAAAACGATCGACTTGCCATCCGGCGCCCAGACCGCATCGTAATCGTCGTGGGGCGCAGCCAGCAGTGGATGCTCATCGCTGCCGTCGGAAGCGGAAATGAAAAGCTGCATCGTACCCGGACCTACGCCGGCTCGGGCAAACGAGATCTTACGGGGTGGCTGCGCGGCCCACAGAAGGCTCATAGCGGTAAGGGCAACAGGCAGAATGCGCATTCGGGAATTATAGAACACACTCGATTAGCTGGCCTCTCCGTAACCACAGGGACGCAGCGGATGTGGAAGTCCATCGCTCCCCCGGAAGGCCTCGCCCTGCTAGGGGTACCCGGCGTCCGGATCGCTCCCGGACAGCCGGTCAGTGGCGTGCAGTGTTTCGGCCCGAGAATACCGGCTGTTTCTCGTGAAAGGCTTGGGGCTCTGAAATCGCTCGAACCAGATCATCCGGCCAAGCCAATCGCCAGCCAATAGATGGAGACAGCGGAATATGCAGTTAGCCGCCGGCGCGGCAGTATTCGACTCATCGCAAAATAGGTTGCGCGGTTAGGGAATGAGTGGTCGGCCATCCGGAAGTTGACCCGAAACGGCGTTCTGGGACGCCACTCTCCTGAAGCTCGGCTCCACGTCAAACAGTGGAGCTCGTCAAGCGATATATGAGTGGTTCTCGGGTACTCCAGCGTCAAGTCGCCGAACACCTCGTGTCGCTGTGGGCCGGTCGCCATGCGAGCGCTTCAGAATGTCCGACACCAGTGGTCTCGCTCCTCATGCGCGTTGAAATAGCCGAGCACAAAAACACTGCACCTGCGCGCCCCGACGGTCCCGATCAGCTGCCCGCCCCAAAGTAATGCACGTTCGCTCCGGAACAGCTTGAAGTGAAACTCTAAGCCCTGCAGGGTGTGGGCGGGGCGTGCCCTGAGTGGTCTACCGGATGCGCCGTTCTCTGATCCACCTTTGTTAGTGGCGAATAGCATAAGTGAAAGACGGGCTCAATTGGCACGAACGTGCAGTAACATCAGGGATGGAAGGATGCCCGCCGGTTGCCCGCTAAATCCCAATGGCTGTTCGATATTCCCGGCATCTTGGAACGTTTGCGCGTGTTGGAGGTTCCGGTCATCGACCGTTCCGGCTGCGAGCGCATCTTCGGCGTTCGGCGCCGCCGTGCCATCGAGCTGATGCACCATTTTGGCGGTTACCAGTCCGGCAATACGGTGCTGCTCGATCGGCTCGATCTGATCCGGCTGCTGGAGGAACTGGCGGCGAGCCCCGCTGTCGAACAGGAGCGCCGGCGGAAGGAGCGCCTGAGCGAGAAATTGGATGGCTTGCAGCGGGACCGTGCAGCGGCGGCGGTGCGGCTTCCCGTCGTTCCTGTTCCGCACCGGGGATTGCCCGCGGGGGTCGACTTCGCACCTGGCCAGATGACGGTTTCCTTCAGCGGAGTGGAGGAACTGTTGGGGACCCTCTACGCTTTGGCCCAGAGCGCTGCCAGTGATTACGAGGGTTTCCAGGCGGCGGCCGAAAGCGGAAATTCACTGCCACGTCCGGCCGGCATCTCAAGCTGATCTCGCTTTCCGGCGTCGATGAAAACGCCATGCGGTTCGAACTGCTTTCCATTCCCGGCATCTCGGACGTGTCTTTCGACAGCAAGGCTGGAACGTATTACTGCTACGTCTACGCGATCACTCCGCTTGCATCCACCAGCTTGCTGAGCACCGTCCAGGATGCCTTAAACCAGACGTCCGCCTTCCCGATCACCGATACGGCTATCAATCCGGATCTCATCGGCATCAGCCTGTCCACTACTCTTACCCTCGCCTCCAGCGCCACCCAGACCGACCAGCAAACTGCCATTGCCGCTGCCGTCCAGGCCGCTCAGAACTACATCAATGACCTGTCCGTGGGCCAGGAACTGGTGATCAACGACATCGCAGATCAGATTCTGAATTTGCTAAATAAGTATCAAGAACACATAGAAGATACTAGGTCTCAAGCCGCGCGTTTCGCACCAATTTCGCGTCCGATACGCAGCGTCGAGCCGACCGGCAACTGCCCATTGAGGGGTGCTACCGTGTTGGCTCGGACCGACGCCTGTGGGGGAAATATCCATCTCGATGTCACCGCCGCCTTCTGGGAGAGAAGGCCTGGAGAAAGCGTCGTTGAAGACTTGTTCTGCCTGCGGCGGGACCTGGTTTCGGCAGGCCGATTTCTTGCAGTTTCTACGGGAGGAAACGCTGGGAGGGTCTTGGCCCACTTGGCCGGATTTGGTGGGGCAGGCCAGCATGATGGCTATGGGGATTGCCGTGTGCCTTTGCGGCACCCCGCAGTTGCCCAATCTTGGCGGTGTTCGTGGCGGGATACCCGGCCGGGAAGTGAATACGTTACGGGAGTGCTTGTTCGGCGCCCGGCGATGTCTGGACGGCAGCGCGGTTTTATGGGGCGTCCGACGGGCAATGGCCGGGAGGGAAAGCCTGGATGTTTTGGCTGGCCGGGTGAAGGTGCTGGAGAAACTGGCGGGGAGGCGGCTGGCCGAGACCGATCCGAATCGGCGGTCGCCGCGGGGCCGGCACTGGGCGCCACCGACGAGGGAGCCGCTGTCGGGAGGAGAAGGGAAGCTGACCCGGGATCAGCTGGTGCTCAAGCTGCAGGAGCGCGGGTTCGGATTTCGCGAGGCCTGGCGAGTGGTCAATGCCATTCTGGCTGTGATGATCGAGGAATTGCAGGATGGAGGAAAGGTTGTCGTCGAGAACTTGCTGGGGAAGTTCAAAGTGGTCCGGCGGCCGGCGGCGCGCCGGCTGGTGCGCTTCGGCCGCGAGGTGACGGTGAATCAGCAGCCGAAGAGAGTGGCGTTCCAGATGGACCGGAGCTTACGTGGGCCCCTGCCATCTTTGTCTGCTTCCGAGGAGGTGCGTTTGCCTGAGGCAATGGATCCCAAGCAGCTCCGCTGCGAGCGCTGCGGATCGTTGGAGTTTACCGAAGCCCAATACAAGCAGTTCCTGGCGGAGTTCTCTTCCGCCTCGCCGGGAGGCGACCTGATCAGCCGAACCGAAGACCCGTTTCGGGCGCTGGTGTGCCTGTGCGGGCACCCGGTGATGCCGGGCTGGCTGCGGACGCCCCGTCCGCCCATTCCCGTTCCCATTCGGGCGGCACGGCCGGTGATGGAGGCCGCGAGGGCGAGTTTTCGGCAATCCTTCGAGGCCGCGCGGCGGCACCGGGAGACGGTGCTGGCACAGCAGGCGGTACTGGAGCAGGATCGGGAGGCGCGCCTGGTCGAAAGGTATGCCAGCAAAGAACAATATGACGCGTTGGCCGAGCGTGTCGAAAACCTGGAACGGATGCTGGCGGCGTCTAGGGAGAACGTTTGAAGGGCAACTGCCGGCCGGACGAACCGGGTCCGCGGCGGAACAACCATGAATCAGCGCCTTGAGTTCCGGTAGGGGATTCCCCGGATACGCCCGTGCTTCCGAAAGCAACGTCCTGTTAATAGTAGATAACGCCCCCTTCTCTCACAGTGGCGCTTGCTGAATAGAACACTTCGCGACTCAACCTCCTATAAGCCGGTTTGTCTGGCCAATGCGATCCAACACGAATACAGTTGCTTTTCCGGCTTCGAGCTTTACATCCGACTGGTCCTGGCCACCTTTTGCTTCGCCACAACACGTTGGAGGGGGGCTTGGAGCCCCGGACTGTCGAAACATGGCTCGGCATGCCCAAACGGAGGGGACGCGAAAAGCGTCCCCTCTGCAGGAAGCTAGATCACTCTTCGTCCTTGGATCAGCCGGATCAGCAGCACAACCAAGGCAATGACTAGCAGGATGTGAATGTAGCCATAGAGCGTATACGACGTCACCATCCCCAGCAGCCAGAGAACCAACAACACAACGAAAATTGTCCACAGCATAAGATTTCTCCGAGAATAGGCTCCCCCTACGATTTCTCCCGCGCGGAGTACTTCGTCAGAACAGACAGCAGCCTGCGGGCGGACGGCGGCGGAGCCACTTCGCCTTTCACAATGTCGCGGTTTTCAATCCGTTTGTGGTACAACGCCTCGTTATCGTCCATGTCCTGCCGCAGGGTTGCTCCCTGCAGCGAGATACCGGCGAAGACACCATGCGCTCGCGACCATGAAAGAATTTCCGCCGTCATTTTTGCATCGGTGTCCGCGGAGGCGGTACGCCCAACTGGTCCTGCGGCGACTTCACCTTCTCCACCCAGAGTGAACTGGCTGGACAACAGTTTGCCTGCTCCCCGATCGTTCATCACCAGCATCACGACGTCGGTCTCGGAGCCACCGATCTGAAAGCCGAAGCTGCCGCCCTCGACTCGAACGGCTCCGGGTGCCGACCAGCCTTTTCCGCCACTCTCACGGCAAGAGACAAAGCCCTTCCCATATTGTGCACCGACCACAAAGGCACCCTTCTTCAACCCAGGCACGATGACAACACAGTGTGCCTTCTCGAGTAAGTCATGGGGAATCCCCTTATCGGGAGCCGCCATGATCTCCGAGAAGACTGCCGCAGCGTCGTCAAGCCTTTGATTGGTCTTGTTCCTTTCCGCTGCGAACACAGAAGAAAGCAGCAGAACAACACTTACCAGTAAACGCATCCGAATCTCCTTAGCCGAAAATCTCTTCGTGCACTTGCAATCGGTCTGCCGCGAAGGAAGGGAGGAGATTGGCCTCTTAGCCCGACCACGCTTGATTCAAGCCCTTGCAATGGCGTGATTTCGCTCCCGAGGGGCCAGCAGAGTGCTTCCCCCAAGTCCAGGAAAGCGACAGCTGTGAACATGGGGATCACAGCCTTGGAATTTTTTACACTCAGAAGAGGCTCTGCGGCCAGATTCCGAATCCTCTCGACCAGTCGGCATTTACATCGACCCATACTAACCGACGCAGGCGACCTACGCGATCACATCAGGAGCCTGCATTTTGTCCAGCTGATACCTCGCAGCATGGGTGGAATTCAGAAACGGCATACGGACAAAGGCACCGTTTACGAGGCCATCGAGAGCGAAGCCTGTTGTCATGTCCCCTGACGGCAAGTGCAGTTCCTCCAATTTCGTGGTTTCGATCTTGATCTTCGCCTCGCGGGCCTCAAGCTGCTCGCCCTAGCCTCGCACTGTGCCGTTCGCTGCTACCTCCGCCGCCTGTGGCAGTGGCCGGTCCCCCGACCGAAACTCAGCAACGTGCAGTAGAGCGGAAGTGCCCCTTCTGCAAGACCGGTACGCTCCAGGTGATGGAAAGGGTTCCGCCGGGAACATCGATCCCCGTCGCGCCGGCCTCATATCAGAACACGTCATGACGCTCAGCTCACTGGTTATCTACGACGGCCACCCCGGACCCAACACTCGAAGTGTGCCCGCACGCGCCGCGAAACCGCAAGAGAACAAGACTTCCTGGGAGGCGTACCCCGAAAGGGAGGAATATCCATGGGAGACCGGAGGGCTATTCCCAAGAGGACAGGAAGATTCACCCAGACTCGGCAAGTCCCGGCTCACCGTACAATATCGCACGAATCCGCGATTTGGACGTCCGATTGCACCCCAACCAGCGAAGGACCGCCGGTTCACAAGGCGGAGAACTCGGATATGTCTGCTTGGTCGCTTCCCATCGCGCCCAATCTCGCCCGCATCTTCGGTCGGAGCGGTCGAAAGCCTTCCGAACCGGCAGCGGACCTGAACCTCCTCCTGGACAGAATCCGGCAGCGGCTGTATCGCGAAAGCGTGCCCGTCCTCGTGTCCTGGTGGCTCAAGACCGTCTACTCCGCCGGACACAATCGGGCGTGGTGGGGAGGGTTGGACGCCGCGATCGGAATACTCCTTCGCAGCCAGTCCCTGGACGCCACAGCGGCCGAGGCGATCAGGGACATTCAGACGTGGGTTCGGCAGGCGATCCTGCCCCGACACAAGGCGCCGAAGGTCCAACCGCTCCTTGCACCACCGTTTTGCGCCGACCTGACGCTCGCCCAGGCGCCGCCGTATCTCTCCCGCGTCCTGAATGAATGGCTGCCCCGAGAAGTCGCGCAGTTGCTCACAACCGAAACCGAGTTCACCGGCTCAAACGAGAGCGGCATACCCGCGCTGACAATCGCAAGGGTTTTGGGACGCCTCCTGCTACGGGAGCATTTTTCGCCCGCGAGCCTGGAGCTTCTGTTCGAATCCGCGTGGTTCTCCGCGAAATACGCCTATCCGGCGCACGTCGAGATCTTCCGGGATGTCGTCCTGATGCTCCTCGGCCGAACCGCGGCGCCGGCTCCGCCCGTCCTGCCCGCGACCTCCCTGGCTGGCGGATTCGCCGAAGCTGTGGGGCGGGCATTGCTGGTCTCGTCCGAATGCGGCGATGAACTCCATGTCCCGCTCGAGGAGGCGCAGGCTCTGCAAGTCTTCGAACACGATGCGGTGCGCATCGGCTCATTTCTTGTGACTATGGACGGACGCTGGTGGCAATCGGCCCGACTCCAGAGCGGGCCGGAAACCGTGATCGTCTACCGCCCCGGCGGGCGTCTGTGAATCGATTTCACTTCCGAGCATGCCCGGTTGGTGGTGCCGTGGCCTGGTGCCGAGGTGCGCTGGCCAGGAGCGGTTCATCTGCCCACCCACATCGAGCTGTTTGGCCGTGAATGGCGGGGTCGCAGATGGGATAAGAGCGCCGACCGGACGTGGCTGCATTTGGAATTTTCGGGCACCGTGACGATGCCCGAAACCCTCGCTCCCGACAATCCGCGCCCGCACGGTTTACGGGCGGCCGCGATAGAGATGGCATGGTCCGAGGTGGAGCGGGCGCTCGCGACTGGCGTGGCGGACTCCATCGATCAACTTCACCGCGGGGACCTGATTCCGCTCGCGCACGCCCTCCAACGCCTGATGGACTGTTTACTCCGGCCGTGGCCGCCCTCGCGCGAGGACGTCGCGCGGTTCGTGATGTCGGCTCATTATCTGCACACCGTCGTCGCGCCCGCGTACGGACGCATTCCATGGCGAGTGCTCTCCCCTCCGGCCCGCACCGCGCTCCTGAATAGACGCGAGGACGCGATGACAGACCTCTTTGCCGAAATGTTCGACGGCGCACCCCCTAACAGCACGAACATCGCCGCCGCATGAGGCGTAATTGCTCGCTGAATCGATCGGCCCTACTACAAACGAATCCCAAGTCGCTAGCTGCTTGATAAATCTATTTTGCGGGAAGGGCCCGACGTTTGGCACCGCGCTTTGATGTGTGCTGTGTGCATCTCAGACTGGGAGGGCCTGTCGCCTGGTTTCCCCAACCCGGGAACATCTACGGGGGAACATTGATTTCCAGGCTGAAAGCCCTGAATGCCTAATGCAAGATTGTCCACACACGGCATTCTAACATCGTCCGTCGACCCGTAACTCTGGAGCGTGTTGAAAGGTGGTATCCGGTTTCGTCCAAGGGGAATTTTTTCGGCATCGATTATCCGCTGAAGCCTCCTGCAGCATAATGGCGGTTGCGGCTTGCCAGGACATAAGATTCGACAGGCCGATATACCGTACTTTGCCTTGCCGGACCAGGTCATTGAGAGTCCGCAAGGTTTCTTCGAGCGGCGTGTTGCTGTCCCACCCGTGCACCTGGTACAGATCAACGTAATCTGTCTGGAGCCGCCGTAGGCTGCTCTCGATTTCGCGCATGATGCTGACCCGGGTGGCGCCGCTGTGGTTGAAATTGCAGCCCATCGGCAGCCGGCGTGTAGTGAGCGGTGCTTCGCCGCTGAATTCCAGATGATCTCCCCTTCGCATCCGAGCCTAGCCTCGAAGGATGTAAACGACAGTTTCCAGTTCGCCGTGGTGGTGAGGTCCAATCTTTGCGGACGCGGTGCGGGGCGACTCAGGCTTCAGGATGCCGCCCCGGAATTACCCGAGCGTGCGGTTACGCGGCCGGGCGACCTCTGGCGCCTGGGCCGCCATCAACTGCTGTGTGGTGATGCTCCCCGGCGGTTCGATGTCGAGCGCCTGATGGGAGGCGAGCAGGCCGATCTGATGTTCAGCGATAGTCCCTATAACGTGGATTATGAGGGCTACACCGCAGACCAGGGTGATCGCATGAACGCAGGACAATTCCGCACGTTTCTGAACTCAGCCTTCGCTTGCTACCGCGGGAACCGCGGCCGCTTTCGCTGCGGGCACGCGGCCTATGACCGAGGATGGCGGCCAGATCGTCATCGCCATTCAGGTAGTCGAAGCGGCCGTTGACGTTTCCAGCGCCATCCTCTGGACGGAAATCGTCCCCCCTCGCTCGGCCTATTTGCAACAGATCCCTATTCTATCCACCATGTTACTCAACTACCTGAAGGCCGTGATTAGCACGTGCCGGTCAGCAGGCTCATGTTCGCTCCTCCAGTCAAGCCAAGCTGACCCGACAACGTAAGCTACCTCAGTCTCCTTTAACGGCGTCGCGAGCAGATCGAACCCACCCATAGCGAGTATCTCTGACCACAGACCTTCGTCAGCATGCTTTGAGATAACGATCAGGCGAGGTCGGTCAGCCAACGGTGCCATCTGGCTCAGGAAATCCTTCCAGCTCCCATCGGACAGCTGGCATTCGCAAACAATTACCGGTACCCAGTACCGGCTCAGCTGCGACATCGCTTCTCGATATGTATGCGCTTGGTAGAGTTTCCAGGTGGCATCGTCGAACATATGCTGTAGAGATGAAAGGTCTGCTTCGTTTGGGCTAACTGCTAAGCTTATTAGGGCGCCTGCATCGATAATGTCTGCATCACGTGTGTTGTGAAGCGCAGTCTTATAAGGCCGTCTACTCGCGGGCATGTTTCAACCTCCTGCCGGGGACAATATAAAAGTCGTCTTATAAGCGGGGGCACTCGTAGGACGACACATAGAGGTGCAAGCCAAATGTGTTGACTCATTTCTTCACTCCGTCTCATACAGTGCTCTTTTATATAGGAGCAATCCGTAGCACAACAGCCGCCATAATGGATTCGGCGAGCGCGCGGAGCATGAAGCTCCGGAGATACTGTCAGCCAACGCCGGGCGGTTCAAGTAGCAGAAAGAACGACTTCTTTGTCGCATTGAAAAGGCGATCGGCGGCGCGGCTGGTACTATCCGCAACTGTTCCCAGTCATACGTGAACTGCTGGCCGCAGCTCAAAAACACACCACATAGGTGCGCTTTCTTCGCTCGGTGCCCTTAGCTCTGACTGGACCACAGTCATCGGAAAGGTCGTCCTGCGATGAGGACAGAATAGAAACCTGTTAAGTATGGAATCGATCATAAGATGAACTGACCTTGGTAGACGCACCATCTAGGGATATTCGAACCGCGCGCTCCAGTTCGTCGGATCGGAACGGTTTACGGAGAACCAATTCCGGAGTACCGGTGAGTCCTGAAATGTCGTCGTCACAGGCTCCTGATATATACAGCACCTGGAGCTGTGGGTAATCGAGCTTCATGAATTCGGCTAATTGCCACCCGTACAATCCTGGGAGGGTTACGTCCGTCAGTAACAGATCGATTTGATAGTCGTGCCGAGCGCCGAGTTGCAAAGCTGTCTTGGGAGTACGGGCTTGAAGGACACGATAGCCTTGAGCTGTGAGGATTTGAAGCATCGTGTTCAGAACCACCGGGTCATCCGCGACGAGCAGAATTGTTTCAGATCGCTGGGAGAATCTCTTAGACATCGTTTCTCCTCCTATGATGTTGTGCCCAACTACAACCTGGTTTTCGTCCCTGTAAGACGAAGAAATTGTACTGCATCCGGTTCGCGGCGGAGCCGCCCGTCGCGATTGATCCACGCGCAGAAGGGCGCGCAGGAGGCAAGGGCGCGGCGGTTTGTCGTGGGCAGCGGACCCTTGCCGCGGAGCACCGTTCGGCTGTTGAGAGCCTCAAAGACGGGCGGCGCTGCCGGGTTTTGGAGGCACCGCTCGAACCGTTCCGGATCAATCTCTATCTTATCTTCGGGTGCATGTTTCCATGTCGGATGCGATCGCATGCGCTTGGATCGCGGCTGGACGGTGCCCTCGAAGACCGCGGAAGGCGTGAGACGGACACCGCTGTTTAAGATGCGCGAGAAATCCCAAACACGTCGATCGAGAATGCAACCGCGTTAACCACGGACTGGCGTTCTCCGACGTTGGAGAGGAGTCGCGCGAGATCGGGCACCCGTGCCCGGCGCGGTGCGGGAGGATCAGTCCCCCTCCTGCCATGACTGCGCGGATCAAGAACCGCTTGGTCCAAGCGCCCCTCGGCTACCACGTGCGCTTAATGCTGTGGGGCGAGCCCAATTCCGATAGGTTCTCCGGAGACGACCAGTTCGACGCGCCGGTTTTGTTGCCGTCCATCGGCGGTGTCGTTGCTGGCCACGGGGCCAGCCTTGCCCAAGCCTATGGCGGTAACATTTGCGGTGGGCACTCCTTGCGAGGCCAGGTAGTTGCGGACCGAATCGGCGCGCTGCTGCGAGAGCGTCAGGTTGTATTCGTCGCTGCCAATGCTGTCCGTGTGGCCCTCCACCTGGAGTTTCAGGCCGGGATAGGCAAGCAGGATGCCGGAAACTTTGGCCATCTTCTCCCTGGCGCCGGGTTTCAAGGTGTACTTGTTGAAGTCGAATAGGACATCGGAGATGTTGACGATAAGACCACGGGCGGTGTCGCGCGTCTCCAGAATCAGGTTCAACTGCTCGCGCAACTTCTCGCGGAGCTGAGCCTTTTCGGTTTCAGACTCCTGCTCGGCTTGGCGCGCGCGGTCGGCTTCGTTTTGGGCGGCTTGCTGCTGCGCCATGGCTTCATCCTTCTCTTTCGCGGCCTGGGCTGCGGCCTGCTCGGCGGCTGAGCGGTCGGCTTCGGCTTGGGCGCGGCGCTCCTGCTCGAGCTGGGCATCGGCTTCCGCCTGGGCGGCAGCTTTGCGTTCGGCGGCCGACTGCTCCTCACGGATCTTGCGGAATGTGATGATTCGGGCGTCTTCGGCCATCTGGGCAGCTTCGCGCGCGTTAGTTTCGGTTTCTTTGCGATTCCTGCTGTGGTCGTAAATGTCCTCGGCATTCTGGAGATCGATCATAGCTTTCTGGAATGTGTCGGCGGCGTAGCGTTCGGCGCCGGCGAGGCGGGCAATTTCGACTGCGTTTTCAGCTTCGGAGAGTTGCAGCGGCCCCTTAGGATTGAGCCGGATCGGCCGGTATTGGGCGCGGTTCAACACGTATTGGCCGCGCTGAAGGAGCTCGTACTTGACATTCACCTGTTCGATGGTACCGGTGGTGTCGGCGCGGACGAAGTTTTCGGCCACTACTACGTCGCTCGGCTGTGTCACGGCGAAATAGGGCTCGGCGGTTACGATCAGGCCGAAGGTTTGGAGATTGCTGGTTGATAGGAGTTTCGCATGATCTCCTTCCAGCACGACCTCGCCGAGGTTGACTGCACGGCCTTCGGGCGTGATGGCCCAAAGCACGTAGGTCATGTACTCGGGGCCAAACTGAGCGGCCGGAGTCATGTGATCGAGCGTGGTCTCAATCTTGGTGGATCCCATTTGGCTTTCGACGGCGGCCTGGCCCCGTGCAGTCGGCATGAGTTCGGTACCGCGGAAGTCAATGTGCGTGTATCCGGTCCTATGATGGTAATTAATCGCTGGGACGGTGCGGGAAACCACGTTGACGTGGAAGATTGGCATCGGCTGGCCGGCCTCCTGGGGAGTAACGGCGTGCCCCTGCTGGGTGGGATTCGGCACCGGCTGTGCCGCAAGTGTAAGAGTAGCCAAAATGCATAAGCTTGGGAATTTCATTGTTTGTAACTTCTCCTTCTGAGTGTCGATACATGCACTCAGCGCACCGACGTGCGATCTGGAACGCTCACCGAAACGCGTGATTGAGCACCAAATGAAGTAGTAGGGGAACGTGAGCGGCGGCGCAGCATACCGCCAGTGGTACTCAAATGCGGCGTTGGCTAGGGCAGTTTCAGGGTCCAGGGGCCCCTACTATTCGCAACATTACATCTACCAGGACGTTTTTTGCCTAACGATGGATGTCGCCTTGCTCCCAATCGTCTGGATGTATTTTATTCAGTATCTTCGTAGAATGTTCGATTTATACACCCCAGGTCTTCAATTTTCCACGCCTGCCTCCGACGTCCCTCATGTTTCTGAAGAACAACAAACTCTGACCACAACCCAAGAGCTTAGCGTTGGTACGGAGAGTTTGTCGAAGCCCGGAGTAATCCGAACTCTAGCAATAATGCTTTCTTACTCAGTAAGAAAAATTTGTATCACGAGGTGACCCGGAGTGAAACATAGGAAATGTGGTGGCGAATTATACGAGGATTGGGGACATACCTCTATTGTTCCCATGAGTGTCGGGCGCGATATAATCGCAACAACCCAGCCTAGGTTGATGTGCCGCAAGTGTGGGATCGAGATTCTAGACGATGCAGATATAGTCGTAAAGGCAAGGAGAGCTGAAGCGAGAAAGCTAATTGGCGCCTGTTTCCCTGCGCCGTTAAGATGAAACTCGGCTACTACCAACGGAGTTCTGGCGCGAGCGCTGAGGAGGTATAGTCGGTGGCGACTGAGAATCACCATTTTCGCTGGATGAACGGGCGTGAGATTCTGGCGTTTGCCGATGGCGCCGCAAGGCTCTGGCGCTGCCCGAACTGCAGATGGTGGCAGCGCTGGGAACAGGACGCGTGCCAGGGGTGCGGTGCTCCCCGAGATCTTTTCGAAGAGCAAGGGGTCGTTCCCTGCCTCGCTCACAGCCAGGGTTGATACCTCCTCGGCGTTCTCCACTCGACCGGGCTCAAGATCCTCCATGGCGTGCAGTGGAGCTCGCTGCAACTCTCCAGAAACTTCCACTCGCTGACACGGGAATCGACCGCGTTGGGCGAGTTCGAGGACGGGGTAGGTGCGGAAGCCATACGATTCTCTCATAGTGACTTTCGCTTTGTTGTTCAAGCCCTCCACTACGCCACTGGAAAGCAGCTTTTGGGCGCGGAAATAGTTCAGGATGAGTTCGCGGTGGTTGCGTAGCGAACGGGCGATCTTCTTCATGGGTTCGATGCGGGATCGCATGGTCTGGCGGCACCACTCATCGAGGAACTTGCCGGCCCAAGCGGGCGAATTGTATTCCCACAGGTGCTGAAAGGCTTCCTTCAGAAGGTAGCCACGGACGGTCTTGAGGTTGTAGCGGAGGAGATCGCGCAACCGGAAGTGCTGGTCGGCGCCGAGGTTCGCGCTGCGACGGAGCAGCAGCCAGCGGGATTTCCTGAGGATCGGGGCGCGGCCCTCACGTCTCATGCGGCTGGTTTCCTCGGCTCGGACGTTGTCCAGTGCCTTGTTCATCGCTGGGCGGCGAGTTCATCCGCGATCTCCACAACGACCCTACCCTGAGAAAGCGGCCCGTGGACCATGTCCTTTCCAGGATGATCGAATACGGCGGGCCGCTCCTGTATCACGGCGGCGAAGATCAGCAAAGATCGTTTGATTCTACCTGCAGAAAGTTCCGGCGGTTCCTCATCGAGACGATCCGCCGACATTCGCTGTCACCCACAGATTTCCCCGACGAGCCCATAAAAAGGGGCCTCTCAGAAAGCCAAATCGGGACACGTTTTTGGCCAGCCACGCACACCGCCGAAACTGTTGCGGGCGGGCCTGTACGCCCGAGTTTCCACCAATGACCAGCATACCGTGCAGAACCGGGCCATGCCGGAGTATGCCGCCCGTCGCGGCTGGCCCATCGCCATGGCGATTGCTTCATATAATACGGTCGTGCCCTCCTTTACGCGCAAGGAATTTCTCGGTATCGCTGCCGGCTCGCTCTCGCTGGATCTGCGCGCGGCGCCGCCGCCGCAGCGCCGCTCCAAAAACGTCCTCCTCGTGATGTGTGATCAGCACAAGCACCAGGCCCTGTCCATCGACGGCGATCCCGTCGCTCACACGCCTAATCTCGACGCACTGGCCGGCTCGGGTACCCGCTTCGATTCCGCCTACTGCTCCAATCCGGTCTGCGTCCCCGCGCGCGCCTCGCTCCTCACCGGCCTCTACACCCACCACCACCACACCTGGAACAACGGCACGCCATGGCCCTTCGAGCACAAAACCATCGCCCACTACTTCGGCCGCGCCGGTTATATGTCTGCTCTCATCGGCAAAATGCACTTCGTCGACGCCCAGACGCATGGCTTCGATTACAAAATCGATTTCAATGACTGGTTCCAGTACCTCGGCCCCAAAACCAAGCTCTGGGCCGACGAGCTCGGTCAGCCCAATTCCGGCTCCGGCCAGCCGCAGATCGATGATCTCTGGCGCGATTTCGGTGATCCCTGGAAGGGCGTGCGCGAGCCCGACGGCCGCAAAGGCACGGTCTCCGTCGGCGGTATCTCCAAAATCCCCGACCGCGATCAGTTCGAATCCTTCGTCGCGCGCGAATCCATCCGTTTCCTCAAAGAGCATGGCAAGCAGCAGCCGTTTTTCCTGGTCACTTCTTTTCTCAAACCGCACGATCCCTTCATGCCCTCCGCGCGTTTCGCCACCAGGCACCCGCCCGAATCCATGCACCTGCCCGACACCTGGGGCAAGGTCGATCTCGATACCGTGCCGCGCGAGATCCGCAACGCCATCACGCTCGACCGCCCCACTCCCGAGCTGAAAGAGCCCACGCAGGCCAAACGCCGCATCTCCTATTACTACGCCAGCCTCGAGCAGATGGATGAAGCCGCCGGCCAGGTCTTGAAGGCCCTCGACGATCTCGGCCTCGCCGAGGACACCTTGGTGGTCTACACCTCTGATCACGGCGAAATGCTCGGCGAGCACGGCCTCTGGAACAAGTTCGTTTTCTATGAACCCTCCGTCGCTGTGCCCCTGATCTTCCGCGTCCCCGGCCTTACGCAGGCTAACGCCCGCTGCGCCACACCCGCCAGCATTACGCAGGTGATGCCCACGATCCTGGAGATCTGCGGCGTTCCCGTGCCTTCGGGCATCGATGGCGAAAGCCTGGTGCGCGATCTTCGCCAGCCCGCTGCCACGCGCCAGACCACGGTTTATTCCGAGTACGCGCTGCACAGCCCGCGTGCCAAGAACATGATCCGCCGCGGCGATTACAAATACTGCCACTACGACAACGACACACCGGAGCTCTACAACCTCCGAGGCGACCCCAAAGAAATGCACAACCTCGCCGCCACGGAAAAATCCCGCGCCGCCGAGATGGACGCCGAAATTCTCTCCTGGCGCGCGAAATAAAGTAACGCTGAGACGCGGAAACGCCGGGATCTTTTGCGCGGCGTGTGCCCGCTCCGAGCAACAGCACCCGCCCGGGCGGGCTTGGCGCCTGCACAAGAAAACGGAAAACGGCTGGGGCGACCGGCAACCGCGGCCGTACACGCTGCGGAAATCTGGAAACTCTACCGCGCGGGCCTCAGCAAATCCGAGATCGCTCGCCTGATCCAGATTAGCCGCACCTCGGTACGCCGGATTTTAGGACGACCCTATTTCTCGGAGAAATAGAGTCACGCCCGCTTGCGCAGGCTCGCCGAAACCTTACGACCGTTTAGTGTTGCTCATATCGTTGGCTGCCTCATCGACCAGTCTGGTCCGTACCAAGATCATCGCTGATGACCGCCGACGAAACCGAATCGAGCCCTCGGATCGGTCCCCGGCAGGCTGCGCAAGGCATAGAAGAAACACCGCGGTCTGCGGCACCGTCCGTTTGCGTTCGTCCGTGGTGATTCCCCGGCTCTCACCTCTAGCCCCGCGCCTGCTGGAACGCCCGCAGCGCGTTGTCCCGGTAAATTTTCCTTAAAATCGGGTCCGGCAGATTTAAGCCATGCTGGGGCCAGTGGAACTGCGGGTACTCGTAGAAGTGCTCGTCGTCGGTCTCCAACACCCTGAACGAGGCCCGCATGCCGGTGTTCTGGTAGCCGGAAGAGTCGGTCCCATACACGACCCGGTCGGGGTATTTCCGAAAGAATCGGAGGGTGGCCCGAGGAGTAGGAGCGATTTCCCAGAATCGAGCGGAGATATCGGCATAGATATTCGGATACCGGTCGAAGATCTGTCCCAGCCGGGTGAGGTCGTAAGTGAGGTTCATCAGGTGGGCGGCGATAAACACGGTCTTCGGATGTTTGCCGGCGACGCTCTCGAAACTGGCGATCAGACCGTCGTGACCCATGATGCCGGGCTTGTTATCCAGCCGCCACTTGAATCCGTTCATCAGGCCATCGTTGAACTGATTCTGGGGCAAGTATCCCCAGATCGGATCGGAAACATGAAGATTGACGGGCATGCCGAGCTTGCCGCACCGGTCCCAAAGCGCATCCAGGCGCGGGTCGTCCGGGTGTGGCCCCATGGGGCGGGTGGCGTCCATGCCGGCCGTCACGCCACGCCCTTTATCCACAACCTCACCGATCCCGACAGCACCGGCGCGATGAACGGCTTCCAGCGCCGCCACCGCTTTCGCTTCGAATCCCGGCTCGTCAATGCCGCTCAGGCTGAAGTTGGTCCACAGCTCGAAACGGCCGGGGTATTTCAAATATGGCTCAGCACTCGCCGTAAACCCGTCAGCCGTTGTTCCGCGGCCAAGGAAGATGATCGCCTTCTCGAAGTTCACGGCGTCCATGATTTTGATCGTGTTCGCGATTCCGTCCGCCCCGCGGGCGCCGTGGTTATGCATATCAATGACCGGGTACCTGGCCTTCTCGATGCTGGTCACCGGTATCTTAAAGATGGACCGCGGATGGTAGTCCTTCAAGAAGAGGACGTCCGGCGAAATGTCTTGCGGCGGTGATTCCTGCGCCTGCACTGCCGGCGTTGCGTTGGCGGCGCGGCCAGCCCGTTGTTGAGCACCAAGCGCGTCCGCTTTGTAGGACAAGGCCGCGCCGGAGGCCATTAGAAAATTCCTCCGCTTCATTGTTGTGATCCTCCAGTCTGGGATCTTAGCATGGGTACCCGTGCCCCACGAGGCGGCGCTGTTAAGGCCCCACCTCGTGTCTCCAGCGGAAATGCTGCCGCACGATCGCATCGGTCATAGCGCCACGAAAAACGGGGTTCCATTCCATTGAAAACCGGCTCCAAAGCCTCAGGGAGACACCTGATGTCCGCTCGACGCTGGCTGTTGACACGCGAAAATAGCTACCAATATTTGTTCTTATCGCCCGCCATTTCTCGGCCGTCGGCCGCAGCGGGCGGCGCGAGGTGTTCACGCCGACGACGCAAGGTCTCCGCAATCGCGGCCCCGATCGGCAGACGTGGTCCATTTCCGGGTGGGCACCGGTGGCGGGTCTTCGAACGGGCGTCCATCTGCTTCCGCATTGCGCTCCGGCGCCGCTCGTAGAGAAGATTCGCGATGCGCAGGGCCGCAGGTCCTCCGGAGCCGCAAGCCGAGTTTCGAGCCGCTCTATGCGTCTGCCGATTCGGTAAGCGGGCCCGAGCGGATTGCATCCCTCGCGAGATGCAGCCTACATGGCCAAAATGACAGGAAAGAATTTCATTCGTCAACAGAAAAATCCGGCGCTGAGCATCGGCACTCTCGGTTAACGCTCATTTCCCGTTCGTTACATGAATGCGTGCGCATTCGTATGACAACTGCGACGAGTGTGAACCCAGAGTGCCGGATGGGCGAAGCGGCTGAGAGCATCCGAGTTTAGTTTATTTTCGGCTGAAGAGGACTGCGTCCTTGCGTTGAAGTTGATCGATGGAATCAGACACGCCGGTCGCGAGTGCCTGCTCCACCCCAAGCCAGGCCATTTCGATCGAGGTCGACCGCAAACGGCGCGGATGCGGACTCTGGAGGTCGGGAACCATCAGAGCTCCCGAATATTCCAAATGCAACCACGTCCGCTCGGGGCTGGCCTCCCATGCGCGACTACGCCATTCGCGGCCGAACAGCGCGATACCGTCGGGGAGATGAACTGCTCCCCGCCATCGCGCGCCAGCATCAGGCCATGGCACCACCAGCCGGGCATGCTCGGAGCTGAAATCGATTCGCAGACGTCCACCGGGGCGGTACGCGATCACGCTTTTCGGCCCGCCGTCGAGCCGGACCGATTGCCACCAGCGTCCGTCCATGGTTACGACAATTGATCCGATGCAGATTGGATCGTGCTTCAGGACTTCCAGAGCCTGCGCCCGGTCGAGGGGGACGTGGAGTTCGTCGCCGTTTTTGGACGAGACGAGAAATGCCCGCGCCAAAGCGTCGGGGAACCCTCCAGCCAGAGCCGTCGCGGGCAGGATGGGCGCCGCTGTGGTCGCGGTTCGGCCAAGGAGAGCAAGCATGATGTCACGGAAGATCTCGACGTGCGCTGGATAGACGTATTTCGGGGAGAACCACGCGGCTTCGACCAGAAGCTCCAGGGTGGCCCGCGAAAAATGCTGGCGCAGTACGAGCCGTTCCAAAGCCGTTGCGATGGCCAGCGCAGGTGTGCCGCCTTCGTTTGAGCTGGCTTGTTCGGGTTCGGCCGTGAGTAGCCGCGCGACTTCCGCGGGCAGCCATTCGTTCAGGACGCGGGAGAGGTGCGGCGCGGCTTGGCCGGGCGTTAGGTCGGGGCGAAATGGCGGGGCAAGGAGCCGTTGGACCTCTGGCGCCTTCTGCCGGGAAAGGATCACCTGCCGAACCCATTCCTGAATGGACCGGATCACCTCGACCGCTGTAGCGTCCAGCAACTGGTTGCTGAGGGCCGTGCCGATGACGACGTCCAACTCGCTCCACCACACGCGATTGTGTCCGGCAGCATAGACGGTTGTGAGCCAGTAGGACGCGAGAACGGGCACGCTTTCGGGATACAGCCTCTGGCTGATTCTGTCGAGGAGAAGTTTCAGTTCCACAGCCGGTCCGGACCGCGTCCGATCGCTCCGACCGAAGATGCGGGCGAGTTTGAGAGCGAAGGGAAGTGATGAAACTGACATACCCGACTTGGCCGGCGTGCGGCCGGCGCTCCTTTGTCGGTTAGAGAGCAATCGGACGCCCAAACCCAGGGATTCGCATGTTAGCGTACATCTTGAAGAGTATCGCCACTCAGCAACTCGCTCCCAGAACCCGCAACGCATATCCCGAACGGGGCTTCCCCTAGACATTCACGTCATCAGGCGCCGTTCCATCGGCCAAGGCAGTTCTTGCTGAATGGCTACTCCCAAACCGTCGCGGCATTCGCATTGACTCTGCGCAAACCGCCAGATCTCACTGAAAGTCCCGCGAGAGGGTAATCTTACGGCAGAAGGGGTTGAACCAAAAAGGTGCGGGTGGTTCTTCGGCACAAGTGATTTTCGGAGCCGGCGCGGGTTCGCAAGTATCTTCATTCCACTTCCACGATCACCATCGGCCGTTGTCGGTGGAGTTTTGTGCATTGGACTGACAGCTGTGCTCCAGGCCCGCAGTCGACGCCGCGAGCGGCAGCAGATGAAGAGGCATATACAAAGAATCGACCTGGCGGGCTGGAATGAATATCCTCCTCGCGGGATTGACGCCTGTGACCGCTTTCCGATAAGCCCGACGTCTCGGGTGTAGACAATCGATTTGAGAACACGCTCTAAGGAGCACCAGATGCCTCACAGAAGACACCTGTCGAAACCCTCGTGATCGACCACGTATAAAGCGCTCGGAAAACTGAGAATCGCCAGCCATATGCGAGCTGACGAACTGCAAATAGCTACCGTGGTTCGAAGCTAACGACGGCGGAACGCTAGTGATGGTGACGAGCGTGGAGATTTGAAGGTTGGTACGGCTTCGAAGCTGCGTCGTGATGCGCCGGAGTTACCGGGCCGGGCATCGTCCACGCGCTAATCTTGCGCCACAGGAGAAGCAGCCAATTCAACATCGCTGGCTCCTTTGTGGCCACCCTAGCACAAATACGCTGTGAAGTCACCGGACTGCAACCCGCGTCTCAACTCGACCCGGCCGTCCCACCGGGCGGGGACCGGTGGCTCGAAGTATTCGTCCTCGGTGCCGACGGCGCGCTCTGGCACATATGTCAAACGGCAGCGTTGAACGGCTGATCGAACTGAAATTCACGCGGTGCTTCTATATTGGCGGCGCAGCATGCAGCATGTGCAAGACGCCGGAGTTCTCCCTTCCCGCGGACTCCCTGGGGCTTCGAGGCCGTTGTCCTGAATGGGTTTGAGTATTTTGAGAATTTTGAGTAGCCAGTCGGGAAATCCGAAATGTCGGGTTTCTGACGGGAAATGTCAGGTGAATGTCGGGTTTTTTTCAGAAACCCGACATGGGGAATCCATTTCGATTCAGCGGCTTAGCTGCGACATGTCGGGTTTGTCGGATTTTTTCTACTGGTAGAGGGTGCCAGCGGAAAAATGCCTTGGGCCAGATTCCGCGTTTGGCGTCGAACCGGTCACTCTCCCATCTCTTTCCACAACTCGACAGTCGGCTTATCCTTCCAGTACCGCGCGTGATTGTCCTGCGTCGAGAATGACCGCGATCTCATGCGGTCGACGTACAAGATACCGTGTAGGTGGTCAATTTCGTGCTGGAGAATTCGGGCGTACCAGCCTTCCGCTGTGATCAGGAGAGGCTCGGCTCTCTCGTTGAGGCATTCGATTCGAACACGTTTCGCACGAGGGACGATCCCGGCGAACCCCGCCACGCTCAGGCAGCCCTCGAAGAACTCCGCGGTTTCATCCCCGTCTATGATCAGCTTCGGATTGATCACTACGTGGAACGGCACAGGCCGGCGGTCACGCTCGGCGACCTGTTCGGGAGGGAGCTTCTGAATGAGCTCAAGCTGGTCCTCGATTACCGCCATCTGAATTGCCAGGCCAACCTGAGGTGCAGCTAGGCCGACGCCTGGAGCGTCACGCATGGTCTCCCGCATCGATTCGATTAGGTCTTGAATCCGGTTGCTGAGAATCTCGTCTGCTGTAAGCGGCCGAGCGTTTTGGCGGAGGACGGCCTCTCCGACTTGCCAGAGTTTGAGTTTCAACCTGATGTCCTCGGCCATCGATTATCCGCCAACTGTGAGGATTGTGAGTAGCCAATATGGATTAGCCCGGATTTCTCACCGCCCTATAGCAAAAAGCCGCTTTTCATGGCATAACTGAGTTTCCACACAACAGTTTAGGCCAACGAAAGAGCGGCTTTTGCTATGACAGTCCCGCATGAAGCCGCGGCTTCACAACGAGGAATGAAAATGGCGGTAGTGTAATGGCGTCTGCAGCCGGAAGAGACCGTTATCACTCATTGAGGCTGTCCAAGCCCGTATGACAGTCTGGTCCGGGCGCCGTCTGGAACAACGAAGTGGTGCCACCGCCGTGAGGCGGCGAGCCCGAGGAAGAGATTCAACCCTCCCTGGTGCCCCCGGCGCAGTCGGGAAAGGAAGGTCCGAAATGGAGTTGCTGTATACACATTGCGCCGGAATCGATGTTCATCAGAACAGCCTTTCTGTTTGTGCGTTGACACCTAGTCCGGAGGCTGCCGAGGAACCTGCCGTTGAGCTGCGTTCGTTCGGCACTTTTACCCGTGAGCTCATGGAATTGCGGGAATGGCTGAAGCAAGTCGGCGTGACCCACGTTGCCATGGAGTCCACGGGCGTGTACTGGAAGCCGGTATGGAACGTGCTGGAACCGCATTTCACGATCATTCTCGCCAATGCCCAGCACATCAAGAACGTTCCCGGTCGGAAGACTGACAAGGCTGATTGTCAATGGATCGGCCGGCTGCTTCGCCACGGGTTGCTGCGGCCCAGCTTTATTCCCGAACGCCGAATTCGCGAGTTGCGTGACCTATGCCGGACCCGTACGAGCTTGACGAGGCAGAAAACGGCAGTTGTAAACCGCCTCCAAAAACTGTTGGAGGACGCCAATATCAAGCTGGGCTCGGTGGCTACTGACGTGATGGGTGTCTCCGGACGATCAATGATTCGAGAATTGATCGCGGGCAATACCGACCCCGTTCTGTTGGCGGATTTGGCTCGCGGCCCGATGCGGAAGAAGCGGGAGAAGTTGAGGTTGGCACTAGCCGGTACGCTCACCTCACATCATCGCTTTCTGCTGAAACGGCATCTTCAACAAGCGGAGGACCTGGAAGGAGAGGTTCGCACTCTGGAGGGCGAAATCGCCAAGATGGCGGTTCCTTTTGAGGAACTACTGAGACTCTGGATGACCATCCCCGGGATTGACCATGTTGCCGCCTGGAGCCTGCTCGCTGAGGTTGGAGCGAACATGGAACAGTTTCCCTCCGCGCGTCACCTGGTCAGTTGGGCAGGTTTGTGTCCTGGAAACAATGAGAGCGCCGGCAAACGCAAGAGCAGCAGGACGCGCAAAGCGAACCCATGGCTGCGCGGTCTGATGACGCAGATTGCGTGGGCAGCAGCTCACACCAAGGATACTTATCTTTCCCAGCAGTACCGCCGCCTGCTGGTCAAACGCGGCAAGAAGCGAGCGCTGCTTGCGGTTGCCAACACGATTCTTACTATCGTCTGGCATATCGGCAAACATCGCAACCCATATCGCGAGCTCGGCGCGGATTACTTCGACCGGCTCAAAGGCAGTCAGGCGCAACGATACTACGTCCGAAAGCTGGAGAAGATGGGGCTAAAGGTCACCCTCACCCCAACCGGCCAGGCGGCGGAAGCGTAGGGATATTTTCGGAAGAGAGTGTACCCAATCTTGCTTCCCATTTGCACCTCATTTTTCGCGTGACGTGGTGGCCCGGTTCGATGGCGGACAGATCACCACGGAAGCCGGGGCGCTGCTATTGCGCCCGGTCGAACAGCGCACGGGAATCTTACGCCAGTTCGCTGCCTGTTTTCGCGACTATCGACGAGCCGACCTGGTGGAGCACACCGTCGGCGAGCTGGTGCGCCAGCGTGTGTACGGCATCGCCTTGGGCTATGAGGACCTGAACGATCATGACCAGTTGCGGCAGGATCCCCTGTTGGCGCTGCTGTCCGGCAAGCACGACCTGGAGGGCGAGCACCGTCGGCGCGCACAGGATCGGGGCAAAGCCGGAGCCGGGAAGAGCACTCTGAACCGGCTGGAACTCACGCCGAAGGATGCCCAGGCGGATGCACGTTACAAAAAGATCGTGATGGACGAGGCGGCCGTGGATCTCCTGCTGGTGGATCTCTACATCCAGGCGCAGCCGCGCCAACCGAAACAGATTGTTCTGGATCTGGACGCTACTGACGATCCCGTGCACGGAGAGCAGGAAGGGCGGTTTTTCCACGGCTATTATGGCTGTTATTGCTATCTGCCGCTGTACATCTTCATTGACGAGCACCTGGTTTGTGCGCGCCTGCGGCCATCCAACATCGACGCTTCGGCCGGATCGCTGGAAGAGGTCCAGCGGATTGTCAAAAGACTCCGCTTCACCTGGCCCGACGTGAAGATCATCCTCCGCGCAGACTCCGGTTTCTGCCGAGATGCCCTCATGAGCTGGTGCGAGAAAAACGGGGTCGGGTATGTGTTCGGACTGGCCAAAAACGAGCGTTTGGTTAAGAAAATACGCAAGCCGATGAGGGAGGCGGAGGCGCAGTATAAGAAGACGGGGAAGCCGTCCCGGCGCTTCCTCGACTTCCGCTATCGGTAAGCGCCTGAGAATCACCGGAACAGAGGTGGCAACTGCGACCGCTGATTCTGGCGGGATCAGGCGCGAGAGGGCCCCCAGTTGTGTGGCAGAAGCTCGGCCACGCGGGTGATGGGATGGGTCGGTATGCGGGACAGGACGTCCTTGAGCCAGGCGAAGGGATCCACTCCGGCCTGGTGGCAAGATGCGACGAGGCTTCGCAGCACAGCTGCCGCCAGGGGTTGGGATTTGTGCCGCTGCCCGGATTTGGCGAGGGTGTCGCCTCCATGCAGGCCCTGCTCTCCGATTCCAGTACGCCCGGGCGCGCGAGCGCGGCGCTCTTGCTCGGCAAAGACCGAGACCCGGCCACGGTGGCCGCCTTGCGAGACGCGCTCTACGATAAGGATTGGCATGTACGTGCGGCGGCCGTGCACGCAGTGGCTCTGCAGAACGACCCCGCCTTCAAGCCCGATCTGAACCGCGTCACCCTTGACGACAAGGAAGAAGTCCGCCTGCGCGCCGCCGCCGGGTGGCTGCGCCTGAACGCAATCGAGACCCGCCGGGCGCGCAAAGTGGCCGCGGCAGCCGGGAAGTGAGCATTCGACGGCTAATCATTCATAGCGAAGCGCACCGCAGGATCGATGCGCGGCGCGCGCATGGCTGGGACCGAGCAGGCCGCCGTCGCGACGGCGAACAGGGCAATCGCGGTGATTGGCCAGAGTAAGCGGGTCATTGGGCCAGACCTCGTAGAGCAGGCCGGCAATCAGCGTGACACACTTGCCGCCCGCTCTCCGTCGTCAGGATGGTTTTGAGTATTTTGAGGAGCCACTGGGAATTGGAAATGTCGGGTTTCTGACGGGAAATGTCAGGTGAATGTCAGGTTTTTTTTCAGAAACCCGACATCGGGAGGCCTTTTCAGATCAGTAGCTTAGAAGCAAAATGTCGGGTTTGTCGGGTTTTTTCTACTGGTAGAGAGCGCCAGCGAGAAAATGTCTGACGGCGTGATCTGGGGCTTGGCGTCCTTCCCGGAGGGTTTTGGACTCCAAGTGGACGCCAAAACGCACTTAGGGATTAATGTTTTGGCTGTAAGTGTTTGAAAACGTTTGGTCGGGCCGCCGAGATTTGAACTCGGGACCTCTTGCACCCCAAGCAAGCGCGGCCGCGGATTCAGACCGAACGCGTCCCCATTTGCAAAGCGGGAGCGGAGCATGCCAAGGCGCCTCGTCACGACAATCTGAAATGGCGGTGATCAATGGCCGGCGTGGCTGCTTTTCTTGGCCGACGAACCCGGACTCCGTTTACAGCAAACCAGAGCCCTGAAGGGTTCTCAGAACCTTGAGTTTGCTAAATGTGAGGTTCAGGCGGCGCGATCCTGACGCTGTCGCCGGCTCCAGTTTCCGGGCGAACCTCAATACTCCACTAATACTCCGTTAAGGCTTATTGCGCGGGGAAGTGCTCCCTTTTCTATAGATTCTAGACGTGTGGAACGGTCGCCATAGACGCTATTGTCTTTATTTACAACGCGGGATCATTCTTCCAAGCTGTTGGTCGCGGGTTCGATCCCCGTCTCCCGCTCCATGTTTTCCGCAACTTGCTCGCCTTGGTGACAACCACTGTTTTCCACCGTTGCGCCGTTTACTCGTTTAAGCTGATTCGCTCCTCATGCAGACAGCCGGACTCGAGCTGCTTGACCGCTTCGCGCTTCTGCTGGCGGTCCGAAAGGGTATACACCTCCATGCTCACGCCAAGGCCGTGGCCGCGCTCGTCAGCCGAAACCTTCGCGTCTACGCTTCAGGTTCGCCTTGGGCACGACCTCCAGTGTAGATCCGTGGAATGACGGTAACCGGCGAGCCGGCATTCCCACTGGTTAGGGAGAGAGCGGCCCGTTCCGCCTCTACAATCCCTCCCAAAGCATGACGCTGTTCAGCGCACCGGCCGGGATGCTGCGCAGAGCCAGCCAGCCGGAAGCATCAGTCACGATTTCGTACAACGGAAGATCTTGCGACCGGGCCACATATCCGCCCACTTGCAGTTGCAGCGATTCGGCCTCGGTCGGCACGACGATTCCACGGTCGCCGGTGACGCGGATGCGGAACTGCGCGCTCGAAGGTTCGTAGTTCCCATAACTGTAGCAGCGGCCGACGCAGGCGCGGTCGACCAGGTGAGCCAGCGGAATGGTCTGGACGTCCGGCGGCGCAATCAGCGAACTGAGCACGCGCTGGCCGGGCGGAAGGGTGGCGACGAGCGCGTCCTCCTGATCCTCGAGGTCATTCAGCGTGCGCTCGTCCACATAGAGGAAGCCGAAAAATAAAAGAGCCGCGGCGGCCAACGCGTACATGTGCCAGCGCCGCGCAGGCGTGGACGAAAGCAGGGCACAGAGGCACACGGCCAGCCCGAGCCCCATGCGCTGGGTGATGTATACAAGAGGATGTCCGTAAATCGGAAACCAGACGCCCCGGGGAACCAGCACGATTCCGGCAGCTGTGAGGGCGCAGAACTGGAACAGATCGCTCGAGGCAATCGCGCGCCCGCGGCTTCGTATCAGGGCAATGGCGAGCAGCAGCCAGACCAGCAGCGTGGCCGCGACCGGGTAGATGTATTTGTGCCCGAATATCCACAGCTCATGAACGCCCACGGTGAACTGGATCTGCTCGGGCTTCCAGTCCGTCCACATGCGGAATGCGAGCGCGATGTGCAGGACGAACATCGCGGCGCATGCGGCCGGAAGCAGGCGCCAGCGCTGATCGGGCCAGCGGCGCAGCAGCCATAGATAGCCAAGAAGAGCGATCGTCCAGGCCACGGGAAGCGCGTGCGCCAGGTAAGCGGGCAGGAGCAGGGCGGCAGCCACGGCGAGGCGGCGCGGGCTTGGATGCCAGGCCAGGGCTAGCGCCCAGAAGCACAGGCCCAGGCTGAGATAGAAATTGAAGAAGCCCATGTGAAACACCCAGCCGTATGCCAGCGCGATGATCGACGGCATCAGCGCCCAGGGCTTGCGGCCGGCGGCGCCGCAGAACGCAAATGCGCCCCAAACCAGGATGAGCACAGCCAGCGAAACCGTGATCCGTTGGGCGGCGGCCGGCCCGAAGGCCCGAAATAGCCCGCTCAACATAAGATCGAAAAGGATATTGGTGGTTTGCGGCACGATGGCCAGTCCGGGCGCCCGGCCTTGCCGGATAAGTTGCACGAGCCACGCATTATAGATGTGGCTGCCGAGATCGCCCGCCTGGATGCGCGATTGCCAGAAACACGGGATAAGCACCAGGAGCGAAACCGCGACGTAAACAAACGGCCCGCGCACGGGCGGAGGTTCGGGGGCCGGAGATGCACCGGCGGCCTTGGGGGCATTGGTTGGTCGGCGCCTGGAGCGTGCGGCGGGCATGGATACGAATGTAGCACCGCGGAACCGGTCGACCGCAACGCCTCACACCACGTGATTCCGCTCTCGGATTTCAGGGGCGAGAACAGGTTCTTCCAGCAACGCGCGGGAAAGTTCCGGACAGAAATCGGGTCCCGGTAGAATCTGCCGGGATGGCAGATCACGTGATGGGAGAACTCTGAAATGGGCAGACAGGTAGCGGTCGTGCTTTACATGGTGGCGATGGCAGCCGTCATAGTCGGTGTAGATTTCTTGTTCTTCAGAAACCGATTCTGGGAACGGTTGACAGTGAATATTGGTATTGTCTTGGTATTCGCAGCTTTCTACTTGGGATTCCTCGGGCGTCCATGAACAAGGCGCGTTAGCGACCTTTCGCTGCGATTGTGCAGACGCACCGCCCTCGGGGCCTGCTCGTAGAAAATGACACCCTGCTGCGTCTCAGTGGGTCCGGAGACGGTCAGATTGATGCCGAGCCGGCCGGTCGGCCCGGACTCGGGCAGGGGCATGTTGACCTGCATCAGCCCGGCCACGGATAATCTCCGGTTTTTCGGCCCGAGAGGGGGTCCCCCTCTCAGCAGTGCGGGCCTCTTCTTCGCAGGATGCGTTTTCTCCACAATCCAGAGCCGGTGACCACCCACCGAAGCGGACGGTGTTCATGAAGGGCGCTCAGATTTCGTCGGCTTCCAGGCGCACTCCTTGCGCCGCGGCAACATCACCTGGCGGCAGGAGGTCGGCGCCACTACCATTGAGGCCAGCAAGATCGCCGGCCACGCCCGCACCGCGAATACGGATCAGTAAAGGTTCGTCGGCCTCAAGCGCCAGGCCCAATTGACGCGCCGCATCCAGGAGAAGCGTGCCAAGGCGGCCAGGAACGCCAAGGTTGTGGAGATGAAGAAGAAGGAGGCGGTGGTTGGTTGCTCGCCTCGAACCAAAGCCCCTGGGTGGTGCTAGGCGCGGCGAGCACCAAGTGTTAGGTTCGCCTACCGGCTAAGGGCGACGATCCCCGCAAAAGTGTCTCACCCCAAAAATAACTTGTCTCACCGAGCCGGTTTGCGGGCAGCGCGCCAGCGGCGCAGGCCGGAAGCGCCCAGCGCCAGGGCGGCAAGACCGGTGAGGGCGAAGGTAGATGGCTCGGGAACCGAACCGCTGTTGGGGTAATCGGCGTAGCCAATCAGTTCCATGGCCGCCCCGCCCGGGTTGCTCAGTTCCAGCCAGCCGTAGGAGCGGCCGCCGCTCCCGGAGAACTGGAACGCCGCATACATAGGGGTCGTGTTCTTGTTACCGCGGGTGTTGGTGCGGGTGTTCCAGCCGCTGGAGGTAATAACCTTGTGGTGCTCCGTATAGGTCGCGATAAACATGCTGGTCGTGAACCACTTCCCCAAAATCAGGGAGTAGAGGGAAATGACCACCTCACGGCCAGGCACACGGGTCGCTTTCGAGTACCCTTGAGTCCAGTGCGTTCGCTCCTGGTATCGCGATACGAACAAGGCCAGGGAGGCCGCGACGCCGCCCACGCCCTTCCAGGTGGTGCCGCGGCTTCCCGTCACCAGGTTCAGAAAAGGGCTTCGGAAATTTGACATGATCTTGAAGTCCACTCCGCCGAAGGGGAGGGCTGCTACCCCCTGGTTCTTTAATCCGCCGTAGGAGAAGTTGCTGAAGATGAACTTGACCCCTTGCGATCCGGCCGTTCCCAGCGGCAGCTTTAGGGTATAGGCCGGGTGGCTGGCGTCGACTACGACGGGCCCTCCCGGCGGCGTCGTAAAGGTGTATTGACTGACGGCGCCGGCTTGCGCCGTGCTCACGGTTACACCGAGTGCGCCGGCCCCCGCCGCGGAAAGCGACGCGAGACGGGTAAGGTTCTTCCTGCGAATGGGCACGCGGTTTCTCTCCGAGACCTCATAGTACTACCGGGCCGAACTGGATCGACAGAAATATTGACCTTACCGGGCCTAAAAGTACTATGCCGGGCCAGTCGGAAGCTTTCAGGCCCAGAACCGTCAGTTTGGTCCAAATTCGACTCAGGCTTTGTTCCGGCGTCTCGAGAATGTGCAGCGGGGCAGGTTGATGTCGCAAGATCCCAGGCGCATCGCCGGCACCGGCCCGACCTGCATCGAGTGCACAGTGGGCTGACGGCCTCCACCGGCCATTCGTAGCCGGCTGCGCAGCAGCGGCACTGTGCCCCCTGACGGCGTTTGGGCCGGCTTGGGCATCCGGTGAAATGCTTCCGCATCTCGCTACACGCAAGTTCGCTCCGCAGCCCCAGCCGCAGGGCATGCGCGGCACCGTCGCGCTATCAACTCTTGACGAACCACGCCGAAGCCCTGGAAAACCGGACGGGCGCAATTTAGCTTCTTGTAACCCCGTATATCGACCGCCATTACCTGCTCAGCATTGGATGGACCTTAGTCGAGGATGCACACGTCGTCGAAATTGCGATTCGACCAGTAGTTGTCACCACGAATCCGCTCTTTCAGGACCCAACCCCGAAGACCGCTGTCTGCCTCAACTTGTAGCCACCACTCCTTCATGCCGTGCCTGGTGGTCGCGATGCTGCACCCCGTCGGGTCACTAACCGCATCCTCCGACACCCTTGAAGAATTCCTTAACGTTCTCGAAATAGAGCCTCGCCCCCGTCGATTTTCAGGCCGTGATAAGCTGAATCAAAATGAGAGACGCTGAGAGGCTTCAGGACTCTTTTCGCGATGGGCTTGCGCTACCGCCCACTTTTGACGTGACCGGCGCGGACAGTGCCAGCCTGCGGCAATGGGACTCGCTGGCGCACTTCCAGCTAATGATCGCCATCGAAGAAGCGTTCGGCGTGAGGCTCAGCCCCGGGGACTTCATCGAACTGAAGAGTTATCCGGCTGCCATCGCGATACTCCGGCGTCACGGAGTGTGGTCCGATGATTGAAGCCGGATTTCTGAAGGAGTCCGGGCACTTTCCGAATACGCGGACCGTTTTTGATGGGAATACGGGTGAATGGTTCACTCGCGCGCAGCTAACTGATCGTGTCGCGGATTTCGCCCGCCGGTTAGAGTTTCCGCACAAGGCCCTCGGCTTTCTTTTTGCCTTCAACGATGCCGAGTCATTGATCGCCTACTTGGCGGCCATCCAGTCCGGTCACGCGGTGGCGACGCTGAATCCGGAGTTGGACGAAATCTTCCGCGCCAGACTGATTTCATTGTTTCAGCCGGACTTCATCATCGCTCCCAAGCTGCACCCCCCGATAAGCGTCTGGCCTAACAGCGATACCTACCATCCGGTGGAATTACCGCATCCTGGGCAACTGCTGCTGCGCTCCACCGCACCCAACCGGTATCCAGTCCATGCCGAACTGACTCTGCTGATTTCCACTTCCGGATCTACGGGATCTCCCAAGCTGGTGCGGCTCTCTTGGGAGAATCTCGAAAGCAACGCCCGGCAGATCAACCAGGCCTTGCGCCATACGGATCAAGACCGCACCATGATCACGGCCCCCATCTTCAACGGATACGGCCAGTCCGTGATCCACACGATGCTGCTGGCGGGCGGCAGCTTCGCGCTGACCCGTGCGCGAGCGGTTACCCAAGAGTTTTGGGCCGCTGTTCGCCAGACAGAATGCAACGCGATAGGCGGCACGCCCTTTTTCTACCAGACTCTCGAACGCCTGGATCTGGATTCGCTGAACGTGCCGCGGCTGAAGAAGTTCGTGCAGGTAGGGGGCCGGCTTCCCGGCCATCTCGCCAGGAAATTTCATTCGATCGCTCAAGACCGAGGCGGCGAACTGCACCTGATGTACGGGCAGGCGGAAGCCACCGCCCGGATTTCCGGCTTGCCGCCAGAATTGCTGCCCGATGCCTGTAACTCAGTAGGTTTTGTTCTCCCTGGTGGCCGACTCTGGACCCAATCTGGCGATCGCGAGTGCGCGCCCATGGAAGAAGGTGAATTAGTCTACCAGGGACCGAATGTGATGATGGGCTACGCCACTTGTCGGGAAGATCTGCATAAGGCTGACGAACTCGGCGGAGTAGTCGCCACCGGGGACTTGGGTTACCGCGACGCTCGCGGCCTCTTCTATATTACGGGACGTAAGTCGCGGTTCGTCAAGTTGAGCGGATGGCGCGTCAGTCTCGACGAAGTCGAGGAACTCCTTTCGTACGCTGCGCCCGTAGCGGCGGTGGCCGAAGGGGACCGCGTCGTCATCTATAGCGAGCGGCCCGGCGCCGGGTTCACCGATGCCGTGCGACAGCTCGCCTCCAAGCTGAAGCTTCATCCATCCGCTTTCGAAATACGCGGGATCGAAAGCATTCCGCGGTTGGCGAACGGCAAGGTGGACTACGGTTTTCTGACCCTTGCGATTCACCCGGTGCCTGCGCAGACAAGCGAAGCGTTACTTGTCGCCGCTCCATCCGTTCCATCCCGATGAGTTTTCATTCCGCTGAATTCGCCCTCTTCTTTGGTTTGATCGTCTCGCTGTATTATCTTGTGCCCTACCTTCAGCGTGTGCCGGTATTGCTGGCCGCCAGTCTTCTGTTCTACCTTTCGTTCGCCGCGCAGAATATATACGTCCTGACGGGGCTGATCGTGGTCGGTTACTCGACCGCTCTTCTGATCGAAAGCGCAAAATCCCATCGAAGCCGCCAGTTCTGGCTGGTAGCCGCCCTGGCGACGAATCTCGGACTTATGGTCGCGTTCAAGTACAGCCCGCAGATACTCGGTGAGTCGCTCGGCGTGATTCCCATAGGGCTGTCGTTTCACGCGTTTCAGGCCATGGCCTACGCCATCGACGTGTATCGGGGGAGGCAGCCTGCTGAGCGAACATTTACGATCTTCGCCCTCTACATCATGTTCTTTCCGCAGATTGCCGCGGGGCCCATCGAACGTCCCGGGGACATGTTGCCGCAATTCCGCAAAGCGCATCCATTTCGTTACGACAATGTGGTGGCGGGTCTGCAATTGATGATTTGGGGAATGTTTCAGAAGTACGTTTTGGCGGACCATCTCGCCGTGATCGTCAATTCTATTTACGATAGTCCAGCTAAGCTTTCCGGCCCCATAACGGCTTTTGGAGCCATTTGTTTTTCGTTTCAGATCTTCTGCGATTTCGCCGGCTATTCCGAGATCGCGCTAGGCGCGGGTCAAGTGTTGGGCCTGCGTCTCACCCGAAACTTCAACATGCCGTTTCATGCCGATTCGATGGCCGAATACTGGAAGCGCTGGCATATTACACTATCCACCTGGATGCGGGATTACGTATTCTTTCCGCTGTGCGGACGCCGGCCCGGAATGCCGCGTGTTTGCGCCAGTATCATGCTCGTGTTTTTGGCGAATGCGCTGTGGCATGGGGCCCGCGTGAATTACCTGTTTTCCGGGTTGTTGCATGGGACCTACAGGGTGATCGAACTTCTGGCCAGCCGTGCCATTTCACGCGCGGGCTGGACCCTGAAGGCCGTGTGGGCGGGACCGATCAAGCTTGCCCGGACCGTGCTGGTATTTGCGCTGATGACCTTTGCGTTCATTTTTTTCCGGGGCGCGAATCTCACCCAGAGTCTGTCCGTCGCGGCACGCCTTTTGTCCGGCTGGGGGACGATGGTTCACCCGGCAGCCATGGCGAAAGGAATCCGTCAGACCGGCTTGCCATTCTTCGCTGTGGTCGAGGCTGTCGGACTGATCGCCGGGATTGAAGCGGTCCAGTTCCTGAGATCGGCTGGACCGTTGCGTCCCAGGATTGCTGCGCTGCCGGCGTGGTGTCGCTGGAGTCTCTATTATGCGGCAGCCGCTGCCGCGCTGCTCCTGGTTCCGCAGAGCCGCGCGCCGTTCATCTACTTCGCTTTCTGAACTCATGCGCAACTCCGATCCGATTCGGCTACTCTTCCGCCTCGCCTGCTTCCTGCCGTCGGCTGGCGTGCTGATTCTGATGAACTGGATCAGCGCTCAACCTCCGGTCCGGGGGCTTTTTATACGCCAGTTGGAGTTCGCGGCGGACGCCGTGATTTCCGGAAAGACCATTTGGTGTCGCGCTGATATGCACGACCTCAAGCCCCTGTGGATCGAGCGTTTGCACAGCCGTGAAGACATCATAGTCCTCGGTTCCAGCCGCTTGATAGAAGTTCCTGCGGACTGGTTCCGTCCGCGTCGCATGTTGAATGCAGCGATGCTCGCGGGCGATTTTGAAGACGCTGTTTCGGTCTTCCGGTTATGTCTGGAAACCGGCAAGACGCCCCAATTGGTGCTGCTGGATTTGAATCCCACGCTGAACTTCGACGGGAAACCGCGCATCGCGCCGGCCCTGGCCCCTTATTTCAGGCGAGCGTTACTGCGCTATAGGATCTTTCCGCCCATCTTCTTTACCGGACTACTTACCCTGGATACGCTTCGCTGGGACCCCCGAGTTGTCTTAGAGCATCCCGTGTGGAACGTCTCGGAGGAAGCGCCTTCCGGTGCCTACCGGATGCGCCCGGACGGGACCGTGGACTTGAGCTTCCTGCAATCAGGACAGACACCGGATGAGGTGGACAACGCCGTAATTACGAGCATGCATCGTCTCGATCCCGAGCATGTGCATTGGCGAGCCACGTCACAGCCCGGATGGTTCGATTGGAAGATCTTGCGGGCTTTCCTCGACGATCTTCAGTCGCGTCACATTCGCGTGGTGGTGGTGCTCGTGCCGGTGCATCCCGCTGCGTTCGATTACTACGTCCGCCAGGGCGGTTACAACGAATCGTGGATCAGGCGGGAGATGGCGGCCCGCGGCATTACGGTCATCGGCTCCTACTCACCTTCGGCGGCAAAAGCAACCAAAGCGGATTTCTTCGACGATGTTCATGTCCACGCATCACTACTTCATCGTCTGCTGAGCGAAGGCGGAATCATCAAGTAGGAGATCGGAATTTATGCTGGCGGCCGGCGTTCCCGTTGGATATCTGCCCATTCATCATTCATCAACGCTATAGTTTGCTTCCGACCGCGTGGCCGCCATCACTCTATGGCTGTAACGTGACGGTTGCCAAAATAGGGCGGGCGCTCAAGGCTCCTTGCTCCGTATAAGTATAGTCATTGAAGATCCAGGCGCCGGAACTGGCATCCTGCGAGGAAAGCCGCACGTAGACAGTGCTTCCGTCCCGCGGCACGGAAACTGTGGCCGATGTGCCGTTTACGAAGGTGCAGACGATGTTCCAGGATCCGAGGCCAGTCGTGCCGATCGCCAGTTGATAGGAGTTACTGGTGCCGGTGCCCGCGGTCCACTGGAACGTCACCTGAGTAGAAATCAGCGTCGATCCGGGAACCGGCGAAACGATCTTCCCGCCGGATACGTTGCCCAGTTGAGTCACCGTGAGCATCACTCCGGCAATGGTCATCGTCGCGGATCTGGCGGTCAAGCGGGTGTTGGCTGAGAGCGAAAACTTCACGGTTCCGTTGCCGGTCCCGGACGTTCCGGAGGCGATAGTGAACCATGCCGGTAAGGACGCCGTGACGCTCCATGCGCATCCGGCGCCGGCGACGACTCCGACAGTGCCGCTCGCCGCCGCTGCCGCGAACGTCGCCACCTGTGTAGTGAGGGAGTACAGGCATGCGTCGGAATACGGATACTGGAAGATGCGGTACAGCTGATCGCCAATTACCACGATGCCCGACCGCGATACCCCGTCCGCAGCCGGCGCTACCGTGATCGTTATCTGGAACGTGGCGGGCGAGACCTGGGAGGTATTCACGTTCAGCCAGGAAGATCCCGAACTGGCCGTGACCGCGCAACCCGCCACTGTGGTCACCGTAACGTTCACCTGGCCGCCGGCGCTCCCCATATCGGACGACCCGGACGAGAGCCGCCAGGTACACGCCGATAACGCACCGGCGTTCTTCACGGTTTCAAATGCATTCAGATCCTGGAGCGCGGTATCGATTTCGGGAAGCGAGTCCGGCGTTCCGCTCTGCTGGATCTGGTTCAGCGCTGCCGTGAGGACGCTTTGCAGGTTTGCCGCGCTGGCGCTTATGGCCGACAGCTCGTCGGAGACTCCGTTGTCCGTCACCGATCCGGGTGGCGACACACTCCAGGCCTGGAACGCCTGTTCCACGCTCCCGGCATCGGGAAGGGAGGCGTTGTTGTAGAGCGCCGCCTGCAACGCGTCGTCGTTTTGCAGGGTCTGCGGCAGTCCAAAAGAAACATACGCTTCGATCAGAGCCTTGACGCCGGTCAATTGCTGCCCGCTGACCTGTACGGGGTCGCCGGCTTGCCCAAAGTGATTCGCGAGCTGGGCATAGACCTGCCGTTGAGCCGGAATCAAAACGGTGGACTCGATCGTCTGGCCCACAGCCTCAATTACGGATGCGGCCGAGGGCAGGATATCCTGACTGTTTATCGCCCAACCGGACCGCATTCCGCCAAGGTCGTTTTGCCAGTCTTGGACGACCTGTGCGTCGGAGGCCGAAGCCGGCGTAATGCAGTAAAACCCCGCCCTGTCAAAAACAAGGTTGAAGCTCGCGGCTTGATTCAGCACGCCGATGATTTCGACAAATCGTGGAGCGCCCTGAGAGCACTTGATATTGAAGGATTGTCCTGAAATGGTTTTGCCGGTAACAGGGTCTCCTACCGCGTAGCGGAGCTCCAGGCTCCCGATTTTGAGTTCATCGGCCAGCTTTACTGCCATGGGTATGGCTGCTTCGAGTGCCGGCGGTGGTGTGATGGCCGGTGCGTTGGAGCCATCGAACGGAATGGGTTGTTGCACGACGGGGGGCACATACGTGGTTGGCTGGTTCGGGCCGCCCCAAGGATTGAAACCGTACGTCGGACCGCCGTTGAACCACTTTAGACCGGGCACGGCCTGTTGAATGGCGTCCTGTAGAGCCGCATTCAACTGGTTTGCGGCGCTGCTATACTTCTGCGGCAGCGCACTGTAGAGGGCCTGATTGGCAGCGATTCCGGAGCCGCTGGCCGTGCTGTTGGCGTTGTGTATGGCCTGCTGGAGACTCGCGCCCATCTGGATCACTTCGTCGAAGTGCGTCGAGGGGACCAAGTTGGCATACTCGGGCCATTCGCGCGCCAACTGCAAGTAGGCGCGCGCCGCCAGCGTCCACATGTCCGGATTCGGCAGCCTGACGTTGGATAAGGCAGGCAGGTTCAAACCCGGATTCTGCGCGGGAAACTGCGCCAGGTAGTTCACGTCGGTGGAGAACGGGGTGGCACAATTCTGACAAACACCCGTGTTCGGGTTATCCACGAAGAAGGTGTAAATGTAGCCATCGCTGTAATCCGGCTGTGCCGGGCCGGCCCAGAGCAGGTCAGTTACGTTGATGGTGGCCCAGGAGTACAGCTCGCTCTCGCAGGTGTGATATTGGGACTGGCCGATGTCGCCGCCACCGTTACTGCCCAGTTCAGGCACGTGTTCAGATCCAGCCCCAGCCCTCGTAATCCTGAGTTTCCAAATATAACTGCATGTTAAGCGCAGGCTGGTTCAACTGCGTCTGGACGTCCAGAAGCGATGCCTGGATGTCCTGCACGTTGCCGTTCAGCACCCCCAACTGGTAATTGATTGCCGCGAAGTTCTGGTTCAGGGTCGTGAGGATGCTATTGAGGGTGGCGTTCACCTGCAGGAACTGTTTGTCCATATCCGCCTGTAGTCTCTGCACCTGCTGGCTCAACTGCTGAATCTGCTGCAATACTTGAGCATTCGCGTTCTGGCCACCGCCGAAAATCGAGGTGAAGATCGAGACCGCGGCTCCGGCCATCGCTCCCACCGGATTCAGCACCCCCAGGACCGACCCGATGGTGCTGAGAATGCCGCCCGAGGACGCGGAGATGAGGCCCAGTTGGTCAAACGCCTTGCCGGCCTGAATCACGGCCCCGCCGACCGTGGCGATCTCGTTGCCCAGGGTGGAATCCCCAGGCTAATCAGCTTGGATATGCCGGTGATGGTGCCTTGGGCATTATTCGCCAGGCTGCCGTTCGGGTCGCATTGATCGGACCCGATCGCGATTTGTTTGGTCGGGCAGCCCGGCTGAGTCGAGCCCGAAACAGCGGAAGAGCGGGCGGGCACGGCGTTGGTGCTTACGGGAGGCCCTGTAGACGGTCCGCCGGTTCCGCCGCCCTCTATGCTGCTCAGCGTGGAATCGATGGCCGATTGAACCCCGCCAATCACGGTTTGATATTGGCTGAGGATGTCCTGGGGATTCAGCGCAAACGAGCCATCGGCGTTCGGGGAGGGTAGCGCGGGAACCGCGTTCGGATACGCGCTCTGGATCTGCGCGTACGTGGCGGTCGTGTCCAGCGTGAGGAAGTCCATCAGAATCGGGCTGATGGTTGTAGCATATTCCGGATCGTTCTGCGCCAGGTCGCTTGCCTCCTGTACACGGTCGCCGATGAATTGGTATTCATTCACTGACAGGCTGGAGAAGCCCATGTCTGCCGGATACTGGCGGGTAATGTTGATCGGGCTTTCGAGTTGTGTCAGTTTTAGATTCTCCAGCCCGGCCAGGGCCGCCTGCAAAGAAGGGTCCGGATGGGAATTCAGCAGCGGCATGAGCGCGTCGATGGCGTAGCGCAAACAGGCGGTCTCATCCGCAAAGACCGGGTTCTGTGGGATCTTGGAGTCCAGCCACGTCCGAAGCTGGTTCGCCATGCCGGTGTAGGCGGTTGCCGTCAGGGGTTGTCCGGCATTGGCCGCTGCCTTGTTCGCTCCGTTCAGAACGCTCAGAATCAGGACGTCTTCATAGTCCTTCCACTGGGCGTCGCTGGCTACCTGATAATTGGCCGCGGATGCGAGGCCGATGCCGGCGACAGTAGCCGCCGGAACGACGATCCCGCTTCCGATGTTCTGGGCGAGCGCATTGACGAGCAAGGCGCCAAAGAGCACGATTCCCGGCGCCAGGCGACGGCAGAATCTGCATTGGGTCGCGAGCAAACGCATAAACGAATCTCCTTCCAGGAGAGGGGGCCGGCCTCCTGCCATCTAAGCATCCCCTTCCCGTCCTCACTGACTCATGGCGCAATCCGGCGCAAAGAGACGCCACGCATTTGCAAGCGCCTCGGATTTGCGCAGATCCTCTCCAATCGCGGCGCTGAAGAAGGACAAGAGTTCGCTGTTTTGCCGGCAGTATCCTTCGGCGGCGCGTCGATGCAGGGGAAAAGCCTTATTCGCTGATGGCTCGCGCATGCGCGCAACCTGGGTCCCGCCAGGCGCGATGATATTCCCGGTTGCGGCTATTTCTCTTCGTATTAGATTGGCGGGTTCGAGCGGAATCTCAGCCGGGAGCAGAAAGGCAGGCTCAGGAGGCAGCTAAGCAGTGCCGCCTCAGGTCGCGGCGCTGAAGCTGGACGAAAGCTCGCGGCTTAACCAGGCTCGGGCCGCGCGCCATTGGCGATCTACCGTGCGTGGCGCTATACCCATGATTTCCGCAATCTCGTCTACCGAGAGACCTCCAAAAAAGCGCAGCTCGGCAATCCGCGCCCTCCTCTGGTCCATGTGGGCCAGCGCACGGGAAACTACGCCGAGGCAGAGGCTTTGTTCATGGAGGCGCTGGAATCGCGAATCCGGGTTTTAGGCAAGGAACACGACGAGACATTGGCCACAGCGATGGCCTTGGGGAGTCTTCGATTGGAACGGCACAAATATACTTCCGCGGAAGGCTTGCTTCGTGAGACGCTTGCATCGTATGAGAAGAGCTATCCTGCCAGCTGGCAACGGTACGCCTGCGAGAGCCTGCTGGGCACGAGCCTGCTGGACCAGACGAAGTACGAAGAGGCCGAACCGCTCCTGCTCTCCGCATATGCGGGCATGACCCAACGAAAAGAAAAGATTGCTGCCTCCTCTCATCACTTTATCGAAGATGCACGCACGTCATTGGTCAAGCTCTACAAGACCTGGGGAAAGCCGGACAAGGCCGCGGAATGGGAAGCCAAGCGCGACAAGAGCGGCGGCTAAGTCGACGCAGTCGACAAAAGACGCTGTTTCAAATGTCCTCCTTCTGCTAATCGCGGACTAGCTCCATAAACGATCAGTGGCATAAGCCAGATTGCCAGCCCGACGTTCATACCGGGCACCGTGCTTCCGTACGTGGAAAAGTTCCGACATCCAAAAACGCGAGGGCGAGTCCTTAGCACGATGTCTCCGCGCGACCGCGCTATCCTGCTGCGCTTCTACGTTCAGGAAGAAAATCCACGAGAGATTTGCGCGACGCTGGGCCTGAGCGAAGATCAGTTTCGGGTAGCCTGTCGTGTGAGAGGCGCTGCGGCGTGCGCTTGGCGTTACTCCGTTTACTCCGGGCTCTACGCCATGAATGGGGGCTCCTCCGCCCCGACCGCCTCACGAACACGTCAGCTTAATCTTACACGCGACATTGTGCGCGTTCCTCCTCGTCAAGGAGGTCGAGGAACGACCTGGCTTCGGCGTAACCGGGCCGGAGCTTCAGGGCCTGGCTGAAGTCGGATCGGGCCCGCCCCGGATCGCGCGCATGCAGCAGATGATACGTGCCCACGAACAAATGAGCTCGAGGATCGAGTGGCCGCATTGCGACAATGCGCTCGGCGATGGCGCTGGCTTCGTCGTACATTTCGAGTTGGTGATACTCGGCAGCCAGAAAATCGAGCCGCGACCCATCGGTCGGGTCGGCCGCGATCTCTTCTTTCAGAATTTCGATGTACCAGCGGTTCTTCCGGCGTCGCGCCTCCCGGTCGGCAGCGAAATTATGCTGAATGCGAATACCGGTCTGACGCAGGCGCCCGCCTCCCGAAAGTATCGTGGCATCGATGGTTTCATGAACGCGGCCGCGGTAGCGCCAGGCCGGCCGACGGCGAAAAAGCCGGACAACGAAATCCGTGGTGGGGCTTGAACCGTCCGACCAGTGATTGTGCCGCTCCAGAAAATACCCCGCGTTCCGGTCGAGAGCGACAAGGCTTTCCAGAGCGGGCGCGCTCGCCCGATCCAGCGTTTCGTCCGCGTCGAGCACCAGGATCCAGCGGGCTTTGGCGTGCTCGATGGCGTGATTGCGGGCAGCCGCGAAATCGACGAAGGCGAAATCGAACGGGAGCACTTGGGCCCCGTAGAGGGCGGCGATTTGAGGCGTTCGATCCGTGGAACCGGTGTCGACAACAATCAACTCCCCGGCCAGGTCCCGCACCGAGTCGAGGCAACGCGCGAGATTGCGTTCTTCGTTGCGCACGATCATGCACAGGGTGAGCGCGTCCGGTAAACGTGGCATGGCTGCTTCGATCCTATTCCGGAATCCTCATTTGGCTCCCCGCTCATCGGGCAGTAATGGGCGCCGTGAGCATTCGCCTGATGGCGGCCAGGATCCGTTCGACAGCCGGCCGGCGGTATGCCCACCGCTCGCCGGGCTCGGGCGGATTGACCACCATGGCGGCATTGGTCTCGAAGAGCAGCAGGTCGCCGCCCGGGCTCTGGCCGAAATCGATTCCCGCGTAGTCCAACCCAAGCGCACTTTGAATTCGCTCCAAGGCTGCCATGGCGTGCGGCCCCAGCCTGGCGGGCATGTTTGCTAAAAACTCCGCCTCCTCCGCTCGATGTTCCGCGCGCCGGGTCATATCGGCCGTGAAGTAATGAACCTTCCAGTCACTCGAAATCGCCAGGTGCAAGGGATATAGATGGCCGTCGATCATCATCACGCGGTACTTACGGAAGTTCCCGTCGCTTCCGCGAGCATCCAGATTCTGGATGGCGAGCAGTTCGGGGCCCGGCAACGTGGCTATGGCATCCGCCAGATCAGCCGGGCGCTCGATCCGCACAAAGTGACGGCCCGTGTGGCACCCAGGTCTGCGCAGCAGTAACGGAAACTGCAAGCCATGACGCCTCAGTGCGATGAGACCTTCCGGCGAGCTCAGCAGCTCACGCTGTAATGTGGCCATCGCGGGAGTGATCACCCCAGGTATGCCGGAAAGCCGCTGCGCGTTATCGGCCCTCCCTGTGGCCATCACCGCCGCCGGCAGATTCAAGACAGGAGCACTGCTGAGGGCGGCCACCGATTGGGCGGCTATCAGCGATTCCCTGGCCAGGTCGGCGTCGCCGATGGCGTTCATCACCAGCCGGTGAAGAGGCAACGGCTGCTTGAGATCGTAAAACTCCGGGATGACCATGGTGGTCTCGAAGATGCGATCATCCAGCCAACTGTGCGTCGGGATGTTGCCGCCGGCCGAGGAAACCAACATCAGCAGCGACACCGGGGCTTTCTCTCCCCGATAAGGTACTGTCCAAACCGCATGATGCTCGAAACCCTTCGAGCGGTGCCATGCCGCGCCCTGCGCGTCTCCTTCCTCCGCCAGCACGTAGGACAATCCCTGGTGGGCCTGCGGACAATCCGGCGCGCAGCGCAAGGCGGCTGCATAGTGCTCGCCTGCCGCCGCGGATTGGCCGAAGTCGTAGAGCACATTGGCCAGATTTACCTGGCTCATGGCATCGTTTGGATAACAAGCCGCGGCTTGGCCATAAACCGTTCGCGCCGCGGTTCTGTAACCGGAGGCGTGCAGCAGGCTGCCCAGCCGCTTGAGCACCGGCAGGTCAGAAGGCGAACGCCGCAAAATCTCCATATAGGCGTCCCGGGCCTCCCGCGTGCGGCCGAGTTCGTAGAGCAGGCCCGCACGCTCCCTCTGCAGCTCCAGCACTTCGGGCGTGGCTGCGATACGCTCTTCGATCCGGCGCAAGGAGGCTTCCCGGGCGACGCGCGGCGGCCAATCGGCCGCGCCGTTCGGGACCGACGCCCTGCTCCGGGTTGCGCGGTCTCGCAAAGCGCGGCCGAACACCACGGTTCGATTTACCATGGCGTCCAAATCGGCCGGCTGGGTGCGGTGATTTACGATGGCTGCCCGAATCGCAAGCTTTCCCCGTAGAACGGTAGTGGATGGTGCCGCGATGCCGGATTCCTGCAGCTCAATGGCGATGCGCGCATTCACCCGGTCTGTCTCCTCCGCCCGGTAACGGAAACAAACGACGTTCAACTCGACCGGCGCCGCCAGTTCCAATTCGGGGGTCTCAAGGACCCGGCTCTCCAGGTAACGCGCCAGCTCGCAAGTGCGCGCGATCGAGGCGCCCAACGCTTCTGCCCCATATACCTTGAGCGTGAACCACGCCTTAAGCGCGCGAAAGCCGCGAGAAAGATCCGGGCCGAGGTCGCAGGGCCAGAGAGAGCCGGCGGCCATACCTTGGCCTTCCCGTCGCAAATAAGCCCCCGAATTGGCGAACGTCTGCTGATGCAGGACGCCGTCGCGCACCAGCACAAAGCCGGCATCGTACGGGACTTGTCCCCACTTATGAAAGTCGAAAGCCAGCGAATCGGCGCGCTCGATGCCCTTCAGCCGCGGAGCCAGTTCCGGGGCCAACATGGCCAGGGCGCCGCAGGCGCCGTCCACGTGAAACCATAAGCCCTCGGCGCGGGCCAACCCGGCCAGCGCGTCGAGATCGTCGACGGCGCCCGTGTCCACGGTACCGGCAGTGCCCACCAGGAAAAAGGGCGTGAAGCCGGCGCGGCGGTCCGCATCGATTGCCGCCCGCAAAGCGGCCAAATCCATGCGATAACGGTCATCCACCGGCACCCGGCGCAGCCCCTCACTGCCGATTCCGGCGATATCGAATGCCTTGCCCAGGCAGCCATGGACGGACTCTGAGGCGTACGCCGCCAGCCGCTTGTGGCTGGACCGGACACCGGTGCAGCGCGTACCGAAGCCCAATTCCGCATCCCGCGCCGCCAGCACGCCAATGAGGTTTGCCATCGAGCTACCCGTCACGAACAGTCCGGTGGCGCCCTCCGGGAAATGAAACAGCTTCCGCATCCAGGCGACAACTTGCCGTTCCACTTCAATCGGAATGTGATCGCGCCCGCCCAGATTGGCGTTCAGTCCAGCCGCAAGCATCTCCGCGACCACGCCCACCGGCGTGCCGGCTCCATGAACCCATCCCAGGAATCCGGGGTGGACGTTCCCCAGCGCAAACGGCAGAATGTGGCGCATGAACTCTTCATGCACGACGGCGAGATCCGACGGCGAACGGGGCAATTCGCCGCCAAAGCGCTCCCGTACAGACGGCGGAACCGGCTGCCATACAGGACGCTCACGAATGTTTTCGAGATAGCTCAGAATATCGTCAAGCATCCGGTGCGCCTGCCGTCGAAATCCGGTCCAGTCGGATGGATCGAGCGTGGCATCCGGGCCTGGGTTGGGAATTGGCACGCTCGCTCCGCACGCACTGCGGCAAGGGAGGTCTTCCATTTCGTATGCGGCGCCTGGGTGTCTGAGTTCGGAAGCGAGGACATCATTTGCCCGATTGGCAGTGTCGGTGTCGAGAAGTTGCATAGCCATGTGATCGCTTTTCCCGGGCTCCGACCATCTATCGGCAGCAGCGGGCGTTCCCGTTAGGCTCCGATGGGCCCTCCTGTTGCCAAGAGCGGCAATCTTCCGCGTCCCCGTGCCTGGGCCTCACCAGCGATTATTGCGACGCGGAGCTTGCCTCTCCGCGAAAATCGGGAAGCGCCACCAGGCGCCCATCCTGCATGGCGGAAAGGTGGGCGCAGATGCCCGCGCAAGTCCAGTTCACCGATTGATAGACGTCCGGGAACGATGCGCGGCCGTCGACGATGCTGGAGACGAATTCGTGCACCAGGTGCGGATGCGACCCGCCATGTCCGCCGCCCTGGGTGAACGACAGGTGCGTATTTTCGTCGTCGTAAACGCCCCTGGCGGTGAAACGCCGGATCGGTTCCGGCAGCAGGTGCGCGTAGTCCGGAACCGTGACGCGCTCCGGCTTTTCGCCTACATGAACCACCGGAGGCTCGTTTTCGATCTGGCTCCATTCGAAGGCCGCCCGGTCGCCGTACACGTCGAAGCTCTCCCGATACTGCCGCGCCGTCTCAAACAGCGAGCGCGTCACCTCAAACGCCAACTGCCGGTTGCGCACCTTGAAAAGGGCGCTCTCCACCGCGAACGGCGACCCGTATCTGGCGGCCAGCCGGTCCGCAATTGCTCCCGACCCGAAGCACGAGACGTATTCGGCTTCGTCCCGCACCAGCGCCAGGCAAGGGCTGACGGCGTGCGTGGCATAGTGCATGGGCGGCAGGCCTTCCCAGTATCCGGGCCAGCCCGCCATTTCCTGCTGGTGCGAGCCGCGCATAAACTGGATGCGCCCCAGCCTGCCGGTGTCGCGCAGTTCGCGCACGAAGAGAAACTCGCGCGTATAGATGGCGGTCTCCATCATCATGTAATTGCGCCCGGAGGCGGTGGCGGCGTCGACGATTTCGCGGCATTCCTCCGCGGTGGTGGCGGCGGGCACGGTGCAGGCCACGTGCTTTGCCGCCCGCAGCGCGGCCACGCTTTGCGGGGCGTGCAGATGGATGGGCGAATTGATGTGCACGGCGTCCACGTTCCGATCCTCGATCAGATCCTCGAAGCGCCGGTACCGCTTCGCGATCCCGTACTGATCGCCCACTTCGTCCAGCTTCTCCCGCGTGCGCTGGCAAATGGCGTACATGCAAGTATCCGGGTGCCTCTGATAGATGGGGATGAACTCCCTGCCGAACCCCAAGCCCACGATTGCGACGTTCAGTTTGTCTTTTGCCACGCCGTAAATCATACCTCCTGGAGCGGGCTGCCGGGCCCCCGTGTATACTGAAACAGACCACCAAATCCGAAAGAAATTTGTAATTCCCGGTTGAGGTATACGCATGATCTCCAGAGCGGAGACAGGACGAGCGGTACTCGACGGCCACGAGGCGCTGGCCGATTTTCCCCTTGTGACCACCATTCCCCTGCTGTGGGGGGACCATGACGCTTTCGGACACGTGAATAACCTGGTCTACCTGCGCTGGTGTGAAACGGCGCGCGTGGAATACCTGATGCGCATCGGCTTGTGGCCGGCGCTGCCGCCCGCGGGCATCGGGCCGATCCTGGCCAGCATCACGTGCGACTATAAGCGCCCTCTAACGTTCCCGGATACGGTCTCCATCGGAACCAGGGTGTCGCGCATCGGCAACCGCAGCTTTCAAATGCAACATCGGGTGCTGAGCCGGGGCCTGGATGCCGTGGCCGCCGAGGTCAGCTCCACCCTGGTGATCCTGGATTACGGCCGCAATCAGACGGTCCCGGTCCCCGAGGAGTGCCGGAAGGCGATTGCGGATCTGGAATCCAGGACCGTAGCCGGCGGCTGAATCGTCAATTGGCGAAAAACCCGCGGACCGCCGCTTCCCGCCCGGCCAAGCCGTCGCGTTCGAATTCTTCCACCACCTGCTCCAGCAGACCCGGCACATCCAGCCCCTGCGGGCACTTCTGGACGCAATCCAGGCAATGCGAGCACAGCGAAGCATAACCGGGCCGGCCGGTCAGAACTCCGCCCATGCGCACCACGTAGAGGAATCCGGCCTCCTGCTTCTTGCCGAACGTGTGAAACGCATTGAAGGTGGCGAAACATTCGGAAATATTGACGCCGGAGGGGCACGGCTGGCAGTACCCGCAGCCGGTGCAGCCCACCTTCATCAACTCGCGGTACTTCCGCCCCACCGCTTCCACCAGCCCGGCTTCCGCGGCGGTGAGCGAACCGGCGCCGGCATCGGCCGCGATGCGCAGATTCTCCTCCACCTGCGCCTGATCATTCATGCCGGATAGCGCCAGGGTCACCTCCGGGTGGTTCCAAACCCAGCGCAGCGCCCATTCCGCGGGGCTCCGGCGCCGGTCCGCTTCCTTCCACAGAGCGTCGATGGCCGGCGGCGCTGGGAAAGCGGCCAGCGCGCCGCCGCGCAGAGGCTCCATCGCCACCACCGCCAGTCCCCTGGCGGCAGCGTAGCGCAGTCCCTCGGTGCCGGCCTGGTTTTCCTCGTCCAGATAGTTATATTGAATCTGGCAGAACTCCCACGGATACGCATCCACGATGCGCTTGAAATCCTCCCGCATCCCGTGAAAGGAAAAGCCCGCGTTGACAATTCTTCCGTCGGCCCGCGCCCGGTCCAGAAACTCCAGAACACCGAGCCCCGCCACCTGCTCCCAGGTGGTTCCGTTCAGCGAGTGGACCAGGTAATAATCGATCCGCGAGGTGCGCAGCTTCTCCAGTTGGGCGTCCAGAAACCGATCCATATCCGCGCGGGTCCTGACCATCCATGCCGGCAGCTTGGTGGCCAGCCTGACCCGCTCGCGGTATCCGCCGCCTAGCGCGCGGCCCACAAACGGCTCGCTTTCGCCTCCGTGATAGGGCCATGCCGTGTCCACATAGTTCACGCCGTGGTCAATGGCGTAGCGGATCTGCCCGGCGGCCCGGTCTTCGTCAATGCGCCCATCCTGCTGCGGCAGGCGCATGCAACCGAATCCCAGGATCGACAACTCGTCCCCGGTCTTCGGAACTTCCCTGTAGAGCATCATCCTCCGTTTGGAAGGACTATTCTAGCTAGCTAGCGCCGCGCTACGGCCGTTCTCCGCGCTGCTCCGTGACTTCCCAGATCCGCTTTGCAGCCATGAACCTCTACTTCGCAGTGATGCCGTTGGCCGCCAGGAACTCGCGGATGGTCAGGTAGATCTTCGTGCGCTCCTCCGGCGTGAACCCGCCGTGTTTGCCGCCGGGAATCGTCAGCAGCTGGTTGGGGACCTCCGCCTTGCGCAGGGCTTCGTGCAGCCGTACCCCGTGGCTGTAAGGCACGGTCGGGTCGGCATCGCCCTGGATGGTCAGGATCGGCGGCAGCCCCGGGCGGACGTAGGTAAGCGGCGAAACGCGCTTCGCGATTTCCTCCCGGTTCGGCATGCTGCCCAGCCAGGCCACCGCGTACGATTTCCGGTTGGGCCCGTCCAGCAGGTCGTTCACATCCGTGATGCCGTACCAATTGATAATGGCCGCCACCTTGGGCAGCGGCACGCCGGGGCACTCGCGGTCCAGCCCGGCGCTTTCCGGAATCATGCCAGTGGTCAAGGAGAGATGGCCGCCGGCCGAATCGCCGCTCACCACCAGCCGGCTGGTGTCGAAATCGTAGGTCTTCGCCTGCGCCGCCACCCAGCGCAGCGCGCACAGGCAGTCCTCCACCGCCGCCGGCGCCGGCGAAACGCGCGCCAGCCGGTATTCCACGTTCACCACGTTCCAGCCCATCTCGAACCACGGCATCAGCGACATCAAAGAGGATTCCTTGGTGCCGCCCACCCAGCCTCCGCCATGGATCCAGATCAGCGTGGGCTGCGCGCCGGTGGCGTCGTGGCGCTTGTAGACGTCCAGCCTGGCGTCATAGTTGTTGGCGGTGAGATAGGTGATGTTGGGAAACACCTGGTATTCGTTGGCGGCGTGCGTGGCCCAGGTGGCCGGCGCCGATAGCTGGGCCAGGCTCGCCTGCGGCACGGCGGCCGCCAGGCCCGCCACGAAGAGAACGCGGCAAATCGAATGATGGAGCATAGCGTTACTGATTGTCTCCCGTATTGAACCCTTCCACAACTATGCGCGGGTTTTCGCCCCGCGTATCGGCGTTTTCCAGTTCGGTGCGGATGGTGCGGCTCTCGCCGGGCATCAGCGCCACGTAATTGTCGCTGTAGATGGCGGGGAGGATGCGGTCGCCCGTTCTTCTCCCGCACCGCCTTCACCCGCACCATCAGCGCGGGCCGGTTGCCAGTGTTCTTCAGCTCGGTGGTCAGCAGCCAGCGCGAGCCTTGCCGCTCCACCGTGGTAGCGGCCGTCACCGCGACCTTGGGCAGGCTCGCGGATGGCCTGGAAATTGTATTCCTCCAGGCCGCGCAGATAGAAATTGTCGGAAATCGACCTGCCCGGCCGCGCAGTCAGCTTCAGCCGGATGAAATGCACGGCGTCAGCCCGGCCGGATATTCCAGCTTGATGGGCGACCTGCACGCTGTCCTCCGCGCTATCCACCGCGGCGCGTCTTCTCCCACACCTTCGGCCCCATCCATGTTCAGGATTTCGGCCTGCGCGGTCAGGCCGGTGGCGTTGCCGCCGCTGTAATTCACCACCTCCACGCTGTCGGTCACCGGGTTCCACTGGATGTGCAGCGGCTCCGAGCCCTTCTTGGCGCCGAAGTAGCCGCCGCTCTGGTCGAAGTAATAATCGTAGGTCTGCCACACGAAGCGACGGCCAGCAGGGATGGCTCATCCACAGCAGCACGCCCATGCGGTTCTTGCCCTGCGCCTCGAACATGGCGCGGTAGCCGTCGTAATCGATGAACTGGCGAAAGCTCCACAAATTCCGCCGCGCTGGCGGCGCCGCCGTAGGTCTTGTCGATCATGTCGCGCCATGCGGCCGCGCCCTGCGCGCCGGTGGAGGTGAAATCGTGCATCCCCCAAACGTCGCCCTGCGGCCACATGTCCGCCTCGGGCATCATCTGCTTCAGGCTGTCCATGGTCACCACGTTGGGCATGCCGATCTCGCTGTGCAGCTTGGTGGTGGCGCGCTGCTCGAAATAGAACTTCGGGAATTCGCGTGCGGTACGGACCGTGCCCGCTGACCGCGTCCATCGGCGGAGCTGGGAATGTAATACAAGCCGGGATGGAGCGAGGCCGTCAGCCGCTTCAACTCGCCCTCGATGCGGCTCGGGCGGATAGCCTTCGTTGCGGCCCACGTAGAGGCCCACCGAAGGGTGGTTGCGGATGCGCAGGATGTAATCCCGGGCGTTGGCCAGGAACATGGCGTTGTCGTCGGGGTTCGGGCCATCCACCGGGTTGGCCAGCCAGAAATCCTGCCACACCACGATGCCGTACCTGTCGCAGGCGTCGTAAAAAGCTTCGTCGCCGATCTGCCCCACCCAGTTGCGGATCATGGTGAAGTTCATGTCCTGGTGGTAGCGGACGGCGGCGTCGTATTCGCGCGCGCGATAGCGCAGCATGGATTCCGGAAAGCCCCAGTTGCCGCCGCGCGCGATGAAGCGCCGGCCGTTGATCCAGATGCGCAGCGCGCCGCCGTCCTCGCTGTAGGTGAACTGGCGGATGCCGGCCTGGAACGCTTGGTGTCGGAGACCTGCCCTGCGGCCATCGAACGTCAGCTCCACGGGGTACAGGTTCTGCTCGCCGTAGCCGTTCGGCCACCACAGCTTGGGATGGTCGCAGGTGCAGCGGCGTTGAACATCGACCGTTCTGGAGGCGCCGGCTTCCAGCGTGGACCGCGCTTTCGAAAGCCACGTCGCCGAAGCGGCCGTGCAGCGTGCCCTGCGACCGCATGCTGCGCCGCTGTTGCGCAGCGTGGCCGCGATGGCGACATCGGCGCGCGAAGTATCGGGCAGCGGCAGCGTGGTGGTGACGAACGGATTCTCGATGGTCACCGGGCCGGTGGTGGTCAGGTAGACGTCGCCCCAGATGCCGGTATCGCGCCCGCGAATGGTCGGAATCCAGTCCCAGCCGATGGTGGCATGATAAGTGGGATTATCGGCGCCGAGCGCGCCGCCGTTCAGGTCGGGCGCGGGCGAAGGTCTTCTCCTTGACGCTGCCGGGCGTGGCGTTCTTGATAATGCGCACCGCCAGCGCGTTGCTTCTGCGCCGGGACGGATCTTGCCGGTCACGTCGAAGCGGCCGCGCATGAAGCCGCCTTCGATGCGGCCGAGCGGCTCGCCGTTGAGGAAGACTTCGGCCTTCCAGTTGATGCCGTCGAAATTCAGCCAGGCGCGCTGGCCGGCGGCTGGAGCGGCGGCGCGGTGAACTCATTGCGATACCAGAAATCGGCGTAGAAGAAGGAGTCCGAGATGGCGAGCTGGTTGTTGCCGAAATTGGGGTCGGGAAGGGCGCCGTCGTCGAAGTAGCTGGAGAGCACGGTGCCGGGGACGGTGGCGGGGAGCCAGTCGCTGGTCCTCGAAGCCGGCCTGCGACATGGCCTCGCCATCGGCGGACACCAGCGAATCGCGCTGGATGCGCCAGCGCGCCGGCCGGAAAGCTGCAAGCGGCCGTTGGCCGCCGCGGGCGCGGGCTTGCGGCTGCGGCACCGGCCCGCCGCGGCCATAGACTTCCAGTTCGCTCAGGATGTAGCCTTCCGGCGCCGAGGCCTTGGTCATGAGCACGCGGACGTAGCGGCCGTGCTGCGGGCCGCGAGTTTGAGGTCGTCGGTCAGGCTGACCGGAGGCCGCGAGCGGCTGGATGGTCTGCCAGGTCGCGGCGTCGTCGGAGACCTGGATTGCGCCCTCGGCCGGCCGCCGGATCCAGTACGAGCGCCACGCGGTCGAAGGTGCAGGACGCGCCCAGATCCACGTACACCCACTCCTCGCCAGTGCCGCGCGCTCATCCACGCGCTGGTGAAATGGTACGGCCCGCCGGCCTGACCACGCGCGCCCTTGTCGCGCAGGATCACTTCGCCGATCGTCCACCGGCTGGCGCTGGGGGCGGAAAGCTCGATGCGAATGCGGCGGCTGCGCGCCGGCGCCGAAAGCGGCACGGTGAAGCCGGGCCACGTGGAGGGCGCGCCCGAGTCCCCCACGCGGGACCCGGCGGGCGGCCGTTCCGCGCTGGCGCGTGCGGCCCAGTTCCGTCCACGTCTGCCCGTCGTCGGAGCCGCTGACCACCATCTGCCATCCGGCGGGCCGGCGTGCGTCCGCCACCGCGCGCAATCCGGTGAGTTCCACGCTGTCGATTTCGAGCGGCCCGTCCCCGCCCACCAGATCGATCTCGATCCACGGCGCTCGATCCGTTCAGCGTCACCGTGGTGATGTTGTTGCCGTCGAGCGCATGCTCGCGGTCTTCTTTCTTGAGCGCCCCATCGCTGGTGGAAACCGAAACCCACCGCGGCAGGCGCGTGTCGCGGATGCCGTCCGTCACCAGTTGCGCGGTCAGGTTGTAATCGTAGGCGCTCGATTGGTACGCCGGCCGGTGCAGCGCCAGGTTCCGATACGTTCCGCGTATCCGGAACCAGGGCCGCGGCGAAATCCTGGGCGGGATCGCCCGGATAAACCCCGACGCCCCGGGTATACGGCTGAGCATGGAGCATACCGATAATCGTCAGGAGAAAAACGGTGACCCGCATTATGACCCTTTCCTATAACAAGACCTGATGGTAGCGGATTGCGCTCCCTTACGGTCGCGGCTCTGTTTGCATACCCCTTGAGATCGGAGCCGCGACCGTAAGGGAGCGGTGCAGCTTCACCCGCGCTACTGGATGTCGGCCAGCACGGCCACGCCGCCGTTCACCAGGCGTTCAATGGCCGCGTCCGGCCGGTCGAAGCGGAAAATCAGGACGGCGCGGTCCTGGCGGCCGAAGGTGAAGGCGTACATGTACTCCACGTTGACGCCGGTGCCGTCCAGCCTCTCCAGCAGCCGGGCCAGGTCGCCGGGCTGGTCCCCCACTTCCACCGCCACCACTTCCGCCACGTTCACGGTATAGCCGGCCTGCTCCAGCAGCGTCCGCCCCTGCTGCCAGTCGGAGACGATCAGGCGCAGGATGCCGAAATGCTGCGTGTCGGCCAGGGTGAGGGTGCGGATATTGATCCCGGACCGCGCCAGCAGGCGGCAGGGCTCCGCCATCTGGCCCGGCTTATTCTCAAGGAACAGGGACAGTTGATGGATCTTCATGCGGTACCTCGGTCCGGCTGCGGCGGTCGATCACGCGCTGGGCTTTGCCCTCGCTGCGCTCAATGCTGCGCGGCGCCGCCAGCGTGACCTCCACGCGCAGCCCGAGGGTCTGTTCGATCGCCCTCGACAGCCGGTCGTGCAGCGCTTCCAGGGCGCCGATTTTGTCGCTGAAAACTTCGGGCGTGACCTCCACCTGCACTTCCAGCGAATCCAGCCCCTTGTGGCGCGTGAGGATGATCTGGTAGTGCGGCAGCGCGCCTTCCACCGCCAGCAGCGCCGTCTCGATCTGCGAGGGGAACACGTTCACCCCGCGCATGATGAACATATCGTCGCTGCGCCGTCCGATGCGCGCCATCCGCCGGATGGTGCGCCCGCACGGGCAGGCCGCCGGGTAGAGCGAGGTGATGTCGCGCGTGCGATACCGGATCAGCGGCATGGCCTGCTTGCTGAGCGTGGTGAGCACCAGTTCGCCCTCCTCGCCTTCCGGCAGCGGACGGCCGGTGTCCGGGTCGACGACCTCCGGGTAGAAGTGGTCTTCGAAGATGTGCAAACCCCGGTGAAACGGGCATTCGATGGCCACGCCCGGCCCGATGATCTCGGAAAGGCCGTAGATATCGAACGCCTGAATGCCGCCCTCCCGCTCGATGTGCCGGCGCATGGATTCCCCCCACGGCTCGGCGCCGAAGATGCCGACGCGCAGCGGCAGGTCGCGCACCGCTACTCCCAGCTCCCCGGCGCGCTCCAGCAGGTGGAGGAAGTAGCTGGGCGTGCAGCAGATGGCGGTGACGCGGAAGTCCTTCATGCACCATGATCTGCCGGTCCGTATTGCCGCCGGAGACCGGGATCACGGTGGCGCCCAGCGATTCGGCGCCGTAATGCGCGCCCAGCCCGCCGGTGAACAGCCCGTAGCCGTAGGCGTTCTGCACGATGTCGCCGCTGTGCAGCCCGCAGGCGGCGAAAGCGCGCACCATCACGCTGGTCCACACGTCCAGATCCTCGCGTGTGTAGGCCACCACGATGGGTTTGCCGGTAGTGCCGCTCGAGGCATGCAGCCGGACGATGTCCTCCATGGGGCTGGCGAACAGGCCGAAGGGATAGGTGTCGCGCAGGTCGCTCTTGACGGTGAAGGGCAGGCGCTCGATATCGCGCAGTTCGCGGATGTCGTCGGGCAGGATGTGGAGCGCGTCCATCCGTTCGCGAAACAGCGGGATTTTGGCGTACGCGCGCCGCACCACCGCGCGCAGCCGTGCCAGTTGCAGTTCGTGCATCTGCGGCGCCGGCAGATAGTCGGGAGTGCTGGCCGGGTGAAACGCGCGGCTGGACGGGTCGGGCAGAGCCTGCCGCCCCGTCATCGTGGAGGTGTGCAGCATCATCGGAGGCGCCGCTATTAGAACGGTGATTCTAACTTGCGGCGGCCCCGGCGGCAAGGAACGTCCCCACCTCTCCCTGACCTTGGCGGCTCCGCGTGCGGGCCAGAGCCGCGACCTTCAGGGCAGGCGCGTGCCCGGCCCCTATAGAGACCGCGGATTTCGACGAACAGGAGGCCCGGCGGTTTACGCGATGGCCGCAGTGGCGCGAAGCCGGAGTTCCTGCTCGGCGCGGAGCCAGTCTTGTTCGGGGGAACCGCCCTGGTAACCGCGATCGGCCCAATAGGAGTAAGCCAGCCGCGCGATTTCGTCTTGCGACGGCGAGGCGAGCGGTCGAGCGATCTCGGGTTGCGGTTCGGCGCCGGGTTCGGCCTGCCAGGTTTCGGCGGCCGGGGTTTCAATGGGGGTAGCGGGGCGCTTGGAGCGCGTCCGGGGGGCCGCGGGGCGGCGCACCGGAGCAGCCGGGGATGCGGATAGCTCGTTCTCGGTTTTACGCTTTCTGGTCACTCGGTTGGATTCTCCCTGTGTAATGAATTATCCTCCTCATTTTATCCGATTGCTGCACAATGCAGCATCAAAAGTTTCGATTTATAAGATCACATTCGGCACGGGAGCGTGATCTTTCAGACTGTCTTATCTTAGAATCGTAGTAGAAGGCGAGGTGCGGAATATGGCGCAGTGCGGCGGGCGAGCGCGGCGGGCATTCCGGCCTGTTTCGATTGCGTTACTGGCGGCGATGGCGCTGAGCGCGCGGGCGGCCGCGCCCATCGCGATGGTGGTGGACGTGGATGGAATGATTCATCCCATCACCACCGACATCGTTTCCTCCGCCATCGCGCAGGCGGAGGCGCAGCACGCGACGGTCCTGATCGTGAGGCTGAACACCCCGGGCGGGCTGATGGACGCGATGCGGGAAACCATCCAGAAGATCATCGCTTCGCCCATTCCAGTGGTGACGTACGTGGCGCCGAGCGGCGCGCGCGCGGCCTCGGCGGGATTTTTCATTCTGGAATCGGGCGACATTGCGGCCATGGCGCCGGGAACGGAAACGGGCGCGGCGCACCCGGTGGCGATGGGCGGCGAGATGGACGCCACCATGAAGGAAAAGGTGGAGAACGACGCCGCCGCATTTATGCGCAGCATTTGCGAGAAGCGCGGGCGCAACGCGGCGGTGGCGGAGACGGCGGTGCGGCAGAGCAAATCGTTCACGGAGCGCGAGGCGCTGAGCAACAACCTGATCGATTTGGTCGAGCCCAACGAGCGCGATTTGCTGGCGGCGATTGACGGGCGCACGGTGACGCGCTTCGATGGGCGAACCGAGACGCTGCACACGGCGGGTGCGGAGTTGGTGGTTTACCAGCGCACGCTGCGGCAGAAGATCGTGGCTGCGATTGCAGACCCGAATATCGCATTTGTTCTGCTGATCCTGGGGGCGCTGGCCATCTATGTGGAGTTCACGCAGCCGGGGATGTTCGCGCCGGGGGTGATCGGGGCGATTCTGCTGCTGCTGGGGCTATCGGCGCTCTCGGTTCTGCCGATTAACTGGTTGGGAGCCGGGCTGCTGGTTCTGGCGTTCGTGTTTTTCGCGCTGGAGGCGAAATTTCCGACGCACGGCATTTTGGGCGCGGGCGGGGCGGCGGCCATGGTGCTGGGCGCGCTGATGCTGATCAACAGCCCGAACCCGGAAATGCGGATCCACCTGGCGACGGCGCTGGCAGTGGCGCTGCCGTTTTCCGGGATCACGCTGTTTCTGGTATCGCTGGCGGTGCGGGCGCGGGCGATGAAGGTGGAGACAGGCGGGGAAGGTATGATCGGCGAGACCGGCGCGGCGGTGACGGAACTGGCGCCGGCGGGCAAGGTGTTCGTGCATGGCGAGTATTGGGACGCGGTAGCGGCGCGGCCGGTGCCGGCGGGCGCGCGTGTGCGGGTGACGGCAATTGACCGATTGAGGCTCACGGTGGAAGCGGAAACGGGGCCGGGCGGTGCGCCGCCTGTCCCGAAGGGAGAGTGAAATGATCGACCTGACGAGCTTTTCCACGATCGTGATTATCGTGGTGATTCTGTACCTGATCAGTTCCATCAAGATCCTGCGCGAATACGAGCGCGGCGTGATTTTCCGGCTGGGGCGGCTGTTGCCGCAGCCGAAAGGGCCGGGGATCATCCTGGTGTTCGCGCCGCTCGACCGGATGGTGCGGATATCGCTGCGCGATCGACACGCTGGAGGTGCCGGGGCAGGACGTGATCACCCGCGACAACGTGAGCGTAAAGGTAAACGCGGTGATTTATTTCCGCGTGGTGGAACCGCGGCTGGCGGTGGTGGAGGTTTCCAATTTTCTCTACGCCACCTCGCAACTGGCGCAGACCACGCTGCGCAGCGTGCTAGGTGAGGTAGAGCTGGACGAGCTGCTGAGCCAGCGCGAAAAACTGAACCTGCGCCTGCAATCGATTCTGGATCAGCACACGTCGCCCTGGGGAGTGAAGGTGACGATGGTGGAAGTGAAGCAGGTGGACATAGCGGAGCAGATGATCCGCGCCATCGCGCGGCAGGCGGAAGCGGAGCGCGAGCGGCGGGCGAAGATCATCAGCGCGGAGGGCGAGTACAGCGCGGCGGAAAAGCTGGCCATGGCGGCAGAGATCATCCAGAAACAGCCGGCTGCGCTGCAATTGCGGTACCTGCAAACGCTGATCGACATCGCGTCGGAAAAGAACAGCACGATCGTGTTCCCGCTGCCAATCGATATAATGTCAAATCTGGGGCGCGCGTTAGACCGCTATGCAAGCGGCGGCAACGCGGTGGCCAAGTCGTAACTCATGCGGACCAACGAAACCGGCGAATTCGAACTGGTGGTGGGCAACCGGCAACTGCTCAGCGGGTTCTTTATCATCGTGCTGCTGTTCGCGGTGGCATTCGCGATGGGATACGTGGTGGGGCAGAATTCGCCGCGTTCGAGCAAGCTGGAGGTGGCGGCAACGGCCACGCCGGTACCGGTGCCCACGCCGGCGCAGGATACGGGGCGGTCGGCGGCGGCTCCGCCCGCAGCCACAGAGACCGCGCCCCCCGCGGCCAACCCGGGGGAAAGCGCGCCGCCGCCGGATGGCGCGAACGCCGCGCCGCCCGCGGCCGCTCCCGAGAACGCGGCCGCGGCTCCGCCCGCGTCCGACGCAGCTGGTGAATCGGGTGGGGCTCCGGCGCTGGCGGCCGGGTCGTATTGGCAGGCCATCGCGGTGCCGCAGGCGGATGCGGAAGTGATCGCGTCGAGTTTGAAGGAGAAGGGATTGCCGATCGTGCTCACGCCGGGCACGCGCAACCTGACGCGCGTGCTGGTGGGGCCGTATCCGGACAAGCAGAGCCTGGGCAAGAGCCAAGACCGACCTGGAAAACGCCGGGTTCCATCCCTTCCTGTGGAAGCCGTGAGCGAGGGGCTGGTCCAGATTGGCTGCTCAGGCCGACGGCAGCGGCGCGCGCCCGCCGCGCACCCGCCTGCCGGAATGGGCGCGCAAAGGGCGGACGCATTTCGAATCGCTGAACCGCCTGAAGAGCGGCCTGCGACAATTAAATTTGCACACGGTTTGCGAATCCGCGCGCTGCCCGAATATCCATGAGTGCTTCCACCGCGGCGCGGCCACCTTTATGATTCTGGGCAACTGGTGCACGCGGGGCTGCGGGTTCTGCTCGGTGCCGAAAGCGAATCCGGCGAAGCGGGACATGCGGCTGGACGCGGACGAGCCTGCCAACGTGGCACGGATGGCGGCGGCCATGAATTTGCACTACGTGGTGATCACCAGCGTGAACCGCGACGATCTGGAAGACGGCGGGTCGCGGCATTTCGCGGAGACCGTACGCCAGGTGCGGCGGGCCCTGCCGCGGGCGCGGGTGGAAGTGCTGACGCCGGATTTTTGCGGCCATCTCCAGGCCGTGGCGCGGGTGCTCGAAGCGGGACCGCACGTGTTCAACCACAACGTGGAAACGGTGCCGCGGCTCTACCGGCGGGTGCGGCCGCAGGCCGATTACCGGCAGTCGCTTGAAGTTCTGGCGTTCGCCAAACAGCAGGGGAGCCCGCTGGTGAAATCCGGCTTCATGGTGGGACTGGGAGAGACGGAAACAGAGGTACGCGAGCTGCTGGGCGATTTGCATTTGGCCGGCGCGGATATCGCCACCATCGGGCAATACCTGCAACCCACGCGGCGCAACCTGGCGGTGGCGGAATACATCGAGCCCCGGCAGTTCGCGGCATACCGGGAGTACGGCCTCTCGCTCGGTTTCAAGGCGGTCTTCAGCGGACCGCTGGTGCGCAGCTCCTACATGGCGGATGAGGTAAGCGAGGAAGCCCGGGCCCTGTGCTGAACTGGATACTGGCGCTGGCGACGGCCGCGCTGCTGATTTTCACCTTTCCGCGATTCGACATCATCTGGCTGGCGCCGGCCGCGCTGGCTCCGCTGCTGGTGGCGTTGACGCGCGAGCGGCGGCCGGGGCGGCGCTTCTTGATGGGCTGGACCTCAGGGGTGGTCTACTGGTTCGGCGTCTGCTACTGGATCCAGTTTGTGCTGTCGTTTCACGGCGGGCTGGGTGACGCGGCGGGCTGGGCGGTATTTATGCTCTTCTGCTTCACCAAAGCGCTGCACATGGGATTTTTTGCGCTGCTGGCGGGCATCCTGATGCGGCGGTGGTGGGCGGCGCCGGCGGTGGCGGCGCTGTGGGTGGCCATCGAATGGTCGCACGGTCCGCTGGGGTTCGCGTGGCTGGCTTTGGGTAATGCCGGGATCAGCATGGCCCTTCCCATGCGCCTGGCGCCGTACACGGGGGTGTACGGGCTTTCGTTCCTGTTCGCGCTGACGGCGGCGGCGCTGGCGCTGGCCGCAATGGGGCGGCCGCGCGCGCAACTGGCGTGGGTATTGGCCCTACCGCTGGTGGTGCTGCTGCCGCCCATGCCGCAAGCCGGGCGGGGGCACGACGCGGCCGTGCTGCTGCAGCCCAACATCTCGGAAACCCAGGAGTGGACGCCCGTGACCGTGGACCGGATGCAACGGCGGCAGGTGGCGCTGACGCTGCAGGCGGCGCTGGCGCAAACCGCGACGCCGCCGGCGCTGGCGGTATGGCCGGAAGTTCCGGCGCCGCTCTACTACGACGAAGACCCGCGCTTCAGGAATTACCTGGACACGCTGGCGCGGGCGGCGCGGACGTACCTGCTGGTGGGGGTGGTGGCGCACGCGCCCGATGGCTCGCCGCTGAATTCGGCCATGCTGATTTCGCCCGCCGGGCAGCCGCTGACGCGATACGACAAGGTGAACCTGGTGCCGTTCGGCGAATACGTGCCCTGGCCGTTCGGGCTGATTGCGCGCCACATTTCGACGGAAGTGGGAGATTTCGCGCCGGGCAAAGGCGTGGTGGTTTCGCCCATAGGGACGCACAAGCTGGGGACGTTCATCTGCTACGAATCGGCGTTTCCGAATTTCGTCCGGAAATTCGCGGCGAACGGGGCGGAGTTGCTGGTGAATATTTCCAATGACGGCTGGTTCGGGCGGAGCGCCGCGCGGCGGCAGCACCTCGCGATGGTGCGCATGCGGGCGGCCGAGAACCGGAGATGGGTGCTGCGGTCGACCAACGACGGCATCACCACGACCATCGATCCGGCGGGGCGCGTGCGCGGCGAATTGCCGCTGTACGTGGAGGCGGCGTCTCGCACCGGCTTCGATTACCTGCGCGAGCAGACCTTCTACACGCGGCACGGGGACTGGTTCGTGCTTGTGTGCGCGGCGGCGGCATTGGCGGGGCTGGCGCGAGAGGGAACGCGGAAGAAACAGAAGTCGGAAGTCAGGAGTTAGAAGGCGAGGGCTTCGATCGTCTGAGCCCCGGGTTTTCATGGCAGTCCGGACGAGCAGCCGTTGGCGGCGGCGATGGCGGCCACTTCGCGGGCGCGGTTCGGCAGGCGGGCCTCGCGATACAGCGCGACCACGTTGACGGCGGCGCGGCAGTAGCGGCTTCGGACGGGCGGACAGGCGTAGTTCAAACCGCGGGCGTCGCCTTCCCCGGCCACCGCGCAGGCGCCGCCGGGAATGCGCGCATACGCGGCGGCGAACGCCTGGAAGGCCGCGGGAGCAAGGCCGAAGACAATGGCCTTTTCGTGGAGCGCGACGGCCAGTGCATCCCAGTTTAGGCCGGCGGAATATATTGCGATGGGCCGGTCATAGGCTCTAACGTCGCGAGGGGCCTGCAGGCGGGCGTTGCGAAATGCATGGAGCGCCTGGGACGTCTGGCCGAGAGCCGCGCTGGTTTCACCGAGGTCGAGGTATAGACCGACGTAACCGCCGCGGACGGGCAGAGGGAAGCCGTGCTCGATCTGACTCTGATCGAAATTGCGCATGCGAACCTCGGCGGTTTCCACGGCGTGCTGGAAGACGTCGAGCGCGCGCTCGTACCAGGCGCGGCCGGCGGGGGTGGAGGGGCCGCCGAGGCGGTCGCCCTTGGCGCGGCAGTAAGTGGCGAGATCGGAGGCGGCCTGGTCGTCGCGAGCGGCGGGCGGGAGATTTTCCTCGATGCCCCAGGCCAGCTCGGCTTCGCCGATGGCGGCGTCGAGGTTGGCGGGATTCGCGTTGAGCAGGGCTGCGGCCAGGAGACCGTGCACGCGGAAGCTGTGCGGGACCGAATTGACGTCGGCAGAGGCGAGGGCCAGATCGCTTTGCCAGGCGGGATTGCGCGCCAGCGTGCGGGCGGCGCAGAGGGCAACCGCCAGGGTCATCAGGACGGCGCCGGTGGGCAGGCGGAAACGCCAGTTGGGCAGGCGGAAGGCCAGGGCGGAAACGGCGATGGCAAATCCGATGGCAGGCAGGTAAAGGAAGCGGACGGCCATAATGGAGCCGATCAGCTGGATGAGGTTGGAGGTGGGGAGCAAGGAGATGCCGATCCACCCGGCGGCGAAAAAGAGCAGCGGGTCGCGGCGGCGGCGGAGGGTGACCAAGACGATGATTTCGGCGGCGATGGCGAGGGTCAGCCAGACGCCGGGATCGGTGTAGCGCGCCAGCGGGATCTGGTTATAGGAATGATCGAAGGCCAGATTGGCCGGCCAGACGAGCAGGAGCAGATCGATGCCGATAACCTTCAGCGCGGTGAGGCGGGCGGTCCAGAAGCCGGCGCCGTGCAGGGGGTTGTCGACGAACGGCATCTCCGGCACGGCGGTGGAGACAAACACCACACGGCGGGCCAAAAGGGTAAGCGCCAGGGCCGCCAGGACCGCGGCATAGGCGCGGGTGCGCCGCGAGCGCGCGGAAGGGCGATTCTTATTCGTTTTATTCGGGTTGGCGGACGACAAAAGGCGATCGTCCGCCCCACTGAGGTCGCAGAGCAGCATTAGGGCGGGGAGGACGGCGGCGCTCTCCTTGGAGAGGAATCCGAGGAGCGAGAAGGCGAAGAGAGCCGCCAGGCGAGGCGGGCGCAGGGCGCGGCCGCCGGTATAGAGCAGAAGGGCGGCCAGAACTCCGAGCGTGGAAAGCAGGTCGGCGCGGCCTGCCAGGTTGGCAACCGATTCGGTTCCGACCGGGTGCACCGCCCAAAGCGCGGCGGCAAAGAACGCGGGCAGGGCGCCATTCCCGACGCCCGCGCGCATGAATAGCCGGCGGACCAATTCGAACGCGAGGAGCACGTTGGCGGCGTGGAACAGGAAATTGAGCACGTGATAACCGGCGGGATGGCCGGCGTTGCCGAGAATCGCGTAGTTGAAGAGGAAGGAAAGAGTGGTGAAGGGGCGGTAAAGGCGGTCCTGGGCGTGCGGATACCAGTAATGCGTGGTGAAAATGCTGATCAGGTTGGCGGCCGTAGGGGCGTGGACGCGCCCATCTTCCACGACCAGGCGGTGCGCGTCGAGCACCAGGCCGAGGCTGAAGGAATTGGCATACGCCGCCAGGGTGACGGCGGCGAGGGTGGCGCGCATTTTCCAGAGGTGCTTGGAAGGTACCAGAGTAAGCCAGTATAGCCGGATACAATGAAGGCGGTGCCAAGCCTGGTAGAGCGCGTAAGGGCCACCATCGAGCGGCACGGCATGTTCCGGGCCGGGCAGCGGGTCGGCGTGGCGGTCTCGGGCGGAGCCGATTCGGTGTGCCTGCTCGAGGTGCTGCGGGAGCTGGCGCCGGAGTGGAACCTTAGCCTGACCGTGCTGCACCTGGACCACGGGCTGCGCGGCGAGGAGTCGCGGCGGGACGCGGAGTTTGTGGCGCAGATGGCGGCGCGGCTGGGATTACCGGTGGTGGTGAGGCGAGCCGACCTGCAGCGCGCCGCGGGGAACCTGGAGGAGGCGGGGCGGGAGGCGCGCCTCCAATTCTTCCGGCAGGCGATGGCGGCCGGCACGGTGGAGCGGGTGGCGCTGGGGCACACGCGGCGGGACCAGGCCGAAACGGTGCTGTTTCGCATCCTGCGCGGGTCCGGGACGGCGGGGCTGGCGGGCATCCGGCCGATGACGGCGGAGGGGTTGGTGCGGCCGCTGATCGAGACCGGGCGGGAGCAGGTGGAGGAATACCTGCGGGCGCGCGGCATCGGCTGGCGGGAGGACGCGACCAACACCAGCATGCGTTTCGCGCGCAACCGGATTCGCCATGGATTGATGCCGCAACTGGCGCGCGAGTGGAATCCGCAGATCGAAGCGACGCTGGCGCACATGGGGGAGTGGGCGCGAGCGGAAGAGGCGTATTGGGAAGAGGAGCTGGAGCGGAGCTGGCGGTGCGCCCCGGAAGCGGACGGCAGCGTGGTGCTGCGGCGCGGCCGATTTGTGCCAACTGCCGGAGGCGGCGGCACGGCGGGTGGTGCGGCGGGCCATCGGGCAGGCGAAGGGCGACCTGCGCGGGATCGATTTCCCACGGGTGGACGCGGTACTGGCGCTGGCAGGGCGCCCGACGGGGAACGGCCGGGTCGAGGCGGCGGGGGTGGAGATTTGCCGTTCCTTCGACTGGATTCGGGTGGCGCGGCAGGGGACGCCGGACGCGGAGCCGTACTGTTTTCGGGTGGTGCCGCCGGCGGAGGTGGCGGTACCCGGATCGCAGCGCCGGATTTGCCTGGAACTGCTGGAACTGCTTGAAAAGCCTGAAACTACGGGAATGTCCGATTCCGTATATAATGGTGAGATGGGTTGTCTGGACTGGGGCCGGGTAGCCGTGCCGCTCGAATTGCGGAACTGGCGTCCCGGCGATTGGCTGCAACCCTTGGGCGGAGCCGGTCCAAAGAAACTCAAAAACCTGTTCCAATCGGCTCGGATTCCGGCTTGGGAGCGTGCCCGGTGGCCGGTGCTGGCGGACGGAGCGTCGGTGTTGTGGACGAGGCGGTTCGGTGTGGCGGCGGACGCGGCCGCGGGCGCCAGGAGCCTTGTGGTTCTCAGGATCCGCGAAGAAGCGGTGGGATCGAACCCCGCGGGCGCGAGTTTGACACCGAAATCGGAATCGGGAACGGATTTGACAGCGTCCAAGAGATTGTAGGGCCGGCTACGGAGGTTTCGTGAATTCCAATTTGAAGACTTTAGTTTTTTGGGTGGTTCTGGTTTGTGTGGCGTTGCTGCTGTTTGCAGTGGTCCGGACCGGCCAGGGGATGAAGGAAGAGCAGATTACCTTCACCCAGTTTCTGGATAAGGTACAGGACGGGCAGGTGGCGGAAGTCAACGTCACCGGCAACGACGTCCACGGCGTTTACGCCAACCACCAGCTTGGCTTTCATACCTTCATCCCGGCGAATTATCCCGAGGTTTACAACCTCCTGCGCGACAAGAAGGTCAACGTCAACATCAAGGACGCGAGCTCGGGGAACTGGGTCTCGATCCTGCTGAACGCCTCGCCGTTTATCGTGCTGCTGGGCTTCTGGATCTTCATGATGCGGCAGATGCAGAGCGGCGGGAACAAGGCGCTGAGCTTCGGCAAGAGCCGGGCGCGGCTGCATTCCACGCAGCAGAAGAAGGTGACGTTCAAAGACGTCGCGGGCGTGGAAGAGGCGAAGGAAGAGCTGCAGGAGATCATCGAATTCCTGCGCGAGCCGCAGAAATTCCAGAAGCTGGGCGGCCGGATTCCCAAGGGCGTGCTGCTGATCGGGCCTCCGGGAACGGGCAAGACGCTGCTGGCGCGGGCCATCGCGGGCGAAGCCAGCGTGCCGTTCTTCTCCATTTCCGGCTCGGATTTCGTGGAGATGTTCGTGGGCGTGGGCGCCAGCCGCGTGCGCGACCTGTTCGAGCAGGGCAAGAAGAACGCGCCGTGCATCATCTTCATCGACGAAATCGACGCGGTGGGGCGGCATCGCGGCGCGGGCTTGGGCGGCGGGCACGATGAGCGCGAGCAGACGCTGAACCAGTTGCTGGTGGAGATGGACGGCTTCGAATCGAACGAAGGCGTGATCCTGGTGGCGGCCACCAACCGGCCGGACGTGCTGGACCCGGCGCTGCTGCGGCCGGGGCGGTTCGACCGGCGGGTAGTGGTGGGCCGGCCGGACGTGCAGGGACGCGAAGCGATCCTGCGGGTGCACACCAAGAAGATTCCGCTGGGCGACAACGTGGACCTTTCGGTGCTGGCGCGCGGCACGCCGGGGCTGGCGGGCGCGGATCTGGCCAACCTGGTCAACGAATCGGCGCTGAACGCGGCGCGGCAGAACCGCAAAGTCGTGATGATGGTGGATTTCGAGCTGGCCAAGGACAAGATCCTGATGGGCGCCGAGCGGAAATCCATGGTGCTGAGCGAGGCCGAGAAGCGCAACACGGCGTACCATGAAGCCGGCCACGCGCTGGTGGCGGCGGTGCTGCCCGACGCCGACCCGCTGCACAAGGTGACGATCATCCCGCGCGGCATGGCGCTGGGCGTGACCATGCAGCTGCCGATCGACGACAAGCACTCCTACAACAAGGACTACCTGCTGGCGCAGCTGGCGATCCTGATGGGCGGGCGCATCGCCGAAGAGAACTACATGCACCACATGACCACGGGCGCCGGCAACGACATCGAGCGCGCCACCGACTTGGCCCGCAAGATGGTGTGCGAGTGGGGCATGAGCGAGCTTGGGCCGCTGAGCTTCGGCAAGAAGGAAGAGCAGATCTTCCTCGGCCGCGAGATCGCGCAGCATCGCGATTACAGCGAGGAGACGGCCATCCGCATCGACGAGCAGGTGAAGAAGCTGGTGCAGGGCGGATACGACACGGCGGCGGGCATCATCGGTGAGCGCTCCGAGGCGCTGGTACGGATTGCGGAGATGCTGATCGTGCGGGAAATCCTGGACGGCAACGAGGTGATGCAGTTGATCAACAATCAGCCGCTGCCGCCGCTGGCGCCGGGCGGCTCCAAGGATTCCGAGGACCACACGCAGCAGGTGCTGCGGCCCGAAAGCGCGCCTCGCCGGCTGCCGGGACTCTCCGAAGGGGAGCGGCCGCAGCCGGCGTGAGCGAGATCAGGCAGCATGTAGAAGAAACGGAGCCAGGAGGCCGGGTCAAACGTCCGGTCTCCTGGCTTTTTCCGTTCCGGCGATGCCGCAATTTCCCGTTTACCTCTTCGACATTGACGGCACCCTGCTCGATTCCGCGCGGGACATTTGCGGGGCGGTGGAGGAAGTGCTGGCCGGAACCGGCTGTCGCCCGGTAACGTTTCGACTACCTGCGCAGTTTCATCGGGCTGCACCTGACGCCGCTGTTCCAGGACGTGCTGCCGGAATCCACGCCCGAACAGATCGAAGGCTTTATCGATGAGTACCGCACCCGCTACCGGGCGCGCGGGCACAAGCTGACGAAGCCGTATCCGGGGGTGGCCGAGGCGCTGGCGGCGCTGGGCGGCCGGAAGGGAACGGCCACCACCAAGGGCACGCCGACCACGCGGCTGGTGCTCGAAATGTTCGGGCTGCTGCCGTATTTCGACCATGTGCAGGGGACGGACGGATTTCCGTCCAAGCCGGCGCCGGACGTGGTGCATATGGCGCTTGGCGGCGCTGGGCGCAAAACCGGAAGATTGCCTGTTCGTGGGCGATTCGCCGGCGGACATGGAAGCCGGCAAACGCGCGGGCGTGAAAACGTGCGCCGTAAGGTACGGGTACGGCGACCTGGAAAAAATGGCCGCGCTGGAACCGGATTACTGGATTTCTGATCTACGGCAACTGATACCCATCCCCTAGCTACTTTCCGGCGCAAAATTCGTAAACTGACCACCGACGCGCGGTGTCAACAGACGGCAAAATGCCCGGCGGTCAACCCGCCGGGCAGTCAAGTGATTGATTGAGAGCCCCTTCGAAATTTCACTTTTTGCGTTCGGCTAACACCGTCCCTAGGTGGTGGAGATTGTCGGCGATGACACCGAGGCCCACCCATCGCTTCATTCCGTCATTGCCCCGGTAGATGCACCGGCGAAGACCATGCCGGCGCTTCAGGACGCTGATACGCCCCTCGCAACCGGTCCGCCATTTCTGTCCTTGTTTAAACCACCGCTTCTTCTGCTGGCGCTTTCGCTCCGCGCTTTTTGTGTTGCGGCTCGGGATGCACACGCGCTTGACACCTCTTTCGTGCGCGGCAGCTTCGTTATGGGCTGAGAAGAATCCAGCATCGCCGGCCACCAGATGGGGCGTGCAGCCCAACTTGCGTTCATGCGCATCGATGGCGGGGATCACCAGTTCTGAGTCACTGGGCCGCTTTTCATACACGTCGTAGTCGGTGATGATCTGATTCTCGCTCTCCTGGATTTTGACGATCTTGCCAAACTCGGTGGGCTTACTCGCCTTGCCCTTGCGAATGATTTCGGTGGTGGTCTCGAAGATGCTCACCAACTTCTCAGCAACATGGGTGTCGCCTCCGAAGATTCGCTGTTTGGCTTGCCGCATCACCTGCTGCACTCTGGGTACAAAGAGGTCCAGCTCTTTCCGCAGTCCTTCGAGGGCTGCCTGCTGCATCACGTCCGCAGACCGTTTCACTCCTTGGACAATTTCGCCGGAAAATCGCTTGGCCTGTCCCACCACGCGCCCGACTGCAGACAACAGCTTTTCGTATCCCTGCTGCAAACGCTCCCGGTTTGGTCCGCCCTTGGTGCGCACCACGCGCCCAATTTCCAAAATGCGGAACTTCACACTCCGGCTCCGATCGCGGAGTTTGGTGCCCTGCTGCCCAGCGATCTCTCCGATCCTCTTCATCGCGCGGATCAGGACGCGCACGCCATCACCCAGCAGATTGCTGTCGGTTGGATAGTGGATGTTCGTCTCCACCACCGTGGTGTCCAGGCGCATCTTGCGCCCTTTCACCACCTGCTTCTCCTGGGCGATCTTCACTACTCGCTCATGAATTTTCTCGACCCCCTCCGGCCCCAGCGCCAATCCCCAGCGGCCCATGGTTTTGGCATCGGGCGCTTTTGGCGGCTCCCACGCGCGTGAAATCGCGATACACCAAGTTGGCCCGGACTTCGCGCTCCAATACCGCGTAGCTCCAATTGCGGATATGCTTCAGCAGGAGTAGCCGCATCACCACTTCCGCCGGCGTCCCTCGGCGCCCGCGCGTGCGGCTCTTCGGACTCCGTCGCGCCAGCGCCTCATACACGGTGGCCACCAGTTGCTCGTCCTCCAGCACTTGGTCGGCATGCTTCATCCAGTCCTCCCGAAGGTCGCTCACCTCTTCGGCGATGAGACCTTCTCCGAAGTGGAGTTGCTGTCGGCGCGCCTCAATCATGAGCGTTGCTCCGACCCGCGGCCGGGCGTGCGTGACTGCTTCTCCTCCTGCCATTGCTTTCGTAGTTGGTCGCGGTTTAACTGGGCCAGCGAGCAGCCGATCTCCCAAAAGGCAGCCCACGCCTGTTGCGCCTGGCGTGCGGTTTCGGCGTGCTCCGGGGGCACATACAAAGAGTGGCTCTTTCCATCTTCTCGATAGGTAATGTACAGATGCGGCCCATGAAGGCGCTGGGGATCACGGTTGCAGATGCAGCTGGGATTGCCGCAGCGGCGGGAGGTCTCGGAAAGGCCTCCTTGGACCATGACCTCAGTGGCGTGCAGGAGTCGTTTGATGAGCCGTTGTTTCTTAAGCATCGTTTAATATTAAGATACACTTGTCTCAAATGGCCGTCAAGAGAAAAATGACATTAACCGTCAAAAATGTTTCGGCGGGACTTTTGGTGCGTTCTTGCAGCGCCCGGCCGAGGCAGCCGCTGGATCGAAACGCTTTAACAGCTCATTTTTGCGCCGGAAAGTAGCTAGAGGCGCGCCGCCGGTCCACGCGTTTGCTCGTTTCAGCCCCGACTTTCCTGGTTTCGGACCCCCGATCCCGAATCCCCACCCTCATCCTGGTATCATCGTGCTTTGGAGGTGGGTATGGCGGAAGATCTGAATCGCCGGAACTTCCTGAAAGCGGCGGCGCTGGCGGCTGGGCCGGCGATGCTGCCGGCGCGTGGCGCCAACGACAAGGTGAATGTCGGCTGGATCGGCGTGGGAACGCGGGGATATGCGTCGCTCGACTGGATGCACACGGCGGAGCCGGAGAACGTCCAGATCACGGCCATCTGCGACACCTACCAGGGCTACATCGCGCGGGCGCTCGACCGCATGCAGACCGTCTGGGGGACCAAGCCCAAAACCTACGTGGACTACAAAGAACTGCTGGCGGACCCGGACGTGGACGCGGTCTTCATCATGACGCCGGAGCACCTGCACCACGACATGGCCATCGCGGCGCTGCGCGCGGGCAAGCACGTGTACGTGGAAAAGCCGCTGGCCCACACCATCGAAGAGGGCTTCGAGATCGTCAAGGAGTGGGAGAAAGCGAACGAGAAGAAGCAGGTGATCTGCCAGGTGGGCACGCAGAACCGCAGTTCCTCCCTCTACAAGAAGGCCAAGGAACTGATTCAGCAGGGCATGGTGGGCGACGTCCACTACGTGCGCGCGTTCTGGTACCGCAACGGCCTGCCCGACCAGCCTTCCTGGCGCTACGTGATTCCCGCCGAGGCTACCCCGCAGAACACCGACTGGATGCGCTTCCTGGGCAAGGCGCCCAAGCGCGCCTGGGACCCCCACCGCTACTTCCAGTGGCGCCTCTATTGGGACTACTCGGGCGGCATTTCCACCGATCTGCTGGTGCACCAGACCGACGTGGTCAATTTCATGCTGGATAAGACCGTTCCCCGCAGCTGCATGTCGTTCGGGCGGCGTCTACCGCTGGAACGGCCCCGGCGACGACCGCGACGTGCCCGATACGCTTGTCCGCCATTTACGAATACTCCGACAAGCTGCAGATCAACTACAGCTGCTACCTGGCCAACGAATTCTTCGGCTACGGGGAAGAGATCTGCGGCACCGAAGGCACCCTCCGCGTCCTGAACCGGCAGGATCTCTACTTCGAGCACGAGACCTACAATTCGCGCCGCCCCGGCGCCTCCGATAAGGCGCCCGTGAATATCCGCTCGCGCCAGCCCATCCACATCAACGGCATGGCCGCCTTCAACGAGAGCGACGGGGCGATCAACCACTTCAAGAACTTCATCGAGTCGATTCGCGGCAACGAGAAGGTGATCGCGCCGCCGCCCATCGGGCAGCAGGCGGCGATTTCCGGCCACATGGCCACGCTGTCGTACAAGAACGAGAAGAAGATCGTCTGGGACGAAGGCGCGAATAAGTACCGGTTCATCTGACGCCCGGACGCGAAACCTACAGCCATGGCCGCCGTTGCCTCCATGGCGCTGCCGCCGGGCAAGCGCCTCGATAGCCGCTGGATCATCGGGCGAGGTGTGGATTTAAGCCTGGTGATCGGCAGCGCGGCGGCGGGGTACCTGTATCTGCTGCTGTTCGCGGCGGTGCATGTGCCCATGACGTGGCTGTGGTGGGTGTGGTCGATTGGCTTCGACGGCACGCACATTTTCGGCACGGCGTCGCGCACATTCTTCGACCGCGAAGCGCGGGCGCGGAACCGGACGGCTGTTTTACGGGTCGGTGGCCGTCTTCTTTGCGCTGGGGCCGGCGATGGTGCTGGCGGGGATGAAGGGTTGGCTGTACCTGCTGGTGGGGGTGTGGGCCTACTATCACGTGATCCGGCAGCACTACGGGTTCATGGTGCTGTACAAGGTGAAGAACCGCGACCTGGGGCGCCTGGACAACACGCTCGACCGTGTTTTCCTGGGCGTCATGACGGTGCTGCCGCCCTTCCGCCGGTTTTTCGTGCTGCATCCGAAGGAGCTGGGAATTCCGTTTTCTTTCCCGCGCCTGGAGCCGGCGGTGTGGTGGGTTGCGGGACTGACCGTGGTGCTGTATGCGGGGCGGCAATGGCAGCGGTGGCGGACGGGAGACCGCATCGACGTGCCCAAATTCCTGCTGCTGGGCGCGGTGATTCCGCTGCACTGGCTGACGTTCGCGTATTTGAGCTGGCAGGCGGCGGTGCCGACCGTGACCATCGTGCACAACCTGCAATATCACGCCATCATCTGGTTCCATAACCGCAATCGCTACGGGACGGAGAGCGGGCGAACGCAACGGGCGCGTGCCGGCGGCGGTGAGCCGCAGCCTGCTGGCTTATGCAGGAATCGGGCTCGCCTTCAGCGTGCTGTACCGGGTGCCGGGATTCCAACTGGGGCAGGTTTCCGACCTGGCTTTCGGTTTCTTCTGCGGCTTCGGGCTGACGCACTATTACCTGGACAGCCGCATCTGGCGCGTGCGCCACGACCCGGGACTGCGGCAGGCGCTGCAGTTGGCATAGCGGGGCAGGCGAAACCGCTGCCGCACATCGGCGACGCGCTACCCTGAAATTTGTTCTCCCTGCAAATCCCGGAACCCCGGCCGTGGTGGTCGCGATTCCGCCCTACCGCGCATTACCTGATGGAAACCGAGGCGCACGTGTACGCGCTGGCCATCGCGGCCAGCACGCTGCTGGCGTTCTATCCGTTCATGATGGTGATGCTTTCCTTCTGCCGCGACGTGCTCCACTGGCCGGCGGCGATGCAGGCGATTTACCTGGCGCTGGGCGATTTCTTCGCAGGCGAGCCGGGCGAGTTCATCGTACGAAACCTGCAGCCGTGGATGGTGCCGAAGCTGCACGTTTTTTCCATGATCCTGCTCCTGTTCACGGCCAACGGCATCTTCGAGCCGCTCGAAGTGGCTCTGAACCGCGCCTGGGGCGTGGAGAAGAACCGGACGTATCTGAAGAACCAGCTCATCAGCCTGGGATTCATTTTCGCCTGCGGCGGGCTGGCGCTGCTTTCCCTCATGTTGACGGCGGCCAACAGCCGGTGGATCACGGACGTGACCGGGAGCCACGGCTGGGTGGAGACGCTGTTGAAGCTGGCAGTTTTCAAAGTGGCGGCGTTGGCGGCTTCCATCCTGGCGCTGTTTGTCATCTATTGGCTGCTGCCGAACCGCAAGGTGGAGGCGCGGCGGGTGGCGCCGGTGGCGATCGTGGTGGGGCTGGTCATGGAGCTGCTGAAGTACGTCAACCTGCTGGTGTGGCCGTGGCTGCAGGCCAAGCTCAACAAGGAATACATCGTCTTTCAGCACTCGGTCACGATTCTGATCTGGAGTTTCGTGGTGGCCATGGTGGTGCTGGCGGGCGCGCACTGGACGGCGCGGCAGGACCGGGCGGACCCGCTGGCGTAGGAGCAGGGATCAGGGGTTTAGGGATCAGGGATTGGGGCGCCGAAGTATAGGGCGGGAAGAACCTTACGCGCGGCCCGGGTCGCAGCCCCGTGACCGCCGGGCCGCGCGTACACATCCGATCCCTGATCCCCGATCCCCACATCGGTTATCGTAGGAGCTTATGGCGAACTTCATGGCGGCGGCCGCGGCGGCTGGTGTTCCTCCGGATCAGATCGAAAGGGTCACCCGACCGCTGGAGGCGCTGGAAGCGGTATTCCGGCCGTTGGCGGCTTCGCTGACCTTCGACGAGGAGCCGGCCACCACGTTCGACGCCGCGGAGGATGGGGAATGACCATCCAGGAGGCGGCAGGGAAACTGCGCGCGCGGCGTGTTTCATCCGTGGAGCTGACGCGCGAATCGCTGGCGCGCATCGGGCGGCTGAACCCGGCACTGAACGCGTTTCTGACGGTAACGGAGGAATTGGCGCTGGCGCAGGCGGCGCGGGCCGATGCCGAACTGGCGGCCGGGCGCGACCGCGGACCGCTGCATGGCATTCCCATCGCATACAAAGACCTGTTTCTGACCCGCGGCATCCGCACCACCGGCGGATCGAAGCTGTACGAGAATTACGTGCCCCAAGCGGATGCGGCGGTGGTGGAACGGCTGGCGGAAGCGGGCGCGGTGACCATGGGCAAGCTGAACATGCACGAGCTGGCCTATGGGATCACGTCCGCCAATCCGCACTTCGGCCCGGTGCGCAACCCGGCCAACCCGGAGCACATTCCCGGCGGATCGAGCGGCGGGTCCGGGGCGGCGGTGGCGGCGGGAATGGTGTTCGCGGCCATGGGGAGCGATACCGGCGGCTCCATCCGGATACCTGCCTCGTTCTGCGGGACGGCGGGGCTGAAGCCGACCTATGGCCGGGTGAGCCGCTACGGCACCTTTCCGCTGGGATACAGCCTGGACCACGTGGGGCCGCTGGCGGGGAGCGCGCGCGACGCCGCGCTGGTGATGAATGCAATTGCCGGGCACGACCGGCGGGATCCAGCCTCGGCGCGGAGGGCGACCGAGGATTTCGTCCCGGCGGAAGACGCCTCCATTCGCGGGATGCGCATCGGCGTGCCGGAGAATTTCTATTTCGAGCGCATCGACGCGGAAGTGGAGGCGGCGGTGCGGAGCGCGCTCCGCCGGGCGGAGGCGCTGGGCGCGGAGGTGCGGCCGGTGCGCGTGCCCGACGTGGCAGCCCTGAACGCGGCGGCGATCGTGATTCTGCTGGCGGAAGCGGCGGCGGTATTGGAGCCCTTCCGGGAGCGACGCGGCGAATTCGGCCCCGACGTGCTGGCGCTGGTCGACCAGGGCCGGCTGATCCCGGCTACCGATTACATTCAGGCGCAGCGGCTGCGGCGGCGGCTGCGGCGGGAATTCGCCCGCGTCTGGAGCGACGCCGATTGCCTGATCACGCCCACCACGCCGCTGGCCGCGCCGCGCATCGGGGCGGACACGGTTTGGCTGGGCGGGCGCGAAGAGAATGTGCGGCTGGCCACCACGCGGCTGGTGCGGGGCATCAACGCGCTGGGCTGGCCGGCGCTTTCGATTCCCTGCGGCGCCACCACGGCCGGGCTGCCGATCGGCATGCAGATCGCCGGACCCCCCTTCCACGAGTCTGTGGTGCTGCGCCTGGGCGCCGCGCTCGAAGGACGGTAACACGCCCGCGACGAACGCCGCCACATCCAGTTCGGATTGAGGCTGACGTTCTAACCAACTTCCGCGGCAACTTCCGTTCCGCAATCCGGCGAGGGCCGGCAAGGGCCCTCGCCTTTTTGCCTCCCGGTACTCGCGCGGACAGTGGCGCTTTCGGTTTCCAGGGTGAAGCGGTACGCTGGTTCGACATGTTGCATTCCGCGCCACTGCGTCGTCTCCTGCCGGTGCTGCTCCTGAGCCAGGCGGCGGTCTGGGCCCAGGTTTCGATCGCCGGCCGGGTAGTGGACGAGACCGGGGCGGCTGTCGCGGGAGCGAGGGTGGAAGTGAGCACCGGGGAAGCGGCGGTGGTGGCGGCGGCATCGTCCGATACCGCCGGCAATTTCCAGTTGACGCTGCCCGCCGCCGGCGACTACACGGTGCGAGCCCAACGCCTCGGGTTTTACCTCTACCTGGGCCACGGGCAGCGGTTCGAGGCAGGCGCCGACGAGTTGACCATTACGCTGAACCACCTGCAGGAATTCTCGGAGAAGGTAGACGTAGTCTATTCGCCGCCGGCCATCGATCCGGCCCAGCCGTCCGATCACAAAGAGCTGGACAACGCCGAGATTTTGACCGTGCCTTATCCCGCCCAGCAGGATTACCGGAATGCCCTGCCGATGATGGATGGGGTGGTGCTGGATAACTCCGGGCGGCCGCACATCAATGGGGGGCAGGGCAACCAGACCAATTACACGCTGGACGGCTTCAACATTTCCGACCCGGTGACGGGTCTGCTGGAAGCACGCGTCAACATCGAAAGCATTCAGGCCATGGACGTCGAGACCAGCCGTTTCGCGGCTCAGGACGGGCGGGGCGCGGCCGGCGTGCTGGACCTGAAGACCAAGATGGGCGATGACCGCTTCCGCTTCGCGGGCACCAATTTCATCCCCGGAATCTCGAGCGAGGGCGGCTGGCACATCAACAAGTGGACGCCGCACCTGGAGCTGTCCGGACCCATCGCGAAGGGCCGCGCCTGGTTTCACAATGGGGCCGACCTGTTTTACAACGTCGATACCGTTCCCGGCCTGCCGCGCGGCCAGAACCGGACCAGCGGGGTGACCGGCACCGACCTGAGCCGGTTCCAGGTGAACCTCACGCCGGCCAACATCCTTACCGGCAGTTTCTTTTTCAACCTGGCGGAAGTGAAGCGCTACGGGCTGAGCATTCTGGACCCGAGCGAAACCACCACCAGCCACCGCCAGACCATGTACATGAGCACCCTGCGAGACCAGGCGTATCTCCCCGGCGGGGCGCTGGTGGATTTCGGCGTGGCGGACACGCGCGGCCTGCTGCGCGACCTGCCGCAGGGCGACCAGATTTTCCAGATCACGCCATTCGGCAACCTCGGCAATTACTTCGCGGCGCTCGACCGGCATTTTTACCGGCAGCAGGGAACGGGCAACCTCTTTCTCCCCACCCTGCACCTGGCCGGAACTCACCAGCTCAAATTCGGGGTGGATGTGGAGCACGAGGCGTTCCACCAGCAGGTGGAGCGGCACGATTACGAAGTGCTGAACGCCGACAATACGGTGGCGCGGTACGTGACCTTCGCCGGCAGCCCGTTCGAGCAGCGGCAGAACCTGGAAGCCGCGCAATACGTCCAGGACGCGTGGACGCCGCGGCCCGACCTGGTGGTGGAAACCGGCGTGCGCACGGAATGGAACGAAATCGTGCGGCGCCTGGAAACGGCGCCGCGGCTGGGGGCGGCCTGGGCTCCCAAGGCGCTGCACGGCACGAAGTTTTCGGCGGGGTGGGGAATTTACTACGATGCCATCAGCATGGATATCATTTCGCAGTCGCAGGACCAGGTCAGTCTCTCGACTTTCTACCTGCCGGGCGGAATTGTCGAGGGACCGGTGACAACGGCTTTTCTCGCCAACCAGTCGGCGCTGCGCACTCCCTTCTCCCGCACCGCCAGTTTCAGCGTGGAGCGCGAGCTTCCGCGCGCATTTTATCTGAAGACCGGCTACACGCATCGCGATGGCGACCGCGGCTTCATGTTCCTGCCCCAGGCGCCGATTACCGATCCCGCATCTCTTACTAACGTCAACTTCGCGCTGGCTAACTCTCGGCACGAGCGCTACGATGCCTTCGACATATCCCTCCGCCATACCTTCGCCAAAAGGTTCGAGTGGTTCCTGGGCTACACGCGCTCGGCGGCACGCTCCAACGCGGCGGTGGATTACAACCTGGAAAACCCGGTGTTCGCGGCGCAGGCGCCGGGTCCGTTTCCCTGGGATACCCCCAATCGCGTGCATATGTGGGGATGGGCGCCGCTGCCCAACCGCGCGCTGCCGGCCTGGCTTCGTTTCGCGACTCGGAACACCACCGCCGGATACCTGGTGGAGTACCGCACCGGGTACCCGTTCAGCGTGACGGACGAAGACGGATTTATGCTGGGGCCGCCCGGTTCGTACCGCTTCCCCGATTACTTTAATCTGAACTTGCACTTCGAGCGCCAGTTTCGTGCTCTGCACTACTTATGGGCGTGGCGTTGTGGCTTTAACAACCTCACCAACAACGGCAACCCCAACGTGGTAAATAACATTGCCGGCACCTCCGCATTTCTCACTTACGGCAGAGGCCAGCCGCGCGCCTTCGCCGTGCGCCTGCGGCTGCTGGGCCGGAAATGACGGGTTTCTTACATTGGGCCGCGGCTGCGCCTGCGGATACCGCTGTTCCTCCCCTAAGTTGAGCCTCCGAACGGCGGAAACTTCACAACTTACTCAGAGGCTGCTTGGGATAATACAGGGAGGAGGTCTGTGCATGAAAAAGTTGGCGATCGCGGCTTCGCTCCTGATTGTGGCGGGAGCGTGGGCAGATGAAACTCCCGCGGAGCGTATTGATAGGGCCGCGCAAGTATTTAATGAAATCATGAGTTCCCCGGGTAAAGCGATTCCACAAAACTTACTAAATAAGGCGGATTGCGTCATTATTGTACCCGGCATGATAAAGGCCGCCTTTATCGTGGGGGCCAAATACGGCCGCGGCTTTGTCGAGTGCCGGAATTTGAACGGCGCCGGCTGGGCGGCTCCGGCGGCGGTGCGCGTAGAAGGCGGCAGTGTCGGATTTCAGATTGGCGGCTCCTCGAGGGACGTGGTTATCCTGGTGATGAACCGGGAGGGGATGAATAAGCTGCTGTCCGATAAAATCGAGTTGGGCGTGGGCGCGCAGGTAGCCGCCGGACCGGTCGGACGCGGCACGTCCGCCGCCACGGACCTGCAGATGCACGCCCAGATGCTGTCCTATTCGCGGGACCGCGGTGTCTTCGCCGGGGTTGATTTGAAAGGTGCGACCATCCGGCCCGATCGGGAAGAAAACGCCAAGCTTTACGGGCGGAAGTATGACACGCGTGAGATCGTGATGAATCACGTGCCGCCGCCCCCGGCGGCGCATCCGCTGATCGCGGCACTGGACCGTTACTCCACCTACTCCAACACCCCCAGCGCCGAGCGCGCCAAGTAAGCCGAAAGGCGAATCCGGTCTTTGAGGAACGCCGATCGATCCCGAAGGGGAGATCGGCGTTCCCCTTTATTGGCGGCTGATTGGCTCCACCGCCGGATTCCCGCCCCCTCCCCCACCGCACGAGCATTTCCGCCTAGCCCCCCTGCCTGTTACAATTTAGCCATATTGCCGCTTCCCGACCTGAAATGACCACGAGCACCGGCACTCGCGCACAGGAATTTCGCGACCAGCTTTCGCGCCGCGTCCTGGTGGCGGACGGCGCCATGGGGACGATGTTGTACTCCCGTGGCGTGTTCATCAACCGCTGCTTCGACGAGTTGAGCCTCTCCGCGCCCGACATGGTGCGGCAGATCCACCAGGAGTACGTGAAGGCCGGAGCGGAGATTCTGGAAACGAACACCTTCGGCGCCAACCGGCCGCGCCTGGCCGCGTTCGGCATGGCGGAGAAATTGCGCGAGATCAACCGCGCGGCGGTACGGCTGGCGCGTGAGGCCGCGCAGGGCGGCGCGTTCGTTGCCGGCGCGGTAGGGCCGCTGGGCGTGCGCATCGAGCCGCTCGGCCCCACTTCCTTCGCCGAGGCCCGGGCGGCGTTCCGCGAGCAGATGGAAGCGCTGGTCGAGGCCGGCGTGGACCTGCTGATCCTGGAGACGTTCGGCAACCTGGACGAACTGCGCGAGGCGGTAAGGGCCGCGCGCGAGGCGGCGGGAGACGATCTGGCGGTGGTCGCGCAGGTGACCATCGACGATTTCGGCCATCTGCCCGGCGGCGCCGACACCGAAGCCTTTACTCGCGAAATCGATTCGTGGCCCGTGGACGTGATCGGCCTGAACTGCTCGGTGGGTCCGAAGGCGACGCTCGAAACCATCGAGCGCATGTTGCCGCTCACTTCCAAGCCGATGAGCGCCATGCCGAATGCTGGCCTGCCCATGCGGATCGAGGGCCGGAACATGTATCTCTGCTCGCCGGAGTACATGGCGCAGTACGCGCGGCGGCTGCTGTGGGCGGGGGTGAAAATCGTGGGCGGCTGCTGCGGCACCACGCCCGACCACATCAAGCTGATCCGCTCGGAGACGCGCTCGCTGCAGCCCGGCGCCGAAGTCGCTGGCGGTGACGGTGGAGGAGCCGCAAGCCAGGGCGCAGGCGATGGCGCCCGTGCCGGTGGCGGAGAAATCCCGGCTCGGGGCCAGGCTGGCGGCCGGAAAATTCGTCTCGTTCGTGGAGATTCTGCCGCCGCGAGGGGTGGATGCGTCGCGCGAGATCGATGGCGCGCGCCACTGCGCCGCGGCCGGTATCGACTGCATCAACGTGCCGGACGGCCCACGGGCCAGCGCGCGGTTGAGTGCGCAGGTAACCTGCCGGCTGATCCAGGAACACGCCGGCATCGAAGCCGTGAACCATTTCTGCTGCCGCGACCGCAACATCCTGGGGATTCAGTCCGAGCTGCTGGGCGCGCACACCATGGGGGTGCGCAACCTGATCTGCATTACCGGCGATCCGCCGCGCATGGGCGCCTATCCGGACGCCACGGCGGTGTTCGACGTGGATGCCATCGGGCTGGTCAACATCGTGCGGAACCTCAACCACGGCCTCGATATTGGCGGCAACCCGATGGGGTCGCAGACCGCGCTGCTGATCGGCGTGGGGGCCAACCCCGGCGCGCCCAACCTGGACGAGGAGATCCGCCGCTTCGAGTGGAAGGTGGAGGCGGGCGCGGAATACGTGGTGACGCAGCCGGTATTCGACCTGAATTTGCTGGAGCAGTTCCTGCGCCGCGTTGAGCGCGTACGCATTCCGGTGATTTGCGGGATATGGCCGCTCACCAGTTTCCGCAATGCCGAGTTTATGGTGAATGAGCTGCGCGTGCCGGTGCCGAACGAGTTCATGGACCGCATGCGCCGCGTCGACAGCGCCGAGCGGGCGCGCGAGGAAGGCGTTGCCATCGCGCGGGAGATGGTCGCGCGCGTGCGCCATGTCGTCCAGGGCGTGCAGCTGAGCGCGCCGTTCGGGCGCTACCAGATGGCGCTCGACGTGGCGGAGGCGATCGGGCCGCGCTAAAAATAATGTCCACCGATTTGGTTGAAGTCAATCCGGAGGAGCCGCAGCCGGAGGTGCTGGAGCGAGCCGCGGGCGCGTTGCGCCGCGGCCGGGTGGTTGCCATACCCACCGACGCCCTCTACAGCCTGGTGGCCGATCCCTTCAATTTGCGCTCCGTGACCCAGGTCTTCCGGGCCAAGGGACGCGCCCCGCATCGCTCGCTGCCCATCCTGGTGCGCGACATCCTGATGGCCGAGGAACTGGCGGCCGAGCTGACCAACCGCTTCTACATTCTGGCGCGGCGCTTCTGGCCGGGGCCGCTCACCATCATCGTGCCCGCTTCGGCCAAGGTGCCGCTGAAAGTGACGGGCAACACCGGACGGCTGGCGCTGCGGCAATCGAAATCGGTGATTGCGAGCCGCCTGGTGGAGATGCACAACGGCCCGCTCATCGCCACCAGCGCCAATATTTCCAGCCACCCGACGTGCCGCAGCGCGATCGAGGTTTTCGGCATGATGGACGGCCGCGTGGACCTGATCCTGGACGGCGGGGTCTCGGGCGGCCCGGGCGCCACCACCATCGACATAACCGAACCCATCTGGCGCATGATCCGCCCCGGCGCGATCGAAGAAAAAGAAATCCGCGAGTGCCTGTAAGGGCGCCGGGTCACTTCGCCGAAATGGGGCCGGGATGCGGCACGCCGGCCATGCCGTGCACCATGGTGCGCTCCGCGTAATCGGCGAATTCCAGAACGCGCGCGAACCCGAGCGGCAGGCGGCGGGCGATCGCCAGCTTGGCGATCCCGTGCACCAGGGACCAGGCCACCAGGGCCAGCGGCTGCGGATCGCCCGCGGGCAGCGCGCCGTCTTTCTGCGCATCCGCAATCGACGCCAGCAGCACCTGGAAGGCCTCCTCGCCGGCGGCGGCGTAATCCGGGTAGCGCTCCGCGCTGGAGGGCAGGTCGAACATCACCAGGAAACGCTCGGGCCAGCGGAGGGCGAACTCGATATAGCCGCGGCCGCAAAGGCGGAAGCGATCGAGCGCGCCGTGCCCCCTGGCCGCGCTCCGCTTCATGGCGGCGGTTAAACGCTCGAAGCCCTGCGCCGCCACTGCGGCCAGCAGTTCGTCTCGATCGCGGAAATGACGGTAGGGAGCGTTGTGCGAGACGCCCACGCGGCGCGCGACTTCGCGTAGGGTGAAGGCCGCCGGACCGGCCTCGGCCACCAGCGCGGCGGCGGCATCGAGCAGCGCCTCCCTGAGGTTTCCATGATGATAGGCACGGGCGGAATCCACCACTTCAGTATAAAGAAGAATGTTGACAGGAGCAACATGAGAGGCTTATTCTGATGTTGGCGGTGTCAACATGAGCGGAATTTCTTATCGGCAGCATGCCGTCGAAGAACGGTGGGACGCCATCGTGGTGGGCTCGGGTATCGGCGGGCTGGCGGCGGCGGCGCTTCTGGCCCGGTATGGCGGCAAAAAGGTGCTGGTGCTGGAGCGGCACTACGCGGTGGGCGGATACACGCACACGTTCCACCGGCCGGGCTACGAGTGGGACGTGGGGGTGCACTATATCGGTCGCGATGCGGGCGTGCGGGCGGCGTTCGATCACCTCACCGGCGGCGCGCTCGAATGGCAGGCAATGCCGGAGGTGTACGACCGCATTCTCATTGGCGGCCGCAGCTACGACCTGGTTACCGGACTCGAGAATTTTCGGGCGCGGATGAAGGGGTATTTTCCGGGCGAGAGCGCAGCCATCGACCGGTACCTGGCGACGGTGCTAGCGGTGGCCAAGGCGCAGGATTTGTATTTCGCGGCCAAGGCGGTGCCGCGCCCCGTGGCTGCGGTGGCGGGCGGTTGGATGCGCGCGCCGTTTCTACGCTGGGCGGACCGAACCACCGCGGACGTGCTGGGCGGGATCACCGGCAATCCGGAACTGGCGGCGGTGCTCACGGCGCAGTGGGCCGACTACGGGCTGCCGCCGGCGCAGAGCAGCTTCGCCGTCCACGCGACCATTGCGAGCCATTATTTCGAGGGCGCAATGTATCCGGTGGGAGGCGCGGCGCGGATTGCGGAAACCATCGCGCCGGCCATCGAGCGCAACGGCGGCCAGATCGTTTCCAGCGCGGAGGTGGCGGAAATTCTGCTCGAGGGCAGCAGGGCAGCGGGCGTGCGCATGGCGGACGGACGGGTGCTGCGCGCGCCGCTGGTGGTGAGCGATGCCGGCGTCCGCAATACGTTCGGGCGGCTGGTGCACGCCAAAGGCGCGGGCTTTGACGCGGCGCGGGCGGAAATCGCGGCGGCCAGGCCCTCGATGGCGCACCTTTCGCTGTACGTGGGGGTGAAGCAGACGGCGGAGGAACTCGGACTATGCGGGACTAACCTCTGGGCGTTCCCCGGTCCGGATCACGACGGCAATCTGGCGCGGTTCGAGAAGGATCCGGAAGCGCCGTTTCCGGTGCTGTTCATTTCCTTTCCGTCGGCGAAGGATCCGGACTTCGCGCGGCGGCATCCGGGGCACGCAACGCTGGAGGTGGTGGCGCCGGCGCCTTACGACTGGTTCGCCAAATGGGAGGACTCGCGCTGGAAGCGTCGGGGCGGGGACTACGACGCATTCAAGCGTGAGCTGGCGCGGCGCATGCAGTGCGAGTTGGAGCGGCTGGTTCCCGCGGTTTCCGGCAAGGTCGATTACGCGGAATTATCGACGCCGCTCTCCACGCGCCACTTCATGAACTACGAGCGCGGCGAAGCCTATGGGCTGAGCGCCACACCGGAGCGGTTCCGCATGCGCTGCCTGACGCCGCGGACGCCGGCGCGGGGCCTGTATCTGACCGGGCAGGACGTGGTGAGCCTGGGGGTGACGGGGGCGCTGATGGGCGGAGTGGTCAGCGCTTCCGCCATCCTGGGACGCAACCTGATGGGGAAGGTTTTGAAACAAGTACCTCTTGCGCGGGACGTCCAGGCGTCAGCTTAGCCCGGTTACACTAAAAACAGTGGAAGAAGAGGTTCTCGGAAAGGCGTACGACGGACGGCTGATGCGGCGGCTTTTGGGGTACATCCGGCCGTACCGCAAGCTGGTGGGGATTTCGCTGGTGTTTCTGCTGGTGCAGTCCAGCCTGCAGGTACTGGGGCCGCTGCTCACCAAAATCGCGGTAGACCGGTACCTGAACCCCACGCCCAAGCACATGCTCACGTTCCTCGATCCGCTGCTGCCGGCGAATCCGTGGGCCGGCATTCCGCGCATCGGGCTGCTCTACCTGGGTGTGCTGCTGGGAACATTCATTTCCGAATTCGCGCAGACGTACCTGATGCAGTACACCGGGCAGCTGGCCATGTTCGACCTGCGCAAGCACTTGATGGAGCACCTGCAGAAGCTCGACCTCACGTTTTACGACCGCAACCCGGTGGGGCGCCTGGTGACGCGCGTCACCACCGACGTGGACGTGCTCAACGACCTGTTCTCCTCCGGCCTGGTGACCATTCTGGGCGACGTGCTGGTGCTGGGCTTCATCGTGGCCATCATGTTCCGGCTGGACACCGTGCTCACCCTGATCATGCTCGCGGCCATGCCGCTGGTGGTGCTGGTGACGATGGGGTTCCGGCGCACCGTGATGCAGAGCTACCGGCGCATCCGCGTGGCGATTGCGCGGATCAATGCGTACCTGCAGGAGCACATCACCGGCATCGTGGTGCTGCAGCTTTTCAACCGCGAGCAGCGCAGCGGCGCCGAATTCGATGTCATCAACGGCGAGCACATGCACGCGTACAAGGCCGCCATCCTGGCCTACGGCTGGTTTTACCCGGTGGTGGAGTTCATCTCCATGCTGGCGCTGGCCTCAATTCTGACGTACGGCGGGTTCCACGTGCGCGGCGGCACGCTCACGCTCGGGGTGGTGGTGGCGTTCCTGCAATATGGGCTGCGATTTTTCCGGCCGATTCAGGATTTGAGCGAAAAGTACAACATCCTGCAGGCCGCGATGGCTTCGAGCGAGCGCATTTTCAAACTGCTGGATACGGAAGCGACCATCCTGGCGCCGGAGCGGCCGGCATCGCCCGCCTTCGGCCGCGGCGCGGAAACGAACGGCCGCGGACACGCCGAAGCCTTCGACTTCGACCACGTCTGGTTCGCCTACAACGGCGAAGACTGGGTGCTGCGCGACGTCAGTTTCCGCATCGAGCCGGGCGAAACCACCGCCGTGGTGGGACACACGGGCGCCGGCAAGACCACGCTCGTCAGCCTGCTGCTGCGGTTCTACGACGTGCAGCGCGGCGCCATTCGGGTGGGCGGAGTGGACGTGCGCGACTTCGATCCGGCGGAGCTGCGCCGCCAATTCGGAGTGGTGCTGCAGGACCCGCACCTCTTCACCGGAACCCTGGAGGAGAATATCCGGCTGGGCACGGCCGGGATCCGGCGCGAGGAGGTGGAGCAGGCGGCCGAACAGGTCAACCTGATCGACTTCATTCGCGGGCTGCCCGACGGGTTTTCCTATGCCATTCGCGAGCGCGGCAGCGGGCTTTCCACCGGCCAGAAGCAGTTGATCAGCTTCGCGCGCGCGCTGGCCCACAACCCGCGCTGCCTGATTCTGGACGAGGCGACTTCGAGCGTGGACACCGAAACCGAATTCCGCGTGCGCGACGCGCTCAGTCGGATGGTGGAAGGGCGGACGTCCATCATCATCGCGCACCGGCTTTCCACCATCCAGCGGGCGGACCGGATTCTGGTGATGCACAAAGGCCAACTCCGGGAGGCCGGCACGCACCAGGAGCTGCTGGCGCTGCGCGGAATCTATTACAAGCTTTACCAACTGCAGTATCGCGACCAGGACATCGCCCGCCCGGCGCTCAATTCGCGCGGGGATTAACATTGCGCTCGCGGCTGGTTTGTGGGGCAGGTTGGTAACCTGCGGCGGGTTGTCAACCCGCCCAAAAGCGCAGGATACGCTCAGGCGTTCCGGTAGGCTTCGTCCAAAATCTCGACGACGTGCATGACGCGCTGTTTCGATCCGTGCAGGCGCACGCCGGCTTGCAAGCTGCAGCATGCAGCCGGGGTTGGCGGTGGCGATCATGTCCGCGCCGGTGGAGTTCACCGCTTCCATCTTGCTTGCCAGGATCTGCATCGACATCTCGTTTTGCACCACGTTGTAGATGCCGGCGCTGCCGCAGCAGATATCGGCGCCGGGCATCTCGCGGAACGTCAGGCCGGGAATCGGCGGCCAGCAGCTTGCGGGGCGCGGTGCGGATGCGCTGGCCGTGCGCCAGGTGGCAGGAATCCTGGTAGGTGACGGTGGCGTTCACGCGGCCCATGTGCGGGTTCAGGCTCGACGGCGGCCAGGAATTCGGTGACGTCCCGCATCCGGGCGGCGAACTCGCGGGCGCGTTGCGGCGTAGACCGGGTCGCCTTCCAGCAGCTCGCCGTATTCCTTCAGCGTGGAGCCGCAGCCGGCGGCGTTGGTGATGATGGCGTCGTAGCTCGCCGGCGGCGACGGCGTCGATATTGCGCCGCGCCAGCTTGCGCGCCTCATCGCGCAGGCCGGAATGCACGTGCAGCGCGCCGCAGCAGCCCTGGCCCTCGGGAATCACCACTTCGCAGCCGTTCTTCTGCAGCACGCGCACGGTGGCTTCGTTCAGGCGGGCGAAGGCGACATTGGCGATGCAGCCGGCCAGAAACGCGACGCGGTAGCGCTTGCGGGCCTTCGGCGGGAAGGTGTGGCCGATCTGGCTGAAGAAAAACGGCGGCTCGGCGGAGGGCGCCAGTTGCGCCAGGTCGCCGCAGCGGCCCAGCATGCTTCAGCAGCCCATGCCGCGCACCAGCGCCTTCAGGCCGCTGGCTTCGTAGAGGTAGAGCAGCGTGCCGGCGGCGGTCAGCAGCGGCGCGCGATTGCAGCAGGCGCTCGAAGACGAAGCGGCGGACGCGCGCGCGGCCACGCGGCCGCGCTGGGTCTGCGCTTCGATCTGCGCGCGCGCGTCCTCCACCATGCGGCCGTAGGGCACGCCCGAAGGGCAGGCCGATTCGCAGCCGCGGCAGGCCAGGCACAGGCCGATGTGCTCGATGTAGGACGGCGTGATGGGCGCGCCGTTCGGCCACCTGCACCATCTGGTAGATGCGGCCGCGCGGCGAATCCATCTCCAGGCCCAGCTCGCGATAGGTGGGGCAGGCGTTCAGACACAGGCCGCAATGCACGCAGCGGTCCAGGTCGAACTGCCGCGGCCCCAGCCCGGGTTTGTTCAGATACGGCCGTAGAGTCGTCCACGATTCAATAAGTTTCGCCGGATCGAACAGCTTCTTGACCCGCCGCATGATTTCCAGATCGCGCGCCCGGCGCGGGCCACAGGTCGAGCGTTGCGCTTCGCACTCCGCGGGCGAAAATTCGATCACGGCCTTCCAGTCCGCGCCGCGCGCATCCCGCCATCCACTCCGCCGCCGCATCCGGCTCTGCTCGAAATACCCGTAGCAGACGCCGGAACCGGCGCGCGCCACGGCCGGGTCCGGCGAACGACTCCATCACGGCCCCCACTTCTTTCAGGGTACACGAAGCGCGCACCACCGCGCCATCGGGGTGGCGCGCCGAGGAATTCCGGCGTGAACTCGCCGATGTGCTGCCAGAGGCGCTGCTGGAGCTCGTCTTCGAGGCCACGCCGCCGCTCTGCGGCCGCCAGTTCGCGCTCGTAGCGGTCCACGGCGGCGCGGTTGCCGCCGGCGCGCACGGCCAGCAGCCAGGCGCGCTTGCCCGAGCGGTGGCCCCGGCGGCGGGGTTCAGCAGATCGACGGCGGCCGGCTGCAGCGGGCCGGCGAGGATGCGGTCGCGCGCGGCGACGGCTTCGGCCGCCGAGGCGAACGGCAGCAGAAAGCTGCGCTCCATTTCCGGCATCGGCTGCAGCTTGAAATTGACCACCGCGATGGCGGCCAGCGTGCCGAACGAGCCGATCATGAGCTTGGCCATGTCCAGGCCGGCCACGTTCTTCACCACCATGCCGCCGGATTGCACCAGCTTGCCTTCGAGGGTGGCGAAGCGCATGCCGATCACCAGGTCGCGCGCGGTGCCGTAGAGCCGCCGGCGCGGGCCGCTGGAATTGGCGGCGATCACGCCGCCGACCGTGGCGTCGGCGGCGAAAGGCGGATCGAGCGGCACCATCTGGCGGTTGGCGGCGAGCAGGCTGCGTCAACTCGCGCCAGGGCAGCCCGGCTTCCACGCTGATGGTCAGGTCGCGCGGCTCGTACTCCAGCACGCGCGTGAGCGCGGCGGTGGAGATGCGCTCGTCGGCCGGCTCGACGGGCCCGGCCATCAGCCGCTTGCTGCCGGTGCCCTCAGATCGGATGGTGCGGCCGTGCAGCGGCGGCGGCGCGCAGAGCTTCGGCCAGCTCTTCGGGGGTTTGCGGCGTGTCCACTACGCGAACACCACGTCGCCGCAGGATGGTCGACAGGATCGTCAGCACCATCGACCCGAGCACGGCCGAGAGGAATCCGTGCACGCGGAATCCCGGCGTAAACAACGACGCCAGTTTCAGCAGAAAGGCGTTGATGACCAGCAGAAACAGCCCCAGCGTCAGAATGATGAACGGCAGGCCGAGCAGCTTCAGGACGGGGCCGACGATGGCGTTCACGATCGCGATGACGACGGTGGCCATCAGCGCCGCGCCGAAATCGCGCACCTCGATGCCGGGAATGATCTGCGCCACCAGCCACAGCGCCAGCGCGCTCAACAACCAACTCGTAATGAGCGTGCAGCAACATAAACGATCTCCGGCCAGAGATAATGATAAGCCATGGCAACATTTTATGCCGGGACCTCCGGCTTCGCCTACGCCGGCCTGGAAGCCGGCGTTCTATCCCGCCAAGCTTCCGGCCAAGCATTTCCTGCACCATTATGCCGGCCGGCTGAACTGCGTGGAGATCAATTACACGTTCCGCCGCCTGCCCTCCGCGGCCACGCTGGCCAGCTGGGTGGAGGCCACGCCGCCGGGATTCGTCTTCGCGGTGAAGGCCAACATGCGGATCACGCACATCCTGCGGCTGAAGAACGCGGAGCAGGCCACCGAGCTGTTTTTCAAAATGATCGACCCGCTGCGCACGTCGCGCCGGCTGGGGCCGGTGCTGTTCCAGCTTGCCGCCGGCCGATGAAATGCGACGTGCCGCTGCTGCGCGCGTACCTGGAGCTGCTGCCGGCGGGCATGCGCTACGCCTTCGAGTTCCGCCACGCTTCCTGGCTGGCGGAGCCGATCTACGACGCGCTGCGGGAGCGCAACGTGTCGCTGTGCGTGGCCGAATCGGAGAGGCTGGAAGTGCCGGAGGTGATCACCGCCGATTTCGTCTACTACCGGCTGCGCAAGCCCGATTACACGGAGGCGGATGTGGAGGCGTTCGCCGCGCGCGCCCGCGAGCTGCTGGCGACCGGCCGGGATCTGTACCTGATGTTCAAGCACGAAGAGACGCCGGAAGGGGCGCTGAACGCGGAGAAGGTGCTGAAGATGCTCTGACGCCGAGACGCGGAGCCTACCCCACCTTTGTCTTGCGGGCGCGCTTCTTAGGGGCGGCTTCTTCCTGCGCGGGTTGCTCGGCGGTGGAGGCGGTGGCGGCCTGGGCGGGCTTGCGCTTCTCGGCCAGGCTGCGCTTCAGCGCTTCCATGATGTCGATCACCGGGGCCACGTGCTCCGACGGCGCGGCCACCACCTTCTTGCCCTCGATCTTGGCCTCGATCATCTGCTGCAGGTTGTCGCGGTACTCGTCGTGGTATTTCTGCGGCTCGAACTCGGCCTCGAGCGAGGAGATCAGCATCTTGGCCATCGCCAGCTCTTTCTCCTTCACCAGGCTGGTGTCGGTGCGGAACTCGTCCACCTGCCGGATTTCGTCCTGGTAATACATGGTGTGGGAGAGGATGCCCTTGGCGCCCGGCCGCAGCACGATGATGTGCTCGCGGTTGTGCATGGCCACCTTGGCCAGCGCGTAGTACTTCGATTCGCGCAGCGCCTGGAACAGCAGCGCGTAGGGCTTTTCGCCGCCTTCATCCGGCGCCACGTAATAGGAGCTTTCCAGGTAGATGGGGTCCACCTGCTCGGCCTTGACGAATTCCAGGATCTCCATCACCTTGGCGGTCTTGGGCGCGACCTTCTTGATATCCTCGTCGTCGATCACCACGTAGTGGTCTTTTTCGTACTCGTAGCCTTTGACCAGGTCGCTGCGCGGAACCGGCTTGTCTTCCGCCTGGCAGAAGGTGACCTGCTTGATGCGGGAGTGGTCCTCCTTGTGCAGCAGGTTGAAGCTGATGGTTTCGCTGCGCGCGGCGCTGAACAGCCGGACGGGGAACGAAACCAGCCCGAAAGTGAGGTGGCCTTTCCAGACGCTCGATGCCATAAATCAACTCTCTGAAACTCGTGGTTTTACAATACTGCAAACCGTATATGATGTAAACGGAAGCAGGCCAAGGACCTTATGCCTCTCGAAGAATACGCCGCCAAACGCCGTTTCGAGAACACGCCGGAGCCGCCTCCCTCGAGAGACAAGAGCAAGGCCCCTGCCAACTATTTTTGTGTGCAGCGGCACGATGCCACGCGGCTGCACTACGATTTCCGGCTGGAGATCGATGGCGTGCTGAAATCGTGGGCGGTGCCGAAAGGGCCGACGCTCGATCCGGCGGTGAAGCATCTGGCGGCGCACGTGGAAGACCACCCCCTCGAGTACGGCGATTTCGAGGGCAACATTCCGGAGGGCAATTACGGCGCGGGCAGCGTGATGCTGTGGGACCGCGGCACGTTCGAGCTGCTGGGCGACGCGCCGGCGCGCGAGCAACTGGCGCGCGGCGATCTGAAGTTCCGGCTGCACGGCGAAAAGCTGAACGGCGATTTCGCCGCTGGTCCACATGAAGGGGCGCGGCAAGGGCAACGAGTGGCTGCTCATCAAGAAGCGCGACGAGTTCGCCGTGCCCGGCTGGGACGTGGAGAGCTACGCCTACAGCGTGCTTTCCGGCCGCACCCAGGAGGAGATCGCGCAGAACCTGCCGGCGCGCAAGACCAAGCGCAAGACGGCGGGCGCGGCCGACCGCGTTTGGGAGAGCAGCCGGCCGGCGCAAAGCCGCGGCGCGCAAAGCGCGCGGCAGCCGCCGCAGTCCGCCGCGCCGGCGAAAAAAAAACGAAATTTGACCTCGGCGAGCCTGAAGGGCGCGCGCGCGGCGGAGATGCCGGCGGCCATCGAGCCGATGAAGGCGACGCTGGCCGACCGGCCGCCGCGCGGCGACGACTGGCTGTTCGAAGTGAAATGGGACGGCGTGCGCGCCATCGCCTTCATCGAGCACGAAGAGGTCCGCCTGCAATCGCGCAGCGGCATGCGCTGCGAGCGGCAGTATCCGGAGCTGGCGGTGATCCCGCACCAGGTCGCCGCCGAGCAGGCGGTGCTGGATGGCGAAATCGCGGTGCTCGACGAAAAGGGCGTCTCGCGCTTCCACCTGATCCAGCCGCGCATCGCCAATACCGATCCCAACTCCATCGCGCACCTGGCGCGCTCCACGCCGGTGGTGTACTTCGTCTTCGACCTGCTCTACCTGGATGGCTACGATCTGCGCGACGTGGCGCTGGCGAAGCGGCGCGAAGCTGCTGGAGGCGGTGGTCGACGCCCGGCGCCGGTGCTGCGGTTTCCGAGGCCTTTCCCGGCGCCGGCGAAGAGCTGCTGGAGGCGGCGCGCGAGCCCGGCCTGGAAGGCATCCTGGCCAAGCACGCCACCAGCCGCTACGAATCGCGGCGCAGCCGCGAGTGGCTGAAGATCAAGATCGTCAGCGAGCAGGAATTCGTGATCGGCGGCTTCACCGAGCCGCAGGGCGAGCGCGACTATTTCGGCGCGCTGGTGCTGGGCGTCTACGACAGGAGGGCAAGCTGCGCTGGGTGGGCAACGTGGGCACCGGCTTCGACCAGAAGACGCTGGCCGGCGCTCCACGCGCGCCTGGAGCCGCTGGTCACGACGCAGTGCCCGTTCGCCGAGCGGCCCAAGCCGGATCAACGGCATGACCTGGGTGAAGCCGGAGCTGGTCTGCCAGGTGAAGTTCGCCAACTGGACGCAGGACAACCGCCTGCGCGCGCCGGTGTTCCTGGGGCTGCGCAACGACAAGCCGGCGGCCGAAGTGGTGCGCGAGCCGCGGCGACGCCGCGGCGGAGCCCGCCGGATGATCCGCCGCCAGCCATCCCGGATGCCAAGGAAGCCACGCGTCGAGATCGACGGGCACCGGCTGAAATTCACCAACCTGAAGAAGGTCTTCTATCCCGACGAAGGCTACACCAAGCGCGACGTCCTGAACTACTACGACGGCGTGGCCGACCTGATTCTGCCGCATCTGAAGGACCGGCCGCTTTCGCTCAAGCGCTATCCCGAACGGCATCAAGGAGGAGTTTTTCTTTCAGAAAGACGTGCCGGAGAGCTTTCGCCTCCTGGCTGCGCACCGAGCTGATCGATTCCGAGCACAACGGCTCGCCCATCCGCTACGTGTTCGCCGAGGATCGCGCCAGCCTGCTCTACCTGGTGAACCTGGGCTGCATCGACCACAATCCCTGGATGAGCCGCGTCGCCGCACCTCGATAATCCGGATTTCGTGCTGATCGACCTGGACCCGCAGGAGTGCCCGTACGACATGATCGTGGACGCGGCGCTGCTGGTGAAGCGCGTGCTGGACCGCATCGGCCTCGACCGGCTATCCCAAGACCACCGGCGGCGACGGCATGCACGTCTACGTCCCGGTGGAGCCGATCTACACCTACGAGGAGACGCGCACGTTCGCGGAGCTGATCGCGCGCCTGGTGATCGGGCAAAAGCCGGAGCTGTTCACCACGCCCGCGGTCGGTGGCCAAGCGGCAGAAGAACCGCGTGTATTTCGATTATCTGCAGAACGGCAAGTCGAAGACCATCGCCGCGCCGTACGTGCTGCGCGCGTATCCGGGCGCGCCGGTGGCGACGCCGCTCGAGTGGAGCGAGGTGCGCCACGGCCTGCACCCGTCGCAGTTCACACATCGCCAACGCGCGCGAGCGGTTCGCCGAGAAGGGCGATCTGTTCGCCGGCGTGCTGAACGGTCCGCAGCAGATCGAGGAGGCCGCTGGAAAAGCTGGGCGCGATGCTGTAGTCCCGTGACGCACCGCCGGCTCCGCCCCGTAGCGCCGCCTTCCAGGCGGCCATGCCGGCGTCCGCGCCGGCATTCCCGCTGGTCCGGTATGCCGGTTCGGAAGCCGGCATGGCAAGCTGGAAGCTTGCGCTACGGCGGGCTGAATTCTGTAACTGGCTCGAAACCGCCTGCCCCAAATGGTTCTTATGAGATCATCGCCGGGGCGCCCAGCCCGCGGTGAGCGTGAGCAACACACTGCGCCCGGGGAGCAGGTTCAGCAGGTCGCCTGCATTCTGGACATAAGGCGCCAACAGTGTCGGGGCGGCGGCGGGCGTAACTCCAACCAGGTTGTGGCTGTTGGCCAGGTTATTGACCGCCAGGCCGATCTTGCTCCCGCGCAACCAGGACTTGTCCCTGACCGTGTAATTCACGAACACGTTCACGATATTGAACGGGTCGATGGTAATGGCCTGGTCCACCGGGAAGGGGATGGAGATCCCATTGATCAGGTAACTAAGCGTGGCGTTGTCGTTGTATAAAGTGCCGACCCGCTTGTCCACCAGGCCGACGCTCCAGCCCTGGTGGCGCCACAGCAGGCTGACGGTCTCGACGTTCTTGGGCGTGTCGGCTACCCAGAGGCCGCCGTTGGGATAATTGGGGCCTCCCTGGTATTTTGCCGAACCTAAGGTGCCGTTGACGATACAGTGAGAAGTCCCCATCCGATTACGATGTTACTCTCCGCTTCCAATACCTTTGGTATTGGTGGGTCCGGTGGCCACAAACACCGGCTCCAGGCTGCTTGGATCGATGTAAGTGTCGTACGCGTTCTGGAAATGGACGTAATAAGCGTCGGCATCCAGGGTCCAGCGACGATGTTTCAGGACGGAGCCAACCTGATAGGTCTTGGCCAGGGTCGGCTTCGGCGGCACCAGAACCTGCGCGTTGGGAACGTCGAAAACTCCGCTGGGCGGAATGATGCTGCCTTCCGCCCACTGGCCATAAACGGACCAGCTGCTGTTCATGTAATAGCGGGCAGCGACATTCGGGAGCCAGTTATTGTAGTCGATCGAGTGCGTGACAAACTGCGGCCCGCCGATGCAGGCGGGAGCGCCGAGGCCGGGATAAGTCGAAGCCACCCCGCCCAGGCAGCCGACCGTCTTCCCATTGTCCTGATACTGGTTGAGCGCCATGGCGTAATTGGCGTCCTTAATGCCAGCGGTCACCACCAGTCGCGGAGCGGCGTGCCATTCGAATTCGGCAAACGGCTGTCCGGACTGGGTGATGAAATGCTCGTGGAAGTTACCCAGCGGCGTGTCCTGCCGGGTCAGTGGGTTGGATGGGACCTGGTAACGATCCGTATACGCCCAGTCGTACCAGACGCCGGTGCGGAACACGCCCCACTTCGATTTCTTTGCTCAAGATGGCGGTGTCGCCGGCATGGCGATAGCCATTCAGTTTGTCGACGCCGCTGGGCTTGCTGGTGCTGAGATTGATCGTGCCTCCGTTCTGGTAGAACTGTTTGTTCCAGTAGCGGGTGGTGTACAGTTTCGTGTCAAACTTCCATCCGTTTCCCAGGTCGGCCGTGTAGGCGGCGTATTCGAAATCGGTCTGCACGTGATAGATGTCGAGCGCGTAATAATAAGGATCGGGCGCGCCGCTCGGAAGGTACTGAGTGCCGTCCAGCAGGTAGTTATCGCCGAACTGCGCCACCTGCGCCCGGGTGGGGTTGGTGCTGTTGGGAGTATTGGTCCAGATGTCCACCAGCCCGCCGTACAACGTGAGCGAGCTGCGATCCGAGACGCGGTACTGATATTTGCCGTAGCCCGCGTCGCGCTTTTGATGGTTGAAAGTCTGATACCCGTCGGACAGCAGTTGCTGGATATTCATGAGGAGGCTGTTGCGGCTGCCGGGTCCGAAGAAGCCGCTGTCGCCATCCAGTTGCAGCACGCGCGTGTCCCAGGAGCCATAGGTGATGGTCGCGCGAATGTCCGGGTCCGGAAATAAGGGCGGCGACTTCATATTGATCGATCCGCCGAAGTTGGTGGGTCCGAAATCGGAGGAAAGGCCGGGGCTGCGGTCGAAATCCACCGTGTCGGTCCAGCCGCTCGGAAAGTTCGCCCAGGAATGGTGCGTCGGCGTGTTGGTGTCCTCGAACGGAATCCCATCGAAGGTCATGGTGTACTGTCCGTCCTGAAAGCCGCGGAAAAACGTCTTGCCCTGCCCAAGCCCGATCCCGTTGGGATTGAGGCTGAACGTGCCCGGAGCATAATTCACGTATTCGGAGTAGTCCGCAATGGGCGACATGAAATTCTTGATGAATTCCGAGCTGACTTCGGTTTTAGCCGTATCCGCCTCGAGCGTGTTACCCGAGGGCGCCGTCATGGCCGCCACCGATACGGATTCGTTGACCGTGACCGTGGTGGCCACCGATTCGACGGTCATGCTGATCGGAACGTCCAGGGTTCCACCGGCGGTCACCTGTCCGCCGGAACGAGTGGCTAACGCGAAACCGGGCGCGGAAACTTGAAGGGAATAAGTCCCCACCGGGACATCCGAAGCCGTAAACTTTCCTTCCGAGTTGCTGACGACGCTGCGGGAAGCACCGGTCGATTCGCTCTTCAGTGCGACGACTGCCTCCGGAATGGGCTTTCCCGCCTGGTCGAGGACCGTTCCCGATACCGTGCCGCTCTGCTGTGCGTGAAGTTGGCGCGATCCGGCGGCGCAGAGCAACATGCCGACCGCGAAGACACTAAGCCTGCCGAGTAAGGAACTACACATTGTTTTGTTTTTGGACCTCTACGCATCCTAAAGTCGGCAAGTGACAATGGCATGACAAAACCGTTAAGGGTCGGGGACATTCGTGGCGTTGCCGTGCGCCGGCCCGTACTGGATTCACGAGGATCGGGCGCGATCGCTGTTCCCCACCCGTTACAATAAACACTTCATGGATTCCCCTTCCTCCAACGGCGCTGCCCGCATCGCTTCGCGGCCGCAAACCCGTTTTCTGGTGTGGTTTCCGGTATGCCTGTTTGCCGGCCTGGCGCTGCTGCAGGTGCCGGCGGTGGATGCGTGGGTGGAGCGGCTGACGGGGGTGCTGGTAGATGTTACGGCTGCCCTGATCCATGCCTTTGGCGGCAAGGCGCTGGTTTCCGGGTCTACGCTGTCCAGCCCCGTGAACGGCTTCAGCGTGCGCGTGGAGAACGGGTGCAACGCGGTGAACGTGAGCGTGCTGCTGTGGTCCGCCATCCTGGTGTACCCCGCGGGGTGGAAGGACAAGTTGAAGGGCCTGGCTGCCGGCACCATAGTTTTGCATGCCTTGAACCTGGTCCGGATCGTCAGCCTGTTCTACCTGGGGCAGTATAACCGGAGCTGGTTCGACTTCGCGCACCTCTACCTGTGGGAAGGCCTGATCGTCATCGACACGCTGGCGATCTTTTGGGGCTGGGCGATTCTGGTGCGGAGATCGGCTCGCAATGCCGTGGCGGGATAGGCCCCAGCTACGCTTCGCCCTGCGCGCCTCGCTATGGTTGGCCGCGCTGCTGCCGTTGTGGTGGTTTGCGCTGCGCGGACCCCTGCTCGATTGGGTGCAGTTCTCCTGTGGTCTGGTGCTGGAGTCTATCCCCGGCGCGCATGCGCCCACGAGCGTGGCCATCCAGCCCGACGGCGACTGGTATCTGCAATTGCCGGCGCCGGGCACGCATTACCGCTCGGTGCGCATCGTGGCGGAAGCGCGCGTGGCGACGCTGAGCACGCTCAATCTTCCTATTTACTGGGCTTTCCTGTTCGCCGGGCCGTGGTCCTGGCAATTGTGGCGCAATTTTCTGGTGGGCAGCGGGATTTCGCTGGTGGTGCAGCCGTTTTGCGAGCTGGCTTATGCGGCGCACGTGTTGGTGGTGCACGTGTATCCGCATGCGCCGATGGCGGTGGGCTGGCTGGTCTCGTTCGCCGATTACCTGGGCGCGAACGTCCTGCCCTACATGCTGCCAATGCTGCTGGCGCTGGCGCTGCAGCGCGATCTGCGCTCCCTGGTGCTATGGGGCGAGATGCCGCAGCCGGCGCCGGTAGCGGCCGGGAAGCCGCGGCGGAGCGCTCCAAACGCGCGGGCCGGTAAGATTTAGGCGAGAGGAGCGGCGCTTCGGCCGCACTATCTGAATGACGGTATATGCGGCTCGTAGTGTATCTGGCCGCCTGCGGCATGGCGCTGGCGCAGGCGCAGGACCCCGCCTACGCCCCGCTGGCGCGCGCTTACGAAGCGCTGCGCGCGCGCGATTACGATACTGCCGTCGAGAATTTCCGGAAAGGCGTGGAAGCGGCTCCCGGCCGCGCTTCCATTCGCAAGGACCTGGCGTACACCTACCTGAAGATCGGAGAAAACGATCTGGCGCGCGAGCAGTTCCGCGAAGCCATGCGGCTGGATCCGGCCGACGTGGCGGTGGCGATGGAGTACGCGTTTCTGGCGTACGAGGGCAAGGAACAGGCCGAAGCCCGGCGCATCTTCGACCGCATCCGCAAGACCGGGAACGCGACCGCCGAACAGGCCTTCCGGAATATCGACGGGCCGCTGGCGGCGGGAATCGAGCGCTGGAAAAGCGCGATCGCGATGGGCGCCGACAATTTCAGCGCGCACTATGAGCTGGCCCGGCTGGCGGAGCAGCGGGACGAGCTGGCGCTGGCGGCGGAGCACTTCGAAAAGGCGTGGCGCGCTAGCACCGCAGCGGCGCTCGGTGTTGGTGGATCTGGGCCGGGTCTGGAAGGCCATGGGGCGCGGGGAAGATGCCAACGCCGCACTGCTGGCGGCTTCGCGCGGGGGTGAGCCGCGTGCGGCCGAAATGGCGCGCGAGCTGCTGCCGGACCGCTACCCGTTCGTGCCCGAATTCCGGCGCGCGCTCGGCATTGGACCCGGGCAATATCGGAGCTGCGGCGCGAGCTGGCATATCCTCTGCTGCGCATGGAACAGCAGCCGGACGCGGAGGCGGAATTTCGCTGTCGTCACGGAAACCGCGCCAGGGGATCTGCTTTCGGCAACGCAGCTCGGCTTCCTGCTATACGCGCGCGGCGAACGGGCGGCGGCACAGCCGTTGTTCGACCGCGTGCTGGCCGGCTCCGACGACGACCTGGCCAACCGCGTGCGGGCAGTGCTGCGCATGCCGCAGGTTCTGCGGCCGCGTCCCGAGCCGCAGCAGGCTTCCATCGATGCCAAGGTCATGGCCGAGCGGAGCATTAAGGCCGGGTACATGAAGGACGCGCTCAAATATCTGGAAGTGGCGCATGAGGCGGACCCCGGCGATTTCGATGTCATGCTGAAGCTGGGGTGGACGTTACAACATTCTGCACCAGGACCGGCTGGCGGTGGCTGGTTCGACCTGGCGCGGCGGAGTCCGGACCCGCAGGTGGCGGCGGAAGCCGCACGGGCGTGGAAGAATCTGCGGCTCTCCACCGAGCGCTGGCGCACCTCCGGCTGGCTATACCCGATTTATTCCACGCGCTGGAACACGTTTTCACCTATGGGCAGGTGAAGACGGAGCTGAATGCCGGGCTGTTTGTGCAACCTTATATAAGCGTGCGGGTGGTGGGCGAATTCGGCGCTGTTCATGCCGCAATCGCTCTCCGAGCAATCGGTCATCCTGGCGCTGGGGCTGACGCACTACGACCTGGCGCGGAGCGCGGGCTGGTTCGAGGCGGGCTCGGCGGTGGGCTACGTGACGCACCACGCACTGCCGGATTACCGCGGCGGCGTTTCGTTCGCGCGCCGCTTCGGGCAAGTGGTCCGATACTACGGTGGACGCGCTCTATCATTTCGCGCTTCAACAAGGATTTCCTGGTCTACGACCAATCGCGGTTCGGTACGGGTGACCGGGCCGATGCAGGTTTACTGGAACGCCAACGTCACCTTCGACGTGCAACGGCAATACTGGGCGAACTTTGTGGAGACGGGTCCGGGAATCCGGATCTACGCTGCATGCCGTCATCGTATGTGACGGTAAACCTGCTGCGCGGGGTGTACCTGGTCAACCAGGACAACCCGCGACGCCCGAATTTCACCGATTTCCGCACGGGATTCTGGTATGCGTTCAGCCATTAGATGGGGCGTGCTCCTGGCGGCCTGGCCGGTCTGGGCGGCCACTCTGCCCTATTTCTCGGTTCTCTCCGCTGACGCCGGGGCCTGGCCCGCGATTCTTTCCTCCATCGGCCTGGAGCAGCAGCCGGCCGGGGTGGCGCACGTGTTCGTGGCGCGGACCGGCGCGGCGGCTTCGACGGAATGGAATGCGCCGTGTGAACGGCGGCGCCATTCTGATTCTGGAAGGCGAATCGTCGCTGGCGGAAATGTTCGGGTTCCGGCGCGGCAAGGACAATGTGAAGGTAAATAGCCTCACCGACGTGCATCGGCCCGGCGCTGCCGATCGTCTGGGAGAAGGGCTCTGGAGCTGCCGGTTTTCGATCTGCCGGCGGGCGCCAGGGTCTTCGCACGCGAGCGCTGGAGCAAGGCGCCGATGATGGCCGGGCTGCGCCGCGGCGCGGGCGCCGTCTTGTGGATCGCGTCGCCGCCCGGCGAGCGCGGGTATGAGCGCTTTCCCTATCTGCTGCAATGCGCTCTGCGATCTGGGGCTCGAGCCGCCGTTCCGCTCCGTCGCGGCTGTGGGCGTTCTTCGATTCCGCGTACCGGTCGCGCGTGGATCTGGATTACTTCGCGGCGCGCTGGCGGAAGAGCCGGCATCGCCGCGCTGCACGTGGCCGCCTGGCATTTCTACGATGCCGACGCCGGAACAGGACGCCTACCTGCGCCGGCTGATCGAAGCCTGCCATCGCCAGGGCATTCTGGTGTATGCCTGGCTGGAGCTGCCGCACGTCAGCGAGAAGTTCTGGAACGAACATCCGGAGTGGCGCGAGAAGACCGCCGTGCTGCAGGATGCGCAGCTCGACTGGCGCAAGCTCATGAACCTGACCAATCGCGATTGCTTCCGCGCCGTGGCGGCGGGCGTGCGCAGACCTGGTGGGGCGGTTCGATTGGGACGGCGTCAACCTGGCCGAGCTGTATTTCGAATCGCTCGAGGGCATCGGCAACCCGTCGCGCTTCACGCCCATGAACGACGATGTGCGCGCGGAATTTCAGCGGAGCCAGCGGCTTCGACCCGATCGAGCTTTTCGGCAGCGCGCAAGGACGACGCATCGCGCAGGCGTTCCTCGATTTCCGCGCCGAGCTCGCGCGGCGCATGCAGGAGGAGTGGCTGGCGGAGATGGAAGGCGCTGCGCGCGATCAGAAGCCGCATCTGGACCTGGTGCTCACGCATGTCGACGACCGGTTCGACACGGGCATGCGGGACGCCATCGGCGCCGATGCCGCGCGCGTGCTGCCGCTGCTCGACACAGCACAGCTTCACGTTCCTGATCGAGGATCCGGCCACGGTCTGGAACCTGGGGCCGCAGCGCTACCAGGCGATCGCGGAGCGGTACCGCGCGCTGACGCCGCATCGCGAGCGGCTGGCCATCGATATCGAACATCGTCGATCGGTATCAGGATGTTTATCCCACCAAGCAACAAACCGGCACGGAACTGTTCGAATTGGTGCATCATGCCGCGCGCCAATTTCGCTCGCGTGGCGCTGTATTTCGAGAACTCGTTGCTGGCGCCGGATCTGAGCCTTGCTGCCTTCGGCTGCGGCGGCAGTGACGCGTTACGAGCGCCATCGGAAAGAAGGTGGTGGATCGAGTCGTCTACGGAAGTGGGGGTGCCGTGGCACGGTCCGGCCATGGTGGATGGGATGCCGTGGCCCGCTGCGGACGGGTCGACCCTCTGGCTGCCGGCGGGGTCGCACAGTATCGAACCCGGGGCGGTGCCCGCGGCCCCGGCATTGCTGCGTCTCAGCGGCGGTCTGAAATCGGCGCGGGTTCTGGGCGCCGGCAGGATCGAGCTTCTCGTACTGATTCCGCTTCCCGAGCCATCGCCATTCTGGACTCGATCCCCAAGTCTCTCCAGGTGGATGGCGTGGCCTGCGAAAATCCGGTCGACACCGGTGCTGTTTCTGCCGCGCGGCCAACATGTCGTGACAATCTCGGCGAACTGAGCTAGGATGACCGAATGAATCATGACCGAGATTGCGTTACAGTCCGGCTCGCCCGAAATCCCCGATAAGCTGTATTTCAAAATCGGAGAGGTGAGCGAGTTGCTCGGCGTTGAACCTTACGTGCTGCGCTACTGGGAGATCGGAGTTCCCGGTGCTCTCGCCGAAGAAATCGGGCACGGGCCACCGGCTCTATCGGCGGAAGGATGTCGAGCTGTTGCTGCGCATCAAGCACCTGCTCTATGAGCGGCGGTTCACCATAGAGGGCGCGCGGCAATCGTTGCAGGCGGAGGCGAAGACTTCCCGCCCCAAAGCCGCCAAGCGGATCCAGCAGGACCTGTTTGCCGAGAATCCATTGCCCGGAATCCGGCAGGAGCTGGCGGACATCCTGCAGTTGCTGAAGTAGGCGGCAGCGAGCCGCCCTTACTCCCCCACAATCACGCTGTAGATGCGATCCAGGTCGTCCTGCGAGTAATAGTCGATTTCGATGCGGCCGCCCTTCTTGGGCTTTTCGACGATGCGGACCTTGGTCCCAAGGACCCGCTGCATCTGGTCCAATGCGGCTTTAACATTCGGGTCCGTCTGAACGTCGTCCACATGCTTGGGCTGGCGGCCGGCGATCATCTTTTGCGTGGTGCGCTCGGTCTGGCGGACGGACCATCCCTGGGCCACGGCCTTCTCGGCCACTTCGCGCTGCAATTCCGGCGGTGGGAAGGCTCAGGAGACAGCGGGCATGGCCATGCGGACAGGCGCCGCTCCGCCACTAGTTGCTGAAGATCCTGCGGCAATTGCAGAAGGCGAATAAAATTGAGGATGCTGGTGCGGTCTTTGCCTGTGCGGGAGCCGATCTGTTCGGCGGAAAGGTTCAACTCGCGCCCTAGGCGCTCAAAGGCCACGGCGGTTTCAATCGGGTTGAGATCCTCGCGCTGGATATTCTCGACGAGAGTGATTTCGAGGAGGCGGTCATCGGGGATTTCCCTGAACCACAATGGGAACATTCGTGAGGCCGGCGAGTTTGGCCGCGCGCCATCTGCGCTCCCCCGCAATCAACTGATAGCGGGCGCCGGCGCTGCGGACGACGAGTGGCTGGACGATTCCGTTGGCGCGGATGGATTGGGCGAGCTCCGCCAGGCGGTCCGCGTGGAAGACGCGGCGCGGTTGGAGGGGGTTCGCATCGATGGAATCGATGGGCGCGGTGAGAGGCCTGGTCGCGGCGCGGATTGGATTTCCGGCTGGGGCACGGGCGGCGCCTGGGTGCGGGTCGCCAGGAGCGCGTGCAGGCCTTTACCGAGCACCTTGCGCGGATTTTCGGTTTTGTTCATGGTCGAGAAGCTCTTTGGCGAGTTGAATGTAGCTTTCAGCGCCCTTGGACCGGGGGTCGTAGACGATGATGGGTTTCCCGAAGCTGGGCGCTTCCGCCAGGCGGATGCTGCGAGGGATGACGGTTTGGAAGACCTGGGCTCCGAAGAACTCCTTTAGATCCGATGCCACCTGGCGAGTAAGGTTGGTCCGGTCATCGAACATGGTGAGGAGGATGCCTTCGAGCTGCAGCGGGTGCTGGAAAGCCACGCGGATCCGGTCCACCGTGTCCATGAGCTCGGAAACGCCTTCCAGCGCGAAGAATTCGCATTGGATGGGAACGAGGACGGAATCGGCGGCAATCAGGGCGTTGAGGGTGAGCAGGTCGAGAGCGGGCGGGCAATCGATGAGGAGGAAGTCGTAGGCCGCCCGGAGAGGTTGGATTCGCTCCCGGAGGCGGAATTCCCGGTTCGGCAGGTCGACGAGCTCCAGGTTGGCGCCGATGAGATTCTTGTCGGCGGTGATGATGTGGAGACCATCGAACTCGGTTAGTGCCACGGCGAGGGCGGGCTCGGTATCGCCCAGCAGGACGTCGTAGAGGCTCGGTCGTTCGAGTGTCTTGGTCATGCCGAGCCCGGTGGTGGTGTTACCCTGAGGATCCGAATCGATCACCAGGACCCGTAGATCGCTTGCGGCGAGCGAGGCGGCCAAGTTGATGGCGGTGGTCGTCTTGCCAACTCCACCTTTCTGATTGGCAATTGCGAGTACTCGGCTCAAGCGGTCATACTAGCACGCTTCCTGTTTCACATGAAACGCGTGCGAATGTTTCACGTGGAACAGCGTTTCACGTGGAACTTTGGGGCGCTGAGCATCCGCAGGAACCTCTGTCGCGAGTCCGGAACCGGAACCGACTCCCAACTCAAACCCCACTCACCGGGCGGGATATCGACTCCTGTTAGCAGCGCCAGCCGATCCCCCAACTTCCACCCGCCCCTTCCTAGATCGGCGTAACTGACCGCCCGCGAAATCACCCAATCGAACCGTTCCTTCACCGCCTCCGCACGCATCGCCAACACCCGGATATTCCGAATCCCCCGCGAGGCCTCCCGCAGAAATACAGCTTTCCGCTGATCTGCCTCGATCAGGGTCACCGTACACCCCGGCCGGACCACCGCCAACGGGAATCCGGGGAAGCCGGCGCCCGAACCGATATCCGCCACACTTGCCACATCCTCCGGTAGCCGCGAGGCCAAGAACAATGCTTCACAGTAATGCCGGAGCGACCGCCTCTTCCAATGTGCCAATCGCAGTCAGATTGACGACCTTGTTCCACCGGCACAACAACTCGTAGTGCGCCCCCAGAACAGCGGCCTCAGCCTCGCTTCACGCCGCAGGGTTGCAGCAACTCACGAAACATGGGCCAAACTCATGTGCACGTCCAAGAGCGCGATCGCGGCTGGCGTCACGCCCGGAATTCGGGCCGCCTGCCCCAGCGTCTCCGGCCGAACCCGCTCCAACTTCTCCCAGACCTCGCGCGAGAGCCCGGCGATCCCCTTATATACGAAGTCCGCCGGAATCCTGCGGCCCCCGGAGCCCGCCAGTCGCGCCATCTGCCGCTCCTGCTGCGCGATGTACCCGCTGTACTTCGTTTCCGTCTCGACCGTCTCCAGAACGCCCCGCACCACGGGCGCCCCCAGAACACCCGCGACCCACTCCCCGAATTCGTGGATCGACGCTTCAGGACTCTTCAGCCGCTGCCCGTTCCGGTGCCCCTCCAGCGCCTGCCGCAACGCCGCGATCTGCGCCTGCTTCCGCTCGAACATGCCCCACCGCGTCATCCCCAACCAGCCCGACCCGCCGACCGACCGGCGTCAACCGCGCATCCGCATTGTCGATTCGCAGATGCAGCCGGTACTCCGCCCGCGAAGTGAACATCCGGTACGGCTCATCGGCGCCCTTGCGTAACCAGGTCATCGATCAGGATCCCCGTGTATCCTTCCGTCCGCGCCCACCACCACCGGATCCCGCCCCGAAAGCGCCGCGGCCGCATTGATCCCCGCCACCAATCCCTGGCACGCCGCCTCCTCATACCCCGAAGTGCCGTTGATCTGGCCGGCCAGAAACAACCCTGCGATCCCCTTCACCTCCAGCGCTATGGGACAAGTTCCCGCGGATCGATGGCATCATATTCAATCGCATACCCCGGCCGAATCATCTCCGCATCCTCCAGCCCGGGAATCGACGCCACCATCGCCGCCTGCACGTCGATCGGCATGCTGGTCGACATCCCGTTCACGTACACCTCGTTCGTATCCAGACCCTCCGGCTCCAGGAAAATCTGGTGCCGCTCCTTGTCCGGAAACTTGACGACCTTATCTTCGATGGACGGGCAATATCGCGGCCCCACGCCTTCAATCTGGCCGCTATAGAGCGGCGACCGCGGAATCGCCTCCCGCAGGATCCGCAGCGTCTCCGCCGTGGTGTACCCGATATAGCACTCAATCTGCGGCCGCTCAATCCGCTCCGTCAGGAACGAAAACGGAGTCGGTTCGGCATCGCCCGGGCTGGCGCTCGAACTGGGTCCAATCGATCGTCCGCCCGTCCAGCCGCGGCGGCGTTCCGGTCTTCAGCCGCATCCACCGCAAGCCCAAGCGACCGCAGTTGCCCGCCCAGCAACTCCGACGGCGCCTCGCCATTGCGGCCGCAGCTATACCGTGCCTCGCCCGACGTGCGCCAGACCATTCAGGAATGTCCCGGTCGTCACGATCACCGCGCCCGCGACAATCGACCGCCCGTCGCGCAAGCAGCACGCCCGCCGCCCGGCCGCCCTCCAACCGCAGCGCGGCCACTTCCGCCTGCTTGATGCGCAGATTCGGCTCGCGTTCCAGCACCTCCCGCATCCGCACCCGGTACTGCTTCTTGTCCATCTGCGCGCGCGGAGACCAAACCGCCGGACCGCGGCTGGTATTCAGCAGGCGGAACTGGATCCCCACCGCATCCGCCATTTCGCCCATCACGCCGCCCAGCGCGTCGATCTCCCGCACCAGATGCCCTTTGGCGATGCCGCCGATCGCCGGATTGCACGACATCTGCGCGATCAGGTCCAGATTCATCGTGACCATCGCGGTCTTCAGGCCCATCCGCGCGCACGCCCGGGCGGCTTCGCATCCCGCGTGACCAGCGCCCACCACGACTACGTCATACTTCTCCTGCATTGTTACCATTGTAGCTATCGCCATGAAAATTCTGATCATCGGCAGCGGCGGGCGCGAGCACGCCCTGGCCTGGAAACTCGCGCAGTCGCCGGGCGCCGAGATCTTCGCTTCCCCCGGCAACCCTGGCATAGCCCAGATCGCCACCTGCCTGCCCCCAGCCCAAGCCGCCGAACTCACCCCCGACCTGACCGTCGTCGGACCGGAAGTTCCCCTCGTCGAAGGGATCGTCGACCAATTCCGCGCCCGCGGTCTCCGCATTGTCGGCCCCGCGCGCGACGCCGCCCGCCTGGAGGGCAGCAAGATCTTCGCCAAGAACTTCTTTGTCGAAGCCTCTATTCCCACCGCCCGCTTCGTTACCGTCGCCCATCCGGCCGAAGCCCCAGCCGCCTTCGACCGCATCGGCTTTCCCCTCGTCCTCAAATCCGATGGCCTGGCCGCCGGCAAAGGCGTGGTCATCGCCCACAACCGTCCGGAAGCCGAAACCGCCCTCGCCAGCCTCAAGCCCCCTTTCGTCATCGAGGAATTCCTGCGCGGCGAAGAAGTCAGCTTCATCGCCCTCTGCGATGGCCGGGATGCCCTGCCCCTCGCCGCTTCCCAGGACCACAAAGCCGTCTCTGATGGCGACACCGGACCCAACACCGGCGGCATGGGCGCCTATTCCGACTCCCGCATCCTCACCGAAGCCCAGACCCGGATGGTTCTGGACCACGTCATTCTCCCCACCGTCGAACGCACCCGCTTCACCGGCTTCCTCTACGCCGGCCTGATGATGACCGCCGCCGGTCCCAAAGTCCTCGAATTCAATGTCCGCCTGGGCGATCCGGAGACTCAACCGCTCCTGCACCGCATGCAATCCGATTTCGTTCCGGCCCTGATGGCCGCGGCCGAAGGCCGCCTTGCGGGAACGCGCCTCGAGTGGAATCCCGGTCCCAGCGTCTGCGTGGTCCTGGCTTCCGGCGGATATCCGGGCTCTTACGAAACCGGCAAACCCATCACGGGAATCGCGCGAAGCCGAAGCCACCGGCGCCACCGTCTTTCATGCCGGAACCCGCTGGCACCGCGGACCGCCTCGAAACTGCGGGCGGGCGCGTGCTGGGCGTGACGGCCGCCGGCCCCGATCTGCCGGCCGCCATTTCCGCCGCGTATCGCGCCGTCGATTGCATCCACTTCGACGGCATGCACTATCGCACGGATATCGGGCGCAAAGGGCTCGCCCGGACTTGAGAGCCCTTCCGGCGCATGCCACCTCCGACCTGCTGTCCAAAATGGGCAAGCGGCGGCGCGCTCAGTTCTCGGTGGGCGTCTTGCGGATCTCGTCCACCACCAGCACTTCCTGCGGTGCTTTACGCGGCGTCCAGTTTCAGGCCCAACCGGCGCAGCGCCATCATCAGCGAGTCCTCGCCCCCGTTCATCATCCGCAGCGCCTGCGGCGGCAGGCTCGACTCCGGCCGCCACCGCCGAGCGGATCAACATCGACCTGTAATCCTCGGGCGTTAATGGCAGGACGAAATCATATCGGCCCGGGCAGCTTTCGTCATATCGACAACCGGGCCGATCCGTGAAACGCCCAAGGATGTCCACAAACCGGGCCATCCCCAGCTTCTTGCCCTCCATGCTGTCGTTGGCGAACGAGAAATACGAGCCGCACCCGTAATCCAGGTGCACGCCCATCGCGGCCCCCGGTCGCCTTCACGTCCACCGATTCCTTGCACGGAGCCGCGCCCTCCGGGTCGGCGGGCGACTCGGTCATTTTCGGCCCGTCACTCGGCCGCCAAAAGCGCGTAGACCGGCAAACTCCTTGCTTGCGCGATGCACCTTCAGGCCGAACCGGTCCGCCAGCAGCGATTGCAGCATCTCAGGCACCTGTTCCCGCGTGGCGCCCTCCGGAATCTTGGCATCCACATCGAACCGCGCCGCCGAAAGCCAATCCGGACCGTCGATCTGGTAGTTCTTCACGCGGAATGCCGTCTGAATGAAGTCCTTCAACGAATATTGCGCGGCATGCACCTGCGCCCCATCGATATGGATCCCGATGTTGACATGCTCCGGCGTCAACGGCGCCGCTTTCACCGACGATACTTCGAATTCCACGCGCGCCGGCGCACCCTGTCCGAAGGCCGCCGCCGCCCCCACCACGAGCCACACACAACATCCGACTGAATTGCATATTTTGAATGTACGCCAGACGCGGCGGAAAGTTCGCCGCTTTCCGCCGCCGATCGGCCGGCGATTCCCGCGCCCCGCGGGTACAATGGGATATACCGGGGACGTAGCTCAGATGGATAGAGCGGTCGCCTCCTAAGCGACAGGTCGGCAGTTCGAATCTGCCCGTCCCTACCACGTTTCCAGCCTCCCCCGGGAAGAGTGCAAGGCCAAATGTCCTTCGTCCACCTGCACTGCCACACCGATTATTCCCTGCTCGACGGCGCCTGCGATATCGACCAGCTGATGCAGATCATCGCCGAGCAGAAAATGCCCGCCGTGGCCATGACCGATCACGGCAACCTCTTCGGCGCGGTGAAGTTCTACAACGCCGCCAAAGCCGCCGGCGTCCATCCCGTCATCGGCTGCGAAGTCTACGTCTCGCAGCAGGGCCACAAGACCCGCTCCGATACCGACCGCTACAACCACCTGGTGCTGCTGTGCGAGAACCAGGAGGGCTATCGCAACCTCATCAACCTGGTCTCCACCGGCTACCTCGACGGCTTCTACTACAAGCCGCGCATCGATATGGACCTGCTGGCGCTCGCACTCCAAGGGCCTGATCGCCATGTCCGCCTGCCTGCGCGGGCACATCCCGGAAACCATCCTCTCCGACAAGTACGACGACGCGCGAGCGCCTGGCCTACACCTATTCCGACATCTTCGGCCGCAACAACTTCTTCCTCGAAGTGCAGGACCATCACCTCGAGCAGGACAAGCGCCTCACGCCGCAGCTCAACCGCCTCTCGCATGAAACCGGCCTGCCGCTGGTCGCCACCAACGATTCGCACTACCTGCGCAGGGAAGACGCGCGCGCGCACGAAATCCTGCTGTGCATCCAGACCGGCAAGATCGTTCAGCGACCCCAACCGCATGCGCTGGAACACGCCCGATTTCTACCTGAAGATCGCGCGACGAGATGATGGAGCTGTTCGGCGAGCTGGAAGACGCGCTCGACCGCACCTGGGAGATCGCCGCAGCGCTGCCACGTCAAGCTCGAAAAGGTCAAGGAGCCGTTCCCGAAATTCGACGTGCCGGAAGACCACTCCGCCGACACCTATTTCGAATACGTCGCGCGGCAGGGCTTCGAAAAGCGCCGCCCGCGCCTGGAAGCGCATGCGCGCCAAGGGCATGCTGAAGCACGACCTCGCGGATTACGCCGAGCGCCTGGATCGCGAAATCCAGATGATCCAGAAGATGAAGTTCTCCGGCTACTTCCTCATCGTCTGGGACTTCATCCGCTACGCCAAAGCGCACGGCATTCCGGTGGGGCCGGGACGCGGCTCGGCGGCCGGCAGCCTGGTCGGCTACGCCATGGCGATCACCGATATCGACCCGCTGCAGTACGGCCTGCTGTTCGAGCGCTTCCTCAATCCGGAGCGCGTCAGCATGCCCGATATCGACGTCGATTTCTGCATGAACCGCCGCGGCGAGGTGATCCAATACGTCACCGAAAAGTACGGCCGCGAGCAGGTGGCGCAGATCATCACCTTCAACACGCTGGGCGCGCGCGCGGCCATCAAAGACGTGGGCCGCGTGCTCGAAATGCCCTTCGCCGACGTGGAGCGCATCACCAAGATGGTGCCCAACGTCCTCAACATCTCGCTCACCGACGCCATCGCAGCAGGAGCCGGGCTTCGACGGAGCTCGCGCAAGAAAGATCCGCGCGTGGACGACGTGCTGAAGGTGGCGCTGCGCCTCGAAGGCCTGGCGCGCAACTGCTCGGTGCACGCCGCGGGCGTGGTGATCTCGCCGCAGCCGCTGCAAAGAACTGGTGCCGCTCTACAAGACCAACCGCGACGAAATTGTGACGCAGTTCGACATGAACGGGCTGGACAAGCTCGGCGCTGCTCAAGATGGATTTCCTGGGCCTCACCACGCTCACGCTGATCCAGGACGCGCTGCGGCTGATCGAGAAGCGCCACGGCGTCGACGCTGGTGCTCGAAGACCTGCCGCTCGACGACGCGGCCACCTACGAAGTCTTCTGCAAGGGCTTCACCAGCGGCGTGTTCCAGTTCGAATCGCCGGGCATGCGCGACATTCTGCGCCGCTACCAGCCCAGCCGCCTGGAAGATCTCACCGCGCTCAACGCGCTCTACCGCCCCGGCCCCATCCAGGGCGGCATGGTGGACGATTTCATCGAGCGCAAGTGGGGCCGGCGCGCGGTGCAGTACGATCTGCCGGAGCTGAAGGAGCTGCTCGAAGAGACCTACGGCGTCATCGTCTACCAGGAACAGGTGATGCAGATCTCCAACCGCCTGGCCGGCTATTCGCTGGGCGATGCCGACCTGCTGCGCCGCGCCATGGGCAAGAAGAAGGCCGAGGAGATGGCCAAGCAGCGCGAGCGCTTCATCCAGGGCGCGCTCGAACGCGGCTTCCCGCAGAAGAAGGTCGAGAAGATTTTCGACCTGATGGAGCAGTTCGCCGGCTACGGCTTCAACAAGTCGCACTCGGCGGCGTATGCGTACCTGGCGTTCGTCACGGCGTATCTGAAGGCGCACTATCCGGTGGATTTCATGGCCGCGCTGCTCACCTCGGAAACCGGCAACACGGCCAAGGTGGTGAAGTACATCAACGAATGCCGCGAAATGGGCATCACGATTCTGCCGCCCGATGTGAACGCCAGCGACTGGAGCTTCACGCCGGACGGCAGAGGCCATCCGCTTCGGCCTGGGCGCGGTGAAGAACCTCGGGCCAGTCGGCGGTGGAGGCGATCGGCAAGGCGCGCGCCGGAAGTCGGGACGCTTCCGTTCGCTGCATCGAATTCTGCGAGAAAGTCGACCTGGGCGCGGTCAACCGGCGCATGATCGAGAGCCTGATCAAAGCCGGCGCGATGGATTCGCTGGAAGGCACGCGCGCGCAGAAATTCGCGGCCGTGGAATCGCGCCATGGAAGCCGGCCAGCGCGCCCGGCGCGACCGCGAAAGCGGCCAGGTGGGTCTGTTCGGCGAATTGCTCGGAGGCCGAAGAACACGCGCCCGTGCCGCTGCCCAACGTGCCGGATTGGACGCGACAAGGAAAAACTCGCCGGCGAAAAGGAACTGCTCGGCTTCTGGGTGACCGGGCCATCCGCTCGACGGCTACGCCGATAAGATCGCGGAGCTCGCCACGCACGACACCAGCAACCTGGAAGGCCTCGCGAAGGACGCCGAAGTGGCGCTCTGCGGCGTGCTCACCGGCATCACGCGCAAGCGCAACAAGGAAGGCAAGCCGTGGGCGCCATGACGCATCGAAGACCGCACCGGCGCCGTGGAAGCGCTGGTGTTCGCCACCAACTACGAGCGGCTGGCGCCGCAGGTGGTGGAAGACCAGGCGGTGCTGGTACGCGGCCTGGTGCTGCCGGAGGAGAAGCGGCGCGGCCAAGATTTCGGTGCAGGACATCGTGCCGCTCGACAACGCGCGCGTGGATCTGCCCGCGCGTGATTTCCATCCGCGTCTGGCTCGGGCACAATGGCGGCGGACAGGGCGCAGGCGCTCGAAGAGCTGTTCCGCAGCAAGCCGGGAACCACGCAGGTGCGCCTGCGCCTGGAAGCGCCGCGCGATTTTTCGGTGCTGCTGGACGTGCCGGCGAAGGTGCGGCCCGACAAGGAATTCCGCGCGGCCATGGAGCAGATCTGCGGAGCCGATGCGATTGAGAGGGTGGCCGGATAGCGCTGGGCCTGCCTGAGAGTTCCGGGGAGCGGGCCGGGTTTGACAGGCGAAAACGCCTGCCCCACAATTACGCGCCGGCCTGCCCGGCCACGATGATGGCAATCGGCAGATCGCCGACTTTCACGTTCAGGACCGTATCCTTATCGCCGTCGCCTTCCTTGGTGATCTGGGGAAAGGTGTTGCCCGCAGGCGGTTCCAGTGAAAACACGCAGGGGTGATTCGTGCCGGACGTCTTGCTCATGGTGACGAGCTTGTCGAAATCGGGCATGGCGGCGGGGTCGGCGTCGTTGGCGATGGGTGTGAGCAGGGCGAAATCCCGCTGCGGCGCCACGCCCTGGTGCGCGCCATCCACGGGGAAATCGCTATACCGCATGGTGTAGACACCCGGCTTCACCGTCTGCCCGCGCCGGTCGGCGCCATTCGCCGGGAAGCGCAGAATCCCCAGGAACGTGCCCTGCGCAATCGGCAGCGTGATGGCGGGATCGGTCGGCTTGGCGCCGGTGGGAATGCTCTTCCGAAACCAGATTTCGCACCACGGGCCGGCACGAGCCGACAACGCGATAACCCTGCGCCGGCAACGAGGGCGGAATAGGCGGAAGGCAGATCGGGAGGAGCCGACGCAACCGGCTCCAGCTTGTAATCCTGGGAGAAGCCTAAAACGGCGGCACAGAAGAGAATCGCGACGAGCTTACGCATGAAAACCATGGAGCGGGAGACGGGATTCGAACCCGCGACATCGACCTTGGCAAGGTCGCACTCTACCAGCTGAGTTACTCCCGCGCGATAGAACAATCCATTTTCCTCCGAAACAGCAGCGGTGTCAAACGTTGCGCGAAAAGCGCTGAAAAGACGCAGTTATAAATGTGCAGCAGAGCTGCGCCGGTATGCTAGACTACAGTTCGGTTTCGATAGACGGAGGTATCGGCCAGCCTGTCGCAGTTCCTCTCAAGTCGGGCAAATCCGCGTCCCACAACCTTGTGGAATTGCTGTGGAAAACTGTTCGTCGTAAACACGCGCCATGAACCTTTGGGATCAAATCCGCAATCATCTGCAACAACAAATCAGCCCCGAAGGCTACGACAACTGGCTGCGGGGTACGTCGTTCGCCGGCATCGACGGTACCACTCTATTTGTCTCGGTGCCCGACCGCGAAACGCGGGCATGGCTGGAGACCGAGTACGCGGCCCTGGTGCGCGACGCGATTCGCGACCTGGGGCTCCCGTTCAGCACGTCAGTTTCGAACCGAACATTACGGACGGTGTCCCGCACCCGGCTCCGCCATCCGTGCGATCCCACGGAATTCGATTCCCGCACCAGCCCGCTGAACCCGAAATTCACCTTTCAGACGTTCGTGGTGGGCGCCTGCAACCAGTTCGCGCATGCCGCCGCGCAATCGGTGGCGGACGAATCCCTCGCGCAGCTATAACCCGCTGTTCCTCTACGGCGGGGTGGGCATGGGCAAGACGCACCTGATGCACGCCATCGGGCGCGAGCTGATCGACCAGCTACGCCTCCATGCGGGTGATCTACACTTCGAGCGAGCGGTTCATGAACGAGATGATCGCCTGCATCCGCACCGAGCGCATGCAGCAGTTCCACCAGCGCTACCGCGAGGCCGACGTTCTGCTGATCGACGACATTCACGTCCTGGGCAACAAGGAGCGGACGCAGGAAGAATTCTTCCATACCTTCAACGAGCTGCACGACCATCAGAAGCAGATCGTGATTTCGAGCGATTCGCCGCCCAAGGAAATCCCCGGCCTGGTCGAGCGCCTGCGGTCCCGTTTCGAGTGGGGACTGATGGCCGACATCCAGCCGCCCGACCTCGAAACCAAAATGGCCATTCTGGACAAGAAGGCCGAGGCGGAAGGGCGTCAGGCTGCCGGACGACGTGCGCACGTTCATGGCCGCGCAAGACCAAGTCCAACGTCCGGGAGCTGGAAGGCGCGCTGATCAAGCTGATCGCCTATTCCTCGCTCACCGGAACGCCCATCAATCTGCACATGGCGCAGCAGGTTCTGAAGCACCTGGTCCATGTGCAGGAACGGCGCGTCACCATCGATTCCATCCAGAAAGCCGTCGCCGAAAACTTCCAGATCAAGCAATCGCAGCTCAAGGAAAAGAGCAACACCAAGAAGGTGGTCTACCCGCGGCAGGTGGCCATGTACCTGGTGAAAGAGCTGACCGACGCCTCGCTGCCGGAGATCGGGCGGGCCTTCGGCGGCAAGCACCACACCACCGTCATCCACTCCATCAAGCAAAATCGAGCAGACACGTCATAACGATCCGGAATTGAACAGGCTACTCCACAGTCTAATGGACTCATTACAATGAGTTTATGCGGATTTTCCACATAGGCCCGTAAAAACTCCTCTGGAAATCTGTGTAAAATCTGCGACAGAGCCGGTTTTGCGCTTCGCGCACACCTGTTCCCACAGCCTGCGTGTGGCGAAAAGTAGCTGAATTTAGTATAATTTAGATAGTCTTCAACATTTGCACAGGCCCGATGAATACGGTTCTTTTAAGTGGTCATTTAAATACCCAGTAGAAGAGAGGAGCAGTGGCCCATGGAATTCACTGTCAGCAAGGCCGATCTGGTGCGGGAACTGAGTCTGTCGCAGGGCGTGGTGGAGAAGAAGACCACGATTCCGATTCTCTCGAACGTGCTGCTGGAGGCCGCCGGCGACCGCGTCACGCTGACGGCCACCGATCTGGAACTGGGGATCCGCTGCTCCTGCCCGGCGCGCGTGAAGAAGGAAGGCGCGGGAACCGTTCCGGCGCGCAAGCTGCTTGATTACGTGCGGCTGCTGCCGGAAGGCGACGTGAACATGAAGTTTCTGGAGAACCACTGGGCGAGTATCACCAGCGGCCGCTCGCGCACGCGCATTGCCGGCATGTCGCGCGAGAGTTTTCCGGAGCTGCCGGAGATGCCGGAACCGATCGCCGAGATTCCGGTGAAGACGCTGGCTTCGATGATCGCGCGGACCTCGTTTGCGATCTCGATGGAGGAAAGTCGCGGTTCACGCTGAACGGCGCGCTGCTGTTGATGCGCGCCGGAAAGCCTGACGATGGTGGCGACCGACGGGCACCGCCTGGCGTTTGTGCAGGCGCCAGCCGGGCGAGAGCGGGAACGATCGCGCAGCAGTTCCGCGCGCTGGTTCCGAAGAAGGCCATGGCGGAGTTGACGAAACTGGCGGACGAAGCGGGCGACGGATGCGCAAGGTGCTCTTCGCCGGCGACGACAATCACCTGTTCTTTCAGGTGGGGCACCGGCTGCTGATCACGCGCAAACTGACCGGCAATTTTCCGGATTACGAGCGCGTGCTGCCGAAGGACCATCCGCTGATCGGCGAAACTGCACAAGGACGAGATCCGCGCCGCCATCGAGCGCGTGGCGCAGTTCGCCGATGAGCGTTCGCGCGCGATTCGCGTGCAATTTACCAACGGCGAAGTGCGGGTCTTCTCCTCTTCGGTGGAAACCGGAGAGAGCGAGGAGAGCGTTCCCAGCGAGTATCAGGGGCCCGATCTGGAGATCGGCTTCAACGCCCAGTACCTGCTTGATTTCCTGCGCGCCATTCCGCAGGACAGCGTGGCGTTCGAGTTGAAAGATCAGAAGAGCGCGGGGGAGATGCGGCCGGCAGGGGAGACGTGCCGGACCAGTACCGGTATGTGGTCATGCCGATGAGGATCTGACGAAACGCGGGGCGGAATCCGCCGCAGGCTTCAGGCCGGCGGCGCGGAATAGCCGAACGCCCGGGTGGCAGCGCCGAAAAAATTTTTATGGCAAATGATGTAAACATGACTTCGCCAGGGGTCTACGATTCCACCAGCATCAAGGTTCTGGAAGGGCTGGAAGCGGTGCGCCTGCGGCCGGCCATGTATATCGGCTCGACCGGCGAAATGGGCCTGCACCACCTGGTCTACGAAGTGGTGGACAACTCCGTCGACGAAGCGCTGGCGGGCTTCGCTACCGAGGTCAGCGGTCACCATTCACGACGACAATTCGGTCACGGTGATCGACAACGGCCGCGGCATTCCCGGTGGATCTGCACGAAGAGGAAGGCGTGTCGGCGGCGCAGGTGGTGATGACCAAGCTGCACGCCGGCGGCAAGTTCGATTCCAAGAGCTACAAGGTTTCGGGCGGCCTGCACGGCGTGGGCGTGAGCTGCGTCAATGCGCTTTCCGAGCGGCTGGAGCTGGAGATCTGGCGCGACGGCTACACCTGGCAGCAGGAATACGCCTGCGGCATTCCCAAGGCGCCGCTGGCGAAGACCGGCAAGAGCGGGCCGCAAGACCGGCACGCGCGTGACCTTCAAGCCCGACACTACCATCATGGAAGTCGACGGTTTTCAATTACGACACCCTGGCCACCCGCCTGCGCCAGCTGGCGTTTCTGAACAAGGGCCTGAAGATCACGCTGACGCGACGAGCGCATCGAATCCGGAGAAGAACGCGGAGTTCCTGTTCACCGGCGGCATCGCGCGAGTTCATCAAGCACCTCAACCGCGGCAAGACAGGTGCTGCACGAAAAGCCGATCTATTTCGAAGGCGAGCGCGAGGTGCCCAACGGCGGCGTCTCGGCATGGAAGTGGCGCTGCAGTACAACGACGGCTACTCGGAAACCATGCTCAGCTTCGCCAACAACATCAACACCGTGGATGGCGGCACGCACCTGAGCGGCTTCTATTCGGCGCTGACGCGCACCATCAACGCCTTCGGCCAGAGCGAGGGCCTTTTCAAGGACGTCAAGGAGAACCTCACCGGCGACGACGTCCGCGAAGGCCTGACGGCGGTGGTCAGCGTGAAGGTGCCGCAGCCGCAGTTCGAAGGGCAGACCAAGGGCAAGCTGAACAGCGACATCGCCGGCCAGATGACGCAGTTCGTCAACGAGAAGCTGAGCGAGTACTTCGACAAGAACGCCGCCGTGGGGCGGAAGATCGTCGGCAAGGCGATCGACGCGTCGCGGGCGCGCGAGGCGGCGCGCAAGGCCCGCGACCTGACGCGGCGCAAGGGCGCGCTCGAATCGGGCGGCATGCCGCACAAGCTGGCCGATTGCCAGGAGCGCGATCCGGAGCGCTGCGAGCTGTTCCTGGTGGAGGGCGAATCGGCCGGCGGCACGGCCAAGCAGGGCCGCGACCGGCGCTTCCAGGCGATTCTGCCGCTCAAGGGCAAGATCCTCAACGTGGAGAAGGCGCGCTACGACAAGATGCTGGGCCACGAGGAAATCCGCGCCATGATCACGGCGCTCGGCACGGGCATCGGCAAGGACGATTTCGACGCCACCAAGATCCGCTACGGCAAGATCATCATCATGACCGACGCCGACGTGGACGGCTCGCACATCCGCACGCTGCTGCTGACGTTCTTCTTCCGCCACATGAACGAGCTGATCCTGCGCGAGCGGGTGTACATCGCGCAGCCGCCGCTCTACCGCATCAAGAAGGGCAAGAGCGAAAAGTACATCAAGGACGAGAAGGAATTCACCAAGGAGATCATGCGGCGGGCCACGGAGAACCTGCGCCTGGAGATCCACGCCGGCGGCAACGGCACCGGACCCAAGGCCGCGCTGGAAGGCGCGGAGCTGCGCACGTTCCTGCTGAACCTGGACGAATACGAGCAGATGTTCCACAAGGTGGAGCGGCGGCTGCGCGACGCGCGCGTGGTGGAGGTGCTGGGCAACATCGAGCTGCGCGTGGACCACAAGGCGGAATTCCAGGAAGAGGCCAATCTGAGGCCGGTGTTCGAGGCGCTGGAGAAGCTGGGGCTGAAGCCGGAGATGCGGCGCGACGAGGAGCATTCCACCTACGCCGTGGTGTTTCACGATTCCACCAACGCCGAGCGCTCGATCGGCCTGGCAGCTGGCGGCGCAGCCGGAATACCGCCGCTTCCGCGCGCTGGCGCGCGCCATCGCGCGGTACAACGAGCCGCCCTTCGTGGTGGTGAAGAACGACACCCGGCAGTCGCAGCCCAACTGGGGCGATCTGCTCGACTACGTCAAACGGGAAGGCAAGAAGGACGCCTCCGTGCAGCGCTACAAGGGGCTGGGCGAGATGAACGCCGAGCAGTTGGCGGAAACCACCATGAACCCGGAAAAGCGCACGCTGCTGCAGGTGCGGCTGGAAGACGCGGTGGAGAGCGAAGATGATCTTCTCGACGCTGATGGGCGAAGACGTGGAGAGCCGGCGCAAGTTCATCGAAGAAAACGCGCTGGACGTGAAGAACCTGGACGTGTAGTCTGCCCTACCGCGGGCCGGGCATGCCCGGCCCCTACGAATCGGCGTTGTTCCAAAGCTCCTTCTCCGGGATTCGTGCGTAGGGCCGCATCCGTCCCGCCGGCCGGGCTGCGCCGTATCGCAGAATAAAAGCATATGCAACGCGCCAGCGGGATTTTGCTGCATCCGACGTCGCTGCCGTCCGCCGGCGGAATCGGTGACCTGGGGCCGGGGGCTTACCGCTTCGCCGACTGGCTGGAGGCGGCGGGTCAGAGAATCTGGCAGATGCTGCCGCTCGGTCCGGTAGGATACGGGGAATCGCCGTACCAGCTCTTCTCGGCCTTCGCCGGCAATCCGCTGCTGATCGCCCTCAAGGACGCGCCGGCGCCGCCGGATTTTGGGCGCGACCGCGTGGAGTTCGAGCGCGTAGTGCCGTGGAAAATGGCGCGGCTGCGCGAGGCGTTCCGCAAGCGCGGGCCGGAGACCGCCTCCGCGGATGCCGGCTTTGAGTGGCTCGAAAGCTATGCCCGCTTCATGGCGCTGAAAGCGGCCAACGGCGGCAAGCCCTGGTGGGAATGGAATGCGCGCGCGCAGGCGGACCCCGACGAGATCGAATTTCAAAAATTCCTGCAGCGGACTTTCTTCCGCCAGTGGCGGGCGCTGAAGGCCTACTGCCACGACCGCGGAATTCACCTGATGGGCGACCTCCCCATCTACGTGGCCAAGGACAGCGCCGACGTCTGGGCGCGGCCGGAGTTGTTCCGTTTTGAAGCCGTCGCCGGCGTGCCGCCCGATTACTTCAGCGCCACCGGGCAGCTGTGGGGCAATCCGATCTACCGTTGGGACCGGATGGCGGCGGATGGATACCGGTGGTGGACGGAGCGCATGCGGGCTGCGCTCCAGATGTTCGACCTGGTACGCGTGGACCACTTCCGCGGCTTCGAGGCGTATTGGGAGGTGCCGGCGGACGAAGCGACGGCCGTGAACGGGCACTGGACGAAAGGGCCGGGCGCGGAGATCTTCCGCGTTCTGGAAAAGGAGCTCGGGCGATTGCCCATCGTGGCGGAGAACCTGGGCGTGATCACGCCGGAGGTGGAAGCCATCCGCGCGGAATTCGGATTTCCCGGCATGGCGGTGCTGCAGTTCGCGTTCGGCACAGATCCGCAGGCGCCCACCTTTCAGCCGCACAACTACCCGCGCAACCTGGCGGCATACACCGGCACGCACGATAACGACACCGCCATGGGATGGTGGCGGAGCCAGGGCGGAGACAGCACGCGCACGGCGGAGGACGTGCGGCAGGAGAAAGCCACGGCGCTCGCGTACCTGGGAGTGGAGGATGACGGGGCGGCGGAAATCAACTGGCGCATGATCCGGACGCTCATGATGTCGGTGGCGGACACGGTCGTCGTTCCCATGCAGGACGTGCTCGGGCTGGGCAGCGAGGCACGGATGAATACGCCCTCGGTGGCGCGCGGCAACTGGCGGTGGAGAATCAAGCCGGAGCAGGCGTGGCCCGATCCGCAGAGGCTGAGGCGGATGGCCGAATTATACGGAAGGCTGTAGAGGCCGGGCATGCCAGGCCCGCTCCGCCCGCCACAGCGGTGGGGCGCTGCGGCGGCGGGCGGCGGGGCGGGGAGCGATCTGAATATTATTCACGACCCGCACCACGTGCGGAACGGCACGGGCAATTTCTTCCGCCTTGGCCTTGGTGGCGGCGGAATCCACCGCGCCGGAAAGGGTGACCACGCCGTTGGTGGAGTTGACGGAGATATCGGGCACGGTGGCCAGGCCGATATCGCTGGCCAGCTTGGACTTGACGTCGGCCATGATTTCCACGTCGTTCACCTGCGCCGCCGGCGTCTCGTTGGTGCGGCAGCCCGGGACCAGCAAAAGCAGAAGCAGCGGAAGCCAGCGGATCGTCATCGCCGTGGGCAATGCACGCGGGGGCGCACTGTGAAAATCAGCCCGCCGCCACCGGGTTCGTCAGCGTGCCGATGGATTCGATCTCCACTTCGAGCGTGTCGCCGGGTGAGAGGCGGCGGGTACTGCCGGGCGTGCCGGTGTAGATCACGTCGCCGGGGAGCAGCGTGACCCAGTTGCTCACCCAGCTCACGATGGCCGGACAATCGAAGATCAGGTCGGAGGTGTATTGGCGCTGCACCACCTCGCCGTTGAGACGCGTCTGGAGCAGCAGGTGGGAGTAATCGATGCCGGCGGCGATGGCGGGGCCGAGCGGGGCGAAGGTGTCGCAGCCCTTGGCGCGCCACCACTGCAAATCCTTGCCGGCGCCGTGCTGCCAGTTGCGGTCGCTCACGTCGTTGCCGCAGGTGACGCCGAAGATGGCGTCCCTGGCCTGCTCCGGGGTGAGATGGCGGGCGGGCTTGCCCATGACGATCACCAGCTCGCCTTCGTAATGGACGTCCGCGGCATCGCGCGGAATCAGGATGGGCTCACCGGGATTGAGCAGCGCCGTGACGGGCTTGTAGAAAATCTCGGGACGGTCGGGCTGCGGGCGGCTGCCCAGATGGCTCTTGTAATTCAGACCGACGGCGAGAATCTTGCCCGGCTCGCAGGGGTGCAGCAGCTTGACCTCGGCCAGCCGGTGGCGGACGCCGGTTTCGGCGCGGTCGCCAAACAGGCCGCCGCGGATCTGCCGGACGGCATCGCCGTCGAGCACGCCGTAGGAGATGGTGGAGTTGGTCGAGTAGCGGACGTATTGAGGCATGTAGGCGCTATTGTAACCGGTCGAGAACGCGCCGGGCGTTAGCCAACGCGGATCACTTCTTCTTCCTCGCCGGGCGTGGGGGGCCCGCGGCGGTAAGCCATTTTGAGCAGTGGCGGGGCCACCAGGGTGGTGGCCACGGACATGAAGACGATGACACCGTAAATCTCCGGCGCCATCACGTGCATGTTCAAACCGATCTGCGCCACCACCATGCCGACTTCGCCGCGCGGGATCATGCCGCAGCCCACGCGCACGGCGTCGGCGCGTCCCATGCGCAGGGCGCCGAGGCCGCAGGCGACGAACTTGGAGACCACCGCCGCCAGCAGGATCAGCAGGACGAGCAGCAAGTTGGTGGGTACGCGAAACGGCGTGGGGTCGAAGTTCATGCCGATGCCGGTGAGGAAGAAGGGCACCAGCAACTCGGCCACGCCGTTGGTGAGATCGACCACGCGGCGGTCCACCGCATCGGAGAGCGCCATGCCGGCCAGGAAGGCGCCCACGATGGCGGCCACGCCGGCGTAGACGGCGAGGAGAGAGAGCGCGAAGAGCAACGTCATGGCCAGCGCGAATTCGCTTTCGGCGAGCCGCAGGTTGGCCTGCACGCGCGGGATGACGCGTTGCACGGTGGGAGTGCCGAATTTCGCAACGAAGATGGTGAACGCCATCGCCAGCGCGCCGGTGAGTGCGATATCGAAGTAGTGTACGGAGCCGCGCGCGAAGCCGCTGACCACGGCGAGCACGATCAGCCCGAGGACGTCATCCACCACCGCGGCGGCCAGAATGACGCGGGCGGCGCGGGTTTCGAGCAGACCGCGCGCAGCCAGCACCTGGGCCGTGATGCCCACGCTGGTGGCCACCATGGCGGCGCCGGTGAAGATGCTCTCGATGCGCGGCGCGCCCCACGCCGCGGCGATCGCCCATCCCACGAAGAAGGGCAGGACTACGCCCGCCACCGCTACCATCACGGCGGTGCCGCCGGTGCGCATCAGGTCTGCGGCTTTGACTTCCAGGCCCACGCGAAAGAGAAGGAACATCACGCCGAGCTCGGAAAGAACGCTCAGGAACTGGTTCGGCGACATCCAGCCGAGCACGTGCGGGCCGATGAGCACGCCGGCCAGGATTTCGCCGATGATGCCGGGCTGCCCGCAGCGCTCGAAGATCTCGGCGAGCAGTTTGGCGGAAGCAAACACCAGCAGCAGGGAGAGAGGAATGTCGGCCGCGCCCGCGGGCATGCTTCATTATGGACGCGATTCCGAGCTGCGCGTGCGGCTGTTCGTGCGCTGTGCAGCGGCGCGAACGCGCCTTCGCGGCAACAGAATCATTTTTCTCTTGACTTTCTTCTTGAACAACCTTATATATGAATCACATTGCGATTTTCGAATCGCAAAATTTTGATGTTAGGGAGAATCAATCGATGAAGAGCGCAACCAAGAAAGCCGCCCCGAAGAAAAAGGCTCCTGCGAAAAAGAAGAAGTAGCCTTAGGGCGCGCCCGCAATCGGGCGAACAACGGTTTCCAATTCCCAGGCCCCGGTTTTCCGGGGCCTTTTTCATTTTTGGGGAGAGAGAAGCCTGGACCCGAGAAGGAAAAAATTTACCGCCGAGACGCCGAGGCGCCGAGGAAGACAAGCTTTCTCGGCGCTTCGGCGTCTCGGCGGTGAGCGATAGTGGCCCGCCAGTCAGCCCTTGTGCTTGCGCAACATCTGCACACGGAAGGTTTCGCCCATGCCGAACAGCAGGGTCTTGAGCTGCATGCGGCGATCGAGCGTCCCGGCGCCGCAGCCCAGCACGGAGGCGAACTGGTCGGGCTCGCCGGCGGCGAGCAGGGTTTGCGCCAGCGTCTCGAAGCGAACCGGCGCCAGCCCGCGGGCGGCGGCGCACTCCTCGAGCGCGCTGAAATTCACATGCGCGGTGATATCGCGCGTGCCGGGATCGGCCAGAACGTCCTCGCGCGCGGCGTGGCGGCGGTACGACATGAGCGTGCCGGCGGGTAAGCGCAGGGCCTCGCGGCGCGTGTAGCCGTAATCGATAGTGAGGACGAATCCATCTTCAAGGGCGCGGGCGATGCGCCCGATCCACTCCAGGGCGTCCGTATTGATTTCATAAGAGCGGCCTTCATCCGGCGGTGGGAACCAGCGGCGGAGATACTCCCCGGCTTCGGGCTCGACCGGCGCGCCGGTGATCCAGTGGAAGCGGCCATCGGCGAAGGCGACCAGCCGCTCGCGGAAGGCGCCGCCCGTGAAGACCGCGACATCCACGGGCATCGCGTCGAAAAATTCGTTGGAGAACACAACGCCGCGCAAGCGTTCCGGCAGCGCGCCGGAATCGATGTCGATGGGGATATAGCGCCAGTCCGAAAAATACGGCGCCATCTCGCGGCGTCCGGCGCCCGGCTCGACCACCGTGAAATCCGGCGGCTCGCCCATTTCGGCGCGCAATTGGCGGATGCGCGCGGCCATCAGCATTCCGAACACGGGCTGGAGCTGCTCGGCGGTAAAGAAATCGCCCTGACGGCCGAAGGGGTCGCGGGGCTGGCGATAGTAGCCATGCTCGGGATGATAGAGCGCGACTTCCATGAAGCGGCGGAAGGGGATGGGGCCGCCGCGCGCGATCTCGGCGGCCAGCAGTTCTCCGGCGCCCGTCATGCGCGGCCGTCCCGCATCTGCGGCGTGCGCAGAAACATCTCCACCAGGTAATCGTGCATGCAGTCGTAGAGATAGCGCTGAAACGTCCAGGGGAACTGGGGATGGCCGATGTCGCGGGGGTGCAGCGGCGCGTAATACGTGTGGAGGCCGAGGTTGGGATCTTTGGCTTCGATGACCAGCTCGACGGCGCCATCGCGCTCGCGCGCGGTGAAACGCAGCAGGGCGTGCTCGTAACGGGCGATTTCGGCAAGCACCTTGGCGAGATCCCCGGCGTGCCCCGTATCCGGGGCGCCGGCCCCGCACGCTTCAGGCATTAGAGTGAGTATATGGCATTGCCGCAAACGGTGAGGGTGAAGCTGAGCACGGAGGCGGTGGAATCCATCTCCATCACGCCGGTGCTGGCGCAGGATCTGCCGGTGCGGGAGCTGGTGGAGCACATGCTCGGAGTCACGGGGAAAGACGAGGCGCGCATCCGCGAGCTGCTGCGGCGCGGCACGCTGGTGAGCGGGGCGTCGCGCTTCCGCTGGGCGGGGTGGGAGGCGGACGCGGAGAGCCTGCGCGAGCTGCTCGCCACGTTTCCGGATGCCGACCCGTCGCGAAAATTCGCGGCCGAGCGGTGCCTGCGCGCGGTTCTGCGCGGCGGCCGGCAGGCCATTGAGATCCGGCGGGAGGCCGCGGCGCAGAAGGGTGTCTTCCAGCGCAGCAGCTTCTGGGACGCGCTCATGCAGGTGGCGGGCGGCGCGGCGCTGGCCTATGCCGGATATTCCTACCGCGAGCGTGCCGACCGGTTCGTGGGCGAGCTTACCTTGGCGGAGACGGAACGGGTGCGGTCGGCGGCCGCCGCGGTCCGCTTCACCACCCTGCGGGAACAGATCCGCACCGTGGCGTTCGCGCAGTTGGAAGTGCTGGTGAGCCGATAGAGGCTTTTTTAGCGGCAGGCGGCTCTTCAACGCGGAGACGCGAAGGACGCGGAGGGAGCGCGGAGAAATCTCAGCTTTTTCCTTCCCTCCGCGTAGTCCCCGCGTCCTTCGCGTCTCCGCGTTGAAGGGAAGGGTACTCGGTCGAATCTAATTCTCTTCCTCCGGTACGTCGTCCAGCGGATTTTCGAATTTCGTGTACTCGTGGATGAAATTCAGGCGGACGGAGCCCACCGGACCGTTGCGCTGCTTGGCCAGGATCAGCTCGGCCTTGCCGCGCAGGCTTTCGTCGTCCTTCTTGTAGACTTCTTCGCGGAAGACGAAGCCGACCAGGTCGGCATCCTGCTCGATGGAGCCGGATTCGCGCAGGTCGCTCAACTGCGGGCGGCGGTCGCCGCCCTGGCGGGTCTCCACCGCGCGGCTCAGCTGCGATAGCACCAGCATGGGCACTTTCAATTCCTTGGCCAGCAGCTTCATGCCGCGGGAGAGGGCGCTGACCTCCTGATTGCGGTTTTCGAAGCGGCCGCGGCCGCTCATCAACTGCAGGTAATCCACCACCACCAGGCCCAGCTCCTGCTTGCGTTCGGCCTGCAGGCGCCGCAGCTGGGCGTGCATTTCCATCAGGTGGATGTTGGTGGAGTCGTCGATGTAGAGGGGCGCCTCCACAATCTGGTTCAGGGCTTCGCTCAGGCTGCGCCGCTCGTCCCGGTTCAGGTAGCCGGCGCGGAATTTCTGGCTGTCCACGCGGGCCACCGAGCAGACCATGCGGTTGAGCAGCGATTCCTTGGACATTTCCAGCGAAAAGACGGCCACCGTCTGCTTGCTCTTGAGCGCCACGTGCTGAACCATGCTCATGGCCAGGGCGGTCTTTCCCATGGAAGGGCGGCCGGCCAGGATGAACAGGTCGCCGCGATGCAGGCCGCTGGTTTTTTCGTCCAGCCTGGTGAAGCCGGTGCTGATGCCGGTGATGCGTTTGCTGGGGTCCAGGAAGGCGTTGAGGCCGCCCTCGTAATCTTCCAGGATCTGGGCGGCGTTGGCTAGGCCGCCCTTGGCGCGGGAATCGCCCAGCTTGAGCAGCGTCTCCTCCGCCCCCGCCAGAATTTCGTCCGGCTCTTCTTCGCCCAGCAGGCAGCGGTTCATCATGTTCTGCGAGGCGAAGACGATGCGCCGCAGGATGGCCTTATCCTTGACGATGCGGATATAGCTGTCCAGGTTGGGGATGTGGGGCAGGCCGTCGTCGAGCGAGACCAGGTAGCTGAGGCCGTCGCAGGCTTCGAGCTCGTTGAACTTCATAAGCTCGTTGGCCACGGTGACGCGGTCGATGCGTTCGCCGCGCTCCTGCAGCTCGCCCATGCGGCGGAAGATGCGGCGGTGCTTCTCCAGGCTGAAGTCGTCGGCTTCGAGCGTGCCGGCGGCCTGGATGTACAGGGCGTCATCCAGCAGGATGGAGCCCAGCACGAAACGCTCGGCGTCTACGTTAGTGGGAAGACCCTTGTCGGCGGTATTGGTGACGGACATGACGAATATAACAGCATAAACGCGATTGCCCCTCGCCAGTACACATTCTTTAATTTCAGATACTTACACCTTTTGAAAAATGCCCGTTGCGGGCTGTGGAATGTAAATGCATTGCAATCAGGGGTCGGCAGCGGAACTCCGGCCGCTTTCAACAGGTTTTCCACGAATTTTCAACGACCGGAGAAGAACCCTATAATAATAGAGGCCGCGGAGGAATGGGTGAGTGGTTGAAACCGGCGGTCTTGAAAACCGTTAACGGCGCAAGTCGTTCGGGGGTTCGAATCCCTCTTCCTCCGCCATCCTTCTTGGTTAGAAAAAACGGGGAGAGCTATCCCTTCGCTCTCCCCCCAAAATTTCAAACCGTCAGCGGTGCGTTACTGGGTCTGGCGCACGACTATGGTGTCGCCGTTCGGCGCGGCCATCACGTGCACGGTCACGGGCTGGCCCTGAACGATTTCCGTGTGCCAACGGTGGTGCTTGCGGATCATGGTGACCACTTCCTGGTTGCTGTTGGGGGCGAACTGGATGAATTCGCCCTTGGGCGTCACGATCCCGAATTCCGATGTGCTTTGTTTGACGGGGCAGTTGGTCGTGATGGTGGTTTCTTTGGAAGCGACGGAGTTGCCGTTCTGGTCGACGCCATTCTGGTTCTGCTGGGTGCGGTGCACCGCGCAGCCGGCATCCACAAGGGTTCCGCTATAGCTGGTGGTCGTGGTAGTGGTCTGGTTTTGCGTCTGGGCAAACAGCGTCGCTCCCGCAAAGAGAGGAACAATCCCCAAAAGTGCGAGCTTTTTCATGTTGGATAAACCTCCAAGGGTTTTCAACTCCAACCTGAAAAATTGCATGCGGCCGTCCCTGGTCGGCTCTTGCGCGATTGAAAATACGTTCGCAGAACAACAAATTCAGTGAAAACATGGGGAAGAACGGTCCAGGCGCCCTCCCCCAGGAAATTCAAACAGCCAGTGACGAGTTATTGGATTGGGCGGACGACGACCGAGCCGTTAGGTGTGGCAAAGACACGCACGTTAACCGGCCGGTTCTGGGCGATAGTGGTTTCCTCGCGGTGATGCTTGCGGCCCCAGGTAATCATTTGCTGGCTGGCCACCGGGGCAAGCGGGACGAATTTCCCATTGGGGGCGACCACCCCAATTTCTGAATGGATCTGCTTCACCGGGCAATTGGTGGTGGTCACAACGGACGTGCTGAGATATCCGTTCTTGATGTTGTTCTGCTGATTGCGGTGGAAGAAGCAGCCGCCATTCATCATCGTTTCGTTATAATTAGGGGTCATTGCGTTTGGGGGATCCGCCTGCGCATGCAGCATCACGCCGGCGAAGAGCGGAACGATTCCCAACATTAAAAGTTTCTTCATGTTGCTTTACCCTCCCCGAAATTTTAGGTTTCGCCTAGGAAATTGCATGTGCCGGCCCCTTGTTGGCGACGGCGCGAATCCGATATCTTTTGTATACGCACATTAGTGGAAATCGTGGGATTCGGCGGCGGGGCCGTGCAGGCCGGCAATGCGGCCGGCTTTCACGGAGATGACGCCATCCAGATTTTGCAGCACGCCGTCGATGAGCAGGAACGGCTCGCCCAACACCGCGAATTTGTAGCGGTCGAAGACCTGCGGCGTGAGGATCGCGTTCATGATGCCGGTTTCGTCCTCCATGCTGAGGAAGACGAAGCCGTTGGCGGTGCCGGGCCGCTGGCGCACGATCACCGAGCCGGCGATGCGCACCACGCGGCCGTCGGGAATGCGGGCCAGGTCGCCGGCGCGCATTACGCCGAGCGCGTTCATTTCGGCGCGGCGGTAGGCCATGGGATGGCGGCCGACGGTCAGGCCGGTGCCGCGGTAATCGGCCCATAGGCGCTCTTCGGTGTTCATGGGCGCGAGCGGCGAAGGCTGTCCCTTCTCTTCCAGCATTTCGAGCAGCGGACCCACCGGCAGGATGGCGCGCTGCGCCTGCCAGAGCGCATCGCGGCGGTGCAGGCGGTCGAGCGAATTGAGCGCGCCGATTTCCGCCAGCCGGTTGAGCTCGTCCTTGCGCAGCTCCGGGACGCGCAGCGCCAGGTCGTCCACGCTGCTGAAACGGCCGCGCCGCGCACGATGGCGCGGCCGGCCTCCTCGCGCAGCCCTTTGGCGTAGCGCAGGCCGAGGCGCAAACTGGGGCCGGGGACCGGGGGCCAGGGGCCACGGAGGCGTCGCGGGAGTTTGAGGGTATCCTCCGCTTCCCCGCGGGCGACAGCAGAGGAGGGTTGCGCAAACGTGGGCAGGTCCCCGGCCCCCGGCCCCTGGCCCCCGGCCCCAATAACCGTGCACTCCCAATCCGATTCCGCCACATCCACCGGCAGCACGCGCAGGCCGTGGCGCTGCGCGTCCTTGATCAGGATGGCGGGCGAATAGAAGCCCATGGGCTGGTTGTTCAGCATGGCGCAGGTGAAGGCGGCCAGGTAATGGCATTTCAGATACGCGCTGGCATAGGCCAGCAGCGCGAAGCTGGCGGCGTGCGATTCGGGAAATCCGTAGAGCGCGAAGGAGGTGATGGAGTGCACGATATCGTCCTGCACCTTGCCGGTGATGCCGTTGCGCGTCCATGCCGGCGCGCAGCTTCACTTCGATTTCCGCCATGCGCTTCTCCGAGCGCTTGAAGCCCATGGCGCGGCGCAGTTCCTCGGCCTGCCCGCCCGTGAATCCGGCCGCGATCATCGCCATGCGCAGCAACTGCTCCTGGAACAGCGGCACGCCCAGCGTCCGCCGCAGCACCGGTTCGAGCGAGGGATGCAGACAGTCGGGCGCTTCCCGCCCCTGCCGCCGGTTCAGATACGGATGCACCATTTTGCCGACGATGGGCCCGGGGCGGATGATGGCCACCTGCACCACGATGTCGTAAAACCGGTTCGGGCGCATGCGCGGCAGCGAGGACATCTGCGCGCGGCTTTCCACCTGGAACATGCCGATGGTGTCGGCCTTCTGCAGGGCGGCGAACACGGCGGGATCGTCCTGCGGCAGGTGCGCCAGGTCCACCGGCTCGCCGTAGATTTCGGGAATCAGCTTGAGCGTGTCCTCGATCACCGCCATCATGCCCAGGCCGAGCAGGTCCACCTTGATGATGCCCAGATCGGCGCAGTCTTCCTTGTCCCACTGCACCACCACGCGGCCGGGCATGGTGGCCGGTTCGAGCGGCACCACGGAATCGAGCTGGCCCTGGCAGATCACCATGCCGCCGGAATGCTGGCCGAGGTGGCGCGGCAGATCCTGCGCCATGCGGTACAGCTCGAAAAATTTGCGCACGCGCGGATGGTTCAGGTCGAAGCCGGCTTCGCGGAACTGGCGCTCGGTGGTGTCCTTGGGATCCTTCCATTCCCAGGCGCGGACCAGGCCGGAGAGCTTTTCGAGGCGTCGCGATCTCGAAGCCCAGCGCCTTGCCCACCTCGCGCGCGGCGGAGCGGCCGCGATAGGTGATGACGTTGGCGGTCATGGCCGCGCCCAGCTTGCCGTAGCGCTGGTAGACGTATTGGATGGCGCGCTCGCGCTTGTCGCCGCTGGGCAGATCGATATCGATGTCGGGCCATTCGCCGCGCTCTTCGGAGAGGAAGCGCTCGAAGAGCAGGTCCATGCCCACCGGATCGACGGCGGTGATGCCGAGCGCGTAGCAGACGGCGCTGTTGGCGGCCGAGCCGCGGCCCTGCGCCAGGATGTCGTGCTCGCGGCAGAAGCGCACGATGTCCCAGACGATCAGGAAATAGCCGGCCAGGTCCAGCTTTTCGATGAGCGCCAGCTCGCGCTCGATCTGCCGCTGCGCGCGCTCGTGATAGGGCTGGTAGCGCAGCCGCGCGCCCTCGTTCGGTGAGTTGGCGCAGGAACGACATCTGCGTTTCGCCCTCGGGCACGGGATAGCGCGGGAATTCGTAGCCCAGATCGGCCAGCGTGAATTCCAGGCGCGAGGAGATTTCGCGCGGTGTTGGCGATGGCTTCGGGCAGATCGGCGAACAGGCGCGCCATTTCCGCGGGCGCTTTGACGTGGCGCTCGGAGTTGCGCTCCAGCAGCCGGCCGGCGGTTTCGAGCGTGACGTGATTGCGGACGCAGGTGAAGACGTCGAGCAGCTCGCGCTGGGCGGGCACGGCGTAGGCGGGCGCCGTTGGTGGCCACCAGCGGAATGCCGAGGCGCCGCGCGCGTTTCGAGCGACGGCCTGGTTGTGCGCCTCCTCTTCGCGGTGGTAGTGGCGCTGGAGCTCGGCGTAGAGATGTGGCGGCCGAAGATTTCGAGCAGCCGCTCGTCGGGATGGCGCGTGAGGCAGATGAGGCCGCGCGCGAATTCGGCGATCTCTTCCAGCGTGGCCGCGCCTTCGCCTTTGGGGGCGCGCAGCTTCATGCGGGTGACCAGGCGGCAGAGATTCCGGTAGCCCTCGCGCGTCTCCACCAGCAGCGGGTAGGTGCGGCCGTTGGTGCAGGTGATTTCGCGAGCCGATGTGCGCGCGCACGCCGGCCTTTTTGGCAGCCATGTGGAAGCGCGGCGCGCCATAGACGCCGTTGCGGTCCATGATGGCCATGGCCGGCATGCCGAATTCGGCGCACGCGCCGGCCAGCTCCTCGGGCAGACAGGCGCCTTCGAGGAAGCGAGAAAGCGGAGCGGGCGTGGAGTTCGACGAACATCGCGGCCTTCTCTTCAACGCGGAGACGCAGAGGACGCGGAGATGGCGCGGAGAAAGGCATAGAACGGTTTCTCCGCGCTTCCTCCGCGTTCTCCGCGGCTCCGCGTTGAAGGCAAACCAGCGCTAGTCATAACTCCCCTCCACGAACCATCCCTGCGGCGAGCAGTACAGGCGGTAGAGCACGCCGTCGGAGAGGGCGATGTCCCATTCGTCGCGCAGCCAGGCGTCGGCGGTCCACCAGTCGCCGGAGGTGCGCCACGGGCCGGCGAGTTCCAGTACACTGCCGCGAATGCCGGCGGCGGCGACGAAGCTGGGCTGGCCGGCGGCCAGCGCCACGCGCGCGGCCGGCGGGGCGGAAACGCCGGAAGGCCAGCGTGGAGCCGCCTTCAGGCGGCCATGCCGGCATTCGTGCCGGCAGACGTCTGCGCCGTGGGATGCCTGTTTGAACAGGCATGGCCGGCTGAAAGCCGGCGCTACGGAATGCGTCGGGCCGGTGCGTGTCCAGCAGCTCCGGCATAGCCCACCCGTTCCTGCCCCACGATGGCCCTGATGCGCGCCAGCGTCAGCTCCAGCTTCACCGGCTCGGGCGCGGCCAGCATGAACAGCCCGCCCTGCGCCGCTCTGCGGCTTCACCGGGTTCATCCCCATCCAGACTTGCACCACCGGCGCGCCGCGGCGGATGCGCCGCCAGATCGAGCTGCAGCAGCTTCAGAAACGCCTTGGTATCGAGCGAAGGCACGGGCAGGCGCAGCGTGCGCTCGTGCGTGGCGCGGTTTTCGAGCTTCAGCCGCAGCCGCAGCTCGTCGGTGGCCAGGGCGCGCGTGGCCAGGCGCGTGGCCAGGCCGTTGATCAGCCGCGCCAGCACGAACGCCAGCGGCTCCAGCAGTTCCACCGGGTATTCCAGCTCGATTTCGTCTTCGAAACGGAGCGGATCTTCGAGCGGGACCAGCTTGCGCTCCGCCTCGCCGCGCGCCAGTTCGCGCAGGCGCAGACCCTTCGGGCCCGAGCCGCTCGGCGATGCCCAGCGGCGGCAGCGCGGCCAGATCCTGGAAGCGGCGGATGCCCCAGCGCTCGAGCGTCTCCTGCAATTCGGGCGGCGGGCATGCCGGTCCGCCAGCGCCCGAGCGGCAGGCGGCCCAGAAATTTGGCTTCGTCGCCGTACGGAATGATGCTGATGCCGGCGAAGCCGCGGGCGGCGCAGATGGCGGCATCGGGATTGGCGGCCAGCGCGATGTTGGCTTCACTTCCGATTCGGCGGCGCGGCGCGCGATGGCGGCGGCGATATCCTGCGGCAGGCCGAAGAGCCGGTCGAGCCCGGAGGCGTCGAAGGTGACGGTATCCTGCGGCGGTCTGCTCCACCGTGGGCGAGAATTCGAAGGCCAGCGCGGTCAGATTGCCGTGGCCGGAAGACAGGCGAACATGCCTTGCTCCGTTCGAGTGGAAGTGGCGCGCACGCGGATGCCGCGCAGCAGGCGCGCCGGGTTGGCGCGCCGCTGACCATGCGGCGCCGCTCGCGCGCGCATTCCAGCTGCAGCGAGGCGCAGGTTTTGGCGTTCGACTGCCGCGCCACCGCGACCAGCACGGTGGGGGTATTTTCCACCGCGCGGCGCAGGCGGAACCAGGAAGTGAGCGAGATGCGGCGCGCCGTTTCGGGCGGCGTATCGCCCAGATCGAGGGCCACCAGGCCGAAGCCGCCGCCCTGGATCAGCAGATCGGCGGCTTTCAGGGCATGCTCGGCGTTGTGCGCGCAAGCCACCCAAAGCAGGCGGTCCAGGCGCACGCCGGCGGCGGCGGCGGACGCGGGGTCGAAAGCATCTTCGGCATCCACCAGGGCGCAGACTTCGTCGCGCTCGGTGGCGGCCGCCAGGATGGAAAGCAGCAGGCTGGTGCGGCCGGAGGAGGCCGGGCCGAAGATCTCCGTGAGGCAGCCGCGCGGAAGCTGGATGGCATCGATGCCGCTCGGAACCATGTCCGGTTCCGGCGGAGCTTGCCAGCTGATTCCGAATTCCTGGCGGAGAGCCGCCGTGGCTATATTCGCCATTTCTTCGCCCTAACCTCATTTTTGCAGAAAGAGGCCAGGGGCGCAACTCGTACCAACAAACAAATAATTTCAACGCCGAGACGCCGAGGATACGGCGCCTCGGCGGTGAATCATTAAATCCGGTGGAACGCCTTCAGAATCTCGCGCGTGGAGTAGTGCAGCGCGATGGGCCGGCCGTGCGGGCAGCTCATGGGGCAATCCGTCGCCGCCAGCGCGCGCAGCAGCCATTCCATTTTGCCGGCGTCCAGGCGGGTGTTGATCTTGATGGCGGCGCGGCAGGCGATGGAGGCGCAGATCCCGCGGCGCAGATCGTCGAGCGAAGCGCCGCGCAGCTCGCGCTTCGGCGATCTCCAGAATCTCGAACAGGATCCGCTCCACGTCCGGCGCGCCCACCGCGGCCGGCGCGGCTTTCACCGCGATGGTGCGGTTGCCGAACGGCTCGGTCTCGAATCCGGAAGCGTGCAGCTCGTCGGCGATGCGCGCGTAGTCGATCTGCTGCTCCGGCGTGAGCTGCAGGATCAGCGGCATCAGCAGGCGCTGCATCTCCACGCGGCCGGCGGCGCGCTGCTTCATCACCTGCTCGAACAGGATGCGCTCGTGCGCCACGTGCTGGTCGATGATCCACAGCCCGTCGCGGCCGGCGGCGATGATGAAGCTCTCGTGGATCTGGCCCAGCGGGCGCAGATCGGAGAGCACGGAAAGCGACATCTCCGGCGGCGGAATGGCTTCCGGCGGAAATTCGCCGTGGACGTCCAGGCGGCGCAGAGCTTGCCGGAGGGCGGCGGCCCGGGCGTCACTTCGAGCGGCGGCGCGCTGAAATCGAGGCGCGGCGCGGGCGCGGCGCCGGGACGCAGCGTGAAAGGCGGGGAGATCCCGCGCCGTGGATCGCCGGCCCGGGGCCGGCCATGGCCGGCGCCTCCATGGCCGCGGCAGCCGCCTCGTTCTCGATCATCTGGGAGAACTCCGAATACGGCAGCCGCGGCGGCCGGCTGCGCTGGCGGCGAGTTGCGATGCGCGGCGCCAGGCGAAAACGAAGGCGCGGGGCGCGCTCTCCATCAGCCGCTCGCGGATCGCGTCGCGCACGAAATCGTGGACGAACGAGCCGTGGCGGAAGCGCACTTCGGTCTTCGAGGGGTGCACGTTCACGTCCACCTCCTCGGCGTCGCATTCCAGAAACAGCAGCGCGAACGGATAGGCCGCGGGCGGCATCAGGTTGTGATACGCCGACGACAGCGCGTGCAGCAGCAGCCGGTCGCGGATCAACCGGCCGTTGACGAAAATGTAGATCGAGTTGCGGTTGGCCTTCTGCACCTGCGGGCGGGAAAAGAATCCGGTCAGGCGGAAACGTGCGCGTCGGTCCGGTTCCGCTGGCCTCGGCCGGCGCCAGGCGGCAGCTGCAGGTCGCGCTCGCGCACGCCCGATCTCCACCAGGTCTTCCAGCGTCTGGCTGCCGAACACCTGGAAGACGCGCTCGCGCAGCGTCGCCACCGGCGTGACGTGCAGCAGCTCGTCGGCGCCGCTGGTCAGCAGGAACGTCTTGTCCGGATGCGCCAGGCTGTAGTGCGTCACCAGCGACGCGATGTGCGCCAGCTCGGTCGGCTCGGTGCGCAGGAATTTCCGGCGCGCCGGGACGTTGTAGAACAGGTCGCGCACCGTGATCGCCGTGCCGCCGCCGAGCGCCGCCTCTTCGCAGCGCAGCATCTTGCCGCCGGCGATTTCGATGCGCGTCCCGGTGGTCTCCTCCGGCGAGCGCGTTTCGAGCAGCAGCCGCGAGACCGACGCGATCGAGGGCAGCGCCTCGCCGCGGAAGCCCAGCGTGGCGATCGACAGCAGGTCCTTGACGTCGCGCAGCTTGCTGGTGGCGTGGCGCTCGAAGGCCAGCAGGGCGTCGTCGCGCAGCATGCCGCAGCCGTCGTCCACGATGCGGATGAGCCGCCGCCCGCCCGATTCCACCTCGATGCGCAGCTCCGTGGCGCCCGCGTCGAGCGAATTTTCGAGCAGCTCCTTGACCACCGACGCCGGCCGCTCCACCACCTCTCCCGCGGCGATCTTGTTGGCGACCTGGTCGGGAAGAATGCGGATGCGGCCCATGATGAGCCAATATAGCAGGCGGGGAGTGGGGCGGCTGGCGGCCGGCGCCTGCATCGGTTACCCTTGACTTTCGGCAGCGTTCCACCCGCCGGAACAAAAACCGGGCGGGGAGCGTATGCCTGAACCGAGGACTATCGGATAACATGAAAGCCTCTACGAATAGCACTCTGGGCGCCACGCTGATTGCCACCGCCTTCGGCACCGGCGCATGGCTCTTCGGCCTGGCGGGTGTAATCTGGCCGGCCCATCCGCAGATCGCCGTGCTGGTGATTACGATCGTGGCGCTTATCGTGGCGAAACAAATCTGGCCCGCGGCTGCCGGCCAGAAAAGAAGCTGACCGCGGTACCTTAACCTTCCGCAGTCTTGACCGCGCGCGCAATCCGGTGGATCCTCGTGCCATGGACGCCCTGGTCATCGGTCCCGCCCTTGCCGCTGCTTTGGCTGTCAGCCTCTACACCGGAAAACTGGCCTTGCGGTTGTTGATGAGCCGCATCCTCCGCCAGCGCACCGCGCGCTAATCGCGGTCCTGCCCGGACAATTCCCTGTGTTAACCTGAAATTTCAGTGTGCCGGCGCGCGTCAGCGAAGCCCTGGTTTTACGCACCTACCCGCTGCAAGAAGCGGACCTCGTCGTCAGCTTTCTGGCGCGGGACCGGGGAAAATTGCGAGGCGTGGCCAAGCGGGCACGGCGTCCCAAGAGCGGTTTCGGGGCGGGGCTGGAGCGGTTATCGCACGTGCGGATGGCATATTTCGAGCGCGAGACGCGCGAACTGGTGAGCCTGGATTCCTGCGAGCTGATCCGGTCGCAATTCGATCTGGTTTCGGATTTCCAGATCGCCGTGGCGCTGGATTATTTCGCGGAGATCGCGGACCAGCTGCTGCCGCCGGCCGAGCCGAACGAGAAGTTCTTCCGCCTGCTGCTGGCCGTGCTGGAGTCGGTGCGCGAAGGCGGCGCGGCCGCCGTGCCGCGGGCGGTGAATTATTTATCGCTGTGGGCGGTGCGGCTTTCGGGCTGGCTGCCCGATTTGCGTGTCTGCCTGGGCTGCGGCAGCGTGCTGGACGACCCGGAGCAGCCGGAACGCGCATTTTTCAGCCGCGGCCAGGCCGGCTTGGCCTGCGCCGGGTGCCGCCGCGCGCTGGGCGGCGGGAACAGTTATGAGTTGAGCGCCGAATCGCGGGCACTGGCGGCCCAGATGCTGCTCCGCCCGGTGGCCCAGGTCCCGGCGGCGGCGGCCACGGATTTGCGCCGATTCCTGGTGCAGCAGATCGAATCGCATGTGGAACGGAAACTGATTACGGCGTCCCTGTTGGAAACCTGATGCCATCCTTTCAAGACATCATCTTCAAATTGAAACAATACTGGGCGGAGCGGGGCTGCATTATCCAGGAGCCTTACGACGTGGAAGTGGGCGCCGGCACCATGTGCCCGGAAACCTTCCTGCGCGTCCTCGGCCCGCAGCCGTACCGCGTGGCCTACGTGCAGCCCAGCCGCCGCCCGGCGGACGGCCGCTATGGCGATAACCCCAACCGCCTCTACAAGCATTCGCAGTTGCAGGTGATCCTCAAGCCCTCTCCCGCCGACGTTATCGAGCAGTACCTGGGAAGCCTGGAAGCCATCGGCATCGACCTGCGCGTGCACGACATCAAATTGGAAGAGGACAATTGGGAAGCGCCGACGCTGGGCGCCTGGGGGATCGGCTGGCAGGTGATGCTGGACGGCCTGGAAGTGACCCAGTTCACCTACTTCCAGCAGTGCGGCGGCATCGACCTGGAGGTGGTCCCGGCGGAGCTCACCTATGGCCTGGAACGGCTGACGGCTTTCCTCCAGGTGAAGGACAGCGTCTACGACATCGATTGGACGCCGGAGTTCACGTATCGCCAGGTGCGTTACCTGGACGAGCTGCAATATTCGGTTTACAATTTCGAGCTGGCCGATATCCCCACCCTGTGGAAGCTGTTCGACCTGCACGAGGGCGAAGCGGCGCGCCTGCTCAAGCTTTACGATCCCAAAGCGCCGGACAAACAGCGCTTTCCGCTGCTGCCGGCCTACGACCAGGTGCTGAAGTGCTCCAACCTATTTAATACGCTGGATGCCCGGGGCGCCATCAGCGTCACCGAGCGCGTCGGCGTCATCCAGCGCGTGCGCAAGCTGGCGGTGGGGGTGGCGCAGGCCTGGGCGGACCAGCAGTTTGCCCAGCCCACGGAGCTGCCGGCGGCGGAGGTCGCGAAATGAGCCTTCCCTTCCTGCTCGAAATCGGCACCGAAGAGGTCCCCGATTGGATGATTCCCAACGCCCTCGAAAACCTGCGCCTGCTGTTTGAAAAGCTGGACATCCCGCACGAAACGGTCACCATGGACGCCACGCCGCGCCGCCTGGTGATGCGCGCGGAGGGTCTGCCGGCGCGGCAGGCGGATCGCGAGGAGCGCGTTCAGGGGCCGGCCAAATCAGCGCCCGCGCAAGCGGTGGCCGGATTCGCCCGCAAGCAGGGCGCCAGGCCGGAAGATCTCTCCATCGAGACCACGTCCCGGGGCGAGTATTACGTCTTCGTGAAGAAGGTGGAGGGCCGGCGGACCCGGGACATTCTGGCGGAATCGCTGCCCGGCATCGTCCTGCAGCTTTATTTTCCCAAGACCATGTACTGGACCGGCAAGGGCGGCCCGCGCTTCATCCGGCCCATCCGCTGGCTGGTGGCGCTGCTGGGCGAGGAGATTGTGCCGTTTGAGATCGCCGGCGTCCGTTCCGGCGCGCTGACCGCCGGTCACCGCCGCCTGGGCGCGCCCGAAATCGCCGTCACGACGGCCGATTACGAGCAGCGGCTGCGCGACCATTACGTGATTCTCTCCGCCGAGGAGCGGCGCAACAAGATCTCGAGCGAGCTGGCCGGCGTGCGCGTCAAGCCGGATGCGGCTTTGCTCGATACCCTGGTCTACCTCACCGAATATCCCGCCCCCATCGTCGGCTCCTTCGACCCGCAGTTTCTCGAACTGCCGGAAGAGGTGCTGATCACGGTGATGCGCCACCACCAGAAATACTTCTCGGTGGAGGACGCGGAGGGGGGCCTGGCGCCGCAGTTCGTGGCGGTGATGAATATTCCGTCGGACCCGCAGGGCTTCGTGCGCCGCGGCAACGAGCGCGTGCTGCGCGCCCGTTTTAACGACGCGCGGTTCTTCTGGGAGACGGATCAAAAAAAGAAACTGGCAGATCGCGTGCCGGACCTGGCCCACGTCACCTTCCAGGCCAAGCTCGGCAGCTACCTGGAGAAGGCCCGGCGCATGCAGGCGCTGGCGCAGCAGTTGGGCGGCGGCCGTCACGCCGTGCGCGCGGCCGAGCTTTCCAAATGCGACCTCACCACCGAGCTGGTCAAGGAATTCACCGAGCTGCAGGGAGTGGTGGGCGGCCTTTATGCCCGCGAGCAGGGAGAGCCGGAACCCGTCTGGCAGGCCATCTACGATCATTACAAGCCGGAAAGCATGGAGGATGCCATCCCGCGCAACGGCACCGGGCAGATCGTGGCGCTGGCGGATAAGCTGGACACGCTGCGCGGCTGCTTCGCGGTGGGCCTGATTCCCAGCGGCTCGCGCGACCCCTTTGCCCTGCGCCGCGCCGCTCAAGGCGTGGTGAAGATTATCGTGGAAGGCAAGCTGGCGGACGTGGACCTGGCGGATTATGTGGAGAGCGCCGCCTTGGCCGAATTCCTGCAGGACCGCATCCGCTATTACTTCAAGGACATTCGCGGCTTCGCCTACGACGAAGTCAACGCCGCCATGGCGGCCGGCTGGAGCCGGCTGGTGGACCTGGAAGCGCGCCTGTCACGCGTGCAGATGCTGCGGCCCACGCCCGATTTCGAGCCGCTGGCGGCCAGTTTCAAACGCATTCGCAACATTCTGGAACAAGCCGATTTTCACGAGGCCGGAACGGTGGACGAATCGCTCCTCGAAGCCGGCCCCGAGCGCGCGCTTTACGACGAGTACCGGCGCATCGCCGGCCAGCCCATCGAAAGCGTCATCTCGCGGCTGCGGCCCAAAGTGGATCTGTTCTTCGACAAGGTTCTAGTGAACGCGCAGGATGCTCGCGTCCGGCGCAACCGATTGACGCTGCTCAATACACTCCGGGCGGAGTTTTCCAAGGTGGCGGATTTTTCGGAAATCGTTACCCATTCATAGGAGAGACATAAAAGCATGAGTAAATTCGTTTACAGTTTCGGCGGCGGCACGGCCGACGGGGACGGAACAATGAAAGACGCGCTGGGCGGCAAGGGCGCCGGCCTGGCGGAAATGAGCCGCGCCGGCGTGCCCGTTCCTCCCGGTTTCACCATCATCACCGACGTCTGCAACGTTTTCTTCGACAACAACAAAGAGGTGCCCAAGGAAGTCGACCAGGAAATCTGGCAGGCGCTGGAGAAGCTGGAAGGCCAGGTCGGGAAGAAGCTGGGAGATGCCGCCGATCCGCTGCTGGTGAGCGTGCGCTCGGGCGCCAAATTTTCCATGCCCGGCATGATGAACACTATCCTCAACCTCGGTCTCAACGACAAGACCGTGGAGGGGCTGGCGGCCAAGACCGGTAACCCGCGCTTCGCCTACGATTCCTACCGCCGCTTCATCAGCATGTTCGGCGAAGTGGCTCTCGGCATCGATATGGCGCTGTTCGACGAAGCCTTCGATGCCCGCAAGCACAAGGTGAAGGCGAAGCTCGATACCGATCTCAGCGCCGCGGACCTGAAAGCCATCATCGAAGACTTCAAGAAGATCGTCAAAAAGGCCACCAAGCGCGATTTCCCGCAGGACACCCGCGATCAGCTCATCCTTTCGCGCAATGCCGTGTTCATGTCGTGGTGGGCGCCCAAGGCCTCCTACTACCGCAAGATGGAAAAGATCTCGGACCGCCTCGGCACCGCCTGCAACGTCCAGGCCATGGTGTTCGGCAACATGGGCGAGACCTCCTGCACCGGCGTGGGCTTCACCCGCGATCCCGGTTCGGGCGAAAAGGTATTCTACGGCGAGTTCCTGGTGAACGCCCAGGGCGAAGACGTGGTGGCGGGCATCCGCACGCCGCAGCCCATCAGCGAACTGAACTGTGGAACGCCGATGTCTACAACCAGCTCCGCGACATTACCGCGAACCTGGAAAAGCACTACAAGGACATGCAGGACTTCGAGTTCACCGTGCAGGAAGGCTGCTCTACATGCTGCAGACCCGCAACGGCAAGCGCACCGGTCCGGCGGCGGTGAAAGTAGCGGTGGATATGGTGAAGGAAGAGCTGATCGACGAAAAGACGGCCGTCCTCCGCGTGGCCCCCTCGCAGCTCGACCAGTTGCTGCACCCGGTCTTCGATCCCGCCAGCCTGAAGACGCTGACCAAGCTCGCCACCGGCATCGACGCCTCTCCGGGCGCGGCCGTGGGGCGGCTGGCGTTCACCTCCGAGGACGCGGTGGAAATGTCGGCCAACGGGCCTGTCATCCTGATCCGCAAAGAGACCACCCCAGACGACATCCACGGCATGGATGCCGCCAAGGGCATCGTCACCGCGGTGGGCGGGAAAAGCTCGCACGCGGCCGTGGTGGCGCGCGGCATGGGCGTCCCCTGCGTGGTGGGCTGCGGCGCCATCGCCATTAACGAGCGCGCCAGAAACCGCCGTCGTCAAGGTGGCCGGAAAGCAGGTCACCATTAAAGAAGGCGACTGGGTTTCCATCAACGGCGCCAACGGCGATGTGTACGAGGGCCAGGCGGCCACCCAGGATCCCGACCCCAATTCGCCGGTGTTCGCCCAGTTCATGAAGATGGCCGACACGTTCCGCGGCGGCTTCGGCGTCCGCGCCAATGCCGATATCCCGCGCGACGCCAAAGCGGCGCGCCGCTTCGGCGCTGAGGGCATCGGCCTGTGCCGCACCGAGCACATGTTCTTCGCCGAGGACCGGCTGCCGCACATGCAGGCCATGATCCTGAGCGACACCGAAAAGGATCGCCGCAAGGCCCTGGCCAAGCTCCTGCGCATGCAGCGCCGCGATTTCGCCGGCCTGTTCGAAGCCATGGACGGCTTCCCGGTCGTGGTCCGCACCATCGATCCGCCGCTCCACGAATTCGTGCCCAAGCGCGAAGAGCTGATGGTGGATCTGGCCAGGCTGCCCAACGCCGACATCAAGACCAAGAAGGAAATGGTGGCGCGCTATAAGAATTTCGTGCCCGACGTGAAGAGCCTCAAGACCGTGCTGACGGAACTGCTCAAGCGCGTCGAATCGCTGCACGAGTTCAACCCCATGCTCGGCCTTCGCGGCTGCCGCCTCGGAATTATCTATCCCGAGATTACCGAGATGCAGGCGCGGGCCATGTTCGAAGCCGTGGTGCAGGTGGCCAAGAAGGGCAAGAAGGTAGTGCCCGAGGTTATGATCCCGCTGGTCGGCTCGCGTGCAGGAAGTGGAGAACCAGAAGGCCATCGTCAAGCGCGTGGCCGAAGAGGTTCTCGAAAAGGCCGGCATGAAAGACCAGAAGTACATGATCGGGACTATGATCGAGATCCCGCGCGCGGCCCTGCTGGCCGGCCAGATCGCCAAGGAAGCCGAGTTCTTCAGCTTCGGCACCAATGACCTGACCCAGACCACCTTCGGTATTTCCCGCGACGACTACACCAAGTTCTCCAAGCAATACGAGGAGAAGAAGCTTTTCAAGGCCGATCCGTTCGGCGTGCTCGACCAGGAAGGCGTGGGCATGCTGATCGAGTGGGCCGTGAAGAAGGGGCGCGAGGCCCGTCCCGATCTGGAAGTGGGCATCTGCGGCGAGCACGGCGGCGAGCCGAGCTCGGTGCAGTTCTGCTACCGCGTCGGCATGGACTACGTTTCCTGCTCGCCGTATCGCGTGCCGATCGCGCGCCTGGCCGCGGCCCAGGCCGCCATCCAGGGCGACAAATCGGAAGCCATGCGGACCGCGTAAAGGCAAGTCCGTAAGCTTGTATTAACCGCCGAGACGCCGAGGCGCCGAGAATTCTTATGTTCCTCGGCGCCTCGGCGGTGATTTTTGTTTTTTGCGCCCCGCTATAATTTAGGAATCATGTTCCGCCTTGCCGGGATTGCCCTGCTTGCCGTTTCCGCTTTCGCCCAACAGAGTGCCATGCCGCCGGAACCGCCGCCCCCGGGTATGGACCAGGCCCTGCGGGCGCGCATCCAGGAGTTCTATGGTTATTTCATCAGCGGACAATACCGCAAGGCCGAAAAGCTGGTGGCCGAGGATTCGCAGGACTGGTATTACGACCACGATAAGCCGCGCTACCAGAAGTGCGATATCAAGGAAATCGAATACTCCGATCAGTTCACCCGCGCCAGGGTGGTCATGATGTGCGACCAAACCGTCATCGTCCCCGGCTACAGCGGCGTCCTCCAGATGGCGGCGCGCAGCCGGTGGAAATCGGTGGACGGCCAGTGGTTCTGGTATATCGATCAGGATGAGCTCAGGCGCACGCCGTTCGGGGTGCTCCCAAAACCAGGGCCCGGACCAGCTCCGGTTCCCACCGGTAGTCTTCCCGCTGCCTTCTCCAGCGTGCCGAGTCTGGCCATGGTCAAGCTGGAGAACGACTCGGTTGCGATTCTTCCGGGCGCGTCGGCGGAGGTTTCCATCGCCAACATCGCACGGGGCCCGGTCACGCTCTCCATCGACTCGAAGCCCGTGGGGGTGGAGGCCAGGCTCGACCATGAGTTGCTGAGCGCGGGCCAGAAAGCCGTGCTCTCGGTGCACGCCGCCGCGGGCGCGCGTCCGGGCCGAATCGTGCTGCGGGTTCACGAAACCGGCGCGCTAATCCCCATCGAAGTGAAGATCAATTGAGCGCGGCGCCTTACCGCCCCGCTTAGCGGCCTTCGAGCAGGCGCGACACTTCGTCGTGCAGCCGCCGTGTCAACTCCTCCCGGTCCGAGACCTTCAACCCGGCGGTGGGGATGGGATCGCCGATGCGCAGGCGGGCGCGGCCGGCGTGAATGTGGATGGAGCCCATGGGCAGCTTCTCGCGCATGCCCGCCAGCGCCATCGGCGCCACAGGCACGCCGGCCTTGATGGCGATATAGGCCGCGCCTTCCTTGAAATCGCGCAGGCCTTTGGGCGAGCGTCCGCCTTCCGGAAACAACAGCACCGAAATGCCGCGGCCGCCGATGATCCGTGCGCGCCTCGGTCATGCTTTTGAGCGAATTGCGCGCGTTGGAGCGGTCCACCGGCAGGTGGCCGGCGCGCTTCAGGTGCGTGCCGAGGAAGGGGATTTTGTACAACCCCGATTTGGCGAAAAAGCGGAACTGGAAGGGCAGCGCCGTGAGAATCGCGGGAATATCCATGTAGCTCGCGTGGTTGGAGACGAAGACGTAGGTGGCGCCGCGGTCCAGCTTTTCCAGGCCCTCGATCTCCAGGCGAATGAAGCCGAACGCGAGCAGGCTGCGGCCCCACAGCCGCGCCAGGTGGTGCTGGGAGTTGCCGGTCCCGTCGAACAACGAGGCCACCATGGAGAGCGTGCCCATTACGATGGTGGAGAGCGCGATCAGCGGTGTCGAGAGGAAGAGCGAGCGCAGAAAGCTCATGGCGCGTCCACCAGGATATCCCGCGCTTCCGCCACCAGGAACAGGGAGCCGGCGACGAAGATGACGTCTTCGGGCGGCGCATCCGCCACCAGGGCGAGCGCCTCCCGATATCGGAAGCGGCGCGCATCGAAGGGTGATCGCCGGCGCGCAGGATGGCCTCCGGCGCCAGCGCCCGCGCCTGCCGCGGCGCGGTGCGATCACCTGGCCGGCGCGCGGAAACAGAATGCCGCCGATTTCTTCCACCGCCTTATCGCGCATGGCGCCGTATATCAGGCGCACCCGGCGCCCGGAATAGAAGCGGTCGATGTACGCGGCCAGGGCCCGCGCGCCGGCCGGATTGTGCGCGCCATCCAGGATGATCTCCGGCTGTTCGCTCACCCGCTCCAGGCGGCCGGGCCAGCGCGCGGCGCCGATGCCGCCCTCGATGGCGGCGCCGGGAATGCCCAGGGCGAAGAGCGCGGCAGCGGCGGCGATGGCATTTTCCACCTGGTGCTCGCCGGCCAGGGGGCAACGGATGTCAAGGCTGTGCCGCTTGGCGGCATTGGCAGGCGAAACCGCCTGCCCCACCTGGCTCAGGCGGAAGCGGCTGCCGCGCGCGTCCAGCTCGAGGTCCTCCATCTTCCAATCGGCCGTGCGCGTGCCGGGAATGCCGAGCGCGGCGGCGCGGGCTTCGAGAACGCGCTCCGCTTCGGGCCGCTGGCGCGCGAAAACGGCCGGCGTGCCGGGCTTCAGAATGCCGGCCTTTTCTCCGGCGATCGCCTCCAGGCTGCGGCCCAGGTAAACCTCGTGGTCGAAGTCGATGGGGGTGATCGCGCACAGCTCGGGCTCGACCACGTTGGTGGCGTCCAGCCGCCCGCCCAGCCCCACTTCCAGCACGGCAATTTCGGCGGAGCGCGCAAACGTCTCCAGCGCCATGGCGGTGACGGTTTCGAAATACGTGGTGTGAAAATCGATGGCGCCCCGGCGCAGCAGCTCTTCCACCACGCCGTGGACGCGGTCGAAGGCGGCGGCGAACCCGGCGCGCGAAAGCGGCACGCCGTCGATGCGGATGCGCTCGGTCGGCTGCGAAAGGTGCGGCGAGGTGAACAGGCCGGTCCGCCAACCGGCGGCGCCCAGGCCGGAGTCGATCATGGCGCTGGTGGAGCCTTTGCCGTTGGTGCCGGCCACGTGCACGAAACGGCAGCGGTCCTGCGGCCGGCCCAGCGCCTCCAGCACCGCGGCTATCCGCTCCAGGCCCAGCTTGGCGGTTTTGATTTCGTTCCCCAGCGCGTAAAGGAACTCGACCGAATCGGGATAGTTCATCCCAGGAAGAACTTCAGCGCCTGGGAGATGTATGGCTTCATCTCGGGCCGGGGGACGACGGCATCGAGCATGCCGTGCTTGAGCAGAAACTCGCTGCGCTGAAAGCCTTCGGGCAGTTTCTGGCGGATGGTCTGCTCGATGACGCGGGGGCCGGCGAAGCCGATGAGCGCGCCGGGTTCGGCGATGTTCAGGTCCCCCAGCATGGCGAAACTGGCGGTCACGCCGCCGGTGGTGGGGTCCGTCAGCACGCTGATGTAAGGCAAACGGGCTTCGTCCAGCCGCATCAGCCCGGCCGAAATCTTGGCCATCTGCATCAGGCTGACCGCGCCTTCCTGCATGCGGGCGCCGCCGGAGGCGGAAATCACGATCAGGGGCGCGCGCTCCGCAATGGCCCGCTCGATGGCCCGCGCGATCTTTTCCCCCACCACGCAGCCCATGCTGCCGCCGATAAAGCGGATGTCCATGGCGCAAATCTGGACCCGCCGGCCGTCCAGCAGGCCCGCCGCGGAAACCACGGCGTCGGAAAGGCCGGTGCCCTGCCGCATGGCGGCCAGGCGCTCGTGGTAGGGCTTGGAATCCACGAAGCCCAGCGGGTCGGCGGAAACCAGGTTCTGGTCGAAGATCTCGATTTCGCCGTCCAGCAGCAGGCGGATGCGGGCGGTGGCCTCGATGCGGAAATGGTGCCCGCACTTGGGACACACGCCGGCGTTGCCCTCCAGGTCCTTTTTCCAGATGATCTGGCGGCAACCCTCGCACTTCTGCCACAGGCCCTCGGTGCGGACTTTACGCTCGCCGCCGTTGCCGGCGGGAGCCACCGCCTCGCCCGCTTTTTTGTCCCGCTTAAACCACGACATGCAACCACCTACGTTAACGCGGGTAGGGATGCCCCCGCAACGTCGCAAATCCCCGGTAGAGCTGCTCGGCCAGCACCACCCGCGCCAGCTCGTGCGGCATGGTGAACGGGGAAAGCGAAAGCAGCAGGTCGGCGCGCCTGGCCCAGCCTCCGGGAAGGCCGTCATGCCCGCCGATCAAGAACACCAGGTCGCGGGCTTCGCGTTCCGCCCGCGCGATCAGCGCGGCGAAGGCGGCCGAATCCATGGTTTCCCCGGCCGGATCCAGGAGGATCTTGCGCGCGGTCGGGTGCTTCGTCCAAAGGTCGGCGCGGTCGGGCCGGATTTCGGCCATCTGCGCGCGCGCATAGCGATCCGTGCGGGTCATGTAATCCTGGGCCAGCGCGTTGGCGTGCGGGTCCTTGGCGCGGCCGATGTAATAGAGGAAAATCTTCACGCCGCCGGAACTTCGACCGGTTTGGCGCTGCGCCAGAGCCGTTCCAGCCCGTAGTATTCACGCGCCTTGGGTGAGAAGATGTGCACCAGCAGGTCGCCGTAATCCGCCAGCACCCATTCCGCCTGGTTGTAGCCTTCCACGCTGATCGGCAATTCGCCCGCCTGCCGCTTCATCTGCAGGTTGACTTCGTCGCTGATGGCCTGAATCTGCCGCTGGTTGGCTCCGGTGGCGAGGACGAAGTAATCGGCAAAAGAGGTGATGCCGGTAAGATCCAGAACGCGGATGTCCGCGCCCTTCTTCGATTCGATGGCGCGCACGGCGATGAGCCATGACGGGGTGGCGGCGGAATTCTCCGCGGTTTCGTTACGTTCTGCCTGACTCAAACCTGCTCCTGAAGGTATCGTACTACAGCGCGGGGGGCCGAAGTATCACTGCCGGAATGCCCGGAATACAGATGAATGTCCCGGCCGGGCCGGGCATCCGGAGCCGCGAGCGTCGGTGAGCGGCTTCGGGCGCAGGCATTGACGCCGCGTTTAGTAGTGAAATCTCCACCGGAACTCCGCGAATATTTGTCTCGGATCGTTGTAATGGAATCCCCCGAACGTGAGGCTGTTGTCGAGGAGTACCCGGCGGTTGGCAACGTTCACGGCGGTCAATGAGAGCCGGTACGGACTGCCTTCGCCGAAACTTTTCGCGAGGGAAATATCGAAGGTGGTGTGTCCGGGCAAGTAATCACCTGGATATTCTGCATTTGGCATCCCATTGGTGAATCCCGAACCGTAATATACGTTGGCCGCAGCGAATGCGTGCCAGGGCAGAGTAGCATTGAAGCCGGCGTTCAGCGTGTTTCGCTGATCGTGGTCTACCGGCGACAGTCCTGGCGCAGGCTCGCAGCCGGCAGCGGCGGTAACGGGACAGATCAGGCCTCCGGTTAAGGGCGAAGATGCCTGAGCGATCTGGTTCGAGTAGGCCAGGTGAAGCTGGCCGACGCGCCAGACGCGCGGCGAGCGAAGCGTGGTTTCCCAGCCCTGGATCAACGCATTGGCCCAGGTGAGGGGCCAGAAGATGTTGGATTCGCCGATGTTGCTGTGATCCAGCCAATTGCTGGCTTTGGTTTGAAAGGTGTCTTCCTCCAGGACCCATCCGTGAAAAGGAATGGAGACGCCGAACTGGTATTCATGATCGCGCTCGCCGCGGAGCGGGCCGAACATAAGGCTCTGGCTGGTGGCTAAAGCCTGCAGCGGACCGGTGGCCGTCAACAGCGGCGGTGCCTGATAAAACTGGCCCCAGAAGCCATGGAAGACCCAGTTGACGTGCGGGACCCTGATGGCGATGCCAAGGCGCGGATCGGTGGCGTCTTCGACAACCGCCGGTTGAGCTCCCGCGCCGACCGAGCCGGAATCGAAGTGCGATTGGCGAAGGCCGGCAATCAGGGTCAGCCAAGGCGTCACCTTAAAATGGTCGCTGATATATTCCTCGACTAGGCCGCCGGTCACGGCAGCCGAGGACGAGCCGAAGTTCTGACAGTTCGGCGCACAATCCGTGAAAACGTTGTTAAAGAAATTGCTCTGATGCTGGGCGAAGCCGTAGAATCCCACCTCGATATCGTTGTTCTTCAAAAATGTTGTGTTCAGGCGGGTCTGCGCACCCGCGTAATGGGCGGTCTGGTTCACATCGGTGATCACCGGCACATCGTTTGGCGATGCGGTGTAGCTCGCTTCGTTGAAATGATAGAAAGGTGAAACTGTCAGCAGCAGGCTTGGATTGAATGTGCGCACCCAGGAGAAGGCGACATATCCGTCGGGCTCGCGTTCGCTATCGTGGAGGCCATAACTGGGATATACCTGGTTCCCGCTTGAGTTGGGATCCGGATCGATCGGGATCTGGTAATAATCCTGGCGCAGGGAAGCCACCAGCCGGAATTGGTTGGAGGGGCTGGCGTTGAACAGGAGCGATGCGAATCCTCCATATCCATTCTCAGCATCGTGAACCACTTGCCCAATCGGTGGCTGCAAGCCGTAGTCGCTGCGGTTTCCGTTCAGACTCACGTAATAGGCGAACCGCTTAGTGTGGCTCCCAAGATTGATTTGATCGTTGGTCTGATTCCAATTGCCGAAAGAGGTGACGAGTTCCGCTTCGTTGTTGCTCTCGAAGCCGCTGCGGGGAACGATGTTGAAGATCCCATAGGTGCGATCCCCGTATTCCGCATCGTAGCTGCCCCGCTGAACCTCCAGATAGTCGATGTCCTTCGGATCGATCTGCGGTCCGAGATTGGTCGCAATATTGGTGTTGGGTATGGTTACGCCGTCGATCAGCCACTCCACCTGGTGCCCCCCGCGCATATGCAGCATGTCGTGGGTTACGTAAGCGGCCGGTACGTAATCGGTAATCATCGCCATGCTGTTGGTCCGGTCCGCGCCGGGAGTCAGGGCAATGTCCTCACGATCGATCAGGGTGGTGGGGGTTACCGAATTCATGTTCACCGGTTCCGCTGTCGCAACGACAACGCTGGTCTGGGTCAACGGCGCAATCGCCAGTTGCAGATGGAGAATTGGGGATGCGCCGGAAACCACTGTGACGTTCTCCGCCAAGGTCGCGAATTGAGATTGCGTAACGGAGATTCTGTAGTCGCCGATCGGCACCGTCGCGAACGAGAACTCGCCGTTAGCGTCCGTCGTCGCCGTTTCAGACCAATCCGATGCCGTCGCCTGTAGCTTCACCGAGGCCCCCGCTACCGGACGGTGCTGCGGATCGTGCACGATCCCTCCTATCTTCCCAAAAATCGTGGCGTGGATTGGGCCAGCGAACGCCAGCAGCATCGCCAGGTAAACAAGGAAAGCGCGCGTAGCGCCGTAAGTAATCGCAGAATGAAATTCACTTGAATCAAAATCAAACTTTTCCATAATTCCCCTCCCTGATAACGCCTGAGCAGCCGCGTACGCACACGCGCACTGGCGCCAAACTGCTTGCAATGGTGTAAGCACGTTTCCCCCCTCTGACCGTTCTTGAGTTGTGAGCGTCAGCAGGAGGGTGGCGGGCGTTGGTAGAGAACCGCGGGAGGCTCGGATGCCCTGCGGGCGGGCTGCGGCGTGCCGCGCTTCTCCCGCGCCGCGCGCAGCGGAGCCGGCGCGGCGGGGCGCGCCACGGCCACATGGCCGGCTGCGGGCGCCAGCAGGCAGCCGCAGCTTCCGGCGCAACCGGAGCGGGCCATCCAGCCGGAGCCGTGGGCGCGCCGGCAGCATTGCCCGTTCTTGCAGCAGGCGCACGGGCGCGCGGCAAACAACACCTGCACCGGCGCCGCATAAGACAGCAGCACCAGCAACACCAGGCTCACCCGCGCGAGTTTCCGCACCTGTCGAGCTTACACGGGCGCGAGCGGGAGCCGCAACTCCGCTTCTGGCGGCACGCACCGCGGCCGGCGCGGGATTACACGGCGCCGGCGCGCCGCAGCACCAGTTCCAGCCCGGTCAGGCTTTCCCGGATCTCGGCGGATCCGAATCCGGTTTGCGAAATCAACCGCTCGAACTGGCCGCGAGTGTACGCCCGCTTGAGCAGCATGAAGCGGAAGGTCAGTTTCGTAATCAGGGCGTTCACCCTGCCCAGGTGCATGCCCTCGACGGCCTCGCCAATGGCCTCGTTGCTGGCGTCCTTCCGCAAGTCGATGATCAGCGCGCGGCCCTCCGGCTTGAGTACGCGATACATTTCTTCCAGCACGCGGAGGGGTTGCGTGAAATTCTTGAAGGCGGCGCGGCAAAGCAGAAAATCGCAAGACTCATTCTCGCAGGGGAGGCTGGCCGCATCTCCCTGGCGGAAGTCGATATCCACGCCCGCCTCCCGTGCATTCCGGCGGGCGATTTCGACGAACGTGCGGCTGATATCGACGCCAGTGATCCCGTACGCGCCCAGCCGGGCCAGTTCGATGGCGAGGTAACCGGGCCCGGGCGCGACTTCGAGCACCCGGCCGCCGGGCGGCAGTTCCCCGGCAACCGGGCGGGCAAGCGCCTCAAATTCGTCCATCGCCTTACGCGTGAGGGAAGCGTACCACCGGGCCACGAAGCCTTCCATGCCCAAACCCCGGTACGGCTTTTGAACGGCTTTCGAATGCATATAGGTCCTCCGCAACCGATAATATTCGTGCACGCGGACCCAGGCCCAGAGAGAATCGGCGGGCGCGGTCCGGCAACCGGCGAACGCAATCCCCTGCCGGACGAGCGCCGGCTCACTGTGCGGAGAGCAGCTCGAAAATGCGCTGGCTGGCGCGCGCCTCTTCCGCCTTGTTCTCTTTTTGCGCCAACTGCGCGCGCAAACGGAAAATGCGGGGAAAGGAAACGGCCATCAGGGCGTTGGGGCCGGTTGCCTGCGGCACCGGATTCAAGCGGAGCAGGGGCGCGGCGTCCTTGAAATTGCCGGTCTCGATGAGGGCCCAGGCCAGATCCACGGGCGTTTCCGCCTCCGGTGAAGAGCCGGCATTCTCATAGATGCGGCGCAGCAATGCGGCAGCCGGCTGGAACTGGCGGTTGAGCAGAAGCGCGTAGGCCACCGCCAGATCGCGTTCCGCGACGGCCCCGGAAAAAAGCTGCTGCGCCCGCGCCGCCCATTCCGCGGGCTCGGCCGGCGGCAGCGTCAGGAATCGCACCAGCCCCCCGAGAGCGCCGGCGCCGGCCCTTTCGGCCATGCGGGCGGCGGCGGGGCGGTCGTCGTCGACGAGCGACCACAAGGCCAGCTCGGCGTAAGCGTTCGCCTGCATCTCGCGCGGCACCCCGCTCACCTGGGCGGCCAGGGTGGCGTAGCCCTGGCGGCGGCGTCCGCTGAGCCACAGCCACTCGGCGCGGTGCAGGGCGGCGCCGGGATACCGGGCGTACAGCAAATCGGCGCCTGCAATGTCGCCGGTCATCAGGCGCGCCATGGCGGCTTTATAGTAATCCCCGCCGTTGAGAAATCCCGGTGAAGCCTTGGCTGCGTCCAGATAAAACTGCTCCGCTTCCTTCAGTCGGCCCGACATCAGGTCCACGTCGCCCATGGAATCGAGCGGATTGGGGTCGTTGGGGCGAAGCGCCTGGTAACGGCGCAGCGCGGACGTGGCGGCCGGCAGATTGCCGCCGGCAGCGGCGGCGTAGGCGAGCTGGTTCCAGGTGTTAGCGTCTTCGGGCTCTACCGCCAGGGCGCGCTCGAAAGCCCGCGCCGCCTGTGCTTCCTGATGGCGGGCACTCGAAACTTCCGCCAGGCCGCGCCAGGCGGCGGGGTCGTTGGGGGTGAGGCGGACGATCAGGGCAAGGGCATTCTCGCGCGCGGCCCGGTCGCCGGAAAGGCCGGCAATCATCACTTCCAGGCGGGCGCGGTCGGCCTGCGGCAGCGCCGTCCCGCGGGCAGACGCCGCTTCGAGCACCTGCATCAGGCCGGCATGGTCGCGCTCCCGGGCTTTCAAATCCGCCAGCAGGATATACGCGGAGCCGAAATCGGGGTCCGTGCCGATTGCCTGGCGGGCCAAACTCTCCTCGGCATTCGGGTCGGACGCTTCCATGGCATCGGCGTATGCTTTGATGGCGGCCGGGCTGTGAACGGGGTAGGGCCGTGCCTCCGGCCAGATCTGGCGGGCGAGCGCCGCCGCGGCGGCAGCCACGTCGGGCTCGGGTGCGCTGGCATCCACCACCCGCAGCATGCGCCGCGTGCGCGCATCTTCAATCGTCAGGCTGGCGTGAATCGTGCCCCGCTCCACGTAATACTGGCCATAGGCCAGCCGGTTCGCGCCGGCGGCGAGCGCCAGCGGAGCTTCCGCGGAAATGCCGGGCGCCCCCACCGGCCGCCGGCCGAGCGCCTGCCCCAGCGCGTGCAGGCGCGCCGATGGAATGGTGTAGGTGCCGGGCGCGCCCGCCAGCTCGGCGCTCAGGATTTCGGCGAATGCGCGGCCCATCCAGTCGCCGCCCGCGTCGGACCCGAGATTTTCAAAACGCAGCACCGCCAGCCGCTCAATGGCCGGAACTGCCGGGCGCCGCGCGCAGGCGGCCAGCCAAAACAGGGACAAACAGGCGGCCAGGACAGCCGCCAACCGGGTTCGTAAAGATACTCTCAACTTATAAGGATAGATGAAGCGCGCCGGCAAGCCCGCCGCGCGGCGCCTCCGCCTGCCAACCGCCTCAATATGGACGCGCTACCGGCCGCTCTACAGCACGCGCGGCTCGCGGGTGAGCAGATCCTTGAACTCGGGCATATCGTGCAGACCGGCGAAGTCTGGTTCTTCCTCCAGCTTTTTCTTTTCCTTGAAGCCTTCTTCCAGGGCCTTGCGCAAGTATTGAATGGCCAGCTCGTTGCGGCCGCCTTTGGCGTAGAGCCTGGCCAGATAATAATGATACTTGGCGCGTTCCTCCACGCTGCGCTCCTCCAGCATCACGCCGAAATTGCCGGAATGCTCGAACACATTGGGGTCCAGGCGCATCGCGGCCTGGTAGGATTCGGTGGCCTTCTCGTACTGCTTGCGCGAGAACTGGGCGGTGCCGAGATTCATGTAGACGGAAGCGGAGCGGGCTTCGTCGGGCGCCAGCTTCAAAGCCCGGCTGTACCAACGCATGGCGCGACGAAAATCCTTTTTGGCGTAATACACCGTACCCAGGTTGTTGAGCGCCTCCAGGTAATCGGGCTTCAGCTTGATGGCCTGCTCATAGTTCTTGCGGGCGGAATCGAGCTGCATCAACTGGTGATAGGCAATGCCGATCTTGTTGAGGAGAACGGGGTCTTTGGCGGAACCCTCGCGGTAGACATCGATGGCCTCGCGGTACATCTTCTTGGCCATGTAAATATCCCCGCGCTGTTCGGCCGTGAGAGGGGGTTTGGCGGTCTGCGCCAACGCGCAGCCGGCCAGGAGGAAAATCAAGGGCCGCAGAGACATGGGATCACCCTTGGCACCTATTTAAGCACAGGCGAAGGGCCTGTGGCGGAGCCGCTCCGCCCCGGCGGGAACGCCTCCCCGTTTGCAGTCGGACTCCCAACTACTTGAACACGTTCAGGAGCCGCCGGAAGAGCCCCTTCTTTTCCGGCTTCCTGGCGTCGGGTTGCGGAGCGGCAGCCGCGGGCGGCGGCGCCTGCGCTTCCTGGCGGGCGGCGCGGCGGGCTACGGCCGCGGGCGCCACCTGGCCCGGAGCCGCGGGGACGGCGGGCGCCGCCTCTTCGGTGGAATTCGCGGCCGGCGGCGGGGCCAGTTGCCATCCGGCGACGTTGGTCACATTGCGGCCGCCGTGCAGCGGGCAGAAGCCCACCGGCTGCGTGCCGGCGATGTAGACTTCGGTCCGGCGGGTGGGGCAGTTCGGCGTGGCCGGCATTCCCGATTCGGGATCGATATCGATGGAAACGATGCCATCCGGCGCCTGGAAGGCCTTGGCGTCGCGATACTGCGGAAACTTCAGCGCGTCCTTCATGAACTGCGCCCAGATGGGCGCGGCCGAATGCGCGCCTTCCAGGTCCAGCTCGCGGTTGTCGTCGAACCCCACCCAGACCACGCACAGCAGCTCGGAGGTGTAGCCGGCGAACCAGCCGTCGTGCGAAGTGCCGGTCTTGCCCGCCGCCGGAAAATCCAGGTTGTAGCGGGCGCGCACGCCCGCCGCCGTGCCGCTGCGCAGCACCTCCTCCATCAGGTTGGTCATCAGGTAAGCCACGCGCGGATCCAGCACCTGCTTGGTTTCCGCCTTATCCTTATACAGCATCTTGCCGTCGCTCGAGCGCACCAGGCGGATGAAATTGGGCTTCACGTATTCGCCCTGGTTGGCGAAAACCGTGTACGCGCCGGCGGCTTCGAGCGGCGTGATTTCGTAGGCGCCCAGCGCCACCGCCGGCGTGGGCTGGATCTTGTAGTTCATGCCGGCGCGGTTGGCCATGTCCACCACCGCGTCGTAACCCACCATCTCCGCCACCTTCACGGTGGCGACGTTGAGCGAATGGGCGAGGGCGTCGCGCAGGGTGACGTTGCCGTAGAATTTGTGCTCGAAATTGCTGGGCGCGTAGGGCTTGCCGTCGAACCAGAACGTGGTGGGCTCGTCCAGCACCATGGTGCTGGGGGTGAGGATGCGGGAGCCGCCTTCCACGCCGGTATCCATCGCGGCGGCGTAAACGAAAGGCTTGAAGATCGAGCCCGGCTGGCGCTTGGCCAGCACGTGGTTGAGCTGGCTCATGCCGTAATTGCGGCCGCCCGCCAGCGCCTTGACCTCGCCGGTATGCGGATCGATGGCCACCAGCGCCACCTGCGCTTCGGGCGGCTTCTGGCCGCGGAAACGGCGCTGCCGCTTGATCTGCTCGTCCACCAGCTCCATGCCGGCGCGGATGGCATCGGCGGCGTCGCGCTGCAGGCGCATGTCGAGCGTGGTGTAGACGCGCAGGCCGGTGTTCTCGAAGTCGGCGTCCTGGAAGTTGTTCTGCAGCGAATCGTTGACCAGGTCCACGAAATACGGCGCTTCGAGCGATTGCGCCGTGCCCTTGGGCACGTTGAGCGGCGTATCGCAGGCCAGCGCGTAATCGCGGTCGCTGATGAAGCCGTTCTCGCGCATCAGCCGCAGGACGATGTTGCGGCGGTCGCGGGTGCGGTCGGGATGGCGGTAGGGATCGAAGATGCCGGGGCGCTGGATCATGCCCGCCAGCTCGGCGGCTTCGGGCAGGGTGATCTGGCTGAGGTCCTTGCCCAGGTAAATCTTCGGCCGCCTCGCCGAAGCCGCGGATATTGAACGTGCCGCGCCAGCCGAGGTACACCTCGTTGGCGTAGTCCTCGAAAATCTGCTCCTTGGAGAAGCTCTGCTCCAGCTGCAGGGTGATGATCATTTCCGCCACCTTGCGGCCCATGCGCTTGCCCTGGTCCAGCCAGAACATGCGCGCCAGCTGCATGGTGAGGGTGGAAGCGCCCTGCTCGTTGCGGCGGTCCTTCAGGTCGATGTAGGCGGCCTTGATGATGCGCATGGGGTCGAAGCCGGAGTGCTGGAAGAAGCGCTTGTCTTCGGCCGAAGTAACGGCCTGCACCAGCACCGGCGGGATGTCGCGGAATTTCACGAAGCGGCGCTTTTCGCGGCTGGGGCCGGAGAGGTTGGTGATGAGCTGCGGCTCCAGCTGGTATTGCGGCCGCGGCGTGTTGTCCTGCAGCGAAACGATGTGCGGAGATCCGGCCGCCGGAAAATTTGATGACGCCGGCTTCCTGCTCGAAATAGGAATCCGGTGCCGGGGAAAATCTCGATGGCGGAGGGCTCGATCTCGTAATAGCCGATGGGGTTGCTGCGCGATTCGTTATAGCCGCTGCGGCGCAGCTGGTTGGCGATATCGGCGGGAGTGGAGGCATCGCCGACGGCCACCGATTCGGGCGCGGCGAAAATCTTGGCGGCGTTGGCGAAGAGGCCGGCCCGCAGCTTCTCGTCGAACATCCGGGCGTACTTGGAGTAGAAGTACGCGAATCGCGCCGGCGCACAAAATGACGAGCAGCGAAAAGGAGGCGATCAGGATTCGGCCGAAACGGCCCAACAGGAAACGGGCCGCCCGCGACGTCCGCGGAACCCGCACCTTCATTTCCCGCCGCTTGGTCTTGGTTGGCGTTCTGGGCACTACCTTTGATTCTCTCATGAAGCAGTCAACCGACAGCTTCTAGCAATTACCTGCCGTAAGCGAACCACGGCATCGCGACGGCGTCCGATTGTAGGGCGGCGCTTCGGCGCTGCGCGGCGTCAATTGCTTCCTGCGCCGGGATAGAAGTGAAGATTGACGGTGTAGCCCGGCAGATCGACCCTCACGAAATAGCGGACGTCGATGCGCAGGCCATCGGCGCCGCGCAGAATGTGCACGTCGTCTTCGGCCACCGGTAAATCCAGTTGGCGCGCTTTGTTCAGCACCCAGGTGCGCAGCAGATCGTCGGATTTGGCCTGGTTATCGCCCGAATGTGTGACGCCCGATACAAAGCTCTGCAATTTCAGGTTCCGGAAATACACCGGAGCGAAGCGCAGGAGGAAGAAGGCCAGACCGGCCAGAACCAGGATTCCCAGCGCAACGCGCCATCGAGGCAAAGGGTTCACGAGCGGTCGCCGGATTCCTTACTGGAAGCGTAGAGGTCTTCCCAAATGTCGCCGGAATGCGGCGTCCACTCGGCCTCCTCCGCGCCCGAAATCTGCAGTTCCTCTTCCTTCAGCGTGCCGTGGCCATAGGGGCAGATGTATTCGATGCGGGGGCGCCCGAACAGCAGCGGGCGATGCCACGATCCGGTCTCCACCGGCATGCGCAGGCGACGCAGGCAGACGCGGCAGCGGTGCCGCTGGTCGCTCCAAATCCACCGCAGGCTGAGCGTCCACAGCAGAAACAGGACGAAGACCGCCAGTGTAAATCCCAGGTCCCATCCGAAGCGCGGCTGGGCGTAGATAAATTGGGTATGGCCGAGCGAATCGTGAATCACGCCCGCCTCGGAGGGCCACAGCCAGTTGAGGATTTCTCCCATGCCGTAAAAGACGGCAGTTGCGGCTACGATCTTGGCGGCCAGGTAGGACCAGTAGCGCATATTCGTTAGACTCTGCTCACCCCTATTTAGTTTCCGAAGCACACCGGCGGAAAGCAAGCGCGATCAATGGCGAAGCAGATGGCGCAGCACAAAAAAGAGGTTGGCGGGCCGTTCCGCCAGCCGGCGCATGTAATAGGGATACCAGGCGCGGCCGAACGGCACGTACAGGCGCAGGCGGTAGCCCTCGGCCACCAGTTGCCGCTGCAGGTCCCGGCGGACGCCGTAGAGCATCTGAAATTCGAAAGCGTCCCGGCCCAGGCGCCGCGCTTCGGCATAGGCCTTGGTGGCCGCGATCATCTTCTCGTCATGCGTCGCGATGGCCGGATACTCGCCGCGGTCCAGCAGGATGCGCATCAGGGCCACGAAATTCCGGTCCACTTCCGGCTTGCGCGGGAACGCCACCGTGGCCGGCTCCAGGTACGCGCCCTTGCACAGCCGGACGCGCACGCGCGCCGCGCACAGCGCTTCCACGTCCTGCTTGCTGCGGTGCAGGTAGGCCTGGATCACCACGCCGATATTGGGGAATTGCGCGTGCAGGTCCGTCACCAGGTCCAGCGTGCGGGCGGTATATTCGCTCGATTCCATGTCCACGCGCACGAACTCCCCCAGTTGCGCCGCCAGCCGCACCAGTTGCTCCACGTTGGCGCGGCACTGGTCGGAGGAGAAATCCAGGCCGAACTGCGTCAGCTTGAGTGAAACCGCGCCTTGAATCCCAGCCTCGCGGATGGCGGCGAGCGCGCGCAGGTAGACGTCGCGGGAGGCGGCGGCCTCTTCCAGGCTGGTCACGCTTTCGCCCAGGCAATCCAGCGTGACGGCGATCCCTTCACGGTTCAGCCGCCGGCAGACCTCCAGCGCCTCTTCGAGAGTGTCTCCCGCCACGAAGCGGGCCGCCAGGCGCCGGGCGGCGGCTGAGGTCTCCATCCACTTCCGCAAACGCTGCTGGCGCGAAAGGAAGAGAAACAGGCTGCGCACCACGATCTCCAGACTAACACCCTGCGCGTTTTGGTAGACTGCGGAGTTGGAAGTGAAACGGCCGAAATCGGATGGGCTGACTGGATTGCGCTGCCCCACTTGCGGCGGCCTGGACGTCGTATCTTCGCTGCCGCGGCACTTCTGGGATGAGGTGATGCGGGCGTGGGGGCGGGTGCCGAAGCAGTGCCGCACCTGCGGGCGGCGCTTCCATGTGCGGGAGCCCGGGCGCGTGGCCGGCCCGGACCATTAATCGCGGTTTGAGGAAGCGGAGAGCAATGCTATGCCGGTAGTGGCTGGAGTGGATCTGGGCGGAACCGCCATCAATTACACGCTCATCGACGGGCGCGAGCGGTTCCTGATCGAGGGCCTGTGCGAGCACCCGTCGCGGTCGAAGGAGGGCCCGGCGATTTGCCTGCGGCAGATCGAGGAGGGTCTCTGCCTGGCCGCCGGCAAGTGCGGAGTGGAGGTGGCGGAGATCGTGGCGGTGGGCCTGGACACGCCCGGGCCGGCCAGCGCCGGCGGGCGGCTGAGCGCGCGCGGCTCCACCAACTTCGTGCATGCCGATTGGGCCGGCTACGACATCCGCGAAGGTCTGGAGACGCGCCTGCACCGGCCGGTGCTCTACCTGAACGATGGCAACGCCGGGGCGCTCTGGGGCCATTTCAACATCTTCGGCGCCGATAGCCGACACACTTCCGTTTCCGCCATCATCGGCACCGGCCTCGGCGGTGGCGTCATCACGGAAGGCAACGTGGTGAAGGGCCGCAGCGGCTTCGGCGGCGAATGCGGCCACGTGCTGGTGCCCTACCAGAGCATCGCCGGCATTCAGGGCCTGCTGCCGGTGTGCAACTGTGGGCGCGTGGGCGACCTGGAATCGCTGTGCTCGCTCACCGCCATCGAGCAATCCCTGCTGCCGTTCTTCCTGGGCCGCAATCCCGGGCATCCCCTGGCCGCCCTGGAGCAGCACGCCGCCGCCAAACTGGTGCGCGGCATGGCGGAGAAAGGCGACCCCATGTGCCGCGAGATTTTCCGCGTGCAGGCGCATGCGCTGGGGCTGTTCTTCGACGAGATGGTGAACACGTTCGACCCGGACGCGCTCATCGTGGGCGGCGGCGCCATCGAGACCGGCGCGGAATTCCAGCAGTGGTTCCTGGCGGAAATCCGCAACGGCATGCCGGGGCAGCGCGTGGAACAGGCCGACATCCCGATCTACATCATGCCCAACGGCGACAGCGCCGGCTCCCGCGGCGCCGCGCTCGAAGCCCTGAAATTCGCGCGTATCAACGGGCTGGCGTAACCCGCCGCGCCGACGTCTCCGCGTCCCTGAACGCGCTGACTTACTATTTCACCGGAATCTCGAAATACAGCAACTCGCGCCCGGTGCCGGCTTCGGTGATGCCGCTGATGTAAATGGTGGCTTGTGCCTGCGGAGTGGTCTGAAAATAGAAAAATCCCGCCGCCGAACTGCCGGGAGGCAGGGTATCCGCCGCGAAGGCGCGGCCTTCTATCTCCCACGCGTCCAGCGGATTCTTCTTGTGCGGCAGCGGAATTCCGCCCGTGGGCGCGTTGACCGTGCGGTTGGATATTTCGGGGTTGATGTACCGCACGTCGCGCGCCGGCGTCGCTTCGATGCGGTTACTTCCCGTGCCCACGTATTCCGCCTGCAACCGGGTCAGCCGGATGGTTTTGTCGCCGTTATTCTGCACCACCACCAGCACCGGCAGAATGCCGTACAGGTTCGGGTTCACCTTGCCGAACGCCGTTTTCACCTTCTCCGCGGAAGCGTAGGCGTCCACGCCGATGGTGACGCGTTCGCTGGTCTGGTGGGAGTAGCTGTCCGCGGCAGCCGGCCGGAACGGCGGCGTCTTGTCCGCGGCGAATGCCGCGGCTATACTCATAACAAGAGCCAAACGTTTGAAAATAAAAGGCATCTATTTCTTCCTGTACCGCATCCTTCAGGCGTTTGGGCTGCCCCTCCTGCTATTGTATTTGCTATTCCGCGGGCTGCGGAGCGCCGCCTACCGGCGTTCGCTTGCCGAGCGCTTCGGCTTTTTGCCGCCTACTCTTAGACAGACCGGCCCCGGCGCCATCTGGTTGCATGCGGTTTCGGTGGGAGAGGTGCTATCCTGCGCACGCTTCGCCGCCGGGCTGCGCGCGGCCTTCCCCCGCAGCCCGGTGTTCCTTTCCACCGCCACCGTAGCCGGCTACGCCGCGGCGCGGCAGAAGCTGGGCGGGGTGGCGAGCGGCGTGTTCTACGCCCCGGTGGATACGGTGTGGGCGGTGCGGCGCGTTTTGCGCGCGCTGCGGCCATCGGTGGTGGTGGTGGCGGAAACCGAAATCTGGCCCAACCTCTTCCGCGAGACCAAGCGCACGGGCGCCGCGCTGGCCATCGTCAACGGCCGCATCTCCGACCGCGCCTTCCCCCGTTACCGCCGCCTGCCCGGAGTCTGGCGCACGGTGCTGCGCCTGCCCGGCCTGGTGCTGGCGCAATCGCCGGCCATGGCCGAACGCTTCCGCGCCCTGGGCGCCCCGCCCGCCCGCCTGCGCGACGGCGGCAATTTCAAATACGATTTCGAGCCGCACTCGGCCCCGCCCGGCTCACCGGTTCTGGAATGGGCCGCCGGCGGCGGAACGGTGTGGATCGCCGCCAGCACCATGCCTCCGGCGGAGGCCGGCGATCCCGATGAAGACGACGCCGTCATCGCCGCGCACCTGGAGCTGCGCCGTACCCATCCGGACCTGCGCCTGATCCTGGTGCCGCGCAAGCCTGAGCGCTTCGACCGCGCCGCCAAAAAGCTGGAAGCCGCCGGCCTGGAATATGTGCGGCGTTCGAGCCTCCCTCCGGCAACGCCGTATGGCAGGGTTGCCGACCCTCTGAGCGCGGCCGGTCCGCCGCAGACGTCAAGCCGCCCTGCCAAGGGCTCCGGGCCCGCCGCGGCGCTGCCGCGCGTGCTGCTGCTCGACACCATCGGCGAGCTGAGCGGCCTGTTCGGCGCGGCCGACGTGGTGTTCATGGGCGGCACGCTGGCGCGCCGCGGCGGCCACAACATTCTGGAGCCGGCGTTTTTCTCGCAGGCCGGTGATCGTGGGTCCGCACATGGAAAATTTTCAGGCCATCGCCGGCCGAATTCCATGCCGCCGCCGCGTGCGTCGAAATTGCCGATGCCGCCGCGCTGGCCGGCGCGGTGGCGCGGCTGCTCGACCGGCCGGAGGAAGCCCGCGCCATCGCCCGCCGCGCGCAGGCATGCGCGGAAGCCAGCCGCGGCGCCACCGCCCGCGCCGTCGCCGCCGTGCGCGAGCTTTACGATTCCGGCGTGCCGCAATACCGCATGGCGCAGCCCTGGTACGCGCTGGCATGGGCGCTGGCGCAGATCTGGAAGTGGGGCAGCCGGCGCGGCCAGGCGCGCGCCGTGGCCGCCCGGCGCGAGCTGCCGGTCCCGGTGATCAGCGTCGGCAACATCACCATGGGGGGCACCGGCAAGACGCCATGCGTGCTCCGCATGGCCGAGCTGCTACGCGGCGCCGGTCGGCGCCCCGGCATCCTCACGCGAGGTTACGGGCGCGGCTCGCCGGAAAGCCGGCTCCTGCTCGCGCCCGGCGCCGCCGCGCGCGCCGAGCACACCGGCGACGAGCCGCAGATCTTCGTCCGTGCCGCCGTGGCGCCGGTGGGCGTGGGCGCCGATCGTTTCGCCACCGGCACCGGCCTCATCCGCCAGTTCGCTGTGGATGTCCTGCTGCTGGACGATGGCTTCCAGCACCGCCGCCTGGCGCGGGCCGTGGATATCGTGCTGGTCGACGCGCTCCAGCCTTTCGGCGGCGGCCGGCTGTTTCCGCTCGGCCGTCTGCGCGAGCCGCTTGAAGGTCTCGCCCGCGCCGGCATCTTCCTCATCACGCGCAGCGAATTTTCCGACCTTCCCCGCGCCATCGAAGCGGTGCTGGGCCGCTACAACCCGAAAGCCCCGGTCTTTTGCGCGCGCGTCGGGCCGCGTGCCTGGGTGGAGCACGGGACCGGCCGCGAATTCCCCGTCGCCGCGCGCCCGTTCGAGCGCGCCGGCGTGATCTGCGGCCTAGGCAATCCCCTCTCCTTCCGCCGCACGCTGGAGAGCCTGGGTGTGGCCGCGGTGGATTGGGTGGAATTCCCCGACCACCACCGCTACCGCCCCGACGAGCTGAGGCGCGTGGCGCAGCAAGCCCAGGCCCGCGGCGCCACCGCCCTGGTGACCACCGAAAAAGACGCCATGAATCTGCCCGACGATTGGGAGCCGCTGGTCGCACCGCTGGCGCTCTACTGGCTGAAAGCCAGCATGGCCATCGACCGCGAGCCGGAATTTTTCGAGTGGATCGCCGCCAACGAACGATCCTGAGGTTGCAACCCGGATCGTCCTACGGCGTGGCAGCATTCGGGAGCTGCATGCTTTCCGTCCCGCCGGGATGCCGCTACCCTGGCCCGAAGGCCTGGTATAACTGCACCAGGACGATGAAACCGATGCTCCAGTAAGTGCCGGCCAGCGAAAGCAGCGCGCCCAACACATAGAGCCCCTGGTATATGAGAATGCGGCGGCAGATGGCGGCGGGCACGTGCTCCGGCACATCCGGCTTCACCAGCCGCGCGCCGGTCGCGCAACTCCAGCTTATGTAGAGCGCCGCGCCGAGCAGACACCAGATTCCCCCAGTAGAACAGCAGCGCCGTGCGCGCGCCGGCGTGTTCGGCCAGCAGCCGGGTGGAGAACGGCATGATGGTGACGAAGAACAGGAAGACCATGTGCGTCCAGGTGAGGCCGCGGGAGGAGCGCTCCAGGTGGTTGATCTGCGTCTGCTGGCCCACCCAGAAGATCCCGAGCGTGATGAAGCTCATCAGGTAAATGATCAGGTGCGGCGCCAGATCGAGCAGCGCCCGGGCCAGCGCGCGCTCGTCCGCAAACGAGCCCGCAGGCGGAACGCGCAGGTCGAGCACCAGCAGCGTCATGGCCACCGCGAAAATCCCGTCGCTCAGCGCCGCCAGCCGTTCCGCGCTCCGCCCCGCGATGCGCTCGTAGGAGAAGGCCATGGGAGTGAGTCTAACAGGCGAGGGCGGTAGAGTTGGGGGGCTGGCTCCCAGACTATCTCAGCCTCGGGCTTTCGTCGCGCCTGTCACCCAATTACCTCAAAAAACACGGGCCTTCGTCCTCAGGACCTCTCACGCATCAACCACCGGCATCCATCGACCGATGCCTCCTGTCGTGCCTTCGACGCAGCTTTCCCATTGCTGTACGCTCCGGCACTCTCCGGAATCGGTGAGTTGCTGAAGGTTCTGCCCGCACGCCGCAAGGATAAAGGGCCGGCGTGCTCCGCTCCCGGACCCGAGCGTGTCCACCGGCGCGTTGGGTGGCGAATTGCCCCGTATTTCTGTCGTTAAGGAGGCACACATGGCCGGCAATCGAGCTGTCATTTATCAGGGACCTCGCACCGTCGAGGTACAGGACATCGGTTATCCCAAACTGATTGCACCCGACGGGAAGAAATGCAATCACGGCGTTATCGTGAGGCTGGTTTCCACCAATATCTGTGGAAGCGACCTGCATATGTATCGGGGACGGACCAGTGCGCCCAAGGGCACGGTCCTTGGTCATGAAAATACAGGCGAGGTCATCGAAACCGGCTCCGACGTGGAATACATCCGCGTGGGGGATATCGTCTCCATCCCGTTCAACATCGCCTGCGGCCGCTGTCGCAACTGCAAAGAGCGCTTCACTAACCTTTGCATCAACACGAACCCTGCGGGCATCGGCGGAGCTTACGGTTTCGTCGGCATGGGCGGATGGCCGGGCGGCCAGGCGGAGTACATGATGGTCCCTTATGCCGACTTCAACCTGTTGAAGTTCCCTGACCGCGACCAGGCCCTGGAGAAAATTCAGGACCTCACGTTGTTGTCGGACATCCTGCCCACCGGCTACAACGGCGCGATTCAAGGCGGGGTGGGCTCCGGCTTGACCGTCTACATCGCCGGCGCCGGTCCCGTCGGGTTGTGCTGCGCCATCTCCTCTCAATTCCTGGGTGCGGCGGTAGTGATCGTGGGCGACTTGAACCCGGACCGCCTGGCGCTGGCTAAGAAGATCGGCTGCGAAACCATCGACCTGACGAAAACCGAAAGCCTGAGAGAAAGCATTCATGCCATCCTGGGAGTCCCGCAGGTCGACTGCGCCGTGGACTGCGTCGGCTTCGAAGCGCATGGACTCGGGCAGACAGTCCGGCGTGGAAGCTGCCCGTGCTGAACCCGCTGATCGAAGCCACGCGCGTGCCGGGGAAAATCGGCGTTCCGGGGCTTTACCTGCCGGAGGATCCGGGTGCTGCCGACGACATGCGGGAAAAAGGGAATCCAGCCGATCAATCTGGTCTGGCCTGGGTCAAAGGTCACGCCATCTGGGGAGGACAGTGCCCGGTCATGAGGTACAACCGCGAGTTGATGGAGGCCATTCTGCACGACCGCATCCACCCGGGCCAATTTCTGAATGTCACGCTGATTTCCCTGGATCAGGCTGCCCAAGCGTACAGGGACTTCGACAAAGGAGTGGCCAAGAAGTTCGTGTTTGATCCTCACGGCATCGCCAAGTCCCTGAAGAAGGCCGCGTGATGGAGTAACAGATAGGCCGGGCTCCCGTAGCGCCGCCTTCCAGGCATCCATGCCGGCATACTCGGCTCGCAGCCGGATCCCGCAAGAAGAGCGGCGCCCGCCGTCCGGCAACGGTAGATGCATGCTCCGACGCCCCGTGCCGGCGCGGCGGTTCATCCGCGCGGTGAAGGCACCTCGCCGGCCGGCGGAATCGATTGCGCGGCGCGCCAGAGGACGGCGGCCAGCAGCACGCTCAGCGCCGGGATGGCGTACATGGCCTGGTGCAGGCCGGCAGCGCGCGCCGCTTCGTTGGTGCCTCTGGCTAAGTGATCGCTGAGCGCGCCCAGCGCCAGCGGGCCGAAGGCGCCGCCGCCCAGGTACATCACCAGAAAATAGACGGCCATCGCGGTGCCGCGCAGCCAGGGGCCCACCACGTCCTGGATGGCGGCGTAAGTCAGGCCGTAATACATCTGCCACAAGCCGTAGGCAAGCATCAGCAGAGTTACGGCGGCGGCGGCATGGCCGCGCGGCAGGCGGATGGCGGCATAGGCCAGCGGCGCGGCGGCCAGCGCGGCGGCGGAGGCGAAGCGCAATCGGCCGCCGTCGCGGAAGCGATCCCCGCAGGCGATGACCACCAGCGCGCCTGCCATCCCGGCCGCCCCTGAGCCCAACCCCGACCACACCCCGGCGCGCGCCACCGAAAGGCCGTGAAAGCGCGTCAGAAACGCGGCCAGGAAATAGGAGAAGCTGTACAGCACGAAATTGGCGAGCGCGCCCGAAAGCGCGATCCACCACAGCGCGCGGATGCGCAGCAGGGAACGGACCGAAGCGGCACCGCCCGCAAGCGGTCTTGCCCTCGCGGCCGCGGCGGTTCCTGGAGCAGCAGCAGCGCCGGCACCAGCAGCGCGGCCGGAGCGGCGGCCAGCGCCAGCGCGGCGCGCCAGCCATACGCCTGCGCGGCGGGGCCGCTGATGGCGAAGCTGAGCATCACGCCCACCGGCACCGCCATCATGAAAGCGGCCATGGCGCGCGCGCGCCGGCCGGCCGGGACAAGGTCGCCGATCCAACTGGTGGCCGCGGGCGCGCAGACAGCCTCGCCAATCCCCACTCCCAGGCGGGTGGCGAAGAGCATGGCGTAGGTGCCGGCCAGGCCGCCAAGCGCCGTCAGCCCTGCCCACACAGCCACGCCCGCGGCCAGCAGGCGTTTGCGGCTGCCGCGGTCCACGGCGCGCCCGAGCGGCACGCCCGCCAGCGCATAGATCACGATGAACGCCGTGGGAATCGCGCCCAGCTGGGCATCCGAAAGGTGAAACTCGCGGCGCAGCGGCTCAAGCACCGCGCCCAGCGCCTGGCGGTCGTAGATGTTCAGGGCGTTGACCAGGAACAGCACGGCCAGGGCCCTTTGCGATTTGGGGGTCTGACGCAAAGGTCCAGTCTAACGCGGCTGTTTATCCCGGATTCCGAAGTCGGAGGGCATTGTAACCAGGGCACGGCTTGAGCCGTGCCGAAAAGCCGGAGCATTACGGGCTTTAGCCCCTGGGACGGCCGGGCAGGGGCTAAAGCCCGTGGGAACCATCCGGTTCGGCACGGCTCAAGCCGAGCCCTGATACAGGGGACCGTTATTTCAGAGTCTTACCGGTGAAAGCCAAGTTCGGCGAAGCTAATTTCGGAATTCAGGTTTACTCGTAGCGCAGCGCCAGGATGGGGTCGATACGCGTGGCGCGGCGGGCGGGAAGATAGCCGGAAAGCGCGCCTGTGGCGGCCATGCCGAGCGCGGCCCCGGCCATCACGACCGGGTCATGCGGAGCCACTCCGTAAAGCTGGGCGGAGAGCAGGCGCGTCAACACCAGGGCGGCGGGCAGGCCGATCGCCAGGCCGATCGCCACCAGCACCAGGGCTTCCCGCACCACCAGCACCCGTACGTCGCGCGCGGTCGCGCCCAGCGCCATGCGGATGCCGATTTCGCGCGTCCGCCGCGCCACCAGAAACGCCATCACGCCGTACAGGCCCACGCCCGCCAGCAGCGTGGCCAGCGCGCCGAATGAGCTTGCCAGCACCGCCGCCAGCCGCTCCACCGCCATCGAATCGTCCTTCTGCCGGGCCACGGTTTTCATCTGGTAGACGGGAACGCCGGGCGCCAGCCGGCTCACCACGCCGCGCAGCGCGGGGAACATGGCTTGCGGCGCAACTCCTGTGCGGACGTAGGCGGTCATCATATTAGCGGGCTGCTGGAGGTATGAAAAGTAGACTTCGCGCGGGATCGGCTCTTTCATTGTCTGGTATCGGGTGTCGCGGACGACGCCGATGATCTCGATATCCGTCCCGGTGCCGGGATCGATGCCGCGGCCGATGTGCCGGCCTACGGGATTGGCATCGCCGAAATAATAGCGCGCGAATTTCTCATTGACGAGGGCGACTTTGGGCGTCCCCGCGGTATCGCTCTCGCGGAAATCGCGGCCTCGGTAAATGGGGATGCTTAGGGTTGCAAAATAACCCGGCGAGACGTAGTTGTACCACGATTCCATGTCCTCGCCGGGCGCAGCCACGTGGCCTTCCACCGTGAAGCCGCCATCCCAATCCGACCAGCTCAGCGGCGGCACCATGCAGAGCGCGGTCGATTCCACGCCGGGCAGCGCAGCCAGCTTGTCCGTGAGCTGCTTGTAGAGCAGCTTGGAACGCTGATCGTTGTAGCCGCTCAGCGCCGGCTCGACGGAAAACGAAAGTAGATTGGCCGTTTCGAAGCCGGGGCTGAGGCGTTGGAGATTGCGCAGGCTGGCGGAAAACAGGCCGGCCACCACCAGCAGAAGCAGCGACAGGCTGACCTGCGCCACCACCAGCAGCTTGCGCCAGCGGGCCTGCCCGCCCCCGGCCACCGCGCCGGCCTGGTCCTTTAATACCGGAGCGATGTCGGAGCGCGCCGCCTGCAGCGCCGGAGCCAGGCCAAAGAGAAACGCTGTGGCGGCGGAGATGGCGAGGTTGTACCAGAGAATGCGCAAATTGGGAGAAAGGCTGAAGCGAAGCGGCGGATCCATATCGGGCATCACGTGGAGCAGCAGGCGCATGGTCCAGGGCGAGAGGGCGAAACCGAGCAAGCCGCCGGCCAGGGCCAGAATGACGCTTTCGGTCATGATCTGGCGGACCACGCGGACGCGCCCGGCGCCGATCGCCATGCGCACCGCGATTTCCTTCCGCCGCGCGGCGAAGCGGGCAATGACCAGGTTGGCGACGTTGGCGCAGGCCACCAGCAGCACCAGCCAGACCATGGCGCCCATGGCCAGCACCGGGGCTTCCAGGAACATGCGGGGAATATTGTTGCCGCCGCCGCCGGCCGCCAGTTCTAGCTTCATGCGCAGGAACTGGCTCCGGATATAGGGAGTGGCGTGGGCGAATTCGGCTTGCTGGACTTCCATTTCGAGGGTCTGATGGAAGAGCGGCGCGAGCGAGGCCTGTGCCTGGGCTACGGTTACGCCCGGCTTGAGCCGGCCGAACACCTGCACCCAGCGCTGGCGCCGGTTTTCGAGCGGCTTGGCCATGCCGGTCAGCTCGGGCGCCATCGAAATCGGGATGAAGAGCTGGGCGGTGAACATGGCCTCCATCCCCATGAAGCCGCGCGGCGCCACGCCCACGATAGTCAGGGGATGTCCGTTCACCAGGATCGGCTTGCCCAGAACCGAGCGATCGGCGCCGAAGCGGGATTGCCAGTAATCGTACCCGAGCACGGCGTAGGGAGCCCCGCTGGGAGTGCGGTCTTCGTCCGGCGCGAAAAGGCGGCCCAGAGCCGGTTCCGGGCCGAGCACCGGAAAGTAAGTGCCGGAAACCAGCTCGGCGGCGGCGCGTTCGTCGCGCCCCGCAAAGCTGACGCTCACTGGTTCGTAGTACCGGGCGAGCATGCCGGAGAAGACCTGGTTGCGGTCGCGGAAATCGAGATAGATGGGGTAGGAGAGCGAATTCAGGCCGGTGTTGTTGCCGTAGTGCTGGCCGACCTCCTTGAGTTGCACCAGCGCGGAGGGGTCGCGCACCGGCATCAGCCCGAGCAGCACCTGGTCGAGCAGGGTGAAGACGCCGGTATTGGCGCCGATGCCGAGGGCCAGCGAGAGGACGGCGACGGTGGTGAAGGCGGGCGACCGGGCTAGGGAACGGAAGGCGTGCCGAAGATCGGCCGAAAAGTCCATGCGAATGGTTCTTACGAAGAACGGGAGGGGAAAGTTCTGCCAATCGCTCGCAAAATGCTCCGATCAGAGCCGCGACCTTCATGGCGGGTATTTGTCAAGAGGGGATGGGAGATCCTGTACGAAGCCTCTGGTCGTCGACCCCAAGCCCCTCTACGTCCGCATTTGCACAGTCAGGGTGCGGTGGCCTCTACTTCGCTGCCGCATACCCGTGGAGCAGCGGCCCCACGGCGTTGGAGAAATTATAATCTCCGCGGCGGTCTGCGTCGATGGTCCAGAACATGGCGCCGATCATGCCTGGGTAGCCGTTGGGCGCGAGCAGCTTGTACGTGGTGCCCGCCGGAGCTCTGCCGGTGATGATGTAATCCATCGCCTGGTTGACGATGGGCGGCCTAGTGTCGCCCGTGAGGAAGCCCACCGCCACCTGGCTGGCCGGCAGCGGCGCGAAAAACTGCTTGGGATCGCCGCCCACGTTGAAGCCGTGCAGCAGCAGCTCGGTCATGGCCGCGTGGTAATCCACCGTTCCGGGCTGGTAAATTTCGCCATCCAGTCCTAAGAGCGGCGGCGTATTGTAATCCTGCACGTCGATGAACGACAGTATGTCGCGGATGGCGTAGGTAATCGGCAGGTAAGAGCCGAACTGCCCGCCATAGCTGGGGTACCCGGAGGGAATCTGCGTGCCTTCGGGCACCAGGCTGATCATGAAGCGCGGGCCGAAATGGTCGTGCAACTGGCGCATGGCGGAGATCAGGTTCACGATGGACGGCGTGGTGGGATGGCGGTAATCGGTATCGCCCGGGTCGATCGAAAGCGAGGGGCTTTCAAAATCGATATCGATGCCGTCGAAGCCGTAATCGGCCACGATGCGCGTCACCGACGCCACGAAATTGGGGACGCGATTGGGATCGGCCAGGGTGAAGTGCTGGCCGCCGCCGCCGAGCGAAATCATCACCTTCCTGCCCTGCTTCTGCATGGAGGCGATATCCCCCTTGAAGCGCCCGGCATCGTAGATCCCGGGGACGCGGAAGCTCATGGTGCCCTCGGGCGCGTTGTGGTCGGGGACCGCGAACGCCACGATGATGACATCCCACTGCGGCGAAACCTGGGGGAGCGGGTGGCTGCCGGTCCAGTAGCCGATGAGCTGATGGCCGTTGGGCGCGGCGGTCACGGCCACCGGGGTCGCGGTGGGTGTGAAAGCCTGCGCTCCGCCGCGGCCCCGACCGCCGCGGCCGCGCGCCGGGCAGGGACGGGCGGGCCCGGTGAGAGCGGCGGCGTCCGGGAAGCTATAGATGACGCCCGCTCCGGAAGCCGCCGTATACCAGGGCAGCAGCGCCGCGTTCTGCAGGTGATAGCTGGCGCCGCCCGCCTGCGCCACGAAGGGCTTGGAGGCGGGAATGTTGTTCTTCGGATTGGTGTTTGTGGGTTCGAGCAGAAAATAGCTCGTCGCCACGCCGGTGCCGCCGCACGCGCCCTGGTCGCCGGAAGGCTGATTAGCGGGGCGCAGCCAGCCCGCAAACACATTGCCCGGAGCCTTCACATTGCGGCCGTGCAGCAGCGGATCGTGCAGCGGGTCGTTGACGAATTCGGCCAGTTGCTGGGTGAGCGGCTCGACGTCGGCATCCGCCACTACCGCCGGGGCCGCGCGCAGGTAGGAGCCCAGCACGAACGAGTTGCCGGTAGCCGAATCCACGCCGTGCGTTCCCCAGGAGCAGCACTCGGTGGCATCTCCATCCACGTAAAAGGTGGTGTTGTGGGTCACTGCGATCACCAGCTTGCCCGCTTCTTTCGGGATTTGGCGAAAAAGCTCCTTCTGCAGGAACTCCACGTCCACCACCGCGAAAGACAAGCCGGTCTTTTTCGAGGTGAGGACGTAGCCGTAGCCGGCGGGCACGCTGATCCGGGCCGGCTTCAGCTCCGGTTTGCCCAGCAGCGTGTGCCAGGTTTCGGCTTGCGGGAAGGTGGCGCGCAGCATGGCATCGGCATATTGCGTGGCGCCGCCCGTGGGGAAAGCGAATTTGGCGAAAACGGGCGAGCGGAGAAGGTTCCGCACATCCGTGCCGGCATCCATGACGAACGGCTTGCCGGCGGTCTTCTTCGATTCGAAGGAGAGCGCGACGGGCACCAACACGGTGGGGATGGTGGTGGCTCCGCCCTGCGCCGGATCGCGGCCGAGCAGCGTGTAAGCGGACGGACCGGCGGTGTGCTCGAAAGTGGGCACGGTGCCTTGCGCGCGGGCGAAGCCGGGTGCCAGCAGAACCACGGAGACTAGAGCGATGGAAGCGATGCGCATACGGGCGCGAACCTCGCAGAAATGAAGATGAATACGTCCGCAATCAGTGTAGGGCATGCGCGGCGGGGATGGCAAATCGTCCGCGGCCAAGGTTAAGGTTATGGGCGATGGCATCCCAACGCCACTTAGTTTTCCCGGGCAGGAGAACCGGCGGAAATTGTGCTGCGGTTTGTATCAGGGCACGACTTGAGTCGTGCCGAATTCGCTTGGAAAACCAGGGCTTTAGCCCCTGGTCGTCCGCAAGTCATTCAATACCCAGGGGCTAAAGCCCATTCTCATCTGCTCCTGTCCGGCCGGGGACATGGTTGACACTTTAGACCGGCGACATCGTTTACAACCTATGAGACCCGGAAGTCTGGTGCAGCGAAGCGGAGGGAGGTTCCATCTGCCCCCTTTCCCTTATCTCAGTTGATTTTTGTCGGAAGGGGAGCGGACTGTCAAGGGCGCGCCGGTTTTTGGCGCGGCGGAGCGAACCCTTGACAGTCCGCTCCCCTTCCGCATAATGGAGGGACAGGGAAAGGGGGCAGGACCCGAAGTCATCGGGGTTGTGCTTTACGCTTTCGCTTGGGTTCCGCACCCGCGTCGGCCACGAAGTAGCTTTCCTTTTCATCCAACCAGCCCAACAGCAGGGGTCCGTAGTAGACCTCGCACAAGTCTCCTGCGACCGGCACTAGCCCGACATAGTCGCAGCCCATCACTTTGCTGATAAAGGCCTCGCGACTCCTCCAGTTCACCAGGCCGCTGGGGTGGACCTTGCACAGGTAGCTGTTGGCGGGATATTCCGGTTGCGGCAGGCGCGCCGGATACGGCCGCGTCGAAACCACGTACAAAGAGGCCGGCGTCTGATACCCCAGCGCTTCGTGCGGTCGCTGTTGGTTGTATTCGGTTTGAAAACGGATAAACGATTCTTGTTGCCGCCGCAGGTTCCGTGCGGGCGGCGTGGCCGTCTCTTGCTTGAGGGTTTGGTGCATCCTCTCGTGCCGGCCGTTTTGCTCCGGACATCCCGGCTCAATGCGCTCGTGTCGGATCCCCAGGCGCAGCCACCACATGCCCAGCCGACTCAGCCCGGCGGGCGCTGGCCCCACAAACGGCGGCCCGTTGTCCGTGCGGATCGCCTCCGGCAATCCACATTCCCGAAATACCGCCTCGAAGATTCCCCGCACGTGTACCCCGTCTGCCTTTTCCACGGCTCGGCAGCGCAACAAATACCGGCTGTACGCGTCGCTGATCGTCAAGGGGTCGCAACGCTCGCCGTTGCCGCAATGAAACCACCCCTTGAAGTCCGCGCACCACACCTGGTTGGGCCCGGCCGCGTGGGCCAACGGTTCGCTGTAGCGCGGGGTCCGCCGCCGCAGGCGGCGCCCCCTGCACTAACCCTTCCCGCTGCAGCAACTCCCCGATGCTGCTGTTCGCCGGCCAACGGCTACTCGGATGGTGCTTCTCCAGATACACGCGCAGTTTCCGGGGACCCCAGCGGGGATGCTGCTGCCGCAGTGCGATCACCTGATCCGCCAGCTCCCCACTGATCGCCTGCGGCGAATTGTGCGGAGCGCGGCTCAATTCCTCCAGACCGGCCACCCCTTGGGCTTCAAATCGCTGGACCCACTTGTACCCCGTTGGTCGAGAAATCCCGTACTTTCGGCACAACTCGGCAAGGCCGTCTTGCTCGCGTTGCCACTCTTCGATAAACGCTCTTCGCTGCTCCAAGGCTGTCCTCGCATTCCAGGGCATCCGGCTACCTCCCGTAAACCCCAGCTTCGAACAACCTTTCACCAGCCCAAAACGTGTAAATGATGTCGCCGGTCTAAAGTGTAAACGATGTCGCCGGTCCGGACCCTCCGTTTCGGCACGACTCAAGTCGTGCCCTGATACAAGGCATTTCCTCACGCTGCACTGCGCGTCCAACGCAATCCATGCAGAGTGGCCGAATTGGGGAAGACTAAGTGGCATTGCGATGGCATCGCCGCCGCCGGCGCCGTTTTCGGCTTTGCATGCGATTCGTCTCATCCACGCCGGCGCGGATCGATTACCCTGGGTAGAGAAGAGAGCGTCGCGAGGGCAAAAATTGCATGCAAGCACACATGACATCGTCTGAATTGTGGGACCGCTATCGCCGCGACCTGTGCCGGGTGGAGGCGATCGGTTTGACCCTGGACACCAGCCGCATGAACTTCGAGCCCGGCTTCCGGGAGCGCATGGAGCCGGAGATGCAGCAGGCCTACCGCGCCATGGACGAGCTGGAGCGCGGCGCCATCGCCAATCCCGACGAGCACCGCATGGTGGGCCATTATTGGCTGCGCGCTCCCCGGCTGGCGCCGACTCCGGAAATCACGGCGGAGATCGAGAACACGCTGGCGGCCATCCGGAAATTCGCCGCGGCGGTGCACGCGGGCGCGGTCAAACCGCAATCGGCCGCGCGCTTCACGCATATGATCAGCGTGGGCATCGGGGGCTCGGCGCTGGGGCCCATGTTCGTGGCCGACGCGCTGGGGGACCCGCGCGGCGACCGCCTGGCCGTGCAGTTCATCGACAACACGGACCCGAACGGCATCGCGCGGCTTCTGGCGCGCATGGAGGGGCTGCTGGGCGAAACCCTGTGCATCGTTACCAGCAAGAGCGGGGGAACACCGGAAACCCGCAACGGCATGCTGCTGCTGGCGGACGCTTACCGCCGCGCCGGCCTGGACTTCGCCGGGCACGCGGTGGCGATCACGATGGCGGGGTCGCGCCTCGACCGGCAGGCGCAAACGGAGCACTGGCTGGAGCGGTTTCCGATGTTCGACTGGGTGGGCGGGCGCACCAGCGAAACGTCGGCGGTGGGCCTGCTGCCGGCGGCGCTCCAGGGCTTGGATATCGACGCCATCCTGGCCGGGGCCGCCGCCTGCGACGAAGCCACCCGCGTGCCCGACACCCGCGCCAACCCGGCCGCCCGCCTGGCGCTGGCATGGTTCCACGCCACCGGCGGGGTGGGGCGCAAGGACATGGTGGTGCTGCCCTACAAGGACCGGCTGCTGCTGTTCAGCCGCTACCTGCAGCAACTGGTGATGGAGTCGCTCGGCAAGCGCCTGGACCTGGACGGCAACCGCGTGGACCAGGGCATCGCGGTCTACGGCAACAAAGGCTCCACGGACCAGCACGCCTACGTGCAGCAACTGCGGGACGGCGTCAACAATTTCTTTGTCACCTTCATTCGCGTGCTGGAATCCGGCGGCTCCGCCATGGAAGTGGAGCCGGGAGCGACGGCCGGCGATTATCTGCACGGGTTTCTGCTGGGAACGCGGGAAGCGCTGTATGCCAACGGGCGCGAATCCGTCACCATCACCGTCCCGCGGGTGGACGCGCGCACCATCGGCGTGCTGATCGCCCTGTTTGAACGGGCGGTGGGTCTGTATGCCGGCCTGGTCCACATCAACGCGTATAATCAACCCGGCGTGGAGGCGGGAAAGAAGGCCGCCGGGGCGGTGCTGGAGTTGCAGGCGCGCGTGCTCCGCGCGCTCGCGGCAGCGCCGCAAACCGCCCCCGACATCGCGGCCGCCGCGGGAGATCCGGAAGCGGCGGAGGCCGTCTACATGATCCTGGAGCACCTGGCCGCGGATGGCCGGGTCAAGGCCGTGGCGGGCGGCGATCCCGAAACCGCCACATTCAGCCGGGCTTGAAACATTCGAGAAAGAGGCGCAGCCAATGACGAATCTGGAATCGCTGAAAAAATACACCACTATCGTGGCGGACACCGGCGACATCGAAGCCATCGCGCGGCACCGGCCACAGGACGCCACCACCAATCCTTCTCTGCTGCTCAAAGCCGCGCAGATGTCGTCCTACCGCCACCTGGTGGACGAGGCGGCGGACCTTGCCCGCGAGCATGACGGCAACGACCGGGAAATGGCCGAGGCATTCATGGACGGATTGTCGGTCCTGTTCGGGATCGAAATCCTGAAACTGGTGCCCGGCCGCGTCTCCACGGAGGTGGATGCCGGGCTCAGCTTCGATACCGAAGGCACGCTGGCCAAAGCCCGGCAGCTGATTGCGCGCTACGCCGCCAAAGGCATCGGACGGGAGCGGATTCTGATCAAGGTTGCCAGCACGTGGGAGGGCATCCGCGCCGCCGAGCGTCTGGAGAAGGAAGGCATCCACTGCAACCTGACGCTGCTGTTCAGCTTTGCGCAGGCGGTGGCGTGCGCGGAGGCGGGCGTCACCCTGATCTCGCCGTTCGTGGGCCGTATCTACGACTGGTACCGGAAGGAGTACCCCGACCGCGAAATCAAGCCAGACGACGATCCCGGCGTGGCTTCCGTCACCCGCATCTACAACTACTTCAAAAAGTACGGATACCGGACGGTGGTGATGGGCGCGAGTTTCCGCAATACCGGCCAGATCGTCCGGCTCGCCGGCTGCGACCTGCTCACCATCAGCCCGGACCTGCTGGAACAGCTGGAAAAGGCCGGGGGCGAATTGCCCCGCCGCCTGGATCCAGAAAAGGCCGGGAGCAGCCCGGAGCCGAAACTGCACCTGGACGAAAAGACATTTCGCTGGATGCACAACGAGGACGCCATGGCCACCGACAAGCTGGCCGAAGGCATCCGCAAATTCTACGCCGATGCCCGCAAGCTGGAGCAATTCGCGCAAGCCGAAGTCACTGCCAAAGCCCGCTAGGAAGCGTTCGCGAGGAAAACCTACAGCACCCCACCGTAGAGCCGCCTTTCGAGGCGGCCATCTCGGCTTTCGAGCCGAGATGCCGGACAGCCCCAGGTATGCCCGGCTGAAAGCCGGCTCCACGGCCGAGCGCAAAGTCGCGCGCGCACCGCCATGTTGTAGGACAGCCCTTCGGGGCTGTCATGCCGGGCTTCGGCCCGGCATGCAGCGGGCGAAGCCCACCGCCGCACAACCCGGTGCCCGCGCTTCACGCCAGCACCCAATTCGCCTGCGCCAGCACGTCGAAGCCGGCCAATTCCCCGCGCTCGAGCTTCCGGAACGCCGCCGCCGCGATCATCGCCGCATTGTCCGTCGAGAGCGCCGGCGTGGGAAAGCAAACCGGGTACGGCAGCTTCGCCGACCGCGCCGCCGCGCGCAGCCCCGAGTTGCACGCCACCCCGCCCGCAATGATCACCGTGCGCGCGTCGATCTCCTGCGCCGCGGCCGCTGCCCGCGTCAGCAACTCCGTGATCACCGCCTGTTGGAACGATGCCGCCAGGTCCAGCGTCCGCTTCGGCGTCACGGCCAGCCATTCCTCCACCGCAGGCGCCGCCTTCTCCCGCCGCAGCGCCGCGCGCGCCGCAATCTCCTCCTGCATGGCGTGCGCTTCCACCCACCGCAGCACCGCCGTCTTCAGTCCGCTGAAGCTGAAATCGAGCGCGTTGCCCTTCATCTTCGCGAACGTGAACGGCACCGCGCGCGGATTGCCGTAGGGCGCCAGCCGGTCGATCACCGGCCCGCCCGGATACCCGAACCCCAGCAGCTTGCCGACTTTATCGAACGCCTCCCCCGCCGCGTCGTCCCGGGTTTTCCCCAGCAGCCGGTAGCGCAGGCCCTGGCGAATTTCGAACAGGTGCGTGTGCCCGCCGCTCGCGATCAGCGCCAGCGCCGGAAATTCCACGTCCGGGTTCTCCAGCAGCACGGCGTGAATATGCCCCTCGATGTGATTCACCGCGATCAGCGGAATACCCGTGGCAAACGAAAGCGACTTGGCATACGTCAGCCCCACCAGCAGCGAGCCTACCAGCCCCGGCCCGGCCGTGGCCGCAATCGCCGCCAGTTCCTCCAGCTTCATCCCCGCCCGCTCCAGCGCCTCCCGCACCACCGGCACGATGGCCCGCAAATGCTCGCGCGACGCCAGTTCCGGCACCACTCCGCCGTACTTCCCGTGGGTCGACATCTGCGAAGCCACCACCGAAGCGAGCACCACCGCTCCCTTCCCGCCGCGGCCCGCTTCCACCACCGCCGCCGCGGTTTCGTCGCATGAGGATTCAATGCCCAATATCCGCATTACTTTTACCTTACCGTGCTCTCCTCCACCAGCCGCTCCATGGTGGCCGCGGACGGCCGCGCGCCCTGCCGCGCCGTGAAATTCAGCAGCCCCGAAGCCTTCCACGCGCACCGCTGCGCCGCCGATTGCAAATCGAGCAGGAGCATTCGCGCCGGGTCCCCCGGAGCCAGCTTCCCGATGGTCGCCGTCACGCTGGTCAGAATGACCGTCAGTTCCTCGTTCAAATCGTGCGCCGCCGCCGCCGCCACCGCGCACATCCGGTCCGCTGCCAAGAGCCGTTCCACGTACGAAGCATAACCCTTGCGCCCGCTAGCCCTTTCGAACTGTATGCCGAAGCCTTTTCTTTTCAGTAAAATAAAAAATTCGAGATTTGGTGAAACCGGTTGCGCGCCGGAAAACTCTTTTGAAAATTAGGAACTTGCGAACTCTCACGGCTGGCATTCACAACTATTCTTGTTCCAGGAGGACACATGTCGAGTTCCACTACACCCGTATTTCGTATCGATGTTGCGATCAACGACCTGCTCATCCGCTCGCCTCAGGCACCCGTTCCACCGGTATCTAAGGGCCTGACGCTGCCGGAACCGGTTTTCCCGCAATTCCCGGAAAAACTGGCCGACCCCGGACCCGAGATTCCTCCCGAAAAGCGCCATTGGAACCACGTGGAACTTGCGCGCAAAGCCCGCGGCTGGCTCACCCCATACATCCGCTCGCGCGTCCTGCCCGGCGATTTTCATCCCATCACGGCCTATCTGTTCGTCGAATACAAGTGCAACATCGATTGCTGGTATTGCTGGTCCTTCAACAACAAGATCAAGGGCATGACCGAGGACACCGCCCGCCGCGCCATCGACTGGCTGCACGACCATGGCTGCCGCGTCCTCGCCCTCATGGGCGGCGAGCCGCTCCTCCGCCCGCAGTTCGCCCATAAGGTGGTCGACTACGCCGCCAAAAAGGGCTTCTGGATCTACATCGGCACCAACGGCCGCCTGCTCCGCCCCGAAGTTGCCGACCGCCTGGCCGATTCCGGCACCGCCATCTTCAACTTCGCCATGGACGCCTGGGACGAAAAGCCCGGCCTGCCCAAGGCCCTCGTCCCCGCCCAAAAGAATCTCGAATACCTGATGCGCAAGCAGTACGTGTACGGCTACATGGTGTTCTTCAACATGAACATTTGCCGGAACAACCTGGAGGACGTCCGCCGGCTCACCGAGTACGCCCACGAGCACCGCGTCGCCACCGATTACCACATCAACGAGACGCCCATGATCGAGCAGGACGACCACTTCAAGCACCTCAACGACAATCCCACCTACATCCGCCCCGAGGATTGGCGCGACGTGGACGCCCTGGTCGATTGGCTGGCCGAAAAGAATCAGGCCGGCTACCAGATGGTGAATTCAGTGCCGCGCCTGCGCGAGATGAAGGCCTTCATCCGCATGACCTCCGGCCTCGACCTGCGCCGCGTGGGCTGGTACGGCGATGGCGTCATCGGCCCCAGCGAAGGCGACGAATTGCTGGCGCGCATGCCCGGCGTGGCGCACGATGCCGACGGCAGCCTGCGCTTCACCCCCTGGGATTGCCGCGCCGGCCACAACAACGTCATCGTCCGCACCGACGGCACCGTCGCTCCCTGTTTCCCCATGTATTCCGCCACCTACGACTGGGGTAACATCGACGGCCACAAGTTCGAAAAGCAGCAGTTGGACGACATGAAGAAGACCTGCGAGAAGCACTGCTTCTCCACCCTGAACCACAACCTCAGCTACTGCTACGACGGCACCCGCGTCATCAAGTGGCTGTGGCAGCGTGTCCGCACCGGTTTCAAAGGCGGCGTGCGGAGCTTCGAAGACTAGAGGGCGGGAAGGAGATTCTCTAGACGCAGAGTTTTCATTCTTCTCTGCGCCTCCGCGTCTCTGCGTCAAATTGTAGGCCTCGTCCTCCTACGCCTTCGCCTTCATCACTTTGACCAGCTCTTCCACGGAGGCGGCGCTCTTCTTCAGCAGCGCCTGCTCGGCGTCGGTAAGCTTGATTTCGTAAATCTGCTCGATGCCGCGCGCGCCCAGCTTCACGGGCACGCCCACGAACAGCCCGTTGATGCCGTATTCGCCTTCCAGGTACGCGGCGCAGGGCAGAACTTTCTTCTTGTCCTTCAGAATCGATTCCGCCATCTCCACGGCCGCCGCCGACGGCGCGTAATAAGCGCTGCCGGTCTTCAGATATTTCACGATCTCGGCGCCGCCGTTGCGCGTCCGGTCCACAATCGCGGTCGATGGTCGCCTGGTCCATCAGCTCCGTCAGCGGAATTCCCGAAACGCCGCTCAGCCGCACCAGCGGGACCATGGTGTCGCCGTGCCCGCCCATCACCACCGCCGTCACGTTCTCCACCGAGACCTTCAGCTCCTGCGCGATGAACGTGCGGAAGCGCGCGCTGTCCAGCACGCCCGCCATCCCCACCACGCGGTTCTTGCTGAATTTCGATACCCATAGCGCCGCCTGCGCCATGGCATCCAGCGGATTCGTCACCACGATGAGGATGCAATTGGGCGAGTATTTCGCCACCTGCTCGGTGGCCGTCCGCACCACCTCGTAGTTGGCCAGCAGCAGGTCGTCGCGGCTCATCCCCGGCTTGCGCGGGAAGCCGGCGGTGATGATGGCGATATCCGAATTGGCGGTCGGCTCGTAATCGTTCGCGCCCGTCACCGATCACGTCGTAGCCTTGTACCGGGCCGGACTGCAGCAAGTCCAGCGCCTTGCCCTGCGGAACGCCCTCCACCACGTCCACCAGGACGACATCGGCGAGTTCCTTATCCGCAAGGCGCACCGCGCAATTCGCGCCGACGTTGCCGGCGCCCACAACCGTAACTTTCTTTCGCAAAGCTGGCTCCTTTTCTGACCGGGAATCGGGAAACTCGATTATAACGTCTGGAATCCCACACTGGGCCGGAGCATGCACCCGCTTAGGTATCATGGGTGAGATCCTGAACACGCTCAACGACCTGATTTCCACCTGCCGGGACAGCGAGGAGGGCTTCGGCAAGGCGGCCAAGGGAGTGCATAGCGACAACCTGCGCAACCGCTTCACCGGCGTCGCCCGGCAGCGGTCCGATTTCGCCGACGAGCTGGCGCGCTACGTCAAAAAGATCGGCGGCGAGGCGGCCGTCTCCGGCCACCGGAGCGGCATCCAGCATCGGGGCTGGCGCGAGCTGGAAGAAAGCATCCGCCCCAAGGACGATGCCTCCTTCCTGGCCGAGTGCGAAGCCGGCGAGGACAACACCCTCCGCCACTACGAGCACGCCCTCTCGAAGGACCTGCCCGCGCCCCTTCGCCCCATTGTCGAGCGCCAGCGCCTGGCCGTGCAGGAAGTGCTGCTGGAGCTGCGCGCCATCGAACTCATTCGCCGCGCCGGCTAGCAGCGGCATTCCCTTCAACGCGGAGACGCGGAGAACGCGGAGGAAGCGCGGAGGGAATAATATCTCTGCGTCCTCCGCGACTCCGCGTTGGATAGCGTACCTGACCGAGCCTTACCCCGCGTTATTTCTTGCCCGCTCGAACACCCGCTTGGCGTTCTCGCCGTACACCTTCCGCAGCACGTCGTCCGGCAGCCCGAAGCCGTGCATCGGCCAGTGGTAGTTGAAATTGAAATACAGATCCTGCTCGTAGAAGTGCTCGTCCAGCGACTCCAGAATCCGGAACGTCGTTCCGAACATGCGCTCGTGGTATGGCATATCGGTTCCATACAGCACCCGGTCCGCATACTTCTGGTAGAACGCAGCGGCCGCGCGCGGCGTGGCCGCCGTTTCCGCAAACTGCGCCGCGTTGTCGACGAACATATTCGAATACTTGTCCAGCAGGCCACCCAGCCGTGTGAAGTCGTAATCCAGGTTGGCGAAATGGCAAAAGATGAAGGTGGTCTTCGGATGCTTCGCCACCATCCGCTCCATGCCCTGGATCAGCCCCTCGTGCCCGAGAATTCCCGGCTTGGTGTCCAGCCGCCAGACGAATTCGTTCATGAGGCCGTCGTTGGTGTAGTCCTGCGGATAGTAGACCCAGATGATATTGGACACGTGCATGTTCACCGGCATGCCCAATTGCGCGCATTTCTCCCAAACCCCATCCAGCCGCGGATCGTCCCCATGCGGACCCATGGTCTTGCTCTGCACGCCGCCGCCCGGCCAACCCGGCGGCCCATCGCCCACCGACCGTCCCAGCCCCATCCCTTTGTCCGACAACTCGCCCACGCCCACGGCGCCCGCTCGGTGGCACTCCTCGAGCGCCTTCACCGCATTCGGCCCGTAGCCGGCGTCGTCGCTTCCCGTGAAATCCAGGCTGCACCAGAAATCGAAGCGGTCCGCATATTTTGCATAGGCGCTGCGCACCTGGGTAAATCTCCCGGCATTGTTCGCGCCCGTGAAGATGACGGTCTTCTCCACGCCCGCGCGGTCCATCAATTGGATGTAGCGGTCCATCTGGTCCGCCGGCCGGATGCCATGGCAGTGCACGTCGATCACCGGATACTTTGCCCTGGCGATCTGCGTCTGCGGAATCTTAAAAATCGATTTCGGCCGGTAGTCCTGCAGCAGCAGCCGGTCGGGCTCGATCCCAGCCATATCCTTGCCGCCAGGCGCCGTGGGAATCTGAAACTGCGCGCCCGCCCGCCGGGTCAGCAAGGCCGGCCCCGCGCCCAGAAGCATCATCCACCTCCGGCGGTTCATGATCCATTCTTTAATCGCCATCTTCCCTCCCGCTCCGGCCTTCCAGCCAGATTGCGATTGTACACCCGGGCTGCGAGGCTGCGAATTCAACGCGGAGCCGCGGAGAACGCGAAGAGCTCGCGGAGATTTCCGATCTTTTCTCTGCGATGCCTTCGCGTTCTCCGCGTCTCTGCGTTGAAGACACGCCCGCTCTGAATCCTTCGCGGTAAGATAGCAGACTTATGTACATCGACTGGATCACCTGGAGCATCTGGTCTATCGGCCTGGCCCTGCTGCTCTACTGGTGCTTCCAGACGGCCCGCGAATTCCGCGCGCTGTTCGCGCGCAAAAGGAAAGGACAGTAATCCTACCCTCATGGGTGAGCACACCATTCAGGAAATTCATTCGCAGCCGGCCGTCTGGCGGCAGGCCCTTGACGGGTTGCGAGCCGCGTCCGGCCCCCTCGCCGCGCTCGAGGCATTCGCGCGCGAAGGCCCGGTGCTGTTCACCGGCTGCGGCTCTTCTTATTACCTGGCTCTGGCCGCCGCCGCTGCCTGGACCCGCTTCGCCGGCGGCCCCGCCTTCGCCCTCTCCGCCACCGACGTGATGGCCTATCCCGAATGCCACTTCGTCCCCGGCACGCGCGGCACCGCCATCGCCATCTCCCGCTCCGGGAAAACGCCCGAAACGCGCGCCGCCATTTGCAATCTGAAGCCGCTCGGCTGGCGCTCGGTTGCCATCTCCTGCTACCCCGCCAGCGCCGTCGCCGCCGTCTGCGACGGTTCCCTCCTGCTCTCCGAAGCCGCCGAAAAGAGCCGCTTCACCACCCGCATGTTCACCACCACGCTGCTCTCCATCCTCCTCTGGGCCGCGCGCCGCAGCGGCAACGCCGCACTCGAAGACGAACTGACGGCCCTGCCCGATTTGGCTGCCGGGCTCATGGAACGCCACGAAGCTTCCCTCCGCGACCTCGCCACCTCCGGCAGGTTCGATCGGTACATCTACCTCGGCCACGGCCCGTATTTCGGCCTGGCATCCGAAGCCATGCTCAAAACTAAGGAGATGGCCGGCACCCCTGCCGAGGTCTTCCATTCCCAGGAACTGCTCCACGGCCCCAAGTACGCCGTCGGCCCCTCCACCCTGGTCGCCGTCCTGCTTTCCGAGGGCGGCCGCGATCTGCAACTGGAGCTGCTGCCCAAGCTGAAAGGCTTCGGCGCGCAGGTGCTCACCATCTGCGAAGAAGCCGCGCCGGCCGTCCGCGAGCACTCCGACTGGTGCTACGAGCTGCGCTCCGGCCTCTCCGATTACGCGCGCATGCTCCTCATGATGCCGCTGCTGCAGCTCTTCGCGTACTACCGCGCGCTGACGCTCGGCAAGACGGTGGACTGATGCGGCGGCTGAGTTCGCCCGTAGAGCCGCCTTTCCAGGCGGCCATCCCGGCTTTCGAGCCGGGATTCGTCCGGCCCCGAATGCCGGCACGAGTGCCGGCATGGCAAGCTGGAAGCTTGCTCTACGGGCTCGGCCTGGAACGGCTTTAGTTATGGATATCGTGGTTGTCGGCGATCTCAATGTCGATCTCGTGCTCATCGGGCTCGCCGGACTACCCGCCTATCGCGAGCTGCGCCAGGCTACAGGGATGCGTTTCGCGCTCGGCGGCTCCTCCGGCATCTTCGCCTCGAACGCCGCCCGCCTCGGCGCATCCGTCGGTTTCGTGGGCAAGGTGGGCGACGACGAATTCGGCGCCTTCCTCCGCCGCCGCCTGGCAGCCGCCGGCGTGGACGTCTCGCGCCTGGTGGTCGATCCCTCCGCCGCCACCGGCATCTGCGTCTCCATGTCCTTCCCCGAAGACTACGCCATGGTGAGCTATCCCGGCATCCGCCGCTCCTTCGCCCTTCAGGACGTGGATCTCGATTACGTCCGCTCCGCCCGCCACCTGCACGTCTCCGGCTACTACCTGATGCCCGCCTTCCAGCCAGGCGCGCCCGAACTGTTCCGCCGCGCGAAACAGGCCGGCCTCACCACCTCTCTCGATCCCGACCACGACTCTTCCGGCTGCTGGGACGGCGGCATCCGCGCCGTGCTGCCCTCCGTCGATTTCTTCTTCCCCAACCAGCACGAAGCCCTGCGCATCGCGCGCGCGGCCGATCTCCCCGCCGCCGCCGATTGCCTCCGCTCCTTCGCCGCCGCCACCGTCATCAAGCTCGGCTCGGAAGGCGCGCTCGCCGTCACGCCCGAGGGCACGCTCTCCGCGCCCGCCTTTCCCGTCACCCCCGTCGATACCACCGGCGCGGGCGACAGCTTCAACGCCGGCTTTCTCTTCCAGCACCTGCGCGGCGCGCCGCTGGCCGAATGTCTCCGCTGGGGCAACGCCTGCGGCGCCCTTTCCACCCTGGCCCTCGGCGGCACCGAAGGTTTCCCCACCGCGGACGAAGTCGAGCGCTTCCTGAGGTCCCGATGAGCCCCGTCGATTACGCCATCATCGCCGTATTCCTGGCAGGCGTTTTCTGGCTGGGCACGCGCTTCTACCGCTGGATCGGGACCCCCGACGATTTCTACGTGGCCGGCCGCCAGCTTACGCCCTTCATCCTGGCCGCCAGCATGACCACCGCCAATATCAGCCTCTTCAGCCTGATCGGCGTCAGCGGCACCGCCTACCGGAGCGGCATCTCCATCGTCTGGCTTACCTGGACCGGCAACATGGCGCTGGTGTTCAGCGGCCTCTTCGTCATTCCCGTGCTCCGCCGCCTGCGCATCCGCACCATCCCCGAATTTCTCGAGATGCGCTACAACGGTGCGGTCCGCGTCCTGGTGGGCGTGCTCTGGGTTTTCCGCCTCGCGTTTTGGATTGCGGTAGTGCTCTATGCCGGCGTCACCGCCGCCCAGCAGCTTACCGGCATCCCCTCCTTCACCCTCTGGATTCTGGTTTTCGCCCTCATCGTGGTGGTCTACACCACGCTCGGCGGCATGTGGTCGGTGGTGCTCACCAACAACCTGGGCTTCCTCCTCATGATGGCCGCCGTGCTCGCCGTCCTGCCCCTGGCCATGCACGCCGCCGGATGGTGGCCCGGCCTGGCCGCCCACCTGCCGCACGATTTCCTCAACTTCGTCCCCGCCACCGGCAAGTACAACTGGAAATTCATCATCGCCATTCTCGCCCTCGGCCTGCAATGGGCCACGCTCGACCAGGGCTTGCTGCAATCCGCCTTTTCCGCCCGCGATCCCCGCGTGGTCTCCCAGGGCATGGTGCTTTCGGCCATCATGATCACGCCGTTCGCTTTTCTCTGGATCTCTCCCGGTTTGGCCGCCCACATCCTTTACCCCGGCCTGCCCAAGCCGGAAATGGCCGTTCCTACCCTGATCGTTCACCTCCTGCCCGTCGGCGTGCTGGGCTTCGTGACCTGCGGCTTCATGGCTTCCCTGCTCTCCTCCATCGGCTCCAACCTGGGCGCAGTGGCGACCCTCATGGCCAACGACATCTATGGCCGCTTTCTCAATCGCCAGGCTTCGCCGCGCCAACTGCTCATTGCCGTGCGCGTCGCCACCGTCCTCGCCGGCCTGCTCACCATAGCCCTCACCTACCTGGTGCCGCTGCTCGGCGGCGCGGTGGACGCGTACCTCACCGTGATCAGCATCATGGATATGCCGCTGTTCGTGATTGCCATCCCCTTCGGCCTGCTCTGGAAGCGCACTACCTGGCAGGGCGCCATGGCCGGCTATCTCTCCGGCTCCATGGCCGGCGCCATCCTCAAATTCGGCCTGGGATGGGAAGTCGCCCCGGTCACCATTCTCAGCGGCGCCGTGGCCGCGCTCGTTTGCCCCTTAGTCACGCTGGCAACCTCCAGCCGCGCGCTCGCCAGCCGTCTGCCGGAATCCAGGGAAGAATCGAAATCCTCCTCCCCGCGCCCGCCCGCCTACGCCGCCGGCGGCTGGATGCTGGCTCTCGGATTCGCCATTTTCCTGGCCGGCGTCCTCCTCGGCAGCCGCGAAGGCGCCCCCGCCTCAGCCGTGGCCATCGGCGGCATGGTTCTCTACCTTCTCGGCGGGCTTCTCATGGCCAGATTCGCGTAACGATTCGGCACGGAGGATTCGCGAAGGGAGTCTTGATTCTCCGCGTTTTCCGCGGCTCCGCGTTGAGTCCACATTCCGTGCGTTCCCTTCCCGAGCCCCCCTCCCCACCCGTGCTACACTCACATTGCGCGGGAGGCGATCGTGCGCGGCTCAGGGCATTCGGGTTTCCTCATTTTCGGGTTTTGCGGCCTCGCCGCCGCCGTTTTCCTGCTGCCCCGCGCGCCCGGCCAGACCACCCCGGCGGCCGCGGCTTCTCAAGCCAGCTTCCGCGCCGATTCCAACCTGGTGGTTATCCCCGTCTCCGTCACCGACGCACAGAACCGCTTCGTCCTCGGCCTCGGCAAGCAGGACTTCCACCTCTTCGACGACGGCGTGGAGCAGCCCGTCTCCCATTTCTCCGGCGAGGACGTGCCCCTCTCCATCGGGCTCGCCTTCGACATCAGCGGCAGCATGGACTACAAGCTCCACACCTCCACGGAAGCCGCCAAGCTGTTCCTGAAGGCGCTGAACCCGGGCGACGAGGCCTTCCTGGTGGAGTTCAACGACAAGGTCAACCTGTCCGTTCCCTTCACCAGCCACGCGCAGGACCTCCAGGCCGCCCTCACCGACCTGCAGCCCGGCGGCATGACCGCGCTGCTCGACGCCCTCAAGTTTTCGCTCACTGAAATGAAGAAGGCCAGGAATTCGCGCAAGGCGATTGTGGTGATTTCCGATGGCGGCGACAACAGCAGCACCTACAAGCCGCCCCAGATCGAAGAGCTCGTGCGCGCCGCCGACGTCGAAATCTACGCCATGGGCGTGTTCGACCCGCTCATGTCGCTCCTGGTCCCGCCCGAGGAAGTCTCCGGCCCCAAGCTGCTTTCCGAAATCGCCACCCAGACCGGCGGCCGCGCTTTTGCCGCTGCCGGCGCCGGCGATCTTCCCAGCGTGGCCGCACGGATCGCCATCGAGCTCCGCAACCAGTACGTCCTCGGCTACTACCCGAAGAACCAGGCTAGGGATGGCAAGTATCACACCGTCGAGGTCAAGCTCACGCAGCCTCCGGGCGTTCCCCCGCTCAAGCCCCACTGGCGCCAGGGCTACTACGCACCGCAGGACCAGTAGAATTCGAGACAGCGTGTCTCAACCGATTCGTTTATTTTCAACTGTTTACAAGGTCCGTTGAGACACGGCTGTCTCGACGCCCTTATCGCCGCCCGCCGAGTTCGCCCGTAGAGCCGCCTTTCCAGGCGGCCATCCCGGCTTTCGAGCCGGGATTCGTCTGGCCCCGTATGCCGGCACGAATGCCGGCATGGCAAGCTGGAAGCTTACTCTACGGGCTCGGCCTGGAGCGGCTTTAGTGCTGTCTCAGCGCCCTTATCGCCGCCCGCCGAAGTGCGGCGCCGGATGCGGCGTTACCGGGCGCGCGCCGACCGGGCGCCCGATGGGCATCCCCGTCGTCCTGCCCGGATACCCGGTCCCGCCGATGCGCGTGGGCAGGGTCGGCAAATACGTTCCCGGCAGCCGGGTGCCCGTCCGCAGCCCCAAGCCTACCGACTGTCCCAGGCCCAATCCCGTCAATCCCAGCAGCATCGGCCGGTACGTGTACCCCGGCAGGTAGAACGAATAGAAACCCAACTGCGGCCCCATCGGCCCATAGAGTCCGGTGGAGTACCCATACCCGGCCAGATTCGGGTCAGCCGAGGACAGCCCCAGCATGGGGAAATACGTGAACCCATCCACCGGCATGCCCGCCAGGGAAGCCGCGTCCGCGTCCGTGGCGCTCAGGTTCGCCGGGTCCTGGATTCCGGCCGCGATGGCATTATCCGCCGCCACCGATTCCGTGCGGCCCTGCGCCCATTGCCCCAGCGCATCGGTCGGCTGGGCCTTCGCCTCTTCCGGCACCAGCACCGCCGCCAGCGGCAGCTCCATTCCCGGCTCCACTTTCACCGGGCCGCCGCTCGCGCCCGAAACCTGGGCCTCGCCCTCCTGCACCACGACGCGCGCCGGCTCAGCGTCCACCCGGTATTCGCCCTTCACCGGCTGGCTCACGGTCCAGGCTTTATACAGCAGCCTGACCGAGGTTCCCGCCGCCGGCACGCCGGACGCCACCAGCGCCGATCCCGCCAGCAGCTCCACCCGCGTATCCGCCAGCGCGCTGGCCACCATGCGAATGGCGCTGTTTTCGCCCAGCCGGAGAAACACTCCCGGCGTCAACAGCACTTCCGCCCGCCCTTGCGCCGTGCGCAGCTCCGCGCCTTCCGGCACCATGGCGAACTTGCCCAGCCGCGCTTCGAGCGGCTGCCCGCCAACGGCGACCGCTCCTTCGAAGAAATTCACGACGCCCGAGCGCGTGGCAATTACCGCCTGCCCGTGGGCCGGCAGGCTCAAAACGCAACCCGCCGCCAGCGTAAACAAGAATCCGAATGGGGCGCGAAACATAGTAGCCCCTCCTTCCCGCAGTATCTGCCCTGCCGATCCCCGCGTCAAGCGGAGCGGGTACGTCCACCGCCTCATTCCGCCGCCGTCTCCATCACCACCGCGCTCGCTGCCGGGACTTCGATCTCCAGCCTTCCTCCACGCACCCGTGCCTTTTCCCACCGCGCCCGCTTCCACATTCCCGCCGGCGTGACCTCCGCGCCGCCCAGCGTCACCCCCGATTTCGCATCCACCGCCGGCGCACTCGAGCCGCATGACCGAAGCCTCGCGGCCCCGCCCGCCGCTATCAAGATCGACGGACCACCCCCGCCGGCCCTTGTTGATCACCGTAACGGCCAGGACATTCCGCCCCGTCTCCGTCGCGTACGCTTTCAGCTCCGGCGCCGATTGGTCCATCTCAACGCCCAACAGTTGCCCTTTGCCCGCCCGCGCGAACGCCAGCATGCCGTAATATTCCGGCCGGGCCGTATAGTGCCCGTGCTCGTCATCGCCGATAGGGGAATAGGAGCTCACGAAATCGAGCTGGTTCACTCCGGTTTCCATGTTCACGCCGGCGCAGCCGTTCGCCGCCAGCGTGAACATGTAATCCAGTGCCCAAAGCGCCGCCGCCATGGTGTCGCTCACCCCCGGCCGGCCGCCGCCCGAAAACGAATTCACCTCGCAAATCCGGTACGGAAGGCCGCACTTCCCGGAGGCGGCGCGCAGTTGGTCGAGCTGCGGCTCTAGCTTCGGGTCCGCGCCCAGCAGTTTCTCGATGGTGCTCGCCGGGTTCTGCCCTTCGCGGTAATAATGATGCGTCAGCAGGACCGCGTCTTTCCCTTCGTCCTCCGCGAACCGCGTCACCCAGTTGGTCTTGCCGGCCGCGTCCGGCCCCGCCATCGGAACGCCCGGAAGCTCTTTCCGCAACGCCGCGTTCCAGCGCCGGTATTCCGCCAGCCAATCGTCGTAGCCGTATTCCGCCGGGCGATGCCGGGCGCGGCCGAACAGGTCCGGCTCGTTGCCGATTTCGAATGCCAGCAGTTTTTCGCCGGCGAATTCCTTCACCGCCTTCGCCTCAGCGATGGCCTCGGCTTGCGTCCCCGTCCCCAGGTTGAATCCCCAGATCAGCCGCCATCCCGTGGCTTCCAGGAACCCGCCCAAATCCCGCAACACGGCATCGTTGACCACCGTCCCCTTCGGGCTCGAAACCGCCGCGGCCTTGGGCGCATAGTGCGCGTAATCCGACGTGTTCCCGCCAATGCGGATCACCCCGCGCCCGCCCAGCGTCCGCACCAATTGCACGTAATCGCGGTTCTCACGGCTCAGCAGCCCCGGCCGCGCCACCGACGAGATCTCATATCCCAACCCCATGAAATCCGGCGCGATCGCACCCAGCTTTCGCTCCCTGCGCACGCGCAACCGCGCCGTACCCGTGCCCTGCGCCCAACCCGCGGCAGCGCCGGCACCGAGCGCGCCCGCCAGAAGTCTTCGTCTGGTCATGTCGTCTACGATACCTCCGGACCGCCCGCTCCGCTCCTGCGCCGCCTTCCACGCGTCCTCGCCGGCATTCCGCTGGTCCGGAATGCCGGCAGGGCAAGCGGGAAGCTTGCGCTACGGAACCCCCGACCCCTTTCCCGGTCCTATACTAAAACCCGAGGCCCCTATGCATCGCCGCACCTTCCTCCAAACCCTGGCCGCCGGAGCGCTGGCCCAGGCCGCTCCGCCGGCACGCTGGAACATTCTCTTCGTCCTCATGGACGATCTCGGCTGGCGTGACATCGGCCCTTACGGCAACACCTTCATCGACACACCCAACCTCAACATCTTCGCCCGCGAGAGCGTCCGCTTCACCAACGCCTACGCCGCCTGCCCCGTCTGTTCCCCTACGCGCGCCAGCATCATGACGGGCCAATACCCCGCCCGTCTCCACCTCACCGATTGGATCCCCGGCCGCAAGCAGTGGCCGTATGCGAAACTCATCACCCCGGCGTTCAACCAGTTCCTCCCCACCGCCAACCGCACCATCGCGGAAACCCTCGCTCCCCACGGCTACCGCACCGCCGCCATCGGCAAATGGCATCTCGGCGGCCAGGGCCATCTTCCCACGGACCGCGGCTTCGCCCTGAACATCGCCGGCTCCGCCGCCGGCAGCCCGCCTTCTTATTTCGGGCCGCTGCAACTCCCCGGCCTGCGCCTGGAGCCCGGCGAATTCCTCACCCAGCGCCTTACCTACGAAGGCGCCCGCTTCATCGCCGCGGAGCCCGCCACGCCCTTCTTCCTCTACCAGGCCCATTTCACCGTCCACATCCCGCTCCAGGCGCGCGCGGCCGTCATCGCCAAGTACCGCGGCCGCAACACCGGCGACGTCAACCCCATCTACTGCGCCATGGTCGAAAGCGCCGACGATTCCATGGGCCGGTTGATGCGCGCCCTGGACGAATCCGGCCAGGCATCCAACACCATCGTGGTCTTCTTCTCCGATAACGGCGGCGTCCGTTTCCAGAGCACCGAGCCGAAGCCCGTGACCAACAACAGCCCGCTGCGCGCCGGCAAGGGCCATTTGTTCGAAGGCGGCATTCGCGAGCCGCTCATGATCCGCTGGCCGGGCGTGACGCGCGCCGGCACCACCATCGACACGCCGGTGTCCAGCATCGATTTCTTTCCCACCCTGTGCGAAGCCACCGGCATCGCACCGGGCAAAGTGGACGGCCAGTCGCTGGTACCGATCCTCGCGCGGCCGCCGGCCTGCCGAACGCCCGCTCTTCTGGCACTATCCCCATTACAGCGACCAGGGCGGCCGTCCCGCCGGCGCGGTCCGCCTGGGCCCATGGAAGCTCATCGAATTTTACGAGGACGGCCGCGTGGAGCTGTTCCACCTGGCCGACGATCCCGGCGAGCGCCGCAACCTGGCGCGCCGCGAGCCCGCCCGCACTAAAAATCTGCGATCGATGCTCGCCGATTGGCGCCGCACGGTGAACGCCGCCATGCCCAACGGAAATCCCCAATACGACCCAGCCCGCGCCAGCGAGGGCCTCACCGGGTACGAGCCGCCGACGCCGCCGGTGTAGGGGCCGGACATGCCCGCCCAGCCGGGGCGCCTGTACCACGGCACGTTCGCCACCACGATGCGGCGGTAGTGCCGCCGCACCCCAAACGCCGCCTGGAAGGCGGCGCTACGAGCGGGCGGAGCGGCACAGAGTTACGCTTTGAATTTGTAGAGCACCTGCTCGATGGGCACGCCGCGCACGTCGATGCGCTTCAGATCCGTGGTCCCCACGCCGTGGCCTTCGGCCAGGCGCAGGATGTTGTCGCACTTCTGGAACGGGACGGTGCCGCGCTCGGCGCGCGGATTGTAGCCCATCACGGCGGCGGCCACGGCATCCGTGCACACCGGGTTCAAACCGGCGATCAGCACGTGCGGCTCCACCGGGTGCGAGCCGGGAATCCACGGGCCTTCGCCGCCGGTGACGGTTTGCACGCCGTCGATGATGGCCAGGTGGATGGGCCGCGCCGCCACCACGTCGGCCACGATGTGCGGCACGCGATAGCCGGGATCGTGATTGGCGCCGAAGTGCAATTCCTGCGGCGCCGACTTGGACGGCTGGCGCCGGCCCTCGTGGCCCACGGCGCCGCGGCCGGAGGTGGGGCTCTCGTTGGGCTCGTCCACCCCGGCATCGTCGCCATAGATGGAGGCCGGAATAGTGCCGAAGACGTTCTTGCAGGAAAGCGTGATGCCGCAGGTGGCGTGGTTCTTCAGCTTCGCCATGCTCACGAACACGTCGGTGTCTTCGTAGGCGTGGTTCAGGTCATACGCCGGGTACATATAAGCGTTGCCCGGCACTTTGAAGCGCGAATATTTCTTGCCCTTGCCGAGCGCGTTGGTGTTCTCGAATTCCACGCCCGCGGCGGCGGCTTGCAGGCTGCGCACGTTCCAGCCGGAATCGAGCATGACGTCTTCGAGCGGGCCGCCGGTAGCCCAGGCGCTCTCCACGAAGCGGATTCGCTTGGCTCCCGCGCGGCCGAACAGGTGGGCGGCGGCGCCCAGCAGCTTGGGATGCGTGTAGTGCGTGATGGCGGGCGCGCGGCCCTGGTACCGCAGGGATGGAGCCCCGGTCATGTTCACCTTCACGGTGACCGTCTTATTGCGCATCAGGCGCTCGATCCCACCCAACTGATCGAACATGGCGGTCAGTTGCGCCACCAGGTCCTCGTCGTAAGACGCGCATTTGGCGATGGAGACCGGAGCGGCGGGCGCCGCGGTTTCGGGCGCAGCCTTAAGCAGCGGCGCCGCGGTGAGCATAGCAATCCATTCTCTTCGGGACAGGGTCATAGTTACTCCAGCTTGATGGTAGCGCAGATCGCGATTTTATCGATGTCGACGCCGTGGCTGTCCTCGGCCGCGTAGATTTCGAGCGGCTTCGGCCCGCCATCCGGCGTCAAAAGGGTGGCGTGGTGGAACTCCCCGGAGAACTGCACGGTGACATTCTCCACCGGGAAATCCGAATAATTGACGAGGTGCAGCACAACCGTCTTGCCGTCCGGCGAGGCCAGCGCGTTGGACAGCATGGAGGAAACGTTGAAGAGGCGCACGCCCAGGTTGCGGCGGCCGATCATGGAATTGACGTCGCGCCAGATTTCGTTGAGGCGGTCGAGTTCCGCCTTGGTCAGCGTGATGCTGCCGGCGTTCGGGCTCTGGTCCTTCCAGCCGGGCGGGCCGGTGAGGACGGTGTTGCCGGCGTGGGTGAAATCGCGGAGCACGTCCTTCTGCTGCGGGGTGAGGGAATCGGGATCCACGTTCACCGCCATGGTGGCGCCGGCCAGCGCGCCCTCGCTGAGCCGCTGGCGGGGGATAGGCCGCACCGGCGTGTGCTTGACCGCGATCATGTCCAGAATGCCGCCCGAAAGCAGTCCGCCCTTGGCCGGATCCTGTACCACCGCCAGTTGCCCGTATTCGCGCATGTGCCGCCATTCGGGATGGCTTTCGAAATAGCGCAGCAGGGCGCCCATGCGGCGCCAGCCGGCCAGCGAATCGGCATCGCGGCGGCGCAGGCGGGCGGCGAAATCGGAATCGAGCGCCAGCACCCAGCGGGCGCCGGAAGCGGCGGCGTCGGCGATCACCTGCAGGTAGCGCGTGGTGGCCACCGCGGCGCCGGCCGGCGGCTGGTTGCCGATCCACAACTGGGCGTCGCCCCATGCGCGCGCGGCGCGAATGAACCCGGTGTTGGTGTCGATCCAGGTGGACCCGGTGGGGCCGGCCTTCTTCTCGCCGTCGTCCTCGAGGGAGATGCCCGGCCAGACGCCCTGGTACGTGCCGAGAATGGGAGCGGTGGAACCGAGCGGCATGCGGCTGCGCGCCGAGAGCTCCACCACTGGCGCGCTTCCAGCCGCTTCCCGAACCGCGGCGGCCACGGCATCCGGGAAATCGCCATCGAGCACCACACCCGTCACCTTGGCGCCCAGCGCCCGGCGGGCCGCCGCCACGGTGTCCGGGCCGGGCGTGAGCACGGCCAGCGTGACCAGGCCGCGCGCGGCGGCGGCGGCCGTCAATTCGGGCGAAGCGTTGGCCAGCAGCAGGCAATTGACCGGGCTATCCCGCAGCAATTCGAGCGATGGCGCATCCGCCCAGGGCCAGCGTGCCGGCACCCACTCCGCCGGCTGCGGCACGGCGGCGGACGCCAGCCACACCAAACCCGGGATGAGCCCCCAACGGACAGAGCGCAGCGACAGCATCGTATCTACTTACTCTACTATTTCGGAGTACATCCCGGTTGGGCGCGATGCCGGGGAGAAATCTATTTCTTCTCCGGCTCCTTCTTCTCCGGGTCGAATTTCAGCGCGGCCGAATTGATGCAGTAACGCAGCCCGGTGGGGTTGGGACCATCGGGGAACACGTGCCCCAGGTGGGCGTCGCAACGGCTGCACAGAACTTCGGTGCGCTCCATAAAGTGGCTGCGATCGGTTTCGCTACGTACATTTTCTTCGGACGCCGGCGCGGAGAAACTCGGCCAGCCGCTGCCGGAATCGAATTTTTCGTCCGAGCGGAACAGCGGCGCGCCGCAGCAGACGCAGCGGTATTCGCCTTCCGCATGGTTGTTCCAGTAGCGCCCGGTAAAGGCGCGCTCGGTGCCCTTGCGGCGCGTGACTTCGTACTCCTCCGGCGACAGCTCGCGCTGCCAGTCGGCTTCGGTCTTCTCAAGTTTATTCACGATGACAGCCTCCCCTGCCTCCATTATCGGCGAAAAAGCACGGTGGCAGGCCGCTTGCCGCAGCAATGCAGGATGCCTGGGGAGCGCGAACTCGCCGAGCCGCCGGCGGAGGCGCCGCGGCCGCCCGCACCACCCGGCGCCGAGCAGCCGCAACCGAAGCCGCCGTCCAAGCACCGCAAGCTGAAGAAGTGGGGGCTGATGGTGCTGCTGGTCATCGTGGCCGCCGGCGTATGGTGGTGGCTGAGCACGCGCAACAAGGAATCCACCGACGATGCCCAGGTGAACGGCTACATCCACCCGATTTCGCCGCGCGTCAGCGGCAGCGTGATCCAGGTGCTGGTGGATAACGGGTACCAGGTGCGGGCCGGGCAGGTGCTGGTGCGCCTGGACCCCCGCGATTACGAGGCGCGCGTGAGCCAGTTGAAAGGAGCGCTGGCCGAAGCCATCGCCCGGGCCAACGCGGCGCAGGTGACGGTGCCGCTGACGCGCACCACCACCACCTCCTCCACCTCCTCGGCCGCGCAGCAGTTGGCCGCCGCCGGGGATGAATACCGCGGCGCCGAAGTGGCCGCACGCGAGGCTGAGACTTCCGGCATCGCCACCGCCGGGGCCAACCTGGCACAGGCAGAGGCCGACAATCGCAAGGCGCAGGCCGACCTGGCCCGCATGCGCCCGCTGGCGGCCAAGGAAGAGATTTCCGCGCAGCAACTCGACGCCTACGTGGCCGCTGCCAGCGTGGCCGCCGCGCGGGTGCAATCGGCCCTCGACCAGTTGACCGCGGCGCGGCAGACAGCGCAGGACAAGCGCGACGCCGCGGCGGCGGCGCTGGCGCGCGTGGGCCAGGCGCGCGCCAACCTCCAGCAGTCGCAGGGCAACCAGCGGCAGGTGCAGGTGAGCGCGGCGCAGGAGCAATCGGCGCTGGCCGCCGTCAAACAGGCGCGCGCCAACCTGGCCGCCGCCGAACTGAACCTGAGCTACACCGTCATCTACGCGCCGGTGGCGGGCGAGGTGGACAACCGGACGGTGGAGACCGGCGCGAGCGTGCAGCCGGGCCAGGGGCTCATGACCGTCATCCCGCTCTACAACACTTACGTGATCGCGAATTTCAAGGAGACGCAACTGGCGCACGTCCATCGCGGCGACTATGCCGAGGTGCACGTGGATACGTACGGCCGCTCGTTCCGCGGCCGGGTCGATTCCATTCTCCCCGCCACCGGCGCCATCACCAGCCTGCTGCCGCCGGAAAACGCCACCGGCAATTTTGTGAAGGTGGTGCAGCGCATCCCGGTGAAGATCGTCTTCGACCACCTGCCGGCCGGCGTGGCGATGCGGCCGGGCATGAATGTGGAAGCGACGGTGTACACGAAGTAACGGGCGTTCGCCGTGCCGAAAGGGAGCAGATGAAAAAGGGCTTTAGCCCTGGATATTGAAAGGCTTGCCGACGACCAGGGGCTAAAGCCCTGGTTTTCCATGCGAATTCGGCACGACTCAAGTCGTGCCCTGATACAAACCCGACTTCCGCCGCTTCTCCTCTCCGGGAAAACTACGTGGCATTGGGCTAGCAGCCTGCCCCCCATACGGGCGGGCAGGTTGCGGAGCGGCGTTCAGGACGTGAGCGCCTGACGTTGCCTCCGGCAGAATGCGGCGGTGGCATCTCCGTTGAGGCAGGAAGGGCAGTGAGCCGCTACAATAAGTCCATGGATGCGCTCTACCGCGAGTACCGGCGCATCGGACTTTATTGTATTGAGATAACGGGATAACCGATTCCGAATTCACTCAGGAGGCAATTCAGAATGACTTATTATGGAGCAAAAGAGCTGGCACGCTCCTTCCGCACAGTCCGCAGCAACACCATACAAATCGCCGAAGAGATCCCGGAAGACAAGTATGGTTTTCGGCCGGCGGAGGGCTGCCCGAGCGTGGCGGAGACGCTGACGCACATCGCGGTCATGCCGCGCGTCCCGGAGCAGATTCATTTCGTAGAGCACCGCAGCACGCTGGTCGGCTTCGATTTTCTCGGTTTCAGGGGCAAGCTGCAGGCGGAGGCGAAAGCGGCCCGCACGAAGGCACAAATCCTCGAATTACTGCGCACCGAAGGGGAGAAGTACGCCAAGGCGCTCGAAGGCGTATCGGAAGCGTTCCTCGGTGAGCAGGTGGAGTACCCCGAAGGCATGCAGCCGCGGGTGAAGTCGCGCTTCGAATTGCTGAGCGCACCCAAGGAGCACGAGATGCATCACCGCGGGCAATTGATGGTCGTCGAGCGCATGCTCGGCATCACGCCGCACCTTACGCGACACATGGAGGAGCGGATCGCGGCGATGCAGGCGGGCCGGTAGTCTTCAAAGTTCCGGCGGTGGACCGGTGAGTTGCGGCTTACGGTCCACTGCACTTCTCACCCCAGCAACCTATCCAGATTAAACGCCGCGCTGATCAGGGCTAAGTGCGTCAGGGCTTGCGGGAAGTTACCCAGTAACTCTCCTCTGCCGCTGATTTCTTCCGAGAACAGGCCGAGGTGGTTAGCGTAGGAGAGCAGCTTTTCGAAGAGGAATTGCGCGTCCTCGCCCTGGCCGGCGCGGGCGATGGCTTCCACCATCCAGAACGAGCACGGGGTGAAAAAGCCTTCCTGGCCGGGAAGGCCGTCGCGCGCGGCCTTTGTCGGTGTTGTAGCGGCGCACCAGCGCGTCGGAAGCCAGGTCGCGGCGGACGCGCTCGATGGTGGCCACGATGCGCGGGTCGCGGGGAGAGACGAAGAGCATGAGCGGCATCATGAGCGTGGCCGCGTCGAGCGCGTCCGAGCCGAAGACCTGCGTGAACGCACGCTCGCGCTCGTTCCAGCCGTCGCTGCATGATGGCGTTGTAGATGCGGTTGCGCTGGCGGCGCCACTCGTCGCCTTCGGTCGGAAAGGATCGCTTGCGCGCCAGGCGCAGACCGCGGTCGAGCGCCACCCAGCATTGCAGCTTCGAGTAAGTGAACTGGCGCCGGCCGCCGCGCACCTCCCAGATGCTCTGGTCGGCCTGCTCCCAATTCTTGGCCACCCAATCCAGCAGGCGCTCGACCGTGGTCCACATTTCGTAAGAGAGCGGCGTGCCGTACTTATCGTAAAGATATAAGGAATCCATCAGCTCGCCGTAGATATCGAGCTGCAGATGGCCATAGGCGGCGTTGCCGATGCGCACGGGGCTGGACCCGCAATAACCTTCCAGGTGAGGAGCGTTTCCTCGGTCAGGTCATGGCGGCCGTCGATGCCGTAGAGGACGTTGAGCGGCCCGCCCTCCGGGCGATTCCTCCCGCGCGCGCGCCTGCATGAATTGGGCGAATGCGGCGGCTTCCTCGGTATAGCCCAGGCGGATCAGCGAATAGACCGTGAATGCCGCGTCGCGCACCCAGGTGTAGCGGTAGTCCCAGTTACGCACGCCGCCGACGGCTTCGGGCAGGCTGGTGGTGGGCGCGGCCACGATGGCGCCGGTGGGCAGAAACGTCAGCAGCTTGAGCGCCAGCGCGGAGCGCGTCACCATCTCGCGCCAGCGGCCGTGATAGCGGCTTTGCGCCGGCCCACGCGCGCCAGAAGCGCACGGTTTCCTGGAGCAGGGTCGGGCCGTCGAGCGGCTCCTCGCGCAGAGAGCGGGCGGCCGTGGCCGCCGCCGCAGCGCAGCGCGAACGCCGCCTCCTCGCAATCATTCAAGCGGAATTCGGCGACGACGCCATCGCCGTCGCGACTCCAGCGGACGCGGGCTCTTCAGCACGAACTGCTGGCCGGCGCCGGAGAAGATGGCGGTGCGGCGGTCGGCGGTAAATTCGATGGTGTGCGGCTGGCGCGCGTAATCGAACGCCGGGCGGCATTCCATGCGGAAACGCGATGGGGCCGCGAATGGCCTCGCGCGATGCGCACAATCTGGCGCGCGCACTGCTCGGTCTGGCCGCCGGCCTCGCGCCCGATGGGCATGAAATCGGTCAGCTCCGCCATGCCCTGGTCGGTGAAAAAGCGCGTCACCAGCACATTGGTATTGGGCAGGTACATCTGCTTGAGCGGCATGCTCGCCGGTGGGCGCAGCGCGCCACGCGCCGCCCTTTTGCGCAATCCAGAATGCGCGGCGAAGATGCTGGGCGAATCGAACGCCGGCAGGCAGCACCAGTCGATGGAGCCGTTCTTCCCCACCAGCGCCACCGAGCGCATGTCGCCGATGACGCCGTAATCCGCGATAGGCAGGTAGCTCATTGCTCGCTGTAGTTCCAGAGCAGGCCGCCGTCCACCACGATGGTGGTGCCGGTGATGTAATCGGCGTCGGGGGAAGCCAGGAACGCGGCCACCGCAGGCCACGTCCGCGGGCTTGCCGAGGCGGTGCAGCGGGATGTTCTCGAGCACGGCCGAAAGCAGCTTGGGATTTTCCAGCAGGCTGCGGTTGATCGGCGTCTCGATGGCGCCGGGGGCGATGTTGTTCACGGTGATGCCGAGCGGCGCCAGCTCGATGGCCAGGTTGCGCATCATCATCTTCAGCCCGCCCTTGGCCATGCAGTAGGGGGTGAAGTTGGGGAACGGCAGCTCCTCGTGCACGGAGCTGACGTTGATCACCTTGCCCGGCAGTTTGCGGTCCACCAGGTGGCGCACGAACGCCTGGGTCAGGAAAAAAGGCGCGGTCATATCGACATGGATCACCTCCATGTAATCGGCTTCGGTGACGTCGACGAACGGGGCGTGCTTTTCGATGCCGGCGTTGTTGACCAGGATATCGAGCGAGCTGAGCGCGGCGATGCTCTCGTCCACCAGGCGCCGCGCCGCGTCGATTTCGCCCACATCGGCCTGAATGGCCGCCGCGTTCCGGCCCATCTGCCGGATGCGGGTGCGGGTTTCTTCGGCGCCATCGCGATTGCGGCGGTAGTTGACCACTACGTCCGCGCCTTCCTCCGCCAGTTTCAGCGCGATGGCCTGGCCGATTCCCTGGTCGCCACCCGTGACCAGCGCATTCTTGCCTGCAAGCGTCATAGTTCTACGCTCTCACAGGGAGCGCGGTGAGGGGGATGGCGCGCGGTGCGGATGGATACAGGGGCCGGGGATTGGGGGTTAGGGATTAGGGATTGGGGGGCGATGGCTGGCGGTTGGGGGTCGGCGACGCAGGGACCTGTTGGTTTTGCGGACCTGGAAATTGTGATAACAGCGAGTTCCAGCGGCCGTCCGATTCCCTGATCCCCAATCCCTAATCCCTCATCCCTATCTTCCGATCCACTTGGCCAGGCCGAACGCCGCTGCCGACGCCAGCCCGCCGATGATCACGGTTTGCAGGCCGCCGCGCCACGGCGAGATGCCGGTGAGCTTGCCCTTCACCCAGCCGAAAACGAACAGCGCCGCCAGCGTGACCGCAACGGAAACCAGCAGCGCATGATTCAGTTGCGCCGATCAACATATACGGCGCCAGCGGCACCAGCCCGCCGGCAATGTAGGACACCGCAATGGTGACCGCGCTGTTGCGCGCGCGCTTCGGGTCGGGCTCTTCCAAGCCCAGCTCGAACCGCATCATGAAATCCACCCAGCGCTTCTGGTCGGAGGCGATGGCCTTGACCACCGGCCGAATCTCCGCCTCGGACATGCCGTAGCCGCGGAAGACCTCGGCCACTTCCTCGGTCTCCTTCTCCGGCAGCTCGACGGTTTCGCGGTACTCGCGTTCCCGCTCGGAAACGTAATGGTCGCGGTCCGTGCGCGCCGCCAGGTATCCGCCCAGGCCCATGGCAATCGACCCGGCGGCGATTTCCGCCAGCCCCGCCACCACCACGATCCAGGTGGCGCTCACGGTGCCCGAAAGCCCGGCCGCCAGCGCGAACGGCACCGTGAGCCCGTCCGACATGCCGATGACCACATCGCGAACCGATTCCGGCGCCTCGAAATGCCTTTCGGCGTGCGGTAAGTGGGGCGTGGCGGGCGCGGGAGCCATAAAGAAAATGATCGCAGAAAAACGGGGGTCGGGGATTGGGGATTGGGGTTTGGGGCCGCGGGCTCGCGGCGAGGGGGGATGATTTTGGAACCTGTTGGTTTTGGTATCTCGACCGATAGGAGGGCGGCGGCTTCCAACGGGCAACCTGATTCCCCAACCCCCAACCCCCAATCCCCAACCCCCAATCCCTGCCGTGCCAGCTACACTGGACATCAGTGGCTCCCCAACCCGATCCCGCCGTTCTCGAGCGCGAGCGCGCCTATCATGAGCGGCTGTACTCCGGCAAGGCGCAGCGGCGTTTTCGGCAGGCGGCGGTGCGGGAATTTCGCGAGCATCTCTGCGGCCATATCCTGCGGGTGACGGGGCTCAGACAATCCGCGCGCGTGCTCAGCGTGGGCTGCGGCATCGGCGACACCGAAATCGCCATGGCGCCGCGCGTGGCCGGCATCACCGGCGTCGATCTTTCCCCCTCCGGCATCCGCGAAGCGCGGGAGGCGGCGCAGCGCGCGGCGGCCGCAAATGCGGTCTTCCTCGAGGGCACGCTGGAGAGCGTGGACCTGGCGCCCCACTCTTTCGACCTGGTCATCGCGATTTTCTTCCTGCACCACCTGCCCGACGCCGCGCTCGCCGGCTTCCCGCGCCAGGCCGCGCGCCTGCTCGCGCCGGGCGGCTGGTTCTACGGTCTCGATCCCAGCCGGCTGCGCCTCTCCGGTGCGGTGGGCTCGATCCTAATTCCGTGGATCATGAAGCAGCACCAGTCGCCGGACGAACGGGAGCTGGACGCGGCCCTCGTGGCCCGGCTGTTCGCGGCCGGGAATTTCGCCTGCCGGGCCGGTTACTACGACTTCGTCTCCACGCCGCTGGCCGGGCTGTTCCCCGGCTGGCGCACGGGATACCGCGCGGCGCGCAGGCTCGACGACGCGCTGGTGCGCATCCCCCTGCTGCGCCGCGTTTCCAGCAATTTCGAAATCGTGGCGCAAACGCCGCCTTACGTACAAAACCGATCTTGACAAATTCGCTACACGGGTGGATATTGACAGAGGAAGAGGAGCAATTCCGTTTTCCAGGCCTTTTTGTCGAAGGCCAGTTGAATTATTAAGCTAAGGAGGAATGCATAGAACCAATCCACCGTTTGGGCGGCTTTCGGCTTCCTCTACCGGCCTGCTGCGAGTTTTGACGCGCCCGGGATTTGTCCCTGAACAGGCGCCGCGGTCACCATACCGCAGTCGTATAGGCTTGCGGCCGGCAATTTGACAGAGAGCCGGCGGCCGCCCTTTATCTTGTAGCGTCCCGCCTTTGCCGTACTCCCGCGGTTTCCCAGGACCCTGCTAAACTGAAGCTTTCTTCGGATGGACCGTGAACGCCGTCGAATTCCAAGGTGTCTCCAAGAGCTACGCGATCTACGAATCGCCGGGCGACCGGCTCAAGGAACTGCTGTCCTTCAACCGCCTGAAGCGCCACCGGGATTTCTGGGCGCTGCACGACGTCAGCTTCGAGGTGAGGCGCGGCGAGACCTTCTGCATCGTCGGCGAAAACGGCTCCGGCAAGAGCACCCTGCTGCAGATGGTGGCCGGCATTCTGCAGCCCACCCGCGGCACCGTCGCGGTCAACGGCCGCGTCTCGGCGCTGCTGGAACTGGGCGCCGGGCTTCAATCCCGAATTCACCGGGCGCGACAACGTCTACCTCAACGGCTCCATCCTGGGCCTCACCACGCGGCAGATCGACGAGCGCTACGCCGACATCGAAGCCTTCGCCGAGATCGGCGACTTCATCAACCAGCCGGTGAAGACCTATTCGAGCGGCATGGTGGTGCGGCTGGCGTTCGCCGTGGCCATCAACGTGGATCCCGAAATCCTGCTGGTGGATGAAGCGCTGGCCGTGGGCGACATCTATTTCCGCCAGCGCTGCATGCGCAAGGTGCACGAGCTGCGCGCGCGCGGCATCACCATCCTGTTCGTCTCCCACGCCGTCGCGCGACGTGAAGGCCATCGGCGACCGCGTCCTGTGGCTGGATCACGGCCGCATGGTCGAGCTCGGCGAGCCCGACCGGTGATCGCCAAGTACCTGGCCGCCATGGTGGAGAAGGATTCCGCCTACCTGCAGCTCAAGCCGGCGGCGCGGAGCCGAGCGGCGCCGCCGCGCGCGGCGGTGCGCGCGCCCGAAGTCGTCGAGACCATTCCCAACATCGACCACCGCTATGGCGACGGCCGCGCGGAAGTCATCGGCATCGCCGTGCTGGATGAGCAGGGCGAGCCGCTCGCACCTGCTGGAGCCGTCGCACGCGCATCGTGGTGCGCATCAGCGTGCGCGCCAACGACGATGTGCCCATGCCCATCGTCGGATTCATGCTGCGCAACCAGCTGGGCATCGATTTCTCCGGCACCAACACCGCGCGCGAAGGCTACGATCTGGCCCGCCATGCAGGCCGGGCGACATCTACACCGTGGATTTCCATCTCGACCTGCCGGAGCTGTATCCGGCGTCGTTTTCCTTTTCGCCGGCCATCGCCGACGGCACGCTGGCGGGCTACACCATGTGCGACTGGATCGATAATGCCATCGCCCTGCAGATGGCCCGCTCGGCAGGCGAGATCTACGGCTACCTGCATCTGCCCTGCCGCGTGGAAGTGAACGCGCGCCTGCGGCGCGGCCGCGGACAGCCCTGCTGGAGAAGCGCGTTGGCTGAATTCACCGGCGAGCGCGTGATCCCGGGCCAGGTGGATGTCGACCTGCTCAACGAGCACCTGGCGCGCTACGCCTTCGCCGCCCGCCTGGCGCGCGGCAAGCGCGTGCTCGACGCCGGCTGCGGCGCGGGCTACGGCTCGGCCGAACTGGCGCGCGACGCGCCGATCGGTGGTGGGCGTGGACTGCGCCGCCGAGGCCGTCGACTTCGCGCGCGCGCATTACCGGCTGCCCAATCTCGACTTCGAGCAGGCCTCCTGCGCCGCGCTGCCGCATCCCGACGCCAGCTTCGACCTGGTGGTGGCTTTCGAAGTGATCGAGCACCTGGAGGACTGGCGCGAATTCCTGCGCGAAGCGCGGCGCGTGCTGGCGCCCAGCGGCCAGTTCATCGTCTCCACGCCCAACAAGCTCTACTACACCGAGTCGCGCGGCGCCGAGCGGCGCCAATCCGTTTCACGTGCACGAATTCGATTTCGACGAGTTCCGCGCCGAGCTCGACGCCGTCTTCCCGCACGTCTCGCTGTTCCTCGAAAACCATGTGGAGGGCGTCACGTTTCAGCCGCAGCGAGCGCCGGCAACACCGTGGAAGTGCGGGTGGATGCGCGGCGAAGCCGCGCCCGACGAATCGCATTTCTTCGTGGCGGTCTGCGCCCACCGCCCGCAGATCGGCAATCCGACCTTCGTCTACGTGCCGCGCGCCGCCAACGTGCTGCGCGAGCGCGAGCGCCACATCGCCCTGCTCGAAGGCGAGCTCGCCACCAAGAACGAATGGCTGGCAGAGGCGCTCGAGCGACCACGCAGGAGCTGCTGGCGCAATTCGCGCGAGCAGAAGGAGGAGCTGGAGCGCAGCAACCGCTGGGCGGAGACGCTCAACCGCGAGCTGGAAGAACGCGGCGCGCGCATTGTCGAGCTGCAGGACGAACTGGCGCGAGCAGGAAGCCGCGCGCAGATGGCCGCGGGTTACGACGCCAAAGTCGCGGAGCTGGAAGCAGGATATCCGGGCCAAGACCCAATGGGCGCGCGACGTGGAGACGCGCTAGGCCGAAGTGCAGAAGCAGACCGCCGACCTGGTGGCCGCCGTGGACGCGCTGCATCGCACCGAGAAGGAACTGGAAGAGCGCACCGCCTGGGCGCTGCGCCTGCAGAAGGAAGTCGCGCGAGCTGGCGCAGCCAGCTCGCGCTGGTGCGGGCCTCGCGCTGGATGAAGCTGGGCCGCAAGGTCGGGCTTGGGCCCGGCCTGCCGCCGGCTGACATGGCCTTCCTGAAACGCCTTCTGCGCGCGCTCCCGCTGCTGTGCTCTCGCCGTTCCTGATGGCGCTGCAGCGCCCTGGCGCTGGCCCTCAGCGGATTTGCTGGTGGAAGCTGTTCGGGCGCGCGGCAGGCGCGACATGCCCGGCGAATCCGGCCGGCCCGCGCCGCGAACGCGCCTCGGTGGTCATTCCCAACTGGAACGGCAAGGACCTGCTCGAGAAGTATCTGCCTTCGGTGATCGCGGCGCATGGCCGGCAATCCCGACAACGAAATCATCGTGGTCGATAACGGCTCGACCGACGGCAGCGCGGAGTTCGTGCGCGCCGCGTTTCCGCAGGTCAAGGTGCTGGCGCTGCCCGCAATCTCGGCTTCGGCGGCGGCTCCAACGCCGGCTTCCGCGCCGCCACGCAACGACATCGTGGTCCTGCTGAACAGCGACATGCGCGTGGCGCCCGATTTCCTCGCGCCGCTGCTCGAAGGCTTCCGCGATCCCGAGGTCTTCGCCGTCTCCTGCCAGATCTTCTTCAGCGACCCCGCACAAGCTGCGCGAAGAGACCGGCCTGACGCAAGGCTGGTGGCAGGATGGCGGCCTGCGCGTGCGCCACCGCATCGATCCGGCCATCGACGATCTCTACCCCTGCTTCTATGGCGGCGGCGGCTCCTGCGCCTTCGACCGCGCGCAAATTTCTCGAGCTGGGCGGCTTCGACCAGCTGCTCGCGCCCTTCTACCTGGAAGACACCGACCTCGGCTACATGGCCTGGAAGCGCGGCTGGAAGGTGCTCTACCAGCCGCGCAGCGTGGTCTACCACGAGCACCGCGGCACCATCGGCAAGCGCTTCCGCGAAGACCAGATCCAGGCCGTGCTGAAGAAGAACTTCCTGCTGTTCTGCTGGAAGAACATCCACGAGTGGCCGCGCCTGGCTGTCGCATTTCTTCTTCACCTGGGCCGGCGCGCTGCTCAGCGTGATCTTCGGCGACGTGCCCGGGCGGCCCGAATCTCGCGGCCGCTGTGGCGCGCCTTCCGCCAGCTTGCCGCAAGCCGTGCGCTCGCGCTGGCGCGCGCGCAGCCTGGCCCGCGTCAGCGATACGCGAAGCCTTCCGGCGCCCGCTGGGCGGCTACTTCCGCGACCGCTTCGCGCGCCATGGAACCGCGCGCCCGAGCGCCTGCGCGTGCTCTTCGTCTCGCCCTATCCCATCTGCCCGCCGGTGCACGGCGGCGGCGTCTTCATGTACCAGACCCTGCGCGAACTGGCGCAGCTGGCGGAAGTCCACGTGGTCGAGCTGCTCGACTGGCCCTGGCAGGAGAAGGACAACCAGGAACTGCGCGAGTTCTGCGCCTCGGCCGAATGGCTCGTGCGGCCCGCCGGGCGAGCCGCCAAGGCACCGGCTCGCTGCTGCCGCACGCCGTGCGCGAATTCGCCAACGACGATCTGGAGTGGCTGATCCACCGCCAGCTCTACCGCAAGCAGATCGACGTGCTGCAGCTCGAATACACGCCCATGGCGCAGTATCGCGGCGCCTACCGGCGCATCGCCAGCGCGCTGTTCGAGCACGACGTCTACTTCCAGTCCATCGGCCGCGGCCTGGGCCACATGCCCGGCACTGATCGGCCGAGCTGAAGGCGCGCGTCGAGTACCTGCGCGCGCTGCGCTACGAGCTGCGCGCGCTGCCGCGCTTGCGACCAGGTGCAGGTCTGCACGCCGGCCAATCGCGACTACCTGCTGTCGTTCCTGCCGCGACCTCGCGCCCAAGCTGCGCGCCGGCCTGCGCGCCGGCATCGACACCGCGCGCTACGAATTCCGCCCGCTGCGGCCGCGAGCCGTTCACCATGCTGTTCCTCGGCAGCTTCCGCCATGACCCCAACCGCGTCGCGCTGGACTGGTTCGTGCGGCGACGTGCTGCCGCTGATTCTCGCGCGCGCAGCCGCGAGCGCGGCTGGTGGTGGCCGGCTCCGACCCGCCGCCCGCCCACGCCTATGCCGATTTCGCGCGGCGCGCTCGAGATGCTCGGCTTTGTGGAAGATGTCCGCGAGCCGCTGGCCGCTACGCCGTCTTCGTCTGCCCGATCCTCAGCGGCTCCGGCGTGCGGGTGAAGCTGCTGGAGGCGTTCGCCGCCGGCATTCCCGGTGGTCTCCACGCGCGTCGGCGCCGAAGGACTGGCCGCGCAGGACGGCGAATTCTGCGCCCTGGCCGACGACCCCGCGGGCTTCGCCGAGCGCGTGCTGGCGCTTTTCGAAGATCCCGACCGCGGCGGCGGAAATGGCCGCGCGCGCGCGCGCCGGAAGTGGAGGCGAACTGGGACATGGCCGCCATCACGCGCAGCTGGTGGACGAATACCGCGAGCTGGTGCGGGAAAAGCGGCGCCAGGCGCCGCCGGCGGTTATGGCTCGCTCCGCTTCTTCTTCGGGTTCAGATCTTTCTTGATGCGGCTGACAATGTCGGAAGCGGTGCGGTCCAGTCTCGTGGTTCAATGTTCCCTTGGGAGGGTCGAACGTGGACCAGACCACCTGGCGCGATTTGGCGTCCACCAGGAAAACGTTGCCTTTGCCGCGGCCGAACGTGGAGAAGCGCGGGATTGTCGAGCCGGTTGACGGTTTCGCCCAGCATCGGATTGCTGGAGCCCTGGGTTTCGTCGCTCTTGCCGGTGTCCTTCTTTTCCCCGGCCTTCTTGTCTCTTCCTTCTTTTCCTCGACCGGCTTGGGCGCAGGGAAAATGTTCTCCATCTGCGTCTGGAAGTTCTCGCCCGATGCGGTCGGTGAAAACGGCGTCCGCCAGCTTGGGATCCGTCACCACCTGGAACACATGCTCGTTGGTCAGCCGGTTCGCCAGGTACTGGTCCAGCCCGCGGCTCATCGGCATCAGGTACACCGAATGCACCTCAGTCAGTTCCGCGCCGCCAAAGCGCGCCGCAACAGCAGAGAAGCAGCAACACTCGAATCATAGATCCATGATAACCAGACGCGCGGGAAAGGCAAAAAGTCGGCCGGCGCGTGCCCTGCGATCCATGTATAAAGGCCAATCCATCACCGTCATCATTCCCTGCCTCAACGAGGAGCAGGGCATCGAGCAGGTGCTGCGCGCCATGCCGGATTTCGTCGACGAAGTGATCGTGGTGGACAATGCCTCCACCGACCGCACCTCGGAGGTGGCCGCGCGCTATGGGCGCCAAAGTGATTCGCGAGGAGGTGCGCGGCTATGGCCGCGCCTACAAGCGCGGCTTCGCGGTGGCCACCGGCGACCTCATCGTCACGCTCGATGGCGACCACAGCTACCCCGTGGACGCGCTCTCCTACCTGATCGAAGCGTTCCTGCACCTGGATGTCGATTTCCTGAACGCCTCGCGCTTCCCGGTGCGCGACCGCGCGCGCCATGAGCCTGAAGCACAAATTCGGCAACCTGGTGCTCTCGCTCGCCATGTCGATGCTGTTTTTCCGCTGGGTGCGCGATTCGCAGTCCGGCATGTGGGTCTTCCGCCGCTCCATCCTCAAGGACATGAAGCTGGAATCCGACGGCATGGCCTTTTCCGAGGAGATCAAAATCGAGGCGCTGCGCAACCGTCGCCTCCGCTTCGGCGAAATCTCCATCCTCTACTCGTCGCGCCTGGGCGAGAAGAAGCTGAACCCCTGGCGCGACGGCGTGCAGAACCTGCTGTTTCTGGCGAAGAAGCGCTTCTTCCGATGAGCATCACCGCCATTGTGCCGGTGTGGAACGGCCGCGACCTGCTGGCCCGCCTGCTGGCCACCCTGGCCGCGCAGACCGTCCCGCGGCGGAGTGCATCGTGGTGGATAACGGCTCCACCGACGGCGCGCCCGGAAGCGGCCCGCGCGGCCGGCGCGCGCGTGATCTCGATGGGCGGCAACGCCGGCTTCGCCGCCGCCGTGAATCGCGGCATCCGGGAGGCGGGCGCGGAGTGGATTGCGGTCCTGAACAGCGATGTGGAACTGGCCCCGGACTACTTCGAAAAACTCCTCGCCGCCGCTGCGCCGCCGGTTGGCGCGCGCGGCTCGGTCCCGGGCAGCGGGCGCGGCGGACCGGGCGGTATTCCCGCTGGAGCACCTATGCCGGTAGGAATGCCGGCATGGCAAGCTGAAAGCTTGCTCCACGGACCCGCAGCCATGCCTCCCGGACTCGCCTGGTTCGCCACCGGCAAAATACTGGATGCCCGGCGCAACGGTCTTCTGGACGGCGCGTTCGATTTGACCTGCCGCGGCGGCGCCACCTGGCGCGCCGGCAGCGGCCGGCCCGACGGCCCGCCCTTCCACGCGCCACGCCCGATCTTCTCCCCTCCCTGGACCGCGGCCCTGTTCCGCGCCGAACTTTCCGCAAAGTGGGGCTGCTCGAAGAACGCTTCGAATCGTACCTGGAAGACGTGGATTTCGGCCTGCGCTGCGCCGCCCGGGGAATCGGCGGGTGGTATGTGCCGGGAGCCGTCGCCTGGCATCGCGGCAGCGCCACGCTGGGGCGCTGGCATCCGGAAACGGTGCGCCGCATCGCCCGCAACCAGCTCTATGTGGTGGCGCGCCATGTGCCGCCCGGCGCCTGGTGGCCGGTCGTGGCCGCCGCAGGTGCTCTGGGGCGGACTGGCGCTCCGCCACGGCGTGGCCGGGGCCTGGCTGCGGGGCGTGGCGGAAGGACTGCGGAACTTCTCCTCGATGCGCCGGGAGTATTGCCCGGATCCGGACTTGCCCCGCCGCCTGCGCGGAAACGAGAGGCTGCTGCGCGAAATGCAATCGGCCGGAGGCCTGGATGTCTACTGGAAGTTGTATTTTCTGCTGACCGGCGGTGGGGCAAAGTGACACACGGCGAGACCGCTCCGGCGCCGGCCGACATCGGAATCGTCATCGTCACCTACAACTCGGCAGCGCCGATCGGCGCCTGCCTGGACGCCGCCCTGGCGAGCGGCGCCGAGGTCGTGGTGGTGGATAATGCATCCATCGACGGCACCGTCCAAATCGCCCGCACGCCGGCCGGTCCGCGTGATCGCCAATCCGGAGAATCGAGGCTTTGCGGCTGCCGTCAATCAAGGCTTTGCGCTCTTGGAGCGCACTTTCGTGCTGCTGCTGAATCCCGATGCGGTGCTGGCATCCGGCCTGGAGGCGCTGCGCGCCGCCTGTCGCCTGCCCAGAGCCGCGGCGCCGGCGGTCTGCTGATCGGCGCGGATGGCCGTCCGCAGACCGGTTTCATGGTCCGCCGTTTCCCCTCTCCCGCCGCCTTGATTTTGGAAGCTCTCTTGCTCAACCGGCTCTGGCCGGGAAATCCGGTGAACCGGCGATATCGGGCTTTAGATCTGGATTACACCCGGCGGCTGACCGTGGAACAGCCGGCGGGCGCGTTTCTGATGATCCGGCGCGCCGTGTGGCAGGAATTGGGCGGATTCGACGAGGGGTTTTTCCCGCTCTGGTTCGAAGATGTGGATTTTTGCCGCCGCGCGGCCGACCGGGGATATCGTTTTGTATTACGAGCCGGAAGCTGTTGCGAAACATACGGGCGCGCACTCGATCTCCAACTTAACACTAGAGATGCGCCGGATTTATTGGTATCGTAGTCTACTGAGGTATTCAGCCAGGCACTTCCGTCCGATAGCGTTTCGGGCGGTGTGCCTGGCGGTGGCGGTGGGCTCGGTGCCGCGGATGATCGGAGATGTCATCCTCGTGCATCGCCCGCAGCTTCTGACCGCTTACGTGGAAGTCGTGCGGCTCGCCGGCCGTGCCTGGTTCTCGGCTGGCGGGACTGAATCAGTCGTAACGGGCCCCTCCGTAGTCGCCGGGTTGTCGTAACGGATGTCCGGCCTCTACCTCAGCAAAAACGGATGTACCGAATGTCTGAACTTTCAGGTTCTTGTTCATGGCGCACAACGACTTCGTCTCCGTCACGATAGTTACCTACAATAGCGGCCGTTTCATCAAGCGCTGCCTGGAATCGGTGCTGGCACAGAAGTATCCGCTCAAGGAGATCATCGTCGTCGACAATGCCTCCACCGATGGCACCATCGACATTCTGGAACAGTTCGAAGACCGCTGCCAGCATCTACTACAACGACGAGAACATCGGCTTCGCCGCGGCGCAGAACCAGGCCATCAAGCTCTCCAGCGGCGATTGGGTGCTGACCCTGAATCCCGACGTGCTGCTGCTGCCCAATTTCATTCAGGCGCTGGTGGACGCCGGCCAGTTCGATTCCCGCATCGGCACGGTGTGCGGCAAGCTGCTCACCATGACGTCGCATTTCGAGATCCCCGAAAAGCCGGTGGTGGATTCCACCGGCATCTACTTCAACCCCATGCTGCGCCACCTGGACCGCGGCAGCCAGGAAGTGGACAACGGCCACTACCTGCAATACGAATACGTATTCGGCGCCACTGCCGCCGCGGCCCTTTACCGCCGCGCCATGATCGAGGACATTTCGCTCGACGGCGAGTTCTTCGACTCCGATTTCTTCGTCTACCGCGAGGACGCCGATGTCGCCTGGCGGGCGCAGTTGATGGGCTGGAAGTGCCTCTACGCGCCCTACGCCCGCGGCTATCACGTGCGCAAGGTTCTGCCCGGCAACCGCCGCGCCCTGCCGCCCGAAATCAACATGCACTCGGTGAAGAACCGCTTCCTGATGCGCATCAAGAACATCTCGCCGGATCTTTACCGGCGCAACTGGTTTTCCATCACCGCGCGCGATGCCATGGTGGTGATGTGCTGCCTGCTGTGGGAGCACAGCTCGCTGAGGGCGTTCTGGTTCCTGGCGCGGAACTGGAGGCGGGTCATGGCCAAGCGCCGTCTGATTCAGAGCCGCGCGCCGCGTGGACCACGACTACATGGCGAGCTGGTTCCAGTACGCGCCGGTGAGCAAGCAGGCGCTCTAAGAAGATGGTGCGCATGCTGTCGCGGTCGGAAACCGTCGTGGCTAGGTGCCCGACGCAGACGTGCAGCGGCGGCTAAGTCTCGTGCGCATCGCCCTCCTCGGCACGCGCGGCATCCCCGCCAATTACGGCGGCTTCGAAACCTTCGCCGAAGAACTCTCCACCCGCCTGGCGGCGCGCGGCCACCAGGTCACCGTCTACTGCCGCGAGCGCTCTCCCGGAAACCCATTACCGCGGCGTGCGCCTCCAGTATCTGCCCACCATCCGCCACAAGTACCTCGATACCCTGGCCCACACCTTCGTCTCCACCCTGCACCTGCTGGCCACCGCGTGGATGCGGCGCTCTACTGCAACGGCGCCAACGCCATCTTCACCCTCCTGCCGCGCCTGCTCGGCATGCCGGTGGCGCTGAATGTGGACGGCATCGAGCGCAAGCGCAAGAAGTGGAACCGCCTGGCCAAGGCCTGGTACCTGGTCTCCGAATGGCTGGCCACGTTCTGCCCCACCGTGGTGGTCACCGACGCCCTGACCATCCAGCGACTACTACCGCGACCGCTACCGCAAGAGCCAGCGTTTTCATTCCTTACGGCGCGGAGACGGGCAAGGTCGCAACCACCGCCGTGCTGGAGCGGCTGGACCTGGAGCCCGGCCGCTATTTTCTCTATGTCAGCCGCATGGAGCCGGAGAACCATCCGCTCGAAGTGCGGCAGGCATTCGAGCGCGTCGCGACCGATATGAAGCTGGCGCTGATCGGCGACGCCCCCTACGCGCGCGAGTACATCCGCCGCGTCCGCGACACCCGCGATCCGCGCATCGTGATGCCCGGCGCCATCTACGGCGAGGGCTACCGCGAACTGGGCTCGCACTGCTTCGCCTACATCCACGCCACCGAAGTGGGCGGCACGCATCCGGCGCTGATCGAAGCCATGGGCCGCGGCGCGCTGGTGCTGTACCGCAACACGCCGGAAAACGCCGAAGTGGCCGGCGACGCCGGCATTCCCTTCGAGCCCGGCGATCTGGCGGCCAAGATGGAGCTGGCGTCTCGGAATGGATGCCGGCGAGCGCGAAGCGCTTCGCCGCGCCGCCATCGAGCGCGTGCGCGAGCGCTACTCCTGGGACGCCGTCACCGCCGCCTACGAGCGCCTGCTCTCCTCGCTCGCAGGAAAGCAGCCGGCCGGCCGGAATTCAAAATCCGTAACCACCTCATTCTGCTTAACTTCTGCCTCCGCGCCAGGCTTTGGAGCCCGGTTTGCAAGTAATCCAACCGGGAGGTGTTTCGTATGCGCAAGAAATTATTGCTAGCTCCCGCGGCGGTGCTGTTCGCTCTTATCCTTTTCAGCCCGTCTCCCGCTAAGGCGGCGCAAGTCGGTGTGTACATAGCGGGAGCGCCGGGATACTATGCCTGCCCTGCCGATCCTTACGATTACCCCTACGCTCTCCCGGCTTACTGTTACAACTACTATGGCTATCCTTACGGCGGGATATACCCGTACTTCGGATTCGGCTGGGGTGGCGGATGGGGCGGCGGTTATCACGGTTTCCATGGTGGTGGATTCCACGGTGGCGGTTTCCATGGCGGTGGCTTCCATGGCGGCGGGTTCCACGGTGGTGGTGGGTTCCACGGTGGTGGTGGACATGGCGGCGGGCACCGCTAGGGCTTGCTTGCCCGCCGGCGCTTTCCGCCACGCGCTCAGAATCTGCTCGCGCTCGGCGGGGGACAGCGGCGTAGGGCTGGGGCTGGATTGGCCCTCCAGGCAACGATTGTGGAGGTAACAGTCCAGCTTCTGCCGCATGGTATGGCGGGCCCGGTGGAGGCGGGTTTTGACCGCATCCGGCTCCAGATCCATGATTTGCGCCGTCTCCTCGGTGGAAAGTTCTTCCAGGTCCCGCAGCACTACGATCGAGCGGTAGGCCGGGGGCAGCTCGCAGATGATGCGGTCCAGTACCGCTCGCAACTCGCCGCGTAAATATTCCCGGTCAGGAGGCAGATCCGGCCCGGAGGGTTCCTCGGCCGGCAGAAGTTCGCCTGTCGAGACTTCGTGGTCGGGCGCGAACACGCTGCGGCGGCGCTGCATCAGGCAAACATTCCGCGCGATCCGAAAAACCCACGGCCGCACCAGTTCCGGCTGGCGCAGCTGATCGAAGCTCTCGAAAGCCCGCAGCAGCGTCTCCTGAGCCACCTCCTCGGCGTCCTCCGGGCGGCCGCACATCAGCCAGCTATAGTGAAAAACCTTGGATCGGAAGTGCTCCACGAAGCGCTCGAAAGCATTCGTTTCCCCCGCGAGCACGGCGCGCGCCAGCGCCCCTTCCTTTTGCCTGTCCAAACTACGATTGTATCGCCTGGAGCTAAGCGGCCGAAAGCGCGGCGGTGTGCAGCACGGTTTCAATGGCCGGGGTATTGAGCAGCGTATTGTGGATCAGGCAGGCGGTGACCGCCCGTTTCAGCCCCGCTTCGTGCTCCGCCGGCAGCCCCGGAGCGGTCACTTCAATCCGGAATGCGCCCAGCCGCGCCGGACGCTGCAGTTTCTCCGCCGAAACCCGCACCTCCAGCCCTTCCGCCGCCAGCGACCGCGATTTCAAATATTGAGCCGCATAATGGCCGGCGCAGGTTCCCAGCGCCGCCAGCATCAACTCCGGCGGCGTCATGCCGCCGTCCGAACCGCCGTTTTCCACCGGCTGATCCGCGAACGCGCGGTGGCCGCGCGCGCTCGCCTCAAATCTCACGTTTCCGAGATGTCTGACCTGAACTTCCATACAAACCCCTAGATGCAATTGCGGGGGCGAGGTGACACCCGCCAGCCCCAGCCTTGCCGGCCAGGCAGCCGGAATGTGCACAATAGGATCATGATCTCCTGCCGCGCCCTGACGCGCCGCTTCGGCGATTTCACCGCCGTCGACCATCTCAACCTGGAAGTCGCGCCGGGCGCCATCTGCGCATTCCTCGGCCCCAACGGCGCCGGAAAATCCACCACCGTCAAAATGCTCACCGGCCTGCTGCCTCCCACTTCCGGCGAGGTGGAGGTTTGCGGCCTGGATGTGACGGCGCGGGCCCTGGAGCTGAAGCGGCAGATCGGCGTGCTGCCGGAAGATCTCGGCCTCTTCGACGACCTCACCGTCGAGGAGCACCTGCTCCTGACCGGGAGCGTCTACGGTGTCGGCCGCGAGGAAACCCGCGCCCGCACCGCCCAGTTGCTGCACGCGCTCAGCCTGGAACACGGGCGCCACACCTTCGCCGCCGCCTGTTCCCACGGCATGCGCAAGAAAACGGCGTTCGCCATGGCGCTCCTCCCCAACCCGCGCGTGCTGTTCCTGGATGAGCCGTTCGAAGCCATCGATCCGGTCACCTCCAAGATCATGCGCGACCTGCTCGAAGAGGCCGCCCGCCACGGCATCACCGTGTTTCTGACCTCCCACATCCTCTCCGTGGTGGAGCAGATCGCCACCCAACTGGTGATGATCCGCCACGGCAAGGTGGTTTGGGACTCGCCGGTGGGCGAGCTGCCGCAATCCCTGGAGCAGCACTACTTCGACCTGGTGGAGGCGCCCGCGGTGGAGGAACTGGAATGGCTCGGACCGCAGCGGTCCTGAGGGCGCTCGGAACCGCCTTCCGCCGGGACTGGCAGTCCATCTCGTCCATCGGCGTCAACGTCTTTTTCCCGGTAACCGTATTTATGCTGGGCCGGGCGGGCGGCTACATCTATATCCTGATCGGACTGGTCATGCTGTTCCCGATGAGCGGCGACCCGCTGCGCAAAATTCCGCCTTCCCGCCTGCTGTTATGGCCCCTCGACCGGCGCGACCGCGTCCTGCTGCGCCTGGCCAGTCCCTGGCTCAACCCCGTCACCTGGATCCTGGCCGCGCTGGCGGCCTGGGCGGCGCGCGGCCATATCACGTTCGGATTGTGGGCCCTGGCGGCCGGGTTGGTGGCGGCCGGATTCCTGCTTTCCGGCCTTCCCTCCGCCGGCAAGCCGTTCTTCTGGCGCCGCATTCCCTCCTGCCCCGGCCCGCTTGAACAACTGATTCGCAAGAACATCCGCGAAATCCTCTCCACCCTGGATTTTTACGTGGCGCTGCTGCTCAGCCTCACCGGGCTGGCATATCGCCTCGCCCGGCTGCACCTTCCGCCCCAAGCCTACGCCGATCTGGACCTTCTGGTGCTGCTGGCGCTGACCAGCTATACCCAGTGCCTGTTCGGCCTGGACGGGCCGGGTGGCATCTCGCGCTACCGCCTGCTGCCGCTGCGCGGCTGGCAGATCCTCGCGCCAAGGACTTGGCCCTGCTCGCGGTACTATTGTCTGCTCTTCCTTCCGCTGGCCCCCACTCCCCGGTCTGGGTGGAGCGATGGTTTGCCTGGCACTCGGCCATTCCCCCTCGGTTCAGGAACCCCGCGAGCAAACCCGCTGGCGCTTTTCCACCGGCGTCTCGCTCGGTTACAGCATCGTGCAGGTGGCGGCCACGGCCGCCGCGTGGGGCGCTATCGCTTTCAGCAGCCCTCTCTTTTTTTTTCGCCTGCCTGCTTATTTGGACGGCGTCCACCTTTTGGTACGGCAAACGGCTTGACCGGGAACCTAGTCTGTAGTTCCAGTACTAAAGTTAAGTCTAGGACTGCAATCTTCCCCGTCCAGTTCCTTCCTGCTACTTGTTTTCCGTTGGATTGTGGACTAAACTTCATAAGCGGTACCTTTGTAACTTCTCGTACCTACGCCCACTGAGGTCAAAAACGAAGCGACTTCAAGCAGAAATGGTTTTCGGAGGCCATCTCGTGAAGCGACTAGCAATTTGCGCAGCCCTGTTAAGCGCGGCGCCGGGCCTGATGCAGGCAAGTGGCGTGATCTCCACGATGTCTTGCGGGGGTACTTACGCCCTCACCGCGAGCGCCACCTGTGGCGGCAGCACCTACCAGGACGTGTTGGAACAATTCCAGGACTCTCTGCAATGGAATTCCAGCAACGACATCACCAGTCCCACGCTGAGCGCCACCAATATCAACGACCCCGCCATGGCCAACGGGGGCGTCTACAACACTACTTGGGACGCGGTAGATCTGCCGATTTCGGTGACCGGCTCGAGTCTGGAGCTTGCCGACAACTACCTGGACGTTCAGAGAGGCACACACTGGTCTCCAGCGACCGGCAGTCATGCCCAGACCTTCGGTGGAAATTTCGATACCCAGCCCGACAATTCGGGCTTTGCCGCGGGAACGCCAGGCGCCTCGGGGACGCCCGGCGATTACCTGTTGGGAAGCAACTCCTCGAGCCCCATCACCATCGCTTCCACCGCTCCGCTCAGCAGCTTCGGTTTCCGCATCGAAAGCGAGGACTTACACCTCCTTCGATGTCGTCATTCAACTATACGGTCAGGGTGGCGCCTCCCTTGGCACCGATATTTTCTATGACCTAAGCGGAGGTGGTCTCTGCCCGACACTGGCAATCAACGGGTTGACCCAGCCCACGCCCGTGGCTTGCAACACCGCGCCCTTTATCATGGTGAGCAGCACCACGCGGCATCTACAGCTTCACCGTTTCCACTACCAGCCCCACGGTTTCGGGAAACAGCGGCAGTCCCGATAACGGCGGCTTCTTCATCGACACTTTCAATTTCGACGACCGGTTTCGGGTGCCGTGCCCGAGCCCGGTTCCCTGATGCTGGCAGGCGCGGGCATCGCCTCAATGATCGTTTTTGCCCGCTGCCGCAACCGCCGCCAGGCGCTTGGCTACGTCGGCGCGAAACTGATCGATAAAGCCTAGACACGTAATCGGCCGGCTCCAACCCGGGTTTTCCACCAGCGGCGTCAGATCCATGGCGAAGCTGAGGGCGCTTTCTTCGTCGGTGCCGTGCGAAGCGTAGTAAGTGGCGTGCGCCAGGCGCCGCCCGGCGGTCGCCAGGTCGTACCGCTTGCCGCCGCTCACCTGCGAATCGAACACCCCCACCAGCGCCGCGGCGATGTTCGAGCGCGCGGAAACCGGCAGCGCCTGCTTTCCGTCATCCGGCAGCCAATCCAGGTCGCGCCACACTTCGCAGCCGTAACCTTCTGCGGCCGCGTTTCGCCGCGCACGCGCGCGCAGCGCCGCGATGGCGCGCAGGGCCACGGAAACGTGGGTGTCGTGCTTGTCGGCCAGGTTGTGCAGGTAGACCACCTCCGGCCGCGCGGCGCGCAGAATGGCGCGCCAGGTCCTCCACCACCGCCGGTTCTGCGCATCCTTCACCTGCGCGCTGCTGAAGCCGAGCTGGATCTGGCACGCGTAATCGCCCACGTAGGCCGCCTTGCGCTGCTCGATGCGCCGCACCTTGCTGCATCTCTTCATCGCGTGTAGCCGCCGTAGATGCCGGAGCGCGGACTGCCCGCGCCGTTGGTCACCACCACGCCGGTGAACCAGCGGTCCTTGCGGCCGAAGCACTCGGCGATGCCGTGGTAGGCCATGATCTCGATATCGTCCTGGTGCGCGGAAATGCAGAGATGCGTGGTGCGCGCCAGCGCCGCTTCGGGCGCCGTGCCATCGGGAACGAAAAAGTCCGCCCCGGCGTTATGAAATTGCATGCGTCTTGTTCTCCTGAGCCTGAATTGCGGGCAGGCTGGCCGCGGCAATCGCCTGCCCGTGCCGCTTTTCCTTTTCGTCCGGAATGTGGAAGCGGATGCGCTCGGCAATCTCCGGAAACTCCGCGCGCAGCACCTGCCGCGCAATCTCCAGAATCAGGTCGCCGCCCTGCGCCGGTGAGCACGCGGCCCAGCACCAGCAGGTTGCGGAAGTCGTAAAAATCCGCGTAAGTGGCGATGGTGTAGCCGAAATAAACGCCGATGGTTCGTAGATCCGCAGCGCGCGCGCGTCGCCGGCCGCCGCCAGCTTTTGCACCTGCTCCAGCTTGACCGGCAGCGGCATATCGGCGGGCAGATCGATTCCCGCCGGCGCCAGCAGCCGTCCCACCGCCTGCTGCGAAAAATACTGCGCGCCCACGCCGCGGTCGCCCGACCATTCGTCCACCGGCGCGTCCTCGCGGTAATCCACCGGCACAAAGGCCAGCTCGTTCAGCCAGCCGGTGATGGCGCCCTGCGGGCGTCACGTATCCGGCGGCCAGGCTGCTGCCCATGGCGATTCCCAGCACCGCGTTGTCGCCCAGCGCCATCGATCCCGCCAGCGCCGTCACTTCGCCATCGTTCACCACGTCGAACGGAATGCCGCCCCAACGCCTCCCGCAGTTCGAAAAAGAGGCGCCGCACGCGGCTCTCGAAACAGGTCGCGGCGGCACGGAGCGGTAGAGCGAGCCCACCCGCACTTCGTTGTTCACGTACACGCCCGCGGCGCTGCCGCCGATGGCATCCACCCGCGGCAGATGCGCGGCCGCGCGCCGCAGCGAATCGTGGATGCCGTCGAAGTGGTATTGCGGGTCGGCCTGCGCGCTGGGATTCCACGCCACTTCCTCGCTGAAGACCACCTTGCCATCCGCCACCGCCGCGCACTTGCGGTCGCTGGCGCCCAGGTCGAAGCCGATCCGGTAGCCGTCCAGGTGCCGGCCCAGCGGCGCGGCGGTTTCCCTCTCCGCCGGCGCGGCGTCGAAGCCGCTCTGCGCGAACGCCATCGGCCGCCCGTAGACGCGCTCGCCCATGAACTCGAAATCGAAGGCGCGGGCGCCTTCCGGCGCATACACGGCGCGCAGATATTCGCGCCAGTCCGCGGCGTCCCCGGCGATGGTGACGCGACAGCCGCCCTTCTGCCACAGCAGAAATTTCAACAGCCGCTCGACGTAGCGGCGGTTCAGCGCGGAGTACCGGCTTTCCGGCGGCAGGATGCGGGTGCGGAACACCGAGACCGACCCGTCGCTGCGCTCCAGCGCCAGGGCCACCGGCTGACCGCCGCCCGCTTTCCCGCAACCGCCTGCGCAAATGCGCGATTCCACAGCGAAGCCGGAGCGAATTCCGGGTCCAGAACGGGGCGAAACCTGGGAGCAATATTCATTTGACGATTGCGAGTCTAACACCATTGAATCGGGCGGGCATGCCCAGCCCCGGCCTCCCCACTCTGTACCCGGACGGCTCTTCAATGTTCCAGAACCCCGCTGGAAAGCCGAAAAAGCCCGGAAACTCCGCTAATTACATATTGATTCTAAAGGGTGAAAACCGTTACACTTTGCGCATGCTACTGCGATTGCGCACACTTCTCCCCTCCGCGGCCTGTCTCACGCTGGTATTCCTGGCAATCGGACTGGCCAGCACCGCCTTTGCGCAGCTCTTATACGTACCGGCCTACGGCACAAACTGGCTCACGGAGTACACCACCGACCCGGGCCCCCGCGGGCGCTCTCCACAGCGTGCCCTGCGTGACGGTGCCCCCGCCAGCGCCCCAGCCAACTCCATTGCGACCGGCGAGCCAGCCGGAGGCCGTCACCATGACGCCGAATGGAAATTACCTGTATGTGACCGACAAGGCACCGGCAGCGTGATTGCTATTCACGTCAACGACACCCGAGCCTGCCTGGGCAAACTGGCGCCGTTGGCGACCTATACTCTCGGGGGCCAACCTTGCGGCGCGGCCATCGATGCGAGCGGAACCTATCTGTTCGTGGCCCAAGTCGGCTACGGTTCTGACTCTTATTAGATCAATACCCGAATGCGGACCTGAATTTCCTTGACTCGGTTTCCACCGGAACCGGGTCGGCGCCGGAGGGCGTCGCCACCTACACGGTGGGCGGCACCCTGTACGTTTATGTCGCGCTGGCCGGGTATAGCACCAACAACGTGCTGGGTTCTCGACGACCAACGGCACGCTCAGCAGCGCCCCGGTCAGCACCGGCACGGTCCCCGGCGGCATTTGGGACTCGAACGGCCCCACATACGTGAACGGAAACACGGCCACCTACCTGAGTTCCCCGCAGAATCTGATCGCCGCCAACGGTACCCTCTATGTTTCGGATGACGATGCCGACGGCACCACCAGCAATGGCCTGACCGTCTTCCCGATCAGTTCGGGCAGCCTGGGTACAGCCGCGAGCTACAAAACCGGATCTGGCCCCCAGGGTCTTGCCACGGATGGCACCTACCTTTATGTTGCCAACCAGTACGATCCCAGCGTCGGGGCGTATCTGTTGAGCAACCTGAGCACTACACGTCCGGCGTCGCCACCTCCGCCGCCGGTCTGGTGGAGCCTTGGGGCGTTTCGGTCGATCCTCTCACCAGCACCGTATACGTCTCCGATACCCAGGCAAACGCGGTCTTCGGTTTCACCACGGACCTAACCGGCCAGGTCACCGGCTCGCCCTGGTCCACCGGCACCAACAGTCAGCCGGCACAGTTCCTGCTGGCGCACCGGGCCCCACACCAGCCTCCCACCACCTCCCGTTCCGGCGGCCTCTTACACCAGCCTGGCGCTGATGGCCATCCTGCTGGCTGCCTGCGCCGGCATGATTTATCGCAAGTCCCTCCGCCCTCCTCCGCGCAGTAGCTTTTTTTGTGCCGGCCAGCCGCACAACCGCGGACCGGCCTTGATTCTCTATGTGGCTCGGCATCGATATCGGCACCGGGGGCTCGCGCGCTCTACTGGTGGATGAGCGCGGCGCCGTCCGCGCCAGCGCCACCGCCCCCCATGAAGACGTGCTCATGGCCCGCCCGCTGTGGGCGGAGCAGCGCCCGGAGAACTGGTGGGACGCCGCCGCGGCGGCCATCCGCGCCGTCCTCGCGCAAGCCGGCGTCTCCGGCGCGGCAGGTGCGCGGCATCGGCCTCTCCGGCCAGATGCACGGCCTGGTGCTTCTCGATGGCGCGGGCGCGGTCATCCGCCCCTCTCTGATCTGGTGCGACCAGCGCAGCCAGGCGCAGGTGGATGCGGTCAACCAGACCATCGGCCGCGAAGACGTTCTCCGCTACATCGCCAATCCCGTCCTCACCGGCTTCACCCTGCCCAAGCTGCTCTGGGTGCGCGATCACGAGCCGCACAACTTCGAGCGCGCGCGCAAAATGCTCCTGCCCAAGGACTACGTGCGCTACCGCCTGACCGGCGAATTCGCCACCGAAGTCTCCGATGCCTCCGGCACCGCGGTCTTCGATGTGGTCCACCGCCGCTGGTCGTTCGAGCTCATGGACCGCCTGGGCCTCGACCGCGGCCTGCTTCCGGAATGCCGCGAATCGGTGGAAGTCAGCGGGCGGATTACCGCCGCAGGCGGCGGAACTCACCGGCTTCGCCGCCGGCACGCCGGTAGTGGGCGGCGGCGGCGACCAGGCCGCGAGCGCCGTCGGCAACGGCATCGTGGAGGCCGGCATCGTTTCCTGCACGCTGGGAACTTCCGGCGTGGTGTTCGCCCACATGGAGCAGCCCGCCTACGACCCGGCCGGCCGCGTCCACACTTTCTGCCACGCGGTCCCCGGCAAATGGCACGTCATGGGCGTCACGCAGGGCGCGGGCCTGAGCCTGCAGTGGTTCCGCAACCAACTCGCCCCCGGCGCCGGCTTACGACGGGCTCATGCCCGAAGCCGCCCAGGCGCCGGCCGGAGCGCAAGGCCTTTTCTGGCTCCCTTACCTGATGGGAGAGCGCACGCCCCACCTGGACGCTTCCGCCCGCGGCGGCTGGATCGGCCTGACCGCCAGCCACACCCGCGCCCACCTCATCCGCGCGTTGGTGGAAGGCGTCTCTTACAGCCAGCGCGATTGCCTGGAGATTGTCGAGGGCTTGGGCACCGCCGTAGCCTCCGTGCGCGCCTCCGGCGGCGGCGCGCAGAGCCCTTTCTGGCGCGGGCTTCTGGCCTCCATTCTCAACCGCCGGGTGGTTACGCCTCGAAACCCAGGAGGGATCCGCTTACGGCGCCGCCCTGCTTGCCCTGGCCGGTTCCGGCGAGTACGCATCCATCCAGGAGCTCTGCCGCGCCGCCATCCATGAGACCGAGGCCGTCGCCCCCTCCGCGGCGGACGCCGGCCTGTATGCCAGGGGGCACCGCATCTACCAGGCCCTTTACCCCGCGCTGGCGCCCGATCTACCGGCAGATCGCCGCGCTGTAGCTGGCGGCGGTCAGCGGCGCAGCAGCCACATCAACAGTGAAAACAGCAGGCTGAGGATCAGACAGGTCGCCAGCGGGAAGTAGAAGGTGGAATTCCGGCCGCGCAGCACGATATCGCCCGGCAGCCGTCCTATGCGAAAAGGCAGCCGTCCCGCGAAGGTCAGCAGCAGCCCGAAAACCACCAGCACCAGGCCCCAGCGCAATGAGCATGCGGCCCAACGGCGCCATGATTCCAGTATGACGCCAGGCCAGCGGATGTGCTCACCGGACTCGCCGAGCTCCCCGCATATCGCGAACTGCGCCAAGCTACGGGCGGTGGACTAGTGCGGCGCCAGCTGAGTTCGCCCGTAGAGCCGCCTTTCCGGGCGGCCATCCCGGCTTTCGAGCCGGGATTCGTCTGGCGCCGTATGCCGGCACAAATGCCGGCATGGCAAGCTGGAAGCTTGCTCTACGGGCTCGGCCTGGAACGGCTTTAGTCAGTTATGGATATCGTGGTTGTCGGCGATCTCAAGACCGCACGAATGCCTGGTTACCGTACCCGGCCGATTTTATCCAGCGGCCAATACACGAACACGGCTTTGCCGTAGATGTTGGCGCGCGGCACGTAGCCCCACATGCGGCTGTCGCTCGACTGGTTGCGATGGTCGCCCAGCACGAAATACCGCGACGGCGGCACCGTCTGCTCCTGCCCGTCGTGCCAGGAGGTGTAGTCGCGAAACTCCTCGGAGACGTAGCCTCTCCAGCAGCTCGCGTCCGTTCACGTATACCTGGCCGCCGTCGATGCGAATGCGGTCGCCGGGAAGCCCGATCACGCGCTTGATGTACGATTTCGTGGTGTCCTGCGGATACCAGAACACCACCGTGTCGCCGCGCTCCACGTCGCCCAGGCCGAACCGATAGGTGAACTTGTTGATGAAGATGCGCTCTTCGTTGGCGAGCGTCGGCATCATGCTGGTGCCTTCCACCTTCACCGGCTGGTAGATGAACACAATCATCACGACGGCGATGAATACGGAAAAGACCAGGTCGCGGAACCAGGAAATCGCGGTCCGCACGCCGGTGCGAGCCCCGGTTTCGTCCTACCACAGCCGCGGGCGGCGACACAACCGGCAGTGTCCGGACTATCGTTGTCCTGCATCCCTTGCTCTCTCGATTATAGACGGCAGCGCCCGGCTCCGCGCGGTTGCTCCCGCTGGAGGACATCGCCAATCGGCCCTCACTCCCACTCGATGGTGCCCGGCGGCTTGTGCGTCAGATCGTAGAACACGCCCGCAATCCCTTCAATCCCGCAGCACTTCCGTGCACATGCGTCGCAGCAGCGCGCGGGTCCATGGGCACCGATTGCGCCGTCATGCCGTCCACCGAATCCACCGGCCGCAGCACCACCGAATCGGGCGCTGTCCGCCGTTCCCAGCGGAATCAGAATCACCGGGAACTGCCAGACCTGGCGGTCGTAGCCGCTTTCGTGCGAAAGCCGCCGCACGATGGCATCGGCCTGCCGCAGGCGCGCCAGGCGCTCCGGCGTCAGCGAGCAGGCCCGCACCTGCATCGCCGCCAGCGGGCGCCCGCGTCTCCACCGGCGCCACCACGCGGTTCACCGCCGCGCAGCCGGTTGATCAGCCCGGTGGCGCGGCGCGTGATCCAGGGCGTCGATGGCCAGCACCGGCGCGTAGCTGCGCGAATCGCCCTGCACGCCCACCGAATGCACCGGGATGATGCAGCCCTCCGGCGAGCGGCGCACCGGCGCTCGAATTCGCGAGCACAGGCAGCGGATCGCCAGGCCCGGGCCGGGGAACGGATGGCGGTCCAGCAATTCCGCCGGCAGGCCCAGCTCGCGGCCCACCTCGCGCACTTCGTCCTTGTAGAACGATTTCAGCGGCTCCACAATCGCGCCCGCTCTCGATCAGCTTCTGGATCCCGGCCACGCGGTTGTGGTGCGTCTTGATCAGCGCCGCCTTGGCGGTGCCGCCCGATTCGATGGTGTCGGGATAGATGGTGCCCTGGCCCAGAATCCAGTGCTCGTCCAGCAGGTGGCGCGACTCGATGATGCGCTCCTGCACGCGCACGAATTCCTCGCCGATGATGTGGCGCTTCTGTTCGGGATCGGTGACGCCGGCCAGCGCGCTCAGGAACTGCTCCTCGGCGTGCTCCACGGCCACGCCGGGCATGCGGCGCACGAAATCGGTCTCGCCTTCGCGCATCAGGCCGGTATCCACGTAGACGCCGCGCACGCGGTCCGCGCCCAGCGCGCGCTGTGCACAGCGCAAACGCCACGTGGAATCCACGCCGCCGCTGACGAAGAAGAAGACGTTGCGGTCGCCCACGCATTCGCGGATCTCCTGCTTCGATCAGCGGAACGCGATGGCGCGGGTCCCAATCCTTGCGCGCAGCCGCAGACGCGGAACACGAAATTCGACAGGTATTCGCGGCCGCGCGCGGTGTGCACCACTTCGGGATGAAACTGCACGCCGTAGAGCTTGCGCGCCGGCGCGGCGATGGCGGCCACGGCGCAGGTGTCGGTGCGGCCGGCCACGGAGAAGCCCGGCGGGCAGCGCGCCCACCACGTCGCGATGGCTCATCCAGATCTGCTGGCGCCCGGCCAGGCCCGCGAACAGCGGATCGGCGGCATCGTCCAGGTCGAGCGTGGCCAGGCCGTACTCGCCCTTCTCGCCCTGCAGCACCTCGCCGCCCAGCAGGTGCGCCATCAGCTGCTGGCCGTAGCAGATGCCGAGCACCGGCTGGCCGCGCAGCGAAGATGGCGGGATCGACGGTGGGGCTGCCGGGATCGTAGACGCTGCTCGGGCCGCCGGAGATGATGATGCCCTTGGCGCATGCCAGCTCGGCCGCCGGGGTTTCGCTGGGCCGCACCTCGGCGTACACGCCCAGGTCGCGCACCTTGCGGGCTTCCAGGTGGCAGTACTGCCCGCCGGCGTCGAGAACGACGATCTGCGCTGTGGGCGATTCAGATACGACGTCGGAGCGCTGCCCAACGCGAGCCGCAGGCGCGGAGTCGACCGGCTTCGGAGCCTCCGCGCTCGCGTTAGCAGCGCGGCCGCGGAGGCGTTCCATGCGCTCGCACGATGCACCTTCTTGGCGCGCTCTCCAGCAGGCGTCTCGGCCTTGCGGCATGGCATCCATGGCCTGCTGCCACTTCCGGATCGGTCTGCGCGAACACGCGGTCGCTTTCGTCCACGTTGAAGGCGTAGATGTACATCTCTCTTGGCCAGGTAGCGCTTGATCCAGTCGTGATCCGCGGTGAACTCGGCTCTCCGTGAACTTGGTGCCGTTCTTCAGCAGGTAATCGTGCAGGTCGTTCGATCACCGCTTCGTCGGGCATCCAGCCCTTGGGCAGGTTGGCGCTGTGCTTGGCGAAGTACGCGCGCGTGAAGTTGAACAGGCCGTTGCGGTACAGCTCGACTCTCCAGGCGGTCCATCTTGGGCGTCACGTACTTCTCGTCGGGCGTGATGCCGCCGCCGCCGTAGACCGTGCGGCCGCTGTCGGTCATCTTCACGTCGTGGTCGGATTGCGCGCGTTGTCGTCCTGGTGGAAGTAGTAATCGTAGAACGACTTGTTGCTGTAGTCGCGCTGGATCAGCCGGCCGCTGGGCGTGTAGAAATGCGCCGTGGTCAGCGCCAGCGCGGTGCTGTCGGCAGAGCGGATACACCGTCTGCACCAAGCCCTTGCCGAACGTGGTTTCGCCCAGAATCCAGGCGCGGTCGTGATCCTGCAGCGCGCCGGAAACAATCTCCGCCGCCGAAGCCGACATGCCGGTCCACCAGCACCACGATCGGGTAATCGTGGCCGTGGTTGCCGTTGCGCGCGATGTACGTCTGCTCCGGCGAAGAGCGCCCGTGCTGCGAAACGATCAGCTGCCCCTTCTGCAGGAAGTGGTCGGCCACGGCGACGCCCGTTTCAGCAGGCCGCCGGGATTGTCGCGCAGATCGAGCACCAGGCCCTTGATATTGTTCTCGCCCAGCCGCCTCAGGCTGTCGTCCAGCTCGCGCCCGGTGGTCTCGCTGAACTGCAGAATCTTGATGTAGGCGATGCCCGGCTTCAGCCAGAAGGCCGTCCGGCACGCTCTTGCGGCTGATCTCGTCGCGCATCACCGTGAAGGTCAGGTAGTCCGGTCGCGCCTTCGCGCGAAACCACGATCTTCACCGGCGTGCCGCGCGGCCCCTTCAGCATGTCGGCCACTTCGGTGGTGTTCAGCCCGTCGGTGGATTTGTCGTTGACCGTGACGATGATGTCGCCCGGCCGCAGTCCGGCCTTGTAAGCCGGCGAACCGGGGAACGGCGCGATCACCACGGTCTTGCCGTTGCTGCGGCGAGACCTGCATGCCGACGCCGTAATAGTGTGCCCTTCTGCTCCTCCATCAAGCGCCTGGTAGTCCTTGGGATCGAAGAAGTTGGAGTGCGGATCGAGGGTCCGCAGCATGCCCGGAATGGCGCCCTTCGTAGATGGCCTTGTCGGGGCTCACCGGTCGGCGAAATTCTGTTCCACCAGGGCGTAAGACCCTGGTGAAATCTCCGACTTCCGTGATCGAGCGATCGGCTCCGGCAGTCGGAAGCCGCTGCTGCCACCTCCACCCGCGGGCCATAAACGCCGCCCAGCAATGGAGAAGAACAGTACAATCAAGGGTAAAAAATAGATGAAAACGCCTCTTTCGGGCCATTCGGCAACCATCCTTCTTAGGTAAAGTATACCCTACCTGCTTTATTAGACGCGCGGCCCGCCGGCAATCGGGTTCACGCTGCACACGCCGCCGCGCCCTGAGTCCCCGCGTGCCATGGCGCGATGGATGGCGTCCAGCACGCCGTTGACGAACTGCACCGATTCCTCGCTCGAGAACTTGCGCGCCAGCTCCAGCGCTTCGTCGATGGCCACCGGCGCCGGCGTGCCCCCGTGCGTCATTTCGTACACCGCCAGCCGCAGAATATTGCGGTCCACCGCCGGCATGCGCTCCATGCGCCAGTGCTCGGCGTGCGCGGCTGATCTGCTCGTCCACTTCGGCCGACGTGCTCCACGGTGCCGCGCACCAGGTCGGCCACGAACGGCTCGCGCTCCGGCTGCTCTTCCGAATACAGCGTGTCGTAGTAGGCGTCGATGGCTTCGTCCACCGGCTGCCGGCGGGCGTCCCACAGAAAACAGAATCTGCAGAGCGCGCTGCCGGGACCTGCGGCGGGAGGCCATTACGTGGCCTGGCGGAGCGTGCGCATCAGATTGGCCATTTCGATGGCGGTCATGGCGGCGTCGAAGCCCTTGTTGCCGCCCTTGGCGCCGGCGCGGTCGATGGCCTGCTCCAACGTGTTGGTGGTCAGCACGCCGAAGGCCACCGGCACGCCGGTCTCGCGCGGCAACGTGCGCGATTCCCTTGGCCGCTTCCGCCGCCACGTAATCGAAATGCGGAGTCTCGCCGCGGATCACCGCGCTCAGGCAGATGACGGCGTCGTAGCTGCTGCTGGCGCGCCAGTTCGCCCGCCACCAGCGGCACTTCCCACGACCCCGGCACTTTGACGATGTCGATCTGCTCGGCCGCGGCCCCGGTGCGGTCGAGCGCGTCCATCGCGCCCGCCAGCAGGCGCTCCGTGATGAAGCTGTTGAACCGGCTCACGACGACGGCGAACCGCAGCCCGGCGGCGGAAAGCTGTCCTTCAAGTATGCTCATATTTCACTTTCCCGCGAAGGCCGGCTTCCGCTTTTCGAGGAACGCGCGCGTGCCTTCGCGACGGTCCTCGGTGGCCGCGCTGACGCCGAATGCCGCGGCTTCGAACCGCAGCCCGGCATCCAGGCCGGCATCGAGCCCCGCGTCCACCGCTTCCATCATCAACCCCACCGCCAGCGGCCCGTTGGCCAGCACTTTTGCCAGCCAGGCGCGGCTCAGGTTCATCAGGCCTGCCGAGGTAGAACTCGTCGCGCGGCACCACCGCGTTCACCAGCCCGATGCGGTGCGCCTCCGCCGCCGTCACCGGCTCGCCCGACAGCAGCATTTCCAGCGCGCGCCCGCGCCCCACCAGCCGCGGCAGCCGCTGCGTGCCGCCGTAGCCCGGAATGATCCCCAGCTTCACTTCCGGCTGCCCCAGCCGCGCGTTTTCCGACGCGAAGCGCACGCGTGCACGCCATCGCCAGTTCCAGCCCGCCGCCCAGCGCGAATCCGTTCACCGCCGCCACGGTCGGCTTGCCGCACGTTTCGAGCATCCGGAAACGCCCGCTGCCCGCGCGCCGCATACTCCCGCGCCTCCACCGCCGAAAGCGCCGCCAGTTCGTTGATATCCGCGCCCGCCACGAACGCCTTTTCGCCCGCGCCGGTGACGATCGCCGCGCGCATGGCCGCGTCGCCCGCGATCCGCTCAAACGCATCCTGCAGCTCCAGCACCACCGCCGCCGAAAGCGCGTTCAGCTTCTCCGGCCGATTGATGGTGACCAGCGCGACGCCATCCGCACCGAGCTCAAAAAGGATGTGGTTGTACATTATGAGCTAGTGTAGCATCGGAGGGTGCGCCCTTTCGGACCGGGGCGGATTCTGTCTTACTCGGGTTGTTCGGAAAAAACCGGTAGCCCTACCTGAATGGACGGCAGGCTGTTCCGGCCGCGGAAGCCTCCCTATGGGATAATCGGGAGAGCCTTCCCCACAGCATGGACCGCGAATTCATCCGCAATTTCTCTATCATCGCGCACATCGACCACGGCAAGTCCACGCTGGCGGACCGGCTGCTCGAAGTCACCGGCGCGCTTTCCCAGCGCGAAATGATGGAGCAGGTGCTCGACACCATGGACCTGGAGCGCGAGCGCGGCATCACCATCAAGGCCCACGCCGTCCGCCTCAATTACCGCGCCGACGACGGCAACTGGTATCAGCTCAACCTCATCGACACCCCCGGCCACGTGGATTTCTCCTACGAGGTCTCGCGCAGCCTGCAGGCCTGCGAGGGCGCGCTGCTGGTGGTGGACGCCTCGCAGGGCGTGGAAGCGCAGACCCTCGCCAACACCTACCTGGCGCTGCACCACAACCTGGAAATCATCCCGGTGATCAACAAAATCGACCTGCCGGCGGCCGAGCCGGAGCGCATCCGCGAGCAGATCGAGACCATCATCGGGCTGGATGCCCGGGACGCCGTCCTGGCCAGCGCCAAGCAGGGCACCGGCGTGCACGAGATCCTGGAGCACATCGTCCACCTGGTGCCGCCGCCCAAAGGGTCGCCCGACGCTCCCCTCCGCGCGCTCATTTTCGATTCCTGGTTCGATCCCTACCGCGGCGTCATCATCCTCACGCGCGTCATGGACGGCCGTCTGCGGCTGGGGCAGAAGATCCGGCTGTGGTCGAACGGGCAGACCTTCGACGTGGAAGGCTTGGGCTACCAGGCCCCCAAAGCCACCCCGTGCGACGAGCTTTCCGCCGGCGAGGTCGGCTTCCTCTTCGCCAATATCAAGACCGTCTCCGACGCCAAGATCGGCGACACCATCATCGATCACGCGAATCCCGCCGCCGAGCCGCTGCCCGGCTTCGAGGAAATCAAGCCCATGGTCTTCGCCGGCCTCTACCCGGTCGAATCCCACGAGCACGGCCTGCTTGCGCGACGCCCTGGAAAAGCTTCGCCTCAACGACAGCGCCTTCAGCTTCGAGCCGGAAAATTCGGTGGCGCTCGGCTTCGGCTTCCGCTGCGGCTTCCTCGGCCTGCTGCATCTCGAAATCGTGCAGGAGCGGCTGGAGCGCGAATTCTCCATCGACCTGATCACCACCGCGCCCAGCGTCCGCTACCGCGTCACCACCACCGATGGCACAGTGACTGGAAGTCGACAACCCCACCAAGTTCCCCGATCCGTCCGCCATCAAGCAGATGGAAGAGCCCATCATCGACGCCACCGTCATCACGCGCGAGGAATACCTGGGCGGCATTCTCAAGCTGCTGGAAGACAAGCGCGGCGTGCAGAAGAAGTTCGAATACATCGGCGGCGGCCGCGTCATGCTGGTTTACGAGCTGCCGCTGAACGAAATCGTCCTCGATTTCTACGACCGCCTGAAATCCGCCTCCCGCGGCTACGCCTCGCTCGATTATCACCTGGCCGGCTATCGCGCCTCCCCCATGGTGAAACTGGACGTGCTGGTGGCCGGCGAGCCCGTGGACGCGCTCTCCATGATCGTCCACCGCGATTTCGCCTACGAGCGCGGCAAGGACCTGATCTCCCGCCTCCGCCGCCTGATCCCCCGGCAGATGTTCGAGGTGGCGCTGCAGGCCGCCATCGGCAACAAGATCGTGGCCCGCGAGACCATCTCCGCCCTGCGCAAGAACGTGCTGGCCAAGTGCTACGGCGGCGACATCTCGCGCAAACGCAAGCTGCTGGAAAAGCAGAAGGAAGGCAAGAAGCGCATGAAGCGCGTGGGCCGCGTGGAGATCCCCCAGGAAGCCTTCCTGGCGGTCCTGAAGGTGGGGCAGACCGAAGAAGAGGAGTAGTACTGGGGGGCAGCGCCGCCTGGAGTCCGTGGTCGGATTTTCGCCTGCGTTTCGCCTTTTATTGTAACCGGGGACGCATCTGCTCGTTGGAGATCAGGCCGTCGAAGATCGCCAACACCTGTTTGCGGTATTCATATACGCGGTGCAGGTCCTGGCGGAATCCGGCTTCGTAGTCCCGCGCCTTCATCCACTTATCCATCATGGAGCGGGGCACGTCAATATCCTGCCGGAGGGTTTCGATGTCATGCCCTCGCAAAAAAAGCCCGTAAAAAAATGCGGCTTCCCGTTGGGGAGCTAAGGGATCCAGTTCATCTCTCGCCGTCATAAACGTCTCAGCGAAAATGCCAGTATACCGGGCCCGCCAACTTTCTGGCAAGTCCGATTTCGCCGCAGCCCGCGGCCTCCCTGCTATTATGACCGGACGGGAGGACGCAGCCTGACATGCCCACACCAATTGCCGCCGCCACGCGCATCGAGGCCGCCGGCAACAAGCCCAAACTCATCGACGAGTACATCGGACGGGTCAATTCGGGGACGGAGAATCTGAGCATCGCGCACATGCGCAGTCCGGCGGGGTGGGTGGAACCTGGGCAGACGCCCGCAGTTCGATGAATACACGGTGGTCTTCGGCGGCTTGCTGCGCGTGGAGCACCGCGGCGGAGTGCTCGACGTTGCGCGCCGGCCAGGCCGTTATCGCCCACGCCGGGGAATGGATTCGTTACAGCACGCCGGAGGAGGGCGGCGCCGAATACATTGCCGTTTGCCTTCCCGCCTTCTCGCCGGAAACCGTACACCGCGATGCGGAATAACGTAAGGGGAGGACCTACGCGGCCTGCCGTTACGCGCTTCCTGCGTCTTCTACCGCGTACCGCGCGTGCGAAATTCGTAGCGTTCAATGCGCACCGCCGCCTTGTCGGCTTCCGACCGGATCATCCGGCCGGTGGCCACGAACTGCAGTGGGCACGTGCCATCCAGCCGCGCCGGCCAGTTCACCGACAGCTCTACCATGCGTCCCATAGGCAGCTTCTGCTCGGTCGTGAACAATATGCCGCCGCTACCGATATTCAAGGTTTTGCCCAACCCAGCTGGTAACGACCTTCCCGTGGGTAGCTTGTATCTGACTTCCTCCCGGAGCGGAAACCGTATAGTCCCCCTCCGTTCGGACATGCCTCCGAGATCTGTGCGTACGTTTTCAGTAGCCAGGTTCATGTCGTATTCCAATCATGCGGTATCGTCTTTTTTCACACAATAGCCTGAAAGTTTATTAAGAATATCATAGGACTTCATCTGTACTTTGGTACAGGATCTGATATCTACAGTTCACGCCTGATTTAGGTCTGTTATTCTGGCCTCATGGATGAAGACCAGCTCCGCGCGCTCCTCGAGCAGGTGCGCACGCGGGGAAGTCGGACCCGATCAGGCCATGACCAGCTTGCGCCACATGCCTTTTGAAGACCTCGGCTACGCCAATGTGGATCACCATCGCGCGCTCCGCCATGGCATGCCGGAGGTGATCTTCGCCAAAGGCAAGACGCCGGAGCAGGTCGTTGGCATCGCCGAGCGCGCTGCTGGAACACGCGCCCAACGTGCTGATTACACGCGCCGACCGGGGTCGCGGCCGCCCTGGTGGCACAGAAACTCGGCGGCGAGTACCTTCCGCTTTCCGGCGTCATCCGTTTCTGGCGCGACCACACCTTCAAGGGAAAAGGGCGATCGCCGTGGTCTGCGCCGGTACCAGCGACATGCCGGTAGCCGAAGAAGCCCAGGCCACGGCTGAAGTCATGGGCAACGAAGTGGATGTCATTCACGACATCGGGGTGGCCGGCCTGCACCGCCTGATGCACAACCGCGAGCGCCTCACTGAAGCTCGTGTGATCGTCGTGTGCGCCGGCATGGAGGGCGCGCTGCCGAGCGCGGTCGGCGGCCTGGTCTCCTGCCCGGTCATCGCCGTCCCCACCAGCGTGGGTTATGGCGCCAGCTTTAATGGCCTGGCCGCGCTCCTGGGTATGCTGAACAGTTGTTCCAGCAATGTAACCGTTGTAAATATCGACAACGGCTTCGGCGCCGGATATGTAGCCAGCCTGATCAACCGCCTGTAAGTCTTATCCACTGCTGATGAACGGGCTTGCCGGGCATGCCCGCCCGCTCCGTTTTCAATCGCACGAAACACGGGTCGGTGTACGACTCGTGCCCCACCCCTATATGTGAGAAAATTAAGGTAATTCAAAGGGAACTAATGGCTAGGGAGCGGATGCATTCTGTGCGTGGGGCGTAACCGGGCCAGCCGGAAGAGCCGCGCCGCTCTCCGCTCTGGCGCGCCTGGCCTCCATCGTCGAGTCGTCCGAAGACGCCATCATCGGCAAAGACCTTAGCGGCACCATCGTCAGTTGGAACCGCGGCGCCACCGCCGTTTACGGGTACACGCCCGCAGGAGGCCATCGGCCAGTCCATCAACATGCTGGTCCCGCCCGAGCGCGCCGATGAGGAGCAGGCGGTGCTGGCTAAAATCCGCCAGGGCGAACGCCTCCAGCACTTCGAGACCATCCGGGTGCACAAGGGCGGCATTCCCATCCACGTCTCCCTCACCATTTCGCCGGTTTGGGAGGACGGCGAAATCGTCGGCGCTTCCCACATTGCCCGCAATATCTCCGACCGCAAGCAACTGGAGTCCGCCAATGCCCGTCTAGCCGCCATTGTCGAATCCTCCGATGACGCCATCATCAGCAAGGACCTCAACGGCAATATCCAAACCTGGAACACCGGCGCCGAGCAAGTCTATGGCTACACCCGAGGCGGAAGCAGTCGGCCGCAATATCGCCTTTCTCCTACCCCGCGACCGCGCCCATGAAGAACAGGAGATCCTCTCCCGCCTGCGTCTCGGCGAGCGCGTCCAACATTTCGAAACCTCCCGTCTGCGCAAGGACGGCAATCTTATCCACATTTCCCTCACCGTTTCGCCCATTCGCGACGTTTCCGGCCAGGTTGTCGGAGCGTCCCATGTGGCCCGTGACATCACCGAGCACAAGAACCTGGAATTGCAGATGCGCCAGACGCAGCGGCTGGAAAGCCTCGGCGTGCTCGCCGGCGGCATCGCCCACGACTTCAACAACCTGCTCACGGGTATCATCGGCAACGCCAGCCTGGTTACGGAAATGCTGCCGTCGCAGGACCCCGCGCGGCAGTACCTGGACAATTTGATGCTCGCTTCCCAGCGCGCCGCCGATCTCACCGCCCAGTTTCTGGCCTACTCCGGGCGGGGCCAGTTCGTGGTCGGCCCGGTGAATCTCACCAAGGTGGTCTCCGAAGTCAATCTTCTCATCGGCGCCTCCATTCCGAAGACCGTTTCCGTCCACATGGAGCTCGATCCCGAGCTAACGATGGTGGAAGCCGACCGCAACCAGATGCAGCAGCTGCTCATGAACCTGATCCTCAACGGCGCCGAAGCCGTAGGCGAGAACCGGCCCGGCTCGGTGGTGGTTCGCACCTCAATGCAGCACCTGGACCACGGCTACATCAATGCCGCGCTGGTCGGCTCGGGCATCGAACCCGGCGCATACGCCTGCGTCGAAGTCCGGGACGACGGCTGCGGCATGGACGAGGAAACCAAAGCCCGCATCTTCGAGCCCTTCTTCACCACCAAATTCACCGGCCGCGGCCTGGGGCTTTCCGCCGCCCTCGGCATCGTCAACGCCCACAAGGGCGCCATCTGCGTGTACAGCACGCCCGGCCACGGCACCACGTTTAAGGTCTGGCTGCCTGCCATTGCGACGGTGAAACCCGAGGAGCAGCCCCACACCGCGCCCACCAAAAACGCGATCCTGGTGGTGGATGACGAGGAAATGGTCCGCAAGGTCGCCAAGGCCAGCCTGGAAAAGCGCGGCTACACGGTCCTGGTGGCTTCCAATGGACGCGAAGGCGTGGACCTGTTTTCCAACGTCCCCTCCATTACCCTGGTCATACTCGACCTCACCATGCCGGTGATGAACGGTGACGAAGCGCTGCGCCGCATGCGCCAGGCCCGTCCCGGCGTGCCCGTCATCGTCTCCAGCGGCTATACCGAAGCCGAAACCATGAAGCGCTTCCGCGGCGAGCCCGCCGTCAGCTTCATCCAGAAGCCCTACACCGGCGCCATTCTCCGCGAAAAGGTCGAATCCGTCCTGCAAGCCGGTATAGTGGCGTAATCGGCGCGCCTGCTTGGGCGGGCTACTCGCTGACCTCGATCTTCGGCCCTTCCTGCTGCGCCGCTTCCACCGCCCGCGCGGCCGACTGCCGCGCCAGTTCCAGGAAGGGCTCACCCAATCCCTGCCGCAGGACGATCGGTTTTCCCGTGTCGCCGCCGACACGCACGTTCGGGTCGAGCGGCAGCTCCGCCAGGAAATGCACCTGCATCTCCGCCGCCGTGCGCCGCCCGCCGCCATGGCTGAACACGTCTATCCGTTCCTGGCAGTGCGGGCAGGTCAGGTAGCTCATGTTCTCCACAATGCCCAGAATCGGCACCCGCACCTGGTAGAACATGTGCACCGCCTTGCGCGCATCCTCCAGCGACACGTCCGAAGGCGTGGTCACCACGATGGCCCCGGTAATCGGCGCGGTCTGAATCAGCGAGAGCTGCACGTCGCCCGTGCCCGGCGGCAAATCGATGATGAGGAAATCCAGCTCGCCCCAATCCACCCCGCGTAGAAACTGCTGGATCACGCTGTGCAGCATCGGCCCGCGCCACACCAGCGGCTTGTCGCCGGGGTTCAGGAACCCCATCGACATCAGCCGCACGCCGAACTGCTCCAGCGGCTGGATGCGCTCGCCGTATGCCATGGGGGTGCGGTTGATGCCCATCATCAGCGGCACGTTCGGCCCGTAGACATCGGCGTCCATCAGGCCCACTTTGTATCCGAGCGAGGCTAGCCCCACCGCCAGGTTCACCGACACCGTGGTCTTGCCCACTCCGCCCTTTACCGCTGCCGACGGCAATCAGGTTCTTCACGCCCGGAATGGGCAGCTTGGGCATCGCACCCGGCTGGTTGGGAGTCATCGCCTCTATCGTAACAGCCCGTTTCACCCGGCGCCGTTACAATCCCCAGGTGGGGCATGCGTTTCCGCCTGCCAACCGGAACTTCCCGCGAGAAGTCGGCAGGCGAAACCGTGAGTTTGTGGAAACAAATCAGCCTGGTCCCGGCCGGCATGGCTTTGGCGCACCGCGCTGGTGGTTTTGGGCCAACTCCTATCGTGCGCCGGCGCCGCATTCTGCGATAATGAATTTCGCACCAGCAAGGAGGAGTTTCATGTCCGAATCCAATCGCAGGGATTTCCTGAAGACCGTGGGCGCGGGTGGGCTTGCCCTCAGCGCCGCCAACGAAGCGCTGGCCGGTAAGGCCAGCAAGGCCGGCCGGGTCCTCGGCGCCAACGATCGCATCAATGTCGCCGTGGTCGGCTACGGCGGCCGCGGCAGTTACGTGGCCGGGCAGTTCGCCAAATACGCCGCGGAGAACAACGGCGCCTGCCACATCGTCGCCGTCTGCGACGTCTACGAAAAGCGCAAGCGCGCCGGCGCCGAGCTTTACAAGGTCAACGGCTACCTCGATTACCGCGAGCTGCTGGCCAAGGCAGATGTGGATGCCGTCATCGTCGCCACCCCCGATCACTGGCACGGCAAGATCGCCCTCGACGCCATGGACAACGGCAAGGACGTCTACCTGGAAAAGCCCATGATCCACACCAACGAGGAAGCGCACCAGTTGGTCAACACGGTCAAGGAAACCAAGCGCATCCTCCAGGTTGGCTCGCAGACCACGTCCGCCGACATCTGGTGGAAGGCCAAGAAGGCCATCGCCGACGGCATGATCGGCCAGATGATCATGAGCCAGGGCTCCTACCACCGCAACTCCTTCGGCGGCGAATGGAACGACGGTGGCCCATCGACAAGGCCGCCGGTCCCGACGGCAAGGGCGACGACTTCATCGACTGGAACATGTGGCTGGGAGCCAATTTCAAGCTTGCGCCCAAGCGCCCCTACGATGCCGACCGCTTCTTCCGCTTCCGCAAATATTGGGATTATTCGGGCGGCATCGCCACCGACCTCTTCTACCACGTGGTCGCCCCGCTCAACATCTGCTGGGACGAGCCGCAGTTCCCGGCCAAGGTGGTGGGCTCCGGCGGCATCTACGTATTCAAGGACGAGCGCGAGGTCCCGGACACCTTCCATGTGGTGGCCGAATACGCCAAGGGCCACTCGCTGGTGCTCAGCTCCTGCATGGCCAACTCGCAGCACATTCCCGGCCTGATCCGCGGCCACGAAGGCACCATCGTGATGGTGGATCACGGCATGTTCGAGAGCATGGTCCCTTACATCACCGTGAAGCCGGAAGTGCGCGACCATAAGGCCATCGGCGGCGACGCCTACGCCTCCAAATTCGGCACCAAGGAATTCCAGATTGCCATCGACCAGAAGGATCCCATGCAGGTCCACGTCGGCAACTTCCTGGAGTGCATGCACACCCGCCAGAAGCCGCACCTGGACGTCGAGACCGGCGCCCACGCCGTGGTGGTCATCAACCTGGCCGTGCAATCCTACCGCGAAGGCAAAGTCCTGTACTGGGACGAAAAGCGCTGGAAGGCGTCGGACAAGCCGGTGAAGGGGTAGGGATCAGGGAACAGGCTACGGTAACGGGGGCGCTTTCCGGCGCCCCCTGATGGAAACCGGGCTCACGCAACGGGTTGGGGCAGGGATCAGGGCGCGGGGTTTCCCGATCCCTGACCCCTAATCCCTAAAAGTAGAACCGCAGCGAAAGCTGCAGGTTCCGCGCCAACCCCGTCTTGCTGGTGATCATCCCGAACTGGCTGGACGTCGGTTCGAGCTGCGGCCCGCTCAGGTTCGGATGGTTGATGAAGTCGTACGCCTCGGCGCGGAACTGGAATCCTGCCCGCTCGTTGACGGCGAACGTCTTGAACAGCGACAGATTCCAATCCTGGAAGCCCGGCTGGTAGACGGAATCGCGCACGCCCGGCTGCAGGTTGAACGTGCCGGTCGCCGGCGGCGTGACGCTGGCCGTGAAATACTGCGCCGAGTTGGCGTTGGTCACCGGTCCGGCGAATGCGCCGGTATTGATGGTGACCGGTCCGTTCAAGTCCCAGAACTGGCCCTTCCGAGCCGCAGCCGAAGCTGCCGTACTTCGCCGACGCCCGCATAGTCGTTGTTGGTGCCGATGCCGCAAGGCGTGCCGGTCTGGAATTGCGCGGCGCCGCGCAGCTCCCATCCACCCGAATGCCTGCTTGACAAGCCTTTGTTCGCCTTGAAGAACGGCATGTCGTAAATGTAGTTGATGATCACCATGTGCCGCGCGATCGTACTCCGAAGGCCCCCACAGGTTGCTGGTGTTGTAGGTGTCGGGCACGATATCGCGGTAGTTCGAGCCGTTGTCCATGCTCTTGGAGAGGTGTAGCTGATGCCGAAGCTGAAACCGTTGGTAGAATCGCCGGTTCCAGGACACCTGCAGAGAGTTGTACATGGAGTTCACCACGCTCTCTTCTTCCTGGATGGCGGCGAATCCCTTGTACGGCCGCAGGGCGTTCACGTTGACGCCCGGATTCGCCTGCAGCGCGCCCGCCGTCGGCTGGTTGATGTCGTAGACCTGCCAGCCGTGCAGCGCCGCGATGCGCCACGTAGGCCACCGACAGCACCGAGTGCAGCGGCAGCTGCCGCTCCACGGTGACGTTCCAGTTCCACGCCTGCGGCGGCTTCAGGTGCGGGTTGTAGGTGGTGATGGTCAGCGGCGCGGCGGTCCCGGTGGTCAGCGAGGCGCCAGGGTTGTCCACCGAAACGTTGTTCACCGTGACGAACGGCTGGAACGGCGAGTTGCCGCCGGGGAAGATGTTGTCGAGCAGGCCCATGCGGGTGGCGAAATTCGCCGATGCCGGCGCGCACCACGGTCTTCGTCGTTAATCTGATAGGCGATGCCCAGGCGCGGCTGGAACCGTTTGCGTAGTCTGATGTAGCCCTTGCGGCAGGCTCGGGATCGAACAGGCTGGTGCAGGAAGCGCCGTCGCATGATCGGCGGTGGCGTGGCGCGCCAGCACGCGCCCCGTGGCGGCGCTCGGGAAGCTGCTGAGTCCGGGAATCACCACGCCGTTATACGGGTTGCCGGTGCCCAGGATCACGTTGCCGGTGGTCGGGCTCACCTGCACGCGCGTTGGCCGGATTGTACAGCGCGCCATCGAAATAATCGTGCGTTGCCCCACAGCGCGTGGAAGCCCTGGATGTTGGTCCAGCGCACGCCGTATTCGATGTGCAGCTTGTGGCGTACCTTCCAGGAATCCTGCGCGAAGTCCTCGCACATCCAGGCCGCGCCAGATGGTGAGCGCGCGCGGACCGATTTCCGTGTAGCTGTCCGCCAGGCCCAGCGCCAGGTTGGCCATGCCGATGCCGGAGGTCGCGCCCAGACCGGTTCGGGCATCGGTGAAGGTGAAGGTGCCGTTCTGGTTGCTGGCGCCGCCGGGCACGGTGCTCACATTGATCTGGTCGCCATCGTTTTCGCCGGAATACTCGAAGTGAAACCCGAACTTTGAAGGTGTGATTCCCCATGACCTTGGTCAGCGTATCGCGCGCCGGTCCAGATCGGTCCCGAGGAATGCGACGGATAGGGTCCGCCGGCCAATCCGTAGAAATTCGGCACGCTGACGGTCGGGATTTTGTCGGGATGTCCTTGCCGTTGGGCATCAGGTACGGGATAGTTGATGCCGAACTGCGACGCGGTTGAAGCCGGTCAGCGCCGTGTTCACCGGAATGTAGACGTCGTCGAGGCTGAACGTGATGCGCGCTTCGTTGACCAGCGTCGGGCTGATGGTGCGAAGTCAGCGAAACGGCGTTGGTCTGGTTGGGACGGTTGAAATACTTGCCGGTGAGACCCGATCCCTGATCGAAGGGCTGATATTCGAAGTACGCAGCATCCGTGCGCCGGCCGGTAATGCGGTTCTTGTCGTTGGGCATGATATCGAAATCTCACATGCCCTTGCGCTGATTGATGGGGTGCGCCGCCTGCGCGATCCAGTTGCTGCGTTCCCTTGCAGGAAGCCGGGAGTGGGCAGCGGGGTAGGCGTTGATGATGGCCGATGCCGTTGTGGCTCAGCCTGGCTGGCGGGATGATGTTGCCCGGGAAGGGCACGCAGCTTGTCAGCGCCCGACGCTCGGGCAGGTGGTGGGATCGTAGATCACGTGGCTGCCCGAATACCAGGGGTTCGGGCCGAGCAGTTCGCTGAAATTCCCCTGGCGCATCAGCGTGGTCGGTACGGCCTGCGTCGGTGTAGTCCGTATAGCGGTAGCGGATCCAGTCTTCGCCGACGAAGAAGAAAAGCTTCTGGCGGAGCTTTGTCGTTCAGCCCGGGAGCCCAGACCGGGCCTCCGACGGTGCCGCCGAAATTGTTGTAGCGGAACCGGCTGGGTGAAGTTGGTCAGGGTGCTCAGATTGCGCGTCCAGGTGTTGGCGTTCATGTCCGAATTGCGGAAATATTCGTACAGGCTGCCATGAAAATCGCGTGTGCCGCTCTTGCTGATCATGCGGATTTGGCCGCCGGCCGCGCGCCCGTATTCCGCCGCATAGTCGGCGGTCAGCACCTGAATTTCCTCCATCGCATCCACATTGGCCACGCCGATGACGGCGCCGTTGGCGCGCGTGCGCAGGGCCGGCGCGCCGTCGAACGTCACGAAGGTGTCCTGCTGCGCGCGTTCCGTTCACGTTAAACGGCTTGCCGCCGCCCACCGCGAAATTGAAATCGCCCATGGTCGAGCCGCTGCGCATGCCCGGCAGAAGCTGCGCCATGTAGAGCGGATTGCGGCCATTCAATTCCTGCATGCTGACACTGCTGCCCGGTGACTTCGTTCTGCACCGCGGCCGATTCGGTTTGCAGCACCGTCGCCTGCGCCGTTACCTCGACGCTCTCCGTGGCCGCGCCCACCACCAGGTTGGCATCCACCGCCAGCGTGGAGTTGGCATCCAGCTTGGCATGCGGGGTCGTAAACTTCTTGAACCCCGCGGCATCTATCTCCACCGTGTATAGCGCCGGCGGCAGTGTCGTCACTACGTAATAACCGGACTCGTTAGTCGAGGTGGTGCGCTCCTCGCGCGTCCCCTCGTTCCGGATCGTGACTTTCGCTTTCGGCACTACGGCGCCGGACGGGTCTTTGGCAAACCCCGAAATCGACCCGTATCTGACTGCCCAAAGACAGTACCAACCGCGCACAGGGCGATCAACAACGGTATGATCGCCCACTTCGAACACACCTCTCTCATAGTTGTCTCCTTGAACTCCGTATTTGCCGGCGGAACCCCCTGAATCCCGCCCACCCCAAAATTCAGATACCCAGATAGGTTTACCACGGAGAACGTTAGAATTCCAGAGTAATTTAGTCAATTACCCATTAATACCCGGTTACATCTTCAGACGGCCATTTCATTCGGGCCCCTGCCTGTCCAGGGCAGATGAAAGTCCGGCGCGACCCGGGCTGCCGCCTCGAAAGCGTGCTCCGTAGTACACTTTCTCTCATGACCTCCCGATCCCTCGGCCCGCGGCTGCTCATGCTCGCAGCGGTGCTGCCGGTTTGCCTGCTCCACGCGCAGACCGCGCCCCGCATCACCACGCCCAAGGAAGCCCTCGGCTTCAACATCGGCGACGATTACCAGGTGGCCAATTACACCCAGCTCGAAGCGTATTGGAAAAAGCTGGCCGCCGAATCCGACCGCATGAAGCTGGTGGATATCGGCACTACCGCCGAAGGCCGGCGCCAATATATGGCGATCATTTCCTCGCCGGCCAATATCCGCAATCTCGATCGATATCGGGAGATCGCCCGCAAGCTTGCCCTGGCCGAAGGCGTCAGCGAGCCGCAGGCCCACGAACTGGCGCGCGAGGGCAAAGCCGTGGTCTGGATCGATGGCGGCCTGCATGCCTCCGAATCCGTCGGCTCGCAGCAGCTCATGGAGATGGTCTACCAGATGGTCAGCCGCACCGACCCCGAAACCATGCGCCTGCTCGACGATTGCATCCAGCTCTACGTCCAGGCCAATCCCGACGGCCAGGAATTCATCGCCAACTGGTACATGCGCGGCTCCGAAAATCCCGACGCCCCGCTCAAGCCCGCCGCGCAGCGCAGCCTGAACAACCTGCCGCGCCTCTACAACAAGTACGTCGGCCACGACGACAACCGCGATTTCTACATGTCCAACATGCCGGAAACCACCAACATGAATCGCGTCATGTTTCTGGAGTGGTTCCCGCAGATCGTCTATAACCACCACCAGACCGGTCCCGCCGGCGCGGTCATCTTCATGCCGCCTTTCCGCGATCCCTTCAATTACAATTTCGATCCCCTCATCCCGCTGGGCGTGGAAATGGTGGGCACGGCGCTGCACACCCGCCTGGTGGCCGAAGGCAAAGGCGGCAGCGCCATGCGCAGCGGCGCCAATTATTCCACCTGGTGGAACGGCGGCCTGCGCACCGTCGGCTACTTCCACAATATGATCGGCATCCTCACCGAGATCATCGGCAATCCCACCCCCACCACCATCCCGCTGGTCGCCGAAAAGCAGCTCCCGCAAGGCGACTGGCCCATGCCGATCGCGCCGCAGGAGTGGCACTACCGCCAATCCATCGAATACGAAATCACCAATAACCGCGCCATCCTCGACCTCGCCTCCCGCTACCGCGAGACTTTCCTCTTCAACATCTGGCGCATGGGCGAAAACTCCATCGAAAAAGGCAGCCGCGACAACTGGACCGTCACCCCCAAGCGCATCGCCGCTCTGGAAGCCGCGGGTGGCGAAGCCGGCAGGCGGCCGCGGCGGTCGCGGCAATGTGGGGCAGGCGGTTTCGCCTGCCAACGCGGCGGCCAATGCGCCTCGTGCTGCCGCTCCCAACCCCGATCTTCCCCCCGGCCTCACCGTGGGCGGCCTCAACGCCCGCACCCTCCCCTCCGATCTTTACAACACCGTCCTCCACGATCCCAAGCTGCGCGACCCCCGCGGCTACATCCTGCCTTCCGACCAGCCCGATTTCGCCACCGCCACCGAGTTCGTCAACGCCCTGCTCAAGAACGGCATCACCGTTCTCAAGGCCACGGCTCCCTTCGCCGTCAATGGCAAGAATTATCCCGCCGGCTCTTACGTGGTGAAGACCGCGCAGGCCTTCCGCCCGCACATCATGGACATGTTCGAGCCGCAGGACCACCCCAACGATTTCCGCTATCCCGGCGGGCCGCCCACTCCCCCTTACGACATCACCGGCTGGACCCTGGCCTACCAGATGGGCGTGGAATTCGACCGCGTTCGCGACGGCTTCGACGGCCCCTTCGCCAAAATTTCGGACCTGCTTCCCCCGCCGCCCGCCTCCGTCACCGGCGCATCCGATCCCGCCGGCTATTGGATCAGCCACCGCATCAACAACTCCTTCAAACTGGTGAACTGGCTGCTTAAAGCCGGCGCCGATGTCTACTGGTGCAAGAAGCCGGCCGGCGCGTCGAACCCGGAGCCCGGCGCCATCTGGGTGCCCTACTCGGCCAGTGTAAAGCCGCTCATCGCCCAGCGCCGCCGCCGAGTTAGGCGTTCCCGCCCGCGCCGCCGCCGCCGCTCCTTCGGGCGACGCCCTCAAATTGCATCCAATCCGCATCGGCCTCTACGATGTCTACGGCGGCAACATGCCCTCGGGCTGGACGCGCTGGCTGTTCGAGCAGTACGATTTCCCCTACCAGGTGGTCTATCCGTCCACCCTCGACGCCGGCGACCTCCGCAGCAAATTCGACGTTCTCGTCTTCACCGATGGCGCCATTCGCCGCGGTCCCAGCGAATTCGGCCGCGGCGGCGGGCGCGGTGGCCGCGGTCCCGACCCTGCCGGCGTCCCCGAAATCTACCGCGCCGCCATCGGCCGCGTCTCCGATGACAAGACGATTCCGCAACTGCGCAAGTTCGTCGAATCCGGAGGATCCATCGTCACCATCGGCAGCTCCACCAGCGTCGCCGGCGCCCTCGGCATTCCCGTGAAAAATTACCTCACCGAAAAGGGCCCGGACGGCAGGGACCGCCCGCTGCCGCGCGACAAATTCTACGTCCCCGGCTCGCTGCTCAAAGTGCACGTGGACAACACCGACCCGCTTGCCTACGGTATGCCCGCGCAGCTCGATGTCTTCTTCGATAGCAGCCCGGTCTTCAAGCTGGAGCCCGATGCCGCGCTGAAGAAGACCGCGGCGGTGGCCTGGTTTGAAGGCCCCGAGGTTCTCGACAGCGGCTGGGCCTGGGGCCAGCAGTATCTGGATGGCGGCACGGCCGTGGCCGAATCCACCGTAGGCGAAGGCAAGGTCATCCTGCTCGGCCCGGAAGTCAACTTCCGCGACCAGCCCCACGCCACTTACAAGCTCCTCTTCAACGGCCTCTACTACGGCGCAGCCAAATCCGCCGCGCTCCCGTAGCGCCGGTCCGGGCGCCCCACGCCGCTCAGGCCGGATGAGGCTCGCCCAGGATGACGCGCACGGTGTCGCGTGCGATCAGCAGCTCTTCGTTGGTGGGGATGACGTAAGCGGCCAGAGTGGAAGCTTCGGCCGAGATGCGCCCTTCGGCGCCGCGGGTTTTGGCGTTCTGTTCCGGGTCGATGGTGAGGCCGGCCCATTCCAGTCCCGCGCAGATGCGGGCGCGGACGTCGGGGGAATTTTCGCCGATGCCGCCGGTGAAGATGACGGCGTCGGCCCCGCCCATGGAGGCCAGGTACGAGCCGATGTACTTGCGGGCGCGATAGCAGAAGACGTCGAGGGCCAGGCGCACGCGGCGGTCGTCGTGGAGCCGCAACTCCTCCTGGAGCACGCGCATGTCGTTGGTCAATCCCGAAATTCCCAGCAGGCCGGATTGCGTGTTGAGCAGGCCTTCGACTTCGTGCGGCTGCATGCCCTCTTTGGAGGCGATGAGGTTGACCACCCCCGGATCCAGGTCGCCGGAACGCGTTCCCATCACCAGGCCCTCGAGCGGCGTCATCCCCATGGAGGTATCCACCGAACGCCCGCCGTGGATGGCCGCGGCCGAGCAGCCGTTGCCAAGGTGGAGGGTGACAATGTGGGTCTGGTCGCGCGTGAGGCCGCGCAGCAGGCGGTAGCGATAGGCGACATAGCGATGGGAAGTGCCATGGAAGCCGTAGCGGCGGATGCGGTGCCGGCGGTAGAGATGGTAGGGAATGGCGTAGAGGTAGGCCTGTTCGGGAATGGAGGAATGAAAGGCGGTGTCGAAGACCCCGACCTGCGGGATTTTGGGGCCGAAGATCTGGCGCGCCGCGCGAATGCCGCGAAGGTTGTTCGGGTTGTGCAAGGGCGCCAGGTCGATGCACTCTTCGATGCCGTGCAACACCTCGTCGGTGATGAGGACGGATTCCTGAAAGAGCTCGCCGCCGTGCACCACGCGGTGGCCGACCGCCTGTATGTCGGCAAGGCTTTGAATTTCGGAGATGCCGGAGTCTTCCGACGAGAGCCAGCGGATCACGTAATCCAGGGCAGCCGAGGTATCGCGCAGCGGCGCCGTGGAGACGTGCCGCCCGGTTTCGGTTTCGAAAGTGGTGATGGCTTCCCCGCCGATCCGCTCCACCTGCCCGCGGCAGAGGCGGCGATCCTGATTGGCTCGGATCTTCTCCATGTCAGTGGCAATGACCTGGAATTTGAGGCTGGAACTACCTGCGTTCACAATGAGGACGTTCATGAGAATTGGACCTTGTACGTTGAGGCATGGGAGCGGCCGGAGTTGCGCCGTTCGGAGACCCTCCTTTCATCATGCAACGGACCGCGCCCGCGCGGGTAATGCGTGGAACCGGCGGCATCCGCATGCTAGGCTGAAGCCATGTTTCGGGGCCTCGCCGTTTGGGTTTTGCTGGCGGCCGGCCCGGTGTTCGGAGCGAAAGTCCAGTTGCTTCCACCGCTGCCCGATTCCGCCGTATCCAGCGCCATCCAACTGGACGCGGCGGGAAATATCTTCTTGGCCGGATGGTTTACGCCGGCGAACATCCTCGATACCTCGAATGCCTTTGTGGCGAAGCTCTCGCCGGATGGATCGAAGCTGCTGTACTTCACGGTTCTGGCCGGCTCGCAGGCGGACGGAGCCACCGCGCTTGCCCTGGCGCCCGATGGCTCGGCCTACGTTGCCGGTTACACCGCATCGTCCGATTTTCCGGTGACCGCCGGAGCGCTCGAGGCCACCTATTCCGGGGAAGGGCAAAACCAGGGATTTCTGGTGAAGGTGAATCCGGCCGGCACGGTTGTGTATTCCACCTTCATTAATGGGACCGCGCTCACGCAGATCACCGGCATCGCCCTCGATAGCGCCGGAGAAGTCTTCCTCACCGGCATCGGCGGCCCCGGCTACCCGGTGACCAGCGAAGAAGCGGTCCAGGGCTTTGTTCTGAAGCTCAATGCGGCGCTCAGCCAGGTGCTGCTTTCCGTGTACGGATACGGCGGCGGACCCATCCAACTGGACAGCCAGGGCAACATTTATCTGGCGGGCAGCGCGCAGGCCAACGTCACCTACAACGCGGGCGTTGTGCTCACGCTTCCGCCATTTTCCGCGGGTGCGTTCCAGCCTACCCACGCGGCGAGTTTCTGCCTGACCCTGGGTTCCGGCCCGGGCGGCCCCGGCGGATCGGAATCCTGCCGCTACCAGTACGTCGCCAAGCTGAACCCGGCGGGCGCGGTGCTGTGGGCCACTTATGTCACCGGCACGTACGGCGCCATCGCCCGCGGCATGGCCGTGGAAACCGCCGGCAACGTGATCGTCGCCGGAACCACCTATTCGGACGACTACCCGGTTACCGCGGGAGCATTCCAGACCGCCTATGCCGCGGCCGCCCCTCCTTTGCCGGGCCCGCCCGGAAGCACGTATATGGGCCCACCTCCCGCCACCGGATACGTCACCAAAGTGAGCGCGGGAGGAACGGCTCTGCTTTGGTCCACGTATTTCGGTGGTTCCTACTCCGACCAGATTACGGGCATGGCGGTCGCTCCCAACGGGGGCATTTATGTTTCGGGCCGCGCCGGCTCGCGCGATCTGCCGGCGCTGGCGGGGACTCCGGACGGCTGCCGCCCGTTCCCCAACCAGGAGCTCGGGTTCGTGGCCGGGCTGGCTCCCGATGGCACCGCGGCAGGGCCCGCTCAACTGGTGGAAGGCGCGCCCGATTGCCTGTACCTCTCGTGTCCCGTGCTTTCGGATTTTCCCAGCTACCAGGCCTCGTGGCCGCTGGCGCTTCGTCCGGACGGCAGCGCGGCGGTGGCGGGCACGAATGGAACTGTGGCGTTGATCAATTTCTCCGCCGCTAGCCGCGTAGCCTGCGCCGTCGATCCCGCGGATTATGCGCAACTGAGCACGGTGGCGCCCGGACAGGTCCTGGCGCTGTTCGGAACTGATCTTGCGCCGGCGGCGCCTCTCGTTCCGCCCGGAGGCGTAGCGCCGTCGTCGGCCACTTTGGGCGTGGTTTTCAATGGCATTCCGGCGCCCATTCTGTATGCCTCGGCCGGGCAGATCAACGTGCAGGTGCCATATGAAATTGCGGGCCAAACCAGTGTGCAGATGCAGGTCATGGATACGCAGCCCCCGCTTCCGCTCAATGAGACCCACACGCTGGCGGTGGTGCAGCGGCAGCCGGTCATTTTTCTATCGGCCGCAGCGTTGGAGAGCCCATTTCCCGGCTACACCGAGTGCGGCGGAACGGTGGCGTTGGGGCCGGCCGCGCTGGCGCTCAACCAGGATGGCACGTGGAACGATTGCACCAACCCGGCGGTTGGCGGCTCCACGGTTACGGTATTTGTAGACGGCCTGGGACCGGTGACCCCGGCCCTGGCCACCGGCGCCATCGCCGCGGCGCCGCTGAAACTCACGCCGGGCGTGGACGTGGCGGACTCCACCCTCGCTCCCCTCAGCGCCACCACCCGCAGCCTTCCGGGCGCTATCACCGGGGTGGCCCAGGTGCAGGTGCTCTTACCTCCGGTCAGCGGCCCGGTGGCGCCGTTCGTCACGACCCCCACCGTGAACGGCAATGACTTACGCGAGCGATTGATTTTGATCTGGGTCCGCTCCCAGTGAGCCGTCAGAGGACGATTTCGCTGGCGCATCCACGCGCGTCCATTTCGTATTCGATGCCGGTAATGGGCGGGCGCGTGTGCTGCCACGTGACGCCGTGGTTGCGGTAGCCTGCCCGCAGCAACGCCTGGGTTACGAAAATCGGCGAAATGTCGCGGATGGTATAGACATCCACCGCGGCCACCCCGGCCCAACTGACGCCCAGGCCGCGGATGCGGGCGTCCAGCACGCCGAGCACGAAGCGCGCCTTCTGCATCATGGCCGCGGCTGAAATTTCGCCGCTGCGCACCACGTCGCGGGGATTGAGCGAGCCCTCCGGCAATTCGCCGGTGCCCGCCAGCACGAAACTGCGGCCGTGGCCGCCGGCCGTCACGGTGTAAGAGAACGCGTACAGCACCGGTTCCCGCGGAGGGTCGATTTCCGGCGCCACATTGGTGCGGGCCACCGGATTCAAGCCGCCCACCAGGAGCCGCAATTTTTCGATCTGCCTGACGTATTCGCCGTTGAAACGGTCGAAGCCCGCGAAGCTGAAGGGAGCCGGCGACCGCAGTTCCACCGCGCACAGCGCCTGCGGCGGCCGGTGCAAGGCGTGCAGACGTGCCGCGATGCGCTCGAATCCGGCCGTCACCGGCAGCGGTTCCTGCAGGCGCGCGCGTTCGATGGCGAAACCGGCCCCCGCCGCCACGCCCGACGAATACGGAGCGATGCCCTTCAGAAACGAATATCCACCGCGGGGATTTTCGAGCAGCATAAGCCGCCGTGGCCGGCACGGAAATTATACCGTGCCTCGCCCTTCCGCCCAGGAGAAGTTTGGCTTGCGACTTGTGCGCGGGAGCGCTATTGTGTTGGAATTCCAGCAGGTTCACGGAGGTTCGCATGAAAAGCCGTATGCTTGCCGTTTTGACGCTTTCCGCAGCCGCTCTCTTCGGACAGGCTGCCGAGGATCCGCCGCAGCCAGCCAGCCGGACCACCCGCCCGGTGATTCGCGGTACCGAGTATGCCGTGGTGTCGATGAAGCCGCAGGCATCGCAGGTGGCCGAGCAGATCCTGCGCGCGGGCGGCAACGCTTTCGACGCGGTAGTGGCCGGGCAGGCCGTGCTCGGGCTGGCGGATTTTCCGATGAACGGCGTTGGCTCCGACGCCGTGCTGCTGGTGTACGACTCCAAAACCGGGAAGGTTTATTCCATAAACGCCGAGGGCACGGCGCCCCGGCTGGCCACCATCGAGTGGTACCGGAAGAACGCCGGCGGGCGCATCCCCGAAAGCGACGGATTGCTCTCGGCGTCGCTGCCGGGGGTGGTGGATGCCTGGTATACGCTGCTCGACCGCTGGGGCACCATGACATTCGCGCAGGTGCTGGCGCCGGCCATCGAACTGGCGGAGAAGGGCTTCCCCATCAGCGACGCGCTGGCCCGCAATCTGCGCGGCTCGCGGAAAATTCGCAAATACCCCACCACCGTAAAGCTGTTCCATCTGGACACGCACACGCCCGAGGCGGGCGAAATCTGGCGCAATCCGGACCTGGCGGCCACGCTGCGCAAACTGGTGGAGGCTGAGCGGCAGGCGGCCGGGCAGGGGCGCCCGGCGGCGCTGCGCGCGGCCCGCGACCGCTTCTACAAGGGCGACATCGCGCGCGCCATGGGCGAGTTTTCAGAGGAGAACGGCGGCCTCTACCGGTACGAGGATTTTGCCGCTTATAAGGCAGAGGTGGAGGAGCCGGTCTCCATCGATTACCGCGGTTACCGGGTCTACAAGAACGCCTCGTCGACGCAGGGGCCGGCGGAGCTGATCGCGCTTAACCTGCTGGAGGGCTACGACCTGAAGCAGATGGGCCTGAATTCGCCCGACTACATCCACACCGCGGTGGAGGCCCTGAATCTGGCCATGGCCGACCGCGACACCTGGCTGGGCGACACCGATTTCATTTCCGTGCCCTTCGCCGGGCTGCTCTCCAAGGATTACGCGGCGGCGCGCCGAAAGCTGATCGACCCCCAGCACGCGTCCGCCGAGTTCCGCCCCGGCGTGCCGCCGGGCGCCTCCGGGACGGAACGCCCGCGCGACGTCCAGATGACCGGCCCGGCAGACCACACGGGCGACACCAGCTACATCGCGGTGGTGGACCGGGACCGCAACGTGGTGAGCTTCGAGCCCAGCCTGCACAGCGCCTTCGGCACGGGGGTGGTGATGGGCGACCTGGGGTTCATTTTCAACTGCCGCGGCGACTACTACTCGCTGGTGCCGGGCCACGCCAACGCGCTTGAGCCCGGCAAGCGCCCGCGCAGCACGCTGCAAAGCACGCTGGTCATGCGGGACGGCCAGCCGCTGATGGTGCTGGGCAGCCCCGGCGGCGACGACCAGGTGATGCGCACGCTGCAAACCCTGCTCAACGTGGTGGAGTTCGGGATGAACGTGCAGCAGGCGATTGAAGCTCCCCGCTTCACCACCACCAGCTTCCCGTCCTCTATTTTTCCGCACGTGATGCGCCCGGCGGCCATGGCGGTGGAGGACCGTATTCCGCCGGCGGTGCGCGAGGCACTGACCGAGCGCGGCCACAAGCTGACGGTGAGCGGCCCGTGGGTAATGGGCTCGATGGGCGCGATTTTCCTGGATCCCAAAACCGGGGCGCTCAGCGCCGGAGCCGATCCGCGCGTCGAAGCCTACGCGCTGGCCTGGTAGGACGCCGGAGAAACCCGGTTCACTCGCCGTGTACCGCTCCGTTACGGTCGCGGCTTCCATGAGAAAGCCGCGAGCGTAACCGAGCGGCTTCTCACCACATCCAATCACCTCGTCGGACTACTAGCGTGCCGGACCGGCTATTTGTACTTGCGCAACACCGCCAGCAGCCGCCCCTGGATCTGCACGTCCCGCGCCGGGACCAGGATCGGGTGGATGGCCGCGTTGGCCGGCTGCAGCCGCACCGTGTCTTCGCTTTCGCGGAAGAACCGCTTCAACGTGGCTTCGCTGCCCGCCACCAGCGCCACCACGATATCGCCGTCGTGTATATCCGCCGCCCGCTCCGCCAGGATCAGGTCGCCGTCGCAGATGTGGTCTTCGATCATGGAATCGCCGCGCACTTCGAGCGCGAACGTTTCCCGCCCGCCCGCGAAATCGGCAAAGTTCAGCACCTCGCGCTGCTCCACCGCTTCCATCGGCGAGCCCGCCGCGATCCGCCCCACCAGCGGCACTTCCAGCCCCGCCTTCCGCCGCCCCTCCTCCTGCAGATATTTCGGCGCCAGCTCCAGCGACCGGCTCTGGTTGAACCCGCGCTTCAAATACCCTTTCGATTCCAGCACCGAAATGTGTTTGTGCACCGTCGCCAGCGAGGCCAGCTCCAGCCCCCGCGCGATCTCCTCGTAGCTGGGGCAATACCCGTTCTCGTCCACGAACCCCGCAATGAAATCGAGCACCTGCTTCTGACGCTTGGTAAGAGCCATAAGGCACTCCTCGCGTTCTATTGTGGGCGAATAAAAAGTGAAAAGCAAGAGGAAAAGTGACCAGCTCCGTGGCTTCCACTTCACCGGCAATTGCGCTAGTGTGAATTCGTCATGTTCGCAACGATCGGAGTGGTTTTTTCTCTCGTCTACGTCGCCTTGCTCGTGCTCGTGGTCTACCTCGTGATCACGGCCCTGAATCGCATTGCGGCCGGTGTCGAAAACGTGGCGCAGACGCTACGGCGGATGGAAGCCGGCGGCTCCCGCCCCGGCGGCCCAAACCCGCCGCTCACATGAGTGTGAGCGGATCCACATCCACCACCAGCGCCGTCGCGCCCCATTTTCGCTCCAGCGCAAACGCCCGCACCTTCTGCAACAGCTCGTTGAGCGCCTTCCGGCTGGCGGCTTTCATTAAAAACTGGTAACGGTATTCGTTCTTCAGCCGCGGCACCGGAGCCTCCGCCGGGCCCATGATCCGCAGCTTTTCCGGCGCCGGCAACAGTTGCAGACTCAGCTCCGTGCTCATCCGCATCGCCATCTCTTTCTTCTCGCTGCGCACCAGCACGTTGGCCATCGCGCTGAACGGCGGATAGCTCATCATGCGCCGGAAATTCAGCTCTTTTTCGTAGAATGCGCCGAAATCCTGCGCCGCCGCCATCCGCACCGCGTAATGGTCCGGATTGATGGTCTGCATCAGCACGACCCCCGGCAAGCTGCCCCGTCCCGCGCGCCCCGCCACCTGCGTCAGCAATTGAAAGGTCCGCTCCGCCGCGCGAAAATCCGGCATCCCCAGCCCGATATCCGCCGACACCACCCCCACCAGCGTCACGTTCGGGATGTCGTGTCCCTTGGCGATCATCTGCGTGCCGGCCAGAATGTCGTAATTGCCCTCGCGGAACTCCTGCAGAATCGTCTCGTAGTGCCGCTTGCCCGTCACCGTGTCCCGGTCCAGCCGCGCGATCCGCGCCTTCGGGAATGCCTGGTGCAGTTCCTCCTCCACCCGCTCCGATCCCAGCCCCAGAAAATAGATATGCTCGCTCGCGCACTTCGGGCACGCCTGCGGCACCTTCTCCGCATACCCGCAGTAGTGGCACAGCAGCCGCCGGTCGCGCTTGTGATACGTCAAGGTCAGCGAGCAGTTCATGCACTCGATCCGCTCCCCGCATGACCGGCACGCCACGAAGCTCGAAAATCCGCGCCGGTTCAGCAGCACGATGGTCTGCTCGCCATTCTCCAGCCGCTCGCCGATGGCCTCCACCAGCTTGCGCGAAAACGTCGCCTGCTTGCGCGTCTCCAGAAACTCCTGCCGCATGTCGATCAGCTCGACTTTCGGCATGGGCCGCGCCTCTATCCGCCCCGGCAGTTCGAGCAGCCGGTACTTGCCGCGCTCCGCGTTGTACCGGCTCTCCAGGCTCGGCGTGGCCGACCCCAGAATCACGCACGCTCCCGCCGCCTGCGCGCGCACGATGGCCACGTCCCGCCCGTTGTACCGCGGCGTCTCCTCCTGCTTGTAGCTGCCGTCGTGCTCCTCGTCCACCACGATCAGCCCCAGCTTGCGCACCGGCGCGAACACCCCTGAGCGCGTCCCCACCACCACCGACGCCGCCCCCGACCGGATGCGCCGCCACTGCTCCGACCGCTCCACGTCCGTGAACGCGCTGTGCAGAATGGCCACCCGGTCTCCGAAGCGCGCGAAGAACTGTCCCGCCACCGCCGGCGTCAGCGCGATCTCCGGCACCAGCAGCAGCGCCCCGCGCCCCTGTTCCAGCGCCGCCTCGATGGCGCTCAGGTAGACTTCCGTCTTCCCCGATCCGGTAACGCCGTGCAGCAAAAATGTCTGGAACGCGCCCGCCCGGATGGCCGCGCGGATCTCGTCGAACGCCGCCGCCTGCGCCGCGTTCAGCTCGTGCCGCGCGCGAATCGGTCCCGCGCTGATCGCCACCGGCTCCGGCCGCAAAACCAGAATCCCCTTGCGCGCCAGCGCCCGCGCCGCCGCGCTCGCCCCCTTTACCGCCTCCTCCAGTTCCTTCAAATTATGCGACCCCGGATGCAGCTCCAAAAACGCCTTCAACTCGCGTTCCGGCTTGGTAAGCTTCACCATCGCGTAAGCGGCGGATACGGCCGCCCCTCCCGCCGCCGCTTCCCCGGCCCCTGGCCCCTGGCCCCCGGCCCCCAGTTCCACCCGCAGCCGTTCCGCCGGAGCCCGCAGCGGGTCCCGCTCCGTCTGCACCTGCTCCGCGAAAATGAACCCCTTCCGCTTCAGCGCCCGGATCGCTTTGTCCGCCAGCGGCATCGCCCGCGCCAGGTACGCCGCCGAAAACGCCCGCTTCTCCAGCATGCGCAGCACCTGCGCCACCGCATCGTCCGGCGCCGCATCCAGCAGCAACTGCCGCGCCGCGTCCCGCCCCGCGTCGGTCAAAGAAAAGATCTTCCCCCGCCGGATCTCCGACGCCAGCGGCAGCATTCCCCGCAGCACGTCCCCCAGCGGCGCGCAATAATATCCCGCGATCCACCGCCCCAGCGCCAGCAGCTCCTCGCCCAGCACCGGCTCGCTGTCGATCAGCCGCAGCGCTTCCCGCGTGGCCACCGCCGGCGGCTCGTCATGGCAGCGCAGAATCACGCCCGTCAGCTTGCGCGGCCCGAACGGCACCACGATGCGGCAGCCCGCCGCCACGCGATGCCGCAATGTCATAGGAAGCGAGTAAGTGAAAGGCTGATCGAGCGGGACCGGCAGGCTGACGTCGCAATAAAGGTGGGAGCCCTGGGGCATGACCCTACAGCATAGCGGACTGCGCGGTTCCCACCCCGCGCGCCGGCGAAGCCCGCTACCATGAAATGCATGTTCGACTGGAAGCAGGACCCTCACCGCCGCTTCAATCCCCTCTCCGGCGAATGGGTGCTCGTCTCGCCCCACCGCACCGCGCGTCCCTGGCTCGGCCAGGTCGAGCCCGTCGCCGCCCCCGCCCAGCCCGAATATGATCCCACTTGCTATCTCTGCCCCGGCAACCCCCGCGCCGGCGGCGTCCGCAACCCGCACTACACCTCCACCTTCGCCTTCGATAACGATTTCGCCGCTCTCAAGCCCGATACCCCGCCCGACCGCTTCGACCGCGATGGCCTCCTCGTCGCCCAGGGCGAGCCCGGTATCTGCCGCGTGGTCTGCTTCTCGCCCAGGCACAACCTCACCATCGCCAATATGGAGCTGCCCGACCTCCGCCGCGTGGTCGACGTCTGGGTGGAGCAGTATGCCGATCTCGGCGCCCGCCCTTTCATCCGCTACGTCCAGATTTTCGAGAACCGCGGCGCCATGATGGGCGCGTCCAACCCTCATCCCCATTGCCAGATCTGGTCCAATCACACCATCCCCAACGAGCCCGCCAAAGAGGAGCGCGCGCTCGAAGCCTGGCGCGCCGATCACGGTTCGTGCCTGCTCTGCGACTACGCCCGGCTCGAGCGCGCCTCGGGCGAGCGCGTCGTCGAGCAGAACGATTCCTTCCTCGTCGTCGTCCCCTTCTGGGCCGTGTGGCCGTTCGAAACCCTGGTCCTTTCCAACCGCCACCTCACCGCTATCGACCAGCTTTCCGGCGCCGAGCGAGACGCCCTCGCCGATATCCTGCGCCGCATCACCTCCCGCTACGACCGTCTCTTCCAGGTCTCCTTCCCCTATTCCATGGGCTTCCACCAGCGCCCCACCGACGGCGCCCCGCACGATGCCTGGCACTTCCACGCCCATTTCCTCCCGCCGCTTCTCCGCTCCGCGACCGTCCGCAAATTCCTGGTCGGCTACGAAATGCTCGCCTCCCCCCAGCGCGACATCACCCCCGAAGCGGCGGCCGAGCGGTTGCGGGAAGTGTAGGGGTCGCTCGAAAAGAAGCCCCAGGGCCCTCCCAGTGTCATGCGAATTTGTCCGCTTCCTATCACTGTCTGCAGCACTTCTGCCGGGAATAATGGGCATTTCGATTTTCGTGGCGACAACGGTATCACGGGAACACTTACAGTGATCAGCTTACCCCGGAGTCGGTCATTCTTAACCGTGCGGACTATGGCCGGACAGCCGGCTATAGTGCGGCTTACACCGGGTAAATTTCATCTGAGGGTAATCGGATTCTCAATGGCGATTGGTCGGACAGCAATGGGAACCACGGTCATTTCACAGCCGCGTGGGGAGCGGCCATCAAGAGTCTTCCCGCATCGACATCCGCATATTCGCCGCCCCCATCACATATTGTTATCCCGGTAGTCTGTGTCCAGTGGTTCTTCGGAATGGTCTGCGGCCGCTGACGCCAACGGCCCCCAATCCCGCCTCTGGTATCCTGGCAGCAGGGAAGCATGACCCCCTCCCGCCGCCCCGGCAAAAAATCCTACGTCTTCATCGCCGCCCTGGCCCTCCTGCTCGTCCTTCTGCCGTTTCTCTTCTGGTATGAAACCTGGTTCGGCCGCAAGCTCACCGACTCCCAGCTCACCGAATACTTCGCCGACGCCTTCCATCCCCGCCACGCCCAGCACGCCCTGGTACAAATGGGCGAGCGCCTCTCCCGCGGCGCCGACGTCTCGCGCTGGTATCCCGACGTCGTCCGCGAATCCGCCAGCCCCAATCTCGAACTGCGCCAAACCGCCGCCTGGATCATGGGACAGGATCGCCGCTACCCGCCCTTCCACGCCGCTCTCCTGCGCCTGATTCACGATCCCGAACCCATGGTCCGCCGCAACGCGGCCCTGGCGCTGGCCGCCTTTCGCGACCCCGCCGCCCGCCCCGAATTGGATGCCATGCTCGCCCCCTTCACCGTCGCCGCGCCCGCCGCCGGCGCCGTCCACTACCGCCTGAAGCGCGGCGAGTACGTCAACCCCGGAACTTTTGTCGCGCGCGTCGGTGAATCCGAAGTCCGCGCCGCCGTGCCCGGCGAAGCGCGCGAACTCCGACCGGCCGGAGGGCGCCGCCGTCCGCGCCGGCGACCCGCTGGTGGAACTCGCTCCCGACAGGAACCACGTCTGGGAAGCGCTGCGCGCCCTGGTGCTGGTCGGCGAGCCCGCCGATCTCGCCGCCGTCGTCCGCTACACCCGCCCCGTTCCGGGCATGCCCGAAATCCTCGCCCGCCAGGCCGCGGAAACCGCCGCGGCCATTCGCACACGCCATCCGGCTCCGTAAGATCGGTCGCTCTGGCACCCGGGCTGCTCCCCTCGGTTAGAGCCTCGGCGGCCCACACCGAATCCGAAAGCCTGCCGCCGGCATCTGAGAGCCAGGCAAAACCGTGCCGAACCGTGCGATATTAGTAATAAGCGCAGTCTCGCGCCGTCCGAGAGGTTCATTGAAGAAGCTCGTTCTCTTTTGCGCCATCATCGTGTGCGCATACCAGGCCCGAACATCCCAATTGGCCGTCATGCTGCTGAGCGCGGCCAACTTGCAGGGCCATCTGCCCGCCGACTGGCAGATCAAGGCCAATCACGGCAAGCCCGATATTTCCGTCTGCAGCCAGAAGGATCAGCCCTGCATCCACCTGAAGAGCGACAAATCGTCGTTCTCGCTGGAGCGCGCCGTGGACGTCGACCCTGGCGCGACGCCCTATCTTACCTGGAAATGGAAAGTCACCCAGCTTCCCCCGGCGGCGATTTCCGCAAGGCCTCCACCGACGACCAGGCGGCGCAGGTGCTGGTGGCCTTCGCCGACCGCCGCGTCCTCAGCTACATCTGGGACAGCAGCGCGCCCAAGGGCACCGTGCAGAACGCCAGCAATCATTCCGCTGGTGCACATTTTCGCCGTGGTCTGCGAATCGGGCAGCGCGGAGGCCGACCGCTGGCTCCAGGAATCGCACAACGTCGCCGCCGATTACGAGCGCGCCTTCGGCAAGCCCGCGCCCCACGTCAAGGGCCTGCGCCTGCAGATCAATTCCCAGCACACCGGCACCGTGGCGGAGAGTTTCTTCGGCGAAGTCGCATTCCGCAGCGCCTCCAATAAATTGGAAAATGTTTCTGGTCACCGGCGCCACCGGCTTCATCGGCAGCCATCTGCTCGGTCGCCTGCCCGGCACCGTTCGCTGCCTGACGCGCCGTCCCAGTCCGGGCCGCCACCCGCGCCTCCGCTGCGTCGAATTCGTCCAGGCCGATCTGGCCACCGGCGCCGGCGTGGCGGAGGCCCTTCGCGGCGTCGACACCGTCATCCACCTGGCTGGCGTCACCAAGGCCCTGCGCCCCGCCGATTACTTCGCCGGCAACGCCCGCGCCACCGAAACCCTCGCCCGCGCCGCCGCCGGGCGCGGTCATCCGCCTCGTCCACGTCAGCTCGCTGGCCGCCGCCGGACCCAGCCCCGATGCCGCTCCCCATCGACGAAGATGCGCCGCCGCGCCCGATCATCGCATTACGGAAAGTCGAAGCTGGAAGGCGAACAGGTGGTGCGCGCGCTCATTCCCGACGCCGTCATTGTCCGGCCGCCGGTGGTCTACGGGCCGCGCGATACCGGCGTGTTCGAAATCTTCCGCTCCGTGGCGCGCGGATGGTCGCTCGAAATATGCGGGCGGCGAGCGCTGGTTCAGCGCCATCTATGTGGATGACCTGGTGGATGGCCTGTTGCTCGCCGCCTCCCATCCCCGCGCTCCCGGCCGGACCTATTTCCTGGCGCATCGCCCAAGCCCGCCACCTGGAGCGAATTGACCGCCATCGCCGCGCGCCTCATGCAGGTGCGCCCGCGCCGCCTGCGCCTGCCCGTGCCGCTGGCCTATGCCGCCGGCGCTGCCGCCGAAGCCTGGTCGCGCATCACCGGCAAGCCTGGCATCATTTCGCGCGACAAGGTCGCCGAAGCCCGCTGCCGGTGCTGGACCTGCGATTCCCGCCGCGCGGCCGCAGAGCTCGGCTTCGCAGCTTCCACAGCCCTTGAGACCGGCCTCGCCACGACGCTCGCCTGGTACAAGGAGGCCGGTTGGCTGACGTATTGAGGCCCGGATACGGGTCCCGCGACTTTTGGCCGGTCGATAAAATCATTCTCGCCTACGCCGCCTTCAGCACCACCCTGCTGGTGGGCTGGTACCAGCCGCATTCCCGGCGCGGGCCATCTGCTGGCGCTGCACGTGGCCGCCATTGCTCTGTTGATCGTCGAAGTCAAGCTCCCCAATCCCACCAGCTGGGTTTTCCGCAACTGGTATCCGGTCCTCTATGTCGCCTCCTGTTACAAAGAGATGGCGCTGTTCGTCCCCGCCGTCGCGCCATGGCGATGCCGACCCCTGGCTGGCGCAACTCGATTTCCGCATCTGGCACGCCAATCCCACCGTCTGGCTGGAGCGCATCCAGACGCCGGCGCTCATCCGAATTTCTGCAGATCGCTTACACGCTCTTCATCCCGGCAGTCCTGCTGGTGTGCGTGCTCCTGTGGAAAAAGCGGCGCTACGGGGAGTTCCAATATTATGCGTTTTTTAATCGCGCTGGGCTTCCTGGTGTCCTATGTCGGTTACCTGATGGTCCCGGCGCGGGGCCCGCGTTTCTTCCTGAAACATTTGCAACACATACCGTTACAGGGACTTTGGCTGGTTCCAAGCCATGCAGGTTACGCTCGACCGGCTGGAATCGGTCGCACTACGACTGTTTCCCCAGCGGCCACACCGAACTCACCATCCTGGCGTGGTGGGGCAGCCGCCTGGTCTCAAACCGGTTGTTCTGGGTCTATTTTGCCTACACTCCGTCCCTCATTTTTGCTACAGTTTATCTTCGATACCACTATACGGTTGACGTGCTGGCGGGAGCCGTCGTGGCAGCCGGTTCTGATCCCGTCCGCCCCGGTAATTTACCGAAAGTTATCCAAGGGAGGTGTCGCGCGTTGGGAGGAATTGAGGTCGTCGCAGTCAGACGGAAAGAAGCGCTGATACATGAATTCGTCGAACTGCCCTACGCGCTCTACCGCGGCGATCCCCATTGGGTGCCTCCGCTGCGCATCGCCGTCAAGGAATTGCTGGACCGCGCCAAGCATCCGTTCTACCTGGATGCCGAGGCCGAGTTTTTCCTGGCCCGCCAGAACGGCCGCGTGGTGGGCCGCATCGCCGCCATCATCGACAAGGCGCACAACCGCTTCCACGAGGAGAACGCCGGTTTTTTCGGGTTCTTCGAAGCGTGAACGACCAGGCGGTTGCCGACGCCCTGCTGGCGCGCGCGCGCCAATGGTGCTTCGACCGCGGCGCCAAGTTCCTGCGCGGCCCGGTGAATCCGTCCACCAATTACGAGTGCGGCATGCTGGTGGAAGGCTTCGATTCGACCCCATGGTCATGATGACCTACAACCCGCGCTACTATCCCGAGCTGATGGAGCAGGCCGGTCTGCGCAAGGCCAAGGACCTGCTGGCCTACCGGCACGACGCCGAACGGCATCGAGATGGAGAAGATCGAGCGCGTGGCCGATAAGGCGCTGAAGCGCCACGGCGTCACGCGTCCGCCCCATCAACATGAAGGATTTCGACGCCGAAGTGGAGCGCGTCTGGGAGGTCTACAGCAAGGCCTGGGAGCGCAACTGGGGCTTCGTCCCCATGTCCAAGCGAGGAATTCTTCGCTGATGGGCAAGGAGATGAAGCAGATTCTCAAGCCCGAGCTGGTGCTGATCGGCGAAGTGGAGGGCCGCGTGGTGGGTTTCGCCCTGGCCCTGCCCGACATCAACCAGGCGCTGAAACCGGCCAGCGGAAAACTTTTGCCCACGGGGCTGCTCAAAATCCTGTATTATCAACGTTTGATCAAAAGTGTGCGGGTTCTCGCACTGGGGGTGGTGGAGGAGTACCGGCCGTCCGGCGTGGCGGCGGCATTTTACGCGACTCTGGTCCGCAATGCCCGGAAGCTGGGCTATCGGCGACTGCGAGATGTCCTGGATACTGGAAGACAATGTTCTGATGAATCGCTCCCTGGAGGTGATGGGGGCAAAGCGGTACAAGACCTACCGAATCTACGAATGGAACTGAGGACCATGCGCGCATCGACTAGCGACATCACCGGCAAAAAGAAGGGCAGCGCATCGAACGACATTTTCGAGAAATGCCGTAATTTCACTCGTCCGAGTGATCTGCAAGCCGCCGGGCTGTACATGTACTTCGAGGTCTTCGGCGATCGCGATGGCTGCGGCCCGGGCGAAGTCCGCATGGGCAAACGCAAAGTGCTGATGTTCGGGTCCAACGATTACCTCGACCTGATCACGCATCCCAAGGTCAAGGAAGCGGCCGCGCATGCGATCAGGAAATACGGCAGCGGATGCAGCGGCTCGCGCCTGCTCAACGGCACGCTCGATCTGCACGTGAAGCTGGAAGCGGAACTGGCCGCCTTCGTGCACAAAGAAGCCGCCATCATTTTCGGCACCGGGTTTCAGGCCAATTACGCCACCCTTTCGGCCCTCACCGAAAAGGGCGACGTCATGATCTGCGACCACAATCTGCACGCCAGCCTGGTGGAAGGCGCGCTGCGCTCGCCCGCCGCGCACCATGCGCTTCCGCCACAACGACCTGGACCACTTCGAGCGCTGCCTGGAGAACTGCCCGCCCGAAGACAAGATCCTCATCGTTTCCGAAGGCGTGTTCAGCATGGAAGGCGACATCGCCGACCTGCGCGGCATCCTGAAGCTGGCCAAGCCCTACGGCGCGCGCGTGTACGTGGATGAAGCGCACGGCATCGGCGTGCTGGGCGCCACCGGCGCGGGCGCGGCCGAGCACCTGGGCGTGCTGGACGAAGTCGATATCGTGATGGGCACGTTCAGCAAGTCGCTGGCCTCGGTGGGCGGCTTCATCGCCGCCGAGCGAGCGGTGGTCGATTACCTGAAGCACACCGCGCGGCCGTTCGTGTTCTCGGCCAGCCTGCCGGCCGCTTCGGTGGCCGCGGTGGCGGCGGCGCTCGAGATCATGCAAGAAGGAGCCGGAGCGCCGGCAGCACCTGCTGCGCATCGCGCAACTGCTGCGCGACGAACTGCGCGCGCGCGGCTTCAACGTGCTGCCCGGCGAAACCGCCATCGTGCCGGTGGTGATCCAGGACGAGCTCGACCTCTGCCGCCTGTGCAAAGCGCTGCTCGAGGAAGGCATCTACATCAACCCGGTGCTGCGCCCGGCCGCCGCGCAGAACCTGCTGCGCATCTCCTGCACCGCCGCCCACACCGAAGCCCACGTGGATCGCCTGGTGACCACCCTGGTGCGCGTGGCCCGCGACCTGGAGATCGACACCAGCACGATTCCGGCGTAGAGCGCGTAAACCGTTCCGCTGTAGGACAGCCCTTTCGGGCTGTCATGCCGGGCTTCTGCCCGGCGTGCGGCGCCGAAGCGCCGCCCTCCAACTCCCGCAGCGGTTCGCGCGGCACTAAAATAAGAGCGGAGGCGACCCGTGGATAAGCAACGTCACCCGCTGGTCATCCGCACCTGGACCTTGGGAAGGAAACCGCCGGCCGGCATTCCAAAACCGCATCCCGATCCAGCGTCGTCGCGCCCGAAATCCAAGCCGCCCAGGGTTGCTGATGGACGGCGCTAAATCCAGGAACGCCTGACTGGCTGGAGCGAATCAGAGCCGCGACCGTGAGGGAGCGGTAAAACACGGGCTCCGTAAGGCTCCCGTGCGGCCGCGGCTCTGTTGGTCAGCTCATATCCGCTTCGTTCAGCTCAGCGCTTTCGACGGCGGCGGCGTCGAATTCATCGCGGGACATTTCGTAGCGGCCGCAATCGGAACAGAGGATTTCGATGCGGGTCTTGGCCTCATTGAGATAAGACCACTCCGCATCCGCCCCGCACTGGGGGCAAATGGTGACGTGCTCGTCTCGTTCTTTACCGTTCATGGGGAACCGCCTTTACGAGTATAGGCGTGCAACCGGCGGCCCAAACACCGGCTTTTGCGAATCAGCATACAATCGGGTGAGAATCCCATGAAGCAGCGGTGCTTTTTTCAAAGCCTCTTCCTGCTGGCGCTGGGCGCGACCGTAGCGCCGGCGTCTCAGCCCACCAGCGCGGAGACGGCGCGATGGCGGAAGGAAGCGCAGAATGTCACCGTCGTGCGCGACGATTGGGGGATTGCGCACATTTACGGAAAGACCGACGCCGACGCGGTGTTCGGCGCCGAATACGCGCAGGCGGAAGACGACTTCAACCGCGTGGAGACCAACTACATCAACGCCATGGGCCGGCTGGCGGAGGCGGAGGGCGAATCCAAAATCTACCAGGATTTGCGCATGCGCCTCTTCATGGATCCCGCGGAGATCCAGCGCCAATATGCCGCCAGCCCGGCGTGGCTCAAAACTCTGATGGACGCCTTCGCCGACGGCCTGAATTTTTATCTGTACAAGCACCCGGAGGTGCAGCCGCGCGTGATCCGCCATTTCGAGCCGTGGATGGCGCTGACGTTTACGGAGGGGAGCATCGGCGGCGATTACGAGCGTGTGAGCATCCCCGCGCTGGCGGCCTTTTACGGGGGCGAAAGCGCGCGCCAGCAGGCGGCGGCCGGGCAGCCGCGGCCCGATCCCGAGCCGCGCGGCTCGAACGGCGCGGCCATCGCGCCCGCCAACACCACGGCCCATCACGCGCTCCTGCTGATCAATCCCCATACCTCGTTTTTCTTCCGCTCCGAGCTGCAGATGGTGAGCGAGGAAGGGCTGAACGCTTACGGCGCGGTCACCTGGGGGCAGTTTTTCATCTACCAGGGATTCAACGACCGTGCCGGCTGGATGCACACCTCGAGCGGCGCCGATGCCATCGACGAATACCTGGAGACGGTGACCGGGCGCGGCGGCCGGTTCTCTTACCGATATGGCGGCGAGGAGCGGCCGGTGGAATCGCGGGAGGTCACGGTGCGCTACCGCAACGCGGGCGGGATGGCGGAAAAGAGATTCACCATCTACCGCACCGTGCATGGGCCGGTGATCCGGCGCGAGAACGGAAGATGGGTGACCATCCGCCTGATGCAGGAGCCCGTCAAGGCGCTGACCCAATCCTACACGCGCACCAAGGCGAAGAATTACCAGGCGTTCCGCCAGACCATGGAGTTGCACACCAACTCCTCCAACAATACCGTGTATGCCGATGCCGACGGCAACATCGCCTATTTCCACGCCAATTTCATCCCACGGCGCAGCCCGCGCTTCGATTGGAACAGGCCGGTGGACGGCAGCGACCCTGCCACCGACTGGCACGGGCTGCTTTCGGTGGACGAGACGCCGCACCTGCTCAACCCGAAGGGCGGCTGGCTGTACAACACCAACAACTGGCCGTGGTCGGCGGCGGGACCGGACAGCCCGAGGCGGGAAGACTTTCCGCCGTACGTGGAGACGCACGGGGAATCGGCGCGCGGCCTACATGCGATTCGCGTGTTGCAGGGGAAGAAGGATTTTACGCTCGACGGGCTGATCGCGGCGGCATTCGACAGCTACCTGCCGTGGTTTGAGAAGCCGGTGCCGGCGCTCATCCGCGCGTGGGAGCAGGCGCCGGAGCGCGATCCGCTGAAGGCGCAGCTCCAGCAGCCGGTAGAGACGCTGCGCGGATGGGATTTGCGGTGGGGCGTGGACTCGGTGCCCACCACGCTGGCGGTCTTCTGGGGCCAGGATTTGAAGCGGCGCGCGGGACGCGGGCGCGCGGGAATGGACACCGGCGAGGGCGCCGCGAACCTGCCGCCGGAGATGCTGCTCGAATCGCTGGCGGCGGCCTCGGAAAAGCTGCGCGCGGATTTCGGCACGTGGAAAACGCCGTGGGGCTCGGTCAACCGCTTCGAGCGGCTGACGGACGACATCGTGCCCACGTTCGACGACGGCGGCCCGAGCATCCCGGTGGGGTTCACGTCTTCGGAATGGGGGTCGCTGGCGTCCTTCGGCGCGCACGCGTATTCGGGCACCAAGAAGTGGTACGGGACCAGCGGCAACAGCTTCGTGGCGGTGGTGGAGTTCGGACCGCGGGTGCGCGCCAAAGCGGTGACGGCGGGCGGCGAGAGCGGCCATCCGCAATCGCCGCACTTCAACGATGAAGCCAGGCGGTACGCCACCGGCGATCTGCGCGAGGTCTATTTTTACCGCGCGCAATTGCGCGGGCATACCGAGCGCGAATATCATCCGGGGGAGTGAGAGGAGAAGTCCCCATGCGCAACCGCTCCGTGCCGGCGGATATCGTGGTCCCGCACCTGGTGTACCGCGACCTGGAAAAGGCCATCGCGTGGCTGGCGGCGGCCTTCGGGTTCCGCGAACATTTTCGTTACGGCCAGCCGTTGAGCGGCGCGCAGATGCTTCTGGGCGCAGCCTGTGTCATGGTGCACACCGAGCGCCCGGGATCGGCCAGCCCGGCGACTGCCGGATGCCGGACGCAGTCGCTGACGGTGTTCGTGGAAGATGTGGACGCCCATTACAGGCGGGCCAATGCGGCGGGCGCGAAGATTCTCGAAGAGCCGCACGAGACGGTTTACGGAGAATATCAGTGCGCCGCCGAAGACCTGGAGGGCCACCTGTGGATCTTCTCGCGCCACGCCCGCGACCTGGATCCGCGGGAATGGGGCGCGAAGGTGGCGGAGTAGCGTGCCGGTCGCGTTATCCGCCGGTCTTCGGCTGCTGACGGCGAGCCTCGGCCAGGGTGCGGCGCAGCACGGGCAGGACCGCGAGGTCCTTTTCTCCCCCTAGTTCCTCCTTGACCTGAATGATGGTTTCGAGGCCGAGAACGCGAACCGCCAGGCCGGGCGCGATCTCCATGGGCTGCGAATGCGGCAGAAGGTCGGTATAAGTCCACCCTCTGCCGATCGCCCCAAGCACATCGAGCGGCCCGAAGCGGGTCAGGAGCAGTTGGTGGCCGGCAGCGGCGAGGTGGGATTCATCGGGACGGAATTCGGGACGGTAGCGGTAACGCGCATCGAGGTCCTGGAGAGCGGCAAGCAGGCGGGTGAGGTTTTCGGGATGGCGGGAGTGGACGACATCGACGTCGAATGTATTGAGGGGAGCACCGTCCAGAACGGCGGCGACTCCACCAACCACGATGAAGCTGACCTGATGGTCAGCCAGCGTTCGGAGAATCGCCCGGAATCGGTTCGAGTCCATTGCGTTGGCGGGCTTGCGTAACGAAATCCGCGAATTCCGCGAGAATGTCGAGGCGCTCGGCGGGCGTGAGCGAGAGGCTCCAGCGGATCAGGCTCACGTCCACGCCATCGGCGTACTCGCCCTCGGGGTTCATCCGGTTCCAGAATAGCACCGGGGAAACCGGCCGGACGAGCAGAATCTAAACAGCGATCTGCCCCGCCGGCCGCAACTGCGCCCTCACGATTGCTCCTTCGGCAGCGTGATTGTGGCCGTGATCGTGGTGCCGTTCAGCCGTTCCAGCAGCTTTTCCAGACGGTCCAGGAAGGCGCTTCCCGCCGCCACCATCTCCGGCAGGGTCTTCCCGGTCAGCTCGTCGGCGGCTTTGCCGATTCCCAGCGGGTCCATTAGAACGCCGCCCCGACGAACAGCCCGACAATCGGCTTCACCGCCTGGCTGGACACCGAATTCAGTTCGTAGTCCAGGTCCGCGATGCAGTTCACCTTGCTGTTCCGGTTGAACGTGTGGCACGCCCGCCAGACCAGCCCCATCCCGCCCTGCAGGTTGCCCAGCAGCGACGTCGAAACCGTCCCGGTTGAGGCCGAGTTCGCCGCCGAGCTTACCGCCGTCGTCGTGCTGGTGGTGGCGCCGGCCGCGATGTTGGCGTACATCACCAGGTTGCCGGAGGCTACCGCCGCCATGAAGTACCGCGCCCCCAGCCGCAGCGCGGCGGTTGACGCCTGGCTCCTCGGAGTGGCGTCAACGGACACCACCGTCCACAGTCCCTGGGGCGTGTCCGGGGTGGTGGCCTTCGTCAGCCGGATGCCCAGATTGGTGGTTTCCGTGAGCGTCTGATCGTAGTAGCTGTAGCGGGCTCCGGTGGTGGAAAAGTAGGTGGGACCCGCGGACGCGGCTGTCGCAGCCGGCGCGGCCGTCTGCCCCTGCAGGCCGGCCGCGCCGGCGAGAATGCTCATCGCTACCAAAGCAAGCCGCGGCGGAATGGCGATGTCGATCCTGTTCATTGGTCGTGGTCCTTGGCTGCAATCAGGCCGGAGGCGGCGATAATGGCCGCGGTGGTCTGCAGCTTGCCGGCGATTCCCGAAGGCGCCCAGACCGGCGCCAAAGAAGCGGCCAGCGCCAGCAGGCCGGCCAGAGTTGTTTTCCAGTTGGTTACAAGCGTGTTCATATGCCCATTGGGAGGATACCCGGCGGGGATGGGCCGGGCGGGGCACTGATTTTCGCATCCGCTTGAAAACAAGCCGAATTTAAATTCCTTATTGAATTCACACGGCGGCCCGGCAGTCTTGAAATCGCACGTTGTTATCATGAAATGAATGGATAACCGCCGGATGTGCCCGCATTGCCGGGCCTTCATCACTACCAGCGACCGGGTGTGCCCTTACTGCAAGGAAGCGGTGGCGCCGCGGCGGGTGGAACGGACTCCGGGACCGATTCTGGGCGGCATGATCCCGCATGCCGGCTACAACACCGTCATCATTCTGCTCATCAACACCGGCCTGTACCTGGCCACCTCGCTCTATGCCATGAATGGCGGGCGCGGCGGCTTCATGGATGCAGACGTGCAAACCCTGTTCGCATTCGGCGGGAAATTCGGACCGGCCATTGCGGCGGGCCAATGGTGGCGCCTGGTCACGGCGGGATTCCTGCACGGCGGGCTGCTCCACATCCTCATGAATTCCTGGGTGCTGTTCGACCTGGGCGCGCAGGCGGAGGAGGTTTACGGCGGCGCGCGCATGCTAGTCATTTATTTCGTCTCCAGCGTGGCCGGATTTTATGTCAGCTGGCTGTGGCGGCCGGGGGTGGTTTCCGTGGGAGCATCGGCGGCGCTGTTCGGGCTGGTGGGGGCGATGATCGCGGTGGGAACGCGCTATAAGAGTTCGCTGGCGGGAGCGGTGCGGGGCGTGTACATGCGCTACCTGGTCTATTTGCTGCTGTTCAGCCTGCTGCCGGGAATCGACATGGCCGCGCACATCGGCGGGCTGGCGGGCGGATTCGGAGTGGGCTACCTGGCGGGAACGCCGCACTTCGAAGGGCAGGAAAAGGAGCGGATCTGGCGCGCGGCGGCGGCGGTCGCCATCCTGATTACCATCTACAGTTTTCTAAGGTGGTACTTGTGGTTTGCCACCGCCTCGCAATAAGATCGAAGTGATGAGACTGCGTACACTGGCGCTCGCCATGGCCTTGGCCTGTGGCTGTGGGGTGGTGGCCGAAGCGAAGCAGAAGGCCTCTGTCCACCACAAGGTCAAGAAGTCGAAAATCAAGGTGAAGCGCCACAAAACGCCCAAGCGGGCGAAGATCAAGCGGCCGAAACATGCCTGAAATGGGAAGTCGATTTCTCATTCAGGTTCCGCAGGTCTGTCATTTGGGCGTTACAGCTGCCTTCTTCCGGCTCTGAAGAATGCCGGCGTCGATAACCCGCCAACTCGTCCCGTAGCGCCGCCTTCCAGGCGGCCTGCCGGCATCCATGCCGGGATACCCCGCGCTCGAAGCCGCATCCCGCAAAAAGCGCGGCGCCCAGCCGTCCATCGCTCGCCGGCGGTGGATGCATGCTCCGACGACCCCATGCCGGCACGAATGCCGGCATGGCAAGCCGGAGGCTTGCTCTACGAGCCGGGCGTAGTAAGTTTTGCCTCCCGCATCCGTCTATCCTGAAAGAATATGATTCGCAGATCGTTTTTGGCCGTATGCTTCGCCGCCGGCATGGCAGCCGCTCAGGCCCCGGCGCAGCCCGCCTTCGAGGTGGCGACTATCAAACCCTCCGCTCCGCTCGACCGCGCCAAAATCCTCACCGGGCAGGCCCATCTGGGCATGAAGGTGGATGGCGCGCGCGTGGATATCGGCTATTTTTCTCTCTCCGACCTCATCCGCACGGCCTACGCCATCAAGCCGTATCAACTGCAGGGTCCGGGCTGGATGACCGATCAGCGCTGGGACGTCCAAGCTAAACTGCCGGAAGGCGCCACCAAGGAGCAGGTGCCGCAGATGCTGCAGGCGCTGCTGGCGGAGCGTTTCAAGCTGGAGGTGCGGCGCGCCTCCACCGAGCATTCCGTTTACGCGCTGGTGGTGGGGAAGAACGGTGCGAAGCTGAAGGAGGCAGAAGCGGAAGCGCCCGCGCCGGCGGCCGATGCTCCCGCGGGACGCGGCGAAATGGTGCTCGGGGACGGAGAAAACCAGGTGCGCATCTCACGCGCTCCCGGCGGAGGACGCGGTGCCACGGTGAGCAGCGCCAAATTCGGGCAAATGAAAATCGTGCCCGGGGAGGACGGCACGCTGGTGATGCAGTTTTCCCGGATGGGTATGGCCGACCTGGCGGATATGCTCTCGCCGTTTGTGGAGAAGCCGGTAATAAACGAGACGGGGCTGAAGGACCGTTACCAGGTGGAGCTCGAGCTGAAGATGGCCGACCTGATGAAGATGGCGGCGGGACTCGGCATGGGTGGCATGATGGATGCGGCGGGGCGCGGCGGGCGCGGACAAGGGCAGAACCCGGCGGCGGATGCGTCGGATCCGTCCACCTCCATATTCGCCGCGGTGGAAAAGCTGGGATTGAAACTGGACTCACGCAAAGCGCCGCTCGAAACCATTACCGTCGAGCGGCTGGAGAAAACTCCTACCGAGAATTGACCGGCTCAGGCCGTGGTGTACCGGTTCTGCAAGCTGGCCAGCGCCTGGCGCAGCTTGTCGCACCGGCGCTCGATCACCATGCGCTCGCGCTCTCCCAATTGGGCTTTGGGAAGAAAGCGGCCCAGGGCGGTGTAAATTTGTTCGGCCCGGGAGTGGGATGAGGCGGCCGGTTCCGCATGTCCGATTGCATACTGCGCTTCCGCCCACTTGGCCAACGCGATCCCCAGTTCGACTTCCGCGGCCAGGAATTCGGGGGTGCGGTAGGATTCGGGGCCGCCGTCTCCCGCCATCCGGTCCAAACGCCTGCTCAGAAGACGGCATTCGCAGCGCCGCCGGAACTCCGCAACCACCAAACGGATTTGCATACCGAACCTCGGAGTGCATCCTTCACAAAGACCGCGCGGCCGGCGGTTTAGTGCGCGACTAAACCGCCGGCACCGGCGTGGCCATCCCTACGCCTGCCCGCGGATCACTCCAGGCTCGCCGATCCCCACTGCCACGCGGGGCATCTGGCGCGCCTGTGTGCTGCGGCCAAGCGACCAGACTTCGCGGCCAAACGCCTCGTTGATCATCAACGCGCTGGCGGTGTACCAGGCGATGAACGAAGAAACGAGGAAGATGTAACCGGAAGCCAGAATCAGGCCTGCGCTGCCCATCAGCAGGGCGATGGCCAGGACCGTCGACCCGGCGGAAAGAAACATCAGCGTCAGCATCATGCACTTGTTTTCCGCCGCCGAGGCGAACGTGCAGGCCCAGGTGATAGCGGCCAGCACGATAAACCAGAATCCCAGGGCCGGGTAGAGCGGACCTGCCGGCGGAGGCACGCGGCCGGCGGCGATGAAGAATGTGAGATAACCGAAGGCCATCCAGAACGTGCCCCAAGTGCCGTGAACGGCCGTGGCTACGCCGTCTCTGGCCCTGAACGCCCACATACCCGCCAGAAATTGCGCCAAGCCGCCGAAAAAGGCCGCGAAAGGAACAATCGCCAGGGTTGTATAAGTCAGACCAAACCAGCGACACATGAGTGCGGCCACCATGAAGGTCGATCCCGCCAAGCCGAACATCCCCAGGATAGACGGAGCCGCAATCGGTTGCAAAACCACCCGCGATTGAGCGCCGGGTGTTTCAAGTGACTCTTCCAAAGGCATAATTACTCCCCTTATAACGGGCCCCGCACCCGAGTTGTTGCCCGTTTTCAAGCCGCTGGACAGCTCGAATGCCGGCTCAACCTGGTAACGTGCACACGGCGTGCCAGACAGGAAGCGGGCCGGCTCAGCCTGTAGCGTAAGCTTCCAGCTTGCCTGCCGGCTTCCGAGCCGGCATACCGGACCAGCGGGGAATGCCGGCGAGGACGCCTGGAAGGCGCTACGGCCAGAGCCGACTAGGACCTGAACGGTCGCGGCTCTGAATGCGCATCGGAGCCGCGACTGTAAGGAAGCGGTTGGTACGATTATTCCTGAACAGGTTCTTAGGGGCCGGGGATGCCCGGCCCGCGAACTTCTTATTGTTTCACCGCCGCTTCGATCGCTTCCAGTTCCTTGCCGGCTTCCGACCATTTGCCCTGCGCGGCCAGGTCGCGGTAGCGGCGCAGGTGATCGCGCACCTGCTGGATCACGCCGTTTCCGGCGACCCCGATCACAGAAACCGGGGGCGAGGCGCCGGAAGCGGCCCCCGCGGATGCCTGCTGCACCGGCGGCCCGGACTGGGCGAGCTGGGCGACGGCCTGGTCGTAAGTATCGGTGTAGATCAGCCGGCTGCCCACCGCCAGCACGATTTTCTTCAACTGCGGCATGCTGCCCTCGGTGGCCTGAATGTAAATCGGATCCACATAGAGGAACGTGTTTCCCACCGGCAGCACCAGAATCTGGCCGCGCAGCACGTGCGAGCCCTGCTGGTTCCACAGCGTCAGGTCCTTGGAGATGGTCTGGTCCTGGTTGATGTAGGCGGCGACGTTCATCGGCCCGGGAATCAACTGCTGCTTGGAAAGCAGCAGCACGATCATGTCGCCCAGGTGCGCGCCATCGCAGCGCGCCGGCCATCAGGCCGATCAGGTTGTTCTTATTGCGCGGCGTGAACGGCACCATCAGCAGGAACTCGGGCTTGCGTTTCGCCCGGCAGGGTGGCCATCACGTAGGTAGGATCCACGGGCGCGGTGCCTCCGTCCTGTCCGTTGGCGTGCAGCGCCAGGTCCCACACGTCCTCCTTGTTGTAGAACGACTGCGGGTCGAGCATGTGGTAGGTGCGGTAGATTTCCGCCTGGATGCGGAACAGCATCTCCGGGTAGCGCGCGTGCCGCCGCAGGTCGGCGGGCATGCGGGAAGCCGGCAGGAACAGGTCGGGAAACAGCTGCTGGTAAGCGGCGATGATGGGGTCGTCGGGCGCGAAGATATAGAGGTGCGTCTCGCCGTCATAGGCGTCCATGGTGGCCTTGACGGCGTTGCGGATGTAGTTCAGGCTGCCCATCTCCTGGCGTCTCGACGGCGCGCGAATACGGATGCGCGTCGGAGGTGGTGTAGCCGTCCACCATCCACACCAGCCGGCCGGCGTCGGTGATCACCAGGTAGGGGTCGGTGTCCCATTGGAGGAAGCCGGCCAGCTTCTGCAGACGGTCGCGCACGTTGCGGCGGATCATCATGCGGCTGTTGGGCGTGAGATAGTCGGTGAGCAGGATGTTCGGCTCGCCCTCGTTCGAGCGCCGCCGCCAGCGCGCATGAAGACGTTGGAAATGGGGAAGCCGCCCTTGCCCTCGTAGCGTAGAAACCGCGTTCTGCTCGCCGGAGGGATAATTGAATTCCTTCTGCGCGGTGTGGACGAAGACCGGCTCGTGGGTCACCTCGCCGTAGTAGATCTCCGGCCGGGTCAGCTTCAGGCTGGGCGTTTTCACCTTGCGGCGGGGCATCGTCGATCAGCAGCACCGGCAGCCCGTCGGGGGTCATCTGGCTGACTTCGGCCAGCACCAGGCCATAGCCGTGCGTGTAAATGAAGGCCGGGTTGATCCAGTTGGCGCGGGCGTCGGGAAGCTGGCTGATATCCAGCTCGCGCGGCGCCAGCAGCACCTGGCGGTATTGGCCGTCGATGGTGTAGCGGTCCACGTCGCTGTCGTGGAAGACGTAATAGGTGCGCAGCGCCTGGATCTGCGTGATGGTGTCGTGGAAGGCGCTGCCATTCCCACAGGCGCACGTTGTCGAGCAGCGGCCTTGTGCTGGTCCACGTCGATGGGCGCGTCGGGCTGCGCCTTGAAATCCACTTCGCTGCACCTGCTGCTCCAGCCCGTAGGCGCTGCGGGTGGCGTGGATGTGCGTCTCGATGTACGGCCGCTCCAGCGAAATTTCGTTGGGCCGCACGTACAGCGCGGAAACCAGCCGCGGCGCCAGGAACGCGACCACCAGCGCCAGCGGCCATGCTGGCCGGCCAGCATCCAGCGGCCGCAGCCAGCACCAACACGGCGGCGGCCAGGCAGCCGACAATCAGCAGCCATTGCAGCGGCAGGCCGATGTTCTGGTCCACGTAATCCATGCCCACCAGGAACGAGCCGTGCTCGTTGTAGACCATTTCGTAGCGGCCCAGGAAGAAGCGCACCGCCAGCGCCAGCAGCAGGAACACCGCGGCGCCGCGCAGGAAGCGCGATTCCAGGCCGCCCTCCAGCCGGAAGAAGCTGGGGTCGAATCTCGCGCGGCTCGCGCAGGTCGGGGAAGCGGTAGCGCAGCTGCCAGGCGCGCGCCGCCACCCAGTAGAGCAGGATGCAGAAGATCACCAGCGCCAGCACGTAGCTGCGCAGCAGGCCGTAGAACGGCAGATCGAAGAGATAAAAGGAGAGCGGCTTCTGAAATACGGCGATCGTGCCAGCCTGTGGCCGCGGCGGCGATGCCGCGCGAGCCGGCGAAGCGCACCACCGTCCAGGTGTCGATGGAGGAAGCCGCGACGAAGTAGCCGAGCAGCAGCAGCACCAGCGCGGAGATGCGGGAGTACAGCCGGTGCTCGCCCAGGTGGGTGCCGGCGAAGCGCAGCGCGCGCGCATGCGCGATCCACAGCGCGAAAAACGCCACCAGCGTGGCCGCCGCCAGCGGGCGCCACGCTGTAATAGAGCATGCTGAACCAGGTGCGCAACTGGCCCAGTTCCTTCCACCAGTCGACCTCGATGGCGTAAGAGGCCGCCGACCGCAGCCCCACCAGAAGCAGGATGCCGATGACGATCAGCGTAATGCGCAGCACCGGCGCGCCGGAGGGCCGCTTGCCACGCTCAATTTCATACCGCATGCCCCAAGCGTACCACTGTGGGGAATGACCCTTGCGGAGCTTGCCTTCAACGCGGAGACGCGGAGAGCGCGGAGGAAACGCGGAGCGGGGATGAAAAAGCCCTCCGCGCCGTCTCCGCGTCCTCTGCGTCTCTGCGTTGGAAGCCAGTCCGCTAACGCGGAAAGCTGGCCGCGATCCTCGTGTTAACCTCAAATTTCGTGTTCCGGCGAATCATCTGGATTGTGCTCGATAGCGTCGGCATCGGCGCCATGCCGGACGCCGCGGCGTACGGCGACCCTCCGGGCGGCGACACGCTGGGCAACATCGCGCGCCTGCGGGGCCTGCATCTGCCCAACCTGGCGCGCCTGGGACTCGGCAACATCAAGCCGCTGGCGGGCATCGCCCCGGCGGAGCAGCCGGCCGGGCGCTTACGGCCGCTGCGCGCTGGCTTCGCCCGGCAAGGACACGACCACCGGCCACTGGGAAATGGCCGGCATCCATCTCGCGAAGCCGTTCCCGCTCTATCCCGCACGGCTTCCCGCCGGAGATCATGGAGCGAATTCGAGCGGCGCATCGGCCGCTGCGCGCTCGGCAACAAGGCGGCGTCCGGCACCGAGATCATCCAGGAACTCGGCGCCGGAGCACATGCGCACCGGCTCGCCCATCGTCTACACTTCGGCCGACAGCGTGTTCCAGGTGGCCGCGCACGAAGAAGTGATCCCGCTGTGGGAGCTGTACAAGATCTGCGAGACCGCGCGCGAGATTCTGCGCGGCCCGCACGAAGTGGGCCGCGTGATCGCGCGGCCGTTCATCGGCTCGCCCGGCGCATTTCACGCGCACCGCCAACCGCCACGATTACGCCGTGCCGCCGCCCCAGGGCATGCTGCTCGACCGGCTGGAGGAGCGCGGCGTCGCCGGTCCACAGCGTGGGCAAGATCTTCGACGTCTTCCTGGGCCGCGGCATCGGCGAATCCGACAAGACCAAGAACAACGCCGACGGCATGGCGAAGACCCTGGAAGCCATGCGCGAAACCGCGAAGCCGGCCTGATCTTCGTCAACCTGGTGGATTTCGACCAGCAGTACGGCCATCGCAACGATATCGAAGGCTACGGCGCGGCGCTCGAACAGTTCGACGCCTGGCTGCCGCAATTGGAGAGCGCGCTGGCGCCCGGACGACCTGGCGATCTTCACCGCCGACCACGGCTGCGACCCCACCGTGCCGGGCACCGACCACACCCGCGAGTACGTGCCGCTGCTGGCCTGCCGGGCCGAAGGTGCGGCGCGGCGTCGATCTGGGCCTGCGCGCGTCGCTGTCCGATATCGGCCAGACGGTGGCCGGCGAATTTCGGCGCCGTCTATCGCACAACGGAACCAGCTTTTTACCGCAAATTTTATGAGAAAACCAGTCATGGCGGGCAATTGGAAGATGTACAAGACGCCCGCCGAAACCATCGCATTTTTCGAGAAATTCCGGCCGCTGGTCGCGAATTCCGAGCACTGCGAGATCGTGATCTGTCCGCCGTTCACGAATCTCGCCGCGGCCGTCGATGCCGCCAAGGGGACGCCCATTCGCATCGGCGCGCAGAATATCGCCTGGGCCAAGGAAGGCGCGTTCACCGGCGAGATTTCCGGCGCCATGATCGCGGCCGACCGGCGCCACGCATGCCATCGTCGGCCACAGCGAGCGCCGCCAGTATTTCGGCGAGACCGACGAGACGGTGCTGAAGCGGACGCATGGCCGCGCTGGAATTCGGGCTGACGCCGATCGTCTGCGTGGGCGAGCGCCTGGAAGAGCGCGAAAGCGGGCGACACCGAAGCCGTGCTGATCGGCCAGTTCCACAAGGGCATCGCGCGGCTCGACCGAGCGCAGTTCGCCAAAATCGTGATCGCCTACGAGCCGGTGTGGGCCATCGGAACCGGCAAGACCGCCACGCCGGAGATCGCCGCCGACGCGCATCGCGTGATCCGCGCGCAGGTGCGCGAAAAATTCGGCAAGGAAGCGGCCGACGCGGTGCGCATCCTCTACGGCGGCAGCGTCAAGCCCGACAACGCCAGGACGCTGATGGCGCAGCCGGAAATCGACGGCGTGCTGGTGGGCGGCGCGAGCCTGGACGCGGTGTCGTTCGCGTCGATCGTGAATTTCTAAGCCCTATCCGCGGGAGTGGGCCGGACATGCCCGGCCCACAGCCCCTTCGCCGGTGCGTCCGCCCCCAAAAGAAAATGGTTCCAAGTGACCTGATTCCCAGCCTTGCTCTCCGCCGGCATGCATCGGCACCGAGCATCGTCAGCCTGACCGGCCGGGCGCTTCGCCTCTCCGCTCCCCGATTACCGTTTTCCCCGGCAACCGGATCAACGCGTCCTGGCGCGCCGCAACCTGAACCAAGCCTGAACCGGAAACTTGCAACGGCCTTTCGCTCGCCCGCAACGGCTGCCCGATCTCCAGGCCTCCATTCCGGGGTCGATGCTCCCAGCCTGCCGCTTCGTTCCCCTGCCGGCTGCTTCCACCGCCCGTTCGGCTGCTCGGCTCCACAACCTCACCGGGGTTGCTCCCGATGAGTCTGCTTCATCGCCTCCTGCCCGTTGCGGCTTCCACTGCCCGCATGGCCTGCCGCTCCTCCGGCTTCCACTCCCCTTCAGGAGTTTTACCTCCCTCCGGATCAAAGCGTTCTGCCGGATTCGCTGCCTGCCGGCCCGCCTTCCGATTCCGCCCGATCTCCGTTCGCTCCCCGCCACCGTTTTCTATTGCTAGGTTTTTCGGCGACGGATCATCGTTCCCGGTCCGCTACGTTTTCGGAGGCTTGCTGTTCCTCAAACCTCTTGGAACCACCCTTACTATGCGCCTGCCGCCCCAAATCGTCAATCGATTTTGTGCTTCCAAATCCCGTTTTCCTCAATTTATTTCTGCTCTGTTTCCATCAGGTTACACTTGCATGACGGTGTAAACGCTGTGGATAAAACGCGGCCCGCGATTCCTGTCTTGCGATACTGGACGGGAATGCGCAGGCTGCTCATCCGCCCGGGTGCGATCGGCGACTTCATCCTCTCCCTGCCCGCCATGGAGTGCCTGTGCCGGGGCGATGTCGAGGTCTGGACCGCCTCGCAGAACGTGCCGCTGGCGCGGTTCGCCGGCCGCGCCTGCTCCATCGCCTCCACCGGCCTGGATCTGGTGGGCGTCGCCGAGCCCGGGCCGCGGCTCATCGAGCGGCTGCGCGGCTTCGATTCCATCGTCTCCTGGTACGGCTCGAACCGGCCGGAGTTCCGGGCCGAGGTCCGCAAACACAACCTGCCGTTCACGTTTTTTCCCGCGCTGCCCCGGGACGCCGCCGGTCCGCATGCGGCGGACTTCTACCTGGAGCAGGCGCGGACCATTTGCGAGTGCGGTTCCGACGCCGTCCCGCGCATCGCCTGCCCGGCGGCGCGCGCGAATTTTGCCGTGATCCATCCGTTTTCGAGCAGCCCGAAAAAGAACTGGCCGCTCGCCGGATTCCGCCGGCTGGCGGCGGGCCTGGAGCGCCGGATGCCGGTCCGTTGGTGCCGCGGGCCGGAGGACCCGCCGCTCGATGGCGCCGTGGAGATCGGGGACCTTTACGAGTTGGCCTGCTGGCTGGCGCGTGCCCGGCTGTATGTCGGCAACGATTCCGGAATCACCCATCTGGCCGCCGCCGTGGGAACGGCGGTGCTGGCGCTTTTCGGGCCCACGGATCCGCGGGTCTGGGCGCCGCGGGGCGAGCATGTGCGAGTGGGGCGATTTGGTGGGACAGGCTGATAGCCTGCGGCGGGCTGAAAATCCGCCGGCGCCGGCCCGGATGGGGCGGGCTAGAGCTTCTTAAATAACTTGTCGAAGGCGTTGCGGGCGTCGTCGGCGTTGCGCGGCGCGGGCGGGCCGCCCTGCGGGTTGGGGGCGCCGTTGCCCGGCCCTTGAGCCGGCGCGCCGTTGCTCGTGCCCTCCCGCGCCACCGTAACGCGAGGCGCAAACAGGGCGCACGTGTTCGCCTTATCCTTCAGGGCAATCCGCACCGGCACCGGCTTGAGGCATTGGAAGCGGGTGGAGGGCTCGAAATGCGTGCACTGTTTGCAGCAGTGCAGTTCGGCGTTGCACTTGGGGCAGTTCCCGCTGAAGTCAATTCCGGGGGGCAGAGGCGTGGAGCAATTGAAGCACCGCGCCGCGGCTACATGCTGGACCAGTCGCGGCAGGCGGGGGCCGGTGACGTCCAGGGGAGGGCGGGGACCTTGCGGCTTGGGCCCGTCGCGAAACGGTTTATTGTCGCGGTCCGAATCCATGTACCCGTGTTGCCGGTACTTGCGATCGCTGTCCATGGGGAGAATACTCCGTAATTGCGGGATGGAAGAACGTCTATCGAACGAAAACTGCTAAAATTTCGAGCGCGATGAGAAACCCTCTGGCGAGCGCCACGGGAACATCTCAGGGATCCCACAGAGCCTGTCCCCACCACGTCTATCGGAATCCCGGTGCATCGGACGTGGGGTTACCAGGAAAGGTGGAGGCGCGTTGGCATCGGCGGACCCGATACCATCAAACCTACATATACCACAAAACAAGTCCCGATTGCATCATCTTTCTTCAGACATTCGAAAAACGGGAGCGAATACAAAATGTAACAATCCCGTGCCGACTTTATCCAACTGCGCTCCACTTCAGCAGGCTGGTGCATGGCCGGGTGAGCGGGTCGTCAAAATGGTTCGGGCTTACCCGCAACGCGTAACCCAGACGGCCGGTCCGCTCGGGAACTACATCCTTGCCGAACACCGCCACCGTGCCCTGCTGCTCCATCGCCGGCAACACCAGCACCTCGGTTTCCTCCAGGTGGCCGTTGCTGTCGATGCGGCCCATCACCAGTTCCACGCGCACGTCTTCCGGGGCCAGGCCGGCCAGCTCGACGGCCGCGCGCACGGGAACCGGCTTGCCGCTGGTCACGGATCCGGAAGGGCCACCGCCCGCTTCGACGAAGCGCACGCGGTCCCACACCTCGCGGATTTTCAGATCCCAGCGCGCCTTCTCCCGCACCATGTTGCAATCGCCCTGCCGCATGCGGATGTGCTGCGTGTGCGCCGGATTGTACAGCTCGGTCATGTAATCGTGCACCATGCGGCGGCAATCGAACTGCGGCGTGATGTACATCAGCGATTGTTTGACGCGCCGCATCCACTCCCGCGGCGTCTGCTCGCGGTGATCGTAGAACATGGGCACGATCTCGTTTTCCAGCAGGTAATAAATGGCGCTGGCGTGCAGCGCATCCTGGTCTTCCGAGTAGGGCTCGCGCTCGCCGATCGCCCAGCCGCCCGACTTTCTCGTAGGCTTCGTCGAACCAGCCGTCCAGAATGCTGAGGTTCAGAATGCCGTTCATCCCGGCCTTCATGCCGCTGGTGCCGCAGGCTTCCTCGCCGCGGCGCGGGTTGTTCAGCCACAGGTCCACGCCCTGTACCATCTCGCGGCCCACCTTCATGTCGTAGTCTTCGACGAAGACCACGTACTTCCACAGGTCGGGATCGCGCGAAAACTGCACCACTTCGCGAATGTAGCTTTTACCCGGATGGTCTTTGGGATGCGCCTTGCCGGCAATAACCAGCTGCACCGGCATATCCTTGTTGAGCAGGATGCGCTTCAGCCGCTCCACGTCGCGGAACAACAGCGTGGCGCGTTTATACGTGGCGAAACGGCGCGCGAAGCCGATGGTGAACGCGTTCGGATCGAGCACCTCGCTGGCCCGCCGCACCTCCGCCGCCGAAGCCTGGCGCCGGACCGCCGAAATCTGCTGCCGCTCGCGCACGAAATTCACCAGCCGCCGCTTGCGCCGGCGGTGCACCTCCAGCAGCTCCTCATCCGGAATATCGCGGACCTGGTCCCAGATGGAAGGCTCGTTGAAGCGCTCGCGCCAGTCCGGCGCCAGGTACTGGTCGTAGAGTCCGGCCAGGTCGCCGTTGAGCCAGCTGGGCTGGTGCACGCCGTTGGTGATCGACGTGACGGGCACTTCCCACACCGGCAGCTGCGGCCACAAATCGTGAAACATTTCCTGCGACACCTGGCGGTGCAGCCGGCTGACGGCGTTGCGATAGGATGACGTATTCAGCGCCAGCACGGCCATGGAGAAGCGCTCGTCGCGATCGTGCGCATTGCGCCGGCCGAGCGCCATGAGCTGATGAAAATCGATGCCGATTTCCCCGCACAAGTCCGAAAAATAGTGGTACATCAGGCCGGGATCGAACAGGTCGATGCCGGCCGGGACGGGCGTGTGCGTGGTGAAGACGTTGCTCGACCGCGCCGCCATCAGCGCCTCTTCAAACGTCAGCTTCTCCTCGCGCATGTACAGCCGCATCTGCTCCAGCGCCAGGAAGGCCGAGTGGCCCTCGTTCATGTGGAACACGGTTGGACGCAGCCCCATTGCCTTGAGCGCCCGCATGCCGCCGATGCCCAGCACGATCTCCTGGCGCATGCGCGTATCCGTGTCGCCGCCGTACAGCGAATCGGTGATGTCGCGGTCCTGCGGCAGAACGTTTTCGGGGATGTTCGTGTCGAGCAGGTGGAGCGTGACCCGGCCGACTTCCAGTTTCCACACCTGGATGTAAACGTTGCCGGTGGGCAGGCGCACCGTCACCTTCAGGTCCTGGCCCGCGGCGTCCTTAACCGGCCGGATGGGCAGCGTATAAAAATCGTTGGTGGGATAGCGCTCCTGCTGCCAGCCGTCCGGGTTCAGCATCTGCCGGAAATATCCCTGCTGGTAGAGCAGGCCAAAGGCAATGAGCGGATAATCCTGGTCGCTCGACGATTTCAAATGGTCGCCCGAAAGAATGCCGAGGCCGCCGGAGTACACGGGCAGGCATTCGGTCAGGCCGTATTCGGCCGAGAAATATGCAACCAGCTTGCCGTCCGGCGGCGCCGGGCCTTTCTTAACATGCGCGTCATACGACTCGCAGGCGGCCCGGTACAGCGAAAGGTAGCGCGGGTCGCTGGCGGCCTTCTGCAGCGTGGATTGCGACACGCGGCCGAGCATCAACACGGGGTTGTACCCGCACTCCCGCCACAGCACCGGATCCAGGCGCCGGAACAGGGCGCGGACGATCGGAACCCAGCTCCACAACAGGTTGTACGCCAACTCGGTCATGCGGTCGAGCGAGTCGGGCAGAGCCGGACGGACTAGAAATTCACGAATGGGCTGAATATGAAACGGCATACCCGGGAACGACTCTTCCAAGATACCAAATCGACCTGAGCAGGTTTTTCTCCACATTAAGCCCTCCGGTCGCGTCAAAATATAACAAGGAGACAATTCCAGGAGCTCGGTCGTCAAACGACCGGCGAAGACACGGCGCTGATCGCTCGAAGAACCGGATACCCGATGCGGAGTTTCGCCATCCTTTTGCTGCTTGCGGCCATCCCGGCGGTGGGCGGCGAGTACGCCCTGCTGGCCACCGGTGCGCGCCTGCGCGCCGAACGCCACGAGTTCGAAGGCGGCAAGGTCAGGCTGTATACGGGGGGCGGATACATCGAGCTGAGCGCGGACCAGGTGACGGGCTTCGAGCCGGACGGCCCGCCGGTCCGGGCGGCGGACGCGAAAACGGCCGCTGCTGCCCGGCATGATCCCGCGCCCGCTGAACTGGCGGATGCCGCGGCGGACAAGTACGGGCTGCCGCGCCGGCTGGTGCGCAGCGTCATGCTGGCGGAATCGGCGGGCCAGGCCAATGCGGTATCGCCCAAGGGCGCCATCGGGCTGATGCAGTTGATGCCCTCCACCGCCCGCCTTCTGGGTGCCGACCCGCGGGACCCCGCGCAGAATATGGAGGCGGGCGTGCGCTATCTGCGCGATCTGCTTATCCTGTATGACGGCAAGCTCTGGCATGCGCTGGCCGCGTATAACGCCGGGCCGGGCGCGGTGGAGAAGTATCGCGGCGCCATCCCGCCCTATGAGGAGACGCTGCGCTATATCCGGCGCATCGACCGCGATTACCGCGGCGCCGCGAAATAAACGTCCGCCCGATTGGCGCATGGCGGCGGGAATTGATATAATTCGAGTTTCGGGGCGTGGCTCAGCCTGGCTAGAGCGCCTGGTTCGGGACCAGGAGGTCGGTGGTTCGAATCCACTCGCCCCGACCAATTCCCACTTCATTACTTATCGCGGATTTCGGCGTACTTTTGTAACGCTTTACCACCGAGCGCCGCCGTGATCAGCCATACCCAGTTACCCTGGTCCTGCAGGCTGGGTAGCTTGCCCGTGTCCCAACCGCTTTTGAGCGCCAGCGCGCAGAAAACGAAAACAATCGCGAGCGTCAGGATGCGCATCGTGCTCGGCTCGCCGCCCTGGTCCGGGCTATCGTCCAGAATCATATTCGGGGCCGCTATGATCAAAGCGAGCATGAACAGGATGCCGGCGCGGCCGCTGCATCCCCGCCCGTGTACGCAAGCCTGGCGTGGAAGATGGTGGTGGCTGCCGCCGTCCCGAAGATGACGAGCAACCCGCCCGCCAGAAGCAGCCCCGCCAGAGTGTAATTGGGCGCATAAGGGAATGCCTTCGCCGGCGCGGGTCCGGCTTGCGTTCCCGTGCCGGCGGTCGTGTCCGGTGCTTTCGTCGCGGATGGCGCTGGTGCCGGAGCGTCGGCCATTTCTGTTCCTTCCTTGGTAAAGGTCTAAGCTGACGAGAGAATCCTAACACCAGTTCTCTAATCACTTCAAGTGAGGCTCGGCCCTGACCCCCAATCCCTAACCCCGTATACTCACGGCCGGCGCCATCACGCCTTCACGGTTTTCAGGTAAGCCACGCTCTCGACGGTCAAGTCCCAGCTTTGCTCGACAAAGTAGTTTCTCACGCCCGGCGGCTTTGGCGGCGGCGAAGACCTTCGGCCAATCCACCTTGTCCGCACCCACGGCCAAACCGGGCCCGCGCCCGCCGCGACCGCGGCCTCCGGCAGGCGTCTGCGCCGGCGGGTCCAGGTTCACGCCTTGTAAGTGCAGCGAAACCCAATGGCCGGGATACTTCTCGAAGTACATCACCGGGTCCCCCACCACGCGCATGCTGGACATCTGAAACTGCATTTTGACCAGCTTCGGGTCGAGCCGCTCGAGTAACACCTGGTAAGTCAGCCGGCCCTCCACCTGCGATTGTTCAAACGCCTCGTTGTGCAGGAACTGCTGCAGGCCCGCCTTGGCCGCCACTTCGCCGATACGGTTGTAAGCATCCGCCACCCGCTTGACCATGTCCAGGGTCAGGTGGTCGCTGTCCATGCCCTCGAAGCCGGCGGCGCCGTGCCCGCTCGGCGCGCCCAGGCTGGCCGTGCCCATCTGCGTCATGCCGAGATCCTTGGCCCAGGCAATCGCCTGCTCCTGCCGGTTGCGCAGCTCGCTCATTTCGAAGTGGCCGCTGGGACACTTCAGGCCGTGATCCTCGAGGATTCTCCGCGCCTGCTTTCCGTTGGAGAGGACGGCGAACTCGGCGTACGCCGTCGAGCACAATTCCAGGTTCCCGACGCCGATATCCGCCATATCCTTACATAAGCCGGCGAAGTCGCCGTCCTGAATCCGTTTGCGGTGGGGATAGGTCTGGCTTCCGATCGGAATCCCCATGGGAACCGCGCCCAACTGCTGCGCACCTGCCGCCAGCAGGCCGGCCGCCGCGGCGTCCTGCGCCGCCTTCCGGAACAGATCTCTTCTCGACATTTCCGACATCCACCGCTCCTGTGAAAAAGTTTGCTGCGGGCCCGCAGTCCGAGGCCGCAGGCCAAGGCACGATTGTACAACATCGGGCAATTCGGGCTCCGCGCCTGTAGAAGATTCGCACGGACTCGGACTTTCGCCGATCCTCGGCGGTTCCGGAGTCGTTGTATATTGAGCCCTAACGGGGCCGGGTTGGCGGTTTGGACCCAGTGTCTAAACCAACTGAAGGGGTCGATGAAATCCGCATCCCCTCACCGTCGGCCCGCCTGTCCCTTGTCCTGATCGCGCTCCTCCGGCCGGCGCCGGCGGCCGCGCAGAACCTCGGCCACAAAGTGCTGGGCGCCGTTGGACTCCTCGCCGGCTCCCAGCCGGATAGCGGCCTTCTACGTCCTCGACCGCTTTCTCTCTTACAGCGCGAATGAGATTTTCGGCGGGCAGGGAAATCGTCTTCCCGTGGGGCTCGACCTGGATCTGGTGGCAAACCTCGCCGGGTTCCAGGTGACCTTCAAACTGCCCTGGCATTCCATGTACATGAATGTGGCGGTAGGTGTCCCTTATGCGCACCTCTCCCTCTCGACCGACGTCCCGGAGGTGGACGTCGATACGTTCGGCTTGGCCGACGTCTATGTCCAGCCCATCAGTATCGGCTGGAAGCGGAAGCAAATGGATATCGTGGCAGGATACTCTTTCTACGCGCCGACCGGGCGCTTCAGCCCCGGGGAAAGCGGCGGCATCGGCAACGGCCAATGGACTCATGAATTTTCGTTCGGATCACGTTGTCCTTCGACCGCGCCAAAACCTGGCATCTCTCCGCTCTCGCCAGTTACGATCTGAACCAGCGGAAGCAGGGCATCGATATCACGCGTGGCGACACGTTCCAGTTTCAGGGCGGCGCCGGCAAGACCCTTCGACTCCCCGGCAAGGCGCTGGCATGTGGATATCGGAGTGGCCGGCTACGGATTGTGGCAGGTCCGCGACGATCGCGGCGCCGACCTTCCCGCCGCTCTCCGCGGCCTCCGTGACCAGGACCTCGGGTTGGGCCCGGAAATCGACGTCAGCTCGCCCCGATCCGCAGCCGGTTCACCCTCCGTTACTGCCGCGACGTCCGTGTAGTTGCACGTCCGCTAGGTCGCATCCTGGTGGTCGGACTCACCATCCTGGCGCGGCGTTGAGAGGCCACTGCCGCACTGCCGCCGTCTTCGCTCCGGACTTCTCCCTACTGTACGGAGGAAAGCTGCCACGCGGGCGCTTCCTGCCGCATTTCGCGGCGATAGGCGCGGAGCTTGCGGCTGAGCGTGCGGCGGGAAATGCCGAGCAGATCGGCGGCTTTCTGGTGGTGTCCTTCGGTGCGCGCCAGCGCGGTGAGGATGGCGTCGCGCTCGAGCCCGTCGAGCAGGAGCACCCGTTCCGGCGTGGCCAGCGGGGAACTATGGGCGCGCACGCGGGCCGGCAGGTCCTCCACGCCCACCAGATATTGCCGGGCCGAGACGATGGCGTTGACCACGGCATTGCGCAATTCGCGGATGTTGCCCGGCCAGGCATAGCGGCACAGGGCGCAACGGCGGCGTCGGCAAACACCGCCTGTTCGGAATGCTGGGCCAGAAAGTATTCGGCCAGCGGGACGATATCCTCGACGCGCTCGCGCAGCGGCGGAACATGAATCTCATACTCCGCCAGGCGATGGTAGAGGTCGGAGCGGAAGCGTCCCGCCGCCACGGCCTGCTCCAGGTCCTGGTTGGTGGCGGCGATCACCCGCACGTCCACCTGCACCTTCTTCTGCCCGCCCAGCCGGTAATACGGGACGTTGTCGAGAACGCGCAGCAATTTCACCTGCATGCGCGGGTCAAGCTCGGCCACTTCGTCCAGGAACAGCGTGCCCGTGTGGGCCAGCTCGAACATCCCCGGCTTGGTGGAATCGGCGCCGCTGAACGCGCCCTTTTCATGCCCGAACAGCTCGCTCTCCATCAACTGGTCCGGCAGGGCCCCGCAATTGATGTCCACCCAGGGCTTGGAACAGCGCAGCGAATGATGATGGATGGCGCGGGAGACGATTTCCTTACCGGAGCCGGTTTCCCCGGAGACCAGCACGGCCACGTGGGAACGGGCCACGCGCTGGGCGATTTCGAGCACCCGCGCCATCGCCGGGCTGGCGACGATCGCAGCCATTCCCAAAAACACGTGTCGCTCGGCGGGCATGGTAGGTTTCCTTAGCGCTTCTCTCCCTCTTATCGGCAGGTTTTGTAATCTTCGAGCTGGCGCGGCCGATAAGCAGACTGACGGCCCTCCGCCATGCAGATACGCGCCAAATTGTATATTGCGACCGTGCTTACGGGGGGCGCCTTGAGCCTTGCCTACGCCATGGCGGGCTGGAGCTGTGCCGATCCGCTGCATTACCTCTGCCAGCTCGCCATCGCGCTGGTGGCTTCGGGGCTGAAGGTGAAGCTGCCCGGCATCCTGAGCACCATGTCGGTCAGCTACGTCTTCGTGGTCTTGAGCATGATGGAGTTCAGTTATCCGGAGACGGTGGCGCTGGCCTGCATGGCCACCGCCGTGCAGTGCCTGTGGAGGCCCAAGTACCCGCCGAAGCTACTGCAACTGGCCTTCAATGTTGCCAGCATGGCGATTGCGGTATCCGCCGGATACGGGATCTACCATATATTCCCGGGCGGCAACCGGGCGCTGCCGCTGCGCGTGGGCCTGGCCGCCATCGGCTACTTTCTGACCAACACGCTCTCGGTAGCGGGGGTGGTTGCCGCCGACCGAAGGCAAGAACCTGCGCCGCATCTGGAAGGAGTGCTACTTCTGGTCCTTCCCTTATTACCTGGTGGGCGGTGGCATCGCCGGCCTGATCAGCATCTGCAACCACTCGGCTGGGCTGGCAGACCACCTTCCTCGGCCTGCCCGTGGTCTACATTATTTTCCGCTCGTACCGGCTCTATCTGGGCCGGCTGGAGTCGGAGAAGGAGCACGCCCAGGAAATCGCGGCCCTGCACCTGCGCACCATCGAGGCGCTGGCGCTGGCCATCGAAGCCAAGGACGAGAACACCCACGAGCATCTGCAGCGGGTGCAGGTCTACGCGGTGGAGCTGGGCAAGCGGGCGGGGCTCGAGGAAGGCCACCTGCAGGCGCTGCGCGCGGCCTCCATCCTGCACGACATCGGCAAGCTGGCGGTGCCGGAGCACATCATCTCGAAACCGGGCAAGCTGACCCCGGAAGAGTTCGAGAAGATGAAAATCCATCCCGATCGTGGGCGCGGAGATCCTGGCGCGGGTGCAGTTTCCCTACGCGGTGGTGCCGATCGTGCGCGCCCACCACGAGAAATGGAACGGCACCGGCTATCCCGACGGATTGAAGGAGGAAGAAATCCCGATCGGAGCGCGCGTGCTGGCGCTGGTGGATTGTTTCGACGCCCTGGCCTCCGACCGCCAGTACCGGCGGGCGCTGCCCCTCGACGACGCCATGCGGCAAGTCGCCTCGCGCAATCCGGAGAGAGCTTCGACCCGGCGCTGGTGCGGATTCTGGAGGAGAACTATCAGCAATGGGAGAAGCTGGCGTGGGCGCAGGATGCCCCCGGCGCAGCCGCCTGTCCAGGGACGTGCGCATCGCCAACGGCAAAGCACCGGGTGCCGGTCTGCAGCAGGGCGGCGGACCAGCAGCAGCCGGAGTTTCTGGTCTCCATCGCGGCGGCGCGCCAGGAAGTGCAAACGCTGTATGAGCTGACCCAGGACCTGGGCAATTCCCTGAACCTGCACGAAACCCTGTCCGTGCTGGACAGCCGGCTGAAGAAGCTGATTCCCTATGACGCCATGGCGGTCTACGTGCGCCGCGAAGCCACGCTGGTGCCGGAGTACGTGAACGGGGAGAATTTCCGGCTGTTTTCCTCGCTGGCCATCCCGGTGGGGCAGGGATTGTCGGGGTGGGTGGCGGAGACGCGCAAGCCGATCATCAACGGGAATCCGTCGGTCGAGCCCGGCTACCTGAACGATCCCACCAAGTTCAGCAGCCTGCGCTCGGCGCTGGCGGTGCCGCTCGAAAACGCGGTGGGCGTGATCGGGGTGCTGGCGCTCTACCACCTGGGCAAGGATGTATTCACCAAGGACCACCTGCGGGTGTTGCTGGCCATCAATCCGAAAATCTCGCTCACCATCGAGAACTCGCTGAAATTCCAGCAGGCCGCCATTTCGGCGACTACCGACGCGCTCACCTCGCTGCCCAACGCGCGCTCGCTGTTTCTGCACCTGGACGCCGAGCTCTCGCGGGCGCGCCGTATCGCAGGAAAAGCTGGCGGTGCTGGTCTGCGACCTGGACGGCTTCAAGCAGGTCAACGACCGTTTCGGGCACCTGGAGGGCAACCGCGTGCTGAAGCTGGTGGCGGCGGGACTGCGCGAATGCTGCCGCGAGTACGACTACGTGGCGCGCATGGGCGGCGACGAATTCGTCCTGGTGCTGCCGGGACTGGCGGAAGCGGACCTGGCGCCCAAGCAGCAGGCTTTGCAGAAGGTGGTGGTGGAAGCGGGGCTCCTGGTGTGCGGGGAGCGGCTGTTGAACATCAGCATCGGGGCGGCGTTTTGTCCGGAGCACGGCAATGACGCCGAGGGGCTGCTGGCGGAAGCCGACCGGCGCATGTACATCACCAAGCAGGCGCATAAGAAAGGCATCCCGGATCGCATGTCGGCGGCCGCGGACCTGGCCGCGCTGGCCGCCTCGCTCGACGCCGGGGACAACTTGTCCCACGACGCCAATGTGTCCCCGCGGCGCGACCGTTCCACGTTGAATTAAAAGAACTTACGTGTGGTGTCCGAGTGCAGTCTGGGAAGGCGCGAGCCATTATGAAAACTCCACTTCGACTGATTCTTTCGATCGCAGCAATCACCACTTGCGCTCTGGCTGGTACCGTATCTCCGGACTTCCAGGTGACTAGCCCGATGACGCCTGTCCGGGTTATGGTGCAACTCAACACTTCCACCAATTCCGCCATGCTGAGTGCGTTCAGCGGAAGCGGGGCGGCGGTGCAGAGACAATACAAGCACTTTCCCAAGGTTCTGGTGCTGACGGTTCCGCAGGGCCTGGTGAAGCTGATCGCGAGCCTGCCCTTCGTCAAGTACGTTTCGCCGGACCGCGTCAGCAACAAGGCGAAACTGGACCTGACCACCGCCACCGTCGGCGCCAACGTGGCGTTTCAGTCCGGGCTGACGGGAAACGGGCGTGGGCGTGGCGGTGATCGATAGCGGCATCGACACGACCAACGCGGACCTGGCCGGCCGCGTGGTGTACAGCCAGGATTTCACCGGCGAAGGCATCACCAGGGACCTGTACGGGCATGGCACGCACGTGGCCGGCATCGTGGCCGGCAGCGGCGCCAACTCGAGCGGCCTGTATCGCGGCATGGCCCCGGGAGTCAACCTGATCAACCTGCGCGCGCTCGACGAAACCGGCGCCGGCTACGACTCCAATATCATCGCGGCCATCGACGAAGCCATCTCGCTGCAACAGCAATACAACATTCGCGTCATCAACCTGTCCATGGGCCGCCCGGTCTTCGAAACCTGGGCCAACGACCCCCTGTGCCAGGCGGTAGAGCAGGCGTGGCAGGCGGGGATCATGGTGGTGGTATCGGCGGGCAACGACGGCCGCGACAATTCCGCGGGCACGCAGGGCTACGGCACCATCACGGCTCCGGGCAACGATCCGTGGGTGATCACGGTCGGCGCCATGAAGACGGAAGGCACGCCCGACCCAAGCGACGACCTGGTGGCCAGCTACAGCTCGAAAGGGCCGACCCAGATCGACCTCTTCGTCAAGCCGGACATCGTGGCGCCGGGCAACCTGATCACCTCGCTGCGAGTGCCGGGAAGCACGCTGGACATGGCGTATCCCACCAACCAGGTGGCCCCTTCGGTCTACGGCGGCGTGGGCACCACCCCGAAATACTTCATCATGAGCGGCACCAGCATGGCGGCGCCGGTGGTGAGCGGAGCGGCGGCCATCCTGTTCCAGCAGAATCCGACTCTGACTCCGGACCAGGCGAAGGCGCGGCTGATGTTGACGGCCAACAAATCGTTTCCGGCCGCCAACACCGCCACCAGCCCGGCTTCGAGCCTCGCCGTTGACCCCACCACGGGAATCCAATACACGGATTACTACGACATCTTTACCATCGGCGCAGGCTACCTGAACCTGACGGCGGCCATGAACAGCACCGCCCTCGCGCCGGGCTCGGCGGTTTCTCCGGTGGCCGTGATCAACGCCTCCACCGGCACGATTTCCGTGGTGAACGCCAACCAGATCACCTGGGGCGAGCAGATCACCTGGGGCGAGCAGATCACCTGGGGCGAGCAAATCACCTGGGGCGAGCAGATCACCTGGGGCGAGTCGGTGTTCGCCGGCGAAGGCACCGTGAAGGTCGCCTCCAGCACGCCGCTTGCCAGTACGTCCAGCGTGGGCGCCAGCTCGGTCTGGGGTTCGAGCCCCAGCTTTGCGCAGAGCACGCCCAACGCCCAATCGACCTCCGGCAAAGGCGAGAAATAGGAGGAAGCCAAGGAGGAAAGGAAAAAAACCATGATGACTTTTCGCAACTTGCTTCCGGCTTCGCGGTGCGCGGCTGCCATGCCGTTCAACCCTTCCCTCGCGCCGGCTCGGGCGCGCATGAGCAATCTCTCGGCGGGCTGGGGCTCGGTGGTGCCATGGCCCTCGGTAGCCGGCGGCGGGTAGGAGCGACGCCCATGCGGGCCCGGCGCATTGTCGCCCAAGCCGGTTCACGGCTGGCGCTATGGATGGCGGTGCTGGCGGTTTCCGGACTGCTGGCCGCCACCCTGGTGCGGATGGCGCCGGGCTTTGGCATGGACGAACGCCTGCTGGACGCGCGCCTGACCGATGCCAGCCGGGAGGCGATCGCGCGCCAGGGGAAAGAACAGGGCGATGTTCTCCGCTATTACATCGATTACTGCCAGCGACTGGCCCGGGGCGACCTGGGCCAGTCGATTTCTTTGGGCCGCCCGGTCCGGGAGCTGCTGGCGGAGCGGCTGGCGGTGAGCGTGCATTCGGCGGCGGCGGGGCTGGCGCTGGCCTGGGGGCTGAGCCTGGCGGCGGTGGCGGGTCTGGAGCTGCGGCGCGGCGGGCGCGGGTTCCGGCCGGCGCAAGCGGCCGCCGCCGTGGGGAGCGGCGCGCTCCTCTCGGTGCCGGCGGCGGTTTTGGCGCTGGCGTGCGCTTATGCCGGGGGCACGCCGGCGGTGGCGATTGCGGCCATCCTGCTGCCGCGCATCTTCCGCTACGCCCACAGCACGGTGGCGGCCGCGGCCAATGCGCCGCACGTGCTGGCGGCGGAGGCCATGGGGCTGGCGAACTGGCGCATCCTCGGCTTGCACGTGGTGGCGCCGGTGTGGCCGGAGCTCGCGGCGCTGGCCGGCGTTTCCGTGAGCATGGCGATAGGGGCCACCATTCCGGTGGAGGCCCTCTGCGATTCGCCGGGCATCGGCAACCTGTTCTGGCAGGCGGCCCTTTCCCGCGACCTGCCGGTGCTGGTGAACATCACGCTGCTGATCGCCGCCTTGACCACCGGCGCCAACCTGCTGGCGGACGCCGTACGCGCGGCGAAGAGTTGAAAAGGGCGAGGAGTTGAAAAGGAGGAGTGGACCGGCGATGCGGCGTGCGGCGGGTTGGACATTGGCGGCCATGGCGGCGCTGCTGTTCTTGAGCGGCCTGGTCGCGCCCCATTCCTATACCGGGCAGTTTCGCGACGCCACACGTGCCGGGATCTCCCGGCGCTTTCCGCTGGGCACCGACGATCTGGGGCGGGACCGGCTGTCGCGGATGCTGTACGGCGGGCGGGTGTCGCTCGAGTGCGCGCCGGCCGCCGCGCTGCTCGCCACCGGGCTGGCCCTGGCGCTGGCCCTGGCGGGCGGCTACGGGGGGCGCGCCGCGGAGCGGCTGGTGGGGGTGGCGGCGGACCTGTGCCTCTCCCTTCCCTGGATTTTTGCGTTGCTGGCGGCGCGCGCGGCGCTCCCGCTCGATGCCCCGGCGGGCATGACCGTCGTGGTGACCTTCGGGCTGCTGGGCCTGCTCGGATGGGCGGGGCCGTGCCGTATCCTGATGGCGGCGGTCAAGGCACGGCGGCAATCGGAATTCGCGCTGGCCGCGCACGCCGCCGGCTGCTCCGGGCTGCGCATCGCGCTGGTGCAGATTCTGCCCAACCTGCTGCCCCTGGTGTGGACGCAATTCCTGGTGACGGCGCCGGCGTTTCTGCTGGCGGAAGCCAACCTGGGCCTGCTCGGCCTGGGTGTGCCGGAGCCGCTGCCTTCGCTCGGCGGCATGCTCCGGGACTTGGCGGACCTGCCTGCCATCGGTCGCCACCCGCTGGCGCTGGCGCCGGCGCTGCTGCTGTTCGCCATGGTGAGTTGCTGCCAGCTTCTGGTTTCGGCCGATGAGTACCACGTATGACGATGCGAGCGGCCGATGGATCCCGCCGGTATACGACCCGTTCCGCTCCCGGGCCGTTGATCCTCGGGTGTCTGATTGCCCTTACGGCGGCTGTCCTCGGCGCCCAGCAATGGGGCGGCGAGCTGCGCATCTGCCTGCACAGCGAGCCGCGCAGTCTCAATCCGGTGCTGGTGGAGGACGAGCCCTCGGAGACCGTCCGCTACCTGACCGGCGGCGTGCTGGTTCGGGTCAACCGGGCCACCCAGCAACTGGAGCCGGAGCTGGCGGTCTCCTGGAAAATCGAAAACGGCGGGCGCGCGATCGCGTTCCGGCTGCGCCCGGGCGTGCGTTTTTCCGACGGCACGCCGTTCACCGCCGAGGACGTGGCCTACACCATGCAGGTGCTGATGGATCCGGCGCTGCATTCTCCCACCGGCGATACCTTCCGTTCCGGCAGCGGGCCGGTGCGCACGGCCGTGCGCGGCCCCTATGAAATCGCGGTGATCTTTCCGGAGCCGGTGGCGGGCGCCGCGCGCCTGTTCGACCAGGTCGCCATCCTCTCCCGGAATTCGCCGCTGAAGCTGGGGGCGGTTCTGGGGCCGTTCCACATCGTCGAGCACAAGCCGGGATCGTACCTGCTGCTCGGGCGCAATCCGAATTACTGGAAGATGTCCGGCGGGCGCCGCCTGCCGTACCTGGATGCGGTGCGCCTGGAGATCGTGCAGAGCCGGGAACTGGAAGCGCTGCGCTTCCGCCAGGGGGAAATCCACGCCATCTCGCCGCTTGACCCGGACCTGTTCGAGCAGACCGCCGGAGCGCGCGACGTCGGGCCCTCGCTCGAAGGCGAGCTGCTCTGGTTCAATATGAAGCCGGACGCCGGCATTCCCGCCTGGCGCCGGGCCTGGTTCGCCTCGCCCAATTTCCGCCACGCCGTCTCGCTCGCCATCCACCGCCGGGACCTGTGCCAGGTGGTCTACCATGGCCACGCCTCGCCGGGGATCGGGCCGTTCTCGGCGGCCAACCGTTTCTGGTTCAACCGCCAACTGGCAGCGCGCGCGTTCGACCCGGCGGCGGCGCGGCGGCTGCTGGCGGCCGATGGTTTCCGCAACTCCGGCGGAACGCTTCTGGACCGCCAGGGGCACGCGGTGGAATTCTCGCTCATCACCAATAGCGGCAACCGCGCGCGGGAGCGGATGGCGGCCCTGATCGAGCAGGACCTGGCGGCGCTCGGTATGCGCGTCCACATCGTGCAGCTGGATTTTCCCTCGCTCATCGAGCGCATCGGCAAGACGTTTCAGTATGAAGCCTGCCTGCTTGGCACCACCAACGTGGATCTCGATCCCGACGCCCAGATGAACGTCTGGCTGAGTTCGGCGGCCAATCACCAGTGGAATCCCGGGCAGCCGTCCCCGGCCACGGAGTGGGAAGCCGCCATCGACCGCCTGATGCGGCAGCAGGCCTCGGCCATGGATGACAGCCGCCGCAAAGCGCTGTTCGACCAGGTGCAGAAAATCGTCTGGGAGCAGGAGCCGTTCCTGTACCTGGTGAACCGGGACGCGCTGGTGGCCCTCTCGCCGCGCCTGCACAATGCCGAACCCTCCGTGCTGCGCCCGCAGGTGCTGTGGAACGTGGAGTGGCTATGGCTGCGGTAGCGGCCGGGCATGCCGGGCCCATCCTGGAGGCGGAGATTTCGGCCGATTATCCGGGGCGGGCGGGGGTGCTCGATGGCGTCCGTCTGGCCATCGGGCAGGGCGAGATCGTGGGGCTGCTGGGAGAGAGCGGGTCGGGCAAAAGCACGGTGGCGCTGGCCCTGATGCGCCTGCTCGAACTGCGCGGCGGCAGCGTGCGCGGATCCATCCGTTTCGCCGGGCGCGAGCTGATGGGTTGCGGCCCGGGAGAGCTGCGCCGCCTGCGCGGCCGGGAGATCGCGCTGGTGTTTCAGAGCCCGCTTTCGGCGCTCAACCCGGCGCTGCGCGTGGAAACGCAGTTGCGCGAGGTCTGGCGCGCGCATGCCCGGGAGCGCTGGAAAATGGTCCGGCCGGAAGTGGAAGCGCTGCTGGAGCGCATGGGGCTGCCGCGCGAAGCGGCCTTCCTGCGGCGCTATCCGCGCCAGTTGAGCGTCGGCCAGGCGCAGCGGGTGGCCATCGCCATGGCGGTGATGCACCGGCCCAGGCTGCTGATTGCCGACGAGCCCACCAGCGCGCTCGATCCCGCCTCCCGCGGCGGCATCCTGGACCTGTTTGAGCGCCTCAACGCCGAACTGGGCATTTCCATCCTGTATATCTCGCATGACCTGGCTTCGGTGGCGCGGCTCTGCCATACCGCCGGGGTGCTCGAAACCGGGCGCCTGGCCGCCTGGGGACCGGTGCAAACAGTCTTAGAGGAATTCGAGCAGCGCGGCCTCGAAGCCGGACGGATCTTCCAGGTTGGACAGGTGCGCCGTGGGCAGGTGCCGCACGGCGGCGCCGGGGATGCGGGCGGCCAGGATTTCGCCGTTGCCCGTCCAGGGGGTGGACTGGTCGTGGTCGCCGGCGATGACCAGCGTGGGAACCGCGATCCGCTCCAGAATCCCGGTATGGTCCATGTCGCGGACGGCGGCGCAACAGCCGGCGTAGCCGATGGGACCGGTGTCCAGCAGAATGTGGCGGATGGTGTCCACCACGGGCGCGCGGCGGGCGCGCGTCGCGGCTGAAAAGAAGCGTTCCAGGGCGGCATCGCTGACGGCGGCCATGCCATGTTCGAGCACGGTTCGGCGGCGAGTCTCAAAGGCGGCGGGGTCGGCCACCCGCGGCGACGTGTTGGCCAGGACTAGGCGCGTGAGGCGCGCGGCGTGGTGCGCCCCCAGCCACTGGCCGATCATGCCGCCCAGCGAGAGGCCGCAGAAGGCGAAGCGGCCGCGACCGGTGGCATCCACCACGGCCAGAACGTCCGCCGCCAGTTGCGCCATCGAATAATCGCCCGCGGGCGCGTCGGAAGCGCCGTGGCCGCGGGTGTCGAAGCGCAGGATCTGAAAGCGCTCGAGCAGCGCCGCCTGCGCGTCCCAGAGGCCGTGATCCGTCCCCAGAGCATGGGAGAGAACCAGCAGGGGCAGGTCGTCCCGCCCTTCCAGACGGTAGTAAATCCGGGCGTCGCCGGACAATGCGAATCGGCCCATAAGAGAATGCTAACTCGCCTTAGTTAGGGGTTTGGGGATCAGGGATTGGGGATTAGGGATTGGGGATTAGGGCGATGCGGCTCCCGGCGCCTCGCGAACTCCGCGCGGTCCTAACGTTTCCACGAGGGACCGCACCGAACCAGCATCGCGGCGAGCGCAGCAAGCTCGCGCCGAAGACCCCAATCCCCAATCCCCAACCCCCAATCCCCTCCCGTGCAATTTGTTACTCTGGCAGGCATGCTTGCGATGGGGGACCTCCGCTACGCGGTGCGCCTGTTCCGCAAATCGCCGGCATTCAGCGCGGCCGCGCTGGCTGCATTGAGCGTTGGAATGGGTGCGGCCACGGCGATCTTCAGCGTCGTGGACGCGGTGCTGCTGAAGGCCCTCCCGTTTCCCCAATCGGATCGGCTGGTGGTGCTTTGGGAGAAGAAGCCGGCGGGGAATAATCTGAAAACGCCGGTCGCGCTGGCGAATTTCCTCGCCTGGCAGCAGCAGGTCCGGTCGCTCGGAAGTCCATGGGCGCGATCCAGCAATCTGCCCCTGAACCTGGTGGCGGGTCCGAACGGCCGCATCGATCCGGAGGAAATTAAAGCGGAGAATGGTCTCCGCCACCTCTTTCCCGGCGCTCGGCGTCCAGCCGGCACTGGGGCGGGCGTTCCAGCCCGAGGAAGACCGTCCCGGGCCACGACAACGTCGTCCTGCTCAGCCATTCGCTTTGGACGCGCCGGTTCGCAGCCGACCGGGCCATCCTGGGCCGGAATGTGCAACTCGGCAACCGCATCTACACGGTCGTGGGCATCCTGCCGCCGCGCTTTGCCGTGTTGCAGCCGGAGGTGGAAGCCTGGGTGCCGCTGGCGCTCGAGACCACCAACGTGCACGTCCTCGATATGCGCGGATCCTGATGGTGATCGCGCGCCTGCGCGCCGGGGCGGGCATGGAGCGGGCGCGGCAGGAGCTGGCGGCCTTGGGGCAGGCGGCTGGAGCAGTCCGATCCGGCGCTGAATAAGGGTACCAGCCGGCGGTGTATTCCATGCGCGAGCAGATTGTGGGCCGCGTCGAAGAACCGCTGCTGGTGATTGCGGCGGCCGTCGGTCTGCTGCTGCTCATGGCCTGCGTTAATGTGGCCAACCTGCTGCTGGCGCGCGGCGCCGGCCGGCAAAAGGAGATGGCGGCGCGCATGGCGCTGGGCGCCAGCCGCGGCCGGCTGGTCCGCCAGTTCATGGTGGAAGGCGTGGTGCTTTCGCTGGCCGGAGGCGGGCTGGGACTGCTGCTGGCCGGCGCCGGCGTGGGGTGGCTGGCGCGGCTGGGTTCGGAAACCCTCCCCAACCTGGCCAATGCCGCCCCCGACCTGCAGCTGTTTGCCTTCACTCTTGTCGTTTCCACCGTGTCCGGCATGCTGTTCGGCATGGCGCCGGCGGCGCAGATCTCCAGCCGGCGCCTGAACGCCGCCCTCACGGCCACCGCCCGCGGCGGCACCATGAGCCGCTCCGGTCGCCGCCTGCGCAATGCCCTGGTGGTGATTGAAATGGCCATCGCCCTGGTGGTGCTGGTGGGCGCCGGGCTGCTTCTCCGCAGCTTCCTCAGCCTGCGCTCCTACCGCCCGGGCTACCGCTCCCAAGGTCTGCTCACCCTGCGGATCCCGCTTAAACGCGGGTCCGAATGCGGCCACGAGAGCGCCGCATCGCCTTCCTCCGGCAATTGCTGGACCGGATCTCCGTTCTGCCGGGCGTCCGCGGCGTCGGCCGCCGTCAACGCGCTGCCGCTGACCGGCCTCGATCCCGGCACCACCTTCACCGTTGCTGGGCCGCCCCGCTGCCGCTCAGCGAGCACCCCATCGGCATCGCTGCGCGCCGCTACGCCCTTCCTATTTCCACACCATGGGCATCCCACTTCTCGCCGGGCGCGATTTCAGCGCGGCGGATACCGCGCAGTCCCCGCCCGTCATCATCGTCGACCGACTCTGGCCGATCGCTTCTGGCCGGGCGGCCCGGCCGCGGCGCTGGGCGGAAGGATCAGCATTGAGGTAGCCACCGCGGGCCGCGTGGCCGAAATCGTCGGCGTGGTGGGCGGCATCAGCCCCGACCGGCTGGAGCCCGACCGCCTGGCGCACGACTGGCCCACCATCTATAATCCCTATCCCCAGACGCCGTTCTCCACCATGGCCGTCGCCCTGCGCACGGCCGGCGATCCGCGCTCGCTGGCTTCGGCCGTCGAGCGGCAAGTCCATGCGCTCGATCCCGAACGCCCGGTGATGAACGTCCGCACCATGGATGCCATCGCGGAATCGGCGCTGGGGGCGGCGCGCTTCAATACCTTCGTGCTGGCGGCCTTCGCCGGAATCGCGTTCGTGCTGGCCGCCGTAGGAATCTACGGCGTGGTGGCGTACGACGTCAGCGAGCGCACCCACGAGATGGGCATCCGCATGGCGCTGGGCGCGCAGGACGGCCACATCCTGCGCCTGGTGCTGGGGCAGGGGGCGCGGCATGGCGGGGTGCGGAATCGCCGTTCGGGCTGGTCGCGGCATTCTTCGCCACCCGCTTTATGGCAAAAATGTTGTACGCCGTCAAGCCGACCGACGCATATACATTTGCCGGCGTCGCGCTGGTGCTGGGAGTGGTGGCGCTGGCCGCCAGTTATCTGCCGTCGCGGCGCGCCATGGCCTGGACCCGTGACGGCGCTGCGGCACGAATAGGGGTTACATGATCACACTTCGGAATGTCGAGAAATTCTATGAAGGCGGCTACGGGCGGACCTACGTGCTGCGCCGCATCAACATCGAGATCAAGGAAGGCGAGTTCGTCACCATCATGGGGCCCTCCGGCGCCGGCAAATCGACGCTGCTGAGCATCCTCGGCATGCTGGACGGCGCGTGGACGGGCGAGTTCGAATTCCTGGGCCACCAGGTCCACCGCATGAAGCCCAAGGACCGCGTGGAGCTGAACAAGAAATACATCGGCTTCGTGTTTCAGAGCTACCACCTGATCGACAACCTGACGGTCTACGAGAACCTCGACATCCCGCTCTCCTACCGCAACGTGAAAAGCTCCGGAGCGGGCCGCCATGGTGTGCGACGCGCTCGACCGCTTCCACATCGTGGGCAAGCGCGACCTGTATCCCAGCCAGCTTTCCGGCGGCCAGCAGCAGTTGGTGGCGGTGGCGCGCGCGGTGATCGCCAGCCCCAAGCTGATCCTGGCCGACGAGCCCACCGGCAACCTGCATTCCAGCCAGGGCAAGGAGATCATGGAGCTTTTCAAGAAGCTCAACGACGAAGGCACCACCATCGTGCAGGTGACGCACTCGGAAGCCAACGCCGCCTACGGCCACCGCGTCATCCAGCTGGCCGATGGCTGGGTGATCAGCGGCGGCGCCGAAGCCACCGCCCCGTAGGGCAGACCATGTAGGGCAGACCATCGTCTTTTGTGGTCTGCCAACCGCGATGTTCAGGGATTCCCATAGGCGGACCATCCTTTTCCGTGGTCTGCCAATCGGCTGCGTTACAATGTCCCTTCGGGCATGCAGGTACTCCAGGCCGGCCAACACAAATTGATTTACCTGGAACTCCAGCCGCAGATCGTGAGCAAGATTGCACGCGATGCCGGCTTCGAGACCAGGACCAAGGACGGGCAGCGGACCATCCTGCTGGACCTGAGCGCTCCGGCGCGGCAGGCGCCGCTGCTGCTGTTCGATGCGGCCGACCCCGCCAATCTGGGCTGGTTTTCGCGCTGCCAGTTCTACGTGGATGGCCGCAGCGGATGCGTCATGCAGACCCCGCTCACCCTCGCCAACAAGCGCGACCGCGGCGGCAAGGCGCACCGCAACTCCGTGCGCATCGGCATTTCCAAGGAACTGCCCGCCAGTTTCCGCCTGCCCGGCAAACAGCCGCTCACCGAACAGGCCTTCTATGCGCTTCTGTTCACGTTCCTCAGCGCGCTGATGCGCACCGGCGTGGCGGTTTGCGGCAACGGTGTCATCGAGCCGCTGGCCGGCCGCAGCGAAGCCGTGGGCGCGCGCAACTGAACGTTCAGCCGCCCGCTTGCGAACCAACGCCCGGATGTCACGCCGAACCGTTCTCGACTTCACAAACTTCGGTACTAGCTAATGCAACTGAACACGCTTGCGGCGTATCGAACCGAGTGGAGACTGGGCTGGAGCACGGTTCGGGGGGAACGGTCTCCAGTTCCCGGTTTCGTCATTTGCCGGCTCTTCGGAGCCGGCTTTTTTGTGGGCGCGGCGTATGCGTAAGATGGAGTTAGCGGCGGCAGGCGGATGAAGACGGCGGAACGGCAATTCACCACCATCAGCGGAGTGCCCATCGAGCCCTTGTACGGGCCCGAAGATCTGCGCGGCATCGACCCCGCCCGCGACCTGGCCGCGCCCGGCGAGTTTCCGTACACCCGCGGCATCCACCGCGACATGTACCGCGGCAAGCTCTGGACCATGCGCCAGTTTTCGGGCTTCGCCACGCCCGAGGAAACCAACCGCCGCTATCACTACCTGCTGGAGCAGGGGCAGACCGGGCTTTCGGTGGCGTTCGACCTGCCCACCCTGATGGGCTACGACGCCGACCACCCGCTGAGCGAGGGCGAAGTCGGCAAGTGCGGCGCGTCGGTCTGCTCGCTCGAGGACATGGAGATCCTGTTCCGCGGCATCCCGCTGGGCGAGGTCACCGTCTCCATGACCATCAATTCGCCGGCGGCGGTGCTGTGGGCCATGTACCTGGCGGTGGCGGAAAAGCAGGGCGTGGATTGGGCGCGCGTCTCGGGCACCCTGCAGAACGACATCCTGAAGGAATACATCGCGCAGAAGGAATTCATCTTTCCGCCGCGGCCGTCCATGCGGCTGGTCACCGACACCATCGAATTCGGCGCCCGCCACACGCCCCGGTTCAATCCCATCTCGATCAGCGGCTACCACATCCGCGAAGCCGGCTCCACGGCGGTGCAGGAGCTGGCCTTCACGCTGCGCGACGGCATGGAATACGTGGATTGGGCGCTTGCGCGCGGCCTCGCCGTCGACGAATTCGCGCCGCGCCTCAGCTTTTTCTTCAACGCCCACAACGATTTCTTCGAGGAGATCGCCAAGTACCGCGCGGCGCGCAAAATCTGGGCCCACGCCATGCGCGACCGCTACGGCGCGCAGGAGCGAACGCAGCTGGAAGCTGCGCTTCCACGCGCAGACCGCCGGCTGCTCGCTCACCTGGCAGCAGCCATACAACAATGTGGTGCGCACGGCCGTGCAGGCGCTGGCGGCGGTGCTGGGCGGGGCGCAATCGCTGCACACCAATTCGCTCGACGAGGCCTACGCCCTGCCCAGCGAGCAGGCCGTCACCATTGCCCTGCGCACGCAGCAGGTGCTGGCCTACGAAAGCGGCGTGACCAATACGCCGGACCCGCTGGGCGGCAGTTACTTGCTGGAAAAGCTCACGGTGGAGATGGAAGCGGCCGCCAACGAGTACATCGCCGCCATCGACGGCATGGGCGGGATGATCGCGGCCATCGAAGCAGGTTTCCCGCAAAGCGAGATTGCCGCCGCCAGCTACCGCTACCAGCGGGAGGTGGAGACGGGCGAGCGCGTGATCGTGGGGGTGAACCGCTTCCAGTCCGCCGAGGAGCCCATCGAGCTGCTGCAGATCGACGAAACCGCCGCGCGCCATCAGCGGGAAAAGCTGGCCGCGCTGCGGAGCCGGCGGGATCATAGCGGAGTGCAAAGGGCCCTCGATGCGCTGCGCCGCGCCGCCGAAGGCGCGGAGAATACCATGCCGTATATTCTGGATGCGGTGCGGGCATATGCCACGCTCGGCGAGATCTGCGACGCGCTGCGCGGCGTCTTCGGCACGTACCAGGAAGCCACGCACCTGTAAGACGATGCCGGAACACCCGATTCACGCCGCCGATGAACGCCGATGGCCGCCGATCGCCGGCCCGTCTTCCGTAGCGCCGCCTTTCAGGCGGCCATGCCGGCTTTCGAGCCGGCATACCCACTGAGAACCATGCAACCCCCTATTCGAGTGCTGGTCGCCAAGCCGGGCCTGGATGGCCATGACCGCGGCGCCAAGATCATCGCCCGCGCCCTGCGCGACGCCGGCATGGAAGTGATCTATACCGGGCTGCGCCAGACCCCGGAGATGATCGTCAACGCGGCGCTGCAGGAGGACGTGCAGGTCATCGGCCTGTCGATCCTTTCCGGCGCGCACAACGCCATCGTGCCCCGCGTGCTGGAGTTGCTGCGCGAGCGGGAGATGTCCGACGTGAAGCTGATCGTGGGCGGGATCATTCCCGATGAGGACGCCGAGGCCTGAAGCAGCAGGGCGTGGCCGCCGTGTTCCAGCCCGGCGCCTCGCTCGACAGCATCGTCAGCTTCGTCCGAGCGTCTTTGGAAGCGGGGAATGACCGCTTGTGCAAGACCGTCTGCCGGCGCCCGCGGCTCCCAACAGGGCCGCGACCGTCGGGGCTTTCCCAGGTAGCCGGCACGCCTCGCGCGGGCCCTTCTTTCTGTGGAAAAGCCTGTGCGGAGGCTTCACACCTGTAGCCCTCCACACTCGTTGTTGGGCGTGGCAAGATCCGCTAAGATAATGGCTTACTAATCCTCGATGGCAGTCTCCCGTGAAACTGTTTCTCCTTTTTAATCGACCTCTTCGGACAAGCGCGGAGTGGAAAGGTAACTTTGCATGAAGTCGTTCAGGCCTGCCCGCCTGTGGTTGGCATCCTTCTGTCTCTGCGCTGCGGGCGTTTCCCGGATAGGGGCTCAAACCCCGCCGGCTCCGCCGCCGCAGCCGCCCGCCGGCGCGCCGCAGCAGCCAACCGCGCCGCCACCGGCGCAGCCGGCGCAGCGGAACCCCTTCGAAAACGTTCCCGAGAACAGCAGCAACAACCGCAGCCGCAGCAGCCGCAATTGGAAAATCCGGCAGCGCCCGCGGCGCCGGCCCTTCCCAAGGCGACCGGCGAAACCATCGAAGCCGTCGAATTCCGCGGCGCGCGCCGCGTGCCGCAGGACACCCTGAAGGCCATGATCGACACCAAGGCCGGGCGACATTTATAACGAAGAGGTTCTGCGCCGCGATTTCATGGTCGCTGTGGAACACCGGCCGCTTCGACGATATCCGCCTGGAAACCGAGCCGGGCGAAGACCGGCTTGATCGTGCGCTTCGTGGTCACCGAGCGCCGCGTGATCCGCTCCATCAATTACGAGGGCATCAAGTCCATCACCGTCTCGGAAATTCTGGACCGCTTCAAGGAGCGCAAGGTCGGGCTGTCGGTGGAATCGCAGTACGATCCCGACAAGGTCCAGCGCGCCGCCGTTGTGCTGAAGGAATTTCTGGCCGAGCGCGGCCGCCAGTACGCCACCGTCGATCCGCAGATCGAGCAGATCCCGCCCTCGTCGCTGAAGTCACCTTCAACGTGAACGAAGGCCCCAAGGTGAAGGTCGGGCGAGATCAACATCACCGGCAACAAGGCCTTCAACGACCGCTGGGTCATCCGCGCCATGAAGAACCTGCAGCCCGTACGGCATTCCGCACTCGATCTTCTTCGAGAACCTGTTCGCCAAGACCTTCGACCAGGCCAAGCTGGAAGAAGACAAGGAGACGCATCCGCGAGGCTTACCAGGACAAGGGCTATTTCGAGGCCAAGATCCTGGACGACACCGTCAAGATCGTGCCCCAGCGGCGGCCACGGCTTCCGCCTGCCGCTGTTCATGACCCGAACAGCCAGGGCATCGCCGCCGACATCACCATCCCCGTGGAAGAAGGCCGGCTGTACCACCTGCACAAGATCAACTTCGTGGGCGTGAAGCTGTTCCGCGACGCCCGAAGCGCTGATGCGGCCGCTGTTCGGCATGCGCGCAGGGCGATGTCTTCTCCACCGACAAGCTGCGCAAGGGCTTCGAGAACCTGCGCAAGCTGTACGGCCAGTTCGGCTACATCGATTTCGTGCCCGAGCCGAGCTTCGATGCCGATTCCCAACACCGACCAGATCGATCTGACCATCACCGCCGACGAAGGCAAGCAGTTCTTCGTCCGCCGCATCGATTTCTCGGGCAACACCACCACCCGCGACAAAGTCATCCGCCGCGAAATCCTGCTCGACGAAGGCGACATGTTCAACACCCAGCTCTGGGACTGCAGCATCCTGCGCCTGAACCAGCTCGGCTATTTCGAGATGCTGAAGAAGGAAGAGGCCGCCGACATCAAGCGCAACCCGCAATCCAATACCGTGGATATCACGCTGAAGGTGAAGGAGCGCGGCAAGAACTCCATCGGGTTGAACGGCGGCGTTTCGGGAATCGCCGGCAGCTTCGTCGGCTTCAATTACTCCACCAACAACTTCCTCGGCCTGGGCGAAACGCTGTCGCTCGCAGTCGCAGCTCGGCACGCGCATGCGCAACGTCAGCCTGGGCTTCACCGAGCCGTACTTCTTCGACCGTCCGCTGCAGGTCGGCTTTCAGGTCTATCTACCGCGCGTTCAACTTCAACCAGGGCCGCGAGGCTTCCATTCTGGCGGGCCAGAACCTGATTCCGCTGTACAACCAGCTGGGCTCGCAGAACCTGCTGAACTACATCCAGAACAGCCACGGCTTCAACGTCTCGGCCAGCTATCCGCTGCGCCGCAGCTTCGCGCGCGTCGGCATCACCTACGGCTACGACATCTCCAACATCAAGACGCTGACCACCGCCGCCACGAACTATTTCCAGTACATCAATTTCAGCGGCGTCTACGGGCCCAACTCGCTGAACGGCATCCGCACCAGCCACATCACGCCGTCGTATTCGTACAACACGGTGAACCATCCCATCACTCCCACCGCCGGGCAAGAGCCTGTTCATCTCGAGCGATTTCGCCGGCAGCTTCCTGGGCGGCAACGTCAACACCGTTCGCCCCACCGTCGACGTCAAGTATTTCCAGCCGGCGCCGCTGGCACAAGAGCCACATCCTGGCCTTCCACTTCATGGCGTCCATGCATCACCGGTTACGGCGGCAAGTATGTTCCGCCCTTCTCGCGCACGTTCATCGGCGGCGAGCAGGATATCCGCGGCTTCGAGATCTGGGGCATCACGCCCATCGCCTTCATCCCCACCGCAGTCCACCGTCAACGTGCTGAACGCCGACGGCTCGCAGCGCATGCAGAACGTGGTCAGCGGCGGCGCCATCACGCAGCAGCGCCGGTCACCATGAACATTCCCGATCTACCAGCTCATCACGCCCGGCGGCGATACGCAGCGTGGTCGGCAATTTCGAATACCGCATTCCGATCGTCGGCCCGGTGACGCTGGCGCCGTTCTTCGATGCCGGCGTCGACAAGATCCTGCTGCCCAAGCGAGCTCAGCATGGACCCGCAGCGCGTCGCAGCACTTGAACCAGCAGTTCCCGCAGGCCGGCTTCAGCGGCATGGTGCAGATCGCGCCCGGCACGCAGAAGCCGCGCGCTTCCACGGGTCTGGAGATCGCAGGTGATGCTGCCGGTGGTCAACGCGCCGTTCCGCGTGTACTTCGCGTACAATCCCATCGATGGTGCGGGAATATCTGCAGCCGCCCATCGTGGCGGACCGCTCCTCGTTCCCCAACCAGGCCACATTCGAGTCATACGCTGGTCGCCAACCTACGGCAGGCTACTATCCGTTCTTCGAGAAGCGGACCATGTTCCGCTTCACCATCGGCCGGACGTTCTGACGGCTGGTCGCGTGCGACGAATGATAGAATTTTCAGACTTAGGAGTTTGTAGCTTGAAGAAGAATTTGCATCGTTTTTTCCGCCTTTGCCCTGGGTCTGGCCGCGCTGGCGCAGGCTCAGTCGGCCTCGCCGAACAAAGTGGCCATCATCAACGTGCAGAACGCTATTCTGCAGACCAAGGACGGACAGAAGGCGCAGCAGGAATTGCAGGTGAAGTTCAACCCGCGCAAGCAGAGATTGGAAAAGAAGCAGGCCGATCTCGCCGCCCTGCAGGACCAGCTGAAGAAGGGCAGCGCCACCATGAGCGACGACGCCAAGACCCGAGCTCGCCGCACGATATCGACACCGGCCAGAAGATCGCTGCAGCGCGACAGCGAAGATTTTGAGGCCGATGTGCAGCAGGAAGAGCAGCCGCATCATGGAGGACCTGGGCCAGAAGATGATGGACGTGATCATCAAGTACGCCACGGCCAATGGCTACGCCATGGTGGTGGACGTCAGCAACCCGCAGACGCCGGTGCTGTGGGCAGATCCGGGCGTGGACATCACCAACGAGATCATCAAGCTGTACGATCAGGCTCATGTTGGCGGCGCGACGGCCTCGGCTCCCGCCACGGCGAAGCCTCCGGTCGCTCCGGCCAAGGCGCCCGCTCCGGCCCCCGCGGCGCGAAAGCAATAAGCAAAAACAATAAGCAAACGGCTTGGGGCAGGCGGGGTTCTGCCTGCCCCACTGGGGCAGCCGGGTGGCTGTTGAGACACGATGTCTCGATTCCTTTCCGTAAGCTATTCAAAACAAATAGCCGATTTTTTTGGTTGAGACACGCTGTCTCGAATTGGCCTGCCGGCGTCCCGTCCGGATCCGGCGAATCGAGGTACAATCGAGGCAGAGGATGGTCCTCATGAAGACCTTAGGTGGGCTGTCGGTTGCACTAATCCTTTCCAGCGGGCTCTTCGCCCAGAATCGCTCCGGGTTCGTGAACACGCAGCCGATTGTGCGCGCGTTCCCGAGCGTGATTTATCCCGGCGGCACATCGGCGCTTCCCGGCGTGCAGCGGACCGTCGGCAGCGTGATCCATCCGGGCGGCGGAACGCAGATCGGCGTCCCCGGCGTTCCCTATAAACAGCCGAATGTTTTCAGTTACGGAAATTCGGGGTTATACGGCGGATACGGAAATTCAGGATTGTACGGCGGATACCGTAACCGCGGCGGGGTGGTCAACTCGTACGCGGTTCCGGTGGCCGTTCCCGTGCCTGTGTATGTGGGTAACGGCTACGACGATCCTTCCGCTTATGGCGCTGCTTACGGCGCCGCGCCCGCGGTTGCGCCCGGCCCGCCGGCGCAGGCGCCGCCCAACGTGATTATCATTTATCCGCAGGGAGCGGCGGCGCCATACGGCCCCACGGCCCCGCCCTCAATGATCATGCCGCAGCCTCAGCCCGCCGCGGCCACGGCACCGCCGGCCGAAACCGGCGAGACCGCCACCCATTACTTCATCGCCCTGAAGGACCACAGCATCTACTCGGCGGTGGCCTACTGGGTGGACGGCGATACGCTGCATTACTTCACCAGCGGCAGCACGCATAACGAGGTGTCGCTTTCCCTAGTGGATCGGGACTTGACCAAGCGCCTGAACGAGGAATCGGGTTTGCAGCTCAGCCTGCCGCCGGCGAAATAAAACCGCGCCAACTTCGCCCGTAGCCTTCCAGGCGTCCGCGCCGGCATTCCGGCTTGCGCTACGGAAGGCTGGATCCCGCAGTTGCTCCACTGGCTTACGCCTTGTGGCGGTCGTAATCGAACGGCTCGTCGAGCATGTGGAGCGCTGGCTCGCCCGGGCGCGGGAGGTAGACGGTCCTGAGCGCGGCGCGGGGAAATCCGTCAGCTTGCGCGCCACCGGGCCGTCGTCGGTCCATTCGTAGACCGGGATTTCCCAGGGACTGAAGGTGTCGGTTAAGCCGCGTTCCTTCAGGATGCGGTAGAGGTGCAGGTTTCCCGGCTCGTGGCCGCCCAGCCACAGGCCCACCACGTCCACGCGGAACTTGTTCATGCCGAACATCACCAGGTTGGTGAGGTAGTCGTCGCCCACGTAAAAGCCGTCTCCATCGCGGCCGTAAATCCCCTCGATCATGGCGAAGCCCGTGTGCAGCGTGCTCATGTTGTCGGCGGTTTTCTGCGCCCAGATTTCCTGCTCGATGGGACGGATGTTGGCGCCGTTGGCGTGCGAGCCGCCGGTATCGTAGCGGCTGTAGCCGAGCTTCAGGTGGCGCTCGAAGCTGGCGTTGACCAGCGCTTCCACGCGCGGATTGACTTCCGGCTTCACGATCTCCTGCTGCAGAATGGAGGGCCACCCGCCGCAGAACTGCGTGAACGGATGCACCACCAGTCCCTGCTCGTTTTTGGTGCACAGGGTGAGGCCCATGCTGTGCCCCTTCCACTTGGCCAGGTTGAAAAGCCAGGTGGCGGGCTCGTTCACGGGGGCGTAGTGGGGGATGCGCTTGAACACCACGCCTTCCGGCACTTCGCTCCAGGTGATCTCCCAGCCTTCGCGCAGGTGGCGCGGGCGGCGCTCGGGATCCTGCGTGGTAATGCCCAGCCGCTCGTTGATATCGAGCAGGCCGCGCAGATTCCAAGGGCGTAGGAAGTGGAGTCGATGAAAGTGAACCGGGTGAGGCCAAGCTGCTTCATGCCCAGGACCAGGCCTTCGTAGAATTGCGGATCGGTGCCGGTGCCCCAGTTCTCTTCGGCGGGCGCCGGCCGGGAGAGAGGCTGGTGGCATTGGGCTTGAGGATGATGCGGTGGCCGATGGGAATGCCGGGGTCGGGCGCTGGGCACGAAAATCTGCTGCGACAGCCGCAGGCCTTCGGAGCGCTTGGCGTCCGCGTCCATCTTGTGCTGCTACGTGGGTGCGGCGGACGAAGACGGCCTTGGGGTTTTGCTCGATGAACGGGTGTGGCGCGAAATACGGCAGCGGAGCGGTGGAGGCGGCGGGTGCGTCCGGAGCGAAGGTGCCGGCCACTGCGGCCGCGCCGCCCGGGAGCATTCTCGACGGGTGAGACGTCATTTGCAACTCCTCATCTGAATACGACTACCGCCAGGCGTTCGAACGCCGGGCAGCATGACTTCCGTCGTTCGTGCCGCGCCGGTACGTGCGCAGCGGCGCGGGCTCCTGGCCCGGCCGCAAGAGAGTGGCGGCAGCGTGGGCGCCGCGCACGTGAGCCGATCACCTGGTCGCGCGCGCGCGGGAGTAATTGACCACGCGCAGCACGGGCTTGGCGCGAGCGCGGACCTGTACGACGGCAGCGCAATCGCCGGCGGGGCATTCCCACATGCGGACGGCGCGGCGGTCGCCGGCGGCAGGTCGAGCACATCGAGGGCGAAATCGCCGGGGTCGGCGATCGCCTCCTTGTAGGCCACCACGCGGCCGGAGCCGAGCGTGTAGAATTCCCGGTCCTCGAAGGCGCGTGCAAGTTTCAGGCCGCGCGGCTTGCCACCAGGCTCGGCGCCGCAGCATCGGTGATGACGGTGGCGCCGGCGCGCGGCGTGGGCCCGGAGCGCCCGGCCCAGTCGCGCGAAGGCGGCTGGATGCCGGCGGCCACCACGACCGGCCGGCGGGACGGCGTCCGGCGCCGGCACGCGCGCAGAGGAAACCAGCTCGGGCGAGGCGCTGTGACGGAACAGAAGGTTGCGATTTCCTGGGTGGCTTCGCCGGGCTCCACCAGCACGGTGATGGCGCCCGGCTGCGGCTGGCGGAACAGCGGCTGGTGCTCGCGCAGCCAGTGCGCTGTGCCGGCCCATTCGCTACCAGGCGGCCAGCGCGGCGCGGTGCCGGCCAGGAGGGCATCGCGGCAGGCGGCATCGGGCGCCAGGATGCTATTGCCGCCGCCGGCCCAGGCGTCGATCAGCGCCAGTTCCAGCGAATCGTAGGCGATCACCTTGCCCGCGGCGATGCCGGCATCGGCATCGGGGAGATAGCCGAGAACCGGCGGCACGGCGGGGTAGAGAGCCTGGAGCCACGCCGGCAGCCAACTGTTCGAATCCACCCAGGCGTGCTGCGTGGCGCCGGCCGAAAACCCGCCGCCCGAGCCGCGTCCGCTGGCCTGCGCGCCCGGCCAGACACCCGCTTTGAAGGCCACCGCCGCGCCGGCCTGCGCCTGCGCCGCCTGGTCCAGCGGGAGAAGCCGAATGTCATTGGCGGCCAGCGTTTCCGCGCCGGCCGCGCGGCAGGCGGAGGCGACGCGGTCGTCGGCCCTGGTAAGCCAGACGGTTTCAATTCCGCCGGGCCCCAGGAGAGCCGTGCAATCCGATGTAGAATCCCAGCGCAGCACGATCCGGTTCAACAGATCAGCTCTCATGCTTGTTAGGCTAGCGTGGGGCGCGAGCGGATGCAAGTGAAAGAGATCCGGATATCCGCTACTGTTTTCCGGATGTCCCCACGCCAGCGACTGCGATCGGCGAGCGGTTCCCCTACAGCTTTTTCAGCATGGCCTTGGCTTCCTGTAGCTGTGGGAATTTCTTTTCGGCTGCGTGGAATTCGCGGGTGTGAACGCGGCGGCGGGAGCCGGTGTGCTCGACGGGGTGCTGCAGGTGCAGCATCTCGTGGAACATCACGTAATCGAGGGCCAGCAGGGGAACCCGCGGCTGATCGAAAATGCGGCTGATGATGATGGCGTTGTGCGCCGGATCGAAGTGGCCGAGCATGGTGCGGGAAATGCCGCGGCTCCAGCCCAGCTGCGGGCGGCCCATGAGGCCGTCGAAGAACTGGCGGTTGAGGCGCTCGAAAACTTCGTCCAGGTTGTGGCACGCGCCGGCGGGGCCGGAGATGAATTTGCGGCCGCGGATCTGGCGCACCAACTGGGCCTGGCGGCGGACATCCCGGCGGTTCAGGTAGAGGCGGTAGCGGTAGGCATACTGGCGCGCTACCGGCTTGCGGTAGAGCTTGCCGAGCAGGATGTAGGCAAGGGCTTCCATGACCGGCGCGGGGGCGCCTTCAAGCAGGTCCGACATGCGCACGTGGAGGAGCCCGTCTTCGAGGCGAATGAAGCTGTCGGCGTTGGCGAACTTCCGGAATTCGACGCGGAAGCGGGGCGGCGCCGTGCGCGGTTTCAGCTCGCGGAACACGCGCGCGTAGATCTCCTCCGCGGTTTCGAAAAACAGGGAGCTTTGGACTTCCCGGGAATCGAGCGGGGCGCCTTCGGACATGGGACTTCTCCCTACAGGGTAGCGCGGCGGGAGCGGGAAGTTGGCGGATCGAGCGGTCCGGCGGTGACTGGGCCGCGTCCGGGCGGCGTAGGCTGATGGTAAAGCAGCAGACCGCCGACGCGCTCCACCGGCTTCCAATCCTCAAACCACAGGCGCGTGCCGGGAAGCTGATATTCCATTCCATATTGGCTGAGGCGCCAGTTGGTGGGGCTGACGGCGATCCAGCCGGTGGCGGGTTGGAGCGGAAGGAGCGGTTTGCAATTGAGGCCGGGCCAGAGGAGGAGGCGGGCCTGATCGATGTTCCAGAAGGAGCAGGTGGCCTGGGCGACGCCCAGTTGCTGCATGCGGCGCGCCGAGTAAGACGGTATCCTGGCCCCATTCGAGATCGGAATCGGCGGTGATGGTTTCGGGGTGCGGGGCAAGCTCGTTGAAGTAGGCGACGGAATCGGGATAGTGGAGGGCGCCGGAGACGGCGATCCAGAGCGAGCAGCGCGGGTGCGGCGAGGCGGGCGAGGGGGCGGCGGAGCATGGCCTCGAAGCCGAGCGCGGCCAGAATCGAAATGCCGAAGTAGACGGGAAGGACGTGGCGGGTGCCGATATCGATGCGGCCGAGCATGGCGGGCAGGAGGGTACCGGCGATGAGGGCGAGCGGCAGCCAGTAGCGGACGTCGCCGCGATGCCTCCACACGACGGCCAGGCCGGCGCCGGCGAGCAGGAGCAGGCCGAGCGGGGTCTTCAGGGCCAGCATGACCGGAAAGAAATACCACCACCCCTCGGTTATCCAGGCTGCCGAGGAACCAGGCGACGTGGCCGGCCTCGTTATGGAAGAGAACCTGGTTGATGCCGGCGAAGAACTGCGGCGCGGGCAGGGAGATGTTCCAATCGAGGACGGGGCCGAAGGCAAACAGGTAGCCCGCCCAGATGACGATGGCGCCGGTGAGGACCGCCAGGGCAAAGGAGGCGAGGCGCTCGCGAATGAGCCGCGGCAACGGCGTCCCACTCGCCGCTCCGCACGCGAGCAGCCAGCCACGCCAGCAGGGCGAAGGCCGCGGCGGCGGGGAAATAGACGAGGGCGGTGAATTTCGAGAGCGCCGCGAGACCGGCGCAGGCGCCGAAGAACAGGCCGTGCCGCAGCGTGGGTTGCTCCGCCCAAACCAGAAGCGCGAGAAATGCCGCGCCCAGGCAGGCGGTGAGCGCCATATCCGTGGTGCCCAGGCCGGCGTGCGCCAGGATGGGCGGCGTGAGGGTAAACAACGCCACCGCCAGCGCGCCTGCGCCGCCGCCGAAGTGACGGCGCGACCAGAGATAGACCACCACGCAGGCGAGCACGAAAAAGGGCAGGATGCCGGCGCGATCGAGCAGGAGATGGCGCCGCACGCTGTCCATCCTGATAGAACTCGGCGACGCCGTCGGCTCACCATATAGCCGGTGTCCGCCGGGACGCACGCCGGCCAGAAACGGACCGAAGGCGGCGGCCGCGCGGGCCAGCGGCGGGTGCTGGGGCTCCAGTTGATAGGTATGGCGGGAAAGATACTCGATGCCGCACGCCAGGTGGGCGGGCTCATCGTAGGTGATGCCGATCTGCGGCCAGGCGGCCAGAATCCGCGCCACCGCGATGGCGATCAGCCAGGCGGCGAGGGCGAGCGAGCGCATGACTCGCACAATCGTAGCATGCACGGGTGCGGGGAATCCCGTCGGGGGCTAATTCCATTCAACGCGGAGACGCGGAGGACACGGAGAATTCGCGGAGGGTCTTAGCTGAAAAACCCTTCCAAATGGCTGGTCGCCGATGAACGCAGATAAACGCGGATTTATGCCAAGGGTTATCGGCGCTCATCGGCGGCCAATTATCGTTTCCGCACCGTGTTAGACGTTCTCCGCGTTTCCTCTGCGCTTTTCGCGTCTCCGCGTTGAATGGGGGCATCCGGACGGGATTGGGGCGGCGGGCTACTGGGTGCCGCGGGAATTCGCGACGGGCTTGTCCTTCTTGAAATGCCGCTTCACGTCCGGCCAGAATTCTTTGAGCTCGTTGGAGAAGGCGTCGGTGCTGCACTGGATCAGCAGCTTTTCGGCATTGTCGCGAGCATCGCGGGTATCGGGGTAATAGGCGTTGGAGATGGCGACAGCGGCGGCATTGCCTCCCCATTCGGAGAAGTTAAAGGTGCGGCGGCCGGAGTCGGTTCTGGTGACGAAAATCTGCGTGGCGGCGTACCAGGCGCGGTGCTTGAAGCTGCCTTGGCCCAGGCGGAAATAACGCGGATCCTCGTGGGTGAGGACCGGAACGAAGCCTTCGGTCATCATATTGCCGATGGTCTGGTCGGCATAAGAGGTGCCCAGGCGGCGGGCGTATCCCGCCAAGCCCTGGCCGAAAGAGGGATTCTGGTTCTCCAGCTGGTAGAGGAGGGCAAACGCGCCGGCGGTGGGGTAAACCGGCCAATCGAAGGAGTCCTTAAACGCGATGGTCACCTTCTGTTTTGCCGTGATGGAATGAAACGGGATGGAATTTTCGGTGGTGCGATTGTTGGGGACGACACCGAAAATGCGCTTGTCTTCCTGCGCCTGAACGGGGGGCGCCGCATCCGGCGCGGCGGGAGTGGCGGGCAGGGACGGACCGGCGGAAGGCGACGCCGGCGGGTCGGCCGCGGATTGAGCCGGCAAACGGCCCGAGGCGAGAAGCAACAGGGCTACGGCACAGCCGTGGCTGCCAATCAGGCGGATGCATCCGAGAGTTGACATTATGAGCGCCCGGCGAACGTTTGTGGGGAAACGAGGGTCCAGGCGAAACCGGCCGCCTCCGGGGTCAGCATGGCGCGGACGGGCTCAGGCCGCCCGAAGACAGGGTACATACACTCCTAGATGATGCCGGCCGGCTATGGGTTACGTGAACCTTTGGCCATTAAGAGCGGGTTGACGCGAGAAAATTTTGTGTCAGAATGGTTAAACCCGACCAATCGAGCGACCCGGGCGAGCGGAGAAAGGCGTATGGTGGACGATCAGACCGAAACGCCCTTTGACAGCATCGAAGGTTCCCACGAATACGTAGCGCTGCTGGCGGAAGCGATCGACGAAGCCCGGCGCGACGTGGAGGCGGAAATCGCCGACGCCGACCGCGATAGAGCCGACCGGCGTAAAGAAGCGCTTCTGCTGGTTTCCTACAACCTCGCTAAACTCAATCTCCATATTACGAGCAGCCGCCGCATCCTCAATGATTTGAGGACCTTGCGGAGGCTTTTACTCGCCGAACGGGGACTCCCGGTCCGGGAGTAACCGGCCGAGCCGCGCAGTATTGGACCCACCAGGTTGAAGTGTACCCCGCTACGGGGTGGCCAGTTATGCGGACGTGTGATACCGCCCGTTTGCCGAATTCCACAACAGGTGAAATATACGAAAAGCCCCAATTGATGCGGTTTTTCGCATCATTCCCCCTTGACACCGGCCAACGGTGATTGTAGTATTCATACGTTGTTCATAGCACGTATGGAACAACACTAGACAGCGGTGGTTTGTGGGGGACCCCGTATGAACTTTCAAATCGGCGACAAAGTCGTCTATCCCAACCAGGGTGTTGGGACCATCGAGAATATCAGCGTTCGAGCCTTCGGTTCAGCTTCCGAAAAATTCTATCTGCTACGGTTTGGATGTACCAGCATGACCGTTTTGGTCCCGTTTTCCAATGCGGACAACATCGGTCTGCGGCGGGTGACGAAAGACCGCGAGATTTCCCGGGTCCTTTCGTTTCTGGCCAATGGTATATGCCCGGTGAATCCGGATTGGAAGCTGCGATTCAAGGAAAACACGGAAAAAATGCAGAGCGGGAGTCTGCTGAGAGCGGCCGAGGTTTTTAAGAACCTGGCGCAATTGTACGTGGATAAGCCGCTTTCTTTCCGGGAAAAGAAGATGCTGGACCGGGCCCGGCACATGCTGGTTTCGGAAATCTCGATTGCGCGCAACGTACCGGAGATTCACGCCGGAGGGATGCTGCAAAAGGCGCTGCTACGTGCGGGATTGACCTTGCCCGCGGCCAGCTGAGGGTAGGTGGAGGGGCCTACCCTCACTGGTGGCAAAAATGTTAGCATTCCGACATGTTCTGCCACCATTGCGGCACACAGGTTGACAGCGGGGCGGAGTTCTGCCCGAATTGCGGACAGGCGCTGGGGGTAGCGGGCGGTCTCGGGCCTGCGACACCGGTCGCCTGGACTCCGCCGGCGGGCGTGCATTCGCACACCGGCCGCTGGATCGGGGCGGGCTGGGACATGGTGAAGGAGGACATGGGCAACTTCTTCCTTCTCGCGCTGGTGTTCAGCGTTCTCAACAGCGCGGTGCCTTTGATTCTGCAAGGCCCGCTGATCATCGGCTTCCACATTTTCTGCATCAAGAAACTGCTGGGGCGGCGGACGGAATTCGCCGACCTTTTTAAAGGGTTCAACTTCTTCGTCCCGGCGCTGGTAGCGTCGGTGCTGATCGGGCTTTTCACCTTTGCCGGATCGCTGCTTTGCATTATTCCGGGGCTGGTGATTGCGGCGATGTTCAAGTTCACGTACCTCTTCATCCTGGATAAACGGATGGACTTCTGGCAGGCGATGCAGGCCAGCCATTCCATCGTGAAGCAGGACTACTTCGGCTTTACCATGTTCCTGCTGGCCCTGGTCGGGGTGGTCCTGCTGGGCGCCATCTGCTGCATTATAGGTGTGTTTGTGGGGATACCGGTGACGCTGGCGGCCATAACGGTAGCGTACCGGGAGATTGTGGGCTTCGATGAGCGCACCGTGGCTGCACTCGATTCTTAGCCACCTCTGCCTGTTCCACTGGGCCACCGGGCTCAATTGCCCGCTGTGCGGGATGACACGGGCGATGATGGCGCTGGCGCGCGGGCACTGGCGGGAAGCGATCCGGTATAACGCGCTGAGCCCGCTGGGAGCGGCGATGCTGGCCACGCTGTTCTGGAACCATCCCCTCAGGGGAAAGCTGTGGACGGCGGGCATCGCGGCATTCGGCATCTACGGCGTGTGGCGTGTGCTGGCTCACGTTGCCTGAAGGGAAATTAATAGTGGCCGGCCGGCTTGCCATGTAACTCATTGCGGGGTTTTCCGTCAAAAATTGTGTTCCTGGTACTAAGGGGTGTAGCGTGCAGACGGGAGACAACCAGATTCAGTCCAGAGTCAGCGGGCAAACCATTATCGACGAGCTGATCCGGAACATGGAATTCGGACGGCTCGAGATGGGCTACAGCATTCTCCTGCCTTGCATCTTCAGTGTCTACCTTCACCCGGACGACTACGCGCGGCTGATTCCGGTGCAGGAATTGATCCGCGAAGACGCCAGGCGGGTGCTGGCGGCGCGAATGGCGGAATGGAACGGCGGCAAAGGACGCTTCCGGCGGGGCGGGGCGCGGAAACAGTATCGAATCGCGCAGAATGACTGGTGGATCGAGCTGTTCGCGGACACCGAGGGCGCGGTGCCGCCGGGCGACGTGGAGATCCATTCGGAGTTGAACGACGCGCCGAGGCCGGGCTATCGCGGGGTGAAGACCACGCTGATAGACCGCGAGCCGGCGGTGACGGCGGCGAGGGTGGAGCGGGACCGCGAGAGCACGCGGCGGCAGCCGGATAAGGTCTTCGGCGAAATCCGCTACCAGGACGATTCCGGGCCTCAGACCTATTTCATTACGCAGAACGAAATCGTGATTGGCCGCGGAGGCGAACAGCTTTGGGTAGACCTGCCGCTGTACACCACCGAGGAAGTCTCCCGGGAGCACCTGCGGCTGCGGCGCGACCCGGCGAGCGGGGCGTTCGCGATTGTGGATAAGAGCCGCAACGGCACCTGGCTGAATGGCAGGCGGCTGAAGCGGGACGTGGAGCAGGCTCTGCCGCAGCAGGCGGAAATCGGCGTGGCGGAAGTGCTCAAGCTCTCATTCGAGGCGCGCAAATGACCGGAGTGTACCAGTGGCATACGGCGCTGGTGCTGGCATTTCTGGTATTTGTACTGGTATTCGTCTTCCTGGGGCGCAGGGGGCCAGGGGCGCGGAGGGCGGCGGGGAAATGAACGTGGTGGCCGCGGGAGCTACGGACACGGGCTGTTTGCGGGAGCGGAACGAGGATCGGTATCTGTGCGACCTGGAGCGCGGCGTGTTCCTGGTGGTAGACGGGGTGGGGGGCCAGGCGGCGGGGGAAGTGGCGGCCGAGACGGCGGTGGCCGCGATCCGCGAATCGGATTTGGGGGACGAGGATTCGGTGCGGGAGGCGGTAGCGCGGGCCAACAACCGGATCTACGAACTGGCGGAACAGCGGCCGGAACTGCGCGGGATGGCGTGCGTGCTGACCCTGGCGGTGGCGCGGGAGGGAGAGATCCTGATCGGGCACGTAGGGGATTCGCGGCTCTACCTGATCTGGCAGGGGGCGATCCGCAAGCTGACCTCGGACCATTCGCCGGTGGGGGAAGACGAGGACGCGGGCGAGCTGACGGAAGTGGAGGCGATGCGCCACCCCCGCCGCAACGAGGTTTTCCGCGATGTGGGCTCGCGGCGGCGGGGACCGCGGGACGGGGATTTCATCGATATCCGGCGCTGCCGATTCCGGCCGGATGCGGCGATTCTGTTGTGCAGCGACGGGCTGAGCGACCAGCTTACGGCGGCCCAGGTGCGGGAAATCGCGGAGCGCTACGATGGCGACGCCGGCCGGGTGGCGCGGGAACTGGTGGATGCCGCGAACCAGGCGGGCGGAAAAGACAACATCACGGCCCTGTTTGTGGCGGGGCCGGAATTCCGCGGCGCGGCCGGGGCGGCGACGCGGCCCAGGTGGACTGCGACCAGGGACCGGCGAGGGCTTTGGGCGCGCTTCCGGGGCGGCGGCAGGCCGGGCGGCTTGCTCCATTTCAGCGGCCGGGCGGCGCTCCTGGTGGGCGGGCTGGTGATCGGGATGTTGGTGTGGCTGGCGGTGCGGGGATGAGCCGCCGGGCGGCTCGCGTGAGGACCGGGGGGACGTTCTCATGAGGGCACCGACGAAAATCGGTAATTACCAGATCGTTCGGCGGATCGGCAAGAGCATGACCGATGTCTACCTGGCGATCGACACGGTGGAAGGGCGGAAGGTAGCGCTGAAGCTGGTGCCCGCGGACGGGGACGCAGTCAACCGCATGGTGCTGGAGGCGGAGCGGCGGGGCGCGGCCATCCAGAAAGAGCTGCAAATGGCTCGATCCGCGCATGGTCGAGGTCTACGAATGCGGTGAGTGCGACGGCTACTTCTTCGTCGCCATGCAGTACGTGGAGGGGCGGAGCCTGGCGGAGGTGCTGGGGGCGGAGCGGGCCATCAAGCCGGTGCGGGCGGCGGCCATCGCGCTGGAGATTTGCGAGCAACTAGCCAAGCTGCACGCGCGCCGGGCGGCGGTGGTGCACGGCGATATCAAGCCCTCGAACATTCACCTGGGGCCGAACGATACGGTGCGGCTGCTGGATTTCGGAATCGCGAAAACGCTGCGGGCCAACGGGGACGCCACGGCGCACCAGTTCGGCAGCCCGGGGTATTGCGCGCCGGAGCGGCTGGAACGTTCGGAGGTGGACGAGCAATCCGACCTGTGGGCGGTGGGCGCCACGCTGTATGAAATGCTGGCGGGCGCGCCGCCCTACCGGGCGGAAAACACGCGCCGGCTGGAAGGGCTGATCAAATCGAAGCGGCCGCCGCGGGCGCTGCCTATGGAAGTGCCGCGGGCGCTGCGGCTGGTAGTGGGCAAAGCGCTGGCGCCCGCTCCGGGCGAGCGGTATCAGACCGCCGAGGAATTGCAGGCGGACCTGCAGGCGTTCCTGGAGCACCGGCCAACGGTGGCGGAAGTGGAGCGGAAGGCGCGCGCGGGGGCCACCATCGAGGCGGCGCGGGAGGCGCTGCGCAAAGCCACCGCGACCCTGCGGCGCGCGCGCGTGGCGGGGCAAGTGGCGGGCGGAGTGGGCTGGTTCGCGGCCGGAATGGCGCTGTGGATGAGCGGCAGCTACGGCTGGCAGGCGGTGCGGGGGCGCGCGGCCATGGCGGCGGCACCGGTCACGGCCGCGGCCGCCCAGCCGGTCATGAAGCTGTCGGCGGTGGATGTGGACCAGGGGCTGGCCGGATTGTACCGCGCCGAGGCGGAGCGGGTGATCGCCGGCCATCCGCCGGACTGGTATAAGGCGGAGATCCTGCTGGCGCGGGCGGTGGAACTGGGCGACGGCGATTCGCGCACGGCGGGCGAACTGGCGCTCAGCCGGGGATGGGCGGCGATCGAGCGTCTGAGCGACGGGCAATATCCGGCGGCGGCGGCGGCGCGGCTGCGGGCCTACGGGCGCGCCCAACTGGCCCTGGCGGCGGCCAGGCTGCCGGGGGATGCGCGGGTGATGCAGGGTTTGGCGAGCAAGGCGCTGGCCGAGCCTGTGAAGAAAACGGCCAAGGCAGGACGAAGGCCTATCCCACTGCGGAGGAAGCCATGGCGGTAACCAGGAGTTGGGCCGCGGCTGCGCCGGCGATGGTGGCGCGGACCACGCCGCGCGCGGCGAGCGTGATGGTGTGGCTGGCGCCGGCGTCGCTGCTGGTGGCGGCGGGGATCGCCATGGCGTATGCGGGCAAGGCGCAGGCGTTTGCGGGAGCGGAGCGGCTGGTCAACGTGAATACGGTGGGGTCGGCGGAGGAACTGGAGCCGCTGGCGGGCGCGGCGGCGCCGGAGCTGTTCGCGTTTCTGGAACGGAAGCGGCCGCTGGCGAATATCGGCGCGCTGGCACCGCTGCGGCGGTCCGCGGGTCTGCCGCTGGCGCAGATGAAGCCGCGGATGGCGGTGCGCACGCCGGCCGAGTTCCGCATGGCATTGGCGCAATCGGCCGGGCTGTTCTTCGCGGGATTCTACCTGGTGGCTCTGGCCTGGAAGCTGGGGCGGTTCGGCGGCGACCGGGCGCTGCTGCCGGCGCTGCACCTGCTGGCGGGCATGGGGTTCATCGTGATGATCGGCATGCGCGACCCGCTGCGCGACACGCTGGAGTTCCACAAGTTCGCAATCGGCGTGTTCCTGGGCTGCCTGCTGCTGGCGCTGGCGGCGCTGCGCGCCTTCGATTACATGCGGCTGGCCGACTGGTGCTACGTGCCGCTGTTCGGCGCGGTCACCCTGTTCGGAATGCTGCTGGCGTTCGGCCGGGGGCCGGCGGGAAATGATGCCAAGGTCAACCTGGGTCCGTTCCAGCCGGTGGAGCTGATCAAGATTCTGCTGGTGCTGTTCCTGGCCGGATACTTCACGCGGAACTGGGAGCGGCTGCGCGATTTGCGCGAAAAGCGGCTGCTGCCGAAGCTCTTCGGGCGATTCGGCATGCCGCGCCTGGAGCACGTGGTTCCGGTGCTGTGCGCGGTGGCGGTGGCAGTGGTGTTCTTCTTCGTGCTGAAGGACCTGGGGCCGGCGCTGGTGACTTTCTTCGTGTTTCTGGCGATGTTCGGGGTGGCGCGCGGACGGCCGGGACTGGTGATTGCGGGGATCGTGCTGATGGTGGCGGCGGTGGCGGTAGGATACCGCATCGGGCAGCCGCGCACGGTGGTGGAGCGCATCCACATGTGGATGGCGCCGTGGGACAACGACGTGCACGGCGGGGATCAACTGGCGCACTCGCTGTGGGCCTTTTCCACCGGCGGCCCGGCGGGATCGGGACCGGGCTGGGGCGATACGGCCATGATTCCGGCGGGAAATACGGACCTGGTGCTGCCGGCCATCGGGGAGGAGTGGGGATTCCTGGGGGTGGTCTCGGTGTTTCTGCTGCTGGCGTTCCTGGTGGGGCGGGCGCTGCGGGCGGCGCGGCGATGCGCCACGGAGTTCGGGTTCTTTCTGGCAGTGGGGCTGGGATGCCTGATCGCGTTCGAGATGATGCTGATCACGGCGGGGGTGCTGGGCGCGCTGCCGCTTTCGGGAGTGGTGTCGCCGTTTCTGAGCTCGGGGAATACGGCGATGATCGCGAATTTTTTGATTTTTGCGATTATCGCGTCGATTTCGGCGGACGCGGGCAAGGACGAACAGGCGGCCGTGCGGGCCGCCAGCCTCCGGCCGTTACAGGGCGTGCTGCTGGGCGCGGGGCTGGTGCTGCTAGGGTTCGCGGCGAAATACCAGGTTTTCCAGGACCGCGAATACCTGGCGCGGGATGCGCACGCGTTCGAGCTCGATGGCGTCAAACGGCCGCAGCACAACCCGCGGCTGAATTCCATCGCGCACGAGATTCCGCGCGGCAGCATTTACGACCGCAATGGCATTCCGGTGGCGACCAGCGATTGGGCGGAACTGGAGCGGCACCGGGCGGAGTACCAGGCGCTGGGGATTTCGATCGAGCAGGCGTGCTCGCGGTTTGAGAGCCGGCATTATCCGTTCGGGGCGGCGCTGGCGCTGGTGGTGGGGGATTTGCGCACGGGCGAGAATTTTCACGCGTCCAACGCGTCCCTGGTGGAGCACGACGCCAATCGAAAATTGCAAGGCTACGAATACGCCGAGCTGGCGGGGCTGGTGCGCTACCGGCACGAGCCGGGGAACCCGGCGCTGGCTCGTGTGCTGGCGCGCGACCGCACGGTGCACCTGACGCTCGATGCGCGCCTGGAATTGCGGGTGCGGGAAATTCTGGGCCGGCGCGCGGGAGCGGTGGTGGTGATGGACGCGGCCAGCGGTGACGTGCTGGCGATGGCGAGCGGACCGGATGACGCGCTGGACCGGGCGCGTTACGGGCTCTATCCGCCGGGCTCGACGTTCAAGCTGGTGACGGCGATGGCGGCGCTGCGTAAGGATCCGGAGCTGAAGCATCGGACGTTCCTGTGCCGGAGGCTGCCGGACGGGCGCGCGGGGAATTGGATTGCGGGGTGGAACCGGCCAATCCAGGACGACATCGGCGACCGCGCCCACGGCACGCTGGACATGGGACGCGCGATCGCGGTTTCCTGCAACGCGTACTTCGCGCAGTTGGGCGTTCACGACGTGGGCGCGGCGGCGCTGGCGGAAACGGCGGAGCGGATGGGAATCGAAACCGGCGATCCGGCGGAGTTCCGGAAACTGCTGCCCTGGGCGGCCTACGGGCAGGGCACGGTGCTGACCACGCCCTTCAAGATGGCGCGGGTGGCGGCGGCGATTGCGGCGGGCGGGCGGATGCCGGAGGGGCGCTGGACGAGCGACGACAGCAACACCCGGGCGGACGCCCCGGTGGAGGTGCTGCCGGCGGCGGAAGCGGCGTTTCTGGCGGGAGCCATGCGGCGCGTGGTGACGGAAGGAACCGGGCGGCAGGCGATGGCGGGCGCGGCCATCAGCTTCGCGGGGAAGACGGGTACGGCGCAGCTCGACCGCGGGCAGCCGCACGCGTGGTTCACGGGGTTCGCGCCCTATGACGGCGGCGGCCGGCGGCTGGCGTTCGCGGTGGTGGTGGAGCACGGCGGATACGGCGCGCTGGCGGCGGCGCCGGTGGCGCGGCAGGCCATGGAAGCGGCCAGGCAGCTGGGGTTGTTTTAGGCTTAGGTATGCGAGTGGGCGATTTTCTGGAAAAGTGGGGGCGGACGCTGTTCGAGGCGCCCCTCGCGGCCAAGGCGGACGAGCCGGCGGAGCTGGCGGAGATCCGGCTGGCGGTGCTGGACCGGGTGAAGGAGAAGAGCTACCGCTCCGGCGCGCGCAAGGTTTTTCCGTACGATTTGCTGCGGGTCGAGCTGCGCGGGTTGGAGCGCGGCGACCAGGGAGTGTACGCCAGCCGGTTTTTCCAGCAATACCTGGAGCAGGAAGTGCGCAATGCGCTGCGCGCGGCGGGCTGCCGGTATCCGGAGACGCTGCGCGTGCAGGTGGATGCGGAGGCGGGGATTGCCGCGGCCGGGCGAGCAGTGGCTGGTGGTGACGGCGGGCGCGCAGGAGGAGGGCGCCGCGGCGCGGCCGGCAGCGCGGCTGCTGGTGAAGGAAGGCACCGCCAACGTGGCGGAAGCGCGGCTGGAGAAGCCGCGCATCAATATCGGGCGGGTGGTGGACGTGTACCGCGCCGAGGGCTTGTTCCGCCGCAACGATCTGGCATTCGAAGCGGAGACCGAGATCAATCAAACCGTTTCGCGCGAGCATGCGCACATCGAGCACGACGCGGCGCGCGGCGAATACCGGCTTTTCAACGACCGCTGGTATGAGCGGGGAGCGGAATGCGGAACGTGGATCGTGCGCGACGGCATGAGCCAGGAGGTGCATCGGACGCCGCGCGGCACCAAACTGCAGCCCGGCGACGAGATCCACTTCGGGCGGGCGGTGGTGGTGTTCGAGGCGTAATAGGGCTATGTCGGAACTGGTTTTCGAGGTCGTGCAGGAGGCGGATGGCGGCTACTGCGCCGAATGCCTGACCGAGAACATATTCACGGAGGGGGACACGTGGGAGGAGCTGCGGGCCAATGTTCTGGACGCAACCGCCGCGTTCTCCTTCGACCGGCCGCTGCCCAAACGAATCCGCGTTCGTGGCTGGGGGTAGGGGCGAGATTGAACCGGCCCGGGGTTCGCGGCACACCCGTGTGGGGCAGGTTGGTTACCTGCGGCGGGTTGCTGACCCGCCGCTGGGCGCCGGTTAACAACCGGCGCGCAGGATGCCATCCTGCCCCACTGCAACCCGGGCTGGCGGCCCGTCGATTGTTGTACTGTAACGGTATATGAAAATCTGCGATGTGCGGGCCACCACCGTGACGGTGCCGCTCGAAGCGCCATTGCGGCACGCCAACGGGTGCCACTGGGGACGGTTCGTGCGGACGATCGTCGAGGTGGAAACGGACAACGGAATCGTCGGGCTGGGGGAGATGGGCGGGGGCGGAGAATCGGCCGAAGCGGTGTTCCACGCCATGAAGGAATATTTGGTTGGGCACGATCCGGCGCGGCTGGAAGAGATGCGGTTTCTCATTGCCAACCCGACGGCTTCCCTTTATAACAACCGCACGCAGGTGCTGGCGGCGCTGGAATTCGCATGCCTGGACATTCTGGGGCAGGCGTGGGGCGTGCCGGTTTCGGAGATACTGGGCGGGCGTCTGCGCGACCGCGTGGGCTTCGCCACCTACTCGTTTTTCCGTTATCCGGACGCCAATGGCGCGGGTGAGGTGCGCACCATCGACCAGGTGCTGGCGTTCATCCACGCCATGAAACGGCGGTGCGGGTTCACCACGCACAAAGTGAAGGCGGGGGTGTTCCATCCGGATCACGAGCTGGAGCTGTACCGCGCGGTGGCGGCGGAGTTTCCCGGCGATTCGCTGCGCTTCGACTGCAACGGGGTGTGGTCCACCGAGCAGGCCATCCGCTTCGGCCAGGGCATCGAGGGGCTGCGCAACGACTACCTGGAAGACCCGGTGTACGGATTGAACGGCATGCGGCGGACGCGGGAGAAGGTGCGCGTGCCGCTGGCCACCAACACAGTGGTCATCAATTTCGAGCAGCTTGCGGCCAACGCGCTGGATACGGCCGTCGATGTGATTCTGCTGGATACCACGTTCTGGGGCGGCATCCGGGCGTGCGTGAAGGCGGCAGGGGTGTGCGAGACGTTTCAGTTGGGCGTGGCGGTGCACTCGTCCGGGGAGTTGGGGATACAACTCGCCACTATGCTGCATCTGGGAGCGGTGATTCCGAACCTCTCGTTCGCGGCGGACGCGCACTATCACCATCTGAAGGACGACATCATCGAAGGCGGGCTGATGCCGTACGAGGGTGGCGCGATCCGGGTGCCGAAAGGGCCGGGGCTGGGGGTGCGGCTGGACCGGGAAAAAGTGCGGGAATACAGCGAGCTGTACAAGCGGTTGGGCGGATATCCGTATGACCAGGACCCGGGCCGGCCAGGATGGACACCCGTGATTCCGAATGACCGCTGGGCGGATCCGAAAGAGGCGCGGACGGTGGCGGTGGGGATCTGATTACGGGAGACCGATGCCGGCTGGGAAGCCGGCAGGGCAAGCTGGAAGCTTGCGCTACGGGCTACAGGTGCTGGTAGACCAGGGCTATCGGCAGGCCGACGACGTTGAAGTAGCAGCCCTCGATGCGGGGAATGAACTTGGAGGCGAGGCCCTGAATGGCGTAGGCGCCGGCTTTGTCCATGGGCTCCCCGCTGGCGACGTAGGCATCGATCTCGGCGGCGGTCATGGGCGCGAACCAGACGGCGGTGACGGCGTGATCGCAGGTCAGGCCGGAGGCGCGGCGAATGGCGATGCCGGTGATCACTTCGTGGCGGCGTCCGGCCAGGAGCTGCAGCATGCGGCGGGCGTCGCCGGCATCGGCGGGCTTACCCAGCATTTCGTGGTTGACGACCACGGTGGTGTCGGCGGCGAGCACCGTTTCACCGGGATCGGCGGCGACGGCCATGGCCTTCTCTCCGGCCAGGCGGCGGACGTACTGCTCGGGCTGCTCGTTCGGAAGCGGCGTTTCGTCGATGTCGGTAACGCGCACCTGGAAGGGGATGCCGGCCGAGCGGAGGATTTCGGCGCGGCGCGGCGATTGGGAAGCGAGCACGAGCATGATTCCAGCATAGGCAAAATCGAAAGAAATTTTAGGGATGCGCGGCGGTTTCACCGGCCCGGCTGCGGAGCCCGGCTCCGTCCGTAAACCAGAACGTAGGCTGCGGGGACGATGTAGATCGTCAGGATTACCGAAGCGGTCAGGCCGCCGATGATGGCGCGCGCCAGCGGCGCGTACTGTTCGCTGCCGGTCCCCAGTTTCAGGGCCATCGGCAGCATGCCGAAGATGGTGGCGAGCGACGTCATCAGAATGGGCCGGAGCCGCACCCGGCACGCGGTCACCGCGGCCTGCGCGGTCGATTCGCCCTGCCGCTCCAGCCGGTGGGCGAAATCGACAATCAGAATGCTGTTCGATGCCGCAATTCCGATCAGCATCAGCACCCCCATCAGTGACATCACGTTCAGCGTGGTGTGGGTCAGCGGCAGCAGGATCAGCACGCCCGTAAAGGCCATGGGAATCGACAGCATGATCAGCAGCGGATCCAGGAAAGAGGCGAACTGCGCCACCAGGATCAGGTAAAGCAGGACCGCCGATAACATCAGGCCGAGGGCGAAACTCTGGAACGACTCCGTCATGGCCTGCACGGTGCCGCGCAGGTCGATGCGCACGCCGGAGGGCAATGGCGTGCCGCCGACCAGTTGCCGGATGCGGCTCGCGATATGGCCGATGTCCTCGCCGGCGGGGGCCACGTACACGTCCACCATGCGCTGAATCTGGTAATGGTCGACCTCGGTCGGCGTCAGCACCCGGCTCATGCTCACCACCGTATCGAGCGTGGTCGCCTGTTTGAGGTTGGGAGCGCGCAGCGGAATATTCCGCAGGTCGACGAAATCGTGAATCGCCGGCGCCCCGTGCTCGTAATACTGGACGGTGAGATAGTAGTCGTTCCCGGTCTTGCGGTCCAGCCAGTAATTCGGGGCGATCATGAGATTGGAATCGAGCGCGGTAATCACGTTGCGGACCACGTTTTCCGGCGTCAGGCCGAGCTCGGCGGCATGCACCCGATCCACATCCAGGTGGACCCCCGGATAGTCCAGGTCCTGCGGAATGTATACTTCGCTCACGCCGGCGAAAGCGCGGATGCGGTCCGCCATGCCGGCCGCCACGCCGTAGGCCTGATGCAGATCCGGGCTGGCTACCTGGATGTCGATCGGCGCGGGCATGCCCATATTCAGAACCGCGTCCACCATGGAGCCGCTGCTGAAGAACGTCCGCAGCTCGGGATATTCGCCGGCGATCCGGCGGCGGACCCGGTCCATGTACTCGAAGGTGCTGACGGCATGAGTGGGTTTCAGAGCGGTCTGAATGGTGGCGGTGTATTCGCCGGCGTTGGTGGTGTAGAGCGACGAAAAATCGGGGTCCAGCCCCACCGTCGAAACGATCATATGAAAATCGGCGGGACGGACAATTTTGCGGATCAGGTCCTCCACCCTGGCCACGTATTGCTCGGTGACTTCGATCCGCGTTCCGGTGGGAACTTTCAATTGGATGGTGAATTGGCCGGCGTCGGTCCGCGGAAAAAAGGCCACACCGAGGAGAGGATAAATGGCGAAGCTGGCCGCGCAGGCCAGCAGCAATGCCGCTACCGTGAAGCCGGGCCGCCGGATGGCGCGGCGGACCGTGCGTTCGTAGGCGCCGAGAAAGCGCGCGAAACCGCGGTCGAAAACGGCTTGCAATCCCCGCCCGGCTTCCGGCCGGCCGTCGGCGCCCGCGCCCCGCAGATACCGCGCGCAGAACAGCGGGACCACGGTCATGGCCACGAAATAGGACGCAAACAGCGCGATAATCACCGCCAGTGCGAAGGCCGTGAACAGAAACCGGCTCACGCCGTAAAGGAACATCACGGGAAAGAACACCACCACCGCAGCGAGCGTAGCGGCCAGCACCGCGAGGTTGACTTCCGAGGCGCCGTCTTCGGCCGCTCTCTCCGGCGATGCGCCGTTCTCCAGGTGCCGGTAAATGTTTTCCAGCGAGATCACGGAATTGTCGATAATGCGCGAGAAGGCCAGCGCCAGTCCTCCCAGGATCATGGTGTTGACGGTGCTGCCGAGCAGGTCGAGAACCACGAAAGTCGCCAGCGCCGATAGCGGGATGGACAGAAAAACGGCCAGCGTGGCGCGCAAACTCCCCAGGAAAATCAGGATCATCAGCCCGATCAGCACCAGCCCCACCAGCCCTTCGTGGAGCAGCGTCCGGATAGCCGACTTCACAAACTTCGACTGATCGAACGCTACCGTGGCCACCAGGTTTTTCGGCAGGCCGAAAAGACGCTTGATCCGCTCCCGGACTCCGTCCACCACCTGGATGGTATTCGTGTCGCCGCCCTGCTTCATGATGGGAAGGTAAGCGGACCGCTGCCCGTTCACGCGGACCACGCTGTACTGGATCTGGTGCGCATCCTTGGCCTCGCCCACATCCCGCAGCGAGACCCATCGCTGGTCCACCGTCTTCAGCGGAAAACGGTTCAGCTCGTCCACCTGGTCCACCATTGCGTTGGAATAAACGTAGTAATCGTAGTTGCCCACCTTGACATCGCCGGCGGGCAGAATCAGGTTGTTCCGGTTGACCGCCTCCACTACATCCGTCACGCTCAATCCTCGCGATTGCAGTTTGTACGGATCCACGTAGACCATCACCTGGCGATACTTGCCGCCAAACGGGGGCGGCACCTCCGCGCCCTTCACCACCGCGATCTGGTCGCGGATCTGAAACTGGCCGTAATCGTGAAGCTGCGTCTCGGTGAGCCCTCGCCCCTGCAACGTCACCAGGCATACGGGCAGGCTGGAGGTGTCGAATTTCAGCACCACCGGGGGAAGCGTGCCCTGCGGCAGGCGGCCCAAATCCGCCAGCGCCAGGTTGGAGAGCTCGGTCATGTCGGCATCGGCATGCGTGCCGATCTGAAAATACACCTTGATGATGCTGACGCCCGGCAGCGAGCGCGATTCCATGTGGTCGATGCCGGCGGCCAGCGTGAAGAACCGTTCCAAACGGTTGGTGATGTCGGCCTCGATGTCTTCCGGCGGCATGCCGGAGTAGAACGTGGCCACCACCACCTCCGGAATCCGGATGGGCGGAAACAGGTCGACAGGCATCCGGAACAGGCTGGTGGCGCCCACGATCAGCAGCACCAGGCACACCACAAAAATGAAATACGGATGGCGAACGGCAAAGCGCGGCATGGCTAGGGTTGCTCGCTCCGATACCGGATCAGCTGCACCTCTTTGGGGCGGACGGTTTCTCCGGCTCGCAGGCTGCTGCGGTCGCCCACCGCCACCAGGTCACCCTCCTGCAATCCCGAGATGACCTCCACGTCGTAGGGCGTCTCCAGGCCCGCGGTGATGTCGCGACACTCCACCCGGTTCTCGGAATCGATCGCCCAGACCGTGGCTCGCTCGCCTTCCCGTGTCACGGCTTCCGGCGGAACCGTCAGTACATCCTGCCGGCGGTCCAGCGTCAGGGTGGCTTCGGCATACACCCCCGGCATCAGCACGCGCTTCGGATTGGGCACATCCACCTCGGTATGCATGGTGCGGGTATCCTTCCGCACGTCCACCGAAAAGCGCGTCACGCTGCCGGGGAAGTGCTGTTCCAGGGACGGCACCTTTACGTCCACCGGATCTCCCACCCGTATGTATCGGACGTAGGACTCCGGCACCGGAATCACCAGCCGGAACCGGTCGTCCTCGGAAAGCTGCACCAGGGGTAGTGCCTGGGTGCTGGTATTGGTTCCCGATTGCATCAGGGTGCCGAGATTCGCGCACCGGTTGGTCACCACGCCGGCGAAGGGCGCGACGATGCGCGAATAATCGAAGATCGCCTGGTCGTGCCGGCGTTTCGCCTGCGCACGGGCCAGTTCGCTGCGCGCCGATTCCAGCACCGATTCCGCCGCCTCCACCTGCGCTTCGTCCGCCAGGTCCTTTCCGTGCTCCGCGTCCACCTCCTGCTGGGCGATCAGGCCCGGCCTGCTCTGCGCCACGCCGTTCAATCGCGTGTATTCCAGATGCTGCACCTCGTACTCCGCCTGCCGGCTGTCCCGTTCTTTTTGCGCGCGGCAGATCTTGTGGGCGGCGTCCGCAATCTCCGCGTTGTCTTCGTCCAATTGCATCTGGAGCTCGGGAATTTCGAGCACCGCCATCGTGTCCCCGGAACGCACGTGCGTGCCGTAGTCCACGTTGAGCTGGCGCACGAAGCCCGCGACCTTCGCGAACACATCGATTTGCTGGAAAGGCACCAGCTCGGACGACACCGTGAGTCGCCGCTGCAGATTCTTCCTGGTTGCCCGGACCGCGCTGACCTCGCGGCCGGTGGCGGGATTGGCGCCGGCCTGCACCCTGGTTACGCCGTGACCGCATGACGCCAGCCCCGCGGCCGCCGCGGCGATCGCCAGTACAACCGGCCTCGATGGAGGCACCACGCGGGTTCCGGACGCCATAGGGCCTTTCGGTGGACATCGTGCACCTCACCGGCCATGGTTAAGGATCGTGCAGGCTTCCCGTCCTGCGTCCAAAATCCTACGGCAAAGAGGGCCCGTCCCCTGAATTGAGAATTATTTCGGTAAAAATATACTTGACTATTCCAAGACAGGAAACTACAATTGTGGTGGCGTGACAGGCTGGGTTGGCGATATCCGCAGAGATTGCGGTAAGCTTAGGAGGTTGGCCCGCCTGCGTCGCAAGCCGCTAGCGGGGTTCTACTAGTCGAAGGTAAGAGTTAAACTACGGAGGCGGCATAAGCCGCTTTACCTCACTTTCTGTAAGGCCCGGACGTTGACCGCGTTCCGGGCCTTCTTCGTTTCCGTCTGACTGCGCTCGGTGCCGCTTGCCAGCCGTTCTTATTTGGATCTGAGTTTATCCTGCAACACATTGACATAAAAAGGTCTTTACAGAGAGCGCGCTACTGACGTTAAGAGGACATTAAGGGGACGTTGTGAAGACGTTTCACTCGGGCATGGGCATTTCGAGGACAATCCGGACTGGCCGCTTCAGGCGTTTAGAGAATACGCGCTCGTACCCTCCGAGATTCCTGGTGCGCACCTGCGTCTCCCCAGCTTCATGCCGGCGCACATTTCGAGGCGCTATCCCTACTTCACCCGCCAACTCTTCTATGCTCATCCGCGACTCCAGACGAAATTGGCGGATCTGCTGGCCTACGGTTGGTCGGCTCTGTGTAGCAACGGGAGAGACGACTTCTCTGGCGGTGGGGTCGGATTCATAGTGCATCCGTCCGCTTACGGGTTCAATAGGCTCTTCGACTGGGCGCTGGGCCCTTAGCGTGCGCGGCTTAAAGGTTGCAATTCGGTTCTCCAGTACAGCACGAATTGCATTTCGCATCTGTTGCTGTGGTGCGTGGTATTCGAGTGAAATACGGCCCAGAGCAACGAATGAGACTGGAGATTTACCGACGTTGAGCGCGTGGTCGACGACCATGTTCTCCACTTTGGTCGCTAACTGTCGGAGCCATGCCCCCAGATGATCACTTGCCGGATAATGCGAAGCTTCCGCGTCGAACAGTTCACATGCATAACTGCTCAACTTTTGACAGAGAGTCATCGGCTGTTTTGGTGGAAGTAAAGCGCCAGATTCGCCCTTGAAGAAGCTAGGAAGATCAGCTTGAAGTTCCGCCAGGGACTTGTCGTGTCCTTTTCGGATTGTGAATAGAATAGCCGCCACCCGTTCGGCATCAATGCCGGTAAGCGGGGGCGGTACCGGTCGGTTCGCGTCGTCCATCGCTCCGTTGCAATAGCGGGCGATGAGGGGCTACGATGAGTGTGTCTAGGTCTCACCGAGAAGCCCCGGCCATCGCGCCGGGCTTTTCGTTTTAGAGACCTATTCTAACTGGTTTGCAGGATGGCGTATTATGGGGAGATGAAGCCCAACCCGCAACCCTTGGAAGGCCCGGAAGCGGCAGCCGCTTTCGATGCCCTGGTGCGCAAGGTCCTAGCCGTTCCGCACGCTGAGATCATGCGGCGCGAGGCGGAATACAAGCGACAATCCGCAGCGAACCCGCACCGCCGCGGGCCGAAGCCCAAACGGCCCAGGGTCTGAAAGCTCTTACGTTGATTTCAACGACGCTGCCTGCTAGTATACCGCCGGATGCCCACGCTCATTCAAGGGTTTGGGAGTGCGTTCATCGGCCAGCGGGATTTCCGGCCGGACGGTTCCTACCTGACGACGGAATGGTTCTGCTTCGGCGTCCCCCTGTTCCCGCTGGACAGCTTCCGCGTCATCAGGGGTGGCGCCCAGCATCCCTGGTACGGCCGCTCCGAGACTGCTTACACCATCTGCGAAAAGCGAAGGATCGACTGGAGACAGGCGCTCTGTACCTACATCTTCATGGTGTGTTATACGGCGTGGATCGTTCTGGTTGGCTTCCAGTTCTTTGAGCACTCTGCTGCCCTGAAGCGATACTCGGACACGCTTTTCACGGGCGCCTTTGCGGTGATTGTGTTCGGCACCCCCTGGATTATCCCCCTCGCGTTACGGGCACGAGCAAGGCGCGGAGTTCGACTTTAGGACCCTGTAATAGTAAGACATCACACCACGTATTTTAGAAGCGCTTCAACCAACTCATCGGGAAACATAACTGCTTCTCGTTTGGGGTCAAGGAACCGAATCCCGTTGCCATCGTCATTCACTTTAAACACGTAGTATCCGCTGGGGCCTTGTGTCTGGAAGCTCACGCGCGGCGTATGGGGATCAAATTGAAGGTTTAAGCGATCCCCCGTCTCTGCGTTCCGCAGTGACGCTGTAGAGCCCGCCGGATCGAATACGAGCCTCCGCGCCGTGGAGTTATTAATAGACTCAACCTCCGATGCCAGTTGGCGCAACAGAGATTGCCACAAATCCGGCGCGAACGCCTTTTTTATCTGCTGGTGCTCTATAAACCAAGCCCTGTCCAATCGTTTTTTCTCGTCTTCCGCGTTGATCTTATCAATCAGAGGTTGCAACACCGAATACCCTTTCCACACGGCTCCTCACGGCGCGGTGCTCGCTACATTCTACCTCAGGAACGTTTTGGACCACGAGGGAGCCTCCCGTTAGAAAGGCTCTTCCGCCGCGCACGGAAGCCCGTCCAGTTTGCCAGTCAGTTCGGCATAGGTCAGCCGCTTTCCCACCACCTTGCGCACAAGGTAACTGAAGCGATCCGCGTCCTTCATGGGCAGCCGGTTGTTGAACCGGAATGCTTGCTCGTCCACGTAGCGGAACAGGTGGTAGGGTTCGACAGACACGTAGGTCCCGCCGATGGTCCGCTTCAGAAGGCTCCAGAAATTCTCCATGCCATTGGTGTGAATGTTTCCGTCAACGTACTGCACGAGGTGGTTGACGACGTTGTACTCGTAGTCTTCCATCCCGCCGCGCCAGTGGTAAGAGAACTCATCGGTGTAGAGTTTGGTTCCGGGATCGACGTTGCCGCGCACGATGGGCTGCATACTGGGTTTGGTCCGATCAGGAATCACGCTGGCCCGCACCCGGCCGCCGCGCTCCAGCATTCCCATTACCACGGATTTACCGCCATGGTTGCGGCCCACCGCCTGATAGCGGCGCTTGCGGTCCTTGTGCATGTTCCGCGCCTTGCCGCCGATGTAGGTTTCGTCAACCTCGACTTCGCCGCCCAGGTTGCCCCCGGTCAGTTCGTCCTGCATGGCAAGCCGCACGCGGTGCAGTAGAAACCATGCGGTCTTTTGGGTGACGCCCAAGGCCCGATGCAGTTCCCAGGAAGAAATGCCATTGCGGTTGCTGGCAACCAGCCACATAGCGGTAAGCCACTTGTCCAGACCGATAGGGGAATCCTCCATGACGGTTCCGGTCTTCAGTGTGAACTGGCGCCGGGGATGGCGATTGGTGCATTGCCAGCGGTTATGCTGGGGCTGGAAGTGAACTCTATCGCTTCCGCAGGTGGGGCAGATTACGCCGTTTGGCCAGCGGCGAGGAACCACGTAGTTCCGGCAGTTTTCAGGATCGGCAAAGTAGACGATGGCCTCTTGAAGTGTGGTGGGTTCGGGTGCCATGCTTCGAGTGTGCCATTTTTTCACGGAATCGTCAAGTATATTTTTACCATTATTTCGCGCTCCGTTTCAATCACTTGCGCGTGGTGATGCCGGGCATCCCGCCGGCTTCGTGCTACCGTCTCAATCGACGAAGTGCTGCTGCGCCGGGCGATCTTGGGTCGCCGGGCACAAAGCCGCGTCCGGCTCTGGCATTTAGTTCGCGCGAGAATGCTGGTACCGGAGACCACGCGTGCGGTGTTCCAAGCGGCGGCAACCCGGGAAAAAATCTCCTCCGGGAGGGAGGAGACAGGGGCGCCCCTTAATTAAATCCGCTCAAAGTGAGCCCGAAACAGGCGAATTCCGAAGAAATTCGAAGCCAAATCGTGTAACGAGAGTCCGTAGCGCCGGCCTCCAGCCGGCCACGCCGGCATCCCTGCCGGCGTTCTTCGCTCCCCGCCCTACGTGTATCTCAGGTGCCACGCGTCCAATATCCCTTTCATATACCCGATCGCCAGAACCTTGCCCGTAAACGCATATCCCGGCTGGTCGTTGGGGTCGCCGTCCATGGTGGGCGCGTGGTCGCACCGGATCGGCAGATCGTAATCGGCCGCGGCGTAGATGCGCAGCATCCCGGCCATGTCCGTGGGGCCGTTATCGTGGAAGGTCTCGCGGAAATAATCCACCGTTCCCTCCACGTCGCGCCAGTGCACGAAGAAAATCTTTTTCTGCGCGATCCACTCCCGCGCCAGCGCCGCGATATCCTCGCCCATCAGCTTGAAATTCGCCTGGCAGTACGTCACCCCGTTCACCGGGCTGGGCGCCATCTCCATGATGCGCCGGTAATTTTTGGCGCTGACCACGATGCGCGCCACGCCGCGCAGGGGCGAGTGCGGCGGATCGTCCGGATGCAGCGCCATTTTCACGTTGGCCTTCTCCGCCGCCGGAATCACCGCCTTCAGGAAATATTCCAGGCTGGCCCAGACGCGCTCTTCCGGCACTTCTCCGGCGGCCGTCAGCCCCATCCGCTGCGCGGCCTTCAGGTCGAACTCGCTGGTGAGCGCGCCACCGCGGGCGGGCACGTCCACGCGGGTGCGCGCCCAGCCCACCGGCCCGCACATCCAGTTCCAGCAGATCATCGGAATCCCCACCTTGCCCAGGGCCGCAATCGCCGCGGTGTAATTCTCGAGCTCCTCGTCCCGGCCGGGCAGCCCGAGCCGCGCCTTGTAGCAGTTCACCGGATGGCTTTCCACCCCGGCGATCCCCAGGCCTTTGTGCTCGAGGTCGCTTTTGAGCTGTTCTAGCACCTCCACGTAGCGCTCGCGGGAGACGCTGTCGAGCGCCGACGCCACCCCCAGGATGGCAAATTTCAGCCCGCTTTGCGCGCTCAGCGCGATCTTGTGCTGCTCTGTGGGGTAGAGGAGCTCGGTAAAAACCAGCCCGCCCTTTCCGGACGGCGTCGTGCGCCGCGGAGCGTGCGGCTCCTGCGGCGCGGGCGAAGCCGCCGCACCCGCCGCCGTCAGCGCGGCCAGCGTTCCCTGCAGATACCCCCGGCGCGTAAATTCGGACATGTCGATCCTCCTTCGGTTGAAGCCATTGTATATCGTCGTGCGGCTAGTGCGAATCCCGAAACGGCTTCCCGGATCCGTACAGCCGCGCGCGCGCCTGAATAGCACCGGCCATCGCCTGCTTGTTCTGCCGCCCAGCCAGCGCCGCCGCTTCGCGCGCGGTCTTCTCCGCTTCCGCGAAGCGTCCTGCTTCCGCCAGCGCGGCCGCCAGCACGTCCAGCAGCTCCGGGGCGGGCGCCAGCGCCACGCTCACCGCGCGCCGCGCCAACTCCACCGCCTGCGCGCCATTGCGGATCGAATCGTCGGGGGACGTGGCCAGCGTCCACGCGCTCTGGCGTAGCAGGGGCAGGGAATCGGGCGTCGCCTGCAGCCCGTCGCGCCAGGCCGCCAGCGCTTCCGCCAGCCTGTGCCCGCCCGCCAGCGCCGCGCCCAGGTTGTATTCCGTTTCGGCCGACCGCGGCCGCCGCTCCAGGCTCTTCCGGAATGCGGCGATGGCTTCCTCGAAATTCCCCAGCCGCGTGAGCGCCACCCCCAGGTTGTTCCAGATATCGGCGTCCTCCGGCTGCGCCGCCAGCGCCTGGCGGAAGTGCGCCACCGCCTCTGCGTATTCGCCTTTGGATGACAGCGCCACCCCCAGGTTGTTTTGCACCGGCCCCAGCCCGGGCTCCGTCTCCACCGCCTTGCGCCACTGGGCGATGGCTTCCTCCGTCCGGCCGCGGGAGGCCAGCGCCAGGCCGAGCGCGGCGCGGGCGTCGGCGAAATCCGGATACAGCTCCACCGCCCTCTGCCACTCGGCCAGCGCCCGATCCCCCCGGCCCGCCACCGAGAGCGCGTTCCCGAAATTGAAATGCGCCGGCGCATACGCCGGCTGGATGGCCACCGACTTTTCGAAATGCGCCACCGCTTCCGCCACCCGCCCCGTGCGCAGCAGCGCGATGCCGAGGTTATTCTCCGCCTTGAAGCTCTCCGGGTCCAGGGCCAGCGCCTTGTTCCATTCGGAAATGGCGGCATCGAACCGCCCCCGGTCCGCCAGCCCGATGGCCAGGTCGAAAATGCGGTAGAACTCCGCCGCCGGCACCTCGATCCGCTCCAGCCCGTCCGGCGGAATATTCATGAATTCGGGAATGTTGACGGCGCGGTTGGCGGCGGTGGCGCCGCGGATGCGAATCGCGGGGCTGTCGTTGCCCTGCTCGTCCAGATGCGTCAGAAACATCTCCGTATACGGCGAGTGGCTTTTGGAGGAGAAAACCATCCAGCGGCCATTGGGCGAAAAGCTGTGCCAGGAATTCATGCGCGGCGTATTGCAGCGCATCAGCCGCGCCTCGCCGCCTGCCGCCGGCACGATGTACAGTCGGCTGTCCGGCCGCATCAACTGGCCGTTGCGGCTCTGGACGAAGACCATCCAGCGGCCGTCCGGCGAGACCTTGGGAAACGAATTGCTCATGCCGTTGCGCGAAGCGCCGCGAATCGCTTCCGCCCGCCCGCCGCGCCCGCCGTTGAAGGGCACGCGGTAAAGGTCATATTGGATCGGCGTTTCCACCGGGTCGCCCGCGTAATCGGCCAGCCGCTGCCCGGGAGTGTAGGGGTCTTTGGCCGCGGCCCGGGCGAACACGATGGATTTGCCGTCCGGCGTCCACACGCTATCGGTCTGGACGAAGCGTGGATCGTCGGCGCCGGGGAGAGCCTTCATTTCGCCGGTGACGCGGCTGTACCAAGCCAGAATGCCGCGCGTGGGGTAGAAGACCTGGAGGAACCGGTAATCCTTGAAGTTGGCCACATACAGGTCTTCGTTCAGCGTCGTCACGGCATATTGGCCATCCGGGGAAATTTGCGAAAGGAAGCCAATCGTGGGTTTGGAGCCGCGGCCGGGAAACGAGTTCCAGGTGATCACGTCGCGCGTTTCGATGGACATGCGCGGGCGGAGCGGGGCAATGGCGTAGGTGCCCTTGTCGTTTTCCGGGCCATCCACATCCATGCCGAGGGTTTTGCCGTCCAGGGAAAAGGAATGGCAGTTGGCGCAGGTGGGCATGCCGTGAAGCACCATGCGGCTGCCGGGCCGGTCTATGCGCAGCACGCGCCAGGCGATGGACGAGATGGCTTCCGGCGGCAGCGGCTTGATCAGCCCCTTCTCGGTTCCGCTGGGCATGAGCGGCACATCGCGATAGAAAATAGGCGCGCCCACCGGGTCGCGCGAGGTGACCGTGGTGACCTGTCCTCGGGAGACCGGCGGCCCCGCGCCGGCAGCGGCCAGCCCGGTGATGATGACCGTGGCGGCGTGCTCCACCGAGTGCGCCTGGATGGCGGCCCACGCCGCGGCATCGGGCGTCCAACTACGCGCGGCGGCTTCCTGCGGCGTGAGCGTGGGCAGTTGATTGTTGGGCGAGACGCAGCGCGGGTCGATTTCGCCGGGCGTCAGGCGCTCGCCTTTGGCTGCAAAATGCAAAGCCGGCCAGCCATCGCTAAAGCGAATTTCAAGGTTCCAGGCGGCTGCGTTCGATGGATCGCGCCAGGCGAAAACCGGAGCGACGATTCCGGGAGGGAAGACGGCGCCCTCGGCGGGTTCATCGACGAGGATGCCGGCGGGCGCGGGAGCCTGTGCCGCGACCGGCCACGCCAGCAGTGCCGCCCACACAGCCATTCTCCCCAACCGCGGGGGGATCCCTCCGGCCGGCCTTCTCACATCGATATGTTAGTCCGATGTGAAGATTTCTCCAACATGGGAATCTGCACCTCCGTTGCAAAATAGTCCGGGACAAAAGAAAGATTTCAGAATATAATTACCCTGAAATCTCACTTAACGGGGTGAAAGGGGTCTGTATGCGCCATAATCGGGCCACTTTGTCTGTGCTTTGCTGTCTTTTGGCTTCTGCCATGGTAGGCTTCTGCCAGATCAGCACCGGCACCATCACTGGAACCATAACCGATCCTTCGGGGGCCGCCGTCCCGAACGTTCAGGTCACCGTTGTGCAAACGGATACCAATTTTGAATCGAAGGCAACTACCAACGCGGAGGGCATTTACCGCGTGCCGTCGCTGATTCCCGGCACGTATCGCCTGACGTTTGAATCGAGCGGATTCAAACGGCTGGTTCACGACGGCATTCAACTGCGGGTAGGAGACGTGCTGCCCGTAAACGCCACATTGGAGTTAGGGCAACTGACCGATTCCGTGCAGGTTTCGGCGCAGGGCACGCTGCTCGAAACCGAGAACTCGGCCCTGGGCACCGTTACCGAGGGGCAGACGCTGTATTCCATGCCGCTCTACCAGCGCTATGTGTTGAACTCGCTGGACCTGGTGCCGGGCATGCAGATGAGCGGCTACGCCTATGGCGGCTCGCTCGGCGGGTTCACGGTGGCGGGGCAGCGCTCCAGCGGGACGGCGGTCTTTTCCGACGGCATGCTGGGCAACGACCCGCTGGCCAGCACCGGAACCGACATCAAGCCGATCGAAAATTCCGTGGATGAAGTCAAGGTGCTCACCGGAACCCTGCCGGCCGAATACGGCCATTCCACCGGCGGCATCGTGACCGTGGTGAACAAGAGCGGCACCAACAGCTTCCATGGCATGGCATCGGATTTGGGGCGCACGCGCAGCATGACGGAGCGGCAGTTCTTCAACCAGTACAAGACGTCGCAATCGCAGCCGGGCGCGGCCGACGGCGTGCCGGCTTGGTTCATGCAGCCGGATGCGGGCGGCGGCGGCCCGATCGTGATTCCGCACGTGTATAACGGCCGCAACAAGAGTTTCTGGTACGTGGGCTATCAGAAGCTGATCGAAAAGAAAGCGGCTGCCTACACCAGCCAGACGCCTACGCCGGCGGAACTGGGGGGCGATTTCACCTTCGGCGGCGCCGGGGCGCAGTTGTACGACCCCGCCAGCACGCGCCAGAATGCGGATGGCACCTGGACGCGCGATCCGCTTCCCGGCAACATCGTTCCGCAGAGCCGGTTCGATCCGGTGGCGGCGAAAATCCTCGGCATGAACCCGTGGGTTCCGCCGAACCAGCCGGGGTCTTTCAGCAGCACCGGCCCGGTCAGCAATTACACTTACGAGGCCCGCTCGCGGACGTATTACGAGGATTACTCCGGGCGCCTCGATCATCAGATCAACGACAAGTTCAAGCTGTTCGGCAGCTATACTTACAACCACCAGAGCGGCCTGGGGCGGCCGACCAGCGTTGCCATCCCGGTGTTCGACGGCGCCAACGGCACGCTGACGCCGTTCACCGAGCAGAATTATTCCATCGGCGCGTCTTACCTCATCAGCCCCACCACCTTCAACGATTTCCGCATCGGTTACTACCGCGCGCGCAACGACACGTTCGTGCCGTCTTATAACCAGGGTTGGGCGCAGAAGCTGGGCATCCCGAACGATAACGGATTGCTGATGCCCTCGTTCAGCTCCACCATGGCATCGGGCTATACCTCCGCTCCCGCGCTCAACACGATGTATGGCCTGACCGTTCCCGGCCCGTCGCGGGATATTCGCGAAACGCTTTCCCTGCGCGACGATTTCAGCAAGATGGCGGGCACGCACGCCTTCAAAATGGGGTACGAGATCCTGGACTTCCGCGCCAATTACTGGCAGTTGGGCCAGCCCAGCGGGATTTTCCAGTTCGACCAGATGACTGCGGCCCTGCAATCGAGCGGTGCGGTCTCCTCGTCGCTGCCCGGCAACCCGCTGGCGGCGTTCGAGCTGGGCGCGGTGCGGGCGGCCAATTTCACCAGTTACACCACCACCTGGCTGCCGCGCGATTCCGTCAACAGCCTGTATTTCCAGGACGACTGGAAGGCATCGCGTAACCTGACCCTGAACCTGGGGCTACGCTGGTCGACGGAGAGCCCGTTCCACACCGCGCACGGCCTGGAGAGCAACTTCAGCCCGACCACCACCGACCCGCTGACGGGGCTGATGGGCGCCATCGTGCATCCCACCGGCCAGTTGACCTCGCGGAGCCTGGGCGATTTCCAGCCGCGCATCGGCTTCGCCTATCATCCTTTCGATAAGTGGGTGTTCCGCGGCGGCTTCGGCATCAACACCATCGATATCCGCTTCCCCAACGCGCTGCAGCAGTTCGACGAATTCCAGGCGCAGGTGGTCGAGCAGCGGGCGCCGGGAGACCCGCGGCCGCTCTTCCAGCTCAGCCAGGGACCGGCGCCGGTATCTTACAACGTGCAGCCCAACGGCTCGGCTCTGTACGTGGGCACCAACTACGGCTCGCGCAACCTCTACTGGATGTCCGGCAACCTGCATCCCGGCTACGTGGGAAATTGGAATACCACGGCGGAATACCAGGTTAGCCCGAATAACCTGCTGAAGTTCATGTACCAGGGGTCGGCGGGCATCCGGCTGATCGAGAGCTGGAACGTGAACGTGTTCCCGACCAATTTCGGCGCCGGCAACGCGGCGCTGCAATCGGCGGCTCTGGCAGCTACGCAGAACTATCTGCCATATCCGCAGTTCGGCGCCATCGATTATATGTCGAACACAGGCCATTCCAGTTACCACGCGGGCACCGTGCAGTTACAGCGGCGCTACTCGCAAGGGCTGGTGCTGGACACGTTCTACACCGTGGCCAAGGCCGAAGACGACTGCGACTCCGATTACGGCGTGTGCAGCGGCGTGGCGCCCGTCAGCGACCGCAACCTGAACAAAGCCCGCGCGGGCTATGACCGGCACCAGACGTTCATCACCAGCGCGACTTACGAATTGCCCATCGGCAAGGGCCGCCACTTCCTGAACCATAACAAGGTGCTGGACTGGATCATCGGCGGCTACAACCTGGCATGGGTGCAGACGTTCATGACCGGCAACCCGATGAGCTTCAGCTATACGAACAGCCCGAATAATGAATACCCCACCAGCATCGGCAACTGGACTCCCAACCTGGTGTGCAACCACATCACGGAGCCGGAATACGGGCTGGGCGGCATCATCGGGCCGAACCGCTTCAACCAGTCGCTCGAAGGCGCGGTGCTGAACGTAAACTGCTTCGCGGCGCCGGCGGCGTTCACGCCGGGCAATGCGGGGCGGAACATCGTCAGCGGGCCGGGCATCATTTACTCGCAGGCTTCGGCGTCGAAGCTCTTCCGCTTCAACGAGCGCTGGAACCTGCAGTTCCGCTTCGACATGCAGAACCCGTTCCACAACTACGGATTCAGCAACCCGTCCACGCAGGTGGATTTCAAGAACCCGCAATTGTTCGGCAAAATCACCGGCGACCAGACCACGGCTTCCTTCGATGGCGAGCCGCTCATGAACTTTGTATTGAAGTTAAGCTGGTAGGCTACCGAGAAGCACTTGACGCAGAGACGCAGAGGCGCGGAGAAGATTTTGCAGCGGGCTTTCCTCTGCGTCTCCGCGTCTCTGCGTCAAGGCTGTTTGAACACGAGCAACGGAATAGGCCGACACTTATGAAAATCCAATTTTCGCGAAGAAGAATGATGGGGGCGGCGGGACTGGCCGCGTTCATGCCGCGGCTCGATGCCGCTGCCAGGCCGGCCGCGAAGCCGTGGCCGCTGGTGGAAGGGCCGGATACGCCCAAGCTCTGTATCCCGGGCGGGAGAGACGAGGCCGCGATGCGCCGTGTCAAGCAGATCGGCGTCGACCACGTCATCGGCAACATGGGGCGCATCCCCTGGCAGGAAGCCGATATCCGGGCGGAGATGGAGCGCTACAAGGCCGCCGGGCTCACTTTATATAACATCATGATCGGCGGCTTCGACAACGCCATCTATGCGCGGCCGGGGCGCGACGAGGACATCGACAAGGTAAAGCAGTCGATCATGGCCGCGGGCAAGGCCGGGCTGGCCGTGGTCGAATACAACTGGTACGCGCACCGCTTCATGGAGGGCTATCACGACGAGGTGGGCCGGGCCGGCGCCGGCTACACCGCCATGGATTACGACCGCCAGGTGGACGGTACGCCCGCGGACAAACTGCCGCCGCTCGCCAACGAAGGCGCGCACACGCTGGACGAGATGTGGGCGAACATCACCTACTTCCTGAAAGCGGTGGTTCCGGTGGCGGAGCAGGCGGGGGTGCGGCTGGCCCTGCATCCCAACGATCCGCCGGTGCCGCTGAGCCGCGGCTCGCAGCAGATCATGGGCACGGTGGCGGGGTGGAAGCACCTGGTCGACATCGTCAACAGCCCGTCCAACGGCATCACCTTCGATTGCGGCGTGACCCGCGAAATGGGCGAAGATCCGGTGGAAGTGGCCCGCTATTTCTCCAGCCGCAAACGCATCAACCACGTGCATTTCCGCAACGTGGTGGTGCGCAAGCCGTATGAACACTATACCGAGGTCTTCATTGACGCCGGGCAGGTGAACATGTTCGGCGTGATGAAAGAGCTGGTGAAAAACAAGTACAACGGCAGCATCTATCCGGAGCACCCGCGCGCGCTCGATTACGACCGCGAGCGCGGGCCCATCCGCGGCTATCCGGGCGGCGGTGGCTATACCGGCGACGTGTACGACGTGGCCTACGCGCGCGCCATGCTGCAGGCGGCTCTGGAATCGTAAGAGTTGTGACAGACGGTTTCGCCTGCCCCGCCGAACGACGCTTTGCGCACGGAGGTTTCCGGCTGTGCTTTGATCCGCACGGAAATTTTGTCATCGAAGCGATACGCTGATGACGAAGTTCCAACTTCGACAGGAGGACAAGCGGATGAGAGTGAACATGGGAGCCACGGAACAACAGATCCGGATGGGCATTGGCGCGGCTGCGGCTGCGGCGGGGATTTTCGCCCCGTTGGGCTACAAGTGGAAGGCGCTGCTGACGGCGGCGGCATTCGACGGCCTGTTCACCGGCGTGACCGGACACGACCCGTTCAAAAGGGCGTTCCGCATCGGCCGGCGGTAAGCGCATCGCGGAAGTGGGGCAGGATGGTATCCTGCGCGCCGGTTGTCGGCCGGCGCCCGGGGCGGGTTTTCAGCCCGCCACAGGTTACCAACCTGCCCCACCACGCGCGGCGGCGCCCTCGGGAGCCTCTGACCTTTTAGCTCAGCATCCGGCAAGTAGCTTAGTCGAAGCAGTACAATCCCCACAGGGCCACCCGGCGCCGTGCCTTCGCAACGGCGCGTCTTGCCGTCGGATGAGTATTTTCCGGAACAACGCGGCTTGGAAAACACGTTGTACCGGCTTATCGGCGGCCTGAATTGATTTTCGACTTCCCCCGGGCCTGCCCACCACCCCGCCCTATTTCCTACTTGCAAACCCGGAACGCCTAATTTCCCTTTGCTTTTCAGATCCGGAAGTGTATAATCATCCGCATAGTAACGGGTCCATCTGACACGCCGGCATAGGTTCCTCGACGAACAGGTCACGTTCACCGGCAAGGTCCCAGGCATATTCTCCGATTGATCGTGGGTCGGCTGCTCGCATTGTTTGCGACGCGGCCTCGGTTACCACACAAGTCGGAAACTCGGGTGCATTGCTGTAATTTCCAATAGGAGTGATCAATGAAGATTCGAATCGGTTTCGGCTGGTCGTATGCGGCCGTCGCGCTGGCCTTCTTCCTTTTGGGCGCGGGGAATGCCTTTGCGCAGGCCACCGCGAGCGGCACCATCCAGGGCACAGTCTTCGACCAATCCCAGGCAATCGTCATTGGAGCCGAGGTGGTCGTCACCAACAAAGCCACCGGTGAGAAGCGCACCGCTTCCACCAACAACGAGGGGAATTACCGCTTCGATCTCCTTTCCGCCGGCGGATATACCGTGCGGGCGACCAGGCAGGGATTTGCCGCCACCGTGGAGAACGTAGACCTGCTGGTCGGCCAGACCACCACGGCCAACTTCACGCTCACCCCCGGGGCGACCACCGAGGTGGTGGAAGTTACCGCGGCCGCCGCCCTGGTGGACATGGGCAAGAGCGGCGTCAGTGCCAACATCACCCCCACCGAGGTGGAAGACCTGCCCATGGTCGGGCGCGACGTCGCCAACCTGGCCTACCTGGCGCCCGGCGTGAAAGCGGCGGATTCTTACGACCCCACCAAGAACCGTTACGCCATTCTTTCCGTCAACGGCGCCGGCGGACGCAACGTCAACGTCACGGTCAACGGCGTGGACAACAAGGACAACACCGTTGGCGGCCCGGTGATGCAGCTTCCCCTGGAAGCGGTGCAGGAGTTCCAGATCAGTACGCAGCGCTTTTCGGCCGAAAACGGCCGTTCCGAAGGGGCGGCCATCAACATGATCACCAAGCAGGGCACCAACGCCTACCATGGCTCTGTGTTCGGCTATTTCCGCAACACCGCCCTGGATACCGACGAAAAGGATCCGAACGGCACCGGCGGCTGGACCGCCGAGCATCCCGATTACAGCCGGCAGCAGTTCGGCGGCTCCGCCGGCGGCGCCCTCAAGAAGGACAAGCTGTTCGGCTTCTTCGCCATCGAGCGCGAGCGCGAAAGCCAAGCCCTGGAGGAGACCGGCACGTCCTACAGCGAGCTCGTGCTCGCCAAAGCCGCCGGGTTCGCGGACCAGCCCGCCACCTCCATTCCCCGGCCCTTCTACGAAACCCGCTACAGCGCCCGGATGGACTGGACCATCAACAGCAAGAACAGCGCCTACGTCAGCTATAACTCGCAGTCCAACAACAGCCTCAACGACCAGTCCACCGGCACCGCCGACCTCACCAACGGCAATTTCACCACCAACCACCTGCAGCTGATCAACGCCACCTGGAACTCGCTGCTTTCAAGCACCGCCGTCAATACCTTCACCGCCGGCTACCAGTACTGGAACAACCTCATCGCCAGCAACATCAGCGCGCCCCTGGTCACCTTCCCGGACGCTCAGTTCGGCACCAACACCAACGTTCCGCAGCAGTCCTGGCAGAAGAAGTGGCAGTTCCGCGACGACCTCTCCAAGACCGTGGGCAAGCATACGCTCAAGTTCGGCGCCGACGTCATCCACACGCCGCAGCAGGGCGGATTCTTCGAGTTCAGCTCCACTCTGGAAATCGATTTCGCCGCCGACCCCAGCGTCATCCTCAACGACGCCGCGGACTACCCGCAGAAGTTCGCCACCCCCGGCGCCGTCACCGGCATGACCGTCGCCAACGGGAACCCCTACTTCCTGGTGTCCACCAACCAGGTTGGCCTGTACTTCCAGGACGATTGGAAGGTCTCCAGCCGCCTCATGCTCAACCTCGGCGTGCGCTGGGACAAGGACTATAACTTCATCGGACTTTCCGACGTCAAAGACAGCCGCACTTACCAGGAGCTGGTAGCGCTGAACAGCCCGTTCTCCAACCCCTACGTCAGCAAGCTGCCGCACGACGATAACAAGGACTTCAGCCCGCGCATCGGTTTCGCCTACGACCTCACCGGCAAGGCCCAGCACGTGCTCCGTGGCGGCTTCGGCCTTTATTACGGCAATGTCTTCCAGAACATCCCCTTGTTCATGGAGCAGATGAGCAACCCCACCGTCTTCCAGACTGCCATCAGCCTCTCGGCGCCCACGGACATCGTCACCGGCACCGGCATCGCGCTCGGCAACTGGCGCTACGGCATCGATCCCATGCCCGTGATCCCGGCGCCATCCTCGCAGCTCGCCTCCGGCAGCGTCGGACGCCTCATGGATCCCAACTACCGTAACCCGGTAACCGAGGAATTCAACGTCGGCTACAGCTACTCGCCCAACCGCAATACTGTCATCGAGACGGAGTACACCCACGTTCTCGGGCTGCACGAAAACAAAACCATGAACATCGACCAGAAGACGGTTGTGAATGGCGTCTGCTGCACCCGCCCGCTCGATCCCTACTTCGCCAACTCCACCCAGCCGGAGCTGGCCAGCGTGCGTGACGAGCAGTCGATCGGCCGTTCCCATTACGACGGCTTCAACTTTACCTTCCGCCAGCGCATGACCCATCACTTCTCGATCGACGCGAACTATACTCTGGCGTGGTCGTATTCCTACGACTCCGGCGGCACTTCGTTCCGCAACTATCCGCGCCTGGAAACCAATCCGTTTGCCAGCTATGAGTGGGGGCCGAATCCCAACGACGAGCGCCACCACGTCACCATCAGCGGCATCATCGATCTGCCCAAGGGATTCCAGCTCGCGCCCATCATGCAGTTCGGCTCCGCCCGTCCCTTCAACCTGACCAACTCCGCCAACACCCTGAACACCGGCGGCGGCACAACCAATGCCGTGGTGGTGCCGACCAATAACCCCACGAACTGGTTGGCCTATTCGGGCAACAACACCGGCGCGCAGAACTGCTTCTACGGCATCAACGGGGTTTCGCAGGGCTGCACCATCGCCGCCTATGACCCGCTCCGTGGAGACCCCTTCTTCCAGTTGGATATGCGGCTGGCCAAGAACATCCGCATCCGCGAAAGAGCCAACCTGCAATTGGTGGCGCAGGCGTTCAACCTCACCAACCGCGCCAACTACGGCAACGACTTCAACGGCAACATCGCCAGCCCGACCACCTTCGACCACCCAGCCGGATTCATCAACCCCAGCAGCACGGTGATCCCGCGCTCCGTCTGGGGCGAATTAGGCGTTCGGTTTACGTTCTAGGGCAAATTTGAATTCGGGGACAGGCGGCGCAACTCCCTACCCAAAATGGCCGCCGATGAACGCAGATAAACGCCGATTGGAAAGCGCGTGCTATCGGCACTTATCTGCGTTTCATCGCGGCCGGCACGCCGCAAGTCCGGGAGCCGAATTCCGACCAACCCGGAATAATATCCGGCCCTCCACGGTAATTCGAGGCAAGGCGATTAGCAGGCATTAGCGCGGGATGCTGCAGGAATATTCCAAATCCCGCGGTAGCCGTAGATGTTCTCGGCGCCGGGCTTCGAAATGTCCCGGTGGCCCCGGGAACGCGGCCGGTTGCCCACGGCTCGTCAGCGCACAGGGAAACCGGGTCGGAATTGCTACTTCTGGTCCTGGGCGATCTCCGGCTTGGCCTGAAACGCGACCTCCCCGGGCACTTCTGGTTTTTCCCGGCGCCGGATTTCCCGAGCCGGGATGCCGCCGACGATCGTCAGCGAAGGTACCGAGCGCGTCACCACCGCGCCGGCGCCGACGATCGCTCCCTGCCCGATCGTCACGCCCTTGAGGATTACCGCGTTCACACCGATCCAGACGTCGTCCTGGATCCGGATCTCCCCTTCCGTCGCGGGCTGAAGCCGCATCGGCGTGCCCACGGCGGTGCCGTGGTCGCCGTCGATGAACCGCACGCCCGAAGCGATCAGGCAGTCGTTGCCAACCGTGATGCGCTTCCGAATATTGAATTCACAATTCGGCCCGATGAAACAATCGTCCCCGATATTGATACTGGGCCCTTCCCGCCAGAGGCCGTCGAACTTGAAATGCACATTCGGCTCCAGGCGGCAGCGTACTTTCGTTAACACAAGCAGGTTCCAAGCGTTCTTTCGTTAACAAAAAGTCACTTCGGAAGAACATCTGTCGTCCCTGCTCTCCCGCTCCCGGGCAGGGCGCCGATCGGTTTCGCCGTTCCGAAAATCGCCGGGAATGTCATCCTCGCCGCCTGGCAAGTGGTAAAAGGAGATCATGCCCCGAATCACAGAATCCCGCCGGGCCTTCCTGCGGACCTCCGCTCTGAGCGTGGTAGCGTCGCGGCTGGCCGGCAACATGCAGGCGGCCGGCAGTAACCGGCAGCCGAACTTCGTCCTGATCTTCCTTGACGATTCCGGCTGGGCCGATTTTCATCCCTTCGGCGATCCTGTCTACCGGACCCCCAACGTCGAGACGCTGGCCCGCCAGGGCTGCGCCTTCCATAATTTCTATGTCACCCAGGCGGTCTGTTCCGCCTCTCGCTCCTCGCTTCTCAGCGGCTGTTACCCCGGAAGGACCAAAGTCTTCGGCGCGATCGCACCGCGGGAGCGCGGGCTCGACCCGCAATATGCCACCCTGGGCGAAGTCTTCCGCGCCCGCGGCTACCGCACCGCGGTCTTCGGCAAGTGGCACATCGGCGACCGGCCCGAGACCCGCCCGCCGGCCCGCGGATTCGACGAATCGTGCGGCCTGATGTATTCCAACGACATGTGGGAGGGCCACCCCGAGAACCCGGCATTCTGGGGCAAGTACCCGCTGCAGTTCTGGGATAACGGCAGGGTCACCATCGACCGCGTCACCGCTAAAGATCAGGCCATGCTCACTACCTGGTACACCGGGCACGCGGTGGATTTCATCCGCCGCAATCGAAGCAATCCGTTCCTCCTTTACGTCCCGCATTCCATGCCGCACGTGCCCATCTTCGCCAGCCAGAAGTTCAAGGGAAAATCCGGCACCGGTCTTTACGGCGACGTGATGATGGAGATCGACTGGTCGGTCGGCGAAATCACGAAAGCACTGAAGCAGGCCGGTGTGGAAGACAACACCCTGGTCTTTTTCAGCTCCGACAACGGCCCGTGGATCGTCTATGGCAATCACGCCGGCAAGACCCCGTTCCGGGAGGCCAAGGGCACCGGGTTCGACGGAGGCACGCGCAGCGCCTGTATTCTGCGCTTTCCCGGCAGGATCCCGGCCGGAAGTATTTCCCAGCGGGCCTGGTGCACGGTCGATATGCTTCCGACCCTGGCGCGGCTGGCGGGTGCGAAACTACCGGCCAACCCGATCGACGGCCTGGACGTATGGGACCTTGTCAGTGGAAAGCCGGGTGCGAAGAACCCGCACGAGTATTACCCGTTCTCCACCGGGTCCAGGTTCGAAGGCGTGATCAGCGGCGACGGACATTGGAAGCTGCACCTTCCCCACCCTTATCAGACGCTGCTCTACGCGGGAAATGACGGCCAGCCGGGCAAGTACACGACCAAACAGATCGAACTCTCCCTGTTCGATATGGAGAAAGATCCCTATGAGACCACGAACCTGGTCGTAGAGCGTCCCGATATTGCCGCCCGACTGCGGGGTTATGCCGAACACCACCGGCGCGAGTTCTACCCCGACCAGCCTGCCGCACCGCAATGATGGGCTGAAGGCGCTGTGGACCGAGTTTAATTCAGCTCCCGCACCCAGATATTTCGAAAGCTCACCGGTTCGCTCGGGTCGGGATGCGCCTGCAGCTTGATGGGAGCGGAATCGAACTTGCGGTAAAACGGCTTGCCGATGAATAGCGTCTCGCCCGCCAGTTCAAAATGGTTCTGCACCAGAACGCCATTGAAGAACACCGTCGCGTATGCCGGAGCCTGAAGCGACCCGTCGGGGTGAAATAGCGGCGCCATCCAGATCACTTCGTAGGTCTGCCACGCGCCGGGCTTTCGGGCCGGATTGGCCAGCGGAATCCCCTGCTTGTAGATGCTCCCGGCCTGGCCGTTCACATAGGTCTTGTTGTGGTAGGAATCGAGAATCTGCAATTCGTAACCGGCATCTCCGGGTCCGGTCGACGCCAGAAACACACCGCTGTTGCCCCGCGCCTGATCGGTTCCCGTGACATTCTCGGGGATTCTCCATTCGATGTGAAGCTGGTAATTGTGAAACCTGCGTTTGGTCTCGATATTGCTCGCCCCGCGGCCCTTCTTTACGGTCATCATGCCATCCTGTACGATCCAGTTGGCGGGCAACCTGTCGCGCGTGTTCACCCACTCGTCCAGGCTTTTTCCATCGAACAGAACAACCGCGTCGGAGGGCGGGGCGGAATCGACGGCACCTGGGGTCACGACTTTCGGCTCGGGCGCCCAGACTTCCGTATCCTGCGGCCGGCCCGCGCCTCTCCGGCCGCGGCCCCGGCCGGGGGATGGCTCCTGCGCGACGGCTAGCGTCGATATTGCGAGCAGCGTCGCAAGTGCGTGGACTACGAGGGCAGAGTATTTCGGGGGCGAGAGTAGCATCGGATCTCCGCTCCCTATTATCTACGTTTCGGGGCACCTCACAGCCGGTTCGTGAGCCCCGCGCCGCAGCGCCGAGGGGACCGGGACGGCGGGGCCGTCACTTTCGTGGCGCCGCCGGGCGTGCCGGCGACCGCCCTATGGCTCGTCAGCACGACGAAAGCTGCCGCTCAGACCGCAAATGGCCGTCCGGCACGGAATGTGAATTTGGTAACCCTCAACCGCGGCCGGTGTTTGCTCCTTTACGGAGGAACGCCGGCAGGAGCGCTATATTCCAAAGAGGTCGTGTGTCCTCTCAGCAACAGAAGCGCGACGGCATAGGCATTCCGGAGATGGGCTTCTGCCGGCAGAAGCAGTTCCTCCTCGAACAATTCACCGACGCCGTGAGGGAGATCAGCCGCCTTCAGGAAGACCAGACGCGGGCCATCATCGATGACGATCCGGACTTCGAGCGCTTCGACCTGCTCTTGCATGTCGCAATCCAAAGCAAGAATGCCGCTAAGTATGCCCTGCTGGCGCATGTCGAGGCGCATAAGTGCTGAGAGGCACGGCGGCGCACCCAAAGCCAAGTGAGTTGTTCTACCGGTCCCGCCGGGTAATCGAAGGTGCCTGAGATTTCTCCGGCAAGTCGATTCCTCACATTGGTGGGCTGCTTGCTCGATTCGGAAAGGGACCTCTGGCGATGCAGAACAGCGGACCCACCCAGTTACGTACACCGTGCCGGCCCATGTAGCGGCCATGTTAATGGAGGATGCATGAAGTTAAGCCGTGTGGAGAGGAGCCGCCTGGAAGATAGCCGTCTCCGAATCCAATCTGTCGTGAATACCCTGGTCGCGGTGGATTCCAGCAAAATCCCCCACTACCACGATATTCATGAATGCCTGCGGGATGCCGAGGAAAGTATAGGCCTGGTGTTGCGCGCCGCCGCCGAACCCCCGGATTCGCTCTAGCAGGATGCTGAAAAGCCTCTTCAAATGGCCAATTATTCGTCTTTCCGCACGCTGCCAGATCAAGGTGCTTTAGAACAATACGGTGCGGGACCTTTCAGCCGCCGACCAATCCTTGCCAGGCAAGCCACGCGCACGCGATTTTGATACAATTCCGCGCATGCACCGAAGAGAGTTCCTGATCTGTACCGCGGCCGGCGCTGCCGTCATGGCGAACGCCCGCAACGCAATCGCGCAGGATGCGCGTCCCCCGGCTCCGCCTCTGGACCATGGCGCTCCCGCCAAGGTGAGCGCGGAAAAACTGGCCCGACTCTCTATGCTCTCCTGGAACTTCAACTCGCGGTTGAAGCTGGAAGGGGAGCCGCCGGGTTCCGATCGCGTTCTCGAAGTGTTCGACCTGCCGGAGTATTATGCGGACGTCTATGGCATGCACAATGTCGAACTGCAGCACAGTCACTTCGCATCTACGGAAACCTCGTATCTGCAGGCGTTCCGAGCGCGCATCGAGAAGGTCAAATCGCGGAACAGCCAGATTAACGTGGAGTTCGACGAGGGGAACGTGCAGCAGAACATATCCGTGGAGAATCCGGTGATGCGCTATCAATCCATCGATTTGACGATGCGCTGGGTGGATCACGCGGTGATCATGGGCTGCCCGCGCGTGATGGTCAATCAGGGACGGTTGACGCCCGAGTCCCTGCCGCGCGCCACGGCGGCGCTTAAGCTGATGGGCGAGTACGCGGAGGCCAAGGGCGTCAAGATCTCGGTCGAGACCCGCGGTGGCGGCTACGGGCGCGGCCGGGGCCGTGGAGGCCGGGGCCCGGGCGGCGAGACCGCCGCTGCCGGCGCCGCGCCGGCGCCCGCACCCGCACCGCCGCCGCCGGAGGCTCCTCCCGGCCCGCCCGCGTGGAAGGTGCTCCAGGAACTGGTCGAAGGCGCCGGATGTTATTCCAACTGCGACATTGGCGGCGTCGGGGCACGGGATCAGGAGTCGCTGCACGCGGCCATCAAAAGCCTGGCCCTATCCAACTCCGGCAATATGCATATCAAGACCAGTCCCAATTGGGACCTGGCCGCCGCCATCCGCTTTATCAACAGCGATCTCGGTTACAAAGGGCTCTACTCCATCGAGGTCAACCCGCAGCGGGTTCGCGAGGTTTACGAGACGATTCTGGCCAACATCTGAGCGGCCGGTAGCGGTACACTCTTTAGGACCAGGGAGTCCGCAATGGAGACTCCCCGTTGGGCCAAAGGAGAAGTTTCGTGCGAGTATGTAGAGGCCATATTGTGGCCATGGTATTGGCTACCGGATCGGCGCTCCTGGTCGTGGGACGGGCGTGGTGTCAGCAGCCGGACCCGCCCGGTCAAGTCAAAGGGGGCCACCCGAAAAACGAGGCATACCTTTTTGCTCATATGGTGGATGGCGACTACGGGCGGCTCTATTACACGGCCAGCCTGGACGGGTTGCACTGGAAACGGTTGAACGGAGGGAAGCGGGTCTTCGAGGAATACCGCGGACATTCCGATATTTGCAAGGGCCACGACGGAAAGTACTACCTGATTGGCAACCGCAACGACAGTGCTCCCGACATCAATTTCTGGGTCTCCGACGATCTTATCAAGTGGACCAAGTACAGCGACGTCACGCCCGATCTGACCAACGTTCCGGCCTATCCGCATCCGCTGCAGCGGATCGGGGCTCCCAAGATGTTCTACGATAAGGCGACCTCTCAGTATCTGGTGACCTGGCACACTCCGCATGTGCCGGGCACGGAGGAGGACCCGGAACGCTACTGGGCCAGCCAACGAACGCTCTACATAACTTCCAGGGACCTCAAGACGTTTTCCAACCCGCCCCGGCGCCTGTTCCCCTGGGACATCGCCACTATCGATGTGGGGGTGCGGCGCATCGGCGACAGGTATTACGCGCTGATCAAAGACGAGCGCTATCCTACCCCGGAATGTACCACCGGGAAGACCATCCGCATTGCTTCCGGTCCCACGCTGGTTGGACCCTGGACAGAACCTTCGGCGCCCATCAGCCCGAACTTCCGTGAAGCCCCGATGCTGATTCCATCACCGGACGGGCAAGCCTGGTATCTTTACTACGAGCAGTATCCCGGGGTTTCCTATGGCGTTTCGGTGGCGCTCGATCCCAACGGACCCTGGTACCAATTGTCGGGCTACACCAACGTGCCGGCATGGAACAAGTACGAAGTCCCGCCGAAATTACGCCATGGCTGCATGCTCCCGATCAGCAGGGTCGAGTTCGATGCGCTGGTGGCGGCGTTCGGAATTGAGAAGTGAAGTTTAATGGAAGTCCGGTTGGGATACGGTCCCGGGTTCTCCGGGGTTGCTGACCAAACGCCCATATCCGCGCCGAAGGGCGTCATGAACCGCTGGAAGGACGACTCGGAGTTGCGCTCTGCCGCATGGATTTCGTGTTTGCCTGGGAGGAATCGTGAACCAGGAGGGCGAAGCTCGACGCACCTAAGAGGCATGCCAACCCGGCGGCCCCAAACGCGATTGCGAAGTGGCCCGTGAGATTCACAATCCAGCCGGTAAGCGCGGGACTGATAATCCCGGCCAGATTGCCGCAGGCATTTTGTAATCCGGTCCAGCGCCCGGCAGCTTCGGGGCCGGCCAAGCGTCTGCGTCAGGGAGAAAACATTGGAGGCGTAGATGCCGAAAGCCAGGCAACTCAAAAACAGCCCGGCGATCGCCCATTCGATGCGCGGCAGGAGCACGGAAGGCAGCAGCACGGCGGTAAGCACCAGTCCGGTCACGAGAAAACCGCGCCGAACGGTACGGCGGAAGCTCCGCGGGAAATCCAGCGATCGGCCAGAACGCCGCCGGTGAGCGACGAAACGGCCATGCACACGTATGGCATGGCGCCCCAGATGGCAACCGAATTCAGCGTGAAATGGCGCTCGCGGACCAGGTAAGAGGGCAGCCAGCTCAAGAGAAAATACCAGGCATAATTGGCGCCGCAAAGTCCGCCGCAGGTTCCCCATACGGCTTTCCGGCGGAGAAGCTCGGACCAGTTCGGCCCGGCGGGGTGGGCGCCGACGGCCTTTGGAGTCAATTGGCGGGGTGCGCAGGCGAGCCAGGGACCGAGCCAGACCAGCGCGCCCAGGCCGGTGACCACAAACAGCCCGCGCCAGCCGATGCCTGCTACCAGCAGTGCGCCGCAGGTGGTGCCAAGAGCGGGACCCAACCGGGCTCCCAGATCCACCAGCGAGTTCGCCAGGCCGCGGCGGCGTTCCGGAAAGACCGCGGCCAGGACGCGTGACGTGGCGGGATACGTGATCGACTCTCCCGACGCCCAGCAGGAGCCGCATGCAAAACAGCCCGGAGAAGGAGGCCACCGCGGCGGTGGAGAGGGTGGCCGACGACCAGAGCAGGAAACCGCCGGCATAGACCCAGCGCACCTCAATCCGATCCACCAGCCATCCGGCCAGGATTTGACAGGCCGCATAGCTCCAGAAGAACGCCGAGAGGAGCAGGCCCAACTGCCAGGGAGAAAGGCCCAACTCGGGCGCCAGCACCGGGGCCGATACCGCCAGGTTGCCGCGGTCGAAAAAACTCACCACCATGGCCGCGACCAGCAGCAAAAGCAGGGTCCAGGACTGGCGCGGATGGGTGGTGGAGTTCATACTCCTGTCAGGAACCGGTGAACTGTGCCGCGGCCAGGCGTTCCAGTTCCGCGAGTTTGGCGACGCGGTTGCGGAACTGCTCTTCGGTGCTGAACTTGGCCGCCAGAAAGGCGCGCAGGCAATCTTCGGCGGCCTTCGCGCCGATCACCTGGGCGCCGATGCAGGCGACGTTGACGTCGTCGTGTTCCACGGACTGATGGGCCGAATAGACGTCGTGGCAGACGGTGGCGCGGATGCCCGGAATCTTGTTGGCCGCGATGCACGCGCCGACGCCGGTGCCGCAAACCAGAATGCCGCGGGCGGCGCGGCCGTCGCGGACACGCTCGCAGACGGCCTTGGTGATATCCGGGAAGTCCACTGGAGCGGGATCATAGGAGCCGCAGTCTTCCACCGCGTGTCCCTGGCCGCGCAGGAATTCGATGAGCGGGCCCTTCAATGCGAAACCGGCGTGGTCGCCGCCAATGGCGAGAGTGAGTGGTTTCATCGTCATTTTAATCTTCGGCGCGCGCGGGGCGTGTTTGAGGCGGGGCGGGGCCGGTATAGGTCAGGCGCAGCCCCCAGTCCATATCGGACGGGAAATCCGGCAGCATGATGATGCCGATCACGCTGGAACGCACGGTGCCGCCGCCGGCGTCCTGCCAGGTTCCCTGGCGCGGATCGAACCACTGCGCCGCGATAGAGACTCCCCAGTTTGGCGCCGCGCACCTGGCTGCGGGGGCAGCCCTTTTCGAAGTACGCCAGGAAGATCTCCTTATCCGCGGTGCGCGCGCAGTAGGCCCAGCCTTCGTAGGCGCGCAGGTTATAATCCTGGTGCGGCAGAGACCAGGTCGGCAATCGGAACCAGTTCCTGGTAGCGCTTGCCGATGGAGAGGGCGAAGCTGCGCAAGTATTGCATCTGCGCGGCGGAGTTCCACTGGAACGCGTCCCACATCTTGATCGGCGCGGCCGGCTCGATGTCCGCTCCCCAGATCCCCTCGGCTCCATACACGTGCCCGGCGAATCCCCCGGAAAGGAAATTGCCGTACATGGCGGAGCGCACGAACTGATCGTCTTTCTCGGTCCCGCCCGGCGCTCCGAACCGGTAGCCGCCGTTCAGGCCGCGCGCGTCCACATAACCGGAATAATAGGGCTCGCCGTTCAGCGCCGGCCGGGGGTGCGGCGTATTGAAGATCTCGGTCAGATACCAGTAGTTGTCGTGCTCGCGCATGTTGCCCGTCTGGTGCAGCGTGACCCAGGAATCCTCTCCCCAGTTCTCCAGCGTGGAAGGATTGGCGTTGGCCGAAAGCAGCGTTCCAAATGGCGGCGGCCCGTACTTCTCCATCACCACCCGTATGGCGTTGAGGTAATCTTCCGGCCCCACGGATTCGCTGATGATATCCAGGTGGATGGGGCTAAGCACGGTATTGTTGGCCTGATACCGGGACCAGATGTACTCGATGAAGCGCGCGTAGGAATCCGGCCATTGGTAGTACTTCTTCCAGCAGAGGCTGGCATCGCGGCGTGAAACCTCGATGAACGGCACGAATCCCTGTTGGTTCAGGTAGTCGATCTTACGATCCAGGTAGTGGAAATAAGCCGGATTGATGCGATCCATGTCGGGAAACATGTTTTCGTATCCCGGCACTTTCCCCGGGAAGAAGAACGGCCGTCCGCCTTCGTTATCCATGTTCTTGGCGCTGCCGGTGCCGAACTCCAGCCAGGCCGAACGGATGGTGGTCCGTTCCGGATCGTTCATGGTGAGATGCCAGGGCGATTCGTCCGTCTTCCAGTTGGGGAATGCGGCGATGATGTTCACCCAGTTGAAGCCTTGCCGCCGGCGGTAGCGGACATAATCCTTGAAGCCGGCATCCGGTCCGATGGGGCGCTCCCGGTCGTCGTCATACCAGCGGAACCGGTTTGCACCGGCGGAGTACCAGGTGTCGCCCAGGACAAAAAAGGGAGTGCCGTCCGCCTGTTCCAGCGCGTGGCGGTTGGCGGTGGGGCGGAGAAACCCCCGGCGTAACGGATTAACCTGCTTCTCCTCTTCGCTCCAGCCGACGGCCGTGAACGATCCGCTCTTGGCCGCAAGTCCCGGGTCGGGAGGATTAGATCCGCTGCGCCAAGTCCAGGTTCCAGGCGCGGTGGCCAGCACGCGGACACGGAAAGTCCGGTCGCCATCCCAGAAGCCATACACCCTTTTCTTGAAGTTAGGGCCGGCAAGATCGACCCACACCACTACATCGGTGTAGGGATTCGGGAAGGCGCGGGCGGAGGTGAAGGTCAGCTCCTGCTTTTCCCAAACATGCACGCCGGCGGCAGCCGATGCCAGGCCGGCGCATATGCCTGACAGGCAAACTGCTCGGAACAAGGTCCTTATTCTCATGAGCCGGTCTCCGGGCCCGCCTTTGTGGCGGGCGTATGACGGGAGTATGGCACCGGTGGAGCCAGTGCGGCGAGGAATATCAACTGCATTTTTTGTGTTGACACGATACCTAATATCGGATATATGATATTCGAACCTGTAATTCGGTGCAAGCTTAATTTGAGCGCCGGGTACGGATTTGGATCCGCGGAAGTGCCTGAAACAGTCCGGCGTGGGTGGAATCCTGCCCGGATCAGATACACGGTCCCGATACAGAAGGACGAGATTGTCTATGAAGAAAGCAGCGCTGTTAATAATTGGTGGCGTCATGGCCTGGGGGCAAGCGAACCAGCCCGCGCCGCCGCCTTCCCATCAATTTCTGAAGGTCCACCAATACTCGGCCGAGGAAGACGCGAAGATGCTGCAGTTATACGACGGGCTGCGCGTGGCCGATGTAATCGATGGGCTGGACGCGGTGGGACTTCCCGAAGTCACCATGATGGACAAGCGCATCCGCCCGCTGTGGCGCGACGAAGAGAAGATCACGCACCGGATTCACGGCATCGCGTTGACGGTGCGCCTGGTGCCGGCGCAAGCCACGGCGCGCGAGTTCAAATCGCACGCTGACGAGCGAGTCTGGGAAACCGGGGAGTGGGGGCCTCCAGCCGAAATGCGCGCACCGGGAGATAAAGGTGTGGATCCGGGCGAAGGCTATGCGTTCCTTGGGCTGATCCGGCCGGGCTCGATTCTCGTGGTGGACGGCGCAGCCAAAGACAACGGATTCTGCGGTTCGAACGTGGGCCTCTTGATGGCCGGTAAGGGCTTGCGCGGCCTGGTGGGCAACGCGGTGTGCCGGGACACGGACGAGCTGACGCTGACGCGCATTCCGGTCTACCAGGACCCGATGGAAGCACCGCGCGGCATCAACCAGGGCCGTATGTGGGTGGAGTCGTATAACCAGCCGATTGTGAGCGGCGGGGTGCTGGTGATGCCGGGAGACGTGATCGTGGCTGACAACGACGGCGTGGCGGTGGTGCCGCGGCGGGTGGCGGACCAGGTTGCGGAGATCGCCGGCTGGATCTTCCACGACGATGAGATCAAGCGAGGAAAGATCTACGACAACATTGGCCGACCGCGCGACTGGACGGTGCTGGGCCACAAAGAGCCGCCGCCGCCCAGCGACAAGCCCATTAAGAAATAGAAAGCGTCATTCAACGAAAGGAACAAAGCCGATGAGAACAACAGCCTTACTGATGCTCTTGGGAGCGATGGCCTGGGGGCAGGCGAACCGGCCCGCGCCGCCGCCTTCCCATCAATACCTGAAAGTCCACCAATACACGCCCGAGGAAGATACGCGCATGCTGCAACTCTATGAAGGGCTGCGCGTGGCGGACGTGATCGACGCCCTGGACGCGGTCGGACTTCCCGAAGTCACCATGATGGACAAGCACATCCGGCCCCTCTGGCGCGATGAGCAGAAGATCACCCACCGGATTCACGGTATCGCGTTGACGGTGCGCCTGGTGCCGGCGCAAGCCACGGCGCGCGAATTCACATCTCACGCGGACGAGCGGGTCTGGGAGACCAGGGAGTGGGGACCGCCGGCCGAGATGCGCACGGACACCGGCGGCGGACGCGGCCCCAGTTACATGGGCCTGATCCATCCGGGGACCGTGCTGGTGGTGGAGGGCAATGCCCACGACAACGGCTTTTGCGGATCGAACAATGCCCTCAACATGGTGGGCCGCGGCCTGCGCGGACTGGTGGGCAACGCCGTCTGCCGCGACACGGATGAACTCACGCTCACCCGCGTGCCCGTTTATCAGGACCCGATGGAAGCGCCGCGCGGGATCAACCAGGGGCGCATGTGGGTGGAGTCGTATAACCAGCCGGTGGTCGTCGGCGGGGTGCTGGTGATGCCGGGAGACGTGATCGTGGCCGACAACGACGGCGTGGCGGTGGTTCCCCGCGCGAAGGGCGAGAAGGTGGCCGAAATCGCCCGTTGGATCTTTGAAGATGATGAAGTCAAGCGCGGCAAGATCTACGACAATATCGGCCGGCCCAGGGACTGGACGGTGCTGGGCCATACCGAGCCGGCGCCGCCCACCACCACACCGATCCAACACTAGGCGAAGAACTTAAGCGCAGAAAGGAGCGTTGCAATGCGACTTAGAAATATAACCGGGCTCCTAATGGTCTGGCTGTTGGCCGGCGCCTTGCCGCTGGCCGCTCAGGAAGCGCGGGGCACGCTCCTGGGACGCGTGACGGATCCTACCGGCGCGGTAATTGTGGGCGCCAAAATCGACGCCCTCAACACCGCCACCGGCGTGCACTATCCCGGCACGACCAACGGGGACGGCGACTATCTCCTGCCCTTCCTGAACCCCGGACCGTACAACATCTCCGCCCAAGCGCCGGGCTTTAAGGCCTACACCCGGTCGGGGCTGAACGTCCGGGAGAGCGACCGCATCACGGTGGATGTGGTCATGGAAGTGGGCGGGGCGAACGAGAGAGTCACCGTCACCGGCGAGGCGCCCCTGGTGGACACCTCGACGGCTTCCATGGGGCAGGTGGTCGAAAGCCGCACCATTCTCGACCTGCCGACCAAAGACAGCATGGTGCTGGTTATGGCTACCATGGTGCCGGGCGTGACATTCACGCCCCAAACCACTGCCTACATTCGTCCTTTCGACACCGGGTCGCCCTCCGACCTGTCAGTCAACGGCGTCCGCCAGTTGAACAACGAATTCATGCTGGATGGCTCCAACAATACCCAGGGGGGGCAGGTCGCCTACTCGCCGCCCCAGGCGGTTGTGGACGAATTCAAGGTACAGACGGCGACGTTCGACGCCTCCTTCGGATTCATGCCCGGCGCCGCCGTCAACATGACCTTGAAAACAGGCACCAACGACCTCCACGGCCAGGTCAATTACTTCATGCAGAATCCGGCGCTGAACGCCAACAACTACTTCCGCCTGGCCGCCGGAAAGCCCGATATGCGCATCCACCGCATGAGCGCCAGCCTCACCGGTCCGGTGGATATTCCCAAACTCTACAACGGCCACAACAAGACCTTTTTCACGGCGGCCTTTGAGTGGATCTACAGCTTCGATCCCTCGCCCTGGGTGGTGGAATCGGTGCCCACCCCGGCGGAGCGGGCCGGCAACTTCTCCAGCCTGCTCAACGTCGGATCGAACTACCAGATCTACGATCCCTTCTCCACAACCCCGGCGGGAAACGGGCAATTCAGCCGCAATCCTCTGCCCAACAATATCATCCCGCCCAGCCAGATCAACCCCGTAGCCGCCAACATTGCCAAGCTGTGGGATCTTCCCAACCAGTTGGGGCCGGCGGACGGCACCAACAACTACACCATGGGCAAGAACGCCCAGGACACGTACGGCAACGAGTTGGTTCGCATCGACCAAAACGTATCGGAAAAGGAGCGGTTCTACTTCCGCACCAACTTAACCAGCCTCGAGCGGCCGGAAAACGTGCGCCAGAACAAGACCGACGGCGACAACTTCTACCGCTTCAACCGCGGCGGCTCCTTCGACAACGTCTACCTCTTCTCCCCCCGCTTCTTCATGGACTCGCGCTTCACCGTGACGCGGTTCTATACCGGATACACGCCGTACCAGGAGGGCTGGGACCTGGCTTCCCTGGGCTTCTCCCCCACTTACGTGAGTGACATCAAAGCTCTCGATCCCCGCGCCTTGAAGTTCCCCTACATCAACGTAGCCGGCCAATCCACTCTGGGCGGAGTGAACACTTACAACGAACAGTGGTACAACACCTACGACGCAGCCGTGAACTTTACAAACCTGGTGGGGCGGCACACGCTGCACTACGGGGTGGCGTATCGTATCTACCAGTTGAACCATTCGACATGGGGGAGTCGTCGGGGAACCTGGTCGCCAATTCCACCTACACCAACGGCCCCTTCAATAATTCCGCTTCGGCCCCGATCGGCCAAGGCATGGCCAGCTTTCTGTACGGCATTCTGGCGCCCACCAGCAGCTTTCCCATAAGCCCCACCAACCTGGCGGAGGACGACAAATACTGGGCCCTCTACCTACAGGATGACTGGAAGCTGAGCCCGAAACTGACGCTCAGCATGGGGTCTGCGATAGGAACTGCCCTCGCCCCTCACGGAACGGTACAACCGCTGCGTGGAGGGCTTCAACGCTGCCGGCGCCAGCACCATCGCCAGCCAGGTGCAGCAGAACTACGCGATTAATCCGTTCCCCAGATCCCGCGCCAGTCAGTTCAACGTGCTCGGCGGCCTGACTTTTGCGGGCGTGGGCGGGCAACCGCGCGGACGCTGTGGAACTACTACGACAAGGAGTTCATGCCGCGCATCGGCGTGGCTTATAACCTCAGCCCGAAGACGGTCATCCGGGCCGGCTTCGGAATCTACTACCAGCCGCTGGGCATCGTGAACGTGGCAGGTTCCGGAGCGGGCGGCGGCGGAGGCGGCTTTTGAACCAGGCCGGCTTCGGCTCCACCACCTCCTTCGTGGGCACCACCAACAACGGACAGACCTATATCGCCAACCTGACCAACCCGTTTCCGGGCGGCTTTGTAGCTCCTACGGGATCGTCCGCCGGTGGAGCAACACCTTCATGGGTCAAACCATCAGCTTCTACCCGAAGGACCTCAAGAACCCCTACGTGGCAGCGCTGGCAGTTTGCGGTGCAGCACCAGTTGCCGCTCACGTCGCTGCTGGAGTTGTCCTACGTAGGAAACCGGAGCACCCGGCTGCTCGCCACCCAGGACCTGGACCCCATTCCGCGGCAGTATTTGAGCACGCTGCCGGCGCGCGACCAGACCACCATCAATCTGCTGAACTCGCAGGTGCCCAATCCCTTCTATCCTTTGCTGCCCGGCACGAACCTGGCTGCCACCACCGTCGCCCTCTCCCAATTGCTCAGGCCGTTCCGCAATTCACGGACATCACGGCGCTGCGAGAATTCGGGTTTCTCCTGGTATCACGGGTTTGCAGGCGCGTGTCGAGAAGCGCTTCTCGCACGGCCTTTCCGCGCAGTATTCGTTTAGCTGGTCGAAGTGGATGCAGGCGATCGCTATCTGAATCCGACCGACCGCGATTCCGGAAAAGGTCATTTCGGACCTGGACCGCCCATCCGCCACGTGCTGACCTGGATTTATGAGCTGCCCTTCGGCCCGGGCAAATCGACCTGTTGAGTCCGGCAAACAAGGCGTTGGGCGAGGTGGTCGGCGGCTGGCAGTTGCAGGGCGTGTTCACGCATCAGACGGGCCAGGCGCTGGGCTTTGGAGACGCTCTCCTGAACCCCGGGGAGACCATGGCCAATGTGGTGTTGCCGGCGAGCCAGCGCAGCGTCGGCGAGTGGTTCAACGTCAGCGCCTTCAACCGCATCTCCAGCCAGCAGCTCGCGTCAACATTCAAACGCTCTCCTCCGCATTTAGCCGGCGTTCGGGCGCCGGACGTAAACAACTTTGACTTTTCGGCGATCAAGAACACGGCCATCTACGGAGCGGCTCCGAGACCCAGTTCAGCACGCCCAGTTCATCAACGCGCTGAACCACCCGCAATTTACCGCCCCCAACACTACACCGACCAGCACCGCTTTCGGGCAATTGACCGGAGCCTATAACTGGCAGACCGGATCATCGAATTCGGGCTCAAGCTTTCGTTCTAAGCTTGCGCCCCTGCCCTGCACGGTCGCGGCCCGGGATTTCCCGACCCCGAATCCCGGGCCAGGCCGCCGGCGGAGGGGACGCGGGCAGACGAGACGATATGCGGAGGAAAATTGTGAAAGTCGGATTTATAGGCCTGGGCGCCATGGGCGCACCTATGGCCGCGCGGGTTGTGAAGGCTGGTTTTGAAACCATGTGACCTTCCACCGGCGCCGGGATGCCGCCGATACCCTGGCGGCCATGGGCGCGACGATTGTCTCCACGGCGGCGGACGTGGCGGCGCGGCCGACGTGGTCGTTACCGTGCTGCCGGCGGACGCGGAACTCAAGGAGGTTGCCTTGGCGGCAACGGACTTCTGCAGGATTTTCGCCGGGCAAGGTTTTCATCGACATGACCACGGCCACCGCCGTAAGCCTGCAAGAGGTGGAGCGCGTGCTGGCCGGCGCCGGCGTACGGGTTCTGGACGCGCCGGTCAGCGGCGGCACCACGGCGGCGGCGCAGGGCACCCTGACGATCATGGCCGGCGGCGATGCGGAGTTGCTGGCAGAATGCCGCCCACTCCTCGAGTGTATGGGCACTAAGATCATCCATGTGGGCGCGCTCGGGCAAGGCAAGGTCGTCAAGATGGTGAACCAGATGATGGCCGCCATGCACCTGCTGGCTATCGGGGAAGGCTTTGCGCTGGGCATGCGCTGCGGCGCCGACCCCATGACCCTGTATAGTGTCATCAAGGAATCCTCGGGGTTCTCCAACATGATGGATCTTCGGCTGCGGGGTTTTCTGTTGCAAGGCTCGTTTGAACCCGGGTTCAAGCTGGACCTGATGAAGAAAGATGTCAATCTCGCCCTGGATTCGGCGCGAACACAGGGTATCCCGCTCTTACTGACTTCGACGGTGGCTCAAGTTTTTACCGCCGCCAGCACCTCGGGAAACGGCGACGAGGATTTTTCTGCCGCGGCGCAGTTCCTGGCCGATATGGCGAATGTTCGCTTCGAGTCAAACGGCCCAGCGGTTGGAAGCGGGAAAGGTGACAGCATAAATGAATACCAAATACGAAAATGACGTTGACCGATTCCTGGGCTTCGATCCGGCAACGCTTGTACGAGGCTGCCGGACACCGGGGCATGGTCGATCCCACAATCCGGCCGGCCTGGACGGGCGCGCAGGTCTGTGGCCCTGCCGCTACCGTGGAATGCCCGCCCGCAGATAACCTCATGCTGCACCATGCGGTGGCCACCGCGGAGCCCGGAGTGGTGATCGTGGCGAACCTGGGTGGTTACGTCCTCACCGGCGCGTGGGGAGAAATCCTTACTGTCGCCGCACAAGCCAGCGGCGTGAACGGCCTGGCGGTGGATGGCGCGGTGCGCGATATCGAAGCCATCGCGGAGCACCGCTTCCCGGTGTTCAGCCGCGGCCTGGCGATCGGCTCGTGCACCAAGGAGCGCATGGGAAGGCTGAATATTCCCGTGGTTCTGGGCGGCGTCACCGTGCTGTCCCGGAGACCTCGTGATCGGCAACGCGGACGGTATCGTCATTTTGGATCGCGCCTGCGTGGACCAGATTTACCGAGCGGCTGATGGCCGGCGCAGCCGCGAGGCGGAACTGATGGAGCAGTTTCGCGCCGGCAAGACCACCATCGAGCTGCTGAGGCTGCCGGCGCTGGTGAAAGGCGAGGTGGCGGGCCAGTGAGCGCCGGCACCCATTCCGCCGCCGCAGCCCGTGAAAGCTCCGGGGCGGAGCCGCCGCGCTTTGCTTACCAGCACCTGCTGGATTTCAGTTGCGGCGTTCTGGAGCGGCTGGAGGTGCCCGCCGGCGGACGCACGCCAGGTAGCGGAATGCCTGCTGCTGGCAGAACTGCGCGGCGTGGATTCGCACGGCCTGATTCGATTGCCGGTTTACGCCAGGAGAATCCAGGCCGGGGTGGTCAAGGCCAAGCCGGCGATTACCGTGGAATCGCGCTTCGCCGCCGTGGCGCTGGTCGATGGCAGACAACGGCCTGGGCCCGGTGGTCGGCTGCCGCGCCATGGATGCCGCCCTGGATTTGGCCGAGAGCTGCGGCGCCGGTTTTGTGGGCGTGCGCCACAGCAACCATTTCGGGGCCGCAGCCTTCTATGTGGAGCGGGCCATTGCGCGCGGCTATATCGGGTGCGCCGTCTCCAACGCGCCGCCGAATATGGCGGCTTTCGGCGGAGGAAAACGCTTTCTGGGCACCAACCCGATGGCGGTCGGCATCCCGGCGGGCGAAGAGAGGCCGCTGATTTTCGATGCGTCATCGAGCGTGGTGGCGCGGGGCAAAATCATCATGGCCGCGCACCGCAACCTTCCCATTCCGGAAGGCTGGGCCATCGACCCGCTCGGCCGGCCCACCACCGATGCCGCGGAGGCGCTGGCCGGCGCGGTCCTGCCGTTCGGCGGTCCCAAGGGATCCGCCATCTCCTTTATCATCGACATTCTCTCCGGCGTGCTGACGGGCGCGTCTTTCGCGCTCCACCTCAACACCCTGGAAAACCTGAATGCCGTGCAGAATCTCGGTCATGTCTTCACCGCTTTCCGCACGGATTTGTTTCTGCCGGAGGCGGAGTTCCGCGCGCAGAATGGATGAGATTCTGCGCATGCTGAAGGCCAGCCCGCCCGGACCCGGCGTGGCCGGCGTGCTGGCTCCGGGCGAGTTGGAATTCCAGAAGGAATCCGTCAATCGCGAACTCGGGATTCCGCTGCCGGCGGAGGTGGTGGCGCAGCTCACGCGGCCTGGGCGGCGAGGTGGGAATTTCCTTTCCCGCCTGCTGCACGGCCTAGAACGATCGCTCAAGATTGGAGGGTCCCATGGACGTGAACGTCTCGCAAAGCTTCAACTTTCTTCCCGGTTCCCACCGATATTCATTTCGGCTTCGGCATGCTGCGCACGCTGCCGGAACGCATCCGCGCCCTGGGCGGAGCCCGCCCGCTGCTGGTGACCGACCCCGGCGTGCGCGCGGCCGGGTGCTCGACGAAGTCACGCGCGTCCTGGAACAGGCGGCCATCGATTTCACCGTATGCGACCGCGTCAAGCCCGATTCCGGGTCGGCATTGATCGATCGAAACCGTGGCCGAGGCCAAAAGCGCGGCATCCGACCTCGTCATCGGCCTGGGCGGCGGCAGTTCCCTCGATACCGCCAAGGCGGTGGCGGCTTTGCTCACCAATCCGGGCTCGGCCCTGGATTACGTGGGGCTGCACCGGGTGCGCAACCGCCCGCTTCCCATGATCGCCATCCCCACCACCGCCGGCACCGGGAGCGAGGTCACGCTCTGGTCGGTATTCACCGACGACACGCGCTCGGTCAAAGCCGCCATCGGCAGCATTTTGCTGTACCCCGCGGTGGCTTTATGCGATCCGGACCTCACCATGGCGCTGCCGCCGCCCCTGACAGCGGCCACCGGGATGGATGCTTTGGCCCACGCCATCGAGTGCTACACCAATAACGCCTGCCAGCCCATCTCCGCGGCGCTGGCCTTGCGGGCCATGGAATTGATTGGGCGCCATTTGCGCAGCGCGGTTTTGAACGGCCGCAACCTGGAGTCGCGCTACGCCATGATGCTGGCCTCCACCATGGCGGGCATTGCCATGAACCCCACGCGCCTGGGACTGGCGCACGCCCTGGCCATGCCGCTCGGCAGTTGGGGCCTGCGCGTCCCTCACGGAGTGGTCCTCGCCTTAACCCTGCCGCCGGTGATGGAATTCAATTATCGGGCCGAACCGGACCGGTTTGTGGCGTGGCCCGCGCGCTGGGCGAAGCGGTCGATCATCTGCCGCGGATGGCGGCGGCCGGCCGGGCGGTCTGCGCGGTGCGGGAACTGGCGGCCGACATTGGCATCCCCAAGGGCCTCGCCGAGTTCGGAGTGCGCCCGGAACATGTACGTCCGGTGGTGGAAGAAGCCATCAAAAGCGGCAACGTCCCCGTGAACCCGCGCCGGGCCTGCGCCGAAGACCTGACCAGGATCCTGGAGCAAGCGCTTTGAAAGAGTGACGACGATGGAACGGTATCTGAACTACATAGAAGGCAAATGGGTCCCGCCGGCGGCGGAGGATTTTTATGTAACCCACAATCCCGCCTGTCCCGCACAACCGTTGGGCGAATTCCCCTGCTCTCTGGCGCCGGATGCGCAAGCCGCGGTGGCGGCGGCGGCCGCGGCCCAACCGGCGTGGCGCGATACCCCCGGCCCGCAGCGGGGCGCGCTGCTGTACAAATTCGCCGAGCTTCTGGAGGACTGCAAGAAGGACCTGGCGCGGATCATCACGCTGGAACAAGGAAAGGCATTCGGCGAGGCTATGGGCGAGGTGGGGCGCGCGGCTGTGGAAGCCCGCTACATGGCCGGGGAGGCCAGCCGGCCGGTCGGGCAAACCTTCCCTACGGAACGCCCCGGCATTACCTGCCAGACCATCCTGGAGCCGCTGGGAGTGGTTGCCGCCATCAGCCCCTGGAATTTTCCCGTGGTCACGCCGGTGCGGAAGATCGCGCCGGCCATCGCTTTCGGCAATACCGTTGTGTTCAAGCCGGCTTCGCTCACGCCGTGGTCCGCCGTGAGGGTGGTTCAATTGCTGGAAAAGGCCGGCCTGCCCGCCGGGGTGGTGAATCTTCTCATCGGCGCCGGATCGGCTGTCGGGAATGCGGTAGTGGACGACCGCAGGGTTCGCGGCATCAGCTTTACAGGGTCCACCGATGTGGGGCTGCGCATCTACGAGAAAGCCGCCCGCCGGAATGCCGCCGTTCAGCTCGAAATGGGCGGCAAGAACCCGGCCATCGTATTCGATTACGACGATCTGGACGGCGCCGCGCGGGAGATCGTGTCGGCGGCGTTCCAGTGCAGCGGTCAGCGATGCACCGCCCTCAGCCGCGTCATCGTCAGTGACGCCCAGGCCGACGCCCTGGTCGAGAGGATTCTCGGGCACGCGTCGCGCATCAAGGTGGGGGATGGCCTGGCGGAAGGCACCACCATGGGACCGCTGGTCAGCCGGGCGCAATTTCAGGTGGTGGCCGATTACGTCCGGCAGGGCCGGGATTCCGGCTGCAAGCTGGTAGCCGGAGGCGAGGCCCTGATCGAGGATCCGGATCGGGACGGCTACTACTTTGCGCCGACCGTTTTTGATGAGGTGCCGCCGGAATCTCCGCTGGCCACCGAGGAGATCTTCGGCCCTGTCCTGCCCGTGATCCGCGTGCGCAGCGTGGAAGAAGCCATCTCCATCGCGAATAGTACCAGGTATGGCCTGGCGGCCTCGATATTCACGTCCGGAATGGACCTGGCGCACAGGTTCATCGCGGCGATCGAGACCGGCATGGTACATATAAATCATGGAACAGCGAGCCACGCTCACGTGCCTTTTGGAGGAAAGAAAGAATCCGGTCAGGGAGCCTTTTCGATAGGGCCCACGGCCAGAGATTTCTTCACCAGCGTAAAGGCCGTCTATGGCAAATGGTAAAGACCCGGCGAACTCCGTTTTGCAGAGCCTGCAACCGCTGCGCGAAACGCCGCAGCTTGGGGCGCGCGTTTATCAGATGCTCGTCAAGAGCATAATCAGCGGAGAGATTGAGCCGGGAACCGCGCTGCGCCCCGACGGCATCGCGCGGCAGCTCGACGTGAGCACTACGCCGGTTCGCGAGGCCATGCACCACCTCGTCTCCGAAGGGCTGGCCATCAAGGTGCCCAACCAGGGCTGGTTCGTTCGCGAGTATACCGACCAGCAGATTCGGGAATTGTACGAGCTGCGGGCGGACCTGGAATCATTCGGCGCCCGGTTGGCGTGTGCACGAATCGCCGAAGACGAAATGGCATGGCTGCGCCAGCATCAATGCACCGGAGAATCCGCCCTGGGAAGCGGAGACATGGATGCATATCGCATCTACAACCGGGATCTGCATACGGCCATCATACGAGCCGCGCGGAATTCCTATCTGCTCAAAACCATGGGCCAACTCCAGTTGCACAGCGAGATGCTCATGGCCAGCACCATTCGCATCACCGGCCGGCCGGTGCGGGCCATGGAGGAGCATCGGCGCCTGATCGAACACATTGCAGCACGGGATGCGGGCGCCGCGGGACAACTCATGGAGCATCATATCCTCAGTGCACTCCAGGATATTTTGCGATCGAGGCATGGGTCCGCGGCGTGAGAACCGGGGCGCTGTTGGCGCGCCCGGCGGAAGAGCGCACAGCATCCCGCGCCAGTTCGCCGCCCGTTTTCGCGACTACCGGCCGGCGGGCCTGGTCTGGCAGCGCGTGTACGGCATTGCCTTGGGCTACGAGGATCTGGTTGGATTCCGGCCCGCGGGAATCGATTCCCGCACGGATCGCGATCCGCCCCGGATGGAATACGTCACTTCCGCGCCCGGTTGGCCGGCGCCCGGTACGACCGCTCCAGCATGTCGTTCGGGTCGGTCGAGACCGGCTGGTCGCGCCACAGCCATCGCATCATCTCCGGGAGGATGGCGCCGCCCATCTTCTGCCCGTGCTTGTTCATCCCCCACGTGTAATTTACGTCGTACCCTTTATCGGTGAGCGCGTGCATCAGCCGCACGTTCTGGTAAAACCAGTCGCGCCGCTGATCGTACGAGCCGTCCGGCCGCATCCCGCGATTGTCGTTGCGCCCGTCCTGCATGAAGATCCGGATCGGCTTGCGCTCGCTCTTGCGTACGATGTCCGCATAGGCGTCGCCGCCGCGCAGGTTGGTGAAGCTGCCCACAATGCTCAGCACTTTGTGAAACTGGTTCGGCCGCTCCCATGCTACCGTGAACGCCGCAATCGCGCCGGAACTCGCGCCGCCGATACCGTGCCGGTCCGGATCGTCCGAGATGTTGTAGTCCTTGCGCAGCACGGGCATCAGTTCGTCCACAATCACCCGCGCATACCGGTCGTCGAGCGAGTTGTATTCCGTGGGGCGGTTGGTGGTGCGGTCGCCCCATTCGTGCAGGTTCGGTTCCGGCTGGTCGGGTCGCCGCCCCGGATTGATGAAGACCGCTAGCATTACCGGAATCTCGCGCCGGTAGATCAGGTTGTCGAGCACGTTCTGCGCCCGAGCGTCGCCCTCCGCCGCCATGAACGCCTGCCCGTCGTTGAAAATCATGAGGCTGGCCGACACCGATGGATCGTACTGCTGCGGAACGTAAACCCAGAACGTATGCTGCGTGCCGGGGTAGGCTTGGCTGGGCAGCGGGAACGGCCCGCGGAGCTCGCCCTTGGGTACGCCCTCCTGCGGTAGCGAATCGGGCCCGAGGCGGTAGAACTCATCGGGATTCGGCGCCTGCGCCCAGACCGCGGCCGCAAGCAAAGACAAGGCCAAGAAACGAGTCATGGGAGAAGGTATATCACAAGCACCGCCCCGGCCGTCCGCCGGGTCCGCGCACGCCCTGCGGCTGGGGCCGCGGTGCCCAGCTCATGGCGACCGAGATGCGTGGTCGGCGGCCCCGGTCGCGCCCGATCTCTACCAGTTCGGCGCGGAGGCGGCCTGCTCCGGCCCGAATTCCTCGCCGTAGCGCCGGTCCGGCGCCCGCGCAATGCGCAGCAGCTCTCCGTGGTCCAGCCAGTTCAAAGCGCACCGGGAACAATCGTCGATCACCACGTTCCCAGGGCCGCAATAGTAGTGCGTGTCCATCGGCCGGCGGCAGCGGGGGCAGTTGATGCGCCGGTCGAGTTCCCGCGGGTCGGGCGCATGCGGAACGTCCGGTCCGCGCGTCTCGGCCCTCAGTTCCTCCACCAGAGTGAGGAATGTGTTCATCGAAATCAGCATCCCCCGGCACTTCGTGCAGTACCGGATTCGCTCGCGCGCGGCGATCGCGTGCATCAGCGGAATCGAGCAGATGGGGCACTGCTCCTCCGCCGCCTCGCCCAGCACCCGCACTCCGTCGTCGTTCTTCTCCGGGTAGTAGAGGTTCCTGCAGTAGTCGCAGGTCAAGCCTTCCTGATCGCCTTGCAAGCGCAGCGGCGCGCCGCATGAGGGGCAGTTCATACCTGTGCTTTGCCGCACTCCGGACAGAACCTGGCGCGTGCGGGCATGGGCTTCCCGCATTCCATGCAGAACTTGCTATCCTCTGCCGCCGCCGGCGCTGCACGTGGCGGGGCGGGCATGACTCCCATGATCGTCTGTGCCATGGTCAGTCCCGCGCCCAGTCCAACCCCGAGGCCGGCGGTCCCTCCCGGATTCTCCGCTGCCAGGGGCAAGGATTGTGCCGCCTGAAACTGCGTGTACTTTCCCAGGTCGCCCGCCATCGTGACCCCGATACGCTGGTCCAGTATCTTTTGCAGTTCATCCGGCAGTGACAGGTTTTCTACTACGAACTGGACCAGGTCCAATCCCAGGCTCGCAAAGGCCGGTTTCAATTCGCCGCCAATCCTCCCTGCCAGTTGAGACTGATTTGCCGCCATGTCCAGGAAGGCCACGTCGCCGTGAGCGAAGATGTCGGTCATCCTGGCGACAATCGTCTCGCGCAGCTGGCCCTCCAGGTCGGAGACAAAGTACATGTCGCGCGTGCCGCTCACGTTGGTGTAAAACAGCTTCGGGTCCGTGATGCGGTAAGAATAAATGCCGTAGCCGCGCAAACGCAGCGCCCCGAATTCCTTGTCGCGGATCGTGATCGGCGTGGCCGTGCCCCAGCGTTGGTCCATGCGCAGCCTGGTGGAATAGAAATAGACGTCCGACTTGAACGGCGATTGGAAGCCCTTGTCCCAATTCATCAGGTCTGTCAGCAACGGCAGGTTCTTCGTAGTGAGCGTGTACAGGCCGGGAGGGAAGACATCGGCGATGCGGCCTTCATTGACGAACAGAGCCGCCTGCGAATCGCGAACCGTCAGCCGTCCGCCATTCTGGATTTCCAGGTCCTGCATGGGATAGCGGTAGGCCAGAACCTTGTCGTCGGCCTCCACCCACTGGATTACGTCGATTAACTGCTTACTTAAAAAGTCCAGAATGCCCAAAGGGAGCCTCCCTGGCCCAAATCTATCATTCGGTTGGCGCGCAACCTATGTAGACAAAAGTTAGTAGACCGGCCCCCTCTATTGGCTTCATGCCCGCTGTTCACCCGCCTGACAAGTAACCTCTACCCGGCAGTGGGGCGAAGCTCTCCGCGACCGCGATGCGCGCTCACTTCAGAGGCGTCCGAAACGTTAGAATTTGTGTCAGCCTCCCCCTCCGCCCCGCTCCTGTGGTCCACCTGCACACCCCCTCGAAACCCGCCGCCGCTAGCAGGCACAGCCCTGTGTTATATTGGGAGACGCGGCAAATGTAGGTTGGGCGGTGCCTTGTGCGCCGTGCGCAGCCGCTTCCCGGAGCACGGGCCTGTGGCGCAGTTGGGAGCGCGCTTCCATGGCATGGAAGAGGTCGTGAGTTCGAATCTCACCAGGTCCACCAAAACATCCCCCAATAAAACATAGACATACGAAAACGTAGCGTGCTTCCGCATCGTGGAAGAGGTCTGAGTAGGGTCCACGTGGGGTCCAAACGGGGTCCAAAACGACCACCTCGCGCTATCCTTCCACGGGAGCATGGACCCCGCTATCCTGCCAACGCATCGCTCGATCCATCAATCGTTTGGGAGCATGGCAGCAATGGGAGCATGGTTGACCGTAACCTCTCCCCTCACCATCGTATGGTGAGAAGAGAAGTCGTTTTCGCTTCTATATAGCGCGAAGGAAATTGCCGCCGTTGGCGCGTCGGGGGCACGTTGCGCCCGGCCTGGCCGGGTGTACACGGAAAACGGATCGTGCCTAGAACAAGCGCCGTGGTCCCCAGTGCATGCGACGTGGCCGGAGCCCGTTGGTCAACCAGCGGTGTCTACCGTGGCTCCGATGGCTCACGTCGGCCGACCCTGTTTCTGTACAGGCAAAGAGCGCAAAGAAAAGCAGGAACAAAGCAACGTAGGGGTGCCAAATCCCGACGAGAACGAGTACAGCCACAGCGAACATTCCCCAGACCGGCCACGCTGGTCGGCCTCCAATTTTCGTATTTCCACAGCCAGAGGGCACCGGCGTCCGCCGAGTGGCAAGTTTGGCTTCAAAGTACTTCCTGAACGTCGTCGTGGTCCCGCGCTTTCCCAACCGTGCAAGCATGCTCTCGAAGATCGCGGTTGCCTCCGCCACCGAAATTCCCGGGTGCGCGACATAGATTTCGCGGGAAATCCGGTCGTACTCCATCGAGGACAGACGCGGATTCAGGTCGCCCAAAGATGTGTTCCATTTATTCAACGTCATTCACTCCTCCTGCCCGCGCGACCTCGTACCCCTACCTGGCTGCTCCTGCCTTGAGCTCCTTGTAGACCATTTCCACCTGCGCCCAAGTGGATGACTTTCGCCAGGACGCGATTGGGCACTCCGTGCCATGTACCAGAAACTGGATCGCCGCTTCTGCGGCCACCGACCAGTTCGGGTTCTTCATCAAGCGTTCTATCCGGCTATCCGATCTCAATCTGGCTTCGAGGTTCATGGATTCTCTCCTGCTCCCGATTCTATTGCATAGAGAAAGAGAAAACAAGAGAAAAAGAGAGACAGAGAGAAAAAGACGATTGACCGGGCACGCCTGGCACGAGTACGCGAGCGGAAAAAGGAACTCCGACACGCGATTGTGTTCAAGTAAAAATTGCTTGACAGCATTTCGAGATCAGTGTCATAATCACATTGAATTTACTTGAACACAAAAGGAGATTATTTATGCTGAAGATCCTCATCAAGGGCCACCAGGCCGAAGCAGTCGCTGCCTCTGGTTGGCCCCCGAAAAAACAAGTCATCAATGGCAAGGCCTATAACACCCAAACGGCCACGCTCATCCACGAACACATCGATAACGATGATGCCCACCCTCGTCACCCTTTCGGGATGGCGCAGTTCCCCTATGCTGAGCAGTTGTTCCGAACCCGTTTCGGAAAGTTCTTTCTTGTCCTTCGCAACGAGTCGTATTGGAACCCGGCGATCGACGACTCAGATCTTCAAGATCGGATCGTTCCGCTTGAACCCGAGCAGGCGATCAAGTGGATCGAGAAATATTGCAATGAGAAAATCTCCGATTACATCGATGTGCCCGAGGCCGGGGAGCCCAGCACAACTCTCACGTTGCGACTCGACAAGGTATTAAAGATCCTCCTCAACGAAGCGGCGGTCAAGAAGGGAGTCTCGATGAATCAATGGTGTGTTCAGGCACTTGAGGCTGCAGTCAAGGCCAACGGCCCGAAAGAGCGCCTAAGCTGACATCATCCCGATTTGCCAAGTTATTGGCTGGCAGATGCGGTAGCGGTGCGCCACGGTGCTACAATCGGCCTTCAAAAAGGAGCTTTGCATGCGTTTATGCTTAATCGGGAGTTCTGGGAATAGCATTGAACACAGACTGCCACTGGCTCTGTGCTTTGGCCTAATACTATGCTCGCTGGCAGCCGGGCAAACCTCCAATACGGGCGTCGAAACGCAGCACAAAGCTTGGGCGCAGGAACCGGAAGACTTCAAGGGGCTGAAGTTTGGCATGACAGTGGAGGAAGTCAGGAAAATCATGCCCTTTGGCCAATACGCCTGCAGTCCGGTTAGCAGTGGGTATCTTTGCCGTTATCCTGTCGATCCGTTTGTTTTTTGGTTCACTTTTGAGAACGGCAAACTCGCGACCATAACCGGAGACTTCGATCCTAATATTTTCGGCACGCTTGAGGAAGCGTTTGTTTCGAAATACGGCAAGCCGCATCGAGCCGAGGACACTGCGGTTCAGAATCGAATGGGTGCGACGTTTCAACAACGAGAGCTGACTTGGGTTGGTGACGTATTCACGATATCTCTCCAGCGCTACGGTGCAAGTGTGACGGAGGGGTTTCTGTCGGTCGAATCAACCAAGGCAGTGTTGGAGCGCCAAAAGCAGTTGGAAGAGAAGAAAAAGCACATCCTCGACAAGTAGGTTTTCACGAGCTCGCCCAGGGATCTCGCGCCACGCCTGGTCCCCGGGCGGCCCTCTGCTTCAGTGCACCCGCTATCCCAAAACCCCACTCTGACACTGGCCGCTCAACGTGCTGGTTGGCCGGCCGGCGGCGCGAACGGCCGGAATTCCCCTTGAGGTTCGCGGCCACCCGAGCCATGAATCGTCGTGTATGGCAAACACCACCACATACGAGATCATCGGCGACGCCGAGTACCGCGTCTTCGCGGACGGCTGGTGGGCCGATGTGGAATACCGATGGGATCGCGCCACCGACGAGTGGCGCGTGGCGGTCCTGGACACGAATGCTTACGGGCGCGTCGCGTTGGCCGACATCGCGCTGGCGGCAAACCAGCAATCGGCATGGGCGAGGTGCCAGCCGATAAGCTGGTCTGGCTCGACACGGGCGGCAGGATCATTGACGGCGAGTGCGAGTGGTAGGTGAACGACGAATGCCACGGGGCACGCACGTTGCTGACCGGCTTGGCCGGCTGGACGGCCTTGCGGGGTGGACGTGTGCTGGCAAGCGACGCGGCTCTTGCCGTGTGGCGAATGGGCTGGCGTTTGCGCCCACCGTGTTCACCCCGTGTTGTCATGTCAGGTTGATTCCGGCATGCGTCAATAGCGTGTTGTAAAAGCGCTCTGTAATCCGAAGTCCACTATTCTGCATCCGTTCAGTCGGAAGGCCACCTCGGAGATGCTGGTCCCAGAACGCATCGTCGACAATCGGCGGGCTATCGAGTTCGGAGTGCACAACTCTGCATGAGAAGCACTGCTCACAGCGTTCGGCTCTCGGCACGTATTTGTGCTCGCTCCAAGCCTTCGAATCCGGGTACTCTTCCTTCGCGCAGGTCAGTTTGGGATCGGTCAACGCCATCGGCGCTGGGTCATTCCCCGGCACGATGCAACTGCTCGGAAGCCGCTGGCCGTTCGCCCGATACCAAGCCGCTGCTGCCGCGTGTGAAGGGAAACTCTTGTCTAGTTGGAGAATTGCCGGTAGCCGCCGCCCTTCTGGGTGGAGAGTGCTCTTGTTTGTGATATAAGCCAGCACATCGCCTACACGGAGAGCCTTTACGAAGTTCTCTCGGCAAAGACCCGAAACAAATGGGGGGATGGATTTGAAGTCCGGCTCTCGTCGACACGAAGCATCAACGTAGGGCGGAATTCCCTTTTGCGCAGCTACGCCTCTGCCATGCGTGGAGTTCGCCAGAGGAGAGTACGAGATCAGATAGCGTTGCATTTTCCTAGTAGCGTAGCACCGAGGAGCGCCGGTGCAAGGTCTCACAGGGGTGTATCTCCGCCCCGAGCGGCCTTTCTATGTCCGCGCCGCATTTTGTAGGTCCAACCCACCCTGGCGCGATTGATTCCAAACGAAATAAAACGCTTGATCTCGCTTATGTTTTAGTGCGAGATTGTGGCCGGCAGGGATAAGCAGTACGTGGTGCCGGGCACCACGAATCAAAACAATCCTTCCCGCACCGAGCTTTGGCAGGCGTGTCACCTGCCGATGCTCAAAACCCCAAAGCAAGGCTATCCACCACCATGACCGTGCCTCTGTATTCCTACGATCGCGAGTTCCTCGGACACGTCCCCGAGCGATATGCGCTGAAGCTTGAATCCAATGGCGATGCCCATTTGGTGCGCCACAAGAAGGGCTCCCAAGATCAATCCGCGCGATCCTGTACCGCCGGCCCGGCGATCCGAAGCCCACGACGTTGCGCGATTACGTGGGCAAGGCGTACTCGTGGGAGCAACCGTTGGACGACGGCCACCAGTCGTGGGCGTTGCGCCCGTTGGCTGGCCACGTGGCGCGTGGCGACCAGAGCCACGAGTATCACCTCGCGCCCGCCAGTCTGCGGCCCATCTTCATCCGCGTGCTGCTGGATTGCTTGGTGGCTGCGTGACTGCCTCCCGCTTAATGCATCGATAGGTACTTCCTTGGCGGCGGCGGCCGGCGCGTTGCCAAGTAGCGCGGTTTTACTAGCGTTTCACGGTTAAAGAGGTGGCCATGGTGGCCATGGATGGCGGCCAATGCCGGATCATCATGCGGGACGGCGTACTGCTGCCGGGGATGTCGATGCCCGTCCTCGGCCCGCCGCCTCCGGACCCGCACCCGAGTCCGGTGATCCAACGGATGCGCGACGCCTGGAACCTCCACATCATCGCGTGGGATGGCGTCTTCAGTTACGCGCGGCCAATGACGGCGGCGCGGCGCGTCCTCCCCGACTTCTGGCGCGAGTATCCCGGCGCTCCTGGACGAGCGCGAGGACGACGACGATGGACAGCCCCTTCTCGATTTTGACGCCATGTCCCGGTTCGTGGACACGTTCTTCAAACGGTCGCCCGGCGCAGCCGCCCGCGTCGCCGGTCACGATCCGCGAGTTGATCCGTCGTGGCGTGTCGCACGTGAAGGTGGACGGCAAGGTGTACCGCATCGAGGTCCGCGAGATGGAGGCCAAGAAGGCGTGATCCACTATCACGGCGGTCGCCACACCACGTGGCAGGTCGCGGTCGAGATTTGGCAGCGCCGCCACGCGCTCGTCTCTTACGCGGACCCTCAGCAGATCGCAATCGCCGCCGAGGTGGCGCAGTCCTTCGCGCTCGACAACGGCGCGTTCTCAGTTTGGAAGCAGGGCATCGCGGTCGATTGGAAGGGGCTATTACGCGTGGGTCGAGGAGTGGTGGCGGCATCCCGGCTTCGACTGGGCGGTCATCCCCGACGTGATCGACGGGGACGAGGCCGCCAACGACGCGCTCGTGGCCGAGTGGCCGTTCGGTAAGCACGTGGGCGTCCCGGTGTGGCATCTGC
>CAWFIJ010000010.1:0-174277 GCA_963815855.1 Terriglobia bacterium | reverse complement strand
TTGCAGGATTGCCTGTTCGCCCGGTTCCGGCTCAACATGGCGCTTGTCGGCGGCGAGCCGAAATAATGGTGCATTACCCACGAACTCCAGCTTGGCTTTTTTGTGCCGCATGGCGTCCCGCGTGCGCTCCCCGATGGCCTCTCGCTCCCACTGGCTGACGCTAACCATGATATTCAGCACCAGCCTGCCGGAGGCGCTGCCGGTGTCCAGGGATTCCGCGACGGAGACCAGCGAGGCGCCCCGCCGCTGGAACTGTTCAAGCAGCACCGCCAGGTCGCGGACGGAGCGGGTCAGCCGGTCGAGCTTGGCAACGATCACCATTCCGACGGCGCGGGACCGGACCATTTCCAGCACGCGGACATGCCGGGCCGGTCCAAGTCTTTGGCGCCTCACCGGCATCGACAATCACGTCGAGAAGTTCGACTTCATGGACGGTCGCCATCGCCCGGATCTTCTCGACCTCGCTTCCAGCGAAACGCCGCGGTCGGCCTGTTTATCAGTGGGAACTCGAACGTAGCCTATCGCCTTCATATTTTCAAGACAATTGGACCACGTGAAATAGGGGATTGCACAAGTTATCTGAGTACTTGCCCCTGATTCGAGCATGGTGGGTGCCGGAGTTTCTTGCGCAAAGAGACACCGGCCACCGGTCTGTAACTCTGTTCGCCGTTCGTGCGTCTTCCTCGTGTGCCCCAGATGACTGCTGCGAGCTATAACCTACGCTATGTCGCCCGCAATCTCCGTTACCTACCGTTGCCGCAACTGACCGGTGAAACTGTCACCCTCCGGAGCTGCGGACGGCCTCCGATGATCTCATCAGACAGATCGGCTCCAAGGCTGCCGGGTTTGAGGATCACGCCGGTCCACAATGAGCAGGAGATCGAGACCCAACTCACCAAGCATGCATTCTGGGATTCCTGCTGGCAGGTAGAGGGGGAGGTGGACTGGGATCCCAAGATCAAGGGATTACCATTACTTTCACAGCTCGGCTATTTCACGACCGGTGACGATGCAAAGGAGTGGGAGGAACTCGTGGGCGATTATTACGAAGACTTGCGGGAGGAGATGGAGGAGGGGCATCTCTACCTGCGGCTATTTCTGGTCGCCGATGCCAAACCCATCCGGCACCGCCCTTGGCCGCGCTGGCTCAGCCCAGCCCAGTCTGCCCTCTCGCGGCTCGAACCCTTACTGCCGCCGCGCTTCCGCTGGAGTAGGCCCCGGTGGTCGCTGCCCCGCCGATACTTTCACCAGATCTGCGTTATCAAGGATGCTGCCCTCACGAATCTGCAAGGCTGCTGGACCGCCCGGTACCCGTATTGCTGACCAAAGCGAACGGGAGGTCCGGTTTTCTGGCCTTGGTCGTCCCCTGTCTCTCCGACAACGCGAGGTGCTAACGTGTGCCGGTCCTCTACACATTCCCCTGCGATGGTTATCCCTTCCTCTTGGCAAGCCAGCGCTCGGCAGTAGTACGGCGGTGCATTAGCAACAGATATATCTCGATTGCCCAGTATATGAGGAGGACGGTATGACAATCAGCACTATCCCGTTCCAGAGAGGCATTCCGGCGCTTCCGATGGTCTTCATATTTGCGAAAACATTGGACCACCCTGGAAATATCTCGCACAAGATTATCCGGGGGGTGCGGCCCCGCGCTGCCCGACGTTCTCCTAAAGATCCGCCATGGCCTGTTTTCTAGCTGTCGAGGGCTACAATACTGGTTCGACTCGGTACCGACCTCCAAATGGAGAAAAACCTCGATCGGTTCAGCGGGATTCTGCTCGGTCTCGCCGTTGGCGATGGCCTCGGCACGACGCTGGAATTTCGGTCGCGCCGTCCAATCCACAACCTTCACGCCGAGATGACTGGCGGCGGCTTGTTCAAACTCGCGCCGGGCCAGTGGACGGACGACACCGCAATGGCGGTGGCGATGGGGCGTTGACTCGTTCAAGAGAGGGCATTCCGGCCTTTGCGGGTTCTGCGGGAATGGGCGAACTGGTTTCAGAACGGCGAGCATTCCTGCACGGGAACCTGTTTCGACATCGGGAACGCCACGCGTTCGGCGCTCGACGCCTTTTTGCGGAACCCGACCATGGTGCCCAGGATACCGGCGTCCTCGCTGGGAAACGGATCACTCATGCGGCTCGCGCCAGTCGTGTTGTTCGCGGCGGAGGAAGGAGAAGCGGAGGCGCTCGCTTATCGGCAATCGGTCCTAACGCACGGCGAAGATGCAGCCAAGGCCACCGGCTGGTTCGGGAGACTGTTGTTCCGGACCGCGAGTTCAGGCTTTGATCCAGCCTCAATACCGGCGGAGATTAGAGGTCGCAAACGGAGGCAGGTCTCCTCCTCAGGGTTTTACAGCAACACGCTGGAAGCGGCACTGTGGGCGGTCGCCACCACATCGTGTTCCGAAGACGCTGTGGTGCAGGCGGTCAATCTCGGTGACGACGCCGACACGGTGGGTGCCGTCCCGGGACAATTCGCCGGAGCCGTATACGGGGAGGCAGCCATTCCTGGGCGGTGGCTGGAACAGCTGGCGTGGAGGGAAGAGTTGCGGAAGCTCGCCCACGAGCTGATCGGACTACGCCCTCCGAATCCAGGTCGCGCAACTCGGCAGTCAGCGTACGTTGTCCCACCCGGCCAGTTCCGACAGGCGATTGTCGGCAATCACGTGTGCACGCCGCAGGGTTGAGCTGAGGTGGTCCAACACCACCACTGGAACCTCGGCAAGCCCCCAGCTTGCGCGCCGCCATGAGCCGACCATGGCCCGCGATGATCCCCGCATTGGTATCCACGAGGATCGGGTTGACGAAGCCGAATTCCACTATGGAGGCTGCGATCTGCGCCACCTGCTCCGGAGGGTGCGTGCGCGCGTTCTTCGCGTAAGGCACCAGCCGGTCAGTCGACCGATCTAGATGCGCCGCGCCATGGCGGGGGTGATGTGAGCGGTGCTCATTCAGTTCTGGAGCCGGAGGCCGGAGTCGAACCGGCAACCTGGGGATTACGAATCGCCCGCTCTGCCCATTGAGCGACCCCGGCGTTCGAAGATTTACGTGCGCTTACGGAAAGAGGTTGAAGTCGCAGCCGATCGAGCGCACAATCAAAAAGCGTATTTTTCTCTCCATTTCCTCGCCGGTCGTGTTGCCTCTCGCCTTGGATGCTGATATATTGCTCGGCATTCAAAAGTCCACCAGAGAAAGGAACCCATATGCGAACGTTTCCTGCTGTTCTTGCGACGCTGTCATTCAGCATGACGCTGATGGCCTCAGAATCCTTCTATGGCACATGGAAACTGAATGTGGCGAAATCGAACCTCGGATGCGCCGACGATGTGGTCAGCCAGACGATGAAGATCACCGAGACTGGTCCGAACACCTATGTCAACGTCATCGATTCAATTTCAAAGTCAGGCCAAGCCCACCGCACAGAAACGGGCACGGTACCTTGACGGCAAGGATCATCCAATCGCTGGGCGACCGGGCTTTACTCAGTCGATCCAACGAGTCGATGCATCAACACACATAATCACGCTCAAGAGGATGGAAAATCCTCTCAAAGACCACTGCAACAATCTCGGCAGATGGCAACGTGCAAACCAATCGTCGTACAAGCGACTCGTGTGAGGATATCTTGGTTTTCGACAGGCAGTGAGGATCTGACGGCCACCTTAGTGACGGCTTGCTGATCCGCCTTGTAATCGACTGTTACGTGGGTTCGATGTTGCGAACGTCGCGGTTCGGCTCGTAGATGATAATGGTCTCAAAGGAATCACGATGGCGAAACGCAACCACATCTCCGTCGAGATCGACGCCACTTTTGGCAGCAGCTTCCAGGAGGAGGTGGCTCTGCGCATGCTCGACAAACACATCGTCGCGTGGCGGGAGTTCTTTGCTAGAGAAGCACTCTCAGAACGCCGTCGACTTCCGCATCATCAATGCGGAACTCAGCAGTCCTCTACCTCGGCGTCGTCGCTCTGTTCGACCAACGGCGCGCGAATCGGCGGATTAGGATCGCGCCAGTGGTCGGCGGCGCGGCGGCACAGGAACCTCGGCTGGCGTGCGTCGAACACCGCCTCCCACCCGATGATCTTGAGGCACCACGAGTCCCGCATTCTCTGGATCTTCGGGTTTGGGTGCGGATCGTGCGGCGGCGGGCCAAGGACCGGCATCGGGGGCAAAGTGGTGCATCCGGGCTGATACCCGGTCGCGCCCTAACAGGTCCGGTGCCGCGTTTCTTTCGCAACCGAGATTGATTCCTGAGTCCGGCCCAGTTCAGATTGCCGTGGGAGCGTGACCCCATTCCCCGTAGCTTGGCCACCTCAGTGGCCTCGAAGACCGCCTTTACATCCCCGGAATCAGCCGAACGTTACTCCTCGGGTCAGCGAACTCGCTTCGCTCGTTAGCCCCGGATTCCACGCCCACTGCCCCGTCTTACTTGCCATGTGATGGCCCATCGTCCAACCTTCTCCCTCTCGGGTCTCCGTGTTGGGTGGTCAAGATGTGAGGTGCTGCGGCATTTAACCAGCCGCCAGGCATCGTTGCCTGGATTCAGGCTTACTGTTGGTTCAGCCCGTTTGCGTCTCGATTCCGGGGCCTCCGCTTCGCTCGTTTGGCCTGGCCGGGTTCGCTCCACAGGTCCCAGGGTCTCCGCTTCGCTCGTTTGACTGGTCCAGGTTGGTCTGTGGCACTGCTCGCTATCCGAGACACCGACGCGGCGGCCCCCGAGACTGTATGGGTGCCGCCACATTCAAGGGTATTTACAAGACAGCGAGCCGCGAAGCAAGTGGAGATACCAGCTTGAGCGCCGTGGCCCGAGCCGGGCCAGTTCGTCATTTATTGCCTGTATTCAGCGCCGGTTGGCATTCCTCGTCGGCTGTGGCGAGTACACGGGCAAAGGCGGTAACGGGCTTGCCCCTCCTCTCCGAGCAGGAGCCTAATCAGGAAATGGGCGTCGTTGGCCACAGCCGCTTTCCGCTCCAGCTGTGTATCGGTTCCACGCATTTCCCGGCTCAGCCTGCGATTTCCTGCTAGCGACGATTCACCAACTATCAACGCCATGGTGGCGAACCGCGGTGCGGAACATTTGACGTGGAACTTACGGGATTCGCCTCTTCAGTTCATCGAAGAAGTTAAGCAAGAAGACCACGTGCACCAAGCCTTTCTCGCCGGGCGCGGTTTCTGGCCGCGTTAACACCGCGAAGCGCTTGCCGTCCGGCGCCAGATCCAGATTCCAGCCGCCCGCATAGAAAAGCTGCTTGTCCGACCACAACCGTGGCTTACCGGGGACGAAGGAAGCGCCATTCACGCTGTAATCCACCACCATGATGCGGTTGTCCGTCGCTTCGTAGAACAACTCGGGGCCGTTATGCGACCAGAAGGGATATAATCCGCCAGCGCTGGAAATCAGCCACTTACCTCCACCTCCAGTCGGGAACGGTCGGACGTAGATCTCGTTATTCCCTGACTCATTCGACCGGTAAGCGATCCAGCGGCCATCGGGAGAGAATCTGGCAGTCTGCTCGTTGGCGGGTGTACGAAGGAACGGTTCCGGTTTGCCCGGTTTGGGATCATCCGGATCGGTGATGTCTATAGGTAGAGTCCAGATATCAGCTCCGCTTGCTGTATTTATCTCTTGATACGCCAGCCGCCGGCCATCGGGAGTGAAGGAACCAGGTGCGACACTATGCTCGCTCTCCAATAACTGTTGGGGCTCTCCGGAGCCGTCGCTCCGAACCCACCAAAGGCCGGGGCTTTTCGCCGCGGAGCTGAACACGAGATGCTTGCCGTCCGGGGCCCAAGCAAAAACGCCCGCACGACCCGTGAACGTTAACCGACTTGTAGTGTCCCGTTCGAGGTCATAGATGTAGATATCCTGGCCATCGCCGAGAAATGCCAGTTTCTTTCCATCCGGCGAAAAGTGCAGTTGGGCGTGCGGCGTGTCCAGCAGCGGCTCCATCTTCCCTGAACTATCCAGCCACGCCACTCCCGTTCCCGGCGCCGAGGCTTTTCCAGCCTCGTACACGAGGGTCCCTGTGCTCGAAAAATCGAATTGTCCTCCCCCATCCAGCGAGTTGGCCGCCACATCTTCCAATAGCGGCGCAGGAGTGCCGCGCACCTCCAGCCGCGCAAGGTTGAACCCGACACCGAATAGCGCCCCCTCGTGCACATACACCAGGTGCCCACCGGGCACATACCGGCCGTAATATCCTCCGCTCTGCAAGACCGTGACCCGGCCGGTCTTCAGCGAAATAGCTTCAATGTTGGCGTTCTCCACGCTTTCAGTAGAGCGCGCCGCGGTGAACAGGACCGCGTCCCCGGGCAAGACCTGCGGCCAGCAGTGGTAAGTCTCGCCCGGTCCCAGCTTGGTGAGCGGTTGCGGCGCACCCCCAACAGTTGGAATCCGCAACAGAGGACCGGAATACGACCCTAGGATGATGTTTCCGTCCTGGCCCCAACCCGCGCCCGCGCTCATAGGCCTACCGGCCGGGCGAAATGCCAGGGTCACCGGCGCGCCGCCTTGGACGGAGATCTTTTTAAGCTGGCCACTGGCGGCCCAAAACCCGAGCCACTGGCTATCCGGCGAGAAGAACGGATCGGCACCGCCTTCTGTGCCCGTCAGCATGATGGGCTTGGCCTGATCCAGCAGGCGCGTGGCGAGCAGTTGCTTGCCATCTGCGGCGCGCGCGGGATACACAAGCCGTCGGCCATCGGGCGAGATGGCTACTGTCGTATTGAGGCCGGTCATTGCCTCCGGGCCGAGATCCACACTCAGCCGCGTCAGCGGATGATCCACGGGCCGGGTGGCGCGCCAGAGTGCAGTGCCAGTCACGGCCAGTGCAATCGCCAGCACTGTGGCCGTTGAAACTGCAATCCGCAAGCCAGATCGGGAGCCAGCCGTCAACGGAGGAACCTGCTCCAAAGCCCAGGAGAGCGCCGCCTTCAGATCGCGCGCCGTCTGGAAGCGTTGATCCGGGTCTTTGGCCAGCGCACGCTTCACCACTCGCTCCAACGGAGGCGCGGCTTTCAGCGGTTCCGGCTCCCGTTCCAGCACCGCCGCAATTACGCTGGCCGCACTCTTGCCATCAAACGCTCTCTTGCCTGAGAGCATCTCGTACAGCACGCAGCCGAAGCTGAACAGATCGCTCCTCGAATCGACTTCCTTACCGTTCAACTGCTCCGGCGACATATACTGCAGCGTGCCCACGATCTGGCCTTGCCGCGTCACTGGCTGGGTTAATGTCTCATCCGTCTCGCCCAGCGGCGCGTGCCCGATCTTGGCCAGTCCGAAATCCAGCAGCTTGATGCCTTGCCTGGTGACCAGAATATTGGCGGGTTTCAGATCGCGATGCACGATGCCCTTCCTGTGCGCAGCATCCAGAGCATCCAGGACCTGCCCTGCATATTCGACGGCCTTCTCGATCGGCAGCGGCCCTTTGAGCGGCTCGCCTTCCACCAGTTCCATCACCAGCGCGCCCTCTTCGACGCCGTAGATCTGCGCGATGTGGGGATGATTGAGCGAAGCCAGGGCCTTGGCCTCGCGCTCGAAGCGCGCCATGCGGGCAGGTTCGCGTGCGAAGCTGGCGGGCAGAATCTTGATGGCCACGTCGCGCCGGAGCTTGGTATCCGTGGCGCGCCATACCTCGCCCATGCCGCCCTCGCCGAGCTTGGCGGTGATGCGGTAATGCGCGATGGTCTGGGGCGCACTCATTTCAAAGGAATTCTCCGCCCCAGCTCGTTAAACAAATTGAGCGTTGACGCTCGCCTGCTCTCGGCAAGGGATCGAGCTCTCCCCCGATTTCGACTGCGGGGCTGATTTGTTGCACAGGAATCTCTCTGACCTCGTATTCACCGCGCAGACCTGGAACCGGCATCCGTTCTGGCTGTCGCGGCTTGCCAGTTAAACACCACCGTAATTGCCTGCGAGCCTCCCTCTTCGCCGGCCGGCACGTCAAACAAAAACCGCTGGCCGTCCACCGTGGGCTGGTATTGGAACCGGGCGCCCAGTTGCATGATATTGAGGGCCGTCGCAAAGAGCGCTTGCGGCGCCCCGGCTTCGAAGGGCTCGGAGGGCGCTCCGCCGCCCTTGACCGGCACTGCCATGAGTTTTTGATCGGCGGCGATATAGAACAGCTCCTTGCCATCGCGCCGCCACCTGGGTTCCGCCCCGCCCGCGACCGAGATCTGCTGTTTGACGCCAGTCGGAGGAATCGGCTGGACGTAGACTTGCTCCTGGCCGGATTCATCCGAGGTATAGGCCATCCAGCGGACATCCGGCGAAAAGTGGCCCTGCTCCTCCTCAAACTGAGTATTTAAGTAAGGGAACGGTTTGCGGTCATCTCCCAGGGGCAGCAACCACAAATCGGATTTCGTCTTCGGATCGTAAGGATCGGGAGTATACACCAGGAACTTCCCATCGCGAGACCAGTCCCAGAGACGTACCGAGCGACCGACGTGCAGGAGTAGCTCTGGCTGGCTGGCGAGGTTCGCGGACTTTTGATAGATGTCCAAGTCTGTCAGGGCTGGGCCGGACAGGAAAGCGATGCGACTGCCGTCCGGTGACCAAATGGGAAAGGCGTTGAACCCGCCGAAAGTGAACCGGGAAGTCATACCGCGGGCCAGGTTGGATAACCATATGTCAGAAGTCTTGGTCGTGGGTTCGGTAACGACAAAGACAACTCGTGTCTCGTCCGGCGAAAACCTCCCGTCGGCGAAGCGGTCCGGTTTGCCGATCACGCCCAGGGGCCTGCCGGCGCGATCCAGCCAGACCAGCTCTCGCATATCGTGACCACCCCAATACGCCAACACGCCACTCTCGGATGCCGAGAATGCCGCTGAACCGTTTACGGCAAGAGGACCAACTTGTTCGGCTACCGGGAACATTTCTCCGCTCAACCGGAGCCGTTCGGGATCGAACGATTGCGCCATCAGCGTGTCGCTGCGCCGGAACAGCAGACGCCCACTCTGGCCGGAACCGCTCGGAGATACGTAAACGGCATTGGATTGATCGGGTAGAATGCGAACCGGCCACGCGCCATCCAGGGATCCGGCGTAAATTCCGTCGACGTTGGCCCCGCCTCGAGAAACCTCGTAAAGAAAACGGCGGCCACCGGGCAGCCATTCCGGGAAGCGGTGGACCTCCTGAGAACCGGGAGCTGCAAGCTTGGTCACAGGCGCCGGGACTCCCCCTGCCGCCGGAACACGGTAGAGAACGCCCACATTCGTGGGAGCAAAAACGATCACGCCGTCATGGTTCCAGGTCCCGCCCCGGCCAAACGGAGCGTCGCATAGAGTCTGCGCCGGGCCGCCCGTCAGAGCGATCTTTTTTAACTTTCCTTGGGCGAAGAAGCCAATAAACGCGTGTCCGGAGACCAGAACGGGAAAGAGGCGCCTTCGGTTCCCGGCAGGGCGTGCGCCTCCAGCGAATCGAGCGGACGGACCCATAGGCGCGTGCCGTCGGCTCCGGTGGCGGCGATCGCCAGGTAGCGGCCATCGGGCGAAAGGTGAATCTGGTCAGCAGCGGTACCCGCAGGCAGGACAATCTGGAAACGGGCGCGGCGCTCCGCGGGAGGCCTTTCTCGGAAATATGGGATCGCCAGCCCGGCAAAGGCAATCGCGAAAACCGCTGCCACCGTCCACGGCACGATGCTTCGTCGGACAGGCGAGGGCTCGGCAATCTCCTCTGGCGGCGTGCCGCTCAAGCATTCCTCGATGACAATGCGCGCGTCACCGATGGCTTGCAGCCGCTGCCTACGGTCCTTCGTCAGGCAGCGCCGAATCAGTCTCCGGACCGGCGTCGGCGTCTTCTTTGGCAGCGCGTTCCAGTCCGGCTCCACTTTCAGCACCGCAGCCAGGATGTCTGAAGCCGATTCGCCCTCAAATGCCCGCCAGCCGCTCAACATCTCATACAGCACCGCGCCGAAGGACCAGATGTCCGCGCGTTTGTCTGCTGCTTTCCCGAGCGCCTGCTCTGGCGACATGTACGCCGCCGTGCCCAGAATCGTGCCCGCCCGCGTGGCGGCCTCCAGCGTAACCGTCGGCAAATCCTCCGGCAGCGGGCTGGCATCGCTGCTTTCCGTGACCTTCGCCAGCCCGAAATCCAGCACCTTCACTGCCCCGTCCGGCCGCAGCTTGATGTTGCCCGGCTTCAGATCCCGGTGCACGATGCCGCGCTCATGCGCGGCTTCGACCGCTTCGGCGATCTGTTTGGCAATCGCGAGCGCTTCCTCCAGTGGAAGGGGGCCTTGCTTGATGCGCTCCGCCAGCGTCGGCCCTTCCACCAACTCCATCACCAGGTAATTCGGGCCGATGTCGTACAGGGTGCAGATGTTGGGGTGATTGAGGGCGGAAATCGCTTGCGCTTCGCGGGCAAAGCGCTTCGCAAATTCCGCGGCGCAGATTTTGATCGCCACCGACCGGCCCAGGCGCGAATCGCGGCCTTCGAACACCTGCCCCATGCCGCCGACGCCGATCATCCGCCGGATTTCATACGGCCCCAAACGACCGCCGGTGACGGCTTGGGCTACGGGGTGGTCCAGGATGCCATCGCCGGGCTGGGCCAGCAGCGCTTCCACTTCGCAGCGCAGTTCCAGATCGGCGCACACCTCCGCTAGAAAGGCGGCGCGACTTTCGGGTGGCCGCTCCAGGGCTGAGTGGTAGAGCGCCTCTACCCGGCTCCAGCGCTCCCGATCCATGTTGGTAGGAATAAGTCTACAACACAAAGGCTTGGCGCGCGCCAGCCCCGTGGCGTTTCTCAGGGCCGCGGCAGCGCATCTGTGCGAGGCGTACCCGAAAGCGTTCGGTTCCAGTAATCCCGGATCATGCGAACATCCTCGGGCGCTAAGACCAGCGGATGTTGCATCATATCGTCGTAGTCGTCGCGGGTCCAGTGCGCCTTCATGATGCCCGTCTGTGAATGGCGGTCAACACCTTCCAGCACATGGCCGAGTTCGTGCGCCATGACGTGACCCAACAGGATGGGCGCCAGGCGCTGCGGTCCCGTATGCAGTACGCGATCGCAGAAGACATGTACGGCGGTGCCGCGGGCGAAGGGCTGAGCATAGCCCGCAGTGTCGGTGTGCAGTCCGGGTTCCGCTTTGGTATCGAGCTGAATCCGGATGGCTGCCGTTTCGTTCCGGTGGGGATCGCCAACCTTCCATTCGACACGGATTCCAGCGGCGGCGAAAATCCTGGAAGTGACCCATTGCGCCTCGGCCAAGGTCCTGAGGTCCACGTTAACGGAATCCTGCAGGTAAACTCGCAGGACCAAGGTGTCGGCCGCCCCCACTTTGGTGGCGAGCATCACAATCATTCCAACCGTCCAGGTGAGTCGCATCCTCTTCCCTCCTGGCCGCCGGGCGGAAAGAGAAGGCGGAAACTACAACGGGGCGAAAAGACATTTCGGGCGGTATAATCGGCGGCCATGGAGCCGCCGCCGTCGAAGGAGATCACGCGGCTGCTGCGGGCCTGGGAGGGAGGGGACCGCGGAGCGCTCGACCGCCTGGCGCCGCTGGTCTACGGCGAGCTGCACCGCATGGCCCGCCACTACATGGGTGATGAAAAGGCCGGCATCACCCTCCAGCCCACCGCGTTGGTGAATGAAGCCTACCTGCGGCTGGTGGATGCCCGTGGCATTAGCTGGCACAGCCGAGCGCAGTTCTTCGCCATATCTGCCGGCATGATGCGTCACATCCTCGTGGATGCGGCGCGGGCGCGCGGTGCGGGCAAGCGCGGGGGCGGCATGGAGCGGCTAGACCTAAACGAATCCATCGACGGCAACACCGGCCACCCAAATGCGTTGGTAGCGTTAGACGACGCGCTCGACGCACTGGCAGGGTTCGATCCACGCAAAGCCAAAGTGATCGAGTTGCGCTTTTTCGGCGGCCTGAGCGTGGAAGAGACGGCGGCGGTGCTGAAGATCTCGGCGCAAAGCGTGATGCGTGACTGGAGGCTGGCGCGGGCTTGGCTGATGAAGGAAATGGCGAGGCCGGGTTGATCGCCATGTCTCGACCGTTGTCTTCCGGTCGAGGCAAATTTCCGTTAGAATAGCCACCTAACAGGATGGCGATGGATCCGGAACGCTGGCGGCTCATCGAAGAGCTCTACCACACCGCGCTGGAACGGGAGCCAGCGGCGCGTGCGGCGCTGCTGGCGGCGGCCGAGCCCAGCATCCGGCGCGAGGTGGAGAAGCTGCTGGCGCAGGAGAGCGCGGACGGCGTGCTGGACAGCCCGGCGGCCGAGGCCGCCCGCGAATTGGGGCTGATTTCGCTCGCTCCCGGCACGGAGCTTGGGCCCTACCGCATCGAAGCGCGGATCGGCGCCGGTGGCATGGGTGAGGTCTTCCGCGCCGCCGACACGCGGCTGCACCGCACGGTAGCGATCAAAATTCTCCTGCGGGACCAGGTGGCGGACCCCGCCCGCAAGCGCCGCTTCCTCCAGGAAGCCCGCGCCGTCTCGGCGCTGAACCATCCCCATATCTGCGCGCTCTACGACATCGGCAGCCAGGACGGCATCGACTTCCTCGTACTGGAATGGCTGGAGGGCGAAACGCTGGAAGCGCGGCTGCGCAAAGGGCCGCTGCCGGCGGCGCAGTTCTTCGAATATGCCGCGCAGGTGGCCGACGCGCTCGACCAGGCGCACCAGCGCGGCCTGATCCACCGCGACCTCAAGCCGGCCAACATCATGCTGACGAAATCCGGCGCCAAGCTGCTGGATTTCGGACTGGCGAAGACGGTACGTGCCGCCGCGGCCACGGATGCCAGGACGGTGACTTCCCTGACCGAGGCCGGCGCCATCCTGGGCACCTTCCAGTACATGGCGCCGGAGCAGCTGCAGGGGAAGGACGCCGACGCCCGCGCGGATATCTTCGCCCTCGGCGCGGTGTTGTACGAGATGGCGACCAGGCGGAAGGCATTCACCGGCGAAAACCAGGCGGCGCTGATTTCTTCCATCATGACCGCCGACCCGCCGCCGGCGCCCGGAGCGCTTTCGCCCGCGGTGGATCACGTGATCCGCCGCGCGCTGGCGAAGGATCCGGCGGAGCGCTGGCAGACCGTTCGCGACCTGCTGCTGGAACTGAAGTGGGCGGCGGCGGCGGCGCCGGCGGTGGCCGCCCGGCCGCAAAGCCCATTGCGGCGCCGGGCTCGCTGGCTGTTAGCCGGGCTGGTTCTGCTGCTGGCGGCGGGGGGTGGCGCGTACTGGTTCTCGCGCGCAAAGGAGACGCCGCCCGCCACTCTGGAGGCGGTGCCGCTCACCACCTATCCCGGCTATGAATGGAGCCCCAGCTTCTCTCCGGATGGCAACCAGGTGGCGTTTAGCTGGAATGGCGAGAAGCAGGACAACTACGATATTTACGTCAAGCTGATCGCGCCCGGCAGGCCGCTGCGGCTGACCACCGATCCCGCGGACGACGTAGGGCCCACCTGGTCGCCGGATGGCGCATCCATCGCGTTCGTGCGTATGGCGAATGGGAAACCAAGGCTCATGCTGATTTCCGCACTGGGAGGGCCGGAGCGGGAGCTGGTGGCATGGCAAGGCAGCTACAACGTTAGCCCGATCTTCGTTAATATGCCGGCTCCAGGTGGCGCGGCTTACTACTACCAAGGCTTGACTACCCCGAACTGGTCGCCGGACGGCCGCTGGCTGGTGGCCGCCGGAAGGGACTCGATGCAAAAGCCCATCGCGTTATGGCTGGTTTCGCTGGAGAGCGGAGAGAAACGGCAGCTCACCGTGCCGCCTGCCGGCAATTGGGGCGATTTTTGCGCAGCATTCTCTCCGGATGGCCGGTCGGTGGCATTTGCCCGGTACACGGCCCTCCCGGTCAGTGACATCTATGTGCTGCCCCTCGCCGGAAATCTGAGCGCCAAGGGAGAACCGAACCGGCTCACCAACGACAAGCGGTTCATCGGTGGATTGGCATGGACGGCGGATGGCCGCGAAATCGTCTTTTCCTCCAATCGCGGCGGCCCGACGGCGCTGTGGCGGGTGACGGCTTCGGGCGGGGGAGATCCCCGCCGTCTGGCTGTTGGCCAGGACGGATTGTTTCCTGCCATTTCGCGGCAGGGAAACCGGCTGGTCTACGGTCAGTCCATCACCGACACGAATATCTGGCGCGTGAATATTGCCAATCCGCACGAGCCGCCAACCCGGTTGATCGCTTCCACCCGCCTGGACGCCCTGCCTCAGTATTCGCCGGACGGGAAGAGCATCCTTTTCACTTCCGGCCGCTCCGGCAATTTTGCGGTCTGGGTGTGCGACGCCGATGGATCCAACCCCCGGCAACTGGTGGCGATGGGCTTTTCCGCCAGCGCGCGCTGGGCGCCGGACAGCCAACACATCGTCTTCGATTCCAACGACGAGGGGCATTACCAGGTCTACGAGGTGAGCGCGCAAGGCGGACGGCCGCGGCGCGTGACCACCAGCGCGGCCAATGACGTGAGGCCGAGCTGGTCGCATGACGGCAAATGGATCTACTTTGCTTCGAACCGCGGAGGCGGCCAGACGGAGCAGGTCTGGAAGATACCGGCCGGCGGCGGCGAGCCCATTCAGGTGACGCGCAACGGCGGCTCCAATCCCATGGAATCGCCCGATGGAAGCTGGCTTTACTACTCCCGGGTGGAGAACGGGGTTTCGCCGCTGCTGAAAATGCCGGCGGCCGGCGGAGACGAGACCCAGGTGCTGGATGCGGTAGAAGGGCGGGCTTTTGTGGTAGCCACGAGGGGCATTTACTTCCTGCTGCGATCAAGTCTGCAATATTATGACTTCGCGGCCGCGGCCAGCCGGCCCGTCAAGACGGATAAGGCGCCGTCGAACAGTTATCTGACGGTGTCTCCGGATGGGCGCTGGCTGCTCTACACGCAAGTGGACCAGGGCGGCAGCGACCTGATGCGGGTGGATCACTTCCGGTAGGAGGCGCGCTTCCGAATTTCCTGCCCGGCGCCGGCCATCGCTCCGATATAATACTCGGACACCATGCCACTCTCCGCGGGCGACCGGCTCGGTCCCTATGAAATCCTCGCGGCCATCGGCGCCGGCGGCATGGGCGAAGTCTATCGCGCCCGCGATACGCGCCTCAACCGCACGGTGGCCATTAAAATCTCCAAGGTGGAATTCGGCGAGCGCTTCGAGCGGGAGGCGCGTGCGGCGGCGGCGCTGAACCATCCGCACATCTGCCAGCTCTACGACGTCGGGCCGAATTACCTGGTGATGGAGTTCGTCGAGGGTTCGGAGCTGAAAGGCCCGATGCCGCTCGCCCAGGCGCTCCCGCTGGCCATCCAGTTGGCGGACGCCATGGCCGCCGCGCACCGCCAGGGTATCACGCACCGCGACCTCAAGCCCGCCAACGTGCTGCTGACCAAATCCGGCGTGAAGGTGCTGGATTTCGGGCTGGCAAAAATAGAGCGGGCGCGCGGTGCCGCCATCAGCGACGACGTCGAGACGGTCACGCAATCGCCGACGCGCGAAGGGACCGTCCTGGGCACGCTGCAATACATGGCGCCGGAGCAGTTGCAGGGGAAAGTGGTGGATGGGCGGGCGGACATTTTTTCGTTCGGCTGCATGCTCTATGAAATGCTAACGGGTAAGCGGGCATTCGCAGGGGCAAACGCGGCCAGCATCATCGCGGCGGTGATGGAGCGGCCCGCGCCGTCGATCGGCGAGATCGCTCCGGCGGCTTTGGATCGGGTATTAAAGAAATGCCTGGAGAAGGACCCAGACAACCGCTGGCAGACGGCTCGGGATTTGAAGGACGAGCTGGAATGGATAGCGGGCGCGCCGGCGGAGACGGCGGCTGCGGCGGCGCCCGCGCGGGCCGCATCTACGCGGCTCCTACTGATCGCGGCGGCGGTGTCGGTGCTGATCGCCGCCACCCTGGGCGCGCTGCTCTGGCGTTCGACCCGTCCCGTGGAGCATCCCCTCACCCGCCTGAGCGTGGATCTCGGCCCGGACGCGCTCACCGGGCTCAATCTCACCTGCGCCATTTCTCCCGATGGCCGCCGCCTCGTCTTTCCCGTGCGTGGGCCGGATGGCAGGCCGCAGCTTGCCACGCACCTGCTCGACCAGGCCGAACCGACGCTGCTGCCGGGGACGGAAGGCTGCGCCAATCCGTTCTTCTCTCCCGATGGCCAATGGATCGGCTTCTACGCCGGCGGCCAGCTCAGGAAAATCTCCTCGCAGGGTGGCGCGCCGGCGATGCTGGCGCGCACCGTCACTCCCTACGGCTACGGCGCCAGTTGGGGCGGTGACGGGACCATCGCCGCGTCCTTGGCGACCGTGGGGCCGCTCTCGCTCATTCCCGCTGCGGGAGGCGCATCTAGCCCGCTCACGAAGCTCGGTTCCAGCGAGGTCAGCCACCACTGGCCGCAGTTCCTGCCGGGCGGGGATGCGGTGCTGTTCACGGCTTCGTCCGACGTCTCCTTGTGGGATAACGCCAACATCGAAGCCATCTCGCTGAAAACCGGCCAAGTGAAAATTGTGCGGCGCGGCGGATATTATGGCCGCTATCTGCCCGCCGGTTACCTCGTTTATGTCCGCCAGGGCGTTCTGTTCGGCGTCAAGTTCGATCCGGGGAAACTGGAAGTGCACGGCGCGCCCGTGCCGATTCTGCAGGACGTGGCCGCCAATCCGACCACCGGCGGCGGCCAGTTCGATTTCTCCGACACCGGAACGTTCGTGTACGTGGCGGGCAAGAGCGCGGCGCAGGCATGGCAGGTGAATTGGTTGGACGGCTCCGGCAAAATGGAGCCGTTGCTTGCCGCGTCGGGCGCTTACACCAATCCCCGCTTCTCACCGGACGGGCGGAAGCTTGGATTCGCCAATGGCGGAGACATTTACATCCATGACATGGAACGGGACACGACTAGCCGGCTGACGTTCACGGGCCACTCAAACGTGCCGGTCTGGGCGCCGGATGGCAAGCACATCGTTTTCCCGTCCGCCGGGAACGGCCTCTTCTGGGTCCGTAGCGATGGGTCTGCCAATCCCCAGCGCCTGATGGAGGGCCAGGGCATCGTGGTCCCTTTCTCCCTCTCTCCCAATGGCCGGCAGCTGGCGTACTTCGACATCAGCCCCGAAACCGGATACGACATCTGGACTCTGCCGCTGGACCTTACCGATCCGGATCATCCCAGGCCGGGCAAACCCGAGCCGTTCCTGCGCACACCAGCCGATGAGCGGCGCCCAAGATTTTCTCCCGACGGCCGCTGGATCGCGTACCGCTCGAATGAATCGGGCGGCGACGAAATCTACGTCCGACCATTCCCCGCCGGCAGCGGCGGCAAATGGCAGATTTCGAGTGGCGGCGGACTAAATGCCTTCTGGTCAAAGAACGGCCATGAACTGTTCTACGAGACGGCCGATAACCGCATCATGGTGGTGGATTACACCGTGAATGGCGATTCGTTTGTTCCCGGCAAGCCGCGCGTCTGGTACGACAAGCAGCTTTTCCGCACCGGCACCTCGAACCTGGATCTCGCCCCCGACGGCAAGCGCTTCGCCGTCTTCGCCCTCCCCGACTCCGCCCCCGGCGCGAAAGCCTCCGTCCACGTCACCATGCTCGAAAACTTCTTCGACGAGCTGAAGCGGAGGATCCCTTGAGCCCGCAGGAGACCATCTCCCACGGCGCTTGCAATGCGAAATGCACCGCTCAGGGCTTCGGCTGCGCATCGGTATTCGGAGTGCCGGCAACCACCGCGTTCCAATAAACGCGGATCATGCCGACGTCTTCGGGCGCGAAGGCCAGCGGATGGCGCAGCATCTCGTCGTAATCGTCCATATCCCAGAGCGGTGCCATTCATGGTGCCGTTGCCAGAAGTGTGGCCTTCAAAGCGAGAACACGGGAGAGTTCCGGGAAGGCTGTTGCCGCCGTTGCCGGGCAGCCAGCTACGGGCAAGGTGCAGCGAGGTGTAGCCGAGGCTGACAGCGCCGTCCACGGGTTACTTAGACCGGAACGTCTGCAATGACTTTGTGGCCCTGTCTGAGGCCGCCTGGCGGGAGAGCCACTTCACGAAGGAAGCTAATAGGATACGGCCCCGCCTGGTGCAGCAGTTATATATCTTTCGAGCAAATATGCGAGATGTGGGTTCTCGGCCTCGCGGTTCTGTTCGCAGAAGGACTCAAATACTTGTTGGTACGTTCGAGAGACGAACGCAACACCATCACGCTTCAAGACCTCGGCGAAAGATTCAATCTCTCGACGGTGCTCAATGGCTGCCTCAGCGTTCGGTACATGGAACCACAGATACGCAAGAACGAAGCCCATTCCGTTTTGTTTCCGCAGCCCCAAGAGATCTATTATGAGCTGCGCGGCGTGGAGATGGGAGTGCGCCTGATCGTCAGGGCTGATCTTTTCTGCAAGCTCTCGGATGTTGGGCCAGTCTTTCCACAACTCCCGTTCCCAGAGGTAGCAAGGGTCGAGGCCCCGAGACTTCTTGCCTCCGTACGGTTCGCAAAATTTAGATTCTATGGCCGCGCAAGTGCAATGAGAATTCTCGAAAGAAACCTGAACGTCAAGGTGGGGAGCCGTAGTAAACCGAGGGTTCACTGTTTTGGGTACCTCGAAGTCAATCCGTTTGGCCGTCACCGCTGCAAGGCCAAGAGCTGACAGTAGCGGATTGATCGAGCATTCCATCTCCGGTTGTGCATCATCAAGAAGCCGTGACCAAGGGTGGAACAGGTTAACGCAGAGCGCTGACGATGAGTAGACGGCATACATATGGCCGCTCTCGCCGCCAGGAGGAAGCAGCTCACCCCCCGCGCCAGTAATGAACTGCTGTTTCACACGCTTCGATAACGGCTCGAACAGGTTCTCGTGTAGGTGGCTGACGTATTGGCTGACGTATCCCGTCGCCCTGCTTCCTGGGTGCCCTGGCGGTGAGCCGACGCGGACTCCCCTACGCACCGCCCAACGGACCTGCCAGTCCTCAAGCTGTCTTCTCAGGTTCATGCAGCCTCTTCGCCGCACCTCAGATAGATGATTAAGTGCTCGTGAATGCCCAATTGAAGCTCGGCAAGTCAACCAAGCGGGGTTCCCCAGAAGACGTCATCTCCCAACGGCAGTTGTCCATGCGGACAAACCGCACTCTGAGCTTGAGTGCTTCTTCGATTCGGCGGGAGACCGCCTGCAAAGGTTCCGCCCAGGAATAGGGAGTTCCGGCAACGTTACAACATTTCCAATATTCAGCCGGAGCGAGAACCATCAGGTTGGGTCGCTCCGGGCTTACTACATGCAGCAGCATCCGTTTCTTGTCGTCGCTCTCTCGGCTGAGCAGCCGCATGTCAGCATCCAACGTCGCACAGTACGCGAGCGCTTCAAGGAGGCCTTTCAACGGCGTTTCGACACGTCCATCCCGAACCGAATGGACTTTTAGTTCACAGATCCACGGCTCCCCCCCTGAATCGGCACAAAAGAGATCAATCTTGCCGAGGCCCGCATTTGCCTGGTCCCGATGAGATTTCAGGGGCAACTGGTAGTCGATAGGGAACAAAAAGCTGCCGTCTGGCAGTGCAAAGCCGGATGCCTGGTACGCGAGCCAGAGAGCGATTGCGAGTTGCTCCTCTCGGCGATTTGTCGGAGCGCCGGAAGTTGTCCTACCTGTGTGCCCCACGAAGTAGGACCGGTGCAGGCCACGGTATGGCGCAGCCTTACGCTCCCGTTCGAATCTACTGGCAAGTTCATCTTCTGACAGGACAGAGGCAGCCACACCGAACGACCCGAAACTGTTGACTTCGGCAGACCGGAACAACTCGATCAGAGGATGGAGGCCGGACAGAGCCGCAGCCTCCTCCGTTTTCGAGCCAATTTCCGGGACGGCTGTCCGCGGCGTCTGTGGCGTCCTCTCTATTTCGCCAGCGTGATGACGCTCCAGGTATTGAACCAAATCCGGGATCGAGTTAAAACGCTGGTTCAGAAGCGCATCTGCCGTAATGAATGGAGGCCGGAGCCGAACGATGTAGTCATATTGTCCGCAAATGTTCGCACGGTTGCAAATGTTAACGGTCTGCGATTTGGCACCAGTCTGTATCTTGACCTTTCGCCCGCAGATATCAATCATGCCAAATCGCCTCTCTTCGGCTGTTATGCAATGTAGCACCTTTCATTTGACAAAAGAAACAAGGATGGCCTTCTAGGTTGTTCTCGTGGGCGTCGCCTGCTGTTTCCGGCACTCGATCATGGGCCAGGGCGAGATCTGCTGCAGGGCCTCCGTGATCTGCCGCTGAGTCTCTTCGATCATGGCATTTCTAGGCCCGTCATCCGCCTTTGAAACGCCGTCCACTGCTACGACATGGAACATGAGGACGCCCCGCTGGAACCCCGACAGACCCGTGTGACAGTGGATCGCACCATGTATCACCTCCAGCATGCTGTAGACCTGGACCGCGATGCTGTCAGGCGTGCCAATGAACTGAACGGGAGCTATCGGCGTCATCTTGTCCCACGGCTCCGGATCGTGCTTGTCAGGATTGAACTCAAACATCAGGGTGATCAGGTGCTGTCCCTCTTTCAGGTGGACCCGCTGGTCGGTATGGATAATCTTGCTCTCGGTCGGCGTGAACCGGGATTGTTTGCGCCGCGAGGACTTGCCCATAGTTACTTTCCATCCCAACATGCGATGAATTTGCCACACAAGTAATACAGATAATTCGCTACTCCCAGACCGGAGTTCCCCGGTAGAGTGGAGTAGAATCAAGGTGAAAGGTAGGTACCAGTTGCCTGCTCCTACATTGAACCGAGCCATCATACTCGCGGCCATTGAGGGCTTCGAAGGCCAGAAGCGCCGCCTCGATGATCAAATAGCCGAGCTTCGCCAGTTGTTAGGCGGCCAGCCTGCCGCGACTCCGACAACGTCCGGAACGAAGCGGGGGCGGCGCAGAATGAGCGCCGAAGGCCGCGCCCGGATCGCGGAGGCTCAGCGGAAACGGTGGGCCGCCAAGAATGCGGCGGAACCGGCGCTATCGGCGGCCCCGCCCCAAGCTGCCAAACCAAAGCGCAAGCTCAGCGCCGCCGGTCGAAAGGCAATCGCCGAGCCGACGCGAAAGCGGTGGGCGCGAGTTCGGGCAGAGGTGGCGAAGGCGGCCAAGAGCCATCGCACAGGCGGTGCGAAGAAGAAGGCACGCAGCAAGGCGGCGGCGAAGGCCACACGCAAGGTGGCGACGAAAGCCCAGCAGGCGGCGGCTGCTGTTGCCGCGCAGGGCGGGGCTGCGGCGGTCTCATAGATCACTAACGATTCGTTTCCCGTGGACGGACGGATACTGCCCCTTGAAACTTAATTCCGGAGATGCTTCCCGAAATGCTTAGTTCGGGCGTCCGTAGACATCTAGCGCCTGTCTTTGCCAACCCTCGGGCATCACCGCTCGTCGGTTTGAAATCGGAGCAGTTTTTAACATCTCGGCGGCTTGGGCGTTTCTCGCCCAAGTGAATTCCGGCGAAACCTTTACCAGGCCCTTGGCGACAACGCAGGAGTGATCTGGTTGATGCGTACATGCGGATTGGTCACCGCTGCGAATGTGGCTCTCCTGAATGCCGTGCGCAACGTTGACGAGAAACAATCGGGACATCGCCAAAGCCACGGACCGGAGCCGATGAGCAACAAAGAACTTGTACGCCGAGAGACACCGCAAAATATTTGGCACTGCACAGTTTAGTGAGTGCACGGGAAATCCGGGTTCGGCTGCAGTGACTCTTCCTGGCGGCAATTGTGGTAGCGTTGGTTCGCGGCGATTGCGAATGATCAACCGCGCAGTGATCCGGACATCAAGTTACAATCGCTGAAGAAGGAGCATTCATGGGAGACAAGGGCGGCAAGAAAGACAAAGAAAAGAACAAGCAACAGCAGGTGACAAAACAGAAACAAGAGGAGCAGAAGAAGCACGACAAAGCCCCGGCCAAGAAGCCCGCAGCAGGAGCCGCGTAAAGCCGATTCGTGGGCGCGGCGAACGGGTCTGATCAGCCGATTCACGGCTCGATGTTCTGAAACTGCGGAGCATTGAGACGGCATTCGCCTCCGGACAACTCTATGGCGCGTCGGTCCTGGGTAACGGCGCGGTGTTTACGGATTCAACTCGACGTATAGTCGCCTTATGCGGCCAATCTCTGCCCGTTATCCCGCGGGGTTGAGCTTGCGAGTTTCCGCGAGGATTTTGGTGAGTCGATTGGCGAGCTGATCGAGGCGATGCTTCGGGGCGCCGTCCGGCAGCGAGCGACGGAACATCTCGATGGTATGTTGAGCGAACAGCAGCGAATCGACGACGCCGTCCAGTCCGCCGCGCGGGGAAAAGCTCGGGGCTTTCGGTTGCGGCGCGAGATGCCGAGGTTGCGATCGGGCCAGATGGAACTCCCGCTGCAAATCGGTTCCGGCGACGTCGACGTAGCGCATGGTCATCTCGGGATTGACGTGCCCGAGTAGTTTCATGAGCGCGGGCAAGCCCACCCCTGCGCGCACCATCTCACTGGCATATGTGTGCCTGAGCTGATGCGGGACGATGCGGGTGGGGATACCAACAGCTGCGACAACATCGGGAAGGTAGGAACGCAGTTGCTTGACAAGGGTCTGCTTGTGTCGAGGGCGGGCCAGGAGCCTACCGTCAAACGGGAGTGGGTCGAAAGAACGGAAGAAGCGCAACCGATGAACGATTTGACAAACAAACGAGTCGATCGGGACCATGCGCTCGGTCTTCAGCTTGCCAAGAGGAACGTGGATGGCCCACCGATCCGGGCCGGCATTGTGGAGGCAATCATAGGCAAGATCAACACATTCCCCGATGCGCATTCCGGTGTGCCGAATCAGCAGCAGGACATTGGAGGGCAGATCATTGCGGCGGAGCAGTTCCTGCTGAATTAACTGATCCTGCTGGGGTATCAGGGCGCGTGGCAGCCGTTGCGGTGCGCGCGGGATATCCTCGCGACGGATCAGATAGGCCAGATCCGGGAGTTGCGCGTTCCAGGTAAGCTCTTGCAGTATGCAGCGCATGAGCAGTAGGCGTGCGATGTAAACCGCGGGCGTCAAGTTCTGGGAACGCAGATCGACAAACCAGCCGAGAACGTGGGGATCGCGGCGCAGTTGGTTGAGCGACCCAACGGCCGGATGCTGCTCGCCAAGATAGATCAGGAAGGAGCGAACGACGGCACGATACTGACGGACAGAGGCGGGAGCGAGCGCTGCCGTCAGAGAGTCAATCGCTCTCTGGAACTGCTGCACCAACGGATGTTCCAGCGGAGCGTAACGGCAGGGTTTCACGATGCCTTGCCTGGTGCGGGTCTAATGTGCTGCGCCACGGCTTTCGCATACTGCTGATAGACCTCGAGAGGAGTAACTTCGACGTAGACCATCGTCGTTTCCATCCGCGCGTGGCCCATCAACTGCATCAGCGCTGGCAGGCTGACACCTGCGCGAACCATGTCTGAGGCAAATGTGTGACGAAACCGGTGTGGGTTGGCCTTCTTCACGCCCGTAGTGCGGCGATGATATCGAAATAGAGAGCGCAATCCCGCGGGAGTCATACGAGCGCCGCGAGCTGGGCCTTTCAGGGAAACAAACAGAGCGTCCGTTGCAGTCTGCGGCCGTTCGAGCCGCAGATAGTGGTCAAGGAGTTCCGTTGCCTCCGGGGCCAACGGTAGGAATCGGGTCTTGTTGCCTTTACCGCGCACCCGAATCTGCGATTCCGATAACAGCAAATCGTCCCGACGCAGATCCAGGACCTCTTGCGACCGAAGCCCCTGCAGCAGCATCAGTCCCACGATGGCCAGGTCCCGTGAGTTCCGAAAACTGGACCAGAATCGCGCCACTTCATCGACGGACAAAGGCACGATGCTTCGTTTGGCAGTCTTGACGTGCAACCGACTTAACGCGGGTCGCGGCTTGCCAATGCCCATGGGCGCTCGTTGCCAGTACGTCGACTGCAGCGCCGGAGCGATCTGACCGGGGGCACCAGGAAAGGCGATGCGCAAGGCGCGATCCACGATGGCAACACGTTGGTTGATCGTGGCGCCCGTCAACTCGCGTTCCTGGCTGGACTGGGATCGCACATAATCGAGCAATGTCGATTCGGTGAGATCATCTTTGGTGACCTCATCCGTATGGTGAACACTCTCCCACCACCGGAGAAAGTGCAACAACGCGTCCGCGTAGGTTCGCAGAGTTGTGTTGGCCAGACGGCGAAGAATTTCGTAATCGAGGTACTGGTTGATCCAGCCGATTTCACGTCCGGTGCTCTGTTCGACAACCCGATACGGGCACCGTACATGGTTGTTGAAGGGCTTGTGCACCACCCGGAAGGTCATCATCGCGCCGCCTCCAGAAGGCACTGGAACTGGTGTGCATCACCGTCCTGGACAAAGAAGCTATTCGGATCGTGTCCTTCGGGCAGCGAGACAGTGCGCGCGATTACGCCGTGCTCTGTGAGCCTGTAGGTGAGTGATTGTGCCGCTTGCTGACCGCTGCCGTTGTGGTCGGCGTCAAAGGCCAGATAAACGGTTCGGGAGCCATCGCAGAGTTGCCGAAGCTGGTGCGCGTTGAGATTGGTGCCCATCGAGCAGGTGACATTGTGAAAGCCGGCCTGCCATAATGCGGCGTAGTCGAATAGTCCCTCTACCAGAATCACTTCCGGATATCGCCGGACCTGGCCCCATGCGTACAGCCCACCTTTGGCGCCCGGCAGAAAACGATGCGGTGGCGCCGCCGCAGTCAGGCTGCGGCCATAGAGGTTGCCTTCCAGCGGAAACACCACGCGGTGCATGTAGGTGTCGTAGCCGGCGGCGGTGACCAGTCCGGCTTCGCGTAAAGCCAAGCCGGAGTACCCCAGCTCCGTCAGCCAACCTCGCAAGCAACCTCCGGGAGCGTAGCCGATCCGCATATGCTCGATCACTTCCGGTGAGCGGACTCCACGTTGATACAGATAGGCGACCGCTTCGGAGTGACGGTGTAGCTGTATGCGATAGAACTCTGTGGCTTCCCGCAATAATGGCGGCAAGCCGAGCCACTGGCGGAGCAGGACCAACGCTTGCGGGAACCTCACCTGGTGATACAGTTCGGCGAAGCGAATTACGTCACCGCCGCGGTCGCAGCCATAACAGTAGAACAGGTTGTTGAGAGGGTCCACCAGAAAGCTGGGTTTATGATCTTCGTGCAGCGGACACAGGCCCATGATTCGACCGCGGCTAAGTTGTCGGCCCGGTCGCCAGTCATGGGCTTGCAGATAGTCCAGCAGTGAAATCTGCTTTTTCAACTCGTCGAGAGCTTGACGGCTCATGGACTTCTTGCCTCGATGGGCAGAATACGGCAGAGCGCGCCGAGATCCCAGGCAAGGATGGTGGGCGACTGTAAAAAGTGCGGGTGTTGCACTCCGCCCTTGATCCAACACCACAGGCTCGTGAGTCGCCGCTGTACCCATCGACGCACGGTGGATGGATCGGGCAAGCGTGTCGGGTCTTTGCAATGCGGTGTAGCTTGCTCGGCAGTTTTACCAGCGGCTATGTGCTCACAAGCCTGCTGCCGGCAGTGCAAGGTGAATGGCGCCGACGGCGCCAGCCAATCGGGCAAGGCGGTGAAGGTCTTCCGGCAGGGACGACAAACGCCACGTCGCACCCAAATGCGATCGTGCCGGTCATCACGGGCGTAACGAAGCCGCCGACCGTGGCCCACGATCGTGCGCTTTCCACACACCGGACACTCTCGCGGGAGAAGGCTTAACGCGATCACCCCGGATCGGCCTTGTCTTCCGCGTTTGGCAGTGCGATAAAGAGAATCACGGCTGGCGTGAAGGCCCGCCGCTGACCGTCGCCTGCTAAGTTTCGATCTGCTGCCGGGCCTTCACCCTCCCGGCAAAGTCAGCATTCAAACAAAAAAAGAATACTGCTTTCCGCTACCCGCCGCGAGTTCCCCACTCAGAACATTGGCCGCATATAAACGCCGTTGCTGATCTTGACCGGCCGACCACACTCGGAGCTGCGTCAGATGGCGAGACGGGCGTGTTTCGCCCAATTGACGGGAGCCGGACTTCACGGGATCTATCCGGCGGACGACGTATAAAGGCAGTCTCATCAGCAGCTTGAGCGGAACAAGATCGGCGGAGTGTCGCCTGTCAGCTACTGCCAAAGCGACGCCTCCCGCGCCGCTGGTGGACATAGCGCCGGATTATCGGAAGCTGGGATGGAGGGCTCGAACAGCGTGTGGATGCATGCTACTCGAAAGCTCCTAGGCGTGAAATGGTTTAGGCTATAATTCTTCGGATGCCTCGAGAACAAGTGCGCAAGATCGCGAGAAGGGCCGTGGTACCTTTATTCCTCGCGCCGTGGTGCTTGGTGGGCCAGAGTAGCGCCAGCGATCAGGAGTGGGCGGTGTTCATCGCCTGGGTGAAGGCCCTGCCACCAGGGGCGTTCCCAAACAGCAGGACGGAGCCGTTCGCCGGGTACCAAAAAAAGCTAACTGCCGACGGCATGTCATCCAAGAACGCCGAAGCTCTTGCGGCGCGACTGCAAAGGCGCTGTATCGATAATCCAGAATGGGCGGCGGTAAACCTGAACCGCGTTTATTCGCAACCCGGCGCGGAGGAAGCGCATCGCGAGAAGCCGAACGCATTTCTGATCGAGACTGTGAAGGGCCTGCGGCCCGGGAAGGCTCTCGATATCGCGATGGGGGAAGGCCGCAATTCGATTTACCTTGCCCAGCAGGGTTGGAACGTCACGGGAGTGGATATATCGGATGTGGGTGTGGCGCATGCAAACGAGAAAGCGCGCCAGCTCGGTGTGCGGATCGATGCCCGGGTGCAGAACCTATACGCCTTCGATTTTGGGACCAGTCAATGGGATCTGGTCTGCCTGCTGTACTTCTACATCACCAAAGAACACGAGCGGCTGTACCAGCAGATTGCCACTTGTCTCAAGCCCGGCGGGCTGGTGATCGTTGAGGATCTTGCCGCACCGGTCATGGAATCGCTGCTGGACGCCCGGGCAAAATGGGACTCGGTGGGGCTTAAGATTCTGCGTCTGGAGTACTTCCAAGGCCAACGGGATTGGAGCGTCACCAAAACGACCGCTGTTGCGCGATTGGTCCTGCAAAAGCCGGCGTAAGATAGCTGATTCGCCTCAGACTGCGGGTGGCCCGGTCCGGCCTTTTGTTGCCCGATCCACCCAGATTTTATAAGACGATAAAGAAAGTATGTGGCCGTATAGCGAACGGCCAGTAGTTCCGAGCGTACCGATTTTCCACTTCCTTATGCCGATAAAGTCTGTTATCCGCCTTAAGCACGATGGAATGCACTCTCGGCTTCAAAGGCCGGACGCCAGGAACCGGCCCCTTGGGTCCTCGCCAACAAAAGACTCTCGTCCAACAGCCGGATCGGTCTTGGTAAACGCCGGTCACGGAAACCACATGAGCGAGAAGTCGTCAACCCGTCGAAGTATTGCCAGCGCCGGCACCGCACTGCGGTAGTGGGTCAGTTCGCGCTGTGCGGGCGACAACGAAACGGGGGAACCGACGCGACACGGGCCGTTCCGGGGAGTGCAAACTCAGTAGCCACGGCGGGTCAATCCCGCCGCCGCACCTTCGGCGCTCAGCGTTTCCAACACAACTCCCGGAACCGGCCCAGGAACCGCGCCTTTGCCACTCGCGGTTGCCATGGCGCGGTGATGGCTAGCCTTCCTTTAGCCGGTCCTCCGTTGGGCACTTCGGCGTCAGTCCGGCCCAAAAGATCACGCATCTCGATTTGCAGCATTCGGCGGTCGGCCTCACCAACGCTGGCCGGTTGCACGGGCGCGAGGCCGAAACGCTGCGCGATGAGTCGCTGCAACAACCGCTCCGCTGCCCTGTAGGACTCGAACTGCGAAAGCTCTTTCAGCGGTGCGGCCACATCGCTGAGATAGGCCTCGGATGCGTCGTGGAGCAAGCCCCATAGGGCGTCCTCGGGACGGCATAACTGGCTGACGCGGACGGAGTGTTCGGCGACGCTGTAGAACAGACGAGTGTGACCGACGAACCGACACTGGTTGCTGAGAGCGTGGGCGATGTCGTCGATCCGGATGTCGTCCGGGTTCGGCAATAGCGGCCAGAAGGAAATACCAGAGTAAGTCGTGATCGCACCATCAGAGGCCATAAAACCAAAAAATCACATGGAATATGGCGGCCACAATCCCCTGCTGCTGACACGTGGGCCAAAATCAAGAACTCATTGCAGGCAGGGTGATGGCCGGCGCGGGATCTATTCGAAGCTCGGAGACGCCGTACCGCACCCAGCTCCGCCTGATCTCGCCGATTCGCTCGGCAACATGGTTTTGGCTTTACGGCGGAGTTCGGCTCGAATCTCCCGGACTCTCTGAACCAGGACGGCATTCGGCATGCCGACGCGAGCCGCAATATCGGCGTAGTTCCAGCCGTCCACGATCCGGCATTCCAATAGAAACCGGTCCTCACTGGGCAACTCTCGGATCAGTCCGCGAAGGCGCAGGTCGCTCGTCAGCCCAGCGCGATCAGCGGATTCAGCAATCGACGTCATGCCAGCATTTAGGTCGAAGTCTGGGCCGGTCCGGGCCACAGAACCGTTCCGCAGCGTAGATGCAATCTGCCGGGGCCTTCTTCTCGTGCAGAGACGCCCCTTCCTGGTTTCCAGTTTGTTCCCGGCCCCGAAATACCTGGGACTACCTTCCAGTGCAACGAAGAACGCCGACGATACCAGGATGGGCCATCTTCTTTCTGCGGCAAGTTCGCAGGGAGGGGTGGGGATTATCCAGATTGCAGAGGCGGCACAGGAGGGGGGATACCGGCCTCGGGTGTCAAACGGGGGTATGGACCTATCCCCGATCCAGGTCTCCGGGACTCTTAGCGGACCGATCTTGTCTGCCAAAGTGAACTAGACACGGTTTCTTGCCGCCGTCGCACGAGCACCAGACCCGTTCGTGGAATTCCATAAGTGCGTCCGGTGAGCCACGGAACCTTGCCCGCGCATTGAACGGAATCTCGAATGTCGGCTCAGGCAACTCCGCCAGGACCCGAAATACGTCGAACTGGCTCTCATCGGCCGGATGCCGGATCTTCTGGATGTAGATCCGCCCGAATTTCTCCCGCGAATGATAAAAGCACTGTTGCCGCGCGTTCCAGCGGGCGATGCTGGCATTTCGGCAACGACCCATGTAGTAGGCCCCATGGCGAAGGGCCGACTTCGGGAGGAGGCGCCGGCGCGTCAACTCATCAAAATCCGGAAGATCAAAACCGCCAGTGGTCATTCAGGCGGGAACCCCTTTGCTCCGGGAGGCCGGTACTCCCGGCTGGAAATGGCGCGTTCCATGGAGTCGTAAGCGCCGCACGGCTCCGCGTTGATCAGTTCGTAGCGGACCTGTATGGGAGTAACCGATAGGCTAAGCCATCCTCCGACCCTTCGCCTTATTGCAAACCAGTCCCGGCCGGACATCTTCACCCGGACCAGGCTGCCATCGAGTTCGGCTGAGATCACACCGTCGATCTTCCGCAGTTCGGCAACGACGGTCTCTGCGCTTAGTAGTTCCATCTTCTCTGCTTCTCGAATGCAACGATCTGGGAATTAGTAAGTGACATCTGCGACCTTATTCTGGCGTCGCGAACGCCCGCCGTAGCCCCGGATTCCTGCGCAGGAATTTAATACGAGCCGTAAACTCCCGCGCCATACGCGGAATGGTCTCGGGTGCGGCATCGCCACGAAGAACGCGTTCTGCGTAATCCTGTAGCCGCCGCTCGTGGCCGGGGGCAAACACCAGCTGCCGGCGGAAGTCTTTGCTGCGCACCAACGGCGTCGCACAGCCGCAGATGCAGGTTGGGCGTCGATACCACTCTGCGACCATTCGCGCCGCCGCATTATGCCGGTCGGTAAAGCGCTTTATTGCGAGAGCGGCGGGACTCAGAGGAGAATGCCCGTTAAAGCGTAGAAAGTAGCGACTCTCGCACCCGAAGGCGTGATAGCCTTCGGGTGATTTTCTGCCAAGAAAAAGGGAGAGTCGCTATGAAGAAACGATACCAGATCGACCAGCAACGAGCGGTGCAGCAGTTCCGCCGGCTGGCCACCGAAGAGAACCCCAACATCCAAATGATCCTGCCGATGGCCGACATTGTCGGCATGTTGCAGGATGGCGTCGGCCATTTGCTGCGAGAAGCCGGACTCGCGTTGATGAGTCTGGTAATGGAGGAGGAAGTCCGCCACCTGGCCGGCGAACGCCATTAACAGCGTCCCGATCGCCGCGTGCACCGCTGGGGCAAAGATGACGGCTATTGCGTGGTGGACGGCCAGAAAGTGCCGCTGAAAAGAACCCGGCTGCGGACCAAGCAGAACCGGGAGCAACGGTTGGGGAGCTACGAACTTTTCCAGCGCAGCGCGCCGTTGCAGCAGGGCGTTTGGGACAAGATGATGCGCGGGCTTTCGACCCGGAATTACGGGACCGTGGTGAAGGAGTTCCGCACAGCATACGGGATTGAGAAGTCGGCGGTGAGTGAGAACTTCATCGAGGCCAGCCGGGAGAAGGTGAAGCAGTTGATGGAGCGGCCGCTGGGCGAGTTGCGGCTGTGCGCCGTCCTGATCGACGGCACGCCGTTCAAGAATCGCATGATGGTGGTCGCGTTGGGCATCTGCTGCGACGGGCGCAAAACGGTGTTGGGGCTGCGCGAAGGGGCCACCGAGAACGCGACCGTAGTGGGCGAGTTGCTGAGCGATCTGCTCGCACGCGGCTTGGATTTCAGCACCCCGCGGTTGTATATCCTGGACGGCGGCAAAGCCTTGGCGGCGGCCGTACGGCGCCACGCCGGGGAGGCAGCTTTCGTCCAGCGCTGCCAGGTTCACAAAAAACGCAACGTGCTGGAACATCTGCCGGAGGAACACAAGGCCGGCGTGCGCCGGAAGCTGCAAAACGCTTACGCGATGCACGAATACGAGCCAGCCAGACGGGCGCTCACGCAGTTGCATCGCGAAATCATGGACCTGAATCCGAGTGCGGCGCGAAGCCTGGAGGAAGGCATGGAAGAAACCCTCACCGTTCACAAACTGGGAGTACCAGAGCAACTTCGTCGCACCCTGGCCTGCACCAACGTGATCGAATCGGCCTTCTCGATCGTGGAAACGGTTTGCCGGAATGTGAAGCGATGGCGGGATGGCGATCAGATCGAACGCTGGGTCGGCTCCGGGCTGCTCGTGGCCGAGCGGCAGTTCCGGAAGGTCATCGGCTACCGTCAGATTCCGCTGCTGCTGTCGTCGATGGCCAATGCCGTTTCCAAGAAGTCGATTGCGAAAGGAGCTGCGGTCGCGTAGTCTATGAGTTCCGAGGGTCGCTTACTTTCAACGGAGTTCCGGGCAATCTCACTCAGAGGCGGCCCGAAATCAGCGGTAGGCATCTCACTTCTATTTAACCGCGCCGCGATAAGTGCGCACAATGGGTATCCTCATCATCGTCCCTTTGAGTCTCTCACTCCGAGATAATATCCCATTGACGCCGGTAAATAATCCCATGGATATCATAGACAAGTATTACGAGCACCAGTACGACGAAGAGTTGGCTCTGAGTACGCTCGATGCCGAGGAGCGGAAGAAATACGAGCAGCCGTGGTTGGTTCAGCTCAAGAGGATGCACAGGTTCTGGACTAGCCCGGCTGTACGAGCCGCAAGTGCAGCGCGGGCGAAAGAATATCGTGAATTACTGAATAAGATCCGGAAGGCAACCCCATAAATCGAAACCGAGGTTGACAAGCAGAGCTGCGGATGGCGCTCCCGGGGCCGCCGCGGCCGGTTTGCCGGTTTCGATTAGCCCTTGGCTTCCGCCCAGTTCGGGCCGGCGTGGGCCTCGACCAACCCGTTGCAGGTTGCTCGGGGGAAGATGGCAAGCATGCCCTCTACCATCGCTTCCTCGACTGCGGTTTTCGCAGCGGTTACCTGGTCGGCCGCAACCTCTAAGACGATCTCGTCGTGTACGACGTTCACCAGCTTGGCATCTATCGTCCGTAGTCGGCGGTGAAGGGCAGACAGCGCCGACAACATTACCTCGGCGGCAGCGCCCTGAACCGGAGTGTTCAGGAACTGAGTGTAATGTGACTTGCCCGGTTTTCGTTTGAACGTCCGGACCCGCCCTGAGGGCGTCCGCACGGTATGGGAGGCCTCCGCGAGTTCGGCAGTGCGCTGCTGCCACCGACGCAAGCCGGGGTACGTATCGAAAAAGGCCCTCCTGTACTTTTCTGCCTCTTTCGGCGACATATCGACACCGTATTGCGCCTTGGCGTATGTCGCGAGTCCGGCGGCGCCCTGCCCAAACAGCAATCCGAAATTCACCGCTTTGGCAAGCTGTCGTTGCGCCTTTGTGACCGCGTCTGACGACACACCCGTCAGTGCCGCCGCGGTCTTCCGGTGCAAATCAACGCCGTTACGGTAGGCGGCCAGCATAGTTTGCTCCTGGGCGACTTCTGCCATCACCCTCAGCTCGATCTGGCTGTAGTCTGCCACCACCATCACCCGTCCCTTCGGTGCCGTGAAGAGAGCGCGGAATTCGGAGCCTTTGGGCGGATTCTGGATGTTCGGCTTACGACAGGCGAACCGACCCGTATCCGTCCCGCCGATGATAAAGCTCGCATGAATACGACCGGTCGCGGGATTGATGTGTGCCGCGTAACGATGCCCGAAGCCAGTCAACATTTTGTTCAGCACCTTCCACCGCATGAGGGGCGGCACGAACGGCAAGTCCTGGTGTAATGCCAATACCTTCGCGCCGGTTTTCAGCCTCCCTCTGCTCGTGCGCGGCCAGTTCTTGAGCGCGGATGGCGCCACGTTGCCTTCGGTCCAAGATGCCAACTGCGAACTGCTACTGATATTGAGTTCTGCACTGGATATGGTCTTGAATTCCCTTAGCGCTTCGGCCCGCTCGGTGACCCACTGCGACATCAGCCGCTCGTGACCTTCGCGATCGAGATAGCAGCCATTCAGTTGCATGCGCGCAACTGCCGGCTGAGCACACCGCATCAACTTGTAGCAGCGAGAACGCCCTTTGCGGCGGATTTCATGTTCGAGGCGCGGGTAGAGCTTGTATACGAGGACCGCATCGAGTGCAGCGTATGCGATCTGTTCAGGGGATAGACTTGGCGCATTCCAATCCGACACTTGTTGCTCTTTCGAAATCTCCCAGCCAAATTCCGTGCTAACGAGGTTCGCGAGGGATGGGCGTTTCCCAGTAAGAGCGTTGGCCTGGAGCATAGTGCAGTGGACATTCGTCGGCTCCAGGCCCACGTTGAAGAGGTGCTGAAGCTCGAAGACGGCGTTGTGGGCGACAAGTTGCCTGCCCAACAACGGCCGGAGAACAGCAGTCGGCACCGTGAAGAGATCCAGAACCAAAGCGTCGGCTCCGCCAGCATAAAGCTGCACGGTCCGGATCTTTGAAAGGTGCGGATTGAGTCCCGCTTGACTGTGCCCAACGTATTGCTCAAGCTTCGCGGTCTCAATATCCAACCCGATATGCCCGGACTGCTCTGCTAGTGACTGGATGAGCTCGTGGGCTTCCCTGATATCGGCAATGTAGCGGATCGAAATACCGAGATATGCCAGCAGATCTTCTGCGTTCAGCGCGAGTCTTTCGGTTTCGCCCATGCCGCCCGCATTACAGGTCGTCATCGAAACGACCGTGGGGGCAGTTTCGCAGGACCGTTTTTCCCGTAGAAGCTTGAGATCCCAGCAGCTTGAATTTGCCCAGTTGTCGAGAAACATAGCGTAAGAAATCCCGTTTTGTCCCCGTTGTACCCGCAGTAGCGCGGAGCCGCTTTCACGGACTGGGGACGCTGATCCTGAACATTCCAGATGTGTTAGTTGTGATGTACCCTGTGTACCCGCTGTACCCGCTGCTATTCCGCGAAGATAGACGGCAGAATGCAGTACACCCGAACCTTGCCCATGCCGGGAAGACGTTTCTGATATACCAGCCGGCCGCTCTCAACATCGAGGAAACCTCGCTCTCGCAATGCCTTAGCGACCATGTCAGGATCGAAGCCCTTCGCTACCTCCCGGCGAAATGCCTCCCGCAGAACATAGTAGACATAAGCGCGCTGTTCCCCCTCTTCCGATGTTCCCGGCGCCTCGTCCAGTATTTCCTGGCGGAATCCAACACGGTCTCGGGTATTCGTCCGCTCCACCCTCGATTCATCATCGGCACAGATGGTTTCGAAACGACTCCCGCCATGGAGGATCAAAAACGAACGAACCTGCCGGACGGCTGCTTCGGCATCACCGGCGCCCATACTGCCGCGTTGATCGAGCCACGATTGGAAGCATGTGAGGACCGCCCGTGTTGCCTCGCCCTCCGACCATCCTGTGATCCCAAGGTCGCTAGAGTCCTTGTCTAAGAAATTGTGATTCGTCAGAAACATCTGTGGGTGAGTTGTGGCTCGGGCAGTTTGCCAAGTGAATGATAGAGAGCCAGTTCGGTGACTCGGAAGGTTCGGAATCCGTAGGATTTTCTCATAGTGACTTTGGCTTTGTTGTTCAGACCCTCGATTACGCCGCTGGAAAACTCTTTCCGGGCGCGAAAATAGTTGAGGATCAGTTCGCGGTGGGCGCGTAAAGTCCTGGCAACTTTCTTCATCGGCTCGATCCGGGAGCGCATCACTTGGCGACACCATTGGTCGAGGAACTTGGCTGCCCAGGCGGTGGACTCGTAATTCCAGAGTTGCTGGAAGTCTTCCTTGAGCAGATAGGCGCGTACGCTCTGGAGGTTGTAGCGCACCAGATCTTTCAGTTTCACTTTCTGGTTGGCCGTGAGGTTCGCCGGCCGCTTCAGAAGGCACCACCGGGACTTGGTCAGGACCGGTTCGTACCCGTTCCCCTTCATGCGCCGGGCCTCGGCGGAGCGGATGTCGTCGAGCGCCTGGTTCACCTTGGCCACGATGTGGAACCGGTCGAGAATATTGAGGGCCTGGGAACACTTCTCGCGGATCACCCCCAAATACGGTTTCCACATGTCCGAGCAGACGAACTCGATCTTCGCCGACACCTCCGGGCCGATCATGGCAAAGAATTCCTGGAAGGTTTTTCACGGTCCGTTCCTTGCCAATCCACAGCAGTCGGGTACAGCCCAGGTCGATCTGATACACCAAGGTCAGATATTTGTGCCCCTTACCGCGCTGAATCTCATCCACGCCAATGGCGCGAATCGCTCCCAGGACGCGATGCTCCAGCCCCCAGGTGACCAGATACGCCACCGCGTCGTGGACCTTATCCCAGGAAGTGCGGAATTCTTCGGCCGTTTCCTTCCAGGAAAGTTTGCGCGCCCAATGACCCAGGAAATGCATGTGAACCTTGGTCGAGGTGTGTTTCCCCATACCCCACGGCACTTCTTCGACCAGCACCCCGCATTGCTTGCAGTTGACCCGTCGCATGCAATAGACCAGAAAAACCAGGTAGCCCCAGAAGCCGATGAATTCAAACCGTCGCGGCGTGGGAGACTGGTCGTAGCCGGCCGCGGGTTGATGACAGCCCGAGCAAATAGCCGTGGATCGTTTCCGCGGCCGGACCGGGATGAGGACGGTTTGCGCGTCTTCGGCAAAGCTGGCTCGCCCGTAAACAAATCCCGGAATGGGATGGCACTGGTTTAGAATTCTGGGAAGGCGCATGAATTGACTGGATCGATAGGAAGATGAAGACGAATCCTGATTCTCTCCCATTGACACCCGCCGTGCTATTGCCCTACTGCCGCGATTGAACCGCGATCTTTCGGAGTGGCCGGAGCGTTGGATGGGCGAGGAAAAGGATCTTCCTCCCGGCCGAAAACTTGTGGAATACTTCATGCCTTTCCTCCTTCACCTCGCCGGGTCCGGCCTGTCGAAAAGGACCATCCAAAACCATGTCGACAATCTGTGGCTGCTCGGCGGAGAGATCATCCGAGACGTGAATGAAAACCCTTCTCTGAGAAAGGTGGCGGCTGAAGAACTCGTCCGCGCTGTAGTCCACAAGGACGGCGGGCCGCTGATCCATAACGGCTGGGAAGACGAGCAGCGCACCTTCGACTCCACGTGCCGGAAGTTCTACCGTTTCCTCACTCAACCCCACCCCTGAGCCAGCCAGCTACCCACAGATTCCCCGGACGAGCCGAAATTGTAATTCGAATGCGTCAAGTTTAGGCAACAAGCCGCTCCTTCTCGCAGCAGGCGCCGATTTCCGATTCCAGCCGGTCGAACGCGGCGCGGAGTGGGGATGGAATCGGCGGCGGAGCGGCGGGCATGATCTCGGCGAGTTTGGGCCGGAGCAACCGGGCGTAGGTCCTGGAAAAGAATAGTGCAATGCGGAGTCCATCCGATGTGAGTTGGTAACGATGGCTGTGCGGAATCCGCTCGATGATGCCGTGGAGCCGGAGGCGGCGAAGGTCGTACGTCAGTTTTCCGACGGGATAATTAGCTGGATCGAAGCCCAGCAGTTGCGCCAGCAAAACGCGCATTTCTGAGTTGGTAAATCCCCGAAGTTGAAAACTGAAGACGGCCAGCACAGTGAACAAAGCCTGGACGCGTTTGTCGCCGAACCGCAAGGCCGAAGCTCTTCGACCATTGACCTCGGCAGGACGCACGACGCGATCGAAGGCGTCCTCACCAATCGAGCAATCGTGGGATATCTTCTGGACGTCGAGTAGACGCCGGTTGGCTTGAAAGCCGATCTGCCGCAGTGCCGGCAGGTTCTTGAGTAGCTTGCCAATACCGAAGTCGCGCGTGTTGTTGATGGTGGTTTCCGTGCGAAGTGCGCGCCCTTCCTTGTGATACTGCTTGATTCGAGTGCTTTTGTAATCAACATGGAGGGAAGGGATCACTCCTTCCGTAATGACTCGGGTGCGAAAACGGCCGGGCGTGGTCTTGTTCACGCGGCGGTCGAAGATCAACTGCACCTGACTGGGTCTGCCGATATCCAGATTTTCGCGGATCACCTCTTCAAAGAACACCCGGCCGGTTACAGGGCGGTCCAGCACCTGGGTAAGCGAGAATTCCGCCTGAAGAATGGAAATTTGGTACCGATAGCCGGCCTTGCGATCTCTGACCTCATATGGATGCGGCAGCAATCGTAGCCACTTCCGCAATAAGGCGTCGATTTTCTCCGCGCTCAGTCCATCGCAAATGGCTTGCAGCCGCTTGGGATTGTCACAACTCAAGACCCCATTGTCGAGAGCTTCAAACCTGATACCCTTCTGGACCAGTTGCCGTTTGGCATACTCATGCCCGTTGATACACAGCTTGGCGTTGTAGGGAAAATATGTGCTGAACTTCAGGAAGAACGGTCCAAAGTCGCGGTCCACGCAGTAGATGTAGAAGTGGTTCACCATGGCGGTTGAGCGCACGAGCCACGGATAAGTGCCGCCGGTCTTTTCATTGCGGCGACGCTCCGTCCGGAACACCGGCGTCTTCTCCTGCGCCTTGCCGATGAACACCACGCCTTCTGTCTTCTGGAACTTCTTTCTCTGTTCGGCCGCCGCGTCATCCTTGCGTTGACCCTTGCGGAACGCAATCACGGGGATCTTCTCTTGACGGGCGAACGCCTCCAAGGCGGCAACGAATGTTTTGCTGATCGGATCCATTAAGGCGCTGGAGGCAAACTGGTTGCCGCGGTGAAATCGAAAGAAGCAGGCCACGCCTTCTTCCCGCTGCAAGCCTGGAACGTAAACGTTCAAGTACATTCGATCGATTCCTTCTACTTCCAGGGTGACGTGGTCGGCGAGCACTTCAGCAACACTTCGTGATACGCTCATTTCGGCTCCGGTACGACTCCGATCCTTCGGGATCGACTGCCGCTTCGGCGGCCTAAATCGTTGGCGAGAACTGCTTGCAGTTCTCCACTGTCGACCGGAGCCATCTCTCGGATTATGCTGCACCCTCAGGCGCGACGGAAATATACCTCGTCGGTCTGAGGCGGAGCCTCGTTAGCATATTCACCGGCGAAGGCAACGAGGCCAAAACGCCGCGCCGCACGGAACACCTCACCCGATGCACTGCGAACGTGAGTCTCCATGAATTTCTTAACAAAACCTTTGGCAGCTTCCGCCACACGGTCTCGTTCAGATACAAGCCGGTTCAAAAACGCAATGCTCGGCGTGCCGTAATAAGTTATAGCCGCCGTATTGAGAAGATTCGCAAATTCATCGGGGGATGCGACGCCGTGCAGGTCTTCGAAGCACCCCAGGCCTTTGCCCGCATCGGCCGGAATTGAAATAATCCGAACTTCCTGTCCCGCTCGGGGTTGCTGGCCCACGGTCAACATGTGATCCGAAAGCGCAATTTCCCCCGTGGACAAGAACATCAGGCGCCATTCCAGCGGCGGACGTACGACGATGTCTTTGGTCATCCTGACTTTGCCCTGGCCATTTGCCAGCATGTAGGAAACTCGCCCGGCTTCTTCCGCTGCGACCTGCCCCATCTCATCGAGAAGCAGAATGCAATCATTATGGCGTTCAGCAACGGCTTCCAGGCCGTTGCTGGTTGCACGCCAGGACTCGGCGAAACCCTTGCTGCCACCCCCAACAACGCTGCCGGCAACCCGAAGAATCGTTGTCTTACCGGTCGAGGAGGGTCCGACAAGATGAAAGCCGCCCGATTCCTGATCCAGCAGTCGCAGGAGGAAGCCTGCAAATGCCAGTGCAACCGCGAACACCAGCCGGGTATTACCAATGCACAGACGCCCGATTTGCTCAATCCAGTGTTCGAGCGTGCCCTTCTGGAAATATCGATGCGCAGTATGGCCGCAATACAGGACCGTATCGGCGCCGGGCGGCGCGATTGTCTGCTCCGGCAGGATGTAGGAGTCGCCATGCCAGCCGACCCGGGAAGTCACGTAGATTGGCTTGGGGCATTGGAGTTGAACCCATAATGCAAGGCGGTCCTTGGCTGCATTATTGAGGTTTACCCGGACCCCCAAATCGAGGAGCATCTGCGCCAATGGAGTTCCACCCGCCGCGAGTACAGATAATGGGATAATGACCTTCACAACTTTGCCGTCACCAGTTGTGATTTCGAGCATGCGGCCCCAATTTCCGCCATGGCTTTCACGGGTCTGCGCGATCACTTTGAATGGCGAGGCCAAGAAAGTGGTTGTGTTCTTTTCGGGATTGATCGAGAAGATACCGTCTTCATTCTCGAAGTAGCCCTTCATGGCCCCGGACTGCGAAGTCGATCCCGCATCCAGGACGTTGCCGATCTTCTCTGCCACGGCTTCCGGGCCCGCCGATGCGATCCATTGGCCAAGATCCTGTCGTGATTCGCCCGGTCCCGCCGGCACCTCGACCACCGAGACGTTGGCCTTCTGCTTTCGAAGGAACTTCACCAACGCGGCGCGACCGGGTTTTGCGTACTTCTCCGCCGCCGTGTCCGACGCGAATGCAACCAGGACCCGGCGCCCTTCCCGGGCGACTCTCTCTTTCAGGTGGTCAACCGGTCCTTTGTCGGTCTTCGTTTCGCCACCGTCTGGATCGTCGTGCATTTCGGTATTGCGCCAACCCCAGGCACCCCCGACCCCGACTGGGAGGGTCAACGACTGTCCGTCTTTCTGCAACCGCAGGGCGGCCAAGGCGGACAATTCCGAGTCGCACAACAATATAGGAACATTGACATCGTCCAACTGGCTTTCGCTCGTGCCAGGGACGAAATAGAGATGGTTCGTGGAGGCTACAGGTTGGAGAACCGGTACATGCCGCCCCTTGCTGGTTTTGAGCTTCACCGGCTTTTCGAGAATGACCCGGGAGTGAAATTCTCCGCCGGCAATCTGAGGATAAGGGACCAGAATTCCTTCGAACTCCTCAGTGTCAACGCGATTCAAGCGAAAAGCGGCCTCGTTCGAGGTAATGTGCGCCAACTTCGCCGCTGCTGCATCTCTCGGCCGGACACCGTGGTCCTGCAGTTTCGTAATATCGCCGGGACTCAAATCGAAGTCGAGCCATGAATCGGAAACCGCCTCAGGTCTTGCCGCCTCACCCGATTCAACCTCTGGCACTGCCTCGACATTCGCTTCAACTGACCCCTGCACACGTTCGAAGTGTTCGATGATTTCTGCGGCCGAAGCAGTCGCCAAGAACTCGTCTTCCGGCTCGTCGCATTCCATGCCATCAAATTCGGGAGCGCCAATGTCAGCTCCATGGTGCCGGTCGCGGACAGGACGTTTGAAAATCTCGAAGTCGTAGATCATGTGGTAACCCTCTGGGAGTAGGAATTTCGGGAGACTCCTACTCCCGCCAAAATACACGCCGGTTAGCTCGCCGAGTCGGCCAACGTTAGCGGTGTGATGCCTGCCTTCTTCCTCGCCGCGTACGCCTCGGCGGGAAACGGCCGCGCGAACTCATCGCTTTCGCCGATTTCGCGGCGCTTCGCGTCGGCCCGAGCCTGTTGCTCGGGTTTCGGTAATTTGCGCCACTCACTACGGGAGGCGGCTATCTTCGCATCGATCCAACGATGCGCAACGGTCGGTCCGAGCCGGCGCAGACCCAGCGTGCGCAGTTTTTCCTGCAAGGGCTGGATCTCCTGCTCCAGGATCAATTGGCGACGCAGTTCGGAACCGGCTGATCGCACTCGATACTTCCTGGATCTTCGGGTCCAGGGCAACTTTCGCGGTTTTTCGGCTCTGTCGCAGTTGGCGCACGAGTGCGTCCTGACTCTCTCTGTCGAGCGCCTGGACTAAGTCCAGGATGTTATCAACAGTCGCGTTTGACATAGTTCTCCTGTTGCGCTGGTAGACACACCTCCACCCGCGCCGTTTTGGATTCAAATTGTGATTGGGATTAGAGGAGGTGCCACCGTTCCTGTGGGAAGCCCGCCCTCGAACTGAGGCACGGGCAGCACGCACAGTGTCCTAACCGCCTGCCGACCATTTCTCCTGTGGGGCTGGAGTCGGTCCCTAGGAATATTTTGCGTCCGTTTGGAGTGGAAAATCACTACCCCCCGGTGAGGCTGGAATAAAAGGCGAATCCCGCGGTATGGCCAACCGACGCTGCGATTCGCCGGGTACATCTGTCCGTTGCACCTTCCGGTGCGGTGGGCGTAACCAGCGGGTAACATCAGGCATTGCGAAGTAGCTTTCGTCAAAATAACTTTGGTGAACCTTGACATCCTCGGCCTTGATTATGTTATCCTTCAATCGAGCGTTGCTGGGTGCAACGCGTCGCGCGCCCTCCGGGCGAATGCGACTCCCTAAGGGCACTCACCGGCCGTGAGGCACTAAGCTGATCGGCCACTTCAACTTCAACTTCATGACCGACACGGCGGATCGCCGGCAGAGCGTTTCCGTCACTGCGGACGCTCGCGGCTGATATCTGCCTGCCCTCAATCTAACGAATGCAACTGGGCGCTCCACGCTTCGCAGTACGGTGATAGTCCTATCACGATTGACGACGCCCAAGTTTCGAAAGGAAGAAGTGGAACGGCGATCAGTGTGTTTTCGCCGTGACCCACACATTATGCATACATCTACCCGGCACTGCACGGCGGCAGATAACACCTGTCTCGCAACACGGAGCAAGGCTCGGAAAGCGAAACAGCTGAAGTTCCGGATGTTACTCCGGCAACTCATAATACGTTCTGGTCACAGACTAATAACCAAACCCTAAACGAAAGAACTGAAATGGCTATAAACATCACAGATATCAACGAAGATCAAATCCTCGATCAGCAGGAGCAGAAGCTGCGGCGTGCCGCCGAGGCATCTGCCGAAGGGCAAAAGGCAAACTCCAGGGGCAAACTCCTGGGCCTGCTATTGAAGCAGTCATGCGGTGCGGCATCCCCACGGGGTCGTGGGGACAATTTGGCGACCATCGACGGTGTTGCGGTTCGGCTCCACACGGCCGACGGGAAGAGTTTCTCGTTCAACCCGAAGGTCGAGCCGCCCGTGCTGGTCTTTATGTCCTACGACGGCAAACCGACCCCCGAGCAGCCTTTGGTTGGCACAATCTACGGCCTGCGGCTGGCGGATTGCCTGACGGTCGGCAAGAAGTTGAAAGGCAACGGCACGGAACGCATCAGCGTCTCGCTCGCGAGCGTCAAGCGCGAGCCGCTGGGTGTGGCGGTATTCCCGGCGGAGTGGACGGAGGCCGAATCAGTACAGCACCGGCTGGAGTTGGAGGACGCCATCGAGCGACTGACGGCCGAAGAACTGGCAACAATGATGAGCGCCGGAACCCGCGGGAAGATCCGGGCCTTCGTCCTTTCCGGGCGCGAAGAACCGTCCTCAACGGCGGAAACGCCGCCGACCCAGGTCGAGCACCCCGGCGCCGAAGCCGGCGCCGGGTTGAGTACGGCCAGCGCTGAAGAAATTCCAGTGTAACGATTCCCCTACATGGCAGGCCGCTCCGCGTCGCAGCGCCAATCGGATTTGATTATGCCGCTCGACCGAGGCGGCTGCCTGTCGGGTAAGACCAGGCTCAAAGGATCAGGTATGAAAGAGAAAACCTTACAAGACTTCATGAACGAGACGTTTTCCGAAATGGCAGTCAAAAAGCTATTCAGATTGCCTCTAAAGTTTGGTGATCAGGTCGATATCCGGATTGGTGAGGAATCCGCCGGCATAATCGTCCTCCCGCCGCAATCCGATATCTTCTCTGCTGATGGACGTTCGATTTCGACAGATATTGTAATCTTCACGAGCGTTGAGGGTAACCGAGTTTGGTTGCGCGGTTGGCAGCGGACTCCAAAGCTTATTGCGATCGAGAAGCAGGAGGATGGCGAAATCCTGGGCACAGTCTCCGAGTTGGAGCCGATCGAATCACTTCAATCGCGATTCCGGTCCCTGGAGGCAACCAAATCTGGCGTTCCGGTATTGCCGACGCATTCGGCGCGGTTGAGGGATGCTCTCCCGGTCGGGGCCGGCGCGGACGAACCTACGGTTCTGGAATCCGATCACGCGACGGTCCTTGCCGGGCTATCGGCGGAAAGCTTCCCTTCCGGCAATGCGACCGACGAGGAGTGCCGGGGCTTCGCGGTGCTGGCGTGCAAAGCGTTGCCAGAACCGATGCTGGCACGGCTTGTCCGGCACCACGGTGCTTTCCTGTGGATCACGAAATTCGCGGATGGCGTTATCTTCGCAGAGCCCTCCACCACGGTTGCCGAACCTTGGATGGCGGAGCGGCTGTGGCAGAAGCCCGGTGCTGGCGAAATCGCCGTCGCCTTGGCGTTTGCGGAGGTCCCGTCGAATCACGCCGGAGACTATGATCAGATCGGGTTCTGGCAGGGAATGGTGACCATCAAGGCGAACGGCAGCAGCGTGCCGTAATCGCCAGAGGACGCGATACTGCGGCGCGGCGGCGACCCGCGCCGTTCTGCTTCCGGGCGCCCCCCCGACGTTCATTTTTCCGTTGTCTCGGTATCACCGTCGGCCGGCAGTTTGGATAACCGCAATGTTTCATAAACACCTTGAAAAGATTACGTTCGATGATCTGGCCTCGCCGGCAATGACATTTGAGCCGCTGCGCGATACAGACGGGCTTCTCGACGTTGTCGCCGATACAATCGTCGAGTTGATTTACATCTGGCGAATAAATGCGGAGTGCGTGGCCATGGCTGTATGCGATGGGCGCCCGGAATTGGAGAAACGGTACGGCTGGGACCATATCCAAGCGCTCGCCGGCTTCTTGTTGGCAGCAGAGATCCGTCCTGCCTCGGCTCGCTTCCAATCCCTGTTCGACTATTGGAATGACGGATTCTTTTCGAATCGATTACCACGCTACTGCGTCCGGGTCGTCTTCGACATCCACACCTTCGCGGATGAACCGGTTCCGGAGATCGGCGCCTGTAGCGGCCTTATCCGTTTCGCCGAACGATGCATCTACATCCGGCACGAAGAGGAACGGATGATGCAGGGGATGCTCGTCCATGAGATGGCCCACGCAGCCACGAACGGGGAACACGATGAACCCTGGAATGCCGAGATGAGGCGGTTGAGCCAAGCTGGTGCACCGGCGTTGGACTTCGATTTCGACTGAAGGCGCGAACGAAATTCGGCCGGCGCAGAGGGGCACGAGGCGCGTGCTGCGGTGGCGGCGGTAGTTCGCGTTGCTCGTGGCGCCATCGGATTCACTGATAGATACGTGGTCAGGAGCGAATTCGAGATCCGGATCGCGGAACAGCGAGAGAGTGCAGAGAAATTCTCTAATATTTGAGATTGCGAACTCAACAGGGAAACTCTCTGCGACTACCGTTTCAGCATATACTTCGTAGCCCGGTGCCAGTATTCGTACAGGATTCCCAACCTCAATAACGAGGCCAGGATTGATCCTGACGAAGGCCCTCAGAACTGCAATCATATTTTTGGATAATTTCATAGATTGCCTTTGGTCTCTGCGGCAACAAGGTGCAAAGACGAACCAGGTCCGCACGTTGTCGTTGCGTCTTCGCGGTAACTCGAGCTGGGGCGACTGCGGTCACTCATATCCGACCTCCGCCCACTCCAGTGCGTCGCGGAGCGCCTCATAGATAACCTGCTTGGCGCGCGGCGAGTCGTCAAAGAAAAAGGCCCCAACGGTATACGCCCGGAGCCAGCAAAAGGCCACATCCACACCGTTCAGCCGCACACCGACGCACGGCTGGTGATCGTCGATCCACACGTCTGCGACCGATACGCTCTGGATGTCGTCGGGCGTTTTGATTTCTGCTAACTTCTGCCGCTCCTCTGGTGTCAAGTCGGCGACATTGCGCTTACAGGGCGCATCATCGGCGAGGGATCCTTGCGCTATTACAACGAGCGCCGGCTGGGGATCAAATTCAGCGTCCCGTTTCGCCATCCCAACGAGCTCACGTAAAGATAGCGCGACCCCGGGGTCGGCCGCCAGGTCCGCCCATGGTCGGCCGTCGTCGGGCAGGGCGAGGGTGCGGCCCAGGGCCCTAACCACCCAGATACTCCCGCCCGCCTCCCGGGAATAGCGCCGCCACTCTAGGCGCACGCCCTGCAATTCGGATACATGCTCAGGTGCTGAGTCTGCTGGCGGCACGCACGGACGTGCCGGAGCCCTCGCTGCTTCCGCGGGCGCGTGGATTTCAGGAAAAGTAGAGTCACTGGTGACGTTCACTGGCAGATTGTTGTGTAGCCGTGCCATTGTCCCTCCTCATCGCTTTAAAATTACTTCTGGCCCTCGCGTCCTAAATGGGTGTTCTGCGTCTCCTTCTGCCACTCGGCGACGAAGGACTCCAGAAAGTCCGCAAGGAACTCCGCCATCAATTGGCGCCCCGCGGCTGCCGCCGGATTTCCCGCGTACGCCTCGAAATCGCAATGGGCATGCCGGCGGAATCGCTGGACGCCGTCGATCATATCGCTGCGATTGTAGTTCAGAGCAAGGGTCATCATCAGGTCGAACATGCCGGCAATGAGCCACGCGGTTGGTCGGGTGCCGCACTCGCCCATGGGGACGCTGCCGTGCATATACTCGCCGAAGTGCTCGCGCCCGCGGCGGCACTCCTCGCACTGGCAATCGACATCCGTGCCCGGATAGTCCGCCGGAACGAATCCGGCGCGCTGGCCGAACGTGCAGGGCTCGTCAATGACTTCTGTTGCGAGCTCCTCATTAGGTAGGTTGAAGCCGAGGGCGGAAACGTACCTGCTCTTATCGTTATTGTATGACATATCTACTCCTTCTCAAAAATCGTTGGCGGTCCGATGCTGTCACGATCTGCGATTAGCGGCTCTACGCCCGCTTCTTTTCGTGCTTTGTAGGCCTCGGCGGGAAACAGGCGCGCAAACTCGTCGCTCTCGCGGACCTCGCGGCGCTTCGCGTCGGCCTGCGCCTTCTTTTCGGGTTTCGGCAACTTGCGCCACTCGGTCCGGTAGCCGGCTAACTTGGACTCGACCCAGCGGTGAGCGGGTGTCGGGCCGAGTCTGCGGAGGCCCAGTGTCCGGAGTTCTTCCTCGAGCGGTTTGATCTCCTCTTCCAGAATCATTTGCCGGCGCAACTCGGCCCGGCTGATGGCAGTGGACAGCTCTTGGATGTTGGGGGCCAAGCCTGCCTTCGCGGTCTTCCGGCTCTCGCGGAGCTGGCGGACGAGTGCGTCCTGACTCTCCTTGGGTAGGCCTTGGAGTAAGTTCAGGATCTCCTTTGGCGTTATGTCTGACATACCTCTCCTATTGCGCCGGTAGATACAGGTCCACCTGCGCTGTCTCGCAATTCAAACTGTCATCGGGATTTGATGTGGTGCCACCGTTCCTGCGGGCTCGCCTAGCCCAGTCACCGCAGCCGCCAAATGGGTTCGCGCGCCAACGCGACAGTCGCGTTGGCGCGCGTCAACATCGGCCAGAATGGCGCTATGTCTTCGCCGGCCCTAACGGTTTATTGAGTACGTTTCTTCCTCCCAGGTCCTCACCGGAGCTATTTCGTGCCGAAATGTACATCGACCCATGCAATCAACACTTTCAAGTTGCCTTCGATCATGTTATGGTTGCCATCAATGGAGCCGGTTCTTACGAACATCTCTATTTCAAGTGTCCATGATGTTGCGAAGGATAAAAAGGGAGTTTTGATGAAGATCGGCGAGTTGAACACCTGGACCCCGACGCTCAGCATATTGCTGTTCACTCGCCTCCATGCGCCGCGTCAGACGAGGAGCTTTTGGTTTGACGTCTACCTGCCTTGCCTCCGCGACACTTCTGTTGTGATGCTAAAGCAGCGGGCGGGACTGTGGTGCGAGCGCTGGAAGATAGGCCCAGATCGATCTTCTTGCGCCAGTAAACTGCTCTTCTATGTCTTCGACGCGTACTGGAGGGAATGTGAGCTGCATCAAGCACTTAGTCCCCGCCTGGTCCGGTTTGTCGGTGCAATACAGCTTGCTCAGATGCATCATTTTCGGTGGACAATTCGGAGTGTCATCAGTGGGCAGCAGGTTGCTGGAATTGCTGCATGCCCCGGACCAATTGCCGGCCGGCGTGGTCCGAGGCCCGGCGATTGTGATTACAGAAGGGTTACGCAAAAGGCTGTGCGGCTCGCCGTTTGGAACCTGCTGGCGCGGGCCGGGTTACCACCACTTGGAGCACGGTCACCTGGGCGGCCAAAAGAGCATGCTAACAGGCCTATGGGTGTCTGCGAGCAGTTGCTCAGCCAACGTGAGCCTCAGGAGGGGCAGAGCCCTCGCCAGCTTACATTTCTTTATAGTCGCTTACACCTATGGCTCGACATATCATCAAGAGGGGCCGTATTGAAGTTTCTGTAACGCGAGTGCATCAGTCTATGTGCCTCGCTGGCGCTGCAGACGGGCGAAACCTTTGTTTCTATGCCGCCGGTCTGCCTCGCGCAGCAGCAGCCCGCCGCCAGCGCTGGTGATCGCCCCGTCATCAAAGGCCGCCCGACCCGGCGCGAAAAGTGCCCTGTGAATTTAAACTCCGATTGGCTACATTCTGTCATAGCAAAGGCCGTTCTTGTTTTGGCGCTAACTGTTGTGTAGAAACTCAGTTATGCCATGAAAGACGGCCTTTTGCCATAGATGCGTGAGAAATGGCGGCTAACGGCCGCGACAGCTGTTCGACCGAGCCGCGCGTCCGCTCAGATGGGTTTAATGCAGAGCGCCGGAGGAACTCTGCCTGGAAATCGTGGATCCTATCGTTTGTCGGTTTTCTTCTCGGTGTCCTTGCTGACGCCAGAGTCGATCAATGCGCTCAACTGCTCGATCGACTTGCGCCGCAGCTCCAGAGCGGCGTGCGAGTAGTGGATCGTTTGGCTCGGGTTGGATGGCCCATGTTCGCCATCGTCTCCAGTAGCGGCAAGCCGACCTCCTGAGCTAGTGTTGCATGCGAGTGTCGCAATTGGTGCCAACTGAGCCACGGCACGCCCACACGAACAGCGGCCGGTTTGAGCACCCGGTTTGTAAGTTGCTGATGGTCACGTGATGACCCGTGCGGCTGCAAAATACCAAATCGTCTGGCTTCGGTGTGATGACCGCGCGTCTCAGTGCCATCAACTCGGCCATAACGCTGCGGGGAAGCGGCACGATTCTATTGCGCGCACCATGTTTAACGGTGCCGAACTTGCGCTTGTAGAGATTTTCGACGATGGCCGCGCATCCGGGTTCGAGGGGTTCTCCATCGACCTGCATCCAATCGTTATGCGTCAGGTTGGTCCGCCTCCAACGCAGAGCGGTCATCTCCGCCACGTTAAGACCACAAAGGATTGCCATCCGTGCCATTTCGCGAACCGGTGTGGACAGCTCCGGCAACAGTGCTTGAGCCTGCTCCCAAGTCAGCGAGTGTTTGGGCTTGCGCCGCATTTCCGGCAACAAGACGCCGCGCGCAGGGTTCGGGCCAATGTAGTCGCCGGTGCGTTCGATCGCATGCCGAAGCACGGCCGAGCAGCAATTCTTGATGTGGCGAAGAGTTTGCGGCATGTAGCCCTCAGCCTCTTTCTCACGCACGAGTTGCTGCAAATCCGTGTAGCCGATGTCCTTCAGGCGCTTGCTACCTAGCGACGGCAGCACGTATCGCCGCAGGATGCTCACGTAGTGCGCCTGCCCGCTCGCCTTGCGCGTCGAAACGAATTCCGGCATGAATCGCTCTTGTACGAACCTGGCAAGAGTCGGATCGGGGGCCGGCGGCACCGCACCATCTGAGCGCATTATCTCGTCGGCCAACTTCCGGGCGGCCGCTCTGTCGAGTTCAGACGCGGCGCCAAGGCGAATGGTTTTGCGCGGGACGCGGGCGACGCTTGTCCGCGATTCGCACGGGTATGTCAGGTACCATACGCGGCCCTTTAAATGAACATGCCCCTTTACGCGTTCGGGTGGGAGCTGGGAAGGAGATGCCGCCCCTGTCGGTGACGTCATGGCTGGAATTTCCCCACCCAGTGGAACACGCAAAGCTATTTCGGAACAATTATTTGGGGGAGGGATTGCCGTCTGAACCTGCGGAGGTGTTTGCCCCTCTGGTGGCGGCGAATGAACGATTCCCGGCATGATGACGTCTGCCGTGCCGCTTTGCCAAAACTGGAACGGCAGACCAAGTGCTGCGCTAGGCGGGCGCCGGGACCCGCCGTAGTGCTCCTCAAGGAGCCGCTGGAGAGTGCGGAGCCCGCGGGCGTGTCGCGCTGGATCGGAACCTACGCAGGCCAGATTGACGAGGAACGCCAAGAATTCCGGTCGGATCTCCTGGAAGCAGACCCTTCACCATACCTCTCACCATACCCTGTCGATTGGAGTTGCGGCTCAGACATGCACGGAAGGCCCGTCCTTACGTGCTTTTGGAATGGTACGCCCGAGTGGATTCGAACCACCGACCTTTTGCTCCGGAGGCAAACGCTCTATCCAGCTGAGCTACGGGCGCACACCGACATTCTCAATTGTAGTCTCGCACCGCGCCGTGGTCAAACCCGTCCTGGCCGCGGCTCTCAGAAATGAAACGCCAGATTAAACGTCACCGCGCGCGGCGAAACGTAATGCGTGCCGCTGAATGTCGAGAGGAAATTGTACAGCGCCACTTGATTGGTCAGGTTCACCACGGAAAGCCGCGCGCTCCATTTGTAGCGCTCGCCGTGGAACAGGTTGTCGTCGCCGATGGCGATATCGAACAGGTTGCGCGGGGCAATGCGCGGCGGATTGTGATCGTCGTTCTCCGTCCCCGGTGCCGGAATCTTCACCAGCGTCGAGCCGTATTCATTCGCCGGGCACAGACCGTTCGGGCTGATCCCCAGTCGTCGGGCGTCGCGTGCACGCCGCCGCAGTATAGCCCGGCCTCGAACTGCTGGTCCGGCGTGAGGCCCGAAACGTCGACGACGCTGTCCGTCCCGTTCGGCCCGTTGGCGCAATTGCCGCCCGCGCACGGCACCGGACCGGCCACCAGGCCGCTGTCGTAGCGCCAGTTGAAGCCGATCCACGGCCCGTCTTTCTTCCACTGGTACTGCAGGTGCGTGGTCTGGTTGAAGAGCTCGTCGTGGTCGATGCGGAACACGTCCGGCACGCCCACGCTCGAGGGCGTCACGCCGATCCCGCTCACCTGCGGGCCGAAGAACCGCGCCGCCACGCTCGACATCACCACGTACGCGGAAAGCCCGTGGAAATTCGGCATGCTGGTGCGAATCGCATAGCCCGGTATCTTGGACCGCGCCCATTCGATCGGGAACGTCACCGGCGTGTTCGCGAACACGCTGAAATCGTACGCCCGGTGCGTGTACTTCCAGATATATTCGCCGCTCACCACCAGGTACCGTCCGAACGCCTGCTGCAGGCCCACGTGATACTCGTTGCGCCAGCCCGGCCGCAGCGGCGCGTTCAGGCATGGGTAGCCCTGGATGGTCGCCATGATCGCGTTCACCGCCGGGTCGCTGCAGCCCTCGCTCGAAAGCACCAGGTTCTCGTTGAACGGCGTCTCCATGGTGCGCGCGTAGGAGGCCTGCAGCACGGTGTTGGTGCGCTTGATGCGGTAGCGAGACCCCGGCCCGCGGCTCCGCTTCGCTCGCCTGCGTGATGCCGTTGTAGAAATCGCCGCGGATGCCGATGCGGAAGGTCCAGTTCTTTTTCGTGATCGTGTCTTCCAGGTATAGCGCCAGCTCGTGAATATCGGCGTGGCCGTTGAACGTATACGGCGCGCTGGTGGAACCGGGGCATCCGTTGCCGGCCGGCAGCGTGCCCGTGCGCGTCAAATCGTAACAGCTCAGCAGCGGATTGTAGCCGGGATTCGGCTGCAGCGGCCGGTGCACGCCGCGGGATTGGTGATCAGCGGATTGGTATTCGGACTGCCGTCGGCATTCAGACAGACCGCATTGAAAGCCGGGTCCACGATCCCGAAGGTGTCGCCCTCGGTCAGAATCGTGTCCTCCCACATCACGCCGCCCTTGATGTTGTGCATGCCTTTCTGGTAGGAGAGATCGGCGTGGCCGCCCAGGTTCGTCAGGCGCCGGTTCTGCCCCACGCTGGTGGTCTGCAGGTTCGGGACGAAATCGGCGAACGGGTTGTCGCTGGGATAATAGTTGAACTGGTCCTGCCGCGCGAACAGCCCCGCCGTCAGCACCATGTTGCTGCCGATGACCCGCGTCCAGCTCGGCGCAATATTGAAGGTGCGGATCTTGCGAGCGCTGGTCCGTCGGGCCCACGGGCAGCCCGTTCGGTCCCAACCCGCCGTTATTCACCACCAGCCCGTTCCACGCGGTCGCGTCCTGCATGTCGTACGAATTGGGCGTCTGGAACCACGACCGCGTCAAGCCCAGGTTCAGGCTGAAAGTGTCGTCCTGCGTGGGCTTGTAATCGAGCCGGTCGAAAAAGTTCCCCTGGTTGCCGCGGTCGTGCAGGATGCCGAATTCCGGCCCGTCCAGAAAGCGGCCGGTGTCCATGCCGTCCATGGTGAACGAAGTTTCCCCACTGCTTTTTCCCGTACGCCAGGTCGAAGCCGCCCGTCTCCGTGCCGAAACTGCCGTAGGACGCGTAGACGCTGCCGTGCGGCTTTGGGAGTGTCCAGCCCCGAGCGCGTGTTCACCACGATCACCAGGCTCGTCTTGTCGCCGTATTCCGCCGGCGGCGCGCCCTCGATCACCTCCATCGATTGCACCGAATTCACCGGCAGCTGGTTGGAAAACACCTTACTCTGCTGGTCGGTGATCGGCTGCCCGTCCACCGAAAAGGAATTCGAGGCGTGATCGCCCAGCCCGTGAAACAGCCCGTTGGAATCCGCCGCCACGCCTGGCGACGCCAGCGTCACCAGCGAACTGAGCGACGACGACTGGCTCTCGAGCGGCAGCTTCTCGAACAGCTTCCGGTCCAGGTCCGTGTGCGTGTCCGGCGCCGTCTCCACCAGGTCTTCCCCCGCTCCCACCGTCACCGAAGTGTTTGCCTCCCCCAGCAGCAGGCTGAATTTCATTTGCACCGGCACCGCCGAGCGCACGTCCACGTCCTGCCGCGACGCTTGAAATCCCTCCGCCTTCACGCGTCACGTGATAGTTGTTTAAGGGGAGATTGTCGAAATGGAAACTTCCCTGGGTGTCGGTCAGCACCGTGACATCGTAATGCGAGACCGGGTTCTGAATTTCCACCGCGCTGCCCTTGATGGCCGCGCCGGACGGATCGAGCACCGTCCCCCGCACGTTTCCCGAAGCCGTTTGCGCATAGAGCGAAACCACACCAAGCAACCCCACACAGACAGCAAAACGAAGCATCCGCATCCTGTTTGCAAGTGTGGCTCCATGGGGGCGTGCGGCCCTAAGGGAAACTCATGATCGGGGGAAGGGCGCGCATTAGCGGGCTCGAAATCGCCACGGGCGGGAAGGCAGAGCCCAGCTCTGCGCGATCGGATTGTCAGCTTGTGCACGGAGCGGTGGGGCGGGCCCAGTATGGCCGGCCGGCTGTCAAACTACCGCAGTTCCCCGGCTTTGAACGCCAAATCCCGATCCAGCACCATCTCGAGCGTGGTGCCTTGGGGCAGCACCGGCTCCGGCTTTTTGCCGAACAGGCCGCCCAGCCCCGCCGCCGCTCCCGCCAGCCCGCCGATGCCCAGACCCATGCCCGCGTGTCCCGCCGCCGCGCCCGCGATTCCGCCGACTGAGGCCCCCACGCCTGCGCCCGTGGCCGTGCGCCGCACATCGCCGCCATCGCCGCCAGAGGCCAGCTTGCCTTCGTTATCGCCATTGGGCCGCGAGAGCAGGTCGCGCGTCACCCCATTGGGCAGGGTCAGCGAATCGAAGCGAATGTACAGTTCGCCCTTCTTGCCTTTGGCCGCGGGCGATTCCACGATGGTTCCCGCCACGTCGCTGCCGCGCGGAATCACCACGCGATCGTTCACCGCCACCGGAACCGCCGTCCGCAGGTAGACCCGATCGCCCGCCCGCGATTTCTTCGTATTCAGGCTGCTCACCAGCGACAGCAGGATGTGGGTCCCCGCCTTCACCATAAACTCGCCCGCCGGCGGGGGCGGCGTCCGCGGAGCCAGCGCCGCCTGCGCCGGAGCCTGCGAACGCGGCGCCGCGGCCGGCTCCGGCCCTGTCGCGCGTGCCCACCCGGCGCGGCGGTAGACCAGCGTTCCTTCCGCCTGCCCGTCCGCGCGCACCACCTGCCGCGCGATCGTCAGTTGCCCACGGTCCGCCGCCAGCAGCCAGCGGTCCATCACGGTGTAGTTTTGCGGCCCGGACACCAGCGTGTTCACCAGCAGGGCCGCGCCTTCCCACTTAGCCACGCTATTCCGGCTCTCCTGCCCGATGCGGTACTTGCTCTCGCCCCCGCTGAGATCGTATGACCACGTCGTCCCGGCCGCGCCGGGCATGGAGCAGCGCAGCCTGGCATTGTCCTGGATGACGATGAGCCGCGATTCGGCCGCGGTTCCGAGCGTAGCCATGTTGCTTTGGCCGGGATCCAGGATCCACGTGCCGGAGAAATCGCGGTCCAGGTCGGCCGCCAAAGCAGGAGCCAGAATCGCGCAGAGGAACGCCAGGCGCCGCATGATGCTTTCATCCTACCAGGAGTAAAATTGGGAAACTATGGAACCGCGCCCCAATCCCACCAGCCTGGAAACCGTCGCCATGCCGGGCGGGGCCGCTGCCGTCACGCAGCCCGAAATCTCGCGCCTCACTTCCACATCGTCGGTCGAGGACGAAGGCCGCTTCGCTCCCGGAGCCTTGCTCGGCGGCCGCTACCGCATTCTCGGCCTGCTCGGCCGCGGCGGCATGGGCGAAGTCTATCGCGCCGCCGACCTCATGCTCGCCCAGCCCGTCGCCCTCAAGTTCCTGCCCCAGGAAGCCTCGCACAACCCCCGCCTCCTTGAGCGCTTCCACGGCGAAGTACGCGTCGCCCGCCTGGTTTCCCACCCCAACGTCTGCCGCGTGTTCGATATCGGCGAAGTGGAAGGCATGCCCTTCATTTCCATGGAATACGTGGATGGCGAAGACCTGGCTTCGCTGCTCACCCGCATCGGCCGCTTCCCCGGCGACAAGGCGCTCGAAGCCGCCCGCAAGCTCTGCGCCGGCCTCGCCGCCGCCCACGACCGCGGCGTCATCCACCGCGACCTCAAGCCGCAGAACATCATGATCAACAAGCGCGGCGACGTGGTCATCATGGATTTCGGCCTCGCCGCCATCGCCGACCAGCTCTCCGGCCCCGAGGTTCGCAACGGCACCCCCGCCTACATGTCCCCCGAGCAGCTCAAAGGCGCCGCCGTCACCGCCCGCAGCGACATCTACTGCGCTCGGCCTCGTCCTGTTCGAGCTGTTCACCGGCAAGCGTCCCTTCGAAGCCCGAACCCTGCAGCAGCTCATCGACATGCAGGAATCGGCGCAGCTCCCCGGCATGACCACCATCGCCGCCGATATCGATCCGGCGGTGGAGAACGTGATTCGCCGCTGCCTGGATCCCGATCCTGCTCAAGCGGCCCGCCGGCGCGCTCTCGATCGCCGCCGCCCTTCCTGGCGGCGATCCCCTGGCCGCCGCGCTCGCCGCCGGCGAAACACCGTCGCCCGGAAATGGTCGCCTCCGCCGGTAAAGCGGAAGGCCTCCCGCGCAAGTGGGCCATTCCCTGCCTCGCTGGTCCTCGCCGCCTGCCTCTTCACCGTGCCCTGGCTGCAGTACCGCGACAACGCCTTCCTGCGGGCGCCGCTCGAAGATCCCCCCGACGTGCTCGCCCACCAGGCGCGCGAGATCGCGCATCGTTCGGCTATCCGGCCGCACCCGGCCGATTCCGCCGTCTGGCTGGACCACCGCCGCAGCCTCGTCCATTACCTGAACCAGCTTCCCAAGCCGCGCAACTGGAGCGGCTGGCTGGCTGCCGAAGCCCCCATTCGCGGCGTGTACCGGCAGAGTCCCAGGCCCTCGGCGCTCTGCCGTCCGGGCAGCGTCGAAGCCGACAACCCGCCCATGACCACGCCCGGCATGGTCGAGCGTTTCCATGGACGATTACGCCAAGCTGCTCTCCTTTGAAGCCGTCCCGCTGGCGGCGGGAGCCACTGGCGCCGGCGGTCGATCCCGCCGCCGTGTTCCGCGCCGCCGGCCTGAATCCGGCCGCGTTTCGCCAGGTGACGCCGGCGTTCGTGCCCGCCCACGCCAGCGACACGGTGCTGGCATGGAAAGGTCCCCACCCCCGCATTCCCGAACCTGGAGCTGACGGTGGAAGTCGCCTCCTGGAAAGGCCGCATCACGCAGGCCGGGATTGTCTATCCCGATTCGGGCGCCGGCGCAGGCCGCGTCCTGGATCGAGCGCGCCGTCAGCAATCTCTTGCTCGGCATCGCGCTGTCCGGCCTGGCTGTCCTGGCCCTCCTGGCCCGCCGCAACTGGAAGCAGGGCCGCACCGACCGCCAGGGCGCGCTGCGCGTGGCGGGCGCGGCTTTCCTGCTGGGCGCGCTCGCCTGGGCCGGCTCCGTCCATCCGGTCACCAGCGACGCGATGATCGACCTGTGCTGGTGGGCCGCCGGAGACCTGCTCTTGAAAGCCGGCCTGCTTTGGATGGTGTATCTGGGCATCGAGCCCGCCGTGCGCGCCCGCTATCCGCACTCCATCGTCACCTGGAACCGGCTGCTGGCCGGGCGTTGGCTGGATGCGCGGGTCTGGGCCGACGTGCTCGATCGGCGCTGCCATGGGTTGCGCGATCTGGGTCGTGGCCGATCCGCTCGGAATCGCGCGGGATGCGCTGGGCGAAGGAGGGCCGCTCGAATTTCTGCTGGGTCGCGCCATTGGTGGGGCGGCCACGCCGCCACATTGTTCAATGCCCTAAACGGCGGCCTGACCATTTTCGCTCTCATCTGCGGCCTCCGCCGCCTGCTCCGCTACGACCTGCTCGCCGCTTTCGCCGCAGCCCTGCTGCTCACGCTCAGCAACAACGACATTTACCGTCACACCACGGTCGCCCACCTGGTCGTCATCGCCACCTACATCGCGATTTCCGTCATCCTGGCCTGGGCCCTCATCCGCATTGGCCTGGTCGCCACCATGTCCATGATCTTCTTCATCAACAGCATGAACGCCATCTGGCTCGGAGCGGATTGGAAGGCGTGGTACGCGCCCTACGGTTTCGCTACCCTGGTATTGCTGCTTGGCATCGCCGCGTTCGCCTTCTGGCGTGCCCTTGGACACAACGAATTGGCCGGCGAATTGGCCGGCTGCGGTGAAGAACTATCCACCGCCCGTGCTCGCATTTGAGGGGAGCGGCACGGCAAATGCTCCTACACCTGTCGAGACCCCGACCGGGTCAGAGGAGCAAATATCGCTATGTTTCGTAACGGACTGATCGCCTGCGCCATCGCGGCCATGTTGACCGCCGGCATTGGCTATGCCAGGATTTTTGTTGCAGTTGCGCCCCCGCCGCCGGTAGTCGTAACCCCTCCACCGCCCCCGGGCCCGGGTTATGTCTGGGTGCCGGGATACTACACCTGGAACGGCGCGACCTATGTCTGGGTCAACGGCACCTGGGCGGTCCCGCCGCATCATTATCGCCACTATGTGGCCGGGGTCTGGGTCCACGGCCCTCACGGTTATTTCTATCGCGCCGGCCATTGGCGGCGGTAGCAGCTGCCAGCGATCAGCTATCGGCTCCCGCCCGGTAAACGGAAAGCTGATAGCTAACCTGCGGAGCGGCTGCGCCCTCAACCGTACCGCACGCCAGCTGAAAGCTGATAGGTGAAAGCTTACACCCACCACGCCGCCGCCGGCTGCTGCTTCATGACGATATTGTTCAGGAACGCCGCCGCCTTGCTCAGTCCTTCTTCCGGCGACAGCAGGCTGTCTTCGTGCTCGATCGACAGCACGTAATCGTACCCGAACATCCGCAGCGTGGACGCAAACTCCTTCCACCACTCCTCCCCGTGGCCATAGCCGCAGGTGCGGAAAATCCATGCGCGGTTGCGCTCGTCGGTGTAGTTCTTGGTGTCCAGCACGCCCGTGCGCGGCAGGTTCGGCGCATAGATCTGGGTGTCTTTGGCGTGCACGTGGAAGATCGCGTCGCCCAACACCCGGATGGCGGCGATCGGGTCGATGCCCTGCCAGAACATGTGGCTCGGATCGTAGTTGCAGCCCACCGTTGGCCCGGCGATGGAGCGCAGCCTGAGCATGCTTTCCGGATTGTAGACCACGAAGCCCGGGTGCATCTCGATCGCCACCTTCACGCCGTGGTCGGCCGCGAACTTCGCGTGCTTCGTCCAATACGGCGTCACCACTTCGTCCCACTGCCACTTTAAAATCTCCAGGTAGTCCGGCGGCCATGGGCAAGTCACCCAGTTGGGCCATCGGGAACCTGGCGAATCGCCCGGGCAGCCGCTGAAATCCACCACCACCGGCACGCCCAGCTTTTCCGCCAGCAGAACAGTCTTCCGGCTCACTTCCGCGTCGTGCTTCGCGTGCTCCTGATCAGGGTGCAGCGGGTTGCCATGCGAGCTTAGCGCGCTGATGGAGAATCCGTAGTCGTCCAGCTTCTTTTTGAACTCCTTCAGCTCCGTGCTGCTGTCCAGCATGGACAGCTTGCAGTGCGCATCGCCGGGATAGTTGCCCGTGCCCAGTTCCACCGTATCCACGCCGTTGCTTTTCAGCTTCTTCAGTGCGTCTTCCAGGGACAATTGCGACAACAGAGGGGTAAAAACACCAACTCTCACGTGCGCCTCCTTATTCAATTGCGGATGGATTGAAAAACCAGAATCAGAATATCACGCGACCGTTATCGCTGGAGCCGCAGCGCGAGGGCCAGATAGAACACGGTTGCGACGGCAATCACGGCCCCGTGCGGAAGTCCCACCGCGCGCGGGCTGCGCACGTCCAGCTCTTCCTTGCCGGCGTATGCCGGGCGCCCGTGCCCCAGCTCGCTCAGGATGAAACCCACGTTCCACAAGGTCCGCTTCATCCGTCCCCGCACCGCCACCATGGTGAGCGCCATGGCCCCGCCCACCAGGGCGGTAACGAAGAAGATGCCGAACCACCGCTCCACCCCCGCCAACGTGCCCACCGCGGCCATCAGTTTCACATCGCCCGCACCCATCGCGCGGATGGCGTAGAGCACCAGGTAGACGAAAAATCCGACCGCCAGCCCTTCCAGCGCGAACACGATTCCTCCCTCCGGCGGGCCGATCAGGAAGTTGATGAGCAGCCCCACCAGGACTCCCGTCACCGTCAGCCAGTTGGGAATCCGCCGGTAGCGCACATCGTAGATCGCCGCCCCGACCAGCAGCGCCAGCAGCGCCACTTCCACCCCGCGCGGAGGAATCGTGAACATACGTACAGAGTATATCGCGGTGCGGGTCTTTCGAGCCTGCCCGGTCCGCTCGGTTCGCCCGATCCGGATCTACGGCTTCGCCACCGCCGCCGTCTCGATGCCCTCCCCGAACTTCGCCAGGCCCGGAATCGTCACCGGCAGGTGGCCGCGAATCGCGATCTCGCCCCACAGCGCCTTCACCGCCGCCGTTTCCGAGGGCGGCACGCTGCTGAAGGTGGCCAGGTAAGCCGTCACGTCCGGGAAATAGCGCAGCAGGTAGGGGCTGCCCAGCGCCACCAGCACCACCGGCTTCCCGGTCGCGGCCAGCTTTTCCATGGCGTGCGGCAATTCCCCGCCTAGCCCCCGCGCGGCCGCCGCCGGCGCAAAAGCCGCCACGGCGTAACTGGGGCATCCGTCCAGCTTTCCCATCGCCTCGTCGATCTGCGTCCCGCGGCATCCCCGGATCGAGCGTGGTGACGGACGCCACGCGCCCGCTTGCGCACTTCCGCTGTGAACGTCTGTCCCTCGCTCGAGTACCGGCTTTCCGGCATCACCAGGAAGCAGGCCTGCTGCGGCGCGGCCAGCGGCACCGCGTTCCCGGCGTTCCGCACCAGCGTCACCGCGCGGTCCGCGATCTCCTGCGCCTTTTCGTTGGCCTCCGGCGAATCGAGCACGTCGCCCATTGCCTCCAGATTCACGAACCGCTGCCGCGCCAGTCCGACCTTCTCTTTGGCCGCCAGAATCCTGGCCACGCTCTCCCGCACCCGCTGCCGCGTCAGCCGCCCGCTCCGCTCCGCCGCCACCACCGCCGCGACCGCCGCCTCCGGGTCGGTGGGCATCAGCAGCGTATCCGCGCCCGCTTCGAGCGCCCGCACGCACGCTTCGCCGGTGCTGAAACCTTTGGCGACACCTCCCATCTCCAGCGCGTCCGTCACCACCAGTCCCTTGAAGCCCAACTCCCCCCGCAGCAGCCCGGTCAGGATGGCCGGCGAAAGCGTGGCCGGCAAATCCGCCGGCGCCAGCGCGGGCACCGCCAGGTGCGCCGTCATGATGGCATCCACTCCGGCCTCGATTGCCGCCTTGAACGGCACCAGCTCTACGCTCTCCAGCCGCGCGCGGTCCGCCCCGATGGTCGCCAGGTTGAGGTGCGTATCCACGGACGTGTCCCCATGCCCCGGAAAATGTTTGGCGGTGGCCAGCACGAAATTCTTCTTGTCCGCGTGCGCGCCCTCGATGAACGCCTTCACGTGCGCCGCCACCAGCGCCGGGTCTTCCCCGAACGATCGGATATTGATCACCGGATTATCCGGGTTGCTGTTCACGTCCGCCACCGGATAGTAAACCCACTCGACGCCCACCGCCCGCGCCTCGGCGCGCCGTCACCTCGCCTTCGTACCGGGAGAACTCCGGATCGCCCGTCGCGCCGAACGCCATGGCGTGCGGAAACACCGTGGTGCCTTCCAGGCGCATGGAAGCCCCGCGCTCGAAATCCCCCGCCATCATCAATGGCACGCCCGCCAGCCGCTGCATCCGGTTCAGAAACGCCGCCACCTTATACGGCTCCGCCTTCTGGATGGCACGGCCGTTGGAAATGTTGTTCAGGATTAACCCGCCGATTTTCAAGTCGCGCACCAGCCGCGCGTACTTCCGGTAGTCCGCCGAGCGCGTGTTGGGCGATTGCCCGTGAAAGGCCACGAACACCAGTTGCGCCGCTTCGTCCCGCGCGCTCATGTTGCGCATCCAGCGCCGCACCGTGGCCGACACTTTCAGCGGCGCCGCCGTCTTCGCGGAAGTCTTGGGGGATGCTTTGCGCACCGCCGGCGCCGCCGCCAGCGCGCACAGGATGAGACCCGCCGTCAGGCGGGAAAGCGGAAAAGGCACGACCTCATTTTAGCTGTCCGCTCGCCCCAAGCCGCTCTGATTTTCATCGCCGAAACCCGAAAGGGGATATTCAACGCGGAGACAGCCATAGTGCTCCGCGAGGTCTCCGCGTTCTCCGCGGCTCCGCGTTGAAGAAACAGACCCTCTGGCTACCAGCCCTCGCGCTGCCGCAGCCCCGTGATGTGGGCTTCGTGGTGCCGCGAGTGCCAGGCATAGATGGCGAGGGTCGTATCCAGGTCCATGACGCCCCGTTCCGGATGGCGGAAGGTGCGGCCGAAATCGGCGGGAGTGAAGCTCCGCAGCAGCGCCACCCAGCGCCGGTGCAGAGCGTCGATCAATTCGAGCGACACCTCCGGCGGCAGCGTGTGCGCATCCGCCAGGCGCGCCCATTTGGCTTCGTCGTACCCCTTGATGGTCGGCTCGTCCTCGGTCAGCGCCAGGCGGAAGCGAATGTAGGAGTGCATGTGGCTGTCGGCCACGTGATGCACCACTTGCCGCACAGTCCATCCCTCCGGACGATAAGGCGTATCGAGCTGCGCGTCGGAAAGCCCGTGCACCGCGGCGCCGAACCGCTCCGCCGCGGCCGCCAGCGCCGCCATCGATTGCTCTCGCATCTCCGGCGTAAAGGTGTCCGGCCGTTCGAATTTGCCGATTGGATAACGCAGGTCCATAGGTTCGCTCCTTTACTGCTGCAACACCCACTCCGCCAGCTCTTCCATGCGGTCCACCAGCAGATCGGGCGCCGGGTCGGCCAGCGTCTCCGGCTGGAAGCCGTAGGTCACGCCGCAGCAGGCGATGCCAGCGTTGCGCGCGGTGGCCACGTCCACCGAACTGTCCCCCACCATCAGGGTTTCCTCCCGCGAGGCGGCAACTTCCGCCATCAGCCGCTCCACGCCGATGGGGTTTGGCTTCTTGAACTCGAAGCTGTTGCCGCCGTAAATGCGAAAGAAATATTCGCCCACCCCAAGCCCTTCGATGATCGCCCGGCTCAGGTCCTCCGGCTTGTTGCTCAGCACCGCCATGCATTTGCCGGCTGCGGCCAGCCGCTCCACGGCCTCCCGTACGCCGGGGTACAGCACGGTCTGGTCGAGGGCGTGGCGCCGGTAGTAATCCAGAAAAAATTCCAGCCCGGCCTGCGTGCTGGCGTCCGGCGTCTGCTCTCCCAGCGCTCGCCGCACCAGCACCGGCGCGCCGTTGCCCACGTACCGGCTCACCTGCTCGACGGGAAGCGGGGGATGGGCCAAATGCCGCATCATCGCGTTCACCGCCGCCGCCAAATCCAGCCGCGAATCGATCAGCGTCCCGTCCAGATCGAAGATGAGAAGTTTCACTTGAGCCGCGGATAAGCGCCGATCAACGCCCATAAGCCATCCTGTATCGATCGGCGTTTATCGGCGTTCATCGGCGGCCATAGATTTCCACTTCTTACGCCGCCGTCCGCTTGCGCTTGCGGGCGCGGCTCGCGCGCGCGGCCGGTTTACGCCGGGTGCGGTGGTTGCCTAACTCGAACTCCACCATTTTCCGCTGCAGCGTATTGCGGTGAATACCCAACTGCTTGCTGGCGGCGCACTGGTTGCCGCCGCTCAGCTCCAGGGCCCGGCCGATCATGCCGCGCTCCAGTAGCTCGATCGCCTGCGGCAGGAAAATGCTCCCCGCCAGCAGGTGATCGATCAGGCCGTCGAATTTCTCTTTCATTTCCGCTCTCTTCCCGCCGGGGTCTCTGGCAAGCCCGCTTCAGGCCTGCCCGGGTTGGGCCACGCCGTTTTCACTTCCGCATAAGTCTTTTGGAACCCTTCGCGTACTTCGTGGGGCGCCATTGCCGCCGCCACGCGCGCCGCGCCCACCACGTAAGGCGCCAGCCGCGACTTCACCACCGGTCCCGGCGGATGGTTGGACGGCGAGAACGCCATCATGCCCATGATCAGCGCCACCGCCATCACCAGCCCGCGCGCCAGCCCGAAGCCCGCGCCCAGCAGCCGGTCGAAAAACGAGAGACCCGTGACCTTCAGGAATCGCCCGGCCACGAAGCTCACCAGCGCGCCCAGCTATCAGCACTCCGACGAACACCACGATGAAGCCGCCGAAATGGGCCACGGCGGGCGAGCTGACGTAGGGCAGAAACACCGCCCCCGCGCTGCCATAGAACCATACCGCCAGAACCAGCGCCGCCACTACCGAGACCAGCCCGATCACCTCGCGCGAGAATCCTTTGCGGAAGCTGGTGGCCACCGAAACCGCCAGGATCACCAGCAGCACCACATCCAGCGCGTTCATAGCTCGCGCCCGGTGAGCGCGCTGTACGCCTGCCGGTACTTCTCGCTGGTTTTCCGCGCCACTTCCTCCGGGCAGCGGCGGGGCCGGCGGCTGCTTGTTCCAGCCAATGGATTCCAGATAATCGCGCACGAATTGCTTATCGTAGGAGAACTGCGCCCCGCCCGGCCGGTAAGTGTCCGCCGGCCAGAAGCGCGACGAATCCGGCGTCAGCACCTCGTCGCCCAGCACCAGTTCGCCGCCCACGAACCCGAATTCGAACTTGGTGTCGGCGATGATGATGCCGCTTGGTCTCGGCGTGCCGCGCCGCGCGCCGGTAAATCTCCAGCGTCAGGTCGCGCAGCCGCCGCCCCAGTTCCTCGCCGATCAACGGCGCACATGCGTTCATAGCTGATGTTCTCGTCGTGCCCGCTCTGCGCCTTGGTGGCCGGCGTGAAGATCGGCTCCGGCAGCTTGTCGCTTTCGCGCAGCCCCGCCGGCAGCCGGATGCCGCACACCGTCCCCTGCTCCCGGTATTCCTTCCAGCCCGAGCCCGACAGATATCCGCGCGCCACGCACTCGATTTCCACCATCTCGGCGCGCTTCACCAGCATCGACCGGCCTTCCAGTTGGTCCGCGTATTGCCGCAGCGGCTCCGGATACTCGTCGATGTCCGCCGTCAGAAAATGTGTCGGCGTCAGGTCGCGCAGAAAGTCGAACCAGAAAATCGAAAGCTGAGTGAGCACCCTGCCTTTATCGGGAATCCCTGTGGGAAGAATATAGTCGAACGCCGAAATCCGGTCCGTGGCGACGATCAACAATTCGTTGCCCACGCGATAGACATCGCGCACTTTGCCGCGGCCGTGGCGGTCCACGCCCGCAAAATCAGTTTCCAAAATGATGGTATTCGTGGAGATCACCGTTCCGTTTTTCGGGGGAGTTAATACACGATAATAACCCCTGCCAGAATTTTGTCAATGCTAACCGGAGGGGTCGGGGGCCAGGGGACCGGGGGGCCGGGGACGCGCGCGGCAACGCGGCGCGCGCGTCGTCGAGATCCGGCGGGAAGCAACGGGCTCCTGCCCCTTGCTTTTGCGCCTCCCCGGCCCCTGGCCCCCGACCCCCGGTCCCCCTCTGCTATCATTGAGGAGAATTATCCAAACGGGAGGATTTTCGAATGGGTTCGCTGGGATGGCCGGAGATGGTCTTCATCTTCGTCCTGGCGCTTGTGCTCTTCGGCCCCAAGAAACTGCCGGAGCTGGGACGCACGCTGGGAAAAGCCATGACTGAATTTCGCCGCGCCTCGAACGAGCTCAAGGCCACGTTCGACCGGGAAATGAAGAACCTGGAGCAGGAAACGGAATTGAAGGATCTCAAGCAGATCGCCAACGACTATAAGTACGATTCCTACAACTACGATTATTCGTCGTATGAAGGCGGCAGCTACGAAGGCACATACGGCGAGTCGCACGATTCCACTGCTACCACCCCATCCACTGCCAGCGCATCCGCACCTGAGGGCGCTGAATCATCCACAGGCGCAGCGCCGGAAAGTCAATCGGCTGCGGTTCACCCGGCGGAACCATCGGTTTCCCATGCTCCACTCGATTCCGCCGCGCACAATGGACACGCCGAGCACGCTCCCGCCACGCCTGAACACCAAGTCTGAGTCATGAGTACAACTGAAGGACAGACGGGAGCTTCGGCTTCCGCAGGAAGTATAGTACCCGCCGCCTCCGGCGTGCTCGACAAGCTCCGCCGGCGCCTCGGCGGCGCGCAGGTTCCCCCCGCGCCGCCGCCCCCGCCCGGCTCCGACGGGGACGAAGAAGAAGACGGCATGCTCCGCATGTCCTTCATGGAGCATCTGGAAGAGCTCCGTAGCCGCCTCCTCAAGATGATTTTCGGCGTCATCGTGGCCGCCGTAGTCAGCCTCAGCTTCAGCCAGCCGCTTTGGACGGTTGTCTGCCAGCCCGCTGTCCAGGCGCTGAAGGCGCTCGGGTATGAGCAGACCCTCGTGCAGATCAGCCCGATGGACGCTTTCAACATTATCTGGTTCAAGCTGCCCATCCTTTGCGCGATATTCCTGGCCTCGCCCTGGGTTCTGTACCAGGTCTGGGCCTTCATCTCGCCCGGCCTGTACCGCCGGGAAAAACGCTGGGCCTCCCCGTTCATCCTGTGCTCCGCCGGCCTGTTTATTATCGGGGGACTGTTCGCCTATTTCGTCATCTTCCGCTACGGTCTGACCTTCCTGCTCGGCATCGGCCAGGGCAACTACGTCAAGCCGATGATCAGCATGGATTACTATTTCGATCTCTTCGTCAACGTCATGCTCGGCGTCGGCCTGGTCTTCGAAATGCCCGTGCTGATGTTCTTTCTCACACTCCTGCGCATCGTCAGCCCGACATTCATGCTGCGGCACAGCCGCTACGCTATCCTGGCCATCTTTATCATTGCCGCCATCGTCACGCCCGACGCCGGACGTCTTCAACCTGATGCTGTTCGCTACCCCGATGTGCCTGCTGTTTTATGTGGGTATTTTCGCGGGGTATCTATTAGTACTGCACCGGGAAGGCAGGCAATTCCCATGGAAGATTACTATGCTCATAACTCTGGGCGTACTAATCCTGGCAACCATCGGTTCGTACTTTGCTATTACCAGGTTCGGCTATCACTTGGTACCGAAGTGGCCCTTTTTAATTCATTGAGTTACGCGTTCCGGTGTACTATCGGTTGATCGCGCTCAAGCGGTGGATTTCAAATATTTGAAATCCACCGCGGGGCGGGTCGCCGGTACACAATGGATCTGTATAAAGCCATCCAGGATCTGTATGCCGAGAAGGAAAAATTGGAGCGGGTGATCGCCTCGCTGGAGGAGTTGCAGCGTTCCGCAGCCGACCTCTCCGAGATGCCCAAACCAGCTCGCCGCCGCGGCCGCAAGTCCATGAACACCAAAGAGCGCCAGGAGGTCTCGGAGCGTATGAAACGCTACTGGGAGACCCGTCGCCAGCAGCGCGACGAAGAAGAAGAGCCGGAGGAAGCCAGCTCCTAGTCCGGTCGGTTGCGCGCGTCTCGCCGGGCGCGGCTCCCGGGGTGTTTCCGTGCACCCCAATCCCCGTTCGCCGCGTCCAATCTGTTGTAGTTCGCTATAATGGCGTAAAGGGCCTGTCGGAGCTTCCCATCCTATGAGTAGCCGTTTGAAATATTTTGTCGTGAGTTCGTCTACCTGTCTTACCGTCCTTCTCCTGGTCGGGAGCGTCCTTTCCAGGGGCGCGTCACAGGACGACACTCTCAAACACATCGGCGTCTTCAGCGACGTCGTCGCCCACATCAAGAGCGAATACGTGGAGGAGCCCGACATGAAGAGCGTCACCCTCGGCGCTCTCAATGGCCTGCTCGAAGCGGTCGATCCGTTCGCCAGCTACCTGAATGCCGATCAGTACCGGGACTATCTGAAGTACAAGGGCGTCAAGCGCGCCGATGTCGGACTGATCCTGTCCAAGAAGTTCGGCTACGTCGGGGTGGTCGGTACCGTGCCCGGTTCCCCCGCGGCCAAGGCCGGTTTCTCCACCGGCGACATGATCGAGAGCATCGCGGGAATCGGCACCCGGGATATGCCGCTGGCCTACGCCGGCCTGCTGCTCGAGGGCGAGCCCGGCACCACCGTCGATCTCAGTGTGGTGCGCGTGCGCCGTCCCGATCCGCAAACCATGAAGCTCACCCGCGCCATGCTGGTGCTGCCGCCGGTGGATAGCCGCATGCTTGCCGACCAGGTCGGCTACATCGACATCAATGCCCTTTCACCGGAGCACGTCAAGCAGGTGGCGGCGGCCATCCAGCAGTTGCAGAAGGATGGCGCCCGCAAGCTTGTGGTGGACGTCCGTAATTGTGCCGTGGGCAGCCCGGACGATGGCGTCGCCCTCGCCAATCTCTTCATCAACAAGGGGCTCATTGCCTACGTCCAGGGCCAGCGCGTCCCCCGCCAGGACTTCAACGCCGATCCCGCCAAGGCCATCACCACGCTTCCCGTGGCCGTCCTGACCAACAGCGGCACCGCCGGCGCCTCCGAAATCCTTGCCGCCGCCGTGCAGGATGACAAGCGCGGCCAGGTGGTCGGCGAGCGCACCTACGGCGATGCCTCCCAGCTCAAGGCCATCACCATGGATGACGGTAGCGCCATCATCCTCTCCGTCGCCAAGTATTATTCGCCGGATGGCAAAGCCATTCAGGACGTTCGCGTGGCGCCCTCCACCCTGGTCGCCGACGCCAGCCCTGAAATCGATTACGACGACAACGGCGAGCCCCTCCCCGAAGCCGCGCCGCAAGCCCCGCAAAAGCAGGATTTGCAGAACGACCCCGTGGTAAAGAAAGCGCTCGAAGTTTTGAAGTAGCAGCAGCCGGGCCGGGTGAATCCGGCCCCTGTGGTGCGCGCCGAAGGCGCCACCCACCCTCCCAAAGGCCGGGAATGCCCTAGGGTGCCCGGCCCCCCTCGCACTATCCCCCCTATGTTGACAGGGATTAGGATGATGGTATAATCGAAAAATTGTAATCCCTTTTCTTGCAGTCGGATGCGATCTTCGCATCCAAACACGGACTAAGCGAGTCAATATAGAAGGCTATGGCTCAAGTATTGCCCATCCCGCTGCTTGCCCGAATGGAAGCTGAGCCTTTGCTCGCCACCATCGGCAACACGCCCCTGCTGCGGCTGGAAAAGATCCCCGAAGAACTGCCGGGCATTGAGATTCTGGCCAAGGCGGAGTACTTCAATCCCGGCGGCTCGGTGAAGGACCGCGCCGCGGCCAACATGATCCTGGACGGCGAGCGCTCCGGCAAGCTGAACCCCGACCGCACCATCCTCGACGCCACCAGCGGCAACACCGGCATCGCCTACGCCATGATCGGCGCCAACCGCGGCTATAAGGTCAAGCTGGTGCTGCCCGCCAACGCCTCCGAGGAGCGCAAGCGCATTCTGAAGGCTTACGGCGCGGAAACCGTCTTCAGCCCCGCCGACGAAGGCTCCGACGGCGCCATCCGCCTCTGCCGCCAGATCTACCTGGCGGACCCCGACCTTTATTTCTACCCCGACCAGTACAACAATCCGGCCAACTGGAAGGCGCACTTCGAGCACACCGGTCCGGAGATCCTCGAAGCAGACCGGCGGCCGGCTGACGCACTTCGTGGCCTCCATGGGCACCAGCGGCACTTTCACCGGCGTCACCCGCCGGCTGCGCCGCGACGCGCCCGAAGTCAAGTGCATTTCGGTGCAGCCGTCCAGCGGCTTTCACGGGCTGGAGGGCTTGAAGCACATGCCCACCGCCATCCGCCCCGGTTTCTACGACGACGACCCTGGCCGACGGCAACATCTGGATGGAAACCGAAGACGCTTACCGCATGGTGCGCCGCCTGGCCCGCGAAGAAGGCCTGCTGGTAGGCATTTCCTCCGGCTGCAACGTGCACGCGGCGCTGACGGTGGGCCGTGAGATGGCCGCGCGGGGCGAAACCGGCGTCATCGTCACCGTGCTCTGCGACAGCGCCGAAAAATACCTGAGCGAACACTTCTGGGACGATTAGCCGCATGATTTGCATTGAATCCGAACCCTGGCGGGCGATGGTCTCGCACGCCCGCGCCACCTATCCCAACGAATGCTGCGGCGCCATGCTGGGCGTGATCGACGGAGACGCCAAAACCGTGCGCGAGGCCATGGTTCTCGATAACGCCTTTGCCGGCGCGCAGGCGGCGCGCTACGAACTCCGCCCCGAAGACCTGCTGGCCGCCGACAAAGCCGCCCGCGAGCGCAAGCTGGACCTGATCGGCATCTACCATTCGCATCCCGATTGCGACGCCTACTTCTCCCAGACCGACCTGAAGAACTCGTGCCCGTGGTATTCCTTCGTGGTGCTCTCCATCCGCCAGGGCCAGTTCCATCACGCCAACAGCTGGCTGCCGAATTTCGAGCAGACCGAGGCCGCCAAAGAGGAGCTGCATTATGAATAGCGGCACCTACAACGCTTGCGGCCTGCCGCGTAGAGCCGCCTTTCAGGCGGCCATGCCGGCTTTCAAGCCGGCATACGCACTCGGACAGTGTATGCCCTGCGAAGCCGGATGCCCGGCCTGCATCCCCCGAAATTTCCCAGGAGTCCAATTGATATGCCCAAAATTCTGATCCCCACTCCCTTGCGCCAGTTCACGGGAAAGCAGGACGCCGTCAACGTTCCCGGCGCCACCGTGGGCGAAGCGCTGAGCGCGCTCACCGCCCAACACCCCGACCTGCGCAGACAGATCTTCACCGACGAAGGCAAGGTCCGCAGCTTCGTCAATGTCTATCTGAACGACGAAGATATCCGCTACCTGAGCAAGGACGCCACCGCGGTCAAGGATGGCGACACCATCTCGCTGGTGCCTTCCATCGCCGGTGGATCGGCCCTGGCCACGCCCGCCGAAGTGGAGCCGCTTTCCAAGGACGAAATCCTGCGCTACAGCCGCCACCTGATCATGCCGGAGGTCGGCATGGAGGGCCAGCAGAAGCTCAAGGCGGCCAAGGTGCTGCTGATCGGCGCCGGCGGCCTGGGCTCGCCCCTGGCCTGTATCTCGCCGCCGCGGGCGTGGGCCGCCTCGGCATGGTCGATTTCGACGTGGTCGACTTCACCAACCTGCAGCGCCAGGTCATCCACTCCACCGCCGACGTCGGCCGCAAAAAGCTGGATTCGGCCGCCGCCAAGATGCAGGCCATCAACCCCACGTCGAGATCGTCAAGCACGAGACCGCGCTCTCCAGCGAGAACGCCCTCGACATCCTCAAGGATTACGACATCGTCGTCGACGGCACCGACAATTTCCCCACCCGCTACCTGGTCAACGACGCCTGCGTGCTGCTCGGCAAGCCCAACGTCTACGGCTCGATCTTCCGCTTCGAGGGCCAGGCCACCGTCTTCGCCTAGCAGGGCGGCCCCTGCTACCGCTGCCTCTATCCCGAGCCGCCGCCGCCCGGCCTGGTGCCCAGCTGCGCCGAAGGCGGCGTGCTCGGCATTCTGCCCGGCACCATCGGGCTGATCCAGGCCACCGAAACGGTCAAGCTGATCCTGGGCATCGGCGAGCCGCTGGTCGGCCGCCTGCTGCTCTACGACGCGCTCGGCATGACGCTTCCGCGAGCTGAAGCTGCGCAAGCAATCCCGAGTGCCCCGTCTGCGGCGACCATCCCACGATCACCAAGCTGATCGATTACGAGCAATTCTGCGGCATTCCCCATGCCCAGCCAACCCAGGAGACCAGGTGAATTCAGGCGAAATCGACGTTACCGAAGTGAAAGCCAAGCTGGACCGCGGCGACAACTTCGTCCTGATCGATGTGCGCGAGCCGCACGAATACCGCATCTGCAACATCCCCGGCGCGAAGCTGATCCCGCTCGGCGAATTCCCGCGCCGCGTGGGCGAATTCGACCCCGCCGCCGAGATCGTGATCCACTGCCGCAGCGGCGTGCGCAGCGCCAAAGCCTGCAACGTGATGCGCCAGGCCGGCTTCCAGCGCGTCCGCAACATGGCCGGCGGCATCCTAGCCTGGGCCGACAAAGTCGACCCCAGCGTGCCCGAAGTACTAACCCTCCGCTGTAGGACAGCCCTTCCGGGCTGTCATGCCGGGCTTCCGCCCCGCATGCGGCGGGCGAAGGCCCGCCGCCGCTCCAGCGCCGCCCCTCCGCCTTACGGGCACCGCAGCGTCTCCATCGGATCGGCCCGCGACGCGCGCCACGCGGGCACCGCGCAGGCAACTGCCGCCACCACCCCGAGCAAAACCGCTCCCCCAATCAGAATCATCGGGTCCCGCGACCCTCCTTTGATCCATTGCCCTATCATCCTGTTCACCGCCGCCGTGGCCGCCAATCCGGCCGCCATGCCTCCTCCCACGCTCAGCGCAGTGGATGTGAATACGATGCGGATCACGTCCGCCGGCCGCGCGCCCAGCGCCATGCGAATCCCGAATTCGTTCGCCCGCTGCGTCACCGTGTAGGACACCACGCTGAAAAGCCCCACCGCCGCCAACGCCAGCGCCAGCCCCGCAAATAATCCGAAAATCCAAGCCGTCAGGTGCTCCTGCTGCCATTCGGGCTTGATGGAAATCCAGGCGTCCAGGTCGTAGATCTCGCCGTACACCTGCTGCTCCGGGTCCACGGCCGCCACCTGCGCCCGTAGCGCATGGAGTAGCGTCATCGGCGGTATCGATGCCCGCACCAGGATCTGCGTCACACCCGTCATGCTCAGCGTATACGGCACATACACCGCCGGAGTGACCGGCCGGTCCAGCCCATCGTTCCGCGCGTCTCCCACTATCCCCACGATCTCCATCCACGCGTCCCTACTGTTCGGAGCCACCACCTCCCGCCACGGGTGGGCGCCAAGATCCGGCAACTTCACCGAGCGGCCAATGGCATCGCCATTCGGAAAGTAGCGCCGTGCCATAGTGCGGTTGATCACCGCTACGTGCGCGCCGTTCGCCGTCTCCGTCTCACTCCAAATCCTGCCCTGAACCATCGGAATCCGCAGCACGGCAAAGTAGCTCGCTCCAACCAGGTTGACGGACGCCCGCTGCTCCTGCGCATCCGCATGGCCCAGAATCTCGAACCGGTCATACCAACCATTCTCCGGCGGCGTGGCGTTGGCGTTGGCCATCGCCGTCAGGGTTACGCCGGGCGTCTCCGCCACTTTCGCCCGCAATCGCTCGAAATAAGCCGCGCGCGCCGCCCACGTGGGGTAAGACTGCTCGTGCACCGGAATCTCCAGGCAGAGCGCGTTATGCGGATCGTAGCCCAGCGGCGTGTGCAGCAATCGGAGGAAGCCCTCGATGGCCGATCCCGCTCCCGACAGCAGCAGCAACGTCAGCGTAATCTGCGCGGCAATCAGCGTATTGTGGGACCGGCGCCCGCGCACGCTGCCCGCCACCCGCCGCGTGTTCGATTGCATCATGCCGCCCACATCCGCGAGCGAGAGCCGCAGCGCCGGCCACAATCCGAACACAATCCCCGTCGCCACCGCCACCGCGGCGCTGAATAGGAGCACCGGAATATTGATGCCGATCGCCACCTCCGGCGCAAACGCATACTGCGATACTAACGTTCGAATGACCGCCAGAAGCCCGTAAGCCATCCACACACCCAGCACCACCCCGACTGCCGCCAGCACCATCGATTCCGTCAGCAACTGCCGCACGATGCGGCTCCGTCCCGCGCCCACCGCCGCCCGTACCGCCAACTCATGTTCCCGCGCTGCGCCCCGCGCCAGCAGCAGAATGGAAACGTTCGAGCATCCGATCGCCAGCAACAGACCCACGGCGGCGAACAGCAGGTACAGCGTGCCGCCGATCTGCCGCACCACCCAGTCATTCAATCCTTCTACGCGCACCCGGAAGTGCTCGGGAAAGCGCCGGGGGGCAGCCCGCGCAAACTCGTCCAGCAGCGGCTGCAGTTCGGCATCAGCGGCGGCGAAGCTGACTCCCGGTTTCAGCCGGAGATTAACGCCGTAGGTCTGCCGCGGGTCGCGGAAGGGTTCCAGCGGAAGGTACACATCGCCCCGGGCCCACTTGAAGCGCGGCGCGGCCACGCCGATGACTGTGTACATCTTCCGATCCAGTTGCAGCGTCTTGCCCACCACGTCCGGATCGGAGAGAAATTGCCTCCGCCAGAACTCGTACGAAAGCACCACCACCGGCTGCGGCTCCTGTGCTTCGGGCGCATCCGCCGGCGCAATGCCGCGTCCCAGAATCGGCGGCACTCCGAGGTCGGCGAACGTCGCCGCGCTCACAGCGCAAGCGCGGACATTGACCGGAAGATCGCGGCCGGTCATGGTCATATAGCCGCCTCCGAGCACCAGAACCTTCTCGATCGCGTTCACTTTCCGCAGCGGGCCAATCTCCGCCCCGGTCGGCACGAAGGGGGTTACGCGCCCCGCCCGATCGAGGATGCTCAGCCGCACCAGACGCTCCGCCGCGCGATACGGAAAGGGGTTCATCAGCACGGCGTAAATCACGCTGAACACCGCCGTCGTCGCCCCGATTCCGAGCGCCAGCGAAACCACCGCCGTCAGCGCGAATCCCGGGCTTTTGATGAGCTGCCGCAGGGTATAGCGGACATCTTGAATCAAGGCCTGCATGGCTCCCTCCTCGCCGTCCGTCGATGCCGATTATCTTCCCACCTTCGAAGCCGTTTCGCGCCTGTGAATCCAGGGTTACACTGGTACCAGTGAACATCACCATCTCGGGCGGCTCCGGGCTGATCGGGCGCCGGTTATTGAAGCTGCTGGGGGCCGATGGCCATGCGCTGCGCGTGCTGAGCCGCCACGCGGGAACCAACCTGCCGCCGGGCGTGGCGCTTTCGGTTTGGGATGCCACCCGCGGCGACGCCGCCTGCGGAGAGCCTGCAGGAAGCCGACGCCGTCATCCATCTATCCGGCGAAAACGTGGCCCAACGTTGGACCGCCGCCGCCCGGCAGAAGATTCGCGACACCCGCGTCGAGGGCACCCGGCATCTGGTGCAGGCGCTGGCGCAAGCTGCCGCGGCGGCCGCAAACGCTGGTCTGCGCTTCGGCCATCGGCTACTACGGTTCGCGCGGAGACGAGGTGCTCACCGAAGCCTCCGCTCCCGGCTCCGGCTTTCTTCCCGAAGTCTGCGCGGCCTGGGAAGATGCCGCCCGGGAAGCCGAGGCGCTGGGCATGCGCGTGGTCTCGATCCGCATCGGCGTCGTGCTCGATGCGCGCGGCGGCGCGCTCGGCAAAATGCTGCCGCCGTTCAACATGGGATTGGGCGGCAAGCTCGGCAACGGCCGGCAGTGGATGTCCTGGATTCACGCTGCGGACCTGGCCGCGCTCTTCCGCCATGCCTTGCAGAATCCCCTCGCCGGCCCGGTGAACGGCGTGGCGCCCGATCCCGGTCACCAATACCGAATTCACGCGCACGCTGGGCGCCGCGCTCAAACGGCCGGCGTTCTTCCCGTGCCGCAGCCCGCGCTCCGCCTGCTCTTCGGCGATATGGCGGAGATGCTGCTGTGCAGCCAGCGGGTGCTTCCCCAAGCCGCCGAATCCTCGGGCTTCCGTTTTCAATTCCCGCGCCTGGAAGCCGCGCTCTCCGATCTTCTTGCGATGAACTGGTACATTCGCGGGCTCGCCCTGGCGGTGGTCTCCTTTAACGTCAGCGGCAACTATTTCTTGAGCATCGGCATGCGCTCCATCGGCCCGCTGGTCTCGCCTTCGCCGGCGGCTTATCTAAGAGCCATCCTGCATCCGATGGTCCTCATCGGCATCGCCCTGCTCATTTGCTGGCTGATCTCCCAGCTTTCGCTCTTCAGTTGGGCGGACCTCACGTACGTCCTGCCCATCACCGCCTCGGCGTACGTCATCAGCGCGCTGCTGGGCGCTTTCTCGCTCGGTGAGCGCGTGGCGCCGTCGCACTGGTTCGGGATCGTGATGATCGCCTGCGGAGTGCTGGTGGTGAGCCGCACGCGCGCCCGCACCGCCCCGGCGCCGGACCGGGACCTGGCATGAAGTGGGCGCTGGTAGGGGTCATCGTCGCCTGCAATGCCACCGGCGACCTGCTCAACGCCTTCGGCATGCGCAACGCCGGCCGCGTGCACGATTTCAACCCTTCCGCGCTGCGGCGGCTGCTCCGCGCCATCTTCCACAATCGCTACGTCATCGGCGGCATCGTTGCCATGGCCGTCGCCTTCTTCGCGCTGCTCTCGCTGCTCTCCATCGCCGACCTGAGTTTCGCCGTTCCCGCCACCGCCGCCAGTTACCTGCTGGAGACCATCCTGGCCAAGTTCATTCTGAAAGAAGAGGTGCACTGGCAGCGCTGGCTGGGCGCCGGCCTGGTAGCCTGCGGCGTGATCCTGCTGGCAACTTGAGCCACCACCCGGTAAGCTACAATCGCCCCAGGATGCCGGACCGCATGCAGGCCCCAAACCCCGCCGGCGTGCCACTGGCCGCCAGTGAAACCGCCGCTTCGCCCATCGAATGCTACGCGCTCGCCGGAACGGCCGCCTGCGCGTTCCTCTGCGTGCTGGCGCGCGCCGCCATTCAATCCATCACCATCGACGAAGCCGACACCTATCTCGATTTTGCGTCCGGGCCGGCCCCGTCCCACTGGCAGGCTGCCGCCAATAATCACGTGCTCAATTCGCTGCTGATGCGGCTTTCCACCACCCTGTTCGGCGTTTCCGAGCTCACGGTGCGGATGCCGGCCCTTCTCGGCGCGGCGATTTACATTTGGGCCGCTTTAACGTTGGCCAGGCTGTTGCCCGCCGGCCGCTGGCTGCGCTGGTGCCTGCTGGTCTCTCTCACCTGCAACCCGTTCGTAATGGATTACCTGGTGGCCGCGCGCGGCTACAGCCTGGCGCTGGGATTTCTACTGGCGTCGATCGCCCTCGCCCTCCATCCCCTGGATCTGCGGCCCGATGCCGTGTATCGCCGCTGCGCCCTGTGCTCTCTCTGCGCCGGCCTTTCTTTCAGCGCGAATTTCTCGTTCGCCCTGGCCGATGCCTCGGTGCTGCTGCTGTGCGCGCTGTGGCTGGTGCGCGGTGCCCGGCCCGGCGGTCGCACGCTCGCGGCATATGCCAAGGCTCTCGCCGCTTCCTCTTTGCCCGGCATCGCGGTGGCGTTGCCGATCACCGAATCGGCGCTCTTCCGCTGGACCCGGGGCAATTTGTACTTCGGAGCCACGTCCCTCACTGAAACCGTCCGCAGCGTCATGGACGCGTCGCTCTACCGGCCGAACCGGTACCTGCTCAGCCCCGCTGTGTATAAGGCCTTCGTGTTCTGCGGCCCCTACCTTTTCCCGGCGCTCGGAATCGCGTGCGCCCTCCGCCTGGCAACCATCGCCATCCACCGGCCGAAGTCCGGGGGCGGGCCGCGCCTGGCCGTCCAACTGGCCTGGTTCGCCGGCGGCGCCGCTCTGCTCTCGCTCGGCCTGCACGCGCTGCTCTACCGCTTCTCCCACGTCTACCTGCCGCTCGGGCGGACCGCCCTCTTCTTCGCTCCTTTGCTGGCCCTGTTCACCGCCGCCCTGGCCGCCATTCCCGCCGCATCCCGACCCGGCCGTGCCGCGCGCCGCCTGCTCCTGGCGGCGATAACGGCCATGAGCCTGTACTTCCTCGGCTGCCTCCGCCTCACCTACTTCCACGACTGGGAGTTTGATGCCGACGTGAAGCACGTCTATGCGGTGCTCACCGCTTACAGCCGCACCTACGGCCTCAACGATGTCTGTTCCAACTGGCGCTACGTGTCCGCCCTGAAGTTCTACCGCGCCGCTTCCGGCCCGGAAACTCCCGGCGGATTCTCCCTCGGCCCGCCGGTCGATGCCGACTATCAGGCCGGCAGGCAGATCTACGTGATCTTCCGGCCGTTCGGCCAGCCGTTCATCGACCGCCAACACCTGGCCGTGGTATATGAAGATGCCCAAAGCGGCGTTGCCGTGGCCATCCCGCCGGGCGTGCTCGCCAAGCCACGGTAATCCAGACCTTCACCCTTCCCGCAATCCCACCAGGACCAAGCCGGCGGCAACCAGGCCGGTGGCGGCGGCCTTGCCGGCCAGCACCGGGCGGCTGAAATCTTCGCGCAGCCAGCGCGGCCTCCAGACGGCGAGCGCATACGCGCCGATGAAGATGACCACGTAGCGTACCGCCGAAATCGCATCCACCAGCGCCGGGTTGGCCAGGCTGATGGCGTAGAACACCAGGAACGAGCCGACCCCGTTGACGAATCGATTCACAAAATACCAGAATTTGCCGGCATGCCCGGCGGTCCCCGTGTTCTCGAAAATCTGCTTGCGCCAGGAAGCGCGCGCCAGCAGGAACATGGAGGCGGCGAAGGTTCCGAGCGTGAGGAAAACGAAGCCGCTCACGAAGCCGGCGCGGTTGAACGCGATCTTCTGCAGAATGTTGATGAGCCCGTACAGGCCGGAGGCCAACAGCACCGGCGGCAGCAGGCGCCGGTAGTTCAGCTTCTCCGCCACGAACATGACGAAGCCGCCCGCCACCATCAGGGCGAAACCCATGGCGCTGCCGTGGGCGAAGACCCGCCCCAACAGAGCGATGCCGATGAGCGCGGTCGCCACCGGCGAAAAACCACCCATCACCGCCAGCGCTTCCGACGCTTCGCCGCGCTTCAAGGCCAGGTAGTAGAAGAAGGTCGCCAGCAGTTCCAACGCGCCGGCGCCGAACGCCAGCGCCGCGGTGGCCGGTGAGGGCATATGGAAACCGAGGACCGCCAGCACGACGCCGAAGATGCTCATGGCGCCCATCCAGAACACGTAGGAGACCAGGTTCTGAGTGGCGGGCTGGCGCAGCAGCACCTTATCCCACAGCAGGGACGCGCCGATCATCCCGTGGGCCACGATGGCCACCAGAATGCCGTTGTGCATCAAAGGCATCAATCCATTACGTGCACACCGGATTCCAGCGCGGGCGCTGCGCTTTGGCGGGGCGATTGTGGCGCAGGCGACGTCTGCCCCACATCGGAGCCGCGACCGTCAGGGAGCGGTGCGCAAACCGCGTCGGGACCGCTTACGGTCGCGGCTCTGAAAGGTCGCGGCTCGGTAGCCATACGGTCCCGGTTCCGGTCATACGTCCCCGCACAAACCTGGCGGTATAATGGTGAAAGAACAACGAGAGGTTTTGTGTCCCCGCGCACCTTTTTCCGCCTTTTTACCCACATGCAGATGATGCCCATCCTGGAAAGCGGCGAGGAGACCCTCGTCGGCGGCCAGGCCGTCATGGAAGGCGTCATGATGCGGGCGCCCCACAGCTACTGCGTGGCGGTGCGCAAGCCGACCGGCGAAATCGTCACCGAGGAGATGCCGCTGGCGCGCATGTCCGAGAAGTACCCGATCTTCAAATACCCGGTTCTGCGCGGTCTCGGAACGCTCTGCCAGGCGATGAAGCTGGGCGGCCGCGCGCTGCAAGTTCTCCGCCAATGCGGCGCTCGACGATCCCGAATTCCAGAACCGGCCAAGAAGCCGCCCAAGGAGATGCCCGGCTGGGTCGCTGGCGCGGCCCGATGCGTGTTCTCCGTGGCTGTTCTTCCTCTTCGTGTATAAGTTCGTGCCGCTGTTCCTGGTCACCAAGCCTCGCAAAGGTCTACCCGGTGCTCAACGGCCGCTTCGCCTTCAACGCTGGTCGACGGCGTGATCCGCATGGCCATTCTTCCTGGCGCTTCCTCTACGTCCTCTCGCGCTTCGAAGGACATCCGCCGCGTCTTCGAGTATCACGGCGCGGAGCACAAAGTGGTCTTCAATTTCGAATCCGGCAAGCCGGTGAACGTCGAGAACGCGCAGCGTTCTCCACCTTTCATCCGCGCTGCGGCACCAGCTTCCTGTTCGTGGTGATGCTGATTCTGGCGATGCTGGTCTACACGCTGATTCCGTTCGACGATTTCGCGGCCAAGTTGCTCTGCGCGCATCGTGCTGCTGCCGGTGATCGCCGGCCTGAGCTACGAGCTGATCCGCTTCGCCGCCAAACGGCCGCGGCTCGTTCCTGGCCACGCTCACCGCGCCCGGCCTGTGGACTGCAGCGCATCACCACCAAGCCGCCGTCCGACGAGCAGGCGGCGGTGGCCATCCACGCGCTCGAAGGCGCCATGGCGCTCGAGAAGTCGCAGGGCGGCGAACTGGTCATCGCGTGAAACCCTCCATGCAATTCGCTCAGAAACTCGAACAGCTCGAAAAGCGCTTCGACGAGCTGAACCGGCAGATGGCCGATCCCGCCGTGATCGGCGACGCCGACGCAGTACCGCAAAGTCACCAAGGCGCACAGCGAGCTTTCCGAAGTCGTGGCCAAGTACCGCGAGTGGAAGAAGGTCGCAGGACGCGCTGGCGCAGGCGCGCGCCATGCTGCAGGAGCCCGACCCCGACCTGCGCGCCATGGCCGAGGAGGAAGTGGCGCGCTGGAGCCGGAGCTGGCGCAGATCGAGGAGGAGCTCAAGGTTCTGCTGCTGCCCAAGGATCCCAACGACGAAAAGAACGTGGTGCTCGAAATCCGCGCCGGCACGGGCGGCGACGAAGCCACGCTGTTCGCGGCCGAAATCTTCCGCATGTACTCGCGCTACGCCGAATCGCAGCGCTGGAAGATGGAAGTGACCTCCAGCAGCGAATCCGTCGGTGGGCGGACTGAAGGAAGTGATCGCGCTGGTGAGCGGCGACAAGGTCTACAGCAAGCTGAAGTACGAGAGCGGCGTGCACCGCGTGCAGCGCGTGCCGGTGACCGAGCAGCAGGGCCGCGTGCACACCTCGGCCATCACCGTGGCGGTGCTGCCGGAAGCCGACGAAGTGGAAGTCAAGATCGACCCCAAGGACATCCGCATCGACACGTTCTGCTCTTCCGGCCCCGGCGGGCAGTCGGTCAACACCACGTACTCGGCGGTGCGCATCACGCACCTGCCGACCGGCCTGGTGGTCTCCTGCCAGGACGAAAAATCGCAGATCAAGAACCGCGCCAAGGCCGAGCGCGTGCTGCGCTCGCGGCTCTATGAAATGGAGCTGGAGAAGCAGCAGGCGGCGCTCGGCGCGGAGCGCCGCAGCATGGTGGGCACGGGCGACCGCAGCGAAAAGATCCGCACCTACAACTTCCCGCAGAACCGCGTCACCGACCACCGCATCGGCCTCACCCTCCACCAGCTCGATCTCGTGATGGACGGCAAGCTCGACCAGATCATCGACGCGCTGACCACCTACTACCAGACCGAGAAGCTGCGCACGAAGGCGAGCAGGCAGCCGCGGCCGATTGACGCCATGACGCGCGCAGACGGCGCTGCTCCAGGGCACGCAACTGCTGGAGGATGCCGGCATCGCCGTCCCGCGGCTCACCGCCGAAGTGCTGCTGGCGCACGCGCTGCAGCCGCGAGCGCGTCTATCTCTTCGCGCATCCCGAGCAGGAGCTGCAGCGAAGTGGAGTGGCTGCACTACGGCCGCTACCTGCACGAGCGGCTGCAGGGCAAGCCGACCCAGTACATCACCAAGCGCCAGGAATTCTACGGCCGGAATTCCGCGTCACGCCCGACGTGCTGATCCCGCGCCCCGAAACCGAGCACGTGGTGGAGGTGCGCGCTGCGCCGTGTGGCCGCGCGACGCGCCGCGCGCATCCTCGACGTCGGCACCGGCTCCGGCGCGCTGGCCGTCACGCTGCAACTCGAAACCGGCGCGGCCGGTCTGGGCCACCGACATTTCGCCCGCCGCGGCGCGCGGTGGCGGCCGCGAAAATGCCGCGCCGCCTGGGCGCGCGCGTGGACTTCGTGGTGTGCGATCTGATGGCCGCCATCGCCGCCCGGCTCGATGGACCTGGTCGTCTCCAACCCGCCCTACGTGCCGCTCGGCACAGCGCGACGGGCCTGCAGCGCGAGGTGCGCGACTGGGAGCCGCACGTGGCGCTGTTCGCCGGCGAAACGGGCTTCGAAATCTACGACCGCATCGTCGCCGACGCGCCGCGCGTGCTGCGCCCCGGCGGCTGGCTGGTGCATGGAACTGGGCTTCGGCAGCGCGACCACGTGGCCGCGCTGCTGGCCGGCTGGGACGAAGTCCGCATCGAGCCCGACCTGGCCGGCATCCCGCGGGTGATCGCGGCGCGTGGGCCGGCGTAGTTGAGACACGCGTGTCTCGACTGTGGCTGCAAGTTACTGAAAACAAAAGAAACGGTCGAGACACGCTGTCTCGGATAGGAGACGGCGCCTCATGGCCCGTTCCCGCAAGCTACACCCGCACTCCCTTGTGCTCCTCCACGTACTTCCTTACAAATGCCGAAAACGTCTTCTGCAATGCCTCCCTCGTGTGGCTGCCGCGGTTCAGGTGCTTGTCTTCGATCTGGAAAACGGGCAGCAGATCGCGCGTGGTCGAGGTAATGAACACCTCGTCGGCATTCTCCAGGTCGCCCGGCGTCAGCGCTTTTTCCGCGATGGCGACGCCGGGCACGTGCACTTCGCCCAGCAGCACCTCGCGCGTGATGCCGGGCAGGCCACCCGCGCTGAGCGGAGGTGTCCACACCTGGCTCCCGTTGGCGACGAAAATGTTCGCAGAGGTGCATTCCGCCACCTCGCCGTTTTCGTTCAACAGAATCACCTCGTCGAAGCCGCGGCATTGCGCCGATTCCAGCCAGGCGAGGTTCATGGACCAGGAGAGAATCTTGGTGCCGGCAAACGGGCTGGCCGCATAGCGCGCGTTGGTCTGATAGGCCAGCTTGACGCCTTCGCCCCAATCTTTGGAATCGGCCGTGAAGGCGATCACATCCGACGCGCGTTCCGGCGACGGGTTGGCCCACATGCCTCCGCCGTTCCGCACAATGTCCAGCCGCAGCGTGGAATTGTAAGCCCGGTTGGCCTCCACCAGTTCCAACAGCCGGCGATGGAGCCCCTCGGGATCTTCGGGCAGGACCACATGAAAGGCTGCGGCGTCCCGCGCCATCCGCGCCCAGTGCCGCTCCCAGGCGAAGAGCACGCCATCGGCGACGCGAAGGGTGCTGAAGACACCCCAACCGGTGAGCAACCCGACCTGCGACGGCGCCAGCAGCCGGTCATTGGCATTCAGTATTTTGTCGTTGTGGAGAATGTGGCGGTGGAGCACAAATCAATTCTAACCCGGTGGCGCAGACCATCGTCTTTTGTGGTCTGTCAACCCGCCGTGGTGCAGACGACAGTCCGGCACACACATCCGCTCACGCGTGTTGGCTTTGCGGGGTACCCCAATTGGTAAACGGCGCGGCGCGGGTCTGCCGGCAGGCTTCGAGCAGGCCGGGGACGCGACCGCGCCGCTCGTAAAGCGCTGGAGCAGACGCTCGAGGCTTTCCTCGTCTCCTTCCAGCCATTCCGGCGGGATGCGCTTCCACGCCTGGTCGATCACCTCTTCGGGGAAATGCAGCATCAGGTCGAGCCAGGGCTGGAAATCGTCGAGCGAGCGAACGCCGTGGTAGACAATGCGCCGCGGGTAGAGGCCCTGCAGCGGGGAATCGGGGAAATCCCAGTTGGGGCCGTCGAAAGCGAAGCCATGGTCGATCATGCTCGCCACGAAGCCGGGCTTGGGCCGGCCGGGACCGCGGCGCACCATGGCGCGGTAAAAAACGCTCTGCCGGCCGTCGGCGTTGCCGCCCCACTTGTCGAACACCAGAATGGCGCGGAAATCCTCCAGGTTGACCACCGTGGGCAGCAGGGCGTCGGGCAGGAAATCGTAGACCGCGATGCGGGCAGGGTCGCCGGGATAGCGGGAGCCGAAATGCCAGCCCGGTTCGATCTCCTGCCGCCGGGAGCCAAGGACGAAGTGGATCTCCGGATTGGCCGCCAGGAACGCGGGGCTGATGCGGATCAAAGCGGTCTGCGGGCGCGGCGATTTTCAGGTAATCGAGGAGCACGCCGGCCAGCAGCTCGTTGATCAGGACGCGGCGGTGCTGGGGATTGTTGCGAAATTTGACGACGTACCAGTTGCCGTCATCCGCCTCCAGCAGATGGGACTGGGCGCCTCCTCGCATTTTGCGGACGTGCCGGACGGCGGTTAGCGGCATCGCAAAGGAAATGCAGTAACCTAGAGTTGTAGCACAGGGAGGAAACGATCGCACATGGCGGAGACTGGAACACCCATCGCTGAAGCGGCGGCGCCCGCGGCACCGGCACCGGCCGGCCGCAACAAGGACGAGATCGCGCTGGAACTCATGAAGTTTATTGCCGTGACCACCGGGTATGGAAAGTCCGGCGGATCCGGGACGGGATTTTCGGGGAAGGCGGCGACTCGAACGTCCGAGGAATATGCGGAAGCGCTGCTGGGGCTTTTCGATCGCTGCCGCAAAATGGTGGGCGAGACACAGGAGTAGGCAGCAGTTCAGGCAACCGTTATAAAATCCCCATCTGTAGTTGCTAAGTTAATGATTCTGAATAGATAGAGCCCGGCGGGCGGGACAGTTTGTCCCACCTGCCGGTGACACTGACGCTGCGGAGAGGCAGGCCCGGCAGGCCTTGCCTGGTTAGCGCCTTTTGCCGCCTTTTTTGGCCGGCGCTTTTTTGGCGGCCGCCTTCTTTGCCGGAGCCTTCTTCACAGCTTTGGCCGGCGCTTTTTTGGCAGCGGCCTTCTTGGCTGGCCCCTTCCGGGCGGCTTTCTTGGCCGGCGCTTTTTTGGCCACGGCCTTTTTCGCGGGAGCGGCCGCCTTTACCGGCGCCTTCCTGGCGACTGCCTTGGCGGGTGCCTTCTTGGCAGCCACCTTTTTCACGGGCGCTTTCCTCGATGTGGCCGCCTTCTTTACCGGTTTCTTGGGTGGAGCCTCCGCTTCCGCAGCGGGTTCGGAGGGTCCGGTTGCCGGGGCCGGTTCCGCCGGCGGGACTACGGCGATGATCTCGTCCACTTCTTCTTCCTCTTCCTCGTCTTCGTCTTCGTCGAACTCGTCGAGGTCGGATTCTACTTCATCGTCCTCTTCATCCTCATAATCCGGGAAATCTTCCATCTCGTCGTCGTCCGGCGGAGTGAGTTTCGGCCGATCAAACATTTACCAAGCCTCCTGTACTCAGGCGTAATCACCCATAGAATACCCTTTTTTGAGGAAAGGCAATAGCGAAAAATTGGCCATCGGAGAAATGGCGCCGCGCGGCGCACGCGCGCGTCTCATGGCTCGCGGATCTTCACCCGAATCTCGTGCGTGGCAAGCGGCGGCCTGGGCGGCCCGAACGGCCGCGACTGGGCGAAGCGGACGACGGTTTCTCCGGCACCGAGCGCCATCAGCTCGAAACGCTCGCCGGGGCTCTGGCCCGGCAGGCGGGGAGTCGCCTCCGGCGGCCCCGGCATCCGCTCAACCGCCAGCAGGCGCGGGTCATCGATGGCGAAGTTCCATCGATAACCCGCGCTCCCCCGGCTTTCGAGCACAATGACGGACCGCGCGTTGGTGATCAGTTCGATCTCGTCCACATGCCCCTCGTGCGGCTCGCCTATTTCGTGCTCCCGAACACCGGACCCGCATACCATTGCAGATTACCAGCCGAGCGCCAGTAGTGCTGCAACTGCCCGTTGGTGAGCAGGACAACGGCTTCCAGGTCGAACCCGAAGCTCGACTGGATCAGCCCGATCACCTCCGCGATATTGCTGCCGAACGTGGCGGAATGCTGCCAGTTGGCCGCAGCGGTGCCCGTCCACCAGTGCTGCGCCTGGCCCTTTACGGCCACGCACAGTTCGTAGTTGCCGGGCGTCTTTTCATCTGACGCGCCGTACTGGGAGCGGATCATGACCGGCGGGCTGGCGACGCCGGCGCCGAACTTCTCGGCCGCCGCCCACGGCTTGTCGTGGGCATCGTCGCGCCAGTAGCGCTGCATGGTGCCGTCATTGTTGGCCACCACCACATCCATGCCGCGGTCGAAGCGCTGGATCAGGCTGCGGCCGCTGTGCGCAACATCGCTGCCGAACACGGCACTCTGCGCCCACGGGTAGCCGGAGCCGCTGTCGTTGCGCCACCAGTGCACCAACTGGCCGGTGGCGATGCGCACCACCACTTCGAAATTGCCGGCCGGACCGGCGGTTTTCTCGGGCTGCGGCAGCGATCCCCAATCGCTCTGGATGAAGCCCGGCACGCCTGCCACGTTGGTCGGCCCGAACACCGGCCCGTCGAACCACTTCCCCTGCCCCTGGTCGTAGTAACGGTGGTGCAGGCGGTTGGCGGTGGTCCAGTAGACCATTTCGAAATTGCGATTGTAGGTGGTGGCGGTCACGCTGGGGCAGACGGCGCAATCGTTGGCCTGGGTTTCGGCCAGCGCCCATGCCAGGCTGTTGCCATCGCGCCAGTAGTGGCGGATGGAGTTGCCGGGGCCAAGGCTCCACTCCTCAAAGTTGCGATGCAGCGTTCCGTTGCCGCTCTCGATGAGGTTGCCGTTGTGGGCGCGGCGCTTGGTCCACGGATCCGGATTGGTGTTGGCGCCGGGAACGCCCAGCTTCACGTTGGAATCGATGCCGCACTGGCCGTATCCAAACCAGCAGTAGCCCGCCATCCCCCATCCGGTGCCCCAGGAGTTGCGCATGAGCCACGCCTTCTTGCTGTCGTCATAGCCCACGATCATGACGCAATGGCCGCCGTCGATGCCCGATGCCGGATTGCAGATATACACGCCCGAGCTCGGTCCGTAAGCCTGGAAATCCCAATAGACGGTGAAACAGGCGCAGAGGGGGCCCACGTTGTCCAGCCATGCCTTCTGGTCGGCAATGTTGTTCAGGGTGACGTAATCGTCCAGGCGGACGGTTCGGCCCGCCCGGTCGGCGGTCGGCACATAGGGGAGATTGCTGGTCTCGTAAGGCCAACAGCCCGGATCGGCCACGCCATGCGCTTTCACCCAATTCAGCGCATTCGCCGGATCGCCGCCGTTGGCGCAGAGCCAGCTCATGCCATCGTGGACATCGCCCTCCGAGCGCAGACTCCAGATGGCGTGTTCAATGCGCGTCTGGGCCTCGACCGTCCCTACCGAGCCGAACACCCAGCAGGACCCGCACGGATCCTGGTCCTTGATATCAGTGAGCCAGTTCCAGCCGAAACGTGTGCGCCAGTCCACGCTGGCGGCCGCGCCCGTCACCCCTGCCGGGGCGACAGCCGGCGCCGCGCTGGCCCCGCTCGCGCTCACGGTGCTGCGGACGACCGGCGCCGGCGTAACGGGAGCCGTGGCGTTCATACGTTCGGTCAATTCAGGTGCCAGCGTTGCCGCCTTCAGCAATCCGTTCGCAATTCTGGTACGGCGCAAGAAGGGATTGGAAGAATCCACGCTGACGAATGGCGCTATGTCGATGCGGGGTACAGCCGTTACCTGCTGCACTTTGGTCAGATCCGCACCGACGGGGTGTTGAGGAATCGGGTCGGTGTCTTTTAAAGTTTCACTGATCGTCCAGGAAGATTTGGCCGCAGTCATGAGTTTCCTGAGATCACCGACCGTTAAGTTTGTGGACATTATTGTCCTCCTTGGTCAGGTAGTGTAGCTCAGAGGGGGCGAATTTCAACAAAATCCCATGACAGAGCGGATAACTGTAGGGAGAAATACGGCCCAAGGCGGCGAAGTACCCGGTATTCGTACAGTTCAAGCGGCTATCCGCAACAACTACTGTGCGCGGGCCACGGTAACGGGCGTCTTGTGGGCCGGAGCGCCCGAGGCGGTTTTGGTGGTTTGCGGCCGCCGGCCGGCCGAGGCGCGGTGCGAACCACCGCGCGAAGTGGTGCGCCGGGCCGCGGGCTTCTGAACGTGAACGATGGCGGGAATCACCAACCGGTCGCCTTCCAGCGCTTCGCCCGATTTCAAATTGTTGGCAGACAGGATAGCGCCGGCGGGCACACCGAATTGTTTCCCGATGGAAGCCAGCGTTTCACCGGCGTTGACGCGATGCATACGCCAGGATAGCCTATGCTCCAGCGGAACCATTTGCAGCGTGGCGGTCAACTGTGAGGCGGTGCCCTTGGGCACGTGCAGGGCGTAATCGGCCGGCGCCGCGCCCTTGAGAATCGCCGGGTTCAGCGCCGCCAGTTCGGCCAGGGGCGCGTCGGCGATATCGGAGACCAGCGCCAGGCCGGTGGGAGCCGTGGTCTGAATGGTGTCGTAATCGAGCGGCGGGTCCATCGAGATGCCCTCCAACCCGTACGCGGCCGCGTTCTTCTCCATGATCGTCATCGCCAGGATGATGGGCACGTAGTTGGTGGTTTCGGCGGGCAGCACGCCGAGCGAGCGCAGTTCCCAGAAATCGGCATAGCCGGTGCGCTCGACCGCCTTCTCCACCACCCCGGGACCGCAGTTGTAAGCGGCGATGGCCAGGTACCAGTCGCCGAACTCGGAGTACAGGTCGTGCAGGTGGTGGGCGGCGGCGCGGGTAGCCTTTTCCGGGTCCATGCGGTCATCGCTGTACGGCGTCTGCATCAAACCGTACTGCTGGCCGCGCCAGGTGAGGAACTGCCACATGCCGCCGGCGGCCTTGCGCGACACGGCGCGGGGAATGAAGCCCGATTCGGCCTGGGCCAGATGGATCAACTCCTGCGGCACGCCTTCTTCATCGAGGATGCGCTGGATCATCGGACGGTACCGGCCGGAGCGCTGCGTGGCCGCCACGATGCTGTTACGGCCGCTCTTGGAGAAGTAATTGATGTAGCCGAGCACGGTGTCGTTGACCGTCAGCGGCAACTGGGAAACGGTGGCAGCCAACTGCTCATGCACGCGATCCTTCAGCTTGGGATCGACCGGGAAGGTCATTTCCAGAATGTCTTCGAGCGGCGCTTTTTCGAATTTGCCTTCCGGCACCGAATCGGATGCGCCCATGCCGGCCAGGTCGCGGCGATGGATGGCGTCCGCCATTTCGTCCATGTGGCGCTGGTATTCGACGCGCGATCCCGGATTCTCCACGGCAGCTTCCAGCATCAAATCGATAGCGCCGTCAAATTCCCGGCGGGCGTTGACCATGTCGTTTTGCTGGTAGAAGTTTTTGCCGCGCTGAAACGATTGCTCGGCGCGCATCACCAGTGCATCGGCGGCGCTTTTGCGGCTCTGTTCGGGAGAGTTGGAGAGCAGGAATTGGGGAACTTGCTGCAGGTAGGAATTGGATTCGATAACCGGCGCCGGTGGCAGGCTTTCTTCGGCGACACCCGCCGCCCGGGGGCGCCGGCGGCAGGAAATGCATTTGGAACCTGGTTTGCTGACTATAAGTGCATCCGGCAGTGGCTGAGGCCGCGGCCACCAGTAAAAAAGATAGAAAGGTCTTCGTTCGATCGTCCATCTACCGCCTCGAACAATGAAAATAAGGCACTTCTTCGGACCCCGGTCCGGGCCCGAATCTTAAAGGCTACAACACTACTGGTGTCGTGCGCAACCACCCGTTACCGCCTGGTACGGTGAGGGGTGGGACAGTTTTGTCCGTAGGGTGTGTCACAAGAACCCAGGGATCAGGGGTCGGGGGTTAGGGATCAGGGCGCGAGGGAGCGGGTCCGGAAAGATATTTGTTCCCGGCTCGCGCGGAGGGTTTGCCCGGTCTCCTCGTTTTTTGAGCACCCTTGCCCGGCGCCGCAAGCCCTGTACGAGCCGCCAAAACTTCGCCCCTGATCCCGGACCCCTGACCCCTATTCCTCTTCTTCCTCCTCGCCGGCCTTGGCGGCCTTGGCGGCGGCGATGATCTTCTCGGCCTGCAGCTGCGGCACGTAATCGTAATGGTCGAACTCCATGGTGAAGGAGGCGCGGCCCTGCGTCATGGCGGTCAGGTCGTTCTGGTAATTCAGCATTTCCGCCATGGGGACCTGGGCGCGGATGAACTGCGTGCTGCCCTTGGTTTCCATGCCGGAGATGCGGCCGCGGCGGCCGTTGAGGTCGCCCATCAGGTCGCCGGCGTACTCCACCGGCGCCTGGATCTCCACGTTCATGATCGGTTCGAGCAGGGCCGGCTTGGCCTCCTGCATGGCGGCTTTGAACGCCTTGCGCGCGGCCAGCTTGAACGCCAGTTCCGAGGAATCGACATCGTGGTAGGAGCCGTCGTAGACGGTGACCTTGAAATCCACCATGGGGTAGCCGGCCAGGATAGCCGTTCTCGGCGGCCTCCACGATGCCCTTTTCCACCGCGGGGATGAAGTTCTTGGGGATGGCGCCGCCGAAGATCTCGTTGGCGAACTCGAACTTGGCGCCGCGCGGCAGCGGCTCCATCTTGATCCAGCAATCGCCGAACTGGCCGTGGCCGCCGGTCTGCTTCTTGTGGCGGCCCTGCACGTCGGCGTTGCCGCGGATGGTCTCGCGGTAGGGAATCTTGGGCGCCTTCAGGGTGACATCCACGCCGTAGCGCTTCTTCAGCCGGCTGACCACGATTTCCACGTGCTGCTGGCCGGCGCCGGCGAGCAGGAACTCGCGCGTCTGCGGATCGCGGTAGAAGCGCAGCGACTGGTCCTCTTCCAGGATGCGGTGGACGGCGTTGCCCATGCGGTCTTCGTCGTTGCGCGACTTGGCTTCGATGGCGAAGGCGATGGAGGGCTCCGGCAGCTTCACCGGCGGATAGGCGACGGTGACGCCCTTATCGCGCCAGCGTGTCGCCGGTGAGCGTTTCCTTCAGCTTGGCCACCGCGCCGATATCGCCGGCGTGCAGTTCGGTGACCGGCTGGAGGGTTTTGCCCTGCGGACTGCTGATGTGGGCCAGGCGCTCGGCGGTGCTGCGCGTCAGGTTCTGCAGGTTGGCGTCGTTCTTCACCACGCCGGTGATAGACCTTGAAAAAGGTGATGCGGCCGGCGAACGGATCGGCGGTGGTCTTGAACACGAAAGGCGAAGGCGGGCCGTCGTCGGAGATTTTCTGCGTGGCTTCCTTGCCGTCGACGGCGCCGGGACGGCTTCGCGCTCGGTGGGCGCGGGAAGGTTCTCGACGATGAAATTGAGCAGCAGGTCGGCGCCGATGTTGTGCAGGCCGGAGGCGCACAGGACGGGGAAGATGCGCATTTCGCGCACGCCCTGCTCGAGGCCGTCGACGATCTGCTCGACGGCGAGCGTGCCCTTGTCGAAGAACTCCTCCATCAGGGCGTCGTTGCCCTCGGCCACCATTTCGACCAGCGCCTCGTGGGCCTTCTGGGCGGCGTCGGCCAGGTCGGCGGGGATTTCGCCCTCCTTGCCCTTGCCGTCGCCATCCGGCGTGTAGGTGTAGGCCTTCATGCGGACCAGGTCGACCACGCCGTTGAAATCGCGCTCGGCGCCGATGGGGATCTGGATGGGCACGGCGGCGCGGCCGAAGACTTCGTGGACGCTGGCCAGGGCGCGCTCGAAATCGGCGCGTTCGCGGTCGAGCTTGTTGATGACGACGGCGCGGGGAAGCTTGAAATCGTTGGCGAACTGCCAGACCTTTTCGGTCTGCACTTCGACGCCGGCCACGCCATCCACCACGACCAGGGCGGCATCGGCGGCCACCAGGGCGGCGCGGGTATCGTTGATAAAGATGTTGTAGCCGGGGGTGTCGAGGATGTTGATCTTGGTCTTTTTCCACTCGGCCACGGCGATGGCGGTGGAGATGGTGATTTTGCGCTGGATTTCCTCCTCGTCGAAATCGGTGATGGTATTGCCTTCATCGACGCGGAGCAGGCGGTTGGTGGCTCCGGCGGTGAACAGCAAACCGGCGGTGAGCGTGGTCTTCCCGGAATCGCCGTGGCCCACCACACCGACGTTCCGAATGTCCTTGCTTTCGTAGACTTTCACGGATTTGGCTCCCTGCTATGGACAGATTGTCCTGGTGCGAAGTTGAATTGCCGAAACCGGATTAAAACGGAATAGTAACACGGGCGTGGGCAGGGCGGCGGCACGCCGGACCACATCCTATCATGTTGACAACGTTATGGCCGCGCTAACGGATCCCGGGTTAGCCACCGCGGGCCTGGCATGCCCGGCCCCTACGAAACGCCGATGCAGGGCCGGATACGGCTACTCTCCACTCCGCGGTGGTTTCAGCTAATCTAAAGGCGTATGAGACCTGTCGCCGTGATCGGCGCCGGAAAGACCCGATTCGGCGCTTTTCCGGACCGCGATCTCCGCTCGCTGGCGGTCGAGGCGGGAGAAAAGGCTCTGCACGACGCCGCGTGTGGCGCCGGGGCAGATCGAATCCTTCTACCTCGGCAATTTCGCGGGGCCGGCATTCGTCGGGCAGAACCACCTGGCGCCTTATGTCTCCACCGCGCTGGGCATCCACGGCGTGCCGGCCACGCGCATGGAGGCGGCCTGCGCCTCGAGCGGGTCGGCCTTCTTCCACGCGTGGGCGGAAGTGGCGGCGGGCATCAACGACATGGTGATGGTGGTGGGCGTGGAGAAGATGACCTCGCAGCCCACCGCGCGCGTGAGCGAAATTCTGGCGGAGGCCGGCGACTGCTCCGGCGAGATGAAGGCGGGCAACACCTTCGCGTCGCTGTTCGCCATGATCGCGCGGCGGCACATGCACGATTTCGGCACGCAAAAAGAGCACCTGGCCGCCGTCGCGGTGAAAAACCACGCCAACGGCGCGCTCAATCCGGACGCGCACATGCGCAAGACCATCACCCTGGAACAGGCGCTGAACGGCAAGCCGATCGCCGAGCCGCTCAACCTCTACGATTGCTCGCTGATCAGCGACGGCGCGGCGGCGGTGATTCTGGCGCCGCTCGAACGGGCGGCGGAATTCACCAACCAGCCGGTGCGCGTGCTGGGCATCGCGCAGGCCTCGGATTTCGTGGCGCTCGACCAGAAAGCCGACATCACCACCTTCCCGGCGGTGCGGCGCGCGGCGCAGACGGCGTACCGGATGGCGGGCGTGGCGGCGGACGACATCGAGTTCGCCGAGCTGCACGATTGCTTCACCATCGCCGAGATCATCGCCAGCGAGGACCTGGGTTTCTGCCCGCGCGGCGAAGGCGGGCCGTATGCGTTCGACGGCTGCACCAGCCTCCACGGGGCGCGGCCGGTAAACGCCAGCGGCGGGCTGAAATCGAAGGGCCACCCGGTGGGCGCCACCGGCGCGGCGCAGATCTGCGACCTGGTGCTGCAGATTCGCGGCGAAGCGGGCGAGCGGCAGATGGAGCGGCATTCGCTCGGGCTGGCCGCAAAACCTGGGCGGCTCGGGCGCAACGTGCGTGGTCAGCATACTGGGGAAGGCATGAGAAGCGGAGCGGTGTACACGGAAACGGTGATCTATTCGGCGCCGGAGGCGTTCGCGGCGAGGCGCCGTACCAGACCGCCATCGTGACGCTGGATGACGGCGGCCGCCTGTCCGCGCGCGATCGCGGGCGAGCGCGTGGCCATCGGCGACCGGGTGATGGAAGTGGAAGGGCGCGGCGGTGTGGCATTCTTCAGAAAGGTCTCCGGCGACCGGTAGCCGGGAGCGAAACCGAGACGGTTGAGAGCGATTATGAAACTGGCGGAACGGATGAGCCGCATCGGAGTCGAATCGGCCTTCGATGTGCTGGTGAGGGCCCGCGCGCTGGAGGCGCAGGGCCGCAGCGTGATGCACCTGGAGATCGGCGAGCCCGATTTCCCCACGCCCGCGCACATTGTCGAAGCGGCCAAGCAGGCGCTGGACGAGGGCTGGACGCATTACGGCCCGACGCAGGGGCTGCCCGAACTGCGCGAAGCCATCGCGCGCCACGGTTTCCGCGCACGCGCGGAATCCGGGTGGGGCCGGAGCACGTGTCGGTGGTGCCGGGCGGCAAGCCGATCATCTTCTTTCCCATGCTGGCGCTGCTCGAGCCGGGCGATGAAGTGATCTATCCCAACCCCGGCTTTCCGATTTACGAATCGATGATCCGCTTCCTGGGCGCCACGCCGGTGCCCATGCCGCTCGAAGAGAGCCGCGGGTTCTCGCTTCGATCTGGACCTGTTCCGCAGCCGGCTGACGGACCGGACCAAGATGGTGGTGCTGAATTCGCCGCAGAATCCCACCGGCGGCGTGATCCCGCCCGAGGACGTGCGCGCGATCGCGGACATGCTGCGCGACCGCGACGTGATGGTGCTGAGCGACGAAATCTACTCGCGCATCATTACGGCGCCGAGCCGCCGCTTTCCATCGCCAGCTTCCCGGGCATGCTGGAGAAGACCATCATCCTGGACGGTTTTTCGAAGACCTACGCCATGACCGGCTGGCGCATGGGATACGGCGTGATGCCGGCGTGGCTGGTGGAGGCGGTGAACAAGCTGATGGTGAATTCGAATTCCTGCACCGCCAGTTTCACCCAGCGCGCGGGCATCGCGGCGCTGACAGGGGCCGCAGGATTGCGTGGACCGCATGGTGGCGGAATTCCGCCGCCGCCGCGACGCGATTTGCGGCGGGCTGAACGAGGTTCCGGGCTTCCGCTGCGCCGTGCCGGGCGGCGCCTTCTACGCCTTTGCCAACGTGACCGGAACCGGCATGGGCTCGAAGGAACTGGCCGACCTGCTGCTGTATGAAGCCGGCGTCTCCTGCCTGGACGGCGCCTGCTTCGGCGAATACGGCAACGGCTACATCCGGTTCAGCTATGCCAATTCGCTGGAAAATCTGGAAGAGGCCGTCAGCCGCATCCAGCAAATGGCAGCGCGCTGGACGGCGGTGGGGGCATGATGCTGCAAAAGATTCTATTGGCGTGCGGAGTGTTGGCCATGAGCGCACAAGCCGCGGTCCAGGTGACGAAGACCGCATACAAAGGTTGGGCGAATTGCTATCGCGTCACCAACGGCGAAATTGAGCTGATTGTGACCGCGGACGTCGGCCCGCGCGTCATCCGCCTCGGGTTCGTGGGCGGTCAGAATCTTTTTAAAGAATTCCCGGAGCAGCTCGGCAAGAGCGGGGAAGCGGCGTTCCAGTTGCGCGGCGGCGACCGCGTTTGGAAATCGCCGGAGGATCCGGTGGCGTCGTGGGCGCCGGACAATGTGCCGGTGGAGGTCAAGGTTCTGGAGGACGGGCTGATCGCGCGCGAGCCCGTGGAGCCGCTGACCATGCTGCAGAAGGAAATCGAAATCCACATGGCGCCTTCGGGCACCGGGGTGACGGCGGCGCATCGGATTGTGAACCATTCGCTCTTCCCGCTGGAGTTCGCGCCGTGGGTGCTGACCATGATGGCGCAGGGCGGCATGGTGGTGACCGGATTTCCTCCGCGCGGCACGCACCCGGCCAACCTGGAGCCCACCAATCCGCTGACCATGTGGGCGTACACGGATTTCTCCGACCCGCGCTGGAAATTCACGCGCAAGTATTTAATGCTGCGGCAGGATCCCAAAGCGGTGACGGCGCAGAAAGTCGGCCTGTTCAACGCCGATACCTGGGCGGCGTACCTGCTCAACGGCGAAGCGTTCGTCAAGCGCGCCACCGCGCACGTCGGGCAGACTTATCCCGATTTCGGCTGCTCGTTCGCGACCTTCACCAACGCGGATTTTCTGGAAGTCGAAACCATCGGGGCGCTCACCAAGGTGCAGCCGGGGCAAACCGTGGAGCAGGTGGAACACTGGGGCCTCTACCGCGATGTGCATCCGGAGCTGACCGACGACGGTTTGACCCGCGCGGTGCTGCCGTTGGTGGAATCGGTGCGAACGAAGTAAACGTCAGCGGGGGCGGTCGGCCAACGCCATGTGCTGCTGCTTCCGGCGCGCGTCCGCCAGCTCCTTCCGGACCTCGGCAATTTCCGCGGGGGGCTCCGGCTGGGTGCTTTGGCTGAGGGCCAGGGCTTCGGTTAGCAGGTGCTCGGCCGCATCATACTTGCCCTGAAGAATGCGTACGCGGGCGAAATTGCAGTCGATCGTCCAGCGCTCATAGGCGCAGCGGGGGCAGGAGCGGTCCAGCATGGCCAGGGCACTCTGTAAAGCATGCTCGGCCGAAGCCAGCTTTCGCTCGCCCGCCAGCATCAGTCCCTCCTGGCCGAGCAGGGAGGCAACCCGCGGATGCTCCGGCCCGAGTTCCTTTTCATAGATGGCCTGGGCGCGGCGAAACAGCGGCAACGCCCGCTCGGGACGATCCGCAAGCCGATGCGCCTCGGCTACCACGGTGTAGGCGAGAGCGGCATCGAGGCTGTCCCCGCCCGAAGTCTTGATTGCCAGCGCGAGCGACTCCTCGGCCGGCGCGAGCGCTTCCGTCGATGTTGCCGGTCCGCAGACGGAGAGTGGCGAGTTGGTTAAGCGTGCGCGCCATTCCACGTTGGCGGGAAAATGTTCCCGCTCGATCCCGAGCGCCTCCTCCAGCACGGCGCCGGCACGGTCGAGTTCGTTACGGATCAGATAAACCCCGCCCAGCAGGTTCATGCAATCGAGGTGTGGCTGTTGGCTGCTCCCAGCGAGCGGCGCAGCAAGACGAGCGCCCGCTCCAGTTCCGGCTGCGCCTCGCTCCTTCTTCCCTGGGCGGCGAGAGCGTCGCCGAGATTCGTCCGGGTGATGCCCTGGTGCGCGGCAAAGACATCGCCCAGTGCTACCCATTTCGCAATCGACGCGCGGTAAAGGCGTTCGGCGCCAGTGTAATCCCGCTTGGCGTAAGCCGCCACGCCGCGCGCGTTGAGGTCGCGCGCCGCTTGCGGTTGCGCGGACGCAACGCCGAGAACAAACAGCCATACGGCCAGGATACTTCATTTCCCCCTCACTTTCACAGACAGCAAGTGGGGGTAGTTTACGCCGAAAAGGCGTTGCAAGAATCTACAAATTCAGCCGGCGCGGGACAAAGGTTTCCGGCTGGAAACATTTCCCGCCCGAATTGTACTGGTAGCAGACGATCCGGCCTCCTTCGGCGGCGTTGCAGTCAGTGGCGGCGGTCCGCCATCTCCACGTGCTCCTCTTTCCGGCGCACGTCGCTCGAGCGCCTCGCGCAGTTCGTCCGCCTCGGCAGATTGCGGCTGCGCCTGTTCGCTGAGCGCCAGCGCCTCCTCCAGCAGCCGCTCGGCTTCGGCGTATCGACCCTGGCGGACGCGTACCTGGGCGAGATTGCATTCGCCGTCCAGCGCTCGTACGCGCAGCCGGGGCAGGTGTGCTCCAGCATCGCGAGGGCGCGCTCCATGATTTGCGCGGCGGTAGCGAGTTTGCCCTCGCCGGCCAGCAGCAGCCCCTCCTGCGCCAGCAGCGAAGCCACGCTCGGATGCTCGCGGGCCGAGCTGCTTTTCGTAAATCGCGCGGGCGCGCCGGTACAGCGGCAGGGCGCGGCTGGGGCGATTGGCCGTGCGATGGACCTCGCCACCACGCTGTAGGCAAGAGCGGTATACAGGCTGTCTTCGCCCGCGGCCTTGACGGCGAGCGCCAGCGCCTCCTCCGCCGGAGCCAGCGCGTCGGCCGCGGAGCCGGTGCGCAAACGAAGCGTGGCGAGCTCGGCGAGCGTGGTGGCCAGGCGCTCGTCCGCGGGAAACAGTTCGCGCTCGATAGGCAGCGCCTCTTCGATCACCATCCCAGCGTGCTCGTAATCACTCAGGGTCAGCTCCATGCCGGCGACCATGTTCATGCAGTCCAGCGTGCGGCCGTCGCGCACGCCCAGCGAGCGGCGGAACAGCGCCAGCGACTGCTGCGTCCTGCGCCAGCGCCTCGCCGCGTCTTCCCTGCGCGGCCAAAGCGTCACCCAGATTCATGCGGGTGATCGCCAAGTGCGCGGTGAAGCTGTCGCCCAGGGCCTGCCATTTGGGAATGGCTTCGAGATATAGACGTTCGGCCCCGGCGAAATCGCCGCGCCCATAAGCGGCCAGACCGCGTTCGTTGAGGTCGCGCGCCGCTTTCGGCTGCGCCGTGGCGGTAACGAGTGCGAACCAAAAACACTGAAAAATGCTTCATCGGCCCGGTCCTTTGCAAACGGCTTCATGTGCTCATACGTGGAGCCGGCGAATTGGTTCGCAAGTGGAGATGAAAAATTTCAGGACCCTTTCCGGGCATGTACAATAGCGAACGAGACCGATATGGCGCACAAGCTGACAACGTCTTACCTGGAAGACTCGCTCGAGATGTTCCGCCAATACAAGCAGCTCGCGGAACGCGCGATGGCGCAGGCCAATGACCAGCACCTCTTCACCGTGCTGGACGGCGATGAGAATTCGATTGCCCTTATCGTGAAGCACATCACGGGAAACATGCGCTCGCGCTGGACGGATGTTCTGACCACCGATGGCGAGAAGCCGGACCGCCATCGCGACAGCGAATTCGTGGAACCGCCGGAGACCCGCGCGGCGCTGATGGAAATCTGGGAGAACGGATGGCGATGCGTATTCGCGGCGCTGGAGCCGCTCTCGGAAAACGACCTGGCGCGCACGGTCACCATTCGCGGCGAGGCGCATTCGGTAATGCAGGCCATCAACCGCCAGATCGCGCATTATGCGCAGCACATCGGCCAGATCATTCTGCTGGCGAAGCACTTCGCCGGCGAAGAATGGAAGACGTTGAGCATCCCGAAGAAAAGGGATCAGGGGTCGGGGGTCGGGGATCAGGGAGCGCGGGCGTAGGGTTCGCCGCGCGAGTGCTCGCGGGCGGGGCGCTCGTCTATGCCAGCAGGGACACCGGGACCAGCCGTGAAACGGGAGCGCTCGCGCCCCTGATCCCTGATCCCCGATCCCTCCACCCTGATATGATTGCCAGACATGAGGGTTCTCCTACCGCTGGTCTGTCTTATGAGTCTTGCCGCTAACGCCGCAGGAACGTTCGCAGGCGCGCTCGATGGTGATGTCACGAGGGCGGCATCGTGGCCACCAGCCAGACGCTGGCTTCGCAGGCCGGCGCGCAGGTGCTGGCGCGCGGCGGTTCGGCCATCGACGCGGCCATCGCGGCCAACGCCATTCTGGGCGTGGTCGAGCCGCAGAGCAACGGCATGGGCGGCGACCTGTTCGCCATTTATTGGGACGCCAAAACCGGCAAGCTGACCGGCCATCAACGCCAGCGGCTGGGCGCCCAAGGCGCTGACCATCGAGTATTCTGAACTCGCAAGGGCATCCACGAAATGCCGCAGGACGGCATCCAGTCCGTCACCGTGCCGGGCGCGGTGGATGGCTGGGCCAAGCTGCACCAGCGCTTCGGCAAGCTGCCGTGGAAGGACCTCTTCCAGCCGGCGATCTATTACGCCGAGCACGGCTATCCCGTCACCGAGATGATCAGCGCGGCGCTGGAAATGGAGCAGGCCAAGCTCGCCAAGGACGAGAACGCGCGCAAGCGTGCTCCTGCCCGACGGCGCGCGCGCCCAAGCCGGGCCAGGTTTTCCGCAATCCGCGGAATGGCCGCCGCGTTCAAGCTGATCGCGGAGCAGGGCGAGTCGGCGTTCTATCGCGGCGCCATCGCCAAAGCCATTCTGAAGACCAGCGAGCGCCTGGGCGGCACAGATGACGGCCGCCGATCTGAGCGAGTTCCAGGCCGAGTGGGTCGAGCCGATCTCCACCGACTATCACGGCTGGAAGGTCTACGAGCTGCCGCCCAACGGCCAGGGCATCGCCGCGCTCGAGATGCTGAACATCATGTCGCTGTTTCCGCTGGCCGACTACGCGCCGCGCGGCTTGCGAGGAACTGCACGTGCAGATCGAAGCGCAGAAGCTGGCCTATGCCGACCTGCACCGCTACGTGGCCGACCCGCGCTTCAGCAAAGTGCCCGTGGAGGGCCTGATCTCGATGGACTACGCGCGCGAGCGCGCCAAGCTGATCGACCCGGACAAGGCCAGCTGCGACGTGCCGCCGGGCAAGCCGCCGGCCATGCACGGCGACACCATTTATCTGATCGGTGGTGGACCGCGACGGCAACATCGTGTCGCTGATCCAGAGCCTCTACCATCAGCTTCGGCTCGGGCGTGGTGGTGGACGATTACGGCTTCGCGCTGCAGAATCGCGGCGGGCTGTTCGAGCTGGACCCGAGCCATCCCAACGCGCTGGCCGGCCGCAAGCGGCCGTTCCACACCATCATTCCGGCGTTCATGGAAAAGGGCGACGTGCACATGGGCTTCGGCATCATGGGCGGCTTGAACCAGGCGCAGGCGCACGCGCAGTTCGTTTCCAACATCGTGGACCACGGCATGAATATCCAGATGGCGCTGGAAGCGCCGCGCTTCACCAAGACCACCTTCGGCGGCTGCGACGTTTCCTGGTCGAAAACCGCATCCCGCCGGAAGTGCGCGACGGCCTGGACAGCGAAGGGCCACAAGATTCAAGGTGCTCGGCGATTTTCAACCTGCTCATGGGCGGCGGCCAGGCCGTGGTGCACGATTCCGCCACGGGCGTGAACTACGGCGCCTCGCGACCCGCGCAAAGACGGCGCCGCCGTGCCCGAGCCGGGGGCGTATTTCGGGAAGTAGGTGGCCAGCTCTTAAGTTGGACGACATCTTTCGGCCACGACTCCTGGCGATCACCAGATTGCGTCACGCAGGAGTGGAGTGCTTTGACCATTGTTTGCTGAGGGTCTCTCTGACTGACCCATATAGTTGTGAGTTGTATGTCGCGAACAGCAAGCAGTCCTCACCATCTGCCAGGTAGGATTCAGGTTGCACCCAGTCTATTTGTCGCCAAAATAGGTCGCCAATCCCTTTCATCTGGGTATCTGAAAATCGAAACCCGATGAAGTTGATGAACTGGAAAACATTGCCGGAACCGATCTCGGATGTGAACACGTTTGCGTGGCAGACGGCGCCAAGAGACGGCGGTTGCCGCTCGAAGACGTACCATTCGTCATATCCGCAGCACTCCCGGCAGCAGCAATTCGGTGGCAACATGGCAGTCGATTCCATTCGAGGGCTGTATGCTATGCCGCTATTCGCGCTCCATCCGTTGGCCAGGTCTTGCTCTGATGGTTCGAATGGGCCGCTATCCACCGCAGTAATGGCTAAATACTTGCCCACAATTGCGCTGGGGCACAAGGATACGAATTCGCCTAAATCGTGGTCAACTTCGAGCCATTCGTAGGCCCCATGTGTGCCCATCATCATTCTCGTACCTTTGCGTCCGATTCTAGCAAGTCCGGTATCCTGCCGCCTCCTGCCACGATTGTGGTCGTGGGTTTGTGGAAAGTACCCGCAGCGGCCCCAGCCCACTTCACCCAATCGTCGCCAGCACTTCGCCCGCCGCCACCGTGGCGCCTTCCTTCGCCGGCATCGAGAGCACGCTGCCCCGCGCGCGGCGCTTTCATTTCGTTCTGCATCTTCATGGCTTCCACCACCACCAGGCCCTGCCCGGCTTCCACCGCGTCGCCGGGCGCGACCAGCACGCGCACCACTTTGCCGGGCATGGGCGCGGCGACGGTCTGGACGCCCTCCGCTCCCGCCGCGCCCGCGCTGGCGGCGCAAGCGGCGCGGGTCGCGCACTTCGATTTCGAAGCGGTAGCCGTCGATCACCACCACCAGCACGCCGGCGGGCGTTTCCTCCACGCGCGCATCGTAGACGCGGCCGTCCAGCAGCACGGAATAGACGCCCGGCTCGGGGATCTCCACCTGCGCCGCGCGCTCGGCGCCGTCGCCCAGGCGGAAGCGGCAGTCCGGGCGCGGGCGCCAGGATCTCGATGTGCTCCGCCGCGGCGCGTCGATGGTGAGCGCAAGCTTCATCGCAGCAGCTCGCTCCGGCCGGCCTCGAGCCAGCGGCTGCGTTGCCGGCTAGGCGGCTGCGGCTGTAGCCGTCGGCCTGACGATCGGCCTGCGTGTCAGACGCCGCAGCCAGCGCGGCCACGCGCCGCCAGATCGGCGCGGCGGCTCGGCGGCCGCGAATCGCGCGCGAAGAACTCGTCGATGAAGCCGGTGTGCAGGCGGCCGGCGCGGAATTCCGGGTCCTCCAGAATCTGGCGGAAGAAGCCGATGTTGGTGCGGATGCCGCCCACGTCGTATTCGCGCAGCGCGCGGATCATGCGGGCGATGGCCTCCTCGCGCGTGCCGGCCCACACCGCCAGCTTGGCCAGCAGCGGATCGTATTCCATGCGGACGGTCCAGCCCTCGTAGACGCAGCCATCCAGGCGAACGCCGGGGCCGAGCGGCCGCGTCAGGCGCGTGAGCTTGCCGGGCGAGGGCAGGAAATTGTTGTACGGATCTTCGGCGTAGATGCGGCACTCGATGGCCGCGCCGCGCCAGGCACCTCGCTCCTGCGTCGAACGGCAGCGGCGCGCCGGCGGCGATCTCCATCTGCAGCCGCACCAGGTCGAGGCCGGTCACCAGCTCGGTGACGGGATGCTCCACCTGCAGGCGCGTGTTCATTTCCAGGAAGTAGAAGCGGCGGTCCTGGTCCACCAGGAATTCCACCGTGCCGGCGTTGTAGTAGCCGGCGGCGCGCGCGGCGCGCACGGCGGCTTCGCCCATGGCGCGGCGCATCTCCGGATGCTGCGCCACCAGCGGCGACGGGCACTCCTCGATCACCTTCTGATGGCGGCGCTGGATGGAGCACTCGCGCTCGCCCAGGTGGACCATGTTGCCGTGGCGGTCGCCGAGGACCTGGATTTCGATGTGGCGCGGGCGCTCGATCAGCTTCTCGACGTAGATTTCGGCGTTGCGGAAGGCGCGCTCGGCTTCGCTCGCGGCATCGCGGAAAGCGGATTCCAGCTCCGCTCGCGGATCCACGCGGCGCATGCCTTTGCCGCCGCCGCCGGCCACGGCCTTGAGCAGAACGGGATAGCCGTGCTCGCGCGGCGAACGCGCGGGCTTCTTCCAGCGTCCACGCCGTGCTCGGTGCCGGGCACCACCGGCGCGCCGCCGGCGATGGCGGCGCGGCGCGCGGCGGTCTTCGAGCCCATGGCGCGGATGGAATCGGCGGATGGGCCGATGAAGACGAGCCCGGCATCCTCGCAGGCGGCGGCGAAATCGGCGTTCTCGCTGAGAAAGCCGTAGCCGGGATGGATGGCCTCGGCGCCGTGGCTTGCGGGCGGCGTCGAGAATGCGGTCGATGCGCAGGTAGCTTTCCGCGGAAGGCGACGGGCCCGACGTGCTCGGCTTCGTCGGCCATGCGCACGTGCAGCGAGGTGCGGTCGGCGTCGGAGTAAACGGCCACCGAGGCGATGCCCATCTCGCGCAGCGTGCGCATGACGCGCACCGCGATCTCGCCGCGGTTGGCAATCAGGACCTTGCGGAACATTGCTGGAAAGATTGTAGCCTACCAGGGATCGGGGGTCGGGGATTAGGGACCGGGGAGCCCGGACGCGCGGCACGGCGCGCATCCGTGCGGCCCTCCGGAATCCACCGGAGCTTGAGATCCGCACGGGGCCCGCTGCATGCTTGCCTTCCGACCGCCCCAATCCCCAATCCCTAACCCCTCTTTCCCGATCCCTGGTAGAATTGGTTGATCTTTTATGGCCCTCGAGTCGATTGAAGGTTCGCTGAAGGAGCGCGGCGTCCGGCTGACGCGGCAGCGGCAGATCCTGCTCGAGCTGATCGATAAGACCGGCGAGCATCTGGATGCCGAGCGGCTCTTCCAGCTGGCCAAGGAAAAAGATCCCAAGCTGAACCGCGTCACCGTCTACCGCACGCTCAAGATGCTCAAGGCCGGCGGGCTGGTGGATGAGCTGGACCTGATGCACTACGGCGGCGACCAGCATTACTACGAGACGCGGCTGAAACAGGAGCACGCGCACGTGATCTGCCTGCGCTGCGGCAAAGTGGAAGAATTCTTCGGCGAGCCGCTGCAGCGCCTGCGGAAGCAGATCGAAAGCCATTTCGGATTTCAGGTCCTGCTGGCGCGCACCGAAGTGGGCGGCTACTGCGCGCATTGCCAGACGCTGCGGGCGCGCGAAGTGGAGGAGATCCGCGCGGCCGTGGAAGCAGCAAAACCGGAGCCCCCGCGGCCGCGCCGCGCCGCGCGGGCGCGCCGGTAAAGTCGTGGCCGTGTACCGTTCCGACGCACGTCGTTCCGTAGCGCCGGCTTCCAGCCGGCCATGCCGGTAAGCCGGTACCGGAATGCCGTCTCGAAACCGGCAAGTGCGTCTGGAAGGCAGCGCCGCACGGATGGCGGACCGGCCCAGAAAGGCCGTCTAGATGCCTACGCTGACGGCTCCTGCCGCCGCCGCGGAGACGGCGTCGCTCGTGGTGGTCGACCCCAACGGCCACCGCACGCGCGTGCCCATCGAGCCGCTGCCCTTCCGCATCGGCCGGCAGCCGGACAATCAGCTCATCATTCGCGACAGCCGGGCTTCGCGCACGCACGCGCACATCGTTCTGGAGAACGGGCAATATTGGCTGGAAGACTGCGGCAGCCGCCACGGCACGTTCGTCAACGGGCAGCGCGTGACGCGCGCGGCCCTGCGCAAGTCCGACACCATCGAATTCGGCGCCAGGATTCCTACCAGCTCATCTTCACGCTGGATGGCGCGGAGTTGAAGCGGCTGGTGGAGCAGATGGCGTCGCCGGAAAAGCGACCGGGCCGGGAAGCCTGGCCAAGCTGCGCGCCATCCTGGACCTGGCGCGCACGCTGCAAAGCTCGTTTTCCATCGACGACGTGCTGGTCTCGGTGGTGGATACGGCGCTGGCCATCACCGGCGCGGAGCGCGGCTTCCTGCTGCTGCGCGCGCCCGCTGGCCTGGAGACCCGCGTGGCGCGCCACCGCGACGGGCACCAGCTGGACGATAGCGACCTGCGGGTGCCGCGCGAGGTGATCCACCGCGCGCTGGAGCACCGGCGCGAGCTGCTCTCCATGAATTTCGATCCCGTCGGCGCGGACGAAACCCGGCCGCAGAACAGCATCGCCGACCTGGAACTGCGCAGCGTGATCTGCGTGCCGCTGGTGCGCATCCGCGCCGGGCAGGGCGATGCCACCAGCGTGCTTTCCGCCGGCAACGAAACCGTCGGCGTGCTCTACATGGATTCGCGCGCCGGCGCGGCGGACCTGGCCGGCGGCAATCGCGAGCTGCTGCAAACCCTGGCCATCGAAGCCTCCACCGTGCTCGAAAACGCGCGCCTGCTGGAGGAGGAGCGCGCCAAGCAGCAGATGGAGGAAGAACTGCACCTGGCGCGCACCATCCAGCAGAGCCTGCTGCCCGGAAGCCTGCCCGCCGCGGGCTGGCTGCGCGCCGCGGGCAGCAGCGTGGCTTCGCGCGAGGTGGGCGGCGACTATTTCGACGTCACGCAGGTGACGGACCGGCTGCTGGTCGGCGGTGGTGGCGGATGTTTCCGGCAAAGGCGTGAGCTCCGCGCTGCTGGCTTCGCTGCTGCAGGGCGCGCTGCTGATCGCGGCGGACGAGCCGGAGGGCCTGGGCCGGCGCATGGAGCGCATCAACCGCTTCCTGCTCGACCGCACCGGCGGCGAAAAGTACGCCACCATTTTCTACTGCCTGCTGCACGCCGACGGCCGGCTCAGCTACGTCAACGCCGCCCACTGCCCGCCGCTGGTGGTGCGGGCCGGCGGCGAGTTGCGCGCCCTGGAAGCCACCGGCATGCCGGTGGGATTGATGGACGGCGCCGACTTCACGGTGGCGGAGGAGCGGATGGAGCCGGGCGACAAAGTGTCATCTACAGCGATGGCGTCACCGAGGCGCAGAACGCGGCCGGCGAATTCTTCGGCAGGAAGCGTCTGCGCGAAACGGTGGTCTGCGCAAGCCGCCGCGGATTGCGCCGCGCTTCACGACGCCATTCAAGAGGCGGTGGCGGCGTTTACCGAGGGCGCGCCGCAATCCGACGACATCACCGTGCTGGTGCTGGAGTTCGCGGGGTAGCCGCCGCTGCGCCGCCCTGCGGCTCACATAAAAAATTCCAATGCCATCCATCAAAACTTCCGCTTTGGTGACCGGAGGCACGGCGTTGGACAATGAGCGTATTCGGTAAAGGTCCCCACGATGCGACTATCGTTCCGCTTCGAAGCTTGTGGTCTTGTTCTATTTCCAGCGATCCTGGCGGCGCAGCCCAGCCCTGAGATGCAGGCCAGGATGGCGGCCCTGGAGGCTGCCACCCGCAACGCGCAAAGCGCCGGCGACAACGCCTGGATGCTGATCAGCGCCGCGCTGGTCCTGATGATGACCGGGCCCGGGCCTGGCGCTGTTTTACGGCGGCCTGGTGCGCCGCAAGAACGTGCTCGGCACCATGATGCACAGCTTCATCCTGATGGCCGTGGTCACGGTGCTCTGGGCCGTGGTCGGCTACAGCCTGGCGTTCGGCGGAGGGATCGCCGTTCGTCGGGGACCTGCAGCTATCGCGTTCCTGCAACGGCGTGGGCAGCGCGCCCAACGCCGGATTACGCCGCCACCATCCCGCAGCAGACCTTCATGATCTATCAGTTGATGTTCGCCATCATCACGCCGGCGCTGATCTCCGGCGCGTTCGCCGAGCGCATGAAATTCAGCGCCATGCTGCTGTTCACGATGCTGTGGTCGCTGATCGTGTACTTCCCGATGGCGCACATGGTGTGGGGCAAGGGCGGGCTGCTGAACGCCGCTCTGGGCGGCAAGATTCCGTGCTTCGATTTCGCCGGCGGCACGGTGGTGCACATCACCTCCGGCGTTTCGGCGCTGGTGTGCGCGCTGTATCTGGGCAAGCGCCTCGGCTATCCGCACGAAGCCGATGAAGCCGCACAGCCTGGTGCTCAGCTTCATCGGCGCCTGCCTGCTGTGGGTGGGCTGGTTCGGATTCAACGCGGGCAGCGCGCTGGCGGCGTCCGGCCTGGCCACCAGCGCCTTCGTGGCCACGCACTTCGGCGCGGCCGCGGCGGCGCTCGGCTGGATGGTCGCGGAATGGATGCACAACGGCAAGCCCAGCGTGCTGGGCGGCATCTCGGGAGCGGTGGCGGGACTGGTGGCCATCACGCCGGCTTCCGGGTTTCGTGCAAGCCGTTCCCGGCGCTGCTCATCGGGCTGTGCGCCGGCGTGGTCTGCTACCTGATGGTGACCGCGGTGAAGACGCAAGTTCGGCTACGACGATTCGCTGGACGCCTTCGGCGTGCACGGCGCGGGCGGCACGCTGGGCGCGCTCCTCACCGGCGTCTTCGCCACCAAGCGCGGTCAACGACGTCTGCAGGATCGACGGCAAGCTGCCGCTGGGCCTGGTGGACGGCAACGCCGGCGCAGGTGCTGAACCAGGCGGTCGGCGTGCGCGATCGCCTGGGTGCTGGCGATCGTGGGGACGTTCGATCATCCTGAAGATCTGCGACGCTCGTGATCGGCGTGCGCGTCGAGCCAGGAGCAGGAAATCGAAGGGTCTGGATCTCAGCATGCACGGCGAAGAAGGCTATAATCTTCGAGGCGTAATGAGGAGACTTCCATGAAGAAAATCGAAGCCATCATTCAGCCGTTCAAGCTCGAAGAAGTGAAAGAAGCCCTGAAGGCCATCGGCATCGACGGCATGACCATCACCGAAGTGCGCGGCCACGGCCGCCAGAAGGGCCACAAAGAGGTCTACCGCGGCCAGGAATACAACGTGGACCTGCTGCCCAAGGTCAAAGTCGAAATGGTGGTGCCGCGACGCGCGCTGCGAGGAAGTGATCCGACACCCTGACCGCCGCGGCGCGCACCGGCAAGATCGGCGACGGCAAGATCTTCGTCTACGACGTGGCCGAAGCCATCCGCATCCGCAACGACGACCGCGGCGAAGCCGCCCTTTAACGACTCGGTCATCCTGGCCCTTGCCGAGCGCACCGCGCAGGTGGACGCGCCTGGTCGGAGCGAGATCGCCGCCGCGGACCTGTGCCGGCGTTCCCGCCGGCGCTGGCGCTGCTGGCGGTGGGCGGCTACGGCCGCCGCCAGCTGTTTCCGTACTCCGACGTCGACCTGCTGCTGCTGTTCGCATCCGAGCGCCTGGCGCAGCGCGCACAAAGAGGCGATCGCCGCCTTTCTGCAGCGCCTGTGGGACTCCGGCCTGCGCGTCAGCCATTCCGTGCGCACGCCGGCCGAATGCCTGGAAGTCCACGACCAGAACATCGAGCTGAACATCAGCCTGCTCGACCAGCGCTACCTGGCCGGCGACCGCGCGCTGTATGCGGAGCTGGCCCGCCGCCTGCCGCGCTTCCTGCAGGCCAGCCGCGAGCCGCTGGTGCGCAACCTGGCGCAGCTGACGCGCGAGCGCCACGCCAAGTACGCCGACACCTTCTATCACCTGGAGCCGAACGTCAAGGAAACGCCCGGCGGCCTGCGCGATTATCAGCTCGTCCGCTGGCTGGACGCAGCTCGACGCCGGATGCGCCGACGAGCGCCGCGCCCGGAGCTGCACGAGGCCTTCCGCTTCCTGGCGCGCCTCCGCTGCTTTCTGCACTGCGCAGGCCGGGCGCGACAACAACGTCGCTCACCTTCGACGCCCAGGACGCGCTCGCCGAACAGTGGCAGCGACGCCGACGCGGCCGCTGTGGATGCGCGACTATTACCGCCACGCCCGCGCCATCTACCGCGCCGCCATGCGCGCGCTGGAAGCCGACGAGGCGCAGTCCAGCGCGCTGTTCGCGCAGTTCCGCGACTGGCGCGCGCGGCTTGCCAACGCCGATTTCAGCGTGCACCGCGAGCGCGCCCACTTTCGCGCTCCGCAGCAGCTGGAGTGCGAGCCCGAACTGGTGCTGCGCGCTGTTCGAATTCGTGGCGCGGCACGGCATTCGCCCCTCGGCCGAAGCCGAGCAGCAGATCGAAGCGCGCCTGCCGCGACTGCGCGCGCACTTCGCCGAGCCGCGGCCGCTGTGGCCGGCGCTCGAACGCGATTCTGTCGCTGCCGCACGCGCCGCTGGCCCTGCGCTCCATGCACGAAACCGGCGTGCTCACCGCCTGTTTCCCGGAGCTGGAACAGATCGAGTGCCTGGTGGTGCGCGATTTCTACCATCGCTACACGGTGGATGAGCACACCCTGGTGGCCATCGAGAGCGCCTGACGCCGCGCCGGCAACTCCGTACAGCGATCTGCTGCGCGGAGGTGCAGCAGCCGGCCGTGCTGCTGTTCGCGCTGCTGTTTCACGATTCCGGCAAAGGCGGCCGCCGCGGCAGGGCACGTGGAGGCCTCGCGTGCGCGCTGGCCGACGCCGCCATGGCGCGCATCGGCATGCCCGCGCCGGAGCGCGAGACGCGTGCTCTTCCTGATCCGCCAGTCATCTGGACCTTTCCGCTCGCCATGCAGTCGCGCGACTCTTCGACCCGCAGACCACGCCGCGACGTGGCCGCACGCAGGTGGAGACCGTGGAGCGCCTGAAGGCGCTCACCCTGCTCACCTACGCCGATATCAGCGCCGTGAATCCCACCGCCATGACGCCCTGGCGCGCCGAGCAGCTCTGGCAGCTCTACCTGATGGTCTACAACGAGCTGACGCGCGAGCTGGAAACCGACGCGCATCGAGCGGCCCGTCGGCGCCCGAGCGGCGGCATTCCTGGCGGGCCTGCCCACGCGCTACCTGCGCACGCACACCGCGGAGGAGATCGACGAGCACATGGCGCTCGAGGAGCGCAGCCGCGACGCGCGGCGTGGCGGTGGAGATCGAAACGCCTGGAATCGGCCTGGCAGCTGACGCTGGTGGCCGCCGACCGGCCCGGCCTGTTCGCCGCCGCTGGCCGGCACGCTCTCCAGCTTCGGCATGAACATCCTGCAGGCCGAAGCCTTCTCCAACCGCCGCGGCCTGGTGCTGGACACGTTCACCTTCGCCGACCCGCACCGCACGCTGGATCTGAACCCCACCGAAGTGGACCGCCTGCGCGCCACCGCCGAGCGCGTGATCGCGGGCAAGCTCGACGTGCGCGAGCTGCTGCGCAACCGCCCCAAGCCCGCGCTGCCCAGCCGCAAAGCGCGGATCCCGGCGCGGATTGCATTCGACGCCGACGCCAGCCAGACCGCCACGCTGATCGAGATCGTGGCCGAAGACCGGCCCGGCCTGCTCTACGATCTGGCGTCGGCCATCTCCGTCGAGCGGCGGCAATATCGAAGTGGTGCTGATCGACACCCAGGCGCACAAGGCCATCGACGTCTTCTACGTGACCGCCGGCGGAGGCAAGCTGAACGAGGCGCAGCAGATCGCCCTGGCCGAAGCGTTGCGGAAATCAACCGCGTAAGCGGGGTCCGGGGGGTTACGGTTCTCGGCAGGGGCGTCCGGAGCCTGATGAAAATGGATGCCGGCGTCCGGGCGGCATCCGCCGGGACCTGGGGTATGCCGGCAGGGATGCCGGCATGGCCGGCTGAAAGCCGGCGCTACGAGGCGGCGGGGGACGCGGCAGGGGCAGGCACCCCCGACCCCTGGGTCAGCTGGCCCCCGATCCCCGGCTGTTATAATGTTGACAACTCGCGCCTTCGGCCACCCTTTTGGACCGGCGTGGGCGGTGCGGACGCCAAATGCCCCCCTACCACAGCTTTTGCGTTTACGTCCAAGGCTTTGTAACCTGTCTACTTGCCGGTACGCCTATGCAACTGAAGCGAAGGGCGCTTTTGGATGCCGGCAGTCATGGAACGGCATGCTGGTCGATTTCGAGCTGATTAAACGGGCGCAGCAGGGCGATAGCGCTGCGTTCAACGAAATCGTGCTGGCGTATCGGAAGCGGATTTTGGGGCACGATCACGCGATTGATCGCGCGTCCGGAAGATGTCGAGGACGTCGCACAGGAAGTTTTTCTGCGGCTTTATTTTTCCCTCGATCAGCTTCGGAAGACGGAGGTCTTTGAACCGTGGCTGTATCGCCTGACGGTGAACGCGGCTTACGATTATCTGCGGAAGCAGCGGCGCCGCCAGGAGTTCCGCATGTCCGACCTGTCCGAGCAGCAGGTCATGATGGCGGATGCCGTGGCGGGCGGGCGAGGCGGACCAGGACGAGCAGCACAAGAAAAAGGTCCGGGAATCGGTGGATTCGCTTTTGGGCGCGGTTTCCGAGGCCGATCGCATTCTGCTGATGTTGAAGGAAGTGGAAGGGCTATCGTTGAAAGAGCTTGAAAAGATTTACAAGGTCAACGAAAATGCTCTTAAGGTCCGATTATTCCGGGCCCGCCAGCGGGTTTTGAAGGCTTTTGGCGCTGGGGCGGCTAAGTAAAGGGCAGGCGGAAGTAGAGGGAATATGCAGCCATTCGGTGGCAGCGACGATGAGAAACTGGATGCCCTGTTTCGGGAGTATGCGAAGGCGTGCCCGGACCGGGATGCCATCCGCGAACTTCATGCCCAACCTATGGGGGCGCATCGACACCCGCCGGAGGCAGGCGTTTTCGTTCCGCCGCATGGCCAATGCCCTCGTCACCGCGGCACTGGCGTTTTCTATCGCGCTGGGAGTGTACATGGCGCTGCCCCACGCCAGCCAGGTGAACCCTGGCCAAAGCTACATCGAGGCGCTGGCGGAAGCCAATGCGCTGGATGCTCCGGAGATTGTGGGACCCGTACACCTGGAGCCCGCCGAGCCGGGACAGTAATTTGACCATGCCGAAAACCAAGTTGTCCGCGCTACTGTCCCTGCTACTTGTTTTCGCCAGCGGGATCCTCGTCGGTGCGGTGGCATACCGGTTGTATATGGTGCGGACGGTAGCTATGGCTCCGCCCGCCCCTCGGCCCCTCTCCGGAAGAAGTGCGCAAGCGGATCGTGGCCGAGATGCGCGTACGGGTCAAACTGGATGACCAGCAGGTGCGGCAGCTCAACCTGATCTACGACCGCACCCGGCAGGAGTTCGACGCTCTGCACAAGCAGGGCAGTCAGGAGAGCCGGGCTATCTGGGACCGCCAGAAAGATCAGATCCAGGCCATGCTCCGGCCCGGAGCAAGTGCCACTCTACCAGCAATATCAGAAGGAACGCGACGAGATGCACCGCCGGCACCAGCCGCCAGGCAAGGGCGGACCTCCGACACGGTAGGAGAGAGTCCTTTCAGGTCACCGTCCACCGGTCCCGCATATGCCGGCACGAATACCGGCAGGGCAAGCTTGCGCTACGGGAAAAGCCAGCGGACGGCCGTGTGAAGCGGTTGCGCCACCAGATTACCTGGTCGGAACGCCTTGTTGGCTCCGCGAGTCGCCTTGTATTTCCTTTCAAAGCGGTCCACGCGGCCGGCGGTGTCGATCAGCTTCTGTTTGCCGGTGAAGAACGGATGGCAGGAGGAGCAGATTTCCACGCGGATGTCGCCCTTGTGCGTGGAGCGCGTCTTGAAGGTGTGGCCGCAGGCGCAGATCACGTTGATTTCGTTGTAAGCAGGGTGAATACCAGCCTTCATTGGTTGCGGGGATTCCTTTCGAGACTTTTAGTATAACAAAAACACGAACCCCCGTGACCCTGTCGGATCACGGGGGTTGGTAGCCTTGGAAGAAGCCTGAGGCTTAGCTGACGCAAGAGGCAGCCGGTCCACAGGAACGTGACCCCGCCACTGGACGGAATCGGCTACGTTAGAGGCTCGACTTTAACAGTCGGCCACCTCTCGCGGTCTTTTGCTACTTTCCATTATTGCTGGACCACCTCCTTTTCCAGTGATGTTTTCATGCTCTCACGAGGTCTGCGGGTTGTCAATATGGAATTTCCACATTCCGTGGAGCTAATCATCCACGTATTGATAGAGTTACAGATTGCGGGCGGCGAACCGGCACATGGCCAGGCCGTCCATCAGGTTGAAGGGAAACTGGCCGGTCGTGTAGTGGGCGCAGGGAAGGGTAAAAACCTCGTGCGGCAGGCCCAACTCGCCGAAAGCTCTCCAGCACCTGCTGTGAATAAACCGGCAGAAAACTGGTGTCGTGCCGCGCCCAAACCAGCAGGCTCGGCAACTGCCGTCCTCTGATCCGGCCCAGAAAACTGGCCGGGCTGATCACCGCCCAATACCGCCGCAGATCGTCCTGGCTGACCTCATCGCCGAAACCCTCGCGCACGTGCTGGGTGGCGAAGCCCGGTCCAGACCACGTCGGAGAAGTACATGGAGACGTGGTTGAAAATCCCCAGCCGCACGCGTGGGTCGTGGGCCGCGGCGATGAACGCCACGCAGGAACCGAGGCTGGTGCCCAGCATTCCGATGCGCTGGTAGCCCTGCCGCAGCAGCCATTCCAGGCAGGCGCGGGTATCGATGACGGACTGGCGCATGGCGTGGATGGTGCGGCCGATGTTGCTGGACATGTGGTAGTCGGCGCGTTGCAGTTCCGCCGGCATACGTTCGGCGTGGTACGCCATGCTCATGCGCAGGGCGCTGATGCCGAACCGGTTGAGCAGGCGCGCCAAGCCTTCGTGCCCGTCCGCTCCGGCGTTCCACTGCGGCAGCACCACCAGCGCGCGGCCACGGTCCTTGGGCGCCGGAAACCACATCGCATGCGCGGTGTTGTTCACCGGGTAGGGGCTCGAAACCGGGCTGGTGAAGGTCAGGTGCCGGCCGTCCAACCGGAAATCCGTCACGGGCTCGTACCTGTAAAAGCGGTCGGAGGCTGCCAGGGCCCGGTCGGCGAACTCGGCCAGCCAAGCGCCGGTTTCGCCATTCAAGTCCGCCGGGCAAAATGGCGGCCCGATGCTGGCCGCCCAGTCGGCGCCCCATTCGAAGGGGCGAACGACGCGGTTCGTGTCGCGAGTGGCAAGCTTGCGCTCCCACCGGTCGATCCACCGGGCATAGAGTCCTGGCATTTTTGCGGAAGAGATCAGTCTAGCAGAGAGGCGGCTTCAAAAAGAAAAAAACCCCGCCCCGGCAGATGAACCGGGGCGGGGTTGCGGAAAGCCCAGACGAGGCAACGCACCAAAGCAAAAAAGCCTCTAAAAGAACCCACTCTTCCAAGAGCATTCCGGGGGCCAGATTCAACTCGCTGAAAACAAAGCCGGGCTCCCCCAGAGTCTTCCGATTTCCGTATTTGGCCCTCAGGAGTTTTCCACAATGCGTACCAAACGGGTCTTCTAACCGGCGGCACGCTCCATAACGCTCAGGCGGTACAATCGATTTGTGAGTTTTGGCGCATCCCACGCCAGCGCGTCGGAATCCGTGGCGTCGACCTCGACCGGGAGGGCCCTGGCGGGATTTCTCCTCTCCGGGTTCCTGCTGGCTCTGTTGGGGGCGATTCTGCCGGCGTGGGGATACCACCGCGACCCGCCGGACTTCATCGCCGTCGGCAACTACTTTATGAGCCTGGCGGCCGGGTTGGCCGCGGCGCTGCCGGTGGCATGGCGCATTCTGGAGCGGCGCGGCCTGCGTTTCCTGCTGGTGTTCGCGTGCCTGCTGGCGTGCGCCTCGCTGCTGTACCTGGCGCTGGTTCCACCACCCTCATCCTCGTGGTGGCGGGTGGCAGGGCTGCTGATTCTCGGGATGAGCGCAGGCTTGTTGAACGTGGCTCTCTTTCACGCACTTTCCCGCGGATACACCACCGATGCCGCCGGAACGGTGATTCGAGGCGGCATCTGGTACGGCCTGGGGTGCCTGGCGGCCACTCTGCTGGTGGAAGGCGCCTTCTACGCGCCGGTTTCCGTCATTCTGGTCCTGATGGCCGCGGCGCCGGCGATTTTTGCCGTCATCTACGCCCGCACCGCATACGGCCAGCCGCCGGTGACGGCGCAACCGCCGGTCCGCCAGGCGCTGCGCGATTTTCGCAGCTTCGGCGCGATTCTGTTCGCGCTGCTGCTGTTTTTCCAGTTCGGCAACGAGTGGTCGCTGGCCGGATGGCTGCCGTTGTTTCTGTGCCGCCGGGTCGGCATGAGCCCGCAGCAGGCGCTCTTCACCCTGGCTCTCTACTGGTTCTTCCTGATGGCGGGACGGTTCGGGGCTGTCGCCATTCTGCGCCGCGTGCGCCACGGCCGCCTGCTGCTCGGGAGCGCGCTGGCGGCGCTGTTCGGGCTGGTGGTGCTTTACTACACGAACAACGGCTTCGGAGCCATCACGGGAGTTTTCTTTTTGGGCGGCGGCTATGCCAGCATTTATCCGCTGGTGGCGGAGGCCATCGGACGGCGATTTCCTTACTATCACCCCGGATTCTGCAACGGCATCTTCTCCCTCGCGCTGCTGGGAGGCTTGATGGCGCCGGCTACGCTCGGCTATGCGGCGGCGGCTGCCAGCGACGTGGGCATCGTGGTCGGCATCCCGCTGCTGGGGACGTTCCTGGTGGTGGCGTTGCTGCTGTTGATCTGGCTGGAATCGAAGGTGACGGGAAGATGAGGGACCGGGGAATCGGGCTGGCGGCTTTGATGCTGGCTCTTGCAGGACAGGCACACGGCGCATCTCTGGCTCAGAGAATTGATGCCGCGCTGGCGGGCGATACGGCGTTCTGGGGGATCCAGGTGGTCGACGTGTCCAGCGGCCGGACCCTCTACCAGCACAACGCCACGCACTTTTTCGTTCCGGCTTCCAATACCAAGCTGTTCACCACCGCCATGGCGCTGACACGGCTGGGGCCGGATTTCACGTTCCAGACGCGCGTTCTGGCGGACGCTTTGCCGGATGGCGAAGGCCGCGTGCGCGGGCCGCTGCGCCTGATGGGCGGCGGCGACCCGAACCTTTCCGCGCGGGCGATTCCGTACCGCACCGGCCCGATTTCGGGAAATCCGCTGGCGGCGATCGAGGACCTGGCCGAACAGATTGCCGCGCGCGGGGTGAAGCGGGTGGAGGGCGGCATCGTCGGAGACGACACCTGGTACTTATGGGAGCCTTACGGCAGCGGCTGGGGGATCGACGATCCGGAATCCGACGACGGCGCCGCGGTCTCCGCCCTCACCATTAACGACAACGGCTTCACCCTGACCATCCGCCCCGGAGCGCGCGCGGGCGACCTGGCCGCGCTCTCCTTCAACCCTCCGCTGGAGTATTACCAGATCGACAACCGCGTGGTCACGGTTGGGCCGCACCAAGATGACCCCGGCTCCGAACGCCGCATCCGCTTTTCCCGGTTGCCGGGCAGCCGCGACGCGCGGCTTTGGGGAGCAATTGCCCCCGGCGCGGTGGATGCGCTGGTGCTGGGCATTGAAGATCCGGCGCGATACGCCGCTTTGGCACTGAAGAACGCGCTGGAGGATCGCGGCGTGGCGGTGGACGGCGCGGCGGAAGCGCGGCACGAGTATCCGAATCAGGTGACCGATCCGGCGCGGCGGGCGGAAGCGCCGGCGCCGCCCGAGGGAGTGGAACTGGCGCGGCGCGTGTCCGCGCCGTTCATCGAGGACCTGCGCATTACCGATAAGGTCAGCGAGAATCTGCACGCCGAACTGGCGCTACGCGCGGTAGGCCGCGAGCGGCGCAATATCGGCAGCGTGGAAGCCGGGCTGGACGAGCTGAAGACGTTCCTGGGCGAAGCCGGGATCGCGCCCGAGTCCTACAATCTTCGCGATGGTTCCGGGCTGGGGCGGCTCAACCTGGTGAGCCCGTCGGCGGTGGTGAGGCTGCTGCGCTATATGTACACTTCGCCGCACGGCAAGGAATGGCTGGAACTGCTGCCGGTGAGCGCACAGGACGGCACGCTGGAGCACCGCTTCGCCAACACCCCCGCCGCCGGCCGCGTGCATGCCAAAACCGGCTCGCTTTCGCACGTCAGCGCCCTTTCCGGCTACATTCGGCGGAAGGACGGGAAATGGGTGGTGTTTTCGATTCTGGTGAACAATTACAACGCAGCCACCGCGGGGGTGCGCAGCACGATGGACCGGATTTGTAATCTAATAGTAGAATAATGCCGATCTACGAATACAAGTGCGAAGACTGCGGGAATCGTTTTGAGAAGCTGGTGCGGCGGGCCGCCGAGGCCGAAGACGTGGAATGCCCATCGTGCGGGCAGAAGCACCTGAAACAGGAACTGTCGGTGTTTGCGGCGCATGCCAATGGCCGCGCCAGGAACGCCGATATGCCGGTATGCCCCAGCGGGCGCTGCTGCAACCCGGGAATGTGCGGGATGAACTGAACCGGCGCCTGCGGCCGGCGGGTTCATTGCAGGCCGTTGGACCTGAGACGATGGAGTGGCGGCTGGCGGAATGCGCGGAGGGTCTGGTGGTCCGCCTGACCGCCTCGCCCGCCGGCATCCGCTCCATCCAGTTCCGGCTTTCCGAGCCCGCGGAGGGCGAGCGTAACGATTCGAACCCATTGCTTGCCGAAGCCGAACGGCAGCTGCGGGCCTATTTTGCCGGCGGTTTGCGCGTCTTCGAGCTGCCGATCGATTTCCAGGGCACCGATTTTCAGATTCGCGTCTGGCGGCAACTGGAGACCATTCCCTACGGCGAATCCCGCACCTATGGCGAGGTGGCGCAGGCCATCGGCGCGCCGCAAGCGGTGCGAGCCGTGGGCGCCGCCAACGGCGCCAACCCGGTGCCGATCGTGGTGCCATGCCACCGCGTAATCGGGTCCAGCGGCAAACTGGTGGGATACGGCGGGGGCCTGGAGCTGAAACGGCGGCTGCTCGATCTGGAAAGCCGCAATCTGCCGCTGTTTGGCTAAGGTGAGCGGGCCGGTTGGCAGGCGGAAGCGCCTGCCCCACACTCATGCGGCCAGTATCACACGCTGGCCGGCGAGCTGGCGCGGGCCAGGCCGAACAGCTTGTCGTCGAATTCGAAGCCGGAGGTGCGCGGCTTGTGGTTGCGCACGTACCAGCGGTAGGTCTCCTTCAACCCGGCATCGAAAGGCGTCAGTTTCATCTTGAGCATGCGCGCCACCTTGCCGATATTTTCGGTGATGGGCGCCAGGTCGAAGTACTCGCCGAAGTAAAACGGTTCGCTCATGGCATTGCCGCCGGCCTGCGCGATGGCATCGCGCGGCACGCGCACCACAGCCGCCTCCACGTTGGCGGCCTTGGCCAGCCGTTCCACTAATTCCACCTGCGTCAGCGGCTTGGTCTCGCCGATGTTGAAGGCTTCGCCGATGGCGCGCGGCTCTTCCATGGCGCGCACCATGGCCTGCACCAGGTCGTTGACATAGACGAACTGCATGAGGCGATGGCCGTCGCCGGGGATGACGATGGGGCGGCCGGCGCGCATGCGGTCCCAGAAGAACTGCTCGCGATAGAACGGGTTGTTGGGGCCGTAGACGAACGGCGGGCGGAAGGTCACCACCGGCAGCCCGTACTGCGAGTGCAGGCGGAACAGGCGCCGCTCGGTGGCCGCCTTGTTGCGCACGTAAGGGTCGGGGTGGTAGCCGGAGGCGAGCGGGTCGCTTTCCTTGTGATTCAGGCCGTCTCCATAGGCGGCCACGCTGGACAGGAAAATGTAGCGGCTCAGGCGGTCGCCGCAGGCGCGCACGGTGGCTTCCACCTGCTCCGCCGTCGTCCCGCGCTCCCAGTCGTACACGTTATCGAAGACCGCGTCGAAGCGCCTTGTGGAAAGGGCTTCGCGCATGGAGTTGGCGTCGTTCCGGTCTGCCATGACGTTTTCGACCCGCCGGCCGAATTCGTGCTTCGGCCGGCGGTGCAGAATCGAAACCTCATGGCCCTCCTTCACCAGCTCCTCCACCAATTGGCGGCCGATGAACAGGGTACCCCCGATGACCAATACTTTCATACTGCTCCCAGAGAAGATACCGCAGGTTAGTCGTAATATTCCAGGCCCAGGTGTGTGATCAGATCCTCGCCGCGCATCCAGCGCAGCGTATTCTTCAGTTTCATGAGCTGGATGAAAATGTCGTGCTCGGGATAAACCTCGGGCGCGTGCATGGGAGCCTTGAAATAGAACGACAGCCACTCCTGCACGCCCCGCATTCCCGCCCGCTGCGCCAGATCCAGAAACAAAACCAAGTCCAGCATCAGGGGCGCCGCCAGGATGGAATCCCGGCACAGGAAATTGACTTTGATCTGCATCGGGTAGCCCAGCCACCCGAAGATATCGATGTTGTCCCAGCCCTCCTTGGCATCCCCGCGCGGCGGATAATACTCGATCCGGACCTTGTGGTAGAACTGGTCGTACAGGTCCGGATAGAGATCCTTCTGCAGGATGTAATTCAGCGCCGAGGATTTGCTGACTTCCTTGGAGCGGAACGAGCCGGGGTCGTCCAGAACCTCGCCGTCCCGATTGCCCAGGATGTTGGTGGAGAACCACCCGTTCAGCCCCAGCAGACGGGATTTCAGGCCAGGGGCGATCAGCGTCTTCATAAACGTCTGGCCGCTCTTGTAATCCTTCCCGCAAACCGGTACGTTGCGCTCGCGCGCCAATTCCAGCAGCGCCGGCATATCGGTGGTCAGGTGCGGGGCGCCGTTGGCGTACGGCACGCCCATTTTCAATGCCGCGTAGGCATAGATCTGGCTGGGCGAGATTTCGGGGTCGTTCTTTTGCAGGCCGCACTCAAAATCCTTGAGGGTCGCGTGCACGGCCGCCGGCTGATGGTAAACCTCCGTGGAGCCGCACCAGATCATCGCCATCCGCGATACGCCGGTACGCGCCTGAAACTGCCGGATGTCGTCCATGACCATCTCGGCGTGTTCCATTTTCGAGCCGCGCGGTTTGAGGTTCGGCCCGTTGAGGTTCTTCACGAAGCTCTGGTCGAAGACGGCGGTCATGGGCTGGATGGCCGACATCGGCTCCTTCACCTGCTGCAGCAGCCCCATGTCCAGCACGCCCGCCTTGACGGCCGCCTCATAGGCATCGTCCTCGAAAATATCCCAGCAGCCGATCTGGATATCCTCGAGTTTGGCCAGGGGAACGAAATCCTGAATGCGGGGGCTGCGCCCCTCGGTACGCTTCCCGAGGCGAATGGTCCCCAGTTGGGTCAAGGAACCGATCGGCTTCCCGAGACCCCGTTTGATAGCTTCCAGTCCTGCGATAAACGTCGTCGTTACCGCACCCATTCCCGGCACCAGGATTCCCAGCTTGCCTTCCGCGGGCGCGATTTCAACGTTCTCTTGCTTGCTCAATCCAGTCTCCTCTCGGGTGGCACAGTCCTACCATGCCCCCGGTTCTCGAGCAGGCCGGCGCGCCGGAAGCGCAGCGCCGCCTGCTAGCGGCTTTGGGCCGAAATGCTATAATACCAACTCCATGCGAGACCGTGGGACGGTTACTCTCACTACCCTTGTCGTTGATGATGAGCAACTCGCCCGGGACGAATTGTCCTACCTTCTTCGGGATTTTCCGGAGATCGAGATTATCGCCAGTGGATTCAACGGTTTACAGGCAGTAGACCTGATTCGCAAACTGGAACCGGAGCTGGTTTTTCTGGATGTCCAGATGCCCGGCCTGGACGGCATGGGGGTGGTACGCCGGCTGCGCGAAGAAGGCATCCCGCTGCCCCATTTCATTTTTGTTACAGCCTACGAGCAGTACGCCGTGGAGGCTTTCCGCCTGGAAGCGATGGATTATCTGCTCAAGCCGCTCGACAAAGCCCGGCTGGCGGAGACCATCGAGCGCGCCCGCCGCACCATCCAGGAGAAGAAATCGGCGGAGCCCGAGGCGCCGGCTGCCAAAGGGCCCACCGCGCCGCAGCGCACCAAGCTGCTGGTGCGCTCCAACAGCCGCCACTTCATTGTGGACGCCAACGAGCTGATATATGCCACCATCGACAACGGGCTGATTTCGCTGATCACCACCACGCTCGAAGGCCAATCCACCTACCGCACCATTGAAGAGCTGCAGGCCAGCCTGGATCGCGACCTATTCTGGCGCGTCCACCGGTCTTACCTGGTGAACATCAACCGTATCAAGGAAGTGGTGCCTTGGTTCAAATCCAGCTATCAGCTCCGGATGGACGACCGCAAGCACACGGAAATCCCGGTCAGCCGGGTACAAACGCGGCGGCTGCGGGAGCTTTTTAAACTGTAGGCGCGCTGGAGCAGGCGGTTTCGCCCGCCAAACGGCGCGCGCCGGATCCGCATTAGAATGACTCATGGAGGGAATATGGCCAGGGTCACCGAACTGGATGTCAACGGCGCGCGGCGGAACATCGATGCCGATCGCCGACCGCACGCTCCTGAGCGTTCTCCGCGACGATCTCGACCTGACCGGCACCAAGTACGGCTGCGGCGAAGGCCAGTGCGCGGCCTGCACCGTGCTGGTCGACGGCCAACCCGTCCAAGCTCTGCCTCACCAAGGTGGGCGCGGTGGCGGGCAAGCGCATCGTCACCATCGAAGGCCTGGCGCCGACGGGCAAGCTGCATCCGGTGCAGGAGGCTTTCCTCGAGGCCGACGCCATGCAGTGCGGCTGGTGCACGCCGGGCATGATCCTGGGCGCGGTGGCGCTGCTGGCCAGCACACGCCGCACCCCAGCGAAGCCGAAATCGTCAGCGGCATGAACGGCCACATCTGCCGCTGCGGCACCTACCCGCGGGTGGTCGCCGCGATTCGAATCGGCGGCGCGGAAAGGAGGCCGCGCATGAGTGCGGCGCGATTTCTTTGCGGTGCTGGGCGGCGGCATCGTGGTGCTGCTGATCGCCGACGATTCGCGACGCGCAGGAATCCGGCGGCGGCGCGCCGGCGCGGCGTTCGCGAGCCCATGCCGCAGCAGCGTCAGCGCCTGGCTGCACATCGGCGAAGACCGGCGCCGTCACGGTCTACACCGGCAAGGTGGAAGTGGGGCAGAATGCGCGCACCTCGCTCACGCAGGCGGTGGCGGAAGAACTGCACGCGCCGGTGGCTCCATCCACATGGTGATGGGCGATACCGCTCTCACGCCCTACGACATGGGCACGTTCGGCAGCATGACCACGCCGCGCATGTGGCCGCAGATCCGCAAGGCCGCCGCGGCGGCGCGCGAGATGCTGGTCGACCTGGCCGCGCAGAAGTGGATGGTGGACCGCGCCGCCATTCACCGTGGCCGAGGGCAAAGTCACGGCCGGCAGCCGCTCGCGCCGGCTTCGGCGAACTGACCCAGGGCGAGAAGCTCACCCGCACGCATCCCCGCCAGCGCCGCGCTGACGCCCGCCGCGGAGTGGAAAGTCGCCGGACACCTCGGTTCCCAAGGTCGAACGGCGCGCGACATCGTCACCGGCGCGCACCAATATGCCTACGACATGCAGCGCCCCGGCATGCTCTACGGCAAGGTGCTCCACCCGCCCTCCTTCGGCGCCACGCTGGTTTCGCTCGACAGCTCGGCGGCCGAGGCCATGCCGGGCGTGAAGGTGGTGCGCGACGGCGACTTCGTGGGCGTCACCGCGCCCGATCCCGCAACCGCCGACAAGGCGCTGGCGGCGCTCAAGGCCGAATGGAAGCCAGTCGCCGGCCGAAGCCTCCAGCCAGGATGTCTTCGCCTATTTCAAGCAAGACCGCGCCGCGACGCGCCGCCGCCCAGTCCGAGCCTGACCGCCTACACCGTCGCCTACATCGCGCACGCGCCGCTCGAGCCGCGCGCGGCGGTGGCCGAATGGGAGCGGCGACAAGCTCACCGTCTGGACCGGCACGCAGCGTCCCTTCGGCGTGCGCAGCGAACTGGCCGGACACTTCAAGCTGCCCGAAGACCACGTGCGCGTGATCATGCCCGATACCGGCTCGGGCTACGGCGGCAAGCACACCGGCGACGCGGCGATGGAAGCGGCGCGGCTGGCGAAGGCCGCCGGCAAGCCGGTGAAGCGCAACTGGACGCGCGAAGAGGAAATGACCTGGGCCTACTTCCGCCCCGGCGGCGTGATCGAAGTCGGCGGCAAGGTCAACCCCGACGGCACGCATCGCCGACTGGGAATTCCACAACTACAATTCCGGCCCCTCGGCGCTGCAGACGCCCTACGACGTGCCGCGCAAACGAAGGAGCAGCATCATCCAGCGCAAGTCGCCGCTGCGGCAGGGCTCGTACCGCGGCCTGGCGGCGCACCGCCAATCATTTCGTGCGCGAATCCTACATGGATGAGCTGGCGCACTCCATCGAGCATGGACCCGCTGGAATTCCGCCTGAAGAACGCGCAAGAACGAGCGGCTGCGCAACGTGATCCAGGCCGCGGCCGAGAAGTTCGGCTGGAAGGAGCGCAAGAAGACGCCGGGCCGCGGCTTCGGCATCGCCGCGCGGATTCGAAAAGGGCGGCTATGTCGCCAGCTGCGCCGAAGTCAGCGTGACCAACGGCGCGGTGAAAGTGGTGCGCGTGGTGGAGGCGTTCGAATGCGGCGCCGTGGTCAATCCCGAGCACCTGCGCAACCAGGTGGAAGGCGCGGTGGCCATGGGCATCGGCGGCGCGCTGTTCGAGCACGATCGATTTCGCCGACGGCAAGATCATCAACCAACCGCCTCTCGCGCTACCGCGTGCCGCGCTTCGCCGACATGCCGGTGATCGAGAGCGTGCTGCTGGACCGCAAAGACATTGTCTCCGCCGGCGCCGGGGAAACGCCGATCGTGGGGGTCGCGCCGGCCATCGGCAACGCCATTTTCGACGCCACCGGGCAGCGGATTCGGTCGCTGCCCATGGCGCCCAAAGGCCTGAGCGTTCCGGCGGGATCGTCGGAAGCGCTTGCGTGAACGAGCGCTAGCGCAGCCCGGGCAGAGAGTTCGGCGCCAACGCGGCGGTGACGTGCACCACCGCGCCGTCGCTGCTCACTGTGAATGCTTCCAACCGCGCCAGCGAGGCCAGTGCGCGGATATTCTCCTCCAAGTGCCGCGCCTGGGCCTCCGTCGCGCACTGGGCAGTGGCGTCGATCTCCGCGCGATTCGAGACGCGCAGGCTGATGGCGGTGTATTCGGCCTGGTGCAGCAGGCGGTTGAAATTCGCCAGATTCCCGGTGATCGGCAGGGTGGTCCGTCCGCGCGCCACCAGCCACACGGGCGCATCCGCCGGCACGCGCGCCAGCAGGTCCGCGCCGCCATCCGGCTTCGATTGCATGGCGCGCAGCAGGTCCGGCGCGCCCGCCGCCGCCACATCCGGACCAACCAGCGTCGCCCCGGCCGGCGGCTCGCGAAAATGGCCGCGCGCGGCGATGGCCCAATCCCGGCCTTGCAGAATCACCAACACCACTGATGCGTCACGCAGTTGCTCGGGAACCGGCAGCTTCGCATAGAGGGCGGTGCCGCGCAGGCGGTCGAGATCGGCGTAGCCGATGGCATCCGTTCCGGGAGGGATATAAGACGCCAGCGGCGAGGCCGCATGGCGCGCCGGCGCGCAGGCGGCCGATGCGAGCAAAATCGGCACAACGACGGCGGCCAGCGCTGTGACCGGGTGATTTGGTGTTTTGTGAGCAACCGCTCGCTCACGCTCGCGGCTCTGATCGGAGCCGCGACCGTCAGGGAGCGGTCGCTTCCAATAGGGAATTAGTCCAGCTGTCATGGCAGCTATTGCGCAGGACATAGATCGTGAAAAAACGGGCAGCGGCGGCAATGGGCTCCCTCGTGCAGGGGGAACTCGAGCGTCTCCTGCGCACTCTGGAATTCGCGCGCGGTCTGCTCGGGGGATTCCAGCAGGGAAGGCGCAAGGTCCACTTCCACCACCGCGTCCGGGCGCAGGAAATGCAGGTAGGCGTGCCGCGGCGGCTTGCCGGCCACGCGTTCCACGGCCATCGCGTAGATGCGCAGTTGCAGCGCATAATCGCGCGCGCGCCCGGCGGCTTCGGCTGCACTTACGGCATCCGTTTTGTAATCCACGACCACGATTTCCCCGCCCTCTTCGAACCACAAATCCACCTGGCCGTGAACCACCAGGTCTTCCACCGCCAGGACGAAATCGAATTCGCGCTCGACGCGGCCGGCGCGGGCGGCGCGCCTTGCCCAGGCGGCTCTTCCGGAAGACCGCGGCCAGCCGGACGGCTTCATGATCCGCGCCATCCTGCGCCATGCCCGCCAGCAGCGCGTGCACCTGCGAGCCCAACTCCGCGGCGGAGATGCCATCGCCCGTGCCATCGCGCGCGCCGCCTTCCCGGCCGAACCCGAGATAGCCGCCCAGATAATATTTGCGGGGGCACTCCGCAAACGTGGAAAGGGCGGTCGCGGTGGCCGCCGCATCGTGCTGTCCGCCGGTTTCGGGCCGCGAGAGCAATTCCACCTCCACGGCAGCGGCGGCTTCGGCCGGCGGAGCGGCGATCAACTCAGGCGCCCGGTCGGTCAGCAGCAGGCGCAGCTTCCACCCCTCGAAATCGACCGTCTCGTCGCGGTTTCCCTCCAGTGCGATTCCCAGTTTGGCGACCACCACTTCGGCCCAATTTTCCGGTTGGCCCGAAAAGCTGAGCACCAGGTGCTGCCCGGCGCGCGTCATGGCCACGTACAGCAAGCGGTTGCTTTCCGCCTTCTCGCGCACCGCGCGCTCGGCGCGAATGGCATGCTGGAAGAGATCGTCCTTCTCCTTGCGCGCGCCGGGAATGCGCCAGCGCGCGCCCAGGCCATATGCGCGCGAGAAGGCCACCACCGCCAGTTTCGTATCTACGCCCTTATCGAGCGCGGCCAGAAACACCACCGGAAATTCCAGCCCCTTGGCCGAATGCACGGTCATCACCTTTACCGCGTTGGCGGAATCCTCCGGCGGCGCATCCGGCTCGCGCGGGTTTTCGGCTCGCACCTGCGCCAGTTCCCGCACAAAGGCATCCAGCGACATTACCGCCGCCGCTTCCCGCGCCTGGGCCAGGAATTTTTCGATGTTGGCGTCGCCGCGCGCGCCCGCTTCCGGGCGGTAGCCGCAATCGTCCATGGCCGCCAGCAGCAGGCGGTCGAAGCTCACCGATTCGCGCCGCGCGCGCCATTCGCGCAAGCGGCGGCGGAAGCGCTTGAGCACGGCAAAATCGGCCGCGTTGAAACCGCCGGCGTCGGCGTCCGCCAGCCGCATGAGCGAGCCGCCGATATTCTCTCCCATCACGCGAAGCTGCAGAATGGCTTCGTCCGAAGCGCCCGCGAGCGGCGAGCGCAGCACCGCCGCCAGGCTGATTTCGTCGCGCGGGTTGGCGATCACGCGCAACAGGTGGACGAGGTCGTTGACCTCGCGCGCGTCGTAGAACCCGCGCCCGCGATTCACCACGTAGGGGATGCCGGCGCGGTCGAAGGCCGTGCCGAACGCGCCCAGCACCTCGGTGTTGCGGACCAGCACTGCGATTTCGTGATAGGTGAAGCTGGGCCGGCCGCCCGCCATTTCGGCGATGCGCCGCGCCACCCATTGCGCTTCCTCGGCTACGCCCGCCGCCACGCCGATCAACTCCACGGCTACCGGCCGCGGCTGGTCGAACTGCCGCGCCGGAATCAGCCGGTGCGGCACGATGCCGCTTTCGCCGGCCGCGATGGTCTCCACCGCGCGCAGGATTTCCGCGCGGCTGCGGAAGTTCTCCCGCAGCTCCACGTGGCGCCCGCCGGCGCCGCGCACCTGCTCCGCGTAGCGCTCGAATCCTTCCGGCTCGGCGTGGCGGAAACCGAAGATGGATTGGTTGATGTCGCCCACGGCATAAAACCGGCCCGCCGCGCGAATCAGGCTGAGCAGCCGCGCCTGCTGGCCGTTGGTGTCCTGGAATTCGTCCATCAGGATGTGTTCGAACTGCGCCTGCAGGCGTGCGCGGGTTTCGGGCTGCTCCTCCAGCAACCGCACCGCGTACTCTTCCAGGTCGGCGAAATCCAGCGCGCCCGCCTGCCGCTTGCGCTCGCGGTAACCACGGTCGAAGCGCCGCAGCATTTCGACGAGCAGGCGGCGCCCGGAAGCGTAATGCTCCGTGATCAGCCCGTATTGCGCCGGCTCGATCAGCTCGTCGCGCAGATATTTCAGTAAATTATAAGCAGCGGTGTTGCGCCGGCACTTGTTGAGGGTGCGCGGGAAAGCGGCGATGGCCGCCAGCGCCTCGCCGGGACCGGGCGCCGCGACAATTCGCTCCGCCGCCTCCACCTGCGCCGCGAAATGTTCGCGCTGCGAGGGCCTCCAGCCGGCCAGCGATTCCCCGCGCACCTGCGCTAGCGTCCGGGCAATCTCCGTGATCCCGGTTGCCGCCGGCGCCGGCGCGGGCATGGCCGCCATCTCTTCCACGCTCATGCCCGCGCCGCGCATGGCGTCGTACGCGCCCAGCAGGGCGGATTCGAAATCCATGGACGAGAGCCCGCGCGCCAGCCCGCGAATTCCGGCCGGATCTTCGCGAAACAGCGAGTCGATGGTGGAGGCGATGGCATCCTGCTGCATCCGCCAGGCCTCGCGTTCCGGGGCCACCGCGAATTCCGGATCCACCCCGGCCGCCACCGCGTTTTCGCGCAGCAGGCGCGCGCAGAATCCGTGCACGGTGGAGACCCAGGCGCGCTCCAGCACCGCGCGGAGGGCGCTGTCCTGGCGAAACGCGTCCGCCAGTTTCTTGCGCATGTTGCCCGCGGCCTTCTCGGTAAATGTGATGGCGAGAATCCGCAGCGGGTCCACCCCCGCCTCCACCAGCCGCTTGAAATATTCCACCAGCACGGTGGTCTTGCCCGAGCCCGGCCCTGCCACCACGCACGTATCCAGGTGGCGCCGGCCGATATCCGCGGCGTCGCGCTGGCTTTCGGTGAGAACGACTTCGCTCATACGCCCTCGGCCAGCACGGCCGGCGCTTCCGCCTGGCAGGCCTCGAACCGGCAGATGTCGCGCGCATCGCAGTGCAGGCACTTCCTTATGTCCGCGGGCGCAGGCTCCACTCTGCCGTCGCGGATCTGGCCTACCGCCGCCACCGTCCGCGCGGTGGTGCGGGCGAACCAGTCTTCGGGAATCGGCTCGCTCTCGAGGGGGCCGTCGTCGCTCCAGCCGACGTACCGGATTTCGCCTTTCACCCCCGCATAAAACACCCCCGCCGGCCGGAGATGGAAGGATTTTTCCGCCGCCATCAGGTACAGCGGCGCCTGCAACAGGTTCTCGTCCTCGCGCCGCTCCTTCACCCGCGCGGTGCTGCTGTACTTGTAATCGATCACGAATGCCAAGCCGTCCTGCACGTCCAAACGGTCGATTTTGCCGCGGATGGCCAGGCCCGGCGCCAATTCGAATTCGAATGGCTCCTCCGTGCGCGATTCGTACACGCCGCGCGGCCAAATGTCGGCGCGGGCGAATTGCAGCAGATCCTCCAGCATGCCGTTGCGCAGGCGCTCGGTCTGGTAGCTGGCGGCCGGGATGCGCTTCTCCTCCACGTAGCGCGCGAACACATTCTCGAATCGCGCCGCGATGTCCCCGCCTTCCCGCCACCACCCCGCCAGCACCTCGTGCACGAGGTTGCCCTGCGTCAGGAAATCCAGCCGCTCGGCCGGATGGGGCGGCGCCTTTTTCAGCTTCAGCATGCGGGTAGCGAAATACTGGAACGGGCAGGCCAGGTAGGTTTCGAGCGCCGTCGGCGAAAGCGCGCGCGTACGGGAGGCAATGAATTCGAGGAGCGGCGGCGCGGCAATAGTTGTCGGAGCCGCGACCGTAACGGAGCGGACGGTCCAACCGTGTTCCGCGGCTGCGGCCGCGCCGGCCGCGCCGTTTCCACCGGAAGGGCAAAGCTCTCCAGAAACAACGACGGCAGATTGCGCTCTCCGCGGCCATCGAATTCGGGATAGCTCAAGGTGGTCAGGATGGTCGCCCGGGTCACGGCGGAGCGAAACAGGGCGCGCTCGTCGCGCTCGAACTGCGCCGCGGTGCGCACCCGCACTCCGGCCGCGTTCAGCCGCGCGCGGGCGGCATCCGGAAAGAAAGGATCCTGGCGGTGCAATTTCGGGAACTGCTTTTCCACCAACCCGCACACGAACACCACCGGAAGCACCCACTGCCGGGCTTCCGGCGCGCTCAGCACCCGCACCACGTTGCGCCGGCCATCGGGGACGCGCAGCGGCTCCAGCCGCAGCGCCGATTGCGCGGTGCGCCAGAAATCCGCCACCGGAATTCGTCCGCCGTCCTCCAGCGCCTCCGCGGCCTGGGCGAGCGCCTTCTCGAATGCATCGAGCGCCACCGCCTGGCTGCGATACTCGAGTGCCGCGTCATGCCCAGTCTCATCACTGAGGCTCGGCCGGAACAGCCGCCGCAGCCCGCCCAGCCGCTCCGCCCACTCGCGCGGCGCGAGCGCCAGGCTGCGCCAGTCTTCGAGCGCGCTCAAATCCTCCAGCATGCGCCGCAGGGGCTCGGCATCGGTCAGCGCCGCCAGCGCGCCGAGGCCGGCATCCGGCATGCGCTCGCGCGCCGCGAAATCCAGCCGGTCCAGCGCGCTGTAGTCGGCAAAGCGGGGCGCCAGGCGCGGCACCGCCAACACGGCTTCGTGGTCCCAGCCGCCCAGCATGGCTTCCACGGCGCCGGCCAGCAGCCGCGCCGCCCGGTGCCGTTCCAGCCTCGGCTCAAAATAAAAGCGGGCCGGGACGCCGAACCGCTCCAGCGTGGCGCGCAGAAGGGGCACGTAGGCATCCTCCGCGCGCACGACGATTCCCATTTCGCGGAACGGCCGGCCGGCGGAGGCCTGCTCCAGGATGCGCCGCGCGATCTCGTCGCACTCGCGCTCGATGGACGCGGCGCCTACCACCGCGATGGCCGGCCCCGGCCGCGGGCGGGTGGCACGCTCCACTTGCACGGGCCCGGCGAATGCCCCCCCAGGTCCTCGTCTTCACTGGTGAGCGTGACCTCGGCGTGCCGCGCCAGCGCGGCTATCAGTTGCAGCTCCGGGTCCGGCAGCGCGTGAAAGCCGTCCAGCCAGATCGCGCCAATACCTCCCGTTCCTTCCGCGTCTATGCGTGCCGCCGCAATCTGGATCCGCCGCGCGCGCAACACCATCCGGCGCCGCTCCAGTTCCCGCTCAGTGCAGCGGTAGATTTCCAGGAATGCTTCCGCCAGCGGCGCGTCGGGAAGGCAGGCGGCCAGCCGCGCGCTGTCGCACCCCGCCGACGAGAATTCCTCGATGATGCGCGCCGCAGCCGCGTAGAAGCCGGCCATCCCGGCTACGCGCTCGAACTCCGGCCGCCGAATGCGCCGCGCCGCCTGCTCCACCATCAGGTAGAGGGTGGTCTCGCTGGCCTGCCGCAGGTCCGGCGTCACGTCCGTGACAAATCCCGAAAGCGTTTGGATGGTGCGGCGGCGTAGGATCAACCCTTCGCGCGCCAACCGGTGTTCCAGGTGCTCCGCCATGGTGGCGGTGGGGACCAGCAGCCGGACGTCCGCCCGGCCGCCGCGAATCGCGTGCCGCACGGCATCCAGAACCGCCGACGTCTTCCCCGAGCCGGGCGGGCCGGCGAGCAGGCGCATCGCTCCAGTGTAGCGCCGCACAAAAAAAGCGGACGGGGCTTGCCTGCCCCGCCCGCCAATTTCTACTGCCCGTTAGGAGGATCGACCGCTGCCTAAAAGGTCAGCCGGCCCGACAGCGCCAGGATGCGCGCATCCTGCGTGCCCGTGTACTGGCCGGTGGTGGTGTTCAGGTTGACGTTGGCGGCGTTCCACTGGAAGGTGGAGCCGATGGCGTTGAACTCGGTGTGGTTGAACACGTTGAACGCCTGGAAGCGGAGGTGAATCTGCATCCGCTCCTTGACCTGGATCTGCTTGTCGAGCGAGGTATCGAAGTTCCAGAAGCCCGGCTGACGCAGAATTCCAACACCCGCGTTGCCGAAGGTGCCGATCGGCGCCAGGGAGATAGCGGACGTGTTGAAGTTGTTGTAAAAGTTTTGGTTGGTTGCGTTGATGTTCCCGGTAACTTCGCAGCGGACGCCGGTGATCGAGTTGGTGCCCACACCAGTTTCGCTGGGATCGGAATACGGGAACGGAGCCGTCGAGCTGCAAGTCGGGGTGACGGGAGCGCCGGACGTGACGACGCCCGTGCCCGCCCAAGTCCATCCGCCCAAGACAGCCTTGACCATCTTGTTCTGCGACGGGCTCGGCACCTGGTAGGAGTAGTTGAACGTGAGCAGGTTCGGCCGGTCGGTCTGCACCGGACCGTAGAACCACTGCTCGGTGTGATAGGGATCGTTGCCCTGGTAGCCGAGAGCCTTGGAATGGCTGTAGGAAAGACCGAACGCCAATCCATGCGTCAAGCGGTGCTGGAGACCCATCTGGAAGGCGTTGTAATTCACGCCCGTATAGCAGAAGCAGTAGTAGTCGATCACGCCATTTCCGGGGTAGTTGGTGCGCACCAGGTTGGCGGTGACTTCGGCCGTACCGTTGAACACGTTCTTCGGGTTGGCATAGGCAAATTCCGGAATGTCATTCACCTGGTCGTAGTAGGTCTGCTTGCTGCCCGGGTATGGCGCGCCGGTCGCATCGCGGTCGAAGTTGGCCACGTAAGCGACGGACAGCACCGTGCTGAAGCCGATGTCGCGCTGGAGGGTGAGGTTGAACTCGTTCACGTGCTCCAGGTTCATGTGGCCCTCCTGGATGTAGGCGGTATACGGCGAAAGCGCGGCACTTTGGGCCGCCTGGGCGATGTTGGAGATGGTGCCATAGTACAGGGTCGGCGTATAGACGACGGGCGCGGTTCCACCACCCTGCAAGCTGTCGGTGGTGCGGTTGAAGAAGATACCGGCCGAAGCGCGGATGACCATCTTGCCGTCACCTTTGGGATCGTACGCGAAGCCGAGGCGAGGGGCAGCCCCGATGGGCGCAAAGTTGTAAAACTTGCCATTGCCGGTCAGGCCATCGACGGACATGCCATCCAGGTAGTTGCCCACTCCTGGAATATCGGTGCCGATCAGCGAAGGATAGGAGTAGGCGCCGGTCAGCGGATTGTAAGACGCCGACTTGCCGTTGAGCGAGCCCTGCTGGTACAGCATGGGGGCGTTGGCGGGGTTATAGAGCTGCGGGTAGAACTGGGAGACGTACTTGGCGGTGTCGGTCACGGCCGATTGGTGAGTCAAACGCACGCCGTAGTCAATGGTCAGCTTCTTGGTGACTTTCCAGCTATCCTGGATGTAGCCTTCGATGTTCCACCAGTAGATGTTCGGTACCGCGCGGTTGCTGGACTGAATGTACGTCTGGTAGTTGCCCAGCAAGGCGTTGGCATAGCCATCGTTGCTATCGTTCGGGTTGTTGGTGGTGCTGCCGAAGTTGAAGTTCCCCATGTAGTTGCCGCCGGCGGACGGCTCCACTTTCGAGTTGTACTCGTAATAAACGCCCGCCTTGAAGCTGTGGGCGCCCACGATGTGAGTAACGTCGTCCGAAGCCACGTAGCCATCGTTGAAGTTCTTGTAAGGAATCAGGCCGCAACCGAAGGCAGGAGGCTGGTTGCCCTGGGCATAGCCGTACCAACCGGCGTTGGGGAGATTGCCGCCGGAAAAGTTGGCGCAGGGCAGAAGGTTCTGATACTGCGGGCCGCTGGGGATGGTGTACAGTGCCGCCGGGTTCAAGGCGCTCGATCGCAGGACCTGCGAACCAGCCTGGGTAGCGGTGAAACCGTAGTTGTCGTGGCCGACGCCGAAGCTGAATTCGTTGACCGTGGTCGCGTTGATGCTGTCGGTCAGGTGGACGCGGTGAGTCGTCTTATCTTTCCGTGAATGACCGCCGCCTGCACTTCGGCCTCGGTTCCGCCGCCGCCGCCAACCTGGAGATTCGGTGGCCCGGCGGCGGCGCCGAAACCATCGCCAACGTAGCCGCCGATCAACTGGTGGTAGTCCGCGAAGGCTCCGGCATCATCCGCAAAGACCGCTTCGGGAAATAGAATGGGGCAGACATCAGCCTGCCAACCGCGACCTCCAGGTTGGCAGGTTGAAGCCTGCCCCACTTCGTTTACGCTGTCTGATCAGAACGTCAGCCGCAGCGCCGTCTGCACCACGCGGTTGCCGTTATATCCGGAGGCCGTGATGATGCCGAACGTGGCCGCGCCGATGAGCGCGCTCGGGTTGGCGAAGTGCGGCGTGTTGAGCGCGTTGTTCGCATCGAAGCGGAACTCCATGTTCACCCGCTCCTTCAGCGTAAATTTCCGTACCAGGCTAGCGTCGTAGTTGGCCAGGCCGGGTCCACGCAGAATGTCGCGGCCGGCATTGCCGAACGTGTTGGCCTGCGGAATCGCGAACGCCGACGGGGAAACCCAGGGCGTCCCCGGCCCCACTCCGTGCGGATACACGGGCCGCCCCCTATGACATCCGCGTAGATGGTGCTGACAGCGGCGCAGTTGCACGAGGTCACCGGCGCGGTGGGCGTAAACGGAGTGCCGCTCATCAGACGGAGCACGCCGCTCAACTGCCAGTTCCCCAGCACGGCCGCCGCCACGCCGCCCTTGTTCAGCAGCGGCTGCCCTTTGCCGAACGGCAGCTGCATAGACGTGGTTGACGGTCAGCATGTGGGTCTGGTCGAAGCTCGACGGGCCGTGCGTGCGATTGAAATTCCAGTCGTCCAGGAAGCCGCCGTTTTCGCTGTTATCGTCCAGCGATTTGCTGAACGCGTAAGCCGCGGTGATGTGCAGCCCGTGGGCGAAGCGCTTGGTGAAATTCACCTGCAGCGAATTGTACGCGCTGTTGACGCCGTAAGCCCGAATGGTGGTGGATGCCGTGCGTCCGTACAGAACGTTATACAGCGCCGCGTTAGGTCCCGCGCCCGGCCGGCCCACGTTCAGGTTCTGCGCATATGCCAGGTGCCGCCCGACGTTGCCCACGTATCCGACGTCGATCGTGGTGCTGTTGCTGAGCTGCCGCTGGATGGAGAAGTTGTAGTTGTACACGGAAGGCAGCGTGTAATTCGACGGCATGTAATAGAACGCCTGGTTGGGGGGGTCCGTGATGATGCCGCTTGAAGGAATCGGCAACAGGTTCACCACCGGAAGGGCGTTGAAGTTGCCCACCACCTTGAAGCTGTTCTGCACGCCGTCCTGCACGTTGTAAATCACCGGGTATTGGGTGTTCAACGTGCCGCCCGTGAAGCCGAATCGCTCTTCCCAGTAGCTGAAAGCATAGCCGGCGCGAATCACGGTCTTGCTGTTGATGCTATACGCCAAGCCCAGGCGCGGGGCGAAATAGGTGGGCTTGGAGTTCACGTCCGTGCTCATGTTGACGCTGCCGAAGCCGGCTACGAGCAGCGTGTTGTTGGACGGCTCGTAATTGGAGGCGCCGCCCGGATAGCCGGGCACCACCGGCGAATAATATTCGTAGCGGATGCCCAGGTCGAGCGTCAGGTTCGCCGTCACCTTGTAGGAGTCCTGCACGAAATCCGGCGACGCGGCTCTGGCGCACGGTGGGCCAGACCGTCAGATAAGTGCGCCCGCGCTGGTCCGGCGTGCCGAACATGTAGGAGGCCACGGAGTTGGCAAGCGATCCATAAGGCACCGAGGGCCGAGCCGCCCGCCGAGCCCAGGCTCAGCTGCGTGGTGTCCGGGTTGAACCAGAACTCGCCGCGGGCGCCCAGGTTCAAGCCCTGCGGCTGGAAGCGGTCGTTGCGGTAGCGCGTAAACTCGCCGCCGAACTTGATGGAGTGCTTGTTCCAGTTCTTGGTCCAGGTATTCGCGAACGGGAAAATGTTGTCGGCCTCGATAATCGGCGAGCCCGGTTCCGGCGCCGATAGCCGACATGCCGCCGATATTGACCCATGCCATCGACTGGTTGGAGATCCAATCCGGATTGGGATTGTAAATGCCGAGCTGCTGGTTGGTGACGGTATCGGCCGATTCCACGTTGTCGTACCAGCGGTTGTAGGCGACGCGCACTTCGGTCAGCAGGGTGGGGCTGAAGCCGTGAGTCAGGGTGATCGCGCCCGTAATCGTGTAATTGTGGGAGTAGCGATCGTCGCCGATGCCGGTGTGGTAGACCGAACCCTGCGTGACGTGGAAGCGGGAGGTGTTGAACTTGAGCGCAATTTTGGTGCGGTCGCTCAGGTTCTGATCCAGGCGTCCGTCGTAGCTGTTGGAATCGTACGTCTGCGGAATCTGGGTCACGTAGTTATTGGTCAAACCCGGCAGGTTCGGCGTCGGCATGAAGGCGTTCAGCTTCTCGGAAATAGAACTCAATTCGCTGGTGGGCAGGATGTTGCTGGGAATCGGCGTGCGGCCGGTGCCGTCGGCGTTGCCCGAGTTTGGATCGTAGAGCAGCAGGCCGGGCACGCCGGTGAAATTGCCCTGCAGCCAGGCCGGCTGCGCCACGCTGGAGGTGGAAGTAGTGGACGAGCGCTGCGTCTTGCCTTCGTACGTCACGAAATAAAATGTCTTGTCTTTTTTGATCGCGCCGCCAGCGGTGGCGCCCCAGTCATTGTTGGCCAGTTCCGGTTTCGGCTGCGTGTCCTTATTGAAGAAGTCGCGCGCCGCCAGCGCTCGCAGCTTGTTGAATTCCCAGGCCGAGCCGTGGAACTGGTTGGTGCCGCTCTTGGTCAGGATATTGACCACGGCGCCGCCCACGCGCCCGAACTCGGCGCTGTAGCTGTTGGTGGTGACATGCACTTCCTCCACGTCTTCCGCCGAGGGGAGATAAATGCTCAATCCCAGGCTGTGGTTGATATTGTCGATGCCGTCCACCATGGTGTTGTTGGCCGCCAGCGGCTGCCCGTTGGCGTTGAACAGGTACGTGGTCTGGGCGTCTTCGAGCGGCCCGCCGCTGTACCGGACAGGCAGGCCGACGCCCGCCATCAGGCCGGCCACCGCCTGCGCGCTGCGGTCCACAATCGGCAATTCGGTCACGGTCTGGGTTTCGAAGTTGCGCGCCACCTCGGCGTTTTCGGCCTGCAGCAGCGCCGCTTCGCCGGTCACCTCGATGGTTTCCGTTACGGCGCCCGGGCTCGAGCACGGCGTCCACTTTTCCGACCGTGGAAACGCCCAGTTCGATACTGTCCCGGGAGAATTTCTTGAAGCCGGTCTTTTCGATGTCCACGCGATACGTTCCCGGGTTCAGGAAGGGCAAAGTGTAGACGCCATTCGCGCTGGTCACCGTCGTGCGGCTCACGCCGGTGGTGGTTTCGGTTGCGGTCACGGTGGCCTGCGGCACGGTAGCGCCGGAGGCGTCCGTAACCGTCCCGGTTAAGGTTGCGGTTACGACTTGGGAGTAAGCAAGAGGTGCGAAAAACAGAACAGTGCAGAAAACAGCCCCAAGGGCGCGCCACGGCGCCCGCCAAACCCCTTTGAAGTGCATGGATGGCATTCTATTGTCGTAATCCGCCGATTGTCAAGAATTTTCTTTTTCACGCTTTTCCCCATTGACTCTTGGTATATACTCAGCGGAGCACAGTCGCACCACTGTGGGAGGAGGATACTTCGAGGCGTATGTCCAGGACCAGGCTATTCCCTTGCTTCAGCACATGTTTACTCGCGGCTGCGGCGTTGTCCGGCGCCCCACCCGACCACAAAACCTGGATGGACGCCGGCGGCGGTCCGGACAATTCTCATTACTCCGACGCTGAGCCAGGTAACCAAGGCTAACGTCAGCCAACTGAGCGCGGCCTGGACTTATCCCAGCCGCGACGCGGTATCTTACGTTTGGAATCCTCTCATCGTCGATAACGTGATGTACGTGTTAGCACGAAACAACTCGCTGGTCGCGCTGGATGCCGCCACCGGACAACGAGATCTGGATCCACGCCGAACTGACCGGCATCGCGCCGCGCGGCATCAATTACTGGGAAAGCAAAGACCGCAAGGACCGGCGCCTGATCTTCCAGCGCAACAGTTATCTGGAGGAAATCGATGCCCGCACCGGGAAATCGATTCTGACTTTCGGCACGGACGGCATCGTCAACCTGCGCGACGGCCTGCGCCGCTTCCCGGCCGCGAATCCGTTCGGCCGCATGCAATCGAACAATCCCGGAAAGATCTTCGAAAACCTGATCATTCTGGGCAGCGCCCCCGGGGAAGGCTTCCTTTCCCCTCGCGGGCGATCTGCGCGCCTTCGACGTCATCACCGGCAAGCTGGTCTGGCAGTTCCACACCGTTCCCGCGCCCCGGCGAGTACGGCTACGACACCTATGCCCAAGGACGGCTGGAGCTACGTCGGCGCCAACAACACCTGGGGCGAAATCACGGTCGACGAGAAGCGCGGCATCGCCTACTTCCCCACCGGCTCCCCCACCTATCGATTTCTACGGCGCCGACCGCATCGGCGCCAACCTGTTCGGCGATTGCCTGCTGGCCCTCGACGCCCGCACCGGCAAGCGCCTCTGGCATTTCCAGATGGTCCATCACGACCTGTGGGATTTCGACAACACGTCGCGCGCCGCAATTGATCACCGTCCGCCACGACGGCAAGATGGTGGATGCCGTAGCGCTCGCCGGCAAGACCGGCTTCCTGTACGTATTCGATCGCGTCACCGGCAAGCCCGTGTGGCCCATCGAAGAGCGTCCCGTCCCCAAGAGCGACATGCCCGGCGAGCAGGCATGGCCCACGCAGCCGTTCCCCACCGCCCCGCCGCCGTTCGTCGCGCAGAAGTTCACCGCCGACGACATCAACCCGTACATCCTGACGCCGGAAGAGCGCGCCCACTGGAAGCAGGTGGTGGACAGCGCCCGCAACGAAGGCATCTTCACCCCGCCCTCCATGCGCGACACCGTCTCCATTCCGGGCAACCAGGGCGGCTCCAACTGGGGCACCACCTCGGCCAACCCCGTCAACGGCATGGTTTTCGTGGTCGGCCTCAACGAGCCGGCCATTTTGAAGATGTCGGAAAACCTGCCGTGGCCGCGGCGGCGCCGGGCGCGGCAACGCCGCGCAGGGCCGGACCCTGTTTGAACAGCACTGCCAGATGTGCCACGGCGCCGACCTGAAAGGCAACGGCAACGCCCCCTCGCTGGTCGGCGTGGTCAGCAACATGGGAGCCGATAGCGTCCGCGCCATCATCACCGGCGGCAAAGGCGCCATGCCCTCGTTCTCCAGCGATCTGAAAGACGACGACATCAACGCCGTAGAGGCCTATCTCGCCAATCCAGCCGCCGCCGGCGGCGGACGGGGCGGGCGCGGACGTCGGCGGAGAGGAATTGCCCGATGGTCCCGTAGTCGCTTCCGGAGGCGCGCCGGCAGCCAAGATCATCGCCAAGGCCATTGCGGCCATCGGCCGCGGAGCCTACGGCGGCATGTCCGGCCCGCCCTTATCCGGAGGGCCTCGACGTTCCGGCTAATCGCTATTACACCGGCTACAACGTGATGGGCAACATTATCAAGCCGCCCTACACCACGCTCACCGCTTACGACCTGAACAAGGGCACCATCAAGTGGCAGGTTCCGGTGGGCGACGATCCGCGCGCCGCAGCCGAAGGGCACCACAACACCGGCGCCATCGGCCTGCGCGCCGGTATGGTGGTTACCTCCACCGGCCTGGTGTTCCTGGCCGGCGGCGACGGCAAGATGCGCGCCTATGACTCAAGAGGACGGCAAGGTGCTCTGGGAAGCCAGGCTCCCGGCCAGTCTCGCGGCATCCCTTCCATGTATGAAGTCAACGGCAAGCAGTACCTGGTGGTGAATGCCACCACGGCGCAAGGCGGCCGCAACGCTCCCGTCGGCGACACCGGCAACCGCGGCTACGTGGCCTTTACCCTCCCGGACAGCGCCGCCAAATAACTATTGATTCCGGAACGGGCCGGTAGCGGGCGGCGGGTTGTGAACCCGCCCGAAGCGCCGGCCGCCCTCGAAAACCCTTCTTCCTCCGCCCACCCGCGCCGGTTCTCCTCCGGCGGTTCCCTCGGTCTTCGGAGGCTCTCGGCGTTGTTCCATCGGCTCTGGCGGAAATCCCACCGGTTCCCACATGTCCCCGCGCCGCCAGGTTCTCTCGCAGCGAAATCCCCATCTCGGGGCCCGCCGGATCAAGAGCCAGGCGATCCCAAGCGCCAACAAGACGTGCACCATGGCTACGCTCCTTTCCACGGCTCGAACCAGGGAGTGCCCGGAATCTGCGCCCGCCGCGCTCCCTCCTCGTTCATCTCCACCCCGATGCCGGCGCGCTCCGGCAGCGTGATGAAACCCTTCTCGATGATCTCCCCTTCCTTCACCCAGCCCTTCCACAAATCCGGGCTGTCGATCCAGTGCCACTCCAGCACCAGGAAATTCGGCACCACCGCGCATACCTGCGCCGATGCCATCGTGCCGATCGGCGACACCACGCAGTGCGGCGCGAACGGCACGTAATAGGCGTGCGCCATATCGGCGATCTTGCGCCCCTCCAGCAGCCCGCCCACCTTCTGCAAATCCGGCATGATGATATCCGCCGCGCGCTTTTCCAGCAGTTCGCGGAACCCATGGCGCAGGTAGATGTTTTCGCCGCAGCAAATCGGCGTGTGCGTCGATTCGCGGATGTCGCGCATGGCGTCGATGTCCTCCGCCGGCACCGGCTCTTCCAGCCACAGCAGATGGAACGGCTCCATTTCCTTCGCCACCCGCTTCCCCGTGGTGGCGTCGTAGCGGCCGTGCATATCCACCGCCAGGTCGATCCGCTTGGGGTACGATTCGCGTGTGAACTGCACCATCCCCACCATGCGGTCGATCTCGCCGTTCGATGCCGTCCAGTTGACGCGGTCGAAGCGCGCCGGATCGTCGAACTGATCGATATCGATCTTGGCCGCGGTGAACCCCATGTCCTGGATCTCGTGAATGCGGGCGATCGAGCGCGGGTCGCCGGGGAACATGTCCCGCCCGCCCGAATCGCAATATACCCGCACCTTGTCCCGCACCTTGCCGCCGAGCAACTGCCACACCGGCAGCCCCAGCGCCTTCCCGGCAATATCCCACAGCGCGATTTCCACCGCCGTCAGCGCCGCCAGGTACTGCCCCGCCTGTGCGCCCGCGAAAATTCCCGCCGTGCGCACGCGCTCGAACGCCGCCTCGACATTCAGCGGGTCCTGCCCGATGAGCAGGCGGCGGAAGGAGTGAATCAGCGGCACGCCGCCTTCCACCGCGTCCGTCCCTTCACCCTGGCCGATGATTCCCTGGTCTGTGTACACGCGCACATGAACCTGGTATCCGTGCACGCGCACTTCGGCCGTCCGGATATCCGTAATCTTCAGCTTCGGCCGCCGGTAGGGCGAGCTCGCCGCCTCCACCGCCCGCGCCAGCGAGGGAAACATCAACCCTCCCGCCATCGGCGCGGCGGCCGTGCACAGAAGGTCTCTCCGGCTGGTAACTTTCATATTCCGCCTTCCCGGTCCAAGTATCCCATTGTGCACCGGTTCGCGCCCGGTAGGGTAGGCCTCCTGGCCCGCGCTCGCGGCCGCCCGCAAACAGGTTCGGGCTGCCGTTTCCGGCAGCCTCTTCGACCCTGTCCGGGAATTCAAACAAACAGCTCGAATGCTGATCGGGCCTGCCTAAGTGCTTGCCTTGGCCGCGCGCTGGGACATCGCTTTCACTTCTTCCAGAGCGGTGGTTATGCTGCAGAGCGCTTCCACTTTGAACTCCACAAACGGGAAACCGGGATAGCTCATCAGCGTTTTGAGCATGGCATCGGCGGAATCGGCGTTGGAAACCGCAATGCCACCGCCCGTGATGAAGCCATAGCAGCAATCCATCGTCTTGGTGGCGAGTTGGTTCTGAATCCAGGCCAGCGATGCGTCTATGACTGCCGCCGGCGGAATCTGATCGTGGCGGGGAGCCGGCGTGCACGAGAAACTTCATTTACTCCTCCCGTGCAGGGAAGCATATCAAGCCAATGCCAGGCCGGTACATCGAGATTTGCATCGGCCCGCACCGCGGTCTGGCGGGATCCGCCCACTTTCGCGCAGCTTCTGTTCGCGAAATTACGGTCCGGCGCGGCTCCGGCGGAATTCCCCCGCTTCCGCCGTCCGAGACTGTACCTCCCTACACTAGACTGTCTTTCGGACCCGCTTAGTCGGCTCCCCGCGGATGGACCTTCGGGGCGTCAGACCCACTTCACGAAAGGCAGGTTGTATGTCTCTCGGAAAACGAGCCATGGCCGAATTAGTCGGCACATTCTGGCTGGTATTCGGCGGATGCGGCAGCGCCGTGCTGTCGGCCGCGTTTCCTAATCTCGGTATCGGGCTGCTGGGCGTCGCCCTGGCATTCGGTCTCACCGTCCTCACCATGGTTTATGCCATCGGGCATATTTCGGGGTGCCATCTCAACCCGGCTGTTTCCATCGGCCTGGCTTCGGCGCGGCGCTTCCCGGCCTCCGAGTTGCCCGCCTACATCGTCGCGCAGCTCATTGGCGGCGCCGTCGGGCGCGGGCGTGCTGTACATCATCGCCAGCGGCAAGGCGGGCTTTCTACTAAGCGGCGGCCTGGCCTCAAACGGCTATGGCGCCCACTCCCCCGGCGGCTATTCGCTTCCCGCCTGCTTCGCCGCGGAAGTGGTGCTGACATTCATGTTCCTCATGATCATCCTGGGAGCGACGGACCGCCGCGCGCCCGCCGGTTTCGCCGGCATCGCCATCGGCCTCGGTCTCACCCTGATCCACCTCATCGGGATTCCGGTGACGAATCTCTCGGTCAACCCGGCGCGCAGCACCGGTCCCGCCCTCTTTGTCGGCGGCTGGGCGCTCCAGCAACTTTGGATGTTCTGGGTGGCGCCCATCGCCGGCGCGATTCTCGCCGGAATCGTCTACCCCGCCATGACCGCCGAGCCCGGCGCCGAACCCGCCCGCGCAGCCGCATCCGGCGCGCGATAGCGCTCGATATGGGGCAGGCGTTTCGCCTGTCAACCGGTTGGCAGACCGCGGCAGGCGAGAGTCTGCCGCACGCTTCTCACGCCCGTTTCCAAAGCGCCGACCACTCCCGCGCCGCCGGGTCCACCAGCACCTCGCCCGCCTGTTGCTTCACCGTGGCGCCCGCGGCTGACGCAGAACCGCATCCGGCCGCCCAGCGTTTCCGGCAGCCGCACGCCGGCCGGCGCCGGCCCGTTCTCGCGGCGAAACCGCAGGCGCCACACACGGCCGCCGTTCTCCGGCTCGAGCGCCAGCGCCACTCTCCCGAACCGCGTCGGCGAACCGGCCAATTGCCACGATTCCGCTGTCATCCGCTCCGCTTCCCCGATGCCCGCCAGCAGCCGCAGCTCCCGCCCGTCTTCGAACGCCAGCATGTGCCGCAGATACAGCAGGCATTCCGCGCTGGCCCAGTTATGCGGCATGTCGCCCACATAGCCCGAGTACACCGACCCGCGCGTCGGCTGCTCCTCCCGCCAGCAGTAAAGCGGGGTGGCATGGTTCAGAAACCCGGTGAACGTCCGCGCCGCCCACTCCGTTTCGCCCGCCCACAAATACACGTGCGAAACGAACGGCGCGTTGTAGTTCCAGATGCCCTCGTGCGGCAGCCAGCCGGTCTCCGCCGGCACGTCCTCCCGCGTCACGGCTTGCATGAGCGCCACGTGCCCCGCCACTACCGGATCGTCCTTGGCGAACACCAGCCCCGGGTAGATGGCGTGGGAGAGCGCCCACTGCGCGCTCTGCGGCCGCGGCCGTTCCCATTCGTCCGGCGCGTTCCACGCCGCGTCTTCTTTCATGAGCATGGGCAGATATTCGAACCCCGCCGGATGCCGCCGCATCTCCTGCCGCGCGGCCGCCAGCAGCGCCGTTCGCAGCTCATTACCAAATCGCCCCACGCCCGCCAGTTCGGCCATGCGCTGCCGGCCGGCGGCATCGCCCACCGCCTGCAGCCCCGCCACCGCCCACACGGTGTTGGTAAATTCCGAGCGCACGCCGCCCAGCCCACCGTCGCCGAAACCGCGCGCCAGCAGCCCGTAGCGGCCGTTGGCGCTGCCTTCGCCGCGCGCTTTGCCGCGCAGACCGTCCAGGTACGCGGAAGCCCGCAGCAGGTTCGGCGTCATTTTGCGGAAGTAGCTCCAGTCCTGCGCCAGTTCCGCCTGCCGCACCATGGTGAACATGGCGATTCCAGTGTCCTTCCAATGCTGCTTGCCGCCGCCGGCAAAAATGCCGCCTTCCGCGTCCTGCCGCGCCCACGTGGCTTCCAGCCCCTGCTGCACTTCCGCGTCCAGCCCCAGATACCGCCCCGCCTCCAGAATGAAATTCCCGTCCACCACCCATAGCCCGCGGTAGACCGTCGGCCCCACCTGGAACGTGAGCCGGCCGTCGCGCACCTCCCGCGCCTGCAGAATGTTGCGCGCGCATGCCTGCAGAAATTCGCCGTAAATTCCGGGCGCGCTCCACGTAACCCCTTCGCCGAACAGCTTGCGCCCGCGCCAGTAATCGCGCGCCCACTCCAGCAGCCGCGCCGGCTGTTTCAGGCCGCCCGCCATGCGCGCCGCGTCCTGTCCCTCCTGCGGGAACCGGAAAAAGCAAGTCAACGGCCGATCGCTGCCGGCCGCTCCGCCGGGCGCGCTCAATTCCGCCTCCCGTCCCCAGTCCGTCGCCGCCAGGGGACGGTCGCACGCCAGCAGCACCGGCGCGCTTTCCCCCGCCAGGCTGGCTACGCCGACGCCATCCCGGTTATTCACCCGCGCTTCCCGCCGCGTCGCCAGCGTCAGCCGCGGCACGGCATGAATCCGCTCCCGCGTGCGCGGCCGCACTTCCAGCAGCACGTTGTCCACCCGCCCTTCGTCCGGCAGGTTGGTCGCGAACGCGGTCAGTTCCAGAAACGCTTCCGCATAGTCCAGGCGCGTGTGCACGATGGCGGCGCCCGGCGCTTCCAGCCACTGCCGCCCCACCGCCGCGCGCGCCATTCCGTTCAGGCCGAATTCCACCACCAGCGGGAAATAATGAATGTCCTTGCCCTGCCCCGGATGCCCATAGCGCAATTCGCCGCGCTCGCCGATGAGGCTCTTGAAGTGGTCGTCGGGGAAGCAGAACGCCGTCTGCCCGAGCGCCGGCGCATAGCGGAAATCCACGCGCCCGGTCTCGCTCGCCAGGGCAGCCTGCTCCGCCGCCGGAGCCGCCGCCAGCGCGGTAGCCGCCAGGAATTCACGCCGGTCGATCTTCATAGGAGAAAAGTATCTGCTTTCCTCCTGAGTGTCAAATCGGCCCATTCGTCCGTGTCCACATCCGCGAACGTTTCCAAATCGGCCGCGCTATTCTGAAATTGCCGGACCGTCCGGAATGCATGAAACAGAGTGCTGCCTTCTTTGAACATAAGAATGCCGTTTTGGTCTATATCGCCAAGCGGCTGCGCGATGCCCTGCGCCTCGAAAAGGTGTTGACCGAATCCGGCCTGGATTACGGCGTGGAAGCGGATCAATACCGGGGCGGCGTGATCTTTCGGACGGTTCGTACCGGGGCTTTTTTTTATGTGCTGCCGGAAGCAGCGGAGGCCACGTTTGCGGCCATGGAGCGGAACGGATTCCGGCCGCACGTGGAGGGGGAAAGCGAGTAGATCCCCTTATCCAGCCTGCTCCGGGCGCCTCATCGTCCCGGGCGGTAATGTAAGGTCCAACCTCCCGCGGACCACAAATACGATGGTCTGCCCCGCAACAGTGGCAGGGAAGATGCCCGTCTCGACTGCGCATGGCGTTGCGCCTGGGCTATTGGCTGGTGGAAGCCGGCATCCTTTTCGGTTTGTGGCTGCTGTTCGTAGACCAGTGGCAGTGGCATGAGGTGATGGTGGGCGCGGTGGCGGCGGCGCTGGCGGCCACGGGAACGGAACTGGTGCGCGGCACGGACCACCCGCGCTTCCTGCCCCACTGGCAGTGGCTGGCGGAAGCGTGGCGGCTTCCCTGGAAGATCGTGCACGACTGCGGCCTGCTGGTGCGCAACCTGGTGCGCGGCGGCGACGGACGGTTGCTGAGCATACCGTTCGAAGCCGGCGGAACGGACGCGCGGTCGGCGGCGCGGCGCGTGCTCGCGGTATTTTATACCACGCTGCCGCCCAACACGGTGGTGATCGGGATCGACCGCCAGAAGAACCAGATGCTCCTCCATGTGCTGGAGGATGGTTCATGAGCGCGCAACCGATGGCGATGGGACGGCCGCGCGCGGTATCCTGCCGCAGTAGTGCGGCGGAGGTCACGCCGTGAATGTCTGGCTGTTGACGGCGGGGGCGATGCTGCTGTGCCTGGTGCCGTGCGGGATCGCATGCCTGCGCGGGAACGCGGTGAGCCGGGTGGTGGCGCTGGAAGCGGCGGGGCTGATCGCGACCCTGATCCTGCTGCTGGTGGCGGAGGGATTCCACCGGCAGCCCTTCACGGACCTGGCGCTGGCGCTGGCGCTGCTCAGCTTCGGCGGCGGGCTGGTATTCGCGCGGTTCCTGGAGAGGTGGATGTGAACACGGCGATCGCGGTGCTGCTGGCGATCGGGGTGGCGGCGGTGCTGCTGACGAGCATCGGGATGGTGGTGTGCCGCAACGTATACCGGCGGCTGCATTACCTGGCGCCGGCGGCGACGGTGGGGGTGGCGGCGGTGGCGGCGGCCATGGTGCTGCGGGAAGGGCTGAGCCAGGCGGGCATCAAGGCGCTGCTGACCGGCGGGGTGCTGTTTGTGATGAACCCGATTCTGACCCACGCCACGGCGCGGGCGGCGCGCGTGCACGAGCGCGGCAAGTGGCAGGAGGACGAGCGGCCATGATGTGGCTGCAGGCTCTGATTCTGGCGATGGTGGCCGCCGGCGGGCTGGGGGTGGTGCTGACGCGCGATCCGCTGAACCAGGCGGTGGTGGCGAGCTTCTACGGCATCCTGCTGTGCCTGATGTTCTTCCTTTTTCACGCGCCGGACGTGGCGCTTTCGCAGATCACCATCGGCGCGCTGGCGCTGCCCCTGATGATCCTGCTGGCACTGGCGAAGATCCGCAAGCGGGACCGGGAAAAGCGGGAGGCGAACCGGGAGCGTTCGGAGCCGGCGGAAAGCGGGCGGTGCGGATGAGCGCCAAAACGCGAATTGCTCTTTTTGTTTTCTCCTGCGCGGCCTTCACGGCGCTTTACGTGGCCGCGCTCGGCGGGCTGCAGCCGATGGGACAGGTCCAAGGATGGGCGGCGCAATATGGCGACACCATCAACCGCCTGAGCGTGCCGGCGCTGCATATTACGGACGCGGTGACGGCCGTGAACTTCGAGTTTCGCGGCTTCGACACGCTGGGCGAAGAATTCATCATGGCGGCGAGTGTGCTGGGCGCGGCGCTGCTGCTGCGCCAGCACCCCGACGAGCGCAGCGGGCCGCCGAAGGACAAGGCGCCGGGGCGCACGATTTCGCGCTCGAGTGATGCGGTGCGGGTGCTGACGGTGGGCTTGGTGGGGCCGGTGACGCTGTTCGGAATCTACATCGTGGTGCACGGCCAATTGACGCCGGGCGGCGGATTTCAGGGCGGGGTGATTCTGGCCAGCGCGCCGTTGCTGATTTACCTGGCGGGCGAATTCCGGTCGCTGCGGCGGGTGGCGCCGCGCTGGATGGTGGAGGTGGCGGAAGCGGCGGGCGCGGGCGGATATGCGGTGATCGGAGCGGTGAGCATGGTGGCGGGATTGCCGTTTCTGGCCAATTATCTCCCGCGGGGGCAAGTGGGGGATGTGTTCTCGGGCGGCATCGTCGTGCTGATCGACTTGACGGTGGGGCTGGAGGTGGCGGGCGGGCTGATCCTGCTGCTGCTGGTCTTCCTGGAAGAGACGCTAACCAGACGAGGCGATCCCATATGACGCACCTCCCTTATTGCCTGGCGGCCTGGCTGTTCGCGGTGGGGCTGTACGGGGTTGCGACCAGCCGCAATATGGTGCACCTGATTATCTGCCTCACTGTGGTGCAGTCATCCACGTATGCGCTGCTGCTGGCGGTCGGGTTCCGGACCAACGCGGTGGCGCCGATTTTCGCGGACATCCCGGTGGGAACGCCGGCGGTGGATCCGGTGGTGCAGGCGCTGATGCTCACGGACGTAGTGGTGGAGGTGACGGTGACGGCGCTGCTGTTGGGGCTGGCGGTGCTGGCGCACGAGCGCACCGGGAAGCTGGACCCGTGCCAACTGGGGGCCCTGCGGGGATAGCGTGCCGCCGTTCCTCCCGCTTGCCGATGCCGCGCCGCTGCCGGTAGCGCTGCCCCTGTTCATGGCGGCGCTGCTGGCGGCGCTGAACCGGCGCATTCCGGGCAGGGTGGCGAACGGGCTCGCCATTCTGACGGCGGCGATGGCAGGGTACACGGCGGCGGCGCTGCTGCTGGGCGGCCCGCGGGTGTACTGGTTCAGCGGCTGGGCGGTTTACTCGGGCAAGGCGATTGGGATCAGCTTCGCGATCGACCAGGCGGGCACGGCGATGGCGGTGATGGCCGGCCTGCTGATGGTGGCCGCGCTGGTGTTTTCTTCGCGCTACTTCGACACCGTGGGGACGCTGTACCCGTCGCTGATGCTGGTGTTCCTGGCGGCGATGGAGGGCTTCGGAGAGACCGGCGACCTGTTCAACCTGTTCGTGTTTTTCGAGCTGATGAGCGCGGCGGCGGTCGCGCTGTGCGGATACAAATCGGAGCAGGCGGGGCCGCTGCAGGGCGCGCTGAATTTCGCGGTCACGAACGCGACCGGGGCGTTCCTGGTGCTTTCGGGTCTCGGGCTGCTGTACGGGAAGACGGGCGCGCTGAACATGGCGGAGATCGGGCGGCGGCTGGCGGCGGGCACGCCGGACGCGCTGGTGATTGGCGCCTTCACGATGATCGTGTGCGGGTTCCTGGTGAAGGCGGCGGTGGCGCCATTTCATTTCTGGCTGGCGGACGCGCACGCGGTGGCTCCGGCGCCGGTGTGCGTGCTGTTCAGCGGCGTCATGGTGGAGCTGGGGCTGTACGCGGTGGTGCGGATCTACTGGGCGGTGTTTTCGGGGGTGCTCGCGGCGCACCAGGGCGATTTGCGGAATCTGCTGGCGGCGTTCGGCGTCTTGACGGCGGTGGGCGGAGCGGCCATGTGTTATGCGCAGCGCCACCTGAAGCGGCTGCTGGCGTTCTCGACCATCAGCCACATGGGGGTGATGCTGATGGGGGCGGCGCTGCTGACGCGGAGCGGGCTGGCGGGCGCGGGGATCTACGCCATCTCACACGGCCTGCTGAAGGGAGGACTGTTTCTGGCGGCGGGAATCGTTCTGCACCGCACGGGGACGGTGGATGAGCTGGAATTGCGGCGCATGCGGCACGGCATCCGGTGGACGGCAGTGTGGTTCTTCGTGGGCGCGGCGGGACTGGCGGAAGCGCCGCCATTTGGGACATTCCGGGGCGAAGCGCTGATGGCGGCGTCGGCCAAAGCGCTCGGATACGGGTGGCTGGAGTGGGTGAAATTCGGGGCCGCGGCGGTGACGGCGGGGGCGATTTGCCGGTTTGCGGCGGGGTCGCTGCTGTGCTGGGGGCGGAGGCCGGAAGTCGCCGGTCCGGAAATTCCGGAGGAGGCGGAGACGCGCGGGGGGCACCGGCACACCCCGGCAGTGATGTGGGCGCCGATGACCGCGCTGATCGTCCTGGGGTTGCTGACGGGCCTGGCGCCGCCGATGACGGGGGGCGCGGAAGAGGCGGCAGCGCGGCTGGAGGACCGTACGGCATACGCGGCACGAGTGCTGGACGGCGTAGCCGCTGATACCGCGGTGGCGCGTCCGCCCGCGTTAGCGGCGTGGGATTACGCACGCGGGACGGCGGCGCTGGGGGTGGCGGCGCTGCTGGCGTTCGCGAGCTTGCGGCCGGAGCGCCGTGAACGGAGACTGTACTGGTTGTGGAGGCGGGGGATGCAGCCGCTGCGCAATCTGCACAGCGGGGTCATTCCGGACTACGTGACCTGGCTACTGTTCGGAACGGCGATGTTCGGAGGCGCGGCGATGCTGTGGATGCGGTGAGGAGGCGCATGTTTGCTGGCTCCCGCACGGTCGCGGCCCCCGGCGATGGTGTTTTCAGAACAGTTACGCATATTTCGGAATACGATTTACGGGCGGAAGGTAAGTAGACTGTAGGGAGTTATGGATGCTTTGACGCGGGCGCGCAAGCAGACGGACGAGTTGTTCCGGCTCGTCCGGCCGGAGGCTCTTTACGAGCGCCCTATTCCGGAACGGCATCGGATCGTCTTTTACCTGGGTCACCTGGAGGCGTTCGATTGGAATTTGATCGCGCGCTACGGGCTGGACCGGCCGGCGTTTCATGCCTCCTTCGACCAGCTATTCGCTTTCGGCATCGATCCGCCGCCGGGGCAACTGCCGCAGGATAAGCCGGGTGATTGGCCTGCATTCGAGGAGGTGGAGGAGTACAACCGCAAAGTTCGGGAGGAGATCGACAGGCTGATCGGCGCGGTGCCGGAACAGTTACGGAACGTGGCGGTGGAGCACCGGCTGATGCACGCGGAAACGTTCGCGTACATTCTGCACCAGTTGGAGTACGGGAAGAAGATTGCGCCGGCGACGAACGGCGCACCGCTCCCCGACGGTCGAGCGGCGAGCCGCGGCCCTGATTGGGATAGTCGCGGCTCCGCCATGGTGCGCGTGGCGGAAGGCGTGTCGCGGCTGGGGCGCGAGCGCGAAGAGGGGTTCGGGTGGGACAACGAGTTTCCGGCGACGTGCGTGGACGTGGCGGAGTTCGCGATGGCGCGGCGGAAGGTGACCAACGGCGAGTACCTGGAGTTTGTCCGCCAGGGCGCCGGCGCGCCTTTCTTCTGGGTGGAGCGGGACGGGGAATGGTTTCACAAAGGCATGTGGCGCGAAACGCCGCTTCCGCTCGATTGGCCGGTCTATGTGACGCATGACGAAGCCGAAGCGTATGCGAAATGGCGCGGCATGCGTTTGCCCGGCGAAGCCGAATGGCACCGGGCGGCGTGCTCGGCGCGCATTTCGGAAAACGTGGATTTCCGCGGCTGGGACCCGGTAGCGGTGGAGGAAGGCGGCGACGGCATCCAGCAGCTCATCGGCAACGGGTGGGAGTGGACATCCACCGTGTTCGCGCCGTTTCCCGGATTTCAGCCGTTTCCGTTCTACCGGAATTACTCGGAGCCGTTTTTCGACGGCCGACATTACGTGCTGAAGGGAGGGTCGCCGCGCACGGCGGCGTGCCTGCTGCGCGGCTCGTTCCGCAACTGGTTCCGCCCGGCGTATCCATACATATACGCCACCTTCCGGCTGGTGCAATCCTGATGTTCGGGCGGGGGTTGGCGAACGAGTTCGCGCGCGACGTGCGCGCGGGGCTGACGCGTACCGAGCAGAAGACGCTACCGTGCCGGTACCTGTACGACGAGGTAGGATCGGCGCTGTTCGAGGCCATCACGTGTCTGCCGGAATACGGGCTGACGCGGGCGGACACGCGCGTGCTGCAGGCGCACGCGGGCGATTTGGTGGAACTGCTGCCGCCGAATGTGGTGGTGGCGGAACTGGGCAGCGGCAGCGGAGCGAAAACGCGGCCGGTTCTGGAACGGATCCACCAGCGGCAGATCGCGGTATATTACCCCATCGATTTGTCTCATGCCGCGCTGGCGCGATGTGCGGTGGAACTGGCGACGGCGGCGGCGGTGGTCCCGGTGGAGGCGAGCTACCTGGACGGCCTGCGGCGGGTGGCGGAGCGGCGGGCGCCGGGACAGACGCTGCTGGTGCTGTTTCTGGGGAGCACCATCGGGAATTTCGAGCCGGAAGCGGCCATCGATTTTCTGCTGGCCATCCGGCTGGTGCTGCAGCCGGGCGACGTGCTGCTGCTGGGCACGGACCTGGTGAAGCCGGTGGAGCAGATGATCGCGGCCTACGACGACGCGGCGGGGGTGACGGCGGCGTTCAACCTGAACCTGCTGGCGCGCATCAACCGCGAACTGGACGCCGATTTCAACCTGCGGCAGTTCCGGCACGTGGCGCGCTACACCGCGGAGGCGCAAAGGATCGAGATGCACCTGCGCTCGCTGGAGTACCAGATTGCGAGCATCCGCGGCGCGGACCTCATTGTGGATTTCGTGCCCAACGAAACCATCTGCACGGAGGTGTGCCACAAGTTCGTGCCCGAGCAGATCTGCGCCATGGGACGGACCGCCGGCTTCCGGCTGGAACAGCAGTGGGTGGACGGCGAGTGGCCGTTCGCGGAAAGCTTCTTTGTGGCGGTGTGAGGCTGGGGGATTAGGGATTAGGGGTTGGGGATTGGGGCGACGGAGGGTGTAGCGCGATTAACGCGTACGCGCGGTCCGGATCGCGCCGTGCGCCGTCCGGACCGCACGCATGCGCCGGGTGAGCTACACGCTTCGCCGCCCTGACCCCCGATCCCTTGGTCCCTAGCCGTGAATCTGCTTGTAAGAGGCCAGGCACTTTTCGGCGGTTTCAAATGGTGGGAAGCGGCTGCCTTCCTGCTCAATCAGGTAATACTCCACTCCGCCCCCGGATTCGGCAGCGGCGAAGATCGGCTTCCAGGGGGATTTGCCTTCGCCGAACAGGACGGAATAGCCCTTGCCTTCCCCGGGCGCCCAGTCTTTCAGGTGCAGGCAGTTGATGCGGCCGGGATTGGCTTTGATCCAGGCCACCGGGTCGGAACCCATTTCTACACAGGTGCCGACATCCAGCTGCAGCATGAAGTCCTTGGGTGTGTTGGCGGCGATGATTTCGATGGGCCGCTTCCCCTCGATCGGCGTGAATTCCAGTTGGTGATTGTGGTACCCGCCGCGCAGGCCGGCAGCGCGGAATTTCTCGCAAGCCGAGGTGAGGGTCCCGGCCACCGTGCGCCACCCGTCCAGGCCGCGGACCCGGCCGGCGCTGGCCATCACAATGAAGCGGCTGCCAATGGCGTAATTCAGCTCGACGGCTTTGGCGATGCCGTCGCCTGTGAAGGAGTCCGGACCGTTGTGGGTGGAGTTGCAGCGGATGCCCAGATCGTCCAGGAGGCGGCGGACGTCCTTGGCCTGCTGCGGCGTCCAGCTGAAATAGGGAGAGAAGAACTCCACCACCTGGTAGCCCATTTTGGCGACGGCGGTGACGGTTCCATTGAGGTCCTTGGCCAGCTCATTGCGGACGGAATAGAGCTCCAGGCCGATGGGGATGGTGGCAATCTCAGCCACCTGGGGAGGCCGCATGCGCTTTTGGCCGGTCTGCGCCAGGGCCGGGACGAGGGGCGCGGCGGCGGCCGCCAGGAACGTACGGCGAGAGAGCGGATGAGGTCTCATGGAAGACCATGGTAGCGCGAATTTCGGGCAACCGGGCCGGAATTAGCCCGCGCCGTTGGCCGCGCTGCCGGGCCGGGCGCCGGGGAGTTCCAGTTGTGGCGAGGGCTCGGCATCGGGATCGGATTCGTTGCCATCCAGGAGATCGGCGGAAATCGATTTCGCGGCTTTGGCGCCGAGATGCTTCAGTTGCTCCACCTGGCGAACCAGGTTGCCTTTGCCGGATGAGAGTTTCGACATGGCCTCATCGCAGGCCGCGCGGGCCTGGTTCAGGCGATTGCCCAGCAATTCCATATCTTCCAGGAAGCCGACCAGCTTGTCATAGATCTTGCCGGCCTTTTGCGCGATCAGCTCGGCGTTGCGGTTGCGGCGCTCCACCTGCCAGACGTTGGCCACGGTGCGGAGGGCGATCATGAGGGTGGTAGGAGTGGCGATGGCGACGTTGGCGGCTACGGCTTCGGCGGTGAGGTTGGGATCCTCCTGCAGCGCGGCGGCGAGGGCGCCCTCGATGGGCATGAACAGCACGACGTAATCGAGCTGGCTTCCGGCGGCGGCGTGGTATTGCTTGGCGGAGAGCGATTTGATGTGGGCGCGGATGGAGGCCAGGTGGCGCTTGAGATGGCTGGCGCGGTCGGCGGCGCTTTCGGCGTTGACGTAGTCGTGAAAGGCGGAGAGCGAGACCTTGGAATCGATGACGATGCGCTGGCCGCCGGGGAGATCCACCAGCACGTCGGAGCGCAGCCGGTCGCCTTCCTCCGTGGTGTGCGATTGCTGGGTGCGGTACTCTTCGCCTTCGCGCAGCCCGGAGCGCTCCAGGATGGAGCCGAGGATCATTTCGCCCCACGCTCCTTGCGCCTGGGCCTCGCCGCGGAGGGCGCGGGTGAGATTGGAGCTGTCCTCGGAGAGGCGGCGGATCTGGTCGGCTAGGACGGCGCGCTCGTTGGAGCTTTCCTTCTGCGCGGTTTCGAGGCCCGACTGAAATTCGCCGATGCGATCGCGCAGCGGCGCCAGGATGAGCTCGATCTGCTCCTTGTTCTGGCGGCTGAAGGTTTCGCCGTGGGAGCGCATGACGTCGGCGGCCAGGGACTTGAACTCCCGGGTCATCTGCTCGCGGCCAGCGGCGAGGAGGGCGAGTTTCTCTTCGGCCTGGCGGCGCTCCTGGCGCAGCGCTTCGGCGTCGATCGCGGACTGCTTCTCGGCGGCGGCTTTGGCTTCCGCCAGGCGCTCGGAAGATTCCTTCTGCGCGGCAAGATCGCGTTCCAGTTCGGAAGCACGGGCGGCCTTCTGCTCCTCGACGGCAAGGCGGCGGTCGAGCTCGGAGTTTTTCGCGCGCAGCGCGGTGGCTTCGGACCCGAGCGCGCGCAGGCGCTGGAGGGCGACGGCCAGAAGAACGGCGAGGATGGCGGCGACAAAGGCAAGAGGAAGGATCATAGAGTCGGACGCGGTTGGCGGGCGAAAGCGCCTGCCCCACACAATGTAGCAATCTTCGGGGTGCTTGAGGCTTTCCTTCTTTGACGCAGAGACACAGAGCCGCGGAGGCCGCACCTGGAGGTTTGCAGGCGCCGCGCGATCTCCGCGTCTCACCAAAGCGGTTGAGCTACAATTTCTGCCATGAAGATGACACGTCGATCGTTTGCAGGTTCCCTGGCGGCCGCACCGCTACTGGCGGCGGGGCCGGCCCGGCTGCCTGTCCGCAAGGCGGTGGAATTTTCCATGCTGCCGAAGACGCTCAGCGTGCGGGATAGATTCGCCCTGGCCAAAGAGGCGGGGTTCGAGGCGATCGAGTGCCCGACGACGCCTGAGCCGGATAAGGCCGAAGAGATGCTGGCGGCTTCCCGGAAAACCGGACTGCCCATCCATTCCGTGATGAACCAGGAGCATTGGAACAGCCCGCTTTCGTCCCCCGATCCGGTGGTGGTGGAGAAGAGCCTGGATGGCATGCGCACCAGCCTGCGCAATGCGAAACTGTGGGGCGCGGACACAGTGCTGCTGGTGCCGGCGGTGGTGACGCCGGAAGTGACATATGCGCAGGCGTGGGAGCGGAGCCAGAAACAGATCCGTACGCTGGTTCCGTTTGCCAGGGAAATGGGAGTCATCATCGGCATTGAGGAGGTGTGGAATAAATTCCTGCTCAGCCCGCTCGAGATGGCGCGCTACGTGGACGAGTTCCAGACGCCGTGGATCCGGGCGTATTTCGACGTGGGGAATATCGAGATTTGGGGGTATCCGCAGGACTGGATTCGCACGCTGGGGAAGCGGATCGTGAAGCTGCACATCAAGGATTTCGCATTCCGCAAGCGGCAGGCGGAATTTCCGGCGTTGCTTGAAGGGGAGATCGACTGGAAGGCGGTGCACCGGGCGCTGGCGGAGATCGGGTACCGGGGCACGGCGACGGTGGAACTGGCGGGCGGAGACGGGGAGTACCTGAAGGAAGTGAATAAGAGATTCGAGAAGCTACTGGGCGGGGAGGCGTAGGATCGCATTTGACGCAGAGACGCGGAGGCGCGGAGAAAATCGCAGAGAAGACATGGGAATGCTCTCCGGCTGGATCTCTGCGCCTTGTTTGAAAGCTGCTAGCTTATTGAACATGCGAATCTTGCTCATGGCTTGCCTGTGCGTTTCCGCGTTTGGGCAAACGGTGCTGAAGCCGGCGCGGGTGTTCGACGGCGAGAGCATGCACGAAGGTTGGGCGGTACGGGTGCGCGGCGACCGCATCGAGGCGGCGGGACCGGCGGCGTCCATTGAAACGGGCGGAGCGAAGGCGATCGAACTGCACGGCGCCACGCTCATGCCGGGACTGGTGGAGGGGCATTCGCACATCCTGCTGCACGCCTACAACGAAACGCCCTGGAACGACCAGGTGGCGCGGGAAGGGCTGGCGCTGCGCGCGGCGCGGGCGGTGAACCACTTGCGCGCCACGCTGATGGCGGGCTTCACCACGGTTCGCGACCTCGGCACCGAGGGCGCCGGATACGCGGATGTGGAGCTGAAACAGGCGGTGGAACAAGGGATCATACCGGGGCCGCGAGTGCTGGCGTCGACGCGCGCGATCGTGGCCACCGGGGCGTATGGGCCGAAGGGATTTGCGCCGGAATGGCGCGTGCCGCAGGGCGCGGAGGAAACCAGCGGGCCGGACATCATCCGGGTGGTGCGGGACCAGATCGCCCACGGCGCCGATTGGGTGAAGCTGTATGCCGATTACCACTGGGGTCCGCTCACGGGGTCGCATCCCACGTTCACCGAAGAGGAGCTTAAATGGGCGGTGGATGCGGCGCACAGCGCGGGTGTGCCGGTGGCGGTGCATGCCTCCACCGCGGAAGGGATGCGGCGGGCAATCCTGGCGGGCGTGGACACCATCGAGCACGGGGACGCGGGCACGCCGGAAGTCTTCAAGCTGATGGCGGAGCGGCACGTGCCGCTGTGCCCGACGCTGGCGGCAGGGGACGCGATTGCGCGCTATGGCGGCTGGAACGGACAAGCGCCGGAACCGGCCGCCATCGAGCGCAAGCGGGCGAGCTTCAAGGCTGCCCTGGTCGCCGGCGTGACTATCTTGAGCGGCAGTGACGTGGGGGTGTTCAACCACGGCGAGAACGCGCGAGAGATCGAGCTGATGGTGGCGTACGGGATGGCGAACGCGGATGCGCTGAAGGCGGCGACCTCGGTGGCGGGGCAGGTGCTGCGGATGAAGATCGGACGGGTGCAGGCGGGTATGTTGGCGGACCTCATCGCGCTGGAAGGCGACCCGTCGCGCGACATTACGGCGCTGCGGCGGGTGCGGTTCGTGATGAAGGGCGGAACCGTATATAAGCAATAGCAGCGGCGCATCGGAGCCGCGACCGTCACGTAGCGGTTGGCACGGTTATCCCTCAACAGGCTCTACAGGGGCTTTTCGGACTACAATTACGGTATGCGGTTCTGTCTGTGTTTGCTGGTGGCGGCCGCGGCATGCCTGGCGGGCGATCCTCCGGCCACCGTTACCTTGCATGGCAAACTGATTGTGCGCGAGGGCAAACCCGCGGCGATCGAAACCCCCGACCACAAATCCTTTGTCCTGGACGGCGACGCGCCCATGCGCAAGGTGCTGGCGGACACGCGGCTGAACGGTTTCGAGATTCAGGCCAAGGGGCATTTCACCGCGCCGGGCCGCTTCCTGCTGGACCCCATTCACACGCATTCCATGCTGGTGAACAAGGACGGGCATCTGAAAATGGTGACGTACTGGTGCGACGTGTGCTCGATCCGCGCGTACACACCGGGGCCGTGCGTCTGCTGCCAGCAGGAGACGGTCGTCGATTTGCGCGATCCCGACGAATTATGAAATCGGCCCTGGTGGCCGCGATTCCTTCATGCTGGAAGCCGCCGATTACCGCGTGCGCCGCGTCGCCGTAGATGGCGTTGATGTGGTGCAGCTTTTCGACCAGGCGCGGGACGTCGAGGTTTCCGTCGCGCCATCCATCGGCAACATGGCGTATGAGATGAAGGTGAAAGGGAAGAATATTCTCTGGTCGCCCTTCTCCAGCCCCGCCGGATTGCAGGCGCAGCGGACCTTCTGCTGCATTCCTTTCCTGGCGCCGTGGGCCAACCGGCTGGACGACATGGCGTACTGGGCGAACGGGAAAAAATACCGGCTGAATGAGGGGCTCGGCAACCTCCGCCGCGACACTCACGAGAAGCCGATCCACGGACTGCTCAATTTCAGCCCGCTGTGGAAGGTGGCGGCCTCGGGCGCGGACGGCAATTCGGCGTGGGTGACCAGCCGCATCGAATTCTGGCGATACCCGGACCTGATGGCGCAGTTTCCGTTCGCGCAGAACATCGGCATGACGTACCGGCTGGCCAACGGGGAACTGGAAGTGGGGACGGAGCTCGAGAATCTCTCCACCGAGCCGCTGCCGGTGGCGATCGGATTTCATCCGTATCTGCGTCTCGATGATGCTCCGCGCGACCAGTGGAAGGTGCACCTGGCGGCGCGCGATCACCTGGCGCTCAACAACCTGCTGATCCCAACGGGCGAGCGCAAGCCGGTGGAATTCGCGGAGGTGCAGGCGCTGGGCGGCATAAACCTGGACGATGTGTTCGGCAACCTGGTGCGCGGGGCGGACGGGCGGGCGCGCTTCTGGGTGGAAGGCAAGCGGGAACGGATCACGGTGACCTATGGTCCGAAATACCGGATCGCGGTGGCATACTCGCCGGCGGCGCGCGATTTCATCTGCTTCGAGCCGATGGCGGCGGTGACGGATGCGTTCAACCTGGCGCACGCGGGGATTTACAAAGACCTGGAAAGCATTCCGCCGGGAGGTACGTGGAAGGAAAGCTTCTGGATCGCGGGGACGGGGTTTTAGGCGGGCCCCGGGAACTCAACGTTGTTCGCGTTCAACAAGGAGCAGAGGTCCGCAAAGTCCTTCTGGACAGTCCATGCTGGTGCGCTCCGGGAAGTTGCAGGATATACTCGCGGCGCAGACGCTCCACCTCCGCGATGCGCTCCTCGGCAGGCCGGCTCAGCCAATAGGCCAGCGCCGGGTTTTCTTCCCGTTCCTGCGCGAACATGGTGATGCTTACGACGCGATCCATCTCTCCTCAGGGCAGATGACCGCTTCAGCGGAAATTTTCCACCAGCATGAGGTTGGTTTCGCCGCGGTCCACCTGGGGGTAGAGGATGTGCTGGCGGTCGGGGGAAATGGCGAAGGAAAGGGCGGCGCTGGGGTCGCGGCCGCGCATCCTGAGGACCACCGAGCTCTGCCTGCTGGTGAAATCGTAGAACGAAACAGAGGCGCCGCGGTTGCCGAAATCCCTGCTGAGGTAATAAACACCGTTCCCGGCGGGCCGGAGGTTGGTCCAGAACGGGGACTCGGGGGTGAAGACTTCCTCCTCCTTGCCTCCAGAGTCGGGCACGCGCCACACGGCGCGGCGGTGCCGAAAGTAGACGAATTTGCCGTCCGGCGATTCCGCGGCCTGCGCGGTGCCGAAATCGGCGGTGATGGCTTCGCGGTTGCCTGAGCCGTCCGCGGCCGTCCGCCATACCCGGCCTTCGGCATCGAAGTAAACCTGCTTGCCATCGTGCGACCAGGAACCATTGGTCCCGCCGAACGCAATCGATTTGAGCTGAACGTTGCCTCTGGAGAAGGTGAAGAGGCCGCGGCCGAGGGTGCCGTTGTAGGACAACAGCAGCAAATTGCCGTCGGGGGACCAGCGCGGCTGGGACAGCCGGGGCCAATCCGGGAAGCGGGTGGCCTGCACCGGCCTGGATCCGTCGGCGTCGCTGATCCAGATTTCGTCCGTGCCGGTGCGGTCGGAGATGAAAACGATGTGCCGGCCGTCCGCCGAGTACTCTGGCCAGAAATCGCGCCCCGTGGAGCGAATCAGCTCGCTGGCATCGCCGGCCTGGCCATCCGCCTGAAGGCGCGCGCGCCAGAGGGCGACCGGAGAGGGATTGTCGGCGTAGGCGAGGCGATGGCCTGTGGGGGCGATGGCGGGGAAGTTGGCATGGGTGCCGGCGAGGGCCAGGAGGTGCTGGCTGCCGGCATTGGCGGACAGACGGAAGAGTTGGGAGCCGGCGCCGGCGCGGGTGGTGGCGTAGACAAGGTCCTGGCCGCCGGCCACCCAGGCCAAACCGCGAATGGCGCTGTCGTCGAAGGTAAGGCGGCGGTGCGCGCCGCCGTGGAGGTTGCAAAGGTAGATATCCGCGCCCTCTCCGCCGGAGGCCCGCACAAAGGCCAGGGTGGCGCCATCGGGAGAAACGGCCGGAGTGGAATCGCCCTGGGATTGCTCGGGCGGATTCGTCACGCGGACGGGAGGCCCGCCGGCGAGGGGAAGCGCCACCAGGGCGGCTGGAGCGGCGCCCGTATCCACCACGATCAACGATTGGCCATCGAGCGTCCAAGCCACGGCCGGCGCGGGCTGGGCCTCTTCGCGCGGGTTGGCGAATTCCGCCAGTTGGCGCTCCGCGCCGCCCCCGGCGGGAATGATCCGGTATTGCGCGCGGCCGTCCTGGAGACGAAGGAAGGCGATCCGGCTACCGTCCGGGGACCACGCCGGCGATATGTCGCTTCCGTCCGTCACCGTGAGTTGGCGCGGGCCGGGGCCGCTGCGCGCGGCGGCGGCCGGGCGGACGAACAGGTGGAAGACCGACCCTTCGGCCTCTTTCCGGGCGCTATAGGCGATGCGGCGGCCGTCGGGCGAAAAGGCGGGGTAGGTGTTGATGCCGGGCTCGGCCGCGAGGAGGGTTCGGTTCTGATCGATTCTGGGCCCGGTCGCCAGCCGGTCGACCAGCGTCACCACGCCGCCCACCAGGCACAGCGCCAGAACCAGCAGTAGCGCGGGACGGCGAAGCAGGTTTCGCATAGAAAGCCTATTTTCGCAGACGGGCGGAGCCGGCATGGGGATCAGGGGCCAAGGGGTTTCAAGGCGAAGTTTTCGTGAACTGCCGCACGGGCTGTGCGACACTACCGGTTAGATGCGTTTGACGCTTCTGGTGGTGCTCCTCGCCTGCGCGCCGCTTGCCAACCCGCAAGCTCTGCCATACCGGGAGAAGCTCGATTACAACGTGGAATGGCGCCTGATTACGGCGGGCAAGGCGGAAGTGGAATGGAACCAGACCGGGCCGGCGCAACCGGGATGGGAGGTTCGATTCACGCTGGAATCGGTGGGACTGGTCTCCAAGCTGTTCAAGGTGAGCGACGACTACACGGCTTTGCTGACGCCCACGCTGTGCGCGCGCTCTCTTCGCATTGTCGCGCATGAAGGCAACCGGCAGCGGGAAACGCGGGTGAGCTTTGAAGGCGGGCAGGCGCGCTACGTGGAGCGCAACCTGGTGAACAATGCGATTCTGCTCTCCAAACAGATCGAGATTCCGGCGTGCGTGCACGATGTGATCGGCGGCCTGTACTACCTGCGCACGCTCACCCTGGAGCCCGGCCAGAGCACGCAGATGCCCGTGAGCGACGGTAAGAAATTCGCCATGGTGCGGGTGGAGGCGCAGGCGCGCGACGACGTGAAAACGGCGGCGGGCGCCTTCAAAACCATCCGTTACGAAATCTACCTTTTCGATGGCGTCCTCTACCAGCGTTCGGCGCGCCTGGACGTGTGGCTCACGGAGGACCGCCGGCGGCTGCCGGTGCAGGTGCGGGTACGGATGCCCTTTACCATCGGGACGATCACGCTGGAATTGCAGAAGGCGGAAGGCACCTAGCCGCTACCTGGCCGATAGGTGGCCTCTGTTAGCCGGATCACCAAAAGATTGTGCGTGCGCATGCTCGCGCCCGGCGCCGGCACGTGCTCGATGCTACCACTCCATTTTGTTCGGCGGCCGTTCCGTCGTAAGCTAAATCCCAATGAACTTTCTGATCAGTCCCGCGGAACTCGGCGCGCGCCGTGAGCGCTGCCGGCCGGCCGTCGAGTCGATTGCGTCGGCGGACCGGCGGTTTGAGCCGCACTGCAACGTGTGCGGCTCCGAGCATAGTTGCGTGATAGCCGACCGTGACCGCTACGGCCTGCCGCTGCGGACGGCGCTGTGCACCAATTGCGGGCTGGTATATATGATGGACCGGCTGACGCAGGAGGGCTACGGCGAGTTCTACCGCGGGGGCGCCTACCGGCGCTTCACGTCGTCGTTCGCGGGCTCGGTGGCGACCATCGACGATCTCCAGGCGGACCAGGCCGCGTATGCCAGGAACCTGATTGCATTCCTGCAGGGCCGGGTGCCGCGGCGGGCGGGTGTGCGCCTGCTGGACGTGGGCGGCAGTTCGGGGCAGGTGGCGAAGCAACTGGCCGGGCATTTCGGACTGGAAGCAACGGTGCTGGACCCGTCGCAGGAAGAGATTGAGGCGGCGCAGCGCCTGGGCCTGCGAGGCGTGGTGGGCAGCGCGGAGACCTGGGAGACGGAGGAGCGCTTCGAAATGGTACTGCTGTGCCGCACCATCGAACATCTCTTCGACCTGCGCGCGACCACGGCCAGGATCCGGCGCTACCTGTGCCCCGGCGGGCTGTTCTACTGCGATTTTCTCGATTACATGGAGCTGTGCCGCATCACCGGCGCTCCACAGACCGTGAGCAAGGTGGACCACTGCCAGTGGCTGACCGTCGAAATCGCTCCGGCGATTCTGCGCGCCATGGGTTTCGAAATCGTTTCCCTGCACGTGGCGCCGAAGCCGCCGTTCACCGGGCTGCTGCTGCGGCCGTGCGATCCGGAGGCGATCCAGCCGCTGGAGTGGCGCGAGGTGCAGCCGCGGATTCGCGAACTGCAGCAGATCACCTCCGACTGGCAGCGCGGCTCGTCCGCTCCGGCCAGTTTGCCGGCGCGCGTGCGGCGCAAGGTGAGCCGGATGGCGCATCGCGCGGTGGGACGATAAACCCGGATCGGGGGTGCGGGCTTGCGGCGCTGGCGTGGGGTTGCGGATACACTGAGAAGCATGGCTGGCTATGGCAGGCACAAGCTGGTTTCCGAGGGTGCGCACGCTCCGGGTTTTCGCCTGGCGCGGGTGGATGGCGGAGAGGCCGCGCTCGTCGAACTCATCACCCACGGGCCGGTGCTGCTGGCGTTTTTCAAGGTGAGCTGTCCGGTGTGCCAGATGACACTACCGTACCTGGAGCGGCTGCACGCGCCGGGCGCGCTCGCCATTTACGGCATTTCGCAAAACGACGCGGCGGATACGCGCGAGTTCAATCAGCGCTTCGGGATCAACCTGCCGATGCTGCTCGATCCCGAGGACCAGGATTTCCCCGCCAGCAACGCTTACGGCATTTCGAGCGTGCCCACCCTGTTCTGGATCGAGGCGGACGGAACGGTGGGCCGCGTAATCGAAGGCTGGCAGAAAAAGCAGATCGAGTGGCTGGCGGAGAAGGCGGGCGTAATGCCGTTCCGCACCGGCGAAAAAGTTCCCGATTGGAAAGCCGGTTGAGGGTCCAGGAACTAGGCTTCCGGCGGGAGCCCACAGTATAAACGCAGCCTTGAATTCAACGCGGAGCCGCGGAGAACGCGAAGAAACCGCGGAGAACAATTGAAGCCTCCGCGAATTCTCTGTGTCCTTCGCGTCTCCGCGTTGAATCGACGCCTCCTCTTGTTAGAATGGGATTAGTCCGCATGCCCCAAAAATTCGACATTCTCGGTACTGCCGCTGCGATTGCCAAAGGGATGGGGGTCACGTTGAAGGAGATGATGTCCCCAACCGTGACCGAGTACTATCCCGACGAGCCTCCGAAATTTGAGCAGCGGTACCGCGGCGTGCACGTTTTGCAGCGCGACGCCAACGGCCTGGAGAAATGCGTGGCGTGCTTTCTGTGCGCCGCTGCCTGCCCGGCCAACTGCATCTACATCGAGGCGGCGGAGAACACCGGCACGGCGCGCATCTCGGGCGGCGAGCGCTACGCCAGCGTCTACAATATCGATTACAACCGCTGCATTTTCTGCGGCTACTGCGTGGAGGCTTGCCCGACGGATGCCATCACGCACGGGCACGGCTTTGAGGTGGCCAGCTACAACACCGCCACCCTCATCAAGCGCAAGGAGGACATGCTTGTCCCCCTGGCTCCCGGCGCACCCGGCCGGGTGCAGGTGCCCGCGGAGGAAGTCGCGGCGCATTAGGCCGGCGCATGTTCCGTAATTTCCGGGAACAAGTCGAAACCATCTTCCGGGAAGACCCGGCGGCGAAGAGCGTCGTCGAGATCTTTTTCTGTTACCCCGGCCTGCACGCCATCATGGCGCACCGGCTGGCGCACCAGCTTTATGGCTGGCGGGTTCCGCTGCTGCCGCGGCTGATTTCGCAGATCAGCCGGTTTCTGACGCAGATCGAGATCCATCCCGGGGCGAAGATCGGACGGCGGTTTTTTATCGATCACGGTTCGGGGGTGGTGATCGGCGAAACCACCGTCGTCGGCGACGACGTGCTGCTCTACCAGGGGGTGACTCTGGGCGGCACCGGAAACGAGCATGGCAAACGGCATCCCACGCTCGGCAATAACGTGGTGGTGGGGACCGGCGCCAAGGTTTTGGGGAACATCAACATCGGCGACAACGTCAAAATCGGCGCGGGATCGGTGGTGGTGCACGACGTGCCAGGCAACTCGACCGTGGTCGGGATTCCCGGGCGGGTGGTACGGGTGCGGTCGGAAGGCACGCTGGAGCACGGACGCCTGCCGGATCCGGAAGGCCAGGCGATCGACGACTTGGCGCGGCGCGTGGCCGAACTGGAAGAGATGGTGCGGGAACTGGCGGCGCGAAACTCCGGCGTCCGTTCCGCGGGCTAGGACGCTGAGGCTAGCCCACACCACCCTTAGGTACTACGTCGCGGTACTATCTCCGGGTAGCATTTCGCGCTCCGGCGGCTCTCCCTTCACCCTTGATGTGCGTAATCAAACATACCGTTCGTAAACCTAAGACACTGCATATAGAAATAAATCTTGACGTACCCCTATATGTAGGGCTTATATTACCAGGGTGACTCTTCGGGGTGCGAAAATGGAATTGTTGACCACGAAAGCGGAAAATTCGACAAGAGTCGGGATCTCATTCCCGCGCTACTTCACTGCCCGGCTGGAGCAGGGCAAGACCCCTTACGACGAAGTGCGTTGGGAGACCCGTACGGCCTCGATTGGCAACGATAAAGGCGCGGTGATTTTCGAGCAGCGCGATATCGAGGTGCCGTCCGACTGGTCGCAGACCGCCACCAATATCGTGGCCAGCAAATATTTCTACGGCAAGCTGGGATCGCCGGAACGCGAGACCAGCGTCGGCGCAGCTGGTGGAGCGGGTGGTGAACACCATCGCCGGGTGGGGCGTGAAGGACGGCTACTTCAAGACCGCCGCAGGACGGCGAAAATTTCCGCTACGACCTGGCGCACCTGATGCTGACGCAGAAGGCGTGCTTCAATTCGCCGGTGTGGTTCAACGTGGGGGTGCAGGGAGACGCGCGGCTACGGCTGGATTTACGACCACGCCTCGGACCGCATCGCCCAACTGGAATCCGGCGTGGTGCAGCCGCAATGCTCGGCGTGCTTCATCGTTTCGGTGAAGGATTCGCTCGAATCCATTCTCGACCTGGCCAAGACGGAAGGCATGCTGTTCAAGTGGGGTTCCGGAACGGGCACCAACCTCTCGGCCATTCGCGAAGAGGATGCGGTGCTTTCGGGCGGCGGACGGGCCTCGGGACCGCTCTCGTTCATGAAGGGCTTCGACGCGTTCGCGGGCGTGATCAAATCGGGCGGCAAGACGCGGCGCGCGGCCAAGATGGTGATCCTGAATGCGGACCACCCGGACGTGGAAAAATTCGTCTGGTGCAAGGCCAAGGAAGAGAAGAAGGCGCACACGCTGGTGGAGGCGGGCTACGATTCGTCGCTCGACGGCGACGCCTACGGCTCCATCTTTTTCCAGAACGCCAATAACTCCGTGCGGGCCACCGACGATTTCATGGAAGCGGTGGTCGCGGGACGGCGACTGGTGGACGAAATCGGTGGCCACCGGACAGCCGGTGAAGCGGCTGAAAGCGCGGGACCTGCTGCGCCAGATCGCCGAAGCCACGCACCAGTGCGGCGACCCCGGCATGCAGTTCGATACCACCGTGAACCGCTGGCATCCGTGCAAGAACACGGCGCGCATCAACGCCTCGAATCCGTGCTCGGAATACATGTTCCTGGACGATTCGGCCTGCAATCTGTCTTCGCTGAACCTCATGAAGTTCGTGGGACCGGACGGGCAGTTCGACGTGGAGGCGTTCCGGCACGCGGTGGATACCATGATCGTGGCGCAGGAGATCATCGTCGACAACGCCAGCTATCCGACGCGCAGGATCGGCGAGAACTCGCATAATTTCCGGCCGCTGGGGCTGGGCTTCGCCAACCTGGGCGCGCTGCTGATGTCGATGGGGGTACCGTACGACAGCGACGCAGGGGCGCGATTTCGCCGGCGCCATCACGGCGGTGATGTGCGGGCAGGCGTACCTGACCAGCTCGCGGATTGCGGCCTCCACCGGGCCGTTCCCCGGCTACCCGGCCAACGAGCAGCCGTTCCTGGAAGTGATCCGCATGCATCGCGACGCGGTGAGCCGGATCGGGCACCACCACATACCGGCGGCGCTGGCGGAAGGCGCGCGAGCAGCTGCTGGGACGAAGCCTACGAATCGGGCCGCGCGCACGGCTACCGCAACGCGCAGGTGACGGTGATCGCGCCCACCGGCACCATCGGCTTCATGATGGATTGCGACACCACCGGGATCGAGCCCGACCTGGCGCTGATCAAGTACAAGAAGCTGGTGGGCGGCGGCGTGATCAAGATCGTCAACAACACCGTGCCGCGGCGCTCATCAAGCTGGGCTATTCGCCGGAGCAGGTGGAGAAGATCGTCAGCCACATCGATTCCACCGGCACCATCGAAGGCGCGCCGCACCTGAAGCCGGAGCACCTGGCGGTGTTCGATTGCAGCTTCCGGCCGCAGAACGGCAGCGCGCTCCATTCACTACATGGGGCATGTGCGCATGATGGCGGCGGTGCAGCCGTTCATTTCGGGCGCGATTTCGAAGACCATCAACATGCCCGAGGAATCGACGGTGGAAGAGATCATGGCGGCCTACACCGAGAGCTGGAAGCTGGGGCTGAAAGCGGTGGCCATCTACCGCGACAATTCGAAGAAGGTGCAGCCGCTGAGCTCCGGGTCGGGCAAGGGCGAGAAGAAGACGGCGGCGTGCCGCGGCGCCGGCGACGTGGAGAAAGTGGTGTTCCGGCCGGTGCGGCGCAAGCTGCCGGACGAGCGCAAGTCGATCACGCACAAGTTTTCGATCGGCGGCCACGAGGGCTACATCACGGTGGGGATGTACGACGACGGGGCGCCGGGCGAGATCTTCATCACCATGGCCAAGGAAGGCTCGACCATTTCCGGGCTGATGGACGCATTCGCCACGGCGGTGAGCTTCAACCTGCAATACGGCGTGCCGCTGAAGTTCCTGGTGGATAAGTTTGCGCACGTGCGTTTCGAGCCCAGCGGGTGGACCGGCAACCAGCAGATTCCGTACGCCAAATCGATCATGGATTACATTTTCCGGTGGCTGGGGGCGAAGTTCCTGGGGCCGGAATACGCCGTCACGGAAGCGGGCGAAACGACGGCGCTGCGGCCCACCGAATCCAGCCCGCAGCAGGATCTGCCGTTCACCCCGGCGGTGGCGGACGCTCCGCTGTGCGCGGAATGCGGCTCCATCATGACCCGCAACGGAAGCTGCTACAAGTGCGGAAACTGCGGCGGAACCAGCGGCTGCAGCTAGTCGTCAGCTAGCCGTAGTGGGGCAGGTCTCCCGGCCTGCCCCATCCGGCTCGTACGGAATCATCCTCCGGCCGCACCGCCCCTCACGGTATCCTGTCAGTAGCCATGGCGGACGAAGCTAGCATGCTGTCGGAACTCGAAAAATCTCGCGAATCGGCGGCCCAACTGCTGGAGAATCTGGCGCAGAAGATCGGCGCCTCACCAGCCCTGCGCACGGCGGCCACGGGCGTCCATCGTGCGGCACATTACGTGCAAGCACATACGGTGAAGGGCGCTATAACCGGACTGGAGAGGATAATCCGCAAGCGCCCCGGATATTCGATCGCGGCGGCGGTCGTGGCGGGGTTTCTGGTAGGACGGGCTCTCCGCTCCCGGTAAAACGGGGCGGGCCGGTTGGCCTGCCCGGCGAGGTGCAATCATGCCGAATGGAAGCGACGTGCGCTCGCCCGTGGAAATCATCCAGGACGTGCTGCGGGACGTGGGCGAAATCGTGCGTGCGGAATTGCAGCTGGCGCGCGCGGAAGTGACTGAAAAGCTGCAGTCGACCAGTAAAGCGGGTGGACTTTTCGCGGGCGCGGCGATCTGCGGGTTTCTGGCCGCCGCCTCTCTGACCACCTGCATCATCGCGGCGCTGGCGCTGGCGATGCCCGTCTGGCTGGCGGCGCTGCTGACGTGCCTCTTTCTCACATGTATCGGAAGCGCTTTGTATGCCGGCGGACGGAGCAAAATGAAAACGGTGCAACCCGTGCCCGAGCGCACGGTGGAAACCCTCAGGGATAATCTGCAATGGGCGAAACAGCGGACGACATAAAGCGGGAAGTGGAACAAGCGCGGGCACGGCTGGGCCAGGACCTGAACGAGCTTGAGTACCGCGTGCGCACCGAATTCGACTGGCGGGTGCAGTTCGCGCGCTACCCGTGGGTGTTTATCGGTGCGGCGTTCGTCGGTGCCATGCTGGTGGGGATGGCGCTCACGGGAGCGCCTCGATCGAAGGAACCAGCCGTCCGGTAAGACGCAGAACGTTCCATCGCGCCTTCTCGAGCGTGTATTGCGCATCGTAGAAGGCGATCCATTTTTCGTTTTCCACCACGCGGGCCTGCTCCACGTCGCGCATGCCGAGCCGGCCTTCCTGCATTTGCGCCAAGTCGATGGAGAGCTGCTCGCGGGCCACTTCTAAATCGAGCTGGGCGACGTGGGCGGCGCCCTCGGAGCGGCGAAGATCGCGGAAGGACTGCTCCAGGTCGCTGGCGATCCGGTTCCGGGTATTGGTGAACTCGACGCGGAGGTGCGCGATGTCGATTTCCGATTCCGCGATCTGCGCTTTTACCCCGATCCCCGGAAGCAGCGGCAACTGCAAAGCGACGCCGATTTCACCGTTGTTGCGCTGGAAGGTGCGAAAGAATTCGCTGTAATTGTTGTACTTGGCGAGCATGGCGTACTGCGCCACCAGGTCGGCGCGGGGATAGCGGGCGGCCTTATCGCCGCGGATTTCGAGCTGCTTGGCGGCCATTTGGGACTCCAGGCGGCGCAGCTCGCTGTTGGATTCCAGAGCTGTCTGGATGGCCTGCTCCTGGGAGGAAGGGAGCGCGGGAGCGGGGCGCTCCGCGGCGACCGGGCGGACGCGATCTTCGGCGGGGAAGCCGAGAGCCACGGCCAGGGCGGTTTCGGCCGCGGCTTCGTCGTCCGCGAAGTTGGCTGCGGTCTGCTGAGCGAACGCGAGTTGGTATTGGGAGGTCTTTTCGGCCAGCGGCAGGGCACGTCCCTCCTTCACTTGCTCCTGAACGGCGGCCGCCACTTTCTCCTGGCTTTCAGCGTCGTGGCGGGCCAGTTCACCGGCGCGGGCGGCGTGCTCGGCGTCGATATACAGGGAAGCGACGCGATAGGCCACCTCGTCGCGGCGGCCGGTAACCGCAATGGCGGCGCCGCGGGCGTTCTCTTTCGCCTCAGCCACGGCGAAGCTTTGGGGGCGGTTGAAAAGGAACTGGGTGGCGGCCGCCTGCACCACGCTGGGCGCGGAGCCTTCAATGCTCATGGGAAATCCATTGCTGTAGGCCAGGCCGCTGCCCACGGTAATGCGGGGCGTAAAAGGCGCGCGCGTGACGCGCACCGCTTCGAGCGCCCGCTGCGCATCCAGGCGCGCTAACGCGATGTCAGGGTTCTGCTTGAGTGCGGTTTCCACAGCCTGCCGGAGCGTCATGGGGTGCACTTCGGCATACAGAGCCGCGGCACACAGCATCAGAATTCCGAATCTGCACATGCAACCATTTTGGCGCAGGGGCAGGTCCTGCGCCGCCCTGCGGGAAATTCTCGTGAAGGTTATTCGCGCGTGCGGAATTTACTCATCAGAAAGAGGCCGGAGCCGATGAGCAGGAGGATGGTGCCAGAAAAGGCCCAGGTGGAGAGGGTGGGGACACCGGTGGATGGCGGCGGTGTGCCGGCATTCCCAGTGACGGAGTACAGAAAGACCTTGCTCGATCCGCCGGCGGTGGCGTTAGCAAAGTTCAAGTCCGAGGGCGGATAAGGCTGGGGTGTTACGACACTATATTCGTCCGGGTTCGAAGTTACGCCTGTGCCGAGGGCTTCTGCGGCGCCGCCGCTCACGTAAGACCAGGCAAAGTTGGCGCTCTGGTTCGAGATCACGAGGAAGTATGTTGCGGGGGCAAGCGTCAGCCCGGTGGCTAGCGTCACGTTAGAGCCCTGGGGACAGGCGGCAGTGACCGAAGGAACCGCGCCGGTGGCGACTTGATTGGCGACGGTCGTACCGCTCCCAATTGACGTCGTTAAATACCAGGTCGCCGAGGTCGCCGCGCCGTTGGTGCTGCATATATTTGCCGTTATGGTGGCGGATGAGTACGTGTTCCCGGCCGATTGTGTCCAACTGGCGAGCAAGGTGTAAACACCGTTACCGAAACCTAGATAGCCTGTTGGCGTTCCAGTCCTGACGATTACGTTGGCGGCGGTGGCGGGCAATGCAGCGATTGCCAGCAGGCCAATAACACAGGCGTGCCTCAACAAAATGGTACCGCTCCCGATCATTTTTGCACTTCCCGGAAGCCACAGTACCATAAGCCAAAGCCCGTATCAAAAAATGCATAATTCCGGGTGTATGAACACGCACGCAGTACGCCGCGCACGGGCAAGTCTAATGTGCTGATTCGCTAAATTCTGAGGTAAAGACTGACTCTGCCGGGGTTCGAAAACGAGAAATGCCCCGAATATTCCCGGAAATTTCGCTCCTGCCCGCCCGGGGCTCAGGTGGTGAGGGATTCGTCCGGCACTTCCTCGAAATCCAGTACCACGCGGCTTTCCACCAGAGCGGCGCGGAACTCGTCCTCGCGGCCTTCGGCGATATCGTAGACCCAGGTCTCGCTGCCCAGGCCGAGGAATCCGTTATCGTTGCTCTCCTCGGAGCCGGTGCCCTCGTTCAGATCCTCGCCCACACCCAGGCCGGCGGGCTCCAGAATCTCAATGAACTCCTCGTCCTCGACTACTCCATCGGCCGGGGAAACCAGGGAATGAGGATCGTCCGCGGGCTCGCCCTGGGGCGTGAACCGCTTGCGAAATGTGACTCTGTATCTCATCACCCATTGGAGCGGCAATTCATCTTCCACTGTTATGCTGAGGACGTGGAATTGAATCCCTCGTCGGTGGCGCGGGTGGTGGTGCGCGCGCCCAACTGGCTGGGCGATGCGGTGATGTCGCTGCCGGCCCTGCGGGCCGTGCGCGAGATTTTTCCGCATGCGCACCTGGCGGTGGTCGCGCGGCCCGGCGCTGGCGGACCTGTACGCGCGCGAAACGGCGGTCGACCGGAGTGATCCATTACGCGACCGGGGAGCGCAAGGCCACGGCGGCGCGGCTGCGGGCGGAGCGGTTCGATGCCGCCATCCTGTTTCAGAACGCCTTCGACGCCGCCCTGCTGGCCTGGATGGCGCGGATTCCGGAACGCATCGGCTACAACCGCGACGGCCGGCGGCTGCTGCTCACGCGCGCCATCCGCCGTTCCCGAGGCCGGCGAAATTCCACGGCACGAGCGGTTTTACTACCTGGAATTGCTGCGGCGGGCGGGCCTGCATGGAGCGCTTTCCGGAAAGCGATTACATCCGGCTGGACGGGACGGCGGCGGCGCGCGCCGCCGGGCAGGCGCGGCTGGCGGCGATGGGGATCAGGGCGCGGCGGTGGGCATCAGCCCGGGAGCGGCCTACGGGGGCGCCAAGCGATATCGAGCGATTTGCGCGAGGCGGCGCGCGCGCTGGTGGGGGGCCGGGGACTGGAGTTTACGGCGCTGATTTTCGGTCTCCGGCTCCGAGACTGGCTCTCTGCGAGCAGGTGGCGGGGCAGATCCCGAACGCGCACAACCTGGCGGGGCGGACCGCGCATGGCGGAATTCATCGAGTTGGCGGCGGCGTGCCGGGTCTTTCTGACCAACGATTCCGGCGCCATGCACGTGGCCTCGGCGCTGGGCGTGCCCACGGTGGCGGTGTTCGGAGCCACCGACGATACGGCCACCGGACCGACGGGAGCGCTGGCGCGGGTGGTGCGGGAGCATGCCGAGTGCGCGCCTTGCCTGCTGCGGGAGTGCCCGATCGACCACCGCTGCATGACCCGGGTGACGCCGGAGCGGGTGGCGGAGGTGGCGCGGGAGCTCATGGAATCGGGCTAGTGGATGGGGTGGACGCTGTCGCGACTTTCGAGCGGAGCCTCTGGGGTCTCTGGAGTTTTCGGCCTCGGCGCCGCGGCGGTCTGCATTAGGCGGCCGTTCGGAACCGCACGGCCGGGATGTGTTTGTGGCGGTTGCGATACCAGCGGCCGCGAGCGGGACAGGCCGCGGCGCGACGCGTGGTAGACTACGTGTTAGCCGCCCATCATGAACAAACCGGGAAACTTATTGCCGCGCTCGTACCGGCCGGATGGCTTCGTCTGGAAGCGGCCGCGCGGGTTCCGCAAGGGCCCGGTTGACCGGCCATGTCCGGCGGCGGCAAACAGCCCGGCGGCAGGATCCTGGTGGTCGCGGCTGGGCGCCATGGGCGACATCATCCACGCCCTGCCGGCGGTGGCTTCGCTGAAGCACAGCTACCCGGGCTGGCGCCTCACCTGGGCGGTGGAACCGCAATGGCTGCCGCTGCTGGCGGAAAACCCGTTTGTGGACCGGGTGGTGGCGATCCGGCGGGATGCGCTGCTCGAATCGCGGCGCGACTTGCGCGCCGAGGCTTACGATTTCGCGGTGGACTTTCAGGGGCTGCTGAAATCGGCGGTGGTGGTCTCACTGGCGCGCCCGCAGCGGATTTTCGGCTTTCACCAGAGGCAGACGCGGGAACGGGCGGCGGGGCTGTTCTATTCCAACAAGACGGTGAGCCAGTCGGTGCACGTGGTGGACCGCAACCTGGACTTGGCCGCGGCGGCGGGAGCGGCCTCGGTGCTGAAGAAATTTCCGCTCCCGGCCGGGGAGCGCGGAAGGGGAGTTGCCGGCGGGCGATTTCGTGCTGGCCTCGCCGCTGGCGGGCTGGCGCTCCAAGCAGTGGCCCCTGCGAATCATTACGCCGCGCTGGCGGAGCGGCTGGGGAAGGAACTGGGCATCCCGCTGGTGCTCAACGGGCCGCCGGGCTCGGGATTCGCCGCACATTTCCGGCCTGCCCGGCCTGATCCACGCCACGCGGCGGGCCGCCGCGGTGGTGGGCGTGGATAGCGGCCCGATGCACCTGGCGGCGGCGCTGGGCAAAGCCGGGAGTGGCGATTTTCGGACCCACCGATCCCGCCCGCAACGGACCGTACGGCGATTCCCTGCAGGTGCTGCGCAGCGCCGCGGCGGTTCCCGATTGGAAGCCCGGCGAGCGCGCGCGGCGCCTACCGGCGCGGCAAAGCCATTGACCAGAGCATGCTGGCGGTTTCGCCGGATGCGGTGTTCGAAATTGTGAAAAGAGCCCTATGTTCCAGTTCCCCAAGCGCTACGCAGACCGGGTAGCGCGGGCCCGGGTGCCCAGCGGATTCCTGATTGTGTTTCTGTTCGGCTGGCTGGCGCACCCGACGGCGCGGTCGCTCGCAGTCGGGCTGCCGGTTTCCGTGCTGGGCCTGGCGCTGCGGGCATGGGCGGCGGGCTGCCTCTACAAAGACCGCACGCTGGCCACCGGCGGACCGTATGCGCTACACGCGCAATCCGCTGTACCTGGGCACGCTGGTGGTGGCGGCGGGACTGGTGGCGGCGGCGCGCAACGCGTGGCTGGCGGCGGTCTTCGCGCTGGTGTTCCTGCTGGTATATCTGCCGGTGATCCAACTGGAGCAGCAGCACCTGCGCCGCCTGTTTCCGGAGTACGCGGCGTATGCGCGGGAGGTGCCGGCGCTGGCGCCGCGGCTCACGCCGCTTCGGCCGGAAAGATGCGCGAACCTTTCGCTGGAGCCAATACCTGCGCAATCGCGAATATCAGGCGGGGCTTGGGCTGGCTGGCCGGAGCGGCGTTTCTGGCGTGGAAGCTGGCAGCGCGGTAAGACCGGCCTTCAATTGCCAACGCGGAGACGTGGAGAACGCAGAGTAAGCGCGGAGAAGGCGATTGCGTTCGCACGGTTGCTCCGCGTAATCTCCGCGCGCTCCGCGGCTCCGCGGTGAATGGGCCTAAGCGTACAGGCCCATGCGCTGCTTCACCAGCCGCACGGTGTCATTGGCGATGGGGGCGACGCGCTCGGCGCCTTCGCGCAGAACGCCAGCCAGGTAGCCGGGCTCGGACGACGATCTGGCGGTAGCGCTGCTGGAACGGCTCCAGGTGCGCGATCACCATCTCGGCCACCTGCTTCTTCAGATCGCCGTAGCGCATGCCGGTGAAGTGCGCGCTTCATCTCGTCGTCGGTGTCGCCGCGAAAAGGCCTGGTAGATGGAGAGCAGGTTGAGCACGCCGGGGCCGGCGGTGTCGAAATCCACCGCCGGATTGGAATCGGTGGTGGCGCGCATGATGGTCTTGCGGATCCTGTCGGGCGGATCGAGCAGCGCCACGGCGTGGTTGGCGCCGGTGGCCGATTTGCTCATCTTCTGCGTGGGATCGTCCAGCCCCATGATGCGCGCGCCCACGGCCGGCAGGCTGGTGCCGGGCACCACGAACGTGTCGCCGTAGAGCGAATTGAAGCGCTGGGCGATGTCGCGGGTCAGTTCCAGGTGCTGCGCCTGGTCCTCGCCCACCGGCACGATGCCGGCCTGGTACAGCAGAATGTCGGCGGCCATCAGGACGGGATATTGCAGCAGGCCGTCGCCCACGGATTCCTGCTTGGCGGCCTTGGCCTTGTACTGCGTCATGCGCTCCAGCCAGCCCACCGGGCGTGACGCAGGTGAGCATCCAGGCCAGCTCGGCGTGCGCGGGCACGGCCGATTGCACCATGATGGCGCATGACCTTGGGATCGATGCCGGCGGCCAGGTAGAGCGCGGCGATCTCCGCGATCTTGGCGCGCAGCTCGGCGGGGTCCTGGTAGAGCGTGATGGCGTGCAGGTCGACGATGCAGAAGATGCACTCGTAATCGTGCTGGATGCGCACCCAGTTCTTGAGCGCGCCCAGATAATTGCCGATGTGCAGATTTCCGGACGGCTGCATGCCGGAGAAGACTCGTGTTTTCATGGTAAGGGAACGGGAGTAACTCTTATCGTAAGCAATTTCGAAGTGACGGTGGAAAAGCTGGTGTACGGCGGCGACGGGCTGGCGCGGCTGGACGGGCGCGTGGTGCTGGCGCCGTTCGTGCTGCCGGGCGAGCGGGTCCGCGCGCGAGGCGCGAGCAGGAAAAGCCGGGCCTGGTGCGCGCCGCGCACGCTCGAAGTGCTGGAGCCGGCGCCCGAGCGCGTGGCCGCGCCGTGCCCGTATTTCGGGCGCTGCGGCGGCTGCCACTACCAGCACGCGCCGTACGAATATCAGCTTGCGCCAAGCGCGCGATTCTGGAGGAGGAGCTGCGGCGGCTGGGCAAGATCGAGCCGCCCGCGGAGATCGCGGTGGTCGCGGGCGAGCCGTGGGGCTATCGCAATCGCGTGCAGTTGCACGTGGAGCAGGGACGGCTCGGGTATCGCGAGGCGCGCTCGCACAAGCTGTGCGCGATCGACCAGTGCCCGATCGCCTCGCCCAAGATCAACGAGGCGATCGCGGCGCTTGAGCGGCATGCTGCGCGATCCGGCGCTGGCCGCGCTTCGTGCGGTCGCTCGAGATCTTCACCGACGAGCGGCAGGTGCAGTTGAATGTGCTCGAGACGGACCGGCCGGTGGCGCGGCGCTTCTTCGACTGGTGCGCGGAAGACGATTCCCGGGCTGGTGACAGGGCGCGCTCGATTACGACGGCGCGCTTCCGCGTGAGCCGCAATTCGTTTTTCCAGGTGAACCGGTTCCTGATGGACCGGCTGGTGGAGGCGGCCGTGGACGGCGCGGAGGGCGAAACGGCGCTCGATCTGTACGCGGGCGTGGGGCTGTTTTCGCTGCCGCTGGCGCGGCGATTCCGCGAGGTGACGGCGGTGGAATCGGGCGCGCGGCGCGGTGCGCGATCTGCGAGTTCAACGCGGAGCGCGCCGGGCTGGCCAATGTGCGCGCGGAGCAGCGCGACCGCGGAAGAGTATCTGGCAGGAGCTGGAGCGCGCGCCGGATTTCGTGCTGCTGGATCCGCCGCGCGCGGGCCTGGGCAAGGCCGTGGTGCGGCGGCTGGCGGAACTGCAGCCGCGCGCGCGTGACGATCGTGGCCTGCGACCCGGCCACGCTGGCGCGCGACCTGGCGGCGCTGGTGGCGGCGGGCTACCGCATGGAGAAGATGACGCTGGTGGATCTGTTTCCGCAGACGTATCATCTGGAGACGGTGGCGGAGCTGGGGAGATGAGGGGGAGGAAGGCGGTCTCAAGAGATGAAAAGATACGCGGTGGTATTCGAAAAGGCGCCTCACAACTGGGCCGCCTATGTGCCGGATCTTCCGGGCTGCGTAACGACCGGCCGCACGATTGAGGAAACACGCCAACTCATCGCGGAAGCGATCGAGTTCCACATCGAGGGGATGTGCCGGCGAGGAGAACCGGTTCCGGAACCGACTACGGTAACGGATACGGTGGAGGTTCGCGCGGCGTAACCCCCTGCCGGTGCTATCCTCTATACCAGGAAGCGGGAGGGATGCGGAAAGCGCTGGTCTGCGGGATGATTGCGGCGGGGGTGCTGCTGGCGTTCCAGCGGCCGTTCCGCGAATTTCCGGGCATCGAGTACCAGCATCGGCGAGATTCCGCTGCCGCCCGATCACAATACAGTACCGAATTGGCCTTCGCGCGGCTGATGTTTCCGCCGGGGCCGCTGAACGGCTATGAGGGGCGCGACCTCGACTGGCACACCGGCGTCTCCGACTGGAGCGCAGGATTTTCCGCGCGCCGACCGGCATTTTTCCCTGGCGGTGCGCCGGCTCACGCGCGTTCACGTGCGCTCCGTCGAGCAGGTGGTCAATCTCGATGAGGGCGACGAGTTCGACTGGCCGTGGCTCTACGCGGTGCAGGTGGGCGAATGGGGGCTCACCGACGCGCAGGGCCAGGCGCTGCGCGAATACCTGCTGCGCGGCGGATTTTTCATGGCCGACGATTTCCACGGCAGTCTGCGAGTGGGACGAGTTCGAAAAGCGCGATCAAGCGCGCCTTCCCGGACCGCGATATCCGCGACATCGCCGACGACGATCCCGATCTTCCACACGGTTTACGACTCTGAAGGATCGCATCCAGATGCCCGGGCAGGCGCATGTGGGCTGGGGTATAAGCTCCGCTTCTCCGACGGCGTGCCCGAAGACGGCAAAGGCGCGCACTGGCGCGGCATCTACGACGACAAAGGGCGCGTCATGATCGCCATCTCGTACAACTCCGATATCGGCGACGCGTGGGAATACGCGGACGATCCCGCGCTACCCGGCGCAATTCTCCGACCTGGCGATCCGGTTGGGCGTAAACTACGTCGTGTATGCGATGACGCACTAGTGTCATGAGTCAGAAATATGTTGAATAATCTGAGGTGCCGGTGCATACTTGGATATGCCCATCGGACGCCCGACCAAACCGCTCAATGTGACCCCGGAGGAGAAGAGAAGCTGTCGATGCTGGCGCGCCGCCCGAAATCCGCACAAGCCATGGCTATGCGTGCCCGCATTGTCCTGGGCTGCAGCGAAGGACTGAGCAATGGCGAGGTGGCTAAGCGACTGCGGATCACAGGGGCGACGGTCTGCAAATGGCGGGAGCGATTTCGCGTGGACCGGCTGGAAGGTTTGCTCGACGAACCCCGCCCGGGCGCGCCGCGGTCGATCACGGACGCGCAGGTCGAAGAGGTGATCACGAAAACGCTGGAGTCCATGCCCGCGAATAGCACGCACTGGAGCACCCGGCTGATGGCTCAACAGGCGGGACTGTCGCAGACGGCTATCGTGCGGATTTGGCGCGCCTTCGGACTACAGCCGCATCGCGTCGAGAACTTCAAGTTTTCCAAAGACCCGCAGTTCGTCGAGAAGGTGCGGGACATCGTAGGCTTGTACCTGAATCCTCCGGACCGCGCGATTGTCCTCTGCGTCGATGAAAAGAGCCAGGTTCAGGCACTGAACCGCACGCAACCGATTCTGCCGCTGGCACCGGGTGTGCCGGCGAAGCAGTCGCATGACTACGAACGGCATGGCGTCACATCATTGTTCGCGGCTTTGGATGTGGCCAGCGGCATCACCATCAGCAGTTGCTACCGGCGGCACCGCCATCAGGAGTTTCTGCGGTTCCTCAACGACATCGACGCAAATCTCCCGCGCGGTTTTGAGGTCCATCTGGTAATGGACAACTACGGAACACACAAGGTCGGCAAAGTGCGAACGTGGTTGGCGCGCCACCCTCGCTATCACGCGCACTTCACACCGACCAGCGGCAGTTGGCTGAACCTGGTGGAACGGCTGTTTGCCGAAGTGACCGAGCGATGTGTCCGGCGCGGGAGCCATACGGCGGTTCGAGCGTTGGAGAAGGCGATGCTGGAATACTTGGACCAGCGCAACAAAGACCCCAAGCCGTTCGTGTGGACCGCGGACGCGGATCTCATCCTGGGCAAGGTCCAGCGCCTTTCTAAACGAATCTCTGACTCAGGACACTAGTTACCGGGCCGCGGCCGAATACTTACAGAGCCGCGACCGTAAGGGAGCGGTCCCTCGGCTAAAGAAAATGTCCACGCGGTCACGGCCC